>NZ_CM142729.1:882500-2665000 GCF_054900515.1 Bacillus sp. Bwzl_19 | reverse complement strand
GGAGAGCGCCTGCTTTGCACGCAGGAGGTCAGCGGTTCGATCCCGCTAGGCTCCACTTGATTTTAATTGTTTTTTGGCGGTGTAGCTCAGCTGGCTAGAGCGTACGGTTCATACCCGTGAGGTCGGGGGTTCGATCCCCTCCGCCGCTACCATTGGACCTTTAGCTCAGTTGGTTAGAGCAGACGGCTCATAACCGTCCGGTCGTAGGTTCGAGTCCTACAAGGTCCACCACATATACGGAGGAATACCCAAGTCTGGCTGAAGGGATCGGTCTTGAAAACCGACAGGGGTGTCAAAGCCCGCGGGGGTTCGAATCCCTCTTCCTCCGCCATATCTAATTTAATTATCATCGCGGGGTGGAGCAGTTCGGTAGCTCGTCGGGCTCATAACCCGAAGGTCGCAGGTTCAAATCCTGCCCCCGCAACCAAAAAATGGTCCGGTAGTTCAGTTGGTTAGAATGCCTGCCTGTCACGCAGGAGGTCGCGGGTTCGAGTCCCGTCCGGACCGCCATTTATAAAAAAGGCTCGGTAGCTCAGTTGGTAGAGCAACGGACTGAAAATCCGTGTGTCGGCGGTTCGATTCCGTCCCGAGCCACCATCTTAATTTAATATTGTTTTGGCGGTTGTGGCGAAGTGGTTAACGCACCAGATTGTGGCTCTGGCACTCGTGGGTTCGATTCCCATCAATCGCCCCAAACAACAATGCGGGTGTAGTTTAGTGGTAAAACCTCAGCCTTCCAAGCTGATGTCGTGGGTTCGATTCCCATCACCCGCTCCATTTTTTTATTGTCATGGGCCTGTAGCTCAGCTGGTTAGAGCGCACGCCTGATAAGCGTGAGGTCGGTGGTTCGAGTCCACTCAGGCCCACCATGATGATTTTTCCACAGTAGCTCAGTGGTAGAGCTATCGGCTGTTAACCGATCGGTCGCAGGTTCGAATCCTGCCTGTGGAGCCATATGGAGAAGTACTCAAGTGGCTGAAGAGGCGCCCCTGCTAAGGGTGTAGGTCGTGTAAGCGGCGCGAGGGTTCAAATCCCTCCTTCTCCGCCATAAGGCCCGTTGGTCAAGCGGTTAAGACACCGCCCTTTCACGGCGGTAACACGGGTTCGAATCCCGTACGGGTCATTAAAGAACCTTGCATAGTATGCAAGGTTTTTTATTATGAGTTCATAGTGTAAATGGTGAAAGACAGGTATGTGGCAAAAACACTCCATAATAAATAAGGAACCAGCAGCCAGGCTGAATCTTTACTGTATTTGCGGGCAATTATCAATAAGCTAAGTGTTGTAACGGCCACAAGCAGGCAATCGATAGATGCAGCAAGCAAATTTTTCTGTGTGAATTGAAAAAAGCTGAATCCTTGATTAACGATATAATTGATGAGAAGCATCACCCAGAAAGCTTTGGATTCTTTATATGAAAATTTTGCGTATATCAAGGCTGCTGACAGCGAGATAAACGCAAACAAAACCGCCCATATGATGCCGATAACTGATCCGCTCGGCGTCCAGTCAGGTTTGTGAAGGGCGTCGTACCATTCCCTGTCGATGGGAAAGAGAAACCCAGCTAAAGAAAACAAGGCATATGTAATGATAAATACAATAATCGCACCGATATACTTCTTTTTCATCTATTCCTTCCGATATTCAATGTCAATACGTTCATTCCCGATTTTGTAAAGGTCAAACTTTTTAAAGAGTCGCATACCCCTTTCAGTGTATGAGTTTTCATTGCAATAATGCTGCAAACTTAAAACCCCGGCAAGCCGGGGTTTTAGTCAGCATGAAGATCGCCGAACGTCGTCATAATTCCTTCTTCGTCCAGTTCCTGTTCATATTTTTCGTGTTCTCTGCTTGGATATACAGAAATGTTTTTTCCGGTAATATCTGTTGCGATGAAGTTTTCATAATCCTCAACATAGCCGATGTTTTCTTCAGAGTTCATTGTCATATCGTTGTAGCTGAGAGGCGGATTCTCTAAATCCTGAGGCGTTTCTGAGTTTCCGTATTTCTCAACGTCCTGATAAGAGTCTTCACTGTCGTATGGCGGCCGTATTGATTCATCATCATCAAATTCAAACTGTCCGAACGGTGTTTCCTCCTCAATCGGCCTGTCTTTAGAAACGGCATCCTGCGAGGAATATTCCGCCAAGGTTGTAGCAGTCGGCAGAGCTTCCAGTCTGTCATAAGGGATCTCCTTGCCGCTGACTTCACATATGCCGTACGTACCGTTTTCAATTTGTTTCAAGGAGTAATCAATATCGCGAAGATGCTCCCGTTCATGGTCGAGGAGAGCCAGGTCTTTTTCACGCTCGTATAACTCGGTTGCCTGATCGCCGGGGTGATTGTCATAGGAAGACAATTCGCCGGATGACTGATACGGGAATTCATCTGTTAATTGAAATTGATCATTTTCTTTAAAACGGCTTAAAATATCATGTTTGGCTTCTTCTAGCTCTTTTTTCAAGTGTGTGATCTGTTCGTTTGTAAGCACATCGTTCCCTCGTTTCTATGTGATGCTTACAGTTAGTATGAACGTTTTTGATACAGAAAAAAGGTGGATAAAAATGGTCACTTTTCCACAGTAAAGTAAAAGGATACAGTGTTTGCCGAGAGTGGGGAAAGAAAATTCAAGTTTGTTTCTTTATTCATCTGTGCAAAAAGGTTTATAATAAGAAATGCAGGCATTTTGTCGTGCTCACATCTGTGTGTTTGACACAATGTCATCACAGGTGTATTGTATTAAAAGCATTTAACGGATTATGGAGGAATGTCTCATGGTGACAACGGTGCAGCATACGTTCCGAGAGGAAGCAGATCATGCATTACATAAAGCCAAACAAGTCAACCATGCTGTCTTATTGAGCTATTCAAGACGTATTGCGTCTTTAGACCCTCTATCATTTTTCAAAGACGGAGCAAAAAAATATAAAGGCAAACGATTTTTTTGGTCAGAACCCGGTAGTGAATTAACAATAGTCGGTCTTGGCACAGAAGCGCTGTTCCAATCGAATGAAAAAAACAAAAAGCGTTATCACGACGTTTTTGAACAATGGGAGCGCTTTAAAAAGACGGCTTTTCATATTCATGAAGAAGAGGCGGCGCATACCGCGGTCGGTCCTGTCTTATTCGGCGGTTTTTCATTTAATCCCGCTGAAGAAAGAGGAGACGAATGGAACGGGTTCGAAGAAGGACTGTTCTTTATTCCCTCACTCATGCTGACAAAGACGGCGGATGGTGATTATTTAACCGTCAATCAATGGGCGGCAGACGGTAATCAGGCAGAAGATGTGCTGAAACGTCTGAAATCTTTTTCTGAAGCTTTTGCAGTTTCTTCAATGGCGTATGAGGAGTATCCTGCTTTAACAAAAGCGGAAGAACTTGATGTGGAAAACTGGCTTGAAGCCATTAATACAGCAACAAATGATATGAAGGCAAATCAATATGATAAAGTCGTGCTGGCAAGGGAAGTCGTATTGTCATTTGATGGGCCTATTCCGGTGGAGAGCGTTGTCAGAAAGCTTTTGACGGATCAAACGACAAGCTATGTTTTTGCGATTGAGCAGGGAAATAAATGCTTTGTCGGCGCTTCACCAGAGCGGCTGATCAAAAAATCCGGCAAAGACGTCATGTCGTCCTGCCTGGCAGGTTCAATTAAGCGCGGAAAAAATCAACAAGAAGATGACTGTCTTGGCAACGAATTGCTGCATGACGGAAAAAATCTCGCGGAGCATGATTTTGTGGTTCAGATGATACACGATGCTTTTTTGTCGAGCTGCAGTGATGTGAAAAAGCCGGCGGGTCCGCAACTATATAAAACAAAAAGTGTTCAGCATTTATATACGCCGATCGTCGGTCATCTTAAAACGTCCGCTTCGCTGTTTGATTTGATTGAAAAGCTGCATCCGACACCGGCATTGGGCGGAGCGCCCCAGCAAAAAGCTATTGAAGTTATCGCTGATATTGAACCGATGACACGCGGATGGTACGCGGCTCCGATCGGCTGGATGGACGGCAGGGAAAACGGAGAATTTGTCGTGGCCATCCGATCAGGGCTGATTGAAGATCAAAGTGCGCGCCTATTCGCAGGATGCGGTATTGTTGAAGATTCAGATCCGCAATCAGAATATGAAGAAACACAAATTAAACTAAAGCCGATGATCTCTGCTTTAGGAGGTGAAAGGCTTTGACAAACCCGATTACACATTATATCGGAAGCTTTATTGATGAATTCGCTCTTTCGGGTATAACCGACGCAGTCGTTTGTCCCGGATCGAGGTCAACTCCGCTGGCGGTTTTGGCAGCGGCCCACCCGGATATTCATGTCCATATACAGATTGATGAACGATCCGCGGGTTTTTTCGCACTCGGTCTTGCAAAAGCCCGCCAGCGTCCGGTCATGCTGATTTGTACGTCAGGAACGGCAGCGGCTAACTTCTATCCGGCCGTGATTGAAGCTCATTATTCAAGAGTGCCTCTTATTGTCCTGACTGCTGACCGGCCGCATGAATTAAGGGAAGTAGGGGCGCCTCAGGCGATTAACCAGCATTTTCTGTTCGGTAACTTTGTTAAGTTTTTCACAGACTCAGCTCTTCCTGAGGAAAATCCTCAGATGCTGAGTTATATCAGAACATTGGCCGGCCGAGCCGTAAGTGAAGCGGGCAAACGCCCGATGGGGCCTGTGCATGTCAATGTGCCGCTCAGAGAGCCTTTGATGCCGGATTTGTCAGCACGGCCTTTTGAAAGAATGAGAGCTGGGCGGCATGTCTCTGTTACAACAGGGATTCAGTCAGCTGACCAAGCCTCTCTGCGTCATATTACAGAGCGTCTTGCGAGTGCCGAAAAGGGTATGATCGTCTGCGGCGAAATTCACGGTGAAGCAGAAAAACAGCAGATCATCGCGCTTGCCGAGATGCTTCAATTCCCGATTTTGGCTGACCCGCTTTCAAATCTCCGAAACGGAAAGCATGATAAGGCGCTGATTATTGATGCCTATGACTCATTCTTAAAAGATGAGGAGATAAAAGAGGCGCTGCGTCCGGACGTTGTGATCCGATTCGGTCCGATGCCGGTTTCCAAACCGCTCTTTTTATGGCTCAGAGACGATTCTGCCATTGAGCAGTTTATCGTTGATGAAGACGGCGGGTGGAGAGATCCCACTCAGACCGGCGCGCATATGATTCATTGCCATCCGTCTGTATTGTTGGAAGCGGTCCGTTCAGCTGAAACTGAAAAACGGCCGTCCGGATGGCTGGAGAAATGGCAGTTTGTCAATGAGCGGTTCCGCAGCCATTTAAAGGCCGCGGACATGGATGATTTATCATTTGAAGGGAATGTATATCGTCAGCTTCAGCACCTTGTTCCTGAGGGCAGTTCGATTTTTGTCGGCAACAGCATGCCGATTCGTGACGTGGATACTTTCTTTGAAAAACAAGACCGTTCCTTCCGTGTCTATGCCAACCGCGGCGCTAACGGAATTGACGGGGTTGTTTCCTCGGCTATGGGACTGTGTGAGGGAACAAAGGCGCCTGTCACGCTTGTGATTGGAGATTTATCGTTTTACCATGATTTAAACGGGCTGTTAGCGGCTAAAAAACTTGGAATTCCGCTTACGGTTATTTTAATAAACAATGATGGCGGCGGGATTTTCTCATTTTTGCCGCAGGCATCTGATAAAACTCATTTTGAAGAACTGTTCGGTACGCCGACGGGACTTGATTTCCGTCATGCCGCCGCACTGTACGGCGGGACGTATACTTGCCCTGAGACTTGGGATGCATTTAAGGATGCGTATCAGCCGCAGGCGGACAAGCCCGGACTTCATATTATCGAGCTGAAAACAGATCGGACATCAAGAGTTCAATTCCATCGCGATCTGCTGCAGGCCGCAGTCCAGGAAGTGAAAAAAGAATGGAAGCTGTAACTGTCAAAATGGCGGACGGTGTGTGCTATCGGGCGGCTGACAGCGGTCACGAATCGTCTGAAGCGATAGTTTGTCTGCACGGGTTTACGGGCAGTAAAGAATCATGGGAATTTTTACGCGAAATGTTTCCCGGCGAGCGAATGGTGATGATTGACTGCCTGGGCCACGGAGAGACAGACGCGCCTGTGCAAGCGGCAAGGTATAGTGCGAGCCGGCAGGTGGCGGACCTTGCCGCCGTTTTTGATCAATTAAAACTTCACAAAGTGAAACTTATTGGGTATTCTATGGGGGGAAGACTTGCTTACTCCTTTGCACAGACATTTCCGCATCGGGTGTCAGCGCTTGTTCTGGAAAGTTCAACTCCTGGCCTCAGCACGCTCGAGGAACGCAAAAAGCGGATTCAGTCAGACCGGGAGCTTGCTGACTTTATATTACGGGAAGGCATAACATCGTTTGTCGATTATTGGGAAAGCATTCCGTTGTTTGCCACACAGCTTTCTCTTCCGGACAATGTAAAGGCGTCCATCCGTGCCGGCCGGCTGAAAAATAATCCGTCCGGTCTTGCAGGCAGTCTGCTCGGAATGGGGACGGGCTCACAGCCTTCCTGGTGGAGTGCATTAGACCGCATCAAATCGCCGGTTCTTCTCATATGCGGTGAATGGGATGAAAAATTTTGCGTCATTAATCAAAAGGTGCATAACCTGCTCCCATCAAGTAAAATAGAGGTTGTCAAACAGGCGGGGCACACGGTTCATGTGGAACAGCCGCGAATTTTTGGTAAGATAGTAAGTGAGTTTTTAAACGGCTTGTAAAGCATAAAGAAAATGACTTTTCGGCCGGACTCATGCAAAAATAGAGGAGGTCATATCAATGGCTGCAGAATGGAAAAGTGAACGTCAGTACGATGAAATCCTGTACGAGACGTATAACGGTATTGCAAAAATAACAATTAACCGCCCGGAGGTACATAACGCATTTACTCCTAAGACGGTATCAGAAATGATTGACGCATTTGCTTACGCACGTGATGACTCTGAGATTGGTGTCATCGTTCTTGCGGGAGCGGGAGATAAGGCATTCTGTTCAGGCGGGGACCAAAAAGTCCGCGGTCACGGCGGATATGTCGGAGACGATCAGATCCCGCGTCTGAATGTGCTTGATCTTCAGCGTTTAATCCGTGTTATTCCAAAACCGGTTGTAGCGATGGTATCAGGCTACGCCATCGGCGGAGGCCATGTGCTTCATATCGTCTGTGATTTAACGATTGCAGCTGATAACGCGATTTTCGGTCAGACTGGGCCGAAAGTGGGCAGCTTTGATGCCGGTTACGGCTCAGGCTACCTGGCGCGTATCGTCGGACATAAGAAAGCCCGTGAAATCTGGTACCTGTGTCGTCAATACAACGCGCAGGAAGCGCTCGACATGGGGCTTGTCAATACGGTTGTCCCATTAGAGAAACTTGAAGAGGAAACAATTAAATGGTGTGAGGAAATGCTTGAGAAAAGCCCTACAGCCCTTCGTTTCCTTAAAGCGGCATTTAACGCAGATACAGACGGTCTTGCCGGAATTCAGCAATTTGCAGGAGATGCAACGCTTCTTTATTACACGACAGACGAAGCGAAAGAAGGCCGCGATTCCTTTAAAGAGAAACGCAGTCCCGATTTCGGTCAGTTCCCTCGTTTTCCGTGATCAGATGACACTACGAAACAGCTTGAGCCGCTCTGGTCCAAGCTGTTTTCTTTTCAAAAAAAGTACTTTTACCTCGGAGATGATAACATGCTGACAGAACAGCCAAATTGGCTCATTCAAAGGGCTCAGCTGACACCTGAGAGAATCGCTCTCATATTTGAAAACAAACAGATGACATTCAAAGAATTGTACCATGCTTCTAAACAAATGGCCGCGCGGCTGTCCGAATACTACACGCTTAAAAAAGGAGACCGTGTCGCGATTTTGCTTTCTAACAGACCTGAAATGGTTTATGCCGTTCACGCCTGCTTCTTATTAGGAATGGAAGCGGTGCTGTTAAATACGAAGCTCTCAAAACAAGAACGGCTGTTTCAGCTCGAAGATTCACAGGCGAAGCTTTTATTGACGGAGGACGGTTTTCGCCGGGAAGATTATGAATCTGCAGTCGCCACCGCAGATGTGGACGAGCTGCAGGCTGAAGAGGCGGGAGACATTGAGCCGGAAGAATATGTAACGCTCGATGATACGGCGACTCTTATGTATACGTCAGGAACAACGGGAAGGCCGAAGGGGGTGCAGCAGACTTTCGGAAACCATTATTCCAGCGCTGTATCATCTGCGCTGAATCTGGGGGTCACGGAGCGGGACCGCTGGCTTATTGCGCTGCCGCTTTTTCATATCAGCGGCCTGTCTGCACTGTTTAAATCGGTCATTTACGGCATGCCTGTCGTGCTTCACCAAAAATTTTCTGTCACTGATGTGCTGGACAGCATCAGCTCACACCGGGTCACGATCATATCGGCTGTGCAGACCATGCTGTCGGGTCTGCTTTCGGAGACTGAACAATGTCCTGAATCACTGCGTTGCATTCTGCTAGGCGGGGGGCCGGCACCGCTGCCGCTTCTTGAAGAATGCCGCAGGAAACAATTTCCGGTCTTCCAGTCTTATGGCTTGACCGAAACCTGCTCACAGATTGTCACGCTTTCTCCTGAATTCAGCATGGAAAAGCTCGGCTCGGCAGGTAAACCGCTGTTTTCATGTGAAATCAGAATTGAAAAAGACGGAAATCGCTGTGCGCCGTTTGAACATGGTGAGATTACGGTGAAAGGGCCGAATGTGATGAAAGGGTACTATCATCGTGACGAAGCGAATCAGGCCGCTTTTCATAATGGCTGGTTCAAAACGGGCGATCTTGGCTATTTGGATGATGAAGGGTTTTTATATGTGCTGGACAGACGGTCGGATCTCATCATTTCAGGCGGAGAGAACATCTACCCGGCTGAAGTTGAAGCGGCGCTGCTTGCCCATCCGGCTGTAGCGGAAGCCGGTGTTTCAGGAGCCGAAGATCCGAAGTGGGGGAAAGTGCCGCATGCCTTTCTCGTTTTGACTTCTTCTGTCAGTTCAGAGGAGCTGACCGCTTTTTGCCGTGAACGTCTTGCAAAATATAAAATACCGGCTGCTTTTTTCGCGGTTGACGAGCTTCCGCGGAACGCGTCCAATAAACTGATGAGGCATCGGCTTAATGAGCTTCGTAAAGGAGAATTGTCATGATTAAGATTGAAAAAATCACCCTTTATCATGTGAGTATGAGGCTAAAAAAACCATTTAAAACAAGTATTGAAACTCTGCACGACCGTAAATTTTTGATCGTGGAAGCGATCGACGAAACCGGGAGAACCGGCTGGGGAGAGGTATCGGCGTTTTCTTCCCCGTGGTATACAGAAGAAACGATTCAGACATGCGCGCATATGCTGAAAGATTTTTTTATTCCAAATGTCGTAGGCCGCGAATTTTCCCACCCGTCAGACGTGCCTGACTGTCTCGAGCGTTTTAAAGGAAACCGCATGGCAAAAGCGGGCCTTGAATCAGCCGTGTGGGATTTATATGCCAAGAAAAAGGGGATTTCTCTCGCAGAAGCCTTGGGAGGCAAAAAAGATAAAGTGCCCGCCGGCGTCGTAGTGGGTCTTGCTTCGGCTGATGAGATGCTTCGGGAAATTGAGCAATACGTAAAAGAAGGTTATCAACGTATAAAAATAAAAATTCAGCCCGGCAATGACGTTGATTTGGTCAGAGCCATCCGCAGCCGTTTTCCGAATGTACCGCTCATGGCGGATGCCAACTCAGCGTATGAACTGAAAGACATCAGCAGGCTGAAAGAATTGGATGAATTCCAATTAATGATGATAGAACAGCCGCTTCAGGCAGATGATATTGTCGATCACCGCCACCTGCAAAAACACTTGAGAACGGCGATATGTCTTGATGAAAGCATATGCTCATTTGATGACGCGAGGCGTGCGATTGAGCTTGGAAGCTGTAAAATCATTAATATAAAACCGGCGCGTGTAGGTGGTCTGACAGAGGCTTTAAAAATACATGATTTATGCAGAGAGCATCACATGCCGGTATGGTGCGGCGGAATGTTTGAGACCGGCATTTCGAGAGCGCAGACAGTGGCGCTTGCTTCGCTGCCGCAATTTACGATACCGGGGGACATTTCCTCATCAGACCGATACTGGGAGGAGGATATTATCACTCCTGACATCCGTATCGAAGAGGGATTTATCTCTGTTCCGGACGGTCCCGGGCTGGGTGTCGAAGTTAATCAGGAAATAATGAGAAAATACGTCACCCAAATGGACGTTTTTACGACAAACAGCTGATAAAACGATATTTCAGCAAGTTGAGCATTCTGTATGCCGCTGTTATATTGAAACTGTTCATCATCACCCCTTCCCCGTTTGAACCGGCTGTTAAAGCCGGTTTTTTTACTTGATAAATGTGAGCAGTGCGGCGCGGAAATTAAAAAGAGCTGTATAAAAACAGCTCTTTTTTTTATAAATCATGCGGTTTAAAGGTTTTGCAATCCGTTTCTTCACTTTTTTCAGCGGTTTCGCCTGTATGGCTGACAACATAAATAGCGTCGGCCGTGCATTTGTTTCCTTTGCCCCAATATGAGCAGTTATTGACTTCACACAGAATTTTTTGGTCCATGCTGATTCCCCTCCCAAATAAAAGGTACGCCATTAGTATGAGCCGCCCCGATTTTTGTTATTCCTCCTGGCGGATATAACGTCTGTCTTTCATAAAGAGCTTCCAGAAGAAATAAAATCCGGGAAACAAAATGATGAACGCGACGATATACGTCATAAACAGCGCCCTGAAGGTTGCGGGTTCCGTAAATCCTGACATGACCGTAATGTCGGGATAAATCATATAAGGAAGATGAGCCCGTCCGTACGCATAGCTTGCCAGAAAGTATTGCAGCGCAATGGCAATCATGGCGATCCTCGGTTTGCCGAGGTTTCTGCCGAAGCGTTTATTCGGCAAAAACAGAGCGATACCGGCAATGATAAATGTAATGACAGACAGGATGAGCCATGTCAGGTCTTTCATCATTCCCGTATACAGCCAGCCGGCTTCCGTACGCAATGTCAGCATAATGAAGATCGCAAAAAGAAGAGACAGCGGCCCTGTTATTAAAGAGCTCCGTCTGTATATGCGATACGCATGCTCCTCTTCCGCAACATTTGAAAAGTCGGCCAGAAGCAGCGAAGATAAAAATAAAGTGCTTAAAATGGCAAAGCCGATAAAGGCATACGCATTCGGGCTTGTAAAGACATTTGCCAAATTCAAGTGATACACCCCGCCCGTTTTCTCGATAAATCCTCCGTGTGTCACCGGAAGTACCAAAATCAGCACAGCAGGAATAATGAAGCCTGAAATTCCGGAGATATATCTCATGATTTTTCTTTCTTTCGCCGTATTGGAGAAAACGAGAAAGCCGCTTCGGATAGCTAAAAGCAGCAAAATGATACTCCCCGGAATCAATAAAACGGTACCCAGCACGAAAGTTGCCCCGGGAAAGAAACTGAAAAGGGCGACAACGATCGCGACGATAAAGACATTGGTCACTTCCCATGTCGGGGATAAATAACGGTTGGCGATGTTAGTCGCCTTTGTTTGTTCTTTATTTAAATAAATCATAGACCAAAAACCGGCTCCGAAGTCCATCGTTGCCATAACCGCGTAGATAAACACGAAGCCCCATACGATGGATATCGCGATGAGAGCATCCATGGTAATGTCCATTTCAATTCAGCCCTTTCTGTTGTTAAGATTCCGCCGCTTTTACATCCTCCTCAACGGGATGTTTGCGGAAATAATACAGCAGCACATAAATGACTGCGGCCGCCAAAATGGCGTAAACCACCGTAAACAGGATGAACAGCAAACCGATTGAACCAGTTGTCGTGACGACATCTGACGTTTTCAGAAGATGATAAATCACCCATGGCTGCCGCCCAGTACAAGCGAATATCCATCCGAATTCAATGCCGATCAGACTAAGCGGTCCCGCGGTTAAAAATAAAATCAAAAGCCAAGTCGGAAAGCTGTCTTTCTTTAATATTTTTCTCCACACGATGCCGATGACGGAGTACAAAATGAGCAGCATTCCGATGCCGACCATTCCGTTAAACAGTGTATGGATGAATAAAGGCGGCCACTCGTCTTTCGGAAACGCGTTCAAGCCTTTGACGACTGTGTCAAAGCTGTTTGCAGCCAAAAAGCTTAAAGCCCACGGCACTTCTATCGCCCATTTTACTTTTTCTTCTTTTGCGTCGGTAAAACCGCCGATCGCAAGCGGAGCGTGTGACCTTGTTTCAAACAGCCCTTCTGCGCCCGCAAGCTTCTCAGGCTGGTATTCGTAAAGGAGCTGAGCTGACTCGTGTCCGTTTAAAGAGGCAATAATAGAAAAGATTCCGCCGATCGTTAAAGCGAGCAGAAGCGCTTTCCGGTGAAAACGGTATACCTGCTCCTGTTTTCTCGTTCTCAGCATTTTATAAGCGGCTACTGACGCGACGATAAATGCACCGGTCATGAAAGCCGTCAGAACGACATGGCCCGCGGTGGTGAAAAAGCTTGGATTAAAAAATGCCGCCCACGGTTCGACGTCAGTGATTTTGCCGTTTAAAATTTTAAAGCCGGCCGGCGTTCCTTCAAATGCGTGAACATTTGTGATTAAGACGGCAGATGCCGCGGCGCCGATCAAAACGAAAATGACGGCAATGATGCGCATCGCCGGAGTCAGCCGGTCAGCGGCATAGACATAAATGGACATAAACAGCGCTTCGATAAAGAAAGCATAAATTTCAATTTGAAACGGAAGTGACATCACTCTGCCGATGACTTCCATGAATCCGGGCCACAAAAGGGCAAGCTGTGTACCCGCGATCGTTCCGGTCGGTATCGCCACGCCGAGCAGAACAGCCTGCGCCTTTGTCCATCTTTTCGCCATAATGGCATAATGCGGATCTTTTGTTTTTTGATAAATTAATTCAGCCATTAAAATCATCAGAGGCAAACCGACACCAAGCGTCGCGAAAATAATATGAAAGCCCATGGTTGTCCCGAACAGGCTTCTGGCTAATACTAAATCATCCACGTCATAAACCGCCTTTCTAATTACCGTTTTATGTAATGTGGTTATATTATTTGCTGAAGCCATTAAATTATTCTTCTGATTCCATATATGTGCAGGGTTTAGAAATCAAGGGATCGGGGCATATATGATTGACAAGCGCCTATTTAAGGTTTAGAATAAAGCGTAATAATTACGATTTAAAGAAAGGGAGATCAGCATGAAAAAAGATATTCATCCGGATAACCATCAAGTGATTTTTCAAGATGTGAACAGCGGCTACCGGTTTTTAAGCCATTCAACGAAAACATCAGAGGAAACAGCAGAGTGGGAAGACGGAAAAACATACCCGCTGATTAAAGTAGAAGTCAGCTCAGATACGCATCCGTTTTATACAGGCCGCCAAAAGTTCAACGAAAAAGGCGGGAGAGTCGAACAGTTCAACAAAAAATACAATATGGGGAAATAAGACAAGCCCGAGGGGGTTTGTCTTATTTTTTGAGCCGTCTGCAACTTTGTCATCAAGAGCGGGGAGTGACGAAAGGACCCGCTTTATGTTATATTGTGAATAAAAAAGCAGAAAGGAAACACCAAGATGAGTCTTCTAAACGATATCATGACATTTAATGAGCAGTTTACTAAAAACAAAGAGTATGAAAAATACCAAACATCTAAATTCCCGGATAAAAAGATGGCGATTTTGTCCTGCATGGACACACGCCTTGTTGAATTGCTTCCGCATGCGATGAACATGCGAAACGGCGATGTGAAAATTATTAAAAGTGCCGGCGCGCTTGTCGCCCACCCATTCGGAAGCATTATGCGCAGCCTTTTAGTGGCCGTATACGAATTAAACGCTGATGAAGTCTGCGTTATCGGGCATCATGATTGCGGTATGAGCAAAATCAACAGCGAGGATATGCTCGGTAAAATTATTGACCGCGGTATTCCGAAAGAGCGGATTGACATGCTGAAGTACTCAGGTGTTGATCTTGATCAATGGCTGAAAAGCTTTGATTCTGTAGAAGCGAGTGTTACAGACAGCGTAAACGTCATTAAACACCATCCTCTATTCCCTGATAACGTGCCGGTGCACGGTCTTGTGATTGATCCTGAAACCGGCAAGCTTGATCTGGTGATCGACGGCTATCAGCATATGGACTAATGCTTTTGTTTTTTTTCCGGTACGGGATCAACCCCGCCCGGATGAAAAGGATGGCACCTTAAAATTCGCTTCAGTGTCAGCCATCCGCCTTTTAGTGCGCCGTGAGTCTTGACGGCCTCGATTCCGTACTGCGAACACGTCGGATAAAAGCGGCATGACGGCGGCGTCAGCGGAGAGATGAACTTCTGGTATCCGCGGATTAACGCAATCATTATGGTTTTCATCAAAAAAACCACCTTTCTGATGCTAGTATAGAAAAAAAATTTCAGATTGAAAAGCGTCCGCCGCAATTCTTATCGGAAAACTGTGTTATAATGGGTGCATATTCTGAAAAAAAGGGAGTGCCATTATGCCTTCAGTAGAAAGTTTTGAGCTTGACCATAACGCGGTTGTGGCTCCGTATGTAAGACATTGCGGAGTGCATAAAGTCGGAACAGACGGCGTCGTGAATAAGTTTGACATCCGCTTCTGCCAGCCGAACAAACAGGCGATGAAGCCGGATACGATTCATACGCTTGAGCACTTGCTTGCGTTTACGATCCGCACACATTCTGAGAAATACAATCACTTCGACATCATAGATATTTCACCAATGGGCTGCCAGACAGGATATTATCTGGTTGTGAGCGGTGAGCCGACAGCGGAAGAGATTGTTGACCTGCTTGACGCTACACTGAAAGAAGCCATCGATATTACGGAGATTCCGGCAGCCAACGAAAAACAGTGCGGCCAGGCGAAACTTCATGATTTGGAAGGCGCGAAACGCCTAATGCGTTTCTGGCTGTCACAGGATAAAGAAGATTTGCTGAAAGTGTTCGGATAAAAAAACAGGCCTTTTTGCTGTCATGCAAAAAGGCTTTTTTTACATATTTCTAAAAAATGTCACACCTTATGTGTAAGCGTTTGCTAAAATAGAAGCAAACACGAGGGAGTGATGGAATGAAACGGGCTGTATTGGCAGGTATGTGCGGTATGGTATTTCTTTTATCTTCTTGCGGGGGCAATTCGGACAAAACCTCCGCGGATGAAAAGCCTAAAGCGCTTGAGGTCAAGCTTACGGGACCGGAAACGGTAAAGCCGCATGAAAAAGCAGAATACAAGGCGGATGTTTTTTACGGCGGAAAGCGCGTCACGGATGCGGATGAAGTCATGTTTGAAGTATGGAAAGAAGGAAAAAAAGGCAGCAGCAAAACAAGCAAGGCCAAGGAGGAAAAAGGGGCGTATCATCTGCGGACTGAATTTGACGAAGAGGGTGTGTATACCGTTCAATCCCACGTAACGGCAAAACAGCAGCACAATATGCCGACTGTAAAAGTGCGTGTCGGAGATGCTGAAGCTGCCGATGATTCCTCCGGCCATGAGGAACAGACGCATCATCATTAAGGTTTGTTTTTGTGCGTCAAGCCGTTTGATTCGTCCTGCGGCGGATCAATCGTATGCTTTACATTATAGGCTCTTACGGTCGACCAGATGGATAAAAGCAGCACGGCAAGCACGATAAGAAAGCCGAGACTCAGAAGAAGCAGCATGAAATCCCTCCTTTTTAACAAATAATAACATATTTTCCAGACGTAAAATCAAGGGCTAAAAATTTATGTTTTAACAAACGATATAAAGGGTATATCAATAGTAAACCAAAGGAGGAAGATAGGCATGTCAGAAAAACTATTGGAAGCAGTCAATAAACAAGTTGCAAACTGGACGGTCATGTATGTGAAATTACATAACTATCATTGGTACGTCAAAGGGAAGGACTTTTTTACACTGCATGAAAAGTTCGAGGAGCTGTATAACGAAACGGCTACATATATTGATGACTTGGCAGAGCGTCTGCTGGCATTAAACGGCAAGCCGATCGGCACAATGACGGAATCATTGAAGACTGCATCTATAAAAGAAGCGGAAGGCAATGAGAGCGCAGAACAAATGGTACAGAACATTTATGATGACTTCACTGTCATTGCAGAGGAACTGAAAAGCGGAATGGATCTCGCAGATGAAGTCGGTGACGAAACGACCGGAGATATGCTGCTTGCCATTCACCAGAATATCGAAAAACATAACTGGATGCTGAAAGCGTATTTAGGATAATTAACAAGGGAAGGCCGGGGCTTTAGAGCATCCGGTCTTTTATTTGGTTGTCCATTTTTCTGAAAAATCCAGTCCGTTCTATTCACCTTTCATAGAATAATGTAAGGCCGTTTCTGTGAAAGGATGTTGGATCAAGTGGGCAGAGACTTTGGCATCTTTTCGTTTTTTGCAGTGATCGTGTCGGCAGCGGGATTTTTCTTCGGCGGTTTTCAGTATTCGTTTCTGATTTTGCTATCGGTCATGGCGATCGAATTTATCAGTACAAGCTTAAAGGAATCTCTTTTGCAACAGCTGAGCCCAAAAAAGCTTTTTGCGCGGCTGGTCAAAAAAATCGTGACCTTGTCATTAGTCTCAGTTTGCCATTTTTTTGATCAGCTGCTTCATACCGAAGGCTCCATCCGCAATTTGGCTATCATGTTTTATATTTTATACGAATCGATACAGATTGTGATTACGGCAAGCTCGCTGGGCATCCCGGTTCCGCAGGTGCTCGTCGACCTTTTGGACACCCTGAAAAATAAATTCAAGCGCAAACCGTAACATTTGCTTCATAGGAGGCTATACTAGCGGGTATGATGGTTTTCCTCTGAATTTTTGATAAAGGGCTTCCGAACAAACGCAACTGTGGTATGATGTATGGAAGATACGAAGGAACGGATTAGAGGGATAAACATGTACGAGTTTAAAGACTATTATCAGAACACTGTTCAGCTCTCCTTTGAACACCAGCCTTTTTCAGACAGCCCGAAGCACGTATGGGTCATATGCCGATATGGTGACAAGTGGCTTTTGACTGAGCACGAAGACCGGGGGTTTGAATTTCCGGGCGGAAAAGTGGAGCCGATGGAATGTGCGGAGGAAGCGGCCCTGCGCGAGGTAAAAGAAGAGACCGGCGCCGCGGTAAGACACCTTCAGTACGTCGGACAGTATAAAGTGCTCGGCAGGGAAAAGGTAATCGTTAAGAATATTTATTTTGCCGATATTGAAAAGCTTGAAAAACAGGCTGATTATTTTGAAACAAAGGGGCCGGTGCTGTTCAGCGAACTGCCGGAGAATCTCCCGCGAAATAAAAAGTTCAGTTTCATTATGAAAGATTCGGTGCTTCCGATAAGCCTGAAAAAGCTGAAAGAAGATGGCGTATTTCAATCATAGAAACGAAGACCCGGCGTTTCCGCACGGGTCTTTTTTATATTTTTCCTTTCGTCCATTTTCTCTCTAACAGTTCCACTCCCTGATACATTAATGTCGCAAAAATCGCGATGATCAGAAGGCTTAAAAATACAAGGGTGAAATTGAAGACTTGAAATCCGTATATGATCATGTAGCCTAAACCTTTTTCGGAAACGAGAAACTCGCCGACAATGACACCGACCCAGGATAAACCGACATTCACTTTAAGCGCAGAAACAATGGCGGGGGCACACGCCGGCAGAATGACTTCTTTAAACATGATGCGCCTTTTCGCTCCAAATGTTTTCATGACCTTAATATAATTTTCATCCACTTCCTGAAAAGCCGTAAAGACGACGATTGTCGTGATAATGACACTGATGACTGCTCCCATGGCTACGATACTTGTAAAATTCGGTCCGAGTGCGACGATGAGAATCGGTCCGAGTGCGACCTTCGGCATCGCGTTTAAAATGACGAGGTACGGGTCTAAAATCCGGGCGAGCCTGTTTGACCACCATAACAGAGCGGCGAGACATGTGCCGAGAAGGGTGCCGAGCAAAAAGCCGAGAACGGTTTCGCCTAATGTGACACCGATGTGCGCCGCGAGGGATCCGTCCGCAATCTTTTCAACTAAGAGCCTGCAAACGGCAGAGGGGGAGCTGAAAATTAACGGATCGATCCAGCCCGCTTTGCTCGATATTTCCCACCCTGCAAAAAATACGATAAAAATGGCGGCCTGATACGCACGAATCCGGCGTTTTTCTTTTTGGTGTTTTTTCTTAAACTGCTGATGAAGCTCTTCAATCGTGCCGCTGCTGTTTTTCAAGGGAATTCAGCTCCTTCCATATGGTTTGAAACAGCGGCTGAAAGGCCGGGTCCTGACGCGCGTCAAACGGATCTAAGGCGGCGAGCTCCTTAGGCACGGTGAAAATTTGGTGGATCGTTCCCGGCTGATTCGAAAATAAATAGATCGTATCGCTCATCGCGATGGCTTCACCGATATCGTGGGTGACGAGCACGGCTGTTTTTTGAAAATCCTTTAATGTTCTGAAGACAAGGTTTTCTAAAGAAAGCTTCGTTTGAAAGTCCAGCGCCGAAAACGGCTCATCAAGAAGCAGCAGGCCCGGGTCCGGGGCAAGCGTTCTGGCAAGTGCCGCCCGCTGCCGCATTCCCCCTGACAGCTCTTTCGGATATTTTTTTTCGACGCCGATTAATCCGAGCTTAGGCAGAAGGCCGAGAACTTCAGCTTTCTTTTCTTCTGTTAATGTTTTGGAAATGTGTAAACCGAGCAGCACGTTTTCCTCAATTGATTTCCAAGGAAATAAATAATCCTGCTGAAGCATATAGCCGATTTGGTGTTCTTTATGGTTCGGCACGCTGCCTTCAATCAGCACCCGGCCTTGTGCAGGGGCAATAAGGCCGGCAAGAATGGATAGGAGTGTTGTTTTACCGCATCCGCTCGGTCCGAGAAAGGAGATGAAATCCCCTTTTTCAATATGAAGATGTATATCTTTCACGGCGGTTGTTTTTTCTTTCAGCGAGAAATAAGTATGTGTCACATGATCCACATGTAAAAAAGACATTCATGTTCCTCCTATTGTTCTGAGGTGACTTTTTTGGCGATTTTTGTGTTGACGAGTTTGCTGTACGGAATATGTTTCGGGAGCTCCCCGGCTTCATCCATAATAGATTGAAGCTGTTCCCATTCATCTTCTTGCAGAACGGGGTCAGAAGAGAATGATTTTTGTTTTTTATAACGGTCTATCGATGCTTCAATAATGGCAGGGTCGGTATCGGCAAATTCCTTTTGAATCGTTTTTGCGATGTCTTTGGCCGGATGGCTTTCCACCCATTGCTGGGCGCGGTAGATGGCGCGGGTGAATTTTTCCGCCGTTTTTTCATTGTTTTTTAAATAGCTTTCTTTTGCCATAAAGGTTGTGTAAGGCACTTGGCCGGAAGCTTCTCCGAAGGATGCGACGATATGGCCGATGCCTTCTTTTTCAAATTGGGATGCCGTCGGTTCAAACAGCTGGACATAATCACCGGTTCCGGATGCGAATGCGTTGGAAATATTGGCGAAATCAATGTTCTGAATCAGGTTAATGTCTTTTTTCGGCTGTATGTGATGCTTCTTCAGGACGTACTCACCGGCCATTTGGGGCATGCCGCCTTTACGCTGGCCGAGAAATGTTTTTCCTTTTAAATCGTCCCACTTGAATGATGTCACATCCTTTCGCGCCACGAGAAATGTACCGTCTGTCTGTGTCAGCTGCGCGAAGTTGATGATAGGATCTTTTGCTCCTTGCGCTTCCACGTAAATGGACGTTTCAGAACCGACCAGCGCGATATCAGAGCCGTTTGACAAAAGCGATGTCATCGTTTTGTCTCCGCCCCATGTGGTTTGAAGTGAAACGTGAAGCCCTTCTTTTTTAAAGAAACCTTTCGCTTCAGCGACATACATAGGGGTATAGAAGATGGAGTGTGTGACTTCCGCCACCTTTACCTTCGTCAGACTTTCTTCCTGTCGGCAGGCCGGAAGAATGAGCAGGAAAAAGGAGCATATGACAAAGACGCAGCTCGTTTTGAGCCATTTGTTCACGGTGTAACCTCCTTGTTTTAAGCGTTAAATTAACCTTTTTTGCTTTACATATCGTATGATGGGTATAAAAAATGTGTGAGTGCCCATATTCAGGTTGGGAAAGAATAAAAAACTGATGATGGAAGGAGGCTCATTTGTTTTGCTTGTTGAAAAGAAAAGGTTTCCGTCTCCGAGTCCGCATGTCCGCCTCTTTACGGTGTGCTATGAGTCAGAAGGGCTGAAGGTAAAGGGGCTCCTTGCCGAGCCTGCGGCGCCGGGAACATACGACGGTTTTTTATATTTGCGCGGCGGTATTAAAAATGTCGGCATGGTTCGTCCGGGAAGAATCGTTCAATTCGCTTCCCAAGGCTTTGTCGTGTTTGCGCCTTATTACAGAGGCAATCAGGGCGGCGAGGGGAATGAAGATTTTGCGGGAGAGGACAGAGAGGACGCGTTTTCGGCTTTCCGTCTGCTTCAGGAGCATCCGAACGTCAGGGAAGGGCGGATTCATATTTTCGGATTTTCCCGGGGCGGAATCATGGGTCTTTTGACTGCGATCGAGATGGGGCATCAAGCGGCTTCGCTCGTTTCCTGGGGCGGTGTGAGTGACATGGCGCTCACTTATGAAGAGCGGAAGGATTTGCGGCGGATGATGAAGCGGGTGATCGGCGGCACGCCGAAAAAGGTGCCGGATGAATACAGATGGCGTTCGCCGTTTGAAAAAGCAGACCGCATTCAGGCGCCTGTGCTGCTCATCCATGGCGAGAATGATGAAAATGTCTCGATCGAGCACGCCAGGATGATTGAGGACAAGCTGAAAGAGACGGGGAAACCGGTGGAGACCTGGTATTACAGCGGTTTTACGCATTATTTTCCCCCGCAGGAAAACAGACGCATTGTCCGGCGTCTGGCGGAATGGATGAAGACAAGGTAAGATGCCGGATTTATGATATGATAATATAGAAAAAGAGAATGAAAGGGGATTTTCATTTTGGGAATGCCTGTAGAATTTAATACTATGATTGTGACTAAAGGCAATGAAAAACGGATAGAGGAAAATATCTTTTTATTAGAGAAAGAGGGCTATCGGGTCTATCCTCTCGATATTCCGATGGACGTGCGCAAAACAAAAAACGGCGAGAAATCCGGCACGGGTGAAGTCCAAAAGCTCGAGTGGGCGAACGGCCGGACAAGCATTACATACAGACTCACTTCGCTTCATTCGACAAATTGAAAAAACAAAAGCCGAGGGCATATACGCCCTTGGCTTTTTTGGTTAAACGAGAGGTCCGCCGGCTTTGGCAATGGAGTCTGCATGGGAAAACTTTTTAAAGTTTTCTTTGAACTCATTGGCTAAAAACAGCGCTTTTTCGTTGTATGCTTTTTTATCGCTCCATGTGTTTTCAGGCTGAAGAACCTCATCCGGAACGCCCGGAACATGAACGGGGCTGTGCAGACCGAAAATGCTGTCTGCTGTCATGTCTGTCTGATCAAGCGTGCCGTCAATTGCGGCTTTGACCATCGCTCTTGTATACGAAAGTTTCATCCGCTCTCCGACTCCGTACCCTCCGCCGGTCCAGCCTGTGTTGACCAGAAAGACTTGAACGCCGTGTTCGTCGATTTTCTTCCCGAGCATTTCGGCATATACGTGAGCCGGAAGCGGCAGGAACGGTGAACCGAAGCACGTGGAAAAAGTCGTTTGCGGAGATGTCACACCGCGTTCGGTTCCGGCAAGTTTGCTGGTGTACCCGCTTAAGAAATGATACATCGCCTGCTCCTTCGTCAGTTTGCTGATCGGAGGGAGCACACCGAATGCATCCGCCGTTAAAAAGACGATCGCCTGCGGGTGGCCGGCAATGCTAGGCTGCACGATATTGCCGATCATCTCAATCGGATATGCGGCTCTTGTGTTTTCCGTGTAGAAGGAATTGTCGTAATCCGCCTCACCCGTTTTCTCATCAAGCACAACATTCTCAAGAACAGACCCGAAGCGGATCGCGTGAAAAATCTGCGGTTCTTTTTCTTCGCTCAGATTTATACATTTAGCGTAACATCCGCCTTCAATGTTAAAAACGCCGGAATCAGACCAGCCGTGCTCGTCATCGCCGATCAGTTTCCGGTCCGCATCGGCTGAAAGCGTCGTTTTCCCAGTGCCGGAAAGACCGAAAAACAGGGCGACATCGCCTTTTTCACCGACGTTGGCTGAGCAGTGCATCGGCAGAATATCCTGCTGCGGGAGCAGAAAGTTCATAATCGAGAATATTGATTTTTTCATTTCTCCGGCGTACTCGGTGCCGCCGATTAAAATGACGCGCTTTTCGAAGGATACAATAATAAATGTTTCAGAATGCGTGCCGTCCGTTTCCGGATCAGCTTTAAAATGCGGAGCTGAAAGAATGGTAAACGGCTGTGCTTGCGGATCTTTTTCATTCGTCTCCGGTCTGATAAACAGCTGGCGCGCGAATAAATTATGCCACGCAAATTCATTTACGACTGTAATCGGCAGTCTGTATTTTTCATCTGCGCCTGCGAATCCTTCAAAAACAAACAGTTCATCTCTCTGTTTTAAGTAGCTGACGACTTTGGCGTACAGCTTTTCAAACGCTTCTTCAGAAATGGGCTGGTTCACCGCGCCCCAATCAATTTGATTTTCTGTGCTTTTTTCACGAACGATAAATTTATCTTTAGGTGATCGGCCCGTATATGCGCCGGTAGTGGCGCGTACGGCGCCTGTTGATGTCAGCGTTCCTTCATTTCGGCTGATCACTTTTTCAGTAAGTTTTGGAGCTGATAAATTATGATGCACATTCGGACTTGCGAGTAACGCTTGAAGATCTGCGGTTAAATCAACTAATTTCATAAAAACCTTCCTTTGCCGGTTTATTTGTATTTCGCTGAATGTGGAATTAGTATAACATATATATAAAAATAGTCTATACTATTTATTATTTTTTGTTTGTGTTTTTTCCATTGCTTCCCGAAATAAAGGCGCGTAATCGCTTTAATTCATATTGACACTTTCCGCCCTTTTACGATAAGATATTTCATTGAGCGGATACTCTTATCCCGAGCTGGCGGAGGGACAGGCCCGATGAAGCCCAGCAACCGGTTTCTCTGTAAAAAAGCAGGTGAAAACACTGTGGGAAACCAAGGTGCTAACCTGATGCAAGGTTTAATATTTCCTTGAGCGATAAGAGTGAAAGGCACACAGACCAAACCCTTTCCTCGAGTGGAAAAGGTTTTTTTATTTCATAAAATATGCCAATTAACATTCTCTGATATAGTATGACATTGTATTAAGAGGGAGCGAGTTCCGTATCATATGAAAAGGTCTTGCAAAAGATCTTTTTTCAGGAGGAAAAGTAAATGAGTAAAAACCGTCGACTATTTACATCTGAATCTGTTACCGAGGGTCATCCGGATAAAATCTGTGACCAAATTTCTGACAGTATCTTAGATGAGATTTTAAAAAATGACCCGAACGCGCGCGTAGCCTGCGAAACGTCTGTAACAACAGGTCTTGTGCTGGTAAGCGGAGAGATTACAACATCAACATACGTTGACATTCCGAAAACAGTCCGTGAAACGATTAAAGAAATCGGCTACACACGGGCTAAATACGGATTTGATGCGGAGACTTGCGCTGTTTTAACATCAATTGATGAACAGTCTGCGGATATCGCGATGGGTGTCGATCAGGCTCTTGAAGCGCGTGAAGGCACAATGAGCGACGCTGAAATCGAAGCGATCGGAGCGGGGGACCAAGGTCTGATGTTCGGTTATGCGTGTAACGAAACGAAAGAGCTTATGCCGCTTCCGATCTCACTGGCGCATAAATTAGCCCGCCGTCTGAGCGAAGTCCGCAAAGAAGACATTCTTCCGTACCTTCGCCCTGACGGAAAAACGCAAGTTACCGTTGAATATGATGAAAACAACAAACCTGTCCGCATCGATGCGATCGTCATCTCAACTCAGCACCATCCGGAAATTACGCTTGAGCAGATTCAGCGCAATCTGAAAGAGCATGTCATTAACCCTGTCGTGCCTGAGGAACTGATCGATGAAGAGACAAAATACTTCATCAACCCTACGGGACGTTTCGTAATCGGCGGTCCGCAAGGTGATGCGGGGCTTACAGGCCGTAAAATCATCGTTGACACATACGGCGGATATGCACGCCACGGCGGCGGCGCGTTCTCCGGTAAGGATGCGACGAAGGTAGACCGTTCAGCGGCATACGCTGCGAGATACGTAGCGAAAAACATCGTGGCAGCAGGCCTTGCTGATTCTTGTGAAGTGCAGCTTGCATACGCAATCGGCGTGGCACAGCCTGTTTCTATTTCCATCAATACGTTTGATACAGGAAAAGCTTCTGAAGAGAAACTGATCGAAGTCGTACGGAATAACTTCGACCTGAGACCTGCCGGCATTATTAAAATGCTTGATTTGCGCCGCCCGATCTATAAGCAGACTGCTGCTTACGGCCACTTCGGACGCCATGATGTGGATCTTCCTTGGGAGCGTACTGACAAGGCGGATGCGCTTCGCAAAGAAGCACTAGGAGAATAATTTTATAGCCGCTTACTTAAGCGGCTTTCCCTTTTTGCAGATGCTGCCATGCTGATTTTTTACATAGCGTGAAACCAATGGCGTAACAAAGCGTCTATAAAAAGGGGGTCCAATTAGAAAATTACACTTATGGAGGCTATACTATGTGTGGATTTGTCGGTGTTTTTAATAAGCATCCATTAACTCAAACCGCAGATCAAGAAGAGCTAATCAAACAAATGAATCAAATGATCGTTCACCGCGGTCCTGACAGCGATGGGTATTATCATGACGAGCACGTCGGTTTCGGCTTCAGACGGCTCAGTATTATTGACGTAGAAAACGGCGGACAGCCTTTATCATATGAAGACGAAAAATATTGGATCATTTTTAACGGCGAAATCTATAACTACATTGAATTGAGAGAAGAGCTTGAAGCGAAAGGCTACAAGTTCAATACAGATTCCGATACCGAGGTGCTCCTTGCGACATACCGCCATTATAAAGAAGAAGCTGCTTCAAAGCTTCGCGGAATGTTTGCGTTTTTAATCTGGAACAAAGCTGACCGTGTCATGTACGGCGCGAGAGACCCGTTCGGAATTAAACCGCTGTATTACACAACCATCGGGGACAAAGTGTATTTTGCTTCTGAAAGAAAAAGTTTAATGGCCGCTCAAAACGGTATTGATCTTGATACAGCTTCTTTACAGCAATATATGTCTTTCCAATTCGTTCCTGAACCGAGCACGCTTGACGCTGAAGTGAAAAAAGTCGAGCCGGGCAGCCAGTTTACGATCCGCCCGGAAGGCGATATCGCGTTTAAAACGTATTTCAAAGCGAACTTTAAGCCCGTTCAGTCTGATGAAGATAAATTGGTGAAAGAAGTCAGAGACGCAATCTTTGACTCTGTCAAAGTCCACATGAGAAGTGACGTTCCCGTCGGCTCGTTCCTATCAGGCGGTATTGACTCTTCTTTTATCGTCTCAGTTGCGAAAGAATTTCACCCGAACCTGAAAACATTTTCTGTCGGCTTCGAGCAGCAGGGCTTCAGTGAAGTTGATGTAGCGAAGGAAACAGCTGCCGCGCTCGGGATTGAAAATATCAGCAAAGTCATTTCTCCAGAGGAGTATATGAACGAGCTTCCGAAAATCGTCTGGCACTTTGATGACCCGCTTGCAGATCCGGCGGCGATTCCTTTGTACTTTGTCGCGAAAGAAGCGAAAAAACATGTAACGGTTGCGTTATCCGGGGAAGGCGCGGACGAGCTGTTCGGCGGGTACAATATTTACCGTGAACCGCTGTCGCTTAAACCGTTTGAACGCATTCCGTCCGGACTGAAAAAAATGCTTCTTCACGTGGCGTCGGTCATGCCAGAAGGAATGAGAGGGAAAAGCCTCTTAGTCCGCGGCTGCACACCGCTTGAGGAGCGCTATATCGGAAATGCGAAGATTTTTGAAGAGCCTGTGAAAAAACAGCTGCTTAAACATTACAATTCAGAGCTTTCATACCGTGATGTCACGAAGCCGTACTTTACGGAAAGCCGTTCATACAGTGACATTAATAAAATGCAGTATGTCGACATTCATACGTGGATGCGCGGCGACATTCTGTTAAAGGCTGACAAAATGACGATGGCCAACTCATTGGAACTGCGCGTGCCGTTCCTTGATAAAGTCGTGTTTGACGTGGCCTCTAAAATTCCGGATGAATTGAAAACGAAAAACGGCACGACGAAATACCTCCTGCGTAAAGCCGCTGAAGGGGTAGTGCCTGATCATGTGCTTAACCGTAAAAAACTCGGTTTCCCTGTGCCGATCCGCCACTGGCTGAAAAATGAAATGAACGAATGGGTGCGCAACATCATCCATGAAAGCGAAACAGACGCTTATATTGAAAAGGATTATGTCCTTCAGCTTCTTGAAGATCATTGTGCCGACAGAGCGGATAACAGCCGCAAAATCTGGACCGTGCTGATCTTCATGATCTGGCACAGCATCAATGTCGAAAAAAGACTGGTGCCGGAAGAGCTGAATCATCAGCCGAAAGAAGTCATCTTCGTTTAATCCAAAAGGCTTTCGATGTTATCGAAAGCCTTTTTTCTATTGTTTTTTATAAACCTTCTATTCCGCTATGTTTTCCGCAAAGTGTTACGCAATATTCAGAAAAATGTTATTATAGGACTATCGGACAGATTCCGGAGAGTGTTTTCTGGCTATTTCGTCTCGGTTTGTTTTTTCTGTCAAAATCAGGGGGAGGGAGAGTTATGCAAAACAAAGGAAAAACGCTTCACCGCGGCTTGGAAGAGCGGCATATCTCGCTTATGTCTTTGGGAGCCGCGATAGGAGTCGGGCTGTTTCTCGGGTCAGCTTCGGCCATAAAGCTTGCCGGACCGGGGATTTTAGCAGCTTACGCCTGCAGCGGGCTGATTATGTTTTTTATTATGCGGGCATTAGGGGAAATGGCGATTCAAAAGCCTGTGGCCGGCTCATTCAGCCGGTATGCCAGAGATTATCTCGGCCCGCTGGCGGGATTTTTAACGGGCTGGAATTATTGGTTTTTATGGGTCGTTACCTGCATGGCGGAAATCACCGCGGTCGGCATTTATATGGGCTACTGGTTCCCTGACGTGCCGTCATGGATCTGGGCGCTTTGTGCACTCGTCATTATGACGGCTGTCAACTTTCTGGCGGTCAAAGCATACGGTGAGCTTGAATTCTGGTTTGCGCTCATTAAAGTCCTGGCGATTCTGTCAATGATTGCGATCGGCCTTGTGATGATCGTATTCGGTCTCGGAAACGGAGGCGTTGCGCTCGGGATCAGCAATTTATGGAGCCACGGCGGCTTTTTCCCGAATGGGATTAAAGGGGTGCTGCTGTCGCTTCAGATGGTCATGTTTGCATATCTCGGGATTGAGCTGATTGGTGTCACAGCCGGTGAGGTCAAAAACCCGGAAAAATCACTGGCACGCGCCATTGATACTGTTTTTTGGCGCATTCTCATTTTTTACGTCGGAGCTTTGTTTGTCATTATGTCAATTTATCCGTGGCAGGAGATCGGTTCAGGCGGAAGCCCGTTTGTTTTGACATTTGAAAAAATCGGAATCCCCGCAGCGGCCGGAATCATTAATTTTGTCGTTTTGACGGCGGCTCTTTCGTCCTGCAACAGCGGGATCTTCAGCACAGGACGCATGCTGTTTAATCTGGCCGAGCAAAATGAAGCCCCTAAAACCTACGGCACGGTCACAAAAGGCGGGGTGCCGGGAAAAGCGGTATTGGTTTCAGCGGGTGCGTTATGCATCGGCGTTCTGTTGAACTACGTGGTGCCGGCGAAAGTGTTTACATGGGTGACAAGCATTGCGACGTTCGGAGCGATTTGGACGTGGGCGATTATTTTGCTTTCTCAAATGAAATATCGTAAAAGCTTACAGCCGGAAGAACGAAAAAAACTGAAATATAAAATGCCTTTATATCCCTTTTCCTCTTATATCTCACTGGCATTTCTCGCTTTTGTCGTTGTACTGATGGCTTTTAATGCAGAGACCCGAGTGGCCGTCATCATCGGCCCTGCCTGGTTCTGCATATTATTAGCAGCCTATTACGGGAAAGGCTTCCATAAAAGAAAACACATAAATCTGGAAAACGGACAGACATTTGCCGAAAAAGCGTAAAAAAAAGAGCCCGCTGAAATGGGCTCTTTTTTCATAGGATCGGGTCAAAGGGGGAAGAATAAAACAAATTCCTGAACATTTTGCTTCTGTTTTCTGACAACCAGCAGAACGCAAATGGTTTTTGCTTAAATAATATTTTGAAAAATGGTACAGTAGTAAAACAAAGCTGATCTTTTTTATTTCTCTTGCAGTGCTTTATAGTATCGGCCTTTTTCAACATATTCCGTTCTGATTCTTTCCATGTCCCGTACATCTTCTTCTGTCAGCCGGCGGATGACCTTTGCAGGGCGGCCGAACGCAAGAAAGCCGGGCGGAATGGATTTGCCGGGAGGAACGAGACTTCCGGCGCCGATAAACGCGCCTTCTCCGATTTCTGCCCCGTCCAGAATGACGGAGCCCATACCGATTAAAGCATTCTTTCTGATGATTGCGCTGTGCAGTGTAACCTGATGGCCGATCGTGACGTCATCTTCAATAAGAAGCGGGCGGCCCGGACTTTGATGCAGACAGCTCAAGTCTTGTATGCTGACTCTTTTTCCGATTCTTGTCGGCGCAACATCCCCGCGGATGACGGCTGAGAACCAAATGCTTGATTGTTCTCCGATCACGACGTCGCCCGTAATGACGGCGTTATCCGCAATAAACGCTTCAGGATGTATGTCCGGCGTAAATTCTTTATAAGGGTAGATTATCATGTCTCATCCTTCTTTCTCTAAATTTATGTAAGAGGTGAACAGCATGTGGACTTGGAAAGCAGACAGGCCCGTCGGTACCATTGTCATAATCCACGGGGCAAGCGAATACCACGGGCGTTATAAATGGCTCGTTGAAATGTGGAGATCTTCCGGATATAACGTGGTGATGGGTGATTTGCCCGGTCAGGGAACATCCACCCGCGCCAGAGGGCATATTCGCTCTTTCCAAGAATACATTGATGAAGTAGATATATGGATTGATCAAGCGAGAACGCTTGAATCGCCCGTTTTCCTTTTGGGCCACAGCATGGGCGGACTGATTGCGATAGAATGGTTTAAGCAGCAGAGAAATCCCCGCATTACGGCACTCATTTTATCATCACCTTGTCTTGGGCTGCAAATAAAAGTCAATAAAGTGCTTGATTTTGCGTCTAAAGGACTGAATGTTCTCGCCCCGTCCCTCAGAGTGGACTCCGGTTTATCGCCTGATATGGCGACAAGGAATGCGGATATGATTGAAGCGGATCAAAACGATTCTTTATATGTCACGAAAGTATCTGTAAGATGGTACAGAGAGCTTTTAAAAACCATTGATGCCGCTATGGTGCCGACTGATGCGTTTTTAAAAGTGCCGCTTTTGCTTATGCAGGGCGGTGATGACAAAATCGTTGATAAAATGAAGGTCCGTAAATGGTTTTCCGGTGTGGCTTCCCATAATAAATCATACCGGGAATGGGAAGGGCTTTATCATGAAATTTTTAATGAACCGGAAAGAGAAGCTGTGTTTAAGGCGGCGAAAGCCTTTACAGATCAGTATATTTGAATTCGCTGGGGGTGCATTTGTTGACAGTACCGGAACATCCTTTTAACCTTATGGCAAAAGTGTATCGTGAAATTTTTCCGCTCGTACATCAGGAATTGAATATATGGCGGGAAAAATCAGATTCCATTAAAAATACCGAGCTGCGGGAGCAGGCGGCCGCAAGTATCCGTGATAAATCGTTTCATTGTGAGGGCGGCGGCATTTTAGCCCTGCTGTCGGGAGAGCAAAAACAGAAATGCGTGCAATTTATCATTGCGTACCAGACGATCAGTGATTATCTGGACAATCTGTGTGACCGCAGCACATCGCTTGATCCGGAAGATTTCCGCATGCTTCACCTTTCGATGCGTGACGCGCTGACAGTCGGTGCCGAGGTGCAGCCGTACTATCAGTACAGAGAGGAGCAGGATGACGGCGGTTATCTTCATGAGCTGGTCAGAACATGCCAGCGGGTGCTCGGGTCAATAGAACATTACGGCATCATTAAACCTTATTTGCTCGAGCTGTGCGATTATTATTGCGATCTTCAGGTGCATAAGCATGTCGTTGAGCATGAACGCGTTCCGAGGCTTAAAAGCTGGTTTGAGCAGTACCGGTCACAGCTTCCGGAAATGGAGTGGTTTGAATTCTCTGCTTGCGCAGGATCGACGTTAGGCATTTTCTGTCTCGTCGCTTACTCTTTCCAGCCTGATTTCAACGAACATACCGCTGAGAAAATCCGCAGCAGTTATTTTCCGTACATACAAGGGCTGCACATTCTGCTCGATTATTTAATAGACCAGGAAGAGGATCTGCTTGAAGGCGATCTGAATTTCTGTACGTATTATCAATCTCATGAAGAAATGATGCAGAGACTGAAGCATTTTATTGAAAAAGCGGATGAACATTTGCACGGCATTCCGCATGAAAATTTTCACCGGCTGATTAACCGGGGGCTGCTCGGCGTCTATTTATCCGATGACAAAGTCGCCAGCCAAAAAGAAATGGGCCGCCTCGCGCGAAAGCTGATCAGGGCAAGCGGAAAAACGTCATTTTTCTTTTATATCAACGGAAGAGCCTACCGCAAATTTCAGAAGATGGCTTGGACGAAAAGCTCGTAATGGATGAACAGTGCCCATTAAAAAGAGACATGCGCAATTTACGCTGTCTCTTTTTTTAATGGTTTCTTTTTTTCCGCAAAGTGCATTACAAATTTGCCGACCAGCCCGATGACGAAAAATGCAGCAAACCACCAGTAATAGGTTTTCGCGAACTCAAATCCTAAATGTCTTGATAAAATGATGATGAACATCACGTAGGGAACACTTGAAAAAATGATGCGAAGAATATTCAAACTGCTGCTCCTCTCAGGTGTTTCAGTGGAAAAATGAACTTTTTCCCATTATTTCATGGTAATTGACTTTTTTGAAAAAGTAAATACGTTCACAAAAAGAATCGGCCTGTTGATGACAGGCCGATTCTTTATTTACCAGGAGATTTCTTTTCAATTGCTATAATAAACGGCGGGTCGTTTCGCTGGTTGAGAAAGCCGTAGCTCAGCACGCGCGCCTTTTCCTGATCAAGGTTTTCGCAATATTCCAGAAGCGCATTCTTTTCCGTCTTTCCCTCAGGATGCCCGTGGTAGACCACGAGAACGATCAGCCCGTTCTCTTTCAGCAGTTCAAGGAGCTGTTCGATTGCAGAAATGGTAGAGTGCCCGTTTGTCGTAATGCTTTTATCGCCGCCGGGCAGATAGCCGAGATTAAACACGGCACAAGCCACACGGCCGTGCGCATCCTCAGGCAGGGATGCCTTTATTTGATCATGGCTCTTATGGTGCAGCGTGACGCGCGGGCTGAGGGCGTCACCGAGACGCTCCTTCGTTTTGGCGAGTGCATCAGCCTGAATATCAAAGGCATGGACATGTCCTGTCTCACCGACAAGGCCGGCCAGAAAATATGTATCATGCCCGTTGCCCATTGTCGCGTCAACCGTGATATCTCCTTCTTGTGCGGCGGACTTCAGCAATTCTTTACTGAAAGGGAGGATGTGCATCAAGGTCATAGGGCAGTCTCCTCCCCGATTTTTCTGAAGAGCTTTCCTTGATAGCTTCCCCGTGTTTCCAGCTCTTTTTGAATGGCGCCCAGTACTTCCCACTTATTGACGCTCCACATCGGCCCGACCATTAATTCGATCGGCCCGTCCCCCGTAATGCGGTGAACGATCATTTCCGGGGGAATGATTTCGAGCTGATCACATACAAGCTGGACATATTCTTCCTGCGAAAGGAATTCAAGCTTTCCTTTTTCATATTGCTTCACCATCGGTGTGCCTTTTAATAAGTGAAGCAGGTGAATCTTAATGCCTTGAACATCCAAATCAGCGACGGCTTTGGCCGTCTCCATCATCATGTCCCTGTTTTCGAGCGGAAGCCCGTTAATGATATGGGAACAAACACGGATGCCGTGTTTTCTCAGTTTATTGACGCCCTCAACATAGCAGTCAAAATCATGGGCGCGGTTGATCAGAAGGGCGGTCCGCTCATGTACGGTCTGCAGCCCGAGCTCAACCCACAAATATGTCCGTTCATTCAGTTCGGCCAAATACTCCACGACATCATCCGGCAGGCAGTCCGGACGGGTCGCGATAGACATGCCGACAACACCGTCAAGCTTGAGTACGGATTCAAATTTCTCACGCAGCTCCTCCACCGGCGCATGTGTATTCGTGAACGCTTGGAAATATGCGATATATTTGCCGTCTTTCCACTTTTCGTGCATGCGGTTTTTGATATCGTGAAATTGCGTGATTAAGTCATCGGCCCGGTTGCCGGCAAAATCGCCAGATCCGGCCGCACTGCAGAATGTGCATCCGCCGTGTGCAACCGTGCCGTCCCGATTCGGGCAGTCAAAACCGCCGTCAAGCGCGACTTTAAACACTTTATGCCCGAAATGCTCCCGCAGATGATAATTTAATGTATGGTACCGTTTTTCCGTATTTGAATAAGGAAAAGGGTTATTCTCGTTCAATGTTCAAAAAGCCTCCCTCACATCAGATGCATCCTAAAATTGTAGCATGAATGATGGGGGTTCACAATGTGAAAACAGATGCGGCTTTCTTTTGTTTAGTATAACTGCGGGCAGGATTCTCATTCCTTTTCCTGACTCACGGAAAATTTGGTTCTCTTTCCTGCAATCTTCGGGTGTTAATCATTTTTCCTCCGCTCAAACTAAGTTTGATTTCCCATTCACTGAGGAGGGGTTTCGTTGGCAACAAGACAATCAGTAGATGAACATCTCCAAAGAAGCGAACAGGCGTATGAATTTGCGAATGAGCAATTTAAAACCGCTTCCAAACAAGAGCATTATAATGATAATGAGTACAGTGAAGCGCAAATGATGCTTGAAAACGCGGTGAATGAATTAAACAAGCTGTCATTATCTGCGAATGATCAGCAAAGAGAGCAGCTTTACCGAATGAGATTGCAGCTCCAGACCCTGCAAAACAATATGATTTTGCAGCGTAATTTCGATTACTGACCGCACCGTTTTAGATGGTGCAAAACCTGCCGGAATCCCGGCGGGTTTTTTTGTAGTTCTTTTTAAAAAAGAATTGACAATAGGGCGGAGTGTGTTTATTGTATTACGTGTACTACTTGATGTAATACACTGCAAACACTCAAAAAATGAAATCGAAATATAAATGTTGAGCATAGGAAAGGAGAGCCTTCATGAAAAACAAAAGATCCGTAAAACAAGATGTGCCTCTTATTATCGCCGCCTCGGTTTTGGCCAGCAGTCTGTTTGTCATTCTTGCGTCATCGGTTTTCAGTGGCAGAACATTTAAAGAAATAGAGCAGCTCGTAAAAGAAAGAAGGGAAGTAAATGATTCAAATCGATCCGAGAAGCTCAACCCCGATTTATGAGCAGATCATACAGCAATTGAAAGAGCTTTGTTTAAAAGGGATCATGAAGCCGGGGGATAAACTTCCTTCTGTCAGGGAATTGGCAACGATCATTATCGCCAATCCGAATACAGTCAGCAAAGCGTACAAGGAGCTTGAACGCGATGGTGTCATTGAAACGCTGAGGGGAAGAGGAACGTATATATCGGAGAATGCAAAAAAGACATTGGTTGAAGGGAAGATGACGATGATAAAAGAGCAATTGAAACAGCTCATCATCGATGCCCATTACGCGGGAGTTGAGCTGGAGAAGCTGCAGGAATGGATAAAGGAAATCAGCGCTGATGTGAAAGGAGGCAGGGATCATGATTGAATTGCGCAATCTCTCAAAAACGATTGACGGTAAAGAAGTGCTCAAGGATATTTCGCTCACCATCGGAAAAGGAGAAATTTTTGGGCTGCTCGGCCGAAACGGATCAGGGAAAACAACATTGCTCCGGCTCATTCAGCAGATTCTGCTGCCGGATCAAGGGACGGTTTTATTTAATCAGGTGGAAATAAAGCGGCATCCGAAAGTAAAACAGAATATCATTTATATGCCTGTTGAAAATCCTTTTTATGACAAATATACATATAAACAGCTTGTTGCTATTGTAAGCAGAATCTATCCGAATTTTGATGTGACTTACGCCAATGAGCTCATGAACAGGTACAGCATTCCGGAAACGAAGAAATACCGGGAATTATCCACAGGGCTGAAAAAACAGCTGGCCCTCGTCCTTGCCTTTGCTTCACGTCCGGCATTGATTCTTTTGGATGAACCGACGGATGGGATTGACGCTGTAACGCGTCATGACGTGCTTCAGCTTATGGTGGATGAAGTGGCTGAACGGGAAACGAGCATTCTGATTACTTCACATCGTTTAGAAGATATTGAGCGCATGTGCAACCGGATCGGATTTTTGGAAGGAAATCAGCTGACGAATGTGATGGATTTGGATGATATGAAAGAGGATTACATGAAAATCCAAATGGCGTTTGATGAGGATGTCAACTTGATGATCAGAGAACAAAACATACCGATCCTCGACCATGCCGGTGTGTTTTATACAGTGCTGATTCCGAAGAACGATGAGAAGAAAAAGAAATTTCTGCAAGAGCTGCGCCCGAAAGTGTGGAACGAGCTTCCTGTAAACTTAGAAGAAGTCTTCATCGCGAAGTTTGGGGGGAACCGGAGATGGTAGACCGGGGATTGCTATACAGGGAATGGATGCAGAATCGAACTGTTCTCGTTATGGTCGGCCTTTTTTTAGCGGCGGTCAATCCTTTTGAAGTGTTAAATACCTATCTGGTCTACCAAGGCTGTCTGGATACCCCGGGAGCATATTGTAAGTTTTATGTGAATTCTTTGGAGAGCAGAATGCTGAACTTGAACTGGGCGCCCGCTGTGATTTTGGCGGTTTGCTTATTCGGACTGGAGCGCACAAAGGGAACGATTGATACGCTTTTCAGTCTGCCTTATTCCCGCGCTCAGGTGTTTCACACTAAATATTGGCTCGGAGCGGCGGTCATTGCCGGCTTTCAGGTCATCGGCTACGGGCTGGCTGAGCTGTTGATTCTTCTGTTAAAGCCTGAACGCGTATATTTCTTCCACCATTACAGCGTTGGAGAGATCATTGTGAGTGTTTTGGCTTTTACATTGGTCGCGAGCGCAGGCTGCTTAACGGGCAATACGTTCGCCCAGCTGTTAACGGCGTTTGCTGTATCGATAGCGCCTTACCTGATTATTACGTTGCCGTTGACAAATGCGGAAGTCATCTTCGGGATCGACATGCATGAGCTGATGCCGCCAGTCAATGCTTACCTAAACAATTCTTTTCAATATCTGAATCCGATTACGTACATTGATACGAATTGGGTATCTGCCAGCAAGTATATATTAATCATCCCGGCAGTGATGAGCATTATATTTTATGCCATCGGGTACTTTTGCTATGTCAGACAGCCCGTGGAACGGAACGGCCGTTTTTTCCTCTGGAGACAGCTTGACCGGCCCATTCAGATTGTGGTAATCATTATCGCCGTTCTCGGTTTTGGCCTGGCGGGGTACTCGACGGGACAGACGATGACAGGGTATGCGGCCGGGATGCTGGTCGGAGGAGCGGTCGGATTTTTGGTCAGTTATTTTGCGATTTATAAAAAAACGAAGCATGTGTAAGAAAGGAGGACCGGAATGATACCGCGGGGGCTATTGTATACAGAATGGAAGAAAAATCAGTGGTTGTTTTTATTGAGCAGTATTTTTTTAATAGCGGCAAATCCTTTTATGGTTTATAACAATTACGTAACATATCAGGGATGTTTGAATGATCCGGCTCCGCAAGATTGTGAGTTCGTCGTCAGTTATACGAATGGGTCGCTTCTTTCCTTCAACTGGGTTGTGAGTGTCATCATTGCTGTCTTCTTATTAGGCTTGGAGCGGACAAAGGGAACGATGGATGCCCTGTTAAGCATGCCTTACAGCAGAAGCCAAATCTTTCAGACCAAATTCTGGCTTGGCGGGGCAGTCATTGTTGTTCCCCAGGCGATAGGCTACGGAGCGGCGTCATTGCTGATTTCTCTGCTGAAACCGAGCCATACGTACGATTTTGATCATTTTTCAATCGGAATGATTGTCATCAGTTTTATGGCTTACGCACTGTTAATGGCATCCGGAGCATTGACGGGCCATATATTCGCTCAGCTGTTAACGGCGTTTACCGTAACGATTCTGCCCTTTTTACTCATCGGTCTGCCGGCCGCGAATTTGGAGGTTGTTTTCGATTTTAGTATTGGTAATGAATTCTCTTTCATCAGCAGCTATATCGAATCTCGTCTTTTTATATTTGTAACACCTATTGGATATGTGTTTAACGACTGGATCAGAGAGAGACATCTGATCTTACTCATTCCGGCAGTCATGAGCGTCGTCTTTTATCTGATCGGTTACGTCAGCTTTCTGAAACATCCGAATGAACGGAACGGCAGATTCTTTCTTTGGAGAAAATTGGAACGCCCGGTGCAGCTATTGGTAATCGCGTTTGCGGTTATGGGTTTTGGAGTTTTCGGATATGGGGTCACGGACACGATGTTCGGATATTTAGCCGGCATTATTATCGGCGCCGTTATCGGATTTTTCATCAGTTATTTTACGGTTTACAGGAAAACAAAGCATATGTAGGTCTGTATGAACATGTTTAGTTTGGGGGAAGGCAAGGTGCCGATTAACGGTTTGCTTTATAAAGAATGGAAACAGCGGCAGACGCTGCTGCTCCTTTCCGCGGGGTTCTTACTTATCATAGGCCCTTTGGCAATTATAAATGAGTATTTTCATTATAAAGATTGTTTGAGTGTACTTCATCAATATCCGGGTTCAGTTTGTACATTCAGCATTGATTACAGCCATCGGAATGTAATTGGGCTGCATTTCATTCCTCCGGTTATTATGGGGCTTTTTCTGACAAGAGCAGGACGGGCTGAAAAAATGTATACATTAAGTCTTCCGTATTCGAGAAGCCGGATATTCCATACTAAGTTTTTACTGGGAGCAGCCGTGTTAGCCGGTTCCCAGCTTGTCTCTTACGGAGTGTCTGACATATTGTTTCTTATGCTTAAACCTGACGCTGTACATCATTTTCACTCATTCAGCGCAGGGATGCTGGTCGTCAGCTTGATGATTTATGCATTAGTGACAGCTGCCGGCACAATAACTGGCAATTTAGCAGCACAGCTCATCACAGCGTTCACGATCTCCTTCTTTCCAATCGTGATTTTCACCATTTATCTATTAAACGCTGAGTTCCTTTTTGGCAAGCAGGCTGTGCGGGATATTGATTTCCCTTGGAGCGGGTTTCTGATCTATTTCATGCCGGCCGCTTATATCCATACGTCATGGATTCATTACATGAAACATGCATTGCTTATATGTGCATTAATGGGTTTTTGTTTCTATCTTTTCGGCTATGTGAATTTCCTGAAAATGCCGAGTGAACGAAGCGGACATTTTATCTTGAGCAAACATACAGAACGCATCTTCCAAGTGCTCGTCATGGTGATCAGTATGTTGGGAGGTGCGGGTGTATGCGGATATGCTTATAACGGTTCATATTCCGGCTACATATTCGGCATGCTTATCGGTGCGGTTATCGGGTTTTTCATCAGTTATTACTTCATGTATAAAAAAACGAAACAAATATAAAGGGGAGTGGTTTACGTGATAGATGTACAGCATATCGATCATTCATTTAAAATCGGCAGGAAAGGCAGAGAGAGTGCGGTTCCGGTGCTGAAGGATGTCTCTTTGACCGTTGAAAAAGGGGAAATCGCCTGTATCGTCGGGCGGAGCGGTTCCGGAAAATCAACGCTTCTGAATTTAATTTCCGGCTATATAGCACCGACGAAGGGCCGTATCGTCATTAACGGCACTGATGTGACAGGCTTCAGTGAAAAAGAGTGGGCGCAGTTCCGCCTTGGGCATTTCGGTTTCATTTTTCAAAGTTTTCAGCTCATTCCGAGTCTGACAACCTATGAAAATGTTGAAATGCCGCTTGCCCTCAAAGGCGTAAAACCTTCTGAACGCAAGCAGAAAGTCGCGGATATGCTGAAACGGGTCGGTCTTGAAAATCATGCGAATCATTATCCGAATGAGCTGTCAGGCGGTCAGCAGCAGCGTGTCAGTATCGCAAGGGCGCTGATTTTAAATCCGTCGATTATTTTAGCCGATGAGCCGACGGGAAGCCTTGATTCAGAAACGGAGCTTGAGGTGCTTGCATTAATTCAGCAGCTGAACCGGGAGCGCGGAATTACATTTGTCATCATTACGCATGACGATGAAGTCGCTTCCATTGCTCATTCAAAATTCCAGCTGCATGACGGTGTATTAAAAGGGGGCGTTACAGTTGAGATTTAAGGATCAGGTTCACTTTATCAGAAGAAATATGAAGAAAAACCGGCTGCGTGTTTTCATGACGGTGCTGGCGACGACAATGGCGTGCGCGTTTTTAGTTGTCTTGTCCTCCGTCGGATTCGGGATTCAAAAAACGATTACAGACATTACCATGAGCCAGCAGATTGTGACGGAAATCAATGTGCTCGGCCAGGAGAACGGAAAAGCCGTAAAGAAATCAGACTTGGAAAAATATAAGAATGTCAAGTCTGTCGTTGAAAGAACCCAAGTGTATGAACCGAATAAAGCGACATTGGGAAACAGAACAAATGAAGATTCAGCTATAGTGCTGACAAACATGAAAGACGAAGTCAAAGCCAATATGGAGCTTGATCGGGGAAGAGTCGCCAAATCAGAAAATGAAATTGTGGTCGGCTATAATTTCGCGAAGAACCTATGGACGAAAAAAGAGGCAGATGAATACAACAAAGAATTAAAGGATCATCAAGACAATGTCTCGGATGTGGAAAAGCCAACAGGCTATACGGAGGATCTGCTGAATAAAACCATCCAGCTGAGCATCTCAAAAACGAACAATGATACCGGAAAAACGGAAGGAACCAAAACGTACGACTTTAAGGTAGTCGGAATAACAAAAAAACCGTCCCAAGAGTGGATGGAGGATACAAATATTTTTATCAGTGATCAATTCAAAAAGGACTTTTCGAAATTCTTAGATCTGAAAGGCGGAAATGCTGAAAAAAGCATAAAAGTCTACGCCGACAAATTTGACAATGTTGAACAGTTAACGAATGATTTGAGTGATGACGGTTATAAAGTCATGTCCGTCACAACCGAGCTGCAGGGCGTCAACACATTTTTCCTCGTCTTTAAAATCGGCCTGATCTTTGTCGGCTTTATCGCCGTCTTGATTTCTGCCATCGGTATTTTCAACACGATGACAATGGCGGTTACAGAAAGAACGCAGGAAATCGGGATTATGAAAGCGATCGGCGCAAGCCCGTCCATCATCCGCAGAATGTTTCTGATGGAAAGCGCCTATATCGGGATTTTAGGATCTGTGATCGGGATTATTATTTCCTACGGAGTGAGTTTTGCCGTCAATCTGGCTGTGCCGGTTATTTTGAAAGCGGTAGGGGGAAAGACCGGAGCTGAAGATCTTCATTATACCTTCTCCTATATCCCGCTCAGCCTCGTTGTAATCGCAGTTGTCATTTGTGCGGGAGTCGCGGTGATCTCGGGTATGAATCCGGCCCGGAAAGCGACAAAAACCAACGTTCTGACCGCGTTAAGAAGAGAATTGTAAAGAGAAAGAACCGGCTGGACACAACAGCCGGTTTTTCCTCTATCAGACAGAAAAAGGGTGTATACAAATGTTTCATATTTTGTTAATAGAAGATGATAACACTTTGTTTCACGAGATGAAAGAGAGATTAACGGGCTGGTCATTTGCGGTGCACGGGATAAAGGATTTCAGCCGGGTTACCCGGGAATTTACCGAAATCAAGCCCGATTTGGTGATGATTGATGTGCAGCTGCCGAAATTTGACGGCTTTCATTGGTGCAGAATGATACGCTCCCAATCAAACGTGCCGATTCTGTTTTTGTCCTCGCGGGATCATCCCGCAGATATGGTCATGTCGATGCAGCTCGGAGCAGATGATTTCATTCAGAAGCCTTTTCATTTTGACGTCTTGATTGCTAAAATACAAGCCGTGTTTCGGCGGGTGTATCAATACAATGCAGAACCGGCGCTCATCAAAAGGTGGAGCGGGGCTGCCATTGATGCTGAAACAAACATGGTGAGCCATGAAAACGGTTCAGTTGAGCTGACCAAAAACGAAATGCTGATTTTAAAACTGCTGGCCGAGCAGAAAAATAAAATCGTCAGCCGCGAAGAACTCATCAGAAGCTTGTGGAATGATGAGCGTTTCGTCAGTGATAACACGCTGACGGTGAATGTCAATCGGCTGCGGAAAAAACTTGATCAATTAGGCATCGGGAAGATGATTGAAACCAAAGTGGGGCAGGGGTACATCGCGAAGGAAGAAGACGGTCTTTATGATTAAATCATTTCTGCTTGAAAGAAAAAGCTGGATCGCGATGTTTCTTTTTCAGCAGGCCGTGCTCCTTTTTGCGGCATATATTGATCCATCCATTCCGTTTTTATCGGTGCTGTATTTCATTTATCTATCGCTTCTTCTGTTTCTTGTGTTTCTCTTGTTCCGCTATCGCAAAGAGACCGCTTTTTATAAAAGCTTAACAGAATGGGACGCCAATTTAGACATTTCTTATCTGAAAAAGCCAGACAGTCCGTTTGAATCCATCATTGAAGAAAGCATCGAAGGGCAGACAGAGCAATTGAGAAAAAGCTCACTTCATCTCCAGGCGGCCTCAGAGCATGAGAAAGATGAGCTGATGTCGTGGATTCACGAAGTCAAAACACCGCTGACAGCGATGAACCTTATGATCGAACGCTTGGATGAACAGCCGCTAAAAGCTCCTTTGCAGTATGAATGGCTGCGGATTCACCATCTCCTTGACCAGCAGCTTCATCAGAAACGATTGACCTTTATTGAAAATGATTTATCATTTCAGCACGTTCAGCTCCGTCCTCTCGTTTTCAACGAAATTAAAAACCTGCAATCATGGTGTATACAGAAAGGAATCGGGTTTGACATTCAGCTTGAGGCACAAGACGTTCTCAGTGACGGGAAATGGCTGTCCTTCATCATCAGACAGCTGTTAAGCAATGCCGTCAAATACAGTGAAGCGGATGATATTACCGTAAAAAGCTATGAACACAACGGCCGGGTGCATGTGGATATCGAAGACCGCGGCATCGGCATCAAGCCTAAAGATCTTCCGCGCATTTTTGAAAAGGGGTTTACTTCAACGCGAATGAGCCGTGATCACGCGTCAACCGGGATGGGCCTGTATTTGGCTCAAAAAGCTGCGGTCCCGCTTCTCATCCGCATCAGTGTACGATCAGAGCCGAAACGAGGCACGGTTTTTACATTGGTGTTTCCGAAGCAGAACGATGCCGTCAGCACGTTCAGCGTGTGACAAAAGTGTCACATGCTTTTCTCTTTTGTTCGCTTAATCAAACGAAAAAAACGGCTCCTGTTCTTACAATAAATATAACCAATGTAAAAAGGAGAATCGTAACGTGGTGATTTTAGAAGCAGGCAATATTCGCAAAAGCTATGGAAATAAGCTGAATAAACAAGAGGTGCTGAAAGGAATTGATCTTCAGATCCACAAAGGGGAATTCGTCAGTATTATGGGCCCGTCAGGATCAGGGAAAACGACCCTTTTGAATGTGCTTTCTTCCATTGATAAAGTAAGCGCGGGTACCATTAAAGTGAATGAGACGGAGATTACGTCCATGAAGGAAAAACAGCTTGCCGAATTCAGAAAACGGCATCTCGGCTTTATCTTTCAGGATTATAACTTATTGGATACGCTGACCGTGAAAGAAAACATACTCCTGCCGTTATCCATTACGAAAATGTCTAAAAAAGAGGCGGATCTGCGATTTGCCGAGACGGCAGAGGAGCTTGGCATCTATGATTTAAGACATAAGTATCCGAGTGAAATTTCCGGCGGGCAAAAACAGCGGACGTCTGCCGCAAGAGCTGTTATCCATGAGCCGGGCATCATTTTTGCCGATGAGCCGACCGGAGCGCTCGATTCTAAGGCTGCCTCGGATTTACTGAATAAACTGAGCCGTTTGAATCAGAAGCGCCGCGCCACCATTGTGATGGTGACGCATGATCCGGTTGCCGCCAGCTATTCCGGACGTGTGGTTTTCATTAAAGACGGCCGTGTGTATACACAGCTGAATAAAGGCGGTCAGGAGAGACCGGACTTTTTTCAGGATATTATGAAAACACAAAGCGTGTTGGGCGGGGTTCAGGCATGAGCATTCATCATTTGATCTTCCAGAACCTGAAAAAGAATATGAAAAACTATTATCTTTACGTTTTCGCGCTGGTGTTCAGCGCCGCCCTTTATTTCGCCTTTGTCACAATGCAATACGATCCGGCGCTTGATGAAATGAAAAGCTCCATAAAAGGAGCGGCGGCGATCCGGGCCGCCTCCATTCTGCTTGTGGCGATTGTGTCGGTATTTCTTTTATACGCCAACACTATTATATTAAACGGCCGGGAAATCGGCTTATTCCGATTAATCGGCATGACGAAAATGCACATTTTCCGCATACTCAGCACAGAAAATTTTATTTTGTATTTCGGGTCGATATGGATCGGTATTTTTGCCGGCTTTTCTCTTTCGAAATTATGTATGATGATGCTGTTCCATACAGTCGGTGTAAAAGCCGCTGTCTCCTTGTTTTTCACAAGCAGGGCGCTCGTTCAGACGTTGATTGTGTTCGGGGCCGTTTATGTGCTGATTATGATGATGAATTACTTATTTATTAAACGGCAAAGCATTTTGTCTTTATTTAAAGCTGCGTCATCGTCAGAAAGCGGCATAAGGCGGCTCTCTTGGCTGCAGATGACAATCGGCGTTATCGGTATTGCGGCCATCATCGCAGGCTATGCGGTGTCCGCTCAACTATTCGGGGGCAGTTTTACGACCATGAATGAACTGTTTTCGGCAATGGTGTTTATTCTCGGATCTGTGATTATCGGAACCTATTTGTTTTATAAAGGTTCGGTCAGCTTTCTGGCTAACCTTATCAGAAAATCAAAGGGCGGGTATCTGAATGTCAGTGAAGTGCTGTCTTTGTCATCCATCATGTTCCGGATGAAGTCTAACGCCGTACTGCTGACGATTATTACGACTCTTTCGGCGCTGTCAATCGGTTTACTGTCTTTAAGCTATATTTCGTATTACTCTGCGGAAAAATCAGCCGAGCAAAATACGGCGGCTGACTTTGCGTTTGATAACCAAAAGGAGGCTGACTCATTTACCGCCTTATTGAAAAAAAACGGAATTGGGTATCAAGTGAAGACAATCAAGACCATTCAGGCCGGTGTCAATATGAAGAACATCATAAACGGTGATATGAAAAGTTTTAAACAAGACCCATCCCACTTGGCGCTGCCGATTGTAAGTGAGAAAGACGCGGAAGGGGTGGCACTTTCTGACGGAGAAGCTGTGTTTACCGGATATAATGATATGATGAAAAAATTTCTCGACCTAAAAACGTCGGGTTCCATTGAAGTAAACGGCAAAACGGATAAAATACCGCTCGCGTATAAGGGCTTGAAGAACGACTTCATCCTGTCTTATACATTCACAAGCGGAGGACTGCCGACCGTTATTGTCACGCAGCATGTATTTGACCGGATTGAGAAAGATATCGACCCATCCATCCAGGGAAAATCAAATCAATTTTTCGGCATTACACTCAAACATGAAGAGGACGTCCAAAAAGCTGATGACCTGTTTCAGGCGCAGCGCTATTCAGACGGCGCGCTTTCACAGTTTGAAACGGCTGACACCCAAAAGAAAAACATGGGGCTGATCATGTTTATCGTCGGGTTTTTGGGCTTAACCTTTCTGATCACCTCAGGGTGTATCCTTTATTTTAAACAAATGGGCGAGTGCGAGGATGAAAAGGCTGATTACACGATATTGCGGAAGCTCGGTTTCACAACGGGAGATCTGCTGAAAGGCATCCGCCGGAAGCAGGCGTATCATTTCGGCATTCCGCTCGTTCTCGGGCTTTTCCACAGCTATTTCGCCGTTCAGTCAGGATGGTTTTTATTCGGAACCGAGGTGTGGACGCCGATGATCATGGTCATGGCGCTGTATACGTTGCTGTATTCCATATTTGGCATATTGTCGGTGCTTTATTATAAAAAAGTCATTCAATCCGCATTGTAAAATAAGTTGAGGAGCCTCCGCACAGCGGAGGTTTTTTTTGCATGAATAGAAGAAAGCGATTTTTAAAAGAATAGACATACGTCATTTATTCGCGCGGGGGAGCCTTATGCAGAAATATTTTTAATTGAAATCTGAAACAGGGGCCTTTCATCTTTTTTCTGCGGAACACATTTTCACGCTTTTCATCATCGGATTGCTGGGAGTGTTCGTGATCATATTACGGAAAAAGCTCAATCACGGCCGGCCGAATCGCGTTTTCCGATATGTGCTGTTCATTCTTCTTGCCGTGTCGCAGATCTGCTACCATATATGGCTGCTCTTTCATCATGCCTGGTCGCTGAAAACATCTCTGCCGCTGCAGCTGAGCGACCTATCCGTCTATTTGGCGATGCTGATGGTTATGACAAAAAGCAAAAAGCTGTTCGCCTTCCTCTATTTTGCCGGTTTGGGCAGCGCCATACAGGCGATGGCTACGCCTGATTTAGGGGCGTATACCTTCCCTCATTTTCGGTATATCGTGTTTTTCGTCTCTCACGGCTGTGTTTTTCTTGCCTGTCTATTTATGGCCAGTGCAGAAAAGTACAGACCGTCGGTGCACGCACTTTGGGTGTCAGTGCTGATCGTCAATCTGTACGGGGCGTGTGTCTTTTTTATTGATCGTGTGCTGAATGCGAACTACCTTTATTTAATGAAAAAACCGAAGACCGCTTCGCTTCTGAATGTTTTCGGGCCTTGGCCGTGGTATCTTCTTTCAATGGAAGCGGCGGTGATATTGAGCTTTTTCATTCTGTATATCCCGTTTTGGCTGCTGAAGAAAAGAGCATGATGGCGGGCTGTTTTTGTGAATCCAATCATTTGTAATTTTTTCAACATTCCGGCATTATTTTTTTCAGATTCTTATGTTGAAAAAAGGCGTCCGCGGGGATAGAATGAATGTGCTATGATAACGACCGATACGGAGCTGCAGCTTGCGGTTTCCGTTTTTTCATGGATTTTTTTATAGAGAAAGGGGGATCGGTATGCCGCGCGCTTTGAAGATATTAATCATCGGAATGTTTATCAATGTGACGGGCGCATCTTTTTTGTGGCCGCTGAATACGATCTATATTCATAATCATTTAGGGAAATCGCTGACTGTTGCGGGGATTGTTCTGATGCTGAATTCCGGAGCCAGTGTAGCGGGGAATTTATGCGGCGGATTTTTGTTTGATAAAATCGGCGGATTCAAATCCATTATGTTGGGCATTATGATCACTTTGGCAAGTCTTCTCGGACTTGTACTGTTTCACCAATGGCCCGTTTATATTTGGCTGCTCATCATTGTCGGGTTCGGTTCCGGCATCGTGTTCCCGGCCAGCTACGCCATGGCGGGAGCGGTCTGGAAAGAAGGCGGGCGGAGAGCTTTTAATGCGATATATGTAGCTCAGAACGCAGGTGTCGCTGTCGGTTCCGCACTGGGAGGAATGGTTGCGGCGTACTCGTTTACGTACGTGTTTTTAGCCAATGCCTTGCTGTATGTGCTGTTTTTCCTTATTGTATTTTTCGGTTTTCGAAATATCAAAACCGGAAATGCGGGCCAGGTCTCTGTTCTGGACTACGAGCCTGTCAGCAGCAGAACGAAATTTACGGCGCTCCTTATACTGAGCGGCGGGTATGTTCTCGGGTGGATTGCCTATTCGCAATGGTCCACAACCGTTGCGTCACATACTCAAAGCATCGGTATGCCGCTTTCATTATACAGTGTGCTCTGGACCGTAAACGGAATATTAATTGTCGCCGGACAGCCTCTTATAGGAGTTGTTCTGAAAAAATGGTCCGGTGCGTTAAAAACGCAGATGGTCATCGGCTTTTGTATTTTTATCGTCTCGTTCGGCGTGCTTCTCGGCGCCAAGCAATTTCCGATGTACCTCACCGCGATGGTGATTTTAACGATCGGAGAAATGCTTGTCTGGCCTGCCGTTCCCACTATTGCCAATCAGCTTGCGCCTAAGGGAAAAGAAGGGTTTTACCAAGGGTTCGTCAACAGCGCTGCGACGGGCGGCAGAATGATCGGCCCGCTCCTTGGCGGCGTGCTGGTTGATCAGTACGGCATGAGCGTGCTGCTCTTGATCCTGATGGTGCTTCTTGTCGTCAGCATCGCAGCGACGGTGCTTTACGACAAACGCCTGAAAGCTGTTCATAAACAAAACGTCCAAGTGCGATGACGTCAAAAAAATCCCGCCGTTTCGGCGGGATTTTTGTTTATACGACAGGAAGCACGTTGACTGCGTCCTTAACATTTAAATAGGTCTTAAATGAAGAAAAATTGGCATCAAGCTGATTCATTTTCATGGCAAGGGATGGCTTGATACCGGTGATGATTAATTCTGTGCCGATTAATTTAAGCAGGTGGTGCAATTTGAAAATCCGGTCCGCGGTCTGTTCGTTCACCTCGGCCAAACCTGATAAGTCTATAATTAAGTAATCATCTTTAGATGCGGTTAATATGTCCGTCAAAGTTGTCACAATTGAGTCAAATCGTTCTTCTGTTAAGTTCCCCACTAACGGCAAGGCGGAGATGCCGTTTCTGATCGGAACAATCGGCGTTGACAGCATCGTAATTTCTGCGAGGGAATCCTCAAGGAGTTTTTCGTATTCTTTCTGCTCTGTGATGTCTTTTTGAAAACCGACAAAATAGAGCTTGTCTTCAACATAAAGAGGATCAATATTGAGTTCATTCCAAAACGGGGTGCCGTCTTTTTTTACATTTTTCAGCCGCACCGTGATCTTTTCTTTATGTTTTAAGCTTTTTCTTATTTTCGCGACTTGTTTTCGGTCGGTTTCTTTGCCTTGCAGAAATCTGCAGTTCTTACCTAATATCTCTTCGGAAGAATAGCCAGTCATATCCATAAATCCCTGATTCGTATATATGATGGGATTGTCCTCAAGAGAGGGGTCTGTAATCACCACGCCGATGCGTGCGTGATCAAGCGCCTTTTTGATAAGCTCCAGCTGCTCCAGTTTTCCGAATACATTTGAGTCAGCCATATAAAACCCCCTTTTGGCCGTAAAGCTGTGCGCTTTTTTCAGCCGTTGTTTCTCCCCTTTTTAAATGAATCTACAGTAACCGTAGCATAACATATGTTCTGATTCAAGCAGCCGAAGTTTGCGATTTGTCATTCGGGCTTGTCCTCATATACACTGAAGATATAAGGAGAAGGTATATCGCCGCTAAGTAAGTGACTAGGTCATTGTCACTGGGTGAAAAATGAATCTAATGCATCAAGCTTACCGATCATGTGTTCACATATAATGGAAGAAACAAGCTTTTTACTTTCCTGCTCATTCGCCGGTATGTAGATATCGAAAATCATCGTATTCGTAAGGGGGCTGGATGGCCTGAAGTCGCTTTACTAAATAAGGGCTTTAGGAAGGTGATGAAGATGCTGCATCAGGTAATTATTGCTTGTGTAATTGGAGGAATCATGGGGGTTCTCGGTCATGTGAAAAAGAGAGGCAGGCTGGAGAAACCCAGAATGACAAAGCGGTTTATCTATCTCGGTTTTTTGGAAGATGGTTTTATCGGAATGGCTGCTTCCATCTTACTTGTCTTATCCGCTGACCCCGATTCAGGAATTCAACTCGTCATCTTATCCATAATCGCAGGCTACGGCGGAGAAGCTGTTCTCAGAAGCTTTGATTTTGTCAGGGAACAAAACAGTGATTCGGCCGAAGCAAAACCACACCAGCAAAAAAATCCTCCATCAAAATAATATCCCCGCTCATGACCCGTTCTGGGTACATTCCCATTGTATACAAACCTGCTTGCACTTATGAACAGAATTCTATAAAATACAGGTAAGATTACGGTAGCGATAAGAACAGTGAAGAGGAGCAGTAAGAAGCAGATTTTGCAGTCAGAGAGTTGACGGCCGGTGCAAGTCAATCAAGTCTGTTTCCGAACTCGCCTCAGAGTTGCAGCGGCAAAACCGCTGACGCATAACTGCGTTAAAAGTATCAAGTGAGTGCGGCTAAAAACCGCGCTAACGAGGGTGGTACCGCGGGAAACAAAAATCTCTCGTCCCTTTTTGGGATGAGGGAGTTTTTTTAGTTTTAGAATAATCTGAATATAATCTTTCTCATCCCGTCAATACTTGGACTACATACGCCGTATTCAATCAGAAGGAGGTTTTTGCGTTGAGTTTTCAGCACGAAAAAATAGAAAAGAAATGGCAGAATTACTGGTTGGAGCATAAAACATTCGCCGCCAGTGAAGAGAATGACAAGCCGAAGTTTTACGCGCTTGACATGTTCCCGTATCCTTCAGGAGCCGGCCTTCATGTCGGGCATCCGGAAGGCTATACGGCAACCGATATTCTTTCACGTATGAGACGCATGCAGGGGTACAATGTGCTTCATCCGATGGGATGGGACGCGTTCGGGCTTCCTGCCGAGCAATACGCGCTTGACACAGGGAATGATCCGGCTGAGTTCACGAAACACAATATAGATAATTTCCGCCGCCAGATCCAATCGCTCGGCTTTTCTTATGATTGGGATCGTGAAATCAATACGACTGATCCGGACTACTACAAGTGGACGCAGTGGATTTTCACCAAGCTGTACGAAAAAGGTCTCGCTTATGTAGACGAAGTGCCTGTCAACTGGTGCCCGGCACTCGGAACGGTGCTTGCAAACGAAGAAGTCATTGACGGCAAAAGCGAGCGGGGCGGACATCCGGTTGAACGCCGCCCGATGAAACAATGGATGCTGAAAATCACCGCTTATGCGGACAGGCTTCTTGAAGATTTAGAAGATCTGGACTGGCCTGAAAGCATTAAAGACATGCAGCGCAACTGGATCGGACGTTCTGAAGGCGCAAACGTGCATTTCGCAATCGACGGCACTGATGACACGTTCACGGTGTTTACGACAAGACCTGACACGCTGTTCGGCGCGGCTTATGCCGTTCTGGCTCCTGAGCATGAGCTTGTTGAAGCCATTACGACGGCTGAACAAAAAGAAGCGGTAGACGCTTATATTAAAGAAGTTCAGGCGAAAAGTGATCTGGAACGGACGGATCTTGCGAAAACAAAAACGGGCGTCTTCACGGGCGCATATGCCGTAAACCCGGCAAACGGTGAAAAGCTGCCGATCTGGATAGCTGATTATGTTCTTGCTACTTACGGAACGGGCGCTGTTATGGCCGTGCCGGCGCATGATGAACGCGATTTTGAATTCGCCAAAGTGTTCAGCCTGCCTGTCAAAGAAGTCGTAAAAGGCGGAAACACAGACGAGGAAGCGTACACGGGAGACGGAGAGCATGTCAATTCCGGCTTTTTGAACGGACTGAATAAAGCGGAAGCGATTGAAAAAATGATCGCCTGGCTTGAAGAAACGAAAAACGGTGAGAAAAAAGTGACATACCGTCTGCGTGATTGGCTGTTCAGCCGTCAGCGCTATTGGGGCGAGCCGATTCCGGTCATTCATTGGGAAGACGGCACGTCAACAGCCGTTCCTGCGGAAGAGCTGCCGCTGATTCTGCCGAAAACCGATGAGATCAAACCGAGCGGAACCGGTGAATCACCGCTTGCCAACATTAAAGAGTGGGTGGAAGTCACTGATCCTGAAACGGGCAGAAAAGGCAGAAGGGAAACAAACACGATGCCGCAATGGGCGGGAAGCTGCTGGTACTTCCTTCGCTTTATCGATCCGAAAAATCCGGATCAGCTCGCTTCACCTGAGAAACTGGATAAATGGCTGCCTGTCGATATCTACATCGGAGGAGCGGAGCATGCCGTGCTTCACCTTCTGTACGCTCGTTTCTGGCATAAATTCCTCTATGATATCGGTGTCGTGCCGACGAAAGAGCCGTTCCAAAAGCTGTATAACCAAGGAATGATTCTCGGGGAAAATAATGAAAAAATGAGTAAATCCCGCGGAAACGTCGTCAATCCGGATGAAATTGTGGCGTCTCACGGAGCAGATACGCTGCGCCTGTACGAAATGTTTATGGGTCCGCTTGACGCATCTATCGCCTGGTCTGAATCCGGCCTTGACGGAGCCCGCCGCTTCCTTGACCGCGTATGGCGTTTGTTTATCGAGGAAAACGGAGAGCTTACCGGCAAAGTGACAGAAGGCGCGGGAGAAACTCTTGAACGCGTCTACCATGAAACAGTCATGAAGGTGACGGAAAACTACGAAGCCCTTCGTTTTAACACAGGCATTTCTCAGCTGATGGTCTTCATTAATGAAGCTTACAAAGCGAATGAACTGCCGAGAGAATATATGGAAGGCTTTGTGAAGCTGCTTTCTCCTGTTGCCCCGCATTTGGCGGAAGAACTGTGGGAAAAACTCGGCCACGAAGGTTCGATTGCATATGAAGCTTGGCCTGCTTATGACGAATCAAAACTGGTTGATGATGAAGTGGAAATCGTCGTCCAGCTGAACGGAAAAGTAAAAGCGAAATTAATGGTTCCGGCTGATGCCGATAAAGCGGCATTAGAACAGCTCGCACAAGCTGACGAAAAAGTGAAAGAGCAGCTTGAAGGAAAAACGATCCGAAAAATCATTGCCGTACCGGGCAAGCTTGTCAATATTGTGGCAAACTGACCGGGCGAAGCCCCTCTCATAAAAAGAGGGGTTTTTTTATCAGGCCTCTAGCATAGAAATTGCCCCGCAGGCTTTGGTATACTTAAAATCATTAAGACGAATGGGAGTGTCACACATTGAAAATAAATGAAATCAGCACAGCCGCACTGGAAGAGAAATTAAAAGCGGGAGAAGAGCTGTATCTGATTGATGTCAGAGAAGATGAAGAAGTAGCCGAAGGAATGATTCCGCAGGCTGTTCATATCCGCATGGGAGACATCCCTGAGAAGATGGATGCGTTAGACAAGGACAAAGAATATGTATTTATCTGCCGTTCCGGAAAAAGAAGCATGAATGTTTGCATGTATTTACATGAGCAGGGCTTCCGTACGGTTAATGTTGAAGGCGGCATGCTGGAGTGGGAAGGCGAAACAAAGCCGAAGAAATAACGTTTTGTAGTGAAAGAAGAAAAAGGAACGTACGTCTTTTTCTTCTTTTTTAATAGAAAAAAACGGGAGGCGAATCAAGTGAAACCGATGATCCGTGCTATGAAAGCAAGTGATATCAAACAGGTCCGGCAAGTCGCAGAACGAAGCTGGCATCATACGTATGAAGGGATTATCCCCAGACACATTCAGGATCAGTTTCTCAAATCCGCCTATCAGGATGAAATGATGGAACGCCGGCTTCAGCATTCTCTGTTCTTTGTTGCAGAAGGAAAAGAGGGAAAAGTACTCGGCTTTGCAAATGTCACTCCGGTTCAAAAAGACGGAAAAGCGGAGCTGACCGCTATTTATATTGATCCGGGTTTTCAGGGAAACGGGATAGGCACGTCACTCCTTAAAGAATGTATCAGACAGTCTGCCGGAATAAAAGAGCTTTATGTCCATGCAGAAAAAGAGAACCGCACCGCCTTGTCCTTTTATCAAGCGAAAGGGTTTCACCGGGTATGTGAATTTGAAGAAGACTTTAAAGGACACACCCTGCAGACGGTCAAACTGGTGCTGAACATATAAAAGCGATCCAGCCCCCTCCGGGGCCGGATCGCGAATGATCAGTGATACGCCGGAAGCCAGTCTTTATGGGCTTCAAATAAATCATCGCACAAAGAGATGATGTCATTCATGGAAAGCTCGGCGCTCGTATGCGGATCAAGCATGGCCGCCTGATATACGGCTTCCTTTTTTAAAGTAACGGCCGCTTCGATGGTTAAAAGCTGTGTATTAATGTTTGTTCTGTTAAGCGCCGCGAGCTGTTCCGGAAGTTCGCCTGAATAGCAAGGCATAATTTGATTTTTAACGGCTGCGCAAGGCACTTCAACGACTGCTTTCGCCGGCAGATTCGGTATGAGTCCCGTATTCAGCACATTGCCGCCGAACATAAACGGACGGCCCGTCTCCATCGCTTCTATAATTCTCGAACCGTATTCATTCGAGCGCTCATGCGTCAGGTTTTGATTGTTGATGATGCCGTCTCTTATCGTTTCCCAGTTTTTGATTTGTTCTGCGCATCTTCTCGGATATTCATCTAGCGGGATCTGGAGTTCATCTATCAGCTCCGGATACCGGCTTTTTATAAAATACGGGTGATATTCGGCATTGTGCTCAGATGATTCCGTTACGTAGCAGCCGAACTTATCCATCAGCTCAAACCGCACCATGTCATTATGTTTCGTCTTTTGTTTCTCGCGGGCGCGTCTTTTAATTTCCGGATACAAATCAATTCCGTCTTTTTTGATCTCTAAGAGCCAAGCCATGTGATTGATGCCGGCAATGCGTTCTTCCGTACCTTCGTGATCCATGCCGAGTGAGTCAAACAGATCTTTTGTACAGACCTGTACGCTGTGGCACAGGCCGACCGTTTTTACATTTGTATGTCTGAGCATCGCGCCGGTCAGAGAAGCCATCGGATTTGTATAGTTTAACAGCCACGCATCCGGACAGACCTCTTCCATGTCTTTAGCGATGTCAAATAAAACGGGGATGGTGCGAAGGGAACGGAAAATGCCGCCTATTCCGACGGTATCGGCAATCGTCTGGCGCAGGCCGTACCGCTTAGGGATGTCAAAGTCAATGACCGTCGCGGGTTTATAACCGCCGACCTGAATGGCGTTTATCACATAGCCGGCCTGTTTTAGCGCCTGTTTTCGGTCATCGTAAGAAATGATGGATACGCTCGTATTATAGCGGTCTCTCATGTTTTCCAGCATGAGCTGGGATTCTTTCAGCCGTACAGCATCAATATCATAAAGCGCGAATTCAAATCCGTTTAAAGCTTCAGTCAGTAAACAGTCTCCCAGTACATTTTTCGCAAATATCGTGCTTCCCGCTCCGATAAACGTAATTTTCTTCAACAGAAATTCCTCCCTTTTCTTCTCAGCCTTTGACTGCCCCGGAGGACAGCCCTGAGATAAAATATTTTTGAAGGGCCAAAAACAAAACGACCATCGGCAGCATCGCCATAATTGCGGCTGCGGCGACTAAGTGAAGATTGTTCGCGTTTTCGCCGAAGAATCCCGCCATGGCCACGGTCAACGTCTGCACCTTTTGATCTTGTAAAAAGAAAATCGCAAATTGATAATCGTTCCAGATAAACACGCAGGAAATAATGCAGACCGTTGCGGTAATCGGTTTCAGCAGGGGAAACACGATCGTATAAAAAGTCCTGATCAATCCGGCGCCGTCCATCTTGGCCGCTTCCTCAAGCTCTTTCGGAATGGAAGAGCGGATAAATCCTGAATATAAGAAAACGGTCAGCGGCATATATGCAGCCGTATTAATGAGAATCGCTGCGGCATGCGTATTGATCAGTCCCGCATCAGCGACCATCTTGTATAAAGGAACCATGGAAGTCAAAGGCGGGATGATCATAATTGAAATCAAAAGGCCGAAGACGATTTTATTCAGCTTCGTATTTCTTCTTGCGAGCGGATATGCGGCAAGCGAACCCATGAAAATTAACAAAGCGGCGGAAACGGCTGTAATGATGATCGTGTTCAGAAAAGATTGCCCGAGAGAGGCCCGCTCCCATGCTTCACGGAAATTCTGAAATGAAAAAGCGGAGGGCAGCGACCATTTTGAACTGTAGTCTCCTTTTGCTTTTAATGACGTGGTCAGCAATATATAAAAGGGGACAATATGAACGCATGAGATGACGGCAGCCAAGAGGGTAAAGATCCGCATTCGGACTGTTTTCATGACATTTCCGTCTCCTTTCGTTTGAAATACACGAGAGCCGAAAAGCTGATGACAAGAATAATGACGGACATAAACACGCCTTGGGCGGCGGCATATCCCGCATCCTGCCGTTTAAAATATAAATCATACATAAATGTCGACATCGATTGGGAGGAATTGCCCGGCCCGCCTGCGGTCAGGGCGAAAATGACATCAAACAGCTTGAGTCCTCCGATGATATTGATGACCATATTGATGGTGACAGCCGGCATCAATAAAGGCAGGGTAATGGTGAAAAACGGCTGAAGGCCTCCCGCGCCATCTATTTTTGCCGCTTCGTAATAATCTTTCGGAATGCTTTGCAGGCCCGCCAAATATACAATCATCGCAATGCCTGCGTATTGGTAGGTGTTAATCATGACGATGATCCACGGGTTTGCCGCCGGGCTTGCCAAGGCGTTGACAGAACCGATACCCAACGCGCCAAGCACATCATTCAGCGCGCCCCCGTCATACGAGAAAATAAAATACCAAATGTATCCCATGATCAGCGGACTGATAATGACAGGCAGGTAGACGATCGTTCTTGTGAGCGCCTTCATTTTTAAGCTTTGATTCAAAAGCAGCGCATATAAAAGCCCGAGCATATTCTGAAAAAAAGTGCTTCCGAGCCCGTAAAGCAAAGTGTTTTTCACAACGAGCCATGTGTCCGGGTCTGTCAAAAGCCTTTTATATTGGGTGACCCCCACCCATTGATATGTCTGTGAGAAGCCGTTCCAGTTTGTAAATGTGATAAAAGCGCCTTTGGCAAACGGAAAAATCATGAAAATAAAAACCGTGGCAAGAGCAGGGACGTACATCCACCATAATGACGCGGGTTTAATCGGCTTTTTATTTTGAAATCCGGCGGTTTCTCTTGCAAGATCACTCATTCTTCTTCAGCTCCCTGTGAATCAGATTGAAGACGGAGCCGCTTATATTCCCTGCCGAGTTTCGCCGAAATTTCTGAGGGAGTTAAGATATCAGCCATCAGCTCCTGCCCGGCCGTGCCCATCACATCCCACATTCCGTTCGGCAAATAAAGGCGGTCGAAATAAGGCTGCACCTTAATATGCTGATAGCGTTTATAGTCATTTGCGTAAAAAATGTCCGTCTTTACATTCACTAATCCTGCCGGAAGCGAGGTCGCTTCGGCAATTGATTTTGCATGTTCTGGACGGGCCATAAATGCGATAAACTGTTTCGCTTCTTTCAGCCGAGAGGAATCCTTGGATGCCGCCAGCGTATAACGTTCGCCCCCGATCCATACCGGTGCGTCTCCTTTGTGGACTGCCGGGGTCGGTATGATGCCGACTTTTACCTTCGGATTGATTTGAGCGACGTCTTGGCCGAGGGTGCCGCTCTGCAGCGTAAAGGCGATTTTGTTTTGCGCCATCAGATCAATCAGCTGGGAACGTTTTGCCGTCACGGCATCCGTATTGAGCAGGTTTTCTTTTTGCATCTCTTTCAGTTTGTCAGATAAATAGGTGAAGTGTGTCCAGCGGAAGGTTCCGTTTAACAGCTGCTTTTTGTAACGGTGAGCGGGATCTGTGATGAGAAGCGGTGCGGCGAATTGATCGTAATATTGGGCAAATGAGCTTTTCTCATAGCCGGCAAACCAGAAGGGAGTGACTGTTCCGCCGCTTTTTTCTTTAACCTGTCTCAGCGCCTTCATGAAATCGTCCATCGTGTCCGGCGGTTTAATTCCGTATCTTTCCAAAAGGGTGCGGTTGTAAGCAAGCCCGTCCTTTGCCTGATTCAGAGGGAAGGCGTATATCCTGCCTTTGGCGTCCTTGAGCATGCTGTTTAAATTCGGATCGAGCCGCTTCGTCCAAGACATGCCGCTGAGGTCGGCTGTATATTCTCCGTAGCGGATTTTGGCCCAGCCGTGAGTGTCGAATAGATCGGGCATGTCATCGGCCGCCATTCTGACTCTCATCATATTTTCGTAGTCATTGCCTGGGAAATGAACTTTTACTTGAATGCCCGGATGTTCTTTTTGGAATGAATCAGCCAATTCTCTGAACACGGCGCGTTCGCTGTCTGAGGATATAGTGGAATAGACGGTCAAGGTTTTCTGCTTTTCTCCTGCGCTGCTCTGTCCCGCGGAACAGCCGGGAAGTATCATACAAATAAAAGAAAGAAACAAAACCAGTAAGCGTTTCATCTTTTCCTCCTTTAAATATGATATAAATGCTGCGGGAAACGTCACCTCCTTTCTTGTGATCCGCAGCTTTGTCTGACAATCAGTGAAGTGGGGAGCGTCACGGCCAGCGGGACGGTCCTGCCGTTCAAACGGTCAAGAAGCAATTTGACACCCGTCCGGCCCATCTCTTCTGTATATACTTTTACCGTTGATAAAGGCGTGCTGGCGTATTCCGCTTCATCAATGCCGTTGAAGCTGACAATCGCTGTATCGCGCGGGACTTGAAGGCCGGCTTCCTGCAGGGTTTTTAAAGCGCCGATGGCCATCGAATCACTTGCAATAAAGAAGGCGTCGGGCAGACTGCCGCCTTTGATGGCTTCCTTCATCAGCCGGAAACCTTCGTGCATGCTGTATTCGCCGACCAGCACGTGCTCCGGCTCGGCGCCGGCCATTTGTAAGAAAGCGGTCAGGCGCTTATCTTCAATTGTTTGATTGCTGTTTACACCGTCTATCACGGTATGCTCCCGCTCCCGGCCGCCGATATAACCAAGCCGCCGATAACCGAGCGACAGCAGATGTTCTATCGCTTTCTGCGCTGCGGCATAAAAGTCTACGCTGACGGAGTCGTAGCGGGCGGGATCAGGTATGCCGTTAACAAATACGGCGTGTCTGAAAGAGGTGCTGATATTCGTGAGCGCCTCGTCTTGGAGGCTGCCGATTACGATCACACCGTCCAATTCGTGAAACATATGCTCTTGAAAAGAACCGAGATGGATAGAAGAAGTGATGAAAATTTTTTGCTGAAAACATTCTTCTTCAATGCCTTTTCTGATCGCCGAAAAATAAGGGTCCTGCCGTTCTTCCTCCGGTGACAGGCAGCTGACAACGCCGATCAGGGGGGCAGAATCATTGCGGCTGCGGTTTTTTCGTTTTTTTGCCGACGGCTGATAGCCCAGCTCATCGGCGATCCGCAGGACTTTTTCTCTTGTTTCTTCAGTCACGGCTAAAGAGTCATCTCTGTTTAAAATTCTCGATACTGTGGCGCTGGATACAGACGCCTGTAAGGCAATATCTTTGAGACGGACCATTTCGCATCTCCTTTTTACTAAAAATTTACTAAATAGAAATGACCTGGTTATTGTTAGAGTGATATTATCACATGTTAGTAAGCGTTTTCAACAACTTTTTTGGAGTTTTTTAGTAAAAATCAGTAAAAAGGGAAATCTGTTTTTCTCTATCATATTTCAGTTGAACCGGAATAAATTGATAGAGAAAGGAGAGGGTGACATGCTGAAGATAGCTGTTTTTGATGAGGAGCATGAAAAGGATCTGCAGACTGAAGTCAATTCATTTTTAAAAGGAATTTCCGAAGAACAGCTCGTCGATATTAAATATACGGTAGCGGCTGCCTGTGATCCTGAAGGGGAGCAGCTTTATTGTTTTTCCGCTCTCATTTTATACCGAAAGTAAAGAAGCCCGGGCGAATGCCGGGCTTCGTTGTGCATTATGCTTTTTTGACGCGGGGACTTCTCGGCTTTTGGTATTTCTCCGCTTGTTTGATTCCTTTTCTTTCGCTCACTAATGATTTATACAGAGACACGATCATCAGAAGGATCACGACTGAAAACGGGACCGCAGCGAGAATGGCCGTGTTTTGCAGTGCGGCCAGACCCCCGGAATATAATAAAACCGCTGCTACGGCGGACTGGATGATGCCCCAAGTGATTTTTACCCGATTTGACGGGTCCAATGAGCCGTAAGACGTTTGCATTCCAAGCACAAATGTCGCTGAATCTGCTGATGTAATAAAGAAAACAGCGATCAGAACAAGTGTTAATACGGATGTCACCATTGTGAGCGGATAGTGGCTGAGTGCGCCGAACAGCATCGTATCCGTTGTCATTCCGGCGACATTGAAAACGCCTTTTTGCTGAAGATCCATAGCGGATACACCGAAGATTGCAAACCATAAGAAAGCCAATATACAAGGTGTCACTAACACACCGATTAAAAATTCCCGGATGGTCCGGCCCCTTGAAACCCGGGCGATAAATATGCCGACAAACGGCGACCAGGAAATCCACCAGGCCCAATAGAAAATGGTCCAGCTGTTAATCCATTCGCGCTTTTGGGGATCATTCGGTGACAAGCGAAAGCTCATCTGCACGATATTTTGGATGTATTGGCCGATAGAATCAGTAAATGAGTTCATAATCAAAACCGTCGGGCCTGCAATGAGCATAAAGATCATCAAAATACCCGCGAGTATCATGTTGGTATTGCTTAAGTATTTAATTCCTTTGCCGATTCCGCTCCACGCAGAAATCAAGAAAAGCACGGTCACGACAACGATCAGGATCAGCTGAACGGAAAATGTCTTCGGAATGCCGAATAAATAATTCAGACCGCCGTTGATCTGAGTCGCTCCGAGACCCAAGCTTGTCGCCACACCGACAACGGTCGCAAACACGGCGATACAGTCAATTGCCTTGCCGATCGGCCCGTTTACTTTATCGCCTAAAAGCGGTGTCAGTGTGCTGCTGATTAAACCGGGCGCGTCTTTTCTGAATTGAAAATATGCGATACATAAAGCGACAACCGCATAGATGGCCCAAGCGTGCAGCCCCCAGTGGAAAAATGTGTACCGGAGCGCATCACGAAAAGCTTGGGGCGTTTCTGTTTCACCTGAGGGAGAGCTGATGGCGTAATGGCTGATCGGTTCCGCAGCCCCGTAAAATACCAAACCGATTCCCATGCCCGCGCTGAAAAGCATGGCAAACCATGATAATAACCCGAATTCCGGTTTTTCCCCGGGTTTTCCGAGTTTTATGTTGCCGATCGGACTCACAATGAGAAAGAGACAGAAACCGACAAATATAGAAACGACCAGCAGATAATACCAGCCGAAAGAATCCGTAATGAAATTTTGCGCTGTTTCAGTGACTTGCTGCAGGCTGTCCGGAGAAACGACACCCCATAAAACCGCAGCGGCTGTGATAACAATCACAATCCAAAAAACACTGGAGATATTCTTCTTTTTCAAACGTTCTCACCCTCTGACTATTTTTTCGATACGCCATTTTGTTTTAGTATGGTCGTACGATTGCAGATCATTCCTTTCTTCCTATTCCCTCAATCAGGTGAAACAAAACGCAGAAAACTCTATCATGTTTTTGGTCAATTTTCAATGGGGGCGCTCAGGTAAATGTGCTTTAGACCATCTTACAGCGAGTGTGAGAAACGTCCTGCATTCAAGCCGGCGAGGCGCCCCGTGACAAGGGCTGAGGTGATATTGTAGCCTCCCGTGTAGCCGTGAATATCGAGGATTTCTCCGCAAAAATATAAGCCTTCCATTTTTTTAGACGCCATTTGTTTCGGTTCAATCTCTTTTACGGAAACACCGCCGCCTGTGACAAACGCTTTGTCCAGAGAAAGCGTTCCGTCAGCAGCAACCGTAAATTGTTTGCAGTCTTTGACAAACGCCCTGAATTGATCCTTCGGCAGCTCCGTAAAGCTGATTTGCGGATCAAGACCGTTCCGTTCCAGAAGGAAAAGCAGGTACCGCTCCTGCATCCACGGCTTCAGCGCATTTTTGAGCGCTTTTTTCGGTGCGTCTTTCAGCTCCTTATGCATCCGCTGAAATAAATCTTCCTCGTTGATGCCGGGGAACAGGTCGATGCGGAGCTTGACCTCGGGCTGCTTTTTCAGTTCTTTGACGACAAACTGGCTGCAGCGGAGAATGGCGGGGCCTGACAAGCCGAAATGGGTAAACAGCATGTCCATCACATGTGTGACGATAGGCTTGCCTTTTTTATTCAGGACGCTGACGGCCGTGTTTCTAAGGGACAGCCCCTGAAGTGTTTTTTGTTTAATAAACGGCTCTGAGGACGTAACCGGCACTTCTGTCGGAAAGAGTTCCGTCACGGTGTGGCCGGCCGCTTCCGCCCATGCATAGCCGTCTCCGGTGCTGCCGGTGTGGGGGACTGACTTTCCGCCGACGGCGATAATGACGGCGCCGGCGGAAATGTGTTCGTCATTGTTTGTCGTAATGCCCGCAGCCCTGCCGTTCTCGTACCGCACTTCTTTGATTTTTTCATTTGTGCGGATGGTGACATTCAGTTCTTTTAAACGGTTCAAAAGCGCATCGACAACGCTTTGCGCTTTGTCTGTCACCGGGAACATGCGCCCGTGGTCTTCTTCTTTCAGCTGAATTCCGAGTTTCTCAAAAAAGGCGATGATATCTTCATTGTTAAATTCGGAAAACGCGCTGTATAAGAAGCGGCCGTTTCCGGGGATGTGTTTGATGATTTCTTCAACGGGGAGGCGGTTGGTTACGTTGCAGCGCCCGCCGCCGGAAATCGCCAGCTTCCGTCCCAGCTTGTTTCCTTTATCAATTAATAAGACATCTGCCCCTTCTTCGCCTGCGGCAATCGCAGCCATTAAACCGGACGGGCCGCCGCCGATCACAATCACGTCAAAATGTTTCATATTTCATCAACAACTTTCTTTTTCGCGTAATAATAGGCGGAAATGTCCGCTTCCTGCTATTATAGCGAAAGTAGGGGATTCCTTAAACGTATTTTGTTTTTTTAGAGCTTTCCCAAGAAGTTTTCCGCTGTAATTATTACCGTCTATTTGCCCAGTTGTGTTAAAATAGAAAAGTTGAATCTTCGTAGAAAATGGTGATGAGGAAACATGTCAAGCAAATTGTTAAGGGGCACGTTCGTGCTGACGCTCGGCACCTATATATCGCGGATTTTAGGGATGATTTATCTGATCCCGTTCGGAGCGATGGTCGGAGCGACGGGCGGAGCTTTGTTTCAATACGGATATAATCAATATACACTGTTTTTAAACATTGCCACGATGGGATTTCCCGCCGCGGTTTCAAAGTTTGTCTCGAAATATAATTCCAAAGGAGACTATGAAACGAGCAGGCGTATGCTGAGAGCGGGAATGTCGGTTATGCTCGTTACCGGGATGATCGCTTTTTCGATTCTTTATATTTCGGCGCCGTTTTTTGCGGAAACATCTCTCGGCGGCACGAGTAATAACGGACTTACGATTGACCACGTCGTTTATGTCATCCGGATGGTCAGTCTGGCACTTTTGGTTGTGCCGATTATGAGTCTTGTGCGCGGTTTTTTCCAAGGCCATCAGATGATGGGGCCGACAGCCGTTTCTCAGGTTGTGGAACAGCTTGCCCGGATCATCTTTTTATTGGGCGCGACGTATTTGATTTTAAGAGTGATTAACGGCGGCCTTGTCATCGCAGTCGGATATGCGACTTTCGCAGCGCTGATCGGATCATTCGGAGGGCTTGTCGTCCTTTATATTTACTGGAATAAGCGGAAGGGCGATCTTCTGGCGATGAAGCCGAACCTCGTCCCGTCCGCAAACTTAAGCTATAAAAAAATGTTTATTGAGCTTTTCAGCTATGCAGCTCCTTACGTTTTTGTCGGCCTGGCGATTCCTTTGTATTCTTATATCGATACGAATACGTTTAATAAAGCGATGATTGCGGCGGGCCATAAGGACATCAGCCAGGACATGCTGGCAATTGTCACTCTTTATGTGCCGAAGCTTGTGATGATTCCGGTTTCACTGGCGACCGCATTCGGCCTGACACTGATTCCGACGATTACCGAATCATTTACGAGCAGGAATTATAAGCTTTTGAACCAGCAGATTAACCAGACGATGCAGATCATTCTGTTTTTGGTTATTCCCGCCGTTGTCGGGATGTCCGTGTTATCGGGGCCGGCCTATACGTTCTTCTACGGCTCTGAAAGCCTTCGCCCGGATATCGGACAGGATATTTTGTTCTGGTACGCGCCTGTCGCGATTTTGTTTTCTCTGTTTACCGTAAACGCCGCGATTCTGCAAGGGATTAATAAGCAGAAATTTGCTGTCGTGAGCCTTTTCATCGGCGTCATTATAAAAGTGGTGCTGAACGTGCCGCTGATCAAGCTGTTTCAGGGAGACGGGGCCATATTGGCAACGGCGCTCGGTTATATCGCTTCTCTACTGTACGGTTTTATCATGATTAAGCGCCATGCGGGCTATTCGTATACAGTGCTTATGAAACGGGTCATTTTAATTGCGGTCTTATCCGTCGTGATGGGAGTTGCGGTCAAGCTGACTCAATGGCTGCTCGGCTTTTTCTTCACGTACCAAAGCGGCCAGCTGCATGCGGCGATTGTCGTCTTTGTCTGTGCTGCTGTCGGCGGTGCGGTGTACATGTTTGCCGCGTACCGAATCGGATTTTTGCAGAAAATGTTTGGAAACCGTCTGCCCCGCGTTTTGAGAAGAGGCAGGCATTCCGCCCATTGAGGAATAATGAATAGTCCGCTTATCGCGGGCTTTTCTTTTTAAAGGAGAGGATCATGATGAGACTTGATAAGCTGCTTGCCAACAGCGGATTCGGCTCAAGAAAAGATGTGAAAAAAATCGTCAAGGCAGGGGCTGTCATGATTGACGGAGAGCCGGCGAAAGATGTGAAAATCCATGTCGATCCCGATAAACAGGACATCACGGTATACGGAGAGCCGGCAGAGTACCGTGAGTTTATTTATGTCATGATGAATAAGCCGCAAGGAGTGCTGTCCGCTACAGAAGACAGCCGCCAGCAAACGGTGGTTGATCTGCTGACGCCTGAAGAACAGCGGTTCGAACCGTTTCCGGCGGGACGTCTTGATAAGGATACGGAAGGCTTTTTGCTTCTGACTAACGACGGGCAGCTCGCTCATCGTCTGCTTTCGCCGAAAAAGCATGTACCCAAAACATACGAGGTTCGGCTAACATCTCCTCTGTCTCCGGAAGACATCATCGATCTGGAAAGAGGCGTTGTGATTGAAGGAGGCTATAAGACGAAGCCGGCAGCCGTTAAAACGATTACCGAAAGTCCGGATGAAACGGTCATTCATTTGACTATTACAGAAGGCAAGTATCATCAGGTGAAGCTGATGGCAAAGGCCGTCGGAAATGAAGTGGCTTATTTAAAGCGGCTTTCGATGGGGGCTGTTTCTCTTGACCCGGAGCTTAAGCCGGGAGAATTTCGCGAGCTGACAGAAGAAGAGCTCGCAGCGCTGAAAGATGCTGAAATGTAATCGAAATCAGAAAAACCCAAAACAGATTTGTTTTGGGTTTTTTATATAGAGGAACAAAAAGCAAGGCAAAGACGCTGCCTTTGCCTTGCAGCATGTCAGGCCGAAAAGGGCCCTATGTAATTGTTCGCTTAAGATGTAATTTTCACTTTTTTTCGTGTTGTCTCCCACTTGCCTCGGCTAGGACTATGAACAAGATCATTGTATGCTAACACATTTAAGTCTCGCTGAATGGTTCTAGGTGTAATGCCGAATTCATCAACCAGTTCCTGTGTTGTCACAAGGCCTTTTTCCTGAATGAACATGTAAACTGATTTAATCCGAGTCAGCATACGATTTGCTGAAGGTTTCAAAAAACCACTCCCTATCATAAGATCGGATGGACTTGATATACCACAACTCACGACTCTAAAACTTCGTACGAATAAGCAACAAAGGCAGACATTCTGTTTTTTCTCTTTTAACTGCCTCCATTATACACGATATGGAGGACACGAATCTAGGAATAAGCGCCGATAATTTTTTCCAATTGGGTGCCGCCTTGGTGCATTACTATGCCTGGCCCGCTTTTATTAGTATGGAAACTGAAACTTTTTTTATACGTGTCCGTATGAAAATGGGGGAGTGAGAAGCTTGGGAGACTTATTGAATGCAAACATTGTATCCGCCGGCTATGCTGACAGGCCGAAGGTGATTTCAAATGTATCTTTTACGGTCAATTCGAGAGAAATTGCCGGGTTAATCGGGGCGAACGGCGCGGGAAAAAGTACAGTGATAAAGGCGATTCTCGGGCTGTCCCGGGATATGGAAGGGTGTATTGAGTGGAATGATTCATCTTATGCTTACATACCGGAGCGGCCGAGTTTTTATGATGAACTGACGCTCTGGGAGCATCTCGAGCTGACCGGATCATTACGGGGCATAGAAAGCGGAGCATGGCGTGAGCGGGCCGGGCGGCTGCTTGATGAATTTTCATTGACGGCGGTAAAACATGAATTGCCTTCCGGTTTTTCAAAAGGGATGCAGCAAAAGCTGATGCTCATGCAGGCGTTTTTGGCGAAACCGGATATTTACATCATTGATGAACCGTTTATCGGACTTGATCCGATCTCAACGAAGCTGTTTACCGACATGCTGATTGCTGAGAAAGAAAGGGGCGCGGGTATTCTGATGTGCACCCACGTTCTGGATACTGCCGAAAAAATCTGCGACCGTTTTTATTTGCTGGATCAAGGCGCTCTGCTTCTTCAAGGCGCGTTAGAAGAGCTTCAGGAAAGAACAGGGGGCCGTTCATTGTTAGATTGCTTTTATTCAGCGGTTCGGGGCAGTCAGCGATGACCGGGCGGGCTTTGTTTTTTCAAAGGATGTTTCATTATTGGCGGTATCAATGGAAGGTGTTCCGGACGATCATTGATTGGACGGTCGCGCTGTATATCGTTCTTCCAGCTGCCGCATTCGTCGTTTACCAATACGCTGAATGGCTGAACGGGAGGGGGCTTCTTGATGGGGCGGCCGGCGTATTGGGCTGGGACTGGCTGTATGTATTCAGTGTCCTGCTATTGTGCACGGGTTTTATTCACACCTTTTTGCTGGAAGCGGATCACGTGTTTTTGGTGCATGCAAAACATTTGATGCAAAAGCTGAAACGGTACGCGCTCTTGTATTCGATGTTCCTATCTTTCATCAAATGGGGAGTGCTTGGGGTGCTGTTATTTCCCTTATGGCGCCAGTACGGTGACTGTACTTTTTCGGCATATTCAGGTATGTTTTGCTGTCTGTTCGGCTTCCATACCGCGATATTAGCGGTGCACCGGCATAGAAAAAACAGCAGGCAGACATTCGGGAATCAGACGTCAGGCTGGCTGAAAGTGATCGTTCTGATGGCGGGCGCGTTTTTCATGATCCGCTTTGCCGCCGAGTGGTACTGGCTTTGGCCGTCAGGCTGTATATTGTTTATCTGCTCCGTTCTATTTACTTGGAAAGAGGCGGATTCTTTATCAGCTTTTGAGGAAGAAGTGCTTGAGGAGAATAAGCGCAAGCTTTCATTCGCGGCCTCTGTTTTGATGCTCAGCCATGATGTGCAGCTGCCGAATGTGAAAAATAAAGGGCGGAGCAAGCCGTTTTTTTATCCCGGCTCAAAGCATATCTTTTCAAAACGGTCGGCGTACACGGCGTGGAAAGAATTGTTTTTTAAAGTGCTGATCCGTAATGGCGGGTATCTCCGGCAGCTTTACCTTTTAACCGCGGCTTTTACGGCTCTTATTCTCGTTCTTCCGCTTTTGCTGAAACCGGCCGCCCTCATTTTATGTATGCTCGTCAGCCGGTACGCCGCTTCGCTTTTATTTGACCGGATTACGGACAAACCGGTTTTAAGCGGAATTAAGAGAGAGAGTGATGACTATTTTCGGGCGAGAAACAGCGCATTAACTCTCATTCAAGTCATCTGTTCCGCCTGGTGCCTCATTGCCGCGATTCTTTCCGCCCTTTATATGTGAAAAATCCCTCTCCGAAAAAGGAAAGGGATTTTTTTTAATGCCCGTTTAAAATAAAAAGCTGAATAAAAAACAGCACGGCAAAGATGATGACTAAAGGATGGATTTCGCGCCATTTTTTCTTAGCGAGCTTCACAAGCGGGTATGAAATGAATCCGAGTGCGATTCCGGTTGAAATACTGGACGTCAAAGGCATTGCCAAAATAACGAGAAAGGCCGGGAACGCTTCATCAAGTTCATTCCAGCGGATATTCGACACCGCTCCCATCATCAGGCTGCCGACAATAATCAGAGCCGGTGACGTAATCGCGGACACTTCCGATAAGACGCTGACAAGCGGGCTGAAAAACATGGAAACAGCAAACATAACGGCAATCGTCAGCGCCGTCAGACCCGTTCTTCCGCCGGCGGCCACCCCTGCTGAAGATTCAACGAACGCGGTTGTCGGGCTGGTGCCGAAGATGCTTCCGACTGTCGTAGCGGTCGAATCAGCCAAAAGCGCTCTTCTGGCATTCGGAAGCTGATTGTTTTTGATCAATCCCGCTTGTTCGGCGACACCGATCATAGTGCCGGTCGTGTCAAAAATCGTAACGAGAAGAAAAGAAAACACAACGGCATACAGACCGTGATGTACGACATCCCCGAGGGCTCCAAACGGATTTGTTATCAACAGCCCCTCCGGCAGGTGCGGGAATGAAAGAAATCCTTTTGTAAAATGAATCTGGCCGGTCAAGAAGGCAATGACTGCAGTCAGCGCCATGCCGATGAACAGAGCGCCGTTTACATTCAGCACCATCAGTACAATACTGATGATAAGCCCGATAAGCGTTAAAATGACGGCGGGCGAATGAAGATCGCCGAGTGCGACTAAATTAGATTTATCAGCTGTGATAATTCCGGATTGGCGTAAGCCGATAAAAGCGATAAATAAGCCGATGCCGGTCGTAATTCCGTATTTTAAATTGCCCGGAATTGCTTCTATTAGTTGTTTTCTTAAAGGCGTTAACGATAAAATAATAAAGATGACTCCCGCGATAAATACGGCGCTGAAAGCTGTCTGATACGTAATTCCGCTGCCTGCGCCGACGACATGAAAGGCGAGATACGCGTTTAAGCCCATGCCGGGGGCAATGGCGATCGGAAAATTCGCAGCGAGAGCCATCCATAAAGTTCCGACAATGGAAGCGATAATCGTCGCGGTGAACACCTGGTCAAACGGAATTCCCGCATTTGAAAGGATCACCGGATTGACGACAATGATATACACCATTGTAAAGAAGGTGGTCAATCCCGCGGTAATTTCTCTTTTTATTGTCGTTTGATGCTTGTCGAGATGAAACATAAGTACCTCCAATGACGAACATTTTTTCAAAACATCATCTATATTATTCGTTTTATCAACATTTTGCAAGTCTTTATCAAGAAAGGGGATTTGTGATGAACTGGGAAGTTGAAGTGATCAGAAACAAAGAAGATCTGATTCGTGACACGCAGAAGTTTCTGCAAATCAACAGCGTAATGGACGAATCAACAGCCGGTCCCGGAAGGCCGTTTGGAGAAGGCGTCAATGACTGCCTGACTTCACTGTTGGAATTCGGTGAAAAAGAAGGCTTCACCGTAAAAAATCTTGACGGCTATGCGGGCCATATTGAGTGGGGGACGGGTGACGAAATCGTCGGTGTTCTGTGCCACGTCGACGTCGTTCCGCCCGGAGACGGCTGGACGAGCGATCCGTTTTCAGCCGACATCAGGGATGGCCGGATATATGCCAGAGGCGCCATTGATGATAAAGGGCCGACAATGGCGGCGTTTTACGCGCTGAAAATCGTCAAAGACATGCAGCTGCCTTTATCCAAACGCGTGAGAATCATCATCGGAACGGATGAAGAGAGTGATTGGAGATGTGTGGACCACTACTTCAAACACGAAAAAATGCCTGATGTCGGATTTGCCCCTGACGCAGATTTTCCGATCATTAACGCAGAAAAAGGAATTATAGACGCATCACTGCGCATTGCAAAAAGCGCTTCTGACAAAGAAGACGCAAAAAACGGGCTTCTGTCATTCCGTTCAGGACTGCGCTTGAACATGGTGCCGGATGCCGCTGAAGCGGTCATTGAAGGGGACGGTCTTGATGCCGTACACGCCTATTTCAGCAACTGGCTGGAGCAATCAAAAACACAAGGTGAAGCGGTTTCGGAAAATGGAAAACTGACGCTTCGGGTGTACGGGAAATCATGCCACGCAATGGAACCGGATAATGGCGTAAATGCTGGCTTAAAGCTTGCTGAATGCCTTGAGCGAGCGGAACTGGATGAGGCCGGAAAGCACTTTGTCAAAACTGTCAGTGACTATTTTTCTAATGATACACGAGGCAAAAAGCTGAAAATTGATTGCAGGGATGACATCAGCGGAGAGCTTACATTGAATGTCGGCACCTTTACATACAATAAGGGTGAGGAAGGAGAACTCGGCATCAACATTCGTTACCCTGTCACTTCAGACAGCAAAGTCATCCGTGATGCCTTTATGTCTGCTGAAGAATTCCGGCTTGAAGAATTTAAAGACAGCAAACCACACCACGTATCTGCCGATCATCCGCTCGTAAAGACGCTTCAGAACGTATACGAAGGGCAGACGGGAAAGAAAGCGGATCTGATTTCAATCGGCGGAGGAACGTATGCGAGATCCCTTTCGGCTGGCGTCGCATTCGGGCCGCTGTTTCCCGGCAGGCCTGACAGCGCGCATCAAAAGGATGAGTACATTGAGATTGATGACCTTCTCCGGTCAACCGCCTTATACGCTCAAGCCATTTATGAGCTTGCCAAGTGATAACAAAAGGGACGCCGAAAGCGGCATCCCTTTTTATCATTCAAATGACCATAAATCCGTTGATAAATAACGTTCTCCCGTATCGGCCGTCATACAGATGACGATCTGCTCGGAAGGGAGGCGTTTTGCGGTTTCAATGGCAGCGAAGCAGGCGGCGCCTGAAGACGGTCCGACGAGTATTCCTTCTTCTCTGGCAAGACGCCGGGTTGTCGTATACGCATCTTCATCAGAAATTTTCATGATTTCATCGTAAACGTCCTGATTCAATATGTCTGGAATAAACCCGGGGCTTGTCCCGACAAGCTTATGGGCGCCGGGTTTTCCGCCTGATAATACGGGGGAACCCGCCGGCTCGGCGACATGGACGGTCAAATCCGGGAAAAGCTCTTTCAGCGTTTCTCCGGTTCCGGTAATGGTTCCGCCCGTCCCCGCCGTTGCCACAAAAGCACCGAGCGGTTTGTTGAGCTGCAAAACGGCCTGATAGATTTCAATGGCGGTCGTTTTTCGGTGGGCATCGGGGTTTGCGCTGTTATCGAATTGCATCGGGATAAAACTTCCGGGGATCTGTTCGGCAAGTTCTTTCGCTTTTTTAATGCTGCCGGGCATTCTTTCCGCCCCCGGTGTTAACACAACCTCCGCACCGTACGCTTTCAGCAGGTTGATGCGTTCTTTCGTCATCGTGTCAGGCATGACGAGGATTGCCCTGTAGCCGCGCGCCGCCGCGTTCATCGCCAGGCCGATGCCTGTATTGCCGCTTGTCGGTTCAATGATGACAGAGCCGGGTTTTAGATGTCCGCTTTTTTCCGCTTCAATGATCATATTGTAAGCCGCTCTGTCTTTGACACTGCCGCTTGGGTTAAAAGATTCTAATTTTAAATAGACCTGTGCTGCATTTTCTGGCTGAAGGCGATTGAGTTTTACGATCGGTGTGCTGCCGATCAGTTCCGCCGTGCTGTTTACTATTTTCAAGGCCGGCTCATCCTTTCTGTATAAAACGTTCGGTACATAATATCCTATCATAATAAGCGGACAGGGTTCTCCTCTCCGCTTATCCGTTTTATAATAACACCATAACCAAAGAGGGGGAGATCCTCGCATGAAAGTTTCATTGCCGCATTATTTTATCGGCATTCCGCTTCCGGCTGACATTGCTGAACCGATTTGGGAAGCAGCCAGAAAGGAGCCGGCATTAACATTCAAAAAATGGGTGCATCCGCATGACTATCATATTACACTCATTTTTCTCGGAGCCGCGGATGAAGACCGGCTTGCAAAACTATCGGCTCTGCTCGCAGATGCTGCGTCGGCAGTGCAGCCGTTTACCGTACAGTTTCAGCATCTGGACGTTTTCGGCGACCGCAGACAGCCAAGAGTGCTTCACCTTGAGCCAGAACACAATGAACTGCTCTTTGATTTGCGGGAAAAAACAAAACAGGCTGCTTTGAAAGCCGGTTTTCAAGTGGAAAAACGGCCGTATCATCCTCACATGACGATGGCGCGGAAGTGGGCGGGAGACCGGCCGTTTCCGGAAGATGTGCCGTTTGAAAGCGGCAGGGTGCAAAGTGCCGTCAGCCGGTTTTCCTTGTTTCAGACCCACCTTGACAGATCGCCTAAATACGAAGAAATCGCACAGTTTCAATTGACATAAACAAATATTCGGAGTGGGGAAATCACATGGCACAAATCATCAAAATTCATGACTGCATATCAAGATATGAGCTTGATCCATATCACTATATGAACCAGTATATCCGGCTGAAGAAGGAACGCTGGGAGACCCTTCTTGAAGAGTTTGACCGGAAAAAAGAAGAAAAAGCAACAGAAACGGCTGCCGGCGGTGAAACCGATCAAGCGCCGGCCCGAAAAAAATTTTTCTTAAAAAAGAGAAAAGAAGAAAATCCGGCCGATATAAATGAAAAGAGGCACCAATGGTTTGATGAGCCGGAGGAAGATGAGGCGCTGTTCGGGAATCTTCCGTCTCAAAAGTCTGAGCTCGCATCTTTTTTCAAAGCCCAGCTGTATGACTTTCAATTAAAATGGGCGAGCTCCACGCTTTCTCAAAAGTCTGAGCTTTCGCAGGAAGTCAAGCGGGACGGGATGTTAAGAATGCTGGCTCAAAAGCTGCCCGATTCCTATTTTGTGATGTATCATCCGGTTCTTCAAATTCAGCAGGCGTCCGTCGAATTGAGCATCGTCATCATCTCCCCGCTGGAGATTTTCTGCGCTGCTTTTATGGAAGCTGAAGAAGACAGTGTATATATCGGATCAAAACATCGTTTCTGGGAAGAAAGGGGTTCCGGCAGCACCCGCCAAGTATTAAATCCGTCTCTCAGCCTGAATCGGACGGGTTCGGTCGTTTCGCAAATCATGAAAGAAAAGCAGGCCGACATTCCCGTCAGGAAGCTTTTGTTCAGCAGAACGTCTTATATTGATTATCCGGAGCCGCCGTACGGGCTGGATATAGCTGATAAACGGACTGCCGCAGAGTGGCTGGAAAAGCAGCAGAAAAATACGGCGCCGATCAAGCACCACCAGCTGAGGGCGGCGAAGGCTCTTTTGTCTTACGGCTTGAGTCAATCAAGCAGGAGACAGGAATGGCTTGATTAAAACGGACGTTTGCCAGATGTCTCTTCATCTATGAAGCAGGTGAAAACAAACGATGAGTCAATGGTTTTTTATCATTAATCCGGTCTCAGGAGGCGGGCGGGGCCGGCGTGTCTGGAAATCGGTTCAAAAAGAGCTGACCAGGCGCGGGATTAGCCACCGCTCCTTTTTGACCGGGCATCCAGGACATGCGGAAGTGCTGGCGAGACAGATTTCAACGATGCAGGATCATAAGCTGAAGCGGCTGTTTGTTATCGGCGGGGACGGCACGATGCATGAAGTCATTAACGGGCTGAAAGGAATGGATCAGATTGAGCTGACCTTTGTGCCTGCCGGTTCGTACAATGACTTTTCCAAAGGCCTCGGCATTAAGAAGTCGGCGCTCCTCCATGAAATCAAAGGCCTGCACCGCCCGCTCACACGGAAATTTTTTGCGGGAAACATCAACTTTTTTCATGACAAAGCCCAATCTCTTTATTTTATTAACCATCTGTCTGTCGGCTTCGATGCCTCGGTCTTGAAGACTGCCGCGGAGTTTCCGTTTTCGCGCGTTCTTCGGTTTCTGCGTCTCGGTTTTGTGATTTACCCGCTTGCGCATATACGTACGGCCTCGGGGTTTCAGCCGTTCAGATTTGCTTGCACCGCAGACGGCCAAAAGCATGAATTCCGCAATGTCTGGTTTGTCATTGCGGCTAATCATCCTTATTACGGAGGCGGTATGAAAGCGGCGCCTTCTGCAAATCCCCGCGAAAACCATTTTGATATTGTCATTGCAGAAAACCTGTCCTTTTTTCCGCTGTACCGTTTTCTATGGGCGATGAGCTTTGGCCGGCATACCAAAATGGACGGAGTGACGATTTTAAAGGGGAAGGAATTCATTTTTGAAACGGATGGGAAAATTCCGATTCACGCTGACGGCGAGCTTGTCGGAACGACGCCGTTTCGGCTTATGCCAGGCGGAGCGCCGTTAAAAATAAAAACATAATAAACAAATAAAACCCGTCAAATCTATCTCGGCAAAGAGCGGTTCACGACATAAATCTTCAGAATTCACAGGTGTTCTTGCTAGTTTTGCTTGACGAAGTTTGTGCTGTAGCGCTAAAATTTATAAGACGGCTATTGATTAGCATATGAGACTCTCAATAGCTGTCTTTTTTATTCTCAAGAAATTGTTTATGACAGGCTGCTCCGCCGAAAAGAGAAAGGCTGGAGGCCTATTCTAAAATATTTTAAGAAATGATGGGTTGAACATTGATATGAACTGGTTGGGACAATTACTAGGTAGCGATTGGGAGATCTTCCCCGCCGGAGGAGCTACAGGAGATGCATATTATGCGAAACATAACGGCCAACAGCTTTTTTTAAAACGTAATAGCTCACCCTTTTTAGCCGTGTTATCCGCCGAAGGCATTGTTCCGAAGCTGGTTTGGACGAAACGGATGGAAAACGGAGACGTTATTACGGCTCAGCATTGGATGGCGGGCAGAGAGCTGAAGCCGAAGGATATGAGCGGACGCCCGGTGGCTGAGCTGCTTCGCAAAATCCACACATCCAAAGCCTTGCTCGACATGCTGAAAAGATTGGGAAAAGAACCGCTCGATCCGGGCGCCCTTTTGTCGCAGCTGAAGCAGGCCGTCTTTGCCGTGCGGCAATTTTCGCCTCTTATCCAGGAAGGCCTTGCTTATTTGGAAGCGCATGTGGATCAGGTTCAATTCGGTGAAAAAGTCGTCTGCCATTGTGATGTGAATCATAATAACTGGCTTCTGTCTGAAGACAACCAGCTGTATTTAATAGATTGGGACGGCGCCATGATAGCCGATCCGGCCATGGATCTCGGCCCTTTATTGTATCATTACGTCGAAGAGCCAGCGTGGGACAGCTGGCTTGGAATGTACGGCATGAAGCTCACGGAAGGGCTGCGGCTGCGGATGGCATGGTACATGTTATCAGAGACCCTCACCTTCATTGCCTGGCACAAATCAAAAGGAAACGACAAAGCGTATCATGATGCCATGGAAGAGCTTCATGCCCTGATGAAGCGGATTGTCAAGTAGTCAGGAGTACGAATTCATCTGCTCCACCCATTGGGACAAATGGTTTTGGTGCTCCTGAATATGCGTGTCGATGGAATCGGCCGTGATGCCGGACTGGCTGTAGCGGTATACATCCTCGAGCACGTTTTTTATATTTGAATCAAGCCCGGTGTTGGCCATCAGTGATTTGATGACGCGCTCGAGCTGTTCATATTCGGCAACGGTCCCGCAGCAATCCAATTGATGGTCGGCCAATATGTCCTTTAATAACCGGACCTGATGTTCGTGCGGTTTTATGCATCACATGAGTGTTCCGGACCGGGGAGCCTCTTTTTTTATGCAGCCGGGGTCTTTAAAAGGCGCTTGCGGCTCTTTTTGTTTCATGGTATGTTGTTACTCGAAATTATAGATAGAGGTGTCAATCATATGAGAATGCGCCATAAACCTTGGGCGAATGATTTTCTGGCAGAAAACGCTGACATCGCCATCAGTGATCCGGCTCAGTATAAAGGGCGGTGGAACACGGTCTTTGGCAATGACAACCCGATCCATATTGAAGTCGGTACGGGAAAAGGGCAGTTCATTTCAGGAATGGCCAAGCAGAATCCGGATATCAACTATATCGGTATCGAACTGTTTAAAAGCGTCATCGTCACTGCCGTCCAAAAAGTAAAGGACAGCGGAGCTCACAATGTCCGCTTGTTAAATATAGACGCGGAAACACTGAATGATGTATTTGAACGGGGAGAAATCAAACGCGTATATTTAAACTTTTCTGACCCTTGGCCGAAAAACCGTCATGAAAAACGCCGTTTAACGTTTAAAACGTTCTTGAAAAAATACGAAGAAGTAATGGGCGAAACAGGTGAGATTCATTTCAAAACCGATAACCGCGGTCTATTTGAATACTCCCTGAAGAGCTTTTCCGAATACGGCCTGCTCCTGACGGATGTCAGTCTCGATCTGCACAACAGCGATCCGAAGGGCAATATTATGACAGAATACGAAGAAAAATTCTCCGCGCTCGGCCAGCCGATTTACCGGGCGGAAGCCAAATGGAGAACAAAAGACAGACTCTGATGCGGGAGTCTGTTTTTTTATGCCGCCATTTGCTACCATTACATCAGGAGGGATGAAGATGGAGACATTGAATATTGGGAATATTTCATTAACGTGGCTGGACGGCGGTGTGACGCATATGGACGGGGGAGCGATGTTCGGCGTTGTCCCGAAGCCTTTATGGTCGAGAAAATACCCCGTAAATGACAAGAACCAGATTGAATTAAGAACAGATCCGATTCTCATCAGAAAAAACGGCCTGAATATATTGGTTGACGCGGGTATCGGCAGTGGGAAATTCTCCGATAAGCAGAAAAGAAATTACGGCGTAACACAGGAATCCAATCTGAAAAAATCTCTCAGTGAGCTGGGGCTTTCCTGTGAGGATATTCATATTGCGGCGATGACCCATCTTCATTTTGACCATGCATGCGGTCTGACGGAATACAGCGGAGATGAGCTTGTCTCTGTTTTTCCGAATGCCCGTATTATCACTTCTGCGACAGAGTGGCACGAAATGAGAAACCCTAATATCAGATCGAAAAATACATATTGGAGAGAAAATTGGGAGGCGGTACAAGATCAGGTCGAAACCTTTGATAACGGGTATCAGCTGACAGAAGGCATTACGATGCACCACACCGGCGGCCACAGTAACGGACACAGCGTAATTGTCTTAGAAGACGGAGGGGAAACGGCTGTGCATTTTGCCGACCTGATGCCGACAAACGCTCATAAAAATCCGTTATGGGTGCTGGCGTATGATGATTATCCGATGACCTCGATTCCGCAAAAGCAGAAATGGCAGACGTTCGCAGCGGAGAAAGACGCCTGGCTGATTTTCTATCACGACGCGATTTACAGAGCGGTAAAATGGGGCGAAGACGGTGAAGTGGCTGCGTCTGTCAAGCGGGAGAAAAAATAAGCGGGCCAAATGATTTACCTGTATGAATTTCGGGAATAAAAGCAAACCTAAGACAAATTGCTTTGAAAGGAAGAGACAGGTGAATCAATTTCAAGTGACGAAAGATGGAGAAATCAAAACAACCCTGCGCGGCTTAGAATTGCTTTCTACGCCCTTTTTAAATAAAGGGGTGGCCTTTACACAGGAGGAAAGAAAAGAACTCGGACTCGAGGGATTTCTGCCGCCGAAAATATTGACAATCGAAGAGCAGGCGAGACGGGCTTACGAACAGTTCAGTTCGCAGCCTGATGAGCTGAGCAAAAATGTGTACTTGACCGCTCTCCATGACCGGAATGAAACGTTATTTTACAGGCTGCTAAATGATCATTTAGGCGAAATGCTGCCGATTGTATATACGCCGACCGTCGGCACAGCGATCCAGCGTTACAGCCATGAGTACAGAAAACCCCGCGGTCTGTATTTATCAATAGATGATCCTGAGGGAATGCGCACTGCATTTCAGCAGTTCGGAAAAAATGAAAATATTGATTTAATCGTTGCGACGGATGCCGAGGGCATTTTGGGAATCGGTGACTGGGGTGTCGGCGGCATCGCCATTTCTGTCGGAAAACTCGCTGTGTATACGGCAGCGGCGGGAATTGACCCGTCAAGAGTGCTTGCGGTCGTATTAGATGCCGGGACAAATCAAGAAAGTCTTTTAAATGACCCGCTGTATGTCGGAAACCAGCATTCAAGAGTCCGCGGCGAGAAATATGACCGTTTTATTGATGAATATGTCTCGCTTGCGCGGGAAACGTTCCCGAATGCGCTGCTTCATTGGGAGGATTTCGGTACGGCTAACGCCCGCGGCATATTAAAACGGTATAAAGATAAAGTCTGTACGTTTAACGATGACATTCAAGGAACGGGCGCGGTGTCGCTTGCAGCAGTGTTAGCCTGCGCAAAAGCATCAAAAGTGCCTTTAAAAGAACATAAAGTCGTTGTCTTCGGCGCGGGAACGGCCGGCATCGGAATTGCTGAGCAGCTCCGTGAAGCAATGGTGCATGACGGATTAAGCCAAGAAGAATCATACAGCCATTTTTGGTGTATCGACAGAAACGGACTGTTAACGGATGACATGAAGGATTTGCGTGATTTTCAGGTTCCGTACGCCCGGCCTGCTGATGAAGTGAAAGAGTACAGCCGCAGCGGTGAAGGCGGATCAATTGATCTGGCGGAGACGGTGCGCCAGGCGAAGCCGACGATTCTGATCGGCACGTCCACTGTATCAGGCGCATTTACGGAAGAAATCGTCAAAGAAATGGCCTCTCATGTCAAGCGGCCCGCTATTTTGCCGATGTCAAATCCGACCACTTTATCAGAAGCAAAACCAGAAGATTTAATAAAATGGACAGAAGGCCGTGCGCTTGTCACAACGGGGAGTCCGTTCCCTCCTGTTGCGTATAACGGCGTTACCTACCATATCGGACAGGCGAACAACGCGCTCGTATTCCCGGGACTCGGGCTCGGCACGATTGTGACGAAAGCAAGGCTGATTACGGACAATATGTTCGTTGCCTGCGCGAATGCCATTGCCGGTATGGTCGACGTCGGCAAGCCGGGGGCGCCGATGCTCCCGAAAGTGGAGGATCTCAGGACGGTATCAGCAACAGTAGCGGTAGCCGTAGCGAAAGCGGCCATTCAGGACGGTGTAGCGGAAACGGAACCCGAGGATCTGATCCAAACGGTGCAAGACGCGATGTGGCACCCTGTATACAAACGGATTCGGCCGATGTAACCGAATAAAGCCCAAAACGCTGATGGTTTTGGGCTTTATTTTTTGCTTGTCCGAATTATGAGGCGACAGAATCAATGACATCGACAATCTGGCCTGTTTTTGCATTGACCATAACTTCATATTGCTCCAGCTCGCCAAATGCCGAACGTGTCACGCCAGTTTTGTATACCTGGATGGTTTCTCCGTTTACCTGGTAAGGCTCGGGCTCTGTGTATATCCATGATCCATCTATCGGCCCGCGCTGTTTAAAAGCCGCTTTCACGATGCGCAGCGCTTTTTCTGAAGAGATATAAGGTTTCATTGCATACTTTTTCACTGCGATGGCAGCGCATAATCCGACTCCCGCACCTAAGAGAAAATGACGTAATTTCAATATGAAGCACCTCCAATTATGTCGTAGTTTTTATTATACAGAAGATGCCAGACGGTGTTAAGTAAAGCGGCGGTTTTACAGCCCATTCAATTTGAGAACTTGGAAAACGGTTGTTTTTCTAATAAAATAAAAGCACTACATAGAAATGAGGGGAAAATATGAATGAGGAAACGAAAACGCTTTTCCGGACGCTGACGCAGCTTCCCGGCGCACCGGGAAATGAACACCAGGTCCGCTCCTTTATGAAACGGGAGCTTGCGAAATATGCGGATGACATCGTGCAGGACAGACTCGGAAGTGTTTTCGGCGTAAGGCGGGGCGCTGAAGATGCGCCCACCGTTATGGTAGCCGGCCATATGGATGAAGTCGGATTTATGGTGACGCAGATTACGGATAACGGCATGCTGAGATTTCAGACGCTCGGCGGCTGGTGGAGTCAGGTGCTTCTTGCCCAGCGCGTCGAGGTGCAGACGGATAACGGACCTGTCATCGGCGTCATTTCTAGCATCCCGCCCCACATTTTAACGGATGCCCAGCGCGCCAAGCCGATGGAGATCAAAAATATGATGATTGATATCGGTACCGATGATAAAGAGGACGCGGTCAGAATGGGGATCAGACCGGGTCAGCAGGTCGTGCCGGTATGCCCGTTTACTCCTATGGCCAATGAGAAGAAAATATTGTCCAAAGCGTGGGATAACCGCTACGGCTGCGGATTAAGCATTGAATTATTAAAAGAGCTGCACGGAAAAGAGCTGCCGAACAACCTGTACGCCGGAGCCACCGTTCAGGAGGAAGTCGGCTTGAGAGGGGCGCAGACAGCAGCCAACATGATTCAGCCTGATCTCTTCTTCGCACTTGATGCCAGCCCGGCAAATGATATGAGCGGCGATAAGGAGCTGTTTGGCCGTCTCGGCGAGGGAGTGCTGCTCCGCATTCTCGACAGAACGACGGTCATGCACCGCGGGATGAGAGAGTTCGTCCTTGATATGGCGGAAACGCATAATATCCCTTATCAATACTTCGCTTCAGGCGGGGGAACGGATGCCGGAAGGGTCCACATTTCAAACAGCGGGGTTCCGTCTGCCGTCATCGGCATTTGTTCAAGATACATCCATACAAATGCCGCCATCATCCATGTCGACGATTATGCCGCGGCGAAAGAAATGCTCATTAAGCTGGTCATGGCGAGTGACAAACAGACGGTCGAAACGATCAGAGAAAATGTGTAAAAAAATAAGCAGGCCCTCATAAAGGCGGCCTGCTTATTCTGCTTCAAATAAATAAGAGAGTGCTTTCATCGCTTGATTTACGGTTTCCACCGTTATATTCGCTTTTCCGGAAAGCTCTTTCAGAGGATGATGCAGCTCTTTCGGGCGGATAAGAATGAGCGGCTTTCCTTTTGCGATGGCATAAGAAGCATCCATCGCGGTATTCCACTGTTTATATTTCTCGCCAAACAGGGCGATCACAAAATCGGCTTTTTCCATCAGCACCTCTGTACGGAAATTGTTGATATCAGAAGCTCTGGCGTCTTTTAAAACAGAATCAGGCTGCTCGCCCATAATCTCTTCTCCGATATTGTCTGAGCGCTCGTGGTTTTCCATCGGGCCAACAAATGTAATCGGCAGGTGCAGCGCTTTTGCTTTGTTCTTGATCTCGTCCCGCCAATTGCTGTGGATTTCACCGGCTAAGTACACGACAAACTGCATCTTTTGCTCCTCCTTTTATACATATTCAGATTTTCGTACGGCTATAAACAAAATGGTAAACGAAACTTACTTGATAATGCAAATGAAATATGATAATGATATTGCATATAGTTGGTCTTGCTGTAAGCAGTCTGGTATGATCCAATTGGACTCAGCATACAAAAAACTCAAAATCCAAATGGAGGAATCACAATGAAAAAAATTGAAAGCACGGAAGAATTGCAAAAAGCGGTACAGGACGATTGGGCGGTATTTATGTTTTCAGCGGATTGGTGCCCGGACTGCCGCTTTGTGGAGCCGTTTCTCCCTGAGCTGGAAGCGGACTATCCTGAATTCACGTATTACTACGTAGACCGCGATCAGTTTATTGATACATGCGCGGAATGGGAAATCTACGGCATTCCGAGCTTTGTGGTGTTTAACGGAGGAAAAGAAGTGAACCGCTTCGTCAGCAAAGACCGCAAAACGAAAGAGGAAATTGAGCAATTTTTAACCGATTCCCTCGCTAAAGCGTAAAGGAGGCCACAGGCTTTGAAAATGACGTCAAGGAAGCTGTCGGATCTATTAAAACAGCGCCTGCAGCACGAGAACCGATCCTTCTTTTTTGACAGAGAAAAAGACACCCTCCGTGTTGAGGATCAAACGACTAAAAAAGGCATTACATTGGAGCTCCCGCCGATCATCGCCAAGTGGGAGACAAAAAAAGAAGAAGCGATCGACGAGATCGTCTACTATGTGTCAGAAGCGATGGAGGCGATGGGCGGCAGCGGACAGGAGATGACCGGAAAGGAAGCCGGAATCTATCCGGTGATCCGCTCCACATCATTTCCCGATCAAACGGGCGACGGCATTCCGCTCGTGTATGATGACCATACGGCCGAAACCAGAATCTACTACGCGCTTGACCTCGGCAAAACGTACCGCTTAATTGACAGCCGGATGCTTGAGAAAGAAAACTGGACAAAAGAACGGATCAGGGAGACGGCGTCATTCAATCTCCGCTCTCTCCCTTCCGTCGTCAAAAAGGATACGGTTGCGGGCAATTATTTTTATTTTTTCAGGGCGAATGACGGCTATGACGCCAGCCGGATTCTCAATGATTCGATTCTTCATGAATACAAGCAGGCCGCTGAAGGTGAATTAGCGATTTCTGTCCCGCATCAGGATGTATTAATACTTGCTGACATTCGAAATGAATCGGGTTATGATATTTTAGGGCAAATGTCCATGAGCTTCTTTGCAAGCGGCACGGTGCCGATTACGGCCCTTTCATTTCTGTACAATGAAGGCAGACTGGAACCTGTGTTTATCATGGCGAAAAGCCGGCCGAAAAAGGATTAGAAAGGATTTTTCTTATGAACGCTTTTTACAATAAAGAAGGTGTGGGAGATACGCTTCTGATCTCTCTTAAAGATGCAGCACGCGAAGAAATCAGCTATGAAAGAGAAGGCGATGTCGCAAGAATCTTTAACAAAGAAACAAAAGAAACGACGGGCTTTAACATTTTTAACGTGTCTTCTTATTTACAGATTGAAGACAACGGCCCCGTCGCTTTGTCTGAGACATTCGTTCAGGACGTGAATGAAATACTGAACAGAAACGGCGTTTCAGAAACACTGACGGTTGACCTTTCTCCGAAATTTGTTGTCGGTCACGTAGAATCGAAAGAAAAACATCCGAATGCGGATAAACTGAACATCTGCCAAGTGAATGTGGGAGAAGAAACCCTTCAAATCGTTTGCGGCGCTCCGAACGTGGACAAAGGACAGAAAGTCGTCGTCGCTAAAGTCGGCGCGGTGATGCCGAGCGGGCTTGTGATTAAAGACGCTGAACTAAGAGGCGTTCCGTCAAGCGGCATGATCTGCTCCGCGAAAGAACTCGCTTTGCCGGATGCGCCGCAGGAAAAAGGCATTCTTGTTCTTGAAGACAGCCGCGAGGCCGGCGAAGCATTTCAATTCTAACTCCCATAAATAAGCGCACAGAATCGAATGATGTGAGGGAAAGCCGTTAAGCATGTCTGCTTAACGGCTTTCTTCTGTTGGGAGCTTAATCTTTTCTGAGCCGCCCGGCAATGGTATACTAAATATCGTCCCAGACTACTAAAAAGGGAGTTAGAGAGTGATTAAACATGAGTTGGCTGAATAAATTTTTTGACTTATTTTTAGGTGAAAAAGAAGAAGAGCATGAACTTGAACCGAACACGCATGCACAAGTCCCGAAAGAGCATATACCGGATCAGCCAGAAGGCAAATTAACGCGCATGGAAGATCCTAAAATATATTATGAATATCCGAAAGGGAATTTCCGCTTCCCTGTCGTTCCGGACGGCTATAAGCGGACGGAACAAAGACAGCAGGAAAGGCACGAACGCCGCCGCCAGCCTTCACGGGGTTATGCCGCCGCGAAGGAGCATACGGAAAGGAAAGAGCATACATATAAAGAGCCGGATACGGTGAAAAAGCCCTTTAAACCGTCATCCATTCCTTCACCGGTCTACGGCTTTCAATCTCAGCACAGCATTAAAAAAGCGCCTAATCCCCAAAAACAGCGTGAAGAGAGCGTAACATTGCTGTCAGAGGAGCAGTTTGATCCGCCAAAGTCCGGTCAGGAAACGGAAAAAGAGCCCGTATTCACAGCATCCGGCCTAACTAAACAGACAAATACCCGGCCGGAACCGTTAACGAAACAGGAAACGGACGAATACCCGGCCGCCAAACAAGAGCAGCTGCACTCTGAGACTGAAGCGGAAGAGCAGGTGTACAGAGCGTCCGAACCGCCGCAGTCTGAAGACTCGCAGCAAACGGAAAGCGCGGTGCCTGCCGGCTATCCGGAAGAACAAGAGCATGAACAAACCGAGCCATCTATAAAAGAACCTGAGTATGAAGCACCCCTGCCGGCTGAACACACAGAAGACCAAGCGCCGCCGCAGGAGGAGTATCAGCAGCCTGAGCCGGAAAAAGCCCGGCCTTTTGAAACCGCGGAAGAACCGGTGTATACATACTCAGAAGAACAAGAAGAAGTTCAGCCGCAGTCTGAAGACCGGCCTGAATTGCCTGAAGCTGACGTGAAACAGGAAGCAGATCCTCAGCCTGAGTACAATGATGCCCCTCAGCAATCAGAACCGGAGCTTGAGCCTGTAAACATTGAGACGGCCGATGCCCCGGCCCGGCCTGCTGAAGAAAAAACCGATCACACCGCACAGCCTGCGAGAAGAGCGGATCGGCCGAGAGAGCGTAATGTGCCGTTTAACGTCATGATGCTTAAAAGCGATAAACACAAGCAGACGAAGACGCCAGAAGGCGGTGCGGGCTATGTCTTTCCTAATCTGTCGCTTCTGGACGTGCCGCCGGCGCAAAGACAGGACGACCAATCATGGATTGAAGGACAGCGCGAGCTTTTAAACGTTACGCTGAAAAACTTTAATGTGCGCGCCCAAGTCGTTCATGTCACACAAGGCCCATCTGTCACACGATTTGAAGTGCATCCTGAGCCCGGAGTGAAAGTGAACAAAATTACAAATTTAGCAGATGATATAAAACTGAGTTTATCTGCCAAGGATATTCGGATTGAGGCGCCGATCCCCGGTAAAAACACGATCGGCATTGAAGTTCCGAACCGCGTAAGCAAGGTCGTCGATTTACGGCAGATGATCAGAAGCGCCGCTTTCAGGGAGAATCCGTCTCCGCTTACAGCCGCGCTCGGCGTCGATATTTCCGGAAACCCGGTCGTCATTGATTTGAAAAAGATGCCGCACGGATTGATTGCGGGTGCCACGGGATCGGGAAAAAGCGTCTGCATCAATACCATTTTGGTAAGTCTGCTTTATAAGGCGGATCCGAGCGATGTCAAAGTGCTTCTGATTGATCCGAAAATGGTGGAGCTTGCGCCTTATAACCAAATTCCGCATTTGGTCAGCCCCGTCATCACAGACGCCAAAGCCGCGACCGCCGCATTAAAATGGGTTGTGGAAGAGATGGAACGGCGGTATGAACTGTTTGCCCATTCGGGTGTAAGAGATATCGGCCGCTTTAATGAATTAACGGCCGATCATAAGACCGGCGAAAAGCTCCCTTACCTTGTTGTGGTCATTGATGAGCTTGCTGATTTAATGATGGTGGCGCCGAACGATGTGGAAGAAAGCATTGCCAGAATCGCGCAGAAAGCGAGAGCCTGCGGCATTCATCTGCTTGTCGCGACACAGCGTCCGTCTGTCGATGTCATTACCGGAATGATCAAAGCGAACATACCGACGAGGATTGCATTCTCCGTCTCAAGCCAGGTAGATTCCAGAACGATTATCGACATGGCGGGAGCGGAAAAGCTTCTCGGAAAAGGCGACATGCTCTACTGGGAAAACGGCACCGGAAAACCGGTGCGCCTGCAGGGCAACTTTGTGTCCGACAGAGAGATTGACCGCGTCGTCTCCCATGTCAGAAAGCAGCTGCCGCCTTCTTATTTGTTTGAACAGGAAGAACTGATCAGGCAGGGAACCGCCCTCAAGGAAGAGGACGAGCTGTTTCCTGAGGCGTGTCAATTCGTCGTGGAACAAAACAGCGCCAGCACCTCAAGCCTTCAAAGAAGGTTCAGAATCGGCTATAATCGCGCCGCGAGGCTGATTGACATGATGGAGGCTGAAGGCATGATCTCAGAAGCGAAGGGCAGCAAACCCCGCGAAGTGCTGATTACGGCCGCTGACATTTCTCAAGAATAAGAATATCGTTCATTTTTCTCACAAACATGGTATGATAGTGGATGGACCATCAAACTGCATCACTGTCACGCGCTGAAATATCATGCGGCAGGTTTAATCAAAAAGAAAGTTACAGATACTGACGATAACGTAAAAATAAATGGAAGCGCCGCTGTTTGGGCTTTTTGCCCGCGGCGGTCGCAAAATGAAATGAGCGTCATATACTGGGGAACAGATAGACGTTTGTTGGAGGTACGATTATGACTGTTTATCATTTTGTTGGAATAAAAGGGACAGGTATGAGCCCGCTTGCTCAAATCTTGCATGATACAGGATATCAGGTGCAGGGATCGGATATCGAGAAGCAGATTTTTACTCAGGCTGCCCTTGAAAAAAGAAATATCCCGATCTATCAGTTCAGCGCCGATAACATCAAACCCGGCTTAACGGTAATCGCCGGAAACGCATTCCCTGATTCTCATCCGGAAATCGCAAAGGCGCTTGCTGAGGGGATTCCTGTTATCAGATATCATAAATTTTTAGCTGAATACATGAAAAAATATACAAGTGTCGCGGTAACGGGCGCACACGGAAAGACGTCCACAACGGGCCTCTTAGCACACGTGATGCAGCAAGCGAAGCCGACTTCGTTTCTTATCGGGGACGGAACGGGCAAAGGAAATGAAAGCAGCGAATACTTTGTATTTGAAGCCTGCGAGTACCGCCGTCATTTCTTAAGCTATCAGCCTGATTATGCGATCATGACGAATATTGATTTTGACCACCCTGATTATTTCGCCAACATTGACGATGTGTTTGATGCTTTCCAAAACATGGCGCTTCAAGTCAACAAAGGCATCATTGCCTGCGGTGATGACGAGTACCTGCCGAAAATTCACGCCAATGTGCCTGTCGTTTATTACGGCACGGGAGAAGAAAACGATTTTCAAGCGAGAAACATCGTAAAAAATACCGAAGGCACGACATTTGACGTCTTTGTCCGCAATACGTTTTACGATACGTTCTACATCCCGGCATACGGCCATCACAATGTCCTCAATTCATTAGCGGTCATTGCGCTCTGCCACTATGAAGAGATAGACGTGAACATGATTAAGCTCGGACTTGAATCATTCGGCGGCGTCAAACGCAGATTCAATGAAAAAGTGATCGGCAGCCAGGTGCTGATAGACGACTACGCCCACCATCCGACTGAAATTAAAGTCACGATTGAGGCGGCCCGTCAAAAATATCCTGAACGTGAAATCATCGCGGTATTCCAGCCGCATACGTTTACACGGACGCAATCTTTCCTTGATGAATTCGCAGAAAGCTTAAGCGCCGCCGATCGCGTATATCTGTGCGACATTTTCGGCTCAGCCCGCGAGAACGTCGGAAAGCTCACCATCACGGATCTGCAGGAAAAAATCGATAACGCAGAACTCATTGAAGAGAATGACACATCCGTGTTAAAAGCGCATGAAAACGCAGTGCTGATCTTTATGGGCGCCGGAGACATTCAAAAATATATGAGAGCTTATGAAAACGTCATAGCGTAACAAAAAAGCAGTGGGGCTCTCACTGCTTTTTTGCGCGTGCTGTAAAGGGATTTTCCGATAAACGGAGAAATAGTATACAGACAGCCCCTTTCATATATGTTTATCATTTTCATAATTGGGTATATACCATTATATCCTGCAATAAGGAGGTATTAGATGATTATCATTCTTTACTTAAGCGTCGCACTCATTGCCGTAGCATTTCTTATCCTCGTCATTTATCTGTCCAAAACATTAAAGTCTGTGCAGATGACCTTAACAAACGTTGCGTCGACTTTAAACGGCCTTGAAGGGCAGATGAAGGGCATCACCGCAGAGACCGCCGAGCTGTTACATAAGACAAACCGTCTCGCGGAGGATATTCAGGAAAAATCAGAGAAATTAAATACGGTTGTCCATGCTGTGCAGGAAGTGGGAACTTCCGTCCAGCAGTTTAATACATCCATAAAGCAGGCAGCCGGTTCCGTTTCGGCCTCTGTAAGAGAGAACCAGGACAAGATCAGTCAGGTTGTCACCTGGAGCCAGGCGGCTATGGAAATATGGGACAAGTGGAAGCAAAAGAAAAAAACATCGCTTTAATCATAAGAAAAATCCACTAAGGAGGAATCATAATGAGCAAAGATGGAATCAATAGTAAGGATTTTTTAATCGGAACGCTGATCGGTGGAATTATCGGCGCGACAACAGCTTTGTTTCTGGCGCCTAAATCAGGCAAGGAGCTGCGCGACGATCTCGGCAGCCAGGCCTCTGCATTAAAGGATAAGACGGACAGAATGACGGCCGACGCGAAAGAAAAAGGCTCTCAATATGTCAGCATCGCCAAAGACAAAACATCTAACATCACCCAGCTGGTAGCTGATCAGTCAGGCCAGATTGTGAATAAAGTGAAGGATTTAAAAGACCGTTCTAAGAGCACACTAACTGAGAAAGCTGAAGAGACAAGAAGCGAAATGCAGGATACGGCTCAAAGCATCAAGAACGAAGCGGAAGAAGCCGCGGAAACAGCCGGTCAGGCAAATCGCTGATCTTCAATAAGGAGAGATAACCGACATGACTAAGCAGCTGATATCGTCAGAAGAAGAGTTCAAAAATGCCGCTGAGAAAGAAAATACGCTCGTGTTTTTGAAACACAGCACAACCTGCCCGATCAGCCAAGCGGCGTTTCAAGAGTTTGACGCCTTTGCATCGGAGCATACAGAAGTGCCTTCTTATTACCTGCAGGTGCAGGACAGCCGGCCGCTTTCAAACTATATCGCCGAGACCTACGGCGTGAAACATGAAAGCCCGCAAGTATTCGTCATTACAAACGGCGAAGTGAAATGGCACGCGTCTCATTCACAAATTACAAAAAACGCAATAGAACAGCATCTTTCATAATTGCTTGCCGCCGGATAATACCGGCGGTTTTTTTTTGAAAAAAACTATTGATCATTTCAGACATATCATGTAGGATAACATTATACGTTACTTCAATGCATAAAAGCTTAAAAGCGTTTTTGTGATAAAGCAGAATGTGAAAAAATTTATTATTTCATATTCCTATTTTCGCATAACTGTAGTAAGATGCATGTTAACTATTAAAATAAAACATAGCATAGAAGGGATGAAAAAGATGAGCAACAAGGAATTAGAGAACCTAAGACAGCAGGCAGACGCACTAAACTTAGAAATCCTTAAATTAATCAATGAACGCGGAGCCGTTGTAAAAGAAATCGGTAAAGCAAAAGAAGCACAGGGTGTCAACCGATTTGACCCTGTCAGAGAGCGTACAATGCTTAACCGCATTATTGAGAGCAATGACGGCCCATTTGAAAACTCAACAATCCAGCATATTTTCAAAGAAATTTTCAAAGCCGGCCTCGAGCTTCAAGAAGAGGATCACAGCAAAGCGTTGCTCGTCTCCCGGAAGAAAAAAGCAGAAGATACAATCGTTGATATTAAAGGCGAAAAAGTCGGTGACGGCGATCAGAGATTCATCGTCGGACCTTGTGCCGTAGAAAGCTATGAGCAGGTTGCGGAAGTAGCTGCCGCAGCGAAAAAACAAGGCATTAAAATCCTGCGTGGAGGCGCGTTCAAACCCCGCACAAGCCCGTATGATTTCCAAGGTCTCGGCGTAGAAGGCCTGCAAATTCTCAAACGCGTCGCTGATGAATATGACCTCGCGGTGATCAGTGAAATCGTAACGCCTGCCCACATTGAGCAAGCGATTGATTACATTGACGTCATTCAGATCGGCGCACGGAACATGCAAAACTTTGAATTGCTGAAAGCCGCCGGTTCCGTTAAAAAGCCGGTATTGTTAAAACGCGGTCTTGCCGCAACGATTTCAGAATTCATCAATGCAGCTGAATACATCATGTCACAAGGAAACGACCAAATCATTCTTTGTGAGCGCGGAATCAGAACGTACGAAACAGCAACGAGAAATACACTCGACATTTCTGCCGTGCCGATTTTGAAACAGGAAACTCACTTGCCGGTGTTTGTTGACGTAACACATTCAACAGGCCGCCGCGATCTCCTGCTTCCGACGGCAAAAGCGGCGCTTGCGATCGGCGCTGACGGCGTTATGGCTGAAGTTCACCCTGATCCTTCCGTTGCCCTTTCAGACTCTTCGCAGCAGATGGATATTCCTGAATTCGAGAAATGGCTGAACGAATTAAAGCCGATGATGAAAGTAAAAGCATAATACAGTGTTCCGCTCTTTAAGGCCGCCGTGTGCGGCCTTTTTTCGTTTCTTCATTTTATTTAATTATAAAATGAAAGTGAACGTTTTCATCACTGGGAAAAACGTGTATAATTTCATGAGAAGTATTTAAATTTGATGAATAATGAAAAATAATGTACACTACTGACTTACGCTTACAACCATAAACGACAGAATGCGAAAACGTACGACATTTCTTTACATAAAGTGTTTATGCTATAGATAAGGATAAGTGTATCCAGTAAAAGGAGTGGTTTCAGTGAGCAACATTACGATATACGATGTGGCCAGAGAAGCAAATGTCAGCATGGCGACTGTTTCCCGCGTCGTAAACGGCAATCCGAATGTAAAACCGACGACCAGAAAAAAAGTATTGGAAGCCATTGACCGCCTCGGCTACCGCCCGAACGCGGTGGCAAGAGGACTGGCAAGCAAAAAAACGACCACGGTCGGCGTCATCATCCCTGATATCTCAAGTATTTTTTACGCGGAACTTGCGCGGGGAATTGAAGATATCGCGACGATGTACAAATATAATATTATTTTAAGCAATTCAGACCAAAATCTCGAGAAGGAACTGCACCTGTTAAATACGATGCTCGGTAAACAAGTAGACGGTATCGTATTTATGGGCGGCAACATTACGGACGAGCATGTCGAAGAATTTAAGCGCTCTCCCGTTCCGATCGTATTGGCTGCGTCAGTTGAAGAACAGGGCGAGACGCCTTCTGTCGCCATTGATTATGAACAGGCGATTTATGATGCCGTCAAGCTTTTCATTGATAAAGGGCATCGCGATATCGCATTTGTCTCCGGACCGATGGCAGAGCCGATCAACCGTTCGAAAAAACTGCAAGGGTACAAACGGGCGCTTGAAGAAGCGGGTATTGCGTTTAATGAGCAGTTCGTAGCGGAAGGTGATTACACCTATGATTCCGGAATGGAGGCGCTTCAAAGCTTGATGAGCCTTGACCGGAAGCCGACGGCGATCCTTTCTGCGACGGATGAAATGGCGCTCGGCATTATTCATGCGGCCCAGGATCAGGGTATGTCGATTCCTGACGATCTTGACATTATCGGTTTTGACAATACGAGATTGAGCCTGATGGTCCGCCCTCAGCTTTCAACAGTCGTGCAGCCTACGTACGATATCGGCGCCGTGGCGATGAGACTTTTGACAAAACTGATGAACAAAGAGCCGGTTGAAGAGCATATCGTTGAATTGCCTCACCGCATCGAATTAAGACAATCAACCAAGTCATAAGAAAAACGGAAAAGCAAGCTTCACTCTGCCTGAGTGGAATCTTGCTTTTTTACTTGATAAGGAGAAGATATGAAACGTTTTGATTATCTGACACCCGTTGGATTTATGTTAGGCTGTATTATTGTCGCAATCGGAATTCTGTCAGGAACGGGACTGGCGGGAATCAGCTCATTTTTAGATCTGACTTCTTTTTTAATCGTAACAGGCGGCCTTGCCGCAGCGGTGTTTATCAGTTTTCCGCCGCGGGATTTAAAGAAAACCCCATCTGTTTTAAAACAGGTATTCTCCCGTCAGGATGATAATGTGAAGGAGCTTGTCAGAGTATTCGTCAGCCTTGCGGAGCAGGCGCGCAGGCAAGGGCTGCTGTCTCTGGAGGATCAGGCGCGTGAAATCAAAGACCCGTTTTTTAAAAAAGGGTTATTGCTTGCGATAGACGGCTGGGACGAGGAAACGATCCGGCTGGTGATGGATTCAGAGATCGCCGCGATGGAAGAAAGGCACAGAAAAGGCAGACGCGTTTTTGAAAAAGCCGGCGATTTTGCGCCCGCCTGGGGAATGATCGGGACGCTTGTCGGACTCGTGCTCATGCTTAAAAACTTAAATGACCCGCATACACTCGGGCCGAATATGGCTATTGCGCTATTGACGACGCTGTACGGGGCGCTGCTTGCCAATTTGGTGTTTATCCCTATCGCAGCAAAGCTTGAAGAAAAAACCGAAAGTGAAATTTTCATCAAGCAGGTTATCATCGAAGGTGTTGTCGGCATCCAATCGGGAAAAAATCCCCGCAATCTCGAAAGTCAGCTCGTCGTTTTCAGCTCAAGAGAAGACTGGCGTAAAGGACAGCCTGCGAACAAGAAAAAGGGCGCTGTCCATGAAGCTTAGAAAAGAGCGTTTTGAACGAAGGAACAAACCGGGAAATACAGGCGGTTCACCAAGATGGATGGTGACGTTTGCCGACTTGATCACGCTTATTCTTGTGTTCTTTATATTGCTTTTTTCGATGTCGCAAATAGACGCGGAAAAATTTCAATCAGCCGTTACTTCGATTCATACAAACGGCAGCGGGGGTGAACCGGCGTCATCAAGCAAAGCAAACGAAAATAGTGAACAGGATTTGCTGTTGCAGAACGTGAAGACATACATAAAAACGCACCATTTAAGTTCCAAAATGACGGCGAAGCGCGATGAGCGCGGAGTGGTCCTTGTGCTGCAGGAGGCCGTTCTGTTTCAGACTGGAAAAGCGGATGTGCTGAAAAATGCTGAGCCAGTCCTGCATCAGATCGCGGTGCTTTTGAAAACACTTCCGAATGCCATACAGGTTGAAGGCCATACGGACAGCCGCCGGATTTCCACCTATCAATTTCCGTCAAACTGGGAGCTGTCATCTGCAAGAGCGGCGAGTGTGATCCGTTATTTTACCGCAAAAGAAGACTTTTCCGCCAAACGGTTTATTTCTGTCGGTTACGCGGATACGAAACCTGTGAAGGACAACAAAAGCATCGGACATATGAAAGAAAACCGCCGTGTAGAAATTGTCATAAAAAAAACGACCTCCTCGTAAGGTCGTTTTTTTTATTTTGTTTTATACCGCTGCTCAGACCGGATGGCAAAAAGCGCTTTTTCCACGGTTTGGGCATTTTTTTCTGAGATTTCTTCTTTTCGGGGAATCGGAGGATATAATTGGTCAGGATCACTCCAAAAAGCGGGCAAGGTGTAGGGAGAGTGTTTCTGCCATTTTTGAATCCACTTCTGCGGTATGCGCTCCCCGGGGTCAATCCCTTTCATCTCAAGCCATATGCGGCTCCATGCTCTCGGGACGACTCTCCAAATATCGTACCCGCCGCCGCCGACCGCGATCCATCTGCCGCCGCAATATTGATGGGCCAATGAGTGAGCGAGCCGAGGGATCTCTTGATAAATGGAGATGGTATTGGACAGGTGTGTCAATGGATCGTAATAATGGGCATCTGCTCCGTTCTGAGTCAGAATCACATCCGGCTTAAAAAAAGCGGCGATTTCCGAGGCGGCCGTTTTGTAAGCGTGAAGAAAGGAATCATCCTCTGTAAAGGCGTCCAGCGGGATGTTAAAAGAATAGCCGTAGCCTTGGCCGCTTCCTTTTTCCAGTACCTGTCCCGTCCCGGGAAATAAATAACGTCCGGTTTCATGAAAAGACACAGTGCAGACATCAGACCTGTCGTAAAATGTAAATTGAACGCCGTCGCCATGATGGGCGTCAGTATCAATGTATAACACCTTTGCCCCGTAGTTTTTCTGAATGTATTGGATGGCCACAGCGCTGTCATTATAGATACAAAAGCCCGATGCCCTGCCGCGGAAGCCGTGATGAAGGCCGCCCCCTAAATTGCAGGCATGCCTTGCTTGTCCCGTCATGACATAATCGGCCGCTGTTAAGGTGCCGCCCACAAGCAGCGACGCGGCTTCATGCATGCCGGCGAAAACGGGGGTGTCTTCCGTTCCGAGCCCGTAGCTTTCTCCCTCTTTGGCAGGGAGCCGGCCCGCACCCGCAAGTTCCACAGCCTGTATGTAATCCTCCGTATGAACAAGAGCCAGCTCTTCTTTAGAGGCCGTGCGGGGAGCGACGATATCTCCCTCTTCAAACGCGTCCGCCGCCTGAAGCAGATCGTATGTCAAAAGCACGCGCTGCTGATTGAACGGATGTTCCTGATGAAATTGATACGTCTGATAAGAAGGCGAGTAAACAAAAACGCTGTCTCTCATGACTGATCCCTCAAATGTTTCGGCCACAAGACATTGTATCCGGCTTCATGAACGGCACGGATGAAAGGGAGCGGATTCATCGTCTTCACCCGGAAGACGAGTATATTCGAGCCGGCTGAATCATGGGGATAGACGAGAACACTCAGGATTTGCAGCTGAAGATCACGGCACATGCAGCTGAGATCAGCAAGGCTTTGGGTCATATCCGTCACCAGGATTTCCACCTGTGATCCCGGCTGGGCTGCGCCTGTCAGGCTGACAAAAGTCCGAAGTACATCGGTTTTGGTTAAAATGCCTGTCAGCTTATTGTTTACCGTGATCGGCAGACAGCCGATGCCATGCTCATAAAAAGAAGCGGATATTTCTTCCACGAAATCAAGCGGATGGGCGCAGATGACATTCCGTTTCATAATGGTTTCCACTTTGTTTGTCAGAAACGTCCCGCGGTCTTCTTGTTCAAAGCTGCTGCCCGGGCCGGCCTGTTTAATGTCCCTGTCTGTGACGATACCGGTGACGTGCAGGTCTTCGTCGGTGACAGGGAGATGACGGATATGATAGGCCTTCATTTTGCGTACGGCTGTTTCAATGGAGTCGTTTTTTGTGACGGTGATGACATCCCGCTTCATGATTTGTTCTGCAATCATTTTTTTATCCCCTTTGTATGTCAGTCAATACATAAATCGCTGATAAAAACGAAGTCTGTCGAACTGTTCGATTGACTCCTGACTGACGTGCCTGCCGATGCGGGCCATCAGACAATTGGCCGGATGAGAGCTGATTTCCGGTTCATCCGTTGCAAACCAGACAAGACCCCCGGCATTCATCATCTTTTCCATAATCTTTCTGTATTCCCACACGTCTTTTTTCATTCCTTTTAAATCCCAATGCCAGTAATATTCCGTCGTCATGATGATGTAATGTTCCATCTGTTCATCCATCATGCTGACTGTCAGCAAGGTTTTTCCGACAGAACAACCCCTGTAGCCGGGAGCGACCTCGATCGCCCCGAGTTCAAGGAGGTCTTCCATATTTCCGTCAGACCACCGTTCAAGCGGATCGGGATATAAATATGTCACATAGCCGATAATCGTCTGCCCGTCCCTGGCGATAATGATCCGCCCTTCGGGAAGCCCGGCTATCTCGATTAACGCTTTGTGCTGTTCATGAGGAAGGCGAAAGGCTGTCAGGCCTTCATGAAACTCATACTGTGCTAAGTCCTCTGGAGGAACGGGCCCTTCTACTAAAAGAGGGCCGGCTGCTGTCTGAATAGATGTAGAATGGTACGTTTTATGATGTTTCACTGATTCACCGCCTGTCGGTTCTTAATAAAAACACATCTCCTTTAAGCATAACAAATTATAAAGCGTTTTCAATAGTACAGTAATTTATATTTTAAAAATTGAGAAAACTGTGAACTTCTACTATAATTAGTCTATAGATCAGCAAAGGGGGATGTTGCATGAACTTGAAAGCGTTGCCATCAGAAAAGGGGAATTATCATCTGCAAAATTATGAGGAAACATACCGCAGCTTCGATTGGAAAGAAGCAGAGGCGGAGTTTTCCTGGCATCAGACCGGGAAGCTGAATGCCGCATACGAAGCGATTGACCGCCATGCCGAATCATTTCGCAGAAACAAAGTAGCGCTGTATTACAAGGACGCAAACAGAGAAGAAAAATACACATTTAAAGAAATGATGGAGGAATCGAACCGGGCGGGAAATGTGCTGAGACGGTATGGAAACGTGGAAAAAGGAGACCGCGTTTTTATTTTCATGCCGCGTTCGCCGGAGCTGTATTTTATCATGCTCGGCGCTATTAAAATCGGTGCGATTGCCGGTCCTTTATTTGAAGCGTTTATGGAAGGCGCCGTCAAAGACCGTCTGCTGAACAGCCAGGCAAAGGTTGTCGTGACAACACCTGAGCTGGCCGAACGGATTCCGGCAGAGAGTCTCCCCGACCTGCAGCATATTTTCATTGTCGGCGGCAGCGAAGAAACGGGAGATAAAATCATCCATTACGATAAAGCGGCTGAAGGGGAAAGCACGAGACTTGACATTGAATGGATGGACAGAAGAGACGGCTACCTGCTTCATTACACATCAGGTTCTACCGGAACGCCTAAGGGCGTGCTTCACGTTCATGAAGCCATGATTCAGCAATACCAGACCGGCAAGTGGGTGCTTGATCTCAAAGAAGACGATATTTACTGGTGCACTGCGGACCCAGGTTGGGTGACCGGGACGGTGTACGGGATTTTTGCGCCGTGGCTGAACGGAGCGGCGAACGTAATCGTCGGCGGCAGATTCAGTCCGGAAAACTGGTACGGCACAATTGAAAAGCTCGGTGTCAGCGTCTGGTACAGCGCTCCGACCGCTTTCAGAATGCTTATGGGCGCCGGAGATGAAATGGCGTCCAAATTTGACCTTACCTCACTTCGTCACGTCCTGAGTGTCGGAGAGCCTTTAAACCCTGAGGTCATCAAGTGGGGGCATAAAGTATTCGGCAAGCGCATCCATGATACGTGGTGGATGACGGAAACCGGCGGACAGCTTATCTGCAATTATCCTTGCATGGAGATCAAGCCGGGTTCAATGGGGAAACCGATTCCGGGAGTGGAAGCGGCGATCGTTGACAATCAAGGAAATGAACTTCCGCCGTACCGGATGGGGAACCTCGCCATTAAAAAGGGCTGGCCGTCCATGATGGATTCCATTTGGAATAACAAAGAAAAATATGATTCTTATTTCATGCCGGGCGGCTGGTATGTTTCCGGAGATTCAGCTTATATGGATGAAGACGGTTATTTCTGGTTCCAAGGCAGAGTCGATGATGTTATTATGACATCCGGCGAGCGTGTCGGCCCGTTTGAAGTCGAAAGCAAACTTGTTGAACATCCGGCGATTGCCGAAGCCGGTGTCATCGGAAAGCCGGATCCTGTCCGGGGAGAAATCATTAAAGCGTTTATCGCCCTCAGAGAAGGACATGAACCATCCGATCAGCTGAAGGAGGACATTCGCCTCTTTGTAAAACAAGGGCTTGCCGCGCATGCCGCACCGCGTGAAATTGAGTTCAAAGATAAACTGCCGAAAACACGAAGCGGAAAAATCATGCGACGTGTCCTGAAGGCGTGGGAGCTGAACCTGCCGGCAGGCGACCTGTCCACAATGGAAGATTAAAGCCGGCGTTGACATTGCATCTAATTTATGTTAAAAATGAGTAAGCTTCATACGAAAAGGTTTTGATTGAGACAAGTAGGATATCTGATTGTTCCAGAGAGCTGATGGCCGGTGAAAATCAGTACATAAGATATGCCGAATACACTCATGAACCGCTTTTGCGAACAAAGTACTTCAAAGGAAGGCTTTCAGTAGTGAAAGAACGGACACGGTCCGTTATCAGGAAGAGTGATAAGAGCTTTTTTAGGCTTTTATTAGTAGGGTGGTACCGCGATTATATCGTCCCTTCGTTTTAAACGAAGGGGCGTTTTTTATTTCTATAAACAAAGGAGAAGACAAAATGACTAATTTATTAGAAGATTTATCATTCCGCGGCTTAATCCAGCAAATGACGGATGAAGAAGGACTGAATAAACAGCTGAACGAAGAAAAAATCCGTTTATACTCAGGGTTTGACCCGACGGCTGACAGCCTCCACATCGGACACCTTCTGCCGATATTGACACTGCGCCGTTTCCAGCTTGCAGGCCACCATCCGATTGCGCTTGTAGGCGGCGCAACGGGACTGATCGGCGATCCGAGCGGCAAAAAAGCGGAACGTACGTTAAACACTCAGGATATCGTTGTCGAATGGTCGCAAAAAATTAAAAATCAGCTTTCCCGATTTTTAGATTTCGAAGCCGGAGAAAACCCCGCTGTCATAGCGAACAACTTTGATTGGATCGGAAAAATGAGCATCATTGAATTTCTTCGCGACGTCGGAAAAAACTTCGGAATCAACTACATGCTTGCGAAAGATACTGTAAGCTCAAGAATTGAAACCGGGATTTCTTACACGGAATTCAGCTACATGATCCTGCAATCCTACGATTTCCTGAATCTGTACAGAGAAAAGAACTGCAAACTCCAAATCGGCGGCAGTGACCAGTGGGGCAACATCACGGCCGGTCTTGAACTGATCAGAAAATCGGAAGAAGAAGGGGCGAAAGCGTTCGGTCTTACCATTCCGCTCGTCACAAAAGCGGACGGCACGAAATTCGGCAAAACGGAAGGCGGCGCGATTTGGCTTGATAAAGAAAAAACATCGCCGTATGAATTCTACCAATTCTGGATCAATACAGATGACCGCGACGTCGTCAAATATTTAAAATACTTTACTTTCCTGTCAAAAGAGGAAATTGAAGCTTATGCTGAAAAAACGGAGACGGCTCCTGAGAAAAGGGAAGCGCAGAAACGTCTCGCTGAAGAAGTGACTGTTCTTGTACACGGCCGCGAAGCGCTGGAGCAGGCCGTTCATATCTCCCAGGCGCTTTTCAGCGGCAATATTAAAGAGCTTTCCGCTCAAGACGTCAAGGTAGGGTTTAAAGACGTGCCTTCGTTTGAAAAAGACCGCTCTGAAGAGCTGTCTTTAGTAGACGTGCTTGTGGAATCTAAATTGTCGCCTTCAAAACGGCAGGCCCGCGAAGACATTCAAAACGGGGCCGTCTACATTAACGGCGAGCGCCAGACGGACATCAGCCATCTTCTGACAGCAGAAGACCGCATCGAAGATCAATTTACCGTACTGCGCCGCGGAAAGAAAAAATACTTCCTGATCACGTACTGAAAATAAAAAGCAGTCCGGCCGCTTTATGCGGCAGGCTGCTTTTTTAGGTTTTGTGAATACTGCACCGGGAAATGAGTACAGTACATAGTATAAGGCAAAACAGGGAAGGGGCGCTGCGCCGTGAATTTCATGTTCACCATCGCGAAGGAAAGATTGCAGCGGGATCATTGGGAACAGCAGCAAAGCATGAACGCCGAAGTCAAAGCCGAGGAACCTGAGGCGGAAGAAGAAAATCCGCCATCATAAAGGAAAAAGCCTTCATTCTGCGGAATGGAGGCTTTTATTTGTCACCAGATCAGCCTGACGGCGGCCATCAGCACGACTCCCGTGATGACCGTAATTGATAAGCTTTTTGTCCACATCGCGCAAAGCAATGTCGGGATGAGAACGATCATTGCTTTCCAATCAAAGGTCAAAGCGCTATTTGTTTTCACGATCATGCTCTCCGTTACCAGAGCGGTCAAAATGCAGAGCGGAATAAAGGAGAGCCATTTTAAAGCCAATTCAGGCATCTGAATGTTCCGGACAAATATAAACGGAACGATACGCGGCACAAGTGTAACAATCATGCAGCCGAGTATAATCCAGATCATTTGCGTACTGATGCTCATTTGTCCGTCACCACCCCGATGGTTGCCACAATCACGGTTGAGACGATGACTGCGATATGTGACGGCACGATATAGGATAACAAGACCATAAAGATGATCATATAGACGATTAAGGAAAGATTGTGCTTCAGCTTTTCCGACGCAGACGCCTGCAATTGCAGCACCAGCAGCGCCGCAAACATAGCGGGCAAAGCGAAGTCCAGGCCGAGGGCGTAAGGATCAGATATCCATTGTCCGAGAAGCCCGCCCATCACACAAGAAATAACCCAGCACACATAAGCTGTTACATTAAGGCCGTTCATCCACTTATCGTTAAGCCTGCCGTTCTGAGCCGCCTTGTTTACCGCTACCCCGAAAGATTCGTCGGTAAGCAAAGCACCGAAGCCGATATTTTTCACCAAAGAGTATTTCGTGAAATAAGGTGCGATGGTCAGACTGAGCAGAAGGTGCCGCAGATTGACGATAAACGTCGTTAAAATAATGGCGGAAATCGGACTCCCGGAAACAAGGAGCGAGCAAATAATAAATTGGGCGGCGCCGGCATAGACAAACACGGATAACAAACAAATTTCAAGAATACTGAGATGTGAGGCCACGCCGACAATGCCAAAAGCAAAACCGATACTCATATAGCCAAGCAAGGTAGGCACACAATCCCGGACCCCCTGTAAAAATGTATCGTTCATTTCCCGGGAAACGGCGGTTTTTTGCACTTCTGTGTTAATCATTTTTTATACTCCTTCCTTAGAGATTATAATGATAACGACTAATGAAAAAATCAAAGAAAATACGGTTCACATTTATATGAACCGATTTCCGGTGACGACATGAAATAACGAATGGTTTTGTTTCATCAGGCCTTCAACTTTTTCAGCCCCTACTTCTTTTACAAGCTCCGCGAACATAAGGTCGTGCCTCATATATTCCATGGCCACGAGAACAAGAGCGGGATCTTCTGATTTAATGGCCCAGGCATTCGTCTGCGGAGAAAAATTGGCGATTAAGACTTCTTTATTATCGCGTGCCGCTATCGTTAATCTCCCGCCCATGCGTTTTTCCGCCACTTCAGGCGACATATTATGATGTGTCGTATTTCCGAGCTTTACTTCCGGAGGGCCGAACACAATCGAAAAGACGGGCAATTTTTCGGCCGCGCGTTTGTTAGCGGCTTCTTGAATAAAGGGAATCTGCTGTTCCCAGACAGACAGCCACAACTCTTCCTCGGCTTTTTCAATCATATCCTTCAATTCATTGATGACATGATCATTTGTGCTGATGCGGAGGATGACATTCATCTCCTGCTCGCTTTCAAGCGCCAATAATTTCTCCTCAAGATAGCCGAAGGAGCTTTCGAAATCGTGCCGCAGCCGGTCAATTAATTCCTTTCCGGCCAGCGGGGCATATGTAACCGGATCAGACGGCACAATATGGACAGCGCCTTTATCAACTAATTTTCCCAATACTTCATAGATCATTGAGCGGGGGACGCCTGACCTTTTACTGACTTCGTACCCGGTAACAGGCGAGTGTTTTAACAAGCCGATATATGCTTTGCATTCATATTGAGAAAATCCAAATTTTTGTAATTCTTTCAGAACATCCTCCATAAACATCCTCCGTAGTGGTTATTCATGAAACTACTATAATTTAAGCGGTTATATGTTGTCAATGGGACTTGAGTGCTGAATGAAAGGCACAGCTGTTTTGTCGCTTTCCAACTTATTTTAGAGCGAGTTACTTGTATGGCTCTTGTGAAAAACGTTGCCGTAGACCCACACGAATGCTGTTTGATACGATAAATTCAAGAAGTCAAAAGAGGAGGATCATGGTGGAAAACACCTCTAAAATCGCTTTTTTATCAGTTATAAGCAATTCTCTTGTCGTCATGCTCAAAATAGCGGTGGGCATTATAACAGGGTCTGTCGCGATACTTTCCGAAGCCATTCATTCTTTTTTAGATTTGATCGCCGCCTTCATCGCCTTTATTTCCGTCAGGATATCAAAAAAGCCGGCTGATACAGGGCATCCGTACGGACATGGAAAAGTCGAGAATCTCTCCGGAACCATTGAGACGATTCTGATTTTTGCGGCAGGGATTTGGATGATATATGAATGCGTTCAAAAATTGGTGAATCCAGAGCCGGTTCATCTGCCGGTATTGGGAATTATTGTGATGCTTTTAGGGGCTCTCATTAATTTGATCGTCTCGAAATTAGTAAAAAGAGAAGCTGAAAAGGTTAATTCCGTAGCAATGAAATCAAATGCTCTGCACTTACTGACTGACGTATACACATCATTAGGCGTAGCGGCAAGCCTTTTGGTTGTTACATTAACGGAGTGGTATATACTTGATCCCATTATAGGTATGGTGCTTGCGGTGTATATCATATATGAAGCATTTAAGTTAATGAAAGAAGCATTTCCGCCGCTGATTGATACCCGTCTGTCAGAAGAAGAAGAGAAAACAATTTTAAAGATTATCGATACATTTCATCAGGAATTTATTGAAATCCACGATTTTCGTACAAGGCGCTCAGGCCCGCAGGAGTATATTGATTTTCATATGGTCGTGGCGTCTCACGTGACGATTAAAGACGTGCACGACTTGTGTGACCGCATTGAAAGGGATATTACGGATGAATTTAAACAAGCACAGGTGATGATTCATCCTGAGCCGGAGAGCGAAAGGAAGAAATAAATGATCTTGCCTTTGTCACCGGCAAGTTTCTGACAGCGATAATCGTGATCTTTAACTGAGAGCCCCGTGTAAAACGGGGCTTTTTTGATATGTAAATGACTATTTCTCACCAATATGAGAGAGAAGCTTATACAAGTGAAAGGTTCATTTCATAAGTTGTTGTAAAGAAAAAGGGAGGTGAATACAATTGAACGCTATTTCTGTTAAAGAAATTGAACATGGAGTTGCCGTTGCTGAAAGAGAAGGTTTAGGGGAGTATTTACACCAAGAACCGGTTGCCGGAAAATGTACGCGCCGTTCACGCAGCAGAAGACGGACGCACCGTTCACATCGTTCACGCAGCAAAAGACGGACGCACCGTTCACACCGCTCACGCAGCAGAAGACGGACGCGCCGGACACGTCGTACGCATCGCACAAGACGGTCCCATCAAAAGCACCGCTCTTCCCGCAAGCGCTGTTTCAAATGCTGACTATAAAAACTACGATGTGCAATAAATGCGTATAGAACCGGGATCTGCTATAATGGCAATAGAAAGAACTGGAAAAACTCCAGTATCATCATCTGCGGACACTGAACTGACAACATGACGCTGTTTGTTCGTGTCCGTTTTTGATGTCTGAACATGATGCCGAAGGATAAAAAGGAAGGGATGACACCGAATGAAGCTGAATGAGGATTTTTATAAAGAATCTGAAGGAAAAACGGTATATTCGCAGAACATCAGCAGCAAGCAGTTACATATCACGGACAGCGGACATGTCAGCGTGGACTTCATCAGCATAAGCAGGCTCCGGAAGGCTTCGAAAATCGCGATCTTAGGTGACAGCGTCGCCCGGGGGCTGCGTGCGAAATACGGCTTTGGTGACATTCTGAAAGACCGGACAAACGCTGCAATAACCAATCTGTCTGTCAGCGGCGTCAATATGAGCAACAATGGAACCGATAACATTTATCAGCAATCGCTTAAAACGTCGGGCCATGATGTCATTATTGTGCAGGGAACAGATGATGATTGGTGCGGCCATATTCCCATCGGCACAGATGAAAAGGATATCACCACATTTTACGGAGGCTTCTGTCAGGTCATTCAGCAGCTGCGAAGCAGAAATAAAGACTGCAGCATCATTGTGGTGACCCCGACAAGGCAGGTGAAAATCTCAAACGGAAAAATCGTCCGCCGTGATACTGATAAAAATAAACTGGGCCTGAAGCTGGCGGACTATGTAAAAGCCCAAAAAGAAGCCTGCACACTCCTCTCTGTACCGTATGCCGACCTGTTTGATACAGATCTCATTGACCCGTATAATCCTGCTTTCCGCAAAATGTGCATGTCAGAAGGTCTTCATCCGAACGAGACAGGGCATCAAATCATTTTTCAGGAAATCTGCCGAAATTATTATTACTATTACGGATGAAACAGCACGAAAAGGTTATTTTCGGCTTTTTTCTTCTAAAAGCTCAATAATTCTTTGAGATGCGCGTCGTTGCGCTCTCAAAAGCGAGACAATATTTCCGGTAAAGCCGATTAAAATAATAAGCAGCAAAATGATTATCCACATAAGTGAACCTCCCGTCGAGTTTTGAAAAACCCACTCTCTATTTTACTTATTTTGGATGGTGAAGAGAATAGGTCCAGTTTAAATATCCATAAAAAATGCACAGACTGAACTGTCTGTGCATTTTTTATTCGCTTATTTCAGCAGCTTCAATGATTCACGATTCATTTCTGCTCGTTAAAATATGATGGCTTCCGGCTTCTTCACCTTTATAAAATTTGTGCCGGTATTTATTAAATCTTTGCGGATGCTTTAGTAAATCCATCCGGGCGTTCAGCTGCGAATTCATCTGCGTCTGAGATCGCTTGATCGACCTTTACTTTCTCACCGTGCCTGCCGGTCACTTCTTTTTCTGCTTCTGCCGGGCTTGTATCCTCGAATTGGTCTGTCACCAGAACTGCGATTTTTTTGCTCATACGTCATGCCTGTTTGTATATAACAACGGTATCAGGCACAAGAAAAGACGGAGGTCTGCTTAGCTTGCGTGTTTAACCTGAGATAAGGCGAGCCAATTACCATCTGTGTCTTTTTTTATTTTTTTTACACTCACATTTCCCAGGACCGCCCGGATCAACGATCTCATGAATGATAAACGTGACGGGGAGCATAACGGATATGCTCTCTGTTAATGTGTTTGATGGGATGGACGTACACCGCTTCGCTGTCAGTATACGTGTCAGCCACAACATACTTAGGGTCACAGTAATACACTTTCGATTCTTTCCCCATTTATCTCACCTCCCGTACTAAATAGCTGACAAGGAGGATTTTGCACCGGACAAGTACACTGAGAAAAGTCCGTATTTTTTAGGGCCGCAGGTTTGGTTTTTATAATGCATTTATCTGCTGTTTTTATCCTTATAGTATCTACAGGGTTTTCCTGAATTCGCTTCAAATCGGAATGGTTAATTCTTTTTGACCGGGGAAATCTATAAAAAAGAATTCAAAATGATTCTTTTCAGTCAATCGAGATGCATACATCTTGGGGGGATTTCAGAATGCTCGATGAAAAAACAATCGCGATCATTAAAAGCACCGTGCCGGTATTGGAAGAGCATGGTGAAGAAATCACAGGACGATTTTATGACCTGCTGTTTCAGCATCACCCTGAGCTGTTGAATATTTTTAATCAGACGAATCAAAAGAAAAAAACCCAGCGTACAGCCTTATCGAATGCCGTGATTGCAGCCGCCGCCAATATTGACCGCTTGGAAAACATAATTCCCGTCGTTAAACAAATCAGCCATAAACACCGGAGTATCGGAGTTAAGCCCGAGCATTACCCAATCGTTGGAAAGTTTTTGTTAATAGCGATAAAGGATGTGTTACAGGACGCGGCTACTCCTGAGGTCATTCAGGCGTGGGAAAAAGCATACGGCGCAATTGCAGACGCATTTATCGGAATTGAGAAGGACATGTATGAACAAGCGGCAACGCAAAAAGGCGGATGGAAAGACTATAAGCCGTTTAAAATTGATAAAAAGGTAAGAGAAAGCAAAGAGATAACGTCATTTTATCTAAAACCGGAAGACGGACAGCCGCTGCCTGAATTCAAAGCAGGACAGTATATCAGTGTAAAAGTATACATTCCGGACACGGGTTATACGCATATCCGCCAGTACAGCTTATCGGACGTGTCCGGTAAGGATTATTTCCGGATTTCCGTTAAAAAAGAAGGGGTTGTTTCCTCTTATCTGCATGACCAATTACATGAAAAAGATTCAATCGAGATCAGCGCCCCGGCCGGTGACTTCATATTGGACCCTGCCTCAAAGAAGAACCTGGTTCTCATCAGTGCCGGTGTCGGGATTACGCCGATGATCAGCATGTTAAAAACGGTTGTGAAAACCCAGCCGCAGCGAAATGTTCTTTTCATCCATGCGGCAAGGAGCGGAGAGTATCATGCTTTGCGGCATGAAGCTGAGGAAGCTGCGGAACATTCATCCGTTGACACTGTCTTTATTTACAGCGAGCCGTCCGAACAAGACCGTTCAGAAAACATTCGTTTTCGGGAAGGCCGGATTGACAAGCGGCTTTTAGAAGAAGTGATGACAGATAAAGATGCTGATTTTTACCTGTGCGGCTCACCGTCATTCATTAAAGCAATGAAAAAGCTGATTTCTGAATTCAATACACCGCCAGAATCGATCCACTACGAATTATTCGAACCGCAGCTGAGTATGGTGTGATGGAAGAATGAAATACGATAAAAAGCACCCGGATGAACGGGTGCTTTTTATATTCTCCGGGATAAACGGCTGAGTACGGGGGCAGTTTACACAACCAAAAGAAAAACCCCGGAAACATTGTCATCACAACATTTCCGGGGTTTAATCCAATGCTCTTTAAAGAGCGTTTTACTTAACGAGAGTAGAACTCAACGATAAGCGCTTCGTTAATTTCCGGAGCAAGCTCAGAGCGCTCTGGAAGACGAGTGAATGTACCTTCAAGCTTTTCAGCGTCAAAAGTAAGGTACTCAGGAACGAAGTTGTTTACTTCTACAGATTCTTTGATGATAGAAAGGTTTCTTGATTTTTCGCGAACACCGATTGTTTGACCAGGTTTTACTTGGTAAGACGGAATGTCAACGCGGCTTCCGTCAACAAGGATGTGACCGTGGTTAACTAATTGGCGTGCTTGACGGCGAGTGCGCGCAAGACCAAGCTTGTACACAACGTTATCAAGGCGTGCATCTAAAAGAATCATGAAGTTTTCGCCGTGTTTACCAGTCATTTTTGCAGCTTTGTCAAACAATGTGCGGAATTGACGTTCGTTTACACCGTACATGTGACGAAGTTTTTGCTTTTCTTGCAACTGCAAACCGTATTCTGATAGTTTTTTACGCTGTCCCGGACCGTGAGGACCTGGTGCGTAAGGGCGTTTTTCTAATTCTTTACCTGTACCGCTAAGAGAGATTCCTAAACGGCGAGACAGTTTCCAAGATGGACCTGTATAGCGAGCCATAATGTGACTCCTCCTTTGTTTGGTTTTATTTTGTGGAAAATAAAAACCGTCTGTTCGATCCGACCGTGCACATTTTGTTTTCATGTATCCTCGCTCCAGCAGCAGAGAGTTACACGATACACCTTACAGCTAAGGAACAAAATGAAAACACAGAAGCTGAACAAAAAGGCTGCAATATTTCACACAAAGAACATTATATGATTTTTCCCGGCCGCCGTCAACCATTTCTCCATGAAGACTGTCGGTTTATGATATAATGTACAAAAATGAGTAGTACATGTTTAGGTGATAAAAATGAAAAAACAAACAATCGATGAAGTTACGGCCTTTCATCAGAAAATGCTTTCTTTTTTCTTGACGAAATCTGAATCCGTCTCATTATCCGACTCGCTGTTATGGCTGGCCTCAGCTCTTGAATCCTGCTTTACATCTCTTTCATTGACCCTTTCACCGGCTGAATCAACACGTTTCACCATAAAAACAGAAGAGGAACCGAATTATGCTCCGCTGAAAGAGAGTGACGGCCGTTTTATGATCAGGAATCAGACGTCCGGCAGATCCTTTTATCTGCGCTCGGAAAGCGGACTTCCGATCCCGGAATCATTGCCTGAGCTCGTTACTCAATTTATCAATCAATCTGTGAGACAAAGCGGGCTGTTTGACAAAACAAAGCATCAGCGGAAAATTCACAAAATGACAGAAATGTTCCATTCGCTTTTAGATCAGGATGAAGTATTGGAAAAACTGCAGGCGAGTTTGAGGAAGGCTTTCCAGTCTTTCCGTTTTTTACTGTTTATCTCGCAGGATCAGGATACGGACAGACAGCTCCCCGCAAAAGAATTGCATATGGACGGAGAAGATGCCGATCCGTTTGCCCTGAAGGTTTATTTGTCAGGCAGAATGCTCAGGAAAGGCAGGTCATCTGCTTACCTGCCGATTAAAGGCCAGCAGGGGACTTACGGGGTTCTGAAGGCTGAGGGGCTGCAGGATGCCGCGCTTTCGTGCAGTTCTCTGAGTGAAATGATGCTGCTTGCGGGCGCAGCGGGAAAAGCATTTGAAAATGCGCAGCTGTATGAGCAATCGAAAAAAAGCATTGCGAATCTTGAGCTCATCAATGAAACATCGCGTCAGCTGAATCAGCGTCTCAGGCTCACTGATACGATGCGGGAGCTCGCCGCTATTATGATTCAATCGTTTCATGCGGAAGAAGTGGCTTTTTTTCATATTGACCATTTTGAAGCGCAAAATCTGCTTCCCGGGCATACCGCCTTTTTTAAGACAGAACGCGCGGACGCATACATCAGCATTGTGAAAGAAAAGCTGTTCGAAGGAGAAAAAGGTGTGTTTATCGGCAGCGGAAAGACTGTATTCGGCGAAAATGGCTACGGTTCGCTGATGGCGGTGCCGATGATCGAAAATGACACCGTCTTCGGATTCGCGATTTTATTGAAAAAGGATTTATACGCTTTTACGTTTGAAATGTATAAGCTTTTTCAGGCGCTCATTCACCATGCGACATTGGCGGTCACGAACTCCATGCTGCGCGACAGGCTTGAGCATCTTGTTCAGACAGACCAGCTGACGGAGCTGTATTCAAGAACCTATTTGGATGAGAAAATTCAATACAGCATGAAAATTCATAAACGGGGTGTATTCATCCTCGTTGATATCGATAATTTCAAAAACATTAATGATACATACGGTCATCAAACGGGGGATTCGATCCTGATACAGGTGGCCTCCGTTATGAAAAACCATATCCGGGAGCACGATGTCGCTGCGAGATGGGGAGGCGAGGAGCTGGCTGTCTATCTGCCGAATATCAACGTATCATCCGGGGAACGCATCGCCAGAAGGCTGGTCCGCGCCATCCGGGAAAACACCGAACCGCGCGTGACGATTTCCTGCGGTGTTTCCTGCTGGTCAAAGACTGACCCGATGCCGTTGAAAATGCTCGTTCAGCAAGCGGATGAGGCGCTTTATACCGCCAAACGGAACGGTAAAAACCGGCTGATCATCCATCAAAACAGCACGGCGACGTAAAAAAGGAGCCGGCCCGCGGGCCGAACTCCTTTTTTTTATCCTAATCGTTTTTCAAGCGTTTCAACAAACTGTGCTAAATAGGATTCGTCTGTTTCATCAAAACGGTTTTTCACGGGGCTGTCAATGTCCAGCACACCGATCACTTCACCGTTTACGCGGATCGGAAGAACGATTTCTGACTGGGAAGCCGCGTCACAGGCGATATGTCCCGGGAACGCATGCACATCGGCAATCCGCTGCACTGCGCCATTAGAGTAGGCAGTGCCGCATACGCCTTTGCCGAACGGAATGCGCACACAGGCAGGAAGCCCTTGAAACGGTCCGAGCACAAGCTCGCCCTCTTTAGCAAAGTAAAACCCCGCCCAGTTGACTTCATGTAAGGAATGGTATAAAAGCGCTGACGCATTCGCGTAATTTGCGATCGCATCTGTTTCATCTTCTGTCATGGCTTCGAGCTGTTTAAGCAGAAGCTGATAACTTTTTTCTTTATCTCCGGATTGTTTTTCGACATGAAACATGGAAAACCCTCACTTTTTCTATAATATCAAACAAAGTTCCGGCCGTTCTGCCGGCATTTGTCGAGAAGTTCTTACAGGAACGGCGCCCTTCGGCTTGAATTGGTAACATAAAGGGGTGAGCCGTATGAAAGTAAGCACCAAAGACAAAATTATTAACGCCGCTGTCCAGCTGTTTAACCAAAAAGGCTATTCCGGCACGTCCGTCCGTGAAATCGCAAAGTCAGCTGATGTAAATGTTGCGCACATCTCCTACTATTTTAAAGGGAAAGGCGGATTAATGGAACATTTAGTTTCCGAGTTTTACGAAGGCTACACTGAGGCGCTGGAAAACGCCGCCGTCAGTATGAACGGTGAAGACGCACAGGAACGCATCCTGCGGGTGATTTTTGATATTTTATCCTATCAGCACGATCATCGTCAATTAACGCGGTTTGTGTACCGGGAAGTGACGATTGATTCTGTGCTTATCAGGGAAATTATGTCTACTTATTTAATGAAAGAAAAATATATTTTCCAGTTGGTGATCGAAGAAGGGCAGTCACGCGATAGGCGTCTGACGCTGCCCGTGCCGCATTTTATTCTGCAATTGAAATCCCTCTTGATGATGCCGTATCTTCAGCCACAATATATTACGGAGGTGCTCTATATGCAGCCTCATGAACCGTATTTTTATAAAAAGTATTTTGAAGAGGTGAAGATTTGGATCGAAAGCGTGTTTCGCCGGCCTGATGCGGTGCTTATGAAGTAATGATGCTTTTGTACGTTTCATAGAAACTGCCGACATCTTCCGCTTGATGGGCGTCCGACCCGAATATGAGCGGGATTTTTTTTTGCTTCGCCGTCTCCGCCATCCAATCCTCCATGTATACTTCCCCGGCAAACTTCTTTCTGAGCCCGGATGTATTAATATCCAGCTCCATTCCGTGCTTCTTCACAGCGTCAAGGCAGCGGGTCACAAGCTCTCTTATTTGAGGTGACATGCTGTAAGGGAAAAGGCGCGCGAATTTTTTAACGAGTGTGATATGGCCGACCCGTTTTGGCTTAAAGGGGCCGAGCGGTGTTACAATGGAAGAATACACAGTTTCATAGTATTGCTCATATACCGCTTCAATGCTTCCGAAGTGCGCGGCGAGCCGCTGAAACGCGTGCTCATCATAATCGAGGCATATATAAGACGGGCCGGCCTTCAAAAAATGAACAGATAAAATGCCGTCATCCAGTGAGGGGCCGTATGTATTCAGAAACGCCGCGGTTTCCTCCTCATACCCTGAGATAAAATCGGTTTCAAGCCCTGTCAGGATGCTGATTTGTCCCATGTATACCTTTTTTAATTGTGAGACCCGGTCCAAATAGGCCTCCATCTCTCTGAGAGCCATTGCGCTGTCTCGAAGCGGTGTAGGATCTTGAAAAGACGGAGGGAGGGGGGCATGCTCAGTAAATGTGATAGATGTAAAGCCTCTTTCCAGGGCTTTTTCGACATATTGTTTCAGCGCGTCCTTCGAGCCGTGAGGGCAAAAAGGCGTGTGGATATGAGCGTCTCGTTTTTCCATTTTTGTCACTCCATTAAAAAATTGCAGAATCCTGCCGAAATTATGCAAAAAGTTTTTGATTTCTGGTCAAAAAATGTTGGTTACATGGTATCATAATAACAATGAAAACGACAGATTTTCTCAATACATATATTGAAATCTTTCTGAATACATAAAACACCCTGACAGATTATGAGAACAACAAGGGGGCTCATTATGGAGTTAGTCATCGGATTATTGGTTATACTGCTCGCACTCTTTGCGGCGGGCTACTTTTTCAGGAAAAAAATTTATACGGAAATTGACCGGCTGGAGTCATGGAAGATTGAAATTTTAAACCGTTCGATTGTGGAAGAAATGTCCAAGATCAAACATCTGAAAATGACCGGAGAGACGGAAGAGTTCTTTGAAAGATGGCGCGAGGAGTGGGATGAAATTGTCACAGCCCATCTGCCGAAAGTAGAAGAGCTCCTTTATGATGCCGAAGAGAACGCCGACAAATACCGGTTTAAAAAAGCGAATCAGGTGCTTGTCCACATCGACGATCTCCTCACCGCCGCCGAATCAAATATAGAAGGCATCCTGCGTGAGATCAGCGACCTTGTGACGAGCGAGGAAAAAAGCCGCGGAGAGATTGAACAGGTGCGTGAGCGGTATTCAAAAGCGCGGAAGAACCTTCTGGCGTACAGCCATCTCTACGGAGAGCTTTATAACAGCCTGGAGACGGATCTCGACGAAATCTGGAGCGGCATAAAAGAGTTCGAAGAAGAGACGGAAGGCGGCAATTACATCAAAGCGAGAAAAGTGCTGCTTGAACAGGACCGCAGGCTGGATCAGCTTCAAACATACATAGATGACGTTCCGAAACTGCTCGCGGACTGTAAACAGACCGTGCCGAACCAAATTGCCAAGCTGAAAGACGGCTACCGGGAAATGACGGAAAAAGGCTACAAACTGGAACATATTCAAATCGAAAAAGAGCTGGAGACACTCACAAATCAAGTGAAACGGGCAGAACACGCGCTTTTGGAAGAATTGGATGTCGACGAAGCGTCCGCCATTCTTCAGCTGATTGATGAAACAATTCAATCGATGTATGAACAGCTGGAAGGCGAAGTGGAAGCCGGACAGTCCGTCTTAAGCAAAATGCCTGAACTGATCATCGCGTATGAGAAGCTTGAGGAAGAAAAAGACCGCACAAAAACCGAAACAGAGCTCGTCAAGGAAAGCTATCAGCTGACGGCGGGAGAAATCGGCAGACAGCATGCGTTTGAAAAACAGATGGAAACGATCGGCCGGCTCCTTGAGCAGGCGAGAGAAAAACTTGACGGAGAGCATGTCGCTTACTCTCTGCTGATTGAAGAAGTTGAGGCCATCGAAAAGCAGATGGAAGAGGCTCAGAAAGAACATGCCGAATACCGTGAAAATCTGCAAGCGCTCAGAAAAGAAGAACTGCAGGCGCGTGAAACGCTGATGCACCTTCGGAAAACCATTTCTGACACAGCGAGAATGCTGCAAAAAAGCAATGTGCCGGGTATTCCTGAACAGGTCAAGGACAAGCTCGAGACGGCAAATCATCATATAGAAAAAACCGTCAGCCAATTGGAAGAGCTGCCGTTAAACATGGAGGAAGCCGCCAAACATCTGAATGAAGCTGAAAAGATGGTTGCGGAAGTCAGTGAAGAGGCGGAAGAACTGGTGATTCAGGTGAAGCTTATTGAGCGGATCATCCAGTACGGAAACCGTTTCCGAAGCCAGAATCACATTTTATCCGAACAGCTGAAAGAAGCGGAACGGCTGTTTTACGCTTACAGCTACAATGAAGCTTACGAGATGGCGGCGGCTGCGGTTGAAAAAGCGGCTCCCGGCGCCGTGAAAAAAATTAAAGCTGATCAATCTGCTTCATAGCGTACAAGCAAAAACTGCACCCTGATGGAAATCAGAGGTGCAGTTTTTTTGTTTCTCCCGGAATATAAAAAAGCGCCTGCGGCTGATATACGTCAAGCCGCAGACGCTGAATGTTACGATTTCGCTTTATTCAATTCGATTGGCGGGCTGGTAAAAAACGTGATGATACAGCCGATGATCGCTCCGGCAATGCCCGGAAGCACCCAGCCGATTCCAATGCTGTAAAGCGGAAGGTTCGCGTTTAAGAATGAATCTAGTGATCCGAGCGGAATGCCGGCTGCCTTCAAGCCGTCCAAGATGCTGAACAGCCCCGTTCCGATCAGGCAGGCGATATAGACTTCCCGTCTTTCCTTAAAGATTTTATCAATAAAGGAAAGGACAATAATGACAATCGCCAGCGGGTAAATGGCTGATAGAATAGGAACTGAAAATGCAATGATCTCAGCAAGCCCGAAATTTGAAATCGCCAGGCTGAACAGCGTGACAATCGTAACTACCATTTTGTATGATAAAGCGGGAATCAATTTTGAAAAATATTCGCCGCAAGATGTGACAAGCCCGATGCTCGTCGTTAAGCACGCAACGGTGATGGCGGCACCGAGAACAATGTTTCCTAATGAACCGAACAGGTAATCGGATGAAGCTGATAAAATCTTTGCGCCTTCGCCGAGCGGCCCTACAGCGTTTGTGCTTGTCGCTCCCAAATAGGCTAAAGATAAATAAATGAATGTCAAACCTGCCGCTGCAATAAGTCCCGCTTTAATACAAGCGGCCGCAAGCGCTTTTCGCTGGGTGACGCCCCTGCTCTTAACAGCATTGACCACAACAACACCGAAGACGATTGAAGCGAGCGCATCCATTGTTTTATAGCCTTCCAAAAATCCTTTGAACACCGGCGTTCCGGAGTATTCCTGATGTACGGCGCCCAGCCCGCCCATCGGAGTGGCGATGGCTTTAATGACAATGATTAAAATAATACCGAATTTAATGGGAGTCAAAATCTTCCCGACTCTGTCCACGATTTTGGACGGATTAAGAGCTAAATAATACGTAATGGAAAAAAAGATTAAAGTGAAAATAAATAAAGATAATCTTTCCGGAACACCGCTTAAGAACGGAACTGCACCGATTTCATATGAAACGGTTCCGGTTCTCGGAATCGCAAAAAGCGGCCCGATTGATAAATAAAGCACAACGGTGAAAATCGTGCCGAATACCGGATGAGCTTTATCGGCAAGTCCTTTTGCATCTTTTCCCGTTAATGCGATGGCGATAATACCCAATAGCGGCAGACCTACGCCGGTCAGTAAGAAACCGCCCATCGCTTTCCAGACATTATGTCCTGCCGCTTGCCCGAGCTCCGGCGGATATATCATGTTTCCTGCCCCGAAAAAAAGTGCGAAAAGCATGAAACCGATAATCACGGTATCTTTGACAGGTAGTGAGTGTTTCATAAAAGTCCTCCTAAATACTATGTTGAAATATTCTGTCAATTAATTGTCAGATAATATAACAAAACGAACATTACTTATTATATTGCAATGTCCAGAGAAGTCAATACTCGATTTATTGCGAATTTATATTTACTTTTGTTATGGTAGCATAAATATCATACGATGTACCGTTTTCATAAAAGGAGTAAAAAAAAATGATATATTTAGATAACAGCTCAACGACCGAGCCGTATGAAAAGGTTTTGGATGTGTATAAACAGACGAGCAGCCGTTATTTCGGCAATCCTTCGTCTCTGCACCGGCTAGGAACTGAGACGGAGCAGCTCCTTGAAGCGGCCGCTCAGCAAATAAAAAAAACCTTGGGTTTAAAAAATTATGATATTGTATTTACATCAGGAGCGACTGAAGCGAACAACGCTGCGTTAAAGGGAGCCGCCTGGGCCAACATGAATAAAGGAAGACATATCATTGCTTCAGCGATTGAGCACCCTTCTGTGACGGAGACGCTTGATCAGCTGACAGAGCTGATTGGCTTTGAAGTCACATATCTTCCGGTCGATCAAGACGGCTTCGTTTCTTTAAAAGTCGTAAAAGCGGCTATCAGGCCGGACACGATAATCGTCAGCGTCATGCATGTCAATAACGAAGTCGGCTCCATTCAGCCTATAAAGGAAATCGGCGGACTGTTGAAACAGCATGGGAATATTCTGTTTCATGTTGATCATGTACAGGGCATTCATAAAGTCCCCCTGTCTATAGAAGAAGCGGGCATTGATCTGTGTACCATTTCAGGGCATAAATTTCACGGCTTAAAAGGGACCGGGGCGCTCATCGTCAAAAAAGGAACGCGGCTCATTCCCCTTATTACGGGCGGCTCGCAGCAAAAAGGCGTCCGTGCCGGAACAGAACATACAGCGGGTGCCGTCTCCCTTGCAAAAGCGGTCAATCTTTCCGCACGTGACATGAACGAGCGGCTTTCTTCAGTGGAAGCTGCTAAGAATGCGCTTATGGAAAGGCTTTGCAGGACGGACGGGGTCGTCATCAACACTCCTGCTGAAAACAGCGCGCCGCATATCATTAATTTTTCCGTTCCGGGTGTGAAAGCAGAAGTGCTGCTGCACATGCTTGAGGAAAAAGGAATATACGTCTCCACAACCGCGGCATGTTCAGCAAGAGAGCACAAACCGAGCCGTGTCCTCCTGCAAATGAATAAAGGCGAACAGATTGCATCAAGCAGCATCCGAGTCAGCCTGAACTTCAGCCACACGGCTGACATCACAGAGCCGTTTATGGCCGCGCTGGTGCCGGCTGTTCAAAAACTAAAAAAAATGATGAGGTAGCATATGAATTACGATCATATTTTAATCCGTTTTGGTGAAATATCCACAAAAGGAAAAAACAGACGCAGTTTTATAGAAAGATTAAAACAGAATATCCGCCTGGTATTAAAGGATTATAAAAAAGTAAAATACTTTTCCAACCGGGACCGGATGTCAATTACTCTTAATGGAGAAAACCCGGAGGAAATATGTTCCTTATTAAAGAATATATTCGGCATTCAGAGCTTCAGTCTCGCAATTAAATGCGAAAGTAAGCTGGAAGACATTAAAAAAACGGCATTAGCCGCGATGGAAGGCCAATATACACCGGGAAATACTTTTAAGGTCGCGACCAAACGGGCTTACAAGCAGTTTGAGTTAGATACGAACGCAATGAACGCTGAGATCGGCGGCCACATTTTGAAAAACACGGAAGGATTAACCGTCGATGTGAAGAATCCCGATATTCCGCTTCGGATTGAAATCAGGGAGGAAGCGACATTCCTGACCATTCGTGATGAAAAAGGCGCCGGAGGTCTTCCCGTCGGTTCTGCGGGTAAAGCGATGCTGATGCTTTCCGGCGGTTTTGACAGTCCGGTCGCCGGGTTTTACGCGATGAAACGGGGATTATCAGTGGAAGCCGTGCATTTCTTCAGTCCGCCGTATACGAGCGAACGGGCAAAGCAGAAAGTCATAGATCTTGCGGGATGCCTTGCAAGGTTCGGAGGCAGTATGACGCTTCATATCGTGCCGTTTACAAAAACGCAGGAACTCATCCAAAAACAAATTCCGGAAAACTATACGATGACGGCGACGCGGCGTCTCATGCTGCAAATCGCAGACAGAATCAGAGAAGAACGAAAAGCGCTCGCGATCATTACGGGGGAAAGCCTCGGCCAAGTGGCGAGCCAGACGCTTGAAAGCATGTATGCGATCAATGCCGTGACGGCAACACCGATTTTGCGCCCTTTAATCGGAATGGACAAAACAGAAATTATCGAGAAATCAAAAGAAATCGGCACTTATGAAACAAGCATTCAGCCGTTTGAGGACTGCTGCACCATCTTTACGCCGCCAAGTCCGAAAACACGCCCGAAAAAAGAAAAAATCGAGCACTTCGAAAGCTTTGTTGACTTTGAACCGCTGATTGCAGAGGCGGCTGCCGGCATCGAAACGATAACTGTTTACTCAGAACAAGAAGCTCACGATAAATTCGCGGACCTGTTTTAGAACTGTATACAATTACCAAAGTTTTTTTGAATGAGGACATGTGTTTTATCACATTCTATACTCACAAGGAGGTGATACACATGTCACAACAATCAAACAGCGGAAACAGCAACCAGCTTTTAGTGCCAGGAGCTGCTCAAGCTATCGACCAAATGAAGTATGAAATCGCTTCTGAATTCGGTGTAAACCTTGGACCGGAAACAACTTCTCGCGCCAACGGTTCTGTCGGTGGAGAAATCACAAAACGTCTTGTTTCTTTTGCTCAGCAAAGCATGGGCGGAAGCAACCAGCAACAGTTTTAATCACAACTTCACATAATGGCTAAGAGAGCGGGGAATTCCCCGCTCTTTTTTCATGAATAAAGATAGAAGGCGGGAAGCAATTTATGCATATCTTTATTGTAACGTCCTATGTTTATGTATAATGGGGAAAGAAAGTGAGGAGTTGTTCGTGTTAAAACGAGAAGATTTAATCGCCCCAAAGAACTATAACCTTGTGAATGAAATCGAAAAGTTCAGCCGTTCCAAAGAGAAGAACGCGCTTATTTGGGAGGATCAAACAGGCAGCAAGAAAGTCTGGACGTATGAAAAACTGATGGAAGAAACGAATAAAATCGGAGCCCGCCTGAAAGGTTTCGGGTTTGAAAAAGGCGATAAGCTGATTGTCATGGTTCCTAGAGTGCTTGAAGCGTATGCCGTTTATTTAGCGATCTTAAAAGCGGGGATGGTCGTCATTCCTTGCTCGGAGATGCTTCGTGCTAAAGATCTTGAATACCGGATCAAACACGCCGATGTTAAGGGCGTTATCGTTTATCCTTCATTTATAAACGCGTTTGACGAGGTGAACACCGATCAGCTCGTGACATTGTCTATTGGTGAAAATGATGCCGGCTGGAAAAACCTCTTAACCATTGAAGCGGACGGAGACAGTTTTCAAACAGCAGATACAACAAGAGAGGATATGGCATTTTTATCCTATACTTCAGGCACGACCGGCCAGCCTAAAGGCGTTGTACATACACACGGATGGGCCTTTGCCCATTTAAAAACATCCGCCGGCGCATGGCTGGATATTTCTGAAGACGATACGGTCTGGGCCACCGCGGCGCCCGGCTGGCAGAAATGGGTGTGGAGCCCGCTGCTTGCCGTTCTGGGAAGCGGCGCAACAGGCTTCATTTATCACGGCAGGTTCGACGCCAAAACGTATTTAGAACTGCTTGAGCGCCATCAGATTAATGTCTTCTGCTGTACGCCGACTGAATACCGCCTGATGGCAAAGGTGGAGGAATTGGACAAATATGATCTTTCTGCTCTGCACAGCGCAGTTTCTGCGGGTGAGCCGTTAAACCGGGAAGTCATTGACGTATTCCAGAAACATTTCGGCATTAAAGTGAGAGACGGCTACGGCCAAACGGAGAGCACCCTGTTAGTCGGCGTCCTGAAGAATATGGATATTAAGCCGGGCAGCATGGGGAAACCGACACCGGGAAATCAAGTTGAAATTATAAACGATGAAGGCGAAGTATGCGAAACAGGCGAAACGGGTGATATCGCCGTGCACTTGAGCACACCGGCCTTATTCAAGGAATATTATAAAGACCCTGAAAGAACGAAAAAGCAGATTCGCGGAGATTACTTTCTTACCGGCGATCGCGCGAAAAAGGATGAGGACGGCTATTTTTGGTTTGAAAGCCGCAATGATGACATTATCGTCAGCTCCGGATATACAATCGGGCCTTTTGAAGTAGAAGACGCGCTCGTGAAGCATCCGGAAGTGAAAGAATGCGCCGTCGTGGCGAGTCCGGACGAAATCAGAGGTTCAATCGTAAAAGCCTATGTCGTTTTGCAAAACGATGAAAAGCGCAGTGACGGACTTGTCAAAGAACTGCAAAACCACGTAAAAACGATTACGGCGCCTTACAAATATCCGAGAGAAATTGAATTTGTCGAAAGTCTGCCGAAAACGGCGTCTGCAAAAATCAGACGGGTGGAGCTGAGACAGCGCGAAGAACGGCTGAAGGCGGATAAAAAAGCATAATATAAAAAAAGGGTGAGCGGGGATGAAAGCGATTTGGCACGGCGGCACCATTTATACAATGCTTGAGGAGAACCATGTCACTGAAGCCGTTTATACTGAAGGCGGCGTCATCAGACAGACGGGCAGCTTTCAGGAGCTCCGTGAAACATACGGTTCGCCTGATACGGAGGAAATCGATTTACATGGAGCAGTCATGTTTCCCGGGTTTACGGACAGTCATATGCATTTAATCGGACACGGTGAAAAACAGCTTCGCCTTGATTTGTCGCAGCTGACATCAAAAGAAGCAATACTGCAAGCCGTTAAAGAAGCAGAGCGTGAATTGGAAGATGGTGAATGGCTGATCGGCGAAGGCTGGGATGAAAATCTGTTTGAGCGGCCGGTTTACGTAACGAAGCATGACCTTGACCCGCTCTTTCCCGACCGTCCCGTCCTGCTGAAGCGGGTATGCAGGCACGCCGTTGCGGTCAATTCGGCCGCATTGCGAGCTGCTGGGATTACAAACGAAACACCTGATCCAAACGGCGGGATTATCGCCCGGGACAGCGCCGGTCCGACAGGCCTTCTGCTGGATAAAGCCCAAGAGCTTGTGACACAGGCTCTTCCGCCCGTCTCACTTCACTATGTCAAACGCGCTCTTCAAACGGCGGTCACGGACTGCTGGTCAAAAGGCCTGACCGGCGGGCATTCAGAGGATCTGGCATACTACGGAGACGCGTCCGTTCCCGTTGCCGCGTACGAGTCAATAACCGGCAGCGGCCTTTTTCCTTTTCGCGCCCATCTGCTCGTTCATCACGAAGCCGTCGACAGGTGGAGCACTCTGGACAAGTCGACCGGCCCGTATCTGGAATACGGAGCGATGAAAATCTTTGCAGACGGCGCGCTCGGCGGCAGAACAGCCCTATTGAAACAGCCTTATCATGATGATCCGTCTGTTTCCGGCGTTCAGGTGCATGATGACAAAACACTTGCCTCTCTTGTTTCTAAAGCGAGAGAGAAAGGGATGGAAATCGCCGTGCACGCGATTGGCGACCTCGCATTTGAAAAGGTGCTGGATGTTATCGAAAGATATCCGGCAAAGCCCGGACAGCTTGACAGGCTCATTCATGCGCAGGTTTTAGATGACGGTCTGATTGAAAGAGCCGCCCGGCTTCCGATCGGCCTTGATCTTCAGCCGCATTTTGTCGCCAGTGATTTTCCGTGGGTGATTGACCGGCTCGGCGAAGAGCGGATGAAAACGGCTTTTGCCTGGAAAACACTGCTGTCAAAAGGGCTGCTGTGCGCCGGAGGTTCAGATGCCCCGATAGAACCGGCCGATCCGCTTCTGGGCATTCAATCGGCTGTGCTCCGTACTAGCAAGCAGCACCCTGAAGGTCCGGCCTATTATGAAAAAGAGTGTCTGACCGTGTACGAAGCCATTCAGCTTTACACGGAGGGAAGCGCGGCAATCATCCATAAAGAACATAGCCGCGGACGGATAGCCCCCGGCTATGATGCCGACTTTACCATTCTCAGTGGTGATCCGTTTAAAATGGACCCGAAAAGTCTTCATAAACTGGAAGCTGTCAAAACCGTCGTCGGCGGCCGTATTGTATATGAAAAAGAGGACAGGCGTTAATGCCCGTCCTCTTTTTTTATGATAAAAATGAGCGCTTTACTTTTTCCCAGAAAGAGTTGTCTTTCAGTTTCACCGTCTTGATCTTTTTATCGGAAAGTGTAATCTCAACTTTTTTGACATTCCGCGTGCTGAGCGCTTCATTATCAAGTCCGATAATCGGATGCTCATTGCCGTCCTGCACCACTTGCAGTGTCAGCTTCCTGTCCGAGCTTAAAATAAACGGAGATCCGAGTGTTCGATATGTGTTGTTGTTCAAAGAGGCCAGTTCGGATACCTGCATGCAGGAAATCAAAGGATCGACAACCGCGCCTGATACGGATTTATTGTAGGCTGTGCTGCCTGTCGGGGTGGAAATGATCATGCCGTCTCCCCTGAATGTTTCAAAGTGAAGATCATCAATTAACACATCCATCACAAACGTTTTAATAATGCTTGAACGGATGGAAACCTCGTTTAAACAGTGAAAATGATTGCTGCCGTCCACCGTTACGTGAATAAGAGGGTATTTTCTGACCTCAAGCTGTTCCGCGGTCATGCTGTCCGCCATTTTTTCAGGCTCATCGCTGTGAAAATCACAGTACAAATGGGCTTTTCCTTTTTTAGCGATGCCGACATACAGGCAGTCGTCACGGAATCCGGTTTTTCTGACGGCCTGCAGAAATGAGCCGTCGCTGCCGATGCTGGCGATAATCCCCGCATCCTCCGGGTGAGCCGCAACTGTAAAACCGTGCGATTCAGCCAATTGCATAAGAGAGCTGACTTGTTCTTTTGTTTCGTTGTCTTGTTTGTGAAAAAAATAAACATTGCGGCGAAGATCGGTCATATCTCCATTCCCCTTTGCTGTCATATTTACGTTTTTCTCCCATCAGGTATTGTGTTAAAATACCTGTGGCAATAGTGTAACATGTTTCCTGTTTATCCGTTAAGTGAAAGCGCTTCATGAAAAAAATGAATCTTTTTTTACGGGGGAACGTACGAATATTGACAGAAAAGGAGGCAGAACAGAATGAATGCAAAAAGATGGATTGCGCTCGTCATCGCCATCGGCATTTTCGGCGTATCAGTAATCGCAAGTGTGACCGTCGGGGTGCTGAAAAATGTCGGAGATACAGGGGGTGGCTTTGCCTCGCTGACAGATGACTCAGAGGAAGTGACGCTTGATGAGGGCAGCCCCGGCAGTAAAATCGCCGTGCTTGAAGTGGACGGCACGATCGAGGACAGCGGCGAGTCCGCAGGCCTGCTCAGCTCAGGCGGGTATGATCACAGATCGTTCTTAAAACATATTGAGCGTGCGAAAGAAGATAAAAACGTCAAAGGAATTGTCCTGAAAATCAATTCCCCTGGCGGAGGCGTATACGAAAGCGCGGAAATACATAAAAAACTGGAAGAACTAAAGAAAGAAACGAAGAAACCGATATACGTATCCATGGGCTCCATGGCGGCATCGGGAGGCTACTATATCTCAACCGCCGCCGATAAGATCTATGCTTCACCGGAAACGCTCACAGGCTCACTCGGCGTCATTATGGAAAGCGTCAATTACTCTAAGCTTGCCGATGAACTCGGCATCAAATTTGAAACGATTAAAAGCGGCGCGCATAAAGACATCATGTCTCCGACCCGCGACATGACGAAGGAAGAAAGAAAGATCATGCAGACGATGGTCAACGATTCTTATGAAGGATTTGTCAATGTCATTTCAAAAGGGCGGCACATGTCAAAAGCTGATGTGAAAAAAATTGCCGACGGCCGTGTCTATGACGGCAGACAGGCTAAAAAAATCGGCCTTGTTGATGAACTCGGTTTTTACGATGATACGATCAGCGCGATGAAAAAGGATCATAAAAATATGAAAAACGCTTCAGTCATCACATACGAAGAAGGATTCGGATTAGGCTCGCTCTTTTCGATGAGCGCAGCGAAAATGTTTAAAAGCGAAATTGATTTTCTGAATATGAAAGAGCTTATTTCGCAATCCGGTTCGCCGCGGATGATGTATCTCTATGCAAAGTAGGGGGGAAGAAAGAATGGACGCGATTTACGAAGGCTTTCAAGGCAAAGAAGAGGAAGCCGCACAACAGGAGGCGCTCGAGCCGGCATACGCGGGCTTTTGGATCAGATTTTGGGCGTTTCTTCTCGATTGGCTGGTGATCTGGGGACTTAACCATCTCATCGTTTCACCGGTTTTCACGCTGATGAATCTCCCGAAAACAAGCGGAATGTTTACAATCTCAGTCTATTCCGTCACAACCCTGATCGTCTACCTCGCCTATTTTGTGTTCATGACAAAATGGTTTCATCAGACACTCGGCAAAATGGTTTTCGGGTTAAAGGTCACTCCTTTGGCGCCCGGAAAGCCGCTGACATGGGGCACCGTCATTTTCAGAGAAGCGGTGGGGCGTTATATCGATAAAATCTGGATTCTTTACATCGTCATTGCGTTTACGCCCAAAAAGCAGGGAATTCACGATCTGATTGCTGACACCACGGTGATTCACGAAGCGCTGTACCGTAAATAAAAAGCAGTAAACCCGGAGAAACGTCCGGGTTTATTTTTTTTGGATTTGGCGATAATGCAGCTAAGGAAGTGAAGCTTATGGGATATGCCGCAGCAGCTGTTATTCTCATTCTCATTTTGGCCTGGCTGCTCATGAGGATGAAAATCCATCTGACTTTCGAATATCTGCATGATAAAGATAACGACAAAATGACGTTTAAACTCTCGGCCTTATACGGGCTGATCCGTATAAAAAAAACGTGGCCCGTCATTAAAATAAACAGCGAAGATGCGTCAATTGATGTTAAACAGGACACGAAATCCGAAATGAAAGGCCAGCAGAAAAAGAAGAAAAAAATCACATTTGAAGATGTCAAACAGACCATTGACAGAATAGAAATGATTCTGCAACAGGTCGTCAGGATGCGCCAAATCGGTGCTTCGTTTCTTGCGGGAGTCCGTGTGACGAAGTTCGAATGGGTGACGGTTATCGGAATAAAGGACGCTGCCGTTACGGGAATCGCCGCCGGAGGCGTGTGGGCCGTAAAGGGGGGCCTTACGGCGATGCTGTACGACCATCTGCGTTTTATACATAAACCGGTGTGCGAAGTCATTCCGTCTTTTCAAGTGCCTGCTTCCAAGACGCATTTGCAGTGTATATTCTTTTTTCGTTTTGGACATCTTATAGGTGCAGCTTTCAAATTGCTCAAATACGGGCGGAACGGACTTTCTATCATACGAAAGAAACAGCCGGTTCCGGTTGCTTCAAAGAATGATTCATCAGTTTAAGGAGGAGCGCATATGGCAGACCATCCCATTCAAGGTTTAATGAAAACCGCTATGGAAAATTTAAAAGAAATGATTGACGTAAATACAATCATCGGCGATCCGGTTGAAACGCCTGACGGCAGCGTAATCTTAACGGTATCAAAAGTCGGCTTCGGATTTGCGGCGGGCGGAAGCGAGTTTGGAGGAAAGCCGGCTGAAAAAAGAACCGAGGACGATGAAAGAAAAGAGCAGAAGCTCCCGTTCGGCGGCGGAAGCGGCGGCGGAGTATCCATTACGCCGATTGCGTTTCTGATTGTCGGAACAAACGGCGTGCGTATGCTTCATTTAGACGAAAACACCCATCTGATTGATAAATTGTTAGACTCCGCGCCTCAAACGATTGAACGCATCCAGCATATGTTTAAAAAGAATGAAAAAGGCCGGAACCAAAAAAGAACGGATATCGATTTATAAGAGAAAAGTTAACTGCCGCCCGCAGTTAGCTTTTTTTACGATGCGGCATAACCTTTGCAGTTTGCCTGAAACTCGACTATGATAGAGCTATACATAGATAAGGGAGGAATCAGAATGGCTGAAATTACATTTAAAGGCGGAGCCGTGACGCTGATCGGACAAGAAGTGAAACCGGGTGACCAAGCTCCTGACTTTACGGTTTTGACAAACGGATTAGAAGAGAAGACATTAGCAGATATGAAAGGAAAAGTAACGATCATATCTGTTATTCCTTCCATTGACACAGGCGTATGTGATGCACAGACGCGCCGCTTCAACGAAGAAGCAGCAAAACTCGGTGATGTGAACGTTTATACAATCAGTGCCGACCTCCCGTTTGCACAAGCGCGCTGGTGCGGAGCGAACGGAATTGATAAAGTTGAAACATTATCGGATCATAAAGAGATGTCATTTGGTGAAGCATTCGGTGTTTACATCAAAGAACTTCGTCTTTTGGCACGTTCCGTTTTCGTTCTCGACCAAGACGGAAAAGTCGTTTACGCTGAATATGTAAGTGAAGCGACAAACCACCCGAATTATGAAAAGCCTATCGAAGCTGCAAAAGCGTTAATCAAGTAAAGAGTGAGAAAGAGCTCCGGGTGCTGCCGCGGAGCTCTTTTCATGGCAAGGAGGAAACAGTATGCAACACGACCATGTCGGTCAGATTTATGAACTTTTAGATGAAGCCGCCAAAGTGATAGCAGAAGGCCTTCAGCTGTCCTATATTGAGGGGCTTGCGGAAGCGGGAGAGATGTATTTTCTCGAAACGGCCGAACAGCTGCCGCTTCAGGAAAAGCAAACCGGCGAGCTTAAAAGCCTGCTTGCGAAAGCAGACTTCAAAAAATGGGAGCATGAATGGATCCGCAAGGCGTTCCAGCTCGCCATTTTAAAAGGGCTGAAAGATAAATCCCATCCGAACAGACAGATGACGCCTGATACGATCGGCCTTTTCATCAGTTACCTCGTGAATAAATTTACGGGCAGCCAAAAAGGCCTGACATTGCTGGACCCCGCCTGCGGCACCGGAAATCTTCTGCTGACCGCGGCAAACCAGCTTTCTGACAAAGCGGCAAAAAGCTTCGGCATTGATATTGATGATGTCCTTCTGAAGATTGCTTATGCCCAAGCGAATCTGCAGGAAAAAGAAATGGAGCTGTTCTGCCAGGACAGTCTTCAGCCGTTATTTATCGAACAGGCTGATGCGGTCATCTGCGATCTGCCGGTCGGCTACTATCCGAATGACGAAGGCGCTGAAGCGTTTGAGCTGAAAGCAGATGAAGGCCACTCATTTGCCCACCACTTATTTATTGAGCAGAGCGTCAAGCATACAAAACCGGGCGGATACTTATTTTTTATGATCCCGAATCATTTGTTTGACAGCGCCCAAAGCGATAAACTGAAGCAGTTTTTGGCGGAAAAAGTGTATATTAACGCTCTTCTTCAGCTGCCGGCTACTCTGTTTAAAGACGAAGCGCAGGCAAAGAGCATTTTAATTTTGCAGAAAAAAGGCGGAGACGCAAACCCGCCGAAACAAACGCTTTTGGCGAATCTTCCTTCCTTCGCGAACCAGCAGGCGATGCGGGAGATGATGGCAAAATTGGATCAATGGATTCAAAAAGAAAAATAATGGCCGAACAGGCAGCGCGTGACCCAGAATCCGCGCTGCCTTTTTGCTGTTTAAAATGAATGGAAATCAGGGAAATAACACAAATTAAGGAAAGAAAATAAAATTCCGTAAGTCCGTGCCGTCCATTTGGCACAAGAAGAATTTATCAGAAAATAACGACTTCATATTGTAAGCGGTACCAATATGGATGTTGACTTGAAATGCTGAGTTGACAATGTTTAAATGGAAAAGTCAGATATTTTTTGGACTGCAGTTACGGTCTGGGAAAAAAGAACGAAACAAACGAAGAAGAATTTTGATAGGAGCGTCATTTATGTCTAAAATTATTGCAATTAACGCAGGAAGCTCATCTTTAAAATTTCAGTTATTCGAAATGCCTTCAGAAAAGGTGCTAACAAAAGGTTTAGTAGAACGGATCGGTATCGCCGACAGCGTTTTCACTATCTCTGTTAACGGCGAAAAAAATACAGAAGTCACAGATATTCCGGATCACGCGGTTGCGGTGAAGATGCTGCTTCACAAGCTGACTGAATTCGGTATTATAAAGGATTTAAATGAAATTGACGGAATCGGCCACCGTGTTGTGCACGGCGGAGAAAAATTCAGCGATTCTGTTTTGCTTACAGATGAAACAATCAGTGAGATTGAAGAGATTTCAGAACTTGCGCCGCTTCACAACCCGGCAAACATCGTCGGCATTAAAGCCTTTAAAGAAGTGCTTCCGAATGTGCCTGCGGTTGCAGTGTTTGATACGGCGTTCCACCAAACGATGCCTGAGCAATCTTATCTGTACAGCCTTCCGTATGAATACTACGAGAAATACGGCATTCGCAAATACGGTTTCCACGGCACGTCTCATAAATACGTGACAGAGCGCGCAGCTGAGCTTCTCGGCCGTCCGCTTGAAGATTTGCGCCTGATTTCCTGCCACTTGGGTAACGGAGCAAGTATCGCAGCCGTTGAAGGCGGAAAATCCATTGATACGTCAATGGGCTTCACCCCGCTTGCGGGTGTGGCGATGGGAACACGTTCAGGAAACATCGACCCTGCCTTGATTCCGTATATTATGGAAAAAACAGATCAGACGGCGGATGAAGTATTAAATACATTAAATAAGAAGAGCGGACTGCTTGGCATATCCGGCTTCTCAAGCGACCTTCGCGATATTGTAGAAGCTACAAAAGAAGGCAACGAAAGAGCGGAAACGGCTCTTGAAGTGTTCGCAAGCAGAATCCATAAATACATTGGTTCTTACGCGGCGAGAATGAGCGGCGTTGACGCCATTATTTTCACGGCCGGTATCGGTGAAAACAGCGTTGAAGTCAGAGAACGCGTACTTCGCGGCTTAGAATTCATGGGTGTTTATTGGGATCCTGCGCTGAACAACGTGCGCGGCGAGGAAGCGTTTATCAGCTATCCTCACTCTCCTGTCAAAGTCATCATCATTCCGACTGATGAAGAGGTCATGATCGCACGCGACGTTGTCCGCCTTGCACAGTAATAATCGAAAGAAAGCACATCCCAAGGGGTGTGCTTTTTTATTGAATGCCGCACAATCAAACGTTACGATATGTTTATTACATAAATGATGAGGTGAAACAATGAGTGTGCATGAACATAAACAAGAAGCACCGTCAGCGGTTCGCTGCAAGGTGATCACGGTCAGCGACACGAGAACGAAAGAAACCGATAAAAGCGGACGCGTCATGATGGATTTCATCAGGGAAGCTGGATTTGAAACGGTCGCTTATGACATTGTGAAAGATGAAAAAGATGAATTGCAGAAAGCCGTTTTATCCGGCTGTATGGATGAATATACAGATGCGGTGCTGTTAAACGGAGGGACGGGCATTGCCGAAAGGGATGTCACGATTGAAGCGGTCACGCCGCTGTTTTCAAAAGAGCTCCCGGGATTCGGCGAGCTGTTCCGCATGCTGAGCTATACAGAGGACATCGGTTCCGCCGCCATTTTGTCCAGAGCCGCGGCGGGTGTAATCCAAAATACCGCGGTCTTCTGCACACCGGGCTCCTCAGGCGCCGTCAGGCTTGCAATGAGTAAACTGATTATTCCTGAACTGCCTCATGTGCTCCGGGAAATCCGAAAAGATTTATAAACGTATAAAAAGGCTCTGCTCCGCTCAAAAAATTGGGTGGAGTTTTTTTTATAAAAGGCTTGAAAAAACAAAAGTTACTTGTTACAGTGTATACATACAAAATGCATTTTTATTAATTAAAACTAATTTTTATACAAAGGGAGCTTTTAACATGGCAGAACAAAAAAAGGTTGTATTGGCATACTCAGGAGGACTTGATACTTCTGTAGCGATAAAATGGCTGCAAGAGCAGGGGTACGATGTTGTTGCCTGCTGCTTAGACGTAGGTGAAGGAAAGGATTTGGCATTCGTTCAGCAAAAAGCGCTGGAAGTAGGCGCCGTGAACTCCTATGTGATTGATGCGAAAGAAGAATTCGCCCGGGAGTACGCGCTCATTTCTATGCAGGCTCATACAATGTATGAAGGCAAGTATCCGCTCGTATCTGCATTATCCCGTCCATTAATCGCGAAAAAACTCGTCGAAGTGGCGGAAAAAGAAAACGCGGTGGCCGTAGCGCACGGCTGCACGGGAAAAGGCAACGACCAGGTTCGTTTCGAAGTATCCATCAAATCATTAAACCCTGATCTGGAGGTCATCGCTCCGGTCCGTGAGTGGCAGTGGTCACGTGAAGAAGAAATCGAATATGCCGCAAGCCGAGGCATCCCGATTCCGATCAACCTTGACAGCCCATATTCCATCGACCAGAATCTGTGGGGCCGCGCCAATGAATGCGGTATATTAGAAGACCCGTGGGCGGCGCCTCCTGAAGGGGCATATGACCTGACAGCATCTCTTGAAAACACGCCGGACGTTCCTGAAATCATCGAAATCGCATTTGAAGCCGGTGTTCCGGTTTCAATCGACGGCGTATCCTACCCGCTTGCTGATTTAATTCTCAAGCTGAACGAGACTGCAGGAAAGCACGGAATCGGCCGGATTGACCATGTCGAAAACCGCCTGGTCGGCATTAAGTCCCGGGAAGTCTATGAGTGCCCGGGCGCAATGACTTTGATTACGGCTCACAAAGAGCTTGAGGATCTGACGTTGGTGAAAGAAGTGGCTCATTTCAAACCGGCAATTGAACAAAAACTGTCTGAAATCATTTATAACGGTTTATGGTTCTCACCGTTAAAAGACGCACTGCTTGCATTCCTGAAAGAAACCCAAAAACACGTCACCGGCGTTGTGCGCGTCAAGCTGTTTAAAGGCCATGCCATTGTAGAAGGACGTAAGTCGGAATATTCTCTCTATGATGAAAAACTTGCCACATATACAAAAGACGATGCTTTTGACCATCACGCGGCAATCGGCTTTATCGAGCTCTGGGGGCTGCCGACAAAAGTAAACAGCATTGTGAAAAAGAAGGAGCAGATTGAAGCATGAAAAAGCTTTGGGGAGGCCGTTTTCAAAAAACACCGGAAAAGTGGGTCGATGAGTTCGGCGCATCCATCACATTCGACCAAAACTTAGTCAAAGAGGATATTACAGGGTCTCTCGCTCATGCAGCAATGCTGAAAAAATGCGGCATTCTGACGGAAGAAGAAGAAAGCGCCATCCGTCAGGGCCTGCAGACCCTCCTGCAAAAAGCAGAGGAAGGAACGCTTGAATTCTCTGTTGATTATGAAGATATCCATTTGAATATTGAAAAAATGCTGATCGAAGAAATCGGACCGCTCGGCGGCAAGCTCCATACAGGGAGAAGCCGGAATGACCAGGTGGCGACCGACATGCATTTATATTTGAAAGACCATGTCTCGCATATCATCGTGCTGATTGAACAGTTTCAGAAAGCGCTGATCGAAAAAGCGGAGGCCAATGTCGAGACAATTCTGCCGGGGTACACCCATTTGCAGCGGGCCCAGCCGATTTCTTTCGCCCACCATCTGCTCGCCTATTTTTGGATGCTTGAACGGGATAAAGAGCGTTTCCGTGACGCCATGAAGCGGATAAATATATCGCCGCTCGGATGCGGGGCGCTTGCCGGAACTACGTTTCCGATAGACCGTAATTATTCGGCGGAGCTGCTCGGCTTTGATTCCATTTATGAGAACAGTCTTGACGGAGTCAGCGACAGAGATTTTATTCTCGAGTTTTTAAGCAGCAGCAGCATGCTCATGATGCACCTTTCACGTTTCTCAGAAGAAATCATCCTTTGGTGCTCGCAGGAATTCAGATTCATTGAACTGGATGATACGTACGCGACGGGAAGCAGCATGATGCCGCAAAAGAAAAATCCAGACATGGCGGAGCTGATCCGCGGGAAAACCGGTCGCGTATACGGCGATATGATGGGTCTTTTCACGATTATGAAAGGGCTCCCGCTCGCTTACAACAAAGACCTGCAGGAAGATAAAGAAGGCATGTTTGACACGGTGAAGACCGTTGAAGGAAGCCTTCAGATTTTCACGGGCATGATTGAGACAATGACCGTAAACAAAGACATCATGAAACAGGCGACAAAACAAGATTTTTCAAACGCCACCGAACTTGCCGATTATTTAGCCAAAAAAGGCATGCCGTTCAGAGAAGCGCATGAAGTGGTCGGCAAGCTTGTGTACAGCTGCATTGAAAAAGGAATTTATTTAAGTGATATGGCGTTTGCAGAATTCCTTCAAGCCAGCAGTCTCTTTGAAGAAGATATCTATACCGTGCTCGATCCGCATCACGCGGTTGAAAAAAGAATGAGCGCCGGCGGAACGGGTTTTCAGCAGGTAAAACAGGCACTTGTAAAAGCAAAAGCCTGCGCCGGCGTTTAATTTGCTAAAATTACCTTCATATTTTCCCGTCATATCAGACACCCTACATCTATAATGATGGGAGGTAGAAGGAATGCGCAAAGAACAAGACCGTTACATTTATGATGAAAAAGAAAGTGAAGAAACGGCCCGGCTCATCTCAGAGGCATATCAAAGCGGTTATATCGGCCTGGAGGAAGCCTCAGCCCCTTCAGAAAATTAAGCTGTCTGTAAAGACGGCTTTTTTTCGTGCGATTGAAGTGCAAAAAAGTGATATTGCCGCTTGTTTATAGTAAAGTAGAGGGAGAAACGACTTTATTCTATTGAAGCGGCAACGTTGCCTGGGGAGGGTATTCAATGTGCGACATGCTCTAATCACTGCCGGTACGAAGGGATTGGGCCGAAAAGTGACTGAAATGCTGCTGGAAAAAGGCTTTTCGGTCACAGTGAATTACAGACAGGACGAAGAAGCGGTCGCTTGTCTGAAGGCCGATTATCCCCGGTGCCATGACAGATTGCAATTCGTTAAGGGCGATGTAACCCGAAAAGAAGATCTCATGCGGATCGCCGATGCAGCCCTTCAGCGGTTTGGAAGGATTGACATACTGATTAACAATGCCGGGCCGTACATATTTGAGCGCAAAAAGCTTGCCGATTATTCCGATCACGAATGGTATGACATGCTTGAAGGGAATTTAAGCGCCGTTTTTCATCTGTTTAAAGCGGTTATCCCGGTAATGAGACAGCAGCGGTTCGGCCGGATTATTACATACGGCTTTCAAGGAGCTGACCATGCTCCGGGCTGGCTGCACCGTTCCGCTTTCGGAGCGGCTAAAGTCGGATTGGCTTCGCTAACCAAAACCATTGCGATTGAAGAAGCCGAATCAGGCATTACGGCCAACATGGTCTGCCCGGGTGATATTGTAGGAGATATGAAAGAAGCGTCTATAGAAGAAGCAAGACGGAAGATCGGCAAAGAAAACACGCCGATCGGCAGGTCCGGAACCGGAGAGGACATTGCGAGAATCATCGCCTTTTTATGTGAAGAAGATTCCGATCTTGTAACCGGAACGGTCATAGAAGCAACAGGCGGGCTGAATGTGATTAACAGGCATCAATCCCTGTAAGTTTTTTCGTTTGTCGAAAAGGGAACTTGATAAATATTAACTTTTTATGAGGTGAAAACGATGAAAGTGACTTATCACGGACATTCTGTCATTCATGTGGAAACGAAAACCCATAACATTATTTTCGATCCGTTTATTACCGGAAACAGCCTGACAAATCTGAAGCCGGAAGAAGTGAAAGCGGATGTCATCCTGCTTACTCACGGACACAATGACCATGTCGGAGATACAGAGCAGATCGCCAAACAAAACGATGCGCTCGTTATTGCGCCGAATGAGCTGGCCGTTTATCTCGGCTTTAAAGGTTTAAACGTCCACCCGATGCATATCGGCGGGGCGCGCCAATTTGATTTCGGCAAAGTGAAACTGACACAGGCATTCCACGGATCGGCAGTCACTGATGAAGAAAACAAAACCATCACATACACAGGGATGCCGGCAGGGATTTTATTGACGATTGACGGCAAAACGATTTTCCACGCCGGGGACACGGCGCTGTTCTCAGATATGAAACTGATCGGGGAACTGAATCACATTGACCTGGCGTTTCTGCCGATCGGTGATAACTTCACCATGGGCCCTGAAGATGCGAAACTCGCGGCTGAATGGCTGAGGGCGAAACAAGTCGTTCCCGTTCATTACAATACATTCCCTGTCATTGAACAGGACCCTGACGCTTTCGCCGAAAGTCTGCCCGGTGGCGTCGGCAAAGTCATGGCGGTCGGCGAGACCATTGAGCTTGCCTGACATAATGTCAAAGACCTTCTGAATCACGCATTCAGAAGGTCTTTTTGCGGTGCCGTCTTTTTTCGGGCGTCTCATTGCGAATGAATCCCCCGTGCCCTTATAATAAAAGCAGAAGACTGTCCTTAGAGGTGAAACGCTTGGCAACAAAGCATGAACAAATCCTATCATACATAGATTCGCTTCCTGTCGGTGAAAAAATTTCGGTCAGACGAATTGCGAAAGAAATGAAAGTCAGTGAAGGAACGGCTTACAGAGCCATTAAGGAAGCCGAAAATAAAGGGTTTGTTTCCACTATTGAACGTGTGGGAACGATCCGAATTGAGCAGAAGAAAAAAGAAAATATTGAAAAGCTGACATACGCCGAAGTCGTCAATGTGATAGACGGCCAGGTGCTCGGCGGAAAAGCCGGTCTGCATAAAACGTTGAACAAGTTTGTGATCGGCGCGATGGAGCTTGACGCGATGATGCGTTATACAGCGGCGGGGAACCTGTTAATCGTCGGGAACAGAATCAACGCTCACCGCCAGGCGCTTGAAGCGGGTGCGGCTGTTTTGGTAACCGGAGGGTTTAATACCGATGACAGCATTATCGAGCTGGCCGATATGCTTGAGCTTCCGATTCTCTCCACGAGCTATGATACCTTCACGGTAGCCGCAATGATCAACCGGGCGATTTATGATCAGCTCATAAAAAAAGAAATTGTGCTCGTGGAGGACATTTTGACGCCCGCAGATCGGACAGTGACGCTGTCTCCTAAGGATAAGCTGGAGAAATGGTACGAAAAAAACTATGAAACCGGACACGGACGCTTTCCGGTCATCGATCAGCAGATGAAAATCCACGGAATCCTCACATCGAAAGATATCGCCGGGCATGACCGATCAGTTCCGATTGAAAAAGTAATGACCAAAAACCCTGTCACGGTGATCGGGAAAACGTCTGTCGCCTCAGCGGCTCAAATGATGGTTTGGGAAGGAATCGAAGTGCTTCCGGTGACAGACGGGCACCACAGACTGATCGGGATGATCAGCCGCCAGGATGTCTTAAAAGCGCTTCAAATGGTTCAAAAGCAGCCTCAGGTCGGGGAGAAGCTTGATGATATCGTTTCAAGGGGATTTAAAGAAGAGGAAGATGATAAAACGCCGGCCGTTTATCAATATGAAGTCACGCCGCAGATGACCAATCAGCTCGGGACGATTTCTTACGGGGTGTTTACAACGATTTTAACCCAGGCCGCCAGCCGATTTTTACGTTCCCGCAAACGCGGCGAGCTGGTCATTGAAAGCATTACGATTTTCTTCTTAAAACCCGTTCAGATGGAATCGGTCATTGAAGTGAAACCGCGCATTTTAGAAGCGGGCCGGAAATTCGGGAAAATGGAAGTGGAAGTGTCAAGCCAAAGCGGCATCGTTTCAAAAGCGATGCTGATGGTGCAGCTGATGGAGAGAAGCTAAGGGACGCATCTCGGTCCCTTGACATTCATTATGCGTGGTCCCTCTCCGCTTCCTTTGCATGGATGGGTTCATAATGCTTATAGGCTTTATACCCGGCCCATGCGCTGCCTGCTCCGATTAAAATGAAAACGCCGCCGATGACAAGGGTGAGGACGGAGTGAAACAGAATCATTTGATTTACTCCGTACAAAAGCACCAGCGCGCCTAACGCCATACTTGATTTAGCCGAAAAGAATTCCTTCTCCAGCGCCCGTTTCGTCTGGATGCCTTTTACTTTGTAATACACGTAAAAGCAGGCAGAAAGCCCGATGAGAAAAACAAAAACCAGCATAAATGAAATCCTCCATTATATGAGTTTGCAAAACTGTTTATACCGTTCCTAAAAGATTTTCCTTTTCCGCGGATAAAGAGTATGATTAAATGAATAAAAACAAAAAGGAGAAAACGATGAAATCCGAACTGATCAGAACCATATCATTATATGACACCATTATCTTACATAGACATGTGAGGCCTGACCCAGACGCTTACGGATCACAGTGCGGCCTTACGGAAATCCTGCGGGAAACGTATCCCGAAAAAAATATTTTTGCCGTCGGACAGCCTGAGCCGTCCTTGTCTTTCTTATATTCCCTCGATGAGGTGGATGACGAAACCTATAAAGATGCTCTTGTCATCGTGTGCGATACCGCAAACCAAGAACGGATCGACGATCAGCGCTATCATTCCGGCGCAAAGCTCATGAAAATAGACCACCATCCAAATGAAGATCCATATGGCGATCTGTTATGGGTCGATACGAATGCAAGCTCCGTAAGCGAAATGATCTATGAGCTGTACCTGGAAGGAAAAGAGCACGGCTGGAAGCTGAATACGAAAGCGGCTAAGCTGATCTACGCGGGTATCGTCAGTGATACGGGACGCTTTTTATTCCCGAACACCACAAAAAAGACATTCAAATACGCGGGAGAGCTCATTGAGTTCCCTTTTTCACCGTCAGAGCTTTTCAATCAATTGTATGAAACAAAATTAAATGTGGTGAAGCTGAATGGCTTTATTTATCAAAATGTGTCATTGTCTGACAACGGCGTCGCTTCCGTTTTCATTAAAAAAGACATTTTGGAGACATACGGAACCACCGCTTCAGAAGCATCGCAGCTTGTCGGAACACTCGGAAATATTTCGGGTATTCGCGCTTGGGTATTCTTCATAGAAGAAGACGATCAAATCAGAGTCCGGTTCCGTTCAAAAGGTCCGGTCATCAATGGAATTGCCCGGAAATACAATGGCGGCGGACATCCGCTGGCGGCCGGCGCATCCATCTACAGCTGGGATGAAACCGGTCCGATTCTTGCTGATCTTGAAGAGGTATGTAACGAACACAAGTAGAGGGGAGACCCTCTTTCTTAGTGTTCATCTGTCACGGGGATGAACCAGCAGCCGAATTCAGTCAGGTCTTCGTAGACGCGGAGATTACAGATTTGGAGTTCTTTTTTTATGAGGGAAGCGAGTGTGTCTGTTTCTGCATATGCGGAATAGCCTTTTCTGATTCGGTCTGCATGATCTTTTGCCAAGCGGCGTTCACTAAAAACCTCCATTTTCCCTTCCTCCCTTCAGAATCATTGAAAATGTCTCATTTACAGTTTATAAAAAAGCGGAGAAAAAAGCGACAGATCTATGGAAAATTTTTAAAAATGACATAATTACGTCGCAAAAGAAATATGAATTTCGACAGACAATCTCGTATAAATCGTCAGTTCCTTTACTTCAGCTTTATATTCCTTCTCATTTATGGTGTACACCTTGTTTTCAATCGTCCGTTTTAAAAGTTCCTTTGTTTTATACACACTTTCAATATCCTTTGTGATGACTTCCGAAATATTATCTTTCACCTGTTCTTCAAATTTCATCTTATCGGGCTGGGCGATTCTGTATTTTTCTCCATTGATCAGCTTCACATCGACGCTTTGGATAAGCAGTCTTTGCTTATTATCCTCATTTAATTTATGAAGATCCTTCTGATAGATGGAGATCTGGTTTTTCAAATCCCGTGCGTGCTCCCGCTGTTTTTGAATTAACGTCACCTGTTCTTCCTGAAACGTTCCGTATGTAAACAGAAAGAACAGCCAGCTGACGATGGCTCCGCACATCATTCCCGCAAAAAAACGCTGCCATCCCGGTTTTTTATAATACTCGGGAATTCTCATGAGGAAATATTCTCCTGTGCCAGCCATGAAACAATCAGCCACCCGGTCTGTGCGCCGCCCATTGCTGAAATAATTAAAAGAAGCTGTTTGAAAATGTCGCGTGTGTTGCCTTCAAGCAGCCCCCGCTCAAAACTGTATACCGCGTCAAACGTTCCTCCGATGGCCGCGACAAGCGCCCAGATCTTCAGCCTGTTCGCCAATTTTGTAATCGCTGTAAGCGGAGGCTCGCCTGATAAATAAGCTCCGACGCCGCCGATGAGCGCTCCGCCGAGCAAAACACCGAGGGCGATAAAATAACTGCTGATAAAATTCGCCATAAAGCCGGCTTCCTGATCCATATATACACCACCTCACTTTTCTATCATATTGAGCGAAACGGACAAGTATGATGATGAGTCAAAAAAGAACATTTGTTTCTTAAGAAAACCCGTCTTATAATGTAGAAAGGCAAATTGAACGTATACGGGAAAGGAGTGGCGGCATTGTCTTTTGTTCACCTTCAAGTACGTAGCGGCTACAGCCTGTTAAACAGCGCCGCTTCTGTAAAAGAGATTGTTACACAAGCGAAGGAGCTCGGATATTCTTCATTGGCGCTCACGGACGAAAATGTGATGTACGGCGCCATTGAGTTTTATAAAGCATGCAAGTCACACGGAATAAAGCCGATTATCGGTCTGACGGCTTCAATATACACGGACGAAACTGAGCTTGAAGCACGCCCGCTTGTTCTTTTGGCGGAGACAAACACCGGATATCAGAACCTGCTGAAAATCTCAAGTGCGCTGCAATCCATAGCAAAGGGCGGCATGAAGCGAAAATGGATGAAGAGCTATCATGAAGGGCTGATCGCCATTACGCCCGGTGAAAACGGGTACATTGAAAGCCTGCTTCAAGCAGGAGAGTTTGAAGAAGCGGTTCGGGTTGCCGAAGGATTCCGGGAATTGTTCGGAGAAGGCCGTTTTTATTTAGGGTACCAGCCGTTTAAAGGACATGAGACATTATCAGAAGAAATTCTCCGCCTGTCAGCCGAGACGGAAATCGCTGTCTGCGCGGCGGGGGATGTCCGTTATATCAAGAAAGAAGATCAAGATGCGTACCGCTGTCTGTGCGCCATTAAAGCCGGGGAGAAATGGGAGGATCAGAGCGGGGACCTGCCGGACTTATACTTGAGGCCGCCTGAAGAAATGGAAAATATTTATATGAAGAATCCGGAAGCGGTCAAAGCAGCCGCACGTGTCGCTCAGCAATGCCAAGTCGATGTCAGCCTCGGACAGACACAGCTTCCGTCTTTCCCGGCGCCGGACGGCAAATCAGCTGATGACTATTTGGCGGAAGTCTGTCATGAGGGGCTTCGTCTCCGTTTCGGCACTCCTGATGAGCGTGCTGTCCGCCGTCTTGAATATGAGCTGGATGTCATCAGGCGCATGAAATTCAGTGATTACTTTCTCATCGTATGGGACTTTATGAAGTACGCGCATGAAAAGGGCATTGTGACAGGTCCGGGAAGGGGGTCTGCGGCAGGCTCGCTTGTCGCTTACTCCCTTTTCATTACAGACGTGGACCCGCTTAAACATTCTTTGTTATTCGAGAGGTTTCTTAATCCCGAGCGGATCAGCATGCCCGATATTGATATCGATTTCCCTGATACGAGAAGGGATGAGGTCATTCAGTATGTGCAAAATAAGTATGGGAGCATGCACGTCGCCCAGATTATCACCTTCGGAACATTGGCCGCAAAGGCGGCGTTAAGGGATACCGGCAGAGTGTTCGGAATCAGCCCGAAAGAAGCCGACCAGCTTGCCCGCCTGATTCCGTCTAAGCCGGGAATGACGCTTGAGGAGGCGAGACGGCAGTCCGCTCAGCTGAACAGGCGGCTGTCTGAATCCGCCGTTCTTCATAAAGTGTTTCAGATCGCAAGGAAAATCGAAGGTCTTCCGAGGCATACGTCTACACACGCGGCCGGCGTTGTTCTCAGCAAAGAGCCGCTTTCTGAAGTTGTCCCTCTGCAGGAAGGGCATGACGGCGTGTATTTAACGCAGTATGCGATGGATCACTTGGAAGATCTCGGCCTTTTGAAAATGGACTTTTTAGGTTTGCGCAACCTGACGCTTATCGAATCCATTAAGACGATGATTGAAAAAGAGACAAATACGAAAATTGATTTTTCCGAGATTTCTTATCAGGATGAAAAAACGTTCTCGCTATTATCAAATGGCGATACGACGGGGATTTTTCAGCTGGAATCATCAGGAATGAGGAATGTGCTGAAGCGTCTGAAGCCGTCAAGGCTTGAAGACATTGTCGCGGTAAACGCGCTTTACAGGCCGGGGCCGATGGAAAATATTCCGCTATTTATCGACCGGAAGCACGGGCGGGCGCGTGTGGAAGTCCCGCACGAGGATGTAAGAAATATTCTCAGTGACACGTACGGCGTCATCGTCTATCAAGAGCAGATTATGATGATCGCCTCGCGCATGGCAGGTTTTTCATTAGGTGAAGCGGATCTGCTCAGACGGGCTGTCAGCAAAAAGCAAAAGGACATTTTGGACAGAGAGCGAAGCCATTTTGTTGAAGGGTGCTTAAAAAAGGAGTATTCTGTAGTCACTGCAAACGAGGTCTACGATCTGATTGTCAAATTCGCTAACTACGGATTCAACAGAAGCCATGCTGTCGCATACAGCATGATCGGCTATCAGCTCGCCTATTTAAAAGCTCACTATCCTTTATATTTTATGTGCGGGCTTTTGACGAGCGTCATCGGCAATGAGGACAAAATATCGCAATATCTGCACGAAGCAAAGGGGAGCGGGCTCCAAGTCCTTCCGCCGTCTGTCAATAAGAGCGGTTTTCCGTTTGCACCTGAAAACGGCGCCGTCAGATACAGTTTGCGGGCCATAAAAAACGTAGGCGTCTCGGCAGTGAAAGATATTTATAAAGCAAGAACACATAAACCGTTCGAGGATCTTTTCGATTTCTGCTTTCGCGTTCCTGCCAAAAGCGTTAATCGGAAAACAATCGAAGCCCTTATATTTTCTGGCGCCATGGACGAATTCAATCAAAATCGCGCCGCCTTGCTGGCCTCCGTTGATGTGGCTTTAGAGCACGCTGAGCTTTTTCGTGCAGACGATGACCAAATGGGATTGTTTTTGGAAGAATCGTTCTCCATTAAGCCAAAATATGTAGAGGCAGAGGAATTTCCGCTCGTGGACAAGCTTCGGTTTGAAAAAGAAGCTCTCGGTGTTTATTTCTCAAGCCATCCTTTGTCAGCTTTCAGGAATCTCTTGAAAAAACGGGGGGCGCAAGCGATCGCAACAGCGCTGCAGATGCCGAAAGGACAGCTGTCAATCGGCGCTTTGCTCGCAGGCATCAAAACGATTCGGACAAAGACAGGTCAGTATATGGCGTTTCTCACATTAAGCGACGAAACGGGAGAAATGGAAGCCGTCGTGTTTCCTGACCAATATAGAAGGCTGTCTCCGCTGTTAAAAGAAGGCGCGCTTTTATTCGCGTCCGGAAAAATGGAAGAGCGGCAGGAGAAGATACAATTTATTATGTCATCCGCCTCTCTCCTTGAGCAGACGGAGGCAGACAGAGCGCCGTCTGTTTACATCAAAATCGAAGGCAGCCGGCACAATCAGGAGTTTCTGGAAAAGATGAAGCGTATTTTACTGGAGCATAAAGGGGAAACCGGCGTTTATCTTTATTACGAAAAGGACAAGCAGACCATCAGGCTGCCCGATACTTTTCATATTCAGGCCGACCATCAGGCGTTATACCGTTTAAAAGAGCTGCTGGGCCGCGAAAACGTCGTGTTAAAATAGTGGTAACAACAATAGTTTTGTTATACAATTGAAACAATTGTGCTATCTTATTTAAAGATTCTGAAATTTTTCACCTCCAGAGATTGTACCAGTCTATGCGGCAGAATATGTAACAAAGTACTTAAAAGGAGTGTTTAGAATGTCATTAAGAGAAGAAGCATTACATTTACACAAAGTAAACCAAGGAAAACTCGAATCAAAAGCAAAGGTAGAAGTCAGAAATGCAGACGATTTAAGCCTTGCCTACTCTCCGGGGGTAGCTGAGCCTTGTAAAGAAATTTATAACGATAAAAATAAAGTATATGATTATACAATGAAGGGGAACATGGTAGCAGTCGTAACAGACGGATCAGCCGTTCTCGGTCTCGGAAATATCGGACCTGAAGCATCTCTTCCTGTTATGGAAGGGAAAGCGGTGCTTTTCAAAAGCTTCGCGGGTGTGGATGCATTCCCGATCGCGCTTGACACAAACGATGTGGACAAAATCATTGACACGGTGAAGCTGCTTGAACCGACATTCGGCGGTGTCAACCTTGAGGATATTGCGGCGCCGAACTGCTTTATCATTGAAGAACGCCTGAAAAAAGAAACTAACATTCCTGTGTTCCACGATGATCAGCACGGCACAGCCATCGTAACCGTTGCCGGACTTGTAAACGCGCTGAAATTATCAGGAAAATCCATGTCATCCATTAAAGTCGTTGCAAACGGAGCGGGAGCGGCAGGCATCGCGATCATCAAGCTTCTTTACCATTTCGGCGTACGCGATATCGTAATGTGCGACTCTAAAGGAGCCATTTACGAAGGGCGTCCGGCCGGCATGAACGCGGTGAAAAACGAAGTGGCGAAGTTTACAAACCAAGACCGCAAAGACGGTTCGCTGAAGGATGTCATCCAAGATGCAGACGTCTTTATCGGCGTTTCAGTCGAAGGCGCTCTAACGAAAGAAATGGTGGAAAGCATGGCGAAAGATCCGATTATTTTCGCAATGGCCAACCCGAATCCGGAAATCATGCCTGAAGACGCGCGCGCAGCCGGCGCAAGCGTAATCGGAACAGGCCGTTCTGATTTCCCGAACCAGGTAAACAATGTACTGGCATTCCCAGGCATTTTCCGCGGAGCGCTTGACGTTCGCGCGACTCACATCAACGAAGAAATGAAAATTGCTGCGGTTGAAGCGATCGCTTCCCTCGTTTCAGAGGATGAATTAAGCGCGGATTATGTCATCCCGGCTCCATTTGACAAACGCGTGGCTCCTGCCGTTGCGAAAGCTGTTGCGAAAGCAGCGATGGAAACGGGTGTCGCCAGAATTACGGTCGACCCTGAGGAAGTGGCTGAAAAAACAAGACAGCTGACGGTCATCGGCGAATAATAACACAAAAATGAAATGGCAGCGCGTTGGGAAAAACAACGCGCTGCTGTTCAATATACGGACTGCTGGCATTTTTTTAAGGGCAGGTCTTAAAAAAAATTCAGCAGAATCCTTATTTCTTTTGAAAACGCTGACAGATAAGGCTGAGCAACGCTTTTTGCGGTCCGGAATCCTCCTGTTTCCGTCTGTTTTACAGCAAAAAATGTCGAATGGAGGATGACACCGTTTGACAAAAAAAGTACAATAGTTTCGGTAAAGTTATTATTAAGTCTATCTAATCGGAAGACATGCAGTGAAGAGAACCCTTCACAAAAGGGAGGTAATCATTTGTTAAAGGATATATTCACAAAAAAGAAAAAATATGCTTCCGTGCCGTCTGAGCAGGCAAAACATGATGTTCCGGAAGGCATTATGACAAAGTGCCCGAAATGTAAAAAAATCATGCTCACAAAAGAGTTAGATAAAAACCTGCGCGTCTGCATGAACTGCGGGCACCATTTCCCGATGAATGCAAAGCAGCGCATTGAAAGCCTCCTGGATGAAGATTCATTCGAAGAATTCAACCAGGGAATGATATCTGAAAACCCGCTCGGTTTCCCGGGATATTTAGAAAAAGTCGAAAAAGACCGCGAGAAAACATCGCTGAATGAAGCGGTTGTTACCGGAAAAGGAACCATCAGCGGATTCCCTGCCGTGATCGCGATCATGGATTCGACATTCCGTATGGGCAGCATGGGATCGGTTGTCGGCGAAAAAATCACGCTGGCAATTGAAAAAGCAAAAGAGGAAAAAGTCCCATTCATCATCTTTACCGCTTCCGGCGGCGCACGTATGCAGGAAGGGGTCTTAAGCCTTATGCAGATGGCAAAGACAAGCTCTGCGCTGAAACTGTTCAGTGAGGAGCAGGGCCTGATTATTTCGGTCATGACCCACCCGACGACAGGCGGCGTATCGGCGAGTTTCGCGTCTCTCGGTGATTATAATTTCGCTGAACCGGGCGCCTTGATCGGATTTGCCGGAAGACGTATTATTGAACAGACGATCGGGGAAAAACTGCCGGAAGATTTCCAGACGGCAGAATTTTTATTAAAGCACGGCCAGCTTGATGCGGTGATTCACCGAAACGACATGAAAGACAAACTCGCATTTCTGCTGGACATGCACCAAACAGGAGGTGAGCATGAGTGGCTGCAAGATTAGAATTTGAAAAACCGGTAATTGAACTCCAGACGAAAATCGCCGAACTGAAAAAATTCACCCAGGATTCGGAGATGGATTTAAGCGCTGAAATCGCAAGGCTTGAAGACCGGCTCAGCAAGCTCCAGGATGAGATTTATAAAAACCTGAAACCGTGGGACAGAGTGCAGATCGCACGCCTTCCCGACCGGCCGACGACGCTTGATTACATTCAATACCTGTTTACTGACTTTTTTGAGTGCCACGGAGACAGAACGTACGGAGACGATGCGGCGATTGTCGGCGGAGTTGCCAAATATCACGGCATGCCGGTCACCGTTATCGGTCATCAGCGCGGAAAAGACACGAAAGAAAACCTTGTCCGCAATTTCGGGATGCCTCATCCGGAGGGCTACCGTAAAGCGCTCCGCCTCATGAAGCAGGCGGATAAGTTTAACCGCCCGATTATCTGCTTCATCGACACGAAGGGAGCGTATCCGGGCAAAGCGGCGGAAGAACGGGGACAAAGTGAAGCCATCGCCAAGAACCTGTTCGAAATGGCCGGCCTGACAGTGCCTGTCGTTTGTATCGTCATCGGGGAAGGCGGCAGCGGAGGCGCGCTTGCATTAGGTGTCGGCAACCGCATGCTGATGCTTGAGAACTCGACGTATTCCGTTATTTCTCCTGAAGGAGCCGCGTCCATTTTGTGGAAAGATTCCAGCCTTGCCAAAAAAGCGGCTGAAACCATGAAGATTACTGCGCCCGATTTATTAGAATTAGGAATTATAGATGATATGATTAAAGAAGTGAAGGGCGGAGCTCACCATGATATCAAGCAGCAGGCGGGCTACATTGACGGCATTCTTAAAGAAACATTAAAATCTCTTCTTCAATTGAACGCCGAAGAATTGATCTCACAGCGCTACGAAAAATATAAAGCAATCGGAAAAGTTTCGGTTGAGGATCAATATATCGGGGTAAACTGAATAGACGTGAAGCCTATGGCTCACGTTTATTTTTTGTGTTTTTTGTGATATTCCTTAAATTTTATTTAAAAACAATTTATTTAATTGTATAATAGGTAAGGTTTCATGGGAGCTCAGGCGTCCCTTTTCATTGTTTTAGGGCAATGATCATGATATGTTTAACATATATATGTTGCTGAGGTGAATAGGAAAATGAAGCGTATAGGAGTATTAACGAGCGGCGGGGATTCCCCGGGGATGAACGCAGCGGTGCGCGCGGTTGTGCGGAAAGCTATCTACCACGATGTAGAAGTATACGGAATTTATAACGGTTATTCAGGATTAATCAGCGGAAAAATAGAGAAACTGGAGCTGGGTTCGGTCGGCGACATCATCCATCGCGGAGGAACAAAGCTGTACACGGCCAGATGTCCTGAATTCAAAACAGTTGAAGGCCGTGAAAAAGGAATCGAAAATTTAAAGAAACTCGGCATCGAAGGTCTTGTCGTTATCGGCGGAGACGGTTCATACATGGGTGCGAAAAAATTAACGGAACACGGGTTTCCATGTGTAGGTGTACCGGGTACGATAGATAATGACATCCCGGGAACTGATTTTACGATCGGATTTGATACGGCGTTAAACACCGTAATTGATGCGATTGATAAAATCCGTGACACCGCTACGTCGCATGAGCGTACATACGTTATTGAAGTTATGGGGCGCCATGCAGGCGACATTGCTTTATGGGCAGGGCTTGCAGGCGGAGCGGAATCAATTTTAATTCCTGAAGCGGATTACGATATGGAGGAAATTATCGGCCGTTTGAAGAGAGGGCATGACCGCGGCAAAAAACACAGTATCATCATCGTTGCAGAAGGGGTAGGCAGCGGGGTTGAATTCGGAAAACGCATCGAAGAAGAGACGAACCTTGAAACACGGGTATCCGTTTTAGGGCACATCCAGCGCGGCGGATCTCCAAGCGCTTCTGACCGGGTTCTTGCAAGCCGCCTCGGCGCTTACGCGGTTGAGCTTCTGCTTGAAGGAAAAGGCGGACGCTGCGTAGGTATACAAAACAACAAGCTTGTAGACCATGATATTATAGAAATTTTAGAGACAAAACATACTGTTGAACCAAACATGTATCAGCTTTCAAAAGAACTGTCTATTTAAGACGGTAGAAGCTGAAGATTTCAGAAGGAAGTGAACGAGTTGAAAAAAACAAAAATCGTTTGTACAATCGGTCCGGCCAGTGAAAGTGTAGAAATGCTGACAAAGTTGATGGAAGCGGGTATGAACGTTGCTCGTCTGAATTTTTCACACGGTGATTTCGAAGAGCACGGCGCAAGAATCAAAAACATCAGAGAAGCAAGCAAAAAGCTCGGCAAAAACGTGGGAATTCTTCTTGATACGAAAGGCCCGGAAATCCGCACGCACGATATGGAAAACGGCGAGCTTGAGCTTCAGGCGGGAAATGAAATTATCGTTTCTACGAAACAGGTGCTGGGAACACTTGAAAAGTTCTCTGTTTCTTATGAAGGCCTGGCAGACGACGTGTCAGCAGGATCTATCATCCTGTTGGATGACGGTTTAATCGGATTGGAAGTGCTTGAATCAAATCCGGAAAAACACGAAATCAAAACAAAAATCTTAAACAGCGGCACGCTGAAAAATAAAAAAGGCGTAAACGTTCCGGGTGTCAGCGTCAACCTTCCGGGAATTACTGAAAAAGACGCCAAAGATATCGTATTCGGTATTGAGCAAGGCGTAGATTTCATCGCTGCGTCATTTGTGCGCCGTTCTACGGATGTCCTGGAAATCCGCGAACTGCTTGAAGAGCACAACGCGTCTGACATTCAAATCATCCCTAAAATCGAGAACCAGGAAGGCGTGGACAACCTGGATGCGATCCTGGAAGTTTCTGACGGCTTAATGGTAGCGCGCGGAGACCTCGGCGTTGAGATTCCGGCTGAAGAAGTGCCGCTCGTGCAAAAAGAAATGATCAAAAAATGCAACGCGCTCGGCAAACCGGTTATCACTGCGACACAAATGCTTGACAGCATGCAGCGCAACCCTCGTCCGACACGCGCTGAAGCAAGTGACGTTGCCAACGCCATTTTCGACGGCACAGATGCTATCATGCTTTCCGGTGAAACAGCTGCGGGACAATATCCTGTTGAGGCGGTTCAAACAATGTTTAACATCGCCACACGCACGGAAGAATCTCTGAACTACAAAGAAATTCTGTCTAAACGCAGAGATCAGGTCGGCATGACGATTACCGATGCGATCGGCCAATCAGTTGCGCATACGGCGATCAACCTGAATGCAGCAGCTATCGTTACGCCTACAGAAAGCGGCCATACGGCGCGTATGATCGCGAAATACCGTCCTCAGGCTCCGATTGTAGCCGTTACGGTGAACGAGTCTGTATCACGCAAACTCGGTCTTGTATTCGGTGTATTCCCAGCAAGCGGACAAAACGCAAATTCAACAGATGAAATGCTTGAAGATGCGGTACAAAAATCACTTGACAGCGGCATCGTGAAACGCGGTGATCTGATTGTCATTACAGCCGGTTCTGTCGGTGAATCAGGCACGACGAATCTGATGAAAGTCCACACTGTCGGCAGCATTGTCGCAAAAGGGCAGGGCATCGGACGCAAATCCGCTTTCGGTCCTGTCGTAGTTGCAAAAAATGCGAAAGAAGCTGAACAAAAAATGACAGACGGCGCGGTATTGGTTGTCTCAAGCACTGACCGCGACATGATCGCTTCACTTGAAAAAGCATCCGCGCTCATCACTGAAGAAGGCGGTCTGACAAGCCATGCTGCCGTGGTCGGTTTAAGCTTGGGCATTCCGGTTATCGTAGGCCTGGAGAACGCAACTTCAGTTTTAACAGAAGGACAGGTTATCACAGTTGACGCTGCCCGCGGCGCTGTGTATGAAGGCCGCGCAAGCGTTCTTTAAACAGCTTTAAAAAAGAGAGGGGATTTGCCCTTCTCTTTTGTCTTTAGGCTGATTTTCCTATTCCCATGCGGGCGGTGACACGCTTTTTAGAAGGGCAGGAGGGCAGAAAAATGAGAGTTTTATTCTTACTGTTTATCGTGTGTCCGGCGATTGAAATCGGCTTGTTTCTGCTGGCGGGAAAATGGCTCGGCGTTTTTCCGACCGTCCTTCTCATCATTTTGACAGGTGTGTTAGGCGCCTTGGTGGCAAAAAGACAGGGAACTGATGTGTATCATCGGGTGATGCGCGATCTGCAGCACGGCAAAATGCCGGGGGAAGCGCTTCTGGACGGGATATGCGTCTTTATCGGAGGCCTGCTTTTGATGCTTCCGGGTTTTTTGTCCGATATTGCAGGGGCCTGTCTTCTGATTCCGTTCACTCGGAACCGCATGAAGCCGCTTTTGTTCAAATGGCTGAGAGGAATGTCAAAAAACAAGCGGATCATTATCAAATAAAAACGGCAGCCTTTTTACAGGGCTGCTGTTTTTATTTGGACTGAACAGTAATATAGGCCCATATTTCTTTTAAAGCGCCCGTTGTGATAAATGCCTGAATGAAAACAAGCAGTGCAGGCCCCGCAGCCAGTCCTAAAATTCCGAACAGCTTAAAGCCGGCAAACAGGGCGATTAAGGTCGCAAGCGGATCAAGACCGATCGACTTGCTTAGAATTTTCGGCTCCGTCAGCTGGCGCTGAATGAGAACCACAATATATAAAATACCGAGGCCGATCGCTTGAGGAAGCTGTCCGGCAATGGCCAAATACATAATCCAAGGAACAAATACCGATCCGGCGCCGAGATACGGGAGAAGATCCACCAGTCCGATAAAAAAGGCAATGGTTGCCGCATGCTCAATCCCTAAAAGAAAAAGTCCGATAAAGACAATGATCATCGTAAAAAGGATGAGCACGGCCTGCGCCTTAATGAAACCTGCCATCGCTTTTTTCAGCTCTCCCGATACGGCCTTGGCGTTTGCCGAAACCCGTTCCGGAAGAATGGAATAAAGCAGCGCTTTCAGCTTGTGCCAGTCCTTTGTCATAAAAAAGGTGGCCAGCATTGCGAAAACGAAGACGGCTGCTGTATTGGGAAGGAAGGCAATCCATTTCGGCACCAGTTCCAAAAGATGTGAAAGCATCAGCCCCGCATTTTTAGCGGCTGTATCACCGAGCGTCTGGATATGCGTCACGATTGATGCCTGCTGATTGGTTTCCAGCCCGTTAAATAAGACGGTCAGCTCGTGGTACAATGGCTGAATGCGGGAAGTGAACAGCTCTTCGCAATATGTCATAAAGGCGCTGATATGGGGAGGGAGCGTTTTAGCCAGATAAGCGGTTCCCGAAATGATTTCCGCAACCAGAAAGGTCGCCGCGCCAAGAAGGATCAGCAAAAAGAAGACCAGGACAATGACTGTATTGACTGACCGGGGCAGACCCGTCAGTTTGTCCAGCCAGTCAACAACCGGTATGATCGCCGATGACAGAATAAGGGCGATCAGAAACGGATAAGTTAACGGGAATGAGGCGTAACCGGCCGCTAAAGCGCCGCCGGCCGCAGCGAGTACAAACAGCGCGCGGAAAAAAACAGTTGCATAGTGCGGATTCACATCGATCCTCCTCTCGGTCGGCACGTCCTATTACATTAGTTTATTCGTCAAAAAAAAGGATATGAATACAGTTATGATAAAGGATGGTGCTTTCAGGATGTTTACACAGGCGAATTTATTTTTACTATTATTGCTGGCCATCGCATTGATAGCCAAAAATCAGTCATTGCTTTTTGCCGTCGGCTTTCTTATCGTGATAAAAGCTGTCGGTCTTGACCAGAAACTGTTTCCGGTTATTCAGTCAAAAGGAATCAACTGGGGGGTTACTGTCATTACAATCGCCGTTTTAGTGCCGATTGCTACGGGTGATATCGGTTTTAAACAGCTCGGAGAAGCGATGAAATCGTATTACGCGTGGATCGCGCTCGGTGCCGGGATCGCCGTTGCCTTAATCGCCAAAAACGGTCTCACCCTATTGGAAAACGATCCTCATATTACAACGGCGCTGGTCATCGGCACGATACTTGCCGTCGCGCTTTTCGGAGGCGTCGCCGTCGGTCCGTTAATCGGCGCCGGAATCGCCTACTTGGCCATGCAAATCGTTAAAATATTCACTTCGTAAAGTAAAAAAGCGGCTGAAAGCTGCTTTTTTTTTGCGGAAAAAGATGAAAAAACCGCGTAAAATCAAGAAAATGTGCGAGAAAGAAAAAAAAATTATAGGTAAACATTTAACAAATGTCTGATTATTGTTTATAATAAGAATAGGCTTAAACTTAAATAAGCTTATAAGAATTTGTTATGTTCCTCTATAAGCATATCGGTTATGTAACCGCAACCAGTGAAATGTAAGCATTTTCTTAAAGGGGAAAGGGATTGTTTGCATGACTCATTTTAAGTAAGCCGTATGTTTTATATACTCTTTAAAGGGGAATTTTGATTGAAAAGGAGAGGTTGAATATGACAGCAACACGCGGTCTTGAAGGGGTTGTAGCAACAACATCATCTGTAAGCTCTATTATCGACGATACCCTTACATATGTAGGGTACGATATTGACGACTTGACAGAGAATGCAAGTTTTGAAGAAATCATTTATTTGCTGTGGCATCTGCGCCTGCCGAATAAAACGGAACTTGCTGAATTGAAAAAACAGCTTGCGAAAGAAGCTGCCGTTCCACAAGAAATCATTGAGCACTTCAAATCCTATCCCCTCAATAACGTACATCCAATGGCGGCGCTTCGGACAGCGATTTCATTACTCGGTCTGACTGACAGTGAAGCCGATGTCATGAATCCGGAAGCGAACTACAGAAAAGCCATCCGCCTGCAGGCGAAGGTGCCGGGCATTGTCGCCGCTTTCTCAAGAATCCGTAAAGGGCTTGATCCCGTTGAACCGAAGGAAGAGTACGGAATCGCGGAGAATTTCCTATACACTTTAAACGGTGAAGAGCCTTCTCCGATCGAAGTGGAAGCGTTTAACAAAGCGCTCATTCTTCATGCGGATCATGAGCTGAATGCATCAACATTTACGGCGAGAGTATGCGTCGCCACCTTATCCGATATTTACTCAGGCATCACAGCCGCCATCGGCGCTTTAAAAGGGCCGCTTCACGGGGGAGCCAATGAAGCCGTCATGAAAATGCTGACAGAAATCGGCGAAGTGGAAAATGCCGAGCCTTATATCCGCAGCAAAATGGAGAAAAAGGAAAAAGTAATGGGCTTTGGGCACCGCGTGTATAAGCATGGGGACCCGCGCGCCAAACATTTAAAAGAAATGAGCAAACGCCTGACGAATCTGACGGGTGAAAGCAAATGGTACGACATGTCAATCCGTGTCGAAGAAATCGTGACGTCGGAGAAAAAACTTCCGCCTAACGTTGATTTCTATTCCGCATCTGTCTACCACAGTCTCGGCATTGATCACGATCTGTTCACGCCGATCTTTGCGGTCAGCAGAATGTCAGGATGGATCGCGCACATTCTTGAGCAATACGATAACAACCGCCTCATCCGCCCGCGCGCTGAATACACGGGTCCGGATAAGCAGACTTTTGTTCCGATTGATGAAAGAGCCTGATCAAACGGGAGGCTGGTGATTTTCATGTCGTTAGCCTCTTGTTAATCAAGCCCGGGTTGGTTTACAATTTTGATAGAATCTTGAGAAAAATCATTTTATTTTTTATACAAGAAAAATAAAATGTTTTCTAAATATGAATTACATACTGGGAGGTAATATTGTGTCACAAGGTGAAAAAATTACAGTCTCTAATGGAGTATTAAACGTACCAAATAATCCGATCATCCCGTTTATTGAAGGCGACGGCACAGGCCCTGATATTTGGAATGCCGCTTCTAAAGTTTTGGAAGCCGCTGTTGAAAAAGCATATAAAGGCGAGAAAAAAATCACGTGGAAAGAAGTTTATGCCGGTGAAAAGGCTTATAATAAAACAGGTGAATGGCTCCCTGCCCAAACGCTGGAAGACATCAGAGAGTACTTCATCGCGATCAAAGGGCCTCTGACGACACCTGTCGGCGGCGGTATCCGTTCTTTGAACGTAGCGCTGAGACAGGAGCTTGATTTGTTTACGTGTCTGCGCCCTGTCAGATATTTCACAGGAGTGCCTTCTCCGGTCAAACGCCCTGAAGATACAGATATGGTCATTTTCCGCGAAAATACAGAAGATATTTACGCCGGAATTGAGTATGCGAAAGGTTCTGAAGAAGTTGAAAAGCTGATCAGCTTCCTGCAAAATGAAATGGGCGTTAACAAAATCCGTTTCCCTGAAACATCAGGAATCGGAATCAAGCCTGTTTCTGAAGAAGGAACAAGCCGCTTAGTCAGAGCCGCCATTGAGTATGCGATCGAAAACGGCCGTAAATCTGTTACACTTGTCCACAAAGGAAACATCATGAAGTTCACTGAAGGGGCATTTAAAAACTGGGGCTACGAGCTTGCTGAAAGAGAATACGGAGATAAAGTATTCACTTGGGCTGAATATGACCGCATTGTCGAAAAAGACGGGAAAGAAGCAGCTGATAAAGCGCAGAGCGAAGCGGAAGCAGCAGGGAAAATCATCGTCAAAGACAGCATCGCTGATATTTTCCTTCAGCAGATCTTAACCCGCCCGAGCGAATTCGACGTCGTGGCGACAATGAACTTAAACGGAGACTATATCTCTGATGCGCTTGCCGCTCAGGTAGGCGGAATCGGAATCGCGCCGGGAGCGAACATCAACTATGAAACAGGGCATGCGATTTTCGAAGCGACTCACGGAACGGCTCCTAAATATGCCGGCCTTGACAAGGTCAACCCGTCATCCGTCATCCTTTCAGGAGTGCTTCTTCTTGAACACCTGAACTGGAATGAGGCTGCTGACTTGATCATTAAATCTATGGAAAAAACGATTGCTTCAAAAGTAGTAACGTACGATTTTGCTAGATTAATGGACGGTGCAACCGAAGTGAAATGTTCAGAGTTCGGTGAAGAGCTCATCAAAAACATGGACTGAACCTAAAGCAGACTTCTAATGAAGCCAAAAAAAGGAGAAGAGAATCATGGGAAAAACACGCAGTAAAGTTTCTGTTATCGGAGCAGGATTTACGGGAGCGACAACAGCCTTTCTTACAGCTCAAAAAGAGCTTGCGGATGTTGTGCTCGTTGATATTCCGCAATTAGAAAACCCGACAAAAGGAAAAGCGCTTGACATGCTCGAAGCAAGTCCGGTTCAAGGATTTGACGCGAAAATCACAGGTACGTCCAACTACGAGGACACAGCCGGTTCTGATATCGTCGTTATCACTGCCGGAATTGCCAGAAAACCAGGCATGAGCCGTGATGATCTCGTATCTACAAACGAAAAAATCATGAGAAGCGTCACACGTGAAATCGTGAAATATTCTCCTGACTGCATCATCGTTGTATTAACAAACCCTGTTGATGCGATGACATATGCGGTGTACAAAGAATCAGGCTTCCCGAAAGAGCGCGTCATCGGCCAATCCGGAGTGCTTGACACTGCGCGATTCAGAACGTTCGTCGCTGAAGAATTAAACCTGTCAGTAAAAGATGTGACCGGCTTTGTTCTTGGCGGACACGGTGACGACATGGTTCCGCTCGTCCGTTATTCCTATGCGGGCGGCATTCCGCTTGAAACGCTTATCCCGAAAGACCGTCTTGATGCGATTGTAGAACGCACAAGAAAAGGCGGCGGGGAAATCGTCAACCTTCTCGGAAACGGAAGCGCCTACTACGCGCCTGCTGCATCACTGACTGAAATGGTAGAAGCCATTTTGAAAGATCAGCGCCGCGTGCTTCCGACCATCGCTTACTTAGAAGGCGAATACGGTCATGAAGGCATTTACTTAGGCGTACCGACGATTATCGGAGGAAACGGCCTAGAGCAAATCATCGAGCTTGAACTGACAGACTATGAAAAAGCGCAGCTGAGTAAATCAGTTGAATCTGTCAAAAACGTGATGAAAGTATTGTCATAAGAAAAAAGGGAAGGCTTCCGAATCAGAAGCCTTCCTCTTTTTACAATTAATGAAAGCGTTTTCTTTTTCCCTGAACGATCCTTTCTCTGAAAATGATCAAAAAGGCGAATTGTCTGAACGGGCAGTATTGGATAAAATGAAATCATAAAGTGATATGCAACACATAAAATAGAGAAAATTGGATGTCGGGGAAAATAGACAGCGGAGGGCGCAGCATGAACAAAAAAATTTTAGTTGTAGATGATGAACAATCTATCGTTACTCTTTTACAGTATAATCTGGAAAGGTCCGGCTATGATGTCATTACCGCATCAGACGGAGAAGAGGCTCTGGAACAGGCAGAGAAAGAAAATCCGGATTTAATCGTATTGGATGTCATGCTGCCGAAAGTGGACGGAATCGACGTCTGTAAACAGCTCAGACAGCAGAAAATGATGGTTCCGATCTTGATGCTGACAGCAAAAGATGAGGAGTTTGATAAGGTGCTGGGACTTGAGCTCGGAGCGGATGATTACATGACAAAGCCATTCAGTCCGCGGGAAGTCACTGCGCGGGTAAAAGCCATTTTAAGAAGGGCTGACATTTCTTCACTGTCACAAGGCAGAGAAGAGGAAAAGGACGGGAAGATCCTCATCGGCGAGCTGAAAATTCTTCCGGAGCATTACGAAGCGTACTTCAAGTCAGAACAGCTGGAATTGACGCCTAAAGAATTTGAACTGCTTCTGTATTTAGGAAAACACAAGGGAAGAGTGCTGACGAGGGATCTTCTGCTGAGCGCGGTCTGGAACTATGATTTTGCCGGGGATACCCGGATTGTCGACGTTCATATCAGCCATTTGCGCGACAAAATCGAATCAAATACCAAAAAACCCATTTATATTAAAACAATCAGAGGTTTGGGGTATAAACTGGAGGAGCCAAAAATGAATGAATAAAGTCCGTGTGCGTCTGTTCGCTTTACTCGTTGTATGTATCATATTGGTTTTCAGTGTTCTCGGCCTTTTTCTACAGCAGCTTATTTCTTCATCTGCTAAAGAAAGAACGGCGGATCAGCTAAAAAAGGAAGCGGTATACATAGCGGGCCTTCTTGACACCGGCCGAATCGGCAATAAAAGCAATGACACGGTGATTCACGACGCCGGCCGCACCCTCGGTATAAACGTCTCCGTGCTTAATGAGAAGGGTGACACCGTATATCATTCCGGCAGTCATGCCGATGATTCAGCCGTAAAGGAGTTCATGTCTCACAATAAAAATGAGGCGGCCATACAGGCGGGAAGCAAAGTGATCCGTGGGACTGCCGTGAAAAATGACACCGGGCAAACGGCGGGATATGTAGTCGTTTCTTCGGAGATCAACGGCGGTTCAAGCATCACCGGAGAAATGTGGGGCATGCTGGCGGCAAGTCTTTGTACCGCTTTTATCATTATCGTTTTCTTTTATACAAACATGACGTCCCGTTACAAAAAATCAATCGACGCCGCGACAAAAGTGGCGACGGAGCTGTCCAAAGGGAATTATGACGCCCGCTCCTACAGCGGTTACGCAAGGCGGTCGGACCGTCTCGGGCGTGCGATGAACAGTCTGGCGGTCGATCTGATGGAAATGACGAGAACGCAGGATATGCAGCGCGACCGTCTGTTAACCGTCATTGAAAATATCGGTTCCGGTTTGATTTTAATAGACGGAAGAGGCTTTATTAATCTCGTGAACCGGTCGTACACGAAGCAGTTTCATACAAAGCCTGAACGTCTGCTTCGCCGCCTTTATCATGATGCGTTTGAGCATGAGGAAATCATTCGGCTTGTCGAAGATATATTTATGACGGAGACGAAAAAATGCCAGCTGCTCAGACTGCCCATCAACATTGAACGGCGGTACTTTGAAGTTGACGGCGTTCCGATCATGGGTCCTGATGATGAATGGAAGGGCATCGTTCTCGTCTTTCACGATATGACGGAAATTAAAAAATTGGAGCAGATAAGAAAGGACTTCGTCGCCAATGTCTCCCATGAACTGAAAACGCCGATCACCTCCATTAAAGGCTTTACGGAAACGCTGTTAGACGGGGCAATGAAAGACGATAAGGCGCTTTCAGACTTTCTTTCTATCATTCTGAAAGAAAGTGAACGGCTCCAATCGCTCGTGCAGGATTTATTGGATTTATCCAAAATGGAACAGCAAAACTTTACGATGCGTGTAGAATCCTTTGACGCCGCAAAAATTCTGCATGAAATTGAAGCGCTTTTGCAGCATAAGGCTGCGGAAAAAGGCATCAGCTTTCAGCTCGACCTCCCGGAAGAGCCGATTTTTGTGACGGGTGATGCGCACAGGCTGAAGCAGGTATTTCTGAATTTGGCGAACAATGCTTTAACCTATACCCCTGAAAAAGGGACGGTGGGAATTTCGGTAAACGTGAAAGAAACCGTTGTCGATATCAAAGTGTCCGATACGGGAATCGGCATTCAGAAGGAAGAGATTCCGCGGATATTTGAGAGATTCTACCGTGTGGATAAAGACAGAAGCCGCAACTCTGGCGGAACGGGGCTCGGCCTCGCCATCGTGAAGCACTTAATAGAAGCCCATGAAGGCCATATCGAGGTCACAAGCGAGCCGGGACAGGGGACTGTGTTTACCGTGACGCTGAAGCGGCCGCCGGAAGCGTGATCAGCTTTACAAAGGATTAACATTTTCTTCATGACCTGTTAAACCTATCTTGTTAGGATGTAACAGAACCCCTTCATCCAAGGAGCCAATTTTGACGGCGGGAACGTGTTTCCTTGTTCCCGTCCTTTTTTGCGTTTTCTCGGGGTTCGCTCATTTTCCTTTCAAATTGAACTTTGTTAAAATAAGAGAAGCTGTGAGATTAAAACCAGAGGAATCACGAGCTTTTGCTCTTAGGAGGATATTGAATGACGGAACGAAAAAAATTAGTGCTTGTCGACGGAAACAGTCTGGCGTACCGGGCGTTTTTTGCATTGCCGCTTTTAAGCAATGAAAAAGGCATTCATACAAATGCCGTATACGGCTTTGCTATGATTTTAATGAAAATGCTGGAGGATGAAAAACCGACCCACATGCTGGTGGCTTTTGACGCGGGAAAAACGACTTTCCGCCACAGCACGTTTAAAGAATATAAAGGCGGAAGACAAAAAACGCCGCCGGAGCTTTCAGAACAGATGCCGTTCATCCGCGAGCTCCTTGATGCATACAACATCAGCCGCTATGAGCTTCCTGAATACGAAGCGGATGATATTATCGGCACGCTTGCCGTATCTGCTGAAAAAGACGGCTTCGAAGTAAAGGTATTTTCCGGAGACAAAGACTTAACGCAGCTTGCCACCGGAAAAACGACCGTTGCCATTACGAGAAAAGGCATTACCGACGTGGAAGATTACACGCCGGAGCACGTCGAAGAAAAGTATGGTCTGACACCTCTGCAAATTATTGATATGAAGGGATTAATGGGGGATTCATCCGATAACATACCGGGCGTTCCCGGCGTGGGAGAAAAAACCGCGATTAAGCTCTTAAAGCAGTTCCATTCCGTTGAGAAACTGCTTGATTCAATTGATGAAGTCAGCGGAAAAAAATTAAAAGAAAAGCTCGGGGAATATAAAGAACAAGCCTTGATGAGCAAAGAGCTGGCGACGATTATGACAAATGCGCCGATTGAAGTCAAGCTCGAAGATTTAGATTATCAAGGGTTTGACCGTGAACAAGTTGTCGCCATATTTAAAGACCTCGGTTTTAACACGCTTCTTGAACGGCTCGGTGAAGAAAGCGGAGAAACTGCGGAAGAAGACTTTGAGGACATCGATGTTGAAACGGTTGAAGAAATCACCGAAGACATGCTCGTTTCGCCGTCCGCTTTAGTCGTCGAACAAATCGGTGATAACTATCATGAAGAACCGATTCTCGGCTTTTCCATCGTGAATGAAACAGGCCTTTATTATATTCCGAAAGAAACAGCCATTCAGTCCGAAGCGTTTAAATCCTGGGCTGAAGATGAGTCGAAGAAAAAGTGGGTGTTTGACAGTAAACGCTCCGTCGTCGCTCTGCGCTGGCAGGGAATTGAGCTGAAGGGAACGGAATTTGACGCGCTTCTCGCGGCCTACATTATTAACCCGGGCAATTCGTACGACGATGTCGCGAGCGTTGCGAAAGAATACGGGCTGAATATCGTTTCCAAAGACGAAGCGGTTTACGGAAAGGGCGCAAAGCACGCCGTTCCGGCTGAAAAAGAGCTTGCCGACCATCTCGCGCGAAAAGCGGCTGCCGTTAACAGCCTCCGGGATAAGCTGCTGCACGCGCTCAAAGAAAATAATCAGCTTGAACTGTATGAAGATCTCGAACTCCCGCTTGCGCTGATTCTCGGAGAAATGGAATCTATGGGCGTTAAAGTGGATGTTGAAAGACTGAAGCGAATGGGTGAAGAGCTCCGCGCGAAACTGAAAGAATATGAAGAAAAAATCCATGACATCGCCGGTGAACCGTTTAACATCAATTCACCAAAACAGCTCGGCGTCATTTTGTTTGACAAGCTCGGCCTGCCGGTAGTGAAGAAAACAAAAACAGGCTATTCCACTTCAGCCGATGTGCTGGAGAAGCTTGCCGACAAACATGATATCGTCGCTTATATTCTGCAATACAGACAAATCGGCAAACTTCAATCGACCTATATAGAAGGGCTGCTGAAAGTCACGCGCAAGGATTCTCATAAGGTGCATACACGATTCAATCAGGCATTGACTCAAACCGGGCGCCTCAGCTCAACGGATCCGAACCTGCAAAACATTCCGATCCGGCTGGAGGAAGGGCGCAAAATCCGTCAGGCTTTCGTTCCGTCAGAACCGGACTGGCTTATTTTTGCCGCCGACTACTCACAAATTGAATTGAGGGTGCTTGCGCACATTTCTAAAGATGAAAATCTGATTGAGGCGTTTACGAATGACATGGATATTCATACAAAAACCGCAATGGATGTGTTTCATGTCAGTGAAGATGAAGTGACACAAGCGATGCGCCGCCAGGCAAAGGCTGTCAATTTCGGCATCGTTTACGGCATCAGTGATTACGGTCTGTCGCAAAACCTCGGCATTACCCGGAAAGAAGCGGGCGCTTTTATTGACCGCTACCTGGAGAGCTTCCCGGGTGTCAAGGCGTATATGGAAGAATCGGTGCAGGAAGCGAAGCAAAAAGGATATGTTACGACACTCATGCAGCGCCGCCGTTATATCCCTGAGCTGACCAGCCGCAACTTCAACCTGCGGAGCTTTGCGGAACGCACGGCCATGAATACGCCGATTCAGGGCAGCGCCGCCGATATTATTAAAAAAGCCATGATTGATATGGCAGCTGAGCTGAAAGAGAAAAATCTGAAGGCAAGACTGCTGCTGCAGGTGCACGATGAATTGATTTTTGAAGCGCCTAAGGAAGAAATTAAAATATTAGAGAAGCTGGTTCCTGAAGTGATGGAACATGCTTTGGATTTAGACGTGCCGTTAAAGGCGGATTATGCTTCAGGCCCGTCTTGGTACGATGCAAAATAAACAGAAAAAAAGGAAGTGATGATTGTGCCGGAACTACCAGAAGTTGAAACGGTCCGGCGCACTCTGACCGGTCTTGTGAAAGGGAAAACGATTGAATCGGCCGACATCAGATGGCCGAATATCATCAAAAAACCCGCCGAGCCGGAGGAATTCGCGCGGCAGATTGCAGGAGAAACAATCCGATCCATCGGGAGAAGGGGAAAGTTTTTGCTTTTCCATCTGGATCATTATGTCATGGTCTCCCATCTCCGGATGGAGGGGAAATACGGTCTTCACCAGGCCGATGAGCCTGACGATAAACATGTGCACGTCGTATTTAACATGACGGACGGAACACAGCTCCGCTACCGGGACGTCCGGAAATTCGGCACGATGCATTTATTTGCGCCGGGAGAGGAACTGACTGCATTACCGCTTTCACAGCTCGGGCCTGAGCCTGACGATGAAGCATTTACCGCCGCCTATTTAAAAGAGCGGCTCGCCAAAACGAACCGCGCGGTGAAAACCGCTCTGCTCGATCAAAAAGCGGTCGTCGGCCTCGGCAACATTTATGTCGATGAAGCTTTATTCCGGGCGGGGATTCATCCTGAGACAAAAGCGAACAGTCTGTCAGACGGGCAGATAAAAAAGCTCCATACAGAAATTAAAGACACCCTTCAGGAAGCGATTGACGCGGGCGGGAGCACCGTCCGGTCTTATATCAATTCCCAAGGAGAGATCGGAATGTTTCAGCTCAGACATTACGTATACGGCAAAAAAGATGAGCCGTGCAAGACGTGCGGCACGATGATTTCTAAAATCGTGGTCGGCGGAAGAGGTACGCATTTCTGCGCCCGATGCCAAAAAAAATCATAAACTGAAGCTGTTCAAGCGGACGCCGGAAGAATGACTTTTTTCTAACACAGTTGATGACCTTTCTCCATATATATATTGTGATTCACCCAATAGGCATTTGTCACAATTGCCGATCAAGAGAAAGGGAGAAACGGATATGGAGATTGTTTCTTTGCTGCTTTTGGCTTTTGCTGTCAGCTTGGACAGTTTTTCAGTCGGGTTTACGTACGGATTGAGAAAAATGAAAATCCCGTTCAAAGCGATTGCCGTGATCGCTTGCTGTTCAGCCTCTGTGATGTTTATATCCATGCTGATCGGCCATTTTCTGACAAAGATTTTTCCCGTATCCGTCACGGAGAAACTGGGCGGGCTGATCTTAATCGGAATCGGGGCATGGGTCATCTATCAATTTTTTAAACCGGCTAAAGAGCCGGATTACTTATTGCATGAAAAAACGTTACTTAATCTTGAAGTGAAATCGCTCGGCATCGTGATTCACATTTTGAAAAAGCCGACCAGCGCTGATATTGATCAATCCGGAACCATTAACGGAGTCGAGGCGCTTTTGCTCGGTATCGCCTTATCAATCGACGCGTTTGGCGCCGGCATGGGAGCAGCCATTCTCGGCTTTTCTCCGGTTATGATGAGCGTGACCGTCGGGGTGATGAGCTCGCTGTTTGTTTCACTCGGCATAAACGCGGGGCATTTCTTTTCAAGATGGAATTGGATAGATAAAATGACATTTTTGCCGGGAGTCCTGCTGATTATCATCGGGATTTGGAAAATGTAGAAGGAGTGGGCTTTTTGAGCTTGGTCATCGGTTTAACGGGAGGCATCGCCAGCGGCAAAAGCACAGTAGCGCGCATGCTGATCGACAAAAAGATTACAGTCATTGATGCGGATGTCATCGCAAAACAGGCGGTGGAAAAAGGAAAGCCGGCTTACGGACAGATCGTTGAAGCGTTCGGAAAAGAAATCCTGCTGGAAAACGGCGGGATTGACAGAAAAAAACTCGGTGCCATCGTTTTTACGGACGAACAGAAGCGTCTGACGCTGAATCAGATCGTTCATCCGGCGGTGCGTGCGGAAATGATGAAACAGCGGGATGAGGCTGTTGCGCGAAAAGAGCAGTTCGTCGTTTTAGATATACCGCTTTTGTATGAGAGCGGGCTTGACTATCTTGTCGGCAAAGTGCTCGTCGTCACCGTACCGGCAGACATACAGCTCAAACGGCTGATGGAGCGGAATTCTCTTACAGAAGAAGAAGCGATGAGCCGGATAACGTCGCAGATGCCTTTAGCGGACAAAACAAAAAAAGCTGACGCCGTCATTGATAACAGCGGCAGTCTTGAACATACAAAGCATCAGCTGGAGGAAATATTGAGCAGCTGGGCATAAACAAACACCGTTCGGGAAGCCGAACGGTGTTTTTCTGGATTAAAAATCAAAATTGTCAGGGTCCGGACCGACACGGAGATTTTCGTTCAGATCATCAATCCGTTTCATATCTTCAGCTGACAGTTCGAAATCAAAGACATTTGCATTTTCTTCAATACGGTGTTTTTTAGTTGATTTCGGAATGGTAATGACACCGTTTTGCAAATCCCAGCGCAAAATCACTTGAGCCGCTGATTTGCCGTACTTCTGAGCGATCTCCTGTAAGACGGGATGATCAAGCAGCTGGCCTTGCATCAATGGCGACCACGCTTCAAGCTGAATGCCTTGTTCGGCGCAGAATGCCTGCAGTTCTTTCTGTGTCAGGCGCGGGTGGTATTCCACCTGGTTGATCATCGGCTTAATATCCGTTTCTTTCATAAGATGTTTCAGATGGTGAATTTGGAAATTGCTGACCCCGATCGCTTTAATGCGTCCATTGCGGTAGAGGGTTTCGAGCGCCCGCCACGCATCAATGTACTTTCCTTCGACAGGCCAATGGATCAAATATAAATCTAAATAGTCTAAACCGAGTTTCTCTAAGCTCATGTCAAACGCTTTTAACGTTTCTTCATATCCTAAATCGGCATTCCATACTTTTGACGTGACAAAAATGTCTTCACGTTTTAATCCCGCTTCTTGCAATCCTTGGCGGATGCCTTCACCGACACCCTCTTCATTACCGTAAATCGCGGCGGTATCAACACTGCGATAGCCGTGCACCAATGCCGTTTTCACCGCATTGACGAGTTCTGCGCCTTCCTCCACTTTGAACACCCCGATGCCAAACCAAGGCATTTTTACTCCGTTATGCAATGTTGCTTTTGCTTGTAAATGTGTTGTCATGTATATGTTCCTCCAATTATTTGTTTGTTGAAAAGATCAAAATGCCTGAAGAAAAACTCACCTCCTTTCAGGGATGATGTGATCCCGCTTTTCAAGCTTCCTGCTCCATCCGGTTAACACGACCGCGCTGAGCACCATGAGCGCCCCGATCCAAGCGGTATGAATGATCCCGATTGAGTCTGTAATGACTCCGCCGGCAAACGAGCCGATCGCGATTCCGGCATTAAATGCCGCGATGTTTAATGCTGATGCTGTATCAACGGCGCTTGGGGCAAAACGTTCACTGAGCATCACAATATATACCTGCAGTCCCGGCACATTCATAAACGCCAACAGCCCCATTAAAATAATGGTGATCAGCCCGGCTGTTTTAAACGGCGCGGTAAAAGTCAAGACAAACAGCACAGCTGCCTGGACAATGAACATGTAAAGCAATGCTTTCAGCGGATTTCGATTTGATAATCGGCCGCCAATCATATTTCCGATGGCGATTGCAATTCCGTAAACAAGCAGGACGGCTGCGACGGTTTCTTTCTGAAAGCCGGTTACTTCCTGAAGAAGCGGGGATAAATACGTAAACACGACAAACGTTCCGCCGTAGCCTAACGCCGTAATCATAAATAAAAGCAATAACCGTCCGTTCGTGACGAGTTTTACCTGCTCGGAAAACGCGGTCTTCGTCCCTTTACGCAAATTTGACGGAACGAGAAGCGCATTTGTAAGGAAGGCAATGATTCCTACCGTGACAATGACGGCAAACGCAATCCTCCAGCCGAATTGCTGGCCGAGATAGGTGCCGAACGGAACGCCGGTCACCGTAGCCACCGTCAGCCCCGTAAACATAATGGAAATCGCGCTTGCTCTTTTATGTTCCGGTACGATACTGGCGGCGATTGTTGCCCCGATTGACATGAAAATGCCGTGGGAAAACGCCGTAATGACCCGCGCTGTCAATAAGATTCCGATTGAAGACGCGCTCGCCGCGAGTATATTTCCGGCGATAAAAATCAACATGACCCAGAGCAGCAGCGTTTTCCGCGACATGCCGGATGTGAGAGAAGTTAAAACCGGCGCGCCGAATGTCACGCCGAGAGCATACATGGAAACGGTAAGGCCCGCCGTTGTCACGGGTATATGCAGATCCTGAGATATAAGCGGCAGCAATCCGACGCTGATAAATTCGGTTGTGCCGATCGCAAAAGCGCTGACGGCTAATGCCAGCAGCGCTGGTAAATAGCTTTGGCGATGTGAAGACATCTGTTTTCCTCCTTGGTCGATAATGTATGGTTGAAATGATGCCGGGTAAACGATATAAGTATAAGAGTACATCCCTTTTCATCCGGCAAATGTCATTATGATTGATAGAAGCGTCATTGAAAAGAACGTACTTTTAAGTGCCATAGGCACTTTTTAGTTCCTATAGATGAGGAGGAATTACCGTTGCTGAAGAAAAAATACAATATATCCGTAGAGGCGACGCTTGAAGTGATCGGCGGAAAATGGAAGTGTGTGATCCTCTGCCACCTCATGCGCGGGAAAAAGCGGACAAGTGAATTGAAGCGGCTTATGCCGGAGATTACCCAGAAGATGCTGACACAGCAATTGCGGGAACTGGAAGCAGACGGCGTCATCAACCGGATCGTGTACAATCAGGTGCCGCCGAAAGTCGAATACGAGCTGAGTGAATACGGGCACAGTCTGGAAAGAATTTTAAACGCGCTGTGCGACTGGGGCGCGATGCATATTTCTAAACGGTACGGCGAGGTGTCTTCCGTTTTAGAGGACAGCATTTTAAATGACAAATTTAAAGATCCGGAACAAATATAAGAAAAAAGCAGGCAGGATGAGACGCTGATCCTGCTTTTTTTATGGAAAAAAGATCATTTTATATGCAAAAAAACCGATTGAACAACATATTGATCGGTATAAGGGTGGATTTTTATCAAGTTGTACTGGCGGATTTCTTTTAATGTGTTATGCTATATATAATTAAAAATTAATTAGAGTGGCATATTAAAAAGGGGTGACCTGAGCATGAAGGTAAAAGTAGCAATCAACGGGTTTGGAAGAATCGGAAGAATGGTGTTCAGAAAAGCAATGGAAGATGATCAAATTCAAATAACAGCCATTAATGCAAGCTATCCCCCGGAAACGCTTGCTCATTTGATAAAGTATGACACAATCCACGGCAGATACGATCAAGAAGTCGAGGCCGCCGAAGACAGTCTGATCGTCAACGGTAAACATATTATGCTGTTCAATCGGCGGGATCCGAGAGAGCTTCCGTGGAAAGAGTGCGGAATAGACATCGTCGTAGAGGCAACGGGAAAATTTAATTCAAAAGAAAAAGCCATGAGCCATATTGAAGCAGGGGCGAAGAAGGTCATTTTAACCGCTCCGGGCAAAAATGAAGACGTTACCATTGTCATGGGAGTCAATGAAGAGCAATTCAATCCGGATGAACATGTCATTATTTCAAATGCATCCTGCACGACAAACTGTCTCGCGCCGGTTGTCAAAGTGCTCGATCAGGAATTCGGAATTGAAAGCGGCCTGATGACGACTGTTCACGCTTATACGAATGACCAAAAAAATATCGACAACCCGCATAAAGATCTGAGGCGGGCGAGAGCGTGCGGAGAATCCATCATTCCGACTTCTACAGGCGCCGCAAAAGCGCTGTCGCTCGTGCTCCCTCATCTGAAAGGAAAACTTCACGGCCTTGCTTTACGGGTTCCCGTTCCCAATGTGTCATTAGTGGACCTCGTCTGCGATCTGAAAACAGATGTGTCGGCCGAGCAAGTGAATGCCGCTTTCCAAAGAGCCGCAAAGACGTCAATGTACGGAATTCTTGATTATTCGGATGAGCCGCTCGTGTCTTCGGATTATAATACGAATTCACATTCCGCGATCATTGACGGACTGACAACAATGGTGATGGAAGACCGAAAAGTAAAGGTGCTCGCCTGGTATGACAATGAATGGGGATATTCCTGCCGGGTCGTTGATCTTATCCGTCACGTGGCCGCGCGAATGAAACACCCGTCAGCTGTGTAGAATAAAGATCATGGACATTTGTTAGAAAAAACCCTTAACGGCATATTCGCAAAAAACACTTCTTGCAAAATAAACTTAAACACAGTATACTATCTTTCGTGAACTTCTTGCTCGTGACTGCTTCGGAATTACTTAAAGGGTTAGGACCTCTCCGGACTAACTTTCCCCCGTGGTAAATAGCCGGGTCAGTTCTCGGAAATTCACTTTTTTAATTCTTGTTAAGGGGGGTCCATGATTATGGAAACAATGGGGCGTCACGTCATCTCCGAGCTGTGGGGATGCGATTTTGATAAGCTCAATGACATGGATTTTATTGAAAAAACGTTTGTAAATGCTGCTTTGAAATCAGGAGCTGAGGTGCGCGAGGTCGCATTTCACAAATTTGCACCGCAAGGCGTAAGCGGAGTCGTTATTATTTCTGAGTCACATTTAACGATTCACAGTTTTCCTGAACACGGATATGCAAGCATTGATGTTTATACTTGTGGAGACCTGGATCCTAATGTGGCTGCTGATTACATTGCGGACGCATTACATGCAGATACAAGAGAAAACATTGAAATACCGAGAGGAATGGGGCCTGTACAGATTAAACAGGCACAAGCGAAAGTACTGTAATTTTCAAAACGCACACACAAGGGAGCTAAGCTGAAAAAGCCATTACGCGCTTTGAGGCTGATGCTCCTTTTCTAATGTAAAAAAACAGCATTGCTTTTTCTTTAAGCATTTTTTTTGTAAAATAGAGAAAGATAAGGCCGGTCTATCGGCTCTCCCAACACAATAGGCTCATCCTAGAAACGTTGGCGGGCATTTACCGGAAGCTTGCGAACCGCATTACAGCAACGAAACAGATGGGAGCTGATCCAATTTGAAATGTCCTTCATGCCAGCATAACGGTTCCCGCGTACTTGATTCACGGCCTGCGGACGAAGGGAAATCAATCCGCAGAAGGCGGGAATGCGAAGCCTGCCATTACCGCTTCACTACATTTGAGAAGTTTGAAGAGATGCCTCTGATCGTCGTGAAAAAAGAAGGCGTCCGGGAAGAATTCAGCCGTGAAAAAATGCTGCGCGGGTTAATTAAAGCTTGTGAAAAAAGACCCGTTCCTTTAAAAACACTGGAAGACATGTGCTTTGACATTGAAAAAGAGCTGCGAAACCAAGGCGTATCTGAAGTCAAAAGCGAACTCGTCGGAGAAATGGTGATGGACCGCCTGGCGAAAATCGATGAGGTGTCTTATGTCCGCTTTGCCTCCGTCTACCGGCAGTTTAAGGATATAAACGTGTTTATCGATGAATTGAAAGATTTAATAAAGAAAGAACGCTAAAGAGCTAAGAGATTGTGTCTGGCTCTTTTCTCATGAGCAAAATTGGCATTTGATAGATTGCGGAAACGGTGTAAAATGAGAGTAGAAACATATCGGAAGGTTTGAGAATCATGGCTGACTATTGGAATGACGTATTGCCTGTAGATCCTTATACGGTCAAAAGCCGTTCGCTTCTTCAGGATGTCGACAGACAGGTTTTGACACATCTGTACCAGCCGCTGATCGGTTCTTTTGCATTCTCCCTGTATATGACCTTATGGGGGGAGCTTGAGCAGAACCGTTTGTGGGGATCGGAATCCACGCACAGACAGCTGATGGGTATGATGCAGTCAAATTTAAAAAAGATTCATCATGAACAGGGAAAGCTTGAAGGAATCGGTCTGCTGAAAGTGTATATCCGCGAGTCCGAGCAAAAGGAGCGGATGTTTATTTATGAGCTGCTGCCCCCGCTCAGACCGAATGAATTTTTTGAAGACGGCATGCTGAACGTCTTTCTTTATAACAGAGTCGGTAAAACGAAATACCAGCAGCTGAGACAATTTTACACGCATCCTTCCGTCGGCGAAGGCGCAAGGGAAATTACGCGGCCGTTTAATCACGCCTTTGCCTCTTTCCAGCCGAGTGAGTGGAAGATGACGCCGGATATGGAAGAAGCGATGAACCTCCCCGAGGATTATGAGACGGCGTCTGTCGGACAAGCGCCTTCCTATACGGTGACGGAGGAAGTGTTTGATTTTGAGCTGTTTTTAGCGGGATTATCAGAAACGATGATACCGCGCAAATCAATCACACAGGACGTGCGGGAGAGTATTAAAAAGCTTTCGTATTTATACGGAATAGATCCTATCTCCATGCAGCACGTCGTTATGACGGCAATTAATGAACAGGATACGATAACGGCCGAAGCGCTGAGGAAAGCGGCCAGCGACTGGTACCAAATTGAAAGAAGCGGGAAGCTCCCGGAATTGATTGATAAAACACAGCCTGTCCGTCTGAGAGAAAACAAGGCGGAAAAGGAAGATTCATTGAATACAGAACTCATTGCACAGCTTGAGACCATTTCGCCGAGAAAGCTGCTCCAGGACATTGCGGACGGGACCGAGCCGTCAAAAGCCGACCTGCAGATCATAGCGGATATTATGTTCGAACAGAAACTTGAGCCCGGTGTCACCAATGTGCTGATTTATTATGTCATGCTGAAAACGGATATGAAGCTGTCCAAAAACTATATCCAAAAAATCGCCGCCCACTGGGCCAGAAAGAAAGTCAAAACGGTGCGGGAAGCTATGAAGCTCGCAATAGAAGAGCATAGGCAATATCTTGATTGGGCGGACGGCAAAACAAACGGCGCGGCACGCGGCAAAAAAACCGTCCGGGAAGAAAAACGCCCTGATTGGATGAAAGAAGAAGAAAACGGGAATAAGCCTGAACAGCCGGCTCTTTCCGCACAGGATCTTGAAGAACAGAAGAAAAAAATGATGGAAGAAATGAAAAAACTGAAAAAATACTCTGCCTATTGAGACAGAGAAGCGGGGTGATATGAAATGGAACCGATCAGCCGATCCTTAGAAGGCGTAACGAAGAGACCTGACTTTCAAAAACGCCTGGAACGAATGCAGCAGCAGGTCATGGCCGACAAAGACGTCCAGGCTTTTTTGAAGGAACAGAATGATGTAATCAATCAAAGTATGATTGACAGAGGGTTAAATAAACTGTACGAATACGTTCAGCAAAGCAAGCAGTGCGCCTTCTGTTCAAAAGACAACGAGACGAACAGTCTGCTTGAAGGCTATCATCCGAAGCTTGTGATCAACGGGCGTTCGATTGATATTGAATATTACGAATGTCCGGAAAAGAGAAAGCTCGACCGCCAGAAAAGACAAAAATCCCTGATGAAGAGCATGTATATCCAGAAAGATCTGCTCGGCGCGACCTTTCAGCAGATCGACATTACCGATCCGAGCAGACTCGGCATTTTCCAGCATGTGACTGATTTTCTGAAGAGCTATAATGAGACGGGCAAAGGCAAAGGGCTGTACCTGTACGGAAAATTCGGCATCGGAAAGACATTTATTTTAGCCGCCATTGCCAATGAGCTTGCGGAAAAAGAGTATTCCTCAATGATCGTATATGTTCCCGAATTTGTCAGAGAGCTGAAAAACTCGCTCCAGGATCAGTCGCTGGAGGAGAAACTGAATATGGTAAAAACGACGCCCGTACTGATGCTTGATGACATCGGAGCGGAATCAATGACAAGCTGGGTCAGGGATGAGGTCATCGGCACCGTGCTTCAGCACAGAATGAGCCAGCAGCTTCCTACTTTCTTCTCGTCTAATTTTTCACCTGACGAGCTGAAGCATCATTTTACCTATTCACAGCGGGGAGAAAAAGAAGAAGTCAAAGCGGCAAGATTGATGGAGCGGATTTTATATTTGGCTTCGCCTGTCCGTCTTGACGGGGAAAACCGCCGCCGTTCATAGTGCCGGCGACCAATGGGAAGGATTTGAGGGAATGAGGAATAAGAAGGCTGTCACATGGGCTGCGGCTGCGGCGGGAGCGGGCCTTTTGCTGTGGGCAAACCGCAAATATCTGAATCTGTCGCCTAAGGAGATCCGTCTTTGGGTGTTATCGTTCGGTGTTTTTGCGCCGCTTGTGTTTATCGGAATTTCCATCGTAAGGCCTTTTGTGCTGTTTCCCGTATCAATCGTTTCCGTCGCCGGAGGATTGGCGTTCGGACCGTTTTTCGGCACCGTGTATACGCTGGCAGGCTCAATGGGCGCTGCTGCCGTGTCTTTTTTTGCGGCGGGCCTGTTTGCCTTTAAAGAAAAAAGCCGTCACGGAAAAATGGAAATCATTCAAAAACAGATGAAAACCAATGGCTTCTTTTATATTTTTATCCTTCGCATTCTGCCTGTTAACTTTGATGTGATCAGCTATGCCGCGGGCCTTTCGAAAGTCAGGCCGATGACATATCTTTTGGCGACCGCGGCGGGCATCATTCCGGGAACGATTGTCCTGAATGTGCTCGGTGCGAGCTTTATGTCCGGCAATGTGCTGACCATGTTCGGAGTGATCTGTCTTTACATCGTGTTTTTATCGCTTCCCCTCATATTTAAAAAGAAGATGCGCCATTTGTTCGGCGGTGAAAGCTAACCTTTACGTCTATTTTAAAAAGATCCCCCATATACTTGTAACAGATGCCGTAAGGGGGGACAAATATGCTTGAAGTGATCTTTGAAGATGACCACGATACCGCTGCTTTTTTACATCTCATTCAGCAATCGGACGACCGGAGACATTTTATTGTCCGTGAAGGCATAAAAAAAGTCGGAATCGAAAGGTCTGAATCGGCTTTTTCCGTTCAGCGTTTTATTGAGCCGATATTTGTCAGGTTTTTTTTAGAATGTAAAGAAGACGAGCATATGCTTTCGCTCATAGAGGACGCATACTGCTTCACCGATCAGGATGAACAGCAGCAAATCCTTCAGCTTGCACACAGCATTATGGAAGGAGAGCTTGATGATCATCCGTTTGAGCCGAAGAAAGAGCCGCGCACACAGTTTATTTCAGATGCGCTCCGGACAATTTCACTTGATGCGGGTGTTTTTTCCGTGCGTTCGTTTCAGACGTTCCGGCTCGGCAAGTATTATGAGCGGCTCAGGGAATATGCGGAGGCTGCGATAGATGAATACCGGATGGAACAGGAATATCAAAACTTTATCCAGTCTCTGAGAGATTACGTGACATCCAATCCGCCGCGGATGAAGAAAGTCCGCATCGTACATGACCGGGCTTTTACGCTGTGGGAGCTGCGCTATGTGTCAGAACGGGAACAGAAAAAATACATAGACAGGCGGTTTGTGCGGGAGCACCCGATGTATATCGATTCCCATCTGCTTGCGCCGCTGATCTCCATTGCGCCTGAGACCGTGGAACTGTATACGGACAAACCGGAGCATATGATGTCAAGAACGATTCAAAACGTGTTTCAGGAGAGGGTGCGCCTCTTCCCGTTAGGCGCGTTTGTGTCGGAGAAGACGGAAGGATAGCCGCACAGACGGCCTTGCGGCAGCAGCGGGGCTGTCTGTGCGAAATCAGACGGAAAACCGAGTTGCATTTTTCTCACAGACATTTTATAATACATAACAGATTAATGATTGCTACACGTATTGATAAGGACATGAAGCATTGATACCGGCTTTATAAGAGAGGAGAGCCCAGGCTGAAAGCTTTCCAGCTATGGATCATTGTCTTTACCGCCTTTGAACTTCAGCTGTGAACGCAGGAATAAGCGCCAGTAATAGCTGACGGGAACTCCCGTTACAGAGTTTAGAGCCGCAGGTGCCGAAAAAATCGGCCGCGCGGAAAAAAGGGTGGAACCACGATTCCGTTTATTTAACCTCGTCCCTTTCATAGGGGGCGGGGTTTTTGATTTGTATAAAAAAAGGAGTGACGAAGATGTCAGATATGATCAACATCACATTTCCGGACGGAGCGGTAAAGGAATTTCCGAAAGGATCAACAACAGAAGATATCGCGGCATCCATCAGTCCGGGATTAAAGAAAAAGTCTTTAGCCGGTAAACTGAACGGACAGGAAATTGATTTAAGAACGCCGATTCAAGAGGACGGTGCCGTAGAAATCATTACAGAAGGCACAGAAGAAGGCCTGAACATCATGCGGCACAGCACGGCGCATTTATTGGCTCAGGCGATTAAGCGCATTTATAAAGATGTGAAATTCGGAGTCGGTCCCGTCATTGAAAACGGATTTTATTATGACGTTGAAATGGAGCAGGCGCTGACGCCGGATGACCTTCCGAAGATTGAAAAAGAAATGAAACGCATTGTCGGTGAAAATCTGCCGATCATCCGAAAAGAAGTGAGCCGTGATGAAGCAAAATCCATGTTTGCGGAAATCGGCGATAATCTGAAGCTTGAACTGCTGGATGCCATCCCTGAAGACGAAACGGTCTCCATTTATGAGCAGGGCGAGTTTTTTGACCTCTGCCGCGGCGTGCACGTGCCGTCTACAGGAAAAATTAAAGAATTTAAACTGCTCAGCCTTGCAGGCGCGTACTGGCGCGGAGACAGTAAAAACCAAATGCTTCAGCGCATTTACGGTACGGCCTTCTTTAAAAAGGATGACTTGAAAGAGCATTTGCGCATGCTTGAAGAAGCGAAAGAGCGCGACCACCGAAAACTGGGCAAAGAATTAAAATTGTTCGCCAACTCTCAAAAAGTCGGACAAGGCCTGCCGCTCTGGCTGCCGAAAGGCGCGACGATCCGCCGCGTGATCGAGCGCTACATTGTGGATAAAGAGCTGAGCCTCGGCTATGAGCATGTCTATACGCCTGTTCTCGGAAGCAAAGACCTGTACGAAACATCAGGACACTGGGAACATTATCAGGACGGCATGTTCCCGCCGATGGAAATGGACAATGAAACGCTTGTCCTTCGTCCGATGAACTGTCCTCACCATATGATGATTTACAAACAGGACATTCACAGCTACCGCGAGCTTCCGATCCGCATTGCCGAGCTCGGAACGATGCACCGCTATGAAATGTCAGGAGCGCTTTCAGGTCTTCAGCGCGTACGCGGCATGACGTTAAATGACGCACACATTTTCGTCCGCCCTGATCAGATTAAAGAAGAATTCATCCGCACGGTCCGTTTGATTCAAGACGTATACGAAGATTTCGGCCTGAGTGATTACACTTTCCGCCTGTCTTACCGCGATCCTGAAGATACGGAAAAATATTTTGATGATGATGACATGTGGAACAAAGCGCAATCCATGCTGAAGGCGGCAATGGATGAAATCGGCCATGATTACTATGAAGCGGAAGGCGAAGCGGCGTTTTACGGCCCTAAGCTTGACGTGCAGGTAAAAACGGCGATCGGCAAAGAAGAGACATTGTCAACCGTACAGCTTGACTTCCTTCTTCCGGAACGCTTTGATCTCACTTACGTCGGGGAAGACGGCAAACAGCACCGTCCCGTCGTTATTCACCGCGGCGTCGTTTCAACGATGGAACGCTTCGTTGCTTTCTTAATCGAAGAGCACAAAGGCGCTCTTCCGACATGGCTTGCGCCGGTGCAATTCCAAGTCATTCCGGTATCACCGTCTGTGCATCTTGACTACGCGAAAAAAGTGCAGGAGCGCCTGCAGCGTGAAGGCCTGCGTGTCGAGCTTGACAGCCGGGACGAGAAAATCGGCTATAAAATCCGTGAAGCCCAAATGCAAAAAATCCCGTACATGCTTGTGGTCGGTGACCAAGAAGCGGAAAACGGCGCGGTAAACGTCCGGAAATACGGCGAGCAGAAATCCGAAACCGTTTCACTGGACGATTTTGTGAAAAAGGCTGTAGCCGAAGCGAAAAAATAATCCGGAAACATAAAAAAACCCCATTCTGAATGAGTGGGGTTTTTTTCGGTATGTGATTATCTTTGTTTTTGTTTCTCTATAATCGCAAACAGCTCGTGAAGATCGCTGATCACGTAATCAGGCGTAATGTCCGTTTCATTTTTCTTATTCGTCCGGTTTACCCAGACAGTCGTGATGCCTGCCCGTTTCGCTCCCAATATATCAGTATTGAGGTTGTCTCCGACCATAATGGCGTCTTCTTTTTTCAGGTGCAGAAGACTGAGGCAATGTTCAAAGATGGAGGCGTCGGGTTTCCCTTTTCCGAAAGCGCCAGAGATGACAATTTCATTAAAATAAGGCGCAAGCTCAGGAACGCCGGCAAGTTTTTCTTTCTGCAGGCTGGGGTCGCCGTTTGTCAGCAGAAGCAATTCATAAACGCCTTTCAGCTTTTCAAGCACCGCAAACGTCTCATCATACACATACGGGCGCTGTCTGCGTTCCGCCGCGAAAAACTCCGCTAAATATTCGCCGTAAGCCGCATCGTCTATGCCGACACTTTTTAACCCGTTCGTCCAGGCGTTTCGTCTGTATTCCGGCGCAATCTGATTCAGCTTTTTAAATCCTTCGCTGACCGGCTCAGAAAAATTCGCCCATAATCCTTCAAACGGATTAATGCCGATCATGACCGTATAAGGATAGGTTTCGTATGACATATACAATTCCCGTGCCGCTTTACGAACCGCTTCTTCAAATGTGTGCGGGTCAAGGCCATATTTTTTTTCAGCTTGTAAACATGTTTCTCTGAATGTTGTTCTGACGCTTTTTTCATCCCATAACAGTGTATCGTCCAAATCAAAAAATACGGCTTTCATGATCTTCTCCTCTTTGTTATATTCTGAAACTCTCTGCCGCAAGGCTCCCGTTTATTCTACAATAGATACATAGACTGTGAAAGATTTGTTTTCTGATGATTTGAAAAAAACAGGCAGATTTGTGTCCGATTCTGTCTCTTGCTTTAAAACATGATAAAATAAAATTTGAAAGAACAGGTGAAAAAGTATGCTGCATTTGATCATTATGATGCTGGAAAGAGTCGGAATTATCGTCATATTGGGATTCGTTCTGGCTCATACCAGATTGTTCAGACAGGCGCTCCAGCAGCCTGAGAGCTATAAAGGAAAAGCGGTGCTGATTTCAATTTTCTCGCTGTTCAGTATCATCAGTAACTATACGGGGATAGAAATTCAGCGGAATATGATCATGAATAATGACTGGGTGTTTCAAATTAATCCGTCCGGTTCAATTGCCAATACACGGATTATGGGGGTTGAAATCGGCGGACTCTTAGGCGGTCCGTATGTGGGGATCGGAGTCGGCATATTGGCCGGCCTGCATCGTTTATCACTCGGCGGCGCGACCGCAGTCAGCTGTGCCGTCTCGTCCGTATTAGCGGGCGTTTTGTCCGGCTGGATCGGGCGGTATTTCAGAAAACGCTATGCAATGCCGACACCGCGGGTGGCCGCGCTTGTCGGGCTTGGGATGGAATCTTTGCAAATGCTGCTCATCCTTTTGATGGCCAAGCCGTTTTCTGACGCTTGGACGCTTGTGAGCATCATCGGCATCCCGATGATATTGGTAAACGGGTCAGGGACTTTTATTTTTCTTTCCATCATTCAGTCAATTATCCGAAAAGAAGAGCGGGCAAGAGCGCTTGAAACTCACAGGGTGCTGATGATTGCCGACCAGACACTTCCGTTTTTCCGCCAAGGGCTGAATGAAAGCTCATGCAAAAGCGTTGCTGCCATCATTCACAGGCAGACAGGGACGGATGCGGTATCACTTACGGATAATGAAAAGATTTTAGCGCATGTCGGGGCGGGTGCCGACCATCATATTCCGTCTAAAAGCCTGATCACCGGATTGTCAAAACGGGTCATCAAAACGGGACATATTATGAAAGCGACATCAAAGGAAGAAATTGAATGCACGCACGATCCCTGTCCGCTGCATGCGGCTATCGTATTGCCGCTGACGTCAAACGGCAAAACGATCGGCACGTTAAAAATGTATTTTAAAAGCCCGTCGGGTTTAAGCCGGGTTGAAGAAGAGCTCGCGGAAGGACTTGCCATGCTGTTTTCCACCCAGCTTGAACTCGGTGAGGCGGAACTGCAGAGCAAATTACTGAAAGATGCAGAAATAAAGGCGCTTCAAGCACAGGTCAATCCGCATTTTCTGTTTAATGCGATCAATACGATTTCTGCACTTTGCCGCACGGATGTGGAAAAAACCCGAAAGCTTCTGCTGCAGCTCAGCGTCTATTTCCGTTCCAATCTGCAGGGAGCGAGGCAGCTGCTCATCCCGCTTTCTAAAGAACTGAACCATCTGCAGGCATATTTATCACTGGAGCAGGCTCGTTTTCCCGGGAAATATAAAATCAGTCTTGAGATCGAAAACGGTTTGGAGGACATCGAAATCCCTCCTTTTGTGCTGCAGATCCTTGTGGAAAACGCGCTCCGCCATGCGTTTTCAAGAAAGCAGGACAGCTGTGCCGTCAATGTCAGCGTGGTATCCGCAGGTCCGTCGGTTTTAATGCGGGTTGGGGATAACGGGCGGGGAATTGATCCGGAATTGCTGTCTGTGCTCGGAAACCGTCCGCTGCCGTCTAAAGAAGGAACGGGAACCGCGCTTTACAATTTAAATCAGCGGCTGATCGGACTGTTCGGTCCCAAAGCCGCTCTGCGATTGGAAAGTGAGGCCGGTAAAGGTACAGACGTATCATTTGAGCTGCCTTTGAAACTGATGACAAAAGGAGAAGAACATGCTGAAGGTGTTAATCGTTGATGATGAAATGCTGGCAAGAGATGAATTGGCTTATTTGCTGAAACGGACGAATGAAGTAAGTGATATAAATGAAGCGGAAAATATTGAATCCGCTTTTGACAGCATGATGGATCAAAAACCGGATCTGCTGTTTTTAGATGTTGATTTGTCAGGAGAAAATGGATTTGACATTGCCAAACGGCTGAAAAACATGAAAAATCCGCCGGCAGTCGTTTTTGCGACGGCGTATGACCAATTTGCTTTAAAAGCCTTTGAAGTCGATGCGCTCGATTATTTAACAAAGCCTTTCGATGAAGAAAGAGTCCGCCAGACGATCAGAAAGTTTAAAAGGGTTAAACAGGACAGGGCAGAAGCCGTCTCAGAACAGCCGTCCGCAGCCGGAGCGCATAAGCTGGCGGTATCAGCCGGCGAATCTATCGTTATTTTAGATACGAAGGACATTATTTTTGCCGGCATGGAGGACGGACACGTTTCCGTCAAAACTTTCGCCGCGTCTTATTCCGTTCACGAAACCTTGGCGGTCATTGAGAAAAAACTGCCTGAGACGGGCTTCTTGCGAGTGCACCGCGCGTTCATCGTGAATACGGAGCATATTACGGAGATTCATCCGTGGTTTAATTCGACCTACAATCTTATTTTAAAAGACGGCTCTAAAATTCCCGTCAGCCGTACATACGCAAAAGACTTAAAAAAGCTGCTTCATATTTTATGAGGCGGCTTTCTGCATTTCAACAGCCGTTTTTTGCATTTCAGAATGAATATTCTGCCGTTTGTCATGAAAGCGCTTTATAAATCGGTGTCTCTTTTATAATGGACCTAACAAAGAGAAAGAGGTGAAGAAAATGAGTGCGAAAAAAGTGTACGGATTTCTGACACAAGCATTTATTTTTGCCGTAATTATGCTCATATCTAATGGGATTGCAGCGATTGTCCCCATTCCTATACCCGCTTCTGTAGTAGGTTTGGTGTTATTATTTGTCCTCTTATGTCTGAAAGTGATTAAGCTTGAACAAGTAGAAACGCTGGGAACATCATTAACGTCACTGATCGGATTTTTATTTGTCCCGTCGGGCATCTCCGTGATGAATTCACTTGGCGTCATGCAGCAGTACGGCGTGCAGATCGCACTCGTCATCTTACTCGCCACCATCATTCTGTTAGGGGCGACGGGTCTTTTTTCTCAGCTGATTCTGTCTGTCAGCCAAAAACGTCAGAAGGAAACTTCGGCTGATAAACAAACGGTGCGCCGTTCCAATCAAGAAAATGAACTTGTGCAGCATTAGGAGGGAAAACAGATGAGTCCATATTTCGGTATTGTCGTTTCACTTGCAGCATTCGGCATCGGCACGTATTTATTTAAAAAAACGAAAGGCTTTTTCCTCTTCACCCCGCTGTTTGTCGCGATGGTGCTCGGCATCCTTTTTCTGAAGCTCGGCGGTTTTTCATATGAAGATTATAAAAGCGGCGGAGACATTATTAAGTTCTTCCTGGAGCCCGCGACGATCGCTTTTGCCATTCCTTTATACAAACAGCGTGACAAGCTGAAAAAATACTGGTGGCAGATCATGTCTTCAATTATTGTCGGCTCTGTCTGCTCAGTCACGATAGTATATTTGATCGCAAAAGGCATTCAGCTTGACGCGGCCGTTATGAAAAGCATGCTTCCTCAGGCGGCGACAACGGCAATTGCCCTTCCGCTGTCAAAAGGGATCGGCGGCATCACCGACATCACCGCTTTCGCCGTCATTTTCAACGCCGTGATCGTCTATGCCCTGGGCGCTCTGTTCTTAAAAATGTTTAAAGTGAAGCACCCGATCTCTAAAGGACTGGCTCTCGGCACATCAGGTCACGCACTTGGTGTTGCGGTCGGTATTGAGATGGGAGAGGTAGAAGCGGCAATGGCAAGTATCGCGGTTGTCGTCGTAGGAGTGGTGACGGTGCTGGTCATTCCGGTATTCGTTCAGCTCATCGGTGGATAAGCCCCGGGTCATAGACCCGGTTTTTTTATTGTCCGGCACATCAAAGGTTGCAAAGAACAAAATTTCACATTTTTCCTTGCGCTTACCCCGGCACCGTGTTAAAATGAAAAAGTTGATCCGGATAAGTCATTCTTGACTAATGTTCCGGTATTGTGTAGAATAGTTACTGAATTGAATATAAATCACAAGCAGAGGCACCCGCTTCTCACCTGATTGACACATTCATGTAGTTGGCAGGTTGACCGTACATTTTTATTTATGCAGATGTTCGTAGTGTGGGTGTGTTATCATGCCCGCACTTTTTGTTTGCCTGCAGAATGCAGTCAAAAAGCGTTGTGAATCAATTCGAAGAAACTATGGAGGTGGCTCATTATTAGCAAAGATCAATTGGTTAATGAGGGTATCCGTGCACGTGAAGTCCGTTTAATCGGGCAAAATGGCGATCAGCTCGGCATCAAGTCCCGTCAGGAAGCACTTGAAATCGCCGGCCGCGCAAATCTTGACCTTGTGTTAGTTGCAGCAAATGCAAAACCGCCTGTCTGCCGTATCATGGACTACGGAAAGTTCCGATTCGAGCAGCAGAAAAAGGAAAAAGAAGCACGTAAGAATCAAAAAATCATTAACTTAAAAGAAGTTCGGTTAAGTCCGACGATCGATGAGCATGACTTTAACACGAAATTGCGCAATGCGATTAAATTCCTTGAAAAAGGCGATAAAGTGAAAGCTTCTATCCGCTTTAAAGGGCGCGCAATCACTCATAAAGAAATCGGCCAGCGCGTATTGGACCGTTTCTCTGAAGCATGTGCGGAAGTTGCGACAGTCGAAACAAAACCAAAAATGGACGGCCGCAGCATGTTCTTAATGCTCGCGCCGAAAAACGAAAAGCAATAAGGAGGAAATCCCATGCCAAAAATGAAAACTCACCGCGGATCTGCTAAACGTTTTAAAAAGACAGGTTCTGGGAAGTTAAAACGTTCTCATGCATATACAAGTCACTTATTCGCCAACAAATCCCAAAAGCAAAAGCGTAAGCTTCGCAAGGGTGCTATTGTAAGCGCAGGAGACTTCAAACGCATTAAACAACAGCTTGCCAACATCAAGTAATCGGACAAGGAACAATTAGGAGGGAAATCTAATGCCAAGAGTAAAAGGCGGAACTGTTACACGTAAGCGTCGTAAAAAGGTTCTTAAATTAGCAAAAGGTTATTTCGGTTCAAAACATACATTATACAAAGTAGCAAACCAGCAGGTCATGAAATCTGGAAACTATGCATTCCGTGACCGTCGTCAGAAAAAACGTGATTTCCGTAAGCTTTGGATCACTCGTATCAACGCTGCTGCACGTATGAACGGTCTTTCTTACAGCCGTTTAATGCACGGTCTTAAGCTTTCAGGTATCGAAGTAAACCGTAAAATGCTTGCTGATCTTGCTGTAAACGATCTTACTGCTTTCAATCAGCTTGCTGATGCTGCTAAAGCTCAGTTAGACAAGTAAGTTGAAAAAGCCGCTCTCTTTCCGGGGAGCGGTTTTTTACGTAAAGGGTGACAATCAATGGCTTTCTTCATTTATGCGGTATTGATAAACGGATACGGCTTTTGGATTATGGGCGCTGATAAAAGAAGAGCAAAAGCGCGCAGGTGGAGAATCTCAGAGAAGCGGATATGGCTCACAGCCGCTATGTTCGGCTCGCTCGGCGTATGGATCGGCATGCGCGCCTTCAGGCATAAGACGAAGCACAAATCTTTTTTATACGGGGTGCCGATGCTTTTTCTCGCCGAAGCCGCCCTTGTGCTGATCTATTTGATGTATAAAAAATAAAAAGCAGGAGAGCTCAGCGCTCGCCTGCTTTTTTTGCTTTTTTGATGGGCTGGTCCCAATCAATCTTGCAATTGGGGTACCGCTCCAATACCTTTCTCTCGACTTCTTCATAATCATCTGCAGAAAAGCTGCTCAGCTTTTCCGGAGTCTCGGTCCACACGAATATCGTATGAATAAACAGCGGATGATCTTTGGAGGGGATATGCTTCTCTCCTTCAAAGAGCACTCCTTTATAAGTAAGCTGGAGATTTTTACGCGTGTTTTTCTGTTCATCAATAAAATAAAAATTTTCTTTTGACTGCGCCAGTCTGAGCTTTCTTTTCGGATTTGCGTAGAATTTGACCGCCATGTAAATAAAATAAATAAGAAGTGCAAGCAAGACAATCCTGAATACTGTAATGGCCATATGTGTGAAGGCACCTCCTCACCTTTGTCATGATCTGATGTAATACGAAAAACAAAACAAAAGGTTTCATTTTTTTAAAAAGAAATATATAAAACATTTACCCGTTTTTCAGGCGAATTAATCGTATGCTTCAGCATTGGTTCTGTATAATAAGAAGGGTAGTAAAAAAAGGAGGTTTATTGATGACAAAATTAGATGAAACGCTCACCATGCTGAAAGCGTTAACGGACGCAAAAGGGATACCGGGAAATGAGAGAGAAGTAAGACAAGTGATGAAATCATACATAGAACCATTTGCCGATGAAGTCACAACAGACCGGCTGGGAAGCCTAATCGCTAAAAAAACCGGCAAAGAAAACGGTCCGAAAATCATGATTTCAGGGCATTTAGACGAAGTCGGTTTTATGGTGACGCAAATCACTGATAAAGGTTTCCTCCGTTTTCAAACCGTCGGCGGCTGGTGGTCTCAGGTAATGCTGGCCCAGCGTGTCACCGTCGTTACAAAAAAAGGGGACATCACTGGGATCATCGGTTCGAAGCCGCCTCATATTTTACCGCCTGACGCCAGAAAAAAAGCCGCTGATATTAAAGAGATGTTCATCGATATCGGCGCATCCAGCCGTGAAGAAGCGATGGAATGGGGCGTTCTTCCGGGGGACCAGGTTGTGCCGTATTTTGAATTTACAGTGATGAACAATGAAAAACATTTATTGGCGAAAGCATGGGACAACCGCATCGGCTGTGCGATAGCCATTGATGTATTAAAAAATCTGAAAAACAGCGATCATCCGAATGAAGTATACGGTGTGGGAACGGTTCAGGAAGAAGTCGGGCTTCGCGGAGCTAAAACAGCGGCGCATACCATCCAGCCTGATATCGCATTCGGTGTGGATGTCGGAATTGCCGGAGATACACCGGGAATTTCTGAAAAAGAGGCGCAAAGCAAAATCGGTGAAGGGCCGCAAATAATTCTGTATGACGCGTCAATGGTATCTCACAAAGGCCTGCGCGATCTTGTCGTGAATACGGCGGAAGAAGCTGGTATCCCGTATCAATTCGATTCCATTGCCGGAGGAGGGACGGATTCAGGTTCCATTCATTTAACCGCGAATGGAGTGCCGGCGCTGTCCATTACAATCGCAACGCGCTACATCCACACTCATGCCGCTATTTTGCATCGGGATGATTACGAGAATACGGTAAAACTGATCACAGAAGTGATTAAAAAATTGGACCGGGAAACGGTTGACCGTATTACATATCAATAAAGATACGGAAGAATCTGCTTTTTTAAGCAGATTCTTTTTTTTGTCTGTACAAATATGAGCCCTGCGGCTACAATAAGAAAGACACAGAAAAATCTGACAACGTATTTTGTAAGCGCTTAAAAAGGGAGGGGTTATGAAATGAAAAACAGATTCAAACGCTTGATCCGCTTTTCGTGCGCAGCCGTTACAGCCGGGCTGCTGCTGATGTCTTCATCTCCGGCATCTGCCGCGTTTTGGGGGGCATCAAATGAATTGCTTCACGATCCGACGATGGCGAAAGAAGGAAACACGTGGTACGCTTTCGGAACCGGTTTGGAAGGTGAGCGGGGGCTTCGTGTCTTAAAGGAGGGCAGCGGCGGCGTATGGACCGTTCAAAAATCAATCTTTACTTCCCCGCTGTCATGGTGGAGCAATTACGTGCCGAATTACGGGCTGAATCAATGGGCTCCCGATGTTCAATATTATAATGGAAAGTATTGGCTGTATTATGCCGTTTCTTCATTCGGCAAAAATACCTCCGCAATCGGTCTCGCTTCATCAACAAGTCTCAGCTCAGGAAACTGGAAGGATGAAGGGCTCGTCATCCGTTCGACAAGCGCAAATGATTACAATGCGATTGATCCGGAGCTGACAATTGATAAGGACGGAAACCCTTGGCTTGCTTTCGGTTCTTTCTGGAGCGGCATCAAGCTGACAAGGCTTGATAAAAACACAATGAAACCGACGGGATCACTTTACTCCATCGCTGCCAGGCCGAATAACGGCGGAGCTTTGGAAGCGCCGGCCATCACCTATCAGAACGGCTACTATTATTTAATGGTGTCATTTGATAAATGCTGTTCAGGCGTGAATAGTACGTACAAAATCGCTTATGGAAGATCCAAAAGCATCACCGGCCCATATCTTGATAAAAGCGGGAAAAGCATGTCAGAAGGCGGAGGCACAATTCTTGATTCCGGCAATGACCGCTGGAAAGGCCCGGGCGGTCAAGACATTGTGAACGGGAATATTTTAGTGCGCCATGCGTATGATGCCGAAGACAGCGGGATTCCGAAGATGCTCATCAATGATATCAACTGGAGTTCAGGCTGGCCTTCCTATTAATTGAGCAGCCGGGCATATGGTCCGGCTTTTTACTTGCAATAAAAGATTGACAGTTTGATTCCTCCTTAACTATAATGAAGTTGTTCGTACAAATAAAAGTATAGAAGTTTTATATTTTATATTCGTACGTATATTTTTAAATGCGAGCGCCTTATTTTGATGGGAAGGGGAAATGAATGTGCTTCAGAACAAGGAATATGAATTTTGGTTTATAACGGGAAGCCAGCACTTATATGGAGAGGAAACACTTCAGCTTGTCGATAAACATGCAAAAGGGATATGTGACGGTCTCAGCGGGGTGTCATCAAGATATAAGATCAGGCATAAACCGGTTGTCACGTCATCTGAAACAATCAGAGAGGTTTTGCGGGAAGCACAGTATCAAGAAAACTGCGCCGGGGTCGTGACGTGGATGCATACATTTTCTCCCGCGAAAATGTGGATTGAAGGTCTTTCCGCCTTTCAAAAGCCGATGCTTCATCTGCATACCCAATATCACCGCGATATCCCGTGGGAAACGATTGATATGGATTTTATGAACAGCAACCAATCCGCTCACGGAGACCGGGAATACGGATATATCCAGTCAAGAATGGGGCAGACGAGAAAAATCATTGCGGGCTATTGGGATGATGAGGAAGTCAAACGCGACATTTCACAATGGATGAACACTGCTGCCGCTTGGAATGAAAGCAGGCATATTAAAGTAGCCCGGTTCGGCGACAATATGCGGAATGTAGCCGTTACTGACGGAGACAAAGTCGGCGCTCACATTCAATTCGGCTGGCAGGTAGACGGATACGGAATCGGCGATCTTACCGAAGTGATGAACAGCGTCACTGATGCTGAAATGGAAGCGCTTTATGAAGAATACGACAAGTTGTATGTCATCAGCGACGAAACGAAACAGGATGAAGCAAAAGTTTCTTCTATTAAAGAACAGGCGAAAATCGAACTCGGATTAACAGCCTTTCTTGAGCGGGGCGGATATACGGCGTTTACGACTTCCTTTGAGGTGCTGCACGGAATGAAGCAGCTTCCGGGGCTTGCCGTTCAGCGTCTTATGGAAAAAGGGTACGGATTTGCGGGCGAAGGCGATTGGAAAACGGCTGCCCTGGTGCGGATGATGAAAATAATGGCGGACGGACAACAAACCTCCTTCATGGAAGATTATACGTACCATTTTGAACCGGGCCGTGCGATGATTCTCGGATCACATATGCTTGAAGTATGCCCGACAGTCGCTCTCGATCAGCCGAAAATCGAAGTACACCCTCTCTCAATCGGAGGCAAAGAAGACCCTGCCCGGCTGGTCTTTAACGGAATCGGCGGTTCAGCCATCATCGCCAGCATCATTGATATCGGAGGGCGGTTCCGTCTCGTTCTGAATGAAGCGGAAGGCAGGGAAATTGATCACGACATGCCGAATCTCCCTGTGGCGCGGTTGCTGTGGAAGCCTGAGCCATCGCTGAAAACAGCTGCGGAAGCATGGATTTTGGCGGGAGGCGCTCATCATACCTGCATGTCTTTCCGGCTTACGGCTGAACAGATGCTTGATTGGGCCGAGATGGCGGGCATTGAAAGCATCTTTATTTCCCGCAATACTGAAATACGCGAGCTGAAAAAAGAGCTGAAATGGAATGACGTATTATACCGGTTGGGAGGGATTTGATATGGCGTATACGATTGGTGTCGATTTCGGCACATTGTCAGGCCGCGCGGTGCTCGTCAATGTCCGGACAGGGGAGGAAATCGCATCCGCTGTAAAAGAATACACTCATGCCGTCATCGACCGTACGCTGCCGAAGACGGGAGAAAAACTTCCTCGGGACTGGGCGCTTCAGCATCCAGCCGATTATATCGAAGTTCTGAAAACGGCGATTCCGAGTCTGCTTCAGCAGACGGGCACTGACCCGAAAGACGTGATCGGCTTAGGAATTGATTTTACCGCCTGCACCATCTTGCCGGTAGACGGATCGGGACAGCCGCTCTGCATGCTGCCGGAATTTGAACGGGAGCCTCACAGTTATGTGAAGCTGTGGAAGCATCATGCGGCTCAAAAATATGCGGACCGTTTAAACCGTATAGCCGAGGACACAAATGAAACATTTCTCAAAAGATACGGCGGAAAAATTTCTTCTGAATGGATGATCCCGAAAATCATGCAAATCGCGGAAGAAGCGCCGCATATATACGAGGCGGCAGACCGGATTGTGGAAGCGGCAGACTGGATCGTCTATCAATTGTGCGGTTCATTGAAGCGAAGCAACTGTACGGCCGGTTACAAAGCAATCTGGAATGACGAGACGGGGTATCCGCCGGATCATTTTTTCGAAAGGCTCAATCCTTTAATGAAAACGATTACAAAGGATAAATTAAGCGGAACCATTTATTCAGTCGGGGAAAAGGCAGGCGGGCTGACCGAAAAAATGGCGGAGCTGACCGGGCTTCTGCCGGGGACGGCCGTTGCCGTAGCCAATGTCGACGCACACGTGTCAGTGCCGGCGGTCGGCATTACAAAACCGGGGAAAATGCTGATGATCATGGGAACGTCCACCTGTCACGTGCTGCTTGGCGAGGAAGAACATATCGTCCCCGGTATGTGCGGAGTCGTAAATAACGGCATCTTGCCCGGATATGCGGGATATGAAGCGGGGCAGTCCTGTGTCGGCGACCACTTTGAATGGTTTGTCAAAACGTGTGTTCCGAGGGACTATGAGAAGGAAGCGGAGGATAAACACATAGACATTCACGAGCTTTTAAGCTTAAAAGCGGCTGAGCTTATTCCGGGGGAAAGCGGCCTTCTCGCGCTTGACTGGTGGAACGGAAACCGGTCAACCTTAGTGGACGCCGATTTGACGGGTATGATGCTTGGCATGACGCTGCACACGAAGCCGGAAGAAATCTACAGGGCATTGATTGAAGCGACGGCTTTCGGAACGAGGATGATTATCGAAACGTTCCGGGATAACGGTGTTCCGGTCGAAGAGCTTTACGCAGCCGGAGGAATCGCTGAAAAAAATCCTTTTATCATGCAGATTTATGCAGATATCACAAATATGGAGATTAAATTATCCGGGTCTCCGCAGGCGCCTGCACTGGGTTCCGCGATTTTCGGAGCGCTCGCTGCGGGACGGGAAAACGGAGGTTTCTCCAATATTGCTGAAGCCTGCGCACATATGGGGAAATTAAAAGACGCCTCTTATGTCCCGAATCGCGAAAGAGCTGAGATTTATGACAGCTTATATGCGGAATATAAAGAGCTCGTTCACTACTTCGGCAAAGAAAACAATGTCATGAAACGCCTGAAAGCCATTAAAAACCGTGAGTTCGTGAAAGGGGAGAGCCGCTATGCTTGAAGCGTTAAAAGAAGAAGTGCTCGCCGCCAATCTGAAGCTTGAGGAACATAACCTTGTCACGTTTACATGGGGAAATGTCAGCGGCATCGACCGAGAGAGCGGGAGAATCGTCATTAAACCGAGCGGTGTCGATTACAGTGAGCTGACCGCAGACAAACTGGTCGTCCTGAATGAGGACGGAGACATTCTGGAAGGCTCGCTGAAGCCGTCTTCTGACACGCCGACTCATCTTTATCTGTATAAAGCTTTTCCGGCTATCGGCGGAATCGTTCATACACATTCCCGCTGGGCGACGAGCTGGGCACAGTCAGGCAGGGACATTCCCGCGCTCGGAACGACTCACGCGGATTATTTTGAAAGCGCTATACCTTGCACGAGGGAAATGTATGAAGAAGAGATTGTAAAAGATTACGAATATCATACAGGCAAAGTCATAGCTGAAACCTTTCAAAATGAACCGTATGAACAAAATCCGGGTGTCCTCGTCCACAGTCACGGTCCGTTCTGCTGGGGAAAGGACGCGTTGAATGCCCTGCATAACGCCGTAGTGCTCGAAACAGTGGCGGAAATGGCCTACCATTCGCTCATGCTGAACAAACAGCTCAGTCCGATCGACAGAGTGCTGCATGATAAGCACTTTTACAGAAAACACGGGGCGAATGCTTATTATGGCCAAACTTGACGCATCCGGGTTTCTGATTGATTTAGACGGAACCGTATTCAGGGGGCAGGAGCTGATTGACGGCGCAGCAGAAGCCATTCACACCCTTCAGTCACTGGGCAAATCCGTTGTCTTTTTAAGCAACCGCGGCAATTTATCAAGGGCAATGTGCCGGAAGAAACTTCTCGGTGCCGGCATCCGGACGGATGAACGGAGCATCGTGCTGTCCTCCAGTGTGACGGCATCATTTTTAAAGAAGCATTATCCTTTGTCAAAGGTGTGGGTGTTAGGAGAGAAAGGGCTGACTGATGAACTCGCTTTAGCTGGTGTCGCCATGGCGCAAAAACCGCAGGCGGCAGACTGGCTTGTCATCTCCCTGCATGAAACCGTCACCTATGAGGATCTGAATCTCGCTTTTAAAGCAGCTTCCTCCGGCGCGCGCATCATCGCCACGAATCGGGACAGATCCTTTCCGAATGAAGGCGGCCATGCCATGGATGTCGCGGGAATGATCGGGGCCATTGAAGCATCTGCCGGAGCAAAAACGGAGCTTGTCATCGGCAAACCGTCTTGGCTGATGGCTGAAGCAGCATGTAAAGCGCTCGGGCTTCCTCCGGGAGAATGCGCCATTATCGGAGACAGTCTCGAATCAGATATCGCAATGGGCAGGCTGTACGGAATGAAAAGCGTACTGGTTCTGACTGGATCGGCCAAACTCGGGGAGCCCCGTCTTTATGAACCTGACATCGTACTCGGTTCTATTAAAGATCTGACAGAATTAGCGAAGGAGGGAATCCTTTTATGAAACTTTCTCCGGCGGACATTCAATCCGAGTTTGACAGAGAAGGGGGCAGCCGCTCGCCTATTCAAATAGAAGATATCGTGATCGGAGCGACTGCAAAAGAAGAACTTCTCAGATTTCTGCAAAAAAAATGCTGGAAACATCCGGTGATCGTCTGTGATCGGAACACTTACGAGGCAGCGGGACGGGTGCTTGCTGACGAATTGAAGGCCGGCGGGGTTAAAGCGGCAAAGCTCATCATTCCGGAGCATGAAGCCGGGACCGCTGCGGCTGATGAGAGGACACTGGTCTATACGCTGATCAATATCGCGGAAGAGACGGATGTAATCATTGCGGCCGGTTCAGGGACGATTCACGATATTACACGGTTTGCCGCCTATCAGCGCGGTTTGCCGTTTATATCATTCCCCACCGCTCCGTCAGTCGACGGTTTTACATCGGCGGGAGCGCCGCTCATATTAAACGGAATCAAAACGACGATTCAAACGAAAGCGCCGATCGCCCTCTTTGCGGATACGAATCTTTTAAAAGACGCGCCCCGTTCAATGACAGCCGCGGGATTCGGCGACATGCTCGGAAAAATAACATCGCTGGCAGATTGGGAGATATCCCGCAGGCTTGCAGATGAGCCATACTCAGAAGCAGGGGCGAAGCTTGTGAAAGACGCGCTTTGGCAGTGCATTGATCACCGCGCTGGCATTGCCGCGGGGACAGAGACCGGCATTGAGATACTGATGGAAGCGCTGATCGTTTCGGGCCTTGTCATGCTTGCCCTTGATCACTCCCGTCCCGCCTCAGGAGGAGAGCATCACATCTCGCATTGGATTGAGATGGAAATGCTGAAGACAAAACAGCCTCCGATTCTCCACGGTGCGAAGGTGGGATGCGCCTGCGCGGTGCTGAGTGATATTTACAAAGAACTGGCTTGTCACGAAAAGCTTGCAGAACTGCCGCCGAACTTTCGCAAGGCGATTCAATCAGCATATGAGGGGCTTCCTGACGGCAAAACAATTGCCGGGTGTCTCACATCTGCGGGAGGTCCAGCCTGTTTCGATGAAATCGGTGTCAAGAAGGAACTTGTCTGCGACGCGCTTAAGCATGCGCACACACTGAGAGACCGTTATACCGGTTTGACCATCATAAATGAACATGCAGCGCTCTTTGCACATCATTTGCTTCAATAGCCGCGCGGCCTAAAGTGGAGGGGGGATGACATGAAAAAAACGACCGCTGTATGTTTGGTGGTGATGATGCTCTTATTGTTTACCGCCGGCTGTTCAAAAGAACGGGCTGCCGGCCGGCCGGGAGAAACGGAGCTGACTTTTTGGACGTTTAACGGACTGCACGAACAGTTCTATCAGGAAATGGTCAAAGAATGGAATCAAAAATACCCGGAGCGCAAAATTAAGCTGAATACCGTTGTTTATCCTTATGGACAAATGCATGATAATCTATCTGTTTCGCTGATCGCGGGTGAGGGGCTTCCCGATATAGCTGACGTGGAATTAAGCCGGTTCTCGAACTTTCTGAAAGGAAAGGATATCCCGCTTGCCGATCTGACTCCGCTGATTGAAAAAGACCGCGATAAGTTTGTGGAGGCGCGTCTTGCCCTATACAGCAAAAACGGCAAATTGTACGGCCTTGATACACATGTGGGGACGACCGTCATGTTTTACAACATGGATATCATGAAAAAAGCGGGCGTTGATCCTGCCTCCATTAAGACATGGGAGGATTACCGGCGGGCAGGGAAAAAAGTGCGCGAAATTACGGGAAAACCGATGGGAACGGTTGAAACAAATGACTCCGCCACATTCCTTTCCATGATTTCGCAGCAGGGATCAGGCTACTTCAGCAAAAACGGCAAATTGATTCTGAACAGTAAAACGAATATAGACACATTGAATTACTTAAAGGACATGGTAAATGATAAAACCCTTCTGCCGGCTCCCGGCGGCGGCCATCACAGCGAAGAATACTACGGTTTTATGAATCAGAGCGGGGCGGCGTCAGTGCTGATGCCCATTTGGTACATGGGGCGGTTTATCGATTATATGCCTGACTTAAAAGGGAAAATGGCGATTTACCCTATGCCGGCCTGGAAAGAAGGCGGTGACCGATCAGCGGGCTTGGGCGGAACAGCCACCGTCGTGCCGAAACAGGCTGAACATCTGGAGCTCGCGAAAGAATTTCTCGGATTTGCGAAAGGTTCAAAGGAAGGAAATATTAAGCTGTGGACGGTGCTCGGCTTTGATCCGCTCCGCTGGGACGTGTGGAATTCAAAAGAATTGAAGGAGAAAAACAAGTACACTGATTTCTTCCGGAACGGTACGTCCATTTTTTCCTCACTCCTTGAGATAAAAGATGAGATCAATCCGATTTATCTGCATGAAGACTTCTCTAAAGCGGCTGATCTCGTAGTCAGACAGGTGCTGTTCGATGCGCTTAAGACGCAGGAAAAAACACCTGAGGAAGCCTTGGACGAGGCGGCACAGCAATTGGAAAAATAAGAAGCCGCCCAATTTAACAGAGAAAGCGGGGGAGCTTTTATGAGACCTGTAAAGACAGAGTCAGCGCAAACCGTTTCTGCAGTCCGGAGAGAGCCGCGCCGGCGCAATGTGCTGTATTCAAAAAAAGCGGCGCCTTATCTATTTACGGCGCCTTTTATCATTTCGTTTCTCGTCTTCTTTTTGTATCCGATCATCAGTGTGTTTATCATGAGTTTTCAGCGGATACTGCCGGGAGAAGTTACATTTGTCGGGTTTTCCAATTATACCGCTCTTCTTAATCCAACCTTTTATACCGCATTATTCAATACATTGGAATATACCTTCTGGACGCTCGTCGTGCTGATTCCGGTGCCGCTTCTTTTAGCGGTGTTTCTGAATTCGAAGCTCGTCATGTTCAGAAATGTATTTAAATCGGCACTGTTTATACCGGCTTTAACATCGACAATCGTAGCGGGCATTATATTCCGGCTGATGTTCGGAGAAATGAATACATCGCTGGCAAATGAGCTGATGATCAAGCTCGGCGCATCGCCCCAAAACTGGCTCAACAACAAAGGAACCGGGATGTTTTTAATGGTGCTCCTTGCATCATGGAGATGGATGGGCATTAACATTCTTTATTTTTTGGCCGGATTGCAGAACGTGCCGAAAGAATTATATGAAGCCGCTGAAATTGACGGGGCGAGTACGTGGAAAAAGTTCCGGCATATTACCCTCCCGTTTTTAAAGCCGGTGTCCGTTTATGTGTTAACGATCAGTATTATTGGCGGGTTCAGAATGTTTGAGGAAAGCTATGTGCTTTGGCAGAATAATTCCCCGGGCAATATCGGCCTCACGCTTGTCGGTTATTTATATCAGCAGGGGCTTGCGTATAACGAAATGGGGTACGGTGCCGCAATCGGAATTGTCCTTTTGCTCATCATCTTACTGGTCAGCCTTGTCTCGCTGAAACTGTCCGGTTCGTTTAAAGGGGAGGGATAAGTGGTGCGTCACAATCACATGTCTCTTGTGTACAGAGTTGCGTTTACCTTGTTTTTTATCATGCTGAGCCTGCTGTATATCTTTCCGTTGCTCTGCCTGCTGCTCGGTTCATTAAAGCCGTCATCTGAGCTGATGCGCATCGGGCTGAATCTGCGTCTTGATCCGGATGTGATGAGCCTTGATAACTACACGTATTTGTTCCACGGGGGAAGCATTTATTTTAAGTGGTTTTTTAACAGCCTGCTGCTCGGCGTTCTCACCACGGTTCTCACGCTGTTTTTTTCCTCTATGATCGGCTACGGACTCGGTGTCTATGAGTTTAAAGGCAGAAATGTTATTTTCGTTCTTGTGCTGATCATTATGATGGTGCCACTTGAAGTGATGATGCTTCCGTTATTTAAACTGACGGTGGGCCTTCATTTGATCGATTCTTATACGGGGGTGATTCTGCCGTTTATCGTGTCGCCTGTCGCTGTGTTCTTTTTCAGGCAATACGCGCTCGGCCTTCCGAAAGATCTGCTTGATTCAGCGAGAATGGACGGCTGCACGGAGTTCGGAATTTTCTTCAGAATTATGGCGCCGCTCATGAAACCGGCATTCGGAGCAATGATCATTCTCCAATCTTTAAACAGCTGGAATAACTTTTTATGGCCGCTAATCGTGCTTCGGTCGAAAGAAATGTTTACGCTTCCAATCGGGCTTTCGGGGCTGCTGAGTCCGTACGGCAATAACTATGACATGCTGATCTCCGGTTCCGTTTTTGCGATACTGCCGGTCATCATCATATTCTTGTTTTTCCAAAAATACTTCATTTCCGGCCTGACAGTCGGCGGAGTGATGGGATAGAGAGGGAGGAAACATAATGAAAAAAGCGGGAATTACGGCAGATAAAGAATATATCATCGGTGAAGTGGACAAACGGATTTACGGTTCATTTATAGAACATATGGGCCGGGCGGTGTATGAAGGCATTTATGAGCCCGGACACCCGAAAGCCGACCAGGACGGTTTCAGAACAGATGTACAGGAGCTGATCAAGGAATTGCAGGTGCCCTTCATCCGCTATCCGGGAGGGAATTTTCTCTCAGGCTATAATTGGGAAGACGGCGTCGGACCTGTGAAGGACCGCCCGCGAAGGCTTGATTTGGCATGGCAGACGACAGAAACGAACGAAGTCGGGACGAATGAATTTTTAACGTGGGCAAAAAAAGTGAACGCCGAAGTGAATATGGCGGTCAATCTAGGGACGAGAGGAATCGACGCCGCCAGGAACCTCGTCGAATACTGCAACCATCCTGAAGGGTCATACTGGAGCGATTTACGAAAATCGCACGGGTATGAGAAACCTTACGGCATAAAAACATGGTGCTTAGGAAATGAGATGGACGGCCCTTGGCAGATCGGGCATAAAACGGCGCACGAATACGGGCGGCTCGCCGCTGAAACGGCAAAGGTAATGAAATGGACGGACCCGACGATTGAATTGGTGGCTTGCGGAAGCTCAAACAGCGGCATGCCGACCTTTATCGAGTGGGAGGCGGAGGTGCTGGAGCATACGTACGAGCATGTGGATTACATCTCACTGCATACGTATTACGGCAACCATGAAAATGATCTTGAAAATTATTTGGCGAAGTCCATGGATTTAGACCATTTTATCAAATCTGTAACAGCCGTATGTGATTATATGAAAGCGAAAAAGCGCAGCAAAAAAACGATTCAGCTTTCATTAGATGAATGGAATGTGTGGTATCACTCAAATGAAGCGGATAAAAAAGTGGAACCGTGGATTACGGCCCGGCCGATCCTTGAAGACATCTACAATTTTGAAGATGCGCTGTTGATCGGTTCATTGCTGATTACGATGCTGCAGCATGCGGACAGACTAAAGATCGCCTGTCTCGCCCAGCTTGTCAACGTGATTGCGCCTATCATGACAGAAAAGGGCGGAGAAGCGTGGAGGCAGCCGATCTTTTACCCTTACATGCACGCCTCTGTCTATGGAAGAGGGACTTCAATGAAGCTGCTGGTGACCTCCCCGAAATACGACTCCGCGGATTTTACGGATGTGCCGTATGTTGATGCCGCGGCCGTTTACCATGAAGAGGATGAAACCCTGACCATTTTTGCCGTCAACAAAAGCAAGGAACTGATGGAAACGGAGATAAAACTGAGAGGGTTTGAAAATTACCGCATCATTGAGCATATCGTGCTCGAGCATCAGGATATGAAAGCGACCAATCAATAAAACAGAAAACAAGTCATTCCGCATGCGAACGGGACATCTTCCGCAAGCGCAGAAGGAATAACAGCTCATTTTACGCCGCTGTCCTGGAATGTCATCCGTTTATCAGGAAAATAATGTTCCGAAAAGCCGGCGACAAAGCCCGGCTTTTTTTACGCAAAAAATCATCTCCTGTTATTTGATAATTGTGATAATATTTAGAAAAAGAGAAAAGGGGCTGGGATTAAATGAATGCGATTACAATCGTCATAGCGTCTATATGTATTTTGGCGATCGCCTATCGGCTTTACGGTACTTTTATGATGGTCAAAGTATTAAAAATCAATGATCAGACACCGACTCCGGCCCATGTGCTTGAGGACGGGAAAGATTATGTGCCGACGAATAAATGGGTGTCATTCGGCCACCACTTTGCGGCAATCGCTGCCGCCGGCCCGCTTGTCGGACCGATTCTGGCGGCACAGTTCGGCTATCTGCCCGGGCTTTTATGGCTGTTAATCGGGGCGGTGATCGGAGGAGCCGTGCATGATATTGTCGTATTGTTTGCATCGATGCGTAAAAACGGAAAAACGCTTTCTGAAGTCGCCAAAGAAGAGCTTGGTCCGGTGGCGGGATTTTGCACTGGTCTTTCCATGCTGTTTATCATTACGATCACGATGGCGGGGCTGTCGATGGTTGTGCTCCATGCGCTTGAGCAAAACCCGTGGGGAACGTTTGCGGTAGGGATTACGATTCCGATCGCCATGGGGGTCGGCGTCTACTATAAAAAAACGGGCAATCTCAAACTTGCATCAACTGTCGGTTTTCTTTTGCTGATGGCCGGTGTTGTGATCGGGCCGTGGCTGCAAACAACGGCTCTCGGCGACATGCTGACATTGGATGCGAAAACACTCGCGGTGGCGCTTCCCGTCTATGCATTTTTCGCCGCGGCGCTTCCGGTTTGGCTTTTGCTTGCCCCGCGTGACTATTTAAGCAGTTTTATGAAAATCGGGGTTTTTGCCGCATTAATCGCAGGTGTCTTTTTCGTAAATCCAGCCGTTCAATTCCCGGCAGTGACAGAGTTTATTCACGGCGGCGGACCGGTGATCGCGGGTCCTGTCTGGCCGTTTATTTCAATAACGATTGCCTGCGGCGCCATTTCAGGCTTTCATGCATTTGTCGGTTCCGGCACAACCCCGAAAATGCTTGATAAATGGAGTGATATAAAGCCTGTTGCTTTCGGAGCGATGCTTGTTGAATGTCTCGTCGGAATCATGGCGCTTATTGCTGCTGCCGCTCTCGAGCCTGCCGACTATTTTGCCATTAACAGCACGCCTGAAATATTCCGCACGCTCGGGATGAATGTCATCCACCTGCCTGAATTGAGCAAAGGAATCGGGCTCAGTCTGGAAGGAAGGACGGGAGGCGCTGTTACACTTGCCGTCGGAATGACTTATATTTTTACGGAAATTCCTTTTTTTAGTCATTTGGCTTCATATTTCTTTCAATTTGTCATTATGTTTGAAGCGGTGTTTATTTTAACGGCGATTGATGCGGGAACCCGTGTCGCCCGCTATTTGATTCAGGAGTTTTTCGGAGAGGTATATAAGCCGCTGAAAAAAACAGATTGGCTGCCGGGCTCGATTTTCTCAAGCGCGCTCGCCTGCCTGCTGTGGGGCTATCTTCTGTATTCCGGCGACATCAGCTCCATTTGGGCGCTGTTCGGCGTGTCCAATCAGCTTATGGCTTCTGTCGGATTAATCATCGGTGCGACCGTCGTATTGAAAATAGCCGATAAGCGGCGCTATATGCTGACATGCCTGATTCCCCTCGCTTATTTGTACGTCACCGTCAACTATGCGGGGTATTGGATGGTGAGGTATGTGTATTTGAACCCCGAAGCGGCAGGATACAATGTGCTGAATGGTGTTTTATCCATTATCATGCTCATTCTCGGACTTGTGATTATCATTGCGGCTGTGAAGAAATGGGCAAACGTATGGCGTGATCCGAGTGCCAGACTGGAGGCTTCAATACCCGGATAAATCCGCCGCCGATCAGAACATTGCAGCATCATAAAAGCAGAGAGCCGATCGGTCTCTCTGCTTTCGGTTTAGGACAAATCCGCCGCTTCCAGAAGGTAATCCGCCAAATGTACCGCGCGGACACGGTCTGTTATGCCTTCACGCAAGATGCCGAGCTGCATTTGCAGAAGGCATCCGGGGTTGGCTGTCACGATGACGGCCGCTTCCGTTTTTCCGGCAGCTTTCATCTTGCTGTCTAATATTTTCATAGACATTTCTGATTCTGTTATATTATAAATTCCCGCCGACCCGCAGCAGCTGTCGGCCTTTTCCATTTCTCTGAACTCAGCCCCTTTAATGCTTTTCAAAAGCGTGCGCGGCTCTTCTGACGTATGCATCACATTGCGGAGATGGCAGGAGTCCTGATATGTGACGATATGAGGGGACCGCGCCCGTAGGTCCCTTTGATGGAACTTCAGTTCAACCAGTACGGATGAAAAATCTTTGAGCTTCCGGACGAATTGTTTTGCGCGCTCCGCCCATTCAGGTTCATCTTTTAGTAAATGCGGATATTCCTGAAGAAAGGCGCCGCATCCGCCGGCGTTTGTAATGATATAATCAGCGTCAAGCGCCTCAAAGGCCGCGATATTCCGCTTGGCGAGTTCTTTTCCCGTCTCTTTTTCTCCGCTGTGCCCGTGAAGCGCGCCGCAGCACGCCTGACCCTCCGGAACCGCGATTTCACATCCGGCCGCCTGTAACAGCGCAGTTGTCGCATGATTTGTCGCTAAAAACATCGTATCCATTAAGCAGCCCGAGAAAAAAGCGACCCGTTTTTTAACGGAGCCCGCGGCAGGAAGAAAACGCGGCCGTTCCTTCATGTCTTTCCGTTTCGGGACGGGCGGAAGCACTTGTTCCATTGTGCGCAGATGCTCAGGCAAAACGCACAGCATACCGGTTTTTCTGACGGCGGCCTGCAATCCCGACCTTTGATATATCCCGAGAAGGTTTGCCGCTGTCTGCATGCGGTTTTGATGAGGGAAAAGCCCGGTAAAGGCGGCTTTCCGCAAAAGGCGTACGCCCGGCTTATGTTTTTTATTTTGATGAATGATATCCCTTGCTTCTTCAAGCAGCTGTCCGTAATTAACCCCTGCGGGACAAACGGGTTCGCATGCCCGGCATCCGAGACACAGCGAAAGTGAGCGCTCGACATTTTCATCCGGCTCGATCAGTCCGTCTGTGACGGCTTTCATCAGGGCGATCCGGCCGCGCGGCGAATGGGATTCTTGAAATCCCGATTCTATATAGGTCGGACAGGAAGGAAGACAGAAGCCGCAGCGCATACAGTTCAGCAATTCACCTTCATCCATCCGGCTTTTGAATTCTTTTTGAATTTGCTTCTGTTCTTTAGCTGTTGTCATTTCATCACCACCACGCGTTTCCTTGATGAATTGGCGAATATTTTGCCCGGATTCAGCAGGTTTTGGGGATCGAGCGCTTGTTTGATGGCTTTCATTGCGGTGATGCCTTCTGTTTTCAGCTTCATTTCTAAATACGGCGCTTTCACGATGCCGACCCCGTGTTCACCCGTTATCGTTCCGCCCAGCTCAATCGCTTTCTCAAAAATGGCGGCAAAGGCTTTTTCGACACGTTCCATTTCCTCTTTATTTCTGATATCGGTGGTGCACGTCGGATGAAGGTTGCCGTCGCCTGCATGGCCGAAAGTACAGATGGACAAGCCGTATGTTTCTGCAATCTCGTTAATGGCTCTGACCATGCTGGCAATTTGTGACCTGGGCACGGTCGCATCTTCCAGAATTGTTGTCGGTTTCAGTCTGGCAAGAGCTGATAATGCGGATCTTCTGGCCTCTGTAAGGGCGAATGCCTCCTCCTCGGTTTCAGCCGTTTGGACCGATGCGGCGGCTCCGTTTTTACAGATGGCTTCGATTTTTTCCATATCGCGTCTGACCGTATCGCTGTCACCGTCCTGTTCGATCAGCAGGACGGCTTTTGCGTCGGTCGGAAGCCCGATCTTGACGTAATCTTCAATGACCTGCAGTGTCGGCTGATCCAGAAATTCGAGTGTCGCTGGAATGATTTTTTCAGCAATAATGGCAGAAACAGATTCCGCAGCCGCTTCAATATGTTCATAGAGTGCGAGCAGCGTTTTTTTCGTTTCCGGCTTCGGAACAAGCTTTAAAGTCGCTTCGGTCACAATGCCGAGCGTTCCCTCAGATCCGACAAAAAGCCTTGTCAGATCATAACCTGCAACATCCTTTGTCAGCTTTCCGCCTGTGCGGATGATATCGCCTGATGCCAGGACCGCTTCAAGGCCGAGCACATAATCCCGGGTGACGCCGTACTTCAGTCCGCGCAGCCCGCCGGAATTTTCATTAATATTCCCGCCGATGGTCGATATTTTCATGCTGCTCGGATCAGGCGGATAAAATAAACCTTTTCGTTCCACCGCATGGATCATATCTTGCGTAATCACACCAGGCTGTACGGTTGCCGTCAAATTTTCTTCATCAATTTCGAGAATGCGGTTCATATGTTTGAATAAAAGAACAAGACCGCCTTCAGACGGACATGTGCCGCCGCATAAGTTTGTGCCTGAACCCCTCGGCACGATCGGAATGTCATACCTGCTGCAAATCGTTAGTATACGTGATACGTCATCCGCGCAGCGGGGGGCTATTACCGCATCCGGCATGGCCTGCAGCTGAGGGGCCGCATCGTACGAATACACAAGACGCCCCGCCGCCGAATCATCATAATTCTCCTCTCCGACCGCCAGAATGAACTGTTCCTTTGCCTCTCGTGAAATCATATTCTCCCAACCTCCCTGATTAGAAAAGCGTTTTCATTTAATTGTAAAGAAAAATGATTCCGCGCACTATGGAGAAACATATGAAAAATGACGATGAGATTACGTGTTTTTTGTATGTTGGTCTAAAAAGCGAAGCGCCAAATAAAAAGCCGTAATGTCTTCAGGGCGGTCAAGCTTCATATTTGTCAATGATTCCAGTTTGGAAAGACGGTAGCGCAATGTATTAATATGAATGTGCATGTCGCTAGCGGTGCGCTTTAACGATAATTGCCGGTTGAAAAAGGCGCGCAGCGTATCCAGAAGTTCTTCACGGCCGAGCACATGCTTGAGAACACGGCGTGAAAATTCCGACCGTGTGCCGGGCGCAATTTCGGCAAGACACATATCCAGTTTTAAATCTTCTTCAAAGACGGCCTGCTTGTCAGCAATGCCTGCCGAAAGAGCTTTCTCCGCCTGTCCGTATGATTCCGTGAGGCGCTCTCCCGGAACAATCCGACCGATGCCGGCCGTGACAGGCTGCCCAAAAACAGCGCCGATTCTTTTGATCAGCTGCTGTTTGGAACTTGAATTTGTTTCATGATTAATGAGAATGCGTTCATTTCCCCAGCGGACAAACAGGTCTTCAGGGCATTCGTTCTGCCAGATTCGCCTGAGCTCTTCTGCTTTATATTGCTTATAACGGTCTTGAATGAGTATGATCCGGCGGTGTGAATGCAGATCTGCGCCGAGGAGCTTTGCTTTTTCTATAAAGCCCGGGGACCATTCTTTTAACTGCAGCCAATCAACCATAAAAGATTCAAGCATTCTCGCACGCCACTGCGCTTCTTCCATGTGGCGCGTTTCTTTAATAAACAGCTCTGTCATTTTTCTGAGCAATTCTCCGAAAGGCAGGATATCGTCAGGGTTTCCTGTCAGACCGAATACTCCGATCACCTCATGACCCGAAAAAACGGGGAGGTTCAGTCCTGCTTTTACGCCCTCGAGCCGTTTTTCATCTTCTTTCGTGATGATGACATTCCGTTTTTCGCGCGCGCAGATCAGTGCGCCTTCATGAAAACATCCGGCGCGCGCTTCGTTGGTGCCGGCGATGATCATTCCTTTTGTATCGGCAATAATCACTTCGCGGCTGTACATGTGTTTGACTTCGGCAATCAATTTCTTTGCCAGTTCCGGCTGTAACTGCATGGCGATCCCCCTCGCCGTTATTATACAAAAAAACCGGGTGTGCCATCACCCGGTTCATGCTTATTGCGCAGGCTTTAATCCGCCTTCAAGTGTTTTGAGCATTTCATTTTTTTCTGATTCTGACGCATGCTGCCAAAGAACTTCGAATAATACGCCGAGGCCCGGAAGCATTTTTTCTTCACCGCTTTGGATGGCGTCAACGATAGTGTGCTCCAGCTGGTCTTGGTTATTGCCGGTTACATTGGCAATAACGGCGTTGCGTAAATTAAGATCCATTACAACCGCTCCTTTTTCCTGATTGTGATACGCATATTCTTACCGCGCACGCGGTTTATTATGTGCTGTTCTTGAGATATAATAACAACATGCATGAAAAAAGGAGAGCACAGAAATAAAGTGAAACGAATCGACTCTGCAAAAAACCAAAAAGTGAAGGACTGGAAAAAACTTCACACAAAAAAAGAGAGACTTAAAACGAATACATTTCTGATAGAAGGAGAGCATCTGGCAGAAGAAGCGCTCAAATCAAAGGGAACGGTAAAAGAAATTCTCGTAAAAGATGAGAGCGCCATCCCAGCCGATCTGGACATGAGCATTCCTTGTTATGTGCTGAGCGAAGACGCGTTTTCAGCCGTGACGGAAACGGAAACGCCGCAGCGGATCGCCGCAGTCTGCCATATGCCGGAAGAGAAGCCTGATCCGCTGAAGCGGCTCCTTCTGATTGATGCCGTGCAGGACCCGGGGAATTTAGGAACAATGATCAGAACGGCGGATGCGGCGGGTATCGACGCCGTTGTCCTTGGTGACGGGACGGCAGATCCATACAGCGGAAAAACGCTGCGTTCTGCCCAAGGATCTCACTTTCATATTCCCATTTTGAAACGTCCGCTTGATGAGTTTACCGATGAGCTGAAATCACAAGGTGTCGCGATCTACGGCACGGCGCTTGAAAACGGTGCGGTTTATCAAAGCGTGAAGCCTGAAGAATCGTTCGCGTTAATCGTCGGGAACGAGGGAGCGGGAGTGGACGCCGGCCTTCTGCAAAAAACAGATCTCAACCTGTATGTTCCGTTGTACGGACAGGCGGAATCGCTGAATGTGGCGGTAGCGGCCGCAATCCTCGTATATCATCTTAGAGGATAGGTTGCGCAAAGCCGCGAATTTCACTATAATAGATAGCAATAATGTAAAAACCGTGACAGAGGACGTCAATTTTTGCACACACTGCCTTCCAGGGAGAAAATGCCGCTGACTGAAAGCATTTTTATCGCAGCACAGAAATTGATTTTCACCTCTCGAGTTGTCACCGGGACCGCGCCAAACGCGCGTAAAGGTGAACCGGAACGATCGTTTCCGTTATGTCAATGAAGCTTTCGGCAGATGAAGTCTGCCTTAAAAAGGGTGGTACCGCGGCCACAACTCGTCCCTTCTCTAAGGGGCGGGTTTTTTTGTTTTCTGAAAAAGGCATAGAACGGTTTGGTTTACATAAAAGGAGGATGCATGATGGAAGAGAAGCTTAAACAGCTCGAACTGGAAGCTGCAGAAAAAGTAGAAGCGGCTGGTTCATTAAAAGAAGTTAACGATATTCGGGTGCAATATCTCGGAAAAAAAGGGCCGATTACAGAAGTTCTCCGCGGCATGGGCAAACTGTCCGCCGAAGAGCGCCCGAAAATGGGAGCCCTCGCCAATGAAGTGAGAGAGCGCATTGCAGCAGCCATAACGGCGAAAAATGAACAGCTTGAACAAGAAGAGATGAATAAAAAACTCAGCAGTCAGACGATTGATGTCACATTGCCTGGCAGTCCGGTAAACATCGGCGGACGCCATCCGCTGACGGTCGTTATTGAAGAAATTGAAGATTTATTTATCGGTATGGGATATACCGTAGAAGAAGGCCCTGAAGTGGAAACGGATTATTATAACTTCGAAGCGCTGAATCTGCCGAAGGAACATCCGGCCCGCGACATGCAGGACAGCTTTTACATTACAGAAGAAATGCTGATGAGAACGCAGACGTCACCGGTGCAGACACGCACGATGGAAAAACATAAAGGAAAAGGCCCCGTCAAAATCATTTGTCCCGGTAAAGTGTATCGCCGTGACAACGATGACGCGACACATTCCCATCAGTTCATGCAGATCGAGGGTCTCGTCGTGGACCGCAAAATCAGCATGAGCGACCTGAAAGGCACGCTTGAATTGGTCGCGAAAAAAATGTTCGGCCAAGACCGTGAAATCAGGCTCCGTCCGAGCTTCTTCCCATTCACAGAGCCTTCTGTCGAAGTGGATGTGACCTGCTTTAAGTGCGGCGGACAAGGCTGCTCCGTCTGCAAAAAAACAGGCTGGATCGAAATTCTCGGCGCCGGCATGGTTCACCCGAACGTGCTGAAAATGGCCGGGTTCAATCCTGAAGAGTACCAGGGTTTTGCTTTCGGAATGGGTGTTGAACGTATCGCGATGCTGAAATACGGCATTGAAGATATCCGCCATTTCTATACCAATGATGTCAGATTCATTTCGCAGTTTAAACAGGCGTAAGAGGAGGATACACATGTTTGTTTCTTATAAATGGTTAGAAGATTACGTTGACTTGCAGGGAATCGACCCGGCCGTGCTTGCAGAAAAAATTACAAGAGCCGGTATTGAAGTTGAAGGTATCGAGTATAAAGGGGAAGGCGTAAAAGGCGTTGTCATCGGACACGTGCTTGAACGTGAACAGCACCCGAATGCCGACAAACTCAACAAATGCCTTGTCGATATCGGTGCGGAGGAACCCGTGCAGATTATCTGCGGCGCCCCGAATGTTGATAAAGGACAGAAGGTTGCCGTTGCAACGGTCGGAGCCGTGCTTCCCGGCAATTTCAAAATTAAAAAAGCCAAGCTTCGCGGCGAGGCATCTCACGGCATGATCTGTTCCCTTCAGGAGCTCGGCATTGAAAGCAAGCTCGTGGCGAAAGAATATGCGGAAGGCATTTTCGTGTTTCCGAATGATGCTGAAACGGGAGCTGACGCAATGGCGGCCCTTCAGCTTGACGATGCGATTTTAGAATTGGGCTTAACGCCGAACCGCGCCGACGCGATGAACATGCTTGGCGTAGCTTATGAAGTCGCGGCTATCCTTGGCGCAGAGGTAAAGCTTCCGGAGACTTCATATGAAACAGCGGCAGAAAAAGCGGCGGACGCTGTTTCCGTCAAGATTGAAGATACGCAGGCCAACCCGCATTACGCCGCGAAAATCATTAAAAACGTCAAAATCGGCCCGTCACCGCTTTGGATGCAGACGAAGCTGATGAATGCAGGCATCCGCCCGCATAATAACGTCGTGGACATTACAAACTTCGTCCTGCTTGAATACGGCCAGCCGCTTCACGCTTTCGATTACGACCGGTTCGGTTCAAAAGAGGTCGTTGTCAGAAAAGCGGCGGAAAACGAAACCATCGTGACGCTCGATGAACAGGAGCGCAAGCTGTCAAGCAGCCATTTGGTCATCACAAACGGAAAAAAGGGGCAAGCAGTCGCGGGAGTTATGGGCGGAGCCGAGTCTGAAGTCCGTGAAGACACCACCTCGATTTTACTGGAAGCCGCTTATTTCGACGGACAGACCGTCCGCAAAGCGTCGAGAGACCTCGGGCTGAGAAGCGAAGCGAGCGCCAGATATGAAAAAGGCATTGACCCGGCACGCGTTCTGCTTGCAGCTGAACGGGCCTGCAGCCTCATTCAGGCGTATGCAGGCGGAGAAGTGCTGTCAGGCACGGTTGAAGAAAACCATCTGAAAATCGAAGCGAACAACATTCACGTGTCAGTTGAAAAAGTGAACGCCGTGCTCGGCATGACAATCGCTAAGGAAGAAATCATCAGCATTTACAAGCGGCTCGGTTTTGCAGTCGGTGAAGCTGAAGACGTTCTCGTTGTAACGGTGCCGTCACGCCGCGGAGATATTAAAATCGAAGAAGACCTGATTGAAGAAGCGGCAAGATTATACGGGTATGACAATATTCCGTCCACGCTTCCGGAAACGGCCGGCACGACAGGCGGCTTGACCCCGTATCAGGCAAAACGCCGGAAAGTGAGACGTTTCCTTGAAGGAGCGGGTCTTTCTCAAGCGACCACTTATTCATTGACTAATGATAAAAAAGCGGCCGCTTTTGCGATCGAAAAATCATTCAACACGATGCTGGCTCTGCCGATGAGCGAAGAAAGAAGCATTCTCAGACACAGCCTCGTGCCGAATCTGCTTGAAGCTGTTTCATACAACCTGGCCAGACAGACTGATTCCGTTGCTTTATACGAAACGGGTTCTGTATTTCTGACGAAGGAAGAAAATACAAAACCTGTTGAAAAAGAACGGGTTGCCGGAGCTGTAACCGGATTATGGCGCAAAAACTTATGGCAGGGTGAGAAAAAGCCGGTTGATTTCTTCGTTGTCAAAGGTATCGTTGAAGGCCTGCTGCATCAATTGAATGTGTCAGACCGGATTGAATTTGTCCAGTCAGAACGCAAAAACATGCATCCCGGCCGGACCGCAAACATTCTTTTGAACGGCTCACTTGCCGGATTTATCGGACAGGTGCACCCGGCAATGGAAAAAGAGCTGGATATCAAAGAAACGTATGTGTTCGAGCTTGATCTGCACGCGCTTCTGACCGAAGAAACAGAACCTCTCGTGTACACGGCGATTCCGAAATACCCGTCCGTCACGCGTGACATCGCGCTTGTTGCAGATAAAACCGTTACAAGCGGACAGCTCGAAGCCGTTATCAAAGATGCCGGCGGCGCGCTGTTGAAAGAAGTCACCGTCTTCGATGTGTACGAAGGCGAGCATATGGAAGAGGGCAAAAAATCCGTCGCCTTCTCGCTTCAATATGTTAATCCTGAACAAACATTGACAGAAGAAGAAGTGACAAAAGTCCATGAAAACGTGCTGAAGGCGTTGGAAGAAACGTATCAGGCCGTATTAAGAGGCTAAAGAAAAAAGCTTGCAGATCACTCTGCAAGCTTTTTTTTATTATGACCGCTTCCGTTCGACAAGACGCTTCGCCTTTTGCGTATTGGCAAAATGAAGTTTGGTGAATGTTCTGAGCGCATCTTCTCCCTTATTGATGATCAGCTTGGCGGCAGCTTCATCGACGTGCGGCCCCGCGCCTTTGGGGATCGTCATCCCGGCTTCACGGGAAAGCTTATCCATTTCAAGTAAGAAAGAATATCGCGCGATGATAGAGGCTGCGGCGACGGAAAGGTGTATGCTTTCCGCCTTCGTGCTGAAAAACGTTTTTTCTTTTACGATATCCCGCCCGGAAAGATGCTTAAAATAAATGCCAGGCTCTGCGAATTGGTCAATCAGAATCGCTTCCGGTTTGACGCCGTTCATTTTTTTCAGCAGGTTGGAAATCGCCTGATTATGAAGGAGCGCCTTCATTTTTCCTTGACTCATGCCTTTTTCCTGCATCTGATTGTATTTTTCGTTTTTTAACACAAGCAGGCTGTAGGGAATGGTTTTAATTAACAGTTTGGCGATTTCAATAATCTGCGGATCTTTTAAATCCTTCGAATCCTTGACGCCCAGTTCTTTCATTAAAGAAAGCTTTGTTTTGTCGGCGTAGGCGCAGGCAACCGTTATCGGCCCGAAATAATCGCCTGTTCCGACCTCATCTGAGCCGATCACCGACATGGACGCAATGCCCGCCGGGGGAGCGTAGATCGGATCGGCCGCTTTTTTGACGGTTTTCTTTGCCTTCGGCGCCTCAGCCGTTCCCCAGCGGGCCGCTTCTGTGCCGGCGTTTCTTCCTTGAAAGAGAACCTTGCCCGAACGGTAGGCTGTAATGGTACAGCCCGGAGGCTTAGCCTGGAAGACGGCGCCCTGCGGAACGGCGGAAGTAAGGGAGCCGGCATAGGAATGTTTCATTTGTTCTATAGCGGAAGCGGATACTTTTATAACAGAATGGGACACGATATAATCTCCTTTTTTGGCACTTTTCACTGTATATACCAGTGTATCATAACAGCCCGAGGCTCGTCTTTCCATTCAAACGATAATCGTGGTATGATAGGAACTAGGATTCTCGCGGAATGGAGGAGAAACGTTGTCTGACGGCAAAAAAACCAAAACGACAGTTAACATTTACGGCCAGCACTTCACCATTATCGGGGAAGAAAGCAAAGCGCACATGCGTCATGTGGCCGGAATGGTTGATGATAAAATGAGAGAAATCAACGAGAAAAATCCATATCTTGATATAAATAAGCTCGCTGTTTTGACTGCGGTCAATGTCGTGCATGATTATATGAAACTGCAAGAAAAATATGAAATACTGGAGCGGCAGCTTAAAGAAAAGGAATGAACACCATATGATAGATATCATCATCTTAGTTTTGCTCTTGATGGGCACATTGCTTGGATTGAAGAGAGGATTTATCCTCCAATTTATATATTTAACGAGTTTTATCCTTTCGATTGCGTTTGCGGCGCTTTTTTACAAAAACCTTGCGCCGCATTTGAGCTTTATACCTGCGCCTGATTTTTCCGGCGGCCAGGCGGCTCTTTCTTTTATTAATGGAAACGTAGAGACGGCTTATTACAATGCGATCGCGTTTGTCATTTTGTTTATCATCGCAAAGATTCTGCTCCGGATTATCGGAGCGGCCCTTAATATCATCGCCAGCATTCCGGTCATTAAACAGATCAACAAACTGCTTGGCGGGGTGCTCGGGTTTCTGGAAGTCTATCTATTTGCGTTTATCCTGTTATACGTCGCATCCGTACTGCCTGTAAGCGCGCTTCAAGATATGCTCGCACAATCAACGCTTGCGGATATCATCACACATCATACGCCGTATCTGTCAGGGCTTCTGCAAGAACTGTGGGCCCAGTACGGGGCATAAAAAACTTCTCTTGACCGGAGAAGTTTTTTTCAAGCTCTGCGTCAGTTGTGCAGGAGGAGAAAAATTTGTATGATGAAAAGCAGGAAACGACTGGGGGTTAACAGTATGCATAAAAAAGATATTATCAGGCTGCTTGAAACGATTGCGGTCTATATGGAACTGAAAGGGGACAACCCGTTTAAAATATCAGCCTTCCGAAAAGCGGCAGCGGCGCTTGAGCAGGATGACCGCAGCCTGTCGGAAATCGACGACATGATGTCTTTATCCGGCATCGGAAAAGGCACTTATAGCGTCATTCGTGAATATATGCAGGAAGGCGTGTCCGGCACGCTTCTCCAATTGCAGAAAGAAGTCCCTGAAGGCTTGGTTCCTTTGTTGAAGCTTCCGGGCCTCGGCGGCAAGAAAATCGCCAAGCTGTATCAAGAGCTGGGCGTTCATGACGCGGAATCGCTGAAAGAAGCATGCGAGCAGCAAAAAGTACAGGGCCTCGCCGGTTTCGGCAAAAAAACAGAGGAGAAAATCCTCCAGGCTCTCGGAGAAGCCGGAAAACAGCCTGAACGTTTTCCGATCGGCTATGCGCTCAGCATTGCTTCAGTGATTGAAGAACATTTGGCCGGGCTGACGGATATTCAGAAATATTCCCGTGCCGGCAGTCTCAGAAGAGCGCGGGAAACCGTAAAAGATCTGGATTACATTATCGCCACAGATCACCCGGCGGCTGTCAGAGACCAGCTTCTGTCCCTGCCGAACGTAAAAGACGTGATAGCGAGCGGGGATACAAAGGTATCAGTCATCCTGACCTTTGAATATGAGACGAGTGTGGATTTCCGGCTTGTGACAGAGGAGCAGTTTGCGACCACACTGCATCATTTTACGGGCTCCAAAGATCACAACATTAGAATGCGCCAGCTGGCAAAAGAGCGCGGTGAACGGATCAGCGAATACGGGGTTGAAACGATAGAAACGGGAGAAGTCAAAACTTTCCCGAGCGAAGAAGCCTTTTACGCCCACTTCGGTCTGCCGTTTATTCCTCCGGAGCTCAGAGAAAGCGGGCAGGAGGTCGACACGTATCGGGAAGAAACGGACCTTGTGGAGCAAAAAGAGATAAAAGGCGATCTCCATATGCACTCAGCTTGGAGTGACGGCGCTTTTTCTATCAGGGAAATGGCAGAAGCGTGTATGGCAAAAGGTTATCAGTACATGGCGATCACCGATCATTCCCAATATTTAAAGGTGGCCAATGGGTTAACGGCCGAACGGCTCAGAAAACAAGCGGAAGAAATTGACGCGTTGAACGCCGAGTTTGAAAACTTCCATATCTTTAAAGGCGTGGAAATGGACATTCTCCCCGACGGCTCACTTGATTATGATGACAGTGTCCTGTCTGAAATGGATCTTGTCATCGCGTCTATTCATTCAAGCTTCAGCCAGCCGGAACATGTCATTATGAAACGGCTTGAACAGGCGCTGACGAATAAGCACGTGGATATTATCGCCCACCCGACGGGACGGCTGATCGGAAGACGGGCCGGCTATGAAGTCGACATCGACATGCTGATTGAACTCGCCGCCAAAACAAATACGGCGCTTGAACTGAATGCAAACCCCGCGCGCCTCGATTTACGGACTGAGCATCTGATCAAAGCAAACGAAAAAGGCGTGACTTTGGTCATTAATACGGATGCCCATAATATAGAGATGCTCGATGACATGAAAACGGGCGTGACCGCTGCGCGCAAAGGCTGGACAGAAACAAAGAATGTTTTAAACGCCCGGCCGCTACATGAGGTCAAAGCATTTCTGACGCGCAATGATTAAGTAAGGAGGACCACAAAACCGTGCAGCAAAAAGTGTTATCATCACTTGAATTTCATAAAGTAAAAGAACAGATTACCGCACATGCCGCCTCATCGCTCGGCCGGGAAAAGCTTCTGCAGCTGAAGCCTTTGACTGATCTCGCCGACATCCAAAAACAGCTGGATGAAGTCGAAGAAGCATCCGCGATCATGCGCTTAAGAGGCCATGCTCCGTTCGGCGGTCTGACCGATATAAGATCGGCTTTGCGTCGGGCGGAAATCGGCAGCGTGCTGACCCCGGCGGAATTCACCGAATTGTCCGGGCTGCTGTATGCCGTTAAGCAAATGAAGCACTTTATCAGTCAAATGACAGAAGACGGCGTCAGCATTCCGCTGATCCAGGCCCATGCAGAAGAGCTGATTACATTGGGCGATTTGGAAAGGGAGATTAATTCCTGCATTGATGATCACGGCGAAGTGCTTGATCATGCATCTCCCGCTTTAAGAGGAATCCGCACGCAGCTCAGAACGCTTGAATCAAGAGTGAGAGACCGGCTTGAATCGATGCTGCGTTCATCTTCCGCTTCAAAAATGCTGTCTGACACGATCGTTACGATTCGGAATGACCGCTTTGTCATTCCGGTCAAACAGGAATACAGATCAAGCTACGGCGGGATCGTGCATGATACTTCTTCATCAGGTGCGACGCTGTTTATTGAACCGCAGGCGATCGTCGATATGAACAACTCGCTTCAGCAGGCGAAGGTGAAAGAAAAACAGGAAATCGAACGGATTCTCCGGATGCTGACGGAGCATACGGCTGAACACACACAAGAGATTGTTCAAAATGTGGAAGTGCTGCAGACGCTGGATTTCATTTTCGCAAAAGCGAGATACGCAAAAGCGATGAAGGCGACAAAACCGTTTATGAACGGAGACGGCTTTATCCGTCTGAAAAAAGCGCGCCATCCGCTGCTGCCTCAAGATCAAGTCGTGGCCAACGACATTGAACTGGGCGGAGATTATACGACGATCGTTATCACGGGTCCGAATACGGGCGGTAAAACCGTTACGTTAAAAACGCTCGGGCTGCTGACGATAATGGCGCAGGCAGGACTGCACATACCGGCTGATGAAGGATCGGAAGCCGCCGTATTTGATCATGTTTTTGCCGATATCGGTGATGAACAGTCGATCGAACAAAGCCTGAGTACGTTCTCATCCCACATGGTCAATATCGTCAGTATTTTAAAAGACGTGTCCGAAAACAGTCTTGTGCTGTTTGATGAACTCGGTGCCGGAACAGACCCGCAGGAAGGGGCGGCGCTTGCCATGAGCATTCTTGACGAAGTCCACCGCACAAACGCCAGAGTGCTTGCGACAACCCATTATCCGGAGCTGAAAGCATACGGTTATAACAGACAAGGCGTCATGAATGCAAGCGTTGAATTTGATATTGAAACGCTTTCGCCGACCTACAAGCTCCTGATCGGAGTGCCGGGCCGAAGCAACGCTTTTGAAATCTCAAGACGCCTCGGCCTGCCGGAGCATATCATCGGCCAGGCGAAGTCAGAAATGACCGCCGAACACAATGAAGTCGATCTGATGATCGCGTCACTTGAAAAAAGTAAAAAAAGAGCGGATGAAGAGCTTTCTGAAACCGAATCAATCCGAAAAGAAGCAGAAAAACTGCATAAAGAGCTGCAGCAGCAAATCATTGAGCTGAATGCTCAGAAAGACAAACTGATGGAAGAAGCCGAACAAAAAGCAGCGGAAAAACTGGAAGACGCCGCAAAAGAAGCGGAACAGATCATTCGCGAGCTCCGGTCTATCAAGCAAGAACACAGATCCTTTAAGGAACACGAGCTGATTGATGCCAAAAAACGTCTCGGAGACGCGATGCCGGCTTTTGAAAAATCAAAGCAGCCGGAAAGAAAAACAGAGAAAAAACGCGAGCTGAAGCCGGGTGACGAAGTAAAGGTGCTCACATTCGGACAAAAAGGGGCGCTGCTTGAAAAAACCGGCGAGAAAGAATGGAATGTCCAAATCGGCATCCTTAAAATGAAGGTGAAGGAAAAAGATCTTGAGTTTCTCAAGTCCGCTCCTGAACCGAAAAAAGAAAAAGCCATCACCGCCGTAAAAGGGAAGGATTATCACGTGTCCCTTGAACTTGACCTGCGGGGAGAGCGTTACGAAAATGCCCTCAGCCGCGTCGAAAAGTATTTAGATGACGCGGTGCTTGCCGGCTATCCGAGAGTGTCCATCATTCACGGAAAAGGCACGGGCGCCCTCCGAAAAGGGGTGCAGGATCTTCTGAAAAACCACCGCAGCGTAAAAAGCTCGCGGTTCGGGGAAGCGGGAGAAGGAGGATCAGGCGTAACGATTGTCGAACTAAAATAAAAAGGGAGTAAACGTCATGAATGCTTTTTGGGAAAATGAGCTTGTTGAAATCGCGGCTTATTACAGTGTAGCCGTTTTGTGTCTTGTCATTTTTCTGACCGTGTTTGAATTGGTAACATCCTATAAAAACTGGGTGGAAATTCAAAAAGGCAATCTTGCGGTTGCAATGGCGACCGGAGGGAAAATTCTCGGGATCGCAAATGTCTTTCAGCACAGCATCGCCCAGCATAATTCGCTGCTGCAAATGATCGGCTGGGGCGTATACGGATTTATTATGCTTTTAATCAGCTATTTTATCTTTGAATTTCTGACGCCCCGGTTTAAAATTGATAAAGAAATTGAAAAAGATAACAGAGCTGTCGGCTTTATTTCATTTGTCATCTCAGTCGGCCTGTCATTTGTGGTGGCCGCCGGGATTTAAGGGGACGGGGAAAAATGGAGAAGCTTGCGAAAGTGCTGCTGTCGGCAGCGGGAATTTTTCTGTTCATCGGACTTATTTATCTGGTCATGACATCTTAATACTGAAAAAAGGCTGCCGAACTAAACCCGGCGGCCTTTTTTATTGAGAAAACCAGTTTATGCAGGTCGTATCAGAGCAAATGACGGCTTCCCAATTCATGGCGCGGACTACAGACGGCATGTCTTGATCTTCCATGAGAAAGAGTGTCGTGAAAGAATCATACATACTCAAAAAAGCGGCGCGGCGCTTTTCATCGGCAATGATCATGTCGGCCTGCAGCAGTCCGCATACATCCAAAGGCGCCGTTTGATTGAGCGAAAATATACCTTTCTCTTCGACCGGCTCATAATAAATGCAGCGCTCAATGCCTTTTGAACGGAACACGTCTAAGAGCCCCGGAATCAAAAATGGCGAAGTGACATCATCGCTCGGCAAGTACAGATCCGCAGGATAAAGCCGATTAAGCAGCTCGGCGGATTCAGGCTGTGCATATTCATCCCGCAGCGCCATGACAGCGGTCATAAGCGCAAGCGCGGTCTCTTTTTCAGAGCGCAGTCCGCAAATGGTCATGACGGTATTCCAGGAAACGGGTCTGCCCATTGTGATGATCTCCTCATCGCTCGGATAAATATGTTCAAAAGGCCGCTTGCGCTTTTGCTCTTCCCACCCATCCGGCATTCGGACAAAGGGATGAAACAAAAAGGCGGCTGAAGTAAACGGCTTCGGCAGCTGGCGCAGAATAGGAACTCCCTCTTCAAAATGCATCGTTTCCAGCAAAGACAACACCTCCTGAACGTCAAAATTCACATGAAACGCTTTCCAATTCCAATCAGCCTTCTGCTATAATAATAGCGTATAGGAAAAACAGAAGGGAGAGGTTTTATGCAGTCTGAAAAGCCATGGCTTTCTCAATATCCCGAAGAGATTCCGCATGAGCTTGAATTTACCGATCAAACCCTGCCATCCAATCTGACAAACTCCGCAGCTCAATTCCCAAACCATACCGCCATTTATTTTCTCGGAAAAAAACTCACATTCCAAGACGTTCTCACAGATTCATTAAAGCTTGCCGCTTTTTTACGCAAAACAGGTCTGAAAAAAGGTGACAGAGCGGCCATTATGCTGCCCAATTGTCCGCAGTCGGTCATCGCTTTTTACGGTGTATTGTTTGCCGGCGGCATTGTTGTTCAAACCAATCCTCTCTACACGGAACACGAGCTTGAGTATCAGCTGAAAGACAGTGCGCCGCGTGTGATCATCACCCTCGATATGCTGTTTCCGAAGGTGATAAAAATGAAAACGTTGTCAATCGTCGAGCGCATTATTACAACCAGTATCAAAGACTTTTTGCCGTTTCCGAAAAATATGCTTTATACGCTCACCCAAAAACAACAGGTGCATATTGATTATGACGGCCACGAACAGATTCACAGCTTAGCGGACATCTTAAAAGAAGAAAAAGCCGAGGAAGCGGAGCTATCGGATATTGACCCTGCGCATGACATTGCCGTGCTTCAATACACGGGCGGAACAACCGGCTATCCGAAAGGCGTCATGCTCACGCACCGGAACATTCAGGCCAATACAGAAATGTGCGCCGCCTGGATGTACAAAATGAAAAAGGGAGCCGAAAAGGTGCTCGGCATCGTACCTTTTTTTCATGTGTACGGATTAACCGCCGTGCTCAATTTTTCCATCATGCAGGGGTGTGAAATGATCCTTCTTCCTAAATTTAATCCCTTGGACACCCTAAAAACAATCGACAGGCTGAAGCCGACGGTTTTTCCGGGGGCACCGACGATTTACATCGGCATTTTGCATCATCCTGAACTGAACAAATATGATCTCTCGTCCATCAAAAGCTGTCCGAGCGGTTCTGCTGCTCTGCCGGTCGAAGTCAAACAGAAATTTGAAAAAGTGACCGGGGGAAAGCTTGTGGAAGGCTACGGGTTATCTGAGGCATCACCGGTTACTCATTCAAACTTCATTTGGGGAAAAAATAAACCCGGCAGCATCGGCTGTCCTTGGCCCAATACCGATGCCGGAATATATTCAGAAGAAAAAGACGGGCTTGCGGAGCCGTATGAACACGGCGAGCTGATCGTAAAAGGCCCGCAGGTTATGAAAGGCTATTGGAACAAACAAGAGGAGACGGCGCGTGTCATCAGAGACGGCTGGCTGTTTACCGGTGATATGGGTTACATGGATGAGGAAGGGTTTTTCTACATCGCCGACAGGAAAAAAGACATCATCATTGCCGGCGGATACAACATTTACCCGCGAGAGGTGGAAGAGGCGCTGTATGAGCACGAAGCCGTTCAGGAAATCGTCGTAGCGGGCGTGCCGGACTCCTACAGAGGGGAAACGGTGAAAGCATTTATCGTCTTGAAAAAAGGGGCCGAGACAGATGCCGATGAGCTTGACGCATTTGCAAGAGAGCGGCTTGCGCCGTACAAAGTCCCGAAGCTTTACGAATTCAGAAAAGAGCTTCCGAAAACGGCCGTAGGAAAAATATTGAGAAGACGCTTAGTCGAAGAGACAGATGCTTCCCGTGAAAACAAAGTGCCTTAAAAGAAAAACTTGACAAAACCCGGATTCCTTTTTATCATGAAGTTATGAATGAATAGTCATTCATTTTTATTGAAGGAAGGAACGATGACATTGAACCAAAAACGGCCAAAGTATATGCAGATCATTGATGCAGCAGTAGAAGTCATAGCGGAAAACGGCTATCACCAATCACAGGTATCCAAAATCGCCAAGCAGGCCGGCGTTGCGGACGGCACCATCTATTTATATTTCAAAAACAAAGAGGATATACTCATTTCTCTTTTTAAAGAAAAGATGGGCCAGTTCATTGAACGCATGGAAGAAGAAGTGAAAGAAAAAACGACGGCAAAAGAAAAACTCGCTCTCGTCATTAAGCAGCATTTCACACTGCTCGGCAATGACCGCCACCTCGCGATTGTGACCCAGCTTGAGCTCAGACAGTCGAATATCAAGCTGCGCCTGAAAATCAATGACATTTTAAAAGGTTATTTAAACATGCTCGACACCATTTTGACCGAAGGAATTGAGTCGGGCGAATGGAAAGACAATCTCGACGTCCGCCTCGCCCGGCAGATGATATTCGGGACGATAGATGAAACAGTGACAACGTGGGTGATGAACGATCAGAAATATGATCTTCCGGATTTGTCAGACAAGGTATTGGAACTGTTGGTGTCAGGGATTCATCAAAACTAAAGGGGGTTGACGGATGAACAGCCTTTCAGTGGCGGTAGAACAATCTATCGCGGTGATCACCATTGATCATCAGCCGGCCAACGCGCTGTCCGGTGCGATTTTAGACGAATTGTCCGGTCTGTTCGACCGGTATGAAACAGATGACAGCGTCAGAAGCATCATCATTCGCGGTGAGGGGAAATTTTTCTCGGCGGGCGCCGATATAAAGGAATTTACGTCGCTTGAAAATCTTGAGCAGTCTTCTGCCATGGCGGATAAAGGCCAGCAGCTGATGGAAAAAATTGAAGGGTTTCCGAAGCCTGTTATCGCAGCGATTCACGGCGCTGCGCTTGGCGGCGGTCTGGAGCTTGCCATGGCCTGTCATATCAGAATCGCTACATTGGATGCAAAGCTCGGCCTGCCCGAGCTGAATCTCGGCATTATCCCGGGCTTTGCCGGGACGCAGCGTCTGCCCCGGTACGTCGGCACGGCGAAAGCGCTTGAAATGATCGGCACGTCAGAACCTGTGACCGGAAAAGAAGCGCTCAGCCTCGGGCTTGTCACCATAGGCGCCGAAAATGAGGAAGAGCTGCTGCAAAAGGCGAAAACACTCGCAGGCAAGTTTGCGGAAAAAAGCCCGCAGTCGATGGCTTCCCTGCTTGAGCTCCTTTATACAAACAAGGTTTATTCTTATGACGGCGGCTTAAAGCTTGAAGCAAAGCGCTTTGGGGAAGCATTTGCATCAGATGACGCAAAAGAAGGCATTCAGGCATTTCTCGAAAAAAGAAAGCCTCAATTCGGTGGGCGAAGATAAAGGGGATAAGAATATGAATCTATTTGTACTGATGAAACGGACGTTTGACACAGAAGAGAAAATCGTCATTGAAGCAGGAAAGATTCAGGAGGACGGAGCCGAATTTATCATTAATCCGTATGATGAATACGCCATTGAAGAAGCCATTCAGCTGAAAGAAGAGCACGGCGGAACCGTTACCGCCGTAACCGTCGGCGGAGAGGACGCGGAGAAAGAACTGCGAACAGCTCTTGCGATGGGCTGCGACCAGGCGGTGTTAATCAATATTGAAGATGACCTGAGCGATCCTGACCAATATTCCATTTCAACGATCTTATATCACTATTTCAAAGATCAGGAATATGATCTGATTCTCGGCGGAAATGTGGCGATCGACGGCGGCTCCGGCCAAGTGGCGCCAAGACTTGCCGAACTGTTAAACATTCCTTGCATCACAACGATTACAAAATTGACAATCAGCGGCGATGAAGCTGTTGCAGAGAAAGACAATGAAGGGGATACCGAAATCATTAAAACTTCTCTTCCTTTGGTCATCACGGCGCAGCAAGGATTAAACGAGCCGCGTTATCCGTCGCTTCCGGGCATTATGAAGGCGAAGAAAAAACCGCTGGAAGAACTTGAGCTCGATGACCTTGACATTGATGAGGACGATGCTGCTCCGAAGCTCAAAACAATCGAACGTTTTCTGCCGCCGCAAAAAGAAGCGGGCAAACTGATCGAAGGAGAAGCCGCCGAGCAGGCGAAAGAGCTTGTATCATTGCTGAGAAAAGAAGCCAAAGTCGTATAAACTGATATTAAAGAAACTGGGGGATGTCAGAATGGGAAAAAAAGTGATCGTACTCGGAGAAATTCGTGACGGCGCCTTACGGAACGTCACCTTTGAAGCTATAGCCGCAGGCAAAACCATTTCCGGCGGAGGAGATGTAATCGGCGTGCTGATGGGAAAAGGCGCGGCTGATGCAGCACCAGAACTCATTCACTACGGCGCCGACAAAGTATTTACGGCTGATACACCGGGGCTTTCTCAGTATACAGCAGACGGATATGCCGCGGTTCTCGGGGATCTGATCGAAAATGAAAAGCCTGATGCGGTCATTTTCGGCCACACTTCTATGGGAAAAGATTTGTCACCGAAGCTTGCGGCCCGATTTGAAACGGGATTGATTTCAGACAGTACGGATGTAAGCGTTACCGGGGACAACATCGTTTTTACAAGACCGATCTATTCCGGCAAAGCCTTTGAACAGGTGATTTCAACCGATCCTTTCATCTTGGCGACAATCCGTCCGAATAACATTCAGGCGTTAGAAAAAGACGCGAGCCGCACGGGTGATATTGAAGAGCTTGCGGCGCCGGCGGCAGATTTGCGGACGGTCATTGAAGAAGTAGTCAAAAAAACAGCGGACGGCGTGGATCTGTCAGAAGCGAAAATTATCGTTGCGGGCGGCCGCGGCGTCAAAAGCAAAGACGGGTTTGAACCGTTAAAAGAACTTGCCGAAGTGCTGGGAGCAGCGGTAGGCGCTTCGCGCGGCGCTTGCGACGCGGACTATTGTGACTATTCTCTTCAGATCGGCCAGACGGGAAAAGTCGTCACACCGGATTTGTATATTGCCTGCGGAATTTCCGGAGCGATTCAGCACTTGGCGGGAATGTCAAACAGTAAAGTCATCGTTGCCATTAACAAAGACCCGGAAGCGGAAATATTCAAAATAGCGGACTACGGAATTGTCGGCGATTTGTTCGAAGTGGTTCCGCTTCTGACTCAGGAATTTAAAAATGCCAATATTCATTCATAATCAAAACCCTCTGGATCTTTTGTCAGAGGGTTTTGCTTTGGGATAATTGGTTCGTACAAATTATACATTGATAAAATAACAGATTGACATGTCCGAACCAATGTAATAAGCTTTCTGTAAAGCGCTTACAAACTTATCCTTTCAGCATACATCCCAGATACAAAGATTGACTGTAGTGCTTTCATTCTTATTATGGGAAAGGAATGATCAAGTTTGTCTCACAATACGGCAGTTATTCAAACCGATATCACTAGAGCAGCCATTAACAAAAATATATACGGACATTTCGCGGAACACTTAGGAAGAGGTATATATGAGGGCATCTGGGTCGGAAAAGATTCCGATATCCCGAATACCGGCGGGATCAGGACAGATGTCGCTTCCGCTCTCAAAAAGCTTCAGATCCCCGTTCTCAGATGGCCCGGCGGCTGTTTTGCTGATGAATACCATTGGGCAAACGGCGTAGGGAAACGCAAAACAATGCTGAATACCCATTGGGGCGGGACGATTGATTCCAATGAATTCGGCACGCACGAATTTATGATGCTTTGTGAACTGCTCGGCTGCGAACCGTACATCGCCGGAAACGTCGGCAGCGGAACGGTTAAGGAAATGGCTGATTGGATTGAATACATGACATTTGAAGCAGGCACGCCGATGTCCGACTGGAGAAAGGAAAACGGGCGGGAAAAACCATGGAAGCTGAAATATTTCGGAATAGGAAATGAGAACTGGGGCTGCGGCGGAAACATGCATCCTGAGTATTATGCCGACCTTTACAGAAATTTTCAAACCTATGTCCGCAATTACAGCGGTAATGAAATCTATAAAATTGCCGGCGGCGCGAATGTCGACGATTACCGCTGGACCGAAACCTTAATGAAAAAAGCCGCAGATCTTATGGATGGGCTGAGCCTCCATTATTACACAATACCGGGCGACTTCTGGAAGGGAAAAGGATCAGCGACGGAGTTTACGGAAGATGAATGGTTCATCACGATGAAAAAAGCGGCGCATATGGATGAATTGATCACAAGGCACAGCGCCATCATGGATCAGTATGATCCGGAAAAAAGAGTCGGTCTGATCATTGATGAATGGGGCACATGGCTTGATCCTGAGCCCGGCACGAATCCGGGCTTTCTGTATCAGCAGAATACGATCCGCGACGCGCTTGTCGCCGCCACGCATTTTCACATTTTTCATCAGCACGCAGACCGCGTACAAATGGCCAATATCGCGCAAACCGTCAACGTGCTCAGGCAATGATCCTGACAGAAGGGAAACAGATGCTGTTGACGCCGACATATCATGTGTTTGATATGTTTAAGGTTCATCATGACGCTTCTCTTTTGGCATCAGAAACAAAAGCAGCAGGGTACGAATGGAAAGACGGCCGGCTCCCGCAGGTCAGCATTTCAGCGTCCAAACAGCAAAACGGCGACATACATATCAGCATTTGCAATATCGATCATCTGCAAAAAGCCGACGTGAAGATTGAGCTGCGGGGCATGAAAAAGACAGGGAAGCCTTCGGGAACGATTCTGCATGCGGAAAAAATGAATGCCCGCAATACATTCAGCAGCCCGGAAAACGTCAAACCGAAGCCGTTTTCCGGATTTACTCAAAAGGGCGGAAACCTTGAGGCCGAGCTTCCTCCGATGGCGGTAGTTTTAATTACGCTGCCTGCTGATCCATCTTAAGTTTTGAATGCCTGCTGATCGGTTATCATACACCATATAAAGAAGATTATTTCAGAGGAGTTCGGGAGAAAATAATATAAGCATTAAATTAGCATGAACGAATGGGAGATGCTATACTAAAAATCATCATTTGACATTGGAGGAATAACAAATGGCTATCGTAAAAGCAACTGATCAATCGTTCTCAGCTGAAACAAGTGAAGGGGTCGTATTGGCGGATTTCTGGGCTCCTTGGTGCGGACCTTGTAAAATGATCGCGCCCGTTCTTGAAGAGCTTGATCAAGAAATGGGAGACAAACTGAAAATCGTCAAAATCGACGTTGATGAAAACCAAGAAACTGCCGGTAAATACGGCGTAATGAGCATCCCGACACTTCTTGTGTTAAAAGACGGAGAAGTCGTTGAAACATCTGTCGGCTTCAAACCGAAAGAAGCGCTTGAAGAGCTTGTAAACAAACATCTGTAAGCCAAAAGCGGCCGTTACGGCAGGGCGATTCCTTTTTAAAGAGGAATCGCCTTTTTTTGATCTGCCAAAAGCTGAGAATGGAGAAAAACAAATGTTCGTGATACACTGAATGGACACGAGAAATGAATATAAGGAAGGGTAACGTATGAATAAACAACTGAAAGAAAAGCTGGCCCTCCTTCCCGATCAGCCGGGCTGTTATTTAATGAAAGACCGTCAAAAAACAGTCATCTACGTGGGGAAAGCGAAGGTGCTGAAAAACAGGGTGCGATCCTATTTCACCGGTTCTCACGACGCAAAAACCCAAAGGCTTGTGACGGAGATTGAGGACTTTGAATATATCGTGACCTCCTCCAATCTTGAAGCGCTTATTTTGGAAATGAATCTGATTAAAAAATACGATCCGAAATACAATGTCATGCTGAAAGATGACAAAACCTATCCCTTTATTAAAATCACCCATGAACGCCATCCGCGGCTTATTGTCACCCGGAATGTCAAAAAAGACAAAGGGCGCTATTTCGGCCCGTACCCGAATGTGCAGGCGGCGCGGGAAACGAAAAAACTGCTGGACCGCCTATACCCGCTCAGGAAGTGCTCGAAGCTTCCGGACCGCGTCTGTCTTTATTATCATCTCGGACAATGCCTCGCTCCTTGTGTTAAAGATATTTCTGAGGAGACAAATCGCGAGCTGGTTGAAGATATCACCCGTTTTTTAAAGGGAGGGCATAACGAGGTCAAAAAAGAGCTTGAAGAGAAAATGACAGAGGCGGCGGAAAAGCTTGAATTTGAACGGGCTAAAGAATTCCGCGATCAGCTTGCTCACATCGAATCGACGATGGAGAAGCAGAAAATGACCATGAATGACCTTTTGGATCGCGATGTGTTTGCTTATGCCTACGATAAAGGCTGGATGTGCGTCCAGGTCTTTTTCATACGCCAGGGAAAGCTGATTGAACGCGATGTCAGCATGTTTCCGATGTATCAGGAAGCGGATGAAGAATTTCTGACCTACATCGGCCAGTTCTATTCTAAAAACAATCACTTTCTGCCTAAAGAAATTCTGGTGCCTGACAGCGTGGACAGGGACATGATCAGCGAGCTTTTGGAAACCGCCGTGCATCAGCCGAAAAAGGGCCCGAAAAAAGAGCTGCTTTTGCTTGCGCACAAAAATGCGAAAATCGCTCTGCGGGAAAAATTCTCATTAATCGAACGGGATGAGGAACGGTCAATCGGTGCTGCCGAACGGCTCGGTGAGGCGCTGAACATTTACACGCCGCATCGGATTGAAGCGTTTGACAACTCCAATATTCAAGGCACAAACCCTGTGTCGGCCATGATTGTCTTTATTGACGGTAAGCCCAATAAAAAGGAATACCGCAAATATAAAATTAAAACCGTAACAGGGCCTGATGATTACGGCTCTATGAGGGAAGTCGTCAGAAGAAGATATTCGAGGGTGCTCCGCGAAAATCTCCCGCTGCCGGATTTAATCATCATTGACGGCGGAAAAGGACAGATTAATGCGGCGCGCGACGTGCTCGAAAATGAGCTCGGCCTTGATGTCCCTGTAGCGGGATTGGCGAAGGATGATAAACACCGAACATCCAACCTTTTGATCGGCGATCCGCTTGAACCGATGTTTCTGGAGCGGAACAGCCAGGAATTTTACCTGCTTCAGCGCATTCAGGACGAAGTTCACCGCTTTGCGATCAGTTTTCACAGGCAGATCCGGGGAAAAAGCGCCTTTCAATCCGTTTTGGATGATATCCCGGGCATCGGCGAAAAACGCAAAAAAATGCTCTTAAAGCATTTCGGATCCGTCAAAAAGATGAAGGAAGCAAGCCTTGACGATATTAAAAAAGCCGGTGTGCCGGCTGCGGCGGCTCAGATGCTGTTTGAAAAATTGAAAAAATAGTATTGTGCTTTTCTGAAAAACCTGCTAGAATGTGAACTAATTTCATAAGATCGTGTTATAAGGTGAAGATAGAGGTGCGAACTTCAATAGTAAGCTTTTTGAGAATGATGGATTCTGCGAGAAAAGCTGAAAGGGGAGCGTCGCCGAAGTGAATCACATCCCATCGGTGTGTTTTGCTGGCCTTGCATTAAATAAATGTAAGGCTGTCAAGAATTCATTTTCTTGGAGGGCTATCTCGTTGTTCATAATCAGTCGTAATGATATGAAAAAGCAATGAGAGCTATTCCTCTCATTGCTTTTTTTATTGTGAACAAAACGCTCTTTTCTCCTCACCCGCACGAACCAAAATGTAAAGGGTGGTCTAGTATGGGTCTTATCGTACAAAAATTCGGAGGCACTTCCGTCGGCTCTGCCGAAAAAATTCAACATGCCGCAAATCGAGCCATTGCTGAAAAGCAAAAAGGCCATGACGTCGTAGTCGTCGTTTCGGCAATGGGAAAATCAACCGACGCGCTCGTTAACCTGGCGGCGGAAATCACATCTGAGCCAAGTAAACGTGAAATGGATATGCTTCTGTCTACGGGAGAGCAGGTCACGATTTCGCTTTTAGCCATGGCGCTTCAGGAAAAAGGATATGACGCCGTCTCTTATACGGGATGGCAGGCGGGTGTCCGCACAGAAGCCGTCCACGGCAATGCGAGAATTACGGATATTGATATCACGGCAATTCAGGCCCAGCTTGCTGAAGGCAGGATTACAGTCGTCGCCGGTTTTCAGGGCGTAACGGAAGACGGCGGCATTACGACGCTCGGACGGGGCGGTTCCGATACAACGGCGGTCGCTCTTGCCGCAGCATTAGGAGCGGATAAATGTGACATTTACACAGACGTTCCGGGCGTGTTTACGACAGATCCGCGGTACGTCCGGTCAGCGAGAAAACTGGCGGGGATTTCTTATGATGAAATGCTTGAGCTTGCAAATCTCGGAGCGGGTGTCCTTCACCCGCGGGCGGTTGAGTTCGCGAAAAACTATCAAGTGCCTTTGGAAGTGCGGTCAAGTACGGAACATGAAGCGGGAACGTTAATTGAGGAGGAATCATCAATGGAGCAGAATTTAATCGTCAGAGGAATTGCATTTGAAGACCAGATCACGAGGGTGTCCGTTACAGGCCTGACAAGCGGACTGACAACCCTTTCAACGATCTTCACCGCCTTGGCAAAACGAAACATCAACGTTGACATCATTATTCAGACACAGGCGGACGATGGGGAAGCGGACATTTCTTTCTCAGTGAAAACGGAAGATGCCGCTCAAACGGTCGCTGTGCTTGAAGAATATAAAAACGCGCTTGACTATGAAAAAATTGAAACTGAAAGAAAGCTGGCGAAAGTATCCATTGTCGGGTCAGGCATGGTCTCAAATCCCGGCGTCGCTGCAGACATGTTTGCCGTACTGGCGGAAAAAAATGTACAAGTAAAAATGGTCAGCACATCTGAAATAAAAGTATCAACGGTTGTCAGCGAAAATGATATGGTGAAAGCGGTCGAAGCGCTTCACGATGCGTTTGAGCTTTCTAAACAGCCGTCTGCCGTATAAACGGGCAGGCAAAAAGGCGGGACTTGGAGTCACCGCCTTTTTTCAATTATACAGGGTCCTTCATATCCCATTTTACAGTCAGGACGACTTTATCCGCTCTCTTTTTTACCTGTTCATAAGATTCTGCAATCTGATCGTTCATCAATTGAATCTGTTCGGCTATAAAACCGGCTTCAAGCTGAAAACACGGCTCTTTCTGATGTTTAAGCCTGCTGGATACGAGCGGTCCTTCCAGTTCAAATTCAAGCTCTTGCTTTTTTGATCCGGTGTTTGTCAAAGTTCCCCAGCCGGCTTTTTCAAAAAAGGCGGGGATTTCTTCCCACGATTGAAGAGGAAATTTGCGGGCGAGGCGTTTTCCCGCCCAATACATCATGGATGAATGTTCCGGGCCCAGGATATCCGGAAGCACGATTTCCCGGATTAATTCGTAGCCGTATGCGCTGACGTCGAGTTCAGTTAAAGGTTCTAAAGCTGCTTCATAATTATTCTTCATATTATGTATTCCCCTCTCTCCTTCGTTTATTATAGCTTAAACAGGGGGGAGGATTACAGGATGATCCTATAAAACACGTGAAAAAAAGTGAGAAAGATATCGCAGGAAAATAAAATTTTCCCGTCAGATAATCAATTCGGAAAATTATAATTTATGTACACGTTTTCTTGACGCTCATTTGAGGGAGGAGTAAAATGAAATTGTCAATAAATTTTAATAAAGTGCTTACAATTGAAACGAAGTGGGGGCAGAGATTTTAGCACATTTCGCACTTAAATCAAACAGGGGGTAAAGTAATGTCTGGGAACAGAGAGTTTTATTTTCGAAGATTGCATTCCTTGCTCGGTGTTATTCCGGTCGGCATCTTTTTGATCCAGCATTTAGTCGTCAACCAATTTGCCGCAAGGGGAGCAGATGCGTTTAACAAGGCGGCCGGCTTTATGGACAGTCTGCCGTTCAGGTATGCGTTAGAAATTTTTATTATTTTCTTACCTTTAATTTATCATGCGGTTTACGGTGTGTACATAGCATTTACTGCGAAAAACAACGCTGGCCACTACAGTTATTTCAGAAACTGGATGTTTGTGCTTCAGCGTGTCACTGGTATTCTCACCCTTATTTTCGTCAGCTGGCATGTGTGGCAGACGCGGATTGCCGCACAGATGGGCGCTGAAGTCAACTTTGATATGATGGCGAATATTTTGAGCTCGCCGTTCATGCTCGGTTTTTACATTGTAGGCGTTTTATCGGTCATTTTTCACTTTTCAAACGGCTTATGGTCTTTTGCGGTCACATGGGGGATCACGGTCACGCCGCGTTCTCAAAGAATTTCGACTTACGTGACGCTGATTATATTTTTAGCGCTTTCATACGTCGGTCTAAAAGCAATTTTTGCGTTTGTGTAAGAGAACTAGATTACTAGAGGGAGAGGGGCTATCATGAGTCAATCAAGCATTATTGTAGTCGGCGGGGGTCTTGCCGGCCTCATGGCGACAATTAAAGCAGCGGAATCAGGCACGGCCGTTAAATTGTTTTCCATCGTTCCGGTCAAACGCTCTCACTCGGTCTGCGCGCAGGGCGGGATAAACGGAGCTGTCAACACAAAAGGGGAAGGAGACTCTCCGTTCGAGCATTTTGATGACACGGTATACGGAGGCGACTTTTTGGCAAACCAGCCTCCTGTAAAAGCGATGTGTGAAGCAGCGCCGTCCATTATCCACTTATTGGACCGCATGGGGGTTATGTTTAACAGAACGCCGGAAGGGCTCTTGGACTTCCGCCGTTTCGGGGGTACACAGCACCACAGAACAGCATACGCGGGAGCGACGACGGGTCAGCAGCTTCTTTACGCTCTGGACGAGCAGGTGCGCAGATATGAAGTGGCGGGTCTCGTCACAAAATACGAAGGCTGGGAATTCCTCGGCGCCGTTCTTGACGATGAGCGCACGTGCCGCGGTATCGTAGCTCAAAATTTGACCAATATGCAAATCGAGTCATTCCGTTCTGACGCCGTTATTATGGCGACGGGAGGACCCGGAATCGTATTCGGCAAATCAACAAACAGCATGATCAACACGGGATCTGCCGCATCAATCGTTTATCAGCAGGGAGCTTACTACGCTAACGGCGAATTTATCCAAATTCACCCGACAGCAATTCCCGGAGACGATAAACTGCGTCTGATGAGTGAATCGGCGCGCGGTGAGGGCGGAAGAGTCTGGACGTATAAAGACGGAAAACCTTGGTACTTCCTTGAGGAAAAATATCCTGCTTACGGAAACCTCGTGCCGCGGGATATTGCGACACGTGAAATCTTTGACGTATGCGTGAATCAGAAACTCGGCATCAACGGAGAAAACATGGTGTATCTTGATCTTTCGCACAAAGATCCGAAAGAGCTTGATGTTAAGCTTGGCGGCATTATTGAAATCTATGAAAAATTCATGGGGGATGACCCGCGCAAGCTTCCGATGAAAATTTTCCCTGCTGTTCACTACTCAATGGGCGGCCTGTGGGTTGATTATGATCAGATGACAAGCATCCGCGGATTGTTCGCAGCGGGTGAATGTGATTATTCAATGCACGGAGGAAACCGTTTAGGGGCGAACTCTCTGCTTTCCGCCATCTACGGAGGAATGGTTGCCGGTCCGAATGCGGTGAAATATGTTTCAGGACTTGAAACATCAGCGGAAGACATGTCTTCTTCATTATTTGATTCCTATGTGAAAAAAGAAGAAGAAAAATGGGCCGATATCATGAAGATGGACGGCGATGAAAATGCTTACGTGCTTCACCGTGAGCTCGGAGAATGGATGACGGCTAACGTAACGGTGGTGCGCCACAACGACAAGCTTTTGAAAACGGATGACAAAATTCAAGAGCTGATGGAACGCTTTAAGAAAATCAATATCAACGATACGACTAAATGGAGCAACCAAGGGGCAATGTTCACCCGCCAGTTCTCCAACATGCTTCAGCTTGCCAGAGTCATCACGCTCGGCGCATACAACCGAAATGAAAGCCGGGGAGCGCACTATAAACCGGATTTCCCTGAAAGAAATGACGATGAGTGGCTCAAAACGACAATGGCTAAACATGCCGGTCCGTTTGAAGCTCCGGAATTTGAATATCAGGATGTCGATGTATCACTGATTGCGCCCCGTAAACGCGACTACTCGAAGAAGAAGGTGGCGAAATAATCATGAGTGAGAAAAAGATACGGTTTATCATTACACGCCAGGATACGCCCGAAAGCGCGCCATACGATGAAGAATTTGAAATCAATTACCGTCCGAATCTGAATGTGATTTCTGCCCTGATGGAAATCCGCAGAAATCCCGTTAATGCAAAAGGGGAGAAAACGACGCCGGTTGCATGGGACATGAACTGTCTTGAGGAAGTATGCGGCGCCTGCTCCATGGTCATCAACGGAAGACCGCGCCAGTCATGTACGGCGCTGGTTGATAAGCTGGAACAGCCGATCCGTCTGAAACCGATGAAAACATTCCCGGTTGTCCGTGACCTTCAGGTGGACCGCAGCAGAATGTTTGATTCACTGAAAAAAGTGAAAGCATGGGTGCCGATTGACGGGACTTACGATTTGGGACCGGGACCGAGAATGCCGGAAAAACGCCGCCAGTGGGCATATGAATTGTCTAAATGCATGACATGCGGCGTCTGCCTCGAAGCCTGCCCGAATGTCAACAGCAAATCGAAATTCATGGGGCCTGCCCCGATGTCGCAAGTGCGTCTGTTTAACGCCCATCCGACGGGCGCGATGAACAAGTCAGAACGTTTAGAAGCTTTAATGACAGACGGCGGCCTCGGAGATTGCGGGAATTCACAAAACTGTGTTCAATCCTGCCCGAAAGGCATTCCGCTCACGACTTCAATCGCTGCTTTGAACAGAGATACGAATTTACAAGCATTCCGCAATTTCTTCGGAAGCGACAGAGTATAAGAAAGAAAAAAAGAGCCTCTTCCGCACGGGAGAGGTTTTTTTATAAGGAGCTGAAGGTGATGAAACAACCGCAATATATTGACATCCCGTTTGAAGAGTGGAGACAGTCGTTTTCTTTCTTCACTGAAGTGACGGTTCGGTTTTCAGAAACGGATATGTTCGGCCATATGAATAATGTAATCCCTTTCATCTATTTTGAAGAAGCCCGGATCGCTTATTTTAAACAGCGGGGCATATCAGCGCAAAATTCGGAAACGATGACGGTCGTCGCAAGCCAGCAGTGCGACTATATGCGTCAGGTGATGCCGTATGAAAACCTGCGGATTCATGTCAAAGCAAGCTCTGTCGGAAATGCGTCCGTCACCCTTCATTACCTTGGAGAAAATGAGTCAGGCCTGCCGTGCTTTACCGGTTCCGTCGTTATGGTTCAAGTGTCAAAGACAAGCGGCAAAGCGGTCAGCTGGACGGAGCGGGAGAAAGGCATCCTGCTCTCCTGAGCAGATAACTATTTCTCTAAGTGACGTCACCTCCGAAGCGCCCTTTACATATGATATCTTGACTATATAAACCCATTCGTTTCAGATTCGCTCTCACCTTAGCAAGGAGGATTACAATACTTGAAGGAGAAAGATTTTCAATCAAAGCCGCTGCTGACCAAAAGAGAAAGAGAAGTATTCGAATTGCTCGTTCAAGACAAGACAACAAAGGAAATTGCAAGCGAGCTATTTATCAGTGAAAAAACTGTACGGAATCACATTTCAAATGCCATGCAGAAGTTAGGTGTGAAAGGGCGTTCGCAAGCTGTTGTCGAGCTTCTTAGAATGGGTGAGCTAGAGCTCTGATTCTTGCCGGTTTTCCTTCTTTACGAGAAGGAGCCGGTTATTTGTGTTGGCGCCCAGGAAAATGGGCATGCGGTGAAAATCCCGGCTTTCCCTTTTTCTCCGTCAGTCTTGCATTTTTTTAAAAAAAGAAGGAAAATAGACACGGAGCGCATAGCCCAGAAAGATCCTTGAGTGAGGGATGGACAAATGACATCAAAATCTGTAGAGCATGTTGCGGATATCGAAAAATCACTCCGCCATATCGCTGCGATCATTAAACAAAAAGGAAGAGAAATCCTTAACCAATATTCAATTACACCGCCGCAATTCGTGGGGCTTCAATGGCTTTATGAATTGGGGGATATGACAATAGGCGAATTATCAGGCAAAATGTATTTGGCTTGCAGCACGACGACGGATCTGATAGACCGCATGGAAAAAAATAAGCTTGTCGAGCGGGTTAAAGACCCAGCTGACAGACGTGTCGTCAGAATTCATCTTCTCGCTGAAGGAGAGCGTATTATCCAGGAAGTGATTTTGAAAAGGCAGGCTTATTTGCGGGACATGTTTGAGACATTTTCCGAAGAAGAAACAGCCCTCTTCGAAAAGTCATTATTGAAACTGCAGCATGAAATGAAAAGAAAATGAGGCGATTTTGTTGGAACAGCCGATAGGAGTCATTGATTCCGGGGTTGGCGGGTTAACCGTTGCCAAGGAAATCATGAGACAGCTACCGAAGGAAAATATCATCTATGTGGGAGATACAAAACGCTGCCCGTACGGCCCGCGTCCTGAAGAAGAAGTTCTTCAATACACGTGGGAAATGACCGATTACCTGCTGGAAAACCACCATATCAAAATGCTCGTGATCGCCTGTAATACGGCCACGGCCATTGCCTTGGAGGATATTCAGCGCAAAACGGATATACCGGTTGTCGGCGTCATTCAGCCGGGTGCGAGAACGGCGATCAAGGTCACGAAAAATCAGCATATCGGCGTCATCGGCACGATAAATACCATTAAAAGCCGAGCGTATGAGCAGGCGCTGCTCGGATTAAATGCAGACCTTCAAGTCGAGAACATGGCTTGCCCGCTGCTGGTGCCGTTTGTGGAAAGCGGACGGTTTCTTCAGGAATCGGCGGCGGAAGCGGTCGAAGCATCGCTTGAGCCTTTAAAAGGTACAGCAATTGACACCTTGATTTTAGGGTGCACGCATTATCCGATTTTAAAAGATCCGATTCAGGATTATATGGGAAAGCATGTGAAAATCATTTCCTCCGGAGACGAGACAGCGAGAGAAGTGAGCACCATTTTGTCTTATAAAGGTTTGTTAAACCAATCGAAACATGCACCGGAGCATCAGTTTCTAACAACGGGAGAGCGGAACGGCTTCGCAAAAATTGCCGAAGACTGGTTCGGTCATGAAATCGGCCATGTCGAGTGCATCTCCCTTCAAGAGCCGATCAGAAAATAAATCAAAAAACCCGCTGTTTACGGCGGGTTTTTTTGCGCATCCCGGTCTATTTCCCGCACAGGGCTCGTATACATCATAGTACAAACAGCCTTAGGAGGGAAAAGTATGCTGAAAAAAGGACCTGCAGTCATTGCTGCAACATGTCTTACTTCGGCTTTTGTATTATCAGGATGCGGTTTGTTTCAATCCGATAAAACAGCCGGGGAAATCGACCCGCCTCAAGACATTTCATATGTAAAAGATGAAGCGGGAATTCAGGCGAAATCAACGCAGTCAGAAAAAAACGGCACATCTAAAGCCGATCAGCCGGCCAATACAGTCATGAGAGAGCTGTATCTGATTGATAAAAACGGCTATGTCGCAGCACAGACACTGCCTCTTCCGAACAGTGAGGGAACCGCAAAGCAGGCCCTTGAGTATTTGGTTCAGGGAGGGCCTGTGTCAGAAATCCTGCCGAATGGCTTCAGAGCGGTGCTCCCTGCGGATACGACGGTAAATGTTGACATTAAAAAAGACGGTACCGCCGTCGCTGATTTTTCGAAGGAATTTAAAAACTACAAAAAAGAAGACGAACAAAAAATCCTGCAATCGATTACATGGACGCTTACCCAATTCAGCTCAATAGATAAAGTCAAAATCAGAATTAACGGGCATGAACTGAAAGAAATGCCTGTGGGCGGCACGCCGATTACGGGCGACTTAAGCAGAAAAGACGGGATTAATATTGAAACCGCCGGAGTGAATGATCTGACAGACACCCATCCGCTGACTGTGTATTATCTGGCGGAAACAGAGACCAGTGAATACTACGTGCCTGTCACAAAGCGGATTGACAATTCAGAAACAAACGACATCACCGCAGCCGTTGAGCAGCTCGCCGACGGACCGGGCAAAGCAAGCGGGCTTTTGACGGACTTTAATAACGATGTTAAGCTCCTCAGCAAGCCGAAAGTAAAAGACGGCCAGGTTACACTTGATTTTAACAGCTCTATTTACGGAAGCGCCGATGAAAAAACAAAAATGGTATCATCGGGCGTACTGGACAGCATCGTCCTCACATTAACAGAACAGCCGTCGATAAAAAGTGTTTCTATAAAAGTAAACGGAAAGTCAGAACTGGTGAATGAAAAAGGAGAATCCCTTTCAAAACCTGTTTCGAGGCCGTCCCAAGTGAATACGGGTAGTTTTTAATTTGCGATTTTTGATATACTAGTAAAAAAGAGGTTAGCGTTCCGGCTGCCTCTTTCTTTATTCACAATCCGGAACAAAAGGTTTATGTACATATAATCGGAGGTAAAATATGAGACACGACGGAAGACAGCACGATGAGCTGCGACCTATCACATTTGATTTGGATTTTATCACTCACCCGGAGGGCTCTGTTTTAATTACAGCGGGAAACACAAAGGTCATCTGTAATGCATCAGTGGAAGACCGGGTGCCGCCATTTTTACGCGGCGGAGGAAAAGGCTGGATCACAGCGGAATACAGCATGCTTCCCCGCGCCACGAATCAAAGAACGATAAGAGAATCTTCAAAAGGAAAGGTTTCCGGAAGAACGATGGAAATCCAGCGTCTGATCGGGCGCGCGCTCCGGGCCGTCGTTGATTTGGAGAAGCTCGGCGAACGGACGATCTGGATCGACTGTGACGTCATTCAAGCGGACGGCGGAACAAGAACGGCTTCCATTACCGGCGCTTTCTTGGCAATGGCCTTTGCGGCCGGCAAACTCGTAAAAAGCGGCGTTATCAAAACCTCTCCTGTGACAGACTATCTCGCGGCCATTTCTGTCGGGATGGATAAAGAAGAAGGCCTTCTTTTGGATCTGAATTATGAAGAGGACTCAGCGGCTGAAGTCGATATGAATATCATCATGACGGGAAGCGGACGTTTTGTGGAGCTTCAAGGGACGGGCGAAGAAGCCACATTCTCCCGTGAAGATTTAAACGGACTGTTAAGCCTTGCCGAAAAAGGAATCCAGACGCTTATTCAAAAACAAAAAGAAGTGCTTGGAGATACATTGCCTGAACTGAAATAAAGAAAGAGAGGCCTGATCAGCGTGAAAGAAGCCATTATTGCGACACACAATCCGGGAAAAGTGAAAGAATTTAAAGAAATACTCGAACCGAAAGGCTACAGTGTCTCTTCTTTGGCGGAAATCGGATTTACGGAAGAAATTGAAGAAACCGGACATACCTTTGAAGAAAACGCCATTTTAAAAGCGGAAGCGGTGGCAAAAGCCGTAAACAAAATGGTCATTGCGGACGACTCCGGTTTATCAGTGGACAACCTGGGAGGCAGACCGGGCGTTTATTCAGCCCGTTATGCAGGCGAAGCAAAAGATGATAAAGCGAATATGGACAAGGTGCTGTCAGAATTAAAAGGCATCGAAAAAGAGCAGCGTACGGCCCGTTTCCGCTGCGCCCTTGCCGTCAGCATGCCGGGGCAGGAAACCAAAACGGTCGAAGGCCATGTTGAAGGATATATTGCAGAAGAACCCGAGGGAGATAACGGGTTCGGCTATGATCCCATTTTTATTGTAAAGGATAAAGATAAAACCATGGCCCAGCTGACAAGCGCCGAGAAAAACAAAATCAGCCACAGGGCTGAAGCGCTCAAGAAACTGTCAAAGCTGCTTGATGCGTAAGGGGGAGCGTAATGCAATGAAAGTGCTGATGATAAGTGACAGTCACGGCCTTGAAGACGAACTGGAAACGATCGCGAAGCGGCACGAAGACGAAGTGGATCTGATGATTCATTGCGGTGATTCAGAGCTTGACGCCGCACATCCTGCGCTCACACCGTATCATACGGTGAAAGGCAACTGCGACTTTGGGGGCGGATTTCAGGACGAACTCCTGCTGGATGCCGGTTCAAAGAAAATCCTGGCCGTTCACGGACATCTTCACGGCATTAAACAGTCACTTTTAACTGTTTTTTACCGGGCGGAAGAGCTTGGAGCGGATATTGTCTGCTTCGGCCACTCGCATATTGCCGGAAGTGAAGTGCTTCGGGGCAAGCTTTTGATTAACCCGGGGAGCATCCGCCTTCCGAGAGTCCGCAATGTGAAAAGCTATGCCATTCTTACTCTCACAGAAAGTGAAGGCGCCATGGCTTTTTACGACGAAACAGGTCAGGAATTGAAGGACTTGAGGAATACAATCAGCTTTTAACATGTGATGGGGAAGATTTCTTTCTTCCCCATAAAAAGTTTCTGAAAAAATATTGACTTATGATATGAACCTGTATATAATAAATCTTGTCGCTGATACATAAAGCAAAATCTTGTCCCAGTAGCTCAGCTGGATAGAGCAACGGCCTTCTAAGCCGTCGGTCGGGAGTTCGAATCTCTCCTGGGACGTACAAAAAAAGAGCTGGTGACATCAGAGTGAAAACTGATGCCGCTGGCCTTTTTTATCGGATGACCATATTGTAAATTCGCTGACATCATGGTAAAATGATCAGCAGAACGATTTGATTTTCATGTCCCAGTAGCTCAGCCGGATAGAGCAACGGCCTTCTAAGCCGTCGGTCGGGAGTTCGAATCTCTCCTGGGACGTATAATTAAAAACCTCAAGCCCTGTCAATGGGTTTGAGGTTTTTTGTATTTTATTTTTTTTACGAAACAAAAGTTCCGTATTTTATGAAAATTGTAAAGTAATTTTAATATAAATGAAACTTAATGTAATATTTACCGTAATAAATATATGTATAAAGATACTTAAGGCGCCCTTGAGTGATAAATTATCTAATTTCTATCATACATTTTGTCAATAATCGATAGAAAGACAGCGGGAGGAATTAGCTTTTGAAGTACGCATTTGCATATAAGAATTACAATATAGAAACCATCTTTTGCGGAAAAGATGAGCTGTTTGAGGAGCTGAAACAATTTTTAATCACTCAATGCGGTTTAATTATTGTTGAGGTTTCAAGGGCTGATTACTATACGGAGCAGGAATTGAATCAATGGAATGACCGTTATACCCTGTAAGTAAGAAAAAACCGGCCGTGCGGGGCCGGTTTTTTATATCATCTGAATCCGCTTGGAGCGCTGAAGCCGGTATGGCCGCCGCTGAAACCGCCTCCGAGTGCGCCGGGATGTGTCCCGGTGCCGAGGCTTCCTCCGACGTCACTGAAGGTTTGGCCGTAGTACCCGGATGTATAAGGGTACGGGACGAATTGCTGTCCGGAGAATGCCAGCGTGCTTTGCGGGGTCTGCTGCCCGTAACCGGATGGCGGAAATCCCTGCTGAAAAGAAGGACCGGCCTGATATGGGGCTGTATGCATCGGAGCCGGAGGATAATAAGACTGCGGCGGTAAAACCGGTAAAGGCGGAAATCCAGGAGGCAGGCCCTGCATGCCTGATAACATCTTATTCATGACATCACTCATTTCTTCACGAGATAAGAATAGTGTATGCGTATGTCTGTATAAAGAGCCTGTTCAATCTGAACTGAATATCTGACAGGCGGGACGGAAAGACCGTGAAAAATCTTGGAATAAAATGTGACATATTCGTATATGAACGGAAAAATTTCATGTAATCTTAAGAGATTAACAAAAAAATTATAAAAACTTTTAACATTTACCGATCCTTTTGTATCAGTAATGAAAGCGTATACAAAGTAGATTGATTAATCTAAATTGTCTAATAATTATAAAAATGCTGTTGACACTGCCTGTAAACGAGCGTAATATGAGTTCAAACAAAAATAATTAAATGATTCACACTAAAAAGAAAAATCATAAAACACTGAAAAAACAAACAAATGAAGGTTCTTTTTTAAATAAAAGAGCCGCCATAATAAAAAGCGCAGAAGAGGATAAGTAGCTTTGCTGAAGTTTTTCACAGAGAGCCGGTAACGCTGAGAGCCGGCAAAAACAAACCAAAGTGAACTCGCCTCAGAGTGCCGGTCTGAAATGTGAAGAGTAGGACTCGGCCGAGTGAACGTCAATGTTTACTCGTTATCAAAACGGATAGTAATTATCCATGAGACGGTCTCATATGACCGTAAACAAGGGTGGTACCGCGGAAAGCAAGCCTTTTCGCCCCTTTTGGCTATCGCATAAAATGCTTGGCTGAATGTGGGTGGGAAGGCTTTTTTATTTGCGTCAGCCGGCGCTTCGTTTTATGAATTGGATTTTAGAAGGGAACATTGAAAAGGAGGAACTGAAAATGGGCACAAATGTACAGGCGGATACTCTGTCTGCCGATTGTACAAAGACAATGAACGGGGCTTTAATGCTGATTGAATCATTAAAGAAAGAAAATGTCGAAATGATCTTCGGCTATCCGGGGGGAGCCGTTCTTCCGATTTACGATAAGCTGTATCAATCAGGATTGGTTCACATCCTGCCCCGCCATGAGCAAGGCGCGATTCATGCGGCGGAAGGGTATGCGAGAGTCTCCGGGAAGCCGGGGGTTGTGATCGCTACTTCGGGACCGGGAGCGACAAACTTAGTTACCGGTCTTGCGGATGCGATGATTGATTCACTCCCGCTCGTGGTGTTTACCGGTCAGGTGGCCACTTCGGTCATCGGCAGCGACGCTTTCCAGGAAGCCGACATTTTAGGAATTACGATGCCGATTACGAAACACAGTTATCAGGTTCGCCGTCCGGAAGATCTTCCCCGTGTGATTAAAGAGGCGTTCCATATCGCCACAACAGGAAGACCGGGGCCGGTATTAATTGATATACCGAAGGATGTCGCATCATTTGAAGGGGAATTCAGGTATGATCACGAGATCAGCCTTCCGGGGTATCAGCCGGTAAAAGAGCCTAACTATCTGCAGATCCGAAAGCTTGTGGAAGCTGTCAGCAGTGCGCAAAAGCCGGTTATTTTAGCCGGAGCGGGTGTTTTGCACGGTAAAGCTTCAGAAGATTTAAAAAATTATGTCGAACAGCAGCAGATTCCCGTAGCACACACGCTTCTCGGTCTGGGCGGTTTCCCGGCAGACCATCCGCTTTTTCTGGGGATGGCGGGGATGCACGGCACATACACAGCGAATATGGCGCTTTACCACTGTGACTTGCTGATCAGCATCGGAGCGCGGTTCGATGATCGCGTGACGGGGAACCTGAAGCATTTTGCAAAGTCTGCCAAGGTGGCGCATATCGATATTGACCCTGCCGAAATCGGAAAAATTATTGAAACGCAGATTCCGGTGGTCGGCGACAGTAAAATCGTCCTTCAGGAATTATTGAAGCAAAACGGAAAACAGGGACAGTCAGAGGAATGGAAGCAGCAGCTTTCCGAATGGAAAGAAGAATATCCGCTTTGGTATACAGACAACAGAGAAGAGGGCTTTAAACCCCAAAAGCTGATTGAGTATATTCACCAATTCACAAACGGTGAGGCGATTGTGGCGACGGATGTCGGCCAGCACCAGATGTGGGCGGCTCAGTTTTATCCTTTCCGAAAGGCGGATAAGTGGGTGACCTCGGGAGGTCTCGGCACAATGGGCTTCGGCCTTCCGGCGGCTATCGGAGCGCAGCTGGCTGATCGTAATGCCACGGTCGTTGCCATCCTCGGAGACGGCGGTTTCCAGATGACTCTGCAGGAATTAGATGTCATCCGGCAGCTGAATCTTCCGGTCAAAGTGGTTATCCTGAACAACGAATGTCTGGGCATGGTCAGACAGTGGCAGGAAATCTTCTATGAAGAACGCTATTCTGAATCCAAATTCTCGGCGCAGCCTGACTTTGTCAAATTGTCAGAAGCCTACGGCATTACAGGCGTCCGGATTTCATCGGAAGAAGAGGCGGAAGAAGAGCTGCAAAAGGCGCTTTCATCAAAAGAGCCGGTCGTTATTGACGTCCGGGTCGCCAAAAGCGAAAAAGTATTCCCGATGATTGCGCCCGGTAAAGGACTTCATGAAATGGTGGGGGTGAAACCTTGAAACGCATTATCACATTAACGGTGGTCAACCGCTCGGGAGTATTAAACCGGATCACCGGACTGTTTACAAAAAGACACTATAATATCGAAAGCATTACTGTAGGCCACACGGAAACTAGCGGTGTTTCAAGGATCACATTTGTCGTCCATGTGGAAGGCGAAAATGACGTAGAGCAGCTGACAAAGCAGCTGAACAAACAAATTGACGTCTTGAAAGTGACGGATATCACAAACCAATCGATCGTACAGCGTGAGCTTGCATTAATTAAAGTTGTTTCCGCACCGTCGGCCAGAACGGAAATGAACGGAATTATTGAACCGTTCAGGGCTTCCGTCGTTGATGTGTCAAGAGACAGCATCGTCGTTCAGGTCACCGGCGAATCCAATAAAATCGAAGCGCTTATAGAGCTTCTCAAACCTTATGGCATTAAAGAAATCGCGAGAACAGGCACAACGGCTTTTGCGAGGGGAACCCAGCAGAAGGCGTCATCCAATAAAACAATTTCAATTGTATAACACAAAAAAGGGAGAGATTAAAATGGTAAAAGTATATTATAACGGTGATATCAAAGAGAACGTATTGGCAGGTAAAAAAGTAGCGATTATCGGTTACGGTTCACAAGGTCATGCACATGCGCTGAACTTAAAAGAAAGCGGAATTGATGTTATTGTCGGCGTCAGACAAGGCAAATCATTTACACAGGCCCAAGAAGACGGTCATCAAGTATTTTCTGTAAGAGAAGCGGCTGCCCAGGCTGATATCATTATGGTTCTGCTTCCGGATGAACAGCAGCAAAAAGTATATGAAGCTGAAATCAAAGATGAAATGACAGCGGGCAAATCACTGGTATTCGCACACGGATTTAACGTCCATTTCCATCAGATCGTGCCTCCTGCTGATGTAGATGTATTCCTTGTCGCTCCAAAAGGGCCGGGACACCTTGTCAGAAGAACATATGAACAAGGCGCAGGCGTACCGGCATTGTTTGCCATCTATCAGGACGTATCAGGCGAAGCGAAAGACACGGCGCTTGCTTATGCAAAAGGCATCGGCGGAGCGCGTGCGGGGGTTCTTGAAACAACATTTAAAGAAGAAACGGAAACGGATCTGTTCGGTGAGCAGGCTGTTCTCTGCGGAGGTTTAACGGCGCTTGTCAAAGCAGGTTTTGAAACGCTGACAGAAGCCGGATACCAGCCTGAACTTGCATATTTTGAGTGTCTGCATGAACTGAAGCTGATCGTAGACTTAATGTATGAAGAAGGATTGGCAGGCATGAGATACTCAATCTCCGATACGGCTCAATGGGGAGATTTTGTATCAGGACCGCGCGTAGTCGACGCGAAGGTAAAAGAATCTATGAAACAAGTATTAACTGATATTCAAAACGGTACATTCGCAAAAGAATGGATCGTGGAAAACCAAGTGAACCGTCCTCGTTTCAATGCGATCAATGCAAGTGAAAACGAGCATCAGATTGAAAAAGTCGGCAGACAGCTTCGTGAAATGATGCCGTTTGTCAAACAAGGCAAAAAGAAGGAAGCGGTGGTCTCCGTTGCGCAAAATTAATGTCTTCGACACGACTCTTCGTGACGGTGAACAATCTCCCGGAGTCAACCTTAATGCACGGGAGAAACTGGCGATAGCCAAGCAGCTTGAGAGACTCGGGGTGGACATTATTGAAGCGGGATTTCCCGCTTCATCCCGAGGTGATTTTTTAGCCGTGCAGGAAATCGCAAGAACGATTAAAAATTGTTCGGTAACAGGGCTTGCCCGCTCTGTCAAAGGTGACATCGATGCAGCCTGGGAAGCGCTGAAAGACGGAGTCAGCCCGCGGATTCACGTCTTTATCGCCACCTCTGACATTCATCTGAAGCATAAGCTGAAAATGACGCGGGAAGAGGTTAAGGAAAAAGCGGTTGAAATGGTGAAGTATGCAAAAGAACGCTTTCCGCTCGTTCAATGGTCAGCGGAAGATGCATGCCGAACTGAACTTCCGTTTCTGTCTGAAATCGTAGAAAAAGTGATTGATGCCGGCGCGAGCGTCATCAACCTCCCGGACACTGTAGGTTACCTGACGCCTGCTGAATACGGAAATATCTTTAAATATATGAAGGAACACGTTCCGAATATCAGCCGGGCAAAACTCTCAGCCCATTGCCACGATGACCTCGGAATGGCGGTTGCCAACTCACTTTCGGCAATTGAAAACGGGGCTGATCAAATTGAATGCGCCATTAACGGAATAGGAGAAAGAGCCGGTAACGCCGCGCTTGAGGAAATCGCCGTTGCGCTTCATGTCAGAAATGACGCGTATCAGGCTGATTCATCTCTCACCCTTCATGAGTTAAAGCGGACGAGTGATCTTGTCAGCAAACTGACGGGAATGGCCGTTCCCCGCAATAAAGCGATCGTCGGAGATAATGCTTTCGCACATGAGTCAGGTATTCACCAAGACGGTTTCCTGAAAGAGAAATCAACATATGAAATCATTTCACCGGAACTTGTAGGTGTGACTGCTGAGGCGCTCGTGCTCGGAAAGCATTCCGGACGCCACGCGTTCAAAGACCGCCTGAATGCGCTTGGATTCCAGTTTGACAGTGATGAAATCAATAAATTTTTTACGATGTTTAAAGAACTGACTGAAAAGAAGAAAGAAATCACCGATGATGACCTGATTTCTCTTATTTTAGAAGAAAAAGTGACGGACAAAAAAATCGGCTATGAATTTTTGTCTCTGCAAGTGCATTACGGGACGTCTCAGGTGCCGACTGCAACAGTCTCTTTGCGAAATCAGGAAAACGAACAGCTAATTCAAGAGGCGGCAACAGGAGCGGGCAGCGTAGAAGCCGTTTATAACACGCTCGGGCGCTGCATCGATAAAAATATTGAACTGTTGGATTACCGCATCCAGTCCAACCGGAAAGGCGAAGACGCGCTGGCTCAAGTTTATGTCAGAGTCACCGTGAACGGAAAAGAATCATCAGGGCGGGGAATCGCGCATGATGTTCTGGAAGCTTCTGCAAAAGCTTATCTGAATGCAGTGAACCGGCAATTGGTGCTGGATTGCAATATAGACGGATTAAAGAGACAGACTGCGGTCGGCTCGTAATAGAAAGGAGAACGTTTGATTTGAAAAAACGCATTGCTTTGCTTCCCGGTGACGGAATCGGGCCGGAAGTGGCGGAATCAGCGGCAGATGTACTGAAAAGCGTTGCCGAACAATTCGGACATGAATTTGAATTTGAAAACGGGCTGATCGGGGGAGCAGCCATTGACGCTCATCAAAATCCCCTCCCTGAGGAGACTGTTGCTCTTTGTGAAAGATCCGACGCCATTTTGCTCGGTGCAGTCGGCGGACCGAAATGGGACCAAAATTCTCCTGAGCTCAGGCCGGAAAAAGGCTTGCTCGGCATCAGAAAAAAACTCGGCCTGTTTGCCAATCTGCGTCCCGTGACCGTATTTGAAAGCCTGTCTGAGGCATCTCCGTTGAAAAAAGAATATATCAGCGGGGTCGACTTTGTGATCGTCCGGGAACTGACGGGCGGCCTCTACTTCGGAGAGCCAAGCAGACAGTATGTCAATGAAGCGGGAGAAAAAGAAGCGGTCGATACCCTTTTTTATAAGAAAGAAGAAATCGAACGCGTTGTCAGAGAAGCCTTTAAGATGGCTGCCGGCAGTAAAGGGAAAGTGACGTCAGTTGATAAGGCGAATGTGCTTTCTTCAAGCAGGCTGTGGCGTGAAACAGCAGATGAAATCGCAAAAGAATTTCCTGATGTGACGCTTGAGCATATGCTTGTCGATAATGCCGCGATGCAGCTCATTTACGCTCCGAATCAATTTGACGTCATCGTAACTGAAAATATGTTCGGCGATATTTTAAGCGATGAAGCCTCTATGCTGACAGGCTCGCTCGGCATGCTGCCGTCAGCCAGTTTATCAAGTTCAGGTCTTCACTTGTTTGAACCCGTGCATGGATCGGCGCCTGACATTGCAGGTAAAGGGATGGCCAATCCGTTTGCGGCGATTTTATCAGCGGCGATGCTCTTGAGAACATCTTTCGGACTTGAAACAGAAGCGCAAGCCATAGAAAAAGCGGTCGCAAAGGTGCTTGCAGACGGCAGCCGCACACGTGATATCGCCCGGGGCGGCCAATATGCCGGAACGCATGATATTACTGAAAAAGTAAAAGCCGCATTAGTCGGCGCGAATACAAAATCTATAGTGTGACGCTTAAAAGAGAGCGGTCTTAGTTCATAGGTAGAGGGAGGAAACAAAGATGATGCCTCGAACAATCATCGAAAAGATTTGGGATCGGCATGTTGTAAAAAGCGGTGAAGGAAAACCCGATCTTCTCTATATTGATCTGCACTTAATTCATGAGGTGACGTCTCCTCAGGCGTTTGAAGGATTAAGGCAAAAGGGAAGAAAGGTCAGACGGCCGCAGAACACATTCGCGACGATGGACCACAATATCCCGACTGTCAACCGTTTTGACATAAAAGATGAAGTCGCAAAGCGCCAAGTAACCGCGCTTGAACGAAATTGTGAGGAGTTCGGCGTCCGTCTTGCGGATCTTCACAGCGCGGATCAGGGAATCGTTCACGTGGTCGGGCCTGAGCTTGGTCTGACACTTCCGGGGAAAACGATCGTTTGCGGAGACAGCCATACATCGACTCACGGCGCATTCGGGGCGCTTGCCTTCGGTATCGGCACAAGTGAGGTGGAACATGTTCTTTCCACACAGACATTATGGCAGCAGCGGCCGAAAACGCTTGAAATCCGCGTTGACGGAACGCTCCAAAAAGGAGTGACCGCGAAGGATGTCATCTTATCGGTTATCGGAAAATACGGGGTGAAATTCGGTACGGGATATGTCATTGAATACACCGGGGAAGTATTCAGAAACATGTCTATGGACGAACGCATGACCGTCTGCAATATGTCAATAGAAGCGGGAGCGCGCGCGGGACTGATCGCTCCTGATGAAACGACGATCGAATACTGCAGAAACCGTAAATACGCGCCAAAAGGCGAAGAGTTTGAAAAAGCGGCTGCAGAATGGAAAGCGTTAAAAACCGATCCGGGCGCCGTCTACGATCGTTCCATCGTGTTAGACGGCAGCGAGATTTCTCCAATGGTCACATGGGGCATCAACCCCGGCATGGTTCTTCCGGTAGATGCTCAAATACCGGCGCCGGAAAGCATTGATTCTGACGACGGTAAAAAAGAAGCCATCCGCGCGTACGAATACATGGGGATTGAACCGAATCAAAAAATTGAAGATATAAAAGTCGAACATGTATTTATCGGCTCCTGTACAAATTCGCGGATGACCGACCTTCGCCAGGCTGCTGATATGATTAAAGGCCGAAAAGTCGCCGACAGCGTCAGAGCGATTGTGGTGCCGGGCTCTCAAAGCGTGAAACAGCAGGCTGAGAAAGAAGGGCTGCACCGTGTGTTTCTTGAAGCGGGCTTTGAATGGAGAGAATCAGGCTGCAGCATGTGCCTCAGTATGAACAATGATGTCGTGCCTGAAGGGGAACGATGCGCCTCCACATCCAACCGCAACTTCGAAGGCAGACAGGGAAAAGGCGCGAGAACACACCTTGTCAGTCCTGCCATGGCGGCAATGGCGGCCATTCACGGGCATTTCGTCGATGTAAGAAAGTTTTATCAAGAAAAAACAGTTGTGTAAGGAGTGCGCGAAAGATGGAACCTTTAAAAACGCATACAGGAAAAGCGGCCGTCTTAAACCGGATCAACGTCGACACGGACCAGATTATTCCGAAGCAGTTTCTGAAAAGAATTGAAAGAACCGGATACGGCAGATTCGCGTTTTTTGATTGGAGATACCTTGAGAACGGTGAGCCTGATCCTGAGTTTGAATTAAACCGCCAAGTCTATGAAGGCGCGTCTATATTAATTGCCGGAGAGAATTTCGGCTGCGGATCATCCCGTGAGCACGCTCCTTGGGCGCTGGATGATTACGGATTCAAAATCATCATCGCCCCGTCATTTGCCGATATTTTTCATCAAAACTGCTTTAAAAACGGTATGCTTCCCATCCGTATGCCGTATGATCAGTGGAAAAAACTCGCCTGTCAATATGAAAATCAGTCCCTTAATATGACGGTTGACTTGGAAAACCAGCTCATTCACGACAGCGAAGGAAGAGAGATTTCGTTTGAAGTCGATCCTCACTGGAAGGAAATGCTGATTAACGGCTATGATGAAATTTCATTAACGCTTCTGCTGGAGGACGACATTCAGCAGTTTGAATCGAAAAGAAGTTCTTGGCTTCGAGCCTGAAAAAAGCCGTCCGGCATCTGTCCGGCGGCTTTTTTGGCCGTGCGCGTCATCCTTTCTTGTGTTTCCTGACGCGTGTTGATACACTTGAACAAAATAAGCGCCTGAAAGGAAATAAAGTATGACGCATGACAAGAAAAAAGCTGATATCATTCCTTTCCCCCGTCTGAAAGAACGCTTGGTTGATAAAGGGATGGCCGCCATGAAGGATAAACAGTATCAGGAGGCCCTCGAACTGTTTTCAGAAGCGGTAAGCCACGGTGATACCGAGTCCGATGTACATTTAGGCATGGCGATTTGTTTTCTGGAACTCGGGGAATTGGAAGAAGCAAAACAAGTTTGCGAGAAAATGCTGAATGAAGGGTACGGCCATTATTTTACCGTGCTGCAGGTGTATATGACCATTTTAATTCAGCTGAAACAATATGAAGAAGTCAAAAGCACAATTGAAGCTGTACTGGAGGAAAACCAGCTGCCAGCAGAAAGTGCGGAACAATTCTACCGGCTGCTCGAATTCAGCCGCAAAATGACCGATCCCGATCAGCAGGATGAGGCGTGGGAGGAGGAATATGAAGACGTTCTTGATGCGGAAAAAGTGCTGAACAGCCCCGCAGAACAAATGAATCTGATTCATTCTCTCAAAGACCGCAATATTGCGAAATACACGGGCCTTTTAAAAACGATTCTTCAAGATCCGGGCGCGCATCCGCTGATCAAAACGATGATTTTGACGCTTATGTCGGAGCACGACTACAGCAAACCGGTCCATATTACAAAATTCGGTGATTCAATGACCGCGATCCCGAGTGAAACGATTCAGCCTGATGCGGCCCCGATTTTGCATCGTGTTCTCCGGGTGCTTGATGAAACGCTCGGCAATGAAAATCCTACATTATACGCCGCCGTTGAGGAGCTGTGGAGAAGGCATCTGACCGTATTGCACCCTTTTATGCCGAAGTTTTTGAACGCAGATTTATGGGCCGCGGCGCTTCATAAGGTCGGTTACGAGATGCACGGCATTGACATTGAGCCGGAGGAACTTCATATGATGTACGAGTTTGACAGCCGTGAACTCGAAGAAGCCTGCACGATGATTAAGGATATTGAAGAAATTTCTTATTTGTAAATCACGCCATATAGTTGAAAGCGCTAGGCGTTATGTTATAATATAGTGGTTGTATTTATGTATAGCGGTTTAACTGAAATGAGAATTACGGTTGGACAGGCTGCCAGTTCATTACATAATGATTCTGATTCAAAGCGGTTTTTTCTTTGACAAAGCCGCGGATTGCTTTAGAATGGAAGACCGACACAACCTGAATAGATTTTTGGAGGGAAACACATGTCTGTAAAATGGGAAAAACAAGAAGGCAACGAAGGCGTATTAACGGTTGAAGTTGATGCGGAAACGTTTAAAACAGCTCTTGATGATGCATTTAAAAAAGTAGTAAAACAGGTTTCTATTCCTGGATTCCGCAAAGGGAAAGTTCCCCGCGGTTTATTCGAACAGCGTTTCGGCGTTGAAGCTCTTTACCAGGATGCTTTAGATATTTTACTTCCTGTAGAATACCCTAAAGCGGTTGAAGAAGCCGGCATTGAGCCTGTAGACCGCCCTGAAATCGATGTTGAAAAAATCGAAAAAGGCGAAAGCTTAATTTTCACTGCAAAAGTGACTGTAAAACCGGAAGTGAAACTCGGTGACTACAAAGGCTTAGGTATCGAAAAAGATGACGTGTCCGTTACTGACGAAGACGTACAAAACGAACTTAAAGCGCTTCAGGAGCGTCAGGCTGAGCTTGTCGTGAAAGAAGAAGGCGCTGTTGAAAACGGCGATACAGTCGTTCTTGACTTCGAAGGTTTCGTTGACGGAGAAGCATTTGAAGGCGGAAAAGCTGAGAACTACTCACTTGAAGTAGGATCAGGTTCATTCATCCCGGGCTTCGAAGAGCAGTTAACAGGTCTTGAAGCAGGCGCTGAAAAGGATGTTGAAGTAACATTCCCTGAAGAGTACCATGCTGAAGAGCTTGCCGGAAAACCAGCTGTTTTCAAAGTGAAAATTCATGAAATCAAAGCGAAAGAGCTTCCGGAGCTTAACGACGAATTCGCAAAAGACATTGACGAAGAAGTTGAAACGCTTGCTGAATTAACTGAGAAAACAAAAAAACGCCTTGAAGAAGCAAAAGAAAACGAAGCTGACGCTAAATTGCGTGAAGAGCTTGTTCTGAAAGCATCTGAAAACGCTGAAGCTGATGTTCCTCAAGCGATGATCGACACTGAGCTTGACCGCATGCTGAAAGAATTCGAACAGCGTCTGCAAATGCAAGGCATGAACCTTGAGCTTTACACTCAATTCTCAGGTCAAGATGAAAACGCGTTAAAAGAGCAAATGACAGAAGATGCTGCAAAACGCGTAAAATCAAACCTGACGCTTGAAGCGATCGCTCAAGCTGAAAATCTTGAAGTGACTGACGAAGAAGTTGAAGCTGAGCTGACTAAAATGGCTGAAGCTTACAACATGCCGGTTGAAAACATCAAGCAGGCAATCGGTTCAACTGACGCGATGAAAGAAGATTTAAAAGTTCGAAAAGCAATTGATTTTCTTGTAGAAAACCGTTAATATGGTTCATAATAATAGACATAATAAAACAGGGCGCGATTAATTTGTGCCTTGTTTTGTACAATTATGATATAACTCTTTTTCTTGGGGCAAGATAGTCATTGCCGGGCTGTTTTTTGTCATACATATAGAATGTGCAAGCGCGAAACACATTGTTACCGTCTTACTGGAAAGTATGGTAAAATGCAATACATACTCGATCGTAGCAAGAACCGTTTTCTTTTGCCCTTCAGGTAAAAGAAAAAGTGAGACAAGATTAAGGGGTGAAAGAATGTTTAAATTCAACGAGGAAAAAGGACAATTAAAATGCTCGTTCTGCGGAAAAACGCAAGATCAGGTTCGTAAGCTGGTTGCAGGACCGGGTGTATATATATGCGACGAATGCATCGAGCTCTGTACAGAAATCGTAGAAGAAGAGCTGGGCACAGAAGAAGAAGTCGAATTTAAAGACGTTCCGAAGCCGCAGGAAATCCGTGAGATTCTGAATGAATATGTCATCGGACAGGATCAGGCGAAGAAATCACTTGCGGTTGCGGTATACAACCATTACAAACGCATCAACTCCAACAGTAAAGTGGATGATGTCGAGCTTTCTAAAAGTAATATTTCATTAATCGGGCCGACTGGAAGCGGGAAAACACTTCTCGCCCAGACACTTGCGCGTATTCTGAACGTGCCGTTTGCGATCGCGGACGCTACATCTCTGACTGAAGCCGGATATGTCGGTGAGGACGTAGAAAACATTCTCCTCAAACTGATTCAGGCAGCAGACTATGATGTGGAAAAAGCGGAAAAAGGCATTATTTATATCGATGAAATCGATAAAGTAGCGCGTAAATCTGAAAACCCGTCCATCACACGTGACGTATCAGGCGAAGGCGTTCAGCAGGCGCTGCTGAAAATTCTTGAAGGAACGGTTGCAAGCGTGCCGCCTCAAGGAGGGCGCAAACATCCTCATCAGGAATTCATTCAGATCGATACGACGAACATTCTGTTCATTTGCGGGGGTGCATTTGACGGCATCGAACAAATCATTAAACGCCGTCTCGGACAAAAAGTCATCGGCTTCGGCTCTGATAATAAAGTGGCAGACTTGGAAAAAGAAGAACTGCTTTCTAAAGTTCTTCCGGAAGACTTGCTTCGTTTCGGGCTGATTCCTGAATTCATCGGCCGTCTTCCTGTCATTGCAAGCCTTGAGCAGCTTGACGAAACGGCACTGGTTGAAATTCTGACTAAACCTAAAAACGCACTCGTCAAACAATACAAGAAAATGTTAGAACTAGATGATGTCGAGCTTGATTTTGAAGACGAGGCATTATCTGAAATTGCGAAAAAAGCGATCGAGCGAAAAACAGGCGCACGCGGCCTGCGTTCTATCATTGAGGGCATCATGCTTGACGTCATGTTTGATCTGCCGTCCCGCGATGACATTGAAAAATGTGTCATTACCGGAGCGACAGTGGCAGACGGTGAAGCACCGCGTCTTGTATTAAAAGACGGCACTGTTGTTAAAACATCAGCGTAACGTTACAAAACCTCCTGACTCGGATTGATCAGGAGGTTTTTTTCTTGTCCCGACCCTTCTGAAAAATGTTTATTCCGGGCTTTGCTGGGAGATACTAGCGGACAGAGGAATGAATTGGATACATAAATCGTTTTTTCAGGAGGGACCAGCATGAGTTGGACAGGGATCGCATTATTTGTACAGCTGTTTTTCGGGATAGTCATCGGATTATATTTTTGGAATCTGCTCAAAAACCAGCGTACACAAAAAGTGACGATAGATAAAGAATCAAAAAAGGAAATGGAACAGCTTCGCAAAATGCGCGCCATCAGTTTATCAGAACCTTTATCAGAGAAGGTGCGGCCGAAAAGCTTTCAGGATATTGTCGGCCAGGAGGATGGGATTAAAGCATTAAAAGCAGCGCTTTGCGGTCCGAACCCGCAGCATGTCATAATTTACGGGCCTCCGGGAGTCGGTAAAACGGCTGCGGCGCGTCTCGTATTGGAAGAAGCGAAAAAACATAAACAGTCACCATTTCAGAAGCAGGCCGTTTTTGTTGAGCTTGATGCGACGACCGCACGATTTGATGAACGGGGTATTGCCGATCCGCTTATCGGTTCAGTGCATGATCCGATTTATCAGGGAGCGGGGGCAATGGGTCAGGCGGGCATTCCGCAGCCGAAGCAGGGGGCTGTGACCCATGCGCACGGCGGTGTATTGTTTATTGATGAAATCGGCGAGCTTCACCCGATTCAGATGAATAAAATGCTGAAGGTGCTTGAAGATCGGAAAGTATTTTTAGACAGTGCGTATTACAGTGAGGAAAATACGCAGATACCGAATCATATTCATGATATTTTTCAAAACGGGCTTCCCGCGGATTTCCGACTGATCGGAGCGACAACGAGAATGCCGAATGAAATTCCGCCGGCCATCCGGTCCCGCTGTCTTGAAGTGTTTTTCCGCGAGCTGGAAAAGGATGAACTTAAAACCGTTGCGAAAAAAGCGGCCGACAAAATTCAGAAAGAGATTTCTGATGAGGCTCTTGGTGTGCTGACCGCATATACGAGAAACGGACGCGAAGCCGTCAATATGATTCAGATTGCCGCCGGTATGGCGGTGACCGAGGACAGGAAAGAAATTACGACAGAGGATATAGAGTGGGTTGTTCATTCCAGTCAGCTTACGCCGAAAAATGAGCAGAAAATCGCTGATGAACCGCAAGTCGGTATCGTGAACGGGCTTGCCGTTTACGGGCCGAACAGCGGCGCATTGCTGGAAATCGAAGTGAATGTCACGCCTGCGCAGGACAAAGGCAGCCTGAATATTACGGGAATCGCAGAGGAAGAGAGCATTGGCAGCCAATCAAAGTCGATCCGCCGCAAAAGTATGGCGAAGGGGTCAGTGGAGAATGTTCTGACGGTTCTTCGCACAATGGGCATCAAACCTTCAGACTATGACATTCATGTCAATTTTCCGGGCGGAGGTCCGATTGACGGACCTTCTGCGGGTATCGCGATGGCTGCGGGGATTTTTTCCGCGATTCACCGCATCCCTATCGACCATACGGTGGCGATGACGGGAGAGATCAGCCTGACAGGGCTTGTCAAACCCATCGGCGGCGTTATCCCGAAAATCAAAGCCGCAAAGCAGGCCGGAGCAAAAACGGTCATTATCCCTTATGAAAATCAGCAGTCCATTCTGAAACGAATAGATGGAATCACCATTAAAGCGGTAAAAACGTTTCAGGAAGTGCTTGACGTCATATTGGTAGACCCGCCTTCAGAACAGAAACCGTTTGATATCCAAATGAATAAGGAATCCGTATAAACCCCATTTTTATAATGGGGTTTTTTTATGGAGGACATCTTTTCCTTTTTCAGAACAGAAAGAAAGGGTATACTACGAAGAGACTGTTTTATATACAGGGCAGGCGGTAAGCCGATGATTGCCCGATCCCGGAATTGTACAACGATGAAAAAGTTGTATTATAATGGTTCATACTAAAGTCACGGAGGTGTCAGTCACATGGCAGAAGATACAAAACGCAGCATCCCGCTCCTCCCTTTAAGAGGTTTATTGGTATACCCGACGATGGTTTTACATTTAGATGTAGGCCGGGACAAGTCGGTTCAGGCTCTTGAACAGGCAATGATGCATGATCATATGATTTTTTTAGCCACTCAGCAGGATATTTCGATAGACGAACCGGGTGAAGAGGACATTTTCACCGTCGGCACTTATACAAAAATTAAACAGATGCTGAAGCTTCCCAACGGTACGATCAGAGTGCTTGTAGAAGGAATTCAGCGTGCGCAGATCCTTGAATACACCGAGCTCGAAGATTATACTTCGGTCGATATACAGCTGATGCATGAGGACGATTCGAAAGACGTGGAAGATGAAGCGCTTATGCGGACGCTGCTGGACCATTTTGACCAGTACATAAAAATTTCTAAAAAAATCTCCGCAGAAACGTATGCAGCCGTGACTGATATTGAAGAGCCCGGCAGAATGGCGGATATCGTCGCTTCTCATCTCCCGCTGAAATTAAAGGACAAGCAGGATATTTTAGAAACGGCTGATATTAAAGAACGCCTGAATAAGGTCATCCGTTCTATTCATAATGAAAAAGAAGTGCTGGAAATTGAGAAAAAAATCGGACAGCGCGTCAAGCGTTCGATGGAACGCACTCAAAAGGAATACTACTTGCGTGAACAGATGAAAGCCATTCAGAAGGAGCTTGGCGACAAAGAAGGGAAAACCGGTGAAGTTCAGTCGCTCACGGAGAAGATAGAAGAAGCCGGCATGCCTGAGCGTGTCAAAGAAACGGCGCTTAAGGAATTAAGCCGTTACGAAAAAGTGCCGTCAAGCTCAGCGGAAAGCTCTGTTATCCGCAACTATATTGACTGGCTTATCGCTCTGCCGTGGTCGGACGAAACAGAAGATAAACTGGATATTAAAAAAGCCGGGGAAATCTTAGACAAAGAGCATCACGGTTTAGAGAAAGTGAAAGAACGGATTCTGGAGTATTTGGCTGTGAAACAGCTGACGAAAACGCTGAAAGGGCCGATTCTTTGTCTGGCCGGACCTCCGGGAGTCGGAAAAACATCTCTTGCAAAATCAATCAGTACGAGCATGGGGCGCCGTTTTGTGAGAATTTCACTGGGCGGTGTGCGGGATGAATCTGAAATCCGCGGGCATCGGCGTACATACGTCGGAGCGATGCCGGGCCGTATTATACAGGGGATGAAAAAAGCCGGCAAACAAAATCCGGTCTTTCTCCTTGATGAGATTGATAAAATGTCGTCTGATTTCAGAGGCGACCCGTCTTCGGCGATGCTTGAGGTGCTGGATCCGGAACAAAACAGCACATTCAGCGACCATTATATTGAAGAGACGTTCGATTTATCGAAAGTGCTTTTTATCGCGACTGCGAATAACCTTGCTTCAATACCGGGCCCTCTCAGAGACAGAATGGAGATTATCAGCCTGTCAGGCTATACTGAAAACGAAAAGCTGGAGATCGTAAAAGACCACCTGCTTCCGAAACAGATCAAAGAGCACGGGCTCACAAAGAGCAACCTGCAGATTCGGGATCAGGCGATTACCGACATCATCCGCTATTATACAAGGGAAGCCGGTGTGAGAACGCTTGAACGCCAGGTTGCCGCCATTTGCCGAAAAGCTGCAAAAGCCATCGTTTCTGAGGAAAGAAAACGCATTACCGTTACAGAGAAAAATTTGGCAGACTACCTTGGAAAACGGATATTCAGATACGGACAAGCGGAAACCGAAGATCAAATCGGGGTCGTCACGGGGCTTGCGTATACGACAGTCGGCGGAGACACGCTTTCAATCGAGGTGTCATTGTCACCGGGAAAAGGAAAGCTGATTCTGACCGGGAAGCTGGGAGATGTCATGCGGGAATCCGCCCAGGCAGCTTTCAGTTATGTCCGCTCAAAAGCGGAACAGCTCGGAATCGATCCGACATTCCATGAGAACCATGACATTCATATTCATGTCCCTGAAGGAGCGGTGCCGAAAGACGGCCCTTCTGCGGGAATTACGATGGCCACGGCGCTCGTTTCAGCGTTAACGGATCGTCCGGTAAAACGCGAAGTCGGTATGACGGGAGAAATCACGCTGCGGGGCCGCGTGCTTCCGATCGGCGGACTGAAAGAAAAGGCGCTCGGTGCCCACAGAGCGGGCCTGACCACGATTATTGCGCCTAAAGATAACGAAAAAGATATAGAGGATATTCCTGAAAGCGTCAGAGAAGGACTGAAATTTATATTCGTGTCACATCTGGATGACGTTTTGGAACATGCCTTAGTAGGAGAGAAGAAATGAAAGTTACAAAGTCAGAAATCGTGATCAGCGCGGTTAAACCGGAACAGTACCCTGATGGGGGACTTCCGGAAATCGCGCTGGCGGGAAGATCAAATGTAGGAAAGTCATCTTTTATCAATTCATTAATCAATCGGAAAAACCTGGCCAGAACGTCATCAAAACCGGGGAAAACACAGACCTTAAACTTTTACATCATCAATGATGAATTGCATTTTGTCGACGTTCCCGGGTACGGGTTTGCGAAAGTTTCAAAAAGCGAGCGGGAAGCATGGGGGAGAATGATTGAAACCTATATGACGACCCGTGAAGAGCTGAAAGCCTGCGTGCAGATTGTCGACCTCAGACACGCGCCGTCTGCTGATGACGTGAACATGTATGAATTCTTGAAATATTACGGCATTCCCGTTATCGTCATTGCGACAAAAGCGGATAAGATTCCAAAAGGAAAATGGGACAAGCACTTAAAGGTTGTCAAACAGACGCTTGATATGGACCCTGAAGATGAGCTGATTTTATTCTCCTCTGAAACAAAAAAAGGAAAAGATGAAGCATGGGGAGCCATTAAAAAAATGATCAGCAGGTAATGAAAAACCCAAAACGCAGTGCGTTTTGGGTTTTATCGTATAGTTTTGTTCCGCTTGATAAACAATAAGAAAAGGCTGATTCCGACGAAAACATACGGCCAGTATGTTTTGAAATGCTCCGTCGGAATATTCACGGATTCCATCCACGCCGTAATTTGTTTAAAGAAGTATAAAAAGAGGGAAAAACCAATCATGGCAACCGCTTCGTATACATATTCTTTTCTGGCGGCCGCAAATAAGGAGAAACCGAGTACGAAGAGCAGCATTTCGAAATCTCCCGGCCACCAAGAGAGCTCTGGTTTGGCGAAAAAGTGTAAACCTATTCCGAACAGAAGCATACCGATAAGGACGTGAGGCCCAGCCGCTTCCTTTTTGCCCTGATACAAGAACACGGCACCCAAAAGCATAAGGAGCACCGGCCATTCTCCCTGATTCGCAAAGAGGCGGACCTGTCCGCTCTGAAGCCATGCGAATAATGAAGCGGCAAGCAGAAGTCCTGGTAATAAAATTGATGTTTTTTTCATCCTGTCACCTACCCGCAGTAAAGGATTTTTAGTATGATGATTACAGAGGAAACGAAGCTTTTTATACTATAGCATAACATTTTTGAAATCTGTTCACATTTTCACGAAGAAACTATGTTATAATTATTATAAATAATAAATTCTATGTTAGAATGATTATAAATAAATTGCGATGTACGGGGGTGCATGAACGGCTATGCATATTCTTGTAGTGGGAGTAGATTATAAATCCGCCCCCATTGAAATACGTGAAAAAATAAGTTTTCAGCCGGATGAGCTTGCAGAAGCGATGCTCCGTTTAAAAGAAGAAAAAAGTGTTCTTGAAAACATTATCGTGTCAACCTGCAACCGAACTGAAATATATGCGGTGGTCGACCAGCTTCATACCGGCCGTTATTATATAAAGACATTTTTATCCGAATGGTTCTCGCTGCCGAAAGAAGAGCTGTCTCCGTTTCTGAAATTTTATGAGAGCGATGCGGCGATCGAGCATTTATTCCGTGTGGCGTGCGGTTTGGATTCCATGGTCATCGGAGAAACACAAATACTCGGCCAGGTCCGTTCGAGCTTTAAAACGGCGCAGACAGAAAAGACAATCGGCACCATTTTCAATGAGCTCTTTAAACAGGCGGTGACTGTCGGCAAACGCACGCATGCTGAAACCGATATCGGCGCCAATGCCGTTTCCGTCAGTTACGCGGCCGTTGAACTCGCGAAAAAAATCTTCGGCTCTCTGTCAAATAAGCACATTTTGATTCTCGGTGCGGGGAAAATGGGCGAGCTCGCCGCAGAAAACCTGCACGGACAGGGCATCGGCAAAGTAACGGTCATCAACAGAACGTTTTTGAAGGCAAAAGAGCTTGCTGACCGTTTCTCCGGAGAAGCTCGCAGCTTAAACCAGCTTGAACATGCACTTGCTGAAGCTGATATTTTAATCAGCTCGACAGGCGCGAGTGATTTTGTCGTGTCTAAAGATATGATGGAGAGAGCGGGCAGACAGCGGAAGGGCCGCCCGTTATTTATGGTGGACATCGCTGTGCCGAGAGACCTTGATCCTGCGCTGAACGATCTTGAAGGTGTTTTCCTGTACGATATTGATGACCTTGAAGGAATCGTTGAAGCCAACTTAAAAGAACGCCGTGAAACCGCTGAAAAAGTCGAGCTGTTCATTGAAGCGGCAATTGTTGAATTTAAGCAGTGGCTTAATACGCTCGGCGTCGTGCCGGTCATTTCGGCGCTGCGTGAAAAGGCGCTGTCCATCCAGTCCGATACGATGCAGAGCATTGAGCGCAAGCTGCCTAATCTGACGGTAAGAGAGAAAAAACTGCTCAGCAAACATACGAAAAGCATCATTAACCAGATGCTGCGCGACCCGATTCTGAAAGCGAAAGAGCTTGCGGCTGAAGCGGATTCCGAGGAAAAGCTGAAGCTGTTTATGCAGATTTTCGATATTGAGGATGAAGCCGGCCGCCAGCTGGACAAAAGCCTGGATAACCGCCAGACGGTTCATTCGTTTCAAAAGGCAGAAGCAAAAACGGGCTTACGTCCGCTTGTAAGTGAGTGAGCGCTGTATGATTGATACAGCAATGGCAAGACTTAATGAAGCGACAATTGTTATTTATGCAGTAAGCGTCCTTTTTTACTTTATAGATTTTCTTCAACACAACCGGAAGGCTGGGAAAATGGCCTTCTGGTTGCTTTCTATTGTCTGGACTCTGCAAACCGTCTATCTTTCTTATTTTATGTGGCAGACGGGGAGATTTCCGGTCTTAAATATTACAGAGGCCCTTTACTTTTATGCGTGGGTGCTTGTTACGCTCTCACTTGTTGTCACGCAGATTCTGCGGGTTGATTTTATCGTGTTTTTCACGAATGTCATCGGTTTCTCGATGATCGCGATCCACACGTTTTCACCGACTGATCAGCATTCGGCAGCTTTTTCCGGCCAGCTGGTCTCAGAGCTTTTGGTCATTCATATCACAATGGCGATTCTCTCATACGGCGCCTTTTCCCTTTCTTTTGTCTTTTCGCTTCTTTATCAATTTCAATATTCTTTATTAAAGAAGAAAAAATGGGGAAAATGGCTGTTGAGAATTGAAGATTTGTCAAAACTTGATTATATGGCTTACGTTTTGAATGTCATCGGAGTTCCGATGCTGCTGTTAAGTTTGATCTTAGGCGTAATCTGGGCGTATGTGTCTCTGGAAACGCTGTACTGGTTTGATTCAAAAGTGCTCGGCTCGTTTATTGTGCTGCTTTTATACAGCTACTATTTATATATCAGAATGATTAAGGAACTGCAGGGAAAAGTGGCGGCGTTATGGAATTCAGCATGTTTTCTCGTGCTGATGATTAATTACTTCCTGCTCGGAAGCCTATCGCAATTCCATTGGTTCAGTTAACGTCACGCGCCAAACAGATTCGGGAGGAAAGAAAATGAGAACGATTAAGGTAGGTTCCAGACGGAGCAAACTGGCTATGACCCAGACAAAATGGGTGATTAACAAACTAAAGGAATTGAATCCTTCGTATAACTTTGAAATTCAGGAGATTGTCACAAAAGGCGACCGCATCCTTGATGTCACACTGTCAAAAGTGGGCGGCAAAGGTCTGTTTGTCAAAGAGATTGAACAGGCGCTGTTACATCAGGAGATTGATATGGCGGTCCACAGCATGAAAGACATGCCTGCTGTTTTGCCTGAAGGTCTGGTCATCGGCTGCATACCGAAACGTGAGGACCCGCGTGATGCGCTGATTTCCAAGGGGCATCAAAAGCTGGACGACATAAAAGAAGGCGGCATCATCGGCACGAGCAGTTTAAGAAGAAGCGCCCAGATTCTTGCTGAGCGCCCTGATCTTACTATTAAATGGATCAGAGGCAACATAGATACGAGACTTCAAAAGCTTGAGACGGAAGATTATGATGCTATTATTTTAGCTGCTGCGGGTCTTTCAAGAATGGGCTGGAAAGATGATGTCGTATCTGAATTCCTCGAACCGGACCGCTGTCTGCCTGCGGTAGGCCAAGGCGCTCTTGCCATTGAATGCAGAGAGTCGGATGAGGAGCTTTTGAAGCTGTTTGCGCAATTCACCGATGAGTATACGAAACGCACGGTGGCAGCCGAACGGGCTTTCTTGCACGCGATGGAAGGCGGCTGCCAAGTGCCGATTGCCGGGTATGCGTCCGTCAATGACCGGGATGAGGTTGAATTGGTCGGTCTTGTTGCGTCTCCGGACGGTAAGACGATTTATAAAGAAACAGCGGCGGGACATGATCCGGAAGAAATCGGGAAACGCTGTGCGGCGATGATGTCTGAAAAAGGAGCCAAAGCATTAATCGACAGCGTAAAACAGGAGCTCGATCAGGATGGCAAATGACCTTCCTTTACAAGGAAAGACCGTGCTTGTCACCCGGAACAAAAGACAGGCCGCCCCGTTCCGAAAAAAAGTGGAGGCGCTCGGCGGAACGGCTGTTTCCGCTTCGCTGATCGCTTTTCAGGAAGCGCTCCCGGGTGAATGTGCGGACAGTCTCCGGGAAGACCTTTCTGAGCCGGGGTGGCTTGTTTTTACAAGCGTAAACGGTGTCCGGTTCTTTTTTTCCTACCTCGATGAGCACGGCCTTGCGCTTTCGGGACGGAAAAAAATCGCAGCCGTCGGTGAAAAGACTGCGCGCGCCCTTAAAGAGCGGGGAGCCGGGACGGATGCGATGCCTGATGAGTATGTGGCTGAATGTCTGGCTGATACATTAAAGCGGCACGCATCAGCTGCCGAACCCATTTCAGTGATAAAGGGCAATTTATCACGCGATGTCATAAAAGCGGAGCTTGAGCCGCTTGGCTATCAAATAAGGGAATGGGTGCTGTACAATACCATTCAGGATGAAAAAGGAATGGACGAGCTGAGACAGGCTGCATCCCGCTCTCATTTTGATTTTATTACGTTTACCAGTTCTTCGGCGGTGCATACGTTTATGCATGCGGTCGGAGACGAAAAAAAAACTTTGGAAAACAGCGGTGCGAGCTATATCAGCATCGGCCCTTTGACGGAAAAAGCGCTATTGGAATACGGGATCTCATCCCATGTGCCTGACACCTATACGATTGAAGGCATGCTGGACGTCATGTGCAGCATGTCGGGAAAGGATAGATAATGATGAATCAAACATTTAACAGACACCGCCGTTTGCGCGCGAACGCTGCGATGAGAGATTTAGTAAGAGAAACACGCCTTCACCCTTCAGATTTTATTTACCCTTTATTTGTCGTTGAAGGGCTTGAAGGAAAAAAAGAAGTTCCTTCCATGCCGGGGGTTTATCATGTGTCACTCGATTTATTAAAGGATGAAATGGCTGAGCTCATATCACTCGACATTAAGTCGGTCATCGTTTTCGGCGTGCCGGAAGAAAAAGACGACTGCGGAACTCAGGCTTTTCACGATCACGGCATTGTGCAAAAAGGGATTGCTGAAATTAAAAAGCATTATCCTGAAATGATCGTAATCGCTGATACATGCCTCTGTGAATATACGGATCACGGCCATTGCGGCGTTGTGAAAGACGGAGTAATCCTGAATGACGAGTCGCTTGAACTGCTGGCGCAGACAGCCGTCAGCCAGGCTAAAGCCGGCGCTGATATCATCGCTCCTTCAAACATGATGGACGGTTTTGTCACAGTGATCAGAGAAGCGCTTGACAAAGAAGGATTCACAAATATTCCGATCATGTCCTATGCCGTGAAATATTCAAGTGAATTTTACGGTCCGTTCCGCGACGCGGCTGACAGCACACCGCAGTTCGGCGACCGAAAAACATATCAGATGGATCCGGCCAACCGCTTGGAAGCGCTCCGTGAGGCTGAATCAGACGCTGCAGAAGGCGCTGACTTTTTAATCGTCAAACCGTCTATGTCATACTTAGATATTATGCGTGATGTGAAAAACCGCCATCACCTGCCGCTGGTCGCTTATAATGTAAGCGGGGAGTATTCTATGGTGAAAGCTGCAGCCCAAAACGGCTGGATTAAAGAAAAAGAAATGGTGCTTGAAATTTTAACGAGCATGAAACGTGCAGGTGCCGACCTCATTATGACGTATCATGCAAAAGACGCAGCAAAATGGCTTGCTGAATAAGAATTTCATTTGACGGGAGCTGAGGCAGATGAGAAACTATGAAAAATCAAAATCCGCTTTTAAAGAAGCACAGAAACTGATGCCGGGCGGAGTGAACAGCCCGGTGCGCGCATTTAAATCAGTTGATATGGACCCGATTTTTATGCAGCGCGGCAAAGGATCGAAAATTTTTGATATTGACGGCAATGAATATATCGACTATGTGCTGAGCTGGGGTCCGCTCATTTTGGGCCACACCAACGACCGCGTCGTTGAAAGCCTGAAAAAGGTCGCGGAAAACGGAACAAGTTTCGGAGCTTCTACTGAAGTGGAAAACGAACTGGCCAAATTGGTCATTGACCGTGTGCCGTCTGTTGAAATCGTACGGATGGTCAGCTCCGGAACAGAGGCGACAATGAGCGCTCTTCGTCTGGCAAGAGGATATACCGGCCGCAATAAAATTTTGAAATTCGAAGGGTGTTATCACGGCCACGGTGATTCGCTGCTGATCAAAGCGGGATCCGGGGTGGCGACACTCGGCCTTCCTGACAGCCCGGGTGTGCCTGAAGGAATCGCGATGAATACGATTACCGTTCCGTATAACGACTTGGAAAGCGTTGCACTCGCATTCCGTGAGTACGGTGAAGATATCGCCGGGGTCATTGTTGAGCCGGTAGCCGGCAATATGGGCGTTGTTCCGCCGCAGGAAGGCTTTTTGCAAGGGCTTCGTGACATCACGGAACAAAATGGCGCGCTGTTAATTTTTGATGAAGTCATGACCGGTTTTCGCGTGGACTATAACTGTGCGCAAGGATATTTCGGCGTGACGCCTGACTTAACGTGTCTCGGCAAAGTCATCGGCGGCGGTCTTCCTGTCGGTGCGTATGGCGGCAAAGCCGAAATCATGGAACGAATCGCTCCGAGCGGTCCGATCTATCAGGCGGGAACATTGTCGGGAAATCCGCTTGCCATGACAGCGGGACTTGAGACGTTACAGCAGCTCACACCTGAATCTTACCAAGAATTTGTGAAAAAAGGCGATATGCTTGAAGAAGGCATTTCCAAAGCCGCTGAAGCACATGGCATTCCGCACACGTTTAACCGTGCGGGCTCAATGATCGGATTCTTTTTCACAAATGAGCCTGTCATTAACTATGAAACAGCTAAATCATCTGATTTAAAGCTGTTCGCCAAATATTATAAAGGGATGGCTGACGCAGGCGTATTTCTTCCGCCGTCTCAATTTGAAGGATTGTTTCTCTCCACTGCGCATACAATGGAGGATATTGAAAAAACCATTCAAGCCGCTGAGAAAGTGTTCCAGACTATCAGCCGCTGATACCGAAAAGCCGATGCAAGCAAGTCTTGTATCGGCTTTTTTCAATGCCTCCTTTATCATATTTATCCGGATTGCGGCATACACCTTTAGTGACATCTAATTGTATGGATTAGATGAAAGGAGGATATGAACTTGCCGCATAATCACCGGTTGCAATTTTCTGTTGAAGAATCAATCTGTTTCCAAAAAGGACAGGAAGTTTCTGAATTACTTTCGATTTCATTAGACCCTGATATCAGGGTGCAGGAAGTAAATGATTATGTCTCAATTAAAGGATCATTAGAACTTACTGGCGAGTACAACATAGATCACAGCAGTCATTTCGAAGAGCTTGATAGAGAGCTGAGACATGTAGAGGAAGTGAGGGCAAGGGAGGATGGCACTGCAGAGCTCCTTCATTGTTTCCCGGTAGACATCACGATTCCGAAAAATAAAGTGAGCCACCTCAATGATGTTTTCGTTTTTATTGATGCCTTTGATTATCAGTTGACGGATTCAAGAATCTTAACCATTCAGGCTGATTTGGCAATTGAAGGACTGCTTGAGGAAACCGAGCCAAAAGAGCCGGAAATCCCTCTGTATGTGGCGCCTGAATTTTCCAGAGAAGAAATGATCAATCTTGCTGAACATCGTTCCGAGGAAGAAAATGAACCAGAATTAATGATACGTCAGATTCCTGAAGAGCCGCTGAGTGTATCGGAAGAAGAAGCAATACAAGAAACCGTGGAGAATGAGGAAGAGACTCCGCCTATACTCAGGCAGGAAGAGGAAGAAGAAAAAGAGGAGGATGAGGAAACCGCCCCTGTTCTGAGGCTGGAAGAGGTGCCGGAACCTGTTTCAATTACTGAGCCTCCTCCTCCCGCTGCCGTCCAAGACGAAGAAGAGCCGGAAGAAGCTGAGGAGCCTGCAATCATGTCGGCTGAAAGGAATGAGCCTGTATCTGAGGATGATGCAGCGGAAGTGCTGGAAGAGCCAAAGGATGATGTTGAACCGGTTTCCCCTGCTTTTACTCTGACCCCGCATGCAGAAAAAACAGAGGTTGAGGAACAGCCCGCCCTTGAAATAGAAGAGCAGCCAGAGGCCGAACCGCTTCTCCGTCAGAGTGATCAAGAGGAGACAGAAGACGAAGAGGAGCCTGCGGTTTTTGAAGAAGAACAGGAGCCCGCTTATCGCGAGTTCGTTCCGGAACCGCGGGAAGAGGAATTTTACAGCGCTCCTAAGTTTCTTGAGGAAGAAACCCAGGCTGATGAAGGGTTTGAAATTGAGGTAAGGAAGATGGCGCAGCCGGAGGAGGAAACCGGGGAACCTCTTGATTTGTCTTTTCAGTTTTCCAAACTGCCGCCTGAAGAACCGGCGGCATCTGAACGGCCTGAGCCGCTTAAGTCCGAAAGAGAGAATGAAGAACCGGCACCGAAAACGGATCAGAAGGAAAATGACAACTCTCATTATTTGACAAAATTATTTACAAGAGAAGAAGAAAAGTTTTCGAGAATGAAAATTTGCATTGTACAGCAGCAAGATACAATCGATCGGGTGTGCGAACGATATGACATCACATCCCAGCAGCTTATCAGAACGAATTCTTTATCGTTTGATGACGAGCTTGAAGAAGGTCAGCTTCTGTATATACCTGAATATAATAACAGCCATGCGTAAGCACAAAGAGGCCGTAAAAATGTGGTGAATGGAATGGAAGCAGTCCAATCAGTGCTTCAGGAATACGGGCTGGCGGCTGAGTATATTGAGCCTGTCAGCCCGCATGTATGGAAAGTCTACTCAAACCACGGCATTTTTGCTTTGAAACAGCTCAAGCCGGCCCGCAGCAATGATTTTACGGATCATATGATTGAGATTGAGGAGAAAGGCTACCGTTCATTTGTTCCGATCTACCGCACGCATGCAGGCGATTTTTTTGCCGGAAGCCAGACGGAGGATTCTTATTATTTAATGCCTTGGCTTCAGTACGATCAGGAAGAAGAACTGGATCAAAAGCATGTTTACCTTTTTAAAGAGGTTGCGAAGCTCCACTCCGCGACCGTGCGGGACATCCAAATCAGTACTGAAGATATCAGCGGCTTTTATGAAGTAACGAAAAGAGATTGGGAAAATGATAAGCTCGTCTATGAACAATTTGCCGACCGGGCGGAAAAAGAGTGGTACCTTTCTCCTTTTGAACTGCAGGCCGTTACGTATCTTACAGAAACGGTGTCCGCCGTCAATTTTGCTCTGGAGCGTCTGGAGGAGTGGTTCGAAGCGGCAAAGGATCTTGATAAGACGAGAGCGGTGATCAATCACGGCAGCTTATCGAGCCGCCATTTTCTATATAATGACGTGGGAGCGGGCTTTTTCACCAATTTCGAGAAAGCTGCGCTGGGCCCTCCGCAAAATGATCTGCTCGGCTTTTATTCCAGATTGTTCAGAAGCTATCCGAAAGCGTGTCCGGAGTGTCTTGACTGGTTTTATACGTATCATAAATCATTTCCGCTCCGTGAAGCGGAAATCAGCCTGTTTCTCAGCTATATGGCTTATCCGTCCGGCATGTACAAAGTGCTGAAACGGTATCAGACCGCTCAAAGGGGCTCTGAAAAAGAAGAGTGCTCGCAATTATTAAGGGCGTTTTGGCAGATGAAAAATGTTGAACCATTTCTCATGAAGGTGTATCAGATTGAGCAGGAGAAAAAAATAAAGGCGGAAAACGAGTCCTCTTCATAACGGGACTCGTTTTTTTATATCCATTCCAAATGCAGGGCGCACGCTAAAAACAGCAGGATGGCAAGCAGAAGGACATCAAAAGTCGTCGGAAAGAAAATCGTCCTGATTCCCTGAAAGATCGTAATCGGTATAATGACTTGCGCGGATACAAGGCGGACCTGTCTGGCCCACTGGGGGAGCGAATAAGAATTGAATCTTTTTTTCACGGCAATTCCTCCTCACATTCGCCTTTCTTTGTATCGTATGTGCGGAAAAGGGCGGGGTGCATGCCCATTTATGTATGACGGCAGCGGTTTTTGGAAAAGATGATTGACGAATCAAAAACACTTTTACTATAATAAAGAACATAATAAATAAGATCATGAGCTGATAGAATACACCTGCTTTGAACGGGAAGAGTACAAGAAAGACGCATGAAGAGAGAGAAGCTACTGTGCTGAAAGGCTTCTTATGCCGTCTCATTGGAAGGTCGCCCGGGAGCATAATTTCTTGAACATACAGTAGAGAAATTCGGGCCGCACCCGTTATCCGTTTAAGTGCATGAACAGATCTGTTCATGAAAAAAGGTGGTACCGCGAAAGAGCTTTTCGTCCTTTATCAGGATGAAGGCTCTTTTTTAGTTGCTCAGCCATTTCTAAACATGCTGGAGGGTTATTATGGATACAAACGAACAAACAATGCCGACAAAATATGATCCGTCTGCGATAGAAAAAGGCCGCTATGATTTTTGGCTGAAAGGAAAATATTTCGAAGCGGGCGGCGATCAAACGAAACAGCCGTATTCTGTCGTCATTCCGCCGCCGAACGTGACGGGCAGGCTTCACCTCGGTCATGCGTGGGATACGACGCTGCAAGATATCGTTACGCGTATGAAACGCATGCAGGGCTATGACGTGCTCTGGCTTCCGGGGATGGACCATGCCGGCATCGCCACTCAGGCAAAAGTCGAAGCGAAACTCCGCGAACAGGGCACGAGCCGCTATGACCTTGGACGCGAAAAATTTCTTGAAGAAACATGGAAGTGGAAGGAAGAGTATGCTGATTTCATTCGCAGCCAATGGGCCAAAATGGGACTTGGACTCGATTATTCGCGCGAACGTTTCACTCTTGATGAAGGGCTGAACAAAGCCGTGCGTGAAGTATTCGTCAAATTGTACGAAAAAGGCTTGATTTACAGAGGCGAATATATCATCAACTGGGACCCTGCCACAAAAACGGCTTTATCCGATATTGAAGTGATTTACAAAGACGTACAGGGCGCGTTTTATCATTTGCGCTATCCGTTAGCAGACGGTTCAGGCTCAATTGAAATCGCGACCACCCGTCCGGAAACGATGCTTGGCGACACGGCTGTCGCGGTTCATCCTGAAGATGAGCGCTACAAGCACTTGATCGGTAAAACGGTGATTCTGCCGATTACAAACCGCGAAATTCCGATCGTCGGCGATGATTATGTTGATATGGAATTCGGATCTGGAGCCGTTAAAATCACGCCAGCCCATGACCCGAATGATTTTGAACTCGGAAACCGACACAATTTAGAGCGGATTCTTGTCATGAATGAAGACGGAACAATGAATGAAAAAGCGCTCGAATATAACGGCATGGACCGGTTTGAATGCCGCAAAAAACTCGTCAAAGATCTCCAGGAGACAGGCGTTCTCTTTAAAATCGAAGACCATATGCATTCTGTCGGCCACAGTGAGAGAAGCGGCGCCGTTGTTGAGCCGTACCTGTCCACACAATGGTTTGTCAAAATGCAGCCGCTGGCAGATGCGGCGGTTGACCTTCAGTCAAAAGAAGAGAAAGTTCACTTTGTTCCTGACCGTTTCGAGAAAACGTATCTCCACTGGATGGAAAACATCCGTGATTGGTGTATTTCCCGTCAGCTGTGGTGGGGCCACCGCATCCCGGCTTGGTATCATAAAGAAACCAAAGAAGTGTATGTCGGCCTTGAGGCGCCTGAAGACAGCGAAAATTGGGAACAGGATTCAGACGTGCTTGATACATGGTTCAGCTCCGCGCTTTGGCCGTTTTCTACAATGGGCTGGCCTGATGAAAACGCTGAAGACTTTAAGCGGTATTACTCAACCGATGTTCTTGTGACAGGGTATGACATCATCTTCTTCTGGGTATCCCGGATGATTTTCCAAGGTCTTGAGTTTACCGGTGAGCGCCCGTTCAAAGACGTGCTGATTCACGGCTTAATCCGTGACGAGCAGGGCAGAAAAATGAGTAAATCCCTTGGGAACGGTGTTGATCCGATGGATGTCATCGACAAGTACGGAGCGGATTCCCTCCGCTATTTCCTGGCAACCGGAAGTTCACCGGGGCAGGATCTCCGTTTCAGCTATGAAAAAGTGGAATCTACATGGAATTTCGCAAATAAAATTTGGAACGCCTCCCGTTTTGCCTTAATGAACATGGACGGCATGACGTATGACGAGCTTGATCTGTCCGGTGAGAAATCAGTTGCTGATAAGTGGATTCTCACAAGACTGAATGAAACGATTGAAGATGTAACCCAGCTTGCGGACCGTTATGAATTCGGAGAAGTCGGACGCCACCTGTATAACTTTATCTGGGACGATGTGTGCGACTGGTATATTGAAATGGCGAAGCTTCCGCTGTACGGTGAAGATGAAGCGGCGAAGAAAACAACCCGCTCTGTCCTGGCGTACGTGCTTGACCAAACGATGCGCCTTCTTCACCCGTTTATGCCGTTCTTAACGGAGGAAATTTGGCAGCACCTTCCTCATGAAGGCGAGTCAATCACGATCAGCTCTTGGCCGGTTCCGGTGCCGGAACATACGGATCAAGAGGCGGCTGCTGATATGAAACTGCTTGTTGAATTAATCCGTTCTGTCCGCAATATCCGGAGCGAAGTCAACACCCCGATGAGCAAGCAGGTTGAGCTTTACATTAAAACATCTACGGAAGACATTGCCGGCCGCCTTGAGAAGAACCGTTCTTACGTTGAGCGTTTCACGAATCCGAGCACGCTGAAAATCGGGACGGATATCACTGCGGCAGACAAAGCGATGACAGCAGTCGTTACCGGAGCGGAAGTCATTCTGCCGCTTGAAGGGCTGATTAACATTGATGAGGAAATCGCCCGTCTGCAAAAAGAATTCGACAAGCTGACAAAAGAAGTCGAACGCGTTCAGAAAAAACTCGGCAACGAAGGATTCATTAAAAAAGCTCCTGAGCATGTCATTGAAGAAGAACGCGCAAAAGAGAAAGACTACACGGCGAAACGCGAAGCTGTCCGGCAGCGGATTGCAGAGCTGAAAGGCTGATAAACCAGCGGGGCGGTTTCCTAAGAAACCGCCTTGTCGTATAAAAGAGGGGATTTCATTGTTTAAGACGTACAAAGAAGCGATCAGCTGGATTCACGGCAGACTCAAGTTCGGCGTTAAGCCGGGCCTTCTCCGTATGGAAAGGCTGATGGAAAAATTGGAACACCCGGAAAAGAACATCCGCGCCATTCATGTGGCGGGCACAAACGGTAAAGGATCAACCGTCTCTTTTATCCGATCCGTGCTTCAGGAAGCCGGTTATACGGTCGGCACATTCACATCTCCTTACATCATTACGTTCAATGAGCGTATCAGCGTTAACGGCACGCCGATTTCTGATGAGGAATGGAGAGCGCTCGTTAATGAAATAAAACCGATAGTCGATGAGCTCGATAAGACCGATGCCGGAACGGTGACAGAATTTGAAATCATTACAGCGTGTGCATTTTTATATTTTGCGAAGCGGGATGATATCGATTTTGTCATTTTTGAAGCGGGGCTGGGCGGCACATTTGATTCAACCAATATAGTGAAACCGCTCTTGTCGGTCATTACAAGTATCGGGCATGATCATATGGCGATTTTAGGCAATACCATCGAGGAGATCGCCGGGCAGAAAGCCGGTATTATCAAAAAAGCCATTCCTGTCATAACGGGCGTCAATCAGCCGGAAGCACTCGGCGTTATTGAAGCGGAAGCCGAAAAGAAGCAGGCTCCGTGCCAGCCGCTATATAAAACGTGCAGACTTTTTAATGAAGCGGCGCTTCCGTACGGTGAAAGCTTTTCGCTGGAAACGGAAACGAACTGCTATGATAACATTCAAACGTCGCTGATCGGCATTCATCAGAGGCAGAATGCGGCATTGGCGATATTGGCCGCTGAATGGCTGAATCGCCTGACAGTCGCCGCCATTTCTGAAGAAGCATTGCGAAACGGTCTGAAAAAGGCTTCGTGGCCGGGCCGATTTGAACGGCTTCAAAGCCGCCCTTTAGTATTTGCAGACGGTGCGCATAACGAAGAGGGCGTTGAAACGCTGACAGAAACGATCAGGCAGCGCTTTGCTGATAAAAACATCCATGTCGTATTCAGCGCATTAAAAGACAAACCGTATCAGGAAATGATTAAAAAGCTTGAAACCGAAGCAGACTCCATTCATTTTGTATCATTTGATTTTCCGCGTGCTTCAAGCGCAAAAGACCTTTACAATGCAAGCAGTCTTGCGAACAAAAGCTTCGATGAAAACCCGGACAGTGTGACAGAATGGATTAAGCAAAAAGACGGAACGGATGATGTCATCATCATTACCGGATCCTTATATTTTATTTCAGAAATGAGAAAGCGGCTTATCTGACAGCTCTTCGGATACCCGGCAAACCATTTTACGGTTTTGCCGGGTGTTTTTATGAGGAAAATATAGTTTCAGCCATTTCAGGCATGATGTTTTTCTATGCTACAATCTGAGCCAGATTGATAGAAAAGGTGTGGTCTGAGTGCTTTTGATTCTGTTTTTGCTCGGTTTGATTTTCGGTTCTTTTTTTTATACAGCAGCGTGCCGTATCCCGCTTCGGATCTCGGTTATTTCGCCGCGCTCATCCTGTTCCTTTTGCGGCCTGCCGCTCTCCTGGGGTGAGCTGGTGCCCGTCGTTTCTTATGTCCTGCAAAAAGGGAGATGCAGAAACTGCCGTGGGAAGCTGTCGATTATGTATCCGGCGGCGGAATGCTGGACGGCATGTTTATTTACGGCTGCCGGTATTCATTTCGGTTTCTCAAGAGAACTGTTAGTCGCGCTGTTATTTCTGTCTCTATTAATGATTGTTACCGTGACAGATCTGCAATATATGCTGATTCCTGACAAGGTTCTGCTGTTTTTTCTGCCGCTTCTCATCGTCGGCCGTATTTTTTCTCCGCTGGATTCATGGTATGCGGGGTTTGCCGGAGCCGTTTGCGGATTTTTTCTGCTTATTTTTATTATGTTTGTCAGTAAAGGAGGCATCGGTGCAGGTGATGTGAAACTGTTTGGGGTCATCGGCCTTGCGCTCGGCGTGAAGCTCGTACTCATTGCATTCTTTCTTTCCGTTATAATCGGAGCCGTATACGGGATGTGCGCCGCAGCGGGCGGCAGGCTTGGTAAAAAGCAGCCTTTCCCGTTTGCGCCCGCCATCGCGGCCGGGAGCGCTGTGAGTTATTTATACGGTGAAGAACTGTTTTCGTTTTACATCAAACTCGCTTCCGGAGGAGCTTGAAAAATTTGGCGAACTTTTTTTGGACAAGACGACAAAAGTCTTGTTCTTTTTTTTTTCGCCTATGCTAAAGTGTGAACCATGATCAGTTCAAGGTACGGCCAAGACGAATGCAAGGGGGAAGAGACGTTGAAAAAAAGGAAGAGCAAAAAGAACAGCAAAGCCAAAAACAATGCCCTTAAAGTAACGATTAACGGAAAAGAAGAAACGATGTATGGACAAGAAGATGTGAATGAAGGCGGGGAGAAAACCGTCACATTTTCAAATTGGGAAGAAACAAAGAAGGCGGAGCAGGAGATCGCAGCTTCCCATGAAGATCCGAAGGAAGAAGATTTCAATTGGGATGATGAGAAGAATCAGGAGGTATTTGAAGATGACCCGAAAGTCGTCCCGCCATATCAAAAGAAAAACACAGGCCCTCATTTTCCGAAAAAGAAGCAGCCGTCTTCTCCCGTAAAAAAAGCGGTCACGACAATTGCCGTTGCGGCTGTTTTAGGCACCGGGCTCGGCCTCGTCGCCTTAAATATGTCGGGAAGTAAAGAAGCCGCTGCTCCAGCTTCCGCCGACAAAGGTTCACAAGGGCAGACGGTGAAAGCGGGAGATGTATCAAAAGACAAGCAAGAAACAAGCGCCACAGGAAATGCGGAAGAGTCAGAGGGAAACTATAAAACATATGCGGTGCAGGCCGGTAAATTTTCATCAGAAAAAGGAGCGCAAACGCTCGTTGACCAGCTGACTGAAAAAGGTTACTCGGCCGTCTCTCTGGCAAAAGAAGACGGATACACATACGTGATCGCCGGTCTTGCAGCGGAAAAAAGCTTATCACAGCAATTGGGTCAGGCGCTGATAGACCATGATTTTGAGGCATGGGGCGGAAAAGAGCTCAGCTTTGCGGTCGATTCAGGCTTGGAAGACTCTTTTAAACTAGCATCTGAGCTCTCGGCCAAAGCAATTACCGGCAAAGATATTTCAAAATCAGATGTGGCTGAAGCAGCCAAAGCGGCAGACGGCGCAGCCGCCGCTGACAAAAAGCAGAAAGAGGCCGTCCTTCAAGCGCTGAAAGAACTGGAAACGTCCGGTTCCGAATCCGGCTGGAAAGCCCAGAAAGAGCTTTTAAGCATTGTAAAATAATATTTCTTTCTCCCGTCATGCGGCGGGATTTTTTATTTTGTCATCAAAAAGTTATTTTTCTGAAATTGTGGTTGTCCGCTTGATTTGGTAGGATAGACGAGTATCTTTTTTTCTTAAGCAAACCCTGAAAGGATGACAATCATGACAAAACGCTTAATACTCGCATCACAATCTCCGCGAAGAAAAGAACTCCTTAATCTTCTTCAGATTCCTTACAGCATTATTGCGAGCCGCACAGATGAAAAATTAAATCGAAACCTTTCGCCGGAAGAAAACGTCCAATGTTTGGCCGAGCAAAAAGCCGGTGCTGTATTGGCCGAAAATCCCGATGCAGTCGTTATCGGGGCTGACACGATGGTGTGCATAGACGGTGAATGCCTCGGCAAACCGCGTGACAGAGAAGAAGCGGCACACATGCTGCGGAGGCTTTCCGGCCGAAGCCATCAAGTCATTACGGCGGTCAGCATTCAGACGCATGACCGGAAAGAAACGTTCTGTGACAAGACGGAAGTGACATTTTGGCCGCTCAGTGAAGACGAAATACAGCTCTACATTGAAACAAAAGAACCGATGGATAAAGCAGGTGCATACGGCATCCAAGGAAAAGGCGCGCTTTTAGTGAAAAAAATAGACGGTGATTTCTATTCTGTCGTCGGGCTGCCTGTCGCTAAAACAATGAGAGCCCTGAAAGAATTTAATATAAAAGCTTGATGTTCAAACCGGGAAGGGGAACAAGGAGGGGTTGATCATCCGTGATCTGCCGTTAAAATTAAGAGATTTCCCCGAAAAAGAAAAACCGAGAGAGCGGCTTCTGCATTGCGGGGCCGAACATCTTTCTAACAATGAATTGCTCGCCATTCTGCTGAGGACGGGAACGAAACATGAGTCCGTCATGAATCTCTCTCACCGGCTGCTGCGGACGTTTGACGGGCTGCGCCTGTTAAAAGGCGCTTCTGCCCAGGAGCTTTCCAGCATCCCCGGAATCGGCACGGTGAAAGCCGTTCAGATCCTTGCTGCAATTGAGCTGGGGAGCCGTATTCATAAGACATCCGCCGGAGAGCATTGCGTCATCCGTTCTCCCGAAGACGGGGCGAAGTATGTGATGGAGGATATGCGCTTTTTATCCCAAGAGCATTTTGTCTGTTTATATTTAAATACCAAAAATCAAGTCATTCATAAACGCACCATTTTTATCGGAAGTCTGAATTCATCTATTGTCCACCCGCGGGAGGTGTTTAAAGAAGCTTTCAAACGATCCGCCGCGTCCTTCATTTGCGTTCACAATCATCCTTCAGGAGATCCCACACCGAGCAGGGAAGATATAGAAGTAACTAGACGGCTTTTTGAGTGCGGAAATTTAATCGGCATCGAGTTGCTGGATCATTTGGTCATTGGTGACAAAAAATTTGTGAGTTTAAAGGAAAAAGGATATTTGTAACACTTTTTTTTTCGTTGATTTAAGATATAATAGATTTTATGAGTTTTTCCCTTTAGGGTATTTTTGCTTTAAGAAAGGAAGATACATACATATGTTCGGAATTGGTACAAGAGACCTTGGTATAGATTTGGGAACTGCGAATACGCTTGTGTTTGTTAAAGGTAAAGGAATCGTAGTGAGAGAGCCGTCAGTGGTTGCTCTGCAAACGGATACGAAATCAATCGTTGCGGTCGGTAACGATGCTAAAAACATGATCGGAAGAACTCCGGGCAACGTGGTTGCGCTCCGTCCGATGAAAGACGGCGTTATCGCTGATTATGAAACAACTGCGACAATGATGAAATACTACATTAATCAGGCTGTGAAAAATAAAGGATTGTTTGCGAGAAAGCCGTACGTTATGGTGTGTGTGCCGTCAGGTATTACTGCCGTTGAAGAACGGGCGGTTATCGACGCGACAAGACAAGCTGGCGCACGTGACGCTTATCCGATTGAAGAACCGTTTGCGGCAGCAATCGGCGCGAATCTTCCGGTATGGGAGCCGACGGGCAGCATGGTCGTTGATATCGGCGGCGGAACAACTGAAGTGGCGATCATTTCTTTAGGAGGCATTGTCACGTCTCAGTCAATCCGCGTAGCCGGTGACGAAATGGACGACTCAATCATCAGCTATATCAGAAAAACATATAATCTGATGATCGGTGACCGTACTGCGGAAGCCATTAAAATGGAAATCGGCTCAGCGGAAACCGGTGAAGAAAATACGTCAATGGAAATCCGCGGCCGCGATCTCCTGACAGGTCTGCCGAAAACGATCGAAATTACGGCAACTGAAATTGCAAATGCGCTACGTGATACAGTTCTCTCAATTGTTGACGCGGTGAAGAGCACGCTTGAAAAAACACCGCCTGAGCTGGCCGCTGACATTATGGACAGAGGTATTGTGTTAACAGGGGGAGGCGCCCTGCTCCGCAATCTCGACAAGGTCATCAGCGACGAAACGAAAATGCCTGTTCTTATCGCTGAAGATCCGCTGGATTGTGTTGCGATCGGCACGGGAAAAGCACTGGAGCACATCCATCTTTTCAAAGGAAAAACAAGATAATCAGGAGTTAAATAGAAGAGGTGTATCACGATGCCGAATAAACGGTTAATGCTATTACTTCTGTGTATTATCATATTGGTGGCTATGATTGGATTCTCGCTGAAGAACGGCCGTAATACCACCTGGCCTGAAAAGCTGATCGGTGATACGACGGGAGTATTTCAAAATATTTTTCACACGCCTGCCGAATATTTTGCAGGGTTCTTCGGGGACATAAAAGACCTGAAAAACACGTACAAAGAAAACGAACGCTTAAGACAAAAGCTGGACGGACAGACGCAATATGAAGCGAAGCTCCAAGAACTCAAAGATGAAAACAAGAAGCTGCGTGATGAACTCGGGCATGTCAAGTCGATTTCCGACTATGAACCGATTTTAGCGACCGTTATCGCCAGAAATCCTGATCAATGGTACAAGCAGATCATGATCAATAAGGGAACGAAGCAGAAAGTGGCCAAGGACATGGCTGTCACAAACGAAAAGGGTGCGCTTGTCGGGAAGATCAAAAGCAGCGGACTCAACAGTTTCACATCCGCCGTTCAGCTGCTGAGCGATGTTGACCGCAATAACAGAGTGGCCACCAAAATCTCCGGCAAAAAGGGAAGCAAAGGCTACGGTTTAATTGAGGGGTATGACAAAAAGAAGCAGACTCTCAAAATGACCATCCTTGAACCGGATGACAAACGTGAAGTGAAAAAAGGCGACCTTGTGGAAACCTCCGGAACGGGCGGCGTATTTCCTCAAGGGCTGACGGTCGGTGAAGTAACAGATGTAGAATCGGATGCGTACGGCCTGACGAAAATCGCTTACGTTAAACCGGCTGCGGATCTGTATGATCTCGACCATGTCATCGTCGTGAACCGAAGCGTAGCAACAGGGGAGGAAGGATCGTGAAACGTTTCCTTCTCCCTTTGATTATGATTGTGGTCTTTTGTGCGGAAAGCATCTATACAGATCTGGTGCATTTTCCGTTCGTTTCCGACGAGCAGCAGGTCGTTCCGCACTTTCTTTTGCTCGCGCTGATTTTTATGTCCGCTTATATCAACCAAAAGCATGCGGTGATCTACGGTTTCATTTTCGGACTCCTTTATGACATCAATTATACGGGTGTTTTAGGCGTTTATATGTTTGGTTTTGCCGGTTTATGCTACCTGGCGGCCAAAGCGTTTAAGGTGTTGCAGACAAACGCCCTGATGGTCATTCTGGTCGCTGTGCTGAGCGTATGTGTGCTTGAATTTTACGTCTACGGCATTCAGACGTTAATCCGCAGCGGTACAATGACGTTTAACGATTTTGTCATTCAGCGGTTTTTGCCGACTGCTGTGCTGAATATTGCGGGAGCCATTATATTAGTCCTGCCCTTTAGGCTGTTTTATATAAGTCTGAAGAAAGAATTAAGAGATGAGTAAAAAGGATTTTATCTTTTTTTGACGAAAAGAGTATGTTGTTGAGGTGAACATTGATGAAGACCAAAAAGCAGCAATATGTAACAATAAAAGGAACAAAAAACGGCTTAACATTACATCTTGATGATGCGTGTTCTTTTGATGAGCTACTTGATGGTCTTCAAAATATGCTGTCAATTGAACAATATACTGATGGCAAAGGCCAAAAAATCAGTGTTCATATTAAACTCGGGCATCGGTATCTGTATCAGGAACAGGCAGAGCAGCTTACTGAACTGATCGCGTCAAAGAAAGATTTAGTCGTGCATTCAATTGACAGTGAAGTCATCGCCAAAGAAGAAGCGAAGCGGATGAAAGAGGAGCAGGAAATTGTTTCTGTTTCTAAAATTGTCCGTTCAGGTCAGGTGCTTCATGTCACGGGAGATTTGCTTTTAATCGGAGATGTGAATCCCGGCGGTACGATCAGAGCCGGAGGAAATATATTTGTTCTCGGTTCATTAAAAGGGATTGCCCATGCGGGTTATAACGGAAATAACCGGGCTGTGATCGCCGCATCCGAAATGATGCCGACACAATTGAGGATCAATCACGTGTTAAATCGCTCCCCAGACCACATTCAAAAAGGGAACGACATGGAATGTGCTTATTTAGATACTGACGGAAATATGGTCATTGAACGCCTTCAGCAATTGGCTCATTTAAGACCTGATCTAACAAGGCTTGAGGGAGGAATGTGAAATTGGGTGAGGCTATCGTAATAACTTCGGGAAAAGGCGGAGTAGGTAAAACAACAACATCTGCAAACCTCGGTACCGCCTTAGCCATTTTAGGGAAGCGCGTCTGTTTGGTAGACACAGATATCGGACTGCGCAACCTTGATGTCGTAATGGGTCTTGAAAACAGAATTATTTACGACTTAGTAGATGTAATTGAAGGCAGATGCAAGACGCATCAGGCGCTTGTCAAAGACAAACGTTTTGATGATCTGCTTCATTTAATGCCGGCTGCCCAGACAAGCGACAAAACGGCTGTTGTCCCTGAGCAGATCAAATCGCTTGTGCAGGAGCTTAAGCAGGAATTTGATTACGTCATTATTGATTGTCCGGCCGGAATTGAACAAGGCTATAAAAATGCCGTTTCCGGAGCTGATAAGGCGATTGTGGTGACGACGCCGGAAATATCAGCAGTGCGGGACGCTGACCGCATTATCGGACTTTTGGAGCAGGAAGATATCGAACCGCCGCGCCTCATCGTCAACCGCATCAGAAATCACCTGGTGAAAAACGGTGATACGATGGATGTGGATGAGGTTGTTCATCATCTGTCTATTGATCTCCTCGGGATCGTTGCTGACGATGATGAAGTGATCAGAGCTTCAAATATCGGCGAACCGATTGCCATGAATTCCAAAAACCGCGCCAGCATTGCTTACCGCAATATCGCCCGGCGCATTTTAGGAGAATCCGTTCCTTTGCAGGTGCTTGAAGAGCAGCAAAAAGGGATGATGGCGAAAATTAAGTCATTTTTCGGCGTGCGATCATAAATATACTAGAATACAAAGATCTGATGAAGCCCAGCTTATCAGGTCTTTTTTGTTTTTCAACAGGGCGCATATTTGCAATGGACAAGGCATAGGATGTACAAACCCAACGATTGCAAAGGATGATAGCGATGAGTCACAGAGCTGATGAAATTAGAAAAAGACTGGCCAAAAGGAGAAAACCGCGCCCAGAATCAAAACGGACTTTCGTGCATAACGCCCAGACGCAGAAGCCTCCCGCATGGCAGACGTCCAAGGAGCAGGAAAAGCACGGGCTTCTTCCGAACTATGAATATCAAACGGAACATCCGCCCGAATTCAACGGACGGCATCCATTGATCAGCGCTAATTCTATTATTTTAAAATGCCTGCTGGCCGCCTGTCTCGTGCTGGTTTCCGCTATCGCCTATAAAACTGACAAACAGCCGCTGAGTCAGATCAAACCGGCGATCGCACAGACTTTTCAAAAAGAATTTCAGTTTGCTGCCGTAAACAATTGGTTTGTATCCTCCTTCGGAAACCCGCTCGCATTTCTCACTCCGGGAACAAAAAAGAAAGACGGTCAGGTGGCGGTCAGCCAGGAGATGGCCGTTCCTGCCGCGGGGAAAATCCAGCAGAACTTTCAAAATAACGGAGAAGGCGTCGTTGTCGAAACGGCCAGTGAAGCCATTGACAGCGTAAAAGAAGGGTACATTATGGAAGTGAGCAAAGATAAAAAAACAGGGCTGACGGTTAAGGTGCAGCATGCCGACAATACCAGCAGCATTTACGGCCGGCTCAAAGATGTTAACGTATCATTGTATGACTTTATCGATAAAGGGAAAAAGATCGGTTCGATCAAGCTCAGCGATAAAGGTAAAGGCCAGTACTATTTCGCGATTCAGGATGGCGATAAATTCATAGATCCGATCCAGGTGATCACATTTGATGAATAAATGGCTCAGCCTTCTTTTCAAAATTCATGTCCATCCTTTTCTTTGGATTATCATGGGGCTTGGTTTTCTGACGGGGCACATCAAAGCGCTCTTGTGTCTTTTGCTGGTCGTATCCGTTCATGAGCTGGGGCATGCTGCTCTGGCTGTGTTTTTTTCGTGGCGCATTAAACGCGTCTTTTTGCTCCCTTTCGGCGGGACGGTTGAGGTGGAAGAGCACGGAAACCGGCCGCTGAAAGAAGAATTTGCTGTCATTCTGGCGGGCCCGCTTCAGCACGTGTGGCTTCAGGCGGCAGCCTGGCTCCTTTTCATCTCCGGCTTTGCAAGTCAGCAGACATTTGAGATGTTTACCTTTTATAATCTCTCCATTCTTTTGATCAATCTGTTGCCGATCTGGCCGCTTGACGGCGGAAAGTTCGTGTTCTTATACTTTTCTAAACAAATGGCTTTTCAAAAAGCGCATCTCCTCAGCCTGCAGACTTCGGCCGTTTCCGCGCTTTTGCTCTGCGGCTGGATTGTACTGGCCGTCCCCCTGCAGGTCAGTGCATGGGTGCTGTTCGTCTTTCTCGCGGCTTCCTTATGGGATGAATACCGAAAGCGGCATTATATTCAGCTGAGGTTTCTTTTAGAGAGATATTACGGCAAAAACCGCGATGTCGCCATGCTGCATCCTTTGACGGTCGCGGCCGATGCCAAAGTAAAGCATGTCATGGCTGAATTCAAACGGGGCTGCAAACATCCCATTATCATTGAAAAAGCCGGCGAGAAGCTCAGCCAGCTTGATGAAAATGAAGTGCTTCATGCATATTTTGCCGATAAACGGACAGATTCCTCCATGGAAGACCTGCTGCTGCCTTACTAGAAATAGATTGACATATCCTTTTGGTTCTGATATATTTTTTAATGTTATGGATGTAGCACCAATGCTACAACCGCTCGGGACAGGTGATAAGAGCTTTAAAGCCCCCTGTTGCTGGCGAGTCTTAGTCTAATAGGAGGTGCAGAGAATGTACGCAATCATTAAAACAGGCGGAAAACAAATCAAAGTTGAAGAAGGTCAAACTGTTTACATCGAAAAACTTGCTGCTGAAGCAGGTGAAACAGTGACGTTTGAAGACGTATTGTTTGTTGGCGGAGACAGCGTGAAAGTCGGCAACCCAACAGTTGCAGGCGCGACAGTTACAGCTAAAGTTGAAAAACAAGGCCGTGCGAAAAAAATCACCGTTTTCCGTTACAAGCCAAAGAAAAATGTTCATAAAAAACAAGGTCATCGTCAGCCTTATACTAAATTGACAATCGAAAAAATCAACGCGTAAGCATGATTGAGGCAACAATTCGAAGATCCCGGAATGACGGGGGCATTTTGTCCTTTGAAATGACGGGACATGCCGATTTTGCTGAACATGGACGAGATCTCGTATGCGCCGGGGTCACGGCTGTCGTTTTCGGAGCGGTCAATGCGGTTATCGCGCTGGCTCCTCTCGAACCGATTCTTGATATAGGCGAGGACGGGGGTTATTTCTACTTTGAATTCCCTGAATCCGCTGATCAGGAAGCTTTGCAAAAAGCGCAGCTGCTGATTGAAGGCATGATTGTTTCTCTTGAAACGATCGAACGGGATTACAGTGAACACTTACGGTTGACTGCAAACCAAATATAGGAGGTGAGTTACATGCTTAGATTAGATCTTCAGTTTTTCGCTTCTAAAAAAGGTGTAGGTTCTACAAAGAACGGACGTGACTCTGAATCTAAACGTTTAGGCGCTAAACGTGCAGACGGTCAATTCGTAACAGGCGGATCTATCCTTTACCGTCAACGCGGAACGAAAATCTACCCAGGTGAAAACGTGGGCCGCGGAGGAGATGACACTCTTTTTGCTAAAATCGACGGAACTGTTAAATTCGAACGTTTCGGACGTGACCGCAAAAAAGTGAGCGTATATCCTGTAGCTCAATAATGACACAAAAAACTCCGGTCGTTGACTGGAGTTTTTTTTGCAGTAAGCGGAGTAACATCAAGAATGAAAAGCAGAGGACGCGTGAGTGAACCCCGCCTTGAATGAGGACATCAGCTTCTCATACCCACTGGATATGTTCCCCAAGCAGTGATACCAAAAATGTTTCTGCCTGGCATCCGCATGCATGCGATCCGAAAAAGGAACATGATGAACCAGGAAAAACAAGTGTTTTTCTAACAAAGCCTTCTCTGTTATAATTCATAGTACACACTTATCAAGACTCCTAAAAAGAAATTAAACGATTGGGAGTGCGAAAATGAAGGATGTATCGAAGAAACAAGAAGAACCTGTAAGCGAGGCGGCTCTGATCAATGAGCTGATCCAATTAATGGGTCATTTCCGTCATGATTGGATGAATAAGCTGCAGCTGATAAAAGGAAACTTAAGTTTGCAGAAGTATGACAGGGTCGTTGAAATAATTGACGAAATGGTCATAGATGCAAAACACGAATCAAAGCTCTCAAACCTGAAAACCCCGCACTTGGCGTTTGACTTTTTGACATTTAATTGGAAGTCCCGTTATATGAGGCTCGAATACGAAGTGCTCGGAGAAATAAAAGATTTATCGGCATATGATCAAAAGCTGTCGAACCTGATGAGAAAACTGTTTCATCTGTTCGGGCTGGCGGTAAGCAATGAAAGTGAAAATCATCTGACCGTATCGCTGCAGACGGATCACCCTGACAGACAGCTTATTGTATATCTCGATTTTCATGGAACGATTGCTAATGCAGATGTGTTTGATGAATTTCGCAAATCGCGGTATGAGGACTTTGATGTCATGCAATTTGAGCTGACCGGCCATGAATGTGTGGCCGAAATTGGAATGAACTAGCGGTTTTTTACGGTTTAGAACGGAGGATATTATGTTTGTAGATCAGGTGAAAGTATATGTAAAAGGCGGCGACGGCGGTAACGGAATGGTTGCGTTCCGCCGTGAAAAATACGTGCCGAAAGGCGGTCCTGCCGGCGGTGACGGAGGCAATGGAGGCGACGTCATTTTTGAGGTGGACGAAGGACTGCGCACGCTTATGGACTTCCGGTATCAGCGGCATTTCAAAGCGATACGCGGCGAGCACGGCATGTCTAAAAATCAGCACGGCAGAAACGCGGAAGATATGGTTGTTAAAGTTCCGCCCGGTACAGTCGTGACAGATGACGACACAAAACAGGTCATTGCCGATCTGACTGAACACGGACAGCGCGCCGTCATCGCAAAAGGCGGACGCGGCGGACGCGGGAATACCCGCTTTGCGACACCGGCCAACCCGGCACCGCAGCTGTCAGAGCACGGAGAGCCCGGAAAAGAGCGCTATATCGTGCTTGAACTGAAGGTGCTTGCAGACGTAGGTCTCGTCGGCTTCCCGAGCGTCGGAAAATCTACGCTTCTGTCTGTCGTTTCATCAGCAAAGCCGAAAATCGCCGATTATCATTTTACAACGCTTGTTCCGAATCTGGGCATGGTGGAAACAGATGACGGAAGAAGCTTCGTCATGGCGGATCTGCCCGGCCTGATTGAAGGGGCGCACGAAGGGGTCGGCTTAGGCCACCAATTTCTCCGTCATATCGAACGGACGCGTGTCATCGTTCACGTCATTGACATGTCAGCGATGGAAGGCCGTGATCCGTATGAGGATTATGTGACCATTAATCAGGAGCTCAGTGAATATAACCTGCGGCTGACGGAGCGTCCGCAAATTATCGTTGCGAATAAAATGGACATGCCTGAGGCGACTGAAAATCTTAAAGCGTTTAAAGAAAAGCTTCAGGATGACCACCCAGTCTTCCCGATCAGCGCGGTGACAAGAGAAGGGCTTCGCGATCTTCTGTTTGAAGTCGCCAACCAGCTGGAAACAACGCCTGAATTCCCGCTCTATGATGAAGAAGAGCTGGCGGAAAACCGCGTGATGTACACGATGGAAGACGAAGAAATTCCATTTAACATTACCCGTGATCCGGACGGTGCATTTGTGCTTTCAGGTGACAGCCTGGAACGCCTCTTTAAAATGACTGACTTCTCCCGTGACGAATCCGTCAAGCGTTTTGCAAGACAGATGCGCGGAATGGGCGTTGATGAAGCGCTCAGAGAACGCGGTGCTAAAGATGGCGATATCATCCGGCTTCTTGAATTTGAATTTGAATTTATTGATTAAAAAGACGGAGAGCTTGCGATGCAGGCTCTCTGATGTAAGAGGGAGGGGTGCAGGTGAAAGAAGAGACATTTTATTTAGTGCGTGAAGACGTTCTGCCTGATGCGATGCGGAAAACCCTTGAAGTCAAAAAGCTGCTGGACAGAAAAAAGGCTGAATCAGTTGCAGATGCCGTGCAGAAAGTCGATTTAAGCAGAAGCGCTTTTTACAAATACCGAGATGCGGTTTTCCCTTTTTACACCATGGTTAAAGAACAAATAATCACACTTTTCTTTCATTTGGAGGATCGGTCAGGCGCATTATCACAGCTTTTGCAGGCGGTAGCTGACTCAGGAAGCAACGTGCTTTCCATTCACCAGACGATTCCGCTTCAGGGCAGGGCAAATGTCACGCTCTCAATCAGCACGTCCGCAATGGAAGAAAACATTCATACGTTAATGAATAAACTGAGAAAATTTGATTTTATAGAAAAAGTTGAGATCTTAGGGTCAGGCGCGTAAGGAGAGAAGAGAAACATGAAAGTCGGTTATTTAGGGCCAGAAGCCACATTTACACATCTAGCAGTCAGTTCCTGCTTTCAAAACAGCGTGACACAAGCACCTTATCATACAATACCGGCATGCATGGATGCGGCGGTCGCGGGAGAAGTTGATCTTGCGTTTGTTCCCTTGGAAAACGCGCTGGAGGGCTCTGTTAACTTAACGATTGACTACTTAATTCATGAGCAGCCCCTTGCGATCGTGGGGGAAATGACGCTGCCGATCCACCAGCACCTGCTCGTTCACCCTTCGAAAGAAAATGAGTGGAAACAGCTTGAGAAAATTTATTCTCATTCACATGCGATTGCGCAATGCCACAAATTTCTTCACCGGCATTTTTCGGCCGTTCCTTATGAGTATGCGAAGTCAACCGGTGCGGCTGCTAAGTATGTGAGTGAGCACCCGGAACTTCCGATCGGCGTGATTGCAAATGAAATGGCGGCCGCTACATACGGATTGAGCATCGTGAGGCGGGACATTCAGGATTATCAGGATAACCACACGAGATTTGTCATTCTTTCACCTGAAAAAGACGTATCATTTGAAGTGAGTGCGAAACTGTCTTCACGGCCGAAAACGACGATGATGGTGACGCTTCCCCAAGATGACCAATCAGGCGCGCTGCACAGGGTGCTGTCCGCTTTTTCATGGAGAAACCTTAATTTATCAAAGATCGAATCGCGCCCGACAAAAACGGGTCTCGGCAACTATTTCTTTATTATTGATATTGAACAGGCGATGGATCAGGTGCTGATTCCCGGTGCCGTTCAAGAGATGGAAGCCCTCGGCTGCCGGGTCAAGCTTCTGGGAACATATCAATCCTATTCCATATAAAAAAAGCCCTTTCAGAGGGCTTTTTTTTAATCTTTTATTAATATCCCTGCCTCATCCAGCGCTTGGCATGCTTGGTCAATCCGCTCTTTTGTCGGTGCGCTTAACGTATGGAGATGCACGCCTTCGGTCAGTTGTGAAAGGTACGCGGCATTTGTCGAGTTAATGTGGTTCATGAATTGTTTGACTTCTTTCCGTGTGCTCACTCTTATGGCGGCGGTTAAATCGCCGTATACGGGGTGTTCAATGATGACGTCCTTTATGGTGACACCTTCATCGACAATGAGTTCAAGCTCTTCTTCCGTTCGCTCCGGGCCATGCAGACAGGCAACAATCCGTTCAACATGATTTTCGCTGCCGGCGTTCATGCTGATGTATAAATAGCCTTGGCTTGTTGCGATAATCGGCTCGTTTTTTGCTTTCAAGAGTGATATGTCCTGCACGATCACCTGTCTTGAGACATTTGCTTTTTTGGCCAATTCGCCCCCTGTTAATGGTGAGCCGGCTTCTTTCAGCCAAAGAAGCAGCATGTCGCGTCTTTTCGCCCCCGTGAGCTTCGTTCCTTCTGTCAAATTGCTGATTCTCCTTTCTTTTGCTCCCATAGCGCCGTTAATGTATGTATCAGCATATCAAGCTGTTCACATGTTGTTTCATTTCCGAATGAGATCCGGAAAAACTGCCGCGCTTCCCGTTCGGTTTTCCTCAGCGCCTTCATAGCTGAAGAAGGGCCTTGACTGCCTGCGGAACATGCGCTCCCGGTTGAGATGCAAATATCGTTACGATTACATTCTAACATAACATATTGTCCTTCAAAGGAGTGAAAAAAACACCCGATGATGTGGGGCAGGCATTCACCGCCGGTTTCTTCCTCCGAAAATGAAATGGGAAGGCCCTGCAGCCGAATTTGTTCATAAAAATAATTCCTCAGCCTGTCAGCGTGCTCACGGTGTTTCTCCATGTGTTTCACCGTATACTCCGCAGCCGCGGTAAAAGCGCCGATAGCCGGCACATTCACCGTACCGGGCCTGAACCCGTTTTCATGCACGGTATGCGGATAAACCGGCTTCCAGCTGATGCCGGGCCGAATGTAAACAGCCCCGGTGCCTTTCGGGCCGTATACTTTATGGCCGGAGACGGAAAGGGCGTCGATTCCCGCCTGATCCGCATCAATCGGCAGTTTGCCGAAACTTTGAACACAATCGCAATGAAGAAAAATGTTTCTCTGATGGAGAAAAGCGGCCAGACGTTCCACAGGCTGGATGAGGCCGGTTTCTGAATTGGCGTGCTGTATGGAAACGAGCCCCGTGTCAGGACGCACATGAGCCGCAAGAATGTCCTCGGTTATAAGGCCGTTTTTGTCGGGATAAATGACAGTGACGTCAATGCCCTGATCAGCTAAAAACGCCGCGGCATTATGGATCGAATGGTGCTCCATTGCGGTCGTAATAAAATGTTTTTTGCCTGCGGGGAGACCATGCAGCAATGATTGGACGGCCAGAATGTTCGCTTCCGTACCGCCGCTTGTAAAATAAATGCCGTCTGCCGCACCGCCGATCAATCTTCCTGCAGACTGTCTGCAATATTCCAGCACATCCGCCGCTCTTCCCCCGGCGTCATGAAGGCTGCTTGCATTTCCGTATACCTCTGTACTGAGCTGCTGAAAGACTTCAGCGGCTTCTTTGCTTAATGGCGTTCCCGCCGCGTAATCAAGATAAATCATACAGGCCGTCTCCTATCCGTTTCTGTTAAAAAAAGCTTGAGTTTATTTTATCGTTGTGTAAATATAGGTGTCAAGACAGGTGTAAATAAAACAGGAGGGTGATGTATGTCTGAAAAAACAATTATCATCATTGGTTCGGGGACGGCGGCCCTCGCCTGTGCTTCTTCATTTCCTCCGTCATACCAAGTGACCGTCATTACGAAAAGAAACGTAACGAACAGCAATTCGCATTATGCTCAAGGCGGGATTGCCGTTTCATACGCAACAGATGACTCCATTGAATCCCATGTAAACGATACACTGTATGCGGGATGCGGGCACAATGACGTGACAGCCGTGCGGCATTTGCTGCAAAGCGGACAAAGTATGATAAACAGGCTGATAGAAGATCAATTTCCATTTGATATGAAATCAGACGGAACGTTTTGTCTCGGCAGGGAAGGCGCTCATTCCAAAAGAAGGATTCTTCACGCCGGGGGAGACGCAACCGGGCGGATTTTGGTCGGGTTTCTGCTTCAGCAGCTGAGGGACGGAATCCGGATCATTGAACACGAAACGGCGGTTGATCTTTTGATTGAACACGGACGGTGCGCAGGCGTTGCCGTAAAGGATGCTTCAGGTTCAGTTTCTTACAGAAGAGCAGATTGTGTAGTGCTGGCATCAGGCGGCTGCGGCAGTCTGTATCAGTATCACACAAATGATTCCTCCATAACGGGCGACGGCATCACTCTTGCCTTTCGTGCGGGAGCCGAGATCACAGATATGGAGTTCACCCAATTTCACCCGACCCTCCTTGTGAAAAGCGGGACTGCGTACGGGCTGATTTCTGAAGCAGTGAGGGGAGAAGGCGGATATTTAACGGATCGCTCCGGCCGCAGGATCATGGCGGGCAGACACGCACTTGAAGATTTGGCGCCGCGGGATGTCGTGTCACGGGCGATTTTTGAAGAAATAATGAAAGAAAACCCCGTTTTTATGAATTGCAGCCGCATATCTGACTTTAACAAACGCTTTCCGACCATATCAGGCATTTGTAAATCAGCGGGTGTTGATTTTGAAAGCGGGATTCCCGTAGCTCCGGGAATGCATTTTTTAATGGGCGGAGTAAGAGCCGATACATGGGGAAAAACGTCTGTGCCTGATCTTTATGCCATTGGCGAGACCGCCTGTACAGGCTTGCACGGGGCAAACCGCCTGGCGAGCAACTCACTTCTGGAAGCGCTGGCAAGCGGACAAAGATGTGCTGAACATATCACGAAAACGCCATTAAATGGCCGATATCAAAAAGCTTCGAAGAAATCTGACGTCATCTTACAAGTGCCGGATACGACGCTTCACATGCTCCAAGCCAAAATGACAAACGGAGCCGGCATCATCAGGGAGAAAGAAAACATGCAGGCGCTGGCATCCTGGCTGAACAAAGTATCTGTGCATCATATAAATGTGAAGGATATCACAATAGAACAAGCCGAGCTATCCTGCTTATGCCAGACTGCACAACTCGTCGTGTCCTCTGCTCTTATCCGGGAAGAAAGCAGAGGCGCTCATTATCGCGCTGATTTTCCCTGGGCAGAGAAAAAGTGGCACGGAAAACAAATCATTCATTCAACATCAGGAACAGTTATCAGAAAAAACGAAGGGATTGGGGAAATATGGACATTCTGCAGCTGAAACAAATGCTGACACGTTTTTTTCAGGAAGATATCGGAACGGGTGATGTGACGTCACAAGCGATTTTTTCTGATGAGCATTGTAAGGCGAAGATCATCGCAAAAACGGACGGCGTGTTTGCCGGGGAAACCGTTATCCGTGAAGGATTTGGGCTTTTACACAATGACATCCGCATCCGTTCCCTGAAAAAAGACGGAGAGCGGATGAAAAAAGAAGACGTGCTCGCTGAAATGGAAGGCCCGGCGGCAGCTCTTCTAACGGGAGAACGGGTCATTCTGAATCTTATCCAAAGAATGTCAGGCATTGCGACAATGACGGATGAGGCCAAAAGGCGTCTTGATGATCCGTCCATTAAGCTTTGCGATACGAGAAAAACGACACCCGGACTCAGAATGCTGGAAAAATACGCGGTCCGAATCGGAGGCGGCTGTAATCATCGCTTCGGCTTATATGACGGCATCATGATTAAAGATAATCATATTGCCGCTTGCGGATCGATAAAAGCGGCGATGGAGCGGGCGCGAAAAGCGGCGGGGCAGATGCTTGCGGCAGAAGTCGAAATCGAAACCGAACAACAGCTGCTGGAGGCAATAGATGCAGGCGCAGACATTATTATGTTTGACAACTGCCCGCCAGAGACCGTCCGGCGTTTTGCAGGCATGACACCGGGCCATATCAAAACGGAAGCATCCGGCGGCATAACGCTGGACACATTGCCTGGTTATAGAGGAACAGGCGTACACTATATTTCACTGGGATTTCTGACTCATTCAGTAAAAAGCGCCGATATCAGCATGGATGTCGCGACAGAACAGGGGGATTTTTCATAATGTCTATTTTTGACGTGTTAACTGCATCAGATGAAATGATGCCGAGCCATTATAAAAACATGAGTATCCGTGAAATGGAGAAGCGGGTCGCCGAAATTAAACGGTCTTTCGGAAAGCGCCTGTTCATTCCGGGACATCACTATCAAAAAGATGAAGTCATACAATTCGCCGATACGGCTGGTGACTCCCTGCAGCTTGCCCAAGTGGCCGAAAAAAATAAAGATGCGGAATACATTGTGTTTTGCGGCGTGCATTTTATGGCGGAAACGGCTGATATGCTGACCGATGATAACCAAACCGTGATTTTGCCCGACATGCGCGCCGGATGCTCGATGGCTGATATGGCAGATATACAGCAGACGGACAAAGCATGGCAAGAGCTTCAAGAGCTGTACGGTAACACCATCATTCCGTTAACATATGTTAACTCGACGGCGGAAATTAAAGCGTTCGTCGGACGGCACGGCGGGGCGACCGTCACCTCTTCGAATGCCCGGAGCGTGCTGAAATGGGCTTTTAAACAAAAAGAAAGAATTTTATTTTTGCCGGATCAGCATTTAGGCAGAAATACAGCTTATGACCTCGGCATTCTGCTGACAGAAATGGCTGTATGGGACCCGGCGCAAAACCGATTGCTTACTGATCACCCGGAAAGCATTAAGGTCATCCTTTGGAAAGGACATTGCTCCGTACATGAAAAGTTTACAGCGGAAAATATCTCTCAGCTGCGGCAGCGGGATTCTGACATCCGCATTATCGTTCATCCGGAATGTTCGCGGGAAGTGGTCTCGCTCAGTGACGACAGCGGATCTACCAAATACATTATTGATACGATTGAACAGGCTAAACCGGGAAGCAAGTGGGCAATCGGCACGGAAATGAATCTTGTTCAGCGCCTCATTCACTCGCATCCGGATAAACAGATTGAATCACTGAATCCGGATATGTGTCCGTGTCTGACAATGAACAGAATCGACCTTCCGCATTTATTGTGGTCGCTTGAGCAGCTTGAAAAAGGCGAGCCGAAAGGTGTCATTAAGGTGCCAAAAGCGGTTCGGACAGAAGCGCTTCGTGCTTTGAACAGAATGCTGAGCCATACGTAAAAATAAAAAACTCCCCTCCTTTCCAAATTTTTTATCATCATGCCCAGCTCGCCTGCATATAGTGTGAAGAAACGTATTGTAATGACAAATGTACCGTTCACGTTTTGTGCATAGGAGGGGAAAACGTTGAAAATTCATATCGTTCAAAAAGGCGATTCGCTCTGGAAAATAGCTGAAAAATACGGAGTTGATTTTGAAGAATTAAAAAAATTGAATAATCAGCTTAGCAATCCAGACTTAATTATGCCTGGAATGAAGATAAAGGTGCCTTCAGAAGCCGTTCCGGTCAGAAAAGAGCCAAAGGCAAACTTCGGAACGTCTGCGCATAAGCATGAGCATCCATATGCTAAAGAAAAACCGAAATCAGTTGTGGACATCGAAGACACCATAGCGGAAGAACCAAAGCCGTCAATTCCGTATGTGCCGCCGATCCCTGAAAAACATGAAAATGTGCTGCCGGAAGCTGATATGAATCAACATTATCCGTCCAATCAGCTGTTTCAGCCGTGGTCGCCTCCTAAGCCGGAGGAACCGGTGACACATTTTGTCGAGCCGAAAGAGAAGGAGTATGACAATAACATTCCACAACAGGAGGCAATGATCAACATGGAAAACGCGAATTACCCGAATATGCCAAAGGCGCCTGAAGTCGGAAAGATGGAAGAAGAAAACGCCGCTTATCATCTGCCGAATATGCCAAACATTCCGAATGTCCCGTTTCCGAATATGCCGGCCGTTGAACCGTTTATGCATTACCCGATGCCGTGCATGCCTTGTCCTTGTCCGGTTCCGGTGACGCCGATGCTGCCGGGTTCGGGATTATGCCACCCGTTCTTCCCGGTAGGCGGAGGTTTCGGCGGTTTTGGAGGCTTTCCGGTAATGCCGATGCCATATTCGTACGGATTCCACCCGGGATTTGGCGGTTATGGTGAATTTGAAAACCAGGCTCATGAAAACGCAGAGCATTATGGCGGTTTCGGAGGTGCTTCGTACGCTTACATGCCGTATTACGGCGGATATCCGTCACATCACGCAAACGCGCCTCATCACGATGGAAAATATAAGGATGATGATTGCGGCTGTCATGATAATTCACATCATCACCATCATCACCACGGGTCTCATCATCATTATGCAAATATGCCTGTGCAGCCATATCCGAATGTGGGGGCAAATGCCGGATATTTTATGCCTTACGGCGGAGCAAATCCCAATGTCTCGCCTAATCAGCCGAGTCCAAATCAAGTATTCGGACGGCCGGAGGAAGAAGAAGATTGATGTTTCGGAACGATGTATGTCGTTCCCTTTTTTATGTCCAAATGTGGAATGGTCATAACTGACAAGCTTAAACCCGCCGTCGGCCGCACATCCTAAACATGAGCGAAAAAACGCTCACACAGCGATGAATCCACGGGGGGTTTTTCCATTGGGCAAAAAATTGATGACGATCGCAGGCGTTTTAGCCGTGACGGCAAGCTTAACGGCATGCGGAGCAAATAATGCCATGAATGACGGACGCTACAATCAGACAACACGTCCGGTCGGGTATTATTCAAATGATAATGATAACGGCAGACGCCAGTACGGCATGGACCATCAAGGACCTGTTTCTGAAATGATGGAAAACCGAAACGGCCGCCGAAATACGACAAACGTGTCTTACCAAAATACGCCGAATAACGGGGTTCCGTTAACAACGGACGGCACATACAACGGCCGCAACGTCAATACGCCGCCGGCCGCGATGTCTTATAATGGGTATGACAATGCCGAAAACATCAGAATGGCGGCAAAAATTGCAAACCGCGTGAAGAAAGTAAAAGGCGTACAGGACAGTCAGGTCATCGTGACTGACACGAGAGTCGTCATTGCTGTCAGAACAAATCATCCATTTACAAAAAATGATGATAAACATGTCAAGCATGCAGCCAAAAAATTCGCGGACGGCCGCACAATTCAAGTGTTTACCGATAACGCGACTTTTACAAAGCTTCAAGACATGAACAAAAACAGCCGTTAGACTTAGACTGCCCGGATGATTCCATCCGGCAGTATTTTTTCATCATTTCTTTACATATTTTTAAAACGCTCTTTATATTGCGCTGTTATCATAAAAGCAATATAAAACGTAACGGAGGGGCCGGGATGAAAAAAACAGAGCATGACAATAGCAGCGGGACAAAAACTGTGTATCTGACTGTAAGAGGATACCGCCTCAAACTGACGCCCGGACAAATGAAACTGATTTCAGCCAGCCGGGCTTAATCATCGGGGCAGCCTTCCGTTTGGAGGGCTGTTTTTTTCGGCTGAAACGGACAATAGAAAGAAAACGATTAAGCACCGGCATCTTTGGTCAAACTAGCATCAAGAGTTTGATTGAATAAAGAGGTGTTATTGGTGAAACGAATTTGCGGTGTGCGTCTTTTGTTTATGCTTATCTTATCAGCAGCAGTCCTGATTTGCGGAGGAAACGCCGCATACGGGGCAGAGGTTGAGCATTACGGGCCGCTTCGGGTGCATGTCCAGCTGGAGAAGGTCTATCTGGATGGTGATGTCGGCATTGAGCATACGGATGAAACCGTTTTGGCGATGGAGGACTTTTGGGCCGCATATGCCGGCTGGACGCTCGTTGAGCAAAAAAAAGGCTTCGTCCTTTTCCGTAAGCATGTTGATGATATTTCTCCGCTCAGTAAAGTAAACGGTTATATCGGTGTCACAGACGGGGGCGTCATTTCCACTTTTCACGGCCGTCCCGGATCGCTGGCGGAACCGATCCAGTCTTTCTTTCAGATTGATTTAGAGCGGCTGGAAAGCCGATTGCAAAAGCACTTGGAACACGGTATACCGTACAGGACAAAAGCGGAGTTTGAGAGCGTGATCGATCATATTAAGACTTACAGCGGCTGACTTTGACGCAAGACATGTTACACATGTCTTTTTTTTCTGAATGAAAAGTGTCAAAGCGAACATACGTTAACTTTTCTATAAGACTTTGGCTGTTTTTGTGTTACAATGATAAGCAGTCAAAGAGGTGAATAGGTGTGATTGAATTCGTGAAGGGGACGATTGATTACGTATCGCCCCAATACATCGTGATTGAAAACGGCGGGATCGGCTATCAGGTCTTCACTCCGAATCCGTTTATTTATAAGGTAAGCAATCAAGAGACCATTTTTACGTATCATCATATAAAAGAAGACGCCTTTTCTTTGTATGGCTTTTCAACCCGGGAAGAAAAAGCGCTTTTCACAAAGCTGCTGAATGTCACCGGCATCGGTCCGAAAGGGGCGCTCGCCATTCTCGGTTCCGGTGATCCGGGAGCCGTCATCGAAGCGATCGAACAGGAAGATGAAGCCTTTTTGGTGAAATTTCCTGGTGTGGGCAAAAAAACGGCACGGCAGATTATTCTTGATTTGAAAGGCAAACTGGCCGATGTCGTGCCTGAAATGATTGACAACCTGTTCAATCATGAAGCGCGCATTGAAAAACAAGAGGCTGAAACGGCGCTTGATGAGGCGCTTGAAGCGCTCAGGGTACTCGGCTACGCCGAAAAAGAAATTAAAAAAGTGCTTCCTCACTTAAAAGAGGAAACGGCGCTTTCAACAGACCAATATGTGAAAAAAGCATTGCAAAAATTATTAAAGTAAGGTGATGTTCATGGATGAACGGCTCGTTTCAAGTGAAGCAGACAGCCATGAATCAATAATCGAGCAAAGCCTCAGGCCGCAGAACCTCGCCCAGTACATCGGGCAGCAGAAGGTAAAAGAAAATCTGCGCGTGTTTATCGATGCGGCGAAAATGAGGCAGGAAACGCTTGACCACGTTCTTTTATACGGGCCTCCGGGTCTCGGAAAAACAACGCTCGCGTCTATCGTGGCCAATGAGATGGGTGTGGAGATGCGGACGACGTCAGGCCCCGCTATCGAAAGACCGGGAGACTTGGCAGCCATTCTGACGGCGCTCGAACCCGGGGATGTGCTGTTTATAGACGAAATTCACAGACTGAACCGGTCAATCGAAGAAGTGCTGTACCCGGCGATGGAGGACTTCTGCCTTGATATCGTTATTGGAAAAGGCCCGTCCGCCCGCTCCGTCCGCCTTGACCTTCCGCCTTTTACGCTGGTAGGAGCGACGACCAGGGTCGGCTTATTGACCGCGCCGCTCAGAGACCGGTTCGGGGTGCTGTCCCGCCTTGAATACTATACGCAGGAAGAACTGACAGATATCGTGTCAAGAACGGCTGAAGTATTCGAAGTTGAAATCGAAGAAGCCCCGGCTTTGGAAATCGCCAGACGGTCAAGGGGAACGCCGCGGGTTGCAAACCGGCTTCTCAGAAGGGTGAGAGATTTTGCCCAAGTGCTAGGTGACAGCCGCATCACGGAAGAAATCGCTCACGACGCGCTCGAACGTCTTCAAGTCGACGCACTCGGCCTTGACCATATTGACCATAAGCTGCTGATGGGCATGATTGAAAAATTCAGCGGCGGTCCCGTCGGCCTTGATACGATTTCCGCGACAATCGGTGAAGAACCGCATACAATAGAGGATGTGTACGAACCGTATCTGCTTCAGATCGGATTTCTCCAAAGGACGCCGAGAGGACGGGTCGTGACCCCGGCTGTGTATGAGCATTTTCGATTGGAGGCACCCGCCTGTGACTGAATTTCCGAAGATTCTCATGGTTCTCGGTGCTGTTTTGCTTATTGTCGGCGCAGTCTGGCACTTTGTCGGAAGGCTGCCCGGAGATATTTTCGTTAAGAAGGGAAATGTCACATTTTTCTTTCCCGTTGTCACTTGTATTGTGATCAGTGTGATACTATCCATTCTGCTCAATTTTTTCGGCAGAATGAAATAACAATAGACAGAATAAAGGTGAAATGATGAAAGTCGATTTATTTGATTTTGAACTGCCTGAACGCCTCATTGCCCAAGTGCCGCTGAAAGAGCGTGACGCATCGCGGCTGATGGTGCTTGACAAACAGACGGGCGGACTGACGGACAGTTCATTTAAAGAGATTGTCAGCTTTTTTAAAGAAGGGGATTGTCTCGTTTTGAACAATACCCGTGTGCTGCCCGCCAGATTATTCGGCACAAAAGAAGATACGGGAGCGAAAGTGGAGCTCCTTTTATTAAAACAGGAAGAAAACGATACATGGGAAACGCTCGTAAAGCCGGCGAAACGCGTAAGAAAAGGTACGATTCTGACATTTGGCGACGGCCGGCTGACAGCGGTCTGTACGGAGGAGCTTGATCATGGCGGCCGAAAAATAAAATTCCGGTACGACGGGATTTTTTATGAAGTGCTTGAATCTCTCGGTGAAATGCCGCTGCCTCCTTATATTAAAGAGCAGCTTGATGATAAAGAGCGGTATCAGACCGTCTTTTCAAAAGAAATCGGTTCTGCCGCCGCCCCGACGGCCGGACTTCATTTTACGGAAGAGATCCTGGACGAGCTGAAGCAAAAGGGCGTGCGGATTGAATTTATCACCCTTCACGTGGGGCTCGGCACTTTCCGCCCAGTCAGTGCGGATGATGTGGAAGAGCATAACATGCATGCGGAATTTTATGAAATGACGGAAGAAACCGCCGCCTCTTTAAATGAGGTCAGAAAGGCGGGCGGACGCATCGTGTCGGTCGGAACGACATCAACGCGCACCCTTGAAACCATTGCCGGCGAGCATGACGGCGTATTCACCGCTTCAAGCGGCTGGACGTCCATCTTCATTTATCCGGGATATGAATTTAAAGCGATTGACGGCATGATCACTAATTTTCATCTGCCGAAATCCTCGCTTATCATGCTTGTTTCTGCGCTTGCCGGCAGAGAGCATGTGCTTTCCGCCTACCGTCATGCGGTAGAAGAGGAATATCGTTTCTTCAGCTTTGGCGACGCCATGCTGATTATCTAATTTGAATGACAGGAGGCCTCATACAAAATGGCTGAACAACCGATACGTTATGAATTTATAAAGGAATGCAAACAAACGGGAGCGCGTCTGGGCAGAGTTCATACGCCCCACGGCTCCTTTGAGACGCCTGTATTTATGCCGGTCGGCACGCTTGCTACGGTGAAGACGATGTCTCCGGACGAGCTGAAATCTATGGATGCGGGTATTATTTTAAGCAATACGTACCATTTATGGCTCCGCCCGGGACATGACATCGTAAAAGAAGCAGGCGGGCTTCATCAGTTTATGAACTGGGACCGCGCGATTTTAACGGATTCCGGCGGTTTTCAGGTCTTTTCATTAAGTAAGTTTTGTAATATAGAAGAAGAAGGCGTTCATTTCCGCAATCACTTAAACGGAGACAAGCTGTTTTTATCTCCGGAAAAAGCGATGGAAATTCAAAACGCCCTCGGTTCCGATATCATGATGGCGTTTGATGAATGCCCTCCGTACCCGGCAGAGTATGATTACATGAAGCGCTCTGTGGAACGGACCAGCCGCTGGGCCGAACGCTGCCTGAAGGCGCACGGACGCTCTGATGAGCAGGGGCTGTTCGGAATCGTACAGGGCGGAGAGTACGAAGACTTGCGGACACAAAGTGCCAAAGACTTGGTTTCGCTTGATTTTCCGGGCTATGCCATAGGCGGATTATCTGTCGGCGAGCCGAAGCACGTCATGAACAGAGTGCTTGAGTTTACAACTCCGCTTTTACCGAAGGACAAGCCGAGATATTTAATGGGTGTGGGTTCACCGGATGCCTTAATTGACGGCGCCATCCGCGGCGTTGATATGTTTGACTGCGTGCTGCCGACCCGGATTGCCCGAAACGGCACGGTGTTCACGAGTGAAGGGCGCCTGAATATGAAAAATGCCAAATATGAGCGCGATTTCCGTCCGATTGACGAAGAGTGCAGCTGCCATACATGCAAAAATTACTCCCGCGCTTACATCAGACATTTGATCCGCTGTAATGAAACGTTTGGAATTCGATTAACAACTTACCATAACCTTCATTTTCTGTTACACTTAATGGAGCAGGTCAGACAAGCTATCCGGGAGGATCGTCTTGGTGATTTCCGAGAAGAGTTCTTTGAGCGTTACGGCTATAATAAGCCAAATGCGAAAAGCTTCTAAATAAAAACCATTTTTGAAAGGAGGGAAACAGATGGGTACTTTAGGTACAATCGTTCCTATTATTTTAATGTTTGCAGTGCTTTATTTCCTGCTCATCCGTCCGCAACAAAAGCAGCAGAAGGCTGTACGCCAGATGCAGGAAGAGCTGAAAAAAGGAGATTCAGTGGTGACAATCGGAGGATTGCACGGCACTGTTGATTCAATTGATGAGAGCAAGGTCGTCATTAAAACAGGTGATAACACCCGTTTAACTTTTGACCGCCGCGCAATCAGAGAAGCTTCCGCTGAGTAACAGCGAAGCTCATACATACTAAAAAAGAGCGGAGAATCCGCTCTTTTTTTTATTACGCTGATCTGCTTCCTTTCAAATTCACTCCGAAAATCCCGCCCAGCATACTGACTCCCAAAAAGCCGAGGTGAAACAAAAGCTGCCCGGATGTAAACGTTTTTCCGAACCCTAAATATTGAAACAGCAAGATGATTAACGAGAAACAAACGGCGGTTAACGCTCCGATCATCCAGCCTTTTTCTTTCGCTTTGCCGCCGGAAATAAAACCGCCCGCAAATAAAGATAGAAAAGAAAGCGCGGTGATCAGCCAGCTGAAAGATGACTCTTCCATTGAGGTGACCGTCAGTAACAGTGAAATCGCCAAACTCGTCAGCAGCATCACTGCAAAGATAGCTACTAAGCCGTACAAGACGCCTTTTCCCACTTGTTTTGTTTCTTCCATTTTTATCTCCTCCCCGCCCTGCGGCCTGACATATGACAAGCCGGAGCCTGTCTTTTTCTAAATGTATTCTCTGAATGTTCGGATTAGACGTAAAAGCATCATGTTCAGCTCATTTCTTACATAAAACAGAGCGGATGGCAAATGCTATGACCGTTGGAGGTGCGATATGGGAGATATTTTCATTATTACGTTTCGTACAATAGTGCTTTACATCATCATTCTTGTGATTTTCAGGCTGATGGGAAAGCGGGAAATCGGAGAGCTGAGCATTTTGGATTTTGTCGTTTCCATTATGATTGCTGAAATAGCGGTTTTGGCAATTGAAAATGTAGAGGATCAGCTTTTGCATACCATTGTGCCGATTGTCATTTTAATGATTATTCAGGTAAGCCTTGCTTTTGTCTCGCTCAAAAGCCAAAAAATACGGCAGCTGCTTGACGGCAAGCCAACCACTATCATTAAACAGGGAAAAATCGACGAACGGGCGATGAGATCACAGCGCTACAATTTTGACGACCTTCTGATGCAGCTGAGGGAAAATAACATCGAAAGAATTTCTGACGTGTCATACGCCGTTTTAGAGTCATCAGGAAAACTGTCAATCGTCAAAAAGAAAAACAATAAGGATAAGCAGCTGGAAACCCCGCTCATTGTCGATGGAGTCGTTCAAAACGAGCATTTAGACAGAATCGGGAAAGACAAACACTGGCTCGAAAAAAATTTAGCAAAAAGAGGATATCGCGATCTTTCGGAAATATCATTCTGCACGTTTACAGACGGGGCTTTTTTTATTGATATCAAAAATGAAAAAGGGGAGCCTTAAACCGGACTCACCGCATCACAAACCGGCCGATGACCGGAATCCGGATCAGCTCCTCCCTTTTAATCAGCCTGAATATCAGCAGAAGCACAATGTACAGTATCACGGTCATTGCAATCCATCCTGTGAGATTAACAGCCTCTGACCCTGAAAAATGAACGGCGTGCTTTATAATGCGGCTCACATAGCCGCAAATGAATATGACGGCAAAGCAGAGCGCGTATTCTTTTATTTTAATGCTGATCGGGAGCACTTTGCTTACAGTGGCCGCATGCAGCAGGGTGACGAGGACCATTCCCGTCACAATCGCCAATGCCGCGCCCATAATGCCGAGCGAAGGCCTGGTCGCCAGCACAAAAATAAGGCCTGTTTTAACAGCGGCGCCGATAAAACTGTTCATCATGGCGGCCCCGGCTAAATTAAGCGCCTGCAGCACCGCTTGAAGGGGCCCCTGAAAATAATAAAGCAGAAAAAACGGCGCCATCACTTTAATAAATACCGCTGCATTCGTTGATCCGTACATGACGGACATCAGCTCATCAGCGAAAGAGAATAAAATAACCACTGAAATGCCCCCGCTTAAAAGACACAGCCTCATCGCCTGTTCCAGACGGTATTCGACAACTTGCAGCTTTTTTTGCTCCATTCCTTCACTGATCGCAGGAACAAGCGCTGTTGACAGAGAATAGGTTATAAAGCTGGGCAGCGTCAAAACCGTCATGGCAAAACCGGTCAGCTCCCCGTACTGGCTGGTGGCAGCAGCGGTGGCCACTCCTGCAATCGCAAGGCTCTGCGCGACGACAATAGGTTCAAAAAACCAAGACAAGTTTCCGATGAAGCGGCTTCCGGTTGTCGGAAGCGACACGCTCATCAGCTGGCGGAAGGTTTCTTTTCCATTTGCAATCGACTTGAAAAATTGTTTTCTGATTCTGATTGTTTTTTTGGCCTTGAAACAAATGAATAAATAAATAAGAGAGGCGAGCTCCCCGATGACAGACGAAATCATGGCTCCGGCCGCGGCATATTCAATTCCGTACGGCAGAAACACCGTCGTGCAGACCGCGACAAGTGAAATCCGCACAATTTGTTCAAGCACTTGGGAAAACGCCAGCGGGTTCATATTCTGCCTGCCTTGAAAATAACCGCGCAGCACGCTGGAGATTGCGATAATCGGCACGACGGGCGTAATCGCCAAAAGCGGGTAAACCGTGCGTTGATCAGTCAGCATCGTTTCGGCCATAATCGGCGCAAAGCATAAAAACAGCGGCGTAAAGATGAGACTTAATATCCCGGTGATGGTAAGCGACATCACTAAAATATGTTTCATTTTTTCCCGGTCCCCCCGGGCGCTTGCTTCAGCGACAAGCTTGCTGATGGCAACAGGGAGGCCGAATTGGGTCAAAGTGGTGGCCAAGAAAAATGTCGGGGCAGCCATCATGTACAATCCGACCCCTTCTTCACCGATAAACCGGGCGATGACCACCCGGTTGACAAAGCCGAGCATTCTTGTAATCATCCCGGCTGTGATGAGAATAAGAGTGCCCCTTAAAAAAGTCTGTTTTGCCATTTTACAACCCCTGCCTTCTCAAACTACCTGGAATCATATACAATAAGGATATGCGCCGATGTCGTCCGAGCATGACAAGTCTTCGAGAAAAAGGGAAAAAGGAGCGAGCGCCCAGTGGAGAAACATCCCGCCGAAATGTATAAAGATCATTTGCGGCCTTTTTTGTACAGTAAACTTGAAGAGTTCAAAATCCTCGGATACGATGATGTTGAACATGAGAGTTTATGGTCATACCTCATACATAAAAAGTGGAAACAGAAAACGGAACTGCCGCTGTATAAATTGGCCGGCGATATTTTATCAGTTAAAATTGGCGATTTTATGAACTATGCAACCGTCGAAGCTTTTAAGTCGTCTAATTGGCTGGAAAGCGATGAAGGTCAGGAAGCTTTGGATGAACTGCTGAGATAATGATTTGACGGCATAGGTTTAAGGAGGAAATACATAATGAAAAAAGGACGCTTGATTGCGTTTTTCCTGATCGTATTATTGATCGGCACAGGGCTGGGGTATTTTACAAAGCCGGCTGCCAAAAATATTACGTTAGGATTGGATTTACGCGGCGGGTTTGAAGTTCTGTACGATGTGCAGCCCGTCAAAAAAGGCGATAAAATCACAAAAGACGTGCTTGTCAGCACGGTGCAGGCGCTGAACCGCCGGGCTAACGTTCTCGGCGTAAGCGAGCCGAACATTCAGATTGAAGGGAACAACCGCATCCGCGTACAGCTGGCGGGCGTCACGAATCAGAACAGGGCGCGCGAAATTCTGTCAACGGAAGCGCAGCTCTCGTTCAGGGACACGAATGATAAAGAGCTCTTAAACGGCTCTGATCTCGTTGAAAACGGCGCGAAGCAAACTTTCGATCCGACGACGAACGAACCGATTGTCAGCGTGAAGCTGAAGGATGCGGACAAGTTCGGAGAAGTGACGAAAAAAGTCAAGAAAAAGGCGCCTAATAATCAGCTCGTCATCTGGCTTGATTATCAAAAAGGCGATTCATTTAAAAAAGAAGTCGGCAAAAAACATCCGAAATATGTATCCGCTCCGAATGTGAGCCAGGAATTAAATACGAAGGATGTCACAATTGAAGGCCAGTTCACCGTTCAAAAAGCAAAGGACTTGGCCAATATTTTAAACGCGGGCGCGCTGCCTGTGAAACTGACCGAAAAATACTCTACTTCAGTAGGGGCGCAATTCGGACAGCAGGCTTTACATGATACGGTAGAGGCCGGCATCATCGGGATTGCACTTGTTTTCTTATTTATGCTGCTTTATTACAGACTGCCGGGTCTCATTGCGGTTATCACGCTTTCTGTATATGTGTATATTACGCTTCAAGTGTTTGACTGGATGCAGGCGGTGCTGACACTTCCGGGTATCGCGGCCCTCATTTTGGGTGTAGGGATGGCGGTTGACGCCAATATCATCACCTATGAACGGATAAAAGAAGAGCTGAAACTCGGAAAATCCGTCCGCTCGGCTTTCCGTTCAGGGAACAGACGGTCATTTGCGACGATTTTCGATGCGAATATCACAACGATCATCGCAGCGGTCGTGCTCTTTATTTTCGGGACAAGCTCTGTAAAAGGGTTTGCGACGATGCTGATTTTGTCAATTCTGACAAGCTTTATTACAGCTGTCTTCCTTTCAAGATTCCTGCTCTCCCTTCTTGTGGAAAGCAGATGGCTTGACCGGAAAAAAGGCTGGTTCGGCGTCAAGAAAAAACATATTATGGACATCCAGAAAACAGATGAAAATACTGAACCGCATACGGCGTTCCAAAAATGGGATTTCACGAGCAAACGAAAATACTTCTTTATTTTCTCAAGTGCTGTGACTATTGCGGGAATTATCATCTTACTGATCTTTAAACTCAACCTGGGAATCGATTTTGCAAGCGGCGCGCGGATTGACGTGCAGAGCAATCATGCCTTGACGGCGCAGCAGGTTGAAAAAGACTTTGACTCTCTCGGCATGGACCCGGAAAACGTAGTGCTCTCAGGTAAAGAGAACCATGTCGCCGCGGCCCGGTTTGTCGGAGAGCCATCTAAAGAAAAGATCGCTGAAATCAAAACGTACTTTAAGGACAAATACGGAGCTGAACCGAATGTCAGCACGGTATCGCCGACAGTCGGAAAAGAGCTGGCCCGTAATGCCTTATATGCCGTGGCAATTGCATCAATCGGCATCATTATTTACGTGTCAATACGTTTTGAGTACAGAATGGCTGTCGCCGCAATTGTATCCCTGCTGTATGACGCTTTCTTTATCGTCGCGTTTTTCAGCATTACAAGGCTGGAGGTCGACGTCACCTTTATCGCCGCTGTGCTCACCATTATCGGTTACTCGATAAATGATACGATCGTTACATTTGACCGGATACGCGAGCAGATGAAAAAGCGCAAGCCGAAGTCATTTGCCGATCTGGAACACATCGTGAATCTGAGCTTGCAGCAAACCTTTACACGCTCGATTAATACGGTCTTAACCGTAGTGATTGTTGTCGTCGTGCTGCTCATTTTAGGGTCATCGTCAATTACAAACTTCTCCGTCGCCTTATTGATAGGTTTATTGACGGGTGTTTATTCTTCTCTTTACATCGCCGCACAGATGTGGCTTGTATGGAAAGGAAAAGAATTTAAATCGAAAAAATCAATCGAAGAGTAATGGGAAACAGGCTGTCTTGCAGAAGACAGCCTGTTTTTTCAAGCTGCATTGAACTTAAAACCTGCATTTGCTATAATGACATACGCTTACATAATCAATCATCACTGTAAAAACATGTAGGAGGGTTCTTATGAACGTTCGTGAGTCGGAGCTTCCGGGCATCGGCCAGAAAGTCGAAGTCATTACGAAAAATCGCGATAAAATCAGTATTATTCTTCATGATGACGGCAGAAGAGAGCTCTATTACTTCGATGAGGATGATCATGACGAGTGCTTGGCATCCGTTGAATTTAACGATGAAGAGGCGAGGCAGATCTCCGCTATTTTAGGGGGGATGACGTATAAACCGAAAGCGCTGGAATCTGTGGAAGTTGCGCTTGACGACCTCGTCATTGAGTGGTTTAAAGCCGAATCTCATGCGCCGGCTGTCAGCCGCACAATCGGAGATTTGGATATCAAGGAACAATACGGCGTTCAGGTAATTGCGATCGTGAAGAAAAACCGGCAAAAACAGCTGACTCCCGCCTTTGATACCGTGATTGAAGAAGGGGACACCCTCGTCTTATCTGGGGAAAGAAGCGGATTGAAAAAGCTGGTTCGTGAGCAGTTAACGGCCCGGATGTCCTGAGCCCGGGGTTTACCCGCAGGAAAATGAGGGAAAAGATAAGAATTAATAATTGGGGGCTGACGCATGAATAAACAATGGACTATTATATTCGCTTTATTATTTACTCTGATTGTCGCCATTTTTGCTGTCATTAACGTGCGGGCGGTTGAGGTTGATTATCTGTTCGGAACCGCTGAATGGCCGCTGATTTTAGTCATTTTAGGCTCTGTGTTAATGGGGGCGCTGATCGTGTTTTCAGCCGGTATATTTCAAGTGATGAAGCTGAAGCGTGAAATTAAAATGCTGCGGAAAGAAAACAGATCCGCTGCTGAATTGCCGGCTGATCCGGACGTCAGAAAACCAGCCGCTCCGCCGGAAGAAATGCTGGAAGAGAAAAAAGGATCAGAATAACATTTGAAACCCCTCAGTCCGCTCTAGTATAATAGGGTGGTTGAGGGGTGAATTTATGTTAGCGTCAAAAATGCGCTGGGAAATCCAGCAGCCGGATAAGGAAAAGGTCAAATCACTCACAGAACAATTGGACATAACACCTCTTGTGGCATCGCTGCTTGTAAAAAGAGGTTTTGATACTGCCGAAAGTGCAAGGCTGTTTTTACATACAAAGGATGCAGACTTTTATGACCCGTATGAATTAAAGGGAATGCGGGAAGCAGTTGATCGGATAAAGCTGGCGGTTTCCCGCGGGGAACCGATTATGATTTACGGAGATTACGATGCAGACGGCGTTACAAGCACGTCAGTGATGCTGACGGCGCTCAGACAGCTGTCAGCGAACGTTGACTTTTATATTCCCGACCGTTTCACAGAAGGCTACGGCCCGAATGAACAAGCTTTCCGCTCCATAAAAGAGCGGGGATTTTCGCTCATCATTACAGTGGATACGGGTATCGCCGCCGTTCATGAAGCCGAAGTCGCAAAAGAGCTCGGTTTAGACGTCATTATTACCGACCACCATGAGCCGGGACCCGAGCTTCCTGACGTATTTGCGATTATCCACCCGAAGCAGCCGGGCTGCAGCTATCCGTTTAAAGAATTGGCCGGCGTCGGTGTGGCGTTTAAGCTTGCCCACGCGCTTACGGGTTCTTTGCCGGAAGCTATGCTGGACTTGGCGGCGATCGGTACGGTTGCTGATCTGGTGCCGCTGCATGATGAAAACAGATTAATAGCGTCGCTTGGAATCGAAAGGCTTCGGACGACAAATCGGCCGGGTCTCAAAGCTCTGATTAAGCTTTCCGGCGGAGATATCGGACAAGCCGATGAGGAAACGATCGGGTTTCAGGTCGCACCGAGGCTGAATGCCGTCGGAAGAATAGAACAGGCTGATCCCGCGGTGCACCTGTTGATGACCGATGACCAGTTTGAAGCGGAGGAGCTGGCTTCGGATATTGACCGGCTGAATAAAGAGCGGCAGAAAATGGTGAAAACCATGACCGAAGAGGCTGTTGAAATGGTTCAGCAGCAAGGCGGAAACCCTTCTGCCATTGTCGTGGCAAAAGCCGGCTGGAATCCGGGAGTTGTCGGTATTGTCGCATCGAAGCTGGCTGAACGCTTTTACCGGCCCGCTGTTGTGCTGGGGATGGATGAGGAGCAGGGAATCGCCAAAGGGTCGGCGCGAAGCATCAGAGGCTTTAACCTTTTTACGAGCCTGTCACAGTGCAGAGACATTCTTCCTCATTTCGGCGGACATCCGATGGCCGCAGGAATGACTTTGAAGGCTGAAGATGTGGCGGATTTAAGGGATCGGCTGAATCAAATGGCTGAAGAAACCCTTACCGAAGAGGATTTTATCCCCGTTCAGGAGGTTGATCTTGTCTGCGGCGTCGAAGACATCACCGTTGAAAGCATTACAGAATTGAATATGCTGTCGCCGTTCGGCATGCTAAACCCTAAACCTCATGTGATGGTGGAAAACGCCGTGCTTGATGAGGTGCGCCTGATCGGAGCAAATAAAAATCACGTGAAAATGACGGTGAAAAATGATTCCGCCGCTCTCGACTGCGTCGGCTTTAACAAAGGAGAGCTTGAAGCCGGGATTGTTCCCGGATCAACGATTTCCATTGTCGGCGAGATGTCTATTAATGAATGGAACAACAGAAAGAAACCCCAGCTGATGATTAAAGATGCTGCGGTGCCGGAATGGCAGCTTTTTGATATCAGGGGCAAGCGGATGTGGGAAGATACGGTCACTGCGCTGCCTAAGGAAAAACGGGTGCTCATCAGCTTTAACGAAAAAACCGCCCGAAAGCTCCGTGCCGAGCTTTCGGGTGAGCTGGCTGAGATCACGTCGGAATCCGAAGCAGAAGCTCTTCCGCTTGACGGAAAGTATGCCGTTTTTCTGGATGTGCCGCCATCAGCGGACCGCCTCCAGCGTTTGCTTGACGGGAAGAAGCCGGAACGGATTTATTTTGTTTTTATTAATCATGAAGAACATTTCCTGTCCTCATTTCCATCGCGGAATGACTTCAAGTGGTTTTACGCATTTCTCTTGAAAAGGGGCACTTTTAACTTAGGCAAGCATGGTTCAGAGCTTGCGAGACACAGAGGATGGTCAATTGACACAATCAATTTCATGACAAAGGTGTTTTTTGATCTCGGTTTTGTTAAAATAGAAGATGGTGTGCTGTCTGTCGTGAGCGGCGCGAAAAAACGCGACCTCGCAGATTCGCAAACCTATCAGGTAAAACAGCAGCTGATGGAATTAGACCAGAAGCTCAATTATTCCGCAGCCCATGAGCTGAAGGAATGGCTGAATAAGCTGATGAACCAAGGTTCAGAGGCTTATGAAAGTACGAGGAGGACATAGAACAGATGGATCTTAAAAAATACGTAACAATTGTGCCCGATTACCCGAAAGAAGGCGTGCAATTTAAAGATATTACGACATTGATGGACAAGGGCGACGTATACCGTTACGCGACTGACCAAATTGTTGAATATGCAAAAGAAAAAGAAATTGATTTAGTTGTCGGGCCCGAAGCGCGCGGCTTCATTATCGGCTGTCCGGTCGCATATGCGCTCGGAGTCGGCTTTGCGCCGGTTCGGAAAGAAGGAAAACTTCCGCGTGAGGTCATTAAAGTCGATTACGGTTTGGAGTACGGCAAAGACGTACTGACCATTCATAAAGATGCGATCCTGCCGGGACAGCGCGTTCTGATTACTGATGACTTATTGGCAACAGGCGGAACGATCGAAGCAACGATTAAGCTTGTGGAAGAGCTTGGCGGCGTCGTAGCCGGTATTGCGTTTTTAATTGAGCTTTCTTACCTTGACGGCAGAGCAAAGCTTGACGATTACGATATTTTAACACTAATGAAATATTAAACCGCATATGGAAAAAAGCACTCGTGTCAGGGTGCTTTTTTCCTATTATTTCATCATCCTGACAGATTCTTTAGGTGTTTTGAACTTCTGCCCTTTACATCTCTCGTTTTTTTCTTGATAATAAACTAATACAGTTTACATTTAAAAAAGGTGATTCCATGGCGAACGAACAAGTATTGACTGCCGAGCAAGTAATAGATAAAGCGCGCACTTATCTGCCGGAGGAGCAGATTGCGTTTGTTGAGAAAGCTTATCTGTATGCGCAAGACGCGCATCGCGAACAGTATCGCAAATCAGGTGAGCCGTACATCATTCATCCGATTCAGGTGGCGGGAATCCTCGTCGATCTGGAAATGGACCCTTCCACGATTGCGGGCGGATTTCTGCATGACGTGGTCGAGGACACGGATGTCACCCTCGATGACCTGAAGGAAGCATTTTCTGAAGAAGTGGCGATGCTTGTCGACGGTGTAACGAAGCTCGGTAAAATTAAGTATAAATCTCAAGAGGAGCAGCAGGCGGAAAACCATCGAAAAATGTTTGTCGCTATGGCTCAGGATATCAGAGTCATATTGATCAAGCTGGCGGATCGCCTTCATAATATGCGGACGTTAAAGCATCTTCCGCAGGAAAAGCAGCGGAGAATTTCAAATGAGACGCTGGAAATTTTCGCTCCGCTGGCCCATCGGCTCGGGATTTCTAAAATCAAATGGGAGCTTGAAGACACCGCTCTCCGTTATTTGAATCCTCAGCAATATTACAGAATCGTTAACCTCATGAAGAAAAAGCGCGCGGAACGCGAACTTTATGTCGATGAGGTTGTCAATGAAGTGAAAAAACGCGTCGAAGAAGTGAATATCAAAGCGGACTTTTCAGGCCGTCCGAAGCACATCTACAGCATTTACCGCAAGATGGCGCTGCAAAATAAACAGTTTAATGAAATATATGATCTGCTCGCCGTCCGTATTCTTGTCGGAAGCATTAAAGACTGCTACGCCGTACTCGGCATTATTCATACGTGCTGGAAGCCGATGCCGGGCAGATTCAAAGATTATATTGCGATGCCTAAGCCGAATATGTATCAGTCCCTGCATACGACAGTAATCGGGCCTAAAGGCGATCCGCTGGAAGTGCAGATCAGAACGTTTGAGATGCATGAGATCGCTGAATACGGGGTGGCTGCACACTGGGCATATAAAGAAGGCAAGGCTGCAAACGAAGAAGCGACATTTGAGAAAAAACTGTCCTGGTTCCGCGAAATTCTGGAATTCCAAAACGAATCTACCGATGCGGAAGAATTTATGGAATCGCTGAAAATCGATTTATTTTCTGACATGGTATACGTATTTACGCCAAAAGGCGATGTCATTGAACTGCCGTCAGGCTCTGTACCGATTGATTTTTCCTACAGGATTCACTCCGAGATCGGCAACAGAACCATCGGAGCGAAAGTGAACGGGAAAATGGTGACGCTTGACCATAAGCTCCGGACGGGCGACATTGTCGAAATCCTGACGTCCAAGCATTCATACGGTCCGAGTCAAGACTGGATCAAACTCGCACAGACGTCACAGGCGAAACACAAAATCCGCCAATTCTTCAAGAAACAGCGCCGTGAAGAAAATGTCGAAAAAGGCCGTGAGCTGGTCGAAAAAGAAATTAAAAATCTTGATTTTGAAGTGAAGGAAGTTTTAACGCTCGAAAACCTTCAAAAGGTTGCCGACAAGTTCAATTTCTCAAATGAAGAGGATATGTACGCGGCGGTCGGGTATAACGGGATTACCGCTTTGCAGGTGGCAAACAGGCTCACCGAAAAAGAACGGAAGCTGCGTGATCAGGAAGAGCAGGAAAAAATCGTTCAGGAAGTCACTTCCGAGCCGAAACAGTATCCGCAAGGGAGAAAACGGGAAGCGGGTGTGCGCGTGAAAGGCATCGACAACCTTCTCGTCCGTTTGTCGAAATGCTGCAACCCGGTGCCAGGCGATCATATTGTCGGTTTTATTACAAAAGGGCGCGGTGTATCCGTTCACCGTGATGACTGTCCGAACGTAAAAACGAATGAAGCGCAGGAACGATTGATCCCTGTTGAATGGGAGCATGAATCACAAGTTCAAAGACGCAAAGAATATAACGTTGAGATTGAGATTCTGGGGTATGACCGTCTCGGGCTGTTAAATGAAGTGCTTCAGGCCGTAAACGAAACGAAAACCAACATCTCGTCTGTCTCGGGCAAATCCGACCGCAATAAAGTCGCTACGATTCATATGGCGATTTTTATTCAAAACATCAATCATCTGCACAAAGTGGTCGAGCGGATTAAGCAGATCAGAGACATATATTCAGTCCGCCGGGTAATGAACTAAAAGGAGCTTGCTATGAAATTAGTTGTTCAGCGTGTAACAGATGCAAGTGTGACAGTTGACGGCGCTGTCGCCGGCCGGATCGGACCCGGCATTATGGCGCTTGTCGGCGTCACTCATGAAGATACAGAGGAAGATGCCGCCTACTTGGCCGATAAAATCGTGAATCTCCGGATTTTTGATGACGAGAGCGGCAAGATGAATTTATCGCTTTTGGATACGGGCGGAGAGATTTTATCAGTTTCCCAGTTTACGCTTTACGGCGAAACGAAGAAAGGGAGACGCCCGAATTTTATGAATGCGGCGAAACCGGATCAGGCTCTGCTCCTTTATGAAAAGTGGAACGAACTTCTTCGGGAAAAAGGAGTCAAAGTGGAAACCGGAATATTCGGGGCCATGATGGATGTTCAGCTGACAAATTCCGGGCCCGTTACATTGATTATGGATTCTAAACAATAAAAAAAGCTGCCGTTTGGCAGCTTTTTTTTTATGATTGAAAATAATGTTCCAATCCGCTTTCAATTCCGTCTGTCACTTTTTCCTGGTAAGAGCCGCTATGTATGATTGTTTCTTCTTGCGGTTGACTGAGATAGCCGAGCTCATACAGCATGGCAGGCCGTTTATTTTCTCTCAGGACGTAATAATCTCCAAACAGTACGCCGCGATCGGGGATAGGCGAACGCTTCACTACTTCAGAATGGACGTCTGAGGCAAGCTGCCGGTCCTTAGACGGACTGTAATAATAAGCGGTGCTTCCTCTTGTTGACGTATCGGCATAGCTGTCATAGTGGATGCTGATAAAGGCATCCGCATTCCTGTAATGGGAGGTTGAAACCCTGGCCTGCAGGCTGATAAATGTATCATCCTGCCTTGTGATATACACGTTTGCACCGGCCGCTCTCAATTTCCCGGCCAGCAGCTTAGCGGTTTTAATCGTTACGTTTTTTTCAAACTTTCCGGAGTAGCCGATCGTTCCGCTGTCTTTACCTCCGTGTCCGGGATCAACGACGATCGTTTTATTTTTAAGTGAGCCGCTGCCGCCTGACGTGTTGGGAGAAGGTGCTTCTCCTGTTTCTTCACCGCTTTTAGACGTTTGCACGACCCAGTTTGCCACATATGCTGTTTGTCCGTTTTCTAGCCGGACTTCATACCATTTGCCGCTTGAGCCGACAATCGGATAGGCTGCGCCTTTATCCGCTCTTTTTACGATAGAAGCGGAAGTCGAGGCTGAGCTCCTTAAGTTGGTGCCGCCGTAAACGATATACGCTTTTTTCGAGGTGTCTGAGCTGTCTCCCGAACCGGCCGCGCTGTCCGATGAGTCAGAATCCTTTATGATGTAGTGGCTTGCTGCCCAGCCTCTTTGCCCGTTTGCTTCAATTTTCAGCCAGCCGTGATCTTCGCTTAAGATGGAAACCTTTGTTCCGCGTGATAATTTAGTCATAATGGCTGAATCATGTGACGCTGCACTTCTGACATTCAATGAAGAAACGCCGACGGTCCCGTTCTTTGAACCGCTTTGGGACGAATTTGCTTTCGTATCCGATCCGCCGCTGTCCGCGGTGACGTATTCGGAAGAAACCCATCCGGTTGTGCCTTGATAAGAAATGTTCACCCATCCGCTGTTCTTGTCCAGCATGGATGCATGTGCGCCTTGCGGAAACTTGCCGATGACTTCATATGATGTCCCCGGGCCTTTTCTGATGCGGAGGTCAGGGTCAGTGGAAGTGACCGTTCCGCTTTTTGCGGATGCATTGTCTGCTCCTCCGGCTGTTTTTGATATCAGCCAGGAAACGACCCATCCGGTTTTACCGGGGCTCAGCTGAAGCTGCACCCAGTCTCCCTCTTCCTTGAGGATGGGGTATCTTTCCCCTTTTTTTACTTCAGCCTTAATTTCGTAGCTCAGGCCGGGACCGCCTCTGACATTGATCTTGTCTGTCGCGATGACCGCTTCTCCCTCTGCGGCGACTGCGGTGTGGAATGACGGAAGAAGCGCTGTGATGATGACGCCGCATAAAATAAGAACAAGAGTTCTCTTACTCATGGCTGTCCTCCTTTCTGAACTAACTAAAATACATTCTTGTATAATATCGCATTTTCCTTGCTGAATGTTAAATAAAAATAAAATAGTTTGTTTATACTAGTCATAAATACAGCGAAAAGGTGTGCAAATCATGAAATTTCAACCAAAAATGGGACGCGCGCTGCACGATGCGGAAGGAAATCTTCACTTCAGTGATCAGAGCGATAGAGAGAAGGACGGTTTTCTTGAAGAGACGGCAACGGAGTTCGGTCTCTTATCGAAAGAAGCGGTCGCAAGGAAAAACAGACGGAATAAAACTTGACAGGGGCGTGCAATCCCATTATTATAATAGAAATTGATGTACATAAGTCATGATAACGATTTTGAACCGATAATGGAGAAGAGTAGGTCAGAATGCATGGAGAAGAGAGGAACCGTCCCAGGCTGAAAGCGGATCCGCACTGCATCTTTCTCGAAACAACACTCCGGAGGTTCCCTGCTGAACGCTTTGCCGGAAAAGGGCATCAGTCATTAGGCAGCGGACGTGAACCTGCGTTAACGGTCAGAGCGGGGATGCTTCGGCATTCCAACTAGGGTGGCACCACGGGTATAACTCTCGTCCCTACTATACATGTATAGTAGGGGCGGGAGTTTTTTTATTTCATGTTTTAATGAAGAAAGACATTAAGGAGGCCTGTAACATGGCATATCACATTCCAAGAGGCACACAGGACATACTGCCGGGTGAATCAGACAGATGGCAGTTCGTCGAACAAATTATGAGAGAGACGTGCCGCACTTATCAATATAAAGAAATCCGCACGCCGATCTTCGAACATACGGAATTATTCGCAAGAGGCGTCGGTGAGTCTACAGATATCGTACAGAAAGAAATGTACACTTTTGAAGACCGTAAAGGGAGAAGCCTGACGCTTCGGCCGGAAGGAACGGCCGCTGCAGTCCGCGCGTTCAATGAAAATAAATTATTTGCAAATCCGGTGCAGCCGACGAAGCTGTATTATGTCGGACCGATGTTCCGTTACGAACGTCCGCAGACGGGACGCTTCCGTCAATTCTATCAATTCGGAATTGAAGCGATCGGCTCCAAAGATCCGGCCGTGGATGCAGAAGTCATCGCGCTTGCAATGAGTATTTACCGTAAAGCCGGTTTGAAAAATGTCAAGCTTGTTCTGAACAGCCTGGGCGACCAGGACAGCCGCAAAGCCTACCGGGAAGCGCTCGTCAAACATTTTGAACCGCGTATCGGAGAATTTTGCTCAGACTGCCAGTCGCGGCTGCACACAAACCCGCTCAGAATTCTTGATTGCAAAAAAGACAGAGAGCATGAGCTGATGAAAACGGCTCCGTCAATTCTTGATTACTTAAATGAAGAATCAGCCGCATATTTCCAAAAGGTGCAGCAGTACATCACGGCGCTCGGCATTCCGTTTGAAATTGATCCGAACCTTGTGAGAGGGCTTGATTACTACAACCATACCGCTTTTGAAATCATGAGCAATGCGGAAGGCTTCGGAGCGATTACAACCCTTGCCGGAGGCGGCCGCTATGACGGGCTTGTCGAACAGATCGGCGGACCGGAAGCGCCGGGTATCGGATTTGCGATGAGCATCGAACGTCTGCTGGCAGCCATTGACGCTGAGAAAACAGAGCTTCCTGTCAATCAGGGGATTGACTGCTACATCGTGACGCTCGGAGAAAAAGCGAAGGATTATTCCGTTTCTCTCGTGTACAAACTGAGAGAAGCTGGCATCTCAAGTGAAATCGATTATGAAAACAAAAAAATGAAGGGCCAATTCAAAACGGCTGACCGTCTCGGCGCACGCTTTATTGCGATTTTAGGGGAAGATGAACTCGCCCAAAATAAAATCAATGTAAAAGATGCGGAAACAGGAGAGCAGCGTGAAGTGGTGTTAGACGAGCTGATACAAGTGTTAAAGGCAGATCAAAAGCAGTGAAGGAGAGGAACGCTATGTTTGGAAGAACCTATTATTGTGGCGAAATAACTGAAAAAGCGATTGGCGAAACCGTCAAACTGAAAGGATGGGTGCAGAAACGGCGCGATCTCGGCGGCTTGATTTTTATTGATTTGCGCGACCGTTCGGGTATTGTGCAAGTCGTGTTCAATCCTGACGTCTCGAAAGAAGCCCTTGCCGCGGCAGAAGCAATCAGAAATGAATATGTGCTTGATATTGAAGGCACGGTTTCTGCCCGTGAAGAAGGCACGGTGAATCCCAACCTGAAAACCGGTAAAATTGAAATCAAAGCTGAAGCAGTGACGGTGCTCAGCACGGCGAAAACGCCGCCGTTTCCGATCAGTGACCAAGCGGCTGACGTTTCTGAAGACGTCCGGTTAAAACACCGCTATTTGGATTTGCGCCGCCCGGCGATGTTTCAAACATTGCAAATGCGCCATCAAGTCACAAAATCCATCCGCCATTTCTTGGATGAAAACGGATTTCTTGATATTGAAACACCGATTTTAACGAAAAGCTCTCCGGAAGGCGCCCGTGATTACTTAGTGCCGAGCCGGGTGCATGAAGGGGAATTTTACGCTCTTCCGCAATCGCCGCAGATTTTTAAACAGCTTCTGATGGTGTCGGGCTTTGAACGGTATTATCAAGTGGCCCGCTGTTTCCGCGATGAAGACCTGCGTGCCGACCGCCAGCCGGAATTTACGCAGATCGATATCGAAATGTCCTTTATGAGTCAAGAAGACATCATGGCTCTGGCCGAAAAGATGATGGCGAAAGTCATGCTCGAAACAAAAGGCGTCGAAGTATCGCTGCCGCTTCCGCGAATGACATATGAAGAAGCGATGAACAGCTACGGCTCCGACAAGCCTGACACACGCTTCGGCATGCTGCTGACGGACGTATCAGACATTGTGAAAGATACTGAGTTTAAAGTGTTCTCATCAGCCGTTGCCAACGGCGGTGTTGTAAAAGCGATCAATGTCAAAGGCGCTGCCGGCGACTACTCCAGAAAAGATATTGATGCGCTCGGCGTTTTTGCCGGAAATTACGGCGCGAAAGGTCTCGCTTGGGTCAAAGTTGAAGCTGACGGCGTAAAAGGTCCGATCGCGAAATTCTTTGATAATGAGAAGCAGGCAAAACTGGCAGAAGTGCTTGATGCTTCTGAAGGCGACCTGCTCCTGTTCGGCGCTGATAAGTTTGAGGTTGTGGCCCAATCCCTCGGCGCGCTTCGCTTAAAGCTCGGTAAAGAACGCGGCCTGATTGACGAAAGCCTCTTCAACTTCCTGTGGGTTGTGGACTGGCCGTTACTGGAGCATGACGAGGAAGAAGGCCGTTTCTATGCGGCTCACCATCCGTTTACAATGCCTGTCCGTGAAGATCTTGACCTGATTGAAACGGCGCCTGAGGATATGAAAGCGCAGGCTTACGACCTTGTCTTAAACGGCTATGAACTCGGCGGAGGCTCAATCCGTATTTTTGAGAAAGACGTTCAGGAAAAAATGTTCGGGCTTCTCGGCTTTACAAAAGAAGAAGCGGAGGAGGAGTTTGGATACCTTCTCGAAGCTTTTGAATACGGCGCTCCTCCGCACGGCGGAATTGCGCTCGGCTTAGACCGTTTGGTTATGCTTCTTGCGGGCCGCACAAACTTAAGAGATACGATCGCTTTCCCGAAAACGGCAAGCGCAAGCTGTCTTCTTACGGAAGCGCCCGGCGAAGTGAGCGACGCCCAGCTTGAAGAACTTCACCTTTCTGTCAAAAGAAAAGTGAAACAGTAAAGATCAGCAGTTTGTTTCTTGAAAATCAAAAACTGCTGTGATATGATTTTGACAAGTTAAATAAAGTCCTGATGTGTTAGTTGTACACCTAGTTTTGACCGAACATTTTTTTGATTTGGGAGCCCGTATTTTTAAATGGCGTACATGCCTCTTTTCATTCGGTAAAGGGGACTTACAAAGTTTAAAAAAGGGCACCCACCTGCTGAGAGCGGGTTCAAAACGAAGGAAAGCTGCAACGGCACAATTGGGACTTTATTTTTTGTGCGTTAAAACCAGCGGCTTTTTGACAAGCCGAGTTTATAAAACCAGAATGTGGAGTGAGGTTCTTGTTACATCAGTTTTCCAGAAATGAGCTAGCGATTGGAAAAGAAGGGCTGGACACGTTAAAAAACAGCACGGTGGCCGTTCTCGGCGTCGGCGGAGTCGGTTCATTCGCAGCCGAAGCATTGGCGAGGTCCGGAGTGGGACGGATCGTGCTTGTCGATAAAGATGATGTTGACATTACAAACGTAAACCGCCAGCTGCATGCTCTCTTGTCAACGGTGGGGCAGCCGAAAACGAACTTGATGAAAGCGCGGATCGCAGATATAAATCCGGATTGTGACGTCGTCGCCTTGAAAATGTTTTATACGGAAGAGACGTATGAGCAGTTCTTTGAGTATCCGCTCGATTACGTCATTGACGCGTCGGATACGATACATTATAAAATTCATCTGATGAAAGAATGTCTGAAACGGAATGTGCCGCTGATTTCAAGCATGGGAGCGGCGAATAAAACAGACCCGACACGCTTTCAGATTGCTGATATTTCAAAAACCCATACTGATCCGATTGCCAAAGTCGTCCGTACTAGGCTTCGCAAAGAGGGCATTAAAAAAGGCGTTCAGGTCATTTTTTCTGATGAAAGCCCGATCGTCATCCGTGAAGATGTCAGAAAAGAAGTCGGGAATGACGAAGCGAAAATCCGCAAAGCGCAAATGCCGCCGTCTTCCAACGCCTGGGTTCCGTCAGTGGCCGGTCTGATTATGGGCGGACATGTCATTATGGAGCTCTTAAAGGATATTGACATTAAACGGGTCAAAGATAAATAAAAAGAAAAACAGCCTTCTTCAGGAAAGGCTGTTTTTTATTTGAATAAAGCCGCCGTTCACACGAATGGCCGGCCGGTATAAAAAAAAGACAAGAACACATTGGGTGTCCTTGTCCGATTATTTTTTCTGTTTCAGCAGTTTTTCATACACTTGCTTTATGGCGGCTTCAAATTTCCCCGTTTGTTTCGGTTTATAGTATTGTTTGTTTTTTAACGGTTCAGGCAAATATTGCTGTTCGACCCATCCGTTTTCGAAATCGTGAGGATATTGATAGCCGATTCCGCGTCCGAGCTCTTGGGCTCCTTTATAGTGGGCGTCTTTTAAATGTTTCGGCACATCGCCGATTTTACCCGATCTGATATCTTTGAGCGCTTCATCAACGGCTGAGATGGCGGAGTTTGATTTTGGCGAAAGGCATAATTCGATTACCGCATTCGCCAGCGGAATTCTCGCTTCGGGAAAGCCGATCCGCTCTGCGGTCTGAATCGCGCTCAGCACCCGGGGGCCTGCCTGCGGGCTTGCAAGGCCGATATCTTCATAGGCGATTACGAGAAGTCTTCTTGAAATGCTTTCAAGATCGCCGGCTTCGATCAGTCGGGCTAAATAATGAAGTGCGGCGTTTGCGTCTGAGCCGCGGATTGATTTTTGGAATGCGGATAAGACGTCATAATGCGCATCTCCGTCTTTATCATGGGTATAGCTTTTTTTCTGCAGACATTCTTCCGCTGTTTCCCGCGTAATGCGGATCGTGCCGTCACTTGATTCCTTTGTGGAAAGCACGGCAAGCTCCAGTGCGTTCAAAGCGGAACGGACGTCTCCTCCACACCCTTGCGCGAAATGATCCATCGCTTCGTCGTCCACCGAAACGCTGTAGGAACCGAGTCCCCGGTGTTCATCTGTGAGCGCTCTTCTCAATGCCTGCTTGATCAGATCCGGTGTTAACGGTTCGAGTTCGAATATCTGGGTACGGCTTCTGATGGCCGGGTTAATGGCATGATAAGGATTGGCGGTCGTCGCGCCGATTAAAATAATCATGCCGTTTTCTAAATAGGGCAGGAGAAAATCCTGCTTCCCCTTATCAAGCCTGTGCACTTCATCAAGTATTAAGATGACCTGACCTGACATTTTCGCTTCCTGTACGACAATTTCCATGTCTTTTTTATTATGAATGACGGCATTCAATTTTCTGAATGCGATGCTTGTCGATCCTGCGATCGCTGTGGCGATGGACGTTTTTCCGATGCCTGGCGGTCCGTACAGGATCATGGATGATAGGTGCTTTGCGCGCACCATTCTGCCGATGATTTTATCTTCTTTGACCAAATGTTCCTGGCCGATAATGTCTTCGATATTGGCAGGCCGCATCCGATACGCCAATGGTTTCATGAACATCTCTCCTTACATATACAGGGTAACGGAAAACGGCCGATTAGAAAAGCGAATTGCGGCGGGCCCCGTGTTTCAATGAAAATTAGGATAAGTTATGTTATAATAACAGTTGGTCTATAAGATACTAAACTGATTATTCATATCCATTTACTTGTATAAATTAACAATTAGAATTGACTGGGGTGTTCATATTGAAAATATCGACAAAGGGAAGATACGGGCTCACCATTATGATTGAATTGGCGAAAAAGCACGGAGAAGGTCCGACGTCGCTCAAAAGCATCGCCCAAACAAACAGCCTCTCTGAGCATTACTTGGAACAGCTTGTATCACCGCTCAGAAACGCGGGACTCGTAAAAAGCATCAGAGGCGCTTACGGCGGTTATGTGCTCGGCGGCCAGCCTGAAGAGATAACGGCCGGAGATATTATCAGAGTGCTGGAAGGGCCGATCAGCCCGGTAGAAGTGCTTGAGGATGAAGAGCCTGCCAAGCGGGAGTTATGGATCCGCATCCGCGACGCCGTAAAAGACGTGCTGGACAGTACGACGTTAGAAGACCTTGCGAGCTACACGGACGGCGAGCAGGAAGCTTATATGTTCTATATTTAAACCAGAGGTGTAAAGACAATGGAACGGATTTATTTAGATCACGCCGCGACTTCCCCGATGGATGAGCGTGTGCTCGAAAAAATGAAGCCTCATTTCTTCGGCAGCTTCGGCAATCCGTCAAGCATTCATTTATTCGGAAGAGAGTCCCGGAAATGGGTCGACGAAGCGAGAGCGGACATCGCGCGTGAAATCAGTGCGAAAGAACAGGAAATCATTTTCACAAGCGGCGGCACGGAGGCTGATAATTTAGCGATTCTCGGCACGGCTGCCGCCCGGAAGAATGAAGGGAAACACATTATCACGACCGCTATTGAGCATCATGCCGTATTACACGCCTGCGAAAAGCTGGAAGAAGACGGTTTTGAGGTGACATACCTCATCCCGGGCCCTTCAGGACGGATCAGTGCAAATCAGGTGAAAGAAGCGCTCCGTGATGATACAATCCTTGTTACCGTCATGTATGGCAATAACGAAGTCGGAACCATTCAGCCGATTGACGAAATCGGAGAGCTGTTAAGCGGGCATCAGGCCTATTTTCACACAGATGCCGTCCAGGCATTCGGTTATATACCGATCGATGTGAAAAAAAGCAGAATTGACATGCTGTCTGTTTCCGGTCACAAGCTTAACGGGCCAAAAGGGACAGGCTTTTTATATGTAAATCAAGAGGTGAAGCTGTCACCGATTCTTCTCGGGGGCGAGCAGGAACGAAAGCGGCGCGCGGGTACGGAAAATGTACCGGGCATTGCCGGCTTAAAGGAAGCGGTCGTTCTTTCAAACCGTGAGCGGGAAGAGAAAACAGCGATGTTTAAGGAGTTTAAAAACATCATCATGAGCACGCTGGAAAAAGCCGGCGTCACAGCGGAGGTGAACGGAGATGCCGAGAACTGCCTGCCGCATATTTTAAACCTTTACTTTCCCGGTGTGCCGGTGGAATCGCTGCTGGTCAATCTTGATATGGAAGGCATTGCCGTCTCAAGCGGATCTGCGTGTACGGCGGGGTCCGTTCTTCCGTCTCATGTTCTTACGGCCATGTTCGGAAGTGAGAGCGGCAGGCTGACCTCGTCAATCCGCCTCAGCTTCGGCCTCGGCAATACGGCGGAACAAATCGAAACAGCCGCCGAAAAGCTTGCCGCCGTCGTCAAACGGCTTGCTTAAAACGGCGGACTTACGTTTTTAATGGAGTGAATGCAAATGGAAAAACGGCCGGAGGATACAAGAGTCGTAGTCGGCATGTCCGGCGGCGTGGACTCTTCCGTGGCGGCCCTTCTGCTGAAGGAGCAGGGCTACGATGTAATCGGAATCTTTATGAAAAACTGGGATGATACGGACGAAAACGGATTTTGCACGGCGACGGAAGATTATGAAGACGTCATCCGGGTCTGCAACCAGATCGGAATCCCGTATTATGCCGTCAATTTTGAAAAGCAATACTGGGAAAAGGTATTTCAATATTTCCTTGATGAATATAAAGCCGGAAGAACTCCAAATCCGGATGTCATGTGCAATAAAGAAATTAAGTTTAAGGCTTTCTTGGATCATGCTTTATCACTCGGCGCGGATTACCTCGCGACAGGCCATTACGCCCGCGTGGACCGAAGCGGAGATACAGTGCGCATGCTTCGCGGCCTGGATGAAAACAAGGATCAGACTTATTTTCTGAATCAGCTCAATCAGGAACAGCTCAGTAAAGTCATGTTCCCGATCGGTGATCTGCAAAAAAGCCGCGTGCGGGAAATTGCCAAAGAAGCAGAACTTGCGACAGCGGCGAAAAAAGACAGCACGGGAATCTGCTTTATCGGCGAACGCAACTTCAAAACGTTTCTCAGCCAATATCTCCCTGCTCAGCCGGGCGATATGATGACAATGGACGGGGAAGTAAAAGGCCGTCATGACGGACTGATGTATTATACGATCGGACAGCGCCACGGTCTTGGAATCGGCGGAAGCGGCGAGCCGTGGTTCGCCGTCGGTAAAGATCTTGAAAAAAACATTCTGTATGTTGATCAGGGATTCCATAACCCGCTTCTGTATTCTGATAAAATTACGGCGACAAATATCAGCTGGACGCGTCCGGGTTTGATGGACGGCGGCGAAATGACATGCACGGCGAAATTCCGCTACCGTCAGGAAGATCACAAAGTTACGGTGAAAATGACGGGTGCTGACGAAGCGGAAATCATTTTTGACGGGCAGGTCCGTGCTGTAACGCCGGGACAAGCCGTCGTTTTTTATGACGGAGAAGAGTGCCTCGGCGGCGGAACGATTGATGACGTTTATAAAGACGGAACAAAATTGTGGTACGTATAACACATGTAAAAAACCTCAACTCGCATGTTGAGGTTTTTTAGCGAAAGGAAGTTAAAAATGGATTATAATAAAATCGGAATCGACGCCATGCAGGAGGGCGATTTTGAAAAAGCGGCAGAGGCTTTTACGAAAGCGATTGAGGAAAACGGCCAAGATCCGGTGCCGTATATCAACTTTGCGAACCTGCTTTCTTCTGTAAACGAACTCGAACGCGCGCTTGCTTTTTACAACAGAGCGCTTGAATTGGACAATTCAGCGGCAGCCGCTTATTACGGAGCGGGAAACGTATATGTGATGAAGGAATCGTTTTCTGAAGCGAAGGATATGTTTGAAAAAGCGCTTCGCTCCGGTATGGAAAACGGAGACTTGTTTTATATGCTGGGAACCGTTCTCGTTAAATTAGAGCAGCCGAAGCTTGCGCTGCCGTATTTACAGCGGGCCGTTGAATTGAACGAAAACGATACGGAAGCGCGGTTCCAGTTCGGAATGTGTCTCGCAAACGAAGACATGCTGGATGAGGCATTGGCGCAGTTTGAGACGGTGATCGAGCAAGATCCAAGCCATGCGGACGCATTTTATAATGCCGGCGTCGCTTACGCCTACAAAGAAAATCGTGAAAAGGCGCTTGAGATGCTTGAAGGCGCAATCGGCATACAGCCTGATCATATGCTTGCGCTTCATGCGAAACAGCTTATCACCCAATCATAACGGAAGGAGGGAAGGCTCGTGGATCAGCTGAAAATCGAGGAACAACCGTATGTAAAAGGCGTCATTCATACGGTCATTTACCACAATGACACCAACCTGTATACAGTGCTGAAAGTCAAGGTTGCAGAAACGTCTGAGGCGATCGAAGACAAGGTCGTATCCGTAACGGGCTACTTCCCTCTGCTGCAAGAAGATGAGACTTACACATTTTACGGAAAAACCGCCACACACCCCAAGTTCGGCCTGCAATTCCAGGCTGAACACTTTAAAAAAGAAATTCCGACCACAAAAGAAGGGATTATTCACTATTTATCAAGCGATCTGTTTGAAGGAATCGGAAAAAAAACGGCGGAAGAAATCGTCAAAAAGCTTGGAGACGGCGCGCTGAATAAAATTCTGGCTGATGCGTCGGTGCTTTACGATGTGCCGAAAATGTCCAAAAAGAAAGCGGATAAGCTTGCCGGAGAGCTGCAGCGGCATCAGGGGCTGGAGCAGATTATGATTTCTCTTAACCAATATGGTTTCGGACCTCAGCTTTCCATGAAAATTTATCAGGCTTACGAAACGGAAACCCTTGAGAAAATTCAGGAGAATCCTTATCAGCTTGTAAAGGACGTGGAAGGCATCGGCTTTGTAAAAGCCGACGAGCTGGGCGAAAAAATGGGTCTGTCAGGGAACCATCCCGAGCGGATCAAAGCGGCGATCTTATATACGATTGAATCGACCTGCCTTTCAGAAGGTCATACGTACATAGACACAAAGCAGCTGATTATCAATACGCAAACGCTTCTGAATCAGTCAGCTGACGGAGGCCGGGTCACGGAAATGGATGCGGCTGACGGCATCATCGCCCTCGGAGAGAGTAAGGACATCGTCATAGAAGGAGACCGCTGCTATTTTCCGTCTTTGTTTTACGCGGAACAAAATGTCGCAAAACGCGTGCTCGACATTGCGGCTCAGACGGAGTATGCCGATCAATTTCCTGAATCGGAATTTCTGCTTGCGCTCGGCGAACTGGAAGAACGGATGAAAGTTCAATACGCTCCGAGTCAAAAGGATGCCATTCAAAAAGCGCTGTCTTCGCCGATGCTTTTACTGACCGGAGGACCGGGTACGGGAAAAACGACCGTTATCAAAGGAATCGTGGAATTATACAGTGAACTCCACGGCGTATCGCTTGATCCCGGTGATTATAAAAAAGACGAGGCGTTTCCGGTGCTGCTTGCCGCGCCGACCGGAAGAGCCGCAAAACGGATGAGCGAATCTACGGGTCTGCCTGCTGTTACGATTCACAGGCTGCTCGGCTGGAATGGCGCTGAAGGCTTTACCTACAATGAAGATCAGCCGATTGAAGGGAAACTGATCATTATAGACGAAGCGAGTATGCTCGATATTTGGCTCGCCAGCCATTTGTTTAAGGCGCTCCCTAAGCACATCCAGCTCATCGTCGTGGGTGATGAAGACCAGCTTCCTTCCGTGGGGCCGGGGCAGGTGCTGAGAGACCTTTTGGCTTCTGAGGTGCTGCCGACCGTGCGTCTGACAGATATTTACCGTCAGGCGGAAGGGTCATCCATCGTCGAACTTGCCCATGATATGAAAAAAGGGCTGCTTCCAAAAGGACTGACCGCGCCGACAAAAGACCGCTCATTTATCCGCTGTAATTCTGCACAGATTAAAGAAGTCGTCGATCAAGTCGTTTCAAACGCGTTAAAGAAGGGATATACCTCCAGAGATATTCAAGTGCTTGCGCCGATGTACAGGGGAAAAGCGGGAATTAACGAGCTGAATATGCTTCTTCAAGACATCATGAATCCGCCGAAAGAAAAAAGGCGGGAGCTGAAATTCGGAGATGTCGTCTACAGGACGGGCGATAAAATATTGCAGCTTGTCAACCAGCCGGAAAACAATGTGTTTAACGGTGATATCGGCGAAATCGTGTCCATTTTTTATGCCAAAGAAAATACGGAAAAAGAAGACATGGTCGTCGTCTCGTTTGACGGCAATGAAATCACCTTTACGAAAAAGGATTTCAGCCAGTTTACCCATGCTTACTGCTGTTCCATCCACAAGTCTCAGGGAAGTGAATTTCCGATTGTCGTCCTGCCTGTTGTCAAAGGCTACTATCGAATGCTTAGGAGAAATCTCCTTTATACCGCCATTACAAGGGCCAAGAAATTTCTGATCCTTTGCGGAGAAGAAGAAGCGCTTGAATGGGGCGTCAAAAACAATGATGCCACCGTCAGACAGACGTCGCTTAAAAACAGGCTCACAGAGCAGACTGAAGAGATGGATGCAGAACTGGCCGCTCTGCAAAAAGAACTGCCGTTCAGTGTATATGATGCGAATATCGGAATGGAAGGCATTACGCCGTTTGACTTTATGGAAGAAAAAGCGTAAATAAAACCCGGCACATACGCCGGGTTTTATTGTGGAAGTCATTTCAAAGTATGGCGCCCGGCTTCTCGGCAAAACCTATACGTGTTCAACAAAAGGTGGTTGATCACACTTTGAGAACATGCCATGCAGCTGAAGGACGAACAGTTTATGACGAACACAACCGGCGCAGCCTCGGGATGATTTCGGATGTGTGTTTCTCTCTTGACGGCCGGTTTCTCGGTTTTGTGCTGGAGCAGAAACGCCTGTTTCACAACCGCCATCTTTTTTTAGAAGCCAGTGATATAAAAGAGATGGATCAAGAAGCCGTAGCTGCCGCCGAAGCTCATTTGCAGCCTTTGCCGAAGAGCTGTTTCACCTTTGAACAGATTAAGATGCAGCCGGTGAAATCGCCTGATGGTGAAATGTTCGGTTTGCTGGAAGATGTATACTTTTGTTTGGACAAGGGCATAATCGTAGCATATGAACTTACGGACGGTTTCTTTTCAGATCTGGCAGGCAGACGCCAAGTGCGCCGGGCCGCCGATACGCTTATTGAAGCGGGGAAAGACGGTATCGTCCTGAACGGATAAGAGGTGTAGTCTGTGCTTGTATGTCCGAACTGCAAAAGTAAAGATATCGGCAAAATCGGCGTAAACCAATACTATTGCTGGGGCTGCTTCATAGAGCTGACGGTGGCCAAAGGCAAAATTGCGACACATCAAGTAGAGGAAGACGGCACGTTAAGCAGTCTTGATGATTTGTTTTCTGAAGACGAACGCAGTATCAATTTTTAATGTTGAAAGGAGATACGCGCGATGGGCAGAACAATGACCTCTCTATTGGCTTTAGGAGCAGGAGCCGTTATGTATCGTATGGCTTCTCAGTCCGATATGCTGAATAAAAAAGGTATGAAACGGATGAGAAGACGAGTCATGAAAATGTTTTAAGTGAAAAAGGATACTTCTTCGGAAGTATCCTTTTTACGTTTGTCTCGCTTCCAGCCGTCTGGCTGCAAGAGACAGACTGTAATTGACCGCGAAATACATCAGGGCCGCCAGCAGAAAGATCGGAAAAAAATACCCTCCGTCAGCACTTTGTCCGTTTAAAATCTGCGCGTTATGAATCAGTTCGGGCAGAGCGATTACGACCGCAAGTGACGTATCCTTTAATAAAGAAATAAACTGGCTCACAATCGGAGGGACCATACGCCTGAGCGCCTGCGGCATCACGACGAGAAAAAGAGTCTGCGTATATGTCAGCCCTGAAGACCGCGCCGCATCAATCTGTCCTTTTTCAACGGATTGCAAACCGCTTCTGATGATTTCTGACAGCATGGCCGATTCAAAAATCGTTAGCGCCGTGATGGCGGCCGCGGTAATTTCCAGTTTAATGCCGATTTCCGGGAGGGCAAAAAACGTAAAGAAAATGATTAATAACAGCGGCAGATTACGGATGGTTTCGACAATGGCGGCTATAACGCCTGAGACGGCGGGGATTTTCGCATAGCGCAAAGTGCCTGCTGCAAGCCCGAAAATAAAACTGAGAATAATGGAAACGAGCGCAACATAAAGTGTGATCAAAAAGCCGTTCCATAAAAACAGCAGATGACCCGGTGTATAGGCGCCGCTAAAATCCATGTTTTTCACTCTCCTTTTTTAATAACTTTTCCCGAGGCGTCTTTCCAAATAGTGAACTCCGATGCTGAGTGGTATAGTTAACATCAAATAAAAAAGCGCGACAAAGATATAGACATCAAACACGACGAGAGTGCTTGAGGAAACGAGATCCGCCTGATACATCAAATCCAGTCCCGCCACGACTCCGAGTATTGATGAGTTTTTGACAAGGTTGAGAAATTGGTTTCCGAGCGGGGGAATCACGATTTTAACGGCCTGAGGGAGAATCACGTATCTCATCGCCTGACTGTAGGTGAAGCCTGACGATCTGGCCGCTTCCATTTGGCCCTTGGAGACAGTCTGAATTCCGGCTCTGATGGCTTCTGCGATAAAAGCGGAAGTATATATCGTCAGCGCAATCGTCCCCGCCTGAAAGCCGTCCAGTCTCAGTCCGGCGTTCGGAAGTCCGAAATAAAATACGAAGGTGATGAGGAGAAGCGGAATGTTCCGGATAAATTCCACATACGCAGTCCCGATCCATTGGATGGGTTTGAAAGCCGTGATTCTCATGACTGCGATCAGAACGCCCAGCGCGAAGCTGCCTGCCAGCGCGATGAAACTCGCAAGCAATGTGTGCAGGAAACCGTCCATGTACATATCGAAGTTTTCCGTTAAAATTGAAAAGTTCATAGCATGTCACTCCTTATAAAACGGGGATGAGCATACCTGCCCACCCCGCGGTCCGTTCTATTTTGCCGGTTCTTCTTTGATCCATTTTTTATAGATTTTGCCGTACCTGCCGTCGGCTTTCATTTTTTTCAAAGAAGCGTTGATTTCCTTGACGAGTCCGGATTGGCCTTTTTTGACGGCGATTCCGTAAGGCTCATCGGTGAATGTGCCGCCTGTCAGCTGATATTGTTTATTTTCATCCGCCATGCCGTATAAAATCGCATTATCAGTTGTGAGCGCATCTCCCTGTCCCGCCTTGAGTGCAGTAAACGCTTCGGCGTAATTTTCAAATTCCAGAACGGAGGCGTCAGGCGCTTTTTCTCTGATGTTTTGTGAGGAAGTGGAGCCTTTTACCGCCAACACTTTTGAACCTTTTTTGAGGTCTTCGGTGCTTTTGATACTGCTTCCTTTTTTGACGAGCAGGGATTGCCCGGCTTCAAAATAAACGTCTGAGAAATCAACTTCTTTTTTCCGCTCATCCGTTATCGTCATTGTGGCCGTGATGGCATCGATATCTCCGTTTTGCAGCATCGGAATTCTCGTTTTCGACGTCACTTCCTTAAACTCCGCTTTTTTCTCATCCCCCAGAATATCTTTTGCGATCTGTTTGGCAATATCAATATCAAAGCCTTCAATATCGCCGGAGCTCGGGTTTTTCAGTCCGAATAATCTTGTATCGGTTTTGACGCCGAAGATAATCTTGTCTCTGTCTTTAATTGAGGCTAACGTGTCTTTTCCCGTACCCTTTGAATCGCCGGACGTTTCTTTCCCTCCGCAGGCGGCCAGCATAAAGACGGCCAGCAGAGATATCAAACCGACAGATAACCATTTTGTTACGCGTGACATAATCGTTCCCCCGTTTCTTTTCAGTGATTTAAAATACGGCTTAAGAATAAACGCGCCCTCTCTTCACGAGGGCTTTCGTAAAACTCAGCCGGTGCAGCTTCTTCCAAGATGGATCCCCCGTCGATAAATACGATGCGGTCCGCCACTTCTTTGGCGAATCCCATTTCATGGGTGACGACTACCATGGTCATGCCTTCTTTTGCGAGTGTTTTCATGACATCCAGCACTTCCCCGATCATTTCCGGATCAAGCGCGGATGTCGGTTCATCAAACAGCATCACCTCGGGCTTCATCGCAAGCCCTCTGGCAATGGCCACACGCTGCTGCTGGCCGCCTGAAAGCTGTGAAGGATAGGCGTCCGCTTTGTCCGGTATGCCGACTTTTTTCAAATAATATAAGGCCGTTTCTTTTGCTTCTTCTTTTGATTGCTTGAGCACTTTGATCGGTGCGAGCATGATGTTTTGCAGAACGGTTTTGTGCGGGTACAGATGAAAATGCTGAAACACCATACCGATGTTGCGGCGGACTTTATTCATATCCGTTTTCTTGTCATGGATGGCGGCGCCATTTACCGTCAACGCGCCTTCATCAACTGTTTCCAGCTGATTGATGCAGCGGAGAAGCGTGCTTTTTCCCGATCCTGAAGGTCCGATGATAACGACGACTTCCCCTTTTTTAATGTGCAGATTAATGTTCTTCAGCACGTGAAAATGTCCGTAGTGCTTATTTACATCCTGAAATGAGATCATGGCAATCCTCCTAAGAAAAACATGTCATATAGACTAATAAGTTTTCGAATTAACTTCATGCTATGATAATTATTCAGATTTTTATGATTTATATTCAAACTTTTTTGAAATTTCAGATAATTATTCCGTCAAGAGATCTGCGTCATAAGGCGGACTTTATGAAACGGGAATAATTCCGGCTTTCTGTCAAAAGATAAAGCAAGAGGTGAAACGTCATGCTTCAAAAACCGCTGCAGCTCTTAATGTGGACGGCTGTATGTCTGCTCGTTTTGTTAACAGTGTATGTCTTTTGTATGCTCGATATGTTATGGGCACCCATATGGCTTGTTATGAAATCTCTCTTTATTCCTATATTCATCGCAGTATTTATTGCTTATCTTTTACTTCCGATTACTGAATGGCTTCATGGGAAAGGGATGCCTAGAACTTTAAGCCTGCTTCTGATTTATTTCCTGTTTTTCGGCGGAATCGGCTGGGGGGTTTATAAAGGAGTTCCTGTTTTAATTGAACAGCTGCAGGATCTGTCTGAGAGCATTCCCGGGCTTGCTGAAAACTACAACAGCATGCTGAGGCATCTGCATAATCACACGGATCATTGGCCTGACGGCATGCACCATCGGATGGACAAAATGATTCAGCAGACAGAAACGTTTCTTGCCGGCACGATTGAAAGCACGATCAGAAGCATCCGTTTCGTGCTTGATTATATCCTGATCGCGGCGACGATTCCTTTTCTCGTGTTCTATATGGTGAAGGATATAGACGTTATGAAAAAGACGGTCTGGTATTTGACGCCGAAATCCTGGAGAAAAAGGGGGAGTGAATTTCTGCGGGATGTGGACGACTCTCTCGGTGATTACATCCGCGGTCAGCTTCTCGTTTGTTTTTTGCTCGGGTTCATAGCCGGCGTTTCATTTTGGCTGTTCGGGCTTCCTTACCCGCTGATTTTGGGCCTTGCCATCGGGATTACGAATGTCATCCCGTATTTCGGTCCGTTTATCGGCGCTGTGCCGGCGCTGCTCCTTTCGCTGGCGATTTCCTCCAAGGCTGTGATCATCGTAATCGTCACGATTTTTATTCTTCAATTTATAGAAGGAAACATTTTGAGCCCGCTCATTGTCGGACGAAGTCTCAGGATGCACCCCGTCGTGATCATGCTTGCGCTTCTTGCCGGAGGGGAGCTCGCGGGCATTCCCGGCATGATTCTCGCTGTTCCGGCGGCAGCCGTTTTAAAAGTGACGGCCATTCACTTTTTGCGGATCAGGACGGAACATTGACATTCGGGTTCTGCTTGTCTATAATTTCGAGTAGAATACATACGAATCTCGAGTGACGGATATGAGTACGCCGAAGCCCTGTTTAAGAGAGAAGCTCCGATACGCTGAAAGGAGCTTCAGCAGAAGATCGGCCGAAGCTAATCCTGAGTGCAGTTAAAGGCTGCCGCAATCCTGCGTTACGGGATGAAAGGTGACAGGCCTTTTTCGGCCTGTAATCAGGGTGGTACCGCGAGACAGCTCTCGTCCCTGTGTGAACGCATGGTTTGCATAGGGAGAGAGCTTTTTTGCTGTCGCAAAAGAGAATTTCGGGTAGTGATAAGGAGGAATATAGATGAAACACTTAACTTCTGCTGAAGTGCGTCAAATGTTTTTAGATTTCTTTAAAGAAAAAGGCCATGCCGTTGAACCGAGCGCCTCATTGGTTCCGCATGAAGATCCGTCTTTATTATGGATCAACAGCGGCGTTGCGACGCTGAAAAAATACTTTGACGGCCGCGTTGTGCCGGAGAATCCGAGAATTGTAAACGCGCAAAAATCAATCCGCACAAATGATATTGAAAATGTGGGGAAAACGGCGCGCCACCACACGTTCTTTGAGATGCTCGGAAATTTTTCCATCGGTGATTATTTTAAAGAAGAAGCCATCACGTGGGCTTGGGAGTTTTTAACGAGCGAAAAGTGGATCGGCTTTGATCCGGAGCTGCTGTCTGTAACGGTTCACCCTGAGGATGAAGAAGCTTATACGCTATGGGCGGAAAAAATCGGCGTTCCGGAAGAAAGAATCATCCGTCTGGAAGGGAACTTCTGGGATATCGGCGAAGGCCCGAGCGGACCGAATACAGAAATTTTCTATGACCGCGGCGAGAAATACGGCAATGATCCGTCAGATTCTGAATTGTATCCGGGCGGCGAAAATGACCGCTATCTTGAAGTGTGGAACCTGGTATTCTCAGAGTTCAACCACAACCCGGACGGCACGTACACACCGCTTCCGAAGAAAAACATTGATACGGGCATGGGGCTTGAACGGATGGTCTCCGTGATTCAGGACGTCCCGACAAACTTTGACACTGATTTGTTTATGCCGATTATTGAAGCAACAGAGCGCATTTCCGGAGATGCTTACGGAAAGGATGCAGTGAAGGATACGGCCTTTAAAGTGATCGCCGATCATATCAGAACGGTCGCATTTGCGGTAAGCGACGGAGCTCTGCCGTCAAATGAAGGGCGCGGGTATGTACTGAGACGCCTCTTGCGCCGGGCGGTGAGATACGCGAAAACCATCGGTATCAGCCGTCCGTTTATGTACGAGCTGGTTCCGACTGTTGCAGGAATTATGGACGCTTTCTATCCGGAGGTGAAAGAAAAGCAAGAGTTTATCGCCAAAGTCATCAAAACGGAGGAAGAGCGCTTCCATGAAACATTAAACGAAGGTCTGGCCATTTTATCCGACGTGATAAAGAAAGAGAAGGAAAAAGGCAGCGGCATCATCTCCGGAAAAGACGTATTCAAACTGTACGATACGTACGGATTCCCGGTTGAATTGACGGAGGAATACGCGGAAGATGAGCAAATGAAGGTTGACCATAAGGGCTTTGAAGCCGAAATGGAAAAACAGCGTGAACGGGCGAGAAATGCGCGCCAAGATGTAGGAAGCATGCAGGTGCAGGGCGGCGCATTGCGCGACATTACCGCAGAAAGCACATTTGTCGGCTACAGTGCCGTAAAAGCTGAAGCGAAGGTGATCGAGCTTCTTCATGACGGGCAATTAATCAGCGAGGCGCAGGAAGGGGATACCGTCCAAATCCTTCTCGACAAAACGCCTTTCTATGCTGAAAGCGGCGGACAGATCGGTGACAGAGGAGTGCTGAGAAGCGAGCAGGCTGTCGTAACCATTAAGGACGTGAAAAAAGCTCCGAACGGTCAGCATGTACACGAAGGCACGGTGGATAGCGGCACGATTCAAAAAGGCGCAAGCGTGACGGCTGAAGTTGAAGATCAAATGAGAAGCGGCGTGGTGAAAAACCATACAGCAACCCACCTTCTGCACCAGGCGCTGAAAGACGTTCTCGGCACACATGTCAACCAAGCGGGTTCACTCGTTACCGAAAATCGTCTGCGTTTTGACTTCTCTCATTTCGGTCAAGTGACAAAAGAAGAACTTGAACGCATTGAAGGAATCGTCAACGAAAAAATCTGGGAGAGCATTCCGGTAGCGATTGATTTGAAACCGATCAATGAAGCGAAAGAAATGGGCGCGATGGCCCTGTTCGGCGAGAAATACGGCGATATCGTCCGCGTCGTACAAGTCGGAGATTACAGCCTTGAGCTTTGCGGCGGATGCCATGTCACGAATACGGCTGAAATCGGTCTGTTTAAAATCGTATCCGAATCAGGGATCGGCGCAGGTACGCGAAGAATCGAAGCCGTAACAGGAAAAGGCGCTTATCAGGAAATGAACAGCCAGCTCAGCCTTCTGCAGCACGCTGCGGACGAGCTGAAATCAAACGTAAAAGACGTACCGAAGCGAATTCAGTCTCTTCAAGCAGAGCTGAAGGAAGCGCAAAGAGAAAATGAATCATTGCTCAGCAAACTTGGCAATGTGGAAGCCGGAGCCATTCTGTCTAAAGTAAAAGACATCGGCGGCGTAAAAGTGCTGGCTGAAAAAGTAAATGCGAAAGACATGAACCACCTTCGCACTATGGTGGATGATCTGAAAGCGAAGCTCGGTTCTGCGGTCATCATTCTCGGCGCCGTGCAAAACGAGAAAGTCAACCTTTCAGCAGGCGTGACGAAAGACCTGATCGAAAAAGGCCTTCACGCCGGCAAAATGGTCAAACAAGCGGCTGAAGTCTGCGGAGGCGGAGGCGGAGGCCGTCCGGACATGGCGCAGGCCGGCGGAAAGCAGCCTGAAAAATTGGAAGAGGCGCTCGCATCTGCGGAAGATTGGATAAAATCCGTTTTATAATCCTTTCAACTAGTGTAGAATGATGATAAGATGAGGACCTCAGGCTGAACTTTGCCTGCGAATTTGGGAAAGAGGTGCAAAACGGTGAGCTCGTTTGATAAAACGATGAAATTTAATTTCTCCGATGATTCTGCTGAAACAAACGTCGAAGAAGTGCTGAATACGGTATATGATGCGCTTCAGGAAAAGGGGTACAATCCTATCAACCAGATTGTCGGATACTTGCTGTCTGGAGATCCTGCATACATTCCTAGGCATCGCGACGCCCGGAACTTAATTCGCAAACTGGAACGTGACGAATTAATCGAGGAATTGGTAAAATCCTATCTAGAACAGCATAAAGAGGCGTAAATACATTCATGAGAATATTGGGACTTGATCTTGGTACGAAAACACTCGGCGTAGCTTTAAGCGATGAAATGGGCTGGACCGCTCAAGGCATTGAGACGATAAAAATAAACGAGGCTGAAGGAGATTACGGTCTGGACCGTTTATCCGAGCTGATGAAAGACTATAATGTAGAGAAGATCGTGCTCGGTTTTCCGAAAAACATGAACGGGACGATCGGTCCGAGAGGCGAAGCCAGCCAAACATTTGCGAAACTGCTTGAAACAGCGTACAATGTCCCTGTTGTGCTGTGGGACGAGCGTCTGACGACGATGGCGGCTGAAAAAATGCTGATCGCGGCTGACGTCAGCAGGCAAAAACGAAAAAAAGTCATTGATAAAATGGCGGCTGTCATGATCCTTCAAGGATATCTGGACAGTTTAAACTAAGAGGTGAAAGAAATGGAACACGGCGAAAAACACATTACAATTGTCGATGATCAAGGCAACGAACAGCTTTGCGAAGTGCTGTTCACATTTGAAAACGACACATTCAACAAATCTTACGTACTTTATTATCCGATTGATGCTCAAGACGATGATGAAATCGAAATTCACGCTTCAAGCTTCGAACCGAACGAAAACGGTGAAGACGGCGAACTGATGCCGATTGAAACTGATGAAGAGTGGGAAATGATCGAAGAAACGCTGAACACGTTTTTAGCGGAAGAAGACGAAGAATAAAATGAACAGAAAAAGCCGGAGCGCATATGTGCTTCGGCTTTTTTTTTGTAATAAATTGCCGAATGCACATGAATCATGTAGTATAAGAGCTGTTGGGAGGAAAATACTTGTATGAATATCAATCAGACTAAAAATTCATTTCCGCGTAAAAACAAAAAAACAACGATAATACTGTCCTCCGTGATTGCTCTGCTTATCATCATTTGCGGTGCTTTTTTCTATGGAAAATCTCTGCTGTCTCCGGTTGACAAAGGCAGCAAAACGGCAGTCAATATTAATATTCCGAGCGGTTCTTCCGTTTCGGCAATCGCTGAAATTCTTGAGGATCAGCATGTCATCAAAAGCAAAAAAGCATTTCAGCTGTATGTGAAGTATAAAGGCGCTTCCGGGTTTCAGGCGGGATTTTACCACCTGAATAAAGGAATGGATGCGGATGCGATTATCAAAAAACTGACCGCGGGATCAACGGGATATGCCTTTCAGATCTCCGTTCCTGAAGGAAAACAGCTTACACAGATTGCGGATGCGATCGCAAAAGAAACATCATATTCAAAAGAAGAGATTATGGCGAAACTGGATGACAAAACATTCATCGGCAAACTGAAAAAACAGTTTCCTGATACGATAACGGACGCACTTTCAAACAAGAAGCTCAAGCATCCGCTCGAAGGCTATCTGTATCCGGCCACATATCCGTTTAATGATCCGGATGCATCGCTTGACACGATTTTGACGGCAATGGTTCAGGAAACAAACACCCGTATCGAAACGTATAAATCTGAACTGGAAAAAAAGAAACTTTCCGTCCATAACGCTCTGACGATGGCATCGCTTATTGAAGAAGAAGCCACCGCCAAAGCCGACCGTCACAAAATCGCCAGCGTTTTTTACAACAGGCTTGCAGAAAAAATGCCGCTGCAGACTGACCCGACGGTATTATATGCGGCCGGCAGGCATAAAAGCCGGGTCTACTACAAAGACCTGAAAATTGATTCTCCGTTTAATACGTATAAACATAAGGGGCTGCCGCCGGGACCGATTGCAAATGCCGGCGATTCATCATGGGAAGCGGCTCTCCGCCCTGACAAAACGGATTATCTCTATTTCCTTGCAAAATCAAACGGCGAGGTCGTTTTCACCAAAACATTAAAAGACCATAATAAAGCGAAGGAAAAGTATATTTCCAAAAAAGACAGCGAATAAAAGGAGGGCAAAAGCTCTCCTTTTATTCCATTCTGAAAGGTTTTATGATAAAATATATCGGGTTGTTTACTTATGGATAAAGAAGTGTCTTAAGAGAGTGTCCCCGCGGATTCGTCAGGGGCACTCCTTTTTAGAACGGAGGCTGTTTGCCGTGAATGATCGGTATGAACAAATAAACGAGTATATAAACGCGATGCTGAAGCCTCGGCCTGATAAAGTGAAAAAGCTTGAAGCCTATGCAAAAGAGCACCATGTTCCGATTATGGAAGAAGCGGGCATTGAAGTGCTGCTTCAAATGCTGTCGATTCAACAGGCGAAAAACATTTTGGAAATCGGCGCGGCAATCGGATATTCCGCCATACGGATGGCGCTTGAGCTTCCGGATGCGAATATTTACACGATTGAACGGGACGACAAACGCTATGAAGAAGCTGTGAACAATATAAAAGACTTTGAAATGGACAAACGGATTCACGTAATGCACGGGGATGCGCTGGAACTTTCTGAGTCTGTCCGTGTCACGGCTCCTTATGATGCCATTTTTATCGACGCGGCCAAAGGCCAGTACACGAACTTTTTTGAGCTCTATGAACCGATGCTTGCGCCGGATGGAGTCATTTTTACGGACAATGTTCTGTTTAAAGGACTGGTGGCACAAAATCACTCGGACATTGAGCCGAAAAGAAGACGGAAGCTTGTTGAAAAAATTGATCAATATAACCAATGGCTGATGAACCGGCCTGACTATCAAACGGTCATACTGCCGGTCGGAGACGGCATCGCCATCAGTAAAAAGAAGAGGTGAATGATCATGAAAAAACCTGAACTTTTGGTGACTCCGACTTCTGTACAGGATATTCTTCCGCTCATTCAAGCGGGCGCAACGGCCCTGTTAGTCGGAGAACAGAGATACGGCCTGAGACTGGCCGGTGAATTTTCAAGAGAAGATATAAAAGAAGCCGTAAAGACAGCTCATCAGGAAGGCGCGAAAGTGTACGCCGCCGTCAATGCTATTTTTCACAACGAAAAAGTGGACGAGCTGAACGGCTATCTTGCCTTTTTGCAGGAGGCCGGCGTTGATGCGGCTGTTTTCGGTGATCCGGCCGTTTTAATGGCGGCGCGTGAAGCGGCTCCCGATCTCAAACTGCACTGGAGCACGGAAACAACGGGTACCAACTACTATTCCTGCAATTACTGGGGACGCAAAGGCGCACGGCGGGCAGTGCTGGCTAAGGAATTAAATATGGACAGCATCATTGACATAAAAGAGAACGCCGAAGTGGAAATTGAAATTCAAATCCACGGCATGACGTGCATGTTCCAATCGAAGCGTTCACTAGTGGGCCATTACTTCGAATACCAGGGAAAAGTCATGGACATCGAACAGAAGAAAAAAGAAGCGGGAATGTTTCTGCATGACAAGGAACGGGGCAATAAATACCCGATTTTTGAAGATGAAAACGGCACGCACATCATGAGCCCGAACGATGTGTGCATGATTGATGAATTAGAGGACCTGATGGACGCCGGCATCGATTCTTTCAAAATCGACGGAGTTTTGAAGTCTCCTGAATACTTAACTGAAGTGACCCGCATGTACAGAGAAGCAATCGATCTGTGCTTCGAAAGCCGAGAGACATACGAAGAGAAAAAAGAGAGCTGGATAGAGCGGATTGAAAGCATTCAGCCTGTGAACAGAAGCATCGACACAGGATTCTTCTTTAAAGAAACGGTCTATTAAAAAGGAGGGTGCAACGGATGACAGCCGTAAATCAAACCATTTCCAAAGTCGTAAACGGAAAACGCGTCATTACGAAAAAACCTGAACTCCTTGCTCCGGCAGGAAACCTTGAAAAATTAAAAATTGCTGTTCATTACGGAGCGGACGCGGTTTTTATCGGAGGACAGGAATACGGACTCCGCTCAAATGCGGATAACTTCTCAATAGAAGAAATCGCAGAGGGCGTAGAATTTGCCAAAAAATACGGGGCAAAAATATATGTGACAACAAACATTTTCGCCCATAATGAAAATATGGACGGTCTGGAAGAATACTTAAAAGCGTTGGGAGACGCAAAAGTTGCCGGAATTATCGTCGCTGATCCGCTGATTATTGAAACATGCCGGAGAGTGGCCCCGGACGTAGAAATTCACCTCAGCACACAGCAGTCCCTTTCAAACTGGAAAGCGGTGCAGTTCTGGAAAGAAGAAGGGCTTGACCGCGTGGTGCTTGCCCGTGAAACGAGCGGACTGGAAATTAAAGAAATGAAGGAAAAGGTGGATATTGAAATTGAAACCTTTATCCACGGCGCTATGTGTATCGCTTATTCAGGACGATGCGTGCTGAGCAATCACATGACGGCCCGGGATTCCAACCGCGGCGGCTGCTGTCAGTCCTGCCGCTGGGATTATGATCTGTATCAGACAGACGGTGCAAACGCGGTCGCGCTCTATGACGAAGAAGACGCTCCGTTTGCGATGAGCCCGAAAGATTTAAAATTGATTGAATCCATTCCGCAAATGATCGAGATGGGTATCGACAGCCTGAAAATTGAAGGCCGGATGAAATCGATTCATTACGTTGCGACGGTTGTCAGCGTGTATCGCAAAGTCATCGACGCATACTGCGCTGATCCTGAAAACTTTGTCATTCAAAAAGAATGGCTGGATGAGCTGGACAAATGTGCAAACCGGGATACCGCGCCTGCTTTCTTTGAAGGCACGCCCGGGTATGAAGAGCAGATGTTCGGCGAACACGGAAAGAAAACAACATTTGATTTTGCCGGTCTCGTGCTCGCGTATAACGAGGAAACTCAAATGGTGACGCTCCAGCAGCGCAATTTCTTTAAACAAGGTGACGAAGTGGAATTTTTCGGTCCTGAAATCGACAATTTCACATTCACAATCGGCACTATTTGGGACGAAGACGGAAACGAGCTTGATGCTGCCCGCCATCCCCTGCAAATCGTTACATTTAAAGTAGACAAAAAGATTTATCCGAGCAACATGATGAGAAAGGGGAAGTAATCACCAATGGGTAAGAGTCCTGTAGTTATAGGCATCGCAGGAGGGTCCGGATCAGGAAAAACAAGCGTCACCCGTTCCATCTATGAACAGTTTAAAGGACACTCGATTTTAATGATCCAGCAAGACCTTTATTATAAAGACCAAAGCCATCTTCCGTTTGAAGAAAGGCTGAACACAAACTATGATCACCCGCTCGCATTTGATAATGACTATTTAATCGAGCATATTCAAGAGCTTTTGAATTACCGGCCGATAGAAAAGCCGATTTATGATTATAAACTGCATACGCGTTCTGAGGAAACCATTCCGGTTGAGCCGAAGGATGTCATTATTCTGGAAGGCATTCTCGTCCTCGAAGATAAAAGACTTCGCGACCTCATGGATATGAAACTTTATGTCGACACGGACGCGGATCTCCGTATCATCAGACGGATTATGAGAGATATTAACGAAAGAGGCCGTTCAATCGATTCTGTCATTGAGCAGTATGTGTCCGTCGTCAGACCGATGCACAATCAGTTTGTTGAACCGACGAAACGCTACGCGGACATCATTATTCCGGAAGGCGGACAAAACCACGTCGCAATTGATCTGATGGTCACGAAGATTCAAACGATCCTTGAACAAAATGCAATTTTGTAATACCATAGCATAGACATAAATAACTCAGACCATATTATGTATAGGCTGGAAGGGAATGAGACAGTTCCCTTCTTTCCCTGTTTATAAACCGAAACATTTGCAGAAAACACACATTCAGTTTAAGATAAACAGTACCTATATGGGAGAGAAGAACGAGGACTGCCCTGTGTTCTCATTCTTGATTTTTTCGTTTATGCTCTCATACATAATCACACGTTATTGTTGAGGGACAACCACCAAGGAGTGAAGGAACATGGCACAAGAAAAAGTTTTTCCGATGACTCACGAAGGAAAACAAAAACTTGAACAAGAATTAGAGCAATTGAAAACGGTTAAACGTAAAGAAGTAGTAGAACGCATTAAAATCGCAAGAAGCTTCGGAGATCTGTCAGAGAACTCTGAGTATGATTCCGCAAAAGAAGAACAGGCATTTGTGGAAGGGCGCATCACGACGCTTGAAAACATGATCCGCAATGCGAAAATCATCGAGGATGACGGCGGTTCAAATGTAGTCGGTTTGGGAAAAACCGTATCATTCATCGAATTGCCCGACGGTGAAGAAGAATCTTACACGATTGTCGGAAGCGCTGAAGCTGATCCGTTTGAAGGAAAAATCTCAAACGACTCGCCAATCGCAAAAAGCCTGCTCGGCAGAAAAGTGGACGAAGAAGTGACAGTTCAGACGCCGGGCGGAGAAATGCTCGTGAAAATTGTGAAAATTTCATAAGATCCGTTTAACAATGAAACACCTCGTCCAAAATGTGGATGAGGTGTTTTTTATGATCGTATCAAAAAGGCTGAAAACGGCCGTGATTTGTTTTCTGCTCGTGTTTTTCTTTCTGCTTGCTAGGCTGGCTGAAATTCAGCTGTTTTTTACAGAATCTTTTTCAAAATCCAATATTAATCTGATTCAGGAAAGCGTCAAGCAGCGGACGGAAGAAGTCCTTATTTCAGACGGACGCGGCTCTTTTCTTGATCGGAACGGCAAAGAGCTGACCGGAAAAAAGCAGCCTGCCGTCATACTGTTTCCCTTTCTCGTGACGCAGGATTGGCCGGTTGACCGGGTATCAGACATTCTCGGAATGAAACAGGGGGAGCTCAGGCAGCTGCTCACGGAAGCAAAAAAACCGGTGATCCTGAACAGCAGAAAAATAAAACATTTGACGAAACAATCCGTGGCAAATATCAATTCTTTGAAATATCCCGGCATTTACGGCGTATATATGAAAGACAGCAAAGAAACAAACATAGCCGCTCATCTGTTGGGCGCGACAAACCAGGACCCTGAGCTTTTGAAAAAGAAATACCCCGGGAGGAAGGAACTGCCGATCACGGCAAAAATCGGGACAAGCGGGATGGAGCGGTCGTTTGATGAGTTTTTACTGGCGGATCAGGACACAAAACTTTTGTATCATGTCGACGGAAGGGGAAACCCTTTATTCGGAATGGACGTCAAATATACGGCTGAAGCAAACGCGTTTTATCCGCTGCAAGTCAAAACCTCCATCGACCGCAATATTCAAGAAGCAATGGAAGATGTATTGAAAGACCGCGGGTTAAAAAAGGGGGGAGCCGTCCTTTTAGACATTGAAAAAAGCAGTGTGCTCGGAATGGTATCAAAGCCTGACGCTGACATGTCAAAGCAGCAGACACTGCAAAATTACATGCTGACGCCGATTTATCCGGGATCAGTGTTTAAAACGGTGATCGCCGCAGCCGCAATAGAACAAAACGAAGTGAAGCCGGGCACATCCTTTAACTGCAATCTCAACCTGTACGGAGAGCCGGGGGATGACAAAGGCACGCTCAGTTTTGGAGAAAGCTTTGCCCAAAGCTGCAATTATACGTTTACAAGTCTTGCGGAAAAATTGATCAAAAAAGATGATTCCGTTATTGAAAACATGGCGGAAAAACTAGGTCTCACACAGCGGGCGGGCTGGGAAGGCAAGCTGTACCGGGAAGACGGATTCAGGCAGCTGTATAATGAAAAAAGCGGGGTCATTTGGGGAGATGACAAAGACAAAACCGTAAAAAAAGCCGTCGCACAGACGGCGATCGGGCAAAAAAACGTGAAAGTCACGCCTCTTGAAGTCGCCAATATGATGGCGGCGATCGCGCGCGGCGGTGAAAAAAAACAAGTCAAAATTGCGGACAAAATTGAATACAAAAACAAAACGACGATGGCGTCATTCAAAGATCAGCCGTTAAAAGGGGAAAACATCGACAAATATACGGCGCAGCAGCTTCAAAAAATTCTCAGAGAAGTCGTCACCTCACCGAAAGGAACCGGCCGAAGGTTTCAGGATCTGCCGTATGAGATAGCAGGCAAATCGGGAACGGCCCAGACGGGAATGTTCACAAAAGAAAAACAGACGCTTTACCACAAATGGTTTGCGGGATACTTTCCCGTGGACAAGCCGAAATACGCTCTCGTGGTGCTGCACATGGACACGCCGGGGGATAAGGCTCTGACAAATACAGTGTTTTATGATATTGTTAAAAAGGTACATGAAAATGAAACAAATCAGACATAGAACAACCGCTCAGCCCATGTTAAAATATATGCTGAGCAAGAGGGATAAAGGAGTGCAGAATGATTGAGCAATAAACAATCTCGTTTTGAAAACCGTGATAAGCGCAGAAAAGCAAATATGGTGCTTAACATTTTAATTGCTATCGTATCTATTCTTATTGTCGTCGTTGCAGTCAGCCTCTTCATCAACAGTCCGTCGAGCGACGTGAGCGAAAAAGCGGACACGAGCCAGAAGCAGGAAACACCTGCATCAGGCAAGACGAAGCAGACATCCGATGAAGACATAAAAGACAGCAAAAAAGATAAGGCATCAGACGATGACAAAAAAGATAAACAGGATAAGGACACATCTGATTCATCTTCAGACTCTGACAGCAAAAAAGACGATGATTCATCGAAAAGTGATGACAGCAGCAAAAAAGACTCTGATTCAAGCGATCCTTTTAAAGAAGCAAAAATAACAGAGGGCGGCTCATCAAGCGATGTCGAGAAAACAATTGTTAACCCAAAATGGAAAGCGGTCGGAACAAAGCAGACGGGAGAACATGCGGCGACGTATGACTCAAGCTCTGAAGACTGGTCCGAAATGCTTGACGCCATCTCTTACGCAACAGGCGTGTCAAAAGATCACATGACAGTGCTGTGGCTCGGAAACAATGGAAGCCCGCAAGATGCGAAGGGTAAAGTTTTAGACAAAACGAACGGCAAAAAGTATCAGGTCACCATCACTTGGAAAGACAAAAAAGGCTGGAAGCCGACAAAAGTAGAAACGTTAAAATAACCGCAAAAAAGCAGCTGATTATTCAGCTGCTTTTTTCTGTCATACGTCAGCTGAAAAATGCACCGACGCGCTGTAAAGGATTCTGCCGTCAACGGCCGTCACCTGATGGGATACAGAACGGACGCGAAGCATAATCGCCTGGTTGTTTTCAATCTGAACGTTTATTTTCTTTTCAAGCTCCTGCAAAGATGCCGCTTCGAAAAATTCTACTTTATCTTTGATTAAATCCAATTGAAAATTCATCAGTACAGATCCTCCTGATTTTTCTTCTGAGTCAATGAAAGTATAAGCCTTTCTGCCGTAATTGCGCAATAATCCCAAAGTATTTTAGTACCCTTCCATTCTTTTTTGTGATAGGATAGGAACTGTTCCACGATTAATCCATACTATACTCATAGGAATTATAAATTATGGAGAGTGAAAAATATGGGCCGTGAATTTATTCCATTATTTGAAGATTGGGCAGCGACTTATGATGCCACAGTGCACGGGGCAGACAAACAATATGCTGATGTTTTTAAAGGGTATGACAATATTCTTGACAGCATCGTGGCACTTTCAGGTTCAAACGTTTTAGAGTTCGGACCGGGCACAGGGAATTTAACGGCGAAATTAGCCGCCGCGAACAAAAAGGTGTTTGGTGTAGAACCGTCTCCGTCAATGAGAAAACTGGCGGCTGACAAGCTTTCTGACAAAGCCGTGTTCAGTGACGGAGATTTTCTGGAGTTTCCCGCTCCGCCTTTTCAAATAGATACCATCGTCAGCTCGTACGCCTTTCATCATTTAACCGATGAAGAAAAGCGAACGGCTGTAAAGCAGTATGGCACAATCCTTCAGAAGCATGATAAAATAGTGTTTGCCGATACCGTCTTTAAAGATCATGAAGCTTATGATGAAACAATTAAAAAAGCAATCCGAAACGGCTATCATCAATTAGCGGACGATTTAAAGACGGAACATTATCCGACACTCGGGACAATGAAAAACATCTTTTCAGAAGAGGGATTTGCCGCGCGGTTTACGCAGCAAAATGACTTTGTCTGGATAATGGAGGCGATTAAACGGTAAATCGAAGGGATTGTGTATAAATGAAACTGGCAGTCATCGGAGCAATGGAAGAGGAAGTTACGATTTTAAGAAGCAAACTGAAAGACGCAAAACAAGAGATGATCGCTCACTGTGAGTTTACGACGGGCAGCTATGAAGGCGTCGAAGTTATCTTGCTGAAATCGGGGATCGGAAAAGTCAACGCCGCGATCAGCACGACGCTTCTGCTTGACCGTTTCAAACCTGATTATGTGATTAACACAGGCTCAGCGGGCGGTTTTCATCATACATTGAATGTAGGCGACGTCGTCATCTCAACAGATGTCCGCCATCATGACGTGGATGTGACGGCGTTTGACTATGAATACGGACAGGTGCCGGGTCTTCCGGCAGCATACAAAGCTGATGAAAAGCTGATCAGTATTACTGAGGAAGCGGTTTCTGAACTGAACGGCATTCAAGTCGCCAAAGGCACAATCGCTACGGGAGATTCTTTTATGAATGATCCGAAGCGGGTTGAAGACGTACGCGCCAAATTTGCGGATTTGTATGCGGTTGAAATGGAAGCTGCGGCTGTCGCACAGGTGTGCCACCAGTTCAAAACGCCTTTTGTTGTCATCAGAGCTTTATCTGATATTGCCGGAAAAGAATCTGACGTTTCATTTGATAAATTTTTAGAACAGGCTGCCGTTCATTCAACTGAGCTTGTCCTGAATGTCATCAAACGAATTCACTAAGCGGGGGATTCTCGTTCTCCTCCGCTTTTCCAGGAGGACACATATTGAACGCGATAACAGATATTACAGAACTGATCGGAAATACACCGCTGCTCCGTCTCAAGCATTTTGATATACCGGAGGGAACAGCGGTTTATGCTAAACTTGAGATGATGAATCCGGGCGGAAGCATTAAAGACAGGCTGGGCGGAATGCTCATTGAAGATGCGCTACGCACGGGAAAGGTGAAACCGGGCGGTGTTATCATCGAAGCGACTGCCGGAAACACCGGGATCGGACTCGCTCTGTGCGCCAGAAAGCATCAGCTTCGCGCCGTTTTTTGCGTCCCGGAGCATTTCAGCAGAGAAAAGCAGCAAATTATGAAAGCTCTCGGAGCGGACATCGTGCATACGCCGAGAGAAGAAGGCATGCAGGGAGCCATTCGAAAAGCGCTTGAACTGGAGAGAGAGATTAATAATTCTTATGCCGTTCTGCAATTTAAAAACCGAGTAAATCCATTGACTTACTATAAAACGATCGGACCTGAAATATGGAACGCGCTCGGCGGGGATATCCACACCTTTGTCGCAGGAGCGGGTTCCGGCGGCACCTTTGCCGGTACGGCAGCTTATTTAAAAGAGAAAAATCCTGCCGTCAAAACGGTGATCGTTGAACCGGAAGGCTCGATCCTGAACGGAGGAGAGCCGCATGCCCATAAAACGGAAGGCATCGGCATGGAGTTTATCCCGGATTATATGGACGAGAACCATTTTGACGCCATTTACACAGTGGAAGACGATACGGCGTTTTCGCTTGTCAGAGAAGCGGCCGAGAAAGAAGGCCTCTTAATCGGAAGCTCTTCAGGGGCGGCTCTTTATGCAGCGCTTGAAGAAGCGAAAAAAGCGCCCGCCGGATCAAATATCGTCACTATTTTCCCTGACGGCAGCGATCGATATATAAGCAAAAACATTTTTCAAGGAGGTCAGTAAGATGAAGAAAAAAACGCTGATGGTACACGGAGGAATTACGGGAGATGAAAAAACAGGAGCGGTTTCCGTACCGATTTATCAAGTAAGCACGTACCGGCAGCCGAAAGCGGGCGAGCACACGGGTTATGAATATTCAAGAACGGCCAATCCGACGCGGACGGCGCTTGAAAGCTTAATTGCGGAGCTTGAAGGCGGCGCGGCGGGATATGCGTTCGGCTCAGGCATGGCTGCGATTACTGCCGTCATGATGCTGTTTGACAGCGGCGATCATGTTATTTTGACGGATGATGTATACGGCGGCACTTACCGGGTGATGACAGGTGTGCTGAACCGCTTCGGTATTGAAGCGGACTTTGTTGATACGAGCAGTGAAGAAAAAGTCAAAAAGGCCATTCGCCCGAATACGAAAGCCATTTATATCGAAACACCGACAAACCCGCTATTGAAAGTGACTGACCTCAAACTGATGTCTGACATCGCAAAAGAAGCGGGCGTATTGCTTATCGTCGATAATACGTTTTACACGCCGTATTTCCAGCAGCCGCTCAGCTTCGGCGCGGACATCGTGCTTCACAGCGCGACAAAATATCTCGGCGGCCACAGCGATGTCGTCGGCGGCTTAGTCGTGACGGCTGATAAAGAGCTCGGTGAAAAGCTTCATTACGTGCAAAACTCAACGGGCGGCGTTTTAGGACCGCAGGATTCATGGCTTTTAATGAGAGGCATTAAAACACTGGGACTCAGAATGGATGCCATCAATCACAGCGCCGGGAAAATCGCCGAGCTGCTTGAAGCGCATGATGCCGTTCAGACGCTCTACTATCCGGGATCAGCGAAACATCCGGGCCATGAGCTGACAAAAGCGCAAAGCTCCGGTTTCGGCGGAATGATTTCCTTTGATATCGGCAGCAGTGAACGCGTCGACGCATTTTTAGAAAAATTGAACCTGTTTACAATCGCTGAAAGCTTAGGAGCGGTTGAAAGCTTAATCTCCGTGCCGTCCAGAATGACGCACGCTTCGATCCCGCGCGACCGACGGCTTGCGCTTGGCATTACCGACGGGCTCGTACGGATCTCAGTCGGTATTGAGGATACTGAGGATTTAACGGCGGATGTGAAACAGGCGCTTGATTCCCTTTTATAAAGAATGGATAGATTTACATTCTCTGTCGGCTGTCAGCTTGTATTATAATGTTGGTAGACTATAAAACTGGCAGGTGACCTTATATGGAGAAGAAAAGACTGAAATCATTAATAGAAGATTTTAAGCATTACGCATTTATTCTGCTTGCAGTCAGCACCTTCATTTATATCGGCGCGGTTCTTCCCGGACAAGGGCTGACTGCGGGCCAGAAAATGCTGATGTTTGTAACGGATTGTGCATTTTTAGCGGGCGCTTATTTCTGCGTTGACCGTTCACTTATTTATAAAAAGAGGCTGGAAGAGGCCGATGAATAAAAAAAGCCATTGTCTTTTGACAATGGCTTTTTCATTTCTTATTCAGACGGGGTTTCGCGTAATTCTTTTCCCATTCCTTTTAAAAACTGAAGCCCGAAGCCGAGCGCGCGGTTAATATCAGGATCACCGACGGCTTTCATCAGTTCAAACATACTGACTTTCCTGTCCTCCTTTAAAAATCTTTGCGCCTGATCTGTCCCGGCCATGGCGCTTTCTAAAAGTCTGCCCATAAATTCGGGATCAGCTTTTGACAGCGCGCCTCCCGCGGCCATCATCGTATTCAGAAGATTGGTGACAGGTTCCCGGGAAATCTGTCCGAGTGCGATTTTGGCAATCTCCTCTTTTGCCTGGAGCATATAGCCGGCGGCATCAAAAATGCCCAAGCCATTCAGCTCTGCCATAATGGACATCGTTTTCGCGACGGCTTCTTCATTTTCTGCGAGAAGCGTCTTCAGTTCTTCCAGTTTTTCAGCTTTCAGCTGTTCCTCTGTTTTCGTTTCTTTTTGAATTTCAGTAATTGGGCTTGCCATAATGTTTCCTCCTTTCCTTAATCAGTTAGGTGCACATAGCCCGGACGGTTCCATTTTCGCTGAGCTTCCACACCGTTTTGCGGATGACGTTTTTTGTTCCGCGGATTCGTTTTCGGAAGCGGCGGTGTATCACAGGAGCCGAGCACTTCCATGCGGACTTTTGTCTGTTTATAGGCAGGTGTATGTGTCCGTGAATCATACGCAGGCCCGGTCAGGAAATTAATCGCAGAATCTTTATCTGTAGAGTTCATCGGCAGATAAAGCTCATTTGCGCGGACACGGTCTGTCACAAGCGCATTCAATTTAACCGCCCCAAAAGGAGAGACGAGCCGGATCATTGTTCCGTCGCAAATTCCGCGTTCAGCCGCGAGCTCCGGCGATACTTCAACAAATACATCCGGCACTTTAGACTGAATGCCCTTCGATTTGTTTGTCATGTTTCCTTCGTGGAAATGTTCAAGCATCCGTCCGTTGTTAATATGCAGGTCATATTCTTCAGGGAATACGGCAGGCTCCACCCAATCGCTCAGCGCAAAACGGGCTTTTTTGTCCGGGAAGTTAAAGCCGTCTTCATAAAGAAGCGGAGTGCTCTCTCCCGTAAAGCTTCCCCACAGGAAGCTGTTCCAACCGCTAAGAACGTCGTAGCTTGCTTTTCCGAACAGCGGAGAAAGGCTCGCCATTTCTGAGAAAATATCGCTTGGATGCGTGTAATTCCAATCAGCGCCTAAACGATTGGCGACTTCCTGAATAATCCACCAGTCCGGTTTAGCATCACCAAGCGTCGGAAGCGCCTGATACAATCTTTGCACACGCCGCTCTGTGTTTGTAAATGTTCCGTCTTTTTCAAGAGATGGAACTGCAGGCAGGATGACATCCGCGTATTGCGCCGTTCTTGAAAGGAAAATATCCTGCACAACAAAGAAATCAAGGCTGGATAAAATGTCATGAACATGGTTGGCGTTTGAATCGACGAGCGCCATATCTTCACCGACAAGATACATGGCTTTCATGTTTCCTTCTTCAATCGCATGGAGCATTTCGATATTATCAAGACCCGGCTTGCCGTCAATTTCAACACCGTAAGCTTTTTCGAATTTAGCGCGTGCCTCATCATCGGTAATATGCTGATACCCCGGAAGCCAGCCTGGAAGAGTTCCCATATCGCAAGCGCCTTGAACGTTGTTATGTCCCCGCAGCGGATAGGCTCCGGCGCCCGGACGGCGGTAGTTTCCTGTGGCAAGCAGCAGATTGGAAATCGCCGCTGATGTATCAGAGCCGCCTGTATTCTGGGTAACGCCCATGCCCCAAAGAACACAAGTGCCGTCTGCATCACGAATCATTTCGGCAATGCGGATGATCGTATCCTGAGAAAGTCCGGTGATGCGCTCCGCATATTCTAATGTATACTTTTTCAGCGTTTCTTTATAATCTTCAAAGTAGTTGACATTCTCATCAATAAACGCTTGATCGTGCCAGCCTTGGTCAATCATATATTTTGTCACTGCCATGAGCCAGACTTGGTCAGTCCCTTGTTTCGGGCTGATAAAGAGGTCGGACCGTTCAGCCATTTCATTTCTGCGCAGATCGGCAACAATTAATTTTTGTCCGTGAAGCTTATGGGCGCGTTTCACGCGTGTGGCCAGAACCGGATGTCCTTCTGCCGGATTGGCGCCGACGATGAGCACGAGGCCCGCTTTTGCGATATCTTTAATTGTGCCGGCGTCACCGCCCATACCGACTGTGCGGAATAAGCCGTCCGTTGCCGGTGACTGGCAGTAGCGTGAACAGTTATCCACGTTGTTGGTTTCAAATACTTGACGCGCTAATTTTTGAATAACGTAGTTGTCTTCATTCGTAATTTTAGAAGAAGAAATAAAACCGACAGAACCATTTCCGTGTTCGGCCTTGATCGAACCGAGTCTTGAAGCGACAAGATCAAGAGCTTCTTCCCATGACGATTCAACAAATGCGCCGTTTTTCCGGATAAGCGGTTTTGTAATCCGTTCTTCCGAATTCACGAAGTCCCAGCCGAATTTCCCTTTCACACAAGTGGAAATCGCGTTAACCGGAGCATCGGAAACAGGCTGAATTTTAAGGATGTCACGGCCTTTTGTCCATACTTCAAAAGAGCATCCGACGCCGCAGAACGTGCAGACCGTTTTTGTTTTTTTCGTCCGTTTATCGCGCATAGCCGCTTCCACTTCTGACACGGCGAAGATGCTTGTATAGTCGGGTTCAACATTTTTCACTAAATCAATCATCGGTTCCATGACATCTTCTTTTATTCCTGTCATAAATCCGGCTTGGCCGAGCATTGATTTTTCCATCAGTGCGTTACAAGGGCAGACAGTGACACATTGGCCGCAGCTGACGCAGGATGATTCATTAATGGCGACGCCTTCATCCCAAATGACCCGCGGGCGGTCGCGCTCCCAATCAATTGAAAGGGTCTCATTCACCTGAAGGTTTTGACACACTTCCACACATTGACCGCAGGCGATGCATTGGTTCGGATCATAGCGGTAAAACGGGTGAGACATATCAACCGCGCACTTTGAATCATCTTTCGGCGTATACGGATATTTCTGATGCTCAATTCCCATCATTTCCGCTGTATTATGCAGTGTGCAGTTGCCGTTGTTGTTATCGCATACCGTACAGTAAAGCAGGTGATTCTCGAGCAGGCGGTCCATGGCCTCTGTCTGAGCCTCTTTTACCCTTCCCGACGTAAGCGAGATGGACATCCCGTTTTCTGCAGCCGTGGAACAAGAGCGCTGCAATTTCCCGTTTACTTCAACAATACAGGTGTCACATGTTTGAATCGGATCTACTTCCGGTACATGGCATATTTGCGGAATCTCAATTCCGTTATGGTTTAAAATATCTAAAATCTTTGACCCCTCTGGTGCTTCATACTCCGTGCCGTCAATTTTGACACGGATAGACTGAACGTCTGTCACTTCCAATTCCCCTCCATCTTTTAAACTCGAAAAAAAGCCATGCACATAGATACCGGCCTCCTGTCCGGAGAACGGTATAAATACGCATGGCGGAATAGTTCACTAGCAAGTCTTACTAACAGACCAATCCTATTTGTATAAAACGATAGACTCGTAACACGTTTCCTATTACAAATCCATCTTCACTGCTTTTATTATAAGGTGATATTTATTATAATACAATACGAAAGGAAAACTTTAACCAGGTGAAATGTCACAAAGGGGAACCGGGAATGTCTTTCATAGGCTGAAATCGGAGGGGACAATATGTCTAAAAAAATTCATGAATTTAACGATATTATCCGGAAATTGCGTAAAGAATTATTTGGAAAGGGGCCGGAACGAATTCACACCGTTTTTGTGGATAACATGGCGGTATCAACGCTTTACGGCAATCTAAGCGCAAGTGAGCAGTTTATCGCACGCACGCCTGAAGGAAGAGAAATGGTTCATGCAGCGCGGACCAGCTTAATTCAGGAACTGTATTCAAAACAAACGCCTGACGGAATGGAAGAGCTCATCGGAGCAAAGCTCGTGCATCTGTTTTCAGACATCAAGATCGAAGAGAATATTGCGGTGTCTGTATTTGTCTTTGACCGAACCATTGAAGAGCGCCGTGAAGAAATCAAAAGCTGAAAAAAATTCAATTGACACGAAATTGTCACATTTGATATGATATGAACTGCCAGCAGTGGCTTAAGGACGATTTTTTTATGGAATGTGTGCATGATCTGTACATTTTCTATAGCTAATATTTTCATTCTGCTTGATATTGTTGTATGGGTATGCATACAAGTTAGGCAGCATTCAAACCCGTTTTAGACGGGCTGTTTGAATGCTGCCTTTTTTGTTAGGCGTCTTTGGAAACTGCGGGCTGAAATGATAAATGGAGGGGTTATTATGGCTTTTCGTAAACCGGACGAAATAGCGGAGCTTGCGGTCGAATCAGGGGTAAAAAAGGTGCAGTCACCGCTTTCAGCACTGATTGTATTAGGATTTTTGGGAGGAGCGTTTATCGCACTCGGTTATTTGCTTGATATCCGTGTCATCGGCGACCTTCCGAAAGAATGGGGAAGCCTGTCGAGTTTAATCGGGGCGTCCGTGTTTCCCATCGGATTGGTGCTCGTCGTTCTTGCCGGCGCGGAGCTGATTACGGGAAATATGATGTCGGTATCCATGGCGCTGTTTTCCAGAAGAATATCCGCCGGTGCATTAGTGAAAAATTGGGTGATCGTGACGTTGATGAATCTTGTCGGCGCACTGTTTGTCGCTTACTTTTTCGGACATGTTGTCGGATTAACCGAAACAGGACCTTACTTGGAAAAAACGATTGCGGTCGCACAAGGCAAATTGGATATGCCGTTTGGAAAAGTCATTGTTTCGGCGATCGGCTGTAACTGGCTTGTCTGTTTGGCCGTCTGGCTTTCTTTCGGCGCAGAAGACGGAGCCGGAAAAATCGCGGGTATATGGTTTCCGATTATGGCGTTTGTCGCAATTGGTTTTCAGCACGTTGTAGCCAATATGTTTATCATCCCGGCTGCGATTTTTGCAGGCTCTTTTTCGTGGGGTGATCTGATTGGCAATCTCATTCCGGCCTTTATCGGGAATGTAATCGGCGGGGCAGTGTTTGTCGGCCTTATTTATTTTATTGCATATTCAAAAAAAGATCAGAAAAAGCAAGGGATGAAAAGAGTTTCCTGAGGTAAGAAAGATGCCGGAAAACACGGACAATTGAAGCGGAATGCCAGCACATTTTCCGTCCAAATCTTGAAAAAAATGTTTACAAAATGGAAGCTGATGGATATACTTACAAAGTAAGAAAAAAGCAAAGGGAGGTTGAATCACATGACGACGTTAAACGGCAATCAAAATTTACAATTGAACCGATTCAGCCTGTGGAAGAGTTCGTGTCCTTCCTTAACCTCTGCCCGTCAAGCACGTTAATTTCGGAGTATCAGGACATTCGCAGCTCCCCGCAGGGAAAGAAGCTCCGTCTTCTTTTGTCTGCGGATTTAGTCTGCCCGCAGCGCATATGAAGTTTGCTGCGGGTTATTTTCGCTTGTGCGGATATTGAAAGGGGGTGAGCGATAATGACCATTAATCTTTTCTTTTTAACACTGACCATTTCAAAGCGTTTTAAAAGTGCGGAAGAGTATGAACGAGAACAGCAGGTCGAAGAGTTTTATAATGAAGCGAAAGAACGCCAGTTGAAACACTTTTATATGAACTGAACGGACACGAAGGGCCAAAACGGAGGAGAAGGAGGAGATCATCATGTTCAGAATTGAACTGCTGAATCATTACACAATGGAGAAGGACCAGGTTTAGCGAGGATGTTGCTGTCACGTCGCAGACGGCCTGCATACCATGGTAAAGAAAGAAAAATTGGTAAGCGGGTGATAGCATGCAAGGCGGTCAGAACAGAATTCCATCCATCGGACACGGGTATGCGTCAATGCCCCATTCATTTAAACACGGCTACGGCAACCCGTATCGCCGGCAGAGAATGGCGGCGCTTTCCCGGCAGACAAGATATATAGCACCGTATTATTGGTACTAGAGCAGGCGGAAAACCTACGTTTTCCGTCTTTTTTTTATGAAAACAAATATAAATTTCAAATAAATCGAAACGTTCATGAAGAGAAGTGCGTCTAGTTAGTACCTCATACTAATACGAGGTAATATTATTTCTGAATAATAAATCACAGGAATGGAAAAGCGGGTGTTATACAATGTTGCAACATACATCTTCAGCATTAAAACGAATGCGCGCGAAATACTTTGCTGCATCAGAACCGGCAGAGTCAGTCATTCAGCAAATCTTGATGGACATACAGGAATACGACCGCATTTTGGAAATCGGGACCGGAAACGGCTCAATGTTTAAACAAATCATCGGACAGCTTGAAAAGGGCAGTCTTAAAAGCATAGAAACATCGAAACGTAAAATACGGAAAACACAGCGCGCAAACCGTTCGGTTATAAAAGCCGGGCTCGGAAACATTCAGCAGGGGAGGCCTGAAAGCTTACCGTTCCGCGATCGCAGCTTTCATAAAGTTTTCTCATTACATACTGCTGAAACAGTCAGCGATTACAGGACAGCATGTAAAGAAGTGTACCGCGTTCTTCAAATTGACGGATGTTTCTATATGGTTTTGAAACCTTCGCGGATGAGTGAGAAGGATGTGATTCAGGTGCTCTATGATCAGCATTTCAGAGACATTTCAGTTGTCAGCAGAGATTCATTCCATTTTATTACTGCCATTAAATAGAATATTTCTTAGGAAATAAAAAGAGCTGCTTAAGTCACTGCAGCTCTTTTTGTGAAATTGGGCATATTTCCTTATTTTTGGTTATTTCACATCTATTTTATATTAAAAAAAGTTTTTTTCTTATACAATGGTAATCAGATGACCGTACATTTTAAATATTTTGAACAAACGGAATGAACATTCATTCCGCATTTAGAAAGGGGGATGAAATGACAGCTTCAAACAAGGTTGAACTCATTATGAAAGCGTCGCTTACTTTGTTTACAGATAGAGGATTTGACGCCACGACGATTCCGATGATTGCCGCTCAGGCCGATGTCGGAACCGGCACAATCTACCGTTACTTTGACAGTAAAGAGACACTTGTGAACGTACTGTATCAGGAAAGTGCGCAGCGTTTTATGAAAAAAGTCAAAACGGACTTTCAGGGTATCTCTGTAAGAGAAGGGTTTCATCACCTGTTTTATTGTCTGATTGATTTTACGAAGGAAAGTGAGTATGCATTGTTTTTTCTTGAAACGAATAAGGACGCCTACTTTCTGAATGAAACGAGCCGTAAGCTTCTTGATGAAATAACACAGATGCTTGACGTCTTTTTTCAGCGCGGCAAGTCTGAAGGTGTGCTCCGCAATCTGCCGTCCAATGTGCTGATGGCGCTGCTGCTCGGGGCATATCTCAAACTCTATCAGCTTATTCGGACGGGAAGCGTCGAAATAACAAAACCGTTTCTGAAAGAATTGGAACAATGTTCTTGGGATGCCATCAGAACTCATTAACTATTCGCCGAAGGAAGGAAGATCGATATGAAACAGCTAAGCGCTATACCGCAGCCGAAAACATACGGACCTCTGAAAAATCTCCCTCACTTGGAAAAAGAAAAACTGTCACAATCGCTCTGGAAAATTGCCGAAGAATACGGCCCGATCTTTCGTTTTGAATTTCCGAGCTCTGTCGGGGTCTTCGTCTCAGGCCGCGAGCTCGCGGCAGAAGTCTGTGATGAAAAGCGATTTGATAAAAACCTCAGCAAAGCCTTGCTGAAAGTCCGTGAGTTTGGCGGTGACGGACTATTTACGAGCTGGACTCACGAAAAGAATTGGCAGAAAGCGCATCGGATTTTATTGCCGAGCTTCAGCCAGAAGGCGATGAAAGGCTATCATTCAATGATGCTTGATATTGCCATGCAGCTCGTGCAGAAGTGGAGCAGGTTAAATCCGAATGAAGAAATTGACGTCGCTGAAGATATGACGCGCCTGACGCTGGATACAATCGGCCTGTGCGGATTTCATTACCGCTTTAACAGCTTTTACCGCGACACACAGCATCCTTTTATCACAAGTATGCTTCGTGCGCTGCAGGAGGCAATGCGCCAATCACAGAGACACAGCCTGCAGGACAAGCTGATGATCAAAACGAGACATCAGTTCCAGCAGGATATTGAAGTGATGAATGAACTCGTAGACCGGATTATTGCTGAGCGGAGGGAAAATCCGGATGAGAATCTGTCTGACCTTTTAGCATTGATGCTTGAAGCGAAAGATCCTGTAACGGGTGAAAGGCTGGATGATGAAAATATCCGCTATCAAATCATTACCTTTTTGATCGCGGGGCATGAAACCACAAGCGGGCTGCTTTCATTCGCGATTTACTGCCTGCTGAAAAATAAAGATAAATTGAAAAAAGCCATTCAGGAAGCCGAGCGGGTGCTGACGGGAGAGACACCTGAATATAAGCAGATTCAGCAGCTGACATATATCCGCATGGTGCTGAACGAGACTTTACGGCTGTATCCGACTGCCCCGGCATTTTCCCTGTACGCGAAAGAAGATACGGTTCTCGGCGGGAAATATCCGATTGCGAAGGGACAGCCGGTGACGATTCTGACTCCGCAGCTTCACCGGGATAAAAGCGCGTGGGGAGAAGATGCCGAGCTATTCCGTCCGGAAAGGTTCAGCGATCCCGCGGCAATTCCGGCTGATGCGTATAAGCCGTTCGGAAACGGACAGCGCGCATGCATCGGGATGCAGTTTGCCCTGCAGGAAGCGACAATGGTGCTCGGCCTTGTCCTTAAACACTTTGAACTGATTGATCATACTGATTATGAGCTTACGATTAAAGAAGCTTTAACCATTAAGCCCGGTGATTTTAAAATCCGTGTGAAAAACAAGGATGTGTCTAATCAGCAGTCCGCACAAGTCCATAAAGCTGAAGGCGGCGGTCACAAAGAAGAAACGAAAGAAATCCCGTCCCACGGAACGCCGCTTCTCATTCTTTACGGATCAAATTTGGGAACTGCGGAAGGAATCGCGGAAGAGCTGGCTGATATCGGCAGAAGCAAAGGATTTTCAAGTGAAACCGGCCCGCTCGATGATTATGCCGGGAAACTGCCTGTAAAAGGCGCGGTCGTTATTGTGACGGCTTCTTATAACGGGGCGCCGCCTGATAATGCGGCGGGTTTTGTGAAATGGATGGAAACCCTTGAAGATCAGGAATTAAAGGGTGTTTCTTACGCCGTCTTCGGCTGCGGAGACCGCAATTGGGCCGCCACTTACCAGAGGATCCCCCGCCTGATAGACAAAGTGCTTGAAGAAAAAGGGGCAAAACGGCTGACCTCTATCGGAGAGGGCGACAATGCCGATGATTTTGAGTACAGTCAGGAAGCCTGGGAAGACTCATTCTGGAAGGACATCATGAAGGCTTTTCATATAGAGGCCGCTCCAAAACAGACAAACAAATCACAGTTATCAATCGAATACGTAAGTGAAGCAGCCGAGACGCCGATTGCCAAAACGTACAAAGCATTTGAGGCGGAAGTCACCACAAACAAAGAGCTTCATACCGAAAGCAGCAAGCGCTCAGTCCGGCATATTGAGCTGCGTCTCCCCGAAACAGAAACGTATCAGGAAGGAGATCATCTCGGGGTGCTTCCGCAAAACAGCGGGGAACTGATCAGCCGTGTCATTCGCCGATTCGGTCTTGATCCGAACCAGCACTTTAAGATCAAGGGCCGGCAGCTGCCTCATCTGCCGATGGACCGGCCGGTTAATGCGCCGGAGCTTTTGGCGTCCTATGTAGAGCTGCAGGAACCGGCAACGAGAGCCCAGCTTCGCGAACTTGCCGCCCATACCGTGTGCCCGCCGCACCAAAAAGAATTGGAGCATCTTTATTCTGACTATGCGGCATATAAAGAAAACGTGCTGAAAAAACGAATGACCATGCTGGACCTGCTGGAAGATTATCCGGCTTGTGAACTGCCGTTTGAGCGCTTTTTAGAACTTCTGCCGTCCTTAAAGGCGCGCTATTATTCAATCTCAAGCTCACCGAAGGCAAACAAAAGGGAGCTCAGTATCACGGTCGGCGTTGTGACGGCTCCGGCGTGGAGCGGCCGGGGAGAATACAGGGGCGTGGCTTCGAACTATTTAGCCGGATTACAAAATGGCGATTCTGCCGTCTGTTTCATCCGCTCGCCGCAGTCGGGTTTCGCATTGCCTGAAAATACGAAAACGCCTCTCATTATGATCGGAGCAGGCACCGGAATTGCACCGTTCAGGGGATTTATCCAGGCGCGGGCAGCAGAAAAAATGTCCGGTAACAGCCTGGGCGAAGCTCATTTATACTTCGGCTGCAGACATCCTGAAGAAGACGATCTGTACAAAGATGAATTCGACCATGCGGAGAAAAACGGCCTTGTCACCGTGCATCGGGCGTATTCCAGATTAGATCAGGACTGTAAAGTTTACGTACAGGATGTCCTGCTTCGCGAGGCTGCACAGATTATTGCGCTTCTTGACCAAGGCGGCCATCTCTATATATGCGGAGACGGAAGCAAAATGGCTCCGGCTGTCGAAAATGTACTGCTTCAGGCGTATGAAAAGGTGCATAACACTGATTCAAAAGTTTCCTTGAATTGGCTTGAACAGCTGCAGGCGGAAGGAAGATATGCGAAAGATGTTTGGGCAGGTGTGTAACAGAAGCGTAAGGCAATTGAAGATTGTGTTTTAATTGAAGAAAGCCGGCACGATATTTGAAATCTACTGAATCAAAAGGAATAGTTATAGGGAGTATCGTGCCGGCCTTATCTTTAGTATCGGACAAAAGACACAAATCTTTAATGTTTTTATTGATTTACATGCAGGCGGCTATGTCCCTTTTTTCTGAATTCCGCCAGAAATAAAACCGGATAAGACAGCAATAGCAAAACCGAAATAAATGAAATGATACCGATCCAATGAAAATGCGTCCAAAAGAAACCGCCGCAAGACCCGGCCACGCTTGACCCGATATAGTATGCAAGCAGATATAATGAAGAGGCTTGCGCGCGCTGATCACCGGCTGCGCGGCCGACCCAGGCGCTTGCGATCGAATGTGCGCCGAAAAAGCCGAAGGTAAAGACGGCAATCCCCGCGATTTTAAGGGCAAGCTGGGGCAAAAGTGTCACCGCTGCACCGGCCAGCATAACAAAAATCGCAATCTTAATCATTTTTGCACTTCCGAAAAGGTCCGCTTTTTTTCCCATATAGACAGAGCTGAACGTTCCCGCGAGATAGACAATAAAAATAAAACCGATCACAGTCTGTGACAAATGATAAGGAGCCGCCATTAAATGAAAGCCGATATAATTATACAATGTCACAAAACTCCCCATTAATATAAATCCCAGAGATATTAACAAAAGCAGACGTTTGCGGTGTAGAACCGCTCCGTATTCCTTACATGCCGCTTTTACGCCCGCATGCCGCTGAGATGAATGGCGCGGAGCCGGAAGAAAACGCCAAAACAAATAGCTTAATACAATAGAAAGAATGCCGATAATGGCAAGCGCCGGCCGCCAGCCGAATACATCAGTCAGAAGCCCCGTTAACAGCCTGCCGCTCATTCCCCCGATGCTTGTGCCGCTGATATACAGGCCCATCATTTTCCCGAGGCCCTTCGGATCAAACTCCTCGCCTACATATGTCATAGCGACAGCAGGAATGCCTGCCAGAAAAATACCGAGCAGCCCCCTCATCGCCAAAAGCGCCGGAAAAGCCGGACTGAACGCTGTTAATAGACCTAAAACAGAAGTAGCTGTTAACGACAGCACCATTAATTTTTTTCTGCCGAATCCGTCAGACAACGAAGCGGCGGCCAATAATGAAAATGCCAAAACGGCTGTTGAGATGGATAAAGTTAAGCTGGCAGCCGCAGCGGAAATATGAAACTCTTCCGAAAACAAAGGCATAAGCGGCTGTGTCGTGTAAAGCGTGGCAAATGTCACAAAGCCGCTGATAAACAGAGCCAAGCTGGCCTTTCTGTAAGCCTTTGTATGAGGCTGAATAAACGTCATGAATGTCCCTCTTTTCTCACTGTTGGTTATATATGTATCGTACGCTTTTCATTTCAATGTGTCTAATTTATAATAACTATAGAATTAATGCGTGTAGGTTATGAGTAAAGGGGAGAAGGAGAAAATGGAGCTTCATCAAATTGACAACTTCATTGCGGCGGCAACTCATCAGCATTTCACAAATGCGGCAAAAGAAAGAATGATTTCTCAGCCGGCATTAAGCCGATCGATTATCAGGCTCGAAGAAGAATTAGGCGCGCCGTTATTTTACAGAGAGACAAAAGCCGTCCGGCTGACAAGGCACGGAGAGCAGTTCTTAATAAAAGCAAAACAAGCGAGACGAGCTTTAAATGAAGGCGTTGAACAAGTGAAAAAAAATATGAGCCTGGAGCACGGCGAAATATCTGTATCTTTTCTTCATACGCTCGGGCTGCGCTTGATGCCTCAGCTGATTGCCGAATTTAAAAAGCTATACCCAAACGTCACCTTCCGGCTTTATCAAGGCGCAAATGAAACGCTTCGCAAAATGGTGGAAACGGGAGATGCGGATATCTGTCTCAGCTCCCCGCCGCTTCCCAGCGAGCTTTTACAATGGACAGTGCTGGAGAAAGAGCCTCTTTATGCGGTGCTTCCTGAGAACCACCCGCTTGCAGGAAATAAAAGCATTCAAATGAAAGAGATGCAGGACGAGGATTTTGTCGGATTTAAACCGGGATACGGGCTGAGGTATATGTTTGATCTGATGTGCCGGGATTTGAATATACACCCGCATCTCGCATTTGAAGGAGAGGAAGTGTCAACCATATTAGGGCTGACCGCCGCGGGTCTGGGGGCTGCAGTGCTGCCGAAAACCGCGGAGCATTCATACTTTCCGGTCGTTTTTCTCCCGGTTGCAGATTACCAATGCGAACGCACCATAGCGTTAGCCCAGATAAAAACCATGCTCTCTCTCCCGCTGCTGAGCGTTTTAAACAGTTTGCACTTGATTATTACAAAGCACGCAACTGAGCGGTCATTTTATTAAAATCGAAGTTGAAAATAAAGCAGAAAGAAATACAGAAAACGGAGGATAACCATGGCGAAAAAAACAGTGAAAACAAATGCTGTTCGTATCATTGAGCAGCAAAACATTCCCTATGAGCTATTAGGTTACAAAACAGAAGGGGGACAGCCCGCAGACGGTCTTTCCGTTTCACAAAAAATCGGATACTCTGCCGAATATGTTTATAAAACCTTAGTGGCATCTGCAGGAACTGATCGTTATTACGTCTTTGTCGTTCCCGTTGCAAAAGAACTGAATCTGAAAAAGGCTGCGAAGGCGGCAGGTGAGAAGAAAATAGAAATGATTGCCATGAAGGACCTTTTGGGAGTGACCGGCTATATACGCGGCGGCTGCTCTCCGATCGGAATGAAAAAAAGGTTTCCGACTTTTATTGATAGATCCGCTGAAACACTGGGGTTTATGATTGTCAGTGCGGGGAAAATCGGAATGCAGCTTAAAGTAGCGCCTCAAGATTTAGCCGAAGCAAGCGGGGCGGTATTTACAGACATTGTATAAATGTCCGGTGGATCTAATGGAATACACGTTTCAAGGGAGAATGATAATGAAAAAAAGATATGAAAACTTGAATGGCGTGAAGAATGAACATGGATTCATGGACATGTGGAAATGGATGAAAGAACGAAGAGAAAAAAGTAAAGATTTAAGCGAGAATATTCCGAAAGCGGTCACAAGGGATGTCCGTGATGTTGCCGTCAATCGGACGGAAACCGCCATAACATGGATCGGCCATTCTTCATTTCTGATCCAAATACAGGGGCTTAACATAATGACCGACCCTGTATGGGCGCGGAGGATGGGTTTTCAAAAACGGCTGACAGAGCCGGGATATGAATTGAGCGAACTGCCTGACATTGATGCCGTGCTCATCTCACATGGGCATTATGACCATCTTGATTTTCCGAGTATAAAAAAACTGAGAGGAAACCCGGATTTTTACGTGGCTGCGGGACTGAAAAAGCTGTTCATCAAAAAAGGCCGCAAAAAGGTTCATGAAATGAATTGGTGGGATCGTTTTGAGATGCGGGGGGTGAATATATCATTTGTTCCGGCCCAGCACTGGACACGGAGAACGCTTTGGGATACCGATACCTCTCATTGGGGAGGCTGGGTCATAGAAAGCGAAAACGGCGAGTCCATCTATTTTGCAGGAGATACAGGCTATTTTGAAGGCTTTAAAGAAATCGGAGAGAGGTTTCGTATTAAGGCGGCCCTGATGCCGATCGGAGCATACGAACCCGAATGGTTTATGAAAGTGTCACATATCAATCCGGAAGACGCCGTGAAAGCGTTTTTGGAGCTGAAGGCTGACAGCTTCATTCCCATGCATTACGGGGCATTCCGGCTTGCTGATGATACAGGCCCGGAAGCATTAAGCAGACTGCACAGCGAGTGGGACCGGCGTGCATTACCTCCTGAAAACCTGAAAGCATTAGCGCTTGGCGAAACATTTTGGCTGTAACAGCAGGTTTTCGCTGCCGACACCAATCGTTTAAAAACGGTTGGTGTTTTGTTGTCAACCAAAGGTGAACAGCCTCAGTATAAAACATGATTTTTCCGGAATCTGCGGTAAAAAACAAAACTTTTTACTCTTTTGTTTCACTATACAATGAAAACGGTTTCGTATGCGTAGTATATTTAACCTATCATAATTGCTCCAGCAGAAACGGACAGGAAGGATAGAAAAACAGATGAAATACATGAATTCAAGACAGAAAAAGATTTTGTATCTGTTGTTATCTGAACCTGATGACTACTTAGTTGTGCAAGATTTCGCAGACAGGGTCCGCTGTTCTGAAAAAACGATCAGGAATGATTTGAAAACGATTGAAGATTTCCTGAATGAACATGCTCAAGCTCAGCTGATCCGCAAACCGGGATTAGGCGTCTATTTACATATATCTGAACAGGAAAGGTCACGGTTAAGCCGGCACATTTATAATGAGCACTTTACATGCAGGCACAAGACCGATGAAGAAAGAATACTTCACATCGCTTATGATTTATTAATGAATTCAAAGCCCGTTTCCGCAAAAGAAATTGCCGCACAGCATTTTGTAAACAGAGCTTCCATTAAAAAGGATATTAGTGCGGTTGAAGAGTGGCTGAAGCGATTTGACCTCATACTGGTTTCTAAACAGCGGCTCGGCTTAAAGATTGAAGGGGACGAAAAAAACAAAAGAAAAGCATTGGCGCGAATTTCAGATTTGATTGATAATGCGGAGTTTACAAGCCAATTTATAAAAAGTAAGTTTTTAAGTCATGAAGCGGACTTTGTGAGAAAAGAAATCAAGTTATTACAAAAAAACCATTCTATCTATTTTACGGATGAAACATTTGAAAGTTTGCTGCTGCATACATTGCTGACCATCCGCCGTATCAAAATGAAACAGCCGGTCGCCATCTCTGCAAGACAGCTGGAGGCGGTAAAAAAGAAGAAAGAATATGAATGGACACTGGCTTGTTTAAAACGGCTTGAGCCGGTATTTGCCATCCGGTTTCCCGAGGAAGAAGCCGTCTATTTAACTTTACATATAATAGGCGGGAAAGTCCGCTATCCATTGCAGCAAGAAAAGAAGCTTGATCTTGAAGATTCTGAGCTTTCCAAAGTCGTCAGGCATTTGATCAATCGTGTTTCAGAACTGAAAATGCTGGATTTTCACAAAGACCAGGAATTGATCAACGGATTGAACATTCATCTCGATCCGGTGTTGAAGCGGCTGAGCTATGATCTCTCTGTTTCAAACCCCATGCTCCACGATATCAAAAAAATGTACCCTTATTTGTTTCATCTTATCATTGACGTTTTAGAAGACATCAATCAAACATTTGATCTTTATATTCCTGAAGAAGAGGCGGCCTATTTGACGCTGCATTTTCAGGCAGCGATCGAACGGCTGCGCCGAAGCAGTCATAACCCTAAAAGGACGATCATCGTCTGCCATATGGGCATTGGCATGTCGCAATTGCTGCGGACTAAAATTGAACGCAAATTTCATCACATTACGATAAAAGACTGTATCGCAAAAGCGGAGCTGACAGAGTATATCAAAAAGCATAAAGATATAGATTTCGTCATTTCTACGATAGAGCTTGGAAATGTAACGATCCCTCATATCGTCGTATCACCGCTTTTGGAGCCTGCTGATGAAAAGAAGCTCAGCGCATTTATGCAACAGCTTGATACATCATACCGCCGGGAGCAAAAAACGTTTAAAATGCTGAATGATACGACTCCGTTTCTCGTTTTTTTACAGCAAGAGACAGAGCACCGTTATCAGGTCATTGAACAGCTGGCGCAGGCTTTGTATGAAAAAGGCTATGTAGAAAAAGAGTATGGCATTCATGCAGTAATGAGAGAAAAAATGTCGGCGACAAATATCGGGGCGGGTATTGCCATCCCTCACGCGAACTCTAAATATATCAAACAATCAGCCATTGCAATCGCCACCTTAAAAGAGCCCATTGAGTGGGGGACGGAAAAGGTGTCGCTTGTATTTATGCTTGCCGTCAAACACGAAGATCAAAACAAGGTAAAGCAATTATTCAGTGAGCTTTCCTATCTTAGTGAGCAGCCGGCATTTATTCAAAAACTGACGGAAGAAAAAAATGTGATGACGTTTTTATCGTATTTAAACTATTAAAAGCAGGGAATGGCTCCCTGCTTTTTTTCTGTTTATAGGGAAAAATGCCGTTATTTCCGGAACTTATGGTAAAAAAACGCGCTTATCACAGGCTGATTTCAGTATAAAGTTGAGACAAGATCTTGAAATTCAGACTGCAAAGGAGGATTTATATGAAACTGTTAGCGATTACATCATGTCCGAACGGCATTGCCCATACGTATATGGCTGCTGAAAATTTACAAAAAGCAGCCGGCAGATTAGGCGTTGAGATCAAAGTGGAAACCCAGGGCGGAATCGGGGTGGAAAATAGGCTGACCGAAGAGGAAATCCGGGAAGCAGACGCAATCATTATCGCGGCGGACCGTTCGGTGAACAAAGACCGATTCGCGGGAAAAAAGCTGCTGGCCGTCGGGGTTCAGGAAGGCATCCGCAAACCGGAAGAATTAATTCAAAAAGCGCTTAGCGGTGAAGTGCCGGTCTATCAATCTGCTTCAAAAGCTCAAACCGCAAGTCAGCAGGGCAAAAAACAAAACCCGATTTACCGTCATTTAATGAACGGCGTTTCTTTTATGGTTCCTTTCATTGTCGTCGGCGGATTATTGATAGCGGTTGCATTGACGCTTGGAGGAGAAAAAACACCAAAGGGCTTAGTCATTCCGGATGCGTCTTTTTGGAAAACGATTGAACAGATCGGCAGCGCTTCTTTTTCATTCATGATCCCGATTTTAGCCGGGTACATCGCGTTCAGCATCGCCGATAAGCCGGGTCTTGTCCCCGGAATGATCGGCGGATATATTGCGGCATCCGGCAGCTTTTACGACAGTGCGAGCGGCGCAGGATTTCTTGGAGGAATCATTGCGGGATTTTTGGCGGGATATGCGGCGCTTGGAATCAAAAAATGTAAAGTTCCTAAAGCAATACAGCCGATTATGCCGATCATTATTATTCCGGTGTTTGCCTCACTGATCGTCGGTTTGGCGTTTGTATTTCTGATCGGCGCCCCCGTCGCTCATATTTTCGCATCATTAACGGTTTGGCTTGCGGGAATGAAAGGCTCGAGCTCAATTCTCCTGGCATTGATTTTAGGAGCGATGATCTCCTTTGATATGGGAGGACCCGTAAACAAGGTGGCCTTTCTATTCGGATCGGCAATGATCGGAGAAGGAAATTATGAAATTATGGGCCCGATTGCCGTTTCCATTTGTATACCGCCGATAGGGCTTGGGATTGCGACGTTTTTAGGGAAAAGAAAATTCGCCGCCGCAGAAAGAGAAATGGGAAAAGCGTCATTTACGATGGGCCTTTTCGGTATCACGGAAGGAGCCATTCCATTTGCGGCCCAAGATCCCCTTCGTGTGATCCCGAGTATTATGGCGGGTTCTATGACCGGCTCGGTGATAGCGATGATCGGCCATGTGGGGGACAGAGTGGCACACGGCGGCCCCATCGTTGCTGTACTTGGAGCAGTAGATCATGTATTGATGTTTTTTATCGCTGTAACAGCAGGCTCTCTTGTCACCGCTCTGTTGGTTAATGTACTGAAGAAAGATATGGCGAAATCCCCCGCGCCCGGTGAGGTGCTGCCGTCTGCCGCACCAAATGAAGCTGCAGCGGCAAAAGAAACAAAGGAACCATCTCAGGCTGACAGTCGAAAAGCCGGGATGACCGAAATCAAAAAACTGACTGACATTATCAGCACGGACTTGATTGAACCGCATTTATCCGGCGAAACGAGGGATGACATTATCGATGAAATGATCGAGAAATTGTCCCGTAAAGGTATGCTTCTGTCTGACAGCGGATTTAAGCAGGCCATTTTGAGCCGTGAACAGCAGGGAACCACGGCGATAGGTATGAATATCGTCATTCCGCACGGAAAGTCTGATGCCGTCAGAACGCCGGGTGTCGCATTCGGAATAAGACGTTCGGGTGTTGACTGGAACAGCCTTGATGGTTCTGATGCAAAACTGATTTTTATGATTGCCGTACCGAAGGAAAGCGGCGGAAATCAGCATCTGAAAATATTGCAGATGTTATCCCGAAAACTGATGGATGACAGCTATCGGGAAAGGCTGCTCTCCGTTCAGACAAAAGAAGAGGCGTATGAGCTTCTGGAAGAAATCGAATAAAGCGGGGGATGATCATGTCAACTGAACCGATATTTTTCAATCCGGTTTTCAAAGAAAGAATTTGGGGAGGCGCCGCCCTGCGTGATTTTCACTATAATATTCCGTCCGAGCGGACAGGGGAGTGCTGGGCCTTTGCCGCTCATCAAAATGGACAGAGCACAGTTCGAAACGGCATGTATAAAGGATGTACGCTCGGTGAATTGTGGGAGCATCACAGAGATTTATTCGGAAACCTTGAAGGAGACCGTTTTCCTCTTCTTACAAAAATTTTGGATGCGGACCAAGATCTGTCCGTTCAGGTGCATCCGAATGATGACTTTGCCAAAATGCATGAAAACGGGGAACTTGGAAAAACCGAATGCTGGTATATCATTGATTGTGAAAAAGATGCGGAGATCATTTTCGGCCACAACGCAACAACAAAAGAAGAACTGATATCCATGATTGAGCGCGGAGAATGGGACGGACTTCTGAACAGAGTTAAGGTAAAGCCGGGAGATTTCTTCTTTGTCCCAAGCGGCACCGTTCACGCGATTGGAAAGGGCACACTTATTTTAGAGACGCAGCAAAATTCAGATACGACTTACAGATTGTATGATTACGGAAGAAAAGATGCGGACGGCAGGCTGCGCGAGCTCCATTTGGAAAAAAGTATAGAAGTGACAGACGTTCCATCTGTCCGTGAACGGCCGACCGTTCAATATAAACAAACAGATGATCTGCTGGCAGCTGTTTTAATAGAATGTCCTTATTTTTCAGTCGAAAAGTGGGATGTAAAAGGTGAAGTGAATTTATTCCAGAATCATCCCTTCCTTCTTGTCAGCGTGATCGAAGGAGACGGAATAATGATTGCAGGCGGGCATGAACATTCCTTTAGAAAAGGAGATCATATTCTCCTGCCTTCCGGTTTGGGAGAATATAAACTGGCGGGCCATGCAAATTGTATTGTGTCTCATCTGTGATCTTCAAAACCCTTCTCTGGCATCAGAGAAGGGTTTCTCGTTACTTTTACAAAAAGGCCGAAATTTCCGTGGTTCGTTCCTGAATTTATTCTCTCAATTTGTATATCTCCCGAGCCATCGATTCAAGTATGTACATCGCGGGGATTTGGGTGGTGATATTCGCATTTTCAACCCATTCTTCCGTCACGTAATATGAAATATTCACATCGGACATTTTGGCAATGGTTGAATGTTTATGATTTGTAATACTGATGACCCGGCTTCCTTCTTGTTTCAGCTGATTCAGATGAGTCACCGTAGAATCTCCTTCACCTGAAACCGATAATGCGATCGTGATGCTGTTATGGCGGAAATGGGAATGGGCCGGAAAGTAAGGATCTTTAATATACATTGAAAGTTTCCCTAAGCACGAAAAATATCTGGCTCCGTATTCGGAGAGAATTCCTGAACTTCCCACTCCGATAAAAATGACGCTTTCTGCATCGGCCGCAAGGGCAGCTGCTTCCTTCAGCTTTTCTTCCATGCCTCCGCTTACTGTTCTTTCAAAAAACTCGGCAACGGAATGATGGGGACTCTTTAAAATCGTTTTTTTATTTGCCTCCGCATACATTTTCAGCTTCACCTTAAACTCTGAAAACCCTTCACAGTTTATTTTTTTGCAGAAACGTAAAATAGAAGCCGTAGATACATGGGTTTCATTTGCCAATTCACGGATGCGCATATAGACGACTTTCTCGCTGTTTTGGGAGATGTAGTTGTATAAAGAAGTTTCAAGCTCATTAAATGAAGCAATCATTTCGTGTGTGAACATGCAGGGGGATTCTCCTTTTTATGAGAATGGTGAATGTACATCTCATCGTAACATATCATTTTTAAAAGAAACATAGTGTTATATTTATGTGACAAATCACTTTTTGTGTCATTCAAAACAAGACGTCAGCCAATGATTTACGGTGCAAAACAACTGCGGATATAATTCGTTCATACGCTTTATGCATGATCTCTTCAAGGGTCGCTGACAAGAGCGGCCGAAAAAAGGAGGACAATATGAGTATCAAACTGATAGCGGTTGATATGGACGGAACGTTTTTGAATGATGAAATGGCATATAACGAAGAGCGTTTTATGAATCAGTATCGTGAATTAAAAGCGCGGGGAATTAAATTTGCCGTAGCAAGCGGAAACCAATATGCGCAGCTTACATCTTTCTTTCCGGAAATCAAAAGTGAAATCGCTTTCGTTGCCGAGAATGGCGCTTTCGTCGTGAATGCCGGAGAAGAAGTATTCGCAGGTAGCATGTCTGAAGACACTATAAAAGCAGTAATCCGTGCTTTAGAGCAGTATGAGGTGAAAAACGTCATTGTCTGCGGAAAAAAAGCGCGTATATTCATGAAAATGCCAGTGAAGATGAATATCTGCATGCCAGTAAGTATTATTATGTGTTAAAAAGGGTGCCGCATTTTGAAAACATCGATGATGACATTTTTAAATTTTCCATCAGCTTTCCCGCCGAACATTGTTCCGCACTTCTGAGCCATTTAAAAAACGCAATCGGGTCTTTCGTCACGCCTGTATCAAGCGGGCACGGTGACATAGATCTGATCATACCGGGGCTTCATAAAGCAAGCGGGATTAAGCTTCTCCAGAAACAATGGGGGATAAATGATGAAGAATGCGCGGCCTTCGGAGACAGCGGCAATGATTTGGAGATGGTGTCGGCCGTGAAATACGGAGTCGCCATGGATAATGCGCAGGAAAGCATTAAACAGGCCGCGGCGCATATCACGCAATCAAACAATGAGGAAGGGGTCTTAAATGCGATTGATTCAATCCTCAAATGTGAAAAACCCTTTGTCTGAAAAAAGACATTTTAACTGCGGAGGTGCTGAACGATGATTAAATTAGTGATTACGGATTTAGACGGCACATTTTTAAATAATCAAGGCGATTTTGACAGAACGTTATTTGAAAAGACAAAAAGAGTAATGGAGGAACAGCATGTCGCTTTCGCCATCTGCACCGGGAAGCAGTGTGAAAGGGTGGAAGCCTTATTCGGAGAAGACGCGAAAGATTTTTGGATTTTAGGAGACAGTGCCGCACGTATAAAAAAGAACGGCAAGTTCGTATATGAATCTTTGATCAGCAATAAAGCCGGACTGTCAATTATAGGCGCTTTAGAAAAAATCAGCTGCGGGCACACCATTATCGCGTGCACAAAAAAAGGCGCGATCGTAAAAGAAAATCTGTCTGAAAGTGAAATGAAATATGTAAATGCCTCTTATGCACATGTAACGAAAATAACTGATTTTACTGAGATAAAAGACGATTTTATCAAGATTACGGTTCATGACCCCGACGCCAACTGTCCGGAAACGAGAGAAAAGCTGCATGAATTTTTTCACCAATTATATATCGTAGCATCAGAAGATACCTGGATGGATATATCAAATATCGGAATACATAAAGGATCAACAGTACAAGAACTGCAGCGATTATTAGGGGTTTCGGCTGATGAAACAATGGCATTCGGAGACGGCCGCAATGACAAAGAATTGATGGAAGCGGCATCCTACAGCTTTGCGGTTAAGAACGCCATTGACGAAATAAAAGATGCGGCGCACTTTGTCATCAAATCAAATGAGGAAAGCAGCGTCATGCACACGATTATGAGAATATTAGCGCTGCAAAAACAATGAGAAAGCAGATGGGCTAAAATCAATGCGGCAGGACTTACTAGGGAAAGAAAAAGCGGGCTATTCTCAGACTTTAATTCACTCCTCATTTTCCGGAAATATGTTAAAAATGAATAAATATCTATATTTGACTCGATTGTATTGGTATAATATGTATAAAATGAATGAAACGGCGTAATATCAAGATGAAAAAAATCACTTCATATCATTTGATATCAGACAAAAAGTAGGAACTTCCTCGTTTTGAAATTGGGAGGTGTTTGTATTAGCCCGCTGTTGAGTCCCGCGTATATCATTCTCATTTTTCTTCCGGCAGCTTCTTTTCTGTTAGGGATTTTAGGATATTTCATCTTCAAAAAAGTATGGATGACGGTTGTTATTGTATTCATTTTGTCCTTGATATTTATGTTTATTGTAATAGGTGCCGAGCCGACATTTTTCATTTGGGTGGCTATGATGACGGGGAGCTGTTTTATCTCCGGTTCAATCACTAAGACGATATGGACTTTTGCAAAGCGAAAATATTAGACTGAAGAATCCTGTTTGAGCAGCGATCCTTTTTTGCCGATTGAAGAAAAGGAAGTATAGAGTGATCTGTTATGTTCTTATATTTTGTCTGTTATTGTCATGTCTGTCTATCGTTTTGTTCTTTTTTAACTAAACGGAGCACTATAATTGAACTGCAGATACATAGAAAAACAAAAAAGGATAAGGAGGATTTTTATGTTTCAAACCTTAGACCATTTTTTGAAATCTTGGGAATTCGAAGCCGATGCGACACAAAAACTGCTGAATCATCTGACTGATGAATCACTTAAACAAGAAATCACTTCACAACATTGGACTTTAGGCCGTATTGCATGGCATACTGTTGCGGCCATTCACATCATTACCTCAAACACAGATTTAACGTTTCATGCTCCTGCTGAAGATTTTCCTGTTCCTGCATCGGCGCGGTTTATTGCTGAGAGTTATCACCAAGCCAGTAATGCATTTGTACAGGCGTTAAAAACGCAATGGACTGATGATACACTTCAAGAATGTGTCAACTTTATTGGTCAGCAATTGCCAAATGGTTCACTTTTGATGTTTTTAATTCAACATCAAAACCATCATCGAGGACAAATGACTGTCCTTATGAGACAAGCGGGTTTACCTGTTCCGGGTATTTATGGTCCGGCAAAAGAGGAATGGACAACATTTGGTTTAGAAGCTCCGAGATAGGATGTTGTTGTAAGGGCTCGAATGAATAGATGATACCAATCGATGTTGGTATCTTTTTTGTTTTAGTCTTCGTGACATGCAGACGAATCAACAGTTCAAAAGATGTAAAGTGAGTTCAATAAATGCAGAAAGGTGATTATGATGATAACTAAAATGACTCGTTTCAATATGAAAGACTTCAATAAACCAAACGAACCTTTCGTTGTTTCAGGGAGAATCATCCCTTCATTTGAAAACAATGTTTGGACATATACAGAGGAGAAATTTGCTGAACCTTATGTCAAAAAATATGACGATGCTGACATTGATGTCAGTTATATTGAAGAAGAGGATAAAGTTGTCTTTTTTTATTACGCAGAGAACGACTGTGTCGGCCGGAGTAAGCTTCGTTCTAATTGGAATGGATACGCACTGATTGAAGACATTGCCGTTGCAAAAGATTATAGAAAAAATGGTGTCGGGACGGCTTTATTACATAAAGCGATTGAGTGGGCAAAGGAGAATCATTTATGCGGTCTTATGCTTGAAACACAAGATATTAATGTTTCAGCTTGTCATTTTTATGCCAAAAATAACTTTGTCATAGGAGCGGTCGATACAATGCTTTATTCCAATCTTTCAACAGCAAATGAAATTGCGGTTTTTTGGTACTGTAAATTTTAAATATAACAGTATTTGATGTTTCGTCATTTGCGGGTGTGTGCCGCAAAGTATTCAAAACATCGGCTTGAGGATTTATAATAAGGTATATCAATCAATGCAGGGGGAGTTATGTATGAAGTGCAAAAAAATGAACAGGGTACAATTAAAAGAGGGAAGCGTATCAATGGCCCTATAAACTGCGTCTGCCCTCATTAATGGAGGGAAATTTGTGAATACGCCTTATTCACAGACAGCTTTACGGCACAACCAAGTGTTCATTTGGCTTTGTGTTCTGTCATTTTTCAGCGTATTAAATGAAATGGTTTTGAACGTCTCGTTACCTGATATCGCCAACGATTTTCATAAACTTCCAGCGAGTGCAAACTGGGTGAACACGGCCTTTATGTTAACCTTTTCCATCGGAACTGCTCTGTATGGGAAGTTATCAGATCAGCTGGGCATCAAAAAGCTGCTCCTATTTGGAATTATGGTAAATGGCTTCGGGTCGATCATTGGATTTGTCGGACACTCTTTCTTTCCTGTACTCATTCTGGCCCGATTTATTCAAGGGGCTGGTGCAGCCGCATTCCCGGCTCTTGTGATGGTTGCAGTAGTACGCTATATTCCGAAAGAAAACAGGGGTAAAGCATTTGGTCTGATCGGGTCGCTGGTGGCAATGGGGGAAGGTGTCGGGCCAGCTATTGGCGGAATGATCGCTCATTATATTCACTGGTCATATTTGCTGCTTATTCCGACAGCAACAGTTATCACCGTTCCATTCCTGATGAAACTGCTGGAAAAGGAAGAAAGAGTCAGCGGGCGCTTTGATATGACGGGGATTATATTAATGTCTGCAGGCATCGTATTTTTTCTGCTGTTTACAACTTCATATAGACTATCTTTTCTGATCATCAGTATTCTAGCTTTCCTGATATTTGTGAGACATATTAGGAAAACTCAAGATCCCTTTGTTGACCCTGCACTGGGGAAAAATGTTTTGTTTATGATGGGCGTCCTTTGCGGAGGCCTGATCTTCGGCACTGCTGCAGGATTTGTGTCTATGGTTCCTTATATGATGAAAGATGTTCACCATTTAAGTACTGCGGCAATTGGAAGCGGGATTATGTTCCCCGGGACGATGAGCGTCATCATCTTCGGTTACATTGGAGGATTGCTTGTTGATCGGAAAGGTTCTTTGTATGTGCTGACCATTGGGATTGTATTGATGTCTTCCAGCTTTTTAATCGCTGCCTTTTTCATAGGTGCGGCACCTTGGCTCATGACCGTTATAATCGTTTTTGTTTTTGGGGGGCTCTCCTTCACAAAAACGGTTATATCTACAATTGTGTCTGGCAGTTTGAAACAAAAGGAAGCCGGCGCCGGAATGAGTCTTCTTAATTTTACGAGCTTTTTATCAGAGGGAACGGGTATTTCGATTGCAGGCGGTTTATTATCGATCCGCTTGCTGAATCAAAGGCTGCTGCCTGTTAACGCTGATCATTCCGCTTATTTGTACAGTAATATGCTCATTCTTTTTGCAGGAATCGTTATTATGAGCTGGCTGGTAACCGTGAATGTCTATAAACGTTCGCGAAGAAATGACTAAAAAGGGAAAAGGATCAAACTTGATAAAAGTTTTGATCCTTTTTTTGAGGAGCTTCCTTATTCCGAAACCTTTTGCCGATCAATGAAAGGGGCGTTAAAGTGAATTACATTTATAAGAAAAAGGAAAAGAAAAATGGAAATTGTATCATTTCAATCAGAGATAAATGGGAGAACGCACTTATTGAGTTTGAACAAAAAAATAATCAAATTGAGATCGTAATCAATCACCGTAACGAGAAAACAACCAAGTTTTCACTGCCAATCGAGACTTTTGAAAAAGTGTATAGGGATATTAAAATAGGCCGGAGAGAAAGTTAATCATTCTGTTTGAAAATGACCATGAAGTTCGTAAGCGGTATGGTTTTAACCGCATCTGGATTCCCCTGGCAAAGTAAAGGTTTTTGGGGATTTATGTCAAAATAATAGTAAGTACCTTATGCAACAGGGAGTTTGGTTGCTTCATAAGGAGGGGGAAGTATGAAAAATAAGATTCACATATTGGGAGCCTCTGGTGTCGGAACGTCAACATTGGGTGTTGCATTATCAAAGCATTTGCCGCATACGCATCTTGATACTGATGATTACTATTGGACAGATAAATTCACTAAAAAAAGAGAAATCCCTGAAAGAAGAAAGTTGCTTGAAAAAGACTTGACAATAAATGAGAAATGGATTCTTTCTGGCGCAGTGTGCCGCTGGGGCGATGATCTAAAAAGTTATTTTGACCTTGTCATCTTCTTATGGATTCCGCAGGATATACGGCTTGAGAGATTAAGGCATAGGGAATTTCAGCGTTATGGAAACGAAGTGTTAGCCGGCGGCAGTAAATATGAACAATCAAAAACATTTTTAGAGTGGGCTTCTTTATATGATCATGCCGGAATGGAAGTTAGAAGCAAAGCTTTACACGAACATTGGATGGCAGATTTATCTTGTCCATTGTTAAAAATTGAAGGAGATTACTCAGTCAATGAAAGAGTTGATCGTGTCTTGGATTATCTGAATTCTAATTAAACTAACGGATGGAGATAACTGCAAATTGAAAGACAGTTCCGGCCATTTTAACGGAGCTGTTTTTTTATACCGCCTTCAGTTTGTCTGTTGTGAAGTGATTTATTCTCGGAAAGAAGCAGCGGAATTAATAGAGAACTCACTTCGGGAAACCGTGAAGGCAGGAATCAAAACGGGAGACTTGGCGGTCAATCATCAACGTCAGACTTTGGGGAAGAATTGCAGAAATGATCGGACGTTAAGGCGGAAAATAAGAGGTGAGAAGCAGATCATCAAAACGCAATACACCTCAATTTATATTTTCAGTAAGATCGGCTCTGCTCATTAAAAAACTCAATTCGAAGATTAGTGGCATCAATATTGCCGCAGATCGGGTTAGTGACATAAAGAGGAAGGGATAAGACCCCTTCCTTAAAACCTTTAATTCCTCTAATTTCATTGTCAGATATATTCCTTTTTTGAAATGGGTATCCAAATTTCACTTTTAAAAGATGGCGATGTTACATCTTTATGCTCGTTCCACAGGATTTCTGGGCCTTCAATTTGTTCATAATCCGGACGATGGAAACCATTCGGAATAAATCCGTCCCCATACTTCCTGCAGTGCATCCGGAAATGATCCGGCTGCTTCGAATACAGCCCACGTTGAGGCAGGGACTTCAAGCTGTGATAGGTGATTTGGGCAATGTTTCGTTGTGGCTGCGCCAATATAGTGATCAAGCTCTCCGTTTTCCTCTGTCCGGCCTTCAGAAAAGTTCGTGGATGCACTGATGAGTCCTGCAAGCGCTGCATTAGAAAGCTCTTTTAGTTGATTGATTGATTGCTGCTTCATCTAAACTTTCCCACATCGCTGCAATGTCAGGATTCACGCCTTTGAACAAAATAGGGACTCTTTTTTTTAATGCCGACGATGCGAAATTTTATTATGCAATAGTTCACTCTATTTCTGCTTTCAATTTTTCGAACCACTCTAAATTAACCAAGTGATGTGAACGGGAATTTTCATTCATACGGCGAAAGTAATTGATTGTGCCGGGAATTTCTTGAGTGATGGCCAGGTATTCATCAAGGAGCTCGATTCGAGTTTTAGCCTGATCGATTTGTGATTGGATCAGATCCAGTAATTTATTTTTGTCGAATTCATCGGCAAAGAGTAACGCCCCATAAAATTGCAGGTTCACATATTCCGATTTGGTGCCGTATTTGATCATTAATTTTTCGAATTCTGCCCTTCCTGAATCTGTGACTTTAAAGTTACGGATCTCACGCCCGCTGGTTGAGGGTTTCTGCTGAATCTGTTCAATCAAACACTTTTCTTCAAGTTACTGCAGATTGTAATAAAATGAACCTTTCGTGAAGTTAACAATGTATTTGTAATGACGTTTTTCCATTAAGGCCAGAAGTTCATAGCCGTGAGCTCCGGGGTTTTGGATGAGCAAGCCAAGGATAAGTAAGGGAATTATGGTTTCATCACCTTCGCCATCCGCGCCTCAAATTCCGCGTACGTGATTTCACCCGAAGCCAAATCCATACTATGAAGGTAAATCTGTTCTGTTTTAGAATAGTCACCCTTCACTTTCAATGATTGCTCCTCTCCCGAAATGGGTTTCAGGATATGGTGCTTTTTCGAAAAAGCCTCGAAATAGCGGTAACCGAATTTACGTTGTGAAGCTGCGTCTAAATGAATGCCATCAGGATTCGCAGTCAAACCTGCTGCAGTAACAAAATAACAATTCTGTTGTTCATTAGCAAAACGCAGCAATTGTTCATTAACCTGTCGAAATTCAGTCGCGTGCTGTCCAAAACCGGTCTTCCCAAGAAAGTCACCAAGCCCTCCAATAATCAACGGTACCTCATCAAGTTTCAACTCGTTTCTTAGCGTCTCGATGATAAGAGTTAATTTCTCGTAATAAGTTTCATGCAGCGAACGATAACTGTCACTCTCACCTTGGTGCCAAAGGATTCCGCAAATTTGACTGGAACGGAGGGCGAAGCGGGCTTCGGACAAAGCATGCTGAAAAAGGATGCCTTCCGGATGCCAGTCATTCAATGAACTGCCGCCTTCCGCACACGGGATCAAGCCAATTTCTTCATCGGAATGAGCTTTTGACCATGCATCTGCAAAAGATGCCGCCAGGCCAACGCCGGAAACCGGACGGTCGTAATTAATCGGCTCTGTCATCATCTGCCACTGTCCATTGCGCAGCATTTTAATTTTTTCATTATAGATAGGGTCTACTTCATTCAAAAATCCACGGCCCGCCATATTCGACTGCCCCAACATTAAAAAAGACTTTATCATCTAATTTTTTCACTTCTTTACATCAATATTTTAGTCTAATTAGACTATAGTCAATTCAGCTTGTCTTGTAAAGTTTTAATAAGGTTTTATTATGATGTATGAAAAGCGTTCCTGTGAAACAGCAAGGAGCGATTTGGAAGGCTAGCTTTCTTCCACCATCCCTTATTAAGCGATTTGAGGAAGTGTCAGGAAAGAGGGCTGCACAGTTTACTGCTTCTATCTTAAGCCTTGATAACAGTGAGCAGATGCTACAGAAAACAGATCCTATGAGTGCCATCTCATCTGCAATGGTGGCAGAAACTCGACCTGCCTATAGATAAAAACTTAGGGGATGTCTGGATAGTTCCTTATGGAGGAAAGGCTCAATTCCAGCTTGGATACAAAGGGTACATACAGCTTGCTTTGCGAACAGGCCAATATAAGTCCATCAATTGCATACCGATTCATGAAGGCGAATTGGAGAAGCGGAATCCGCTGACTGAGGAGATCGAGATTGAGTTTGAAAAGCGTGAATTCAGACGTAGTAATTGGTTATGCAGCTTATTTTGAGTTGATAAATGGCTTCCGAAAAACAGTGTACTGGACAAAGGCACAAGTAGAAAAGCACAAAAAGAAATTCAGTAAGTCTGATGTTGGATGGAAAAATGACTGTGATGCGATGGCTCCTAAGTTTCCGAGCCTTCAAACAAAGAAAATACAGAAAACCAAGCGTGCGAGAAGCCGATCCTTTTGATGGCAAGCCTATTCAAGCTTCAACTTTTATTCGAATGGTTCAAGACACGCCAACGATTTTAAGAGTTGCGCTGACTAAGGATCAAAAGTCTGTTCCATCAATTAGCACAGTTAACTTAAGCACAAAAGAAGTAATTGCTGAAGTTAACATTACCTATGACACACTTGAAAACAACATCGAACAAGAAGTCGCATACAGATGCGACCTCTATCAATTTATATTAATAGAAAGTAACCTTAAGGACTTGCAGCCTTATAGCCGTATATAAACAAATTTAATCGCTCATAACATGTCATCAAACTTAGCCTATTCAATATGGATTCCAATTTAGGAGTTTAAGAGCTATTGATGTGCTCATAAATATCTTTCACATCTACCGGACAGTGGGCGAGTAAAATACGTCACTATGCATATGCTGTATTTTTTCCCAGTTGGCGGGATTGGTTGTATCAAAAGAGCGGTGCTCCAGAATGGCTTGATATAGGGCGGTTTTTTGTTCCAAATGGGCAATGTGCTGTTTGGCTTCTTCGAGCTGAGCGAGCGCATCTTCTTTATGCTCCATCATGAGTGTGTACCGTTGTGGGATGGTCGAATCTCCTTCGAGGCAGAGATTCACGTACGTTTTAATGTCTTCAATCGGCATTCCGGATTGCCTGAGGCATTTGACGCCAAACAGCCAGTTGATTGATTCTTCATCGAACAAACGGATATTGTTTTTATTGCGCTGTACGCTCGGCACCAGGCCTTTATCCGTGTAAAAGCGCACCGCATGCTCAGTGAGTCCGGTTATCATCGCTGCTTCTTTGACTGTATGCATGTATAATCCTCCTTTAAAAATTTTTAAAAAAAGTGCTTGCCTTCGTGTTGCACGAAGGTAATAAGCTTATTATAACGCAAACCAGCCGCAGCGGAATTCATTCTGCAGTGCCCGATTTTCGGGATGTGTGCCGTTTGTCGTTCTACATTTGAACAATAGGAGGAATTACAATGCAAACCGTAACATTAAACAACGGAGTGAAAATGCCAATTATCGGCTTCGGTGTATACCAAGTCCCCGATGCTCAAGATTGTGAAAACGCAGTATATGAAGCACTGATGGCCGGTTATCGCCTGATTGACACTGCTTCCGGTTACCTAAATGAGGAGGCAGTCGGACGTGCAATCAAGCGGAGCGGCGTACCGCGTGAGGAGCTGTTCATTACGACTAAGCTCTGGATTCAGGATGCCGGCTATGAAAGTGCCAAGGCGGCATTTTCCAAATCTTTAAATAAGCTGCAGCTGGATTATCTTGATTTATACCTTATTCACCAGCCATACGGCGATTACTACGGCGCTTGGCGCGCGATGGAGGATCTGTACCGCGAAGGAAAAATCAGGGCAATCGGAGTCAGCAACTTCCATCCCGACCGTCTAATGGATCTGATCATGCATAATGAAATCGTGCCAGCCGTCAACCAAGTCGAAACGCATCCATTCTGCCAGCAAAAAGAAAGTGCTGCTTTTATGAAAGAGCAGGGAGTTCAACACGAGTCATGGGCACCGTTCGCTGAAGGGCGCAATAACATGTTCAGCAACGGCGTGTTGACTTCCATTGCGGAAAAACACAATAAATCTGTCGCCCAGGTTGTGCTGCGTTGGCTTGTTCAGCGTGAAGTCGTTACGATTCCAAAATCGGTGCGCAAAGAACGGATTGTCGAAAACTTTGACATTTTTGATTTTGAGTTGAGCTTAGAGGATATCGAAAAGATTTCCACCCTTGATAAAGGAGAAAGTCTTTTCGGGTCGCACCGAGATCCGGAAATTGTAAAATCGATAGGCGCCATGAAATTCGATCTGTAAGCTTTGTCTAATAAAACAGTTAGGTTTAATAAACTTAAAAGGTTAATTCCATGGATTACACAGAGGATATTGATACTACAACTTAGGGAATTAGAACCTTATCAGGTATGAAAAATATTAGAAAATGCCAAGTTTGTTCATAAGGAAGGGTTAATGCTAAAAAGACTGCGTGCAGCTTACATTATTAACGAAAGAACAATTTGATGAGATGGTTAAACCAGAAAATCTGAAACCTAATATTTGAATCTTTTAAGATAAAAACTAGTTACTAATCAGTAACTAGTTTTTCTTTTTTCCACCGTTGAAAATCACCTCAGTAGGACAAACTTCAGGATGATAGCCATTAGCTGTAAGGTTATCAACCGAGGAACAAGGGCTCAAGCATCGGCAGCCAGATCGAGGTCTGCATATAGAAAGCAGGGACTGAAGTATGCCTGTGAAAGATTTTCTGAGGAGTTTTTAGAGCGTCCGGCGTTGAATCGTTTGAGAGAAGACGCAAGTTAAGGACTTATAAGTCAAGTCATTTGATACCAAAATGCAGTAACGAATGAGAAAAATGATTTTCATAACTGTCACATCTCTTTTTCTATATTCTGACTTTATTGATTCTGAGTCACCAGTGGATATTCTACCGGCTGAAGTGGTTTCCGTTTCTCCTGTTGAAATAAGGCTTAATGAAAATGACAAATTAATAATACCTGCTGATTTGATTGTTGTTCCAAAGCGGCTGCGGCCCGGTGAAGAAGAAGCGTTGAATACTGGTGAAAGTGTGATGGTTGTCTCCTTAAAAGGCGGACAATCATTTTTTATTCTCGATAAAATTTAATGATAGTAATCCTGAAAAAATAAATAATTGTAAAGACCTAATCTATGCTTTAGAATAACTATAATATTTTGAAAATTTTATCCGAGGGGGGTTATGAAAACTATTGGTCTTATTGGTGGAATGAGTTGGGAATCTTCAGCTGAGTATTATCGAATTATCAATGAAGAAATAAAAAAGAAGTTAGGAGGGCTTCACTCGGCAAAATGTCTTTTATACAGTGTTGATTTTAAGGAAATTGAACATTATCAATCTGTAGGTGCTTGGGATAAAGCAGGTGAAGCCTTAGGGGAAGTTGCAAGATCATTAGAAAAAGCGGGTGAAGATTTTATTGTAATATGTACAAATACTATGCATAAAGTTCTTGGATATATCCAAGAAATGATCACTATACCTATTTTGCATATTGCCGATGCAACTGCAGAACAAATTATTAGACAAGACATTCGCTCAATAGGACTGCTTGGTACTAAATATACGATGGAGCAAGATTTTTATAAATCACGTATTGCGTCTCATGATATTAATGTCATTGTTCCTGATGATGATGAAAGGGAATTAATAAATAATATTATTTATCAAGAACTGTGTCTGGGTGAAATTAAACAGTCTTCCAAAAACATTTATAAGAAGATCATAAATAATTTGGTAGATAGAGGAGCAGAAGGAATCATTCTTGGATGCACTGAAATTGGACTATTAGTAAAGGCAGACGATTCAAAAGTGCCATTATTTGATACGACTTTAATCCATGCTCAAAAAGCAGTAAATAAATCGCTTTCGATTTCTTCTTAGAAAGATTATTTCTTATATTTTAAAACCGCTCTTTAGGAGCGGTTTTTATTATGGTTCATTCAATCAATAAATGGAGGAACGTTATACGAGTGATCTTATCATGACCCTTTCCTCAGAAATTGAATTTGATGATATTGAAGATGACAGCGAAGTTATAGAGACCTCGCAAACCTACAAAATTGATTTTGAAAATGGCCGTATCACAAATGAATTCATCACAGGCCTTGACGCGATTAAATAGTTTGTATATTTGTCCCTTCACACTGAGCGCTACGCATATTCTGTTCATAGTCATGATTGAAAAAGATAAAATAGAAAAAGCCGGAATGTCAGATCCGGCTTTTCGCTCACTTTCCCTTCTTCTTCCGCTTCTCCTTTTCCGCCCGGTAAAACTCATGAAACATCTTCATCAATGCGCGTTTTTCAATCCGCGACACATAACTCCTTGAAATGCCGAGCTTATCGAGATGGTATTTATAGACTGAAAGAGCAACTTAAAACTTTATTAAAATAAGAGAAGACCCTCTATAGGGGCCTTAACATTAATAAATTTGACATTTTTTATTTGCGTGCCCATTCATTCCACAAAGGTTCTAAGCTATGTTTTAGGTAGAGTGAGAAAAAATAAGAATAATAACACAAATATAAGAAGAAAGTTCATTACAACACTTTTCTTCTGTTGAAAGACTTGTGTTTATAAATTGGTAATGCATTCTTGCCTGTTGTATAGAATACAAAAAGAGTAAGAATCAACATCCCTACGCTTCTAAAAAAATGAAAAAATAAAAAGTAGTAGTATTCCATATACTGAATGTGTATTTAAATAAGTCTATAAGCCAAATTTTTAAAGGAGGTGCCTCCTTCAAAATATACTTTTATATGATCAGCAACTATTTGTAATTCCTGTGGTACTGAAAAAAACAGCAGACTTAGAAGAATGCCACATAAAATTATTTGCTGGATAAAATTGATGAAGAATTTACTTTTGTCATATAAGTTTGATGTAAGCTTTATGGCAATTGAAAAACGAATACACTTAATAAACCGGATTATAAAGACAGCCAACAAAATTGCAACAAACCAATAATAGTAACTAGTATAAAATGCACCAAAGATAATGATAGCTATATAAAAAAGAACAATCATAAAATAATTATCTGAGCCGGGCTCCCTTTTTGTATTGGTGACTTTATCTATTTGATTTTGACTAGGCATGAAGATGTTTATTATATTGATTTTCTTTTTTCCAATATGCACAGAGTTGTTATTGCCTCGTGAATTATTTTAGTAGGAGTTTCTTTGGTAGCAGCAAACCCTATAATTATTGTTATGATGGTTAATAATGAGGCAATAATACTTAGACCGGTATTTGTAAGATCAATCAATAGTTAAACTCCTTCTGTTTTAAAAAAGAATTATCAAACATTAATCAATATTCCTCTGCTATTTTTAGAACCTTGAATGCCAAGGACACTAAGAGTTTGTTCGAAAATTTCAGATCAGTAGTCAAAAAACTTAATATTGTTCTTCAAGCTTGTCCATTAAATCTGTAAATGAATCACAAACATAGCTAATGGAACTTTCCTTATCTTCATTAGCGATCTCATGATCCCAAAAAACAATTACGGGTATTTGAGAAGACACTCTATAATCAAAACAAAAGAGGTTTCCCCCTGCATCTGTAGCAAAAGGTATGATCTTATCAACTAACCGATCTTTAACATTATCAAGTGTACTGAGGAGATCAATTGGTCGAGTTGGATCTCCTATACTTAATAAATTGTTTATTGATTCTCGAGAATTTTGGAATGAAACAACCTTTTTATCTATAGGAGAGCATCCATTATGGTCTTTAATGAACTCTCTGTAATCTGTTGGGAACTTGATTTTTAATTTCTCTTCTACATACTCAATTTGACTATTTGTAGCCTCTTGAAAAGTACTTCTTTTTCTCCATTTAATATTTTGCATTTGTTAACCTCCTACTAGTCATAAAACGTTTAAAGTTAGCCCTAGTATTAAATAAAAAGAGCCTTTCTCCTTAATAAGAAGGGGAAAGGCTTTATCCGTTTATTCCTCATATAGTTTATTAACCAACTCGGTAAAAGAATCACATACAGGACTTAAAGCTCTTTCAGGATCTTCAAATGCCATTTCATGATCCCAAAATACAATAGAAGGACTACTGAGGCCTTTTCTAAAATCGAAGCAGATTTCATTGCCAAACACGTCATCGGCAATCGGTATTACTTTATCTGGCATTCTGCCGTCTCGATAACGATTAGAAACGTTAACTATATATGACTCACTTTCTTTAAGGTTGCCTCCTAACAATGCCAGCTCTTCCAGATAAGGGTATCCTTTGCCGTTCTCTAAACGAGAAAAAATGTTGAGGAGTTTAGGTGTATCGCCATTTCTTTTTCTTGTCGCGTCTGTTGATCAAATCAACAAAAAGCCGCCAATCTGCCATGCTTGGTGTTCTTATTTGCTTATTATAATGATCAATTACTTCAGATTCGATTAATAAACTGTACCGATCGTCTATTTCAAAAAGGCGCTTTTTCTTCTTGATTAAAGATGCTCTTTTTATTGATAGGAGAAAGAGATCGTTTAGCTATACCCCAATATGGATTTTCCAAGGCTGTAGAAGGGGCCCTTTCTACAAAACTCTGTGATTCGAGATACTCCTTTTCATTGAAAAGAATAGTCCCATCTTTGATTTCCGCTGGAACTAATTTAGACACATTTTTTATAAGCCATTCGCCAACCATCATACAGATATCAAACTCAAGGGATGCGATTTGTTGAGATTTGCTTAGCTCACTGAAAAATGGATAATCAATTAATCTGGTTGTTTTAGATTTAGACCAGGCTTCTATATCATCTACGAATGATTGGATAGCAGTATCGCTATCTTTTTCTTTAAACATTTTTTTAAATGATGAAGAACTTTTACTTTCTTCGTATTCTTTCATCATTATGTAATTTTCAACTAAATGACGATAAACGCCTCGTGAAAGTGTTTTATCCTTTTTGTACTTCTCAAGGCCTTTCAAAGCTTTCATTTTCCACTGTTTTTTTCGACGAGAAAACTTATCTCTGCGAGTATAGCCCAGAACATCTTTTGCAATGTTATTTTCATAGTGTACTTCATAGACTTTTTTTACAAATAAAAAATCGTCTTCGTTTAGTTGTTCCCTCAGTGTAGACTGAATGATATCAAATCCTGGCATTTCAGAAATGCCTTTATAAAGAAGAGGAGTTAATTCGATCATTGGATTCACTCCTTTCACACACTTTTCACCATTATACCTTTTTTCTTTTTATAAAAAAAGAAAAGAGGGGTATTAGCTGAAATAAGCTACTTGTCTGTATTAAGAGTGAATACTTCAGTAATAAGAGAGTGTGGGAGATGTGCCCCGGTAACCGTTTCAGGACCGATCTCTAATCAGTGGCCGTAACTCAGGAGCTTTTGGTATTGGGTGTCCGGAATCATGCAGCAGTTGTCCGCGGCGGGGGGCCAAGCCACGGAAATGCCGGCGGCCTTCCGAAGCGGTGCCTTCGTCAGTTCATCTTCAGCTGCGTGTGCCGGCATATTCAGAGTCTTAGTTTATCCGCGTTCCAACCCAACCATAATTACATTTTTCTTTTTAATATCTGCATCAAACCATGCAAATTGAAGTTCCTGCTGTATAATGGAAAATAGAAAGAATTTTTGGAGGGATATAGGTGTATTTTAAATAATCACGAAGAAACTGCTATTAAGCTTATGAACCAATTGGGGTTTAATCGAATAGAAGACAACCGAGAGTGCGGTTCGTTTTGTTACTTAGCTACAGCAACTTATAAATATGAAGATTTAAAACATGTGGTAGATGATGTAGGAATTGACTTAGATACATTAGCGCAACAAATACAAATCTACTCACCATCTGAAATGGCCATGATTCGATTTGGAATTCAATTATTTAATTCTCAAATTGATAACATTACAATTCCTGAATTAATGATGAGCTAGATGACGAAAACTGCCAAGCGGTTTTGAGTGCTATTAAGTTTCGTTTTAATATTAAACAATAAGCTTTTTTATAGCGATCTGTATAATATAGGTGGGAGAATGAATGGATTATTTTCTTAAAGTAAAATATTTTACTGGGAAATCTAAGACTTATTCTTACGAAACAGTTCTAGAGGAATTCAGTGAAGAAAAGAGGAAAGCATTTTTATCAGAATTATATCAATTGTATAATCAAAACAAAGTCTCGTTAGAATGCAAATGTAATCATTTAGAACAGGTTAGAATGCAAATTAACCACAGAAAAGGATACAGTGGTAAAGAACTTTATTATTTCTCTACCTTCCCAGGCGACAAAGAAAAGCATACACCATATTGTAACTTTTATGGGGATAGTTATTCATCATTGTACAATCAAAATTGGATTACAAAAGAAGGTGAATTAAGCGTAAAATTTAAAAACACTGATTTCGTCTTGAATAAACAAAAAAGGAATCGGAAAAGTGGAAATAATCGAAGAAAGTCAGAAAAGAAAATGATTCAAGATAAAATTGGAATGTTTGGTTTTTTGACACACTGGATCACCGAGACATGGAATGGTGTAAACAAATACAGGTTTGAACAGGATATACCGTTTCCTACAAAAATAGATTTTTATAAGGCGTTGGTTTCTAAATCAAAGAAAATAAAAATTGGTAGAGGGTTATCTCTACATAATGTGTTGTATCGAATGGGGAGTTTAAATAGAAGTTATTACATAGAAAGAGATCATAAAAATTGTATGTTTGTTATCCTTTCATATATCGACCACGAAGAAATAGAAGATGGCTTCGATGGTTATTTAGTTCATTTGGATTCAATCGAAGATAAAGAAATTAAAAAGTTTGTTTGTTCAAAGGAAAGATGGGATATCGTTGTTGAAAATCAAAATTTGAATCAACACTGTTGGGTTGGAGGATGGGTAAAAAATACAGGAGGAAACACCCCTCCAGAATTTATAGACATAGCTATTGTGCCGTCCAATTCACATGGATTATGGTCTGAAAGTTCTTATGAAATCAAGTTTTACGACTTGTTATGCCAAGAGAAGCGTTTTTTCCAAAAACCATACTCAACAAAAAATTACCCCGAATGGAATGGAATGAAACCAGACGCTATATTGTTGGATACTTCACCAAAAACAATTATAGAAGTTTTCGGCCGGAGTCTTTCAGATGAAGATTATCATGCGAGAAGAGATGAAAAAATAAAACACTTTTCTAAATTAGAGAATTATAATTTTTGGTACTGGGATGCTTTTAGGAATAAGAAAATCCCGAATTTGCCTGAGAAGCATTCAACTACACTAACAGAAGGAGCCTTGCGTCGATCTACATAAAAGGAAAGGGGGCGGGGCTTTTGATAAGACCTGCTGAAGTACTGAGCAATCGATGTTTCTTATCAAACGGAATGCGACCGGCTCAGAAGCTGTTGAATATATTAAAAACAAAAGTTCCTGCAATTACGAAACAATGGATGATCAGCTGAACATGGATTGTTCAGTAAAAGTAAACAATTACGGGAAAAATACAGAGCTCATCTTTATTTATCCTAATAACAACGATGATGGACCAGGATTTAAACCGAAAAAACTGTCAGTACCACCTCATTCTCAAAAAATATATAGCATCAACTATACTGCGGCCGCCGATGTAGACTATTCATTTATGAGTGAAACAGACAGTCCAAACATTAAGATCGATGTCGTGAGGGAGAGGTTGCATTTAGTCGTCGTCGATACAAAGATGAAGAGTTATTACAAATACTCAGAGATTTATATGAAAAGCTTGGGAGAACACCCTTAGCATCAGAGGTACCGCAACGTGTTACTATTCGAATACGATTTGGAAGTTGGGAAAATGCTCTAAGAAAAGCCGGCATTCCAATCAATAAGCCTAAAAAAACAAAATATGAGAATGACGAGTTACTTGAGATATTGCAGGAAAAAATGCTAAAAAATATGGACGCCCTCCAAGATACAAAGAGGTTCAACAACCAGCATTAATGCAATTTCGATTTGGCAGCTGGAACCAAGCTTTACAAGCGGCAGGATTGGAAGTCTATGAAGGTCCCAAAAAAGACAAAACTAAGAGTAACAAAGAATTATACAAATAAACCTCACTGACAATAGGGCAGTCAGCGAGGTTTTATTATTAATCTCATGTTTCACGGAAACGTTCGAATTCTATAGACGAAAAATTCTTACCAGGACACTGGTGGTCTTTTTTCAAAATGCATTTAATGGACCGCACGTTCCATAAACATTACAAAAAACATGCTTTGACATCGTCTAAAGCATGTTAATTATTTAAACTAATATAAAGCTGCTAAGTTGACTTTTTTAGCTCATTTATTTATTGAATTCATTAACTTGGAGAAGTATTCAGATTTATGAGTTTTATTTAGGTTATACCATGAATGTAATGTCTCTGGTGCAAATACATCTAATTTTTTCAGTACTTCCATCGCAAATTCCAGAGGAGCTACTCCTGATGCAGTAATCAAATTCTCATCAGATACCGCAGGTCCCATCTCATGAAATTTTTCTCCTTTATAATTAGGACAGACCATTTTAATATACTCTAAGTTATTGCTTGTATGCTTTCTAGAATCTAGGTATTCAATATTTGCGAGGCCCTCAGTTGCACCACAAATTGCAGCAACAATAGTGCCAAGCTTTAAAGCTTCGCCAACTTTTTTCAAGATAGGTTGATGAATTTCTTCTCTCCAGGTAGTCCCTCCAGGTAAAATTAAAAGATATTTACTCTCAAGAGTACATTCATCAAGAGAAATATCTGGTTTTATGTTCAGTCCTCCCATCGTTGTAATCATTTCTTTACTAGCTCCTACTGTAACTACTTTAAATGGTGCTAAATCTTTTTTGAAATATCTTCCCGAGTTTAGTTCAGCAATTAAATATCCATATTCCCAATCTGACATTGTATTGAATACATAAAGATAAACTGTTTTTGTTTGCATCCAATAACACTCCAATCACAATTAATATAGAGTATTATAATATAACTTCCCTGACAGATAACGTCAGGGAAGTTATCATGCTTGATGAAATTTTATTAATTCAGACAGAACTTCAATAAATCTTTTCTTAAGACTTATTGGCTTAATAACTTGAATAGATTTACCATACGGTAAAAGTAAATAAGGTACATATGTATGTATCATATTTTTTTCGAGAAGAAATACTGCTTGATTTGAAGTCCGTTCTTGTAAATAATGTCCTAAAAACCAATGTTTACAAATATCACCCAACGCCCTTGCATCCCCATTAATAACCAAAGGGATAATCCCTTCCTTATCTTCTATAGTTGGAAGGAGGTTTTTCATAAAAAAGTCACGTGCTGAAAAATTTTCTGGCTGGTTAAACTTATTTTCGGTTAGCATTAGACTTTCAATTCGATCTACTCTAAAACTACGAATATCATTCCTAAGATGACAAAATCCAATCACATACCACTTATTATTCCAATAAAGAATTCTGTACGGATCAACCAATCTATCCTTTGATTGCTCTCCACCACTTTTATTGTATAGAATTTTTACAGAGTATCTATCAGTTACGGCCTGCTCCAACTCCTTTAATAAAGGTTCCATTGAGAGGGAACTTAATCGTCTTATTACTTCAAGACTGGTTAAATGTTGGTTTATCTTTGTTTCCTGCTCTTGATTTGAATATTTGCTGAGCTTTGAAATAGCCCTATTTAGTGCTTCACCTCCATAATATCCGGCTTCTTCTGCAAAAACAGCAGCGTGAAATAGTGAGATTTGCTCCTCTAAATCAAAAATAAGAGGAGCTTCAATAAAATTGTTCAATAGAGTGTATCCACCGTTATGTCCTGTGTCTGAAATTATAGGTACACCACTTGTTGAAAGTGTATCAATATAACGATACACAGTCCTTATACTTATCTCTAACTTTTCTGAAATTTGTTTTGCGGTAATTTTTTCACTTGAACTAAGCATCCATAGAATTGCCAGCATATTATCAATTTTAGGCATACAAATTCACCTCTATATGGAATTTTTGTTTTTATAAAAGATACCCATTCATGTAGGTTCCTAGATGTAAGAAACCCATATCGAAGTTTTTACCAGTCTTTCGACTACCCATTTTCCCAATGCCACAACCAATTTTATATATTCTTGAATTGTACGATTGTGTTTTCCCTATTCTATTGAAATGAGTCTATATAATTCATTAAACATACTCCTTATTTTAACGTGTTCGGACAAGAAAAAAACAAGGAGGATTGGATTATTTTTGATTTAATGATAATAATTATATTTTAAATCCCTAAATATTATAAAGATTGGTAACTTTTCAAAAAAACAGTTGATTACCATGTAAATAAGTGGTACTTTAATAACGAAAGAGGATTGGCGATTTTTGATAAAATATGCATGGATTGGTCCTAAAATGCAATAAATTGGGGGGGTCAATAATATTCATCATACAAAACTTGAATATTAAGTCACCGTGTTAATACTATATGCCTCTTTAAACTAAAGCGATTATCCCAAAAAGAACTTTAGGAGGACAAGGAATCGTGATACATGCATTAGCCAATGTACCGCTAAGTGCCGAAGCGAAAGCAGTGGTAGCTCAAACGTATTGTACGGGCATTGCACCAGAGGTCTCCACCGTCATAAACCTGAAGGAGGGGATAGCCTTCAATCGGGAATTCTTGCGAGAGCTTGTGATTGCCGGGTGGAGTGAGCAGCTTGGCCAATATATTGAGATAATTGAGGCTCGGGGTGCAACGGACTACGAAGCCCTCCGTCTAGTACAGTTAGCAGTTAGGTCCGGCGCTGCTCTATTCGCAGTTTGCAACGTGAGGACAGGTAGTAACCAACGCTTCTATCTGTCAATCCACCATGCTCTTGCAGATGAGCAGACCCTCAATGTTGTTAGCAGTTTAGTTCAGTTGGCGCATGTAGGAATGCTAGACTTAGCGCTGCACGACATTAATCAAGGGCGGCAAGCCTACTACAGTTATGTGGAACGTCAGCTCGCGATAGCAAAGGAAGATGTTGCGTCAAAGGAGTTACGCAGAAAACCGATGAAGCCCGTGAGACTGTCGGAATCTGGGCGGCTTGCGTGGAGCGCGCAAGCAAAACGGGTATCCCTGAGCAGAGTCGTACGGATTGAGAATGCTGATAAACTACCTATCACCGAAGTCCTAGCGTTGCTATGCGGCACAAACGTGGTGTCGGAGGGCGATACGGTATGCTTGTCCCGGTGTTGGCGTTTACCTCACGAGTCAGGGGCTATCGGTATGATGACCGGCCTCATTGCAATGCCTATCGAGCAGATCCAAAATGCCCCGACTCAGTTTCGGACAAGCCTGGAGGCCCGTGCACGGCACAACTCAGACGCCCGTGAGGCACTAGAGTGCTGCCGAGCGTCCGAACTGTTTATCAATGGTGCAGCCCCGCGGGGAATCCCTGCGTCGCAAGTGATAAGCGCGACATTCCCTGTGGGTATGGATATTAGGAGAATAAGTGCCTCGGAGTTCCGACTCGAGTTCGAGGGCCAATTTTGCAGCAAGATTGCTGCTAACGACTTACTCAATGAGCTTGCTGATATCCTCTCGGATAAGAAGGAAAAGAATAAATAACATTTTGGTTCAATGATTATTTATTACAAATTTTATTACAAAGGAGAATGAGATGACAGACAGAGTTGAATTAGATGAGAAAACTTTTGCGGGGGAAGTAGAGCGAATCACTGCGACGTTCAGTGAAGTTCTTGGTATCGAATACGTAAGCCCAGGTGATAACTTTTTCAAGCTTGGTGGCGATTCTTTCGATGCTGTCCGCGTGATGTCGCGTCTGGGTGGCAATTTGCAGATTGTTGCCATCTTTGAGCACCCAACCGCAGAGGAACTAGCTAGGTACATCCTACATAATTCTATTAGGCGTGATGTGCGACTCGTCCCGCTACACGACGAGTCTACAGCCGATGGGTCGATTGCAGTGGTTGCCGTCCCGTTCGGTGGTGGCGATCCGACCGCATACCGAGATATATTTCGCGGAAATCAGGACGTGCGTGTCTTCGGGGTAGACTTCGGTGATTTAGAAGTAAAAGAAACGTCGGACTTTTCTGAATTGATTAACAAACTCATAACCGAGATTGAAAAAATCGATGCAGACCAACTCATTATTTATGGGCATTGCGCTGGAGCAGCAACAGCGGCCTGTATCGCCTCGGCTATAGCACCCACAGTCAGTTCCCTCACCTTAGTGGTCGCGGCATCGCAGCCAATAGATAACCCAGACGCTGCATTGCGTGAAGCCGAGACGACCTCAGATTATGAATGGGGCCAATATCTACGGTCTTTGGGGGCGTTCACCGGGCTAACCGACGAGGAGGTCGATGGGATGTTAGCCAGAGGCAGGAGGGACCACCTGATAGCAACCGAGGCATATCGAACGCTGACACACCTTCAAGCACGTGGAATGCCAGCACTGGTGTTGTTAGGTGACGAAGACCCGGCTACACCTCAGCCCAATGACGTAGTGAATAAATGGCGAAGTTTTATCGATGTCACTAAGTCAGCAATTTTATCTGGTGGGGGACACTATTTCATACGTACCCATGCGCAAGAGGTCGCTGATATCGTTCTGTCGTTCGCAGCGGATAACAGGAATGGAGGGAAATGAGATGACGATTAAAAATAAACTGCTTGGGAGCCAAGCTCACCTGCTACAGCGAGGCTTGACAGACCTAGGGATACAAGACCCCGAACTGGAGAGCATCTTGGATGCCGAAGTAAGGCGTCAGCATCGAACACTGTCACTGGTCGCCTCCTGCTGTGCAGTCACGCCCCGAGCCTTGGCAGCGTCAGCTTCTGCCTTGGTCAACGTTACGGCAGAGGGAACTCCTGGTAGACGGTACCACGCAGGATGTGAGAACGTTGATTTGGTCGAGTCTCTGGCAATCCAAAGAGCTCGTGAACTGTTCGGTGCCCAGTACGCAGGCGTCCAGCCACATTCAGCGTCGAGTGCGAACTACCAAGTGCTTTCGGCACTACTTCAGCCCGGGGATACTCTGCTCGGAATGAATCTCGATCACGGTGGGCACCTCACTCACGGCAGCCCAGTCACATTTTCAGGCACGTATTACCGGGCGATTGGATACGGCACGACTCCTGAAGGCGTCATTGATTATGACGAGGTGCGTAGACTGGCCCACGATCATCGCCCGCGCATGATCATCTGTGGTGCGACTGCCTATTCGCGGGTCGTGGATTTCGAGAGGTTCCGTGAGATTGCCGATGAGATAGGGGCGATCTTGCTCGCTGACATTTCGCATATCGCCGGACTTGTTGCGACTAAACGACACCCAAGCCCGATTAACGCTGCACACGTAACTACAACGTGTACGCATAAGCAACTCGCAGGACCACGTGGTGGTCTGATTATGTCCGGACGTGATGCTAAAGAAAAGGTTCCTGGCAGGGAGACAACCTTCAGCCGTGCTTTGCAACAGTCAGTATTTCCCTGGATGCAGGGAGCGCCAGCCGTCAACATAATAGCTGCGAAGGCTGCTGCGTTCGGCTATGCAATGTCACAGGAGTTTGACGCATACATAGAGCGAATTCGGACCACAGCTAATGCCATAGCAAGTGCGTTTCAGGAAAAAGGCTATGATGTTATAGGAGGACGTACTGAGAACCACACAATTCTGATTCGTTTGCATGGTGCCATTACTGGTGCCATCGCTGAGTCGGCGCTAGAACAGTGCTCGATTATAGTGAATAAAAATCGTGTTCCAAGAGAGACCCGGTCGTCATTCGTCACTAGTGGATTGCGCATTGGTACCGGTTCCCTGGCGCAACGTCGCGTCGACGAACAGGGGTGCCGTCAAATTGTTGATTTAGTTTGCCGGATCTTAGACAAAGTGACACCGCTTGGCGATAAGGAGTACGAATTGGATCCAACTTTGAGGGAGCAGTTTCGTTCAGAGATTGAAGCGTTGTGCTCAATTTATCCGCTTATAGATTATACGGAGTGATGCGTTCAGGAGTAAGGAAATTTGAACGTAAGCTGCTAATTAAACGAACTGAATATAAACAAGTTTTTATGCATGCTCATCGTTCTGATCCCAAATCGTGGTGCTCGACCGATTTTGAAGGAAGTAGGTGCGAACTAGCCCGTTTTGGGCTGATAGGGCGGTATGTTAAGCGCCCTTTTCCCAATCGGGACTGTCTAGGTTGCAGTCCTACAGATTGATTCCACTCAAAACGAGGATTGCGTTAAAGTCAGTGAAAACTATTGTTAGGAGGTTAATGCATGGAAGTATCAAAAATAACTGCCAGGTTCTGTCTCAACACCAAGGTGAGAAAATGGTGAGCGGCAAAACGTACTGGGATGAGCTGCCTAACGAGCTCCTAGCCGAATGGATTGTGTCAGAACATTTTGAGCGTTTCGAAGACTCAACTCTGGCTGAAATCGCGGAGGCATATATCGGAGTTTATTCAACTCGGCCTACTAGCTGGCTAGCCGTCCTAGCCCGCAATCGAAGTATTGATCGAACCGAAGTTCTCTCCATGGAAACTGATCCAGCTTTGGTGCGAATACCAGGAATGCGACGTTCAAAATTCTTACTTCCCCAGTCTCTGGCGGCTACGGTTTTTGGTGTTACCCGTCTATCTCTTGCCGACCACGAGTGGCGGTTACGCGATGTCAAGCTCACATTGGCCGACTATCGGCGAATACTACCAAGCCTTACCGAGCTCACTACAGGCTCTCCTGTCCGGCTAAAAGATATTGGGGATGCCTTGGGATTGAGTGGCCCCCAGACCCGCGCGTGCACCACTGTAGCGACATATGATGGAGCATTAATTCGGATTCCCTCGTCGAATCCTTGGTCCAATCGGTGGTTGTATACCGCCGCGCCTAACGGTCTGCTTCAAAGCGATGATACACCAATTGACCGTGAACGCCTACAGTTGGACATCGCTCGCCGTTATATTCAAAATTATGGGCCGGTATCAGTCGATGACCTTGCTTGGTGGATGGCCATTTCAAAGAAGACAGCGCGCTTGCTCTTGGAAAGGGCCGGAGCATACGAGATTGGATCAGGAATTTGGCTGAGTGCCAATCAAAAGGATAAGTTTGAAGAGTTCGTATTGCACGCAGGTCAGCACTCAGCTACAGGCGTACGGTTTTTGCCTGCTTGGGATCCGCTTTTGATGGGGTACGCGCCCGGCTCGAGACAGCGCGACTGCCTAGGGCTTAACCAGATTGGTGGGTACGACGCTGCAGGAAATGGGCGTCCTGTCGTGTTAATCGGTAGCCGGGCGGTGACTACCTGGCGCATCATGAGAAGTGGCTCCAAGCGCTTAATCTCGCTCGATCTCTCATCTTTTGTAGGTAAGGAACGAAAAGATCTTCAAGAATCGGTCTTGACCTGGGCAAACCAAATCGGAGCCATTTATGACCACGAAACGAATGGGGAAGAGCCTACAACTGGGGAGTAATCATTCGGATGTTGGAAAATTTTAAACGAAACACGCTGCAATTTATATTAGGGAGTGATCATTCGGATGTCGGAAAATTCCAAACTGAACACACAGCAATTGGAAAGTGGATTGATGAAGGAGATTCCAAGTATTAATCGGTCGATATGGGACGCATTCGAACGCTATGCATCCGGCCAGTCAACAATGGCTGAGCGATTGGAAGAGGAGATTTTTTTACCTGATGGGCTTACTGCATCGATTGACGATCTTATTGTGGTCGCCTCGATACTGGGCTCGCTGGTCAGTCCCGAAGGTCGGGTAACCGTTGGGATACACGCCAATGGATCAGCAACTTGCCTTGAGGTCGATGCGACCAAACTGCTCGATGCTGATGACGCTCGCACTTACATCTTTGATCTGCGCCAGACCGCAGAACTACCAAGACATAATGTGTCAGTTCCTATGGACATTGAGGTGACTGATGGGCAGAGCTACCCAATTGCGGAGTCACTGGTATGGTTATTAGTTCAAGATGGTCGGTGTGTTCTGTCAGTGCGGGAAGACCGAATTGAGAAGGCCATGTTTATGCATCTATGCAAAATCACGGCCTTTGCGTGTGCCAGGGCCTTGGATCCAAAGGCAATTCCCGCGCTTGATGCCTTACCTACCCACACTACACATGAACAGCGTCAGCGTAAGTCGCTGGTCGAACGCATCTTCATACACAAGCAGACGAAGCCAATGGACCTAGCGATCGTGGATAACACGAGTGGCCAAACCTTGACCTATGCCGAACTTTGGGATGCATCTGAGGCAATAGTTCAGCAGGTGAGCGAACAAGTAACCACAAATCAGTCACATTTCAGACTCGCGCTCTTCATGGAACGAGGTTGGAGATACTTAGTCTCTATCATCGCTGTCCAACGTATGGGCGGTACCTGCGTGCTGATTGACTCCACGCATCCCGATGATCGGATACGAGCTTTACTAGACGAATCCAAACCTGACGCCGTAATTACTGCAGGCACCTTGACAGACAGGGCACGTTGTCTAGGTGCATACCCCGTGCTGGACTTAGACAATAGGCTAATTCTGAATCCGCTAGTCAAGTGGGGAGGTGGCGAGTGGGTCGAAACTAAAAATGAAGTGTGCTTCATCGCTGGAACCTCCGGAACTACCGGGCGACCCAAGGCAGCCTGTCTATCCTACCGTGGGATGGCCTCTACAATTGACGCTATCATCGACGCTGCCAAGCTAGGGGGAAACACTCGAGGTTCATGGCTGTCGTCCCCAGGATACGGGATGATCGAAGTAGATCCGCTACCGGTGCTATGTTCAGGCGGAACGGTCTGCATCCCCTCATCTGATGTCTTGCAAGATGTACGAATGCTGACAAACTGGTTCATCAAGAACAATGTTACGCACACATTGGTTATGACATCAATCGCTGAAACGCTTTGGGCTGATGGATGGCAAACTGGTTTGGACACTATGTTAATTGCTGGTGAGCGGTGCAAGCAGTGGCCGCCTGCTGATCTGAATTACCGAGTTTTCAACGTCTATGGCTCTGCGGAAGCGGCTGTTGTCTCAGTAGAGGATTTATCTGGTCCTCGTCGCACATTGTTGCCCACAGTAGGACGGGCGGTGCCTGGTGCAAACATGTACGTGGTTGATAGTGCCGGCCAGGAGTTACCAGCTTGCTGCGTCGGGGAACTAATCATCACTGGTGAAACGCTTTCGACGGGTTACATAGATTGCAATGAGACTAAAAGATCTTTCCGTCCGAACACATTCGACGAAACTTCACCGCTGCAATACATTTCCGGTGACCGAGCACGGATAGGTTTGGATGGAACCGTCGAGATTTTTGGCAGATCTGACGCACTTGTGAAAATTCGTGGGCATCGGGTTGACTTAGCTGAAGTAGAGATTACTGCGCTTAAAGTTCTAGGTGTGACAAAAGCCGCTGCCGTTTGCTTCACCGATGATGCTGGGGAAATACTGGTACTTTTCCTTGAGCAGTCTTCCAATGCTAAGAATGTTAAGGGTGCGGTACGTAAGTATCTTAGGGAACAATTGCCTCCCGCTGCTCAACCGAGCCAAATCAATACGATAGTGTTGCCGCTAGGACGCAACGGTAAGGTAGACTATACCGCGTTACGCGACTATCAGTTCGAGCGAGATACAACGCACACAGTCTTTTTCCCGACTACTAAAACCGAGATAGCTTTGCACGACTGCTGGTTGAAGTGGACTCGATGTGATGAGGCAACTCTTGAGTCTAATTTCTTTCACTCTGGTGGAGACTCTTTGCGGGCTATGCGCATGATGGGTGAATTATCTTGCAAGTATGGTATCCACATTGAGATGAGTCCTTTTCTTGAGAACCCGGTATTATCAAACCTTATATGCTTGGCTAATGCTTCTCTCAATGTCGATTTGCCAGCATTTGAGCACCTGCCAACTGATCAACAATTAGAGCCCTTCGAGCTAAATGAAAGCCAACAGGCTTTATGGATTGGTCGCGGCTCTGACTTCAACTACGGCGGTGTCGGGTGTCAAGGATACTTTGAGTGGGAAGTGGAGAATTTAGATCATGATCGGTTTGTGCGCGCGGTCGGCTTGTTGGTAGACCGCCATCCAATGCTTAGGATGACAATTGATGATGCTGGTCGCCAAAGAATCAATACAGTCGATGGAAGGCAGGCCGTTGAGTATATAGATCTAAGAGAGCTTTCACCGGTCGAGATTAGCAACGAGATTAACCAGTTGCGTCGACGTATGGCAAACGACGAAATCGGGACAACGCAGTGGCCCCTATTCCGATTTGTCGTGAGCCGGATTAGCACGCATTTAAGCAGGATTCATTTGTGCATTGACATGCTGATCGCCGATGCATGGTCGATCTTCCAAGTAATCATTCCTGATTTGATTGACTTTTATATTAATGAAAAGTCACAACTGCCGCAGCTCCAGACCACATTCCACGATTATGTCGCGTATCGGAACAAGCTAAGGCAGAGTGCACAATACCTTGCGCACCGCGAGTATTGGTTAGAAAAAATCAAGGAGTTGCCAGCTGCTCCAAAGTTGCCGCAGCTCGAACCAGGGGAGACTACAGCGCCTGTAAGGTTCGAAAGACATGAAGGCAAGCTTGAACAAGAGTCTTGGGCTCGGCTCAAAGCTCAAGCCCAAGAGAGAAGGATATCGCCCTCTGGGGTTGTGGCTTTAGTTTTGTGTGAAGTGTTACGTTGCTGGAGCGAAGAAGATTGGTTTACATTGAATTTTCCGGTCTCAGACCGGATGCCGGTCAGTGATGACATTGATTTAGTGGTCGGGGATTTTACGAATACATTGCTTGTCCCTTACGAAACTGAGGTCGAAGATACGTTTGAAGCTCGTGGCCGACGGTTACAGGATGCGATTTGGGAGGCACTTGACCATCGACTTTTTACTGGGGTAGAGGTATTGCGTGAGTTGGCTCGAATCCGCCGCTCTGGTCGTGAACCACTGATGCCAGTAGTATTGACAAGCCTTCTCGGACATCCAGGTCGACACGATGTTTCCCTGTTGGGTCGGGAGGTATTCGGGGTTTCACAAACTCCACAGGTGACGCTTGATGTCCAGGTTCGAGAGTCAGAGGGCACACTGTATTTCAAATGGGACTACCTAACTGGAGTCATTCGACCTGACGTGATTGAGGCGATGTTTGGTGCGTTCAGTAATCTGCTGCAACAGCTTACGGATGATTCCGAAGTTTGGAAACGTACTTGGCTAGATCTTCGACCAGCGTCGCAGATAGCTGTACGAAACGAGGTCAATGCAACGGAGGAACCTGTTCCCGAAGTTCACTTACGTGATTTGCTACTAGAGCGCCTCAGAGATAGTGCGAACGAACCAGCCGTCATTGATATCCATGGTGAATACACCTGGGATGAGATTGGTCGTGCAGCTACGCACGTTAAAATGATGATCCAGCGGGTTTGTAACTCAAGTGATCGGTTTGTGGGGATCATGCTACCTAAGGGGGTCGCACAATATGAGGCGGTTTATGGTTGTCTGTTGGCTGGGATTGGCTACGTTCCTATAGATATCGATCTACCTCAAGAGCGGGTGCGTACTATACTCGCACAGGCAGGAGTACGCATTGTGATTGCATCACCTGATACTATGGTGCCTGTTGGTGTCCACAAGATCGAACATGTGACTGCTGGCCCCGGTAGTTGGATGCAACAAAATACTGACTTTGTTATTGAACCTGTCTCAGAAGACTATTCACCGTATGTAATTTTCACATCAGGCTCAACTGGCGAACCGAAGGGCGTTGAGATTCCGGAAGCCGCTGTGGTAAACCATATTTTCGATGTTGTTGAACGCTTCGGTCTGGATAAGTCTATCCGACATCTCGCCACAGCTGCACTACACTTTGATATGTCTGTCTTCGATGTTTTCGGCCCCTTAGTGCATGGAGGTTCCGTTGTGGTACCCGAACCTGCAGCTGGCCCTACTCCAGAAGCTTGGCTGAGACTACATCGCCAATGTAGGGTGACATTTTGGGCATGTGTCCCCGCTGTTATGGATCTAGTATGCTCCGTGGCTGAAACAGCGCTTACGGTACACCCGATTGAGTCTGTAACCAATATCGTGATGGCTGGTGACTGGATCCCACTGTCCCTACTACCGCGAGCTAGGTCTGTTTTCCCGTCTGCTCGGATGTACTCATGTGGGGGCCCAACTGAGACTACAAACTGGTCAGTAATCCATGAAATCAACGAAGACGAAGGTAGTATCTGTCGTTCGGTCATTTATGGCTCACCGATGCGGAATTCCAAATATCACATTGTTAGCGAGAACTGGATTGACCGCCCTGACTGGGTGCCTGGCGAAATGCTGGTAGAAAGTGATATATCATTGGCACGTGGGTACCTTGGAAAGCCTGAACTCACGCAGTGCGTATTCGTTTATCACCCTCGGACCGGACGCCAGATGTACCGCACAGGAGACTTGGGCCGTTACCTTCCCAATGGTGAGATAGAGATCCTCGGACGTGTCGACAACCAGATCAAGATAAAAGGAATCAGGATCGAGCTTGGTGAAATCGAGAGAGCGGCCGAAGCCTGTGACGGGGTATCGAGAGCGTGCGCCGTTGCATTGCCTGGCCAAGATGGAAGGCCAAAGCAGATCGGGCTAGCTTATATCGGAGAATCCAATCTCGATGATGCAATAATCAAGGAGCTCACACATCGCTTACCTAACTACATGGTGCCAAAGACTATTAAAAAAGTACCGAATCTACCCCTATCAAAAAACGGAAAGGTGGATGTAAGAGCATTGCGTGAAAGATTATTAAAGACCGACACAAAAGAGTTAAATACTGGGGATCGAAGAACCATTCTACGAGAGGTCATACGCGTGATATCGGTCCAACTCGCCCAACCAGTAATACTACCAGAGGACAATTTTATTCAATTAGGTGGAGACTCGCTGACCGCTATGAATCTCAAAATCGAATTGGAGTCCAAATTATCGATAACAGTTTCACTTGAGAGCATCATGCTGACTGAGACGATTGTTGAGTTTGCCAATGAGCTTGCGGAAAGGATGAAGCTATGAACAAAAAACAATTGTATCTAGAATGGCCGGAATATGTAGAGGCATATCTGAATGGACAAACTAAACTACAAGGGTTACACGAGAAGGTTGAGTTGCGCGGGCAAGAAATATTAGAGTACGTTGAGGTGCAATCACCATTCTACCGTGAACATCTGCGTACCCAAGTGGGTTTCACAAGTGAGTTCAAGGTTCTGGATGGAATACCTTTCACTACCAAGAGTGACCTTCGTTCTGCTGGTACGGAGGTCTGTTGTGTCCCGATGGATGAAATCGCTGCGTATTATGAGACGACTGGGACTACGGGGAAATCAACGCCGTGCCCACGAGCTTCAATTGACGTCGAGACTAGCGGGGCATACGTTCAGAATGCTGTTAAGGAAGTATACCAATCAACATTCGGTACGATGCATGCTCTCACTGCAATCATGGGGCCATCAGAGTTATATGCCTTCGGGGATACGTATGGTGAAGTATGTCGGAATCTAGGTATTCCATTCGTGCGGTTATGGCCGGAGAGCCCTCGAGTCGGTCTTGAAAAAGCTGCTGATCTCATTACGGGTCTTGGTGTAAAGTCATTAATATGCTCACCTGCTGTTGCCCTTGCCCTTGCTCGGTTCTATAAGAGCCTTGGAATCGATCCCTGCAAGACTCCGGTGAGTCAGATCCTTGTGTTAGGAGAGTTATGCACTCCTGAGATGCTTTCAAACATATCTCGGATTTGGGGTGCAAATTGTACTCATGGTCTGTATGGGTCGCAAGAGACACATGCAGTAGCTACAGGTTGTTCAGAAGGAAATCTACATCTTTCTGAAACGAACTATATTGTTGAGACTATACCGATAAATGGGCTTGATGGTGATGTAGGTGAGTTGTGCCTTACCATGCTCGTCCCTGGTGCTAAGCCGTTAATCCGATTTCGTACAGGGGATTTAGCAAGCCTATACCCGTCAAGTGTTTGTGGGTGTGGAAATCCGTCCCGCTGTATACGGATATTTGGTCGGGTCGACGACGTTATGACAATCGGTGGCTGCCAGATGTTTCCTGCTTCAATCGAATCGGCTGTTTTAAGGGCAGCCGATAGGGTTTGGGGATATCAGGTCGATATCAGGATTTCGAACAATGGCACTGACGAATTAGAAGTAGCGATGGTTGCTGAGGTCGGGAATCAGTCTTTTGATCAGATTCAAAAGGAGATAGCGGATCATTTTGGTGTCCCGGTAAGGTTGGTGTTGCAAGATCGTTTGGATCCGCGGACGGAGACTGGAGCTTATATTTCCTGGAAACACGCCCGAATCCGAGATTGGAGGCCTACACTATGAATACGCAAGAACAGAAAGATTCATGGGTCGTCGAGCAAAGTGTGGTTCCTGAAGCCGCGCCGGTAGCACAAGTGCGGCGGCGTGTATTAAGTTTATACCCTCGATCGGCCTTATTTGAGACGGGGACTGGTTTTCAAGCTGTCGATGGTAAACAAACAATGTTCATGGTTGATTTGCTGTTTGAGCTCATACTAGTAGATGGCACTTGGCAAGTATTCGGCAGTGGTCCTTTTGAGATGAAAACCAGCGAATGTAGCGAGGTAGTTAATGATCACACTAAGCCCTTATGGGAGCGCATGAGAAAGGTGACACAGATCCTTGCGTTGCCGGAGGGTTTCCCGCTCGTGTTGGTTCTGGGGTATAGTGCAGCTCGTTTTGTTGAACATCTACCGCGGATAGCTATTGAAAAGGGAGAACCGGAGGTGGTATTGCGCGTCTACAGACACGTCGTGCGCTACAACGGTGCTGAAGGAGGTGCCCAAGTCGATGTATTGAAGTGTAGACACGATGAGGTCACAGATACCGAAATTTTAATCGCAACTCTTACCGATCCCGAAATAGATCTGGCTCCACGTGGTCCATGGGATTTAGGAGTTATTCAGGGTTTAACGGAGCGGAGCACCTTCTGCGATGCGGTGAACCGTGCCAAAGAACATATTCGTGCTGGTGACATCTATCAGGTTCAGTTGTGTCGGTGCGCAATATCGAGTGCGAGGATTCCCCCATTAGACCTCTATGAAAGACTCGCATCAATTAATCCGGCTCCGTATATGTATTACTTGGACCTTGGCGACCGGCATGTGGTGTCCTCCAGCCCAGAGCTCATGATCCGTAGTGGTGATGGTGGTGCTCAAGTTCGCCCCATCGCGGGAACAATGGCGCAGGAAGATCAGCGGGGCAGTCGCTTGGACCACATTCCCAAAGAGGCGGCCGAGCATCTGATGCTTGTGGATCTGGCGCGCAATGATTTAGCACGTTGCGCTATCCCAGGAGGTGTGGATGTAACCTCGTTTATGCAGATGGATGCATACGGTCCACTTTTTCACTTGGTCTCGACTGTTGAGACTCCGGTCCGTGCAGATTCCGACATATGGGACTTGATTGAAGCAAATTTTCCGGCGGGCACAATGACAGGTGCACCCAAAGTCCGTGCGATGGAGATTATCGCCGAGCTCGAAGATACTGCACGAGGGTTGTTCACTGGTTGCGCTGGGTATATCAATGGAGAGAACAGTGGTGTGCTTGCCCTGACCATCAGAACAATCGTCGGTGACTCTGGTCGCTACGTATTGCGAGCTGCTGCGGGTATTGTGGCTGACTCGAAGGCATCGGCTGAATGGGACGAGGCGGGAGCGAAAATACGGTCGTTTGCCAGAGCGATAGGAGGGAGCGTATGAGAGTTTTATTGGTAGATGCCTTTGATAGCTTTGTATTCGTCATTGCACAGTATTACGCAAAGGTTGGCGCACACACGAAGGTGGTACGTGTGAATGATGACCCAATAAGTCAGTACCAGCGGTGGAAGCCTCAACTTCTAGTCCTGGGGCCAGGTCCAGGAACACCGCAGGAACATGGATACCCAGAAATAATTCGTGCAGCAGGTGAACATCAAGCTATATTCGGCGTCTGTTTGGGCCACCAAGCTATTGGGGAGTTTTTTGGCTGTAAGCTCAAAAATGCACCTACTATCGAGCACGGCAAGAAAGCTCAGGTGCAACACGACGGACAAGGTATCTTTTGCCATGTCCCATCGCCCGTCACTGTAGTCCGGTACCATTCACTGGCTATCACCGATCCCGGTACGGAAAACGAACTGGTTACATCCGCATTTTCTCAAGAAGATGGCGTGGTAATGGGGGTGCGTCATCGTACGAGACCAATCGAAGGTGTGCAGTTTCACCCCGAGAGTATCGGAACGGAGCACGGGATCACAATGATACGGAACTCGCTGGCGTTGGCTAACTACCCTAGCTTAATGTCGAGCTGATTACTTCGGCCAGATTATACCGACAATAATTCTTTTCTAGTTCTTTCTTGTTGGAAATAACATAGGTATAGTCCTAGGGTTGGCTTATTCTAACTGAGTATAGCGGTGGATCAGGTCTAAACAATGGGATCCACCTCAGATTATATAATGATGCAATTACCAAAAAGATTGGAGTTAAAAGAAATGATACAGACATCAAAAAACGAAATTGAAGTGATAAGTGAGGTGCGATGGAAGGCCCTTGCTGTTATTTCGATCATCCAGTTCATACTATTGCTTGACGCCACTGTGGTTAATGTGGCATTACCGCATATAAAGCAGGATTTAGGATTCACTGCTGCGTCCTTAACGTGGGTGGTGAATGCTTACCTCGTAGCTGCCGGATCGCTGCTACTGCTAGGTGGTCGAATCGGTGATGCCTTTGGGTTGCGACGTACCTTCCAAATAGGTATCGCAGTTTTCGGTGTATTTTCACTCGTGGCAACTTTATCCTCTAACGCGAGCATGCTTATTGTAGGACGCGCTGGTCAGGGGGTGGGTGAGGCTCTCACTGCTGCAACTGGTTTAGCGATGGTATCCTTATTGTTCCCTTCAGGCCCTGAACGTGGCAAAGCATTTTCGATCTGGGCGGCTCTCGGTGGATTCGGGTCAATCGTCGGGGTTATGCTATCTGGTGTACTAACTGAATATCTGTCGTGGCGCTGGGTCTTTGGGATCAACATCCCAATCATCTTGATCCTCTATGTGACTGTTGTGCTGTTGGTCCCGAAGTTATCCAACCAGGCAACCGCGCGGTTGGACATTGGTAATGCTTTGGTATTGGCATTTTCGGTTTCTGTGATAGTTTTGGGCATCATTGGTTCAGGCATTGAGCAGCTATTATGGCTCCGCGTCACATTGTCTCTCTTGGGTATGCTCGGCATCATCGGGGTGCTTCAACGTTGCAAACGGTCTGGTGACGGCATTATACCCGCCCGGCTAATGGCTCGTTCGCCGCGGATCATTGGTTATGCCATTGTTGCAATCTTAGCCGGTACATCTGGTGCTTTGTTTTACCTTGGTGTCCTACTATTGCAAGATTCCCTTGGCATGACCCCAATGCAAGCAGGTATGGCTTGGCTGCCATTTTGCCTCGGCTTTTTCCCAGGCTTATTCCTTTTTCAGTTTATTATAAAACGGTGGAGTTCAAGGGCGGCTGCTCTTGTTGGTCTCACAGTCTCAGCCTTAGGTTTCTTACTGTTTGCAGTTGGAGTAACTACACAAAGCTACTGGGTTGGGATGATGCCAGCAATGATTGTGACGTCTGTCGGCTTTGGCTGTGTTTCACCAGTCTCTCAATATCTCGCAACTTTCGGGCTCTCTGAGGTGGATGCAGGAGCCGGTTCAGGCATTACGTCAACGATCCAGCAACTGTTTAACGTAGGGGGAGTGACCCTTCTTGCGGCCGTTGCTATTAGTATTACGGACGGTACTGGCGCATCTACAATAATCAATCCAAAAGGATTCATTGTTTCATTCGTGCTAGCCGCTGTGGCAATAATCTGCGGGGCAGTTCTTATTTTGGTTAGAGGGAGTGCTCTAGCATCATCTCCAGACAACCAGGAGAGCTTAACCGATGGAAGGGAATCATAGGGCAGAGGGGGTTTCCCTAGGTACAGCCTTTTGATCGAGGCGTAAAGTAGATGCATCGTCAAAGATGACCTTTGGGCTTATATCTGTGAGTCAAAGGCAAAGGATCCAACTTCTAATGGAAAAGTTGAGGAAATGCGAGGACATCTGTAACAGCCGAGTCTGTAGTAGCAAAACGCCCGATACAGATAGTTTCAGCAATAAGAAAGCTATTTTTTGGTGGATGAATAGTCTGACTTGATTTGATTGATAGCGTTGATCTGAAAGGCTACGAAAAAGCGAGAAAAACGAAGAAAATATTTAATGAGAGAGGAGGATATTCAGATGCAGCAGAAATACCTAGTCCCACCTGTAGGACGCCAGCTCATAACAGTCCCTAGCACGGCGGGGCTACGTGAAAAATGGGTCGGAGCAATGCTTGACAAAACGGGCCGCGCCTATGCTGGAGCATTACGCCTCGACTTCTCACCGAGTTGCGAATCAGATAAAGCTCTCAACGCTGTAGCTGATACGTTGGCCCGGCATCCAATCCTAGCCGCCCACTTCCAGATTGAAGGTGACATCCTTGTCGGCTATGCCCCCACAGAGTCTAGTCTGCGTGAAGTGCTCAGGGAGCAAATGCGCACCAAGCACACTGGTATTACTAATGAGGCGTTTCTTGCGCATCGTGCAAGACAATCTAGTGAGCCAGGACTTAGGCTAGCGTCAGTTTCGGATGATAATGGGTTACACGTGTGGATTGGATTTTGGACCTATACTTGCGATGGGGCATCAATCGACCTACTAATCGAGGAAATTGCTAATCGCTACCTTGGCAAGTCCTTGAAATCGTCACGGAGCTGGGAGGAGTATGCCCAGATGGAGGTCACTCAAACAGTAAAGCAAGTATTAGACTCACGGACTCGGGTTAATGTTTACCCTGTGCCAGGGCCATACGGCATTGATGCAGTTCGCGCCACTCCGCGCGGTACTGTAGGACATACACAAAGTGTACGGTTCGACTCTCCTATACCACGTAGCATGGTTTTAACCTGCGCGAGAGCCTACCGTGTTACACCATTCGTACTATTATTCGCAGCTTTCCAGCGTGCGGTAAGTGCGGTGAGTGGAGTCAAAACCGTTGTTACCGGAGTCCCATTCGCAAACCGTCGGCATCCTGATGATCACACCGTGGTCGGTCCCCTATCGAACACAGTTCCGATCACAACCCACCATGAGCTGGGGGAACCGCTAGTCGCGGTGCTTAATCAAGTGCAACGCGCGGTGATTAGAGCAGCTGAACGCCAGAATATCGAGACGACTGCACTCTATCCCGAAGGTACCTCACCTCGGAACGTGGATTATGACCTTCCTTTCCCCCAGTTGTTCAACGCATGGAACTCTCAACGTGATGGAACCGAAATCTCTCTGGGTAAAACGGAATGGATGTATCTCCGTCTGCTACCAAACGGTACGTGTAGGGCAGGCTTCGAAATCACTCTCGATGAGCACTCTGAATATATTTCAGGACGGATCGATATGGACGTGGAAGCGTACGACGGGCAAGTCGAGCAGGTAATTGAACATATGATCAAAGGCTTAAATAGTCTCAATTCAAATTAGGGTATTGCTTATTGCTCTTTGAAGTATACTTGTTCGACATTCTACAAATGGCATACCTCGTTGCATGCTTGGAGCGGGAGAATATAAAAGACTGAGATCGCCTGAGGTTTTGTAACAAATTTTAGGTCGAGCCAGTTTTCCCAACTATAGAATATCCCAAATAACGTAAAGAATTGAGATCTGAAAGTTTTTTACCAATAAGGAGGGGGTCAAATGAAAGGGCGCGTAGCAATTGTTACTGGTGCAGCACATGGGATCGGACGTGCCGTTGCGGCACAGTTAGTGACAAGTGGATGTCAAGTTGCGTTACTAGACAAGAATATCGACAGCCTTGGCTCGCAAGATGGTTCGATGCGTTGCGAGGTTGATGTCACTAACAGTGACCAAGTTCATCAGGCATTCCAGTCTGTAAACAAAGAACTTGGGCGGATAGATATTCTGGTGAACGCAGTGGGTGGAAGTCAACATTCGAAATTAATCGAGACGATAGAGGATAGCGACTGGAACACAACGTTTGAATTGAATTTACGAAGCGTGTTTAATTGTACGCGTGCCGCAATTCCTGATATGAAAAAGCGTGATTGGGGGCGAGTGGTCAACATCACGGCTGTTGCTGGAAGAACCTACACCTTCTTCGGTGGAGCAGACTTCACCGCTGCCAAAGCAGCTGTTATTGGTTTTACGCGACAATGCGCGTTTGAGTTGGCCCCCTATGGGATCACCGTGAACGCCGTAGCCCCTGGACTGACGCTCACTGAACGAGTGGAGTCAATGTGGGCGGAATACAATGAGGAGAAGCGAGCATCGATCCTAGAGCGGATCCCGATTGGACGCCCGTCTACTGTGCAAGAGCAGGCTGAAACGATCTGTTTTTTGTGTAGCGAGCATGCCTCTTACATTTGTGGCGCAATACTTGATGTCAACGGGGCGATGTTCGTTGGCTAGTTACGACTCAATAGAGGAGAAATAGAGAGCCATCTATCGTGTGGCTATTTGTGCGGGGGTAGTGTATAGTGCCGCATGAAGTATTTAGACAAGTATAAGAAAGATGCTAAAGACAAGGGCTTGAAGATTTGGAGTATGAGTGGATATGCGACTGAAAAAGGGTTTAATGGTTGTGTAACTAAACTGAAAAAATCAGTAACTGTATCTAAGCCGGTTCAAAAATCAGTAACAACACACCGATCAGAGATACATAAATCCCAACTCGAGTAGTTCATATTCAAATAATTCAGCATCAAGTAGCTCTTCTAACTCTATACAAGCTGCTTCCTCTTTGACTGACGGAACAGATTACTTTGCAAACTGTACAGAGTTGAGAAAGAAATATCCGCATGATGTACCAAGTACTCACCCTGTTTATTCATCTAAAATGGATTCAGATCATGACAACTTTGTGTGTGAAAAGAATTAAAAATTTTGAAGCCTCAGAGGCTTCTTTTTTATTTGGATGTATTCAGCTCAGTCGTGCAGAAAAGGCTTATAAGAAATGCGATCTTCATATCAATCAGATCAAGCCAGCTGTCTATCGCTGGCGTAGTCTGGAAAAAACTTCGATGTTGTCGGCGCTTCGGCCAGAGAAGTCATTATCACCTAGGTTAGCCATACCGTGAAACGTTCTCTTAATTGACTATCTGGCCGCAGAGATTCTTGGATTCACCCGCGCGTTGCTTGGCTGTGGCCAGCAGGCTGTTTGCTTCGAAAACACTCATGACCAATCATACGATAAACTTCAACGAAATATTACCATGGAAGAATGAAGAAACGAACTGAAAAATGCTTGGGTAGTCAAAACTTCACACGGTCTGAATCCCTGTGCATCATAGATTTAATCTGTCCATAGCATCACTTTATTTAAAGAGAGGAGATATCGGCATTATATCGCATCGTCTTTTTCTCTGGATTAACTAGATGAAGTATCTATAGATGTAAAAACACATCTATATAACTGTTTTTTTCTTTGAAGGAAAATGGCATTTTTTGCAGAAATTTATAATGGATGTGTAAAAAAATCGGGATAGGGGTTGGCAAATATAAATCTTTCATATCTAAGGGTCAGTAATTTTAGAAGTATAGAAAAAATAGAAGTTGATTTATTTGACTTTACAAGTTTAATAGGGCCTAATAACTGTGGAAAATCTTCAATAATACGAGCAATCGAAATTTTTCTAAACCAATCTAAACCTAGTATTGATGAGTGGAGAAAAGGTTTTGAAAATGAAGAAATAATAATAGAAGGTGTATTTGATCATATCTTAGACTGGGAAAGGGATACTCCTGGTGTTGCGGGGTTGGTGAATGATGGTAAAATAAAACTTCGGCTAAGAGCTAGTTTAAAAGATGGCAAGGTGGAAAGTTTCTATGAAGCATACATAAAACAATACGAAATTAATGGATTTCAGGAGAAGTGGAGCGAGAATTCGCATACAATCAAACAAATAGCTACTTCATTAGGAATTGACGGAACAAAATGGAGGACGAAAGCGAATAGAGAAAGAGTTAAAGAGGAGATAAAACAAACAAATCCAGAGTTAGTGACTCTCTCTGAAGAGGATTGGACTTCTGAAAATATTAGTATTGCCCCAGCTTTAAAGCAGGCTTTGCCTAATGCAGTAATAATTCCAGCTGTTAAAGATGCTTCAGATGAACTAAAACCAACCAATACTACGATTTTTGGTACACTTTTAAAACAAATAATCTTACCTGCTATTCAAAATATGAACGAATATAGAAACCTAATGGAAAATGTTGAACTCCTTTCTAAAAAATTATCCGGTGAATTAGAAGAAGAGACACCGATTATCAGTCAATTAACCAACGATATTTCAAATAGAATGTCTTCAATCATTGAATCTAAGATAAAGTTTGCAATGTCCACTCCCGATACAAATAAATTCGTTGGAAATTATACAACCCTATTAATGGACGATGGCGTGGAGACAACGATTGAAAGACAGGGACATGGCTCTCAGAGGGCCTTAATATTTGCCTTAATTGAAGTTCTTGCTAACCATTCTTCAAAGAATACTTCAGAAGAAATGACTAGGTCTACAATTTTACTCTTTGAAGAACCTGAATTGTACCTTCATCCTCATTTAATGATTAGATTGAAAAATGCATTGAAATATATATCAAAGCAAACCCAGTGGCAAGTATTAATCAGCACTCATTCTCCTTTTTTGATTGATGTTGTAGAAAATCCAATGTCACTAGCTATTTTAAATAGAAAAAATTCAAGTGAAGCCCCATATATCAATCAGTTAAAACAAGATCCTTTTGAAAAGGGTATCAATATAGAAAGTGAAAAAAATGCTCTAAGAGCTTCTTTAGATTTTCACCCTACAGTTAATCAAGCTTTCTTTGCAAAAAGAGTTGTTTTAGTTGAGGGCGATACTGAAAAAAGTTTATTTAATCATAGATTAAGGGTTCATGAACATTATGAAATATCTGAGGAAGTATTTAATACTACAACAATTGTTTCTTGTGAAGGAAAATGGACTATTGTGCCTTTTGCAAAATTGCTAAAAGCATTTAAAATTCCATTTAGGATCGTACATGATTGCGACAGAAAGGATAGGACAGATGAAGAATTGGAGTCTATTAGGGGCATAGACCCTTATAAGGCTAATGAACAGATTAGAATTGCAGCTGATGGAGAACAAATTTTCTTAGTTGAAGATACCCTAGAAAATCTCCTTTGGGAGAAGGGGACTAAGATTCCTTCAAAAGATAAACCCTTTCGAACTTGGAAAAGGATAAATGATCTTATGGAAAACCGAGAAGAATTAGAGAAATTTCCTAGGTTGAAGGATTTATTTGATTTTGTATATAAATGGTGAAATTATCTGCGGGTTCATGAAAGGTTTAACCAAACAGCCTATTGTTACCCATAGTAATTAGTGTAGTAGAAAGGATTAAGATTATCCACTGTGAATATTTATATTGAGTATATAAACAAACTATTTCTAATTTGCTCTCATATTTACTGTAGTTAAACAAAAGATAATAATCATCGAAGGACTGCAAGCTGATAAACGCATTAACGATTGCTCTATCATTATTTAATAAAACTTTATAGGAAGAAGATCTGGGTTTATGGGAATATATGTGGTGTCATCGACCGAGGAACAAGTGATCAAGCATTAACAGCCAGATCGAGGCCTGCATAAAGAAAGCAGGGACTAAGGATGTGCTGCAGTATGCCGTTGATGGATTTTCTGCGGAGCTTTTAGAACGTCCGGCGTTGAATGGCCTGAGGGAGGATGCAAGCAAGGGACTTATTAGTCAAGTCATCTGCTACGATCCTGACCGTCTTTCTCGGAAATAGATCATTGAGCCATCAATCATACCGCAATAATTAGAAAAATGATTTTCATAACTGGTACATCTCTTTTTCAAATATTCTTCCTCTATTGAAAAGAAAATAGAAAAAGCCGGGATGTCAGATCCGGCTTTTCGCTCACTTTCCCTTCTTCTTCCGCTTCTCCTTTTCCGCCCGGTAAAACTCATGAAACATCTTCATCAATGCGCGTTTTTCAATCCGCGACACATAACTCCTTGAAATGCCGAGCTCCTTTGCGATCTCGCGCTGCGTTTTTTCTTTTTTTAAATCAAGCCCGAAGCGGCCGACGATGACTTCTTTTTCGCGGTCGTCTAAAATATCAATATATTTTTTGACCTTTTCAAGTTCCATGTTGAGCTGAATGGTGTCGATCACATCTTCGCTTTCCGACTTGAGAACATCAATCAGGCTTATTTCATTCCCTTCTTTATCCTGGCCGATCGGGTCATGAAGGGAGACGTCTTTTTTCGTTTTTTTCAATGCGCGCAGATGCATTAAAATCTCATTCTCAATACATCGTGCGGCATATGTGGCAAGCTTCGTGCCTTTTCCGGCTGAGTAGCTTTCAATTCCTTTGATCAGCCCGATTGTACCGATGGAGATCAGATCTTCTGCGTCTTCTCCCGTGTTTTCGAATTTTTTTACAATATGGGCGACTAAACGGAGATTATGTTCGATCAGCATATTGCGGGCGTGTTCATCTCCTTCGGCCATAAGGTCTAAGTATTTTTTCTCCTCACTATTTGAGAGCGGTTGTGGAAAGGCATTATTTTTCACGTATGATACTAAAAACACGAGTTCTTTCACAATAAACCCGAGCGCTGCAAAAACACCTGTCACCATCCTCACCTCCACAAAGTTATGTAGGCAAAAGCCTATATGTAACTGTATGTGGCAGTCAGGCTGTTTGTGTCTGTACAGGGAAATTAATCAAAGGCAGGTTTTATTTCTTACAGCCTCTTGATTTTTGCTGATTGAGCCGGTATATTGTTAAAAAAAGTAAGGGTGAAAAGAATATAACGAAAAGCGCTGAAGAGACGAGTAGACAGATATCATTCATGACAGAGAGCTCCGGGAGCTGTGAAGGAGTATGAATGGATGTGTTGAAACAAACCTCTTAGCTTCGCATCGGAATCATGAAAAACGAGGATGATGCGGCGGATACTTCTGTTACCGAGTAAGCTTTGTACCCGGCTTAGGCCGGCACCAAACCGAATTGAGCTGGCATAGCGGGCTGTTTCCCGTCCTCAAGACTTTATTGTCTTGAGGGCGTTTTTTATTTCTAAGGGAGGGATAAGATGAAAAACCTGAAGTCTTGGCGGTACCCGATGCTTCTGTTAACCGGAATCGGGATAGCAAATATTGGTGAATGGATTTATTTTTTGTCTCTTAATCTTATTGTCTTAAAAGAAACGGGGTCTGCTTTTGCGGTTTCCATCCTTTATTTAATCAGGCCTGCGGCTGTATTGATGACAAATGGGTGGTCGGGCAGCATCATCGACCGGTGTAACAAACGGAATATGATGATGTCGCTTGATTTCATCCGGGCTGCATTCATTGCCGTTCTGCCGTTGATGTTTACTGTATGGTCTTTATTTTCCATTTATTGTATCGTGTTTTTGATTCAAATGGCCAATGCGATGTTTCGTCCGTGTTCCATGGCGTATGTGACGATGCTTATTCCGGCTGAAAGGAGAAAACGATTCAATTCACTAAGGGCTTTGTCGGAATCAGGGGCTTTTCTCCTCGGGCCGGCTGCGGCCGGGCTGCTTTTTATCGCCGGCACGCCGATTTTTGCGATTTGGGTGAATGCGGCGGCTTTGGTGCTGTCCGGTTTCATCACGATGATGCTGCCGAGCCTTGAAAATGAGCCCCACGTACATTCTCCCGCACAGAAGCTTTCTTTGGCAGTGTACAAAGAAGATTGGAAGCTCGTCTATCGCTTCAGCCGAACGGCGCGAAACGTCATGATCATTTATTTTTTATTCAGTCTGGTCATGACCGTTATGCCATCCGCGCTTGATTCGCTTGAAGCCGCTTTTGCAAAAGAGGTTCTTCAGCTGACTGATGCCGATTACGGTTTTCTCGTCAGTGTCTCAGGGGCAGGGGTTATTGCGGGGGCGCTTGTCAATGTGTTCTTTAATAAAAAAATGCCGGCTTCTTTATTGATGGGAATGGGCTCTTTATTCACAGCGGCAGGATATATGATTTATGCGTTTTCTGACGTTTTTTGGACGGCTGCTTTCGGATTTTTCCTTCTCGCTTTTTTTCTGGCGTTTGCCAATACGGGATTTCAGACATTTTATCAAAAAAATGTTCCGGTGGACATTATGGGGAGAGTGGGGAGCTTTTATTCATTAGTCGAAGCCGTCTTCATTATAGTGGTAACGGCGGTTTTCGGAGCGGCGGCTGTCAGTTCTTCCGTCCGCGGCATCGTCATCGCAGGGGCTGCTGTTATGCTGGCGTTGGCAGCCATTTTATGCTCGTTCTTATTTGCGGCCTCAAAAAGGAGGACTCCCGATGTATTTCAAGCGGATCAATTTAAACAAACATAAAGAGACGGCCGTTTCATTTCGTGAGGATTCGTTTTTCGTCAGCTTTGGCACGGCGGATCATTTTAATAAGGATGAATATCTCATATGGCTGTCATCCCAAATCTAATGCTCACCCGACAATTTTAAGCTGCTTCTTCATAACGGGCAGCCGATCGGACGGCTTGAAGCTTCCATCAAATTTTACCGCAGCCAAAAAATCGGGTTATGTGCACCTTTACTATATGACTGAGCAGCAGAGGGGAAGAGGGTGCGGAACAAAACTGCATCAATACGCGAATCAGTTTTCAGAGCGAACGGTGTTTCGGAATATCACCTGAGAGTTTCGCCGGGCAATGAAGCGGCTCTGTCATTTTACAGAAAGAAAAACATGGAAGTGATCGGTTCAGAATGTAACGGAAAAGTTCTCAGAATGAGAGGAGCCGTACCGCCGGAATAGGGGGCGGTACGCGTTTCATTTTCTCGTTGTTTTTAAAAGACCGGGAAACTTCTTATAAATGACCGCCATTAAGACGAGCATATACATTCCGTAAATCCCGAAAGACAGCAGTTTGTTGCTTGTAAATGAAGCGCCTGCGACGGTCACGATCACAATGTTCGGAATTTTGCCGAGCACCGACGCAGAAAAAAAGATCGGCCATCGTATGTTACTCAGCCCGCAGACGGTATTCATGGCAAGCGACGGTATAATCGGAATCAGCCGCCCGAAAAGCACCGCCGTAAACGCGTGCTGATGAAATGAATCTTCATATTGAGCCGCGGCCGGGTAAGCCGCCAGCTTTTTTCTGGCCCAGTCTCTGAATCCGTACCGGACGAGAAAAAACAATGCCATTGTTCCGAGCATCGCGCCTGACAATGTAATCCACACTCCGTTTACAATCCCGAAAACCGCTCCGTTTAAGGCTGCGATAATGGCGAATGGAACGATCGGAAAAAATACGTCAGCTGCGACCAGAAGGATACTCATAAGCACGGCGTACATGCCGCCCGCGCGAATCATGCTGAGCCAGACGTCTTTTTGCATAAAGCCGATCATCACGACAGCAATGATGACGGCAAGACTGAATCCCTTTTTTATCATCTGTACGTTCACCTCTTTTCAATTAGTATACAGCACAAATCTATCTCCTTCTATTAAAATAAGCTGTCCGATAAGCGTACTTGTTTATCAGCATTTGCCATTTGATGCAGAGAATGATTTTTTATAAAAGGGGACACGTTAACAGTAGTGTTTACTGGAGGTGTAAACGTTGAGATGCTTTCATCTGATCATCATGATATGCGTCCTCACGAGTCTCACTGCCGTGTCCGCCGATGCGAAATCTTTAAAAAGAAGTGACATGGAGAAGACGGGAAACGTGTACTGGGATATAAGGTCTGAAAAAAAGAAGCTATCTTTAACCTTCGATGACGGCCCCCATCCTGTCTATACGGAGGCTGTGTTAGACGTGCTGAAACAGCACAATGTTAAAGCAACCTTTTTTTGTATCGGGAGCCGTATAGACAAATACCCCATAACGGCAAAACGCATCGTTGAAGAAGGACATGAAATCGGCAACCATACGATGAACCATGTTTATTTTCACCGTTTAAAACGCAAAGACATTTTACAAGAGCTTCACAGCTCCGCGCATCATATCAGATCGCTGCAGCCGGAAGGGGACAAGTTATTCCGCCCGCCGGGAGGGTCGTTGAATCAGACGGCTTTCAAAAGCATCTTAAAAGAGGGCTATCATATCATCATGTGGTCATGGAACCAAGATCCGAGGGACTGGAAAAGGCCCGGAAAAGGAAAAATCGTCAGGCACGTTGTTTCACATGCCAGAGATGGAGATATCGTTCTTCTGCATGACGGCGGAGGAAACCGGCGCCAGACGGTGGAGGCTTTGAAAGAAATCATTCCCCAGCTGAAAAAGCAGGGCTACACGTTTGTTAAGGTTTCGGATTTGATCGGACAGGATTCCGGTCCTTTTCATATCCAGTAAAGAGAGCGCCGCGTTGAAAGCCGCCAAAGAGATGTGTACCATAGGAGGTAAGGTTTGGAGGGAGAGAAAATGAAGTTTGCTGTTCTTTTTATTACGATAACCTGTCTGTTATCAGGATGCGCTGCGGGCAAAGAGAAAAGTGTTGTCGCGTTCGGCGACAGCAATACGCGCGGTTCCAACTGGGATTATCGTGATTATCCGAAGGCGCAGCAGTGGGTAAACATTTTAAAAACAGCGGAACGCGGCCGTCTTACGGTTATAAATGCGGGAATAGGCGGCCAGACGACTGAGGATGCGCGCCTGCGCTTTCAAAGCGATGTGCTGGAGCGTAAGCCCCAATATTTATTTATCATGTTCGGAACAAATGATGCGGGCATTTTGACGGGAGATCAGCCGCGAGTATCAAAGAAACGGTTTAAAGAAAACCTGACTTATTTCATAAACGAAAGCAGAAATCACGGCATAAAGCCGATTTTAATGACGTGCATCCCGGTTATAGAAGGAAACGGAACGCATCATCTCTATTACTATTCGAGATATAAAGCCTCAGCCTTTAAAGAAAAAGGCGGCGCGAGAACATGGCATAATTCCTATAACGGCGTTACGAGGCAGGTTGCAGCTGAGTTGAAAGTGCCGCTGGTGGATAACTGGAAACACTTTATACGCGCGGACGGCGGCAAAGATACAGACCGGGCGCTGATCCAATCCGGACTGATAGATCCCTCCGGAAATCATATGACGCCAAAAGGCGCCAGAATCTTAATTGAAGGCATAAAAAATGGGCGGGTTTTGGAACGCTGACGCCGTCAGCTGCCTAAACCGTTTTGCTTCTGCTTCATAGGCTGTAGAAAAAACATCTTTTGGAGGCGATTGCTATGAACCGCGGTTTCCCTCCGCAATATCCTGTATGCCCGCCTCCTCGGGTGAATGCGGGGTACTGGTACGCATTTTTTGTTGTGCTGCTCGTCGTCATTCTCGTCCTGGGCGGTCTGTATTGGTTCAATATATAGCAGCCGTCCTCTTAAACACCTCTATTTTAGGGGTGTTTTTTGTTGAAAGTGGTAGTAATGCGCATAACCGAAGTGATATAATATCAGTCATCTGAGTAAAAAAAGGAAATTCGCCCGGGAATTTTTTCTGTTTAAGAAGAAACGGAAATAATGTGTCCGAGCGATCTTCTTTTGATTTCGTTTTCAATTAACTCGATAAATTCACGGCTCAAATTCATTTCATTGGCTTTGAAATAAGATTCTATTAGTAATTCATCAGAAAGCTTTCTCATGCCGGGGACCCAATTAATGGGAGTGGCACCTCCTTACAATTGTAATCAATCATCAGACGCAAGCATATGATGGAAGGTTGCGTTTCAATCATGGTGAGGTTATCTTTAATCTACCATGAAATACAAATAAGAACAATCGTTCTGTTATCCACACTCGTAAGTGGATAACTTGTTAGTATCTTGTTTATAATCTGGATAAATCCGGATGTAATAAGAGTGGATAATGTGTGTAATTTTATCCACAACTGGTGAAGAAACCCAATTTTTGTCGAAATTTTTTTACTGAGTCCGACTTTGTTTTTAAATCTGACAGGTTTCGACATATAGATGATAGAAAGAAAAGGAAGGGTGCGGGTTTTGTTAAAAAAGTTTTTTTTACCTGACGAATTTGTGAAAAATATATTTCATATCACACCGGAAAAGCTCAAGGAACGCAATGTGAAAGGGATTATTACAGACCTTGACAACACGCTTGTGGAGTGGGACAGACCGAGTGCGACACCTCGATTAATCGAGTGGTTTGAAGAAATGAAGGAGCACGGCATTAAAGTCACGATCGTCTCCAATAATAATGAACGAAGAGTGAAATTATTCTCGGAGCCGCTTGGCATACCGTTTATTTATAAGGCAAGAAAACCGATGGGGCGCGCCTTTAAAAGAGCCGTCAGCAGCATGGATCTGAAAAAAGAAGACTGTGTGGTCATCGGCGATCAGCTGCTTACTGATGTTCTCGGCGGAAACAGAAACGGGTATCATACGATCCTCGTCGTGCCTGTCGCTTCCTCTGACGGAGTCATGACGCGCTTTAACCGCCGGATTGAACGGAGAATATTGAGTTCTTTGAAACGTAAAGGCCATATTCAGTGGGAGGATTAGGAATGGAAAAGGTTGTTTGCATCGGCTGCGGAGTAACGATCCAGACCGAGGATAAAAAAGGTCTCGGATACGCGCCAAAGGCATCGCTCACGAAGGAGAATGTCATTTGTCAGCGCTGCTTCAGACTGAAAAATTACAATGAAATTCAAGATGTTTCATTAACGGATGATGACTTTTTAAATATCTTGCACACAATCGGCGATACTGACTCTCTAATTGTCAAAGTCGTTGATATTTTTGATTTTAACGGAAGCTGGATAAACGGGCTGAACCGCTTTGTCGGCGGTAATCCGATCATTCTTGTCGGTAATAAGGCCGATATCCTGCCGAAATCCGTAAAGCGGGAACGGCTCGTCCAATGGATGAAACGCGAAGCGAAAGAATACGGCTTAAAACCCCTTGATGTCTTTTTAATCAGCGCTTCCCGCGGACAAGGGATGAAGGAAGTCATTGACGCCATTGAACATTACCGCGAAGGGCGCGATGTGTATGTGGTGGGCTGTACCAATGTCGGCAAATCCACATTTATCAACCGGATTATTAAAGAGGTCTCAGGGGAAGAGAATATTATTACCACCTCTCAATTTCCGGGCACGACGCTTGATGCAATTGAAATCCCGCTTGATGACGGATCTGCGCTTTATGATACGCCGGGAATCATTAACCATCACCAGATGGCGCATTACGTGGACAAGCGTGACTTAAAGGTGCTGACACCGAAAAAAGAACTGAAGCCGCGCACTTTTCAGCTGAATGAAAAACAAACGCTTTATTTCGGCGGGCTTGCCCGGTTTGACTATGTATCAGGCGATAAAACGGCGTTTGTCTGCTATATGCCGAATGAATTGATGATTCACAGAACAAAGCTTGAAAATGCTGATGCTTTATACGAAAAGCATGCGGGAGAACTGCTTACCCCGCCCGGAAAAGATCATTTGGATGAATTTCCGGAGCTTACGGCCCACACGTTTACGATTAAAGAAGGAAAGACGGATATCGTTTTTTCCGGACTCGGCTGGGTCACGGTGCAGCAAGCAGATAAAAAAATAACGGCATATGCTCCGAAAGGCGTACACGTATTTGTCCGCCGTTCATTAATATAGAGAGAAGGGGAGAGGGAGCATGAAACAATTGTACGGAGTAATCGGAAATCCGATCGGGCATTCAATGTCACCCGATATTCATAACGCAGCTTTGCAAGATAAGAACATCAACGGGCAGTATTTTGCGTTTCAGGTGGAACCTCGTCATCTCAAGGACGCCGTTAACGGAATCAAGGCGCTTGGCATCTGCGGAGTGAACGTCACAGTCCCGCATAAAGTCGCGATCATGGAGCATCTGGATGAAATACATGAAAGCGCGAAAGTACTCGGGGCCGTAAATACCGTCAAAAGAGAGGGAGACAGGCTCATCGGGTATAATACTGACGGAGATGGGTTTTATAAATCCTTAGTCAAAGTATTGGACAAACCGATATCAGAGCTCTCCATCCTCATGATTGGGGCGGGAGGAGCGGCAAGAGCGATTTTTACGACGATCGTCCGCAGAGAGCCGAAACAATTTGACGTTTGCAACCGCACGCCGGAAAAAGCAGAAAGTCTGATTGCTGCTGCTCCCTCTTTTCAGCAGAAACGCGCCCTTACTTTAAAAGAAGCTGAAAATCAGCTTGAACAATATGACGTCATTATTCATACAACATCTGTCGGCATGTATCCGAAAACGGATGCCGTGCCGCTCTCATTGGAACGGGCCAAAACGGGCGCCATCGTTTGTGATATCGTATACAACCCGATTCAAACGGCGTTCTTAAAAGAAGCTGAAAAAAGAGGTTTAACAACCCTTGACGGTGTCGGCATGTTTGTGGAACAGGCTGCACTGTCTTTCAAGCTGTGGACGGAACAAGAGCCTGACAGCAGCTTAATGAGAGCAATTGTTGAAGGAAAACTAGGAGGAACACAATGTTAACAGGAAAACAAAAACGGTTTTTGCGTTCAAAAGCGCATCATTTAACGCCTATTTTTCAAGTGGGAAAAGGCGGAGTCAACGAAAACATGGTGAAACAGATTGCCGAGGCTTTAGAAGCAAGAGAGCTGATTAAAGTCAGCGTGCTTCAAAACTGCGAAGACGATAAAAACGATGTCGCAGAAGCGCTTGTGAAAGGCAGCCGCTCACAATTGGTGCAGACGATCGGAAATACGATCGTATTGTATAAGGAATCAAAGGAAAATAAACAAATCGAGCTTCCGTAAGGTGGTTGACATGAAGAAAATCGGAATATTCGGGGGCACATTTGACCCTCCGCACAACGGACATCTTCTGATGGCTAATGAAGTCCTTCATCAGGCGGAGCTCGATGAGATTTGGTTTATGCCCAATAAAATCCCGCCGCATAAGCAGAATGAAGACTTTACAGACAGCCGGCACCGGGTGGAGATGCTGAAGCTTGCCATCAGCTCTAATTCCTTCTTTAAGCTTGAGCTTGCGGAAATGGACCGGAAAGGCCCTTCTTATACCTATGATACCGTCCGTTTACTGAAGGAGCGGCACCCGAACGACAAGCTTTTCTTTATTATCGGGGCGGATATGATTGAATATCTGCCGAAATGGTACAAACTGGACGAACTGCTCACGCTCATTCAATTTATCGGAGTGCGGCGCCCGGGGTATCATATTGAGACACCGTACCCGCTGCTTTTTGCCGACGTTCCGGAATTTGACGTTTCGTCAACGATGCTGAGAGAACGTCTCAAAGCAAAAAAGCCGACGCAATACTTAATGCCGAATAAAGTGAGGCAGTATATAGAGGAGAATGATTTATATGAATCGTGAGGAAGCACTTGCCTGCGTCAAAGAACAGCTGACCGAGCATCGCTACATCCACACAATCGGCGTGACAGATACGGCGGTTATTCTCGCAGGCCGGTTCGGAGCAGATACGAAAAAAGCGGAAATGGCGGCTATTTTTCATGATTATGCGAAATTCCGGCCGAAAGAAGAAATGAAGCAGATCATCGTGCGGGAAAAAATGCCGGCTGAGCTCTTGGATTACAATGCCGAGCTGTGGCATGCCCCTGTGGGAGCGTATTTGGCTGAGAAAGAAGCGGGGATCACTGATCCTGAGATCTTGGATGCAATCCGCTATCACACGTCAGGGCGTCCCGGAATGACCCTTTTAGACAAAGTCATCTACGTTGCGGATTACATTGAACCCGGCCGCCATTTTCCCGGAGTGGAAGAGGTGCGCCGTCTGGCGGAAACAGATCTGAACGAAGCGCTCATACAAGCGATGAAAAATACAATGATATTTCTGATGAAAAAAAACCAGCCGGTCTTTCCGGAGACGTTTGCAACCTATAACTGGCTGGTGTCTCAAAAATGACAGGAGGAATATGGAAAATGAATCAAGCTTCCGTATTAAAAATCGCGGCAAAAGCATGCGACGATAAACGTGCAGAAGATATTTTAGCGCTGGACATGGAAGGAATCTCACTTGTAGCGGATTACTTTTTAATCTGCCACGGGAATTCTGATAAACAGGTTCAGGCCATTGCGCGTGAAATTAAAGATCAGGCAGAAGAAAACGGCATTGATGTCAAAAAGATGGAAGGGTTTGATGAGGCTCGCTGGGTTTTAGTTGATCTCGGCGACGTCATTGTCCACGTTTTCCATAAAGATGAAAGAAGCTACTATAATCTTGAAAAGCTATGGGGCGACGCGCCGCTCGCAGAGCTTGAACTCGGCTTGAACTCATGATTTACCAAGGCTTCGCCGGTGTATATGACGAGTTAATGTCACATGCGCCGTATGATGAATGGGCGGGCTGGATCGAAGCGTCTCTTCCGGAAAAGGGAAGGGTGCTTGATCTTGCCTGCGGAACCGGAGAAATATCCATCAGGCTTGCTGAAAAAGGCTGCGAAGTCACGGGGATTGATTTGAGTGAAGATATGCTGAGCTGTGCCCAGCAGAAAAAAACGGGAAAGCCGATTCTTTTTCTCCAGCAGGATATGAGAAAGCTTTCCGGTTTTGAAGAACAGTTTGATGCCGTAGTCATCTGCTGTGATTCCCTAAATTACTTAAAAACGAAAAATGATGTCTTAAGCACCTTCAAAAGTGTTTTTCAAGTTTTGAAGGAGGGCGGCCTGCTTCTGTTTGACGTCCATTCCCCGTATAAAATGACGGAGCTTTTTCCGGACAGCACCCATGCGGATCAGGATGAGCAGATCAGCTATATCTGGCAAAGCTTTGCCGGCGATGAAGAGCTTTCTGTCATCCATGATATGTCCTTTTTCGTATGGAACGGACAATCTTATGACCGCTATGACGAGACGCATGAGCAAAAAACATTTTACATTGAAGAATATAAACAAATGCTTGCAGAGACCGGATTTGAACTGAAGAAGGTGACGGCTGATTTTACAGACCGGCCTCCTTCAACAGAGTCTGAACGTCTTTTCTTTACGGCAGGCAAACCAAAAACCATCGTTTAAACGGAACGATGGTTTTTAAAATGCATTTTTTGCGATTGGCGCGATAAAGCTCTTTATGGCATACTCAGTTACACGTGAAATTGCTTCTTCACTAACGATATATCTTCATCGTATTTGTCATGTGTACGCTGAAAGACACGATTGAACATATCCTGAACACCGCTTTCGAGAGCCTTCAGTCCTTCTCCGGTGACGCCGCCTTTTACGCATACTTTTTCCTGCAAGGCGGGAAGCGTGTAATGCCCCGTTTCAAGAAGCTTTCCGAGACCGACAAGCATTTCTGTCGACATAATCACGGCTTCTTCTTTGGTGATGTCCGTTTCTTCCACTGCCGCGTCAATAAAGCGCTGAACGAGATAACTCATAAAAGCGGGCCCGCAGCTGACAATGTCTGACGCCGCTCTTGTAATGCCGCTGCTGATTTCCACAGGTTTTGAAATATGAGTGAACAGTGTTTGAATATCTGCTTTTGCTGCCTCGCTGCAGCTTTTGCCGAACGTAACAAGCGAGACGCCGGCCAAGGCGCGGTTCGTAATGCTCGGAATGACGCGGGCCGTCTGACACGGAACCGTATGTTCAATCTGATCCGTCTGAACGGGGCTGGTAATGGAGATTAAAATGTGATCTTTCCGTAAATGCGGTGTGAGTTTTTTCAGCAAAGGATATATATCCAGCGGTTTTACACAAATGAATATTATTTCATTATCCTGTACGAGCTTTTCCTGATCCTCAATGACATGGATGCCGCTGAAACGTTCTTTTAGTTTTAATGCTTTTTCGATTGTTCTGTTTGTGATGGTGATATGTGAGGGATCGGCAGCGTTTGATTCGATAAACGATTCAATCAGGATCGTTCCCATGTTTCCGGTGCCGATAAAGCCTATTTTCAATGAATTCCCCTCCTTTTTCCCTTAATCCTCTAAACCTTATGCGGGGAGGCAATGCAATATGACGAAAGCGATGATGACGGAGCGGCTGCGGCGGAACCTGAAAATTCTGGGCGCTTGTCTTGCGGCAGGGGCGGTTTTTATCTGTATTTGGCTGTTTCGTTCTGAAAAGGAAGAGCCGGTCAAACAGCAGTCCGTGCTCGGCCAAACAGCCTCAGCCTCCGTCGCGGACAAAAAAGACACCGCAGACGATAAGATTATGATTGATGTGAAAGGTGCGGTCCGAAATCCCGGCGTGTATGAAATGAAAGCGGGAGACAGAGTGACGCAAGCCATTGAAAAAGCCGGAGGCCTGAAGAAAAAGGCGGATGAATTGAATGTTAATTTAGCAGAGCAGCTGCAGGACGGGACGATTGTTTATATTCCGAGTGAAGGCGAAGAAGAGAATCACCCGAAAACAGCAGCGGGTGAAAAGGAGAATGCAGCTGTCAATATCAATACGGCATCTTTGGACGAACTTCAGGCGATTTCCGGGGTGGGGCAGAAAAAAGCGGAAGCCATTATCGCCTACCGAGAAGAAAACGGACGGTTTCAGACTGCTGAAGATTTGATGAATGTATCAGGCTTTGGAGAAAAGTCATTTGAGCGGATAAAAACTTCCATTACGGTAAAGTGAATTGACGGTTCTGCTTAAATCTATGTAAACTTAGAAAAGCAACAAGACTTTTTGGAGGGAACACTTGTGGAACGAATCTCATGGAATCAATATTTTATGGCGCAAAGCCATTTGCTGGCGCTGAGAAGCACATGTCCGAGACTGTCAGTCGGGGCAACCGTAGTCAGAGATAAGCGGATGATTGCCGGCGGATACAACGGCTCAATTGCCGGCGGCGTCCATTGCGCTGATGAAGGATGCCTTTTAATAGATAATCATTGCCAGAGGACCATACATGCAGAGATGAATGCGATTCTGCAATGTTCTAAGTTCGGTGTTCCGACGGAGGGCGCCGAAATTTATGTGACGCATTATCCTTGTATTCAATGCTGCAAATCAATTATCCAGGCAGGCATCAAAACGGTCTATTATGCCGAAGATTACAAAACACAGCCTTATGCAAAAGAGCTGTTCAGCCAAGCCGGAGTCAAGGTGGAGCAGGTCGAACTTGATGAAATGATCATCGATCTGAAAAACCGCGAAAAATTGTCTTTTGTAGCAGGTCTGATTCAGCAATTATCTGATGCGGGAGTTAAGGCAGATGAACTGAAAAAAATTCATGAACAGGCCAATGAGCTGTTTACCAGTTACGTATAAATGAAATATAAATACCTTCTTCTGCCTCTGGCGGCGGTTTCTGCAACTGCGGGAATTGCCGCCGCTCATGTCTTCTGGGTTCTGCTCCTTTTTCTTCTGTATCTTCTCTTTATTATGATAAAAACAAAGCAGCCTGCTCCGGTTGTTGTCTGCCTCGTTTCTTTTTGTGTTTATTTCTTTCTTTATACGGTTTGTGACGCTGCGAATGTAACGCGGTATCAGGCCGGCAGTTATACTGAACAGGCCGTCATCACTAATATTCCGAAGGTTGACGGAGCGAAAATGTCAGCCGTTATCCGTACACATGACAAGGAAAAATGGGCGGCTTCGTATAAAATCCGGTCTCTTGAGGAAAAGAGACTCATTGAACAGCTTGAACCGGGGATGCGTTGCACGTTTACAGGCTCTCTGGAACAGCCTGCACATGCGACGATTCCCGGAGGTTTTGATTATAAGGAATATCTTTACTCTCAGCAGATTCACTGGTTATTTTCCGTGACTTCCATTGAGCAGTGTGAAAAATCCAAACAGCCGCTGTTTAAACTGCTGAACTTCAGAAAAAATTTGATTTCAATCATTCGGAATCACGTACCTGAATCTTCCGCCGGAATTGTTGAAGCGCTGACCTTAGGTGAAAGATTTTCTATAGAGGACGATATACTGAGTGCATATCAAAATTTGGGAGTCGTTCATTTAATGGCGATTTCCGGAATGCATGTCGGTCTTATTACGGCGGGACTATTTTATGCTCTGATCAGAATCGGGCTGACAAGAGAAAAGGCGGGGATGTTGCTGCTGCTGTTTTTGCCGGTGTATACGCTGCTGAGCGGTGCCGCCCCATCCGTATTGCGCGCATCCCTCATGCTGGGATTTTATATCGCCGGAACTCTTGTTAAACGCGGCATTCATTCCTCTGCTGCATTGTCTCTGTCTTATCTGCTGCTCCTGCTGTTTAATCCTTACTTCCTTTGGCAGGCGGGCTTCCAGCTTTCCTTTGCGGTAAGCGCCTCTTTAATTCTGTCATCCTCCATTTTAAAGAAAGCGGGGAAAAGCAGACTTGCCGGGCTTGCGATGGCCTCATTCATTGCAGAGCTCAGCTCACTTCCGTTTCTTCTCTATCATTTTCAGCAAATTTCACTTGTCAGTTTTCCGATGAACATGGTGATGGTGCCATTTTATACGTTATTTGTCATTCCGGTTTCTGTCATCGGCTTCCTTCTTCTTTTGCTTTCAAGGCAGATGGGAGAATGTTTGTTTGATATGTTTGACCTTGTGATGAAGCCTGTGCATGATTTCATTACATATGCGGCATCCGTTGATTTATTTACTATGATTGTGTCAAAGCCTGACTTTCTTTCCCTTCTTCTGCTTGCGGTTTCCGTTTTTACGCTTTTTGCGGCTTTGGAAAAGGGAGGTTTTTTAAAACTCAGGAAATCGGCTCTTTTTTTCTGCGCGGTTTTGGCTTATTTAATATGCCGTCCGTATTTCAGTCCATGGGGAGAAGCGGATATGCTTGATATCGGGCAGGGAGACTCGCTGTTTATAAGCGCGCCGCACCGCAAAGGGACCGTAATGGTTGATACAGGGGGAGTGATTGCTTATCCCGGAGAATCATGGAAAGAAAAACGCCACACGTATTCTATCGGCGAGAAGGTTTTGATTCCGTTTTTAAACGGAAAAGGGGTGAAAAAGCTGGATGCGCTGTTTTTAACCCATGCGGATCAGGATCACATCGGAGAAGCCGGAGTGTTAATCAAAAATCATAGAGTCAAACGGTTAATTGTCCCCGTGGGATTCGTAAAAGAACCGAAGGATCAGAACATATTAAAAATGGCGAAAGAAAACAACATTCCCGTTGCCGAAGCAAAGCGGGGCGACACCATTACAGCGGGTGATCTTCAGTTTCAGGTGCTGTCTCCGGAGTCATCTGACGGAAAGAGTAAAAATGATTCATCACTGGTGCTTTGGACGGTTTTAGGCGGAGTGAGCTGGCTTTTGACGGGAGATTTAGAATCGGACGGCGAAACAGAAGTGCTGAAAACGTATCCGAAACTGAAGGCTGATATATTGAAGGCGGGTCATCACGGCAGCAAAAGCTCAACGAGTGAAGCCTTTTTGAAACAGCTTCAGCCGGAAGCAGCGCTGATTTCAGCAGGAAAAGAGAATCGATACCATCATCCGCATGAAGAAGTGCTGGATCGTTTGAAGGCGTACTCTGTCAATGTGCTTCGCACCGATATCAGCGGAACGATTCAATACAGATTTGAAAAAGGCGCCGGAACGTTTTCCGTCTTCCCTCCATATGATATAGAAGAAACCAGGGCGCAAGAAGTAAAAAAGACTGCCGATTGACAGCAGCCCGGAATGCGGCTAAGAGCCGATAAGATGGATGGCTGTTGCCATCACGAACAAAAAGGCGAAAAATCCGAAGGACACGACAAAACCGACAGCTGAGTCAACAGCATCATTTCGTTTGCTTTGAACGTTTTTTTCAAAATCATTCAATTTCATCCCTCCTGACTTCCCTAAGTATACTGGAATTGTTTTGAAAAATCTAGAAGTGATGGTAACGTTTTCTGTTCTTGTGATTATCGCCTTTTTACAAGCAGACCCGGGAGCTTGTGAATCAGGCGTTTATTATAAATGAGGAAGCTGTCCTTTTTAAAGCTTCCTCTTTACTATTTGCCGAACTCAATTTAGGATAGAAGGGGATCAAGAAAGAGAGGAAGTCATACGATCATGGTATTTGATGTTTGGAAAGCCCTGAAAAAAGGGGATGTCCGCTCCGTTTATTGCTTATACGGAAAAGAAACGTATCTGCTCCAAGAGACTGTCAGCCGGATCAGACAAGCTGTCGTTGATGAGGAGACTAAAGATTTTAACCTGTCTGTTTTTGATCTTGAAGAGGATCCGCTTGACCAGGCCATAACCGATGCGGAAACGTTTCCGTTTATGGGAGAGAAGCGGCTGGTTATCGTAAAAAATCCGTCTTTTTTAACAGGGGAAAAAAAGAAAGAAAAAATAGAGCATAATACAAGCGCTTTGGAGACTTACCTGAAGGAGCCTGCGCCTTATACGGTCTTTGTGATTGTGGCTCCGTATGAAAAGCTGGACGAACGGAAAAAGCTGACGAAAGCGCTGAAGCAAAAAGCCCTTATGATTGAAGCTAAGGAGCTGAATGCAAAGGAGACGACTGATTTTACGATTAATCTGGCGAAATCCGAAAATAAAACGATGGATACAGAAGCTGCCGAGCATTTGGTTCTGCTTGCAAACGGCCATCTGTCTTCCATATATCAGGAAATACAAAAACTCTCCGCCTACACCGGTGACAGACATGAGATCACGCTTGAAGATGTCCGGGAGCTTGTCGCAAGAAGTTTGGAGCAGAATATTTTTGAGCTGATCAACAAAATCGTGAACCGAAAACGGACGGAAAGTCTTCAAATATTTTATGATCTTTTAAAACAAAACGAAGAACCGATCAAAATTATGGCGCTGATCGCCAACCAATTCCGTCTGATTATGCAGACAAAGTATTTTGCGGGACAAGGATACGGCCAAAAGCAAATCGCTTCCAACTTAAAGGTGCACCCCTTCCGGGTAAAGCTGGCGATGGATCAGGCGAGGCTATTTTCTGAAGAAGAGCTGCGGCGTATTATAGAAAGGCTCGCAGTGATGGATTATGAAATGAAAACGGGGAAAAAGGACAAGCAGCTCTTGCTGGAGCTCTTTCTCCTTGAGCTTCTCGGGACTGAATGAAAAAAACGATCCCCGTTAAAGGGATCGTTTTTGTATTATGCAGAAAGTCCGTTCACTTGTTTCGCAAGTCTAGATTTGTATCGAGCTGCGGCATTTTTGTGTACAAGACCTGTTTTCACTGCTTTATCAATGCGTTTCGCTGCTTCAGAAAGAGCAGTTTTCGCTTTATCCGCTTCGTTGTTAGCAACAGAAGCTTCAACTTGTTTGATTGCAGTACGCATAGCAGATTTGATTGTCGCGTTATGAGCGCGGCGTTCGTTGTTTGTTTTTGTACGTTTAATCGCTGATTTAATGTTTGGCATGTGTTTCACCTCCTAAGATACAACCTGTAGCACAGTGTCTTAAGGTTAAATCTTCTTCACAATAGAACAAATTGTATTCTATCAAACAGAACTTTAGATTGCAATATAAATGTAAAGTATTTTTCGTTGATGGGTAAATTCGCATGATTCGTTTTGTAAATGGTCACACTATATACCACGATGATTGAAGGAGGTCTTTCCTGTGAAAAACAACGAACTGGATGTCAATCAATTTCTGATACGGACGGATTTAGCGGTAGAAACGAAACAGGCGGTAAAAGACGGACAAGCCGGTCAGACAAAAGAAATAAACGGGTTTATTGAAAAAGAACGCGACAAGGGCGGCATTAAAGTCAGAACCGTCGATATTACCAAAGAAGGCGCCGAGCTATCGGGGAAAAAGCAGGGACGCTATGTCACGATCGAGGCTCAAGGGGTTCGGGAACACGACTCTGACATGCAGGAAAAAGTAACGGAAGTGTTTGCCGAGGAATTTTCCGCCTATCTGTCGGCATTAAAGATTCCAAAGGATGCAAGCTGTTTGATCGTCGGTCTCGGCAACTGGAATGTGACGCCGGATGCGCTCGGCCCTCTCGTGACCGAAAACCTTCTTGTGACAAGGCATCTGTTCAGGCTTCAGCCGGAAAACGTACAGGAAGGGTACAGGCCGGTCAGCGCGCTTGCTCCCGGTGTGATGGGATTAACGGGAATTGAAACGAGCGATATTATTCAAGGTGTGATCAAAGAATCAAAGCCGGATTTTGTGATTGCGGTAGACGCTCTTGCGGCAAGAGCCGTTGAAAGGGTGAACACGACCATCCAATTTTCTGATACGGGCATTCACCCGGGATCAGGCGTCGGCAATAAGAGAAAAGAATTAAGCAAGGAAACGCTCGGCATCCCCGTCATCGCAATCGGGGTACCGACTGTCGTTGATGCGGTTACGATCGCGAGCGATACGGTGGATTATATATTAAAGCATTTCGGCAGAGAGATGAAAGATGACAGCCCGTCAAGATCTCTGGTGCCCGCCGGAATGAACTTCGGCAAAAAGAAGGTGCTGACAGACGAAGATCTTCCCGGAGAAAAAGAACGCCAATCCTTTCTCGGTATTGTCGGCACGCTGGACGAAAACGAAAAACGCCAGCTGATTCACGAAGTGCTCTCTCCGCTCGGCCATAATCTGATGGTCACGCCGAAGGAGATTGACACCTTTATTGATGATATGGCGAACGTGCTTGCAAACGGGTTAAACACCGCCCTTCATGAAAAAGTGTCACAAGATAACAAAGGTTCTTATAATCATTAAAATGGTTCTACCTCCTCTAGCTTGTTCATAGAGTAATTACTAGACAAGCGCTGGAGGGATTCAAATCATGAGAAAAAAACGCAGAAACCGTCAAATTGTCGTTGCAGTAAACGGTGGAAATGCGCTCAAGGGCATGTTTTTGTTTATGACAAGCCTTATCGTTATTTTCGTATTATCGGGTGTGCTCACATCGCTTCGCCCTGAACTGAGGCTTTCTTCGGATTCTCTTCACGGAATTGCCGGAGAACTTCCGGGTGACGCGTTTGCACACCTCCTCGGTATGGAAAATCATTATTTCGCCTCAGAGCTTCCTGAAAAAGACTCTTTTCAGTTGTCCCGGCTTTCCTTAAAACTGGCGACAAGTATTAATATGGAAGACCCGCGGAGTTTCTTGGGACGTGAGCTGCCGGGATTTGCCCAATACGATACGGAGATCCTTCTGGCGGGGCAGGGGACGGATTATACGAATATGCCTGCTGAATCTCCGCCGCCGTCGAAGGTGATGGAAAAAGAAAAAGAAGTGAACCTGGCAGAAATCGAAAACAAAACGAAAAAAGAAGAAACGGCGCCGCCGAAACATTCAACAGGCAGCAAAAAAGTCGTTTTTATTTACCACACTCATAATACCGAATCTTATCTTCCTCTGTTAAAGGGGGAAACAAATCCTGATAACGCCCGCCATTCGAAGGCCAATGTCACGCTTGTCGGAGATATGTTCGGAAAAGCGCTTGAAGCGCAAGGTGTAGGAGCGACCGTAGATAAAACCGACATTCAGGCCCGCCTGAACAAAGACGGCTTAAATTATGCGCGAAGCTATGACGAATCAAGGCCGGTCGTAAAAAGCGCGCTCGCCAAAAATAAAAATCTGCAATATACCATAGACATTCACCGGGATTCCCGCCGCAAGAAAAATACGACAGCCGACATCAAAGGAAAAAGCTATGCCAGAGTCGCCATCGTGGTCGGCAAAAAAAGCGCTAATTTTGAAGAAAACTATAAACTCGCAAGTGAACTTCATAAGCTGATGGAGAAAAAATACCCCGGCTTAAGCGTCGGTGTTTTATCAAAAGGCTCTCCGGGAGATAATGGAGTATACAACCAGGATTTAAACGACAGGTCGCTTCTGCTGGAATTCGGGGGCGTGGATAACAATCTTGAAGAACTGAGGCGCGCATCAGATGCCGTGGCCGATGTGTTCAGCGAACTGTACTGGGATGCAGACAAGGTCAGCTCGCAATCAGGAGAGAAGAAAAAACAATAGAAATCAGGTGATTCGAATGATCCGTTTTACCGGCAAATGCCTGCTGATCGCCATTGTCATGTTTTTCGGCGTTTTGTTCGGCATGCAGCAGGCAAACAGCGGAATGCTTGATATGAAAGGATACAAAGATCCCTCCTTAAAAGGAGCATTCACGCTCGGCGGCGGAGAAGGACAGGAAAAAGAAGCTTCCATTTTGGGGCAAACCGTTACGGCGAAAGATCTGGAAGAAAAACAAAAACAGCTGGAACAGGCGGAAACCTTCAACCTGTTTTCAAAAGCGGGAGAAACCCTTTCAAATACCGTGACGGACTCGGCGCAGGCGATGTACGAGTGGGTTTCGAAACTGAACCGATAGCATTGATGAAGAGAAAAGCGGATGATTCCTTAAAGGAAGCTTTTCTCTTTCTTGTTTTAATTGAATGTTTACAATCCTATTGATATAATCTAAGCTAGTGTATTTTGCGTTTAATAGTAGGAGTGATAGATTGTGACAGATAAAGAAAAGCGTTTAGAGAGGCAGTCAAGAATCCGGAATTTCTCCATCATCGCCCATATAGACCACGGCAAATCGACCTTGGCGGATCGGATTTTAGAAAAAACATCGGCGATCACCCAGCGGGAAATGAAAGAACAATTGCTTGATTCAATGGACCTTGAACGCGAACGGGGAATTACCATCAAATTAAATTCCGTTCAGCTGAAATACAAAGCAAAAGACGGAGAAGAATATATATTCCATCTCATCGACACGCCCGGACACGTCGACTTTACATATGAAGTTTCGCGAAGCCTGGCTGCCTGTGAAGGCGCGATTCTCGTTGTTGATGCGGCTCAGGGAATAGAAGCGCAGACATTGGCGAACGTCTATCTGGCGCTTGATAATGATCTTGAGATTCTTCCTGTCATTAATAAAATCGATCTTCCGAGCGCAGAGCCAGAACGTGTGCGTCAAGAGGTTGAGGACGTTATCGGCCTTGACGCTTCAGACGCCGTCCTCGCTTCAGCGAAAGCGGGCATCGGCATCGAAGACATTTTAGAACAGATCGTAGAAAAAGTGCCGGCTCCCGCGGGAGATCCGGAAGCTCCGCTGAAAGCGCTCATCTTTGACTCGCTTTATGACGCGTACCGCGGAGTCGTCGCGTATATCAGAGTCGTAGAAGGAACGGTCAAACCGGGCCAGAAAATTAAAATGATGGCAACCGGAAAAGAGTTTGAAGTCATTGAAGTCGGCGTCTTTACGCCGAAAGCGCAGCCGGCTGACGAATTGACAGTCGGTGACGTAGGCTATTTGACAGCCGCAATCAAAAACGTCGGCGACACCCGTGTCGGTGATACGATCACGAGCGCGGTTAAGCCTGCGGCAGAAGCGCTTCCGGGCTACCGCAAACTCAATCCGATGGTATACTGCGGACTTTATCCGATTGACACAGCCAAATATAATGATTTGCGCGAAGCTCTGGAAAAACTTGAATTGAACGATTCATCTCTTCAATACGAGGCGGAGACGTCACAAGCCCTCGGCTTCGGTTTCCGCTGCGGTTTTTTAGGAATGCTTCACATGGAAATCATTCAAGAGCGGATTGAACGGGAATTTAAAATTGACCTTATTACGACCGCGCCGAGCGTTATTTATGACGTTTATATGACGGACGGCGAAAAGATCATCGTGGATAACCCGTCAAACATGCCTGACCCGCAAAAAATAGAGCGGGTGGAAGAACCTTATGTCAAAGCGACGATGATGGTTCCGAACGATTACGTCGGAGCGGTTATGGAGCTTTGCCAGGGGAAACGGGGCAACTTTATCGATATGCAGTACTTAGACGCCAACCGGGTCAGCATTGTATATGAGATGCCTCTTGCGGAAATCGTATATGAATTTTTTGATCAGCTGAAATCCAGCACGAAAGGGTACGCCTCTTTCGATTACGAGCTGATCGGCTACAAACCGTCCAAACTCGTCAAAATGGACATTATGCTGAATGCAGAAAAAATTGATGCGCTGTCATTTATCGTGCACCGCGATTACGCATACGAGCGCGGGAAAGTCATCGTCGAAAAATTGAAAGAATTGATTCCCCGCCAGCAATTCGAAGTGCCCGTACAGGCAGCGATCGGACAGAAAATCGTGGCCCGCTCAACCATTAAGGCCATGCGGAAAAACGTCCTTGCAAAATGTTACGGAGGAGACATCTCGCGGAAACGGAAGCTTCTTGAAAAACAAAAAGAAGGAAAACGCCGGATGAAGCAGGTCGGCTCGGTAGAAGTGCCGCAGGAAGCGTTTATGGCCGTTCTTAAAATGGATGACAGCCCGAAAAAATAACGGAAGCCGCCGCAGTCCCGCGCTGCGGCTTCTTTCTGTAAAGAAGAAGGTGTTTCAAAATGAAATCAGCTTATATTCATATTCCGTTTTGTGAGCATATCTGCCACTATTGCGATTTCAATAAATATTTTATTCAGAGCCAGCCTGTCGATGAGTACTTAAACTCACTCGAAAAGGAAATGATAAACACAATAGAACGGACGGGACGCCCCGATCTCCGCACGATTTTTATCGGGGGAGGCACGCCGACATCGCTCTCACCCGACCAGCTGGAAAAATTGATGGATTCCATTCACCGTGTGCTGAAACCTTCTGACGGACTCATAGAATTTGCCGCGGAAGCGAATCCGGATGATTTGTCCCCGGAAAAATTAAAAATCATGAAAAATGCCGGTGTCAACAGGCTGAGCTTCGGTGTTCAAACCTTTGAAGATGAGCTTTTACAAAAAATCGGCAGAGTGCATAAACAAAAGGACGTATTCACTTCCTTTGAACGAGCGAGGGCTCTCGGCTTCGACAACATCAGTCTCGATTTGATGTTCGGCCTGCCGGGTCAGACGCTGGCCGACCTTGACAATTCCGTCAAAACGGCTTTGTCTCTTGATGCGGAGCATTATTCCGTTTACTCGCTGATCGTAGAGCCGAAAACGGTGTTTTATAATTTAATGCAAAAAGGCCGTCTGCATCTCCCGGCGCAAGAACAAGAGGCCGAGATGTATGAAACGGTCATGAGGCAGATGAGTGAAGCGGGCATCCGTCAATACGAGATCAGTAACTTTGCAAAGCCCGGATACGAGTCGCAGCATAATCTGACGTATTGGAGCAATGAAGCGTATTTCGGTTTTGGCGCAGGCGCTCACGGGTATATCAGCGGCACGCGCACCGTCAACGCCGGGCCTGTGAAACATTACATTCAGCTCATCGAAGAAAAGGGGCTGCCTTATCGTGACACGCACGAGGTGACACGTGAGGAGCAGATTGAAGAAGAAATGTTCCTCGGTCTCAGAAAAATGTCCGGCGTACAAAAGCAAGCTTTTCTCGATAAATTCGGACGCTCGGTTGACGAACTGTTTCCCGATGTTCTCAAAGATTTAACCGAAAAAGGCCTGATCTGTGACACGGAAGAATCGGTTGCATTAACGCATGAGGGCAAATTATTAGGAAATGAGGTTTTTGGCGCTTTTTTGGGTGAGTTATAATTGACATTTTTCTTTTGGTTTGTTACTTTTGATATAGAATTAGCACTCGCTGACCTTGAGTGCTAACAGGGGTGATGATGATGTTAACAAATCGTCAGCTGTTGATCCTGCAAGTGATTATTAATGATTTTATACAATCAGCGCAGCCTGTAGGATCAAGAACTCTTTCAAAAAAAGACGAGATTACATTCAGCTCTGCAACGATCAGAAACGAGATGGCTGACTTGGAGGAATTGGGCTTTATTGAAAAAACCCATTCATCCTCAGGACGGATTCCGTCGGAAAAAGGGTACAGGTATTATGTCGATCATTTGCTGTCACCCGTCAAGCTGACAAAAACCGATCTGGATTTAATTCACTCGATATTTAAAGAAAAAATCTTCGAGCTGGAAAAAACAGTCCAAAAATCAGCGCAAATCCTGTCCGATCTGACAAACTACACATCGATTGTCCTCGGGCCGACGCTGAGCGAGAACTATCTTAAACAGATTCAAATCGTTCCGATCCAGCCGGATAAGGCGGTCGCCATCCTCGTCACGAACACGGGTCATGTCGAAAACCGCACCATCAATTTTCCGGCTAAAGTGGATTTGGCCGATATTGAAAAACTGGTCAATATATTAAACGATCGATTAGCGGGCGTGCCGATGGACGAACTGAATGAGCGTATTTTTAAAGAGGTTGTCACATATTTAAGGCAGCATATTGCCAACTATGACAGCATTCTCGAATCGCTCCGATCCACATTCCATCCGGCGACCCATGTTGAGAAATTGTTTTTCGGCGGAAAAATCAATATGCTGAATCAGCCGGAGTTCCACGATATTGAACGGGTCCGCTCGCTCTTATCCTTAATTGAAAAAGAGCAGGATGTTCTGAAGCTGTTTCAGTCATCAAAAGCCGGGATTTCAATCAAAATCGGGAAAGAAAATGACTACGAAGAAATGGAAAACTGCAGCTTAATCACGGCCACCTATACTGTTGATACGAAGCAGATCGGATCAATCGCCATCATCGGGCCGACACGCATGAATTATTCAAGAGTCGTCAGCCTGCTGCAGCACGTGACTTCGGACTTGTCAAAAGCATTCACAAGTTTGTATGATGAATAAGGGAATTTTGGCAATCATTTTCAGTCATCTTTTTACAGCATTTGAGGGAGGTGAACACAATGTCAGAAGAAAAACAAACCGCAGAACAGGTTGAAGCAGCAGAACAAGAAGAAATGACAGAACAAGCCGCTTCAGAAGAACAGCATGAAGAAACCGTTGGTCAGGAAGAAGACCTTCAGCACCAAATTGATGAATTGCAGGGTTTGCTTGATGAAAAAGAAAACAAGCTTTTGCGTGTTCAAGCAGACTTTGAAAACTATAAACGACGCAGCCGCCTTGAAATGGAAGCTGCTCAGAAATACCGTTCTCAAAACGTCGTAACGGAAATCCTTCCGGCTCTCGACAACTTTGAACGGGCTTTACAGGTAGAAGCTGAAAGCGAGCAGACAAAAAGCTTGCTGCAAGGTATGGAAATGGTCCGCCGCCAGCTGATAGACGCCCTTGAAAAAGAAGGCGTTGAAGCCATCGAAGCTGTCGGTCAGGAATTTGATCCGAACCTTCACCAAGCCGTAATGCAGGTCGAAGATGAAAACTTCGGCAGCAATATTGTTATCGAAGAACTGCAAAAAGGCTACAAACTGAAGGATCGCGTTATCCGTCCTTCAATGGTAAAAGTGAATCAATAACTACATAGCAGGAGGTAATTCAAAGTGAGTAAAGTAATCGGAATTGACTTGGGTACGACAAACTCATGTGTGGCAGTGCTTGAAGGCGGCGAGCCTACAGTTATCGCCAATGCTGAAGGAAACCGTACTACTCCGTCAGTCGTTGCATTTAAAAACGGCGAGCGCCAAGTAGGGGAAGTGGCAAAACGCCAATCAATCACAAACCCTAACACAATCATGTCTGTCAAACGCCATATGGGTACTGACTATAAAGTAGAAATCGAAGGAAAAGACTACACGCCTCAAGAAGTGTCAGCTATTATCCTTCAGCATCTGAAAGCATACGCTGAAAGCTACCTGGGCGAAACAGTTTCAAAAGCTGTTATCACGGTTCCGGCATACTTCAACGATGCAGAGCGTCAAGCGACAAAAGATGCCGGTAAAATCGCCGGTCTTGAAGTAGAGCGTATTATCAACGAACCGACTGCAGCAGCGCTTGCATACGGACTTGATAAAACGGACGAAGACCAAACCATTCTTGTATACGACCTTGGCGGCGGTACGTTTGACGTATCTGTTCTTGAACTTGGCGACGGCGTGTTTGAAGTCCGTTCAACTGCCGGTGACAACCGTCTTGGCGGGGACGACTTTGACCAAGTCATCATTGATCATCTCGTAGCAGAATTCAAAAAAGAAAACGGCATTGATCTTTCAAAAGACAAAATGGCGCTTCAGCGTTTGAAAGATGCAGCTGAGAAAGCGAAAAAAGACCTTTCCGGCGTATCATCTACGCAAATTTCTTTACCATTTATCACAGCGGGAGAAGCAGGTCCTCTTCACCTTGAGCTGACATTGACCCGCGCTAAATTTGAAGAGCTTTCCGCTCATCTTGTTGAACGCACAATGGCTCCTGTCCGTCAGGCTCTTCAAGATGCGGATCTTTCTGCAAGCGAAATCGACAAAGTTATTCTTGTCGGCGGATCTACACGTATTCCTGCCGTACAGGAAGCAATCAAAAAAGAAACAGGTAAAGAAGCGCATAAAGGCGTAAACCCTGATGAAGTTGTAGCGCTTGGTGCTGCGATTCAAGGCGGCGTCATCACAGGAGACGTAAAAGACGTTGTACTTCTTGACGTTACACCGCTTTCTCTCGGTATTGAAACAATGGGCGGCGTGTTCACGAAACTGATCGACCGCAATACGACAATTCCGACGAGCAAGTCTCAAGTATTCTCAACTGCAGCTGACAACCAAACAGCTGTTGACATTCACGTGCTTCAAGGTGAGCGCCCGATGTCTGCCGACAACAAAACGCTCGGCCGCTTCCAGCTTACTGATATCCCGCCTGCACCGCGCGGCGTACCGCAAATCGAAGTTTCTTTCGATATTGACAAAAACGGTATCGTAAACGTAAGAGCGAAAGACTTAGGCACAGGAAAAGAACAAAACATTACAATCAAATCTTCTTCAGGTCTTTCAGATGACGAAATCGAACGCATGGTAAAAGAAGCGGAAGAAAACGCTGACGCTGATGCGAAGAGAAAAGAAGAAATCGAAGTCCGCAACGAAGCTGACCAGCTTGTGTTCCAAACGGAAAAAACTCTAAAAGACCTGGAAGGCAAAGTGGACGAAGAGCAAGTGAAAAAAGCAAACGACGCGAAAGACGCGCTGAAAGCAGCTATCGAGAAAAACGAAATTGAAGAGATCAAAGCGAAAAAAGATGAGCTTCAAACAATCGTTCAAGAGCTTTCCATGAAGCTTTATGAAGAAGCGGCAAAAGCGCAGCAGGCTGAAGGCGGAGCAAACGCTGAAGGCAAAAAAGCGGACGATAACGTTGTCGATGCGGAATACGAAGAAGTAAAAGACGACGAAGCGAAAAAATAAGTTCTTTCCGCAGAAAGCGGAAGAACACACAGCATATTCTGATTCAACAGACAGAAAGTCAAAGTCAGGCATCTCTTGGCTTTGACTTTTTTTCTTGCCCGGGATAAAAGGAATTGAAAAAACATAATTCAAAATGATACAATCTAATTTATGTGAGAAATTCGGGAGAGTGAAGCGAGATGAGTAAGCGTGATTACTATGAAGTGCTTGGAGTAAGTAAGAGCGCTTCAAAGGATGAAATCAAAAAAGCCTATCGGAAGCTTTCAAAAAAATATCATCCTGATATCAATAAAGAATCCGGAGCAGATGAAAAATTCAAAGAGGTAAAAGAAGCATACGAAGCGCTCTCAGACGACCAAAAACGCGCTCAATATGATCAATTCGGCCATACTGACCCTAATCAGGGCTTCGGAGGCGGATTCGGCGGCGGGGGAGACTTCGGCGGTTTCGGTTTCGATGACATCTTCTCAAGCATTTTCGGCGGCGGCACGAGACGCCGTGATCCGAATGCACCGCGGCAAGGCGCTGATCTGCAGTATACAATGACACTGTCATTTGAAGATGCGGCTTTCGGAAAAGAGACGATCATTGAAATTCCCCGCGAAGAGAATTGCGAAACATGTAAAGGCTCTGGCGCAAAGCCGGGAACAAAGCCGGAAACGTGCTCGCACTGCGGAGGTTCAGGCCAGCTGAATGTCGAACAGAACACGCCGTTTGGCAAAGTGCTTAACCGAAGAGTCTGCCACCACTGTGAAGGAACAGGGAAAATCATCAAAAACAAGTGTGCGGACTGCGGCGGCACGGGCAAAGTGAAAAAACGGAAAAAAATCAACGTTACGATCCCTGCCGGTGTGGACGACGGACAGCAGCTGCGCGTTCCGGGTCAAGGTGAACCGGGTGTAAACGGAGGTCCTCCGGGAGATCTGTTTGTCGTATTCCATGTGCGCGCCCACGAGTTCTTTGAGCGTGACGGAGATGATATTTACTGTGAAATGCCGTTAACGTTTGCCCAAGCGGCACTCGGAGACGAAGTGGAAGTGCCGACGCTTCACGGAAAAGTGAAATTGAAAATTCCTGCCGGCACACAAACCGGCACAAAATTCAGATTAAGAGGCAAAGGCGTGCAGAATGTCCGGGGCTACGGACAAGGCGACCAGCACATTGTCGTCCGCGTCGTCACACCGACAAATCTGACAGATAAACAAAAAGACATCATCCGCGAGTTTGCTGAAGTGAGCGGTAACCTGCCGGATGAACAAGAAATGAGTTTCTTTGACAAAGTAAAACGCGCATTTAAAGGCGAGTAATGATTGGATAGGAGTTGGTAGTTTTGAAATGGTCCGAAATCAGCATTCACACAACACATGAAGCGGTCGAACCCATCTCAAATATTTTGCATGAAGCTGGTGCGAGCGGGGTTGTCATCGAAGATCCGCTTGATTTAATGAAAGAGCGTGAGAATGTTTACGGGGAAATCTACCAGCTCGACCCCAATGATTACCCCGATGAGGGTGTCATTGTCAAAGCGTATCTGCCGATCAACAGTTTCCTGGGCGAAACGGTCGACGGCATTAAAGAGACGATTAATAATCTGCTGCTGTACGATATTGATTTGGGCAGAAACAAAATCACCATTTCTGAGGTTAATGAAGAGGAATGGGCGACAGCTTGGAAAAAGTATTACCATCCTGTGAAAATTTCTGAAAAGTTCACGATCGTTCCCACATGGGAAACATATACACCGGTGCATACGGATGAACTGATTATCGAAATGGATCCGGGCATGGCATTCGGTACGGGAACGCATCCGACAACCGTTCTGTGCATTCAGGCGCTTGAGCGTATCGTTCAAAAAGGAGACCGTGTCATTGATGTCGGCACGGGTTCTGGAATTTTGAGCATCGCAGCCGCCATGCTTAAGGCTGAATCGGTTCATGCGTATGATCTTGACCCGGTCGCTGTTGAAAGCGCGCGTCTGAATGTGAAATTGAACAAAGTGAGCGATACGGCCGAAGTGAAGCAGAATAATTTGTTAGACGGCATCACGGGCGAACATGATGTCATTGTCGCAAATATTTTGGCTGAAGTGATTCTCCGCTTTACATCGCAGGCGTACAACCTGCTCAAAGACGGAGGCCATTTTATTACTTCAGGCATTATCGGCCAGAAAAAACAGGAAGTAAAAGAAGCGTTGGAAAAAGCCGGCTTTACCATCATAGAAATTCTGTCTATGGAAGATTGGGTCAGCATCATCGCGAAAAAATAACAGTTAGTAGGTGTCACAGCGTATGCAACGATATTTTATCGAGCTCACGAAGCAGGAGATGGACGAAACCCCCGATTTTCACATCACGGGGGAAGACGTCCACCATATTGCCAACGTCATGAGAATGAGTGCGGGAGGCCGGATTATCTGCTGTTCGAAAGACGGCCATGAAGCGCTATGCCTGCTCAAAGAGATTTCTAAAGATCATATATCATGCAGCGTCGCTGAATGGACGGGGGAAAACCGTGAACTGCCGTTAAAGATCAGGATCGCCAGCGGCCTTCCGAAAGGCGATAAGCTTGAGTGGATTATCCAAAAAGGGACCGAGCTCGGGGCAAGTATGTTCATCCCTTTTCAAGGCGCCCGATCCGTCGTTAAGCTTGACGACAAAAAGGCAAAGAAAAAGCGGGAGAGATGGGCGAAAATCGCGAAGGAAGCGGCGGAGCAATCGTACCGCAATGAAATTCCCGAAGTGAAAACCGTTCATACATTCCGGCAGCTGCTTGAGATGGCGGAGAATGTCGATAAATGTGTCGTTGCATACGAGGAGTCATCAAAGCAGGGAGAAACGGGCGCTTTCGCCGCGGAACTCAAAAGCCTTCCGCAAGGTTCGTCTCTTTTAATCGTATTCGGCCCTGAAGGCGGTCTGACTGAGTCTGAAGTTCAGCAGCTTTCAGAAAAAGGCGCCGTCTTATGCGGCCTCGGACCGAGAATTTTACGGACTGAAACTGCGCCGCTTTACGCGTTAAGCGCAGTTTCCTATCATACAGAGTTATTAAGAGGTGATCAGTAATGGCAACTGTTGCTTTTCATACCCTTGGCTGCAAGGTCAATCATTATGAAACAGAAGCAATCTGGCAGCTGTTTAAAGATGCGGGTTATGAACGAAAAGAATTCGAACAGACAGCAGATGTATATGTCATTAATACATGTACGGTAACAAACACGGGAGATAAAAAAAGCCGTCAAGTCATCAGAAGGGCGATCCGCCAAAATCCTGACGGCGTAATCTGCGTAACAGGGTGCTATGCGCAAACATCTCCGGCAGAAATTATGGCCATCCCGGGTGTTGACATTGTCGTCGGCACGCAGGATCGTGAAAAAATGCTCGGCTACATTGAGCAGTACAGGGAAGAGCGCCAGCCGATCAACGGTGTCGGCAACATTATGAAAGCACGCGTGTTTGAAGAGCTGGATGTTCCCGCTTTTACTGACCGGACAAGAGCGTCATTGAAAATCCAAGAGGGCTGCAACAACTTCTGTACGTTCTGCATTATTCCTTGGGCGCGCGGCCTGCTTCGTTCCCGCGATCCTGAAGAAGTCATTAAACAGGCGCAGCAACTGGTGGATGCCGGTTATAAAGAAATCGTTCTGACTGGGATTCATACGGGCGGCTACGGCGAAGATATGAAAGATTATAATTTTGCCAAGCTTCTTCGTGAGTTGGATACACGTGTAGAGGGACTGAAACGGATCAGAATTTCATCTATTGAAGCAAGCCAAATCACTGATGAAGTGATTGAAGTGCTGGATGCGTCTGATAAAATCGTCCGCCACCTTCACATCCCGATTCAATCAGGATCAAACACCGTGCTGAAACGGATGAGACGAAAATATACGATGGAATTTTTCGCTGACCGTTTAAATAAGCTGAAAGAAGCACTGCCGGGTCTTGCCGTAACTTCTGATGTTATCGTCGGTTTCCCGGGTGAAACAGAAGAAGAATTTATGGAAACATACCGGTTCATTAAAGAACATAAGTTTTCTGAGCTTCATGTATTCCCTTACAGCAAACGCACCGGAACACCTGCGGCCAGAATGGAAGACCAGGTTGACGAGAATGTGAAAAATGAACGGGTGCACAAGCTGATTGCCCTGTCTGACCAGCTTGCCAAAGAATATGCCTCTGATTACGAAGGAGAGGTTCTGGAAATCATTCCGGAGGAGACGTTTAAAGAGTCTGATGAAGACGGCATGTTCGTCGGCTATACGGACAATTACATGAAAGTCGTCTTCAAAGGCACGGAAGATTTAATCGGCAAACTTGTTAAAGTCAAAATTCAAAAAGCAGGCTATCCGTACAATGAAGGACAATTCGTCCGCGTCGTTGAGGAAGAAATGACTCAGAACATGCGCATGTCTTCATAACAGATAAAAAAACCGATGCCCTCGCGCATCGGTTTTTTTACGGTTTCGCAGGGATCAGCCTGTCAATCAGCCGGTAAAACAAATGAGTGAACGGGAGAAACAATAAGGCGGTGACAACATTAAACAAAAGGCTGAAATGCGCGATCTTTTGCGCGGGATCGTCAGACAGCCGCTCCGTAAAATCCGCTGTTGCGGACAGGAAGGGAAACACGAGGAGTACGCCGAGAATATTAAAGACAACGTGAGCGCCGGCGGTCTGTCTGGCGGCATAGCCGCCTGAAACAGCAGCCATGACGGCCGTGACGCATGTCCCGATATTAGATCCCAAAACGACGCTGACCGCCTGATCAATGCCGATCATCCCTTCGTTCATAAAGCTCATTAAAATGCCGATGCAGACGGAGCTTGAATGAATGATTGCAGTCAATATCATGCCGATAAAAAGAGCGGACCAGCTTGAATCATTTACATGGCGCAATACCTCCGCTCCCGCCTTCATTTCTGTCAGCGGAACGGCAAGACGGCTGAAGCATGTGATGCAAAAAAAGATGATGCCGAGACCGAGGAAGCTTATGCCGATCTGCCTGAACGGGTATTTACGGATGAGAATCAGCACAAGGCCGCCGATAAAAAGAACCCAAATGAGCACATCCATTTTTATGGCCAAAAATTCCGTCGTAAATGTGGAGCCGACATTCGTGCCGAGAATCATCGGAATCGTCCGTTTAAAAGGTAAAGCGCCTGCACTGACAAAGCCGATAACAATGACCATAAAGGCTGAGCTGCTCTGAAGAAAACCCGTGAATACGATGCTAATGAGAAAAGCTTTCAACGGGTGGTCGGTAAACAAGAGCAGGCTCTTCTCAATTTTTGAATACGTTAATGCGATCAGTCCCTGTCTGAGCAGGCTCATTCCGAGTAAAAAAATCAGGATAAGTGCAGTGAAAAGAATCAGTATCAGCAAACGAAACACCCCTTTCCGTCATTATATAGACAAGCCACCTGTTTCATGCCGGAAAAGTGAACTCACTTAGTTGACCTGACTGATGGCTTATATTATAATGTCAAAGTACATGTTTATATGTGTATCTTTTTAAAGGTAGTCGATTGGTGTATTCGGAGGGAGGGAAAGAGAATGTCAAAAACGGTCGTTAGAAAAAACGAATCGCTTGAAGATGCTCTTCGTCGCTTCAAACGCAGTGTATCAAAGACAGGTACTTTGCAAGAAGCAAGAAAGCGCGAATTTTATGAAAAACCTAGCGTAAAGCGCAAGAAAAAGTCAGAAGCTGCTAGAAAACGCAAATTCTAAAAGAGGGTGGATTTATGAGTCTTCTTGAGCGACTTAACCAAGATATGAAGCTGTATATGAAAAGCCGTGAGAAAGACAAACTGACTGTCGTTCGAATGGTGAAAGCTTCACTTCAAAACGAAGCAATTAAGCTTAAGAAAGACAGTTTGACCGAGGATGAGGAACTTACTGTCCTATCTCGTGAACTTAAGCAACGTAAAGACTCCCTCCATGAATTTTCAAACGCTAATCGTTTAGATTTAGTAGATAAAGTTCAAAAAGAGCTGGACATTTTAGAAGTTTATTTACCGAAGCAGCTTTCTGAAGAAGAGCTGCAGACAATCGTAAATGAAACCATCGCTGAAGTCGGTGCGAGCTCTAAAGCGGACATGGGCAAAGTGATGAGTGCTATTATGCCTAAAGTAAAAGGTAAAGCTGACGGCAGTGTGATTAACAGACTTGTCAGCAGTCAATTATCCTAATTGACAAGAAAAAGACATCTTTCCTGGAGAGATGTCTTTTTTTATACATAAAAAAATGAAACTAAAGTACATTTGTTACGTATATAAAGAAGAATGAAGCAGGAAGGAGGGTATATTTGCCTTGTTCCGAAAAAAAACCGGAATTGCTGTTGCTCTATTTGGCTTATTTGTATTATCTTTATTAGGGGTTCAGTTGAACGCAAAAGCTGATCATCCATCGGTGTATGTCATCCCGGTTGAGAAAAATGTCGAACAGGGGCTCGCCTCGTTTTTATCGCGTTCTTTCAAAGATGCGAAGGAATCCGGTGCGTCACACATTATCCTTGACATCAATACACCGGGAGGAGCCGTTCAATCAGCCTTGGATATTGCAGATATCATCGGCGGTTCGGATGTGCCTGTTACCGCTTACGTGAATAAACGGGCGCTTTCTGCCGGAGCTTATATAGCGCTTCAGGCAGATGAAATCTATATGGCGCCGGGCGGAAAAATGGGTGCCGCAGCCATCATCGACGGAAAAGGAAACGCGGCAGACAAAAAGGCCCAATCGCTGTGGCATGCAGAAATGGAGGACGCAGCGGCTAAAAACAACCGAAATCCGAAATACGCCCTGGCCATGGCAGACCCCGCCATCAATGCAAAAGAAGCGGGGGCTCCTAAGGGAAAGCTGCTGACACTGACAGCTGAAAAAGCCAAGGAAGTCGGATATTCGGAGGGTACGGTTTCAAACCTTGATGCTTTATATACAAAGCTCGGTTTTGATAAATCGGATGTTCATCATGCAAAAGAGGGTTTTGTCGGCAAATTAAGCAGATGGCTGACGAATCCGTTTGTTGTCCCCGTCTTATTAACGCTTGCTTTGCTTGGTTTGACCATTGAATTGTTTTCGCCGGGCCTCGGAATACCGGGTGCCGTCGGACTGACAGCCTTGCTGCTGTTTTTCGCCGGCCATATCGCAGCCGGATTTGCCGGCTATGACAGTATATTCTTATTTTGCGCGGGCTTGGTGTTTATCCTTTTAGAGATTTTTCTGCCCGGGGGTATAATCGGCCTTATCGGGATTGCGGGCGTCATCGCAAGTCTCTTTCTCGCTGCGGGCAGCTTTACTGTAATGGCGGTTTCTCTCTTGATCGCCTTTGCTGTGTCTATTACAGCCTTTATCATATTAACAAGGGTGTTGGGGAAACGGATGAAATTCTTTAAGAAATTGATATTAACTGATTCAACAAGCACGGAGAGCGGTTATGTCTCAAATCAGAACCGGACGGAGCTATTGGGGAAAGTCGGCGTTACCGCTACAGCCCTCAGACCGTCAGGCACCGTCATTATTGATGATGAACGTCTGGATGTTGTTTCGGAAGGGTCATTCACTGAAAAAGACAGACAGGTGAAAGTAGTGAAAGTGGAAGGCTCACGCATTGTCGTGAGAGAAATATAGATGATAACCTTGAGGAGGAATTAGATGGAACTGTCAAGTTTGGCGATTTTAGCATTAGTTGCAGCTGCCATTATTGTGTTAGCCATATTCTTCACCTTTGTACCGGTGATGCTATGGATTTCGGCGCTTGCAGCAGGAGTCAGAATCAGTATTTTCACTTTGGTCGGGATGAGGCTGCGCCGCGTTATACCAAGCCGCGTTGTCAATCCGTTAATCAAAGCGCATAAAGCAGGCCTAGCCGCTACAACAAATCAGCTCGAAAGCCACTATCTGGCCGGAGGTAATGTCGACAGGGTGGTTAATGCCCTGATTGCGGCACAGCGCGCCAATATTGAGCTGTCATTCGAGCGATGCGCAGCCATTGACCTGGCCGGGCGCGACGTATTGGAAGCCGTACAGATGAGCGTAAATCCGAAGGTTATTGAAACACCGTTTATCGCGGGTGTCGCCATGGACGGAATTGAAGTAAAAGCAAAAGCCAGAATCACGGTAAGAGCCAATATCGACCGTCTTGTCGGGGGAGCGGGAGAAGAGACGGTTGTCGCCCGTGTCGGAGAAGGGATTGTCTCGACAATCGGTTCCTCGAATAATCATAAAAAAGTGCTTGAAAACCCTGATATGATTTCACAGACCGTCCTTGGCAAAGGGCTGGATTCAGGCACTGCATTTGAAATTCTCTCGATTGACATCGCCGACGTTGATATCGGTAAAAACATCGGAGCGATTCTTCAGACAGATCAGGCAGAAGCAGACAAAAACATTGCGCAGGCCAAAGCGGAAGAGCGCCGCGCCATGGCCGTCGCCCAAGAGCAGGAAATGCGCGCACGCGTAGAAGAAATGCGTGCGAAAGTCGTGGAAGCCGAAGCGGAAGTTCCGCTTGCGATGGCTGAAGCATTGCGTGAAGGCAACATCGGTGTCATGGATTATATGAACATAAAAAATATCGACGCTGACACGGACATGAGGGATTCTATCGGCAAGCTGACGAATGACCAGCAAGATGAAGACCAACAATAACCTCTCTATTAAGGAGGGAGCCGCTATATGCACGAGATTCTGACAAATCCGCTCGTCATTGCCGCCGTCATCGGCATTATATCGGCAATATTCGGCAAGAAAAACAAAGATGAAAAACGTCCGCCGGGCACACGTCCCGAGAATCAGGCAAAAAAGCAGGAGCACAAACAGCCGCATAAAGAGCACAAGCCGGAAGCGGAAGAAATGCCTGCCGTTTCAGAAGAGAACCCTTTTGAGAAAAAAAGAAGGGAAGCTGAAAAGCGGCTTGCGGAGACAGAGCAGATGTTCAATGGGCTTGAACATCTGCTGACATCTGCACGCCAACGAAATACGACTCTGAAGAAACCAGCCCTCAAAATAAAGAAAGAAACTGCGGTGCAAGGCATCATATTCAGTGAGATTTTAGGCCCGCCCCGTGCGAAAAAACCTCACCGGACCATGCGGAGCATCCGTAAAAAATAAAGTGTTAGAACCCCTTTTCTAATCATACATATGAGATGAAAGGGGGTTCTTTTTTTATGGGGCAAAGAAAGAATCGTGTAAAGGCATGGCTGACAAGAGCATTGGAAATTCCCCCGGACGTTATGATGGATCTGCCTCGTATTACGATGGTCGGCAGACTTCATATCTACATAGAGAATCACAGAGGCCTCTTGCTGTTCAGCGAAGAAGAAGTCAGGCTGATGCTCAAGCAGGGGCAATGTATCATATCAGGAAAAAACTTGGTCATTAAGGCAATCCTTCCTGAGGAAATTCTTTTGGAAGGCACGATAGATCACGTACGATATGTCGATTCATAAAGCCGGGGGGAAATAATGTGAAAAACAAATGGCTGTCATTTTTTTCGGGTAAAGTCCAAATGGAAGTCAAAGGAAAAGGAATTGAACGGCTGCTTAATGAATGTACAAGAAACGGAATTGCTATCTTTGCGGTGAAAAAAAAGCAAGACTGTGTAATGCTTATGATTCAGCTTCAGGATGTACATGCTTTCAGAAGAGTCATCAGAAACCATGAATGCAAAGCAAGCTTTACAAAAAGAAAGGGCCTGCCCTTTCTGCTTCTCAAATCTAAATTAAACATAGGCTTTACCGCGGGGTTTGTGATTTTTTTCATTATATTGTTCCTTTTGTCCAACATGATTTGGGAAATCGATATTAAAGGGGCCAAGCCCGAAACTGAGCATCAGATGGTAAAGCACCTTGAAGAAATCGGTGTGAAAAAAGGCCGTTTGCAATTTTTAATGATGACGCCGGAGAAAATTCAAAAATCATTAACAAACGGCATCGAAAATATTACGTGGGTCGGTGTGGAATTGAACGGGACAGCCCTTCATATGAAAGTGGTCGAAAAAAATGAACCGACAAAAGAAAAATACTTGAGCCCCCGCCATATTGTTGCCAAAAAGAAAGCGGTCATCAAAAGAATGTTCGTGCAAAAGGGTCAGCCGATGGCTTTTGTGAACGATCATGTTGACAAAGGCCAGCTCCTTGTCTCAGGTCTGATCGGTAATGAAGAGCAGCAGAAGAAAGTCACCTCAAAAGCGGAAATTTACGGAGAAACATGGTACAAGTCTGAAGTAACCGTGCCTCTTGAAACATCATTTACGCTATATACGGGTAAAGTAAGGACGAAGCACAAGCTGTCTTTCGGATCATGGGGCGTGCCTTTTTGGGGCTTCGGGTTTAATGAAGAGCCGCTGAAACATCCGAAAACCGAGGAAGAAAAGCACCCGTTTCAATTTCTGGGGTTAAAGCTCCCTGTTTCTTACGTCCAAGAACATATAAGAGAAAGCGAAACATCCGTGCGGACTTATAAAAAAGACGAAGCGGTTCAGGCCGGCATCAAAATGGGCAGGCAAGACGTAGAAAAGCGATTAAGCGGCAGCGGAGAGGTGGAAAGTGAAAAAGTTTTGCACCAATCCGTTGAGAATGGTAAAGTAAAGTTGATTATTCTCTACCAAGTTATAGAAGATATCGTTCAAACCACACCTATTGTTCAGGGAGACTAAAGAATGGCAGAACATTTACTTGCGATGAATCACAAACTGAAAAGCCCGGACGAAGCACTTTCTTTGTTCGGCAGCCAAGACGCCTTTTTACATTTGATGGAGAAGGATCTGGGCGTAAGCATCATCACACGCGGTGAAACCATTTACGTTTCCGGCAATGATGAGTCTTTTGAGATTGCTGACAGATTATTGGGCTCGCTCCTTACTTTAATTCGCAAGGGGATCGAGATTTCGGAACGTGATGTGCTGTATGCCGTGAAAATGGCAAAGAAAGATGAACTGGACTATTTTGAAAGCATGTATGAAGAAGAAATAACGAAAACGGCAAAAGGCAAACCGATCCGTGTCAAAACCCTCGGCCAGAGAGAATATGTCGCGGCGATGAAGAAAAACGACATGGTGTTCGGCATCGGGCCGGCGGGAACCGGCAAAACATATTTGGCGGTCGTAAAAGCGGTGCATGCTTTAAAAAACGGCCACATTAAAAAAATCATTTTAACAAGACCCGCTGTGGAAGCCGGCGAGAGCCTCGGTTTTCTGCCCGGAGATTTAAAGGAAAAAGTAGATCCTTACCTGCGCCCGCTGTATGACGCGCTCCATGATGTGCTCGGAAGCGACCATACGGAACGTCTTATGGAAAGAGGGGTTATCGAAATCGCCCCGCTCGCCTATATGAGAGGGCGGACGCTTGACGACGCGTATGTGATTCTTGATGAGGCCCAGAATACCACCCCCGCTCAAATGAAAATGTTTTTGACGAGATTGGGTTTTGGCTCTAAAATGATCATTACGGGCGACGTAAGCCAAATTGACCTGCCGAAAGGCGTCACATCGGGACTTGCAGTAGCGAGGGATATGCTGAAGGACATAAACGGCATTTCCGTGATTGAACTTGACCAGACAGATGTGGTCAGACATCCGCTTGTTGCAAAAATTATTGAAGCTTATGATAAGCAAAAGTAATGCAAAATGACCCGATCTCCCGTTATCGGGTCATTTTTATATGATGTGTTCCTGATGTTTCAGGGAGGAGGTTCTTGTTTTGAAAAAGAAGGGAAAGGGTAAAGGCGCCCGGGAACGGTTCCGCAGTTTCAGACATGCCCGCTCAGCCCATGTGTTGCTGTATCTGCTGCTTTCAGCGATCATGTTTGGTTTGCTCTTTATTCATGTAAAACCTGAATCACTTAATTTGGATTTGTTTTCAGTCAGTGATAAGACGATTTACGCGCCCGCCACCGTGGAAGACCAGCAGGCGACGGAAGCGAAAAAACAGGCGGCCGAAGATGCGGTGGAAGATCAGTACACTCTGAAAAAAGGCTATACCGACAACCGGCTTGACCTGATCACTTCCATTTTTGACAGCATCGGTGAAGTGAAACAAGATGCGGATAAAGACAAAAAGTCACCTTCGGAAAAATCGCTGGTAAAAGCGGTGAAAAGCAAGCTGACACAGGATGTCAATGAATCCATCTCGGAAGATGCTATTACGTCGCTTCTCCATGCGAACAATGAAGATTTCTCATTTGTAAGAGATTCCGTCATTACTGCGGTGAATACGGTGATGAGCAGTGAGATACCGTCCGAAAAATTAGCGGAAGCGAAGGAAAAAGTCGCAAAAGAGCTGAAAAGCGCTTCCGTGCCGTCAAAGTATTTGTCAGCGGCAACTGAAATCGGAAAATATGCGGTCATCCCGAATTACGTATTTGATCCGAAAGCGACTGATGCGAAGCGCCAGGAAGCGTCAGACAGTGTCCAGCCGGTTCAGATCAAACAAGGACAGGTTCTTGTTGAAGAGAATGACCTGATCGACCGGGAAGTATACAGAAAGCTCGAATTAACGGGGCTTTTGAATAATTCCAACCTGTTAAAACCGATCAGCGGTCTCCTTCTGATGATCGGTCTGTTCATTGCTACGCTTGTCTACTATTTTGAGAAACAGCAGCAGGAACTTAAGCTGAAAAATAAATCACTTTTGTTGTTTTCTATTATTACAACGCTGATTCTTGTCATAATGGAAGTCGTCAGCCTGTTTCAAAAAATCGAATACACGAATATCGGTTATTTAGTTCCGATCGCCGCCGGCGCCATATTATTCAGGCTGCTGCTTAATGAAAGGCTCGCTATTTTAGGAAGCATCATTTTGGCGATTTGCGGCAGTATGATGTTTAATCAAGGCGTGACGGGAACGTTTAATTATGTGATCGGTATTTACTATTTAATAAGCAGCATTTCAGGCATTCTGTTTTTGGGGAAACATAACGCGAGATCAAAGATATTGCAGGCGGGACTGTTTGTATCATTTATTAATATGATTATCGTGCTGTCGCTTTTGTTAATACAAAATACGGCGCTGTCACCTGTTGAAATCGGAACGCTGATGCTGATGGGGGTCGTCTCGGGGCTTGCTTCATCCGTTTTGATTATCGGCCTGATGCCGTTTTTTGAGACGGGATTCGGGATTCTTTCAACGATGAGGCTGATTGAACTGTCTAATCCGAACCATCCCCTGCTTCGCAAGATTTTAACGGAAACACCAGGTACATATCATCACAGCGTCATGGTGGCAAATCTGTCGGAGGCGGCCTGTGAAGCTGTAGGGGCGAACGGTCTTTTAGCACGGGTCGGAGCGTATTATCACGATCTCGGCAAAACGAAACGCCCGCAATATTTTATTGAAAATCAGATGAATATGGATAATCCGCATGATAAGCTGTCTCCTCAGCTCAGCAAAAATATCATCATTGCACATACGACAGACGGTGCGAATATGCTCAGAAGCTACAAGTTTCCGAAAGAGCTTGTGGATATCGCGGAGCAGCATCACGGAACGTCCCTTTTAAAATTCTTTTATTATAAAGCGAAAGAAAAAGGCGACCAGATTACAGAGAAAGAGTTCCGCTACCCGGGACCAAAGCCGCAATCAAAAGAAGCGGCCATTATCTCAGTGGCCGACAGCGTCGAAGCCGCCGTCCGTTCCATGGATAATCCCAATCCCGAACGTATTGAAAAACTGGTGCGGGGGATTATATCCGACAAGCTTCAGGACGGGCAGTTCTCAGAATGTGATCTCACATTCCGAGAGCTGGATACGATCGCAAAAACACTATGTGCGACTTTAAAAGGAATTTTCCACTCCCGGATTGAATATCCGGAGGCTACGAAGAAGGTGAAATAAATGGGTTTACTCATAGATATTGTTGATGAAACAAACAGCGTTTCAGCCGATGCGCTCCAGGAAGTGGAGAAGCTGCTCCAATTTGCGGCGAAAAAAGAAGGCGTTCAGGATCAGGCTGAAGTATCAGTTACGATTGTGACAAATAATGAGATCAGAGAAATCAACAGAGACTACCGGGGAAAAGACACTCCGACTGACGTGATTTCGTTTGCGCTTGAGGAAGAAGGCGAAGACGAGGTAGAAATCGTGGGCGCCGACATGCCGCCTGTTTTAGGAGATATTATCATCAGCGCAGACAGAACGAAAGAGCAGGCCGAAGAGTACGGCCATTCGTTTATGAGAGAGCTCGGTTTTCTGGCTGTCCACGGCTTTTTGCATTTGCTTGGCTATGATCACATGACAAAAGAAGAAGAGGAAGAAATGTTTTCAAAGCAAAAGGATTTGCTGGATGAGTATGGACTCACGAGATCATAAAAACGAGTGGAGCAGGTTCCTGAAAAGCTTTGTCCATGCATGGAGGGGAATCTGGAAAACGGCGCGGTCAGAGCGTAATTTTCAATTTCATATCATCGCGGCCTGCGCCGTTATTCTTTGCGGTTTTCTCACCGGGCTCAGCACGGCCGAATGGGCCGTTGTTTTGATGCTGATCGGCGGGATGCTTGCTCTGGAGCTTGTAAATACCGCGATAGAGCATGTTGTTGATTTAGTTACCGATCAGTATCATCCGCTCGCAAAAGCGGCAAAAGACGCGGCCGCCGGAGCCGTTTGCGTCTTTGCCGTGATTTCGTGTATCATTGGTTTACTCATCTTCTTGCCGAAAATATGTTAGCAGAAGATTCTTACAATTATTTTACATTGCCAAAAATGGGCGTGAAAAACCAATCATAATTATGTAAAATAAAAGTGACAGCGGTATCATACAGGATAAAGGTAAGAGAGGAATAAGTACACATGAACAGACAAGAATTGATTGCAGAAGCATTAAAAGCGCGGGACACAGCGTATGTGCCGTATTCAAACTTCAGAGTGGGAGCCGCTCTTCTTACCAAAGACGGAAAAGTGTACAGAGGCTGCAACATTGAAAATGCGGCATACAGCATGTGCAACTGTGCTGAACGCACGGCGATATTCAAAGCTGTTTCCGAGGGGGATACGGAATTTGCGATGCTCGCCGTGGCTGCGGACACTCCGGGACCGGTTTCGCCGTGCGGAGCCTGCAGACAAGTGATTTCCGAGCTGTGTTCAAAGGATATGCTTGTTGTTCTGACCAACTTACAAGGACAAATAAAAGAAATGACTGCGGAAGAATTATTGCCGGGCGCATTTTCATCGGAGGATTTACATGACGAACGAAAGCTTTAAATCAGGATTTGTATCTATCATCGGAAGACCGAACGTAGGAAAGTCTACCTTTTTAAACAGGGTCATCGGTCAAAAGATCGCCATAATGAGCGACAAACCACAGACGACAAGAAATAAAGTCCAAGGGGTGCTGACAACAGGCACATCGCAGACCATTTTTATTGATACACCGGGTATTCACAAGCCGAAGCACAAGCTTGGCGATTTTATGATGAAAGTGGCGCAAAACACGCTGAAAGAAGTTGACTTGGTGTTATTTATGATTAACGCCGAAGAAGGGTACGGAAAGGGCGACGAGTTTATCATTGAAAAGCTCGGACAGACGTCCACGCCCGTTTTTCTGATCGTAAACAAAATTGATAAGATCCACCCTGATCAGCTCCTTCTTTTAATTGATGAGTACCGTACGCGCTATCCGTTTAAGGAAATCGTGCCGATCTCAGCTTTGGAAGGAAACAACGTCGAGACCCTGCTCGCACAGATTGAAGCGTATTTACCGGAAGGGCCTCAGTTCTATCCGAGTGATCAGGTGACTGACCATCCAGAGCGGTTTATTATTTCTGAACTGATCAGAGAAAAGGTGCTCCATCTTACAAGGGAAGAAGTGCCGCACAGCATCGCTGTCGCTATCGAGTCCATTAAAGGGCAGGAAAACGGCTCCATCCATGTCGCCGCCACCATTGTGGTCGAGCGGGATTCTCAAAAAGGAATCGTCATCGGGAAAAAAGGAGCTCTTCTGAAAGAAGTCGGCAAAAGAGCGCGGGCTGATATTGAAGCGCTGCTGGGCTCACGCGTTTACCTGGAACTATGGGTAAAAGTGCAGAAGGACTGGCGGAATAAAATGTCTCAGCTGCGTGATTTCGGTTTCAAAGAGGATGAATATTAAATGATTTCAGCCCATACGTAAGGTTGGGATTACCTCACAGAAACAGGGATTCATTAGCAAAATTTGTTTAACATGAAAAGGAGGACATCAGGTCAAGATAAGGGTAAGAATTTGGATTGGCACGCTAGTTTAATGATGAAAGGTGGGTTTTTTGTGTTGAATTTTACCTGGAACGTATTTTCTCAAACAGGAAGTGTTGATACGTACCTTCTTTTTAAAGAACTGGAAAAAGAGAACCTGGAAAGACCCGAAGAACCGGAAGATGAGCTAGCCCGAATTGATTTTCCAATTTTGTAAACCTCTTGGCCCCTCCCGTTGTTGGAAGGTGCGGAAATGCTGACAAAATGTGAAGGAATCGTGCTCCGTACGAATGACTACGGAGAGACGAATAAAATCGTGACATTGCTGACGAGGGAACACGGCAAAATCGGCGTTATGGCAAGAGGCGCCAGGAAGTCAGCCAGCCGGCTGTCAGCAGTCAGCCAGCCGTTTTTGTACGGGTCATTTTTAATGCAAAGAACATCCGGACTCGGCACGCTCCAGCAGGGTGAAATGATTCTCAGCATGAGAACGATCAGAGAAGACTTGTTTTTAACGGCATATGCCGCTTTTATCGCTGAACTTACTGACAAAGGAACGGAAGAGAAGAAACCGAACCCCTATTTATTCGAATTGATTCTCGAATCCTTTAAGAGGCTGAATGAAGGGACTGACCCGGACGTGATCACCTTCATCGTTCAGATGAAAATGCTCGGCGTCATGGGACTGTATCCGGAGCTGAATCATTGTGTCCACTGTAAAAGCCAGGACGGGACGTTTCATTTTTCGGTAAGAGATAACGGTTTTATCTGCCACCGCTGCTTTGGAAAGGATCCGTACAAAGTTCCGATTTCGCCGCAAACGGCAAGGCTGCTAAGGCTTTTTTATTACTTTGATATCGGAAGGCTCGGCAGCGTCTCATTAAAACAGGAAACCAAAAACGAACTTAAACGGGTAATCGATCTGTATTATGAGGAATATTCAGGGCTTTATTTAAAGTCTAAACGGTTTTTAGACCAGATGGAAAGCATGAAGCACCTTTTGGATGAAAACAAAAGTTGACATTCTGCCCATCTTTTTATATGATCATTTATTATAAAATATGTTGCAGTGACAGAAAGAAGTACTTGCGTCCAACTCATATAAGCGACCTTAGGACAGTGTAAGCTAAGGATGAGCGCGCAACGAAAGGCATTCTTGAGCAACCCTTTAAAAAGAGGCTGAGTGATTCACATCCTCAGCAACTAGGGTGGAACCGCGGGAGAACTCTCGTCCCTATGTTTGCGGCTGGCAAGCATAGAGACGGGAGTTTTTTGAATGCCGCCGCACTTGTAAAAGAATGGAGAAAGTGGAGGTGCTTGAAATGAACATTCAAGATATGATTTTAACCTTGCAGAAGCACTGGTCGAGTGAAGGCTGTGTGCTCATGCAGGCGTATGATGTGGAGAAAGGCGCAGGCACAATGAGCCCGTATACATTTTTACGGAGCATCGGGCCGGAGCCGTGGAAAGTGGCTTACGTTGAGCCGTCCAGACGGCCTGCGGACGGGCGATACGGAGAAAACCCGAACAGGCTTTATCAGCATCACCAATTCCAAGTCATTATCAAGCCGTCGCCTGATAACATCCAAGAGCTTTACCTAGATTCATTGCGCGCGCTCGGCATTAACCCGCTCGAGCATGATATTCGTTTCGTAGAAGACAACTGGGAAAACCCGTCTTTAGGCTGTGCGGGACTCGGCTGGGAAGTATGGCTTGACGGGATGGAAATCACCCAGTTTACGTACTTCCAGCAGGTGGGCGGAATTGAATGTAAACCGGTGTCTGTTGAGATCACGTACGGCATTGAACGTCTTGCGTCTTATATTCAGGATAAAGAAAACGTCTTTGATCTTGAATGGACGTCAGGATTTACAGTGAAGGATTTGTTTATGATGGCTGAATATGAACATTCCGTTTATACTTTTGAAACATCAGATGTGGATATGCTATTCCATTTGTTCAGCACGTATGAAAAAGAAGCGATCAGACAAATGGATAACGGGCTTGTGCATCCGGCCTATGATTATGTGCTGAAATGCTCTCACACTTTTAATCTGCTCGATGCAAAAGGCGCGATCTCGGTGACAGAGCGGACGGGTTATATCGGCCGTGTCCGCAATTTAGCGAGAAAAGTGGCAAAAACGTATTATGAAGAACGGGAAAAATTAGGGTTCCCAATGCTTAAAGAGGAGGGCTCTTCCCATGAGTAAACAAGACTTGCTTTTAGAGATCGGACTCGAGGAAATGCCGGCGCGTTTTTTACATGACAGCATGGTGCAGCTCGGTGAAAAGCTGACTGGCTGGCTGGCAGAAAAAAATATCGCTCACGGCGAAGTGAAACTTTTTAATACACCGAGACGTCTGGCAGTATATATAAAAGACGTAGCAGAAAAACAGGCTGATATTCAGGAAGAAGCAAAAGGCCCGGCGAAAAAAATCGCTCTGGATGCTGACGGGAACTGGACAAAAGCCGCTATCGGATTTTCCAAGGGTCAAGGTGCCGGAGTGGATGACTTGTATATAAAAGACGTAAACGGCACGGAATATGTCTTCGTTCAAAAATTCCAGGCTGGACAAGAGACGAAGACACTTTTACCGCAGCTGGAAAATCTCATTACCGGAATGCATTTCCCTAAAAACATGCGCTGGGGCACACAAGACCTGCGCTATATCCGCCCGATCAAATGGATTGCAGCTCTATTCGGAAAAGACGTTATTCCGTTTGAGATCACAAATGTAGGAACGGGACGGAGCACACAGGGACACCGCTTTCTCGGTCAAGAAGTATCTATTGACGCACCGTCATCATACGAAGAGCTGCTGAAAGAACAGCACGTCATTGCTGATCCGAAAGTACGCAAACAAATGATCCAAAGCCAGCTGGACGCGCTTGCGGCCGATAAGAAATGGAATATTCCGATTGATGAGGATCTGCTGAATGAAGTCAATCATCTTGTGGAATATCCGACAGCGCTTTACGGCTCTTTTGAATCCGAGTTTCTTTCTTTGCCTGAAGAAGTGCTTGTGACAACAATGAAAGAGCATCAGCGCTACTTCCCGGTAAAAGATGAAAACGGGAATCTGCTGCCTCATTTTATTACGGTAAGAAACGGGAACAGCCATGCAATTGAAAATGTTGCCCGCGGAAACGAGAAGGTGCTGAGAGCGAGACTTTCAGATGCTGCGTTCTTCTACAAAGAAGACCAAAAGCTGAACATCGATGAAAACGTGAAGAAACTGGAAAATATCGTTTTCCATGAAGAGCTTGGCTCCCTTGGAGATAAAGTGAGAAGAGCGGCCGCCATTGCGGGCAAACTTGCCGTCCGCCTGAAGGCTGATGAACAGACGCAAAAACTTGTCAAGCGCGCCGCCGAGATTTCTAAATTTGACCTGGTTACACACATGATTTATGAGTTCCCTGAGCTTCAAGGCGTCATGGGAGAAAAATATGCGCGCATGCTCGGCGAAGATGAATCCGTCGCTGCCGCGGTAAATGAGCACTATATGCCGAGAGCGGCCGGGGGAGACGTGCCTTCAACCTTTACCGGCGCAGTTGTAGCGTTAGCTGATAAACTGGACACGATTGCCTCCTTCTTCAGCATCGACGTGATTCCGACAGGTTCTCAGGATCCGTACGGTTTGCGCCGTCAGGCAAGCGGCATCGTTTCCATTCTGATCGACCGCAACTGGGGCATTTCTTTTAAAGAGCTGCTGTCATTGACAGAAGCGGAAAAAGAAAATGAGCTCCTCGATTTCTTTACACAGCGTCTGAAATACGTCTTGAACGCTGAAGACATCCGTCATGACGTTATTGAAGCCGTTCTGGACAGCACTGACCTTGAGCCGTATGCAGCTGTTCATAAGGCAAGAGTGCTTGAGAAACACCTCGGTACACCGGGCTTTAAAGAAACGGCTGAGGCACTGGGACGGGTCATCTCCATCAGCAAAAAAGGCGAGAGCCGCGATATCAAGCCGGATCTGTTTGAAAATGAACAGGAGAAAAAGCTGTTTGACGCTTATCAAAAAACAAAAGACAGCGTCGCGGAAAGCTTTGCCTCCAAAAACTATGAACAGGCCCTGGCCGCGCTCAGCGGATTAAAGGAGCCGATCGAAGATTACTTTAATCATACGATGGTAAATGCAGACAATGAAGCATTAAAAACCAACCGTTTAGCGCAAATGACCGCTCTTGCAGATGTGATCAAGTCTTTTGCTAATATGAATCATCTTATTGTAAAATAAAGAAAAAGACGGTTGCTGTGTGATCGGCAATCGTCTTTTCCCCTTTTACATAACATCACAGAATGAAAAACATAGATAAAGAAACCCTTCCATAAAGGTGGTGAGTACGATCGAATTAAATAAACGGCAAGAACAAATTTTACAAATTGTAAAGGAAAACGGCCCGATTACCGGAGAGCATATTGCAGAACAGCTCAATTTAACGAGAGCCACACTGCGGCCGGACTTGGCCATACTCACCATGTCAGGCTTCTTAGAGGCCCGTCCGCGGGTCGGTTATTTTTATACGGGGAAAACGGGAAATCAGCTGCTTGCCGATAAACTGAAAAAGCTGCAAGTGAAAGATTTTCAATCCATTCCTGTCGTCATCAATGAAAATGTCTCGGTATACGATGCCATCTGCACCATGTTTTTAGAAGATGTCGGCACGTTATTTGTCGTAGATCGTGATGCTGTCTTAGTCGGTGTGCTGTCACGCAAAGATTTGCTGCGGGCGAGCATCGGCCAGCAGGAACTTGCCTCAATACCGGTTCATATTATTATGACAAGAATGCCGAATATCGCCGTCTGCCGGCGTGACGATTATGTGATGGACATCGCCAAGTTTTTAATTGAAAAACAGATCGATGCCCTGCCCGTTATTAAAGATACGGATAAAGGCTTTGAGGTCATCGGCCGGTTTACGAAAACGAATATGACCAAGATACTTGTCAGTTTATCAGAAAATGAAATCATATAAGCTTGAAAACTAACGGGGGGATAACATGGACAATCGCATCATTTACGTAGTATCAGACTCAGTCGGAGAAACCGCCGAACTCGTTGTAAAAGCCTCGCTCAGCCAGTTTAACGGCTCAGCCGATGATACGCATATCAGAAGAATACCTTACGTGGAAGATATCGGCACCATTAATGAAGTCGTGTCTCTCGCCAAAGCGGACGGCGGCATTATTTGTTTTACGCTCGTTGTTCCTGAAATCCGCAAATACTTAGTTGAACAAGCGGAAAAAGCGAATGTGCTGTATTACGATATTATCGGTCCGCTCATCGATAAAATGGAAACAGCCTATGGTCTGACGGCGAAATATGAACCAGGCCGCGTCCGCCAGCTTGATGAAGATTATTTCAAAAAGGTCGAGGCGATCGAGTTTGCCGTCAAATATGACGATGGCAGGGACCCAAGAGGCATTTTAAAAGCCGATATCATCCTGCTCGGAGTATCCAGAACGTCTAAAACCCCATTATCTCAATATCTTGCCCATAAGCGTCTGAAAGTGGCCAACGTGCCGATCGTTCCTGAAGTCGATCCGCCGGAAGAACTGTTCAGCGTTGATCCGAAAAAATGCATCGGTTTAAAAATCAGTCCTGATAAACTGAACCATATTCGAAAAGAACGGTTAAAATCTCTCGGCTTAAACGACAAAGCCATTTACGCCAACATCAACAGAATTAAAGAAGAGCTGGAGTATTTCGAGAAAATCGTGGCCCGGATCGGCTGCCAAGTTGTTGATGTTTCGAATAAAGCGGTCGAGGAAACAGCGAACATCATTCATCATCTGAAAACAAAGGGCCGATAACTCAGGACGCTTTATCCTGGGTTTTTGGGTATGCAAATAGGGAATAAACAAAAAGGATGGCATCTTCGCGAAGTTTGTATTATAATAAAAAATTGTGATAAAATGTTTATTTTTAGGTTTAAGCTTAGTGTGATACGAATAAACTATTACGAGTAAGATGTCAAGAATAACTCCCGGAAATTTTTCGACAAAGACAAAAATAGATCCGCAGTCATGGAGCATATGCGATTTCGCTTGTTTTTATGCAGGAGATTGATGGAGGGATGGAGAATTAGTCTTCTAAATGAAAAAGAAAAGACGATTTTTGTCGATGCAGACGCATGCCCCGTAAAAGAGGAAATATTGCTCATTGCATCGCAATTCAGCGTTCGGGTTATTTTCGTCGCATCATTTGAACACTACCAGCTTTCCAGAAGCAAAAACGAGAACTGGATATACGTTGATCCTCATAAAGAAGCGGCAGATTTATATATCGCAAACCATGTGAGATCGGGAGACATCGTAGTCACGCAGGATATCGGTTTGGCATCCCTTTTGCTGAACAGAAATATTGCCGTCTTATCGGAAAGGGGCCGTTCTTATACCGAAGACACGATTGACTTCGCTCTGATGAGCCGTCATATGTCGGGCAAAATGAGAAGAAGCGGCATCCATTCCAAAGGACCTAAAAAATTAAATAAAGAAGATCGGAATCGATTTGTTACCCTGCTTAAAAAAATCCTGTCGAATGATGAAGGGATTTCAAATCAAAACATCGAATAATGTACGACGGAGTGTTATAAGATGGGAAACCGCATACCAGATGAAGTAGTTAATCAGGTGCAGCAGTCAGCAGACATTGTTGAAGTCATAGGTGATTATGTCCAATTGAAAAAGCAAGGCCGCAACTACTTTGGGCTCTGCCCGTTTCACGGTGAAAACACGCCCTCGTTTTCCGTCTCCAGCGATAAGCAGATCTTTCATTGCTTCGGGTGCGGAGCGGGCGGGAACGTTTTCTCTTTTTTACGGCAGATGGAAGGCTATTCATTTACGGAAGCTGTTTCTCACCTTGCGGATAAATATCAGATTGATTTCCCTGATGATATAACGATTCACTCTGCATCCAGGCCGGAATCTTCCGGAGAGCACAAGATGGCGGAAGCTCACGAGCTCCTGAAGAAATTTTACCATCATTTGCTAATGAATACAAAGGAAGGCCAGGAAGCGTTAGATTACCTTTTATCAAGGGGTTTTACGAAAGAGCTCATAGATGAGTTTGAAATCGGCTACGCGCTGGATTCTTGGGATTTCATGACGAAGTTCTTGAAAAAGCGCGGTTTTGAGGAAGAACAGATGGAAAAAGCGGGTCTGTTGATCAGAAGGGAAGACGGCAGCGGGTATTTTGACCGTTTCAGAAACAGAATTATGTTTCCCATTCATGATCATCACGGAGCCGTGGCGGCTTTTTCAGGGAGGGCGCTCGGAAGCCAGCAGCCGAAATATATGAACAGTCCGGAAACGCCGCTGTTTCATAAATCTAAGCTGCTGTATAACTTCCATAAGGCGCGCCTGCCGATCAGGAAAGAGGAGAGAGCCGTTCTGTTTGAAGGCTTCGCGGATGTCATATCCGCCGTCAGCTCAGGCGTAAAAGAAAGCATCGCCACCATGGGGACGTCGCTCACCGAAGAGCATGTGAAAATCCTCAGAAGAAATGTTCAGGAGGTCATTCTCTGCTACGATTCGGATAAAGCCGGGTATGAGGCTACGCTGAAAGCGGCCGGCCTGCTGCAGAAAGCTGATTGTAAGGTAAGAGTATGCATGATGCCTGACGGGCTTGACCCTGATGATTATATCAGAACCCGGGGCGGAGAAAAATTCAAGACCGATATCATTGATGCAAGCGTTACGGTCATGGCCTTTAAAATGCAATATTTCCGCAAAGGGAAAAACTTATCTGATGAAGGAGACCGGCTTGCTTACATGAAAGAAGTGCTGAAAGAAATCAGCGCACTTTCCGGGTCGCTTGAGCAGGAAATGTATGTGAAGCAGCTCGCCTCCGAATTTTCTCTTTCGGTAGAATCTCTGACCGAACAGCTTTCCATCTATGCCAGACAAAACGCCCCCGGCGACAAAAACGCCGAACCGCAGACAAGACGGGCCCGGGTGACGACAAAAGCGAAACGGCGCCGTCTCCGTCCCGCCTATGAGAATGCGGAAAGGCTTCTTCTCGCTCATATGCTGAGAGACAGAAACGTCATCAAGAAAGTGATTGAACGTGTCGGCTTTGAATTTAACATTGACGGACATCGTGCGCTGGCAGCATATCTGTACGCTGTTTATGAAGAGGGCGCTGAAATGACGCCGCAGCATCTTATGGCGAGAATGCAGGATGAGGAAATCAGCCAGCTGCTTTCAGATATAGGGATGCTCCAAGTGAACGAGGAGCTCTCAGAGGCCGAGTTATCCGATTACGTAAAAAAAGTGTTGGATCACCGAAAATGGTCAATGATAAAGGAAAAAGAAGCAGAAAGAGCGGATGCAGAGCGGCAGAAAGACTTTGTGAAAGCTGCGTCTCTGGCTCAAGAAATTGTCGCATTGAACCGATCATTAAAATAACATCAAAAAAGAGGCTCGCGTTCTCATTGGCAATGATTCCTTGCGGAGGAGCAAATAGATCGTTTAACCTCATCATGAATTGTCATTTATTATCTGCTGCCCTGCATGCTGAAAAAGAAAGAAAGCTCCCGGGACGGATAAGAAACATACCGCTTTTAGAATTCGTTGCAAGCTTTGGAAGGAGGGATCCATAATGGCTGATAAACAAACCCACGAGACAGAAACAGAACTTACACTGGATCAGGTAAAAGACCAGCTGACTGAAACTGGAAAAAAACGTGGCGTTTTAACATATGAAGAAATTGCTGAACGCATGTCCAGCTTTGAAATTGAATCAGACCAAATGGATGAGTATTATGAATTTTTAGGAGAACAAGGTGTTGAATTAATTAGTGAAAATGAAGAAACAGAAGATCCTAATATTCAACAGCTTGCCAAAGCCGAAGAAGAATTTGACCTTAATGACCTCAGCGTACCGCCTGGCGTAAAGATCAATGATCCAGTCCGCATGTACCTCAAGGAAATCGGACGGGTAAATCTTCTTTCTGCTAAAGAAGAAATCACCTACGCTCAAAAAATTGAAGAGGGTGACGAGGAATCTAAACGCAGATTGGCTGAAGCAAACCTTCGTTTAGTTGTCAGCATTGCTAAACGGTATGTCGGCCGCGGCATGCTTTTCTTAGACTTAATCCAAGAAGGAAACATGGGTCTCATGAAAGCCGTCGAAAAGTTTGACTACCGTAAAGGATATAAATTCAGTACGTATGCAACTTGGTGGATCAGACAGGCGATTACACGCGCCATCGCTGACCAGGCGAGAACGATTCGTATCCCTGTTCACATGGTGGAAACCATCAACAAATTAATCCGTGTGCAGCGTCAGCTTCTTCAGGATCTGGGCAGAGAGCCGACACCGGAAGAGATTGCTGAAGACATGGATCTTACGCCTGAAAAAGTCCGTGAAATATTAAAAATTGCCCAAGAGCCTGTTTCTTTAGAAACGCCGATCGGTGAGGAAGACGATTCACATCTCGGTGATTTCATCGAAGACCAGGAAGCGACGTCTCCGTCGGATCATGCGGCATATGAGCTTTTGAAAGAACAGCTGGAAGACGTGCTGGATACGTTGACGGATCGTGAAGAAAACGTGCTGCGTCTCCGTTTCGGTCTGGATGACGGACGCACAAGAACGCTGGAAGAAGTCGGCAAAGTGTTTGGAGTAACGAGAGAGCGTATTCGCCAAATTGAAGCAAAAGCGCTTCGCAAATTGAGACATCCGAGCAGAAGCAAACGTCTGAAGGATTTTCTCGAATAGAATGGAACGGGTCTGTTGATCCGTTCTTTTTTATGTATAAGATATATGGATAATATACCTTTATTTTACTGGATAAGCATTTGTTTTGCAAATGAGTTCGGAAAAATGCGGCATGTCCTTTTAAGGGGGATAATGAGATAAGTTTATTTATATTCCTTATTGTAAGCGTATACAATTCATTATACAATAGAATAAAGATAATTTTGGATAAACAAAACAGTTATTTTTGTTTTATGTATAAATTGTGAAATCAGTGAAATGGCTTAATGAGACCATTTACATTTTGTAAAAATAAGTTAGAATTAGAAGTGTTTACATAGGGGGAGAATGAAAAAAGGGGGATGGAGATATGAAGTGGAATCCGCTGATTCCTTTTTTGCTCATTGCAGTTCTGGGAATAGGGCTGACTTTCTTTCTGTCAGTGAAAGGAAATGGAGATGCGCATCAGATCGCAAGCGGCGGTGAAAGCAAAAATGCCGAAAAGGAAACTGCAAACGCTTCACCTGAAGAAATTTATAAAGCGAACTGCATCACCTGTCACGGGGAAAACTATGAAGGTGTCTCAGGGCCGAACTTAAAAGGCGTCGGCAAAAGAAAAGATGTCGCTGCGATTAAAACAAGAATTGAAAAGGGCGGCAACGGGATGCCTGCAGGCCTTGTTCCGGCCGAAAAGCTGGATGACATGGCAAAATGGGTTTCTAAGATTAAATAAAATTTTACCGGTCCCTATATAAAAGACATATGAAAAACTCTATCCGCCGCTTGGATTCCGGGCGGTTTTTTTATATGATAGTAAAGGAAAAAGAACCTGAGAAAAGTTGTGATATTGTGAATGAAATGAAGTTATCTAAAAGATTGCAGTCTGTAGCGGAATATATCCCTCCGGGTGCCCTGGTTGCTGATATCGGGTCAGACCATGCGTATCTTCCTTGCTATGCCGTTTTGAATCATTTAGCGAGCCGCGCAATTGCCGGTGAAATTACAGACGGGCCGTTTCTATCCGCCAAACAGCAGGTGGAAAAACTGGACTTAAGCACTCTTATCTCCGTAAGGAAAGGTGACGGGCTGAGCGTCCTTGAAAAGGGAGAAGCGGGCGCCATTACAATTGCGGGCATGGGCGGAGCGCTGATCGCTCATATTTTGGAGTCCGGAAAAACAAAACTGACGGGGCGTGAACGGCTGATTCTGCAGCCGAATATTCATGCCGTTCATATAAGAGAGTGGCTTTATCAGGAAGGCTATGAACTGATTGATGAAGTGATCCTTGAAGAAGACGGAAAGTGTTATGAAATACTCGTCGCGGAAACCGGCGACCGTGATGCACCTTATCGGGACATCTCGATGGCTGCCGGAATGCTTGCCGGTCCGTTTTTGTTAAAAGAGAAGAATGAAGTGTTTCTTCGGAAATGGAGCCAGGAACTTAAGCATACTGAACAAATTTATGAACAGATCAGCCGCAGCGCAAAGCATGAAAACCAAGAAAAATTAGCTGAGCTGAAAGAGCGGATCTCTCTGCTGAAGGAGGTAATCGGACATGCCTAAACATGTAAACGGACAGGAAATCATCCAGCTGTTTGAACAATTTTCACCGAAGGCTTTTGCGGTGGAAGGAGACAAAATCGGTCTGCAGATCGGCACATTGAATAAGCCGGTGAAAAACGTCATGGTGACGCTGGATGTTCTGGAACAAACGGTGGATGAAGCTATTGAGAAAAAGGTTGACTTAATTATCGCTCACCATCCGCCGATTTTTCGGCCGCTTAAACAGATCACCACTGATCAGCCCGGCGGAAGACTGATTGAGAAATGTATAAAGCATGATATTGCCGTATATGCGGCTCATACGAATCTTGATGTGGCGGACGGCGGAGTTAACGATCTGCTTGCGGAAGCTCTCGGCCTGACAGATACGGAAGTGCTCGTCCCGACATATTCGGACCCGCTGAAAAAGCTTGCCGTGTTTGTCCCGAAAGACTATGAAGAAGCTGTCAGAACCGCACTTGGCAATGCAGGAGCGGGACATATCGGCAATTACAGCCATTGCGCGTTTTCTTCTGAGGGAATCGGCAGCTTTAAGCCTCTGGACGGAGCGGACCCGTTTATCGGACAGACGGGAGAATTGGAACTCGTTCATGAAGTGAGACTTGAGACCATTTTTCCGGCAAGTATGGAGAAAGCCGTCGTAAAAGCGCTGAAAAAAAGCCATCCGTATGAAGAGGTGGCGTATGATATTTATCCGGTGGAGCAGTCTCCGCTTGAAAAAGGGCTCGGCCGCATCGGAAAACTTCAGCAGGACATGACGCTTGAAGAGTTTGCGCTGTTTGTAAAAGAGAAGTTTGACGTTAACGGAGTCCGGATGGTCGGAGAGCGAAACAGCAAGGTGAAAAAAGTCGCAGTGCTTGGCGGAGACGGAAATAAATATATTTATCAGGCAAAGCGGAAGGGTGCAGATGTTTATGTGACGGGCGACCTTTATTTTCATGTAGCGCATGACGCGATGATGATGGGGTTAAACGTCGTGGATCCTGGGCATTACGCTGAAAAGATCATGAGAAAAGGCACAGCAGAGAAGCTTACGGCAATGGCCGGAGAGAAAAACTATGACGTGCGTATTTTCGCTTCCGAAACAGATACAAATCCATTTGCCTTCTTATAAAAAAACTGAGGCCGCGGCCTCAGTTTTTTATTTTTACTTTTGGAAGGATTTTTTTGAGCGGCACATTGTGCTCAAGCTGCCATGTAGACTCATCGTTATGGTCGAACTGCTCTAAAAAGCGGATTACTTCCTTTGTAATCGGTGTCGGTGTTGACGCGCCTGCGGTAACGGCGACGGTATTGACGTCTTTCAGCCATTCGAGCTTCAGTTCACTGATGTCACCGATGCGATAGGCTTTTGTTCCGGCGATTTCTTCCGACACTTGAGCCAGTCTGTTGGAGTTATTGCTTTTCGGATCGCCGACAACAATGGTTAAGTCCGCTTTTTTTGCCTGCTCTGATACAGCTTCTTGACGAACCTGTGTGGCCAGGCAGATTTCCTGATGATATTCCACGTGCGGATACTTTTCTTTGACTGATTCCATAATATCATGGACGTCCCACTGGGACATTGTCGTTTGGTTAGTAACGATTAATTTTTCAGCCTGAATATCGAGGTTTCTCACGTCTTCCTCTGTTTCAACGAGATGAACGATTTCAGGGGCGACGCCGACGGCTCCTTCAGGCTCAGGGTGGCCTTTTTTGCCGATATAAATGACGTGATAGCCTTCCGCTTTTACTTTTCGGATTAAGTCATGTGTTTTTGTGACGTCCGGGCATGTGGCGTCAATCGTAACAAGCCCTTTTTCCTCAGCGGCTTTTCTTACTTCCGGAGATACTCCGTGAGCCGTGAAAATAACGGTTCCTTTTTCAATCTGCTTTAAAATCTCCAGACGGTTTGTGCCGTCAAGCGTGTAAATGCCGTCTTCTTCAAACGCATCTGTGACATGCTTATTGTGAACGATCATTCCGAGTATATATATAGGTCTTGGCAGTGTTTTATCGAGTGACGCGTTTTTGGCTATGACCATGGCATCAACAACGCCGTAACAATAGCCGCGCGGCGAGATTTTGATAACGTCCAATGTAGATGTCCTCCTATCAAAAGTGAGTGTAGAGGCAATATAAAAAGCCGTAGTTAAACGGCTTAAATCTTGCATTCTTCTGATCTCATTATAGCTAATCTTTCGTGAGATATCAAAGAATGTTAAATATATAATTTCGGTTTTGATCTGCCCGATGTTCTTTTTGGACGCGGCCGTTCTTCTGATTTTGCTTCAGCGTCATCTTTTTCTTTTGAAGCGGATGCTTTTTCAGACGTTTTCTTTGACGTTTTAGACGAGGCGTCTGATTTGTTTTCATCTTCTGTTTCGTCTGTTTTTTCAGCTTCATCCTTTTTGTCTTGTTCGTCTGTTTCTTTTGTCTCGTCAGATTTATTCTCATCTTTATCTTCTGTCTCATCATCGTTGCTGCTTAACTGACTGTAAAGCTTCATCATGGCGGGCAGATTCCGTACTAAAGGGCCGTACTGCTGGATCATCGGCGTAACCTGCTGCGCCACGCCCAGCACCTTCTGGACGTTGCCGAGCATGCTCGACAGGGATGCCGGACTTGCCAGACTCTGAATCCCCTGCAATCCCTGCAGTCCGGCGCCTGCTCCTCCGCTGGCCGCTGTCGGAGCGGACGCGGCAGCGCTTCCTCCTGAACCGGGTAAAAAACGGGAAAGCATTCCTTTTAAGCCCCCTCCGCCTGTGCCTGCGTTTCTCAGGCCTGCTCCTGCAATCTGCTGCTGAGGGAATAACTGCCGGCCCTGCTGCATCAGCTGCCGGCCCGGCAATGACGGTCTGCCTCCCATCATCATACGCGGATTCATCAACGGCCGGCCCTGCTGCGCCATATTTCTCATCGGCTGCTGTGGAAACATACTTGTACCTCCTTTCTGTCTCTCTGCTATTACAATATGCATCGGAGGGGGCATTTGCTTTTCTATCTCGAAAACAGGATTCCCCCAAGACATGGTGTTTTTAAGTGAAATCGGTTATAATGTGATGATGGACACAGAATGTGCCGCTTTAAGGAGCTGGGAAAAATGAAAGAAACTAAATTTGATGGATACAACTTAAAACCGTTTATTATAGATGCAGTTCACCGCCTTGGTTTTTATGAACCGACAGATATTCAAAAGAGGCTGATACCTGCTGTATTGAAAAACGAAAGCGTCATCGGGCAGTCCCAAACGGGAACGGGAAAAACCCACGCCTATTTATTGCCTATCCTGAATCGGATTGATCCGGGTTCTGATACGGTACAGGCTGTTATCACAGCGCCGACGAGAGAGCTTGCCAATCAGATTTATCAGGAAGCGCTTAAAATCACACAGGGTGCAGAAGACGAGCAGATCCGGACAAAATGCTTTATCGGCGGAACGGACAAGCAAAAATCGATTGATAAGCTGAAAACACAGCCTCATCTCGTCGTCGGAACTCCGGGCCGGATTGCGGATCTGATTAAGGCGCAGGCATTGAACGTCTATAAAGCGCAGTCTCTCGTCATTGACGAAGCTGATCTGATGCTTGATTTGGGGTTTTTGGAAGACGTTGATTACATCGGGTCGCGTATGCCGGAAGAACTTCAGATGCTTGTTTTCTCAGCTACGATTCCGGAAAAGCTGAAGCCGTTTTTGAAAAAGTATATGGAAAATCCGAAATACGCGCATGTTGAGCCGAAAAGAATCACAGCCGAAAAGATTGAACATGTTTTGGTTCCTTCTAAACAGCGTGATAAAGACAAGCTGCTTTTTGATATGATGTCTAATCTGAATCCGTATTTGGGCATTGTGTTTGCAAATACGAAAAACACTGCTGACCATATTGCGAAATACCTGACTGAAAAAGGCATGAGAATCGGCCTTCTGCACGGGGGATTAACGCCGCGTGAGCGTAAAAAGGTAATGAAGCAGATTAATGATCTGGAGTTCACTTATGTCATTGCGACAGACCTTGCGGCAAGAGGAATTGACATTAAAGGCGTAAGCCATGTCATCAACTACGAGCTTCCGGACGATCTGGATTTTTATGTTCACCGCGTAGGAAGAACAGCGCGCGCCGGCTCATCAGGCCAAGCACTGACCATTTATGAGCTTTCTGACGAAGATGCGCTCGTAAGACTCGAGAAGATGGGCATTGAGTTTGCTTATGCGGAGCTTGTAAACGGAGAATGGAAAAAAGGCGATGACCGCCACCGCCGCAAGAAACGTAAAAAGACGGAAAATGAGGCAGACCAAATTGCGAAGCGCCTTGTGAAAAAGCCGAAAAAAGTAAAACCGGGCTATAAAAAGAAAATGAGCTATGAAATGGAAAAAATCAGAAGAAAACAGAGAAGAAACCAATCTAACAAAGGGAAGTAGGGGGAATCGGGTTGCTGAAAATAGGTTCACACGTCTCAATGAGCGGAAAACATATGCTCCTTGCCGCAAGCAAGGAAGCCGTTTCGTACGGGGCGAACACATTTATGATATATACGGGCGCTCCCCAAAATACGCGCCGCAAAAAAATTGAAGACTTGAATATTGAAGCGGGCCGCGCCCATATGAAGGAAAATGGCATCGACGAGATTGTCGTGCATGCGCCATATATCATTAACATCGGAAATACGACTAATCCGGCAACGTTTGAGCTGGGCGTTGATTTTCTCCGTTCTGAAATTGAAAGAACGGCAGCGATCGGCGCGAAACAGATCGTGCTTCATCCAGGGGCGCATGTCGGTGCCGGGGCTGAAACGGGCATCAAAAAAATCATTGAAGGATTAAACGAAGTGATTGATCCGGATCAAAGCGTGCAGATCGCGCTGGAGACAATGGCGGGAAAAGGGTCAGAATGCGGAAGAAGCTTTGAAGAGCTTGCCGAGATCATTGCGGGCGTTACACATAATGAACATCTTTCCGTCTGCTTTGACACTTGCCATACGCATGATGCAGGATATGATGTTGCCAATGATTTTGACGGTGTTCTCAATGAGTTTGATAAAATCGTCGGCATCGACCGGATAAAAGTCCTTCATGTGAACGACAGTAAAAATATCAGGGGAGCCCGGAAAGACCGTCATGAAAATATCGGGTTCGGTGAGATCGGTTTTAACGCGCTGCAGTACATTGTTCATCACGAGCAGCTGGCCGATATTCCGAAAATCCTTGAAACACCGTATGTGGGCGAAGACAAAAAAAATAAGAAGCCGCCATACCGTTTTGAAATCGAAATGCTGAAAGAAAAGCAATTTGATAAGGAGCTTCTTGAAAAAATATTAGCTCAATAAGAAGAAGGAGGGGAATTCACCCCTCCTTTTTTTACCCTGAGAATTGATTGAAAAGTTCGTCAACTTTCCGTGCCGTTTCTTTTGAGGTTATCGTTTCCACTTTTTTCAGCAGGCGCAGCCGCTCCTGTTCGTCAAAAATATTGATGTTTTTTCCGTGCATCAGAGCCGCTACCTCAGCCGCTTGACTTCTCGTAATGCTGATTCCGTATTGCTTGGAATATTTCAGGAGATCGTCCGCAGTGACTTGATTGAGCCGCTGCAAAATAATTCTTTGTATTAAAATCATCGATACTTTCACCTCTTTAAATATAATGTATTGAGCAAATCATTAAAATGTTACAGCTTTTAATGGTAAAATGAAGTTGCTTACTGTTTAAAATAGTTATTAAAGGAAAGGAGATTTTATGACCCCAAATAAACAGCATAAAAGAGAGTCATTTTTACACTTTATCTTCAGGGTCATCTTGATTCTGGTCGGAGCGGGCTCAGCCGCCGCAAGTATTGAATTGTTTCTGGTCCCAAATAATGTGATCGACGGAGGAATTATCGGTGTTTCATTAATTTTAGACCACCTCTTTATGTCCAATCCCATCCTCAATTTCGCCTTATTCGTTGTGTTACTCAACATTCCATTTATGATTTTCGGGTATAAATATATCGGAAAAACATTTCTCATCTCTACGGTTATCGGGATCGTCGGTTTAGCGCTGATTGAATCCTCATTGCATCATGTGGAGGCCATTACGACCCAGCCTATTTTGGCGACGGTATTCGGGGGGCTTTTGCTCGGTTTCGGGGTAGGCCTTGTCATCCGAAACGGAGGCTCGATGGACGGTACTGAGATCCTCGGTATCCTTCTCACAAAAAAGCTGCCCTTTTCAGTCGGAGAATTCGTTATGCTCATTAATGTGTTTATTTTTATTTGGGCCGGTTTTGTATACGGGCCGGAGCAGGCGATGTATTCTTTCATGACTTATTATATTGCCATGAAGACGATTGACGCCGTCATCCAGGGTCTTGATGAAACGAAAGCGGTCATTATTGTAGCCGACCAGTACGCGGAAATTTCAGACGCGATTTTGCACCGGCTTGGACGGGGCACCACCAAGCTTCAGGGAAAAGGCGGATATACGGATGAATCCAAAGAAGTCATTTACGCGGTCGTGACAAGGCTTGAAGTGACAAAATTGAAATCCATTGTGTTTGAAATTGATAAAAACGCATTTATTACGATCATGAATACACATGAAACGAGGGGCGGTAAGTTCAAAACCGCGATTCACTAGGCTTTCATTTACTTTTCATCATTTTATAGGTATAATTTTATACAGCATAGGAAAATGGCCTGCTGTTCAGACAGCTGCCATTTTCTTTTTGGAGCGATACCGTGATGTAAAGGGGAGGTCCTCATGAACGTACAAGAAGCGTTGAACCTGCTGAAAGAAAAAGGGTATAAATATACGAGTAAGCGAGAAGACATGCTGCAGCTTTTTGCTGATTCTGATAAATATCTGACCGCCAAAAACGTGCTTGCCGCATTAAATGACGACTACCCGGGTCTGAGCTTTGATACCATATACAGAAATCTTTCTTTATATGAAGAACTCGGCATTTTGGAAACAACGGAGCTTTCCGGGGAAAAACTGTTCCGTTTTACATGCTCTTATACTCACCACCATCACCATTTTATCTGTTTAACCTGCGGGAAAACGAAGGAAATTGAGTCCTGTCCGATGGATAAGCTTCACGATAATTTGGAAGGGTATGACATCAGCGGTCATAAATTTGAAATTTACGGCACCTGTCCGGCGTGCCGATAAAAAAACCTCCTGTATAAGCAGGAGGTTTTTTTCAGCTTTTGACATGCTGAAGGCTGTGTTTGTTTTTATTGATCCAGGCGACGGCTTCAAGCCAATTCCGCACCCTGATAATATTGGAATCGATGGGGAGCTGATTGTAAGGGGAATCAAAAAGGATAACCGGAATGCCCGCTTCTTTTGCGATCATTGTCGCGTTGCCGTGGTGATCTTCAAAAAACAGATCGATGCCGTGTTTTTTGACGGCCTCCACTTTGTGATGGCCTCCGACAAGCTCAATGTGATCATAATGAATGTCCCGGTTTGCAAACCAGTCCAGCGTTACATCTTCTAAGTGGCCGCGTCTTGCCGTTATGTAAATGAGACGATGTTCTTCTTTCAGCCCGTCCAGCGCTTGCTTGGCAAATTCCGCGAGCTTTGCTTCTTTATATATGACTGCTTCATGAACATTCATCCATTCCCAAAATTCCTCGGTTGTAATGTTCAAAAGCTTAGTCAGATCATAATCAGTCATATCATCCAAAGTAATAGAAAGATGAAATGAGCGGTTTAAATAAGGGACAAATGTATCCTGTGCCGTAACCGTGCCGTCAATATCTATACCTAACCGTAACATGTCCACACTCCTATATTTTCATCCCTTCAAGTGTAACATAAACAATTAACAATACCAGCAAAGTTTAGCAAACATGATTCCGTAAAAAACGCGGAAACTAAAAAAGCTCCATTCATAAAAGAAAAAGGGGGAATTGAAGGTGGCATACGATTACGAAAATCGAAAAGGCAACGACTACTATGTGGATCATGGATCGGAAGGAACGGATATCACGCGTGATGTTTATTCAGAAGAAACAGCGGCTGAAATTGCAGAGCCATATCGCGCTTCTGACCGGACAGCAGACCGCGATGATAACCGGGACGGAGTAAGTGAAGGCCGGGGGATAGGGTATGCAGCATTGGCTATTTCTATCATTTCCCTGTTTGTGCTCCCTGTTTTATTAGGAGCATGCGGCATTATCGTCGGCTATATCGCCAGAAGAAGAGGAGCAGGCGCTTTAGGCGGATGGGCGATGGGAATCGGTATAGTTTCCCTTGTGCTGGGCATATTCATTACACCGTTTTTCTAAAACACAAAAAAAAGCTTGGCGGAATATCCGTCAAGCTTTTTGTGTGTCTTGTTCTGCTTTGGCTTTTTCCGCCTCAAGCTTTGCGTAGTGTTCTTCTGCCAGCTTGTCGATTTCTTTTTTCAGCTCTTCGACCATTGTTTCTTCAGGGACTTTGCGGACGATTTGGCCTTTGCGGAAAAGCAGTCCTTCGCCGCGCGCTCCGGCAATACCGATATCGGCTTCTCTCGCTTCGCCTGGTCCGTTAACGGCGCATCCGAGAACGGCTACTTTAATCGGCGCTTTTACTTTTGAAATGTATTCTTCCACTTCGTTTGCGATGCTGATGAGATCAATTTCGATCCGTCCGCATGTCGGGCATGAAATAAGCGTAGCCGCGTTTGAAGCGAGACCGAACGATTTCAGCAGCTCTCTGGCTACTTTTACTTCTTCAACCGGGTCAGCGCTCAGAGAGATCCGGAGCGTGTTTCCGATTCCTTTGCTTAAAATCGCTCCGAGTCCGGCCGCGCTTTTTACCGTACCGGCAAACAGCGTGCCTGATTCTGTAATTCCGAGGTGGAGCGGATAATCAAATGCTTTTGACGCTTTTTCGTATGCTTCTATGGCGAGATTGACGTCAGACGCTTTCATACTGACGATGATGTCGTGGAAATCAAGATCTTCCAGGATTTTAATGTGATGAAGCGCGCTCTCAACCATTCCGTCAGCAGTCGGGTAGCCGTACTTTTCCAAAATGCGTTTTTCCAATGATCCTGCATTTACGCCGATCCGGATCGGAATTCCTTTTTCTTTCGCCGCTTTTACGACGGCTTCCACTTTTTCGCGCCGGCCGATGTTTCCCGGGTTGATTCTGATTTTGTCGGCGCCGCCCTCGATTGCTTTTAAGGCAAGCTTGTAATCAAAATGAATATCGACAACGAGAGGGATCGAAATTCTTTTTTTGATGTCGGCAATCGCGTCAGCTGCGCGTTCGTCAGGGCATGCAACCCGGACAATTTGGCAGCCGGCTTCGGCTAATCGGTTGATTTCCGCTACTGTTGCTTCTACGTCGTGTGTTTTGGTCGTCGTCATACTCTGAATGACGACTTCGTTATTTCCGCCTATTGTTAAAGGTCCCACTGTGACGGGACGCGTTTTTGTACGATGTGTGATTTCACTCACTTGTCAATCGCTCCTTAATTGTAGTTACCGCTTTTGAGGCAGAGCCTTTTACATGTCAGGCAACTTCTATTTACATGTTATATTGTAACAGTGTATTTGCCGAACTGACAAGAAATTAACGTTTAATTACGGTAGACGGGGAATTTATAAGCGGTGCCTGCCTGAATGGCGTTTGCTTTTACATTCGGATTCAGCGTTTCAAAATCTTGCGCAATATCTTCCGGCGCTTTATGTGCGCCGACTATCGACATCACCGTATCACCTTTTTTGACCGTAACCGTTCTGTATGATGCTTCCTGTTTTGCAGGCTGAGCCGCCGCCGCTGCGTATGCAGGAAGGTCTTGAGCAGGGATTGTCCCGATTTTCAGATCGTAAAAGATAATAAATATCACAAATAAACTGCCGAATAAAAAAGTAAGCCGCTTCATTCCAACCGCCTCCCGCATACATTTTTACTTCATTGTATGCTTGTCCCATTTTGTTCATGACAAAAAAGAAGACTGCCTCAGGCAGTCTTACACAGCTGTTTTTCTTGGCGGTATCTCTTTTAAGACGAGAAAAAGGATGATAAAGTTTACAAACCAATTCACTAAAAATTCACTCGGCACCGTAATGACAAGCGCGCGCATAATCGTAAAGAATATGGTGGAGAGCGTTATGGAATAAGCCGAAAGCTTCCAGAGCTGCTGATAATTCAATGTCTTTCTTTGCGCATTTTTTATGATCAGGCCGATGACGGCGAGAAATGAGACTTCAATGAATTTGCCGGCTGCTGTCATGATGAACAGCAAAATGGAAAGGACGGTGACGATCATCGTTTTATTTTGGTTTAAAGCTGATATGATTTCTTTTTTTGTGATATCAGCAGGCATTAATGAATAATTCATTTCTGTCGCCTGTCCGTCTACAGCAAGCACCATTTTATTTTTTAAAATGCCGATCGCGTTTTGTTTCGCCGCTATTTGTTTCGCGCCGTAAGCATCAGTGGGATCAAACACGATGACAAACCCGTTCGCTTCCGTTTCCTTGGAGGCGGAGGCTTTCGTCTGCAATTCGCCGTTTGAAATTTTGAAATCAGGGAAATCTTTTTCTAACACGGTTTTGAAACCGTTCATTGAGTTTACGGTGCCGGAGCTAAGGTAATAAGCGCTCGGCAGCGTAAAAAGGACAGACAGCAAAAATACATAAAGGATCGCTTTTCCTATCCCTTGAAACCGTGTTTTCGCAATATCTGCCGGAGAGTATGTACTTTTCAATAAAGCCGTAAATATGTTCAACATCTTCACTTCCTATCCTAAACTGGTATATGTTGCTTATTGTATCGTTCACAGGGGATGAACACAAGCGAGAGTATTTAAAGCGGTGATAAGGAATCATACATAATAAGAAAAAAGCGGAATGCGGTGATCGCTCCGCAAAACAAAGGAGGGTGTTTATGTTATGAGTGTTTTGTATTGGGTGATTATCATCGCGGTCTTCGCCGTTGCTTTTATCGGTCTGGTGTATCCGGTGATTCCAAGCGTTATTTTTATAGTGGCTGGTTTTCTCCTTTACGGATTTTTGTTTTCCTTCAGCCCGTATTCCTACCTGTTCTGGCTCATTGAGGCGGTATTTGCGGCCGTTTTATTTGCAGCTGACTATGTGTCAAATTTACTTGGCATTAAAAGGTACGGCGGGAGCAGGGCGGCGATCTGGGGAAGCACGATCGGATTATTGATCGGGCCTTTTGTTATTCCCGTGGCGGGCATTATTTTAGGCCCGTTTATCGGTGCTGTCTGCGCTGAGGTGTTTGTTCATCAAAAGGATATTAAATCCGCTGCAAAAGTGGGGCTGGGCTCTTTAATCGGCTTTTTAACAAGCGTCGTCGCCAAAGGAGTCATTCAGCTCTTTATGATCGGATACTTCTTGTGGACGGTGCTTTAGAAGGTTTAATTTCGGCTGTGAACGGATAAAGTGTAGTATGTCTGCTGGAATCGCCGGATTGTGAGCTTTTTCATTGATTACCATGCTTTCTTTTGTTACATTGAGATTAGAAAAGTTCGCGCATAGCGGCATTTCAGTACATATATTTAAAGGAGGAAAAAAATTATGGCTTACAAACTTCCAGAATTGCCTTACGCTTATGATGCTTTAGAACCGCATATCGATAAGGAAACGATGACGATTCACCATACGAAGCACCATAACACATACGTTACAAACCTGAACAAAGCGATCGAAGGATCAGCGCTTGCAGAGAAATCCGTAGATGAGCTTGTTGCTGATTTAAACGCAGTGCCGGAGGATATCCGCACGGCTGTCCGCAACAATGGCGGCGGACATGCGAACCACTCTTTATTCTGGACTCTTTTATCTCCGAACGGCGGAGGCGAACCGACTGGTGAGCTTGCTGAAGAGATCAAAAGCACATTCGGAAGCTTCGATCAATTTAAAGAAAAATTCGCTGCAGCAGCTGCCGGCCGTTTCGGTTCTGGCTGGGCTTGGCTTGTTGTAAACAACGGCAAACTTGAAATTACAAGCACGCCAAACCAAGATTCACCGCTTTCAGAAGGCAAAACGCCTATCCTCGGTCTTGACGTTTGGGAGCACGCTTACTACCTGAACTACCAAAACCGCCGTCCTGATTACATTTCAGCTTTCTGGAATGTTGTGAATTGGGATGAAGTTGCCCGTCTTTACAGCGAAGCAAAATAATTGATTTAAATCATCACAAGGTCTCCTGCGGGAGGCCTTGTTTTTTTATTGACTTTGATTCCTTTTACATATCTCAGTTTGAGTGAGACAGACTAATGTGTAGTAAAGGGGAGTCAATGATGAGCAAAATAAAAAAAATTATCGGCGACATCGAAGTAAATAAAGGGCTGCTGCTGTTATTGACGATTGGCGGCCTTTACTCTTTGGGCATCGCGCTGTCAAATACATTTGTCAACGTGTATTTGTGGAAGCAATCGGGAAAATTTATTGATTTGGCCATATACAATTTATCGGTCGTGACGATGCAGCCGTTTACCTTTCTGCTGGCAGGGCGGCTGGCTAAAAAAATTGACAGGGTGTTTATTCTCAGGTTCGGCGTTATCTTTTTGGCTGCTTTTTATTTAAGTGTGCTGCTTGCCGGGCAAAATGCGGCTTCCCGTCTCGTTTTGATAGGGGCCGTGCTTGGAGTGGGGTACGGCTTTTACTGGCTGGCTTTTAATGTGCTGACTTTCGAAATAACAGAGCCTGAAACGAGAGATTTTTTTAACGGATTTTTAGGCATTTTGTCTTCATCGGCGGGGATGATCGGTCCGATTGTGGCCGGATATGTCATTTCAAGACTTGAAAACAATACGGGTTATACAGTCATTTTCAGCCTGTCGCTCGGCTTATTTGCTCTCGCCGTGGTCATGAGCTTTTTTCTGAAACGGAGGGAGTCGAAAGGCCGTTTTATGCTGAAAAAAGTTTTTGATGAGCGCCACACGAATCTGAATTGGCGCCGGATTACCAACGCGCACTTTTTTCAAGGCTTGAGAGAAGGGATTTTTGTTTTTTTAATCAGCGTATTTGTGTTCATTGCGACAAACAGTGAACTGGCGCTCGGGACGTTCGGCCTCGTTAATTCTGCGGTTTCTTTTTTTGCCTATTATTTTGCATCAAGGCTCATCAAAAAAAGAGCGCGTAAAAAGGCGATTCTTATCGGCGGATTGATTGTGTACGGCGCCCTGTTTCTCATAATTTTTCATATGAGCTTCACGACGCTTCTTATGTACGGAGTGTTTATTGCCATCGGCTATCCCGTTCTGCTTGTGCCGTATGTCTCGCTTACATATGATGTGATAGGCCGGGCGCGGCTTGCCAGAAAGGCCAGAATTGAATACATTGTGCTCAGGGAATTGTTTTTAAATGCAGGCCGGATCGTTTCCATCCTGTGCTTCCTTTTGATCGTTACATTGCTGAAGGAAAAAGTGGGAATACCGACGGCGCTCGTGCTGCTCGGAGCCGGCCATCCGCTGATTTATTACTTTATAAAAGACATTAAACTGGATGCGGAAACTTCTGATGAAACAGTGGAAGAAGACCGACAAAAACGGGCGGCTGAACCGAATTTTATAAAAGGAGAAAGATAAAAGGGTTATCTGTAGAAAAATATCGAAAAAACCTTTAGAATGAAAATGGCACCTGAAAAGAGGGTGTCATTTCTTTCTGTAAATAAGAAAAGGTGATGTCATGAGGAGAAATAAAAAGAAAATAGCAGTAAACAAAGAAAAGAAAAAATCACTGCCGATCCGGCTTAATTTTTTGTTTTTGGCCGCGTTTCTTATTTTTACGTGGATTATCGTCGAGCTTGGCATCAAGCAGATCGTTCAGGGTGATGACTATAAAAACGCCGCCAACAAGCAAGAGGAGTCTGATGTCAGCACGGCGGTTCCGAGAGGGAAAATATACGACCGGAACCTTAATCCCATCGTAACGAATAAAGCATTAAATGCGATTACATATACACGTTCAGCCTCAACCACCCAGGCGCAGCGTTTAAAAATCGCAAAAAAATTGTCTGGTATGATTAAGGTAAGCACCAAAAAGGTGACTGAACGGGACAAAAAAGACTATTGGATGTTAACGAGGCCTGATGAGGCAAAAAAACTGATTACGGCAAAAGAAAAGCAAAAAGCTGAGGACAAAAAGCTGTCTGACGATGATTTATACCAGCTTCAGCTGAAACGGATCACGGACAAACAGCTGAACGAACTCACTTCAAAAGATATGCAGGTCCTTGCGATCAAAAGGCAGATGGATTCAGGCTACTCACTGACTCCTCAATACATCAAAAATGAAGGTGTGTCGGCTAAAGAAATGGCCGTCGTCAGCGAACATTTAGATGAACTGCCGGGGGTTGACGTGACGTCTGACTGGGAACGGTCTTATCCAAATAAAGGATTATTAAAATCAGTTCTCGGCAGTGTCTCGAGTTCCAATGAAGGGCTCCCTTCAAACCTTCTTGAACATTATTTGTCGCTAGGCTATAGCAGGAATGACAGGGTTGGAAAAAGTTATTTAGAGTATCAATATGAAAATCTGCTCCAGGGACAAAAAGAAAAAGTGAGAAACGTAACTGACTCCTCTGGAAACGTGACAGATACTGAAACGGTTACAAAAGGTAAAGCCGGTGACGATTTAGTGCTCACCATAGATACCGAATTGCAAAAAGACGTTGAAAAAATTATTGAGAAAAATTTAAGAGCGGCAAAGGCAAGACCAAGTACACAGCTGCTTGACAGGGCATTTGTCGTAATGATGGACCCGCGCAACGGAGAAGTGCTTACAATGGCGGGCAAACAAATTAAACAAGTAAACGGTAAATATAAAATTGATGATTATGCACTAGGAACAATGACGTCTTCTTATAACATGGGTTCAGCTGTAAAAGGAGCAACGCTGTTAACTGGTTATCAGACAGGTGCTATAAAAATCGGGAATATCTTTACGGACGAAGTTTTGAATATTAAAGATTCCCCTCCTAAAAAGTCGGTAAGTGTGATGGGACCGATAAATGATTTAACAGCTCTTGAGCGTTCCTCTAACGTATATATGTTTAAAACTGCGATTGCGATTGGTAAGGGTAAATATATATCGGGGCATTCATTGCCGCTTGATTACAGCGCATTCGATAAATTTCGTTATTACTTCAGTGAATTCGGTTTAGGTGTAAAAACGGGCATTGATCTTCCGAATGAAGCGACAGGATATGTGGGAACTAAAAGACAGTCAGGGTTCCTGCTTGACTTTGCGATCGGACAATTTGACACATATACACCGCTTCAAATGGCTCAGTATGTATCGACCATTGCCAATGGAGGCTTTCGTATGAAACCTCAAATCGTAAAAGAAGTACGAAAGCCTGATTCTAAAAAAGGTATCGGAGCCGTTGTTGAATCGGTTAACCCGGAAGTAATGAACCGCCTCGATATGACGGAAAGTGAAATTAAACGTGTTCAGCAAGGTTTTAAGCTTGTTATGCAAGGCGCTCAAGGTACTGCAAGAGCAAATTTTGCTAATAAAAGTTATAACCCTGCTGGTAAAACGGGAACCGCACAGGCCTTCTATGATGGTCCTATAAAATCAAGAACCGGCGCGTCTACTTACAACACAACACTTGTAGCTTATGCGCCTGCAGATCATCCTGAAGTTGCCATTTCGGTCGTAGTTCCATGGGCTTACGAAAATTACAATGACAGATATTCTATCACCAATGACATTGGGGAAGCGGTACTAGACAAATACTTCGAGCTGAAAAAGAAGCAAGAAGAAAATAATACGAAGCAGAAAAACGAAGATAAAATCCAGAAAGACGCTGAAAACGGCAATACAAATAACTGATAGAAAAAACGCTCACAACTTGTGGGCGTTTTTTTTATACAAAAAAACATCCGGATTTACAAAACCTTAACATTTGATTTATACGCATTTTACACGAACCCTTTACTCTATACGTGTAGGACAAATTACACATTAAACGCAGGGGGAATTCAGGAAATGAAAAAAAACAAATGGATGCTTACGCTTCTGATGGCTGCTGTTATGATCGTTGCTGCAGCATGCGGAAATGCAAAGGAAAGCGGCAAGACGGACGGCCAATCTGCAAGTGAGGATAAAAAAGCATCAGGTTCTTTAACCATTTCTGGTTCATCAGCCATGCAGCCGTTAGTACTGGCAGCGGCGGAAAAGTTTATGGAAAAACATCCGGATGCTGATGTGCAGGTACAAGCGGGAGGTTCAGGAACAGGTCTTTCGCAAGTGTCTGAAGGCGCAGTGCAAATCGGCAACTCAGATGTCTTTGCCGAAGAAAAAGAAGGCATTGATGCGAAAGCCCTAAAAGATCACCGTGTAGCGGTAGTAGCGATGGCAGCTGCGGTTAACCCGGGTGCGGGTGTGAAGGATATAACCAAAAAACAGCTGGCAGACGTCTTTACAGGCAAAATCAAAAACTGGAAAGAGCTTGGCGGGAAAGATCAAAAGATTACTCTCGTGAACCGTCCTGATTCATCAGGAACACGCGCTACATTCGTCAAATACGCTCTTGACGGAGCAGAGCCGGCTGAGGGCATCACGGAGGATTCCTCCAATACAGTCAAAAAAATCATTGCGGAAACACCGGGAGCAATCGGTTATCTGGCATTCTCTTATATAAACGATGATAAAGTAACGCCTTTATCGATCGGCGGCATCAAACCGGAAGAGAAAAATGTCGTCACAGGCGAATATCCGATTTGGGCTTACGAGCACTCTTATACGAAAGGTGACGCGTCAGGCCTGGCAAAAACATTTCTTGACTATTTGAACAGTGATGATGTTCAGAAAAGTATCGTAAAAGATCAGGGCTACATTCCGATCTCTGATATGAAAGTCACACGTGACGCAAACGGCAAGCAAAGCTGAGGGGAGGGCGGGCTCCCCGCCTCTTCTTCTTTATAGGAGTGTAAACAAATGATAAATCACAGAGAAAAAGAGTCTGTAAGCGAACGCTTAATAAGCTCAAAACAAAACAGGCAATTGGATGAAGTCCGCGGAAGAGTGATTGTGTCTGTCTGTGCGGCGATTATCATTGCGGCATCAGCGGCGATCACAATCTTTCTCGGCATTAAGGGGCTGCAATCTTTTTTTGTAAATGGTGTAAGCCCGATTGAGTTCTTAACAAGTCTGAATTGGAATCCAACCCAGGCAAAGCCTGAGTTCGGCGCGCTGCCTTTTATTTTCGGATCATTTGCGGTCACGGTTCTTTCCGCTTTGATCGCAGCACCCCTCGGTATCGCGGGTGCTGTGTTTATGACGGAAATTGCGCCGACTTGGGGGAAAAAGGTACTGCAGCCGGTAATTGAGCTGCTTGTCGGCATTCCGTCCGTCGTTTATGGATTCATAGGTCTTACAGTATTGGTTCCGTTTATTGGCTCTTTTAAATCAAGCGGAACGGGTCACAGCCTTCTGGCGGGAACGATCGTGCTATCGGTTATGATTCTGCCGACCATTACGTCGATTTCCGCTGATGCGCTTGCGTCACTTCCGAAACACCTTCGCGACGGTTCATATGCGCTTGGTGCGACGAGATGGCAGACAATCAGGAAGGTGCTCATCCCGGCGGCGTTTCCGACATTGCTGACCGCTGTCGTGCTCGGGATGGCAAGAGCGTTCGGAGAAGCTCTCGCCGTACAGATGGTTATCGGAAATACAAAGCTTCTGCCGGAAAGCTTGCTTGATACGGCGGGAACATTAACGACGATTATCACCTTAAACATGGGCCATACCACATACGGCAGTATTGAAAATAATACGTTATGGTCGATGGGGCTTGTTCTTCTCATTATGTCGTTTCTGTTTATATTGCTCATACGCTACTTGTCATCTAGGAGGAAAGTGTAATGAACCGGAAAATAACGGATAAATTGGCCACCGGTGTATTCGGTTTATGCGCCGCTGTGATCGCGGCGATTTTGGCAGGATTGTTTTTGTATATTCTGATTCACGGCGTCTCTGAAATCACCTTGCATTTTCTTACGTCAAAATCGAGCGCCATCGCGTCCGGCGGCGGGATACGGGATCAGCTTTTTAACTCCTTTTACATTCTGTTTATCACCATGCTGATCACGATACCGCTTGGTGTGGGGGGCGGCGTCTTTATGGCTGAATATGCGCCGCAAAATAAAGTCACAGATTTTATCAGAACGTGTATTGAAGTTCTGTCGTCGCTTCCGTCGATTGTTATCGGGATGTTCGGCATGCTGATGTTTGTGAACCTGACCGGATGGGGCTACACGATTATCGGGGGCGCGCTCGCATTAACGGTCTTTAATCTTCCCGTAATGGTCCGGGTGACAGAAGGCGCGCTCACCGCAGTTCCTAAGGAGCTGAAAGAAGCTTCTCTCGCTTTAGGCGTATCGAGATGGTATACCGTCAAAACCGTGCTGATTCCGAGTGCGATTCCTTCGATTTTAACCGGCGCCATTTTGGCATCAGGAAGAGTATTCGGAGAAGCGGCGGCATTGTTATTTACAGCGGGGCTGACAACGCCGCGGCTGAACTTTACGGATTTGAACCCGTTTTCGGAAGCCTCTCCTTTAAACATTTTCAGGCCGGCTGAAACGCTGGCGGTTCATATATGGAGTGTCAATACGCAGGGAATCATTCCCGATGCAGAAGCGATTGCAAACGGCGGCTCGGCAGTGCTGGTGATCTCGGTGCTCTTGTTTAACCTTTGTGCAAGATGGCTCGGATCTGCCATTTATAAAAAGCTTACGGCAAATTAATCGAAAAGAGGCGAAAACATGATAGATCACATCGTCAGGGAACAATCCGAACAGACAAAGCGATCGCCGGAGTCTTCGATTTTGGAAGTGAATGATTTATCAATTTATTACGGTGACAAACAAGCGGTTAAACATGTAAACATGGATATTGAAAAACATGCGGTGACGGCTCTGATCGGTCCGTCCGGCTGCGGAAAATCAACATTTCTGAGACAGATTAACAGAATGAATGATGCCATCCCTTCTGCGAGAAGCGAGGGGGACATCCTTTATGAAGGACTGAATATTCTGGGAGATGAGATTAATGTCGTGTCTCTCAGAAGGGAGATCGGTATGGTGTTTCAAAAACCGAATCCGTTCCCGAAATCCATTTACAATAACATCACACATGCGCTCAAGTATGCGGGTGAACGCAGAAAAGCCGTTTTGGACGAAGCGGTAGAAGAAAGTTTAACGAAGGCGGCGCTTTGGGATGAAGTCAAAGACCGGCTTCATTCATCGGCTCTTTCGTTATCAGGCGGCCAGCAGCAGCGTCTATGCATCGCCCGTACGCTTGCGATGAAACCCGCCGTGCTTCTTTTAGATGAGCCGGCCTCAGCTCTGGACCCCATTTCAAACGCCAGAATCGAGACGCTGCTGACAGAACTGAAGAAAGATTATTCTATTATTATCGTTACGCATAACATGCAGCAGGCCCTGAGGGTGTCTGACCGCACGGCATTCTTTTTAAACGGAGAAGTAGTGGAATACGGGCAGACAGAACAGATTTTTACGAGTCCCAAGGAGCAAAAGACAGATGACTACATTAACGGAAAGTTCGGATAGGGGGAAGGACCGTGAGCGTTGTGAAAGAAGCGGTGCACACACAGAATTTATTTGATATTCACGGCATGAACGTATGGTACGGGGCTCATCAAGCTTTAAAAGACATCACGATCGGATTTGAGGAGCGGAAAGTAACTGCCATCATCGGTCCGTCCGGCTGCGGTAAATCCACTTTTATTAAAACATTAAACTTAATGCTGCAAATGGCTCCGAATGTCAAAGTGACAGGTGACATGATCTATAACGGACGCAATCTGCTGAAGGAGAAGACGGATGCGGCAGAATTAAGAAAACAGATCGGTATGGTGTTTCAAAAAGGCAATCCGTTTCCGCAGTCCATATTTGAAAATGTCGTCTACGGCCCGAGAATACATGGCGAAAAAAATAAAAAGAAACTGCTTGAAATCGCCGAGGAATCTTTAAAGGCCGCGGCGCTCTGGGATGAAGTGAAGGATCGTCTTCACCAGCAGGCGCTTTCACTGTCGGGCGGCCAGCAGCAGCGGCTGTGCATCGCAAGGGCGCTCGCCACAAAACCGGACGTCCTTCTGATGGATGAACCGACGTCTGCCCTCGACCCCGTGTCCACCCGGAAAATAGAAGAGCTTATTTTGACTTTGAAAGAAAAGTACACGATTGTCATTGTGACGCACAATATGCAGCAGGCTGCAAGGGTCTCTGACCAAACCGCGTTTTTCTATATGGGCGAACTGGTAGAGTGGGGTGATACGGGAAAAATCTTTTCACAGCCGGATCACCAAAAAACGCATGACTATATCAGCGGAAAATTCGGATAAAAAAACGGGCCCGGCCATAGACCGGGTCCGTTTTATATTGCTCATTAAAAAAGCCTGCCGGCCGTATCCATCTGAATGGACGATGCCTGCAAGCTTTTTTAGCGGGTTAATGTTTTGACGATTTTCTTAAAGCTCATATCTGAGTCGACTTTGAAATGGCCGGCACGGATTTCTTTGTGGTAGCCAGCGTCAATTACGTAATCATTAAAGTCCTTCGCTGAAGGAATAATCCCTTCTTTTTCAAGAATGGATGACACATCAGCAGTGCTCATTCCGTCTTTAATCGTCAGTTTATATGTTACCTTTTTCTTTTTGGCGTCTGAGTTTTGATCGTTGCTCAGCGATTTTTCTTTAGAGTCAAGCAGTTTTTGATAGTCATCCCGTTTGACGGAGACTTTTTGCTGGGAGTCGAGGTAGCTGTTTACTTCTTTTTCTGTTAATGCTGTTTTTTCAGTTTTAACGGCAGCTGCCTGGTCATGGTCAGTCAAATAAAAGACAGCGGCGAGGACGGCCGTCGCTAAAATCATGCCTGCTGCAAAAGCCTGAATGCCCCGTTTTGTCATACGAGCACCTTCTCATTATCTTTAATAATGGTATTGACGTCCTCGACAGACACGTGCTCTGCTTTTGCGATGGCTTCGGCAGACATCCCGTTGTTATATTTTGAAATGATTTGTTTGGCGATTTTTTGGTTAATGCCGCTGCTTTTGGCTTTGCGGATCACGAGGTTGGTTTCCAGCAATTCTTCTTCAAGCACCGTCATTTTCTTTTTTAACTTGTAAATTTCCTGCATGGCGGAAAGCTGAAGCGTTTCAAGCTCCTGTTCCACGTCTTTCATCGGATCTCTTTGAGAATATGAGAATGCAATAAGCGCTATACTGACGATAAACAACGCAATAATAGCAATTTCCACGTTTCATCACCTTCTATTATTAATTTGCCCTTCTTTTTTATACCATAAAACGCCGCCATTCTAAAGGAAATAGAGAAAAAAACGGAATTTTGTCGGGAAATCTTGTTTATTCGGGGAGCAAACGGATATTTCTCTATAGATTTCGCATGAGAATGTCCTTTTTTGTCCTGTTTCGTCATATTTTGTATCTGTCTTGCGCAAGCTCATTCAGGCGATCAGAAGCATAAACTGATGTTTTCTGCACTTAAACAACATTTCATGTAAATCAGCTCTAGCATTCCGTCCATTATAGTGGTATTATATATAAGTCTGAATAAGTAAATGATATTTAGTTTGGAGGGAAAATAATGCGCGTTAATATTACTTTGGCTTGCACTGAATGTGGTGAGCGTAACTATATTTCTAAAAAGAACAAACGCAACAATCCGGACCGCGTTGAATTTAAAAAATATTGCCCACGTGATAAAAAATCTACGTTACACCGTGAAACAAAATAAGCTGTTTAAAACGGCGGAAAAAAGCTGGAGCTTTCAATAAAGTTCTGGCTTTTTTGTCTTTCAGGGAGGTTTGAGGAACGTGAAAGCACAAATCAGAACCGATATAAAAGCAAAGCTTTCTGCTATAACAGAAAGTGAATGGGAGGCAAAATGCCGCAGCATGCGTGAAACGCTGTTTTCTTTAAAGGAATGGAAACAAGCCCGCATGATCGCCGTTACCGTCTCGAAACGCTTGGAAATCCCGACACGGCCGATTATTGAACAAGCTTGGAAAGAGGGAAAACAAGTCTGTATCCCGAAATGCTTCCCGAAAACGGGCGCAATGGAGTTCCGTACATTTTCTGGGGATGATCAACTGGAAACCGTATATGCTGGCCTTAGTGAACCGATCGAAAGCCTGACGGAAAAAGTGGCCCAAAAAGACATTGATCTTGTACTTGTGCCAGGTGTAGCTTTTGACCGGGAAGGCTTCAGAATCGGATACGGCGGAGGATATTATGACAGGTTCCTGACCGGCTATGCCGGCCGTACCGTGTCGCTTCTCTTTGACTGCCAGCTGACGGACCGCATTCCCCGCATGCCCCACGATATTCCGGTCGATACGATCGTGACTGAATCTGAAATCATCGCTTAATCGCATAAAAAACGTCTTGCACCGGAATAATTTTCGCTGTTTGACAAACGATAGGGGCAGGAGGGATAAGATGAAAAAATTGTTGATCTACTCACTATGCGCCGTATCTGTTTTAGCCGTTTACCAAAACCGCTACCGTCTGATGAACAGCGTGCTCAGCCAGCCGGGGATCAGACGGTCGTTTATTCATTTCTTTTTAAAAATACCGTTTATCAGAAATAAGTTCATTCAGCAGGCATTTTAAACAAATCCCGTTTCTTCAGCGGGATTTTTTGCATGAAAAAACCTGCCGGGAAAAAGACGGCAGGTGTCTTCGGATTGTCAGTTTTTTTTCAGGAAACCAAGCAGGATTGAGATCATCGGAGAAATGTACAGGAAAAAGGTAAACGGCAGGTAGTCGATGACGGGAACCCCTAATGCGCTTGCCATAAAAGCGCCGCTTACTCCCCATGGAATCAGCGGATTGATCAATGTTCCGCCGTCCTCCAGCGACCGCGCAAGGTGAATCCGCTTAATGCTGAGCCTGTCATATAAAGGTTTATAGGACTGACCAGGAATTAAAATTGACAAGTACTGCTCGCCTGTCGCGAGATTTACGCCTATGCTTGAGAAGACGGTCGCCAAGACAAGACGTCCTTTCGTATGCACACCTTTTATCAATCCTTGAAGCAGCGCTGCGATCAGTCCTGTTTTTTCCATCAGGCCGCCGAGCGCAAAGGCAATCATGATCAGAGAGACGGAACCCATCATGGATTGGAGCCCGCCTCTGTTGATAATGCTGGCTACAGCCTCATCGCCGGTTTTAAATGCCGTGCCGCTTTGCAGGGCAGAAATAAATCCTTGAACGCTGCTGCCAGGAATGAAAAAAGCCGTCAGAATCCCTGCGGAAATAATCCCGGCGGTAAGCACCGGAATAACGGAAACCCGTCTGACCGCCAGAATGATTACCAACAGAGGTGAAAGAAGCGACCAAGGCGTAACGTGTACGGCCTGTTTAATTCCGGAAATGACCGCCTCAATATTTTGCGTTGAAGCGGCATTTATTGAAACGGATGAACCGAGAATATAAAAGAGAACGATTGTAATCAGCAGTGCCGGAACGGTCGTGCCCATCATATGGCGGATATGTTTAAAAATCGGAATTTCGCCGATTCCGGCGGCAAAATTCGTCGTGTCGGACATCGGTGACATTTTATCACCGAAACAAGCCCCGCAAATGACTGCTCCCGCCGTCCATTCGAGCGGAACACCCGCCGCGCTTGCTACCCCTAACAGCGCGACGCCGATTGTACTGACAGTTGTCAGACTTGAGCCGACAAGCGTGCTGATGATCATGCAGGAAAATAATGCGGTCAAAAGAAGCTGGCTCGGCTGTATAATCGATAAAGCGTAAACGGTGACGGCGGGAATGGCACCGCTGTACATCCAGGCGCCGATCAGCACACCGATCAAAGCCAGCACGATAATCGGCTGTACTCCGTTTTTCAAACCGTTGACAATTCCTTTTTCAAGACTGTCCCACGAGAAACCGAGCCACAAACCTGCCAGAGCCAGAATAATGACGCAAAAAAACAGTGGCATATGCGGTTCCGTATGAAAGAAAAACAGGCAGGAAATAATGACTGCTAACATCAAGACAAATAAACTGATGGCTGAGATGAACGTCAGCCTTTTTTCTTGTTTCAAAACAACACCCCATCAAACTTTAATCCTTTTGTGCTTTTGGGCACGAAAGTATTGTAACAGAAAAACGCATAAATGAGAGTTTTTTTACAATTATGAATATACATTTTATCAAAATGCCGCTAGGATATTTTCTCCAATCGTTTTTTGCTTGACTCCCGCTTCAGAGATGAAATACTCTTATACTCATAAGAAGAGTAGAAATGGTGAAGAAGATGAATTCATTTTATGACGTGCAGCAGCTGTTTAAGTCATTCGGCCATATCGTTTATTTCGGTGACAGACAAGCCGAAATTGACTTTATGAAAGATGAATTAAAGGAGATGTACTTGTCAAACGTGATTGAAAGAGAATTATGGCTGAAAGCCGCCGGAGTTCTTCAACAGGAATCAGAGCGGATTAAAGGAAGGTCCAACAGCAGGATTTAATAAGAAAAGGAGATCATTATGGAAGAGACATGGTTTGCGGGGATTGATCTTGGCGGAACAACCATCAAGCTGGCCTTTATCAACATGTACGGTGAAATTCAGCACAAATGGGAGGTTCCGACCGATAAATCAGGAAACACAATTACGGTCACGATCGCTAAAGCACTTGACCAGAAACTCGAAGAATTGAATAAGCCGAAACGGATCGTAAAATGGATCGGCATGGGAGCGCCCGGACCCGTGGAAATGGCGACGGGGATGGTTTATGAGACGACAAATCTGGGGTGGAAAAACTATCCCTTGAAAGACCATCTCGAGGCGGAAACGGGTATTCCGGCCGTCATTGAAAACGATGCCAATATCGCGGCGCTCGGAGAAATGTGGAAAGGTGCAGGCGACGGAGCTAAAGATGTCATTTTAGTGACGCTTGGAACCGGAGTCGGCGGGGGCATCATCGTCAACGGAGAAATCGTTCACGGTAAAAACGGGGCAGGCGGAGAAATCGGTCATATTTGCAGTATCCCGGAAGGCGGGGCTCCGTGCAACTGCGGAAAATCCGGCTGTATTGAAACGATTGCGTCAGCAACCGGCATCGTCCGCATCGCGAAAGAAAAGCTTGCAGCGGTTTCCGACTCTTCGCTCCTGCAAGTGCGCGATCTCACGGCACGTGACGTGTTCGAAGCGGCAAAACAGCAGGATAAGACAGCGCTGGAAGTCGTCGATTATGTCGCAAAACATTTAGGCCTTGTGCTCGGAAACCTGGCAAGCGCCATGAACCCGACTAAAATCGTGCTCGGCGGAGGCGTCTCGAAAGCAGGAGAAATACTGCGGTCAAAAGTGGAAGAGACCTTCAAAATCACCGCGTTCCCGCGTTCTGCGGAAGCGGCCGATATTTCGATTGCGGCACTTGGAAATGACGCCGGAGTCATCGGCGGGGCGTGGATTGCCAAAAATGAATGGCTTAAATATCAAAACTGCTAGAGAAAGTCTGCCTGCCCATATAGCGGGCGGCTTTCTTTTTTTACCTCCCATGTCATATAGTTTTTTAAAAAGGGGGATGAACATGGCGGGAATTCGTGTCACACCTGAAATGAAACAGCATATGAAAGCTGTCGCAAAGGTGCTTTCAATTGATGAAAAACTGTTGAAAGACGCCAATAAAACGGCGAAAAGCGAGGAATTATTTTGTCCCGGCTTTGTCGTGAGCGGGCAGTCAGAGGGTCCGATCGGGACGCTGAGCGGGCTTTCGCAATACATCCGGCGCTGTAAAAGCGTTCTTTCCAGTGATCAATGGGTGAAGGAAGAAAAAGTGTACGGCGCTCAATCGGTTTTTGAAGAAATTGAGAAAATAACGGATGTCTTTCCATTTGTCATGTGCCGTAAAATCGGCAGTTCCGTGTTGGGAAAACCGCTTTATGAGCTGACAATAGGTGAGGATACAGCCGAAAGAAAAGTGCATGTAAACGCCTCTTTTCATGCCAATGAATGGATCACCACCTCGGTTGCGCTAAAATGGTGTAAAGAATATTGCGCGGCGTTATGCAAAAATAAGACGGTTTTTGGGTATTCCGCGCTTGATATATTCAGCCGGACATCACTGTCATTCGTTCCGCTCGTAAATCCCGACGGTGTTGATCTCGTCCTTTACGGATGTGAAGATTTATCAGAAAAAAGTGAATTTCTCAATGAATTAAATGAGTACCGCCCGGATTTCCGCGAATGGAAGGCGAATATAAACGGCGTTGATTTAAATAAACATTTCCCGTCCAATTGGGACATTGAACAGAGGCGCAAACCGAAAGCCCCTTCGTACCGGGATTTTCCGGGCATGGCGCCGCTCACTGAACCGGAAGCGCAGGCGATGCACCGGCTGATAACCGAACAGCCGCCTGACAGGGTGATCGCTCTTCATACGCAGGGACAAGAGATTTATTGGGGATATGAAGGATATGAACCGGAACAATCCGCTCAGGTCATCCGGGAGTTTGAAGAGATAAGCGGAAACCGCTATCAAGGTGTAAAAACCATTGACAGCCATGCCGGTTTTAGGGATTGGTTTATACAGCAATACGGAAAAGAGGGCTATACCGTTGAACTTGGAAAGGGAAAAAACCCTTTGCCTTTTCATCAGTTTGCTGATATTTATCAAGCGACGGAAGGCATTTTGTGGAGGTCGCTCGTTTTTTGAGACATCTGTGAAATTTCTCATTTGTTTACATAAACAAATATGGGACAATAGAAAAGAATGGGGGGAAGGCTGGTGAGATACTTGTTTTGTGTTCTGCTGTCCGCATTCGTTCTGTGTTTAGCGGCCTGTGAACCATCTCATCAGCAGCATGACACAGGCGTTTCGGCAAAATCAGCAGAACAGAAAATCGTTCCGCTCAGTAAAAATGAAGCGGAGAAAGCGGAAGGATGGCTGGATAACAGAACCATTCTGTATACAGCGCATCATCAGCTGATGAAATATGATCTTTTCAGCGGAAAATCCGAACGGCTCTATGAAACAAGGGGCCATATTGTCAATGTAAAGATCAGCCCGAAAAAACAGCTGATTCTCGTTCAGGTGACAAACAGCGGGCAGACGGAGCTTGAGCTTATGAACAAGGAGGGGAAAAGACTTTATCACAAAGCCTTTAACTCTTATGAGCTGGAGACGGCTTGGAATCCGTATGACCCGTATCAAATGATGATTACCGTTTTTACTGAAACATGGGACTTCACAACCTATACGGCCGATATGAAAAACGGCATTTTAAACATGAGTCCGGTTCAGACACCTTTTGTCCATTGGACGTCTTCTGATGAATTTCAATATATCAAGCAAGGGAAAACGGAAGAAGAGGGTCCTTTATATTCTTATGACTTGCAGACGAAAAAAGAAAAAAGAGTGCTTCATCACGTCATCTGGGCCGATTCCCGCCCGGGTATGACGATTGCCGTCAGACAAACTGATCAATCGGACGGCGACGGCGAGTTTTTTTTCCAAAAACCGGCATCCGTGACACACCGCTTTCCTCTTCAAAAAAAGTATGAGAGCTTTGCGCCGATGGAATATGATTACGATCAGACGCACAAGCGGTTTTACATATTTAAGCCGGAGGGCCGTTTATACAGGCTGATCAGCTTTGACTTAGGGGACGAACGGGAGCGGACGGTGCTCACGAATACGGAAATGGAGCCGATTCAGATCTCACCGGACGGGGAATACGCTTTATACGGCTTTACGTATGACCGTCTGATTTCACTGAAAACAGGTATGACAGAACCAATCATAACAAATGAAAAAGGAGTTTGAATCAAATGGCAATTGCAGATGTGACAATTATCCCGATCGGAACAAAAACACCGAGCGTCAGCGAGTATGTAGCGGACGTGCAAAAGATTTTGGAGGGCTACAAAGCTGCCGGCAAAATCAAATTTCAGCTCACACCGATGAACACTTTGATTGAAGGTGAGCTGAGCGACTTGTTTGCAGTCATTCAGGACATTCACGAAGCCCCGTTCCATAAAGGGCTGCACAGAGTGGCGACCAATATCCGCATTGATGACAGACGTGATAAAGAAACGACGCTTGAGAGCAAAATCAAAAGTGTCAGCAAACATTTGCAGCAATAAAAAATAAGCCTGTATCCTAATGGATACAGGCTTTTAATGTGCAGTCGGATAGCCGCTGGTTATAACGGTCATTACGGTAAACCAGCCAAACACGCCGAGCGTGGCGGCGGCTAACAAAAATCCCAGGATATTTCTCTGTCTGACAGCCCGCAGGACTCCTAATACAGCTAATAATGCGACAAGGCCGAAGATTACAACAAGTAACATCATGCTCCCCCTTTGTCATTGGAACCTGAAAATCTTTCCATTTCATTTTAACCGTTTTCATTTTATTTGTCGATAGCGTTTTCCCGGCCGCATTCATTGAATCTTCCGCAGAAAACCTTCATAATAAGGGCATATACATAAAGAGGTGATGAAAGTGAAATGGAGACGAATGCCGGCCGGTCCGATTCAGGCAAACGCGTATTTTCTCGTCAGTGAGGATCAGTCCTGTCTTATTTTTGATCCGGGCGGGGAAGCGGACAAAATCAACAATTACATAAAAGAAAACAATCTGAAGCCGCTTGCCGTCTTGCTGACGCACGCCCATTTTGACCATATCGGCGCGCTTGATGAGGTAAGAGACAGATGGGATGTTCCCGTGTATCTTCACAAAAATGAAGAAAAGTGGCTGGAGGACTCTTCCTTAAACGGATCAGGCATATTGCGGGGCATCGCCGTCACGGCACGGCCCGCTGATCGGCTGATTGAAGGCGACGGCGTTTTGGACATCGGACCGTTCCATTTGGAGACGCTGTTTACGCCGGGTCATTCACCTGGAAGCGTTTCTTATTATGTAAAGGACGCCGATCTTGTGATTTCAGGCGATGTGCTTTTTCAGGGGGGCATCGGCCGCACGGATTTACATGGAGGAAGTCAGGACGTATTGCTTGATTCCATCCATCAAAAATTGCTCACACTGCCCGGGCATACACTTGTGTTAAGCGGGCACGGCCCGGAAACGGACATCCAGACAGAGCAGGAAAGAAACCCGTTTATCAATGGTTTTTCACTGTAAATGAAAAAAGACAGACCGTAATCGGTCTGTCTTTTTTAGTCAGTGGGTTCCGCCGCCCGGTGTCATAATAAAAATAGAGTAATATGTAAATCCGGCGAAAAATACGGTTAAGTAAGCTCCGAAAATATAAATATACATCCGCTCAGTCAGATTCAAATAAGAAAGAAATACGAAAAAGATCGTCTGTCCAAAAAACAAAAGAGATGCGTCCTTCATGCCGCCTAAAAAAAACATTACTGCAAAAATCCCCGTCCAAAATCCTAACACCCGGAACATGCGATTCATTCCTTATCCCCTCCCGAGAGTCTATCTGAAGTTAATTATAATGGATCGGCAGTCGAAATGTAAACATTTTCATGATTATATTTATTGTGGAATTTATGTCTTTCCCCGTGTTTTATATCTTATGCCGCTCTGAACAAAAGATCCGAAAATTTTTTTGAAATACGTTTAGTGAAAAAAAGTTCAGGGTACTTATGTTTACAAAGAGACGGATTATCCGAGGGAGGAATTTTTAAAAATGAAAGAACTTATTTTTTATTCATACCCGAGCTGCACATCATGCCGAAAGACGAAACATTGGTTAAAAGCCCACAACATTGATTTTCATGAGCGCCATTTATTCAGGGAGACACCGACAATTGATGAATTGAAGCAAATCTTATCCTTAACGACCGAAGGAATTGATGAAATATTAGCGACGAGAAGCCAAACATTTAAAAACCTCAACCTGAATCTTGAAGAAATGACTGTAAATGAAGTGCTGAAGCTTCTGACTGAAAAACCGAAGCTGCTGCGGCGTCCGATCCTGATCGATCACAAAAAACTCGTTATCGGATATAATCCCGGAGAATTAATGAAACTGACGAAGAAAAAAACGGTACATCAATCCGTATCATAAGAGAAAAACGAAGATCCGCTGATCAAACATTATCAGCTAATCTTCGTTTTTTGCGGTTACAGGACTGGGCTAGCTGGATTCGAACCAACGATCACGGAGTCAAAGTCCATTGCCTTACCGCTTGGCTATAGCCCATCGGATGTAATTACAGTATGTGCGTCCGGCGGCAATTTATACATACAAAGTAATTTTGATTTGAATGGAGGAAACCCGTGAAACATTTAAATGAAGTGTTATCTGAAGCATTAATTGAAGAATCAGGTGAAATCACACGCCAATGGCTGCTCATACCCGAATCGGGGCGGCCTTCAGATGATCAGAGAGCAGAAACGCAGCACCGCCTGTTAATTGAAATCGTTGCCAGGATTATATCGGAAAAAGACGGTGGGGACGAGGAACTGACAAAGTGGGCGCTGCAGTTCGCAAGAGACCGGGCCGTGCATGAAGTCCCGGTCTATGAAAGCGTCGCGCGCTTTAAAGAATTCCGGAGATTGGTCTGGAATCGCATACAGACATGCAGTGAAACGATGTCCGAGAAGCCCGGGACGCCTGCGGTATTTCAATGGGGAGAGAAGCTGAACAAAGCAATTGACCATATGATTGAAGTCTTTACAGAGGAATATTATAAAGTGACGATTAGGCAATTAAACGCCCAAAAAGAAATGATTAATGAATTAAGCGCGCCGATTATGCCGATTGCCGGTATTGGGATTATGCCGCTTGTCGGCGAAATTGACACATACAGGGCAAAGATCATTTTGGAATCGGTGCTTGACCAATGTTCTTCGCTCCGGCTTTCCTATTTATTTTTAGATATCTCAGGTGTGCCGATTGTAGACACAATGGTCGCTTATCAAATTTTTAAAGTGATTGACAGCACAAAACTTCTTGGCATAGAAACGACAATCTCAGGCATCCGGCCGGAAATCGCGCAAACCGTCGTGAAGCTCGGCATCGACTTTTCTCAAGTGAAAACAGAACAGAGCCTGACGAAGGCGCTGGCGAAAAACGGATTTGTCGTAAAAGAATCATTAAGATGATAAAAAGCTGAATGGCAGAGAGGGATTTCTCCCTCAGCTATTCAGCTTTTTCAGCTTCAATCGTCCTGATATGATGGCTGTCGATTTCTTTTACCGTGAATGTGTATCCTTCAAAATCAATCACGCTCCCTGGCTTTGCATCAATATGCTGAGTCAGAAACCAGCCCCCGAGTGTATCGACTTGATCAGCCGTAATCTCTGTTCCGAGTACATCATTGACGTCACTGATCAGCAATTTGGCGTTTAGGAGATAGCGGCTGTCCCCAAGCTTTTGAACGGAGGGTGTCTCATCCGTGTCAAATTCGTCCCGGATCTCGCCGACGATCTCTTCGATGATGTCTTCCGCCGTTACCAATCCTGCGGTTCCGCCGTACTCATCAATGAGAATGGCCATATGAGCATGTTCCCGCTGCATTTTAACGAACAATTGATAAATCGGGATCGTCTCAATCACATGGATCGCCGGCTGAATGTAAGGACTGAGCTCGTGTTTTGTAAACGGAGCTCCTTCTGATAGGAATCTGAATAAAACTTCTTTTATATTGATAATGCCGACAACATGATCTTTGTCTCCCTTTACTACGGGATACCGGGTATATTTATTTGTTTTGATAATATCCCGGAGCATATTTCCCGATCCGCTGTCCAGCGGCAGGCTCACCATTTCATTCCGGGGCACCATGATTTCTTTTGCAGTGCGCTTATCAAATGTGAAAATGTTATTTACGTAATGAAGCTCGCTTTTTTTGATCATGCCGCTTCGATAGCTTTCGGCCAGGAGCACCCGCAATTCCTCTTCCGTATAGGCCATTTCATGTTCGGAAGCCGGCTTCAAGCCGAACAGGGCTGTAATCAGGCGTGCGGAATGATTAAGCAGCCAGATGAACGGAAACATTAACTTATAAAACAAAATCATCGGTCTGGCAAACAAAAGTGTAATCCGCTCAGCTTTTTGGATAGCAAAACTTTTCGGTGCGAGTTCACCGATGACGACATTCACATATGTAACCAGCAGAAATGCAATGATGAGTGACAGGACATGGGCAACCGCTTCATGAAGTCCGGTTTTTAAAAATAACGGCTGAAGCATTGCTTTGACTGTCGGTTCACCCAGCCAGCCGAGTCCCAAGGCGGTTACGGTGATACCCAATTGGCACGCCGATAAATATTCATCAAGGTGTGTAATGACATGCTTGGCAGCTTTTGCCCCTTTCATCTCTTCCTGAATGAGCTGATTGATGCGGGAGCGCCTTGCTTTAACGATTGAAAACTCTATAGCGACAAAACATGCCGTTAATAAAATAAATAGTACGATGGCAGACAGTTTGATGATATACAATGGAACGCCTTCCGAGAAGGAAGGCTTGCACCTCCCTTTTTTCGGAATAATACCACTCTGGAAAGCTGGTCAAACATCAAACCTGGTTTAGCCCGCTGCAATTACGGTAATTAAAAGAAGAAAGCGATACTGGAGGCTGACAAGAGATGAAGGTACATTCGGGAGCGGACTGGGTTTGGTACCAGCTCGGTCCGCATGAAAAAACAGAAGCGAAAAAAATGATCCGCCACAATCACTGGCCGCAATGTGAAAAGTGGTTTGAACATGAAAACCATATAAACTTTCTGCGCTCAGATACAAATGATCAGAATAATGAAGCGGTTTTCGGTTCTTTAATCTATCATCAAGGATTAGATGATGAAAAAAATCATACCGTATTTCACTTTTATATTACGAGAGACTTCTTTTTTACGATTAATTTTGATTTTTCGCTGCTGCGCGGCATAAAAGAAAAGCACGCCACACAGCAGATCCAAACATGCGAGAATGCGATAGAAGGCTTTTTTGTTCTGCTCGGCGAGCTGATGAATTCCTATCTTATCGGATTAGATGAATTTGAAGTCAAGCAGCGGACGCTGAAATGGCAGATTCATGATGACAACAGTAAAGGAATCTTGGAAAATGTGCATAAACTGCGCCATGAACTGTTCATTTGGAAAGGGCTGACGCTGGGAGCTAAAAAAGTGGAAATGGCTTTAAAAGAAGCTTTTCTCCCGAAAAATGACAAGCAGAAAGATTACCTCAGGGCTCATCAAAAGATGGAAAGAGGCATTACATATATCAATGAATTTGATCAGGAACTGAGCAATCTGCTGCACGCAGAGGAAGTCATTACCTCCCAAAGAGGAAATGAAATTGTGAAAGCATTGACGATCTTTACAACTCTCTTTACACCGATGACGGCGCTCGGAGCTCTCTGGGGGATGAACTTTGATAACATGCCGGAGCTTCATTGGAAATATGCGTATATCGGTTCCATTGTGCTTATAATCGTATCAACCCTGCTGATTTATATTTATCTGCGGCAGAAGGGCTGGACAGGGGATATTCTGAAGGAGAATCAAAAGAAATATCTGCGGAAAGAAAAGAAACGCTAAGCAGAGCAGGCGCACGCCTGCTTTTTTTATGGCCGAAAATTGCTGAATGGAGCCGGGTTTCCTTCAGTAAATCAATATTTAAGCGGCTTATTTTTGCTTTTTTTACGATTTACACTGTGCAAAAAGCATTATTTCTCCTTTGATCACTTTTGTGTATTTGATTTACAATACGTGTCGGAAGGAGGGAAGTCTTATGGAGAATATTGAAACATACAGCAGGAACATCATCAACGAGGCCTATATGGCAAGGGCTTCAGATATACACATTGTGCCGAGGGAAAGGGATGCTTTCATTCATTTTCGCATCGGTCATGCTCTTGTGAAAAAAAGAGTCTTAAAAAAAGAGGAATGCGTAAGGCTTATTTCTCATTTTAAATTTTTATCAGCCATGGATATAGGAGAAAGACGAAAGCCGCAAAACGGATCACTGTCTCTGCCGCTTCCAACGGAAACCGTTCATTTGAGGATGTCAACCTTGCCGACAATGAATGATGAAAGTCTTGTCATCAGGCTATTGCCTAAAAGGCAGATTCCCCCTCTGGATAAACTGTCCTTATTTCCGGGGGCAGGCGCCGCATTATTATCCTTTCTGAAGCATTCGCACGGCCTGCTTCTTTTTACCGGCCCGACCGGATCTGGAAAAACAACCACCCTTTACTCGCTTGTCAACTATGCAAAACGGCATTTCAACCGGCGGATTGTCACGCTGGAAGATCCCGTAGAAACGAGAGATGAAGATGTTTTGCAAGTTCAGGTGAATGAAAAAGCCGGAGTCACATATTCCACCGGTTTAAAAGCGATTTTAAGACATGACCCCGATATGATCATCTTAGGGGAAATCAGAGATGCCGAGACGGCTGAAATCGCAGTCCGCGCGGCCATGACAGGACACCTCGTACTGTCAAGCCTGCATACAAGAGATGCTAAGGGCGCCATATACAGGCTGCTGGAGTTCGGGGTGAACATGACGGAAATTGAACAAACCGTTATTGCCATCGCCGCTCAGCGTCTGGTTGATTTAACGTGTCCGTTTTGCAAAACGGACAACTGTTCCGTGTACTGCAGTCTATACAGGCAGACACGCCGTGCTGGGATTTATGAACTGCTTTACGGAAAAAATCTCACCCAGTGCTTTCAAGAAGCAAAAGGGGAGCACGCCAATTTTCAATATCAGACGCTTCGCAGGCTGATCAGAAAAGGCATCGCGCTCGGTTATGTCACGACTGATAATTATGATCGGTGGGTGTATCATGAAGCGGATTAAAAGAACCTGGCCGTTGAAGGACCAAGCGGCTTTTTTGAAAAGGCTCGGTGAAATGACGGAAAAAGGATACAGCCTGATTGAAGGGCTCAGACTGCTGAAACTCCAGCTGCATAAACGTCAGCTTGCAGAGCTGACGGACGGAATTCGCCGGCTGAGAGAAGGCGATTCGTTTTACCAAGTGCTTGAGGCACTGTCTTTTCATAAAGAAGCCGTCTCGATCTGCTATTTCGCGGAGAAACACGGAGAATTGCCGGGGGCGATGAAACAAAGCGGCGAATTGTTACAGAGAAAGCTCATGCAGACGAATCAAATCAAAAAAATGCTCCGGTATCCGATGTTTTTAATATGTTCCGTCTGCGTCATGTTTTATATCCTGCAAAGTTTGATTATTCCGCAGTTTTCAGGGATTTATCAATCAATGAATATGAATACTTCCGGTGCGACTGCTTTCATCTTTGCGTTTTTTCAGCATTTTCATGAAGCCTGCGCACTGGGGATGTCAGCCGTTCTCAGCTTGTTTTTGTACGTTTGGTTCTTATGTAAGAAAAAATCCCCGCAAGACAAGATGCTTATCGTTGTGAAAATCCCCCTGATAGGAAAAGCGGCCGTTCTTTTTAACAGCTACTTTTTCTCTTTACAGCTCAGCAGTCTTCTGAAATCCGGTCTTTCTATCTATGACAGCTTAACTGCTTTTAAAGAACAATCTTTTCTGCCTTTTTACCGTGAAGAAGCAGAGATGCTCATTACACGTTTGAAGGCCGGTGAAACTATAGAATCTGCTCTTTCCGGCCATCCGTGTTATGAAAAAGATCTTGCGGCTGCAGTCAGTCACGGACAGGCAAACGGCCGGCTTCATCGCGAACTTTATACGTACAGCCAGTTTATGATGGAGCGTCTTGAACAAAATGCGGAGAAGTATACCGGTATTCTCCAGCCTGTCATTTACGGTGTTGTGGCCGGTATGATTTTACTTGTGTATATGTCAATGCTGATGCCGATGTACCAGATGATGAACCAAATGTAAGGGAGTGCTTCGTCTGAAAAATCAAGATGGATTTACTTTAATTGAAATGCTGATCGTTTTATTTATCGTTTCCATTCTGCTTTTAATCACGATTCCTAACGTAACAAAACATAATCAAAGCATTCAGCATAAAGGCTGTGAAGGACTTCAGAATATGGTGAAAGCCCAAGTGACGGCGTACGAAATCGACCATGAAGGAAAAATGCCGGATATGACCGACTTACAATCAGAGGGATATATCAAAAAGAATACAGCCTGCCCGAATGGAAAACAGATTTTAATAAAGGGCGGGGAAGTTACAGTTGAACAATAACCGGCTGACAGAAAACGGATTCACTCTTCTTGAAAGCCTGGTTGTGTTAAGTCTGGCGTCTGTATTGCTGACTGTTTTGTTCACGGCGGTTCCGCCGGTTTATACCCATCTGGCCGTGCGGCAAAAAACAGAACAGCTCCAAAAAGACATTCAGCTTGCTCAGGAAACGGCTATCGCAGAACATAAAAGAACAAAAATCACATTTCTCCCAAAAGAGCATAAATACAAGCTGCAGTCAGCCGGAAGGATTGTTGAGCGTTCCTTTGATTCGCTTCACATTACACTTGTGACTTTACCGGAGAGCCTTGAATTTAACGAAAAAGGCCATCCGAATTCCGGCGGAAAGATTCAATTGAAAAGCGCGGGATTCACTTATGAAATAACAATTTACTTAGGGAGCGGAAATGTCCATGCAGAACGGAAATAAGGGGTTCTCTACTATTGAAACACTATCAGCAATGGCTATTTGGCTGTTCCTTATGATTTCTATCGTTCCGGTCTGGACGGGCATGCTGACAGACAATCTGAAAATAGAAGAACACCAGGAAGTGTACCAGCTTCTTCATAAACATATCAGCGCATATATGATGTCCGGAAAAAAGCAGCCATCTCCCGATGTGACGTGGAAGGAGGATGGTGATTATTACAAAGTCTGTGCAGCTGTCCGCGGCGAAAAAGAAATGTGCCTCAGCATTCTCAAAACAGACTGGCTTTACGCTTCTTAATGTTTTGGTCTCCTTGGCCGTCTGTCTCTTCTTATCAGGCACTCTGAGCCCGATTTTACATTTGTTTTTATCAGGCCGGACCGATAACGGAGGAATAGACAGCCGGGAGCATCATATTGCCGTTCAGCAGATCATGAATGAATGTAAACAGGCTGAGACTGTGGAGCCTGCAGATGGCGGACGGGCGTTAACCTGCAGGAAAACAGGAGGCGAAGAAGTGCGTTTTGAAATCTATCACACGATGATAAGGAAAAGAGTGAACGGAAAAGGCCATGTGCCGATCCTGCATAACGCTGCTTCATTAACGGCTGATGTGAAAAACGGCCTGATTTTAGTGGGAATCACAAGCGTTACAGGTAAAAAGAAGCAGACGGCCATTCCGGTTTACAGCTCTTTAAAAGGTGATTAAAATGTACAAATCTGACGGGTTTATATATCCGGCGGTTCTGTTTGTTTCTGCCGCAGTTTTACTTGTCATCAGCTATACTTCTTCTGATTTCATCACCCGAAAAACATTTGCAAAAGAGGCCGGGGAGTACTGGATCGGTGAGAACCTGCTTCAAAACGGCGCACTGCTGTCAAGCCGTCATATGATACAGGGACAAAAGACTCAGTCGGGCACACAGCGTTTTCCGTACGGAACCGTCTCCTTTTACATCAACGGGAACGATCGCCGGGAAACGGTTCAAGTTACAATAAAGGCGGTAACAGCATCAGGGACGAGACGGGAGGCTCACCTTTTATTCAATCATAAGAAGAAACAGCTGATTCAATGGACAGAAGTATAAAAAAGAGGCGGCGGGACAACACTTCATAATAAAGACAGTATGAGGTGAGAGCCATGAAAACAAACGATTATGTAAAATATATGACTGAGCAATTCGTTAAATATTTCGATACGCCGAAACAGGAACGAAAAGAGCGAAAAGAAGTGCGGAAAGAAAAGAAAATGCCGGCTTCTCAACACTGGTTCGGAATATTGCCGTATGGTTTTAAGCTGTGGATGCAGCGGAAAAAATAAAGTGCAACACCCGAAAGGTCCTCCTGATATAGGAGGGCCTTTATTGGTATTCCTCAATAACCGCAATTTTATTTACCTTTTGGCTGTAGGGATTAAAAGAAATCGTAACAAACACACCAAATTCTTTAGCGCCATCCCGCAATGTCAAGTGATATTGTTTGACTGCTTCATCCGTTCTTTTCCGATCCCACACCTTTTGAATAAATAACGTTTGAGCGAGCGGATATCTTTTTTTAGCTTCTTTTTCTGCGATTTTTTCCCATTTTGATTTATGGTGAACAGCATAATAAGGCACCGTTTCCGCCTGAGCTGTCCCTGAAACTCCGAAACCAAGAATTGAAAGGCAAATCAGACTTTGTTTGATCATCATTCTTCGTCCTTTCGCTGTATATAGTTTCCATTTTGTGTTGGTCACTCCGTTATTTTCTCACATTTTATTAGAAAAAATTCCAAAAAGGTGTGTAATTTGGAGCAAAACGTTGTTTTTAAAGGATATATTCTTAAAAACGAACAATTTGATCGTTTTTGACATTTTCCAATACGATAATCCTTGATTATACTTTGTTCATGCGGTTCTTTAAAGAGAACGAATATCATATTTATAAACAGTTTTACAGGGGGTAAGGCATGTTCCGATTGTTGCGACCGGAAAAAAAGGGCAAGGTGAGATCGAGAATGATGCTGTTTTTACGGCTGTCGTTCATTTTCTGCCTGCCCGTGACGATATGTACTCAGTTTACGGGAGACACAAGTTCCTCCTTTAATGATGTGAAAAGCTTCAGTCTCCCGGTTCAAACGTGCGGAGATTTTCGATATACAGATGACAATTGCCGTTATGACGAACGCTGGGATCAAAGTGATTTACATATCACAAATCAAACTGATACGTCAGGCACCGTGTGTGCGCCGCTTCAACTTTATGCGGAGCTGGAGAACAGGGGGAAAGAGCGGACTGTTTCTGACTGGAAATGGGAGCTCCATAAAATTGCCTCTCAGCAACAGCCTTTACAAAACGGCAATGTCGTGGATAAAGGGCTTATTACTGATAAAAAAAGCAAAACGATTTATAAAATGGAGTCAAAGCGGGCCTTGCAGCCGGGAATTTATGCATTCAAGGTTTACAAGCCTGAAGGATATCCTGCGAACGAAGAAAAATTTGAGTGGTCAAAACCGATGAAGCTTGTTAAGTGCCAAGAACAGGCGACGGCTTCCGATCAGAAGAAAACAGAGAAAAAACCGGCTGAGCCGGCAAAAGAAAGCGGGGAAGAACATGAAAAAAACACTGAAACTGATCAGTAATATTTTGTATGCCGTAATCTTCAGCTTGATTATTGTGCTGACATTGACGGTAATCTCGACCCGGGCTTCCGGCGGTGAGCCGGCCATCTTCGGCTATACGCTGAAATCCGTGCTGTCGGGTTCAATGGACCCGGAATTTAAGACGGGTTCACTCATAGCGGTAAAGAAAATTTCTGATGTGAATGACTTAAAAAAAGGCGATGTCATCACTTTTACACAAGATGACGGGTCAGTCGTAACACACAGAATAATCGGGATCACAAAAAAGGGCGGCCGCCTGTTGTTTGAGACAAAAGGAGACCATAATGCCGCTCCGGATGCCGCACCCGTTCAAGCTGAAAAAGTGGCGGCCCAGTATACGGGATATCAGCTCCCGTATGCGGGATATGTAATACATTTGGCCAGCCAGCCGATCGGAACGGCGATTCTGTTAATCGTTCCCGGCGTCATGCTTTTAATTTACTCAATAACAGTCATTGCAAGCGCTCTCCGCGATATCGAGCGGAAGACGAAAGCGCTGGAGGAACATGAGAGAAACGGGACCATGTCCACATGAATACGGTTGCAACCTGGCGACAGGATTTGATAACAAAAAATGAAAAAGTAAGGGGAGTACAAACATGGGTATGAAAAAGAAATTAAGCTTGGGCGTTGCCTCAGCCGCACTCGGTTTAGCATTAGTAGGAGGAGGCACATGGGCCGCATTTAATGATGTGAAGTCCACGGACGCCACATTTGCGTCAGGAACACTTGATTTATCGGCTAAAGAACAATCAGCCAATGTCAATTTGTCAAACTTAAAACCAGGCGACAAATTGACAAAAGATTTTGAATTCAGAAACAACGGTTCACTTGCCATTAAAGAAGTGCTGATGGCTTTGAACTTTACTGACTTCAAAGGAGCAAAGAAAGGAAACGAATCTGCGGAGGATTTCCTCAGCCAGTTTGAAATTACGGTTCTGACAGTCGGTAAAGAAGGGGGCAACGGCTACCCTAAAAATATCATTTTGAAGGCGGCCAGCCTGAAAGACTTATACTTAATGTCTGCAAAGCAGGATAAAGCAGCGGCTGAAGCGATCAGCAAGCATATTGATCCGAAGTTCTTGAGTGAGAGCGGAAAAGTCAATGTAGCAACCATTAACGGCAAAACAGCGCCTGAGTACGACGGAGTTCCGAAAACGCCTGTTGATTATGATCAAGTGCGGATGGAAATCCGATTTAAAAATGATACCGCAAAAGACGCAAACGGTCTGAGTGTCCAAAACAAATTCCAGGGCAATGCGATTTCTCTTCAATTCTCATTTGAAGCAACGCAATGGAACGGATTGACCATTACGAAAGACCATACGGATAAAGACGGTTACGTGAAGGAAAATGAAAAGGCTCATAGTGAGGATAAAAACTGATCCGAATGCCGGACAGATAAAAGAGGAGTTGTGCACATATGGCGGCACTACTCCTCTTTTTGCGCTTTTCTCCATTTTTGATATTCTAAAAATTCACGAAATTGTTTTTTTGATACCCCGGATGTCATCGCATCGCGAACTAATTTCTCCCATTCACTATCTAATTGACCATCGTATTCGGTTTCATGTTTTTCATCAAGTAATGTATGAACCGAGACGTCCAGAACAGCGGAGACTTTTTCTAGAAATTGAATGGAGGGGTTCGTCTGTAAATTTCGTTCTATTGAGCTTAAATAAGACTTCGCTACCCCAGCTTTTTCAGCTAGTTCTGATAGTGAGTAGCCTTTTTCTTTTCGGTATTGTTTAATACGCTGGCCAATCAATGTCATCACCTTCCTTGTGATATTATAGCACATTCAGAAAGGATTTACGGTATGACTTCTGGCGGCCTGGATATGTTGAGAAGACTTTTTATGCGAATGCAGGTATTTGCGTATCTCTTCTAGGCTGATATTTGCTTTTTGGGCTTCTAATATCAGTTCAACCCATTCCTTATCTAATTGCGAAAACTCTGTTTTTGCATTTTTCATGCATTTTCTCCTCCTAAAATACTTGTTTATGTATTTCAGCCAATCCGGCCATGACCTTATCTTTATTTCATGTCTGGAAGTGATTCATCGCATGCGAAACGCCAGAAATTTTTTCTATATATAGAATTTCTAAAAAAAACGGGAAAGCTGTCGAATGGATAACTCTTATCCAGAAAAATTACTTTGCAGGAAAAATAAACCGCCGTTCTCAATCTGAATGTGAATTTTCGGCTGATATAAGGCTTTCAGCGCTTGTTTTTCCAATTGGTATTCCTCAGGTTTTTCCTCTGTCTGCTCATAAAACTGATCGAGAAGCCTGAGGTCCTTCTTCCATCTGGCGATCGCGTTGTCAGCCCAGTCTGACGGCTCTTTGGCGGCAGCGTTTTTCAAATAATGCTCCATCCTCTTAATCCCGCTTTCCGGCTTAATCATCGGCGATATGGTAAAGCAATAGTCTGATATTTGTGATGTCAGCGGAAGCGGTGCAAGCTTCTGCTGAAATCCTTCTATAATTGTTCCAGATACAAGATGCAGGCCTAAAGACAAAAGTCTGTCTTTTTTCATGTCGGATTGGTATGAAATCACTACATTTAATCCAAGCCAGGGCTGAAGCGGCACTCTGGCTCCGGCTGATACAATTTTCTCATATATTCTTGTAAATCTCCCATTTTGTTTAACTGCTTGAAAGATTTGAAAGAGCCGCGGGGCTCCGAAGTAAATAAATTCTCCGTCCATATCATCCGGAGCCGTTTCTTTATCAGTGATGAAAGTGATCTTCATCGGGTTCGGTTCTCCGCCCGTTTTTTCACGCCAATGCCAATAAAACGGCCGGTTCATAATTTGTTTGTCCATCTCGACCGTCAATTGAACCGTCATAAAACCCGGCCCGTGATCAGTAATCGGGCAGTGGTTCGCTTCAAAAAAGCGCAGTAAAAATTCGTGAACCTCCTGCTGTCTCATGTCGCGCTTCCTCCTTTAGATTAAGAGCCTTTTTTTCTGGCCGGCTTTTCCGTACCGTACGATAGAAAAGAGGTAAGATTGTCCATTTTGATTCGCATTTCTTCCTCTGTCAGCGAGTGGCATAAAATATCATGTAAGTGGTCTTCAAAATTGTTCACTTTGATTTTTGTTAATATGTCATCTAATTCTCCGACGACATTTTCGAATAAATGAATTTTGTCATACAGAAGTTTTAAGATATGCTCTTCTACCGTATGTTTTGTCGCCATGTTGTAAATGTGGACATCTCTTTCCTGACCGAGTCTGTGTATCCTTCCGATTCTTTGTTCAAGCCGCATCGGGTTCCACGGGAGATCATAGTTGATAATATGATTACAGAATTGCAGGTTGATCCCTTCGCCGCCGGCTTCCGTAGCGATCAGCACTTGCACTTTCCCCCGGAAGAGATCCTTCATCCAGTCTTTTTTCCCACGCTTAAATCCGCCTCTGAACGGAACAGAGCTTATGCCGTTCTGCTGAAGAAACCATTGCAGGTAAATCTGTGTCGCCCGGTACTCAGTAAAAATAATGACCTTGTCATTAATCTTTTGGATCAAGTCAACCACTTGGATCGCTTTTGAGTTTTGCGTGACTTGATTGATGCGGTCCATTAAATTCGCAATCGTCTGTTCATCGAATGCGGGCGCTTTTTGCTCCTTTTGATCAAGCATTTTTTTAAGCGTCATATACACGGCTTCCCGGCTTGAACAGCACTCTCTTTGCAGCGTCATAATGGAAAATGCGCTTGTCGGCTTTTCCGTGCCGTTTTTCAGTGCGGCAATGTCATCGTAAAGCGCCTGTTCCGTCGGTGAAAAGGTGATCGGCACTGTTTCGACGTGGCGCTTCGTCCATGTAAGCCCCGTGTCGCTCCGTGTGTTTCGGATCATCACCTTATTGACGAGCTCTTTCAAATGCTCATGAGCGTCAATTCCGTCCTTTTGATTGAAGGTTTCTTGAAATCCGCTTTCATTTCCCAAGTGGCCGGGCTTTAACAGTGACACTAAATTAAAAATTTCTTCGATCCGGTTTTGGATCGGGGTTGCCGTCAGAAGCAGGCAGTACTTCTTCACAAGACTTCTCGCAAATTCATAATTTTTCGTTTTGCTGTTTTTGAGCTTGTGCGCCTCGTCAATAATGACGAGATCATACGGAATAGAAAGCACAATTTCCTTGTGAGGCGAGCGTTTGGCCGTATCAATCGAAGAAACGACGATATCGCACTGTTCCCACACATAGCTTTTCTTCTGTTCAACAGCCGGTATTAAAAACTTCTCCTGAAGCTCTTTCACCCATTGGGAAACGAGTGATGCCGGCACAAGAATCAGGATTTTTTTTGCCAGCCCGCGAATCATGTATTCTTTTAAAATCAGGCCCGCTTCCACCGTTTTTCCGAGCCCCACTTCATCAGCCAAAATCGCCTTGCCGTTCATTTTTTCAACGACTTTCTGGGCAACTTCAAGCTGATGGGGAAGCGGAGTGAAATCGGGCAGGTATAAAGGAGCCCTCAACCCTTCAAATTCAGGAATGGCAAGAGTCTGCTGGACTTCAGCCGACAGTTTGTACAACTCCCAATTTGACCAGGGACCGTCCGTTTTCAGCCGCTCAGAAAACTCTCCCGGCCAGTTTGCATCAAATATGATCTCTGCTGTCATATGTAACAAAACCGCCTTTCTTTTAAAAAACTGATTTATCATAATTTTTGTTGCCGGACGTAAGTGAGGGTGGTAGGATATAAGTAATGATTTCACCCAAGATATTGCTTTAGTATGTCCATAACAATTGGTAAATATGAGCGAATGACAGCAAGGGGAGAGACTCGGAAGAAAGATGTGCATCCGGGCGCCGAAGGAGCAAACTGCGGAGTGAATCTCTCAGGCAAAAGAACTCTTGCTCGACGCAACTCTGGAGAGTGTCTGCGAGCAGAAAAGGCAGACCACCAAAGGGGACGTCTTTATGATGTTTTCATAAAGTAAACTTTCAGGTGCCGGGACAGAGAAACCTTCATTTTCATGAGGTGTTTCTCTGTCCTTTTTTATATGTCTTTACAATGCGCCAATGACTGAAGGGGGAAGATGATGCTGAAACGAACACCGCTTTATGACGTATATAAAGAATACGGCGGAAAAACGATTGATTTTGGAGGATGGGAGCTGCCTGTTCAATTTTCTTCTATTAAAGAGGAGCATGAAGCCGTCCGCACAAAAGCGGGCCTGTTTGATGTGTCCCATATGGGAGAAGTCGAAGTATCCGGGCAAGACGCCCTGTCTTTTCTGCAAAAAATGATGACAAATGACGTTGCCGACTTAAAGCCGAAAAGCGCGCTTTATACCGCCATGTGTTATCCCGACGGAGGCACGGTCGATGACTTGCTGATCTATCAGAAAAGCGAAACCTGCTATCTGCTCGTAATCAATGCGTCTAATATTGAAAAAGACCTCGCTTGGCTGAAGGAACATGCAAAAGGGGATGTCACATTAACGAATCAGTCTGACGAGATTTCACTGCTTGCCGTTCAGGGACCGAATGCTCAGACGGTTCTTTCGAAGCTGACTGAATGTGATTTGGCTTCCTTAAAGCCGTTTACGTTTATTGATGAGGCGGACGTTGCCGGACGCCAAGTCCTGCTTTCAAGAACGGGATATACCGGTGAAGACGGGTTTGAGCTTTATTGCCGCAACGGAGACGCGGTTCATCTTTTTAAAGAGATTCTTGCAGCGGGAGAGAATGAAGGGCTCGTTCCGTGCGGTCTCGGCGCCCGTGATACGCTGAGATTTGAAGCGAAGCTCGCTTTATACGGTCAGGAATTGACGAAAGACATTACGCCGATCGAAGCCGGAATCGGATTTGCCGTAAAGCACAAGAAAGATTCCGATTTTTTTGGGAAGTCTGTATTGAGTGAACAGAAAGAAAAAGGAGCTCCGCGTAAGCTGGTCGGGCTTGAGATGATTGAAAAAGGGATTCCGAGACACGGATACGCCGTAAAAAAAGACGGTGTTGCAATCGGTGAAGTCACGACAGGCACACAATCTCCGACTTTAAAGAAAAATATCGGCCTTGCCTTAATCAAAACGGAATTCAGTGAAATCGGAACGGAAGTAGAAGTGGAAATCCGCAAAAAAACGGTAAAAGCGAAGATTGTCCGCACACCGTTTTATAAACGTCCAAAACAGAGCTGAAAAAGGAGAGTCATATGAAGCATCGATATTTGCCCGCGACAGAACAGGATAAAAAAGAAATGCTGAAAGCCATCGGCGCAGAAACAATTGATGAACTGTTTGCCGATATCCCGGAAGATGTGAGGTTTCAAAAAGACTACCAAATTAAAAAAGCAAAATCAGAAACAGAGCTGACGAGAGAGCTGACAAAGCTTGCAGCGAAAAATAAGGACGCTGTTACATATGCATCTTTTCTGGGCGCAGGTGTGTACGATCACTATCAGCCGGTTATCGTCGACCATGTGATTTCCCGGTCAGAGTTTTACACGGCATATACGCCTTACCAGCCTGAAATTTCACAAGGAGAGCTGCAGGCGATTTTTGAATTTCAAACGATGATCTGTGAGTTAACGGGGATGGATATCGCAAACTCCTCCATGTACGATGGGGGGACGGCGTTGGCGGAAGCGGCGATGCTTGCGTCGGGCCATACGAAAAAGAAAAAAATCGTCATTTCCGCGGCCGTTCATCCGGAATCACGGGATGTCCTGAAAACATACGCAAAAGGCCAATATATCGAGGTAGTAGAGGTGCCCGCGAAAAACGGCGTCACAGACCTTGAAGCATTAGAGGATGCCGTTTGCGATGAAACGGCCGCCGTGATCGTCCAGTATCCGAACTTCTTCGGACAAATTGAGCCGTTAAAGGACATTGAGCCGCTCGCACATAAAGGAAACAGCCAGCTGATTGTTTCTTCAAACCCGCTCGCTCTCGGTATTTTGACACCGCCCGGGGCATACGGAGCTGACATCGTCGTCGGGGACGCGCAGCCATTCGGCATACCTGCGGCGTTCGGCGGCCCGCACTGCGGCTATTTTGCAGTAACGAAAAAACTGATGAGGAAGGTGCCGGGCCGTCTTGTCGGCCAAACGGAGGATGAAAACGGCCGAAGAGGCTTTGTTCTCACCCTTCAGGCGCGCGAACAGCATATCAGAAGAGACAAAGCCACCTCCAACATTTGCTCAAACCAGGCGCTGAACGCTTTAGCGGCTTCAGTTGCGATGACGGCGCTCGGAAAAAACGGCGTCAAAGACATAGCCCGCCAAAATATACTGAAAGCTGATTACGCGAGACGCCAAGCGGAAAAAGCCGGCTTGCACATAGCGTTTGACGGCCCGATGTTTAATGAGTTTGCAGTCAGGCTGAATGAGCCAGTCAAGGAAGCAAACCGGAGGCTCTTACAACAAGGCATAATCGGCGGATATGATTTAGGCCTAGCGTATCCGGAACTGAAGCAGCATATGCTCATTGCCGTCACAGAGCTGAGAACAAAAGAAGAGATCGATTCGCTTATTGCGGGATTGGGGGATCAACATGAATAATCAAGATCAGACGCTTATTTTTGAAATGTCCCGCGAAGGGCGTGTCGGTTACAGCCTTCCGGAGCTTGATGTACCGGAAACGGAGCTTGAAAGCCTTCTTCCGGGTGATTATATCCGCAATGAAGACGCAAAGCTTCCGGAAGTATCAGAGCTTGATATTATGCGGCATTATACCGCACTTTCTAAGAGAAACCACGGGGTTGATTCAGGTTTTTATCCGCTCGGCTCCTGTACGATGAAATACAATCCGAAATTAAATGAAAAAATTGCCCGGTTCCCAGGCTTTTCAGCCATTCACCCGCTTCAGGACGAGGACACGGTTCAGGGAGCGCTTGAGCTTTTATACGATTTAAGCGGACACTTGGAGGAAATTACGGGTATGGACGAGGTGACGCTGCAGCCTGCGGCGGGCGCTCACGGCGAATGGACCGGCCTGATGATGATCCGCGCTTATCATGAAGCACGGGGAGACTTCGGACGGACGAAGGTGATTGTTCCCGATTCTGCCCACGGGACGAATCCGGCATCCGCCACGGTCGCCGGCTTTGAAACGATTACCGTCAAGTCAAATGAACACGGGCTGGTTGACATTGAAGATTTGAAAAGAGCGGTAAATGAAGAAACAGCGGCGCTGATGCTGACGAATCCGAACACCCTCGGCTTATTTGAGGAAAATATTACAGAAATGGCTGATATCGTCCATCAGGCCGGCGGAAAGCTTTATTATGACGGAGCGAATTTAAACGCCGTTTTAAGTAAAGCAAGACCGGGAGATATGGGATTTGACGTCGTTCATCTTAATCTGCATAAAACATTTACCGGGCCGCACGGCGGAGGAGGACCAGGCTCGGGCCCGGTCGGAGTAAAGAAAGAATTCATTCCGTACCTGCCGAAACCCGTCCTCACGAAAAAAGAGGGCCGTTTGACTTTTGACTATGACCGTCCGCAATCGATCGGGCGCGTAAAGCCTTATTACGGAAACTTCGGCATTAATGTCAGAGCCTACACGTATATCCGCTCCATGGGGCCTGACGGCTTAAAAGCTGTGACCGAAAACGCGGTTTTAAATGCAAATTATATGATGAGAAGACTCGCGCCTTATTATGATCTGCCGTATGCCCGTCATTGCAAGCATGAATTTGTGTTATCGGGAAGAAGACAGAAAAAGCTCGGCGTAAGAACGCTTGATATTGCCAAACGGCTTTTAGATTTCGGCTATCACCCGCCGACTGTGTATTTCCCTCTCAATGTGGAAGAAAGCATCATGATCGAACCGACGGAAACGGAATCGAAGGAAACGCTTGATGCCTTTATAGATGCCATGATTCAAATTGCGCGGGAAGCGGAGGAATCACCTGAGACCGTTCAGGAGGCGCCGCATACCACGGTTGTCAAAAGAATGGATGAAACCAAGGCCGCAAGAAAGCCGGTTTTAAAATACGAACATACATCTGCCGGCAGCCGCTGACGGGTATAAAAAAAGAGCTTCCGTATAAAACGGAGAGCTCTTTTTTATTATTGGTTCTTTGCTTTAATTTTTCCGCCCCATTTTTTAAATCCGCCTTTCAGGTTGTAAATATCCTTGCAGCCGTGTTTGCGGAGCGTCTGTGCCGCGCGTCCGCTGCGGACATTGTTTTGGCAGTACAGATAAACGGGTTTATCAGGACGGATTTCGCTTTTGCGCTGCTTCAGCTGTGACAGCGGAATGTTACGCGCGCCGAGAATATGGCCGCCTTCAAATTCATTCGGCTCACGGACGTCAATCAGCTGCGCTTTTCTGTAGCCCGCGCGGAATTCCTCTTCCGTAAGTGTTTTCATTAAACGCTGCTGGTAAAAATACGACACGATCATATAAACGATAAACGCCGCAACAATAATTAAAGCAATCATATTAGACAATGCGATTCTACTCCTTTAGCTTATAAAATCAAAAACCCTGCTTGTGAAAACAAGGCTTACCGGACGTTTTGGGACAAATACTATTATAGTAAAGCATGAAGCGATTGTCATCCTTAATGAAACGAAATATTTTTCATTTTCACGTCAGTTTGTTAAACTGATTTTATTAAAACGATAAAGAAGGGTTCAGTGTATGGAAAAAGAAACATGGCGGTTTATTGACTCAGGGAATGAAAGCCCGGCATTTAACATGGCGCTGGATGAAGCGCTTTTATATTGGCACAGCCAAAAAAAAATTCCTCCGGTGATCCGTTTTTACGGCTGGAATCCGGCAACGCTGTCTGTCGGGTATTTTCAAAATATTAAGAAGGAAATTAACTTTGACGCAGTACATAAACACGGCCTCGGGTTTGTCAGAAGACCGACAGGCGGACGGGGTGTTCTACATGATAAAGAATTGACATACAGCGTAATCGTTTCAGAGGATCATCCGGAAATGCCGGCCACGGTGACAGAGGCATACCGGGTGATTTCAGAAGGCATTCTGCAGGGGTTCAGAAACCTTGGGCTTGATGCTTACTTTGCGATTCCGCGTACGGAAAAGGAAAAAGAAAGCCTGAAAAATCCGCGCTCGTCCGTCTGCTTTGATGCGCCTTCGTGGTATGAGCTGGTCGTCGAAGGGCGGAAAGTGGCGGGAAGCGCGCAGACACGCCAAAAAGGCGTTATTCTTCAGCACGGCTCCATCCTGCTTGACATTGATGAGGACAAGCTGTTTGATCTGTTTTTATATCCGAGCGACAGAGTCCGTGAGCGCATGCAGCGGAATTTCAAAAACAAAGCGGTAGCCATCAACGCCTTAGCGCAAAAACCGGTAACGATGGATGAAGCCAGAATCGCTTTTAAAGCCGGTTTTGAGGAAGGCCTGAACATTCATCTTGAGCCTTACACACTCACGCCGGAAGAGCTTGCGTTTGTCAATGAGCTGGCCGAGACGAAATACGCGTCTGACGAATGGAATTATAAGCGCTGATTAAGGCTTGACAGACCGGAAGCATCCTTGTTTTTTCATGACCGTTAGTGTAAACTTGTAATGGTTTATAAAGTTAAGGTGCTTTTTGGGAGGGGTACGATGACAACACCAAGTATGGAAGATTATATTGAACAGATTTATATGCTGATAGAAGAAAAAGGATATGCACGGGTTTCTGATATCGCGGAAGCTTTGGCAGTCCATCCCTCCTCTGTAACGAAAATGGTTCAAAAACTAGATAAAGACGAGTACTTGATTTATGAAAAATATCGCGGGCTCGTATTGACGTCAAAAGGCAAAAAGATCGGCAAACGCCTCGTATACAGACACGAATTGCTTGAGCAGTTTTTAAGAATCATTGGTGTTGATGAAGAGAAGATTTACAATGATGTAGAAGGAATCGAACATCATCTGAGCTGGAACAGCATTGACCGCATCGGCGATCTCGTTCAGTATTTTGAAGATGACGACAGCCGGAAAAAAGAATTGAAATCCGTACAGAAAAAAACCGAAAATCCCGGTGAATAAAGGGCAGCCCGAAATAGGGCGCCCTTTTTTTAATGTCTTCATTCTTTGGTCTATTTCACCAAGCCGTTTCTTAAAATAATAATACACCTTGGATGGAAGGGAGAGGGCGCGTATGCAGATTGACGGCGTATTTTCGGGCGGGGGGATAAAAGGGGTGGCGCTTGCCGGCGCGTATGAAGCGCTTGAAGAAAAGGGCTATTGTTTTGAAAGACTCGCCGGAACAAGCGCCGGCGCGATTATTGCCGCATTTATCGCTGCGGGCTACACGAGCAGAGAGGTTCATTCCATCATAGATGAGGTGGACGGAAGACAATTGCTTGATCAGAGATATTCCTTCCTCCCGCTGAATATCCTGCAGTGGGTGTCGATATATTGGCGCCTTGGATTATACAAAGGCGATACGCTGGAAAAATGGATTGCGGATAAATTAAAAGCGAAGGGCATCATCGCGTTCGGCGATATGAAAAAAGGATCGCTCCGTCTGATCGCTTCAGATCTGACGAACGGAACGATGATCGTGCTTCCTGACGACCTTCCCCGCTACGGATTAAATCCGGAGATGTTCCCAGTTGCCAGAGCTGTCAGAATGAGCTGCAGCATCCCTTATTTTTTTGAGCCGATTAAACTGAAGACTGATAAAGGCACCTCAACGGTCGTTGACGGCGGCGTGCTAAGCAATTTCCCGATTTGGCTGTTTTCCAAAGAGCGCAGGCGGCCGGTCATCGGAATTTCGCTTTCGCCTAACGAAAAAGAGCGCCCGAAAAACTCAATCCGCAACGCTTTTGAGCTGTTCGGCGCTTTGTTTGAAACGATGAAAGACGCTCATGATGCCAGGCATATCGCGACGAAGTACGAACAGAATATTATTTTTATTCCGGTGGAAAATGTGATGGCGACGGAGTTTCATCTCACACCGCAAAAAAAACTAGCTCTCATTGAGCTAGGAAAAAGCAGAACAGAGCAATTTTTGAAGCAATGGAGCTATTAAAAAAGCGCTCTGTTTTTCTTTTTATTCTTTTTACCTTCTATGACGGTAAGCTGGGTCTGGCTTTTTTTCTTAAGAATCATCGGCTTCGGTCTGCTGCTGCTCGGCACGCTCCGCAAATGGCTGACCCGCCCTCTGTGAGCGGCGCGATGCTTCGCTTTTTGCTCCTTCATTCGGAGCCGCGATTGTTTGGCCGCTTTTTTGAAAGCGGTTCCGTCACGGTCGGCGCGGCGGTTCAGAACCGATCTCACGATAAAATAAATGATGACGCCTGCGATAATGACGGTAATCGCTCTTGAGATCATCTGCCCGGGGTTTGTTACCGCCGCATAAATGAAACCAAATGCACCAAGCGCTATTAATACAGCAAAAAAAGGTTGTACACGATGATTCATAACTGCCCACCTCCGAAAATAATAACAGGTAACGGTTCAGATTACGTTGTCAGACGGCTTTTCGCTCTGTTCTGAAATGTCTTCCAGTCTGAGAAGCTCGTTAAAGCTTTCTATGGCAACCTCGACCTGGTCATCTTCCGGTTCCTTTGTCGTTAAAAGCTGCAGCCACAGGCCGGGATAACCGAGCACCTTCAAAACAGGGATATTCCGCACCTTGTTCGTCAGCTGGAGCACTTCAAAGGAGATGCCGAGGACGACGGGTATAAGCGCAATCCTGTCTAAAATCCGCACCCAAAGCGGATCTGTCGGAACGAGTAAATAGACGAACATGCCGACAATGATCGTAAATAAGATAAAGCTTGAACCGCAACGGTAATGAAGCCGTGACTGTTTCTGAACATTTTTTATTGTAATTGGCAAATTCTGTTCATAACAGTTTATGACCTTATGTTCGGCTCCATGATATTGAAACACTCTTTTAATTAACGGCGTCATTGATAAAAAATAAATGTAGCCGAGAAGCAGGATAAGCTTAAACACGCTTTCTATTCCGATCTGCGCGGCGTCTGAGGAAAAAACGGGCCTTACAAGCTCCGCTAAAAAGACCGGGACGAGCGTAAAAACGAATTTGCTGAACAAAAACGATAGAACGCCGATCACCGCCAGGCTGAAAAACATTGATAAGCCCGAACCCTTCTTATCTTCCTGTTCCAGCTTGGCGTCATCCTGAGGATCAAGCCCGTAACGTTCGCTGGAAAAGTTTAAATGTTATGTGCCGTTGGCGCTTGCCTCAATAATTGCGATGATTCCCCGCAAAAAAGGAATCTTCTTTAAAGCCGAAAGCTTGGAATTCGGCACTCTCGGAAGCTTAAAAAAATCAATGCTTCCGTCATTCCTGCGGATGGCGGTAACATAATTTTTTCTGCCGCCGAACATTACCCCTTCAACGACAGCCTGACCGCCGTATGCGGGCGGCGTTTTTTGTGTGGACATTGTTTATCAACCTGCCTGTTTTCTTAGGATTTACTAACCATTTCCTTTCACTCTATTGTACAGGAAACAGCGGTAAACCTCTAGTTAGACAGCCGGAAAATCAATGCTTTTTCTACAAGCAGTATACCCTGTTTTCTAAGATTTTACTCATTGATTGAAAATATGGCGGAACTTTTTATGACTTTTCAATTTTGGGGCATTCTATGACTGGAGGTGCCATGATGACCAGCGAAAAACATTCAGAACAGGAAGAAAAAAACAAGCAGGATGAAGATCAGCAGCCTGTATCATTTACCGGCAGAATTTGCGGTATCGGATTTGCCGGGGGTGTATTTTGGAGTTTGATCGGCTATCTCGGGTATCTCTTTCATTTTTCAGAGATCAGCCCCAACATGATTCTTCAGCCGTTTATGATCGGAGAATGGAAAAAACAATGGCTCGGCACGATGGTCAGCATCGTTGTCATCGGGTTAATTTCGATTGCCGGAGCTTTTATTTATTTCGTCTGCCTGAAGCGTTTTAAAACCATGTGGCCGGGGATGGTGTACGGCGTCATTTTATGGTGCGCGGTTTTTTTCTTATTCAATCCGATTTTCCAAGATGTGAAGTCTGTCACTGAATTGAAATCAGATACAATCGTGACGACGCTTTGCCTTTATATTCTGTATGGTTTGTTTGTCGGCTACTCGATTTCCTTCGCCTACAATGAACTTACGTCAGACAAGCTTGCCAGGGCGCTCGGCAACAAGTGAATAAGTGTATAATCCCTGTCCGGTATGGTAAAATGTTCACGAGAAGTGAACATTTTTTATGCTGAAAACCGGGCGGGGATGCTCCCGGTGTCAGGCGGCAGTCAAGAATCGGCGAGGAGGAGAAAGGGAATGAAACTTGAGAAATTGCGAAATCTTTTCGGTCAGCTCGATATAGACGGAATCTTGGTGACAAGCTCCGCCAATCTGCAGTATATGACGGGATTTACGGGTTCGTCAGGCTTGGCGGTCATATCGAAAGAACGTGCGGCATTTATTACGGATTTCCGTTACACCGAGCAGGCGAAGGCGCAAGTGAAGGGCTTTGAAATTATCGAGCACGGCGGAAGCTTAATCCAAACGGCTGCGGACACGATTCTTGAGTACGGCATTAAAAAACTCGGCTTCGAACAAAACAGCCTGACGTACGGAACATATGCATCCTACCAAGCGGTGCTGCAAGAAGCGGAGATGGTTCCCGTCGCGGATTCCGTTGAAAAGTTGCGCTTGATTAAGTCAAGTGAAGAGATTAAGATATTAGAGGAAGCTGCGAAGATTGCGGATGATGCGTTTGAACATATTCTGACGTTTATCAAACCTGGCATCTCAGAGATTTCAGTCGCAAACGAGCTTGAATTTTATATGAGACGTCAAGGAGCAGATGGCTCTTCCTTTGATATGATCGTCGCCTCAGGAGTCAGATCCAGCCTTCCGCACGGAGTGGCAAGCGGCAAATTGATTGAAAAGGGAGACTTGGTCACGCTCGATTTCGGCGCTTATTATAAAGGCTATTGTTCTGATATCACACGCACCGTCGCGGTCGGAGAGCCAAGTGATAAACTGAAAGAAATTTATCAGGTCGTATACGATGCCCAGGCGCTCGGTGTTTCGCATATTAAACCCGGCATGACGGGAAAAGAAGCGGATGCCCTGACGAGGGATCACATCACCGCAAAAGGCTACGGACAGTATTTCGGCCATTCAACAGGACACGGGTTCGGAATGGAAGTCCATGAATCCCCGGGACTGTCTTTCAGGTCATCGGCCGTTCTTGAGCCGGGCATGGCGGTAACGGTTGAGCCGGGCATATACATACCGGAAGTTGGGGGCGTCAGAATCGAAGATGATATCATCATCACTGAGGACGGCAACCGGACAATTACGCATTCCCCTAAAGAATTAATTATTTTGTGATTGGAATATAGGAGGACATCAAACATGATTTCAGTTAACGATTTTCGTACAGGACTAACGATTGAAGTAGACGGCGGCATTTGGCGCGTCGTTGACTTCCAGCACGTAAAGCCGGGAAAAGGAGCGGCATTTGTCCGTTCTAAATTGCGTAATCTGCGTACGGGCGCTATTCAGGAGAAAACATTCCGTGCGGGTGAAAAAGTGGCGAAAGCGCAAATCGAAACAAAAACGATGCAGTATCTTTATGCCAACGGAGATCAGCACGTGTTCATGGATACAAGCTCGTATGAACAGCTTGAATTGAATGCAAACCAAATCGAAGAAGAATTAAAATATCTTCTGGAAAATATGTCTGTACACATCATGATGTATCAATCTGAAACGCTCGGTATTGAACTGCCGAACACAGTTGAACTGAAAGTTGTTGAAACAGAGCCGGGAATTAAAGGCGATACGGCGTCAGGCGGCACAAAACCTGCCAAAACGGAAACAGGTCTTGTCGTAAACGTACCGTTCTTCGTGAACGAAGGCGATACGCTTGTTGTAAATACATCAGACGGCTCTTACGTGTCAAGAGCGTAGTCAAAGGAATTCGGAGTCTGCTCCTTTTACGGGGCAGGCTTTTTTTGCGTTTTAAAACAGAATCTTTCTTCTATATGAAAATAGTGAGACTACTTCCGTCAGCTAGAGCATATAGTGTAACAAAATGCTTGAAGTTGGGGGATTGCAATGAAATTCTTGTTTGGTTCAATCAATTCTACTGTTTTAACGATGGCCGGTTTACGAGTTTTGTCCTCTCTCATTGAATTATCGGCCGCCATTATTATGATTATCACAAACGACATCAGAAAAGCGGTTGTGGTTAATAGTATTTTGGCGATCGTCGGTCCGCTGATTTTTATCATTACGATGACGATCGGCATTTATCAGATTGCCGGACAGCTCTCATATGCTAAATTGATTTTGATTTTTGCGGGGGTGGTGCTGATTTTAGCGGGTGTGCATAAATAGAGGCCCGGGTGTCATAAAGTCTGTCCCGGATCATACATTTTAAAGAAGCCAATCGGTAAAAAAGGAGGAGACTCTATTGAATGAAATTACAGAGGTTCTCCCTGAATTATTGAGACATGCCATCTCCGCCGTACCAGAAGAAACATGGCGGGATACAGAAGAAATCAGGATACGGGTCGACAGGCCGGTTGAACTGATCCGGAAAGGACAACCTTTGTTTTTGTCATATATCTGTACGGCCGGCGACGCACAGCTGATCCTCAGCCGGCTCAGCAATTACAGTATGTACACGCTGGAAGAAGAGCTGAAAAAAGGATATATCACAATCAGAGGAGGCCATCGGGTGGGGCTGGCCGGAAGAGTCATCGTCGAAAACGGAGCCGTCAAAGGGCTCCGGGATATTACGTCTTTTAATATTCGAATCGCCCGGGAGAAGCTTGGAATCGCAGAACCGCTTATTCCTTTCTTATGGAAAGAAAACTGGCTGAACACACTCATCATCGGCCCTCCGCAAACAGGAAAAACGACCTTGCTTCGTGATTTGGCCCGGCTTTCCAGCACCGGATCGAAACGCATTCCGGCGAAAAAGACCGGTATCATTGATGAGCGGTCGGAAATTGCCGGCTGCCTGCGGGGCATTCCCCAGCACAGTTTCGGCCGCAGAGTTGATGTCCTTGATGCCTGTCCGAAGGCAGAAGGGCTGATGATGATGATCCGCTCTATGAGTCCTGATGTCATGATCGTGGATGAGATCGGGAGAATAGAAGACTCTGAAGCGCTGATGGAAGCGCTCCATGCGGGTGTATCGGTTATCGTATCTGCGCACGGATGGAATATGAAAGATTTGGTGAAAAGACCGTCGCTGAAAATGCTTTGGGAGGAAAAAGTGTTTGACCGGTATGTTGAACTGTCAAGGCGCCGCGGTCCCGGCACGATCAGCAGGATGTACGGAAAGGACGGGGAGCAGCTGCCGCATGCTGAAAGCGTGATGACATGCTGAAGCTTTTGGGGGCCGTGTTCATTCTGACGGCGACGACATGGACGGGATTTGAGATCGCCAAAATCTATATTGAAAGGCCGAGGCAGATCCGTCAGCTGCGTGCGGCGCTGCAATCGCTTGAAGCGGAAATTATGTACGGACATACGCCGCTGCACACCGCCTCGGGACACATCGCCAGACAGCTTTCCAAACCTGTGTCACTATTGTTTCAAGCTTTCAGCCAAAGGCTTGAACAGGGAAGCGATTCCGCCAAAACGGCCTGGGAACAGAGCCTGAAGCATAACTGGCCTTCCATGGCGATGAAAAAAAGCGAATATGATGTGCTGAAGCAATTCGGAGAGACGCTCGGGCTTCATGACCGGGTTTCTCAGCAGAAACATATCAAGCTTGCGCTTACACATTTGGAAGCGGCGGAAGCGGATGCCGGACGGGCGCAGGCGAAAAATGAAAAAATGGTGAAAAGTTTAGGATTTTTAGCCGGACTGTTACTCATTCTTCTATTGATGTAAACATGAGGGGAGCAAACATAAAATGGGAGTCGACGTAAATGTCATTTTTCAAATCGCCGGAGTCGGTATCGTGGTTGCGTTTCTGCATACCATACTGGACCAAATGGGGAAAAAAGAATATGCCCAATGGGTGACGCTGCTTGGCTTTATCTATATTTTATTTATGGTGGCGACGATTGTCGATGACCTGTTTAAAAAGATTAAAGCTGTGTTTCTATTCCAAGGATAGGGGGGCTTACAGATTGAGATTGTTCAAATTGTAGGTTTAGGCCTGATCGCCACATTTCTCTCCCTGATCGTAAAAGAACAGAAACCGACTTTCGCGTTTATGATTGTCGTCTTCAGCGGCTGCGTGATCTTTCTTTATCTCGTTGACCAGATTTATGACATTATCAGAATGATAGAAAAAATAGCCGTCAATGCAAACGTCAATATGGTCTATGTGGAAACCATTTTAAAAATTATCGGCATTGCCTACATCGCTGAATTCGGAGCGCAGCTTACAAAAGATGCGGGCCAGGGAGCGATTGCTTCGAAAATAGAGCTGGCCGGGAAGATTTTGATTCTGGTGATGGCTGTGCCGATACTGACTGTTATTATTGAAACGATTCTCGGACTTATTCCTTCTTGATCATAAATGGAAAGGGGGCACAAAAAATGAAGCGCTTTCGGTGGGCGGGGGCTTTTTTGTTTATCCTCTTATTTTTTCAGACTGAATGTGTACAAGCTGCCGGAACGGACGGTGCGGCGCGGGAAACCGCAATTCATCAAGAATCGGCTGATGAAGTGGCGAAAAAGCAGGCCGAAGCGCTGAAAACAGAAGGTATCGGAAAGTTTTGGGACGATATTATGACAGAATACGGCGGTCTTCTTCCTGAAAGCCAAAAGGGAAGCATCATCGACTTTATTAACGGAGAAAAAACGTTCTCGCCGGAGGCGTGGCTGAAGGCCTTATTTTCCTACCTGTTTCATGAAGTGCTCGCAAACGGAAAACTTCTGGGAACTTTGATCCTTCTCACCATTTTTTGTGTCATTCTGCAGCTTCTGCAAAATGCATTTCAGCAGAGCACCGTCAGCAAAGTGGCGTATGCGATCGTTTATATGGTGCTGATTATTCTCGCTTTAAACAGCTTTCATGTTGCCGTCAATTATGCCAGTGAAGCGATTCAGACGATGACCAGCTTCATTCTCGCGCTGATCCCGCTTCTGCTCGCGCTTTTGGCTTCTTCCGGGGGAGCCGTCTCCGCTGCTTTTTTTCACCCCGTTATATTATTCCTGATGAATACGAGTGGCCTTCTCATTCAAAACATCGTCATGCCGCTGATCTTTCTGTCAGCGATTTTAAGCATCGTCAGCACGGTGACGGATCAATACAAAGTCACGCAGCTTGCCAATCTGCTCAGAAATATCGCGATCGGCGCGCTTGCCGTATTCCTCACCGTATTTCTCGGCGTCATCTCCGTACAGGGAGCTTCGGCTGCCGTGACGGACGGGATTACGCTCAGGACTGCAAAATTTATAACGGGCAATTTTATTCCCGTGCTCGGCCGGATGTTTACGGATGCGACCGATACGGTAATCAGCGCCTCACTCCTATTAAAAAACACTGTGGGAATCCTCGGTGTCGGAATTTTAATCTGCATCTCCGCGTTTCCGGCAATTAAAGTGCTCTCTCTCGCTTTTATTTATAAGCTCGCGGCCGCCATTTTGCAGCCGCTCGGAGGCGGGCCCGTCATTACGTGTCTCGGCGTCATCAGCAGAAGCGTGCTGTATATTTTCGCGGCGCTCGCCATCGTCTCACTCATGTTTTTCCTTAGCATTACAGTCATTATTACAGCAGGCAACCTCACCATGATGATGAAATAAAGGAGGCCCATTAGATATGAGCTTTTTAACAGAATGGCTGACAAGCATTATTTTGTTTATCTTATTTGCCATCGTCATCGACATGCTGCTGCCCAGCTCCAGTATGCAAAAATACGCAAAGATGGTTGTCAGCCTGCTGTTAATCATTGTCATGCTCAACCCGATATTCAAACTTTTCAAAACAGACCCGGAAATCATCTTCGATTATTTGACAAAACAAGAGCAATTTCAATCCGCTGACATAAAAAATCAAATCAAATCAGAAAAAAAAGAAATACAAGCATCAAACCGCTCATATGTTTTAGAAGAAATGGCTGTCCAACTAAAAAAGAAAGCGGAGGAGATGTTCAGTCATGACGAATACAAAATAGATGACATCCGCCTTACAGCGGAAGAACAGGTTCGTTCAGAAGAAGATGTAAAAACGATCAGCGTGTATATGGCCCCATCTTCTGAAAAAACCGTGCAAACCGTCGCACCGATCGACATCCGCACAGACCGCAAATACGAACCGGAAGGCGCAGCCGACAAAAAGGAGGCTGCACACATCAAAGAAAAACTTGCGGATATATGGGAAATCGGCAGTGAGAAAATTACGGTTTATATGGAAGGCGGGGAGAAAAACGGCCATGAATAAAAACGGACTATGGAACATACTCAAAAAACAGCTGATGATCGGACAGGCGAAAGACGGAGAAAAACCAAAACTGACAAAATATCATTACTTTCTGTTCGTGTTTGTGCTCGGGGTATCTTTTATGCTGGTCAGCCAGATGTTCTCTTCACCTGAGAAAACCGGGAAGGACCAAACGGCGCAGACTGTCATGTCCGGCCAAACGGAAGACAAGAGCGGGCAAAAAAGCGCACCCGTTTTTAAGGCGTCAAAAGACAGCAGCGCCAAAAACACGATCGATGATTACGAGAGAGATTATGAAAACCAGCTGAAAGAAATCCTTGAAACGATTATCGGCGTGGAGGATGTATCGATTGTCGTAAACGTAGACGCGACATCGTTAAAAGTGTTTGAAAAAAATAAAACGAAAAAAGACACCACTACTGAAGAAACCGATAAAGAAGGCGGCAAAAGAAGCGTAACCGATCAAACCTCTGAAGAACAAATTGTCATGATCCGAAACGGGGACCAGGAAACCCCGGTCGTCGTTCAGACGAAAAAGCCTGATATCCGCGGTGTACTCGTTGTCGCTCAGGGAGTGGACAACGTTCAAATAAAAAAAACCATCATTGATGCCGTCACAAGGGTGCTTGATGTTCCGAGCTACCGTGTAGCGGTTGCCCCTAAAAAAATCAAGGAGGATTCATAAATTATGCTGAAAAAACAAACGGTTTGGCTTTTAACAATGCTCAGTCTCGTCGTGGTATTAAGTGTTTATTATATTACGTCGCCGGAAAGCAAAAATGCCGTGCAGATGAAAAGCGAAAAAAATAGCGGAGAAATCGCCACAGAAAAAACGCCGGCTCCTGCTCCTGAAACGAAAGAAAAGACCGAAGGCGGCACAGAAAAAGAAGACGGAACAAAAGGCACTAAAGATTCTAAAGGCGCAAAAGAGGATAAAGAAACATCAGCAGAAGCGTCCGACAAAGACGGATCGGTCGCCACAGAAACAGCTGACGAAAATTTATTTACCACATACCGCATGGAACTTGAAGACGCGAGAAGCAAAGAACGGGAACAGTTAAACAGCATTGTTTCAAGCGATGATGCGACAGCAAAGGAAAAAAGCGAAGCCTACGATAAAATGACGGCGCTCAGTAATGCTGAAGGGACAGAAAAACAGCTGGAAACACTCATTAAAACACAAGGCTACAAAGATGCGCTCGTGGATGCTGAAGGAGACAAAATCAACATTACGGTCATGTCTGACAAACATTCAAACGCAAAAGCTTCCGCCATCATTGACCTGGTGCAAAAAGAAATTAAGAATATGAAAGACGTCGCCGTGACGTTTGAACCGACAAAATAATAGGCCTGAAAAGCCCGCACCCGCTGCGGGCTTTTCTGATGTCATTTTAGATCAGTGTTGAATTTACACAACCGCTCCTGTAAGATAAACATAGTATGTACTTTTAGTAGCAACCCATAAATTTCTATTTTTCATACATAGGAGTGGAACTGATGTTAAAAATCAACGAAATTCATGAACTGATAAAAAGAATCGATGAATCATCCATTGATGAATTTGTTTACGAAATTGAAGGCGTAAGCCTGAAGCTGAAAAAAAATGAAGCGCCGGCCGTGAATGTAACGGGACAAGCTCAAGCTGTTCCTGCTGCTTTCGCACCTGCTCCGCAGGCTGCAAAACCGGAAGCGGGTGAAGCCGCTCCTGTTCAGGAAGCGCCGAAACAAGACGAAAACCTTCACAAAATTACGTCTCCGATGGTCGGAACGTTTTATGCTTCTTCATCGCCTGAAGCCGGCCCTTACGTAAATCAAGGATCAAAAGTGAGCGAAAATACAGTGGTTTGTATCGTGGAAGCAATGAAACTCTTTAACGAGATTGAAGCGGAAGTAAAAGGAGAAATCGTTGAAGTGTTAGTTGAAAACGGCCAGCTGGTCGAATACGGACAACCTCTATTTCTTGTAAAAGCTGAGTAAGGAGACCTGCTATTATGATTAAAAAGCTATTGATCGCCAACCGAGGAGAAATTGCCGTCAGAATCATCCGGGCCTGCAAGGAGCTTGGCATTGAAACTGTAGCCGTTTATTCTGAGGCAGATAAAGACGCCCTGCATGTCCAAATGGCCGATGAGGCTTTTTGTATCGGGCCGAAAACATCAAAAGAAAGCTATTTAAACGTAACGAATATCGTCAGCGTCGCAAAGCTGACCGGCACGGATGCGATTCATCCGGGATACGGATTTTTAGCTGAAAACGCCGACTTTGCCGAGCTGTGCGAGGAAGTAAACGTGACGTTTGTCGGCCCTACGGCAGACGCCATTTCAAAAATGGGGACAAAAGATATCGCCCGTGAGACGATGCAACTGGCGGGCGTGCCGATTGTGCCCGGTTCAAAAGGAATTATAAAAAATACGGAAGAAGCGGTTTCACTTGCACGTGAAATTGGGTATCCTGTCATTATAAAAGCCACTGCGGGCGGAGGCGGAAAAGGCATCCGGGTCGCGCGCACAGAAGAAGAAATGATTAAAGGCATTGAAATCACCCAGCAGGAAGCCGCTACGGCATTCGGAAATCCGGGTGTGTACATCGAGAAGTACATAGAAGATTTCCGCCATGTTGAAATTCAGGTGCTTGCGGATAATTACGGAAACACGATCCATCTTGGAGAGCGTGACTGTTCTATCCAAAGACGTCTGCAAAAACTTCTTGAAGAGTCGCCGTCACCTGCGCTTGATTCTGAAATCAGGGAGCAGATGGGCGAAGCAGCGGTAAAAGCAGCGAAGGCCGTCGGTTACACGGGAGCGGGCACTGTAGAGTTCATTTATGACTACAGAGAGCAGCGCTACTACTTCATGGAGATGAACACGCGTATTCAAGTGGAGCACCCTGTCACTGAAATGGTGACGGGAACCGATCTGATCAAAGAACAGATCAAAGTGGCATCCGGACAGGAGCTCTCGCTCAGACAGGAAGACGTAGAATTTAACGGCTGGGCGATTGAATGCCGTATCAACGCTGAAAATCCTGCGAAAAACTTCATGCCTTCACCTGGTAAAATTAACATGTACCTGCCGCCGGGCGGACTCGGCGTGCGTGTGGATTCAGCCGCATATCCGGGCTATTCGATCCCGCCGTACTATGACAGTATGATTGCCAAAGTCATCACATACGGAACAACACGTGATGAGGCGGTCGCACGGATGAAACGCGCGCTGAGCGAATTCGTGATCGAAGGTATTGAAACAACGATTCCGTTCCATCTGAAACTGCTTGAACACGAAACATTTGTCAGCGGAGAGTTTAATACAAAGTTTTTAGAAACATATGATGTAATGGGCTCATAATTTTTGCGGGAGGTGAATTGAATGGAAGACAACAGTGTGCTTAAAATGGATCATGATGAGTCTCATTTAGGCAAGGTTGAAATTGCTCCTGAGGTCATTGAAGTCATTGCCGGCATCGCCGCTTCCGAGGTTGAAGGAATTGCTGAAATGCGCGGCAATTTCGCCACGGGCGTCGTAGAACGTTTCGGCAAAATCAATCACGGCAAAGGCGTAAAGGTCGATTTAGCCGATGACGGGATTACTATCGACGTCTATTGCGTCGTTCAATTCGGGGTTTCGATCCCGAAAGTGGCAGCAAGCGTTCAGGAGAATATCCGCCAAACTTTATTAAACATGACGTCTCTGACCATTAATGAAATCAATATTCATATCGTCGGCATTCAATTTGACACGAAGGCCCAAGAAGTCGAAATCGACGAAGAAATGTAATGAGCGTATAAAAACCAAGGGGATGGGCAGCCCTTTGGTTTTTTATACGTTTCCCTTCATTTCAGGCATGAAGAAAGCCGGCTTACAAACGGCAGCCGAGTTTCTTCATGCTGTGAAATCCGAATGAAATCAAAAGGGTTTGTAAAAATATTCGGCATTAGGGTGAAAAAACCTAAATTTCGACATGCGATTGGGAAAAAAATATGTTATGATCTCTTTAAGCTTAACGACAAGCGGATAAAGCGGATCTGAAGGAGAAAGAAAATGAAAAGAAGAACAGCTAGAGAAAAAGCTTTGCAGGCACTTTTTCAGATTGATGTCAGCGATATTGCACCGAACGAGGCCATTGAGCACGCGCTTGATGGTGAGAAAACAGATGCCTTCTTTGAACAGCTGGTGTACGGAGTGATCGAATATCAGGTACAGCTTGATGAAATGATTTCCGGCCATCTTGTCAATTGGAAGCTTGACCGGATTGCAAACGTAGACCGCGCGATCCTGCGTCTGGCGGTGTATGAAATGGTTTATACTGACGACATTCCTGCTAACGTGTCATTAAACGAAGCAATCGAGCTGGCAAAACGGTTCGGCGACGATAAAGCTGCAAAATTCGTAAACGGGGTTCTTTCTAACATTAAAACTGATATCGAATCGTAGGAGGAAAGAAAATGACTGCAACAATCATCGACGGAAAAGAAACGGCTAAAGAAAAACGCGAACAATTGGCAAAAGAAGTAGAAGAGCTGAAAGCACAAGGCGTAGTGCCGGGCTTGGCGGTCATTTTAATCGGCGACGATCCCGCTTCTGTTTCCTATGTGACAGGCAAGAAAAAAGCCGCAGAAACAATGGGAATGAAGTTTAAGCTTGACCGTTTTGACTCAAGCTTAACCGAGGCGGAGCTTTTAAAAGTGATTGATCAGTACAATCAAAATCCGGAATTCCACGGCATTCTCGTCCAGCTGCCGCTGCCGGATCATATTTCTGAAAAAGCCGTAATCGAGCGGATCTCCCCTGATAAGGATGTTGACGGTTTCCACCCTCTCAACGTCGGGAAAATGCTGCTTGGCGAAGATACATTTCTTCCATGCACGCCGCACGGAATTGTCGAGTTATTGAAAAAGACGAACGTAGATCTTTCCGGCAAAGAAGTTGTTGTAGTCGGACGAAGCAATATTGTCGGTAAACCGGTCGGCCAGCTGCTGCTGAACGAAAATGCGACCGTCACATATTGCCATTCCCGTACAAAAAATATGTCTGAGCATACGAAAAAAGCAGATATTCTTGTGGTTGCGGTCGGTAAAGCGAACTTTATCAAAGCCGATCAAATTAAAGAGGGCGCCATTGTCATCGATGTCGGCGTCAACCGTCTTGAAAGCGGAAAACTCTGCGGAGACGTTCAGTTTGATGAAGCGAAAGAAAAAGCATCTTTCATTACGCCGGTGCCGGGCGGAGTAGGTCCGATGACCATCACAATGCTTGCGCATAATACTGTTAAATCTGCCAGACGTACGTTATCATAGATAACCGGAGACAGTCACAAAAAGTGTGACAATGAGCACGATACCCGCTTCTTAAGGCTCCTTTCAGCCAGAGCGGGTTTTCTTAGTTTAGGGCAAAAAGCCTTTATGAAAGGAGTGCAGGATGTGAGTGAAGCGGCATATGTCACGGTTTCCGCACTGACCAAATATATTAAACGAAAATTTGATGTGGACCCTCATCTTGAAGACATTTGGATTAAGGGTGAGCTGTCCAACGTTAAAATCCATACGAGAGGCCACATCTATTTTACATTAAAAGACGAACATGCCCGCATGCAGGCCGTCATGTTTCAAAGACAAAGTTCAAGGCTTGCGTTTAAGCCCGAGGACGGAATGAAGGTCATCGTAAGAGGCGGCATTTCCGTCTATGAACCGAGCGGAAGCTATCAGCTATACGCAAAAGAAATGCAGCCGGACGGTGTGGGTGCGCTTTATTTAGCATATGAAGAATTAAAGAAAAAACTTGCCGGCGAAGGGTTGTTTGATGACCGGCATAAGCAGGCCATCCCCGCTTTTCCAGCCACGATCGGGGTTGTCACGTCACCGACGGGAGCGGCCGTCAGAGATGTCATTACCACACTCAAAAGAAGATACCCCTTGGTGAAAGTCATTGTCCTTCCCGCGCTCGTTCAGGGCGAGAATGCCAGCAGATCGATTGTAAAGCGCATTGAAGAAGCCAATGCACAAAAGATGTGCGACGTCCTGATCGTCGGAAGGGGAGGGGGCTCGATAGAAGAATTGTGGGCATTTAACGAAGAAATCGTAGCCCGGGCGATCTTTGCTTCCGCCATTCCGGTTATTTCGGCCGTCGGACACGAAACAGATTTTACAATCAGTGATTTTGTCGCAGATATCCGGGCTGCAACACCGACGGGAGCGGCAGAAATCGCCGTTCCCCACACGACGGACTTAATGGAACGGACAAAAACGGCGGAAGTCCGTCTGACAAGAGCGATGCAGCAGCATATCAGCAAGAAAAAAGAACGGGTGCAAGCGCTCCAGTCATCCTACGCATTCCGTTTTCCGAAACGATTGTATACTCAAAAAGAACAGCAGTTTGATCTTTTGTATCAGCAATTCCAATCACAGCTTACAGGGCTTACGGACCGGAAGCAAAGGCAGCTGGAGCGGAATACGTACAGATTAACGGCCCTTCACCCAGAAAACCAGCTGAAACAGGCAAAAAAACGGTACGAAGAGCGCTCAAATCAGCTGGAGCGGAGCATGAATGTCCAGCTGAAGCAGCTTCATTCGCAGTTTCAGACGGTTCTTGGTAAACTGAATGCATTAAGTCCCCTTCAAGTTATGGAGAGAGGATACAGTCTGGCCTATAAAGACAAAGAGCTGATCAAAAGCGTTGATCAAGTAGAACAAAATGACACGCTTGAAGTAAAGATGACAGACGGCGTTCTGACGTGTGAAGTATTGCAAAAGAGAGGCGAACGATAATGAAAGAAACCAAAAAAAGTGAAGAGCTGACATTTGAAGAGGCGATGAAAGGCCTTGAAGGCATTGTGGCAAAGCTTGAAGAAGGCGACGTGCCGCTGGAGCAGGCGATTAACTATTTTCAGGAAGGGATGGCCCTTTCAAAAATGTGCCATGAAAAGCTTCAGCATGTCGAAAAACAAATGGACTTTATTCTAAAAGATAACGGAGAACTTGCACCTTTCAGCGTTCAGGAGGAAGACGAAGGTGACAAATAAACTGGACGCATTTTTAGCATCACGCAAACAAATGATTGAACAGCAGCTTTCTTTGTATACAGAACGGCTGGACATGCCCGAATCCCTCAAAAAATCCATGCTGTATTCTTTGGAAGCGGGCGGGAAAAGGCTGCGCCCTCTCGTTGTTTTGGCCGTTTTGAATGCTTACGGAAAAGATGAAAAAGACGGGATTCCGGTCGGATGCGCTGTCGAAATGATTCATACGTATTCCTTAATCCATGATGATCTTCCTTGCATGGACGATGATGATTTGCGCCGGGGGAAGCCGACAAATCATAAAGTCTTCGGAGAAGCGGCAGCCGTACTTGCCGGCGACGGGCTTCTGACAGAAAGCTTTAAATTGATCACATCTCACGTGTCTGAGGAGGTTTCAGCTGAGAAACGGCTCCGTCTCGTCGATGAACTGATCAGCGCGGCAGGAACGGAAGGGATGGTCGGAGGACAGGCTGCCGACATGGAAGCGGAGCAAAAGCAGGTAACGCTGAAAGAGCTGGAATCCATTCATGAGCGGAAAACGGCCAAGCTCCTCGGTTTTTCCGTGACGGCGGGCGCCATTTTGGCAGATGCGCCGGAGGATGAAATCGAGAAGCTGCGCTTGTTCAGCAGCCATATCGGCATCGGGTTTCAAATCAGAGACGACATCCTTGATATCGAAGGTCATGAGGAGAAGATCGGCAAACCGGTCGGTTCAGACACGACGAATGAAAAGTCAACGTATCCGTCGCTTTTAACGCTCGAAGGCGCGAAAGAGAAGCTTGCGCATCATATCAGCGAGGCGAAACAGATCGTAAGCGGCCTTTCTCTTGAGAAAGAATTGCTGCATGATCTCTGCGACTTAATTGCGGCAAGAGATCATTAAAACGATCCCGATTTGAAGGGGCTGCCGCTCCTATGGTAAAATGTAAGCAGTTTCGATGAAAATACAAGGAGAGTCTTTTTCTTTTTTCAAAAAGACACTGTTTAATTTGCAGAAATTCATGCTGAAAGTGAGTTGATCCGCTTTGGATCTTTTATCAATACAGGACCCGTCATTTCTTAAAAAGATGTCAATTGAACAGCTGGAAGAGCTGAGTGAGGAGATCCGCAATTTTCTCATTACATCGCTGTCTGCCTCAGGGGGCCATATCGGGCCGAACCTCGGGGTTGTCGAGCTGACAATTGCGCTTCACAAAGAATTTGACAGTCCGAAGGATAAATTTTTATGGGATGTCGGACATCAGTCCTATGTTCACAAACTGTTAACCGGACGCGGCAAGGAGTTTGAAACCTTGCGCCAATATAAAGGGCTTTGCGGTTTCCCGAAACGCAGCGAAAGCGAACACGACGTATGGGAAACAGGCCACAGCTCAACATCGCTCTCAGGGGCGATGGGAATGGCTGCCGCCCGTGATATTAAAGGGACGAAAGAATATATCATCCCGATTATCGGAGACGGGGCTTTAACCGGAGGAATGGCGCTTGAAGCGCTGAACCATATCGGCGATGAGAAAAAAGACATGATCGTCATCCTGAATGATAATGAGATGAGCATTGCGCCGAATGTCGGGGCGATTCATTCTATGCTGGGCAGGCTTCGCACGGCCGGCAAATACCAATGGGTAAAAGACGAGCTTGAATATTTATTTAAGCGCATCCCGGCCGTCGGCGGAAAATTGGCCGCCACAGCGGAACGGATAAAAGACAGCTTAAAATATATGCTTGTGTCAGGCATGTTTTTTGAAGAGCTGGGCTTTACGTATTTAGGCCCGGTTGACGGTCATTCCTATCACGAACTGATTGAAAACCTGCAATACGCCAAAAAAACGAAAGGTCCTGTCCTTTTACATGTCATCACGAAAAAGGGCAAAGGCTATAAACCGGCTGAAACCGACACGATCGGCACATGGCACGGGACGGGTCCGTACAAAATCAATACGGGCGATTTCGTCAAACCGAAAGCCGCGGCGCCTTCATGGAGCGGGCTTGTCAGCGGCACCGTGCAGGAGCTGGCGCGTGAGGATGACAGAATTGTCGCGATTACACCGGCCATGCCTGTCGGCTCTAAGCTGGAAGGGTTTGCGAAAGAATTTCCTGAGCGCATGTTTGACGTCGGAATCGCAGAACAGCATGCGGCGACAATGGCCGCGGGAATGGCGCTTCAGGGCATGAAGCCGTTTCTTGCGATTTATTCGACCTTTTTGCAGCGGGCCTACGATCAGGTCGTCCATGACATCTGCCGTCAAAACGCGAATGTATTTATCGGCATTGACCGGGCCGGTTTGGTCGGTGCTGACGGGGAGACGCATCAAGGCGTCTTTGATATTGCCTTTTTGCGTCATATACCAAACCTCGTTTTGATGATGCCGAAAGATGAAAATGAAGGCCGCCATATGGTCAATACAGCCCTTAGCTATGAAGAAGGTCCGATTGCGATGCGCTTCCCGCGCGGAAACGGACTCGGCGTAAAGATGGATAAAGAGCTGAAAAGCATTCCGATCGGAACATGGGAAGTGCTCCGTCCCGGAAAAGACGCGGTTATTTTAACATTCGGAACAACGATTGAGATGGCGCTTGAAGCAGCTGAAGAACTGCAAAAAGAAGGCCTGTCCGTGCGTGTCGTCAATGCGCGGTTCATAAAACCGATTGATAAACAAATGATGAAGGCGATTCTTAATGAAGGTCTTCCGATTTTAACGATTGAAGAAGCCGTGCTTGAAGGCGGATTCGGAAGCACGATTCTTGAATTCGCTCATGACCTCGGCATGTATCATACGCCGATTGACAGAATGGGCATCCCTGACCGGTTTATTGAGCACGGAAGCGTAACCGCCCTGCTTGAAGAAATCGGTCTCACGAAGGCTGAGGTTATGAACCGGATTAAACTGCTGATGCCGCCGAAGACACATAAAGGAATTGGATCATGACAGCAAAAAAAGAACGATTAGATGTACTTCTTGTAGAAAAAGGACTTGCGGAGACGCGGGAAAAAGCGAAACGCGCCATTATGGCGGGGATCGTGTACTCAAATGAAAACCGATTGGACAAGCCGGGTGAAAAAATCGCCCGGGATCTTCCGTTAACGGTAAAAGGAAACCCTCTTAAATACGTCAGCAGGGGCGGATTAAAGCTTGAAAAAGCTCTTGAGGTGTTCCCTGTCTCAGTAACAGGCAAAACGATGATTGACATCGGCTCGTCGACAGGAGGATTTACAGATTGCGCCCTCCAAAACGGCGCCGAGCGGTCATACGCAGTAGATGTCGGCTATAATCAGCTTGCTTGGAGGCTGAGGCAGGACGAGAGGGTCGTCGTAATGGAACGGACGAATTTCCGCTATTCCGAGCCTTCTGATTTCACAGAGGGTTTGCCGGAATTTGCGACGATCGATGTGTCTTTCATCTCACTCCGCCTCATTCTGCCGGTTTTAAAAACGCTGCTTGTACCGGGAAGCGATTGTATCGCTCTGGTGAAGCCGCAATTTGAAGCCGGACGGGAATCAGTCGGAAAAAAAGGCATTGTCAGAGATCCCGGCGTTCATGCTGACGTTCTCCGCCGTATGAATCAATTTGCCGCCTCTGAAGGATATGCAGTGAAAGGACTGTCCTTCTCACCGATTACAGGGGGAGACGGCAATATTGAGTTTCTGCTTCATCTGAACTGGGAGGGAGAAGACGGAAACGGCACTGAACTGCCGGAAGAAGACATTCTCCGTACCGTCCGCGAAGCACATGAGACATTAAAAGCCAAAAAGACAGATGTACCGGAATAATAGGGGGCTATTATTCCTTTTTTCTGCCATCATGTACTTTTTATCAAGAAGCGGTTAACATAATGACAAGAACAGCTTGAAAACAGAGGTGCTTACATGACAAAAGGCCAAAGGCATATAAAAATCAGAGAGCTTATTACAAGCCAGGAGATTGAAACGCAGGATGACTTAGTTGACATGCTGAGAGAAGAAGGGTATAAGGTAACCCAGGCGACTGTTTCCAGAGACATTAAAGAGCTGCATCTCGTAAAGGTGCCTACGAATAACGGCTCCTACAAATACAGCCTGCCGGCGGATCAGCGGTTCAACCCGCTGTCAAAACTGAAGCGTTCATTAATGGATGCGTTCGTAAAAATTGACTCAGCAAGCCATATGATCGTATTAAAGACGATGCCGGGGAATGCTCAGGCAATCGGTGCTTTGATGGATAATCTCGAATGGGAGGAAATCATGGGCACGATTTGCGGAGATGACACAATTTTGATCATCTGCAGGACGCCTGAAGATACGGAAGGCGTTCAAAGCCGTCTTTTGGAGCTGCTGTAGCGTAATTATCAGATAAAAGGTGGAATGCTGTTTGTTAGCTGAACTATCAATAAAAAACTTTGCCATTATAGAGGAACTGACGATCTCGTTTGAACGGGGGCTCACCGTCCTGACGGGAGAAACAGGAGCCGGCAAGTCAATTATTATAGACGCCGTTTCCCTGTTAGTCGGCGGCCGCGGGTCGTCTGAATTTGTCCGTTACGGTGAAACAAAGGCCGAGCTTGAAGGACTGTTTCTTTTAGACAGCGGCCATCCCGTTTTTGAGGTGTGCCGTGAGCAGGGAATAGACGCATCTGACGACATGATTGTCATGAGAAGGGACATCAATGCCGGAGGAAAAAGCGTCTGCCGTGTCAACGGAAAATTAGTAACGATCGCGGCTTTAAGGGAGATCGGCAGACTTTTATTAGATATTCACGGACAGCATGATAACCAGCTGTTAATGGAGGACGACAAGCATTTAGAGCTTTTAGATAAATTTGCGGGCGCTGAGGCCGAATCAGCGCTTCAGGCTTACCGTGAAGGCTATGACCGTTATATGAAGCTGCTCAAAAAAGTGAAGAAGCTGTCAGAGAGCGAGCAGGAAATGGCGCATCGGTTAGATCTGATCCAATTTCAGCTTGAAGAAATCGAATCGGCTAAGCTTGAATTGAATGAAGACGAGCTTCTTCAGGAAGAACGGAAGCAAATATCCAACTTTGAGAAAATTTATGAATCATTGCAAAACGCCTATAATGCGCTCCGCAGTGAGCAGGGGGGTCTCGACTGGGTCGGAATGGCTTCTGCCCAGCTTGAAGACATTTCGGATATCAATGAACCGCTGCAAAAGCTGTCCGAAACTGTGTCAAGTTCCTATTATCTGCTGGAAGATGCAACCTTTCAGATGCGCAATTTGTTAGATGATCTGGAATATGATCCGGAACGGCTGAATTTTATTGAAACCCGTTTAAACGAGATTAAACAGCTGAAGCGCAAATACGGAGCGACGGTAGAAGATATTCTGGAATACGGCTCAAAGATAGAAGAGGAAATTGATCAAATCGAGAACCGTGACAGCCACCTTGAAACGCTGAAGAAGGAACTGGAGTCCGTGGGCAAAGATGTGGCCGTAGAAGCCGCCAACTTATCAAAAATCAGAAAAGCATGGGCCAAAAAACTGGCTGAAGCGATTCATCAGGAATTAAAAAGTCTGTATATGGGCAAATCTACGTTTGATACGGAATTTCTTGTGAAAACCGATCCGTCAGCCGATGAAGCGCCAGTTGTCAACGGCCAGCCCGTGCAGCTTACCCAAAAGGGCATTGACCTTGTGAAATTTTTAATTTCAACAAATACCGGTGAGCCTCTCAAGCCGCTGTCAAAGGTTGCGTCCGGCGGCGAACTTTCAAGGGTGATGCTGGCGATAAAGAGTATTTTTTCTTCTCAGCAGGATGTCACTTCCATCATCTTTGACGAAGTGGACACCGGTGTAAGCGGGCGGGTTGCGCAGGCCATCGCGGAAAAAATCCATAAAGTATCTACCGGTTCACAGGTGCTCTGCATTACACATCTTCCGCAGGTTGCCGCGATGGCGGACACGCACCTTTTGATCGCGAAAGAATTAAAAGACGGCCGGACGACAACGCATGTCACGCCGCTTTCCCAGCAGGACAAGGTAGCGGAAATCGGCCGCATGATTGCGGGCGTCGAAGTGACAGATCTGACAAAACGGCATGCAAAAGAGCTTTTAAAACAGGCCGGACAGGTAAAATCGACAGGATAAGCTGCTGATACAGGCAGCTTATTTTTTTGTTCCATTTCTCTAACAGTGTATCCAATGTTTTTCTTCGTATGCCGGTTATAAATCAAGCGCAGGAAGGCAAAAGTATAGATGTAGCAGAAAAAGAAAGTGGTGTGGGATAGGAGCGAGGAGAGTGAAGGAATGAATGCACGATAACATGAGGAAAGCAATAGGTGTAATTCTCCTTGTTTCTTTACTAAGTGTAGGCTTTTTTAAGCCGTTTAAAGAATATTTACTGATACCATCGCAAATGAGCGTCTTTGAAAAACAGACACAAGCCGTTCCGGTCAATGCATCAATAAGCGCTGAAAAGGGCGAATTATCAGAAGCCTTTACGCTGAAAGAAGAGCACGGTCATGCAAACATAACAGGGCAAAAACAAGGCCGGTCAGAAGTAGTATATGATCTTGCCGGATTTCCCATTAAAAAAACGAAAGTGCGTGTGCTTCCTGAATTAAAGGTCATTCCAGGCGGACAGTCCATCGGTGTAAAACTGCATTCAGTCGGTGTTTTGGTCGTCGGCTTTCACCAGGTGATGACAAAGGATGGAAAAAAGTCTCCGGGAGAACAAGCGGGAATTGAATCTGGCGACATCATTATTAAAATGAACGGACATAAAATTGAAAAAATGAGCGATATCGCCCCGTTTATTCAAAAAGCGGGCACAACCGGAGAATCATTGGATTTATTGGTGAAACGCGATAAGCAAAAAATCAAGACAAAGCTGATTCCGACAAAGGATGAAGCTGAAGGAAAATATCGAATCGGCCTTTATATCCGCGATTCGGCAGCCGGCATCGGCACGATGACATTTTTTGAACCGAAAACAAAAAAATACGGCGCATTGGGCCACGTCATTTCTGATATGGATACGAAAAAACCGATTGTTGTAGAAGACGGAGAAATCGTCCGTTCAACTGTAACCTCCATTGAAAAAGGAAAAGGCGGCAATCCCGGCGAAAAACTGGCAAGGTTTTCGTCAGAACGGAAAACGATCGGCGATATTAACCGCAACAGTCCGTTCGGCATCTTTGGGAAACTGCATCAGCCGATTCAAAACAATATTTCCGACAAAGCGCTTCCGATTGCTTTGTCAAATGAAGTAAAAAAAGGACCGGCGCAAATGCTGACGGTTATTGAAAACGATAAAGTAGAGAAATTTGATATTGAAATCGTCAGCACCACGCCGCAAAAATTCCCGGCGACAAAGGGTATGGTATTAAAGGTAACCGACCCGAAACTGCTGAAAAAAACCGGCGGAATCGTTCAGGGAATGAGCGGAAGCCCGATCATCCAGAACGGGAAAGTCGTCGGAGCCGTTACCCACGTGTTTGTCAATGATCCGACAAGCGGCTACGGCGTTCATATCGAATGGATGCTTTCTGAAGCAGGCGTTGATGTTTACGGAAAAGATAAAGCAAGCTGACTGCCGGATGATCCGGCAGTTTTTTTATTTGATGCGTTCTTCACTTCTTTCCTGGATTCATGTAAAATAAGACATGAAGATTTTTCGACAAATTCACGTTTCCTGATTTGTCAAACTTAATTTTTAGTCGAAAAACCTAGAAAAACAAAGATATACCACTATTATTGGTAAAAATGGATTTTTTAAAAGGGGAAGTAGTGGTTTTGTCGAATGTAACATGTAGCAGTCAAATGGGTTGCGTCCTGTTAATACATTGGGGGAGGAAGAAACGTGGAGAAAATTAAAGTTTGTGTTGCTGATGATAATCGAGAGCTTGTAAGCCTGTTGAGTGAATATATAGAGGGACAGGATGATATGGAAGTGCTCGGCGTTGCTTATAACGGACAGGAATGCCTTTCTTTGTTTAAAGATAAAAATCCCGATGTGCTCGTTTTAGACATTATTATGCCGCATCTGGACGGTCTTGCGGTTTTGGAGCGCCTCCGGGAATCAGAACTTGCGAAGCAGCCGAACGTCATCATGCTGACGGCATTCGGTCAGGAAGACGTTACGAAAAAAGCCGTCGATTTAGGTGCGTCCTACTTCATCCTGAAGCCGTTTGATATGGAAAACCTTGTCGGCCATATCCGCCAGGTAAGCGGCAATGTCAGCAGCGTCACACACCGTGCGCCGTCCGCGCAAAGCAGCATTATCCGCAGTCAGCCTGAGCCGAAGCGGAAAAATCTCGATGCCAGCATTACAAGCATTATCCATGAGATCGGTGTGCCTGCCCATATCAAAGGCTATCTTTATTTGCGTGAAGCCATTTCCATGGTGTATAACGATATTGAACTTCTCGGCAGCATCACAAAAGTCCTTTATCCCGACATTGCCAAAAAATTCAACACGACCGCAAGCCGTGTAGAACGGGCCATCCGCCATGCCATTGAAGTCGCATGGAGCAGGGGAAATATTGACTCCATTTCTTCGCTGTTCGGGTATACTGTGAGCATGACAAAAGCAAAACCAACCAATTCAGAATTCATCGCAATGGTTGCTGACAAGCTGAGATTGGAGCATAAAGCTTCATAACGTAAGCTGAATGGCAGGATGTCTTTTTCACGTCTTCTTTTCCGTGCATCAATGCGGAAGAGAAGGCGTTTTGTGCTTTTGCCGGTGAAATCAAGTGAATCACTCGCACCGGCACCTGAATTTTATACATAAGCAAAATCCCTCTGGTCCGAGGAATCTTGATGCTGCATAAAAACGGGGTTTATGAGACCTACACGTATAATACGGGAGCTGATACTTTGATGATCTCGCCGTCTCTGATATAAAAGCGGGGGACGCGACGGCTTAACGTAGATACGACTTCATAATTAATCGTACCTAGCATTTCGGCAATCTCATCAACTGAAATCTCGGCTCCTTTTTGTTTACCGTAGATGACGACTTCTTCTCCTTGTTTGCCCTCACTCTCACCCAAACTGACCATGATCATATCCATCGTCACTCTCCCCGCCACCGGCACCCGTCTGCCGCGATGAAGAATAAACCCGCGGTTGGAAAGGGCGCGCGAGTAACCGTCAGCATAGCCGATCGGAATTGTTGCGATAATTTCACCCGGTTCGGCGATATATGTAGCACCATAACTGACGGTCCGGGGCTCCGTCACCATGGCTTTCACATAAGCGATACGCGCCTTTAAACTGAGTGCGGGCGTGAGTTTTACAAGATCCAGCTCCTTGATATAGGCGGACGGGTATAATCCATATAAACCGATGCCTAAACGGATCATATCGGCGCTGAATTCCGGGAAAGCGATAGCGGCTGCTGTGTTGCACATATGCACGGTAGGGAGCGTAATGCCTTGATCTTTTAAAAAACGGAGAAAGCTGATAAATTTTTCGTGCTGCAGCATCGTCAATTCAGTATCAGGTTCATCCGCTGTTGAAAAATGGGTAAAGATCCCGTCCCACGACAGGTATGTACTCGACTTGAGCGCTTTTACAACTGCTAAAAGGTCTTCTTCTGTGCGTACACCGAGCCGGCCCATTCCGGTATCCACATTGATATGAATGGACAGCTGTTTCGAAACCGCTTCTTTTTCCAATATCTGGTTCGCTTTTTTTGATCCAGCTGACTTGAAACGCTGATAATGTTATATTCCAGACGGCAGACTTTTTCACACAGCTGAGAGCGGTAAAGCCGAGCACAAGGATCGGTGCCGTAATCCCCGCTCTTCGTAACACAATTCCCTCTTCGACGCTGGCGACTGCGAGCTCGCTCGCTCCGCTTTCCAGTGCCTGCCGCGCTACTTCCACAGAGCCGTGGCCATAAGCATTTGCTTTTACGACGGCCATAATCTTTGACTTCTTCGGAATATGGCGGCGGATCGTCCGTATATTCTTTTTTATCGCATCAAGGTCAACTTCAATCCAAACTTCCCGGCAAAGTTTTTTCATCGCGATTCCTTCTTTCCGTAATGAGATTCAGTACTGCCGTGTTTTCATGCTTTCAATCTGCATTCTATTTACTCTTAACTGAAATCATTCAAAACATAAGAAGGTGATCGCTGATTGTTTTCAGTGATTCTGCCGGCCTGCTTATATTTACGCTTTACGTGTCTATAAGGGCTGCATGGCAGCCCTTAAATTGACTTCACAATATTCTGATCTGAAAATTGATGCTCAAACATTTTGGCCTGGCTCACAGCATTGCTTTGAATGACAATACCGATATTTCCTCCTCCGGCACCGAAAACGGTTTTTGATGCAGTCACCGGACTGATGGATATAGCGCCGCCAACATTGACAACTCCGTTTCCTGATACGTTGTTTATCGTAATCGGGCAACCGCTCATTCTATTTTTTCTCCTTTCTCTCTAAGTCTACTAACTATATGTACGCTGTGATCTGAAATAAGATTAAACAAAACGGTAAAAAAATCCGGCTGCTGTGAGCCGGAATAGGAGGGAAATACAGATATCATAGTGTTTTCATTACATTTTGATCAGAGAATTGAGAACTTGAAGATTGAGCCGTGCTGGATTGATTCATTTGCAGAACCATACCGATATTTCCTCCTCCTGAGCCGTAGACTGTTTTTGATACGGTTAAAGGACTTATCGAAAACGCGCCGCCGACATTGACAACCCCGTTTCCGGAAAGACTGTTAATCGTAATAGGAAATCCAGCCATCATATACGGTCTCCTTTCTATTAATCTATTTACTATATGTACGCAGTGTGTCAGAAATAGGAGTAAACAAAGCGGTAAAAATTTATGAACCAAAAAAACTGCCGGACATCCGGCAGTTTTTTGTGGTTATTTTTCAAACGGCACCCAGCCGCCTGTATTCTGGATCATTTCCCATAACGGTTCAGGGAGTCGGTATTTCTCAATTTCAGATGCTTTTATTGCTTTTTCGATTTCCTGCTCGCGGCCTTCTTTGATCAGCACCGACCATTCGGGGTTGATCAGAATGACACGTCCCAGAGCCACCAGCGGAATCCCGCTTTCTAATACGGCTAGCGCTTCATCCGCGGTATAGATAGAACCGACCGCCATCAGCGGCACTTTATGGCCAACGCGTTCGTTTAATAAATCCATCCGTGTACGTGAAGTATCTGCGCCGCGGCGGGCTTTGGAATTGACGTCCATCAGTGAAATATGCAGGTAATCCAAGTTTTGTTCCGCAAGCGCGTCGGCGAGCAGGAAGGTTTCTTTCATTGTAATCCCAGGTGTTTCCGGCTCTTCCGGTGACAGGCGGTAGCCGAGAACAAATGGATTTTCAGCGTGTGCAGCAATCGCCTGTTTGACAGCGTCAACGACTGCAAGCGGGAACGCAAGGCGTTTTTCATCGCTTCCACCCCAGCGGTCTGTGCGCTGATTTGTTTTCGGAGAATAAAATTGTTGAATCAGGTACCCGTTTGCCCCGTGAATTTCAACACCGTCAAAGCCGGCTTCAATCGCTCTGCGTGTCGCTTCGCCGAATGCTTTTACGATGTGCTCAACTTCTTGTTCAGTAAGAGCCCGGGAAGTTTGTCTGCCGTCTTCTTCTGAGCCGCTCGGGCTGACGACGTCTTTGTTTGGCACGAGTTCAGGAGGGCATTCCAATCCGCCATGGTGAATCTGCACAACGGCTTTCGCTCCTTGAGACTGGATCGCCTGGGCGAGTTTTTTCAAGCCGGGAATGTGAGAATCATCATAGATACCGGGCTGGCCGGGAAACGCTTTGCCATCAGGTGTTACGTTTGCACATGCCGTAATGACTATGCCCATTTCTTTTGAACGGGGAGTAATGTAGCTTAATTCACGGTCTGAAATTGTTCCGTCATCGTTTGATGAATAGTGTGTGATCGGTGCGACAGAAATACGGTTTGGTATGGTGACGCCGCTTTCGAACGTAAAAGGTTCAAACAGCGGTTTATAAATTTGCTTCATCATTTCGCCTTCTTCCTTAGGAGTTTAACTCGTCCGTATTCTAGCTTATGTTTTAATTGTGTGCAATTATTTTGCCTGTGCTTTATCCTGAGATTATGATCGGCTGAACCATTTAAATGAATGGAACGGTTTTCTCCGTTCTTTTTCAGGATCTTTATATCCGCCTGAAATTTGATGGCCGATCGAGCTGAATATGACAGCGGCGGCGAAGAGGAGAATGATTTTTTTCATATGCATAACTTCTTTCTAATCATTTACAAGATTATTTATAAGCATACGCTTGTGCGAAAAAACCGTCAATTTGTTTTTTATTCTTTTTTCCACTTTCCTGCGGCGAATATCGTTCCGATCTGAATCACAACACTTAACAGAGCGCACACCATAGAAGACACCCTCCTTTTTGTTAGGTTAATGTATCATATGACAGCTGTCTCTGTTTTGACAAAACCGTAATGCGGTGTTTCATATTTTTCAACAAAAAAGGGCGCTTTTTTAAGCGCCTTTACTTTTTTTTCAGCCGATGTAAAGCGATTTGAACGGCGATCGCGTCGTCCAGATAGCCGATTGGAAACATGTAATCCGGAATGACGTCCGTCGCCAAAATATAATACAGCAGCGCGCTCCCGAGAATCGCGCGGTCTTCAGCCGGTGTTGATTCATCCATATATTGATGATGCATGTTTTTCAAGTGATCAATAAAAGGGCCGACACTTTCTTCGTTATCCATTTTCTTTTGAAACTCATCACAAATCAGGCGATGGCCCTGCTGGGTTTTGGCATATTGTTCATATCTGGTCAGCTCGCGTTCAATTTGCTCGCGGGAAAAAGGCTGATCAAACATCTCCGCCATATTCAGCATATCCTGAATCGCGTGCATCGGATCTTGCGGCGCAGCTTCTTTATCATGGCCGATGTCTATGCCTGACGCCTCAAGCAATTCCTCCAGCGGGGTGCGGAGGTGTTTTGAAAATTCCTGAAGATGCTTTAAATTGGCCTTCTGCTTGCCGTTTATAATCCGGGAGATGGTGGCCGTATCAATGTTGGTTAAGGCGCCGAGTTTTCTCATGGAGAGCGAGTGCTTATCAAGCAGTGATTTTAAAAGCGGGCCCAATGTATTATTTTCATTTTCTGCCAAGGGTGTCACCTCGTTTCCGCCGGAATGATGATAATCAGTCAATAATTTTTTGCAGAAAAGGTACCTTTTCTGTGCTGCTGAATAGGATAGTGTAGATTCAACAGCGCAACATGTTGAAAAGACATCAAAGAATGGGGAGAAAATAACATGGCTTGGTTACTGATTTTAGGTTTGGCAGTGTCCTCGAGCATTGATAATTTAGGAGTGGGGATGTCATACGGCATCAGAAAGATCAAAATATCGCACACGTCAAATATGATGATCGCTTTTATCTGTTTTTTATTCAGTTATATCGGGATTTATTTCGGCAAATGGATTTCAGCCGTTCTGCCTGGTTTTTTTCCCGTCTTGCTGGCGGCTTTTATCTTATCTGTCATCGGCATCCGCATCATCCTGCTGGCAGTGCCGAGAAAAAAAGAAAATTCAGCGCGTGCTGATCTGTCATCAAGAAAAAAAGGCCGTTTTGCCGGTCTGTTACAAAACCCGGAGACAGCGGGTGCTGACGGTTCGGGAGAAATCGGTATATTGGAATCCATGGTTCTCGGAGTGGCCGTATCCGCAAATGCGCTGACTAACGGATTAAGCGCAGGCCTGATCGGGCTTTCTCCCGCCGCAATTTCCATCACTGCGGCGTTCGGAAGTTTTCTGACCATATGGCTCGGCTGCTTGCTTGGAAAAAAAGCTGCGTCATTGCGCATCGGATCTTTCCATGTCGGACAGTTCAGCACGGTGCTGAGCGGAGTGATTATTCTCATCATTGCCGTCAATACGCTCCTCTTTTAAGTTGTCCCGTTCATTTTATGAAAAACTCAAAATAAATATGAACAATTCTATTCGGGAGAGCGCATGATGAGCCTCTCTTTTTTTGATGATCTGATATTTTTTCAAAATGAATAGAAAGTCGTCCGTTTCCGTTAAATTCTGCATATCCGCTCTTCAGACAGAACCTTTTTCATAGACGAATCAGCTCGTTTTCTTTCTAAGTTCAGGTAATCAGCGGGTCAGAAATCCTTCATTCCAAATATGGAAAAGCACTGGAGGAAAGAAGGCGCCCTTTACAAATCGGCCATTCTGTTCAAAGATAAAGCCGAATGAGAAAACGTGAGGTGATCTGTGTGAAGTCTGTCATATCTGTCATACTTCTAATCTTCACCGCATGGCTGTTATCAGGCTGCGAGTATACCGCGGAGGCGGATTCGGCGCCGTCATTTACACAGGAAGGAACATTTATAAAAGCGTCCGGAAACGATACGATCGTGGTGAAAATTGACGGAGAGCGGCAAGAGGTGAAGGTGCCTTTCTCTAAGCGGTTTGAATGTCAGTCTCTGCCTGAACATACGGCGGTGCAAATCACCTATAAAAAAGAGAGCAACGGACAATTACAGCTTGAAAAACTGAAAAGAGAAACAGATATGTAAAGAACGGGGAGGAAAACACGTGGGTTTACTGACAAAAAGCGCTGCAGCATTCGGTGCCGCTCTGCTTCTTCTTGCACCGTCCGCTTATGCAGCTGAATCTGTGCAAGGAAAAACCATTTATATCGATGCCGGACATGGCGGAGAAGACAGCGGGGCCGCCGGAAATGGGCTGCTGGAGAAAAATATCAATTTAGCGGTGTCAAACAAGGTGATCGCCAAATTGGAGGCAGAAGGCGCAAAACCTGTTGCTTCAAGAACGGATGATACTTTTTTAAGCTTGGACGAGCGGGTGGCGAAAGCAAGCGCCAGCCAATCCGATTTATTCGTCAGCCTCCATACGAATTCAGCCGTATCAACGGCATCGGGGACAGAAACGTATTTTAATTCAACATATGAAGGAGCAGACAGCGAGAGGCTTGCTTCTGACATTCAACAGCAGCTTGTCTCGTCTTTAGAGATGAGGGACAGAGGTGTAAAAGAAGCCCCTTTTTATGTCATTACATATTCAAAAATGCCGAGTGTGCTGGCTGAATTAGGCTTTATCACAAATTCTCAAGATGCGGACAAGCTGAAAAACGAGAGTGGACAAGAGCATGCCGCAGACGCTGTTGTAAACGGAATCGAAACCTATTACAGCGGGCAATAATTATAAAATATATGTAAATAGCGCCCTCCTTATGTGCATAACGATTATAATAGAGAAAACCGATGACAAACACCTGAGGTGACACATATGACGACTATTTTTGCCCACCGGGGGGCGTCGGGCGACTATCCCGAAAATACGATGCTCGCGTTCACGAAAGCGATTGAGGCCGGAGCTGACGGAATCGAACTTGACGTACAAATGACAAAAGACGGCCGAATCGTGGTTATTCACGACGAAACCCTTGACCGTACGACGTCTTTAAAAGGATTTGTGAAAGATACGGCGTATGAGAAAATCAGAACTGCCGATGCCGCCGGCAAATGGAAAGATTCGTTTAAAGGAGTCAGAATTCCGCTTTTGTCAGACGTGCTGCGTTTTGCGGAGCGTGCTGATTTTCTGATCAATATTGAGCTGAAAAACAGCGTGTTCCGTTACGAGGGAATGGAAGAAGAAGTGATCAAAAAAGTCAGGTATTACGGACTGGAACAGCGCGTTATTTTTTCTTCATTTAATCATGAGAGCCTCGCGCTTTGCCACGCCCTGGCACCTGAGATAGAACGGGCGGTGCTGACGATGGATGTGCTTTACCGGCCTGAACGGTATCTTGCTTCAATTCCAGCTTCTGGTTATCATCCGAAGCTCGGCACGCCGGCGGTCAGCGCTGAAGTGATCAAACATCTTGCAAAACACCAAGCGGCGCTCCGTCCGTTCACCGTCAATCGGCCGGAAGATATGAAGCAGCTGATAAAAGCGGGAGCAGACGCATTTTTTACCGATTATCCAAAGCTGGCTCTTTCAATAAAAGAAGAATGCTGCAACTAGAGGACTGTTCAGACAGTCCTCTTTTTTTATGGGCGGAAACAGCACGGGGCGATCATAACTTGGTCAGCCGGTTCATATATTGGAACAGGGCGTTTTTTGTAAGCGTTATCTTTTATCTTATTGAAAGTGAGGCAAAAGTGTGGGAAAAACGGTTATCGTCAGTGCGGCTAGAACGCCGTTCGGAAAATTCGGCGGGGCATTAAAAGAGGTAAAAGCAGCCGAGCTTGGCGGCATTGCCATAAAAGAAGCAATCAAGCGCGCCGGCATCAGTGAAAGCGAAGCAGAAGGTGCGGTGATGGGAATGGTCGTCCAGGCGGGCGCGGGGCAGATTCCGGCGCGGCAGGCTGCGAGGCATGCCGGGCTTCCATGGTCCGTTCCGGCTGAAACCATTAATAAGGTCTGTGCATCGGGGCTCAGAGCCGTTACCATCTGTGATCAAATCATCCGGGCGAAAGATGCGGACGTGCTGATTGCAGGCGGTATGGAAAGCATGAGCAACATTCCGTACGCCATTCCGGCCGGCCGTTGGGGTATGAGGATGGGAGACGGGGTTTTTCAGGATTTAATGGTTCATGACGGGCTGACCTGTGCGTTTGATCAGGTGCATATGGCTGTCCACGGAAGCTCTGCGGCCAAAAAGTACGGCATTTCCCGAGATGAACAGGATCATTACGCTCTTTTAAGCCAGAAACGCGCGGCTGAGGCAGCTGAGACGGGTAAATTGCATGAAGAAATCGTTCCCGTCACCTGGACCGGTAAAAAGGGCAAACAGCATACTGTTGCAGCAGATGAGGGGCTGCGTCCGGATACAAGCCTTGACCAGCTCGCAAAGCTCAAACCTATTTTTACAGCCGACGGAACGGTCACCGCCGGAAACGCTCCCGGTGTAAATGACGGCGCCGGAGCATTTGTGCTGATGTCGGAGGAAAAAGCCGCGAAGCAGCATGTCAGACCGCTCGCTGCGATACTTGGTTTTGCGTCTGTCGGACTGGAAGCGTCCGAGCTTGCAAGCGCGCCGGGAGAAGCTATCAGCCGGCTCTTGAAAAAAACCGGATTGTCCGTTGACGACATCGATTTGTTTGAAGTGAATGAAGCATTTGCGTCCGTCGTCCTCGTGAGCGAAAAAATAGCCGGGTTCAGCCGGGAGAAAGTGAATGTTAACGGGGGGGCAATTGCGTTCGGCCATCCGATCGGCGCAAGCGGAGCCAGAATCATCATGAGTTTGATATACGAATTAAAGCGGCGCGGCGGAGGTTTAGGCATAGCGGCAATATGCAGCGGAGCGGCTCAAGGAGACGCCGTCCTGCTGGAGGTGTACTGATATAACGAAGGGAGCGTCAGATGAAGATGAAAACAATCATGGTCGCAGGTGCCGGACAGATGGGAGCCGGCATCGCACAGACAGCTGCCGAAGCTGGGTTTACCGTCATGTTATACGACTGGGAGCCGGAAATGGTGACAAAAGGCCTTCGCCGTATCAAAACAAATCTGGAGAAAGATCAGGCGAAAGGACGAAAGACACAGCATGAAACAGATGCCGTTTTCAGCCGCATTTCCCCGGCAGAACTAACGGACGCGGGAAATGCTGATTTTGTAATAGAGGCGATTGCCGAAAACAAAAAAGCAAAGGCCGAATTGCTCGGCACACTCGATAAACTGTGTCCCCCTCATACCGTATTGGCAAGCAATACGTCTTCTCTTCCCATTACGGAGCTTGCCGCTGTCACAAAAAGGCCTGCAAAAGTAATCGGCATGCATTTTATGAATCCGGTTCCCGTCATGGAGCTTGTCGAAGTCATCAGAGGGCTTGCCACGTCGGAAGAAACATCGGAAACAGTAAAGAAGCTTGCCGTTCAGATGAAAAAAATACCTGTCGAAGTCAATGACTTTCCAGGCTTTATATCTAATCGCATATTAATGCCGATGATAAACGAGGCCGTTTATTGCCTTTACGAAGGTGCGGCCTCAAAGGAAGCGATTGACGATGTGATGAAGCTCGGCATGCGTCATCCGATGGGGCCTTTAACATTAGCCGATTTCATCGGATTGGATACGTGCCTTTCCATTATGGAGGTTCTCTATTCGGGACTCGGAGATTCGAAATATCGTCCATGCCCTCTGCTCAGAAAATATGTCAGCGCCGGCTGGCTCGGAAAAAAAAGCGGGCGCGGTTTTTATGAGTACAACAGATGACATAAAAATCATGAGGGGGAGGCGGCAGCCGTGCATTTTACAGAAGAGCACATCATGATGAGAAAAATGGTGCGTGATTTTGCGCGCAAGGAAGTCGCGCCGATGGTTGAGATCATGGAAACAACCGATGAATTTCCGGACCGGCTGATTAAAAAAATGGGGGAAGCGGGGTTAATGGGGATTCCCGTCCCGGAAGCTTATGGCGGAGCGGGCGCTGATATAACATCTTATATTTTAGCGATTCATGAAATATCAAAAGTAAGCGCGGCTGTCGGAGTTATTTTATCCGTCCACACATCGGTAGGGACAAACCCGATTTTGCATTTCGGGACAGAAGCCCAAAAACAAACGTACATTCCAAAGCTGGCAGCGGGCGAATATGTAGGGGCGTTTGCACTTACTGAGCCTCAATCCGGATCTGATGCGGGAGGCCTGAAAACAACGGCCGTGCAAAAAGGCGGTTCCTATATTCTGAACGGTTCAAAAATCTTTATTACAAACGGCGGAGCGGCAGATCTGTATCTGACATTTGCCTTAACCGATCCGGCTAAAGGGAGGAAGGGGATATCCGCTTTTATCGTTGAAAAAAACACACCCGGCTTTTCTATCGGAAAAAAAGAAAAAAAGCTCGGTCTGTTAGGTTCCAACACTGTCGAATTGCAATTTGACCAAGCGGAAATTCCAATTGAAAACCGGCTCGGCGAAGAGGGCGAGGGTTTTTCAATCGCCATGAAAAACCTTGATGTCGGGCGGATCGGCATAGCGGCTCAGGCGCTCGGGATTATCGAAGCGGCGCTCGGCTGCTCTGTCGAGTACTCGAAAACCCGCAGCCAGTTCGGCAGGCCCATCGCCTCGAATCAGGCCGTTTCTTTTAAACTTTCTGATATGGCGACGAATGCGGAAGCTGCCAAATTATTGGTCTATCATGCTGCTGATCTGTATCAGCGCGGGCTTCCGTGCGGAAAAGAAGCATCAATGGCAAAGCAGTTCGCGTCTGATGCGGCGATGAAAGCGGCGGTTGAGGCCGTGCAGATTCACGGAGGCTACGGCTATATGAAAGAGTATCCCGCGGAGCGTTTATTTCAGGATGCGAAGGTCACGCAAATCTATGAAGGCACCAATGAGATTCAAAGGCTGATTATTTCTAAGTATCTTCTTCAATAAAATGTGCGAAAAGGAGCGAAATCATGGAACCTTATTCTCCTGGTTTAGATGGCGTTATTGCGGTGGAAACGGGAATTTCTTTTCTGGATACACAGCAGGGCAGTATTTTGATCAAGGGCCACGATCTGATTGAGCTTTCTAAAACGGCCGGCTATATGGACATTGTCCATCTCTTATTGGAAGACAGACTTCCTGATGCGAAAGAGAAGGCGGCGCTTGAAGAAGACGTCCGGCGCGGCGGATACCTTCCTGAGGAAATCTTGCACATCTGCCGTCTGCTGCCAGAACATACTCACCCGATGGACGGACTGAGGACGGGTTTGTCTGCGCTTGGAGGCTTTGACAAGGACATTGATGACCGCACCTCATCTGTGAATCAGCACCGTGTCCGCGGGCTGATAGGCAAAATGCCGAATCTGACCGTCAACAGCTATCGCGTCATAAACGGGCTGGAGCCTTTAGCGCCTGTCGGGACTCTATCGTACAGCGCAAACTTTTTATATATGATTACCGGAAAAACCCCGTCATCCTTGGAAGAAGAAATATTCGACCGGTCGCTTCTTTTATACAGTGAGCATGAATTGCCGAACTCAACGTTTACGGCCCGAGTCATTGCTTCGACACAATCGGATATATACGGCGCTCTGACCGGAGCCGTCGCCTCATTGAAGGGAAACCTTCACGGTGGAGCGAACGAAGCGGTTATGTACATGCTTGAAGAAGCGAAGGATACAGACGGGTTTATACAATTGTTAACTCAAAAAAAGAAAAAATCATGGGCTTCGGTCACCGTGTCTACATGAAAAAAATGGACCCGAGGGCGCTCATGATGAAAGAAGCATTGAAGAAGCTGTCTGATCTTTCGGGTGATTTCCGTCTTTATAACATGTGTGAAGCCGGTGAAACCGTCATGCGGGAGAAAAAAGGCCTTTATCCGAATTTAGATTACTACGCAGCGCCGGTCTATTACATGCTCGGCATTCCGATTCCGCTGTACACGCCTATATTCTTCAGCGCACGGACGGTCGGCCTATGCGCGCACGTCATTGAACAGCACAGCCGGAACCGGCTTTTCCGCCCGCGTGTCCGCTATACCGGGGCGCGCCTGTAAATAGATGAGAAAGGAAGATGAAAACATGACAGAAACCCGCCGAATGGACGCCGTGATCGAAGAGATTTCTGATTACGTGCTCCATCAAGAGATTGACAGTTCAGAAGCTTTCACTACGGCAGGACATGTGCTTCTTGATACGATAGGCTGCGGAATTCTGGCGCTCAGCTATCCTGAATGTACAAAGCTGCTCGGCCCGATTGTCCCGGGAACCTCCGTGCCGAACGGAAGCAGAGTCCCCGGCACGCCTTTTGTGTTAGACCCCGTCACGGCCGCTTTTAATATCGGATGTATCAACAGATGGCTCGATTATAACGATACGTGGCTTGCAGCGGAATGGGGTCATCCGTCTGACAATCTCGGAGGCATTTTGGCCTGTGCGGACTATATTTCCAGAGTAAGGGTGTCTGAAGGGAAAGAACCCCTTACCGTGCGCGATGTGCTTCGCGCAATGATCAAAGCGCACGAAATCCAAGGTATTCTCGCTTTGGAAAACAGTTTAAACAGAGTCGGACTGGACCATGTGCTGTTTGTGAAAGTAGCGACTGCGGCTGTGTGCACGCAAATGCTGGGCGGTTCAAAAGAGGAAATCAGCAACGCCGTATCACACGCCTGGATTGATAATTCAAGCCTCAGAACGTACCGGCATGCGCCGAACACCGGATCGCGCAAATCATGGGCGGCCGGTGATGCGACGAGCAGAGGCGTGTATTTGGCCCTCATGGCGCTCAAAGGTGAAATGGGATACCCGACGGCGCTGACCGCACCGGGATGGGGATTTCAAGATGTATTATTTAATCAGCAGGAAATGAAGCTTGCCCGCCCGCTTGGTTCCTATGTTATGGAAAATGTTTTGTTTAAAGTATCCTACCCGGCTGAATTCCACGCCCAAACAGCTGCGGAATGCGCGGTCCAACTCCATCCTGAGGTGAAAGACCGCATCGGGGAAATCGACAGAATCACGATTTTGACGCATGAGTCAGCGATCCGGATTATTGATAAAAAAGGGCCGCTTCACAATCCGGCTGACCGGGATCATTGCCTGCAGTACATTACGGCAATCGGGCTGCTTTTCGGAGATATTACGGCAGACCATTATGAAGAGGAAACGGCGTCTGACCCGAGAATTGATACATTGCGGAGCAAAATGGAGGTGACGGAACATAAAGCGTACTCAAAAGATTACTTAGACCCGCATAAGCGATCCATCTCAAATGCCGTGCAGGTGCATTTTACAGACGGCACAGCTACGGAGGGGATTGAATGTGAATACCCGCTCGGGCACCGATTCCGCAGAAAAGAAGCCGTTCCGAATATTCTTGCCAAGTTTTCAGCAAACGTCAGCACTCATTTTTCACTGAAGCAGCAGCGTAAAATAGAAGAAGCCTGCAAACATAGCGGACGGATGCAGCAGCTCAGCGTTATTGAATTTATGGACTTATTTCTCGTATAAAGTAGGAGGGTGACAAACATGACGTGGATCGTCAGCAGGCAGTCGTCTCAAGAGGAGCTTGCAGAGCGGTTCCGTACGCAGATGACAGCGCCGGATCTATTGCAGATCCCCGGCGCTCACGATGCGATGGCTGCTCTTATCGCCAAGAAAACGGGGTTTTCGGCTCTTTATTTGTCAGGCGCGGCTTACACGGCGAGCAGAGGGCTGCCCGATTTAGGCATCATCACGTCGGCGGAAATGGCTGAACGTGTTAAAGACCTGGTCCGTGCATCTGACCTGCCCGTCCTTGTGGATATTGATACGGGTTTCGGAGGAGTGCTGAATGCCGCCCGGACGGCGAAAGAAATGTATGAAGCGCGCGCAGCCGCCGTCCAAATGGAGGACCAGCGCCTGCCGAAAAAATGCGGGCATCTGAATGGGAAGCAGCTCGTGCCGATCGAAGAAATGGCGCAGAAAATCCAAGCGGTCAAGCAGGCAGCGCCGACTCTTCTCGTTGTTGCGAGGACAGACGCCAGACAGCAGGAAGGGCTGGAGGGCGCATTAAAAAGAGCGGCCGCTTATATAAAAGCGGGTGCTGACGCCATTTTCCCGGAAGCGCTCCAATCAGAAAGTGAATTCAGAGCGTTTTCCAAACAAATCAGTGTGCCGATTCTCGCAAATATGACTGAATTCGGAAAAACGCCATATTACAGCGCTGAAGAATTCTCCGGCATGGGCTGTCAGATGGTCATTTACCCGGTCACGTCACTCAGGACGGCGGCCAAGGCTTTTGAGCGTATTTTCCGCCTTATAAAAGAAGAAGGCTCGCAAAAAGAGGGGCTTTCGGACATGCAGACGAGAAAAGAATTATATGAAACGATCGCTTACCATGACTATGAAGAACTTGATCAATCCATTGCAAAAACGATACTGCCGGATGACTGAAAAAAGCCCTTTTTAGCAAGGGCTTTTTTTACAGCTTTTTTTTCCTGAATCGCGGGCTGACTTGATTGCGTTTCCGATCTCTGTACAGAATAAATCCGGCCAGAATATAAAGGCCGAACAAAAAAAACGCCAGTCCGGCCGCTCCCTGAAGAAAAAGGGACGGAAACGGGGCAAACGTATGCCCGAATAATGCATCTCTCATCAGCTTAATGCCGAGCGCCGCAACAGCGCCGGGGAGGACCAGAATCAAAAGCGCAACAAGCCGGCTCATATTCAGAAAACCCCTTTTCGATATGATTTCCTTTATTGTCCAATCGAAAAAATATTTTGTCAAGAGATGAAAACATGGTAACATAGGGGTTGTGCAAATTATTGCAACGGAAAATACAGGTGTGCAAATTTTTTCATACAAAGGGGTATCGGGATGCAGAAGGTGCTGATTATAGGTGCTGGTAAAGGAGGCACGGCGCTCTTACAGATTTTGATGAAAACAAAACTGATCCGGATTATTGCGGTGGTTGACCAAGATCCGGAGGCGCAAGGGCTGCAAGAAGCCCGGAGATATGGAATTGCAACCTCATCAGATTGGAAACCTTACATAACCGAAGATATAGATATTATCATCCACACAACGGGTGACAAAGCGGTCATGGATGAGCTGCTCCATGAGAAAAAAGAACAAACCATCGTCATGCCGGGGAAATTGGCGTACATGGTGTTTCAGCTGATGGAGGAAAAGCAGCAGCTTATTCAAATGCTGAAGTCACAGACGTATAAGCATGACCGGATTTTTAATTCAACCCACGACGGCATGATTTTTATAGACGTCAACGAAACGATCATTTTATTTAATCAGATGGCTGAAAAAATGGTCGGCCAAAAACGGGAGCATGTCATCGGCCGCCAAATTAAAGATGTCGTGCCGAACACAAAACTGCCGCGGATTTTGGAAACAAGAGAGCCGGAATATAACCAGAAGCAGCTTCTCGGAAAGCACCTGCAGATTGTCACGACAAGACTGCCGATCATTGATGAAGGCGGAAAGCTTCTCGGTGCGTTATGCGTGTTTAAAGACATCACGGACGCAGTTGAGCTGGCAGAAGAGGTAACGAACTTAAAACAAATCCGCACCATGCTTGAAGCGATTATTCAATCGTCAGACGAAGCCATTTCCGTCGTTGATGAAAACGGCATCGGAATGTTAATCAACAAAGCGTATACAAAAATGACCGGGCTGTCAGAAAGCGAAGTCATCGGAAAACCCGCCTCCACCGATATCTCAGAAGGAGAAAGCATGCACCTGAAAGTATTGGGGACAAGGCGGCCTGTACGGGGCGTAAGAATGAAAGTCGGCCCCAATAAAAAGGATGTCATCGTGAATGTTGCTCCGGTTATCGTGGACGGCATTTTAAAAGGCAGCGTCGGAGTCATTCACGATGTGTCAGAAATTAAAACACTGACTGCTGAACTAAACCGGGCGCGGCAGATCATCCGCACGCTTGAAGCGAAATACACGTTTGACGACATTATCGGCACGAGTGAACAAATGCTGGTCGCCCTTGAACAGGCGAAGCTCGGGGCGAAAACACCGGCGACAATTCTGCTGCGGGGAGAATCCGGCACCGGAAAAGAACTTTTCGCCCACGCCATCCATAACGAAAGCGACAGAAAATACAATAAGTTCATTCGGGTTAATTGTGCGGCCCTGTCAGAATCCCTGCTTGAATCCGAGCTTTTCGGCTATGAGGAAGGCGCGTTTACGGGCGCGAGGCGCGGGGGCAAAAAAGGGCTTTTTGAAGAAGCGAATAACGGCAGCATTTTCTTAGATGAAATCGGAGAGCTGACCCAAAGCACCCAGGCGAAGCTGCTCAGGGTTCTGCAGGAAAAAGAAATTACCAGAGTCGGCGGTGCTAAAGCGATTTCTGTCAATGTCAGAATTATCGCAGCGACAAACGTCAATATCGAAAAGGCCATGGCGGAAGGAACGTTCCGGGAAGACCTGTATTACCGAATTAACCGCTATCCGATCTCAATCCCGCCGCTTCGGCAGCGCAAAGAGGATATTGAAGCGCTGAGCATACGGCTCATCGAAAAAATCAATCAGGATTACGGACGCAACGTAAAGGGGCTCACGCCGAACGCGCTGCGTGCTTTATCAGCCTACAGCTGGCCGGGAAACGTCCGAGAGCTCGAAAATGTTCTCGGCCGGGCGATGATATTTTTAGAGCCGCACATGGAGCGGATAGAACAGCAGCATCTGCCTGTTTTTGAAACAGAGCTGAGTGAAAAAAGCGGCGCCCGAAGTGATTTTCCGGATGTGGAAGGAGAAAAACTCTCTCAGGCCGTTGAAAAATTTGAAGCGCACGTCATTCAAAAAACGCTTGAAAAGCATAAATTCAACCGAACCAAAACGGCAAAAGCGCTTGGCGTCAGCATTCGGAATCTGTACTACAAAATGGACAAGTACGGCCTTGCAAATGACGGCATGCAATAAATTGCAGAGAAAGCGCAAACAGCTGCATGTTTTCTTGAAAAAAGGCCGGAATAACCCTCCCGAACATTTGGCACGGAACTTGCATTGATAAAAGCGGATTCGAACAAGGAAGGTGGTACAAAATGAAGCTGAGAGACTTAGTTGAAAAAGCCGCGGCAAAAAACGCAAAAACCATTGCAGTGGCCCACGCAGCAGATAAAGAAGTAATCCAGGCCGTCAAAATGGCGGCAGAGCACTTGTCGGCACGATTTTTACTGACGGGTGACAGCGAAAAGCTGAAAGAGCTTCTGGCAAATGAGCCGAAGTTCAATGCTGACATTATCCACGCCGATTCACCCGAAGAATCTGCGGCAAAAGCAGTGCGCGCAGTGCGCGAACAAGAGGCGGATATTTTAATGAAAGGGAATCTGCCGAGCTCAACTCTTCTGAAGTCGGTTTTAAACCGCCAGGAAGGGTTACGTTCTAAAAGTGTGTTATCACATGTAGCCGTTTTTGAGGTGCCGGACTATGACCGGCTGATGTATGTGACTGATTCAGCGCTGAACATCGCCCCGTCTCTTGAAGAGCTCCGGCATATTCTGCAAAATGCGGTTCATGTCGCACATTCAGTAGGGAACCCTATGCCGAAAGCCGCAGTCCTTGCCGCTATTGAAACGGTTAATCCGAAAATGGAGGCGACGCTGAACGCGGCTGCGATCGTCCAAATGTGCAATAGAGGCCAGATTACAGGCTGTATCGCGGACGGACCGCTTGCTTTGGATAATGCCGTATCTCAAGCTGCAGCACTGCAAAAAGGAATTTCCGGAAGCGTAGCGGGCCAGGCAGATATTCTCTTGGTTCCGTCAATAGAGGCTGGAAATATGCTTTATAAGTCAATGATTTATTTTGCGAAAGCAAATGTTGCTGCCGTCATCGCGGGTGCGAAGGCGCCGATTGCATTAACGAGCAGAGCGGATACCGCAGAAAATAAACTGTATTCAATTGCGCTTGCGATTTGCGCATCACAAGAACAGTAGGAGGAACGTACCTATGGAAATTTTTAAATATATGGAAACTTATGATTACGAACAATTGGTATTCTGCCAAGATGAACAGTCAGGATTAAAAGCGATCATCGCGATTCATGATACAACGCTCGGCCCTGCACTCGGCGGAACGAGAATGTGGACATATGACAGTGAAGAAGCGGCAATTGAAGATGCATTAAGACTTGCAAAAGGCATGACTTATAAAAATGCGGCTGCCGGTTTAAACTTAGGCGGCGGGAAAACCGTTATTATCGGGGACCCGCGCAAGGATAAGAATGAAGAAATGTTCCGTGCATTCGGCCGGTACATTCAAGGCTTAAACGGAAGATATATTACCGCTGAAGACGTCGGCACAACCGTTGAAGATATGGATATTATTCATGATGAAACAGACTATGTAACAGGGATTTCTCCGGCATTCGGTTCATCAGGAAACCCATCTCCGGTTACGGCGTACGGCGTCTACAAAGGGATGAAAGCTGCTGCTAAAGCGGCGTTTGGCACTGATTCACTGGAAGGAAAAACAATTGCCGTGCAAGGTGTGGGAAATGTGGCTTACAATCTTTGCCGCCATCTTCACGAAGAAGGTGCTTCTTTAATCGTGACGGATATCAATAAAGAATCTGTTAAACGTGCCGTTGAAGACTTCGGGGCCCGCGCAGTTGATCCGGACGACATTTACTCACAGGCGTGCGATATTTATGCTCCGTGTGCCCTCGGCGCCGTCATTAATGATGACACGATTAAACAGCTGAAAGCGAAAGTCATTGCGGGAGCGGCCAATAACCAGCTGAAAGAAACACGTCACGGCGATACCATTCATGAAATGGGAATCGTGTACGCGCCGGATTATGTTATCAATGCCGGCGGCGTCATCAATGTAGCTGATGAGCTTTACGGCTATAATGCTGAGCGGGCTTTGAAAAAGGTTGAAGGCATCTATGCAAATATTGAACGGGTGCTCGATATTTCTGCGCGTGACGGTATTCCGACTTACTTAGCGGCTGACCGTCTGGCTGAAGAACGAATTGAGCGCATGCGCCGTTCAAGAAGCCAGTTTCTGCAAAACGGCCAAAGTGTATTAAGCAGACGATAGGAATTTGATCTGGAGGTATGAAAATGTTCGAACAGGAAAAACGCATTCTCATTCTGAATCCAGGCTCAACATCAACGAAAATCGGTGTCTTTCACAATGAACGCTGTATCTTTGAAAAGACGCTGCGGCACCCCGAAGAAGAGCTGAAAACATTTAACAGCATTATCGACCAATACGAATTTCGAAAAATAAGCATACTTGAGTCTCTGCACGAACAGGGCATCAACATTTCAAAGTTTGATGCCGTTTGTGCCAGAGGCGGCCTGCTCAGACCGATTGAGGGCGGCACATATGAAGTGAATGACGCCATGATCACTGATTTGAAAAACGGCTACAACGGCCAGCATGCTTCGAATCTGGGCGGGATTATTGCCAGGGAAATAGCTGACGGACTTAATATCCCGGCGTATATCGTCGATCCTGTTGTGGTGGATGAGATGACACCGCTTGCTAAAGTATCTGGCATGCCTGAAATTAAGCGTAAAAGCATTTTCCACGCTTTAAACCAAAAAGCCGTTGCCCGTACGGCGGCGGCGTCTCTCGGCAAGCGGTATGAACAGATGAAGATGATCGTCACTCATATGGGCGGCGGCATCACAGTCGGCGTTCATGACTGCGGACGGGTGACTGATGTCAACAATGGGCTTCACGGAGAAGGGCCATTCAGTCCGGAACGTGCGGGAACCGTTCCGGCGGGTGATCTGGTGGAGATGTGTTTTTCCGGCAAGTATTCAAAAGCCGATATGATGAAAAAACTTGTCGGCACGGGCGGACTCTCCGGCTACCTGGGGACAACGGACGCGGTGAAAGTGGAAAAACGCATTCAGGACGGAGATGAAAATGCGAGGCTCATTTATGACGCCATGGCTTATCAGATAGCGAAAGAAATTGGGGCGGCAAGCGCCGTTTTAAAAGGAAAAGTAGATATTATCGTCCTGACAGGCGGATTGGCGTACGGGAAAGATTTCGTTTCCGCCATCAGATCGTACATAGATTGGATTTCGGATGTACTGGTGTATCCGGGAGAAAATGAACTGCAATCACTTGCGCAAGGCGCGCTTCGGGTTTTAGCCGGTGAGGAGCAGGCGAAACAATATCAGATCGGCGAAGGAGTGAAAACAAATGGCGACGGAGTATGATGTGGTCATTCTGGGCGGCGGCACGGGCGGTTATGTTGCCGCCATCAGAGCGGCCCAGCTCGGCTTAAAAACGGCCGTTGTAGAAAAAGAACAACTCGGGGGAACATGCCTTCATAAAGGATGTATTCCGAGTAAAGCGCTGTTAAGAAGCGCAGAAGTGTATCGGACCGCAAAGGAAGCGGCAGCATTCGGCATTGAAACGGAAGGTGTCTCCCTCCGTTTTGACAGCGTGCAAAAACGAAAGCAGGGAATCGTTGACCGGCTGGCCGGAGGTGTCGCCCATCTGATGAAAAAGGGGAAGATTGATGTATTCAACGGGTACGGACGTATGCTCGGCCCTTCCATCTTCTCACCTCTTCCGGGTACCATTTCCGTCGAATACGCAAATGGTGAAGAAAACGACATGCTGATACCGAAACAATTAATTATCGCAACCGGTTCAAGGCCGAAAATGCTTCCAGGTTTAGAAGCAGACGGTACGTATATTCTGACGTCAGATGAAGCGCTGCAGCTTGAACGACTGCCTCAATCCATGATAATCGTCGGCGGCGGTGTCATCGGTATTGAATGGGCATCCATGCTGAATGATTTCGGCGTCAATATCACTGTAATTGAATACGCGGACCGCATTTTGCCGACTGAAGACCGTGATATTTCAAGCGAAATGGAAAAACTGTTAACGAAAAAAGGAATTAAGATCGTAACGGGTGCGAAAGTGCTTCCGGATACATTGGAAAAAGCGGACGGCGTTTCAATTGAAGCTGAAAAGAATGGTGAAAGCGAAACGTATCACGCGGAACAAATGCTTGTTTCCATCGGCCGCCAGCCCAATATCGAAGGAATCGGGCTCGAAAATACGGACATTGCAACGGAAAACGGTTCTATCGTCGTAAACGAATCCGGACAGACGAAGGAATCGCATATTTATGCGATCGGTGATGTCGTCGGCGGGCTGCAGCTTGCACATGTGGCCTCACGTGAAGGCATCATTGCGGTTGAGCATATGGCGGGTCTTAATCCGGCTCCGCTTGATGCCGCCCTTGTGCCGAAATGCATTTATTCAAACCCGGAGGCGGCGAGTGTCGGTCTGACAGAAGAAGAAGCCGCCGAAAAAGGCCATGAACTTAAGATCGGGAAGTTTCCGTTCATGGCGATCGGAAAGGCTCTTGTATACGGAGAAAGCGACGGCTTTGTCAAAATCGTCGCCGACCGGAATACAGATGATATTCTCGGTGTTCATATGATCGGTCCGCACGTTACCGATATGATTTCTGAAGCGGGGCTTGCCAAGGTGCTAGATGCGACACCGTGGGAAATCGGTCAGTCCATACACCCGCATCCGTCGCTTTCAGAGGCGATTGGAGAAGCTGCGTTAGCCGCAGACGGAAACGCGATTCATTTTTAAAAGGAAAGAAGGAGGGGTTTGAATGACTACAAACCGCCATCAAGCATTAGGGCTTTCTGACGCGGAAGCCGTTGAAATGTACAGAACCATGCTGTTAGCCAGAAAAATCGACGAAAGAATGTGGCTGTTAAACCGCTCGGGCAAAATTCCGTTCGTTATTTCATGTCAAGGGCAGGAAGCGGCTCAAGTAGGCGCGGCTTATGCTTTAAACCGTGATACCGACTATGTGCTTCCGTACTACAGAGATATGGGGGTAGTGCTTGCATTCGGTATGACTGCAAAGGATTTGATGATGTCCGGTTTTGCGAAAGCGGCTGACCCGAACTCAGGCGGAAGGCAGATGCCGGGCCACTTCGGGCAAAAGAAAAACAGAATCGTAACGGGCTCATCCCCTGTGACGACGCAGGTGCCTCACGCGGTCGGAATCGCGCTTGCGGGACGCATGGATAAAAAGGATATCGTCTCTTTCGTTACCTTTGGAGAAGGATCTTCCAACCAGGGAGATTTTCACGAAGGGGCAAACTTTGCCGCCGTGCATAAACTGCCGGTCATTTTCATGTGTGAAAACAATAAGTATGCCATCTCTGTTCCGTATGACAGACAGGTGGCCTGCGAGAATATTTCCGACCGGGCGGTAGGCTACGGCATGCCGGGAGTCACTGTTGACGGAAACGACCTGCTGCAAGTTTATCAGGCTGTGAAAGAAGCGCGCGAACGGGCGTCTAAAGGCGAAGGCCCTACATTAATAGAAACGGTTTCCTACCGTTTGACGCCGCATTCCAGTGATGATGACGACAGCAGCTACAGAGAACGTAAAGAAGTAGAAGAAGCAAAGAAACAAGATCCGCTTCTCATATACAAAGCATACCTGCAAGAAGCCGGACTTCTCGGCGAAGAAGAAGAAAAGGCCATGCTGGATGATATCATGGCCATCGTAAACGAAGCGACAGACGAAGCGGAGAAAGCGCCTTACGCATCTCCTGAATCAACGCTTGATCACGTTTATGCGAAGTAGGGAGGAATACTTATGTCTGTAATGTCTTATATTGACAGTATTAATGCAGCAATGAAAGAAGAAATGGAAAGAGATCCGCGCGTTTTTGTTCTCGGGGAAGACGTCGGGAGAAAAGGCGGCGTGTTTAAAGCCACGGCAGGTCTTTATGAGCAATTCGGAGAAGAGCGGGTTATGGATACGCCGCTTGCGGAATCAGCGATTGCCGGTGTCGGTATCGGCGCCGCGATGTACGGCATGCGTCCGATCGCGGAGATGCAGTTTGCCGATTTCATTCTTCCTGCGGTCAATCAAATCATTTCAGAAGCGGCAAAAATCCGCTACCGTTCAAACAATGATTGGACCTGTCCGATGGTCATCAGAGCGCCATACGGAGGCGGCGTGCATGGCGCATTGTATCACTCCCAATCTGTGGAGGCCATTTTTGCCAACCAGCCGGGACTTAAAATTGTCATGCCTTCAACTCCTTATGACGCAAAAGGGCTGTTAAAAGCTGCAGTCCGTGACGATGACCCCGTGCTGTTTTTCGAGCATAAGCGGGCATACCGCCTGATTAAAGGCGAAGTTCCTGCCGATGATTACGTTCTTCCGATCGGTAAGGCCGATGTAAAACGCGAAGGCAGCGACATTACTGTCATTACGTACGGATTATGCGTCCATTTCGCTCTGCAGGCTGCCGAGCGTCTTGAAAAAGACGGAATTTCCGCGCACGTATTAGACTTGCGCACGGTCTATCCGTTAGATAAAGAAGCCATCATTGAAGCCGCGTCTAAAACGGGAAAAGTTTTGCTGATCACAGAAGATACGAAAGAAGGCAGCATTATGAGCGAAGTCGCCGCCATTATTTCTGAGAACTGCTTATTTGATTTAGACGCGCCGATCAAGCGGCTTGCAGGTCCTGATGTTCCGGCGATGCCTTATGCGCCGACGATGGAAAAATACTTCATGATGAATCCTGACAAAGCAGAAGCCGCAATGAGAGAATTAGCGGAGTTTTAAAGACGTAAGGAGGTTTTTGACATGGCGATTGAACAAATGGCGATGCCGCAGCTCGGAGAGAGTGTAACAGAAGGGACGATCAGCAAATGGCTGGTATCCCCCGGTGATCATGTGAATAAATACGACCCCATCGCGGAGGTCATGACAGATAAAGTGAATGCGGAGGTGCCGTCTTCTTTTACGGGCACGATTACAGAACTTGTAGGAGAAGAAGGGCAGACTCTTGCGGTCGGCGAGATAATCTGCAAAATTGAAACAGAAAAAACGGAAACCCAAGAAGCGCCGAAGCGGGAAGAAGAGCAAAGCACACCTGCAAATAACCCTTCACACGATGCAGGCAAAGATCGGTCAAATAAAGCGCGTTATTCGCCGGCCGTGCTCAGATTAGCGGGAGAACACGGCATTCAGCTTGAACAAGTTGAAGGAACGGGTGCAGGCGGAAGAATTACACGGAAAGACATTCAAAAGATCATTGATTCGGGCGTGCAGCAGAAGACGGAAACGCCGAAAGCGGCTACCGTTCAAGCCCCGCAAGAGCCGAAACAGCAGCAAAAACAAGCACCGGCGCCAGCTCTGTCAGCCGGTGATATTGAAATTCCGGTTACAGGCGTCAGAAAAGCCATCGCAGCCAATATGCATAAAAGCAAAACAGAAATTCCGCATGCCTGGACGATGATGGAAGTCGACGTCACAAACATGACGGCATACAGAAACAGCATAAAAGACTCGTTTAAACAGAAAGAAGGCTTCAATTTAACATTTTTTGCTTTCTTTGTGAAAGCGTCGGCGCAGGCTCTCAAAGAATTCCCGCAGATGAACAGCATGTGGGCGGGAGACAAAATCGTCCAAAAGAAAGACATCAATATCTCCATTGCCGTTGCCACAGAAGATTCGCTGTTTGTTCCGGTTATTAAGCATGCTGATGAAAAAACGATTAAAGGCATAGCGAGAGAAATAACAGACCTTGCGAAAAAAGTGAGAGACGGAAAACTTACCGCCGATGATATGCAGGGCGGCACATTTACCGTCAATAACACGGGATCTTTCGGCTCGGTTCAGTCTATGGGCATTATCAACCATCCGCAGGCGGCGATTCTTCAGGTAGAATCAATCGTCAAACGTCCGGTTGTCATGAATAACGGGATGATTGCCGTGCGTGACATGGTTAATCTTTGTCTGTCTTTGGATCACAGAGTGCTCGACGGGCTCGTGTGCGGCCGTTTCCTCGGACGCGTCAAAGAGATTTTAGAAAACATTGACGAAAATACTTCAGTCTATTAAAAAAAACTCCTTTTGCCCGGGCGGCAAAGGGAGTTTTTTCAGTTTCATTCTGAATCTTCGGGAACAAGCATAGTGAGATGATGTTTTTTCACTTCGATCGTGCAAGGTGTCTTTCCGTATACCTCGCCATCCGTATCGGCGTCCATCTCGCGTCCGGTTTCGATTTCAATTCTGGAGGCCTGAATATAGGACAGCTCCCCTTTGAAATCATCAAATGTACCCTGTTCCATTGTCATCAGCTCCCGCAACGCTCCAAGGCTTGTGTTGCGGCAGATTAACACATCGGCTAAGCCGTCCTGAAGGCTGGCATCAGGCAGGGGAACTCTGTTTGTCCCGATGTAATGCCCGTTCATGACAAGCACCATAACGGCTTCATCTTCTTTCACCTCGCCGTCGATCGTCAATTTGACGGGAAAAGGGTTCGCGCTTGTCATCGTCCGCAAGGCGCTCGTGAAGTAGCTGATTTTTCCGAGCCATGCTTTTTCAGTTTCATTGATATGGCTGGAGGCTTCGGTGATAAGCCCGATGCCCCAGAAGTTCAGAAAATAGCCGTGATCCGATTTACAGACGTCAATCATCCGTTTATGCCCGGCCGCGAGCGCTTCAGCGGCCTTTTGAAGGTTTTGCGGAATGCCGAGCGCCCGTGAGAAATCATTGCACGTTCCTCCCGGCAAAATGCCGACAGCGGGTCTGTGATCAAGCTTGCTGATGCTGTTGATGCATTGATGCACCGTACCGTCTCCCCCTAAAATATATAAATGGTCAACCGAGCTGTCGAGATTTTCGCAAAACCGACGGGCATCATCCTGATGTTTGGTCGGTTTAATCAAAAGCTCATCAGCTGACTGGACCAAAATGGGGACGACCGTGCCGAGCGTTTTATCAATCTGTTTCTGACCGGCGTTACCGTTATAAATTAATACTGCTTTCCGTTGGCTCATACGACTGCTCCTTTATTTCAGACAATCTCCTTAACAAGTTTCCCGTTTTTAAAAGGTCATAAACTTACATAGCGGAACATAAAAGGGACAAAAAACATTCGGATATGAGCGGTGTCATTTGCCGATAGGGCAGGTTCCTTGCTATCATAAGAGCAGATGATCAAAAAGGAGAGGTCCCAGTTGAATATGGATTTTAATTTATTTATGAATGATGTCGTGCGTCAAGCCCGCCAGGAAATCACAGCCGCCGGGTATACGGAGCTGAAAACCGCTGAGGAAGTGGACGAAGCGCTTTCGAAAAAAGGAACGACACTCGTCATGGTCAACTCTGTGTGCGGATGCGCAGGCGGAATTGCAAGACCTGCGGCGTACCATTCCGTACATTACGATAAACGCCCCGATCAGCTTGTGACAGTATTTGCCGGACAGGATAAAGAAGCGACAGCCAAAGCGAGAGAATACTTTGAAGGCTATCCGCCGTCCTCTCCGTCATTTGCGATTTTAAAAGACGGGAAAATCATGAAAATGGTGGAACGCCATGAAATTGAAGGACATGAGCCTATGGCCGTCGTCACAAAACTGCAGGAAGCATTTGAAGAATATTGTGAAGAAGTATAAGTGAAAGGAAAACCCCGGAGCCGAGCGCTTGCGGGGTTTTTTTATATTGGGTTTGTATAAATATAAATTATTTATGCACCGGCGATCAGTTGTCACTCATTCGGGAAACAATGACTATAATAAACACAGAGAAGGAAATATATTTTTTGAAAATAGTATTGCATAACTATTAAAAAGTGTTTAAAATACAGATTAACGAATAAATATTCAATTTTAAGAGATAAGCAGATATGGGGGAAAATAATCATGAAGAAATGGCTGTTGGTATTGGTTGCCGCATGTATCACCTTTACGCTGTCCGCCTGCGGATCAGGCAATTCAGGCTCAGAGGGCGGAAAGAACAAATTGATTATGGGTACATCGGCTGATTATAAACCATTTGAATATAAAGACGGCGATCAGATCGTCGGGTTTGACGTTGATTTGGCAAAAGCTCTGGGCAAAAAGACCGGCTATGACGTTGAGGTGCAGGACATGGACTTCAACAGCCTGATTACAGCCCTGAAGTCTAAGCAGGTTGATATGATTTTATCAGGAATGACACCAACGCCGGAACGGAAAAAGCAAGTGGATTTCTCCGGTATTTATTATACTGCTAACAATATGATCGTTACGAAAAAGGGAAGCAGCATTAAATCTCTGAATGATCTGAAAGGCAAAACCGTCGGTGTTCAGCTTGGCTCCATTCAAGAAGAAAAAGGCAAGAAACTTGCTTCGAAATACGGTTTCCAGCTTGAAGACCGCAACCGCATTTCAGACTTAACGGAAGAGATTAAATCCGGGCGTTTTGATGCTGCGATTATCGAAGACATCGTAGCACAAGGCTATTTCAGTTCAAATAATGATTTGCAGGGCTTTGCATCAGCAGATGCGAAATCAGACGAATCGGGTTCCGCGATTGCGTTCCGCAAAGACAGTGATCTGACAGCGAAGTTTAACAAAGCGCTGAAAGAAATGGAGAAAAACGGAGAAATTGAAAAACTGAAGAAGAAATGGTTCACCAACGAGAAATAAAAGAAAGCTCAACTTTTCGTTGAGCTTTTTATCTTGAATACAGGTAAAGGAGATCAAACGTATGAATTTGGATTTCTCAGCGACAATACCCCAAATTCCTTTTATATTGGAAGGCCTTGCCGTCACATTGAAAATTGTGCTCGTTTCAGCGGTCATCGGCCTTGTATTAGGCATCGTGCTCAGTTTGTTTAAAATCAGCACCATCAGTCCGCTGAAATGGATTGCGGATTTTTATACTTCGATATTCCGCGGCACGCCGCTCGTGCTGCAGCTGATGATTATTTATTTCGGGATGCCGCAGCTTCTCGGCTTTCAGATCGACCAATTTTGGGCGGCGGTCACCGCATTATCACTTAATTCAGCAGCTTACGTCTCTGAAATTATCAGAGCGGGAATCAACGCGATTGACAAAGGACAAAAAGAAGCGGCCGTCGCTCTCGGCGTGCCGTACGGAAAAATGATGAAAGATCTGCTTCTGCCGCAGGCATTTAAAAACATTTCTCCGGCTATTATTAACGAATTAATCACCTTGACGAAAGAATCGGCGATCGTCACCGTAATCGGTCTCGGCGATATTATGAGACGGGCCTACCAGTCCGGTGCCGCAACATACAACTATTTAGAGCCTCTCATTGTGGCCGGTTTCATCTATTACGTGCTCGTTTTGATCTTAGCATTCATCGGAAAAGGCGTAGAAAGGAAGCTGAAAGCCAATGATTAAGGTCGACAACCTGTCAAAATCATTCGGAAAACATGAAGTACTGAAAAACATTTCAACACAGATCGCAGAAGGGGAAGTCGTCGCTGTCATCGGACCTTCCGGCTCCGGCAAATCAACGTTTCTGCGCTGCTTAAACCTGCTGGAAACTCCGAGCGGCGGAATGATTGCCATTAAAGAAAAAGAAATCACCGCCGCTAAAACGAATAAACTGAAAGTGCGGGAAAATATCGGCATGGTATTTCAGCATTTTCATCTGTTTCCGCATAAAACGGTGCTTGAAAATATCACATACGCGCCGGTCAGCGTGAAGAAAGAGTCCAAAAAGGCGGCGGAGGAAAAGGCGTGCGCTCTCCTTGAAAAAGTCGGACTGCTTGAAAAACGGAACGACTATCCGAACCGTTTGTCAGGCGGGCAAAAGCAGCGTGTCGCCATCGCGCGTGCCCTTGCCATGAATCCTGACATCATGCTGTTTGACGAGCCGACCTCAGCTCTTGACCCGGAAATGGTCAAAGAAGTTCTTGAGGTTATGAAGGAGCTCGCTCAAACGGGCATGACGATGGTCATCGTCACGCACGAAATGGGATTTGCCAAAGAAGTCGCAGACCGCGTATTATTTATGGATGAAGGCACGATAGTGGAAGACGGGCAGCCGGAAGAATTTTTTCTTTCTCCGAAGTCAAAAAGAGCACAGGACTTTTTAGAAAAAATATTATAAAATATAACTGTAAGAAAAGAAGAAGGGTGCTCTTCTTCTTTTTTTTGAGAAAGAAACAAACAGAATGGAGCAAGCAATGTTTAAAATCGGTTACCGCACACTAAAGACCGCACTTGGAACGGCGCTGGCCATTTATTTAGCCCAGCTGTTGCATCTGCAAAACTTCGCATCCGCAGGAATCATCACCATATTGTGCATCCAAATTACGCAAAAGCGGTCGCTTCAGGCCTCGTGGGCCCGATTTGCCGCCTGTTTATTGGCAATCGTCTTTTCATATGTCTTTTTCGGACTGATCGGCTATTATCCGTTTGTGATCGGAATATTGCTGGTGCTGTTTATTCCAACTACAGTCGTCTTGAAAATAAACGAAGGGATCGTCACAAGCTCAGTTATCATTCTTCATCTATATATGTCCGGCGGCATTACGATGGCGTTCATCTGGAATGAGTTCCAGCTGATCACCGTAGGTATCGGTGTCGCGCTGTTAATGAATCTGTATATGCCGAGCCTTGACAGGAAACTTGCGGCGTACCGGAAAAAAATTGAGGACAATTTTGCCGTCATCTTCGCTGAAATCGAACGGTATTTGTTAACTGGTGAGCAAGATTGGACGGGAAAGGAAATACCGGAGACGCATCAGATGATTCAAGAGGCGAAAAACCTTGCCTACCGGGACGTGCAGAATCATATTTTGCGCCATGAAAATCTCTACTATCACTATTTTAAGATGAGACAGAAACAATTTGAAATCATCGAACGGCTGCTGCCGAAGATTACCTCTATTTCAATAACGGTGGAGCAGGGAAAAATGATTGCCCATTTCATCCATGAATTAAGGGAAGCCATTCACCCCGGCAATACCGCTCATAAATTTTTAAAAAGACTTGCAGATATGAGAACGGAATTTGAAGAGATGCCGCTCCCGGCAACACGCGAGGAGTTTGAAGCGCGGGCGGCTTTGTTTCACCTGCTCGGTGAGATGGAGCAATATCTCGTGATTAAAAGTTATTTCAAAGGCATCAAGCTGTAAAAAACACATGGATCATCGCATGAGTCCTCCTTTCATTGGTCATTCTAATGAAAAAAGGAGGGGAGCCCATGCGATTTTTTTTATTGTCAGCCGCCCTGCTGCTGTCCCCGCTTTGGCCGCTTGGCGCGAATCCTTTGCCGGGTGACCCTTATATAATCGTCAATAAAGCCACAAATGCGCTTGCGGTTGTGAAGGATAATCGAATAGAAGGCATTTATCAGGTGGCGACGGGAAAGACAGATGATCTGACGCCTGAAGGAGAATTTACGGTAACGGTTAAAGCCGTAAATCCGTATTATCGGAAGAAAAATGTAGAGGGAGGCGCACCGGAAAATCCGCTCGGCGTTCGCTGGATCGGTTTTGACGCGAGAGGAACTGACGGCAGGATATACGGTATTCACGGGACAAACAGAGAAGAGCTGATCGGAGGGTTTGTATCAAACGGCTGCATCCGTATGAAAAACCGGGATGTCATCCATATTTTTCGGATCATCCCTGAGGGAACAAAAGTGTTAATTACAAAAGAAAACCGCTCATTTGAGAACATTGCAAAAGAGCGGAAAGCCCTCATAAAAAAGCAGGAAATCCCTGTGCAATGAGGCGCCTGCTTTTTTATCGCAAATACATCATAATGCTTGAGAGGACGGTTGACAGTATAAATACGCCTAGAATGACGATGACGGCGCTTTTCATGAATTTTTGAGACATCGTTTCACTCCTTAAGATTACTGTTTATCATTTTAACGTGTTTTGCTTGTATGAACAAGCCATATCCTATGGCGGAAAGCAGGTGGCCGCGCAATGAAAAAACTTGATCATGTCGGTATTGCCGTCAGCTCTATTGATGCAGCAAGGGGATTTTACGAACGGATGCTTGGGCTTACTTATATGGGAGACGAGCTGGTAAACGGACAAAATGTGAAAGCTGCTTTTTTAGAAGCGGGAGGCACAAAGCTTGAACTGATTGAGCCGCTGTCGGACGCGTCTCCCGTCAGCTCTTTTTTACAGAAAAGAGGTGAAGGGCTTCATCATCTGGCGTTCCGGTGCGACGACATTAAGGAAACGATCAAGGAGCTTGAATCATACCGCATGACATTGATCCATCATGAACCGCAGAACGGAGCGGGCGGGAAGAAAATCGCATTTCTCTCTCCAAAAGAGGCGAACGGGGTCCTGATTGAGCTTTGTGAAACAATTGAAAAAGGAGAAACTCAAGATGAGCATGAGTGAGCATATCAGACACTTAAATGAAAAACGTTCCTTTTTAACAAACGGCGGCGGAGCGGAAAGAAATGAAAAACAGCATAAAAAAGGCAAGCTGACGGCAAGAGAAAGAATTGCCTATTTATTGGACAAAGACAGTTTTTCAGAGCTTCAGCCGTTTGCAAAAAGCCGCATGTCCGGATGTCAAAATGCGCCGGGAGACGGCGTCATTACCGGATACGGCACAATTGACGGACGGCCCGTGTATTTGTTTGCTCATGACTTTACCGTCCTCGGCGGGACGCTCGGCGAGACACATGCGGAGAAAATCGCAGCGGTGATGGATCTGGCCGCGAAAAATAAAACCCCGATCATCGGGCTGAACGACTCAGGTGGTGCGAGAATTCAAGAGGGTGTGGTATCATTAAATGGATACGGTCATATCTTTAGGCGCAACGTCCTTTACTCGGGAGTGATTCCGCAAATTTCCGTCATCCTTGGGCCGTGTGCCGGCGGTGCTGTTTATTCACCCGCTCTGACGGATTTTGTAATTATGGCGGAAAATACGTCGCACATGTTTATTACAGGCCCGAAAGTCATTGAACAGGTTACGGGTGAACAGATTGACGCGGAAAGTTTAGGCGGTGCGGGAATACATAATGTGATCAGCGGAAATGCCCACTATTCCGCACGAACGGAAAAAGAGGCTCTTTCCGCAGTGAAAACGCTGCTTTCTTATCTTCCGCACGGCAGACAGACGGCATCACCCGTTAAAAAGGAAGACGCCAGGCCGTTATTAAATACCCTCGTTCCCGCGGACAGTTCGAAACCTTACGATATGTTACAGGTGATAAAAGAACTGGCGGATGACGGAACGTTTTTTGACATTCAGCCGTATTTTGCCAAAAACATTGCTGTCGGTTTTCTGAAGATCGGACGGCGCACAGTCGGTGTTATCGCAAACCAGCCGAAACATTTGGCGGGGAGCCTTACGATAGATGCCGCTGACAAAGCGTCGAGATTCATCCGTTTTTGCGACGCGTTTCATATTCCGCTGTTAACGATCGCTGATGTACCGGGATTTCTGCCGGGCCTTCAGCAGGAGCACGCGGGAATCATCCGTCACGGAGCAAAATTGCTGTATGCTTTTGCCGAAGCGGCCGTGCCGAAAGTGACGCTCATCATCAGAAAAGCTTACGGAGGCGCTTATGTCGCCATGAATTCGAAAGGCCTCGGGGCAGATCTTGTATTCGCCTGGCCGAATGCGGAAATTGCCGTGATGGGAGCTGAAGGCGCGTCGTCGATTTTATACCGCAGAGACATACAGGCTTCTGATGATCCGGAAAAAACGAAGCGCGAAAAAAAAGCCATATACGAAAAGGAAAATGCCGGTCCGTATAAAGCGGCGGCCTGCGGAATGGTGGATGATATCATCCGGCCGGAAGACTCGAGGAAAAAATTGATTCAGGCATTTGACATGCTTGCGCATAAGGAAGAGGAAAGACCGAAAAAAAAGCACGGTAATATACCGCTTTAAACGGAGGGAACTGTAAATGGTAAACGAAAAACGCCTGCTGGAAGAATTTCTGGAACTCGTCCAAATTGATTCAGAAACAAAGCATGAAGCGGAAATCAGCAAAGTGCTCAAACAAAAATTCACTGATTTAGGATTGAGCGTAAAAGAAGACGATACAAAAGAAGTGACGGGTCACGGAGCCGGCAATTTAATCTGTACTTTAAAGGGCACAAAAGATGCGGATACGATTTATTTCACATCGCACATGGACACGGTTGTCCCGGGCAAAGGCGTTAAGCCGGTTGTGGAAGACGGTTATGTAAAAACCGACGGCACGACGATTCTCGGCGCTGATGATAAGACGGGCCTTGCCGCAATGTTTGAAGCCATCAGAGTACTCAAAGAACAAAACATCGAGCACGGAACAATTGAATTCATCATCACAGCCGGAGAAGAATCAGGATTAGTCGGGGCAAAAGCAATGGATCGTTCAGATATTACCGCGAAATACGGTTTTGCGCTTGATTCAGACGGGAAAGTCGGCAACATCATTGTAGCCGCGCCGACACAAGCGAAAGTGAGGGCAACCATTTTCGGGAAAACGGCTCATGCAGGAGTAGAACCGGAAAAAGGCATCTCCGCTATTACAATCGCGTCAAAAGCGATCTCAAAAATGCCGCTCGGCCGTATTGATGAAGAAACAACGGCTAATATCGGGCGTTTTGAAGGCGGCACACAAACCAATATCGTCTGCGACCAAGTCGATATTCTGGCTGAAGCGCGTTCATTAGTCCCTGAAAAAATGGAAGCGCAAGTGCAGAAAATGAAAGAAGCTTTCGAATCTGCTGCAGCTGAGATGGGTGGACGCGCAGAAGTTGACATCGCGGTCATGTATCCGGGTTTCAAATATCAGGACGGCGATCAGGTTGTGGAAGTCGCGAAAAAAGCGGCGGCAAAAATCGGCCGGCCGAGCGAGCTTCAGACAAGCGGCGGCGGAAGTGACGCGAACGTCATTGCCGGCCACGGCATTCCGACAGTCAACCTGTCAGTAGGCTATGAACAAATCCACACGAAAAATGAAAAAATGCCGATTGAAGAGCTCGTGAAAACGGCGGAAATGGTCGTTGCCATTATCGAAACAGCGGCAAACTGAAAACGAAGCACCCAATGAATTGGGTGCTTTTTTTTTTCGCGTCTGCAAACGCATGAAAAAAACCTGCCGGAACTTATCCGGCAGGTTCAGTATTATGACTTTACGGGCTCCGCTTGAGCCGCAGCTTGTTTCTTTTTATGATGCGTCTGCTGTAAAAGTACGTTTTGCACTGTCAAAAACAGTCCGCTTGTAAACCAGTAAAGCGGAAGCGCAGCCGGAACGTTAAGTGAAAAAACAGTCATCATGACAGGGAAAATAAAGACCATGATTTTTGCTGACTGCATCGCGGCCGGGTTTTGAGCGGCCGGTGAATATTTCTCGTTTAGTTTTTGGGAAACATAAGCCTGTAAGAAATACATGGCCCCCGCGCACAGGGATACAAGCATATCAGAGTGCCCTAGGCTGAACCACAGGAATGAGTGTGAAGCGATTTCCGGCGTTGAGCGGATGGCGTAATAAAAACCGATCAGAATCGGGAATTGTACCAGCATCGGAAGACATCCCATTGCCATCGGATTCAGATTATGCTCACGGTAAAGCTTCATCATTTCCATTTGCAGTTCTTTTTGTTTTTCCGCATCTTTCGTTTTTTTCATTTTAGCCTGAATGCTGTCGACCTGCGGTTTGATCACAGCCATTTTTTCCTGGAACACCCGCTGTTTCTTAAATTGGTTCACAAACAAAGGCAATACAACGATCCGGACGATAATCGTCACCAGAATAATCGACAGTCCGTACTCACCGTGGAACAGGCCCGCCACACCTTTTAATAGGGCCGAAAACGGTTCGATCAGGTAATCGTGGAAAAACCCGATATTTCCGAGTCCTCCCGTCTGAGTCTGAGATGTCGCCGCAAACGCCGAGCGGCCTGTGAACAGCACGATAAAAAACAATCCGAAAGCAATCCATTTTTGATATGTTTTAGACAATTCATGTCTCCTCCTTTTTATTATCACTTGCCGTTATAAAAGGAGGAAGCTGACATCTTCATCATCATTCGCCGGTGAATTCATGCGGATGACTTTACGTATCCAAGTTGTAATGCGATGATATATAATAATAAGAAAGTCTGTTCGGTTCAGCTGAACGACTGCTTGATGTTCATCTATACGTTTCGTTCTCCAATGCTCGCCTGCGCGGCACTCACGCAAAAGAAATGCGATGCCGATCGCGGTCAGAGCGGGAAGAATAATTGTGAAAAAATCGACTAAAAATAAAAAGTCATTCATTGACTCAAGAATCATTTCATCACATCCATTCAGCTTTTATTTTACTACATATATATGAGGTTTGTCTATGAAAGGAAAGGAGGCGCCGGGAGTGGCCGGAAAAGGAAGAATTATATTTCATATCGATATGAACAGTTTCTATGCCTCCGTAGAAATGGCGTATGATCCGTCTTTAAAGGGAAAACCTCTCGCCGTTGCCGGAAACGTGAAGGAACGGAAAGGAATCATCGTCACCTGCAGCTACGAAGCGAGAGCGCGGGGCGTAAAGACCACCATGCCGGTGTGGCGGGCAAAACGCCTCTGTCCGGAACTCATCGTCGTGCCTCCGAATTTTGACCGCTACCGGAGTTCGTCAAAAGAAATGTTCAGCATCCTGAGGGAGTATACGGATTTAGTCGAGCCCGTTTCTATTGATGAAGGATACATGGATATTACAGACACACCGCACAGACACAGGGCGTATGAGACCGCCATAGACATTCAGGCAAGACTGCAAAAGGAGCTTTTGCTTCCGTCAAGCATCGGCATCGCTCCGAATAAATTTCTCGCCAAAATGGCGTCCGACATGAAAAAACCGCTCGGCATCACCATTTTAAGAAAAAGAGAGCTGCCGGACGTATTGTGGCCTCTTCCGATTGAAGAAATGCACGGTATAGGAACGAAAACTGCGGAAAAAATAAAAACGCTCGGCATCAAAACGATCGGTGATCTGGCAAAAGGAGATGAGCATGCGCTGAAGACGCTGCTCGGTATAAACGGCCCGAGACTGAAGGATAAAGCGAACGGCATCCACCATGCAGAAGTCGATCCCGAGCGGATTTATGAATTTAAAAGCGTCGGCAACTCATCCACCCTGTCGCATGATTCGGCTGACTGGGACGAATTAACCGGCGTGTTTGACCGTCTCGCGCTTTCTGTAAGCGAACGGCTCCAGCGTAAGGAGGTCATGGCCTGCCGGCTGTTCATCATGATCCGTTATGCGGATTGGAAAACGGTCACAAGAAGCATGACCCTCAGCAATCCGGTTGATCAGAAAAAAGACATCATGGAAGCGGCAATGGAGCTGTTTGACAAACATTGGAACCAAAATCCAGTAAGGCTTCTCGGCATCACCGGAACGGAACTGGTTGAAAAACAGCAGGCGTATAAACAGCTTGATCTGTTTTCGTTCAAGGAGGATGCAAAGGACGAGCCGATTTTTCAGATGATGAATCAGCTGAATGAAAAGTACGGCCGAAACCTGATCAGAAAAGGCGCCGTTATGAAAAAAGAAGAAAGCAAAACAAAGGGAACGAGCTTTAACAGAGACTTTTTTCAGGATGAAAAGAAAAGCTGAATAACTTGAAAAAAGGGGTTATCTATGATAATTTCTTTAGTATAAATATCATTTTATTTTAATTTAAATTTTAAAATGGTTAAACGTTTGAAGAAGGGACGTTAGAATATGTCAAAACAACAAATCGGAGTTATCGGTCTTGCGGTAATGGGTAAAAATCTGGCTCTTAACATCGAAAGCCGGGGATTTTCTGTGTCTGTGTACAACAGATCAAGCAGCAAAACGGAAGAGTTTTTAGAAGAGGCAAAAGGCAAAAATGTTGTCGGTACATACAGCATTGAGGAGTTTGTCCAGTCTCTTGAAACGCCCCGCAAAATTCTATTAATGGTTAAAGCGGGAACTGCAACGGATGCGACGATTCAATCTCTTCTTCCTCATCTGGAAAAAGACGATATTTTGATTGACGGCGGAAATACATACTATAAAGATACACAGCGCCGGAACAAAGAGCTTGCCGAAAGCGGCATTCACTTTATCGGAACGGGTGTATCAGGCGGTGAAGAGGGAGCGCTGAAAGGGCCTTCTATTATGCCGGGCGGCCAAAAGGAAGCGCATGAACTTGTGAAACCGATTTTAGAAGCCATTTCTGCTAAAGTGGACGGAGAAGCTTGTACGACATACATCGGCCCGGACGGAGCGGGACACTATGTGAAAATGGTGCACAACGGTATCGAATACGGTGACATGCAGCTGATCTCTGAGTCTTACTTCATTCTGAAACAGGTGCTCGGACTGTCTGCCGAAGAGCTTCACGAAGTATTCGCTGAGTGGAACAAAGGGGAACTTGACAGCTATCTGATCGAAATCACGGCTGACATTTTCACCAAAAAAGATGAAGAAACAGGCAAACCGCTTGTTGATGTCATCCTTGATAAAGCAGGCCAAAAAGGAACGGGTAAATGGACAAGCCAAAGCGCTCTTGACCTAGGCGTACCGCTTCCGATTATCACTGAATCTGTGTTTGCGCGTTTCATTTCCGCAATGAAAGATGAGCGTGTGAAAGCGAGCGGCCTTCTGTCAGGACCTGACGTTAAGCCGGTTACTGAAAATAAAGAAGAGCTGATTGAAGCGGTCAGAAAAGCGCTCTTCATGAGTAAAATCTGTTCTTACGCACAAGGCTTCGCCCAAATGAAAGCCGCGTCAGAAGAATATAACTGGGATCTGAAATACGGTGAGATCGCTATGATCTTCCGCGGCGGCTGTATCATCCGCGCGGCGTTCCTGCAAAAGATCAAAGATGCGTATGACCGTGAGCCGGAGCTTGACAACTTGCTTCTTGACAGCTATTTCAAAAATATCGCAGAAAGCTACCAAGGCGCTCTTCGCCAAGTCATTTCACTTGCGGTAGCCCAAGGCGTGCCGGTACCTTCGTTCTCAAGCGCACTTGCGTATTACGACAGCTACCGTACGGCAGTGCTTCCTGCAAACTTAATTCAAGCGCAGCGTGACTACTTCGGCGCGCATACGTATGAACGCACGGATAAAGAAGGCATTTTCCATACTGAATGGATGAAGTAATGAAAAAGCCCCCGCAATTATTGCGGGGGCTTTTCTGATATGTAAAAACCGCGGGCCGTAATGAACGGCGCCGCGGTTTTTTGATTATTATATATTCCACCAGTGAAGGCCGTCTTTTTCCAAGAGGTCATCCGAAGCCTTCGGTCCCATTGATCCGGCTTCATAATTCGGAGAAAGGGTTTTGTCGGCAGCCCATGTTTCGGAAATCGCATCGACGAAATTCCAGGAAAGCGCTACTTCATCCCAATGGGCGAAGTTCGTCGCATCGCCGAGCAGACAGTCGTGAATTAATTTTTCATAGGCTTCCGGTGTGTTCATTTCATCACTGCAGTTGCTGCAGTAATCCAGCTTAATCGGCTGAGCGTGTGCGGCTCCGCCTAATTTTTTAGCGTTCAGATATAAAGTGATGCCTTCATCCGGCTGAATGTGGATGACAAGCAGGTTCGGATTTACATTCGTTTCATTGCCGTAATAAAGGTTCATCGGAATGTCTTTAAATTGAACGACAATTTTTGTTGATTTTTCTTTCATCCGTTTTCCTGTGCGGATATAAAACGGAACGCCGGCCCAGCGGAAGTTATCGATTAACAGCTTACCGGACACGAATGTTTCCGTATTGGAATCCGGCGCTACGTTATGCTCATCCGTATAACTCGCTACAGGGGTGCCGTCGATCGTTCCGGCTTGGTATTGTCCGCGGACGAAGTAATCATTCACTTCGTTTTGAGCGACAGGGCGAAGAGCTCTCAGCACTTTCACTTTTTCGCTGCGGATTTCTTCCGTGTTCAGTTTAATCGGCGGTTCCATCGCCAAAAGAGCGACCATTTGTAAAATATGATTCTGAACCATATCGCGGAGTGCGCCTGATTTCTCATAATATCTCGCACGGTCCTCAACGCCGAGATCTTCACTTGACGTAATCTGGATGTTTGAGATGTAGCGGTTATTCCACAGCGGCTCAAAGAGCGCATTTGCAAACCGGATGACTTCGATGTTTTGAACCATTTGTTTGCCTAGGTAATGGTCGATCCGATAAATTTGATCTTCTGTGAACGCTTCGCGTATTTCTTTGTTAAGCTCTTTCGCACTCGGCAGGTCGTGGCCGAACGGTTTTTCAATTACGAGACGGGACCAGCCTTTTGTCGCCGTGACACCTTCGTTTTTAAGCGATTTTGCGATAGTGCCGAAAAATTCAGGGGCCATCGCCAAGTAAAACATTCTGTTGTTCGGGATTTCATATGTATGCTCAAGCCGGTCAAGCAGGACATTCAGCTCCTGATAGGAACCCGGATTCGTTACATCAAACGGATGGTAATAAAAATGAGACGTGAAATCGTCTGTGTCTTTTTGCCCAGCCGAAGAAACAGACGTTTTAACGGTTTCCCGGAGGTCCTCGTTTGACCAAGGTCTTCTTCCAACACCTACAACTGCAAACTCTTCACCAATTTGACCATTTTTATATAAACGATGAATGGATGGGTAAAGTTTTCGTTTTGCCAAATCCCCTGTGGCACCAAATATTACAATTACTGCTTTTGGTTTGTCGTTTGTTTTCACTTAGAGTACCTCACTTTATCTGAAGCATGGTTTAAAACCCCGCATATTTCCTTCATTTTAAATCTAAAATTCATTGAAAGCAAACATTTCAGCCTGTTTTTTGCGGTTTGCGGAAAAAAATTAATCATGCCGGTGGCGCCCCTGGCGAATTCACATTTTCAGCCTGATCCTGTATCCTTAGTAGTACAAAGATCTAGGAGGAAGCATTGTGGAATTAATATTTTTAGGGACGGGGGCCGGCATGCCGGCAAAGACGAGAAACGTAACGTCCGTCGCGCTGAAGCTTCTTGAAGAAAGACGTTCCGTATGGCTGTTTGATTGCGGGGAAGCCACTCAGCATCAGATTTTACATACAACAATTAAACCGAGGAAAATTGAAAAGATATTCATCACACATCTTCACGGCGACCATGTTTACGGCCTTCCGGGTCTGTTGGGAAGCCGGTCGTTTCAAGGCGGTGAAGAAGAACTGGCGATTTACGGACCAAAAGGCATAAAAGCATTTATCGAAACAAGCCTGAAAGTGACGGCGACACATTTGACTTATCCTCTTGCCATACATGAAATTGAAGAGGGAACGGTTTTTGAGGATGACCAATTCATCGTCACCGCAGCATCCGTCATTCACGGTGTAGAAGCGTTCGGCTATCGGATTCAGGAAAAAGATATTCCCGGTGCATTGCAGGCCGGTAGACTGAAAGAAATGAATATTCCGCCCGGACCCGTCTACCAGAAAATCAAAAAAGGCGAAACAGTCACGCTTGACGATGGAAGAATAATTAATGGACAGGATTTTTTAGAGCCGCCGAAAAAGGGAAGAATCGTCGCTTTTTCCGGGGATACCCGGGTATCAGAGCGGGTAACGGAGCTGGCGCGCAATGCCGATGTACTTGTTCATGAAGCGACGTTTGCCAAGGAAGATGCAAAGCTCGCGCATAATTATTATCACGCGACGACAGAGCAGGCCGCGCAAACAGCAAAAAAAGCAGGCGCCAAACAGCTGATCTTAACTCATATCAGCGCCAGGTATCAAGGCGAAGCGCCGATAGAGCGGCTGGAACATGAGGCAAAAGCGGTATTTGAAAACAGTAAGGTTGCATTTGACTTTATGGAGGTTGCCGTGGAGCGCTCTTAAAAAATGTGCGCTTGACATTTTTGTTTGATGATCTATAATAAAACGTAATTGTTACGATTTGATCGTGAGGTGAAAATGATGCGTGTGAATGTGACATTGGCTTGCACAGAGACAGGGGACAGAAATTATATTACGACGAAGAACAAACGGACGAATCCGGACCGGTTAGAACTGAAAAAATATTCACCCCGGTTGAAAAAGTATACTTTGCATCGTGAGACAAAGTAGATCACGAATAAAAAAGCCATTGTGCCGCGGCACAATGGCTTTTGTTTTATCAGTTCACCGCCTGATAGGCAGGCGCATTCATTTGCTGGCGCGCCGCACACCAAACATCATAAATGGCCAGGTGGACGATGTGCGGTTCATCGTGATGAATGGCGTGAGAACTGTTTTTGGCCTGAATCCATCCGCTTTGATGCGAGATATCAAGCATGTTTCTGTGCAGGTTCACCCATTGTTCATGCGCGTGCTTTAAGCGCTCATCCCGCTCTCCCGATGATAAAATCAACAGCGGCATATCGCTGAAATGAAGCTGCTGGTGCTTAATCTGCCGAAGACTCGTCAAAAATTCCGCATGTGATCCTTCTAGTATGAACTGTTTCAGATAGGCGGCTTTCATTTCCTCGGGAAGAAGCGGAAGCACTTTTGTTTCCTGATCCTCAGAAACCGGGTCAAGCAATACCATCCCGAGAATATCCCGGCGGTTTCGGCTCGCCCAGAGTCTGCTGATAATCGTGCCGTATGAATGCGAGACGACAAGGTAAGGAGGCTTGACGCCGGCCTTCAGCAGTAGAGCGTTTAATTCCTGTACCATGTGATCTGCCGTTCTCTTGTTTCTGCTTTGTCCGCTTTTGCCGATTCCGGCCCTGACATATGTGAAAACCCCAAATTCTTCATCTATGTCAGCGAGTAATGATGTCCATGTTTCAGAAGAAGTGCCGTAGCCGGCTTCAAAGACGATCGTCACTTCGCCGGCACCTTTACGGTGTTTAGTATAAAACGGACATCCGTCAATCAGGTATGTCCTTTCCATCCATGCTGCTTTCATTGGAGTCATCCCCTCTAATTGGTTCTATAGGGAAGACGGAGAAGCTTCGGCAATCGTTTCTCAAAAAATAAAAAAAGAGACAGCCGGATCGAAAAATCTCCGGCTGTCTCTTCTGTCACCATGCTCTGTCGTATTGAACCGGCGACGGTATTTCCGTATTCAGCTGCTTCGCTGCACTCCTTGCAAAGTGCGGATCGCGCAGAAGTTCTCTCGCGACAAAAATAAGGTCAGCGCGGTTGTTCTGCAGAATTTCTTCCGCCATTGTTCCCGTCGTTATCAAACCGACGGCGCCTGTTGCGATTTCGGCCTGTTCGCGGATTTTCTCTGCGAAGCTCACTTGGTAGCCGGGGAAGACGTTAATATCAGCTTGAACGAGTGCGCCTGAGCTGCAATCAATCAGGTCGACTCCCTGTTCTTTCATCCACTTCGCAAAACCGATGTGATCGGCAATGTCCAGCCCCTTGTCTGTATAATCAGATGCAGAAACACGGACAAATAACGGGCCGTCCCATACTTCCTTGACGGCGTCAATCGTCTCGCCTAAGAAGCGGTAGCGATTTTCATGTGAGCCTCCGTATTCGTCTGTGCGGTGATTGGACAGCGGTGACAAAAATTCGTGCATTAAGTAGCCGTGTGCCGCATGAAGCTCGATTATGTCAAAGCTGGCTTCTTTCGCGCGCGCCGCCGCCTGTTTGAATTCCTGAATGGTTTCTTTAATTTGTTCTGTCGTCATTTCAGCCGGTGTTTTGGACTGCTCGTCGAACGGAATGGCTGAAGGAGCGTAAATGTCTCCGTCAAGCTCAGCTTTACGTCCCGCGTGCGCGAGCTGAATGCCGATTTTTGAACTTTGCGCTTTCACTTGTTCCGTCAGTTTGGCAAAACCTTCGATATGATCGTCGCTCCAAATGCCCAAATCCTGATCGGAAATGCGTCCCTGCGGATTCACAGCTGTCGCTTCAACGATTATCAGGCCGACCTGTCCGATTGCGCGCGATATGTAGTGCGCCATATGAAAAGGCTGCAGTTTTCCGTCCTTCTCATGTGAGGAATACATACACATCGGTGCCATAACAATACGGTTTTTGATCGTTACATCTTTAACGGTCCATGGTGTAAATAATTTTCTGGCCATTTATTTCGCCTCCCGGAATGTTTTAGAAATTGATTATAACAACTTATGATCATTCAGTCATATAAACTGCTCACAACTGAGCGTAATGTTCTTATTGTTCTGACCGGGCATTTTTTTATACAGGGGGGCTGTATCTTCATAACAGGCATTTACAGGCGATCATATAGCAGATATAGATAAGAAACGCACCGATGACGGAGTGGCTTCCTTTGAACCAGTTTGTCAGGATAAAAATACTGCTGATGAAAATCACCGCGCCGAACGCACCGAATATTCCGTTTTTTTGAGCTGCTCTGAAATCGTCGGCGCTCATATTTTTCAGCTGCAATTGTATATTCAGCAACGTCATGATCGGCAGCAATGTGATAACGCCTGATAAAAATAAGTATTTCGATTTGCTTAAAAACGCAGCAGCCACCATAACGGTGCCGCCGATCAAAAATTGAATGAGAAAACTCATGCTGGAACGCTCACCTTCTGTTTGTTATCAAGTATAATTATGGAGACATTGCCATTTTATTTTTGATTGATGTATAAGTAAACTAAATATAACTAATGCGCTGGATAATAAGAAATGATATCTGGGAGATGAAGCCGGTTGGATTTAAAGAAACATTTAGCCTTTATTAAAACGGTTGAAAGCGGCAGCCTGACCCAAGCCGCTGCCATATTGAATTACACACAGCCGAACATCAGCCAAATGATCAGTAAATTAGAAGAAGAGTACGGTTTTCCGCTTCTGATCAGACAGCGGCATGGAGTGAGGCCCACCGCAAATGGCTTGAAAGTGTTACATATTATGAAGGAAATTCAAAAAAACTATGAAAAATTGTCTGAAACCGTTGATAATATTAATGGATTAGAAAGAGGAGAAATCCGGCTCGGCACTGTTACGAGTGTGGCGGTAAAATGGCTGCCGAAAATTTTGAGAGAATTTAATGTGCTGTATCCTTCCATTAAGGTGCATTTGTTTGAAGGGAATTCAACTGAACTGGAAGAATGGCTGAAAGACGATCAGGTTGATGCGGCGATCGGGACATCCCACAGCGGGAAGAGGCATTTTTACCCGTTGGCCGAGGACCCGATTGTAGTAGTGATGAGTCCGCAGCATGAATTGGCGCAATGTGAAACGGTTCCTTTACATGTCATGGAGTCCGTCAAATGTATCGTGCCTTATCCGGAGACACATTTTGATGTGCTGAAAGTGCTGAAGGAAGAAAAAATCACGCCGCGGATCGCCTATCAAATCAGAGGGGATGAAGCGATTATTGCAATGGTGCGGAACAATCTGGGGATCAGCCTCTTGCCGCAGCTTTTGGTGAATGATTGTGATGTGCTCATCAAACGGCTCGACCGGTATGTCTGCAGGCAGATCGGCATTTTGACAGCTCGTGCAAAGGAGACGCAGACACCTTCTGTTCAGAAACTGATTCAATGCATAAAAGAATGGGTTGCGATCCATCAGGCTTCTGTCTGAAGAAGCCTGATATGCCGTTTAAGCAGGATGAGGATAATGGACCGGCACAAAATAAGTGACCCGAGGAATTAAGATAACTGCGGCGTCGCCCCGGTAAACTGATGGGCATCACCGGGGGCCGGCTCACGCCTTCGTCCTGAAGCTCAACCGTCAATGCACCGCTTTTGATTAATGTGTTCTTCCCCTACATGTGATTTTGCCTCATGGGTGCAGCCCGGCTTCAAACTTTTTTTCAGGAAAGTCTTATTTTTCGCTTTTGCTCGCTCGTCCTCTTTCATAAGTGCAAGAAAAGAAACCTGTAAGCCGTTAGCGGTCTTCCGAAATTGTAAATGGACGAAAAAAAGCATGGGGAGCCCCATGCTTTATGATTGATCCGTCTTTTGCAGAACGGAGCCTGCGAATTGTTCTTTAATTTCTGCGCTCCGGGCTGCGGTTTCTGTAATGCAGTGTATGATGGCTTCTTCAAAGCGGCGCTCGTTTAAAGCGCGAAGGCCTGCTTCCGTTGTGCCGCCCGGGCTTGTGATTTCCTTGCGCAGGCGCTCAGGTCGTTTGCTGCTTTTTCTGAGCATTTCCGTCGCTCCAGCCATGGTTTGTAAAATCAGCTCTTTTGCCGTCTCTTCCGGCAGGCCGACTTGAAGGGCGGCCTTTTCCATCGCTTCGACATATCGGTACACATAGGCGGGGCCGCTTCCGGCAATGGCTGTGACGGCATCAAGGTGTTTTTCCTCAAAAAGCGTCGCTTCTCCGATTGTTTCCAGCAGTTCTTTTGCCATCCGGATTTCAGCCTCACTCGCCTCAGGGCTTGCAGAAAAACCGGTCGCCGATTGTTGAATGGCCGCGGATGTATTCGGCATCGCCCGGATGATGGTAAGCTTTCTGCCGAAATAATGCTGAATGGTGTGAATCGTCAGCCCTGCGATGACAGAAATCACAAGCTGATCTTTAACGTATTCGCGAATGTTCTCAATGCTTTCTGCCGCATCTTTCGGTTTAAAGGCGAGAACGATAATGTCGGTATTGCTGAAAAACTCTTCTTTATCCCGGCATGGTTTCACGCCGTACGTGTCTTGAAGTTCTTCAAGCCGGCTGTCATTTGACCGGTTTGTCATGTATATATGTCCGGGGGCTGTCAGTCCGCTCTGCAGCAGTCCGTTCACCATTGCTTCCGCCATTGATCCGGCCCCGATAAAACCGATTTTCTTCATATAAATCCTCCTTCTTTCCAAAACACAAAAAACCTTCCCGTCAAAAAGGACGAAAAGGTTTCGCGGTACCACCTTACATTAGCACGAATCAGCCGTGCTCAGCTCAAATCCCGTAACGAGGGATACGTTTAGGTTTTCCTAACCGCTCTGAGGGCAGGTTCTGTAAACAAGAGGGCCGCAATGTCTTTCAGCCGGGGACATTGCTCTCTGCTGCCGTTGTTTATATACTAGTTCCTCGTCATCGCGTTCCGTTTTTTCTAGTTTGTTGTTCATTATGCTATGCAGCAGAGCGGGATGTCAATCTTTTTTTCTGATATGCGGCAATAATGACACAGGGATGAGAAAAGGCTAAAATATGAGTATTCAGGAATGAAAAGAACGAAGGAGCGTAAATATGGCAGCGAGAAAGATCATTCCGATACGTGTGCCGACTCCGTTTGCAGTCGGCGACGTTATCGTTTATTTAGTAAAAGATGACGCATTAACCCTTATTGATTGCGGCCCGAATACAAAGGAAGCGGCTGAATCACTCTCAATGCAGCTTAAAGAACACGGGGTCTCCGCAGCGGATATAGAACAAGTGGTGCTCACTCATCATCACGCGGATCACTCAGGTTTGCTGCACATTTTTTCTGATGACACGGAAGTTGTCGGGCATCCGCTGAATGACAGGTACATGACTCAGGATCAGTCGTATATCGCCCGGCAGGAGGATTTTTTTCTGTCCCTTATGACCGAAATGGGCGTTCCTCTGACACCTGAAGACATACATAAAACAGTTAAGCTGTCATACTTATTTTCAGCAAACCGTCCGCTAACGAAAACAGTGGGAGAAGGCGGGGAAATTGACGGGCTTGATGGCTGGACGGTGCTTGAGATTCCGGGTCATGCCGCTTCTCATATTGCGCTTTACCATGAAAAAAACGGTGAAATGTTCAGCGGTGATCTGCTTTTGTCCAACAGCTCCACCAATCCGATTCTGGAGGCTCCGGAAAAGGGGAGTGTGCGCTCATCCCCGATGCTCGACTATTTGAAATCAATGAAACGGCTGTATGACATCAACCCGGCTTTTTTATATCCGGGGCACGGCGATCTGCTGACAGACGTAAGGCCAGCTGCTGACAGGCGGCTTGAAAAACAGAGAAACCGGGCGGACTATGTGCTGCACCTGTTGTCAGAGGAAACGCTGACGGCTTTCCAAGTATGCCGGCGGCTGTTTCCGGCTGTGTATGAAAACGAATTGTTTTTAACAATGTCAGAAACGATCGGCCATCTTGACGTGCTGGCCGCTGAAGGGAAGGCCGTATCTTTTCAGTCGGGAAACACTTTGATGTTTAAAGCTGTAAAGGAGTGAATGAAATGGGCAGATTAACGGATAAACGGATTTGGATCACAGGAGCATCAGGCGGACTTGGAGAACGGCTTGCATATTCCTGCGTGGCAGAAGGGGCCCATGTTTTTTTATCCGCCAGGCGGGAAGACCGCTTGCAGGAAGTGAAAAATACGATTACTGCGCGGGGCGGACGGTGTGATGTCATTCCGTTTGACGTCCGGCATGCAGAAGAAGCTGAAAACGTAAGGCGTTTAATCGGTCATGTTGACGTATTAATTAACAACGCGGGGTTCGGTATTTTTGAAACTGCGGCGGATTCATCTTTAGATGATATGAAGTCAATGTTTGAAGTCAATGTATTCGGATTAATCGCCTGTACGAAAGCCTGTCTGCCGGTGATGCTTCATGCCAAAAGCGGCCATATTATCAATATCGCTTCACAGGCCGGCAAACTGGCGACGCCGAAATCAAGCCTTTATTCCGCTACGAAACATGCCGTTTTAGGGTATTCCAATGCCCTGCGGCTCGAGCTGGCCGGTACGGGTGTAGCTGTGACAACGGTTAATCCCGGACCGATCAAAACAGACTTCTTTACAATTGCAGATAAAGAGGGCAGTTATGTTAAAAGCGTCGGCAGATGGATGCTTGATGCCGACCGTGTGGCAGAGCGCATTACGTCCGTGATTTTGACGGATAAACGGGAAATTAATCTTCCGGGATGGATGAGCCTCGGGACGAAGCTGTATCAGCTTTTCCCTTCGTTTACAGAAAAACTGGCCGGCCGGGTATTAAAGAAAAAGTAACAAGGGGGAGAAGGCAAATGTCTGATCGGGATATACGCACGGCATTGATGGAAGAGCCTTTCGTCAGGCAAATGGCGGAGGCGCGTGAAGTCTTTTGGATCAACCCGCACAAAAACGATGATCACATAAAACATGCCGCTGAATGGAATGAGGAGATTGCTGAAGCGGAAGAAAGGCTGCGCCGGTTTGCGCCTTATATCGCATCAGCTTTCCCGGAGACGAAAGAGGCGGGAGGTCTCATTGAATCTCCGCTTGTCTTGATCAATGAAATGAAGAAACGTCTGGAACACAGCGCCGGCCGGGCTTTCCCTGGGCGTCTGCTTTTGAAATGCGACGATGAACTGCCGATTTCCGGTTCCATTAAAGCCCGCGGCGGGATTTACGAAGTGCTGAAGCATGCAGAAGACCTCGCGCAAAAAGCGGGAATGCTCTCAAAAGATGATGATTACAGCATATTGACTGAGAAGCGGTTTACTGATTTTTTCTCGAAATATTCTATAGCCGTCGGCTCTACAGGCAATTTAGGCCTTAGTATCGGCATAATCGGCGCGAAGCTCGGCTTTTGTGTGACCGTGCATATGTCCGGTGACGCAAAGCAGTGGAAAAAGGAGCTGCTCCGGGAAAAAGGGGTCCGCGTCATCGAATACGAAGCAGACTACAGTCTGGCTGTTAAAGAGGGGCGTATTCAGGCGCAGCAGGACCCTTATTGTTATTTTATTGATGATGAGCATTCACGGGATCTGTTTTTGGGCTATGCTGTTGCGGGGGGACGTGTGAAAAAGCAGCTCGATCAAATGAACATAAAGCCTGATGCTGATGAGCCGCTTTTCGTCTATCTGCCGTGCGGGGTCGGAGGAGGCCCGGGCGGCGTCGCGCTTGCGCTAAAGCTGGTCTATGGCGAACATGTCCATATTTTTTTCGGGGAGCCGACGCACTCACCGTGTATGCTGTTAGGGCTGTTTTCCGGTTTGCATGACGGAATCAGCGTGCAGGATATCGGTCTTGATAATCAAACGGCCGCCGACGGACTTGCGGTGGGAAGGCCGTCCGGACTGGCCGGCCCTCTTATGGAACCTATACTCAGCGGCTGTTATACCGCTGATGACAGCACGCTTTTTTCGCTGCTTTATCAATTAAGAGCGTCCGAGAATAAGAGCCTTGAGCCTTCTGCCCTCGCCGGTATGGCCGGAGCTGTCAAGTTCGTTCAGACCGAAGCGGGAAACCGTTATATAAAAGAGCGGGGGCTTGAGATGGAAAATGCCGTGCATCTTGTGTGGAGCACCGGCGGGAGCATGGTTCCGGACGAGGAAATGGAAGAGTACAGCCGCATCGGTTCCTCGTTTGCGAAAAAAATGGGCAGACAGTGAAGCGGTTTTCCGTTACAATCTTTGTAAGCGTTTGTTTTTTAACCGGAAAGCCATACAGAGAGATTGGTGTGAATTGTGAAAAGTAAAGAATTGAACTTACATACATTGTACACGCAGCACAGCCGCGAGTCGTGGTCCGGATTCGGCGGCCATCTTTCCATTGCCGTTTCAGAGGAAGAAGCCAAGGCCGTAGAGGGGCTGAACGACTACCTATCGGTTGAAGAAGTAGAAACGATTTACATTCCGCTTGTGCGCCTGCTCCACCTTCATGTCACGTCTGCCGCAAGACGGAATCAGCATGTCAACGTGTTTCTGAAGCATCCGCATTCAGCGAAAATCCCGTTTATTATCGGGATCGCGGGCAGCGTCGCCGTCGGCAAAAGCACGACGGCGAGAATTTTGCAAAAGCTTCTTTCCCGTCTGCCGGACAGGCCGAAGGTGAGTCTGGTGACAACCGACGGTTTCTTGTATCCGACGGCGGAATTAAAAAGGAAGAACCTTCTGTCCAGAAAGGGATTCCCGGAAAGTTATGACGTAAAAGCGCTGCTTGAGTTTCTGAATGATATAAAATCAGGGAAAGAGAGAGTGGAGGCGCCCCTATATTCCCATCTTACTTATGACAGGGAAGAGGGCGCCGTCGAAGTTGTCGAAGGTGCGGATATCGTCATTATCGAAGGAATCAATGTCCTGCAGTCGCCGACTTTAGAGGACGACAGGGAAGATCCGCGGATTTTTGTATCGGATTTCTTTGATTTTTCGATTTATGTGGATGCGGAAGAAAGCCGGATTTTCACGTGGTATTTGGAGCGCTTCCGCCTTTTAAGAGAAACCGCTTTTCAGGACCCGGCTTCTTATTTTCATAAATTTAAGGATTTGTCTGATGCAGAAGCGGATGCCATGGCCGCCTCCATTTGGGAGAGCGTCAACCGTCCGAATCTGTATGAAAATATTCTGCCGACAAAATTCAGATCAGATTTGATTTTGAGAAAAGGTGACGGCCATAAAGTTGAAGAGGTGCTGGTAAGACGGGTGTGACACAAATCCCGCGACCCCCTTATTTGCGGTTTTTTTCTTCGCGCAGCGCATCGAGTTTCTTTTCGATCCTGTCCAATTGCTGGCGGCGCTGCTTCATGCTTCTGAATACGTATATCACGGCAAACAGGAAAATCGCGGCTGCAATAAATGAAACGAATTGAAAAATGACATCACCGATGTTCATCTTTTGACCTCCGTGTGGGGCGGGATTCTTCAGCCCGCCTTTTTTTTATTTTAACCGATGTGAAGGCATGAGGGGTGAATCGTTTCTCTCTAGCCTTGTTTTTTTCTGAGAATGAACAGTTTCTGCATATGGCTTATGATCACCTTTGCAACCGCATAGCCGGGAATGGCCAGCAGCATCCCGGCAATACCCGAGAATTTACCGGCGGCAAGCAGAAGAAAAATGATGGTCAGCGGGTGAATGTCAAGCTTCCGGCCCATAATTTGCGGGGAAATCAGCTGGCTTTCAAGCTGCTGGACAATGACGACGACTATAACCACCAGCACCGCTCGCGTCGGTGAATCGAACAATCCGACAATGACTCCCGGAAATGTGCCGATCCAAGGCCCGATAAACGGAATCAGGTTTGTCACCATGGCGAACGCACCCAGGACGAGCGGATAATCGAGCCCGATTATGAAATAGCCGGTCGTAACGAGAACACCGACACAAAAACTGACGAGCAGCTGTCCTTGTATGTATGAACTGAGAGCCTCATCCATGTCCTGAAGGATTTGTTTTCCTTCTTTCTGATGTTTTTCCGGAAGAAGCCGCAGCAGCCGCCGGGGCGCTTTATTTCCTTCCTTTAACATGTAATACAGCGCAAACGGAATGATGGCGGCGGTGATGGCGGCATTGGCAGCCGCACCGGCCAGGCTGCTGAGAGAATCAGCGATTGAACCTGAATAATTTGCGGCTTTGTCCGCTGCTTTTTTAAAGGAATCCTCATGCTGAATCCGGGAAAACCATTTGCTGTCCTGAAGGTGTCTGATCCAATTTTCAGCTTTTGCGGAAAGCTCAGGGATATGATCTGTGAAGGCTGCAAACTGTTTTTGAACGGCAGGGCCCGCCGTATAAAGGAAGAGGACAAAAAGGCCGGCTGTTCCCGCATAAATCGCTAAAATCGCGATGCCTTCGGGCAGCTTTACTTTCTCATGCAGCACTCTGACGATCGGGCGGCACAAATAGTAAAGGACCCCCGATAATACAATGGGCGGAAACAAGGTTTTAGCCGTAATCACAACAGGCTGGAACAAAAAGTCTATTAATGTTCCGAGATAAATAATGAGGAATAACAAAAGAACGGCATATCCGATCTTGAAATAAGGCCCGACTGGCATCTCCTGCACCACGCAATCTTTAAGGGTTTACTCTCGACCGTTTCCCTTATCGCCCGGTGCATAAACGTCAGTGTCAGGAGAACTGGCCCTGGTTGGTGACGTAATCGTAGATAATATCTTCTACATGGGCATGGAGATCCTCATCGGGTTCTTCGTTCCTTCTTTCTTCTAAAGCTTTTTTTAAACGCTGTTTTTCATAGGGGCTCAGCGGATCTGTCGACACATTCCGTCCATACTGGCGGAGGGCCTGTCCCAGCATTTTTTCTATAAATTGATCCATCATATATTCTCCTATTCTTATCATTCATCTATTCTACTAAATATCATATGATCCTCCCACTCTTCTATCATATTTTCTGTCAGGACGGGATGGGCTTTTTATTCCAATTCAGCTGAGAGAATAAGATGAAACGGCAGCGATAATGCATCTTCATCGTTTATGATTTTTAAACGCTTTTCGTCGTGCATCACTTGTTTTACCCATCCCCAAAACCGGCGGGGGCCGTGTGCTGAAGCGTAGGTGACCGAAATGGCCCTGTCTTCTTCAATCGACGCCGTAATGGTGCGGTTCATGTCGTTCATTTGCTCTTCGCTCAGTTCCGGAGGCCGGAATTCCCGTTCTTTTCGTTTTTTTGCAAGCAGCTGCTCCCGATGTTCGGGCAGCATCATCCGGCTTGACTCCCACATGACATTATACCCGGGGGTTAATTTGTTCGGATTCATGTATATCACCTCAATTATTTGTAGTGCCCGCCGATTTTTTCGGCCCGGTGAAAGGCTTGGCCGGCCTCTGTCAGCGAAGCGGCATGGAGCAGCGACGCGGGGCCGTACCGCTCATGAATATCATCCAATACTTTGCCGAGGCTGATCTTTTTTTCCAGGGAATCAAACAGGCTCAGCTGAACATAATCACAGGGCTCCAGCTGGGAAAGGGCGACGCCGGCGCTGCGGACGGGCTCACCGTTCCAATGCTCTTTGAAGAGCTTGACCGCCGCTTTAAAAATATCCATTCCGAAATTGGTCGGAGAGACGAGCTTTCTCTGTCTGTGAAAACCTGAAGGAAAATCAAAATCTGCGCCTCTGATGCTGACCGAAACCGTATGGCCGATGTACTGTTTGAAACGGGCGCGGCGGGCCACTTCTTCGCTTAACTCCAGCAAAACGACTTTGATATCCTCAAAGCGGCAGTAGTCCCTGGGGAGCGTCATGTTATGGCCGATCGCTTTTTGCCGGCTGTGCGTGTTTACGGTGACTGGAGAGGGATCGATGCCGCGGGCCGTCCGCTGAAGCAATTCGCCGTTAATGCCCCACCGTTTTTTCAGCAGTTCGGCAGGATGCCCGGCAAGCCCGCCGATTGTGCTGATGCCCATCCGTCTTAAATGATGCTCCATCCGTTTTCCGATGCCGAATAGTTTTCCGACCGGCAGAGGCCACAGATCCTGCCTGATATTTGACATATCCAGCCTGTGGATGCCGGATGCGTTTTTTTTGGCAAAATGGTCGCAAGCCATTTTCGCGAGCGCTTTATTCGGCCCGATGCCGACACGGGCATAAATACCGAATTCACGCATAATCGCTTGTTGAATGCTTTCGGCGATTGTAAAAGGATCACCGAACAGCCGCCTGCTTCCGGTCACGTCGAGAAACTGCTCATCGATGGAGTAGGGTTCTACAAGGTCGGTATACCGCTCAAACAGTTCGGTAATCATGACGGATACATCAATATACCGCTGCATCCGCGGACGGACGATAACGGCGTCGGGGCATTTGGCCTGCGCTTCCCACAGCCGTTCGGCGTTTTTTACGCCGTATCGTTTGGCGAGCGGACAAGCCGCAAGCACGACCCCGCTGCGTCTTTCGGGATCTCCCGAAACGATGACGGGCCGGTTTTTAAGATGAGGCGCTTCCGCTTTTTCTACAGACGCATAAAACGATTGCATATCAACAAGAAGAATATCAGCCATAAAAAAAACCTCCGGGAACGTTTGTTCTGTTTTTCATTGTACCCGAACAATGACCGCGTTTATACTGGTAAATCATTCCCCGATTGGGAGACGGCTGATTCGTTCGCATAAAAAGAAATCATTTACAATTGCAAATAACCCACATATAATTTTTTATATTCCAATGAGAAGAGCTGACATTCATTTTGCCGGACGAAAAGGAGAGTCAATCGAAAATGGATATTCGAACAATCACCTCTGAAGACTATGAAATGGTTACGTCTGTTTTGAATGAATGGTGGGGCGGCAGGCAAATGAAAGAAAAACTGCCGCGCTTGTTTTTTGAACATTTTCAGGACACAAGCTTTATTACATACGGGCCGGAGGGAATGACCGGTTTTTTAATTGGGTTTCAGTCACAGTCAGACCCTGAGACGGCCTACATTCATTTTTCCGGTGTGCACCCGGATTTCAGAAAAATGCAAATTGGAAAACAGCTCTACGACCGATTTATGGAGACGGTGAAAAAAAGGGGCTGCACAAAAGTCAATTGCGTGACGGCGCCTGTTAATAAAGTGTCAATTGCTTATCATACAAAGTTAGGCTTTGAACCTGAAAAAGGAACCAAAACCGTAAACGGAATCCCTGTTTTTGCGAATTATGACGGCCCGGGCCAAGACCGGATTCTGTTTGTGAAATACATATAGAGGAGGCCGAATATGGGTTTTTTAGCTGACACGCCCAAACCGCCTTATTATGCGGTCATTTTTTCATCAATAAAGGGAGAATCTGAGCATACTGACAGCGGGGCTTTTAGGCGAAGAAAGCGTTCATGGATGCGATGAAACCGCGGAAAGACCATACCGGCCACCGGACGGCAAAACAAAAAGGAAAAAGTGCGTACGCGATCCGCATAACGAAAACGGAGTCATAGCGGTTTGCACCAAAAGGAGTGGAAGATTGATTACATTTTTACAGCATACACAAGAACAGACGGCGCGGGAAATTGCAGCGGTTCAGCGCTGCTCTTATCAAAAAGAAGCCGAGTTGATCGGCTTTTTCGGCATTCCCGCTCTGCATGAGACACCGCGTGACATACAGCGGTCACGGGAGACGTTTGCCGGTTTCAAGGCAAAAGATCAGCTCATAGGCGTCATTTCGTATGAAAAAAAGGGATATGAACTTGTCATATGCCGGCTGACGGTGCACCCGTCCGGCTTTCGGAAAGGAATCGGACGGGCGCTTCTTCAATTTGTGATAGACGAGAACCGGGACGCTCAAAAAATAGAGGTGGCTACCGCTAAACAAAACGTTCCGGCAGTCTCTCTCTATTTAAAAACCGGGTTCACGGAAGCCGGACAGATTGAGACGCCGGAAGGGCTGACCCTCTCGTTTTTTCATTTTTATCCGAAGAGGAAAGCGGAAGTCATTCCGTACAAGGCGGAATGGAAAGAGATGTTTGAGAGAGAGAAGGCGGTTTTGATCCGAATCTTCGGACCCGCACTCCATTCTGTCAGCCATATCGGAAGCACCTCCATCCCGGGGATGGCCGCAAAACCGGTCATTGATATACTGGCGGAGGTCAAAGATATTTTGGATGCTGACCGATACCGTCCGCAGCTGGAAGCACTCGGCTATGAGGCAAAAGGGGAGAACGGGATAAAGGGAAGGCGTTTTTTTCAAAAAGGCGGCAACAAGCGCACACACCACGTCCACATATACGAAACAGGACATGCGGACGTAAAGCGTCATCTGCTGTTCCGGGATTACCTCACCGCAAGACCTGAAAAAGCGGCTCAATACATGGAGCTGAAACAGCAGCTCGCCGAGACATACCCGTACGATATGGGAAAGTATATTGAAGGGAAAAATGACTGGATCAAGGCGGCTGAACAAGAGGCGAAGGACTGGGAGAGCGGTCTGCTGTAAAAAAGCAGAAACAATGCATACAGCGGCGCGGTATGCTACAATTGGCGAAAATGAAAAACGGAGGATCATCTATGCAAATACATGTGACGGATGCGGCGAAACATACATTCCAGCAGGCGATGGACGCCAACCCGCAGAAAAAAGCGCAGCTCCGCTATGACGCAGAAGGCTGCGGATGCGCTGTCAGCGGCGTGCCGACCATCTGGCTGACGGACGAATTAACGGGGCAATGCGAACGCATTGAAACCAACGGACTTCCGCTTTACATCCAGACCTCTCAAAAAGTGTTTTTTGACGAGGAAATGACAATCGATTACAATGAAAAGGCGAAAACGCTCGTCTTAAAAAGCCCGGCAGAGATGCTGAGCCCGAGAATGAGCATATTAGTAAAGCAGGGAGAAACGGAAAGTGAATCAAAAGCTGAAAGCCATTAAACAGACGGCACAGCATAAGACGTGGGTATCCTTCCTGAACAACAACCACCCGTACAGTCTGCTGCACTGGTCCATTGGAGGCGCTGAATCCGTTCAGAAGGATGTCTGGTTGCTTCAGGATGAGATGACCTTCAAAGCGCAGGAATTTACGACAATCGACCTCGCCATTGACTGGATCGGAGAAAATATGGACGGGATTACCGACGTTTTATGACGGGAAAGCGAAAGAACGAGCATACGTTCTTTCGCTTTTTTACGTTTGCGTCATGGTATCTAAAAAGGTTTGAACGGCTTTACGGTAGCTTTCCGGATTTTTGGTGTACGACATGGCATGCCCGCCCGATTCGGCAAGATACAGCATCTTCGGGCCGCGTTTTCTGCGGTGCAGCAATTCGGAAGAAGAAGGAGGTATATAATCATCCTCCTTACTGTGAATAAACAGCACGGGCTGCCGGATGCGGCTGATCACCGACAAAGGCGATACATCACGGATACGGTATCCCTCTCTCATCCGCAAAAAGAAATCAGCCAAAGGCAGAATCGGCCACGGAGGCAGCCGGAATTCCCGCTTCAGTCTGTAGGCGAGCTGATCGTGAAAGCTTGCGAAAGGGCAGTCCGCAATATAAAAATCAGCGCCGTCGCCGTTCTGATGCCCGCCCGCATATAATAAGGCCGTCACCGCCCCCATCGATTCGCCGTGGATGCCGATTTGACCGCCGTCTCCGGTTTTGTTTCTCACCCAATTCACGGCTTCTTCCAAATCATCTTTTTCAAAATAGCCGTAGCTCGTCGTTCTGCCGCCGCTTTTACCGTGCCGGCGGTGGTCACACATTCCAGCCTAAATCTAAAAACAAATCCATGTATTTCAATGAGTTGAACGAATTCATGGTAACGCCGTGACAAATAATCATGGTGTTTGCCGTATCATACGGGGCAATGTAAAAGCCTTTGATCTCATACCCGTGGCGTGACAAGATGACGGCCTCTTCTTTTTCCATGGTCTGAAAGGAATCAAATAGATCATGTCCGTCCGCCGTTTCTCTTTTCATGATATCTTCATCCGTTTTTTTCTTAATAAACATAATCAGATTCGTAAGAGCAAATCCGGCAGCTAAAAAGACTGCACAAGCCGAACCGAACACCGCCAGCCATTTTTTCACGCAGGAACCCTCCTTTAAATGACAGAAATATAGAAAATCCTTTCCCGGGTTTTCAGGCAGCTGAACAAAAGAAGGACAGTTGCCGGCCTGCGGCGCTCCGTGGTACACTTGCTTCAGCATATTCAGATACGGGGGCGTAATGATGAAAAAGCAGCTGCCTAAAGAAAAACACAGCTTAAAAGACGATCTGGAGGAAGATCTGAAGGCCAAGCTTTTGCAAATGAAAAGTGAGCTGAAGGAAGAAGACGAGAAAAAACAGGCACAGAAAAAGGCCGAACAAATCAGAAAGCGAAAAGAAATAGAAAAAAATAAAAGCTTTGAAGAGCTGCTGAATGAAAGCAGTCTCGATTGGCACAAATATAAATAAAACCGGCATCTGAAAAGGTGCCGGTTTTATTGTTTAAGAACGATGGGCTTCGTATACGTCCCGTTTTGTATGACATTGCAGGGCTTTGATTTCCTGGCTGCTTAAACGCCGGGCCTCTGCTGCCGAGCAGTTTTCTCTCAGCTGCTCAAGTGAGCTGGCTCCCGTTATGACAGAAGCGACGGCCGGCTGTGAAAGCAAGTATTGAAGAGAAAGCTCCGTCATGCTCAGATCAGGGGCGGCAGCGTTAATCGCTTTCTTGGTTTCTGCCAGTTCTTCAAAAGAATATGTTAAATAGCCGTTCTCTTTTATGCTTGCGGCCGCTTGATCAAGCGGTTTTTTCGTAAGAAGCCCTTTAGCGACCGGTCCTCTGGCGACTATGCTGATTCCGTTCTCCTCTAAAAGAGGCAGCCACTCCTCGGGACGCCGGTCCAGCAGGCTGTACTGCATCATAATGCTGGTGATATTTGATTTTTTCACATATTCTTTAATGACATTCGGACGAATCGAGGAAATGCCGTAATACCGGATGACACCTTCCTGTTTTAAGTCCTCGAATGCTTCGATCGTTTCGTCGATGTTATCCTCCATCGTGCCGCCATGCAGCTGATAAAGGTCGATATAGTCCGTTTTCAGCCGGCGCAGGCTGTTTTTGACCGCTTCTTTTATGTATCCTTTGGAAGCGTCCCAATGCCAGCCGTCTTTCTCATCATTCCAGCGGTTCCCGGCTTTCGTGGCTAAAATGATATCGTGCCTGCGGTTTTTGACGGCCTCTCCGACAATTTCCTCATTTCTGCCGAAATCATAAAGATCGGCAGTGTCTAAATAATTGATTCCAAGCTCAATCGCTTCATCCAAAATAGACAGCGCTTTAGCTTTATCCGTGCCCAGCGACATGCAGCCGAGCCCAATTTCGCTTATTTCTAAATCAGAACGTCCTAGCGTGCGTTTTCTCATTGTTTCGCTCCTTTTTATGGTCTTTTATTGACCGTAATATAAAGGCGCGAAGTTTTCAACTGTTAAGGCCCGGTGATCCAATCTCCGACATAGCGGAATGTCCGCCCGTACTCTTTCAGTTTAGCCCGCACTTCCCAAGCCTTTCCGACCAATACGATGCTGTTATCCTTCCGGTATACCTTCAATCGAAAAGCACCTCCCTCGTATGCATGTATGATAAAATATATGAGGCATAATAGAGAGACAGAACGGGAGATGAAATGATGGAACATTTAGAAGAAAAAACACTAGCGAAAAAAAAGCTGTATGACGGGAAAGTCATAGACCTTTACTTAGAAGATGTAGAGCTTCCGAACGGAAAAACAAGCAAGCGGGAAATCGTCAAGCATCCGGGGGCGGTGGCCGTGCTTGCGGTGACCGAAGAAGGAAAAATCATTTTGGTGAACCAGTTCAGAAAGCCGCTGGAACGGACTATCGTTGAAATCCCGGCCGGCAAGCTTGAAAAGGGGGAAGAGCCCGAGCATACCGCTTTAAGAGAGCTGGAGGAAGAAACGGGATATACGGCGGAAACCTTGACGAAAATTACCGCTTTTTATACATCACCCGGATTTGCTGATGAAATCGTGCACCTCTTTCTTGCTGAAGGGCTTTCGCCGCTAGAAGAAAAGCGCGAGCTGGATGAGGACGAATTTGTCGAAGTGATGCAGGTCACGCTTGATGAGGCCGTGAAACTGACCGAAGAGCGCCGGGTGTATGACGCTAAAACGGCGTACGCGATTCAGTATCTCCAGCTGAAAGAAGCGCTGAAGGAAAAATGATGAAAACCATTTATGCGGATCTGCATATTCATATCGGGCGCACCCATACGGGAAAACCGGTCAAAATCACTGGAGCCAAAACATTGACGCTGCACCGGATATTAGAAGAAGCAAGCGAGGGGAAGGGAATTGAACTTTTAGGCATCATCGACTGCCATTCCCCGGAAGTCATTGAAGAAATCGAGCGCGGAATTGAAGAAGGCAGATACCGTGAACTGAAAGAAGGCGGCATCCGGTATCGGAATACCACGCTTCTGTTGGGAAGTGAGCTTGAAATCTATGATCATACATGCCTCGGGCCGATTCACGTTCTCGTCTTTATGCCGGCTCTTGCCGAAATGAAGATGTTTTCCGAGTGGCTCGCAAAAAGGCTTACAAACATCCATCTCAGTTCACAGCGCATTTATGAAACAGGTTTGAATCTCCAAAAGAAAACAAAGGAATTGGGCGGGCTGTTTATTCCCGCCCATATGTTCACCCCGCATAAAAGCCTGTACGGAAAAGGGGTCAGATCTTCTTTAAGAGAAGTATTCGACCCGGCGCTCATTGATGCGGCGGAACTCGGATTAAGCTGCGACACCGATATGGCTTCGCGGTTAACAGAACTTGACCCGTATACATTTTTAACAAATTCTGATGCGCATTCCTTAGGGAAAATCGGCAGAGAATATAATGAAATGCTTCTTAAGGAAGCGAATTTCACGGAATTTTCGCTGGCTTTAAAAGGGAAGGACGGAAGAAAAATCACGGCGAATTACGGACTGAATCCGAAGCTAGGGAAGTATTACCGGACGGCTTGCGACCGCTGCGGCAGCCCGGTTGAAAAAGGAGCTTCCGCATGTCCGGAGTGCGGGGGAAAAACAATGACAAAAGGGGTCAGTGAACGGCTCGAGGAACTGAGCGGATCGGAAAAAAGCCGCGTGCCGCGGCCTCCGTATATTCATCAAATCCCGCTGCAGTTCATTCCCGGAGTCGGGCCGAAAACATTAGAAAAACTGAAGCGGGCTTTCGGGACGGAGATGGCGATTCTTCATCGGGCAAAAGAAGAGGACTTGGCGCGTGTCGTACAGCCTAAAATAGCGGCCGTCATTCATAAAGCGCGCACCGGACAGCTCGCCCTTGAGGCCGGGGGCGGGGGAACGTACGGCCGGATAAAGCCGTAAAGCAATTTTTCAGCGGAGCTCCTCCTGTACCTTCTTTTTCGTTCGGACAAACGCAATTAATTCGATGATTTCATCCTGATTAAGCGGCTGCCCGTCAACGGTCAGTGTGCCGCGGCCTTGTGCGGCTTTTGTTAATTCGATGGTCTGGGTAAACGGCTCCGCCTTTTTTTCAGTGCGCCCCAGTAAATCGTCGCACGTCGTGTCAAACAGATCGGCAAGCGTTCCCAGCGCCTCGAATGACGGACGCCGGTAGCCTGATTCATACCCGGCGTACGTGCTCTTGGCGATGCCGAGCCGGTCAGCCGTATATTGAAGAGACCAATTTTTCTTTTTTCTCAGTTCAGTTAAACGATCTAAATTCATATTAAAAACCGCTCCTTTTCACTTGAGCAAATTATATCATATCGATATGTAAAAGTGTACGCGAATTGAATAATAATCACTTGATTAATTTCATTTGTCTGTCTATAATTTGATTAAAAGTATGCGAAAAGCGAATGCTTAAAACATCTTGAGAAATGATGAAGAGGTGCAGGGTATGAAAAAATTATTGCTGTTAACAACCGGAGGAACAATCGCCTCAGTCGAAGGAGAAAACGGGCTTGCACCCGGAGTGAAAGCAGATGAATTGTTAACCTACGTATCAAAACTTGATAACGATTACACGATGGAAACCCATTCGTTAATGAACATCGACAGCACAAATATGCAGCCTGAATATTGGGTCCAAATAGCTGATGCTGTCAAAGAAAAATATGACGCTTACGACGGGTTCGTCATTACACACGGTACAGACACAATGGCTTATACATCAGCGGCATTGTCTTATATGCTTCAGCATGCTGATAAACCGATCGTCATTACGGGTTCGCAAATCCCGATTACATTTCAAAAAACCGATGCCAAAAAAAATATCACGGACGCGATCCGCTTCGCATGTGAAGGTGTGGGCGGCGTATATGTCGTATTTGACGGCAGAGTCATTCAAGGCACCCGCGCCATTAAATTAAGAACGAAAAGCTATGATGCATTTGAGAGCATTAACTATCCGTATATCGCGTTTATTACCGAAAACGGAATTGAATACAATAAACACGTGCACTTGCCGGAAGACGATGCCTTTACGGTGAATACTTCACTTTGCACGGACGTGTGTCTCCTCAAGCTCCATCCGGGACTTAAACCGGAAATGTTTGACGCGTTAAAAGGCATGTACAAAGGAATCGTCATTGAAAGCTACGGCAGCGGCGGCGTACCGTTTGAAGGTAGAGACATTCTCGCCAAAGTCAATGAAATGATTGAAAGCGGCATTGTCGTTGTCATTACGACCCAATGCCTTGAAGAAGGAGAGGACATGAGCGTCTATGAAGTCGGACGAAGAGTCAATCAAGATCTCATTATCCGCTCCAGAAATATGAACACAGAAGCCATCGTGCCGAAATTAATGTGGGCACTCGGCCAGTCTCACAATTTGGCTGAAGTTAAAAGTATTATGGAGACACCGATCGCAGACGACGTAGTACTGTAAAAATATGACCAAGACAAAGAGAAAGTAGGGTTTTAGCATGACAAACGCGCAAAAAGAATATCGTCAGGAAAAAGATTTCCTTGGAGAAAAACAAATTGAAGCTGATGTGTATTACGGGATCCAAACGCTGCGCGCAAAAGAAAACTTTCCGATTACCGGCTACCGCATCCATGAAGAAATGATTAATGCGCTCGCCATCGTCAAAAAAGCGGCGGCGCTAGCCAATATGGATGTAAAACGGCTGTATGAAGGAATCGGAAACGCGATTGTCCAGGCCGCAGACGAAATTCTTGAAGGAAAATGGCATGACCAATTCATCGTCGATCCGATCCAAGGCGGAGCCGGAACGTCCATGAACATGAATGCCAACGAAGTAATCGGCAACAGAGCGCTTGAAATCATGGGCCATAAAAAAGGTGAATACATTCACCTCAGCCCGAACACACACGTCAATATGTCACAATCGACGAACGACGTGTTCCCGACAGCGATTCATATTTCTACCTTAAAACTTCTTGATAAGCTTCTTGATACGATGGCGCATATGCTGAGTGTCTTTAAAGATAAAGCGAAACAATTTGATTCCGTCATTAAAATGGGACGCACACACCTTCAGGACGCTGTGCCGATCCGTCTCGGACAGGAATTTGAAGCATACAGCCGCGTGCTTGAGCGTGATATAAAACGAATTAAACAATCCCGCCAGCATCTCTATGAAGTAAACATGGGAGCAACGGCCGTAGGTACGGGACTTAACGCTGATCCGCGCTACATAGAACAGGTTGTGAAGCACCTTGCTGACATCAGCGGACTGCCGCTTGTCGGCGCAGGCCATTTGGTTGATGCCACACAAAACACCGATGCGTATACGGAAGTTTCAGCTGCGTTGAAAGTATGCATGATGAACATGTCTAAAATCGCCAACGATCTGCGCTTAATGGCTTCAGGCCCGCGCGCGGGACTTGCGGAAATTTCCCTGCCCGCCCGTCAGCCGGGATCATCCATTATGCCGGGGAAAGTCAACCCTGTAATGGCAGAGCTTATCAACCAAATCGCCTTCCAGGTTATCGGGAATGACAATACGATCTGCCTCGCTTCAGAAGCGGGCCAGCTGGAGCTTAACGTAATGGAGCCGGTACTCGTATTTAACCTGCTGCAATCCATCAGCATTATGAACAACGGTTTCCGCTCATTTACCGATCATTGTCTGGCGGGAATTGAAGCCAACGAAAAACGCCTGAAGCAATACGTGGAAAAAAGCGTCGGCGTCATTACAGCGGTCAATCCGCACCTTGGGTATGAGGCGGCTGCGCGAATTGCCCGTGAAGCAATCATGACGGGGCAATCTGTAAGGGATCTCTGCCTTCAAAATGATGTATTGACAGAAGAAGAATTGGATATCATTTTGAATCCATATGAAATGACAAAACCGGGGATCGCTGGAAAAGATCTTTTGGAAAAATAAATTTTTAAGCAACAACAGCCGCCTTTTCACGTTTTTTGGTGAATAGGCGGTTGCCATACAAAGGGATGAGGCAGTATAGTATAATTTGTTATATTATTTGATGAAAGCGTTTTAGCTTTTTTCTTCTAGGGGGATTTTCTTGTGAAAGAGGTCAGATTGCCAAATTTATTGGAAATTATCATCTTATTATTCGGGTTTTTAGCGCTTGTTTTATCATTTACGGTGTTTTTAGACCTGCCGATCCAGCTTGCTCTGTTTATATCCTGGTTTATTGCTATTATTCTCGGAGTCAGGCTGGGCTATTCATATAAAGACTTGCAGTCCTCTATTGTCACCGGGATATCGAACGGTCTTGAAGCGGTTTTGATTCTTGTTTCGGTCGGTGCGCTTATCGGAACATGGATTGCCGGCGGGGTTGTGCCGACTTTAATTTATTATGGTTTAGAGTTTATTAATCCTCATGTTTTCCTGCTTGCTACACTGGTTATTTGTTCCATTATGTCTGTTGCGACCGGAACGTCTTGGGGAACGGTGGGAACGGCGGGAATCGCAATGATGGCCATCGGAGAGGGAATGGGCATACCGCTTCCGATCGTAGCGGGAGCCGTTTTGTCCGGCGCTTACTTCGGGGACAAGCTTTCACCGCTGTCTGACAGTACGGTGCTTGCCTCCACGCTTTCTAAGGTGGATGTGCTGTCACACGTCAGAGCGATGATGTATCTGTCAATTCCGTCCTATATTATTACGGCCATTCTTTTTACCGTAACGGGATTTATATACGGCGGAAAAAATATTGATCTTGATAAAGTTGAATTCTTAAAATCTTCATTGCAGAAAACGTTTGATATTCATATATGGATGCTCATTCCGGCTGTTATCGTCGTTGTCCTTCTGATTTTGAAAAAGCCGTCTATGCCCGTCATCGTCATCGGAGCTTTGCTTGGCGCAATCTGGGCCTCTGTGTTTCAAGGAATGAATTTTGCCAGTGCCATCGCGACTGCTTATAATGGTTTTTCCATTAAAACGGACGTCGAATTTCTGAATGGCCTGTTAAACCGCGGGGGTATCACCGGTATGCTGGATACGTTGGTCGTTATCCTGTTCGGTCTCGGTTTTGGAGGAATTCTTGAAAAGCTCGGCGTATTAAAAGTGATTGTCTCAACTTTTGAGAAAAAACTGACCACACCGGGAAATGTAACGCTTTCGACGTTGATCGTCGCTCTTTTAGGAAACATTTTCGGCTGTGCGATGTATGTGTCATTGATTCTGACGCCAAAAATCATGGAGAACAGTTATGATAAACTGAAACTTGACAGAAGAATTTTATCCCGGAACGCAGAGGTGGGCGGTACGCTTACTTCAGGGATGGTGCCGTGGTCTGACAACGGAATTTATATGGCCGGCATTCTCGGAGTATCCACATTTTCTTATCTGCCGTTCATGTGGCTCAGTTTCGTGTCTATCGGACTGGCAATATTGTACGGATACACTGGAAAATTCATTTGGTATACGAAAGAAAAATCCATGCAATCTCAAAAATTGGGTTAGGAGGTTCATTTCATGATTACAAAGCATATGATTCGGACTTTAATGATTGAAACGCCGACTGTTCCCGGAAATCTCGGAAAAGTGGCAACCGCCATCGGAGTGATGGGCGGAGATATCGGGGAAGTTGAAACCGTAAAAGTCGGCCCGAACTACACGATGCGCAACATTACGGTGCAGGCCGAAAATGAGGAGCAACTGCAGGAAATCATTCAAGCCATTGAAGCTCTCGGTGAAGGCATCCGGCTTCACACAGTCTCAGATGAAGTGCTCTCTGCCCATGAAGGCGGGAAAATTCAGATGAAGAGCAAAATGCCGATCCGAACATTGGCTGAGCTTGGCCGTGTTTATACACCGGGCGTCGCTGATGTGTGCAGACTGATCGAAAAGGAGCCTGAAAAAGCGTCCATCTATACGACAATCAGCAATTCTGTCGCCATTGTCACCGACGGTACTGCGATTCTCGGTCTCGGCAATATCGGCTCTGTCGCCGGAATGCCCGTAATGGAAGGGAAAGCAGCGCTTTTTGACCAGCTGGCAGGCATCAGCGGAATTCCGATTTTGCTCGATACTTCCGATCCGGAAGAAATCATTCGCACGGTAAAACATATTTCTCCGGGGTTCAGCGGAATTCTGCTTGAAGATATCGGTTCGCCTCACTGCTTTGACATTGAGGACCGCCTGAAGGAAGAATTGGACATTCCGGTTATGCACGATGACCAGCACGGCACGGCAGTCGTCACTCTCGCTGCCGCCATTTCCGCTTGTAAAAGCGCCGGCCTTGATTTAAAAGAAGCGAAGGTCGGACAGATCGGTCTCGGCGCGGCAGGCGTCGCCATCTGCCGCATGTTTATGGCATACGGGGTCAAAGCGGTCTGCGGAACGGACAAGTCGGAAGACGCAATGAACCGCCTCGCTCAATACGGAGGTCAGCCGCTCGGAAGCATCAAGGATTTAATGGACACGTGTGACATCGTGATCAGCACTACCGGAGTTCCGGGTCTAATTAAAAAAGAAGATGTCAGAAAGGGACAAGTTATTCTGGCCTTATCTAACCCGAAACCGGAAATTGAACCGGAAGAGGCATTACAAGCCGGAGCCGCCTATGCAGCCGACGGCCGTTCAGTCAATAATGTTCTCGGCTTCCCGGGTATTTTCCGCGGCGCGCTGAACGCTAAAAGCAAGAAAATTGACCATGAAATGCTTGTGGCGGCCGCAGAAGCCATCGCCTCTTGCACGAAACACGGTGATCTCGTGCCTCAGCCTTTGGACGCGGACGTGCATCGGGCCGTATCAGCAGCCGTAGAACGGGCCGCGGCGGGAAAATAAATAATGCTTGCAGCACCGGATATGTGTCCGGTGCTGTTTTTTTATATGAATAGGAAGCGGAATTCTTTGGCAGGCTAACAGAAAGCAAAAGACGGAGTAAAGAGGTGTCAATGTGGATTATTTTCCGCTGATCCATACAAATATTTGGGATGCTGTGATCGGCGTGCCGATCGTCTTATGCGTCACACAGCTGATCAAAGTGTTCTGCCGGGTTCCTGGCATATTCGTTCCTACGATTGCCCTTGTTGTCGGAAATGTTGTGTCTATCGTTTTCGGTCACCACGAACACGTGTATGCGGGGATTTTTATGGGATTCTTTTACGGATACGCCGCGATCGGGAGCTTTTCATCTGCCAAAACGTCTCTGCGCGCTTACCGGACGAAACATAAGCCGTATTCATGAACGCACTTGGATTTTTTTGTTATGATAGAGAAAAGGAAAAGGAGCGATCGGCACATGGCGAAGAGCAAAGCGAAAAAAATGCGGGAGCATCTCAGAAGAAACGGAATGCGTGACGCAGTCTTGTCAAGGGGGGAGGTGCCGTCCTTCAGCACGCATGAAAGAGTGACAAAAACGAAAAAAGACAGGCTGGAAAGAATAAAACATAAAAAAAGGAACCCCTGTGATCACCGGAGTGATGACGGGGGTTCTTTTTTTATGCCGGAATCTCGCGCCTTTCTATGATTCTCTGTCATGTTTTCTCTTTTCTTTCATACAATCTACTAAATCAAGTCAATAGATTAGCGGGAGGAAAGCGGTATGAGAAAACAATCGTACAAAGAACTGTTTTTTCGCCATGTAAAGGATCATCTGTCACTTTATATATTTGTGTTCGTTTTGTTTTTAATGGGCGTCATTTTCGGCGCAATCATTGTCAACAGCATGACCATCACGCAGAAAGAAGATTTGTATTACTATTTAAGCAAGTTTTTCGGACAGCTGTCTGACGGAAAACATGCGGGCTCTTCAGAAATGTTTTGGCAGGCCGTCTTTCATGATGTAAAATATTTGGGTCTGATGTGGATCCTCGGCATTTCCGTTATCGGTCTTCCGGTTATTTTCATTATGGTGTTTTTGAAAGGAATCGTCGTCGGCTTCACGGTCGGATTTTTAGTGAATCAAATGGGGATGAACGGATTTTTCCTGTCATTCATTTCGGTGCTGCCGCAAAACATCGTTCTCATTCCGGCATACCTTATCATGGGGACATGCTCCATCGCTTTTTCGCTGAAACTGATCCGGCAGCTGTTTGTCAAACGCAGCCTTCATGACGCGCCGATCCAATGGTTCGGACGCTACGCCTTCGTGCTGATTCTTATCGTGTTCTTCTCAGTCATCGCTTCGCTGCTGGAAGCCTACGTGTCTCCGGTGTTTATGGAAAAGCTGTCATCGCGCATATTTTAGAATGATTATCACAAAATAATACTTTTATTTATCAGTTTATAATAATTATAGTTGGAACTCTCCGCGTATTTTGTTATAATGAGTCATGGAATGCGGCGTAGGAGGGAAAGACATGGAAAACCGTATTGATCGAATTAAAAAGCAGCTGCACTCGTCAAGCTACAAGCTTACGCCACAGCGTGAAGCAACGGTAAGAGTGCTGCTTGAAAACGAAGAAGACCATTTAAGCGCAGAAGATGTATACCTCCTCGTAAAAGAGAAATCTCCTGAAATTGGTCTCGCTACAGTATACCGTACATTAGAATTATTAACAGAATTAAAAGTCGTTGATAAAATTAACTTCGGGGACGGCGTATCCCGCTACGACCTTCGCAAAGAAGGCGCAGCCCATTTTCATCATCACTTGGTGTGTATGGAGTGCGGAGCCGTCGATGAAATTGAAGAAGATCTGCTTGAAGACGTTGAAGAAGTGATTGAACGTGATTGGAAATTTAAAATTAAAGATCATAGATTGACTTTTCACGGAATCTGCCACCGCTGCCGCGAGGATGAAACAGAATAAAAGCCTATGAACCTTTTCTGTCAGGAAAGGGTTTTTTGCTGTTTTTATGTATAAAAGCCTTTGAAATTGGCATAAGGTGTACTAACAGCCGCCAAAGAAAGGATCGATCGAAAGATGGGCAGATTCATAAAAACAGCCGCGGATACGATCAAAGTGTTTATTCTGTTCACAGGTTTTACCGCACTGTTCTATTATGCTATGATATGGGTGAATTCAGAGTATGAAAACTATCATCGGTACGATAAACCGGAAGGCTCCGCCGTCAAAGTGGCCAAAACGGAACATGAGGAGAAAGACGGCTGGTTCGGCCGATTGATCTTTTTTTACCAAAACGGGGAGTAGATCAAGAGTGAAGGATCAAATTAAGGATTTCATCCATTATGTGAGGGTTGAAAGAGGGCTGTCCCAAAATACGATGATGTCCTATGAGCGTGATCTGAAAAGTTATTCTCTCTTCTTAACTGAAACCCTTCAGATCACTTCATGGAATGATGTGACCCGTCTTCATATTATTCAATATTTAAAGCATTTAAAGGACTCCGGAAAATCCGGTAAGACGTCTGCCAGACATTTGGCGTCGATCCGGTCTTTTCATCAGTTTCTGTTAAGGGAAAAAGCCGCGGATAAAGATCCTTCGGTACATATTGAAACACAAAAAACAGAGCGGGCGCTTCCAAAAGTGCTGGCGCTGCAAGAAGTAGAGCGGTTATTGGACACGCCTAAGCTTGACAGTCCGTTCGGTCTCAGGGATAAAGCCATGCTTGAACTGCTGTATGCAACGGGTATCAGGGTCAGCGAGATGATCGAGCTGAAATTATCTGATGTCCATTTGACGATGGGATTTGTCCGCTGCTTCGGAAAAGGGCGGAAAGAGCGGATTGTGCCCATCGGTGAAGCCGCCTCCCATGCGATCGAAGCGTACATTGAAAAAGCCAGAGGGAAATTATTAAAGAAAAACGTGACCGAAGCACTTTTTCTGAATCATCACGGCCGCCAGATCAGCCGGCAGGGATTCTGGAAAAACCTGAAAAAAATCGCACTTGAGGCGGGCATTAAAAAAGAACTGACACCGCACACGCTCCGGCACTCTTTTGCAACGCACCTGCTTGAAAACGGGGCGGACCTGCGCGCCGTACAGGAGATGCTCGGACATGCCGATATTTCCACGACGCAAATTTACACGCATGTGTCGAAAACAAGGCTGAAGGACGTGTACAAGCAGTATCATCCGCGTGCTTAGGAGCCGCTGCCAGAGGGGCTGCGGCTTTTTTCTGTCGGATTGGCGGAATACAGAGAAGGTTCTTATTATTTGAATGGGCATTGTCAATAAGAATGTAAACGGTTTATACTTGAGTTGTCTGACCTCTGTAAGCTACAATGGACAGATGGAAGAAAAGGAGGCTTTTATGATGTCTGAATACAAATATAAACGTGTATTTTTGATCGTAATGGATTCTGTCGGAATCGGTGAAGCGCCGGACGCGGCCGATTTTAATGATATAGGCGCAAATACGCTCGGACATATCGCAGAGCACATGAACGGTTTACATATGCCCCATATGGCTCAGCTCGGTCTCGGACTGATCGGAGACATTAAGGGAGTGGAAAAAACGGAGCACCCTCTTGCGTACTACGGTAAAATGCAGGAGGCGTCAAACGGGAAAGATACGATGACAGGCCACTGGGAGATTATGGGCCTTTATATTGAAAAACCGTTTAAAGTGTTCCCGGAAGGATTTCCGGATGAGCTTCTTCAGGAGCTTGAGCAGCGTTCGGGACGGAAAATCATCGGAAATAAGCCGGCTTCAGGAACGGCGATTCTGTACGAGCTCGGTAAAGAACATATGGAAACGGGTGCGCTGATCGTTTATACATCAGCAGATTCCGTTTTGCAGATTGCGGCTCACGAAGATGTCGTTCCGCTTGACGAGCTGTACAGCATCTGTGAGACGGCCAGAGAACTGACGCTTGATCCGAAATACATGGTCGGCCGGATTATCGCAAGACCGTTCGTCGGAGAACCGGGCAGCTTCACGCGTACGCCGAACCGCCATGATTATGCCCTCAAACCGTTCGGCCGCACGGTAATGAACGGAATGAAGGACAGCGGATTTGACGTCATTTCCATCGGCAAAATTTCTGATATTTATGATGGAGAAGGCATTACCTCGTCACGCCGCACAGTATCTAATATGGACGGCATGGACAAAGTCATTGAAACGATCGGCGAAGATTTTACGGGTCTGAGCTTTGCCAACCTCGTTGATTTTGATGCGCTGTACGGACACCGCCGTGATCCGGAAGGGTACGGAAAAGCGCTTGAGGAATTCGACGCGAGGCTTCCGGAAGTGTTTGAAAAAATGAAAGAAGACGACCTGCTCATCATTACGGCGGATCACGGCAACGACCCTGTCCATCACGGGACAGACCACACGCGGGAGTATGTGCCGCTTCTTGTCTACAGCAAAAAGCATAAGCACACTGAACAACTGCCGCTTGCGGATACATTTGCCGATATCGGCGCAACCATTGCGGATAATTTCAAAACAGAAAAGCCGGAATACGGAAAAAGCTTTTTATCAAGATTACAGTAGGGGGACTTTTTTTGAAACAAAAGATCGAACGTGCTGCTGCATTTATTAAAGAACACGTGAAAGAAACACCGAAGATCGGTCTGATTTTAGGGTCAGGGCTCGGAGTATTGGCAGATGAAATTGAAGGAGCTGTTAAGCTTACATATGAAACGATTCCTGATTTTCCGGTCTCAACGGTAGAAGGCCATGCCGGCCAGCTTGTGATGGGTACGCTTGAAGGTGTACAGGTTATCGCGATGCAGGGCCGCTTTCATTACTATGAAGGCTACTCAATGGATCAGGTAACGTTTCCCGTCCGCGTGATGAAGGCGCTCGGCGTTGAATCTCTCATCGTGACGAACGCAGCCGGCGGTATCAACACTGAATTCCGCGCCGGTGATTTGATGATTATTACCGACCATATCAACTTTACGGGCACCAACCCGTTAATCGGACCGAACGAAGCTGAATTCGGAGTCAGATTCCCGGACATGTCAGAAGCCTATGACAAAGAGCTGTCAAACTTGGCTGAAAAAACGGCGGATGAGCTTGGCATTCCGGTTCAAAAAGGTGTGTATACAGCTGTTACGGGACCATCTTACGAAACGCCGGCAGAAGTTCGGTTTTTAAGAACGATGGGATCTGACGCTGTCGGCATGTCGACTGTGCCGGAAGTTATCGTCGCAAACCATGCCGGTATGCGAGTTCTCGGCATCTCATGCATTTCCAACGCTGCGGCCGGTATTCTTGACCAGCCGTTATCCCATGATGAAGTGATGGAAATGACGGAAAAAGTAAAAGGCGGCTTTTTGAAGCTTGTAAAAGCCGTAGTCGCACGATCTCAAAAATAAATAAACATCAGGCAGCTGTTTCTTCGGGAGCAGCTGTTTTTTTGTGCCCTCAAAACGAAACATTTTCCAGATGAGGCGTATAAAACCACCGGGCTTGGAAAAAATAAAAAGGATTATGAAATGGAGGGCTTTGGAGATGAAACGTCTTATATCCACTTTGTTGATTGGCATTTTATTAACCGCATCGGCACCGTCCGCTTTTGCAAAGCCGGACGGAAAACATACATCGGAGCTCGCTCATGAAGCCAAAAGCGCCGTGCTGATTGAACGCGATACGGGAAGCATTCTTTACAATAAGAACAGCCGGGAGCGCCTGGCGCCGGCAAGCATGACAAAAATCATGACCATGCTTTTAATCATGGAAGCGCTTGACAAAGGAAACATTAAGATGAGCGATAAAGTCAGGACGAGTGAACATGCCGCGTCCATGGGCGGCTCGCAGATTTTCCTTGAACCCGGAGAGGAAATGACGGTAAAAGAAATGCTCAAAGGAATTGCGATCGCTTCCGGAAATGACGCATCTGTCGCGATGGCAGAATATATCGCCGGTTCGGAAGAGGATTTCGTCAGCCGGATGAACAAAAAAGCAAAAGAATTGGGATTGAAAGATACCTCCTTCAAAAACCCGACAGGCCTGCCTGAAAAAGGCCATTACAGCTCTGCTTACGACATGGCAAAAATGGCGAAGGAATTATTGAAGTATGACAAAATCACTCAATTTACGGGAACGTATGAGGATTATTTAAGAGAAAATACAGACAAAAAGTTCTGGCTCGTCAATACAAACCGGCTGATCAAATTTTATCCGGGTGTAGACGGTGTGAAAACCGGCTTTACAGGCGAAGCGAAGTATTGTTTAACTGCCACCGCTAAAAAAGGCAATATGAGGGTCATCGCAGTCGTTTTCGGAGCCAGCACTCCGAAAGAAAGAAATGCCCAAGTGACAAAAATGCTTGATTATGCCTTCAGCCAGTTCAAAACACATCCATTGTATAAACGGAATCAAATCGTCGGATCGGTCAAAGTCAAAAAAGGTAAGCAGAAACTGATCAAGCTGACCACGTCTGAACCGATTTCCCTTTTAGCCAAAAAGGGGGAGAATATGGACAAAGTTAAAAAAGAAGTGAAAATCAACAGCAATGTAACGGCTCCGGTTAAAAAAGGAGAGGTGCTTGGCAGCCTCGTTCTGAAAAAAGACGGAAAAGTGCTCGTTGAAAGCCCCGTCACGGCAAAAGACGACATGGAAAAAGCGGGTTTTCTCACTTTTCTGAAGCGGACGATGGGAGATTGGACAAAATTTAAATAATCGTGGCGAATGGGCACTAGTTTTGTCATAGTGAAGGAATTGCTTTCCCGAAAATCGAAACACTCATTATCCGATCATATCAAGGAGGAATGAGCATGAGCCTTGGAATTGACTTTCATGTCAAAGAATCCGTGCTTTGTATTCGATTAACAGGTGAACTTGACCACCATACGGCAGAATCATTAAAACAAAAGGTGACTGAATCGCTGGAGGCTGACGGCATCCGTCACATCGTGCTGAACCTTGAAGATCTTTCCTTCATGGACAGCTCGGGCCTCGGCGTGATTTTAGGACGTTATAAACAAATTAAACAGCTCGGCGGAGAAATGGTCGTGTGCGCGATTTCGCCTGCGGTGAGACGTCTGTTTGACATGTCGGGCCTGTTTAAAATTATCAGGTTCGAACAATCAGAACAAAAAGCGCTTTTAACGCTGGGGGTGGCATCATGAAAAACGAGATGCATCTTGAATTTTCAGCCCTCAGTCAGAATGAATCGTTTGCGCGTGTAACGGTTGCTTCTTTTATCGCACAGCTGGACCCGACGATGGACGAGCTGACGGAAATCAAAACCGTCGTATCAGAAGCGGTAACAAACGCGATCATCCACGGCTATGAAGAAAACTGCGACGGAAAGGTGTACATCTCCGTCACGCTGGAGGATCACGTCGTCTATCTGACCATACGGGATGAAGGCCTCGGGATCACGGATCTGGAGGAGGCGCGCCAGCCGCTCTTTACGACAAAACCCGAGCTTGAGCGCTCCGGAATGGGCTTTACCATTATGGAAAACTTCATGGATGATGTCACGATTGATTCCTCGCCGGAGATGGGGACGACGATACGCTTAACAAAACACCTATCAAAAAGCAAAGCGCTTTGTAATTAAGGAGATTTGTTATGGATGTGGAGGTTAAGAAAAACAGCAAAAACGCGCAGCTCAAGGACCATGAAGTCAAAGAATTAATCAAAAAGAGCCAAGAGGGCGACCAGCAGGCAAGAGACCTCCTCATAGAAAAAAACATGCGTCTTGTGTGGTCTGTCGTGCAAAGGTTTTTAAACAGAGGCTATGAGCCGGACGATCTGTTTCAGATCGGCTGTATCGGATTGTTAAAATCCGTTGATAAATTCGATTTGTCCTATGATGTCCGTTTTTCAACTTATGCCGTGCCGATGATTATCGGAGAAATCCAGCGCTTCATCCGTGATGACGGAACCGTCAAAGTGTCAAGATCTTTAAAAGAACTGGGCAATAAAATCCGCCGGGCGAAAGATGAGCTGTCAAAAACATACGGAAGAGTGCCGACCGTTCAGGAAATCGCGGATCATTTAGAAATTGATGCGGAGGATGTGGTGCTTGCGCAGGAAGCGGTGCGGGCGCCTTCATCCATTCATGAGACGGTATATGAAAATGACGGAGACCCGATCACCCTGCTCGATCAGATCGCCGATCATTCAGAAGAGAAGTGGTTTGACAAAATCGCCCTCAAGGAAGCGATCAGTGATTTGGAAGAACGGGAAAAACTCATTGTCTATCTGAGGTATTACAAAGACCAGACCCAGTCGGAAGTAGCCGAACGGCTCGGGATTTCACAAGTCCAGGTATCGAGGCTGGAGAAAAAAATATTAAAGCAGATTAAAGTGCAGATGGATCATACGGAAAGCTGACCTTTTACGGGCCGGCTTTTTTTATTTGTGCACAAGTGGTAATTTATGGTCTTTTGCCGCTGATGAATGAGAACAAAAGTGAACCACATACTACATATATAACCACCCGAAAGATGGTGATGCAAGATGGAAAGACGAATATTCCTCAGACTTCGCCACCGCGTGAAGGCTCATACCGGAGATATCATCACAGTCGGCGACGCCGCGCAGATCGCGGGACAGCAAAAGCTGAAAAAAAAACTGTCGGCACTGCCGCTGTATCAGATCACGAAAAAAGACAAAAATATCGTAGTGCTGGACATTATAAAAGTGCTGAAGGCCATTCATACCGCTTTTCCCGCTCTTGATGTACAGACCGTCGGCGGCGCTGAAACGATAGTGGAAATTCATTACCAGAAAAAGCAGCTGTCAGCCGTTTTGTTTGTCGGTGTCTGGCTGCTGCTTTTTATCGGTTCATGTCTCGCCATTATGAATTTTCATGAAGATGTGAGTATGAGAGAAGTTCATATCGCCTTATATGAAATCATAACGGGCAGACGGAATGAATATCCGTATCTGCTTCAGATTCCGTACAGTATCGGCCTCGGTCTCGGTATGATCGTCTTTTTCAATCACATCTTCAAAAAACGCCTGAATGAAGAGCCAAGCCCGCTGGAGGTCGAGATGTTTAATTATCAGCTTGATCTCGATCATTATGTCGCAATGCACGAAAATGAAGAAACGATGAAAGATCTGCATGATCGTTAGCATTCTTTTCGTTATATTTGTCGGGCTTGGCGGCGGGCTGACCGTGGGAGCGGGCTTTGTGGCTTTTTTAACCGTTATGGGAATCGTCCCCCGCCTTATGCAGCTGACAAAAACAATGCGCTTTGTACAGGCCTACGAAGGGGCTGTTATTTCAGGGGCTGTGTTTGGCGGCTGGGAAACCTTAAATATGAATCATTTTTTTTTATCTGAATGGCTAGCCGTTCCGGTCGGGCTTTTGGCCGGCATGTTTATCGGCATGCTGGCCGCCGCGCTTACAGAAGTGCTGAATGTGCTTCCCATTCTTGCCAAACGGATCGGCTTCGGCAGCAAAATCATCATTTTGCTGATGGCCATTGTGTTCGGCAAAATAGCCGGCTCTTTATTTCATTGGCTGTATTTTATCCATCATTCATAAGGAGGAACAGACGTGACAAACTTAAAAGAAAATTACAAAACAAAAGTGAAAGACTATCAGCCGAAACCGCCATATGTCTGGAATTGTGTCAAAGCTTTTCTGATCGGCGGTTTGATCTGTCTGATCGGGCAGGCTCTTCAAGATTTTTACATCCACTTTTTTAATTTTAACGAAAAAACAGCGGGCAACCCGACGTCCGCCACTCTTATTTTAATTTCAGCCCTGCTGACCGGATTCGGCATTTATGACAGACTCGGTCAATTTGCCGGAGCGGGTTCAGCCGTGCCGGTGACGGGATTTGCAAACAGTATGACAAGCGCGGCTCTGGAACACAGAAGTGAAGGGCTTGTGCTCGGAGTGGCGACAAACATGTTTAAATTGGCGGGAAACGTCATTGTATTCGGCGTCGTGGCGGCCTATATCGTAGGCCTGATACGGTTTGCTTGTGAAAAACTGTTTTCATAGGAGGAGAAAAAATGAAATTGACCGGAAAGCAAACCTGGGTGTTTGAAAACCCGTTATTTATAAATGCGGCGGGGACGGCAGCCGGACCGAAAGAAAAAGACGGCCCGCTCGGCTCGCTGTTTGATAAGACATACGATGAAATGCATTGCAATCAGAAAAACTGGGAAATGGCGGAACGTCAATTAATGGAAGATGCCATCAACTCCGCTTTGCAAAAACAAAACCTGAAAAAAAGCGATATTGATTTGTTGCTCGCAGGTGATCTTTTAAATCAAAATGTGACGGCCAATTACGTCGCAAGACATCTGAAAATTCCGTTCCTCTGTCTGTTCGGCGCCTGCTCGACGTCAATGGAAACGGTTGCCGTCGCATCCGCACTCATTGACGGCGGTTTTGCGAACAGGGCGATTGCGGCCACGAGCAGCCATAATGCGACGGCAGAACGGCAATTCCGTAATCCGACGGAGTATGGCGGGCAAAAACCGGATACCGCCACTTCAACGGTTACGGGGGGAGGGGCGGTCATCATCAGCCAAAACCCTTCTGATATCAAGATTACAAGCGCGACAGTGGGAAAAGTAAGCGACCTCGGGATTACAGACCCGTTTGATATGGGCTCTGCCATGGCGCCCGCTGCTGCAGATACAATCAAACAGCACCTGAAGGACTTGAACCGTACGGCGGATGATTACGATCTGATTTTAACGGGAGACCTTTCAGGCGTCGGCTCGCCGATTTTAAAAGATTTGCTTAAAGAAGAAGGCTATCCCGCCGGAACGAAACACGATGACTGCGGTCTTCTCATCTATACGCCGGATCAGCAGGTATTTGCGGGCGGAAGCGGCTGCGCCTGCTCCGCGCTTGTTACGTACACACATATTTTTAATCAATTAAAAGCGGGGTCTCTCAACAGGGTTCTCGTTGTCGCGACAGGAGCGCTTTTAAGTCCGACAATGATTCAGCAGAAGGAAACCATTCCGACCATCGCCCACGGTGTGGTATTTGAGCGAGCGGGAGGTGCATCATAAATGGAATATCTGTTGGCTTTTGTTTGCGGAGGAATCATTTGTATTATCGGTCAGCTGCTGCTGGACATTTTTAAACTGACACCCGCCCATGTGATGACAACTTTTGTGGTCATCGGCACCTTATTAGACGGGTTCGGCATTTATGACAAATTTATCGAGTTCGCAGGCGCGGGCGCGACGGTTCCCATCGTCAGCTTCGGACACAGCTTATTGCACGGCGCCATGCATCAAGCTCACGAGCATGGATTTATCGGGATCGGCATGGGGATTTTTGAACTTACCTCCGCCGGCATATCTTCAGCGATTTTATTCGCATTTCTTGTGGCTGTTATTTTTAAACCGAAAGGATAATGTCTGATGACGAAACGGAAAGTCATCCTTGTGACAGACGGGGACGTATACGCCGCCAAAACGATTGAATATGCCGCGGAAAAAACAGGCGGACGGTGTATTTCCCAATCAAAGGGCAATCCTTCAACCAGAAGCGGTCCGGAACTTGTTCAGCTGATTAAAACCGCGCCGAATGACCCGGTGTTTGTCATGTTTGACGATTCGGGCCTGCAAGGTGAAGGACCGGGCGAAACGGCGCTGAAATATGTCGCCTCACATCAAGACATTGAAGTGCTGGGAGTGATTGCGGTCGCTTCTAAAACCCATCAGGCTGAATGGACGAAAGTAGATGTCTCCATTGACCGTGATGGAGAAGTGACGGAGTTTGGCGTCGACAAAATCGGAATGAGAGAAATGGACGAGCACAGAATGAACGGAGACACGGTGTATTGTCTTGACAAACTGGACGTTCCCCTCATTGTAGGCATCGGCGACATAGGAAAGATGGGAAGAAAAGATGATATATCCAAAGGCTCGCCGATTACGATGAAGGCTGTCGAATTCATTTTAGAAAGGAGCGAATATCATGCCGGAAAAACCGGAAAACATGATAAAAGTATACCGGGATCCTAGAAAAAATGAACAATTTTTTAAAGACCGTGTCGGTATGGGGACGAGCTATGATGTCGGCGTCCGCAAAGTTCAAGTTTTAGGCCGGGAAGTCCAGATTTACTTTGTCAACGGGTTAACCGATACTTTGTTTATCATTCATTTAATAGAGCAGCTCGTCGATGTCAATAATTATGACGAGAACGCGGATGAAGCGATTGATGTCGTTGAAAACAGGCTCGTCAATCAGCAGGTCCAAAAAGTGAAAACACTCGACGAAGCAACGGATCAAGTGCTTTCCGGACTTGTCGCCGTTATCGTTGAAGACGCCGGCTTCGCTTTCGTCGTCGACGTCAGGAATTATCCCGGACGCACGCCCGAAGAACCGGATACAGAAAAGGTCGTGCGCGGGGCAAGAGACGGTTTTATAGAAAGTATCGTCATTAATACAGCGTTGATCAGAAGAAGAATCAGAGACGAAAGGCTCCGCGTCAAAATTACGAAAGTCGGTGAGCGCTCTAAGACCGATCTGGCCATTGTGTATATAGAGGACATCGCGGACCCTGATCTTGTCAGCATCGTCGAAAACGAAGTGAATGCGATTGACATTGACGGGCTGACGATGGCTGATAAAACGGTGGAAGAATTTATCGTCAAGCAGGGCTACAACCCGTTTCCTATGGTCAGATACACAGAACGCCCGGATGTGGCCGCCAATCATATTTTGGAAGGTCACGTCATTATCGTCGTCGATACGTCACCGAGCGTTATCATAACGCCCACAACGATTTTTCACCACGTTCAGCATGCGGAAGAATACAGGCAGGCTCCTTCTGTCGGGACATTTTTAAGATGGATCAGGTTTTTTGGTATTATTGCTTCAACTGTCCTGCTTCCGATTTGGTTCCTGTTTGTTCTCGAACCGTCTCTTCTGCCAGAAAGATTGGATTTTATCGGCTTAAATAAAAATACGCATATCCCGATCATTCTGCAAATCTTTTTGGCCGATCTGGGCATTGAGTTTCTCAGGATGGCCGCGATCCATACGCCGACCGCTTTATCGACCGCCATGGGGCTGATTGCGGCGGTGCTGATCGGACAAATCGCCATAGCGGTGGGGCTGTTTTCAGCCGAAGTGATTTTGTACGTATCGATCGCCGCCATCGGATCATTCACAACGCCGAGCTATGAACTCAGCCTCGCCAATAAAATGATGCGTCTCATCTTAATGATTCTCGTGGCCATTTTCAAAGTGAAAGGCTTTGTTATCGGCTTTACATTGCTGCTGATCGTAATGGCGAGTATCCGCTCATTTCATACGCCGTATTTATGGCCGTTTTTACCATTTAACGGCAAGGCGCTGTGGCAGGTGCTCGTCCGGACGACAGTGCCGGGAGCAAAAGTCAGACCGAGCATTGTTCACCCGAAAGACCGTCAAAGACAGCCAAGCGGTTCATAATCGCATTGAAACCGACAGAAGATTATGATATTGTATGTCTTAACTTATACGGGACCTGTATAAGGACAGCTCAACAAAAGCTGTCCTTTTCACCCATATGCGGATCAGAAAGAGGGAATGAGCATTGTTCTTACATGGCACAAGCAGACAAAACAAACTAGGTCATCTGGAAATCGGAGGTGTGGATGCGCTGTATTTAGCGGAGCATTACGGCACGCCTCTTTATGTTTATGACGTGGCTTTAATACGTGAGCGCGCTAAAAGCTTTAAACAGGCATTCATTGACGCGGATTTAAAAGCGCAGGTCGCATACGCGAGCAAGGCATTTTCTTCCGTTGCAATGATACAGCTCGCTGAGCAGGAGGGGCTTTCATTGGACGTTGTGTCCGGCGGAGAGCTGTTTACGGCGGTTTCGGCCGGTTTTCCGGCTGACCGGATACATTTTCACGGCAATAACAAAAGCAGGGAAGAATTGCAAATGGCGCTCGATCATCAAATCGGCTGCATCGTCGTTGATAATTTTCATGAAATATCCTTACTTGCGGAACTGTGCCGCAAATCAGGGCGCGCCATGGATGTGCTTCTGCGGATCACCCCGGGGGTAGAGGCGCACACGCATGATTATATTACGACGGGGCAGGAAGATTCCAAATTCGGTTTTGATCTGCATAACGGGCAAATAGAAAAGGCGATTGAGCAAGTATTACAGTCAGACCATATCCGTCTTCTCGGCGTTCACTGCCATATCGGATCGCAAATTTTTGATACGGCGGGCTTTGTCCTGGCCGCGGAAAAAATCTTTGCAAAACTGAATGAATGGAGAGAATCATTCGGCTTTGTCTCTGAAGTGCTGAATTTAGGAGGAGGCTTCGGCATCCGCTACACAGAAGAGGATGAACCTCTTCATCCCGCCGTCTACGTGGAAAAAATTATTGAAGCGGTAAAAGAAAACGCAGAACTGTACGCTTTTGACATTCCGGAAATTTGGATTGAACCGGGACGTTCGCTCGTCGGAGACGCCGGAACGACGCTTTATACCATCGGTTCGCAAAAAGAAGTGCCCGGCACCCGTAAATATGCAGCCGTTGACGGAGGCATGAGCGACAATATCCGTCCTGCGCTTTATCAGGCGAAATATGAAGCCGTATCGGCAAACAGAATCTCAGAACACCATGACACAACGGTATCCATCGCGGGTAAGTGCTGTGAAAGCGGAGATATGCTCATCTGGGATATAGACCTTCCGGAAGTGAAAGAAGGCGATCTGCTCGCCGTTTTCTGCACGGGGGCATACGGATACAGCATGGCTAACAACTATAACCGCATTCCGCGTCCCGCGGTTGTATTTGTGGAAGACGGCGAAGCGCATCTTGTCATTAAAAGAGAAACCTATGAAGACATTGTCAAGCTGGATCTGCCGTTTAAGACGGGAGTCAAACAATAAACAAAAAAAGAGACCGGGACGATACAGTCCCGGTCTCTTTTTTGTTTTAGCTGTTAGAACTTGATCCGCTGTCTCCTGTAAATACAGACACGATCGCATTCCAAATCGACGCGAAGAAATCAATGACTTTTTGAATAAAGCTTTTGCCTTCGTCGGATTGAATGAACTTTGTGATTTTGTCTTTAGCCTTATCAAGCTGATTGCCGACTTGGCCCCAATCAATCTTGGCATTTTTCATTTTATTAAACAATGAAACAAGCTGGTCTTTTTGAGCGTCAGTCAGTGTAATGTTAAGGTTTGATGCCGCATCATCGACTTTTTTCTCGATTCCTTCTTTTGTATCGGGCACACCGTTTTTCGCGAAATCGTCTTTAATGTTTGCGATAAGCGCGGAGGCGTTTTTATCTCCGATTTTATCTCCGAGTTTTGATGTTGTGACAAGCTCTTGGTTGGCGACTTGTTTTACATCTTCTGAAATCGCTTTGTCTGATGAAACTTCATATGCCTTAATGACCCCTGTTAATGCAGCGGTTCCTGATACTTCAAACGGCGCCGTTACGTATACTTTCGCATCTTTCACGCCTGCTGTCATCAGGGCGTTTAAGTACATTTCATCCGTAATGGAATCGATGTTATGGGTTTGGACGTCAAGCCCGGACCCTTTCTTTTCCACCGTGATGGATGATGAAGAAATGGCTCTTGTGCCGATTTGGGCATTCGATATATATTTTCCCAGATATTCATGTTCTTCTTTATTAGTGACCGTCACTTTTGTCGCGTTGTCAGGAACATTTAATTCGTCAAGCACTTTTTGACGGTCTGCGTTTGACAGATCTGCTCCCAGTGTGACGATGACATCTCCGACTGCGGCATCGGCCAGGCTGATCTTCGGTATTGTGCACAATACAACGGCCGCCGCCAGCAATCCAATCCACATTTTTTTCAAAGCGGTTAACCTCCTTCTTTTCACAAATGCCGTTTTGAAGCGGTTTGTGAGGCCCTGCGTGAAGCAGTTCCGTTACATAGACGGCTGTGAAGCTGTTCTGGTTTCATTTTCTTTCTTTGGAAGCTGGGAGATTCGTTTTCCGGCTGAAGGTATGGTATAATAAGCCGCGAAAAGAAGAGCAGACGCATCTTCCTTCAAAAGAATATCAAAAAGAAAGCCGGCTTACAATTGAAAATTCATGTGGAAGAAGGCTTTGACAAAAAACATATGGAAGTAGGAATGAGAATGAAAACTGGTTACATCGAAATGGAAAACGGCAGCAGAATCGAATTTGAACTTTACCCGAATGAAGCGCCTAATACAGTCGCTAACTTTGAAAACCTGGCGAATACGGGCTTTTATGACGGCGTTATTTTCCACCGCGTGATTCCGGGCTTTGTCAGCCAAGGCGGAGATCCGACTGGGACAGGCATGGGCGGAAGCGGAAAAACGATCAAATGTGAAACAGAAGGCAACCCGCATAAGCACGAAGCCGGTTCTTTATCAATGGCGCATGCCGGTAAAGACACGGGTTCAAGCCAATTCTTCATCGTACATGAGCCGCAGCCGCATTTAAACGGCGTTCACACTGTATTCGGAAAAGTGACAAGCGGTTTAGAGCACGCGAAAAACATGTCTAACGGAGACAAAATGAAAGAAGTCCGTGTAGAAGGTTAATGACGGAAAACCCGCCTTTTCAGGCGGGTTTTTTTATGTATATGAAAATTCTCATGTGTAAATCATGAAAAAATACATATATGAACTATAGCGGTCACTCTGGTATAGTGTAAAAGACCGATTACAACAATGAAAAGAGGTAAAAACGTTGGTTCAATTGGCAACCGTTTTATTTGTCATTATTATTATTGCACTTATTTTTTGGTTCAGAATGAAAAAGGGAAACAGGCCGATTAAAGGCGGCGGCTTCGGCATCATTCTCCCGCTTGTGATTATCGCCGTCATTTTTTCGTTCAGCATCAGCCAGCTCATGCATATTCCGGGAAAGCCGTTTCATCTTCCCGCTGTTTGGGAGCTCGCCATCGCCGGACTGTTAGGCGCGGTATTTGGCGTCATTATGCTGTCGCAAACCGCATATGAAATCCGGGAAGACGGCTTTGTCTACTCCAAACGGAATAAAAACTTTAAATATGTCATTATCGCGATTATTGCGATCCGTATCGTGCTCAGTCAATATTTCAAAAACATTGACGCGGCGGAATTTGCCGTTTTAACAATGGAGCTTGCTTTTGTGTATTTGTGCATTTGGCGGATCGGAAGCTTCGTGAAATACCGTAAAATCAGCAGATCCGGCTTGTGAAATGAAAAAAATGGATGAGGTGCGGGGCTTATTTGCCCTCTGTGCAGGGATTCATGGTAAAATAAAAACAACCATGGCTAATGGGAGGAAATCACTTGAAATCAGAAAAAGAAAAAACTTCTAAAAAAAGCGCCGTACTTGATTGGGCGAAAGCCATTATCATCGCTGTCGTTCTGGCAGTGCTCATCCGCAACTTTTTATTTGCTCCTTATGTCGTTGACGGGGAATCAATGGAACCGACTCTGCATGACCGTGAGAGAATCTTTGTCAATATGACGGTCAAATACATAAGCGACTTCAAACGCGGCCAGATCGTCGTTTTGAACGGAGAAAACGAGCACTATGTCAAACGGATTATCGGACTTCCCGGCGACACGGTGCAAATGAAAAACGATCAGCTGTACATCAACGGCAAAAAAGTGTCCGAACCGTATTTAGCGGCAAACAAGACAAAAGCGAAGCAGGACGGCTATGACACGCTGACGGATGACTTCGGCCCGGTGAAAGTGCCGGACGACAAATATTTCGTCATGGGTGATAACCGCAGAAACTCTATGGACAGCCGCAACGGCCTCGGTCTTTTTACGAAAAAACAAATAGCGGGAACATCAAAATTCGTCTTCTTCCCGTTTAATGAAATTCGCAAGACGAAATAAACCGTACGAGCAGTTTTCTTTAGAGAAAACTGCTTTTTTTATATAAATTTATCTTTCCACCCACAAAAACAGAACATAAATTCGTATATCTATTTAATAGATAGAAAGTTTTACAGATACATGAAACATCTTCCCTTTATGAATCGTTATATGAATAACTCACGCAGGGAAGAACGGTTTTCTATTCATGAAAAAAAGGAATATGACATAGTAATGAATAGATTGATACGGGCTGGAGGTAGAAAAATGGAAAGAATTAAAACAAAAGCAGCCATTTTACTTGTACTGCTGCTGTTATTGGCGGGCGGTTTTATGGTCATAAACGATATTGAACTGAAAGACGTGCCTACTGCGATCGGACAAACCCTGTCTCAGGAAAAAGAAGAATATACAGTGAAAACATATAAAATTACGAAAATAGAAGGAAATGAATACCACGGTACGGCAGCAAACGGCACAAAAATCATTTTTAACGGCGACAAGCTGAAACAGGATCTCTCCGATGTGAAAAAAGGAGATAAGATTAAAGCGTATTTCAGCAAATCGAACCGGATTGACGGCTTATTGAAGGTCGTTAAAGTAAACGAATAAATGAAGGCGCCTTTTTGGAAAAAAGGCGCTTTTTATTTTTTCTGAATAATTAGGTGCAAATTCATTGCGCCTCCCGTAAAGGATGTTATAATAGCGGATAAGGACAAAAAAATATTGATTGTATCCTTCGGGGCTGGGTGAAAATCCCGACCGGCGGTAATAAGGCGCTCCTGCGCTTTACAGCCCGTGACCCGTATGCATCTGTATACGGTGGATTCAGTGAAAAGCTGAAGCCGACAGTGAAAGTCTGGATGGGAGAAGGATGAGAGAAGCTATGCAAAAAATAATCATACTGTATAGTCTTATTTCCTATGGATTAAAACTGGTAAAGCCCCGAACTGTGTAAACATTCGGGGCTTTTTTGACGCCAAATTGCGTGGAAGAAGGGAGGGATAACGATGGAAGAATATTATATGAATACGGCAATAGAGCTTGCCAGACGCGGTGAAGGACAGACACAGCCGAATCCTCTTGTCGGCGCCGTCGTCGTCAAAAACGGACAGATCGTCGGAATGGGCGCCCACTTGCAATACGGAGAGGCCCATGCTGAGGTGCACGCGATCAATATGGCAGGCAGCCATGCAAAAGGCGCTGATTTGTATGTGACGCTTGAGCCTTGCAGCCATTACGGAAAAACACCGCCATGTGCCGAACTGATCATGAAATCAGGGATAAAAAGGGTGTTTATCGCTGTGGAAGATCCCAATCCGCTTGTAGCCGGAAAAGGCATCACAATGCTGGAAGCAGCGGGCATCGAAGTGAAAACGGGGCTTCTCAGGCAACAGGCAGAAGAGCTGAATAAAATGTTTCTTCACTTCATGCGGACCGGACTTCCGTATGTCACCTTGAAAGCGGCCGCAAGCCTTGACGGGAAAACAGCGACTGAAACCGGTGACAGCAAATGGATTACATCAGAGGCGGCAAGGCTTGATGCCCAGCAATACAGGAAATCGCATCAAAGCATTCTTGTCGGAGCAGGCACAGTCAAAGCCGATAATCCGAGCCTGACATGCAGGCTCCCCGATGCGGTGAAGCAGCCGGTCAGAGTCATTCTCGATACAAAGCTGACCGTTCCTGAAACGGCAAATGTGCTCACTGACGGGGCTGCGCCGACATGGATATTTACAGCCGCAGGTTCTGACGTCCGAAAGAAAGACCGGCTGACCGCACTCGGAATAAAAGTCTTTACGCTTGAAACAGACCGCATTCACATCCCTGAGGTGCTCAGCATTCTCGCTGAAAACGGCATAATGTCCGTTTATGTGGAAGGAGGAGCATCTGTACACGGAAGTTTTGTCAAGGCGGGCTGTTTCGACGAGCTTCATTTCTATTTCGCCCCTACATTAATCGGAGGAACGCTTGCTCCCAGCTTGATCTCCGGTGAAGGTTTTCAATCAATGAAAGATGTCCCCCATTTACAATTCACACAAATTACCCAAATCGGGCCGGATATAAAACTGACGGCCATACCTAAAGATGGAAAGGATGGTGACGATGTTTACAGGAATCGTTGAAGAAACAGGCACGATCCAAGCAATCAAAAAGACAGGCCTTTCCATGGCATTAACAATTGCCGCTTCAAAAGTGACAAGTGATGTGAGGCTTGGCGACAGCATCGCGGTAAACGGCATCTGCCTGACCGTGACCGGATTTTCTGACAATCAATTTACGGTAGATGTCATGCCGGAGACAGTTAAAGCCACTTCGCTGAACGGCTTGTCAAAAGGCAGTAAAGTGAATCTGGAAAGAGCAATGTCCGCCAACGGACGGTTCGGCGGCCACTTTGTATCAGGGCACGTAGACGGGACGGCGGAAATTACACGGATCGAGAAAAAAAGCAACGCGGTCTATTACGACTTAAAGCTGTCTCCCGAATTGACGAAAACGCTCGTATTGAAAGGTTCGATTACGGTAGACGGCGTGAGCCTGACGATTTTCGGCTTATCAGACGAAAGTGTGACGGTATCTGTCATTCCGCATACCATCTCAGAAACGATTTTCCGGACGAAAGCAGTCGGCTCGATCGTCAATATTGAGTGCGACATGATCGGCAAATACTTATACCGCTTTTTGCACAAAACAGAACAAACGAAAAGCAATCAAACTATCACAGAAGCCTTTTTAAGCGAGAACGGCTTTTAGAAAGGGAGATCAATATGTTTCATCCGATAGAAGAGGCATTAGAAGCGCTGAAAAAAGGTGAAGTCATCATCGTTGTCGATGATGAAGACAGAGAAAACGAAGGAGATTTCGTAGCGCTCGCTGAGCATGCTACGCCTGAAGTGGTGAATTTTATGGCGACCCACGGGAGAGGCCTGATCTGCACGCCGCTTTCTGAAGACATCGCCGGCCGGCTGGATCTTCATCCAATGGTCGATCATAATACAGACTCACATGAGACCGCGTTTACAGTCAGCATTGACCACAAGCTGACAAAAACGGGAATCAGCGCTCAGGAACGTTCCTTTACGATTCAGGCGCTTTTGGACGAAGAATCTGTGCCTGACGATTTTCAGCGTCCGGGTCATATTTTTCCCTTAATCGCAAAAAAAGGAGGCGTCCTGAAGCGGGCGGGCCACACGGAAGCAGCCGTTGACCTTGCAAAAGCATGCGGTTCTCAAGGAGCGGGCGTCATTTGTGAAATTATGAATGAAGACGGCACAATGGCCAGAGTGCCAGAGTTAGCCGAGATCGCCAAACGCCACCAGCTGAAAATGATTACGATAAAAGACTTAATAGAATACCGCTACAACATTACAACACTTGTGAACAGAGAAGTTGACATTACGCTGCCGACTGACTTCGGCACGTTCCGGGTTTACGGATATACAAACGAGGTGGACGGAAAAGAACATCTCGCCTTTGTCATGGGCGATGTCCCGTTTAACAGCGGACCCGTTCTTGTCAGAGTGCACTCAGAATGCCTGACCGGCGATGTGTTTGCATCCCACCGCTGTGATTGCGGGCCTCAGCTTCATGCCGCGCTTGCGCAAATTGCCGAAGAAGGCCGCGGCGTTCTATTGTATTTGCGTCAGGAAGGCAGAGGAATCGGTCTCATCAATAAGCTGAAAGCGTATCGATTGCAGGAACAAGGGTACGACACGGTTGAAGCGAACGAAGCGCTCGGCTTTCTGCCTGACTTGCGCAACTATGGCATCGGCGCCCAGATTCTCCGCGATTTAGGGGTTCAGCATATGAAACTTTTAACCAATAACCCCCGGAAAATCGCCGGCCTTGAAGGGTACGGACTAAGCATTTCAGATCGGGTGCCGCTTCAAATGGAAGCGAGTGAGCACAACAAGCAGTATTTACAAACCAAAATGAAAAAACTCGGACACTTGCTTCATTTCTAAAAACAAATCTCACAAAAAAGGATGGATAACATATGAATATCATACAAGGAAACCTAGTAGGAACAGGACTTAAAATCGGAATCGTCGTCGGCAGATTTAATGAATTTATTACGAGCAAGCTGTTAAGCGGAGCAGAAGACACATTGATTCGCCACGGTGTAGAATCAAATGACATTGATGTCGCTTGGGTGCCGGGAGCGTTTGAAATCCCGTTTGCCGCAAAAAAAATGGCGGAAACGAAAAAATACGATGCCGTCATTACACTTGGCACGGTGATCAGAGGAGCGACAACGCATTATGACTATGTCTGCAACGAAGCGGCAAAAGGCATCGCTCAGGCGGGAACGGCGACGGGCGTCCCGGTTATCTTCGGCATCGTGACGACTGAAACCATTGAGCAGGCTATCGAACGCGCCGGAACAAAAGCCGGAAATAAGGGAGCGGACTGCGCAGTATCCGCCATTGAAATGGCAAATTTAAACCGCTCATTTGAATAATTTGTTGAAAAGCGTTTAAAACCGCGGCGAAAATGATATAATGTGAGAAAACGGATCGCCTTTATGTATCCGTTTGATAGGACATGAATGGACATTTTGGATATAGAGGGGTTTTTATGTTAATTCGTTATAAAAAATCGTTTGAAAAGATTGCGATGGGTCTTCTGTCATTTATGCCGAATGAAAAAGATCTTAAGCAGCTTCAGCAGACAATGAAGGACTATGAAACGGATACTGGCCGCCAGCTCTTTCTTTGGAAAGAGGATGAAGATATCGTCGGAGCGATCGGAGTCGAAAAAAAAGACTCGGAGGTTGAAATCCGTCATATCAGCGTGAATCCTTCTCACCGCCATCAAGGAATCGGAAAGCAAATGATGGACGCCTTAAAACGTCTGTTCAAAACGGAGGCACTCGTTCCGAATGAATTAACGCAAAGCTTTTTTGAACGCTGTCAACATCAAAAAGATCAGGATATTTCATATAATAACTGACAAATGCTCCCGGAATCATCACGGTTTCGGGAGCTGTTTTTATATAGAAAAAGCAGGGCTGACCGTCAGCCTCTGCTTTTTTTTCTTTTCTCAATTTCCCGTTCGCGTTCCATGATGACATCCGTCCTGTCCCGCAGGCGGTGTTTATGAATAAGAAAGGTATCGGATACACCGTCTTGCCCCCATATATAGCCCTTGCGGCGGCATTCGGCAAGACATGCTTCTTTCAAAGTTTCATCTGTAATCGGCAGCATAACACTTTTGTACGGCAGGCCCGCTTCTATGTTGTCTGACAGCGATTCTATCAGCTCAATCAGCTTCGGATGACTGAGACCGAGAGAGCTGACAGCCTGTTTTTCAGACCGCAGAATACGTAAGCTGTTGGCAATCAGCCGTTTAGCCCCGGCTTCATTCCCCCTTCGCTGGTGATACAGAGCGACGGCAAGCTGAATCAGGCCGACCCAATGAATGCTCCGCTCCCCAGGCGGGCTTTCTTTCCAATATTCCTCTAACAGTTCATGACACTCAAAATAATCTCTTGATGCGTGAAATTCGGCCAAAAAGCCGATATAAGCTTTTGGATACAAGCCGCTTCCTCCTTTTATGCTAAACCCAGTGTACCACAGCGCTATGAAAAGGAAAAAAGAGCGGCTTGGTGTCTGAAGCCTGATGAACTAGCAGATGTAAGATGCCCCTACGACAACGAGCAATATAAACAGAACGACAATTAATGCAAATCCTCCGCCGAAACAAGCTCCGCCCATGTGAAATCAGCCTCCCTTTGTTTCATGTTTACACGGCTATCATATGTGCATCCGCCTTTAAAGGTATAGGCGTATATCTTCTTTTTCAGTATTTTCTAAATAACGGAGCACGATTAGAAAAGTATTGGACGCGAGCATTTCGGTGGATTATACTAATGGGTAGCCAGTTTTTCCGGCAATGAGAGTGATATTGAAAATGGTGAGATAATGGTAGAATATCAAGTGAAAATTGATACGTTTGAAGGCCCATTGGACCTGCTGCTTCATCTGATTAACCGTCTTGAAATCGACATATACGACATACCCGTGGCAACCATTACTGAACAATATTTATTATATGTACATACAATGCAAGTGCTTGAACTTGATGTCGCCAGTGAATATCTGGTCATGGCGGCGACTCTTCTCAGCATTAAAAGCCGAATGCTGCTTCCGAAACAAGAGGAAGAGCTGTTTGAAGACGAAATGCTTGAAGAAGAAGACCCTCGGGACGAGCTGATTGAAAAGCTGATTGAGTATAGAAAATATAAAACCGCTGCGAAAGATTTAAAAGAGCGGGAAGAAGAAAGACAAAAGTCATTTACGAAGCCGCCGAGTGATTTAAGTGAATATGCAAAAGAAATCAAACAGACGGAGCAGAAGCTTTCGGTGACCGTTTATGACATGATCGGCGCGTTTCAAAAAGTGCTTCAGCGTAAAAAAATCACGCGGCCGAAAGAAACGACCATTACAAGACAGGAAATACCGATTGAAGACAGAATGAACGAAATCGTAAAAAGTTTAAAAACGGCGGGAAGAAGAATAAACTTCACGGAGCTTTTTCCTTCTCGGCAAAAAGACCATCTCGTCGTGACGTTTTTAGCAGTTCTGGAGCTGATGAAAAATCAGCAGATTATCCTTGAACAGGAAGAAAACTTTTCAGATATATACATTACGGGGAGTGAATCCATTCATGGCGCTTGATATCGTGAATTGGAAAGCGATTGTGGAAGCCCTGCTGTATGCGGCGGGTGATGAGGGGCTTACCAAAAAGCAATTGGTGACGGTGCTTGAAATAGAAGAAGCGGAGCTGGCCGGAATTATGGAAGAAGTGGCCGCACAGTACAAGGAAGACGGCAGGGGTATCGAGCTGACCGAATATGCGGATACGTATATGCTTGGAACGAAAAAAGAATTCGTGCCTTATTTAAAAAAATTAATCGAAGTGCCGTCAAAGGGGCTGTCACAGGCTTCTTTAGAAGTGCTGGCGATTGTTTCGTACAAGCAGCCGATCACACGGGCAGAAATTGAAGATATCCGGGGCGTGAAGTCTGAACGGATTCTGCACAGCCTCGTGTCAAAAGCGCTGCTGTGTGAGGTTGGCCGCGCCGACGGTCCCGGCCGTGCGATTTTATACGGCACGACACCTGTATTTCTTGAACAATTCGGCTTAAAAACACTGGACGAGCTCCCGCCGCTTCCTGAAAATGCGGAAGAAGACGTTCTCCAGGAGGAAGCCGACTTGTTCTTTGAAAACTTCAACCAAACTTTTGAGGATATTAAATAATAACGGTTTTTCATCATACGATAGTAGGGAAAGGCCATTGATGAATGACGCACATTGACGAAGTACAAGAGAGGAAGGAAACGGACGAAAATGGGAAATTCGATTGTGAGGGCCCATACTGAAGAAACTGGTAAATTTTTAGCCGAGGTTGTCACGATGGTCAGCAGCTATTTAAATCATACAACATTACCGGAGATGCAGGCTTCGGGAAAGGCGGATGAGGCATACTGCCGCGATGTGCTCAGTGTGCTGAGACGGATGACCGTCTTTTGCGAAGGCGCCCAGGAAGCCTGCCGCCGGCTCTTAATGCAGGAGCCGTTTCATGAGTCGAGAGCGGAGAAAACCCTGTATAAAGTGTATCATCAGTGCGTGGAAGAGTTTTTCATGCCGAAAAAGGATACATGGTATGAAAACAGCCGCGCCGCATATACAGGCCAAAGCGCGATTGAATTTTACCAGCGAGTGCCGGACTCGCTGCGGAGCCTTCTGCTTTCGCTCAGCAGTGAGTTTCTGCGCATGCGGGAAGAATTGGCGCAATATGAAGCATCAGGCTCAAATATGGTATCAGCCAGATAAAAACTCTCCCTTTTGGGAGAGTTTTTTTATGTAAAGTGATGTAATTGGTATTCATAAGTCATGGACATGCGCATAAACTTGTACAAACCCACAACAAGGACGTGAGCATTCATGCGCTTTCTCAAAAAAGCTGCCGTATTTCTTTTGACTTTTGTTATCCTTTTTTCCATTACAGACGGAAATACGGCACATGCCCAAATACATGTCAGCGCAAAAAGCGCGATTTTAATTGACGGAACATCAGGCAGGGTATTATTCGCTAAGGACGAACATCATAAGCGGCGGATCGCAAGCATTACTAAAATCATGACGGCGGTGCTGGCAATTGAATCAGGGAAGATGGAAAAGACCGTGACTGTTTCCCCGAATGCCGTAAAAACGGAAGGTTCAGCAATTTATCTTCAGCCGGGACAGAAAGTTAAGCTGAAAGATCTCGTATACGGGCTTATGCTGAGATCAGGAAATGATGCCGCTGCGGCAATAGCCGAATATGTCGGCGGAAGCCTTGACGGTTTTGTATTTATGATGAACCAAAAAGCCGAGCAAATCGGGATGGAAAATACAAAATTTCAAAACCCGCACGGACTGGATGACCACGAAAATTTATATTCAACGGCGTATGACATGGCGCTTTTGACCAAATACGCGATGAAGATCAAGGAATACCGGACCGTTTCAGGCACAAAAGTGTATAAAGCGGAAACGATGGACCGGGTGTGGAAAAATAAAAACAAGCTTTTGACAGGGCTCTATCCTTACAGCACTGGCGGAAAAACGGGTTACACAAAAATCGCGAAACGGACCCTCGTTTCGACGGCTTCAAAAGACGGAACGGATCTCATCGCAGTCACTATTAATGATCCGGATGACTGGGATGACCATATGAATATGTTTAATTATGTCTTTGAGAACTATAAAACCTATGTCGTCGCCAAAAAAGGCGGCATCCCGAAGCTGAAAAAGACGTTTTACGGAAAACACGCTTTTATTACCCGTGATGTTAAATATTTGTTAAAAGAGGATGAAATCGATGATGTGAAAATCAGCACAACCTTAATAAAACCGAAAAAAGCCTGGAAAAAGGATGCCTCTCTCATTCCTGATGTTGTCGGCCGGATGACCGTTATGCATGACGGGAAAGTGATCGCCAAGATCCCCGTCTATTATGAAAATGAGCGCCATAAAAAGCCGAAAAAGCATTTCATTGAAACATTTACGAGCCTTTTTATGAGCACGGCGGGCGGTTCAGTATGGTCAATTTAATCTGGGTCTGTCTGACTGTAATCGGACTTGTTTTTGCGATGTTTAACGGTACCTTGCAGGATGTGAATGAAGCTGTTTTTAAAGGAGCGAAAGAAGCTGTTACGATCTCGTTCGGATTAATGAGCGTCCTCGTGTTCTGGCTCGGCCTGATGAAAATAGCCGAGCAGTCCGGCCTTTTGGATATATTCAGCAGAATGTGCCGCCCGTTTATTTCTAAGCTGTTTCCCGATATTCCCCCTGATCATCCGGCTATGGGATACATCTTATCAAATCTCATGGCGAATTTTTTCGGGTTGGGAAATGCTGCGACACCCCTCGGCATTAAAGCTATGGAGCAGATGAAAAAGCTGAACGGCAACAAGTCTGAGGCCAGCCGTTCCATGATTACCTTTTTGGCGGTAAATACTTCGAGCATTACATTGATACCGACAACCGTCATTGCCGTCCGCATGGCTTATTCGGCGAAATCACCGACCGATATCGTCGGACCGACCATCTTAGCGACTTTAATTTCGGGAATCGGCGCAATTTTCATTGACCGCTACTTCTGGTACCGCCGCAAAAGAAAAGGGAGGTAAGCGAATGGAAATGGTGAATTGGCTGTCTTTAGCCATGATCCCGATTATTATCGCCGGTATATTGATATACGGCACGATCAAAAAAGTGCCGACGTATGAATCATTCGTTGAAGGCGGAAAAGAAGGAATTGAGATTGCGTTTTCCATCATTCCGTTTTTGGTCGGGATGCTTGTGGCGATCACCGTATTCCGGGCTTCAGGCGCGCTGGATTTTGTCATGGGACTTTGCAAGCCTTTCTTTACGGCGCTCGGCATTCCGGCAGAGGTCGTGCCGCTTGCTCTGATCCGTCCGATTTCAGGTACGGCGGCGCTCGGGATGACGACAGATTTGATCGCCGTGTACGGGCCTGATTCATTTATCGGCAGACTGGCTTCTGTCATGCAGGGATCGACTGATACGACGCTGTACGTCCTGACGGTATACTTCGGGGCGGTCGGCATTAAAAAAATGGGGGATGCTCTAAAGGTCGGTCTTCTTGCTGATTTGATCGGAGTGGTTGCATCAATCATCATAGTTACGTTATTATTTGGAAGCGCCTGAATCAGGCGCTTTTTATATATCAGAATAACTCTCCTTGAAAAAGCTTGTTTGTTCAAGTGGAAAAAAGTAAGATTATACTTGAGGTGAACGACATGGAAAGACTGCAAAAAGTTATTGCTCATGCCGGCGTGGCATCACGCAGAAAGGCAGAAGAGCTGATAAAAGAAGGAAAAGTAAAGGTGAATGGAAAAGTAATAACAGAGCTCGGCGTAAAAGTGACCGGTTCTGATCAGATTGAAGTAAACGGATTAAAGGTGGAACGGGAAGAACCCGTGTACTTTCTGCTTTATAAACCGAGAGGAGTGATCTCAGCAGCTGACGACGACAAAGGGCGGAAAGTGGTGACCGACTTCTTTAAAGAAGTGCCGCAGCGCATTTATCCGATCGGCAGGCTTGATTATGATACGAGCGGTCTTTTATTGCTGACAAATGACGGCGAGTTTGCCAACAAACTTATGCATCCGAAATACGAAATTGATAAGACATACGTCGCCAAAGTGAAAGGGATTCCTTCCAAGGAACTTCTGAGAAAGCTTGAGCGCGGCATTCAGCTTGAAGAAGGCAAGACGGCTCCGGCCAGAGCGAAAATGCTTTCCCTGGACAAAAGAAAGCAGACGAGCATCATTCAGCTGACGATTCATGAAGGCCGAAACAGACAGGTCCGCCGCATGTTCGAGGCGATCGGTCATGACGTGCTGAAACTCAAACGTGAAGAATACGCATTTTTAGATTTAAGAGGCCTTCACACAGGAGACGCAAGAGAATTGACGCCGCATGAGGTGAAAAGGCTGCGGGCTTTAGCCGACCACGGTAAAAACGCTTTCTAATTTTCACATAACCTTCAAAAATTACAAAACGTGAAGATGATATAATTGAATGGATTTGCAGGCAGGGGAGGGGAGCAGTGTACAATGAACAAAAAACGGCGGCGTTTATTCATTCGGACCGGCATCCTTCTCATCTTACTCTGCGCGCTCGGATATACCATCTATAACGCTGTTTACACAAACGGCGAGCGTATATCTGAGGGGTCCAAAGCCCCGAATTTCGCGCTGAAAGATACAGAGGGCAGAAACATAGAACTGAGTCAGTTAAAAGGAAAAGGTGTTTTTCTGAATTTCTGGGGAACGTGGTGCGAGCCTTGCAAGCAGGAATTCCCCTATATGGAAAACCAATATAAGTATTTTAAAGACCTCGGTGTAGAGGTGGTTGCGGTAAATGTCGGCGAATCAAAAATTGCAGTACATAATTTTATGAAAACATACGGCGTCAATTTCCCGGTTGCGCTTGATACTGACCGGCAAGTGCTGGACGCGTACGGCGTATCGCCTATACCGACGACTTTTTTGATCAATCCCGACGGAAAAGTCGTGAAAGTGGTGACCGGCACGATGACAGAACGCATGGTTCATGACTATATGAATTTAATTAAGCTGGAGGCGTCTTCATGAAAAAGGTCAAATGTGAATGCGGGCACGTGAATCCAGCCGGAACAGTTTTGTGCGAGTCGTGCGGGAAGCCTCTTGATGATCAAAAGTCGCCGCTTGCCGATATGCGGTACGACGGCAGCGCAAGACGTTCGCAAACATATAACAAAACAATCGTAGATAAAGTATGGAATTTCTTTTCTTCCGTTAAAGTCGGAATATGGCTGATCGTCATTACTCTGGCGGCTTCAGCATTCGGCACGGTTTTTCCGCAGGAAGCTTATCTGCCGCCGGGCGCCCAGCCGGATACATATTATGAACAGCAGTACGGTATAATCGGCAAAATCTATTATCTGCTGGGATTTCATCACCTGTACGGTTCATGGTGGTATATGCTCCTGATCGCATCCATCGGCATATCACTTGTCATCTGCAGCCTGGATCGGGTGATTCCTCTGTACAGAGCGCTGAAAAATCAAGGAGTTCAGCGGAATCCGGTCTTTTTGAAGAGGCAGCGTCTATACAGCCGGACGGAAACCGGTCTGAGCGCGGAGGCGGCTGATGGCATCAGAACACGTTTGAAAAAAAAGCATTATAGAGTGCGAGAACAAGAGGGAAGCATTCTGGCGGAAAAAGGGCGCTTTTCAAGGTGGGGGCCCTACGTCAATCATATCGGCCTGATCATTTTTCTGATCGGAGCCATGCTGAGGTTTGTCCCGGGGATGTATGTCGATGAAACCCTCTGGGTCCGTGAAGGCGAAACCGCCCAGATTCCCGGCACTGACGGCAAATATTACTTGAAAAACAATCGGTTCACCATGCAGACATATAACAAAAACACTGAGAAAAAAGTATTCGCCGACGCCATTGACAGAGCCGGAAACGGCAAAGTCGCCAAATCCTTCAATACGGATGCAATTTTGTACAAGAGGGAAGGCGACATTGTATTCGGTGAAAAGCCGAAGCTTAAAAGAGTCAAAGAAAACAATATCCGCGTCAATGAACCGCTGCGGTTCGACTCCTATTCCGTGTATCAGGTGGACTATAAAGAAAACCAGCTCGATCAGATGGTGTTTCAGCTGATCGACCAAAAAACAAAACAGTCATTCGGCAGACTGAAGATCAATCTTCTTGATCCAGACACGGACTATGATCTTGGTAACGGTTACAAAGTGCAGATCGCCAGTTATCTTCCTGATTTTTATTTTAACAAGGACGGAGAACCGAGCACGAAAACGAAGGTTCCGAACAATCCGGCTTTTGTCTTTAAAGTTACGGCTCCTGACAAGCCGAAAGGGGAGAAAAGCTTTGTTGCGATTCAGCAGACTGTTGAAGGTTCCGCGAATAACAAGTACAAATTAAAATTCGACCACGTGGAAACGAAAAACATTACAGGACTCACCGTCAGAAAAGATTTAACCTTATGGGTGCTTGCCGTCGGCGGCGCGATTTTTATGATCGGCGTCATTCAAGGAATGTACTGGCAGCACAGAAGAATCTGGATCAAAACCGGTGAAAATGAAGTGCTTGTGGCGGGTCATACGAACAAAAACTGGTTCGGTTTGAAAAAGGATATTGAATATGTTCTTAACGGGACCGGGATTAAAGAGCCGGCCGATCAAAAAGAACTGGTCAAAAATCAGGCCTAATGAAAAAGGAGTGGTGTCATGGCGGAGCTGAGCGCAAATTTTCTTTATGCTGCCTTTTTGATTTATTTAATTGCCGTCCCGGTTTTCGGCGGCGCCATCCGGGGAACAAAAGGTGCAAAGGACGGTAAGGGCCGCTGGTCGGCAATCGGAATCACGTTAACCATTCTCGGATTTATTTGCCATCTCGGCTACTTCATTGCGAGGTGGTCGGCAAGCGGACACGCGCCTGTCAGCAATATGTTTGAATTTACCACGTCATTCGGCATGATGCTTGTTCTCGCTTTTATTATTATTTACTTTATTTACAGACTGCCGTCTTTAGGCATGTTCACATTGTCTATCGCGCTGTTGCTTATTGCATACGCAAGCATGTTTCCGACCGACATTACGCCGCTTATTCCGTCACTGCAAAGCAATTGGCTGTACATTCACGTCACGACGGCGGCGCTCGGGCAGGCGATTCTTGCGATCAGCTTTGTAGCCGGAGTCATTTTCCTGTTAAAGCATGTCGATCAGTCCAGACCGGGCAAAAAAACGTTCTGGCTCGAAGTCATCATGTTTATCCTCGTGACGACCGTGGCATTTATCGCCGTCACGTCGGCATTCCGGCTGGCGGACTACAAAGCCGAATTTAATTGGGTGGATAAAAAAGATGCCAAAAGCGTCATGGTATATGATATGCCTGCGCTTGTCGGTCCGCATGAAGGAGAACTGCTTACAGAAGGCGCAATGAAGCCGTTTGTTGAGCTCCCGGCCATTTTTTCAGGCAGAAAGGTTAATACGGTGATCTGGTCGTTTGGCGCAGGTCTCGTCTTATACGGCGCGCTCAGGCTGATATTCAGAAAGAGAATCAGCGCTCTTTTAAGCCCGCTCGTCAAAAATGTGAATCTCGACTTGGTAGATGAAGTCGGCTACCGCGCCGTTTCCATCGGATTTCCGGTATTTACACTCGGCGCGCTTGTGTTTGCGATGATTTGGGCGCAGCTTGCATGGACGCGTTTTTGGGGCTGGGACCCTAAGGAAGTATGGGCGCTGATCACCTTTTTATTTTACGCAGCATACTTGCACTTGCGGCTGTCAAGAGGCTGGCATGGCGAAAAATCGGCATGGCTCGCCGTCATCGGCTTTGCCATTATTATGTTTAACTTAATTTTTGTAAATCTCGTGCTTGCCGGACTTCATTCGTACGCATAGATGCCGAAAGCCGATACAGTTCTCAAGCCGCCGCACAGTTTGTTAAAATGAAAGTAACAGAAGGAAAGCAGGGGGAAAACGATGGATCAAACAAATGAAACTAAAATATTAGTAGTAGATGATGAAGCCAGAATTCGCCGCCTTTTAAGAATGTACCTTGAACGGGAAAACTATGTGATTGAAGAAGCGGAAAACGGCGATGAGGCCATTAAAATGGGGCTGGCCTCAGATTATGATCTGGTGCTCTTGGATTTAATGATGCCGGGAACAGACGGAATAGAAGTATGCCGGCAGCTCAGAGAAAAAAAAGCGACGCCGATTATCATGCTGACGGCAAAAGGGGAAGAAGCCAACCGCGTTCAGGGGTTTGAAGCGGGTACGGACGATTATATCGTGAAGCCTTTCAGCCCGAGAGAAGTGGTGCTTCGGGTAAAGGCGCTTTTAAGAAGAGCTTCTCAAACATCCTATCTGACAGCAAATACGCCGACAAAAAATGTGCTCGTTTTTTCACATCTTTCCATCGATCACGATGCTCACAGAGTGACTGCGGACGGCACGGAAGTGAGCCTGACGCCGAAGGAATACGAACTGCTGTATTTTCTGGCGAAAACACCGGACAAAGTGTATGACAGAGAAAAGCTTTTAAAAGAAGTATGGCAGTATGAATTTTTCGGAGACCTTAGAACGGTGGATACCCATGTAAAACGGCTCCGTGAAAAATTAAACAAAGTATCTCCGGGAGCGGCGAAAAAAATCGTCACCGTCTGGGGAGTGGGTTACAAATTTGAGGTAGGCGCTGAATGAAGTTTTGGAAAAGCGTAGTAGGAAAGCTTTGGTTTACCATTCTTTCACTCGTATTAATTGTTTTATTTATTTTAACGGTGCTGCTTCTCGAATTCATAGAGAATTACCACGTAGAAGAAGCGGAAAAAGATTTAACGCAGCTTGCCGATAAAATAGCGGTCATTATAGAAAATCATGAAGACCAGCCGCTTGCCAGATCCATCACGTGGGAGCTGGCGGACAACTTAACGAGCATCGCGATCATTCAGGATGATCAGCACGTCTGGTATTCGCCGAATGACGATAATCATTTATCATCTATTACATTGGAGCAGATCAAACGCGACCGGGATTTGCACAAGGCGCTGACAGACCGCAAAAAAGTAAGCAAACGCGCGGCGCCCAATGATGCCGGTTCCGATAACGAACGGCTGATCGTCGGCGTGCCGTATGAAAAAGACGGCAAAAAAGGCATGGTCTTTTTATCTCAGTCGCTGCTTGCCGTCAAAGATACGACGAAACATACGACACGGTATATCTTTCTTGCGGCGGGAATTGCCATCGTTTTGACAACGTTTTTCGCGTTCTTTTTATCCAGCAGGGTGACGTACCCGCTTCGGAAAATGCGGGAAGGCGCCCAGGACTTGGCGAAAGGGAAGTTTGATACAAAAATTCCGATTCTGACTCAAGATGAAATCGGGGAACTGGCCATTGCCTTTAATCAGATGGGCCGGCAGCTCAATTTCCATATCAACGCGCTGAATCAGGAAAAAGAACAGCTGTCGAATATTTTAAGCAGTATGGCAGACGGGGTCATCACCATTAATATCGACGGCACCATTTTGGTGACGAACCCGCCGGCCGAACGTTTTCTGCAGGCTTGGTATTACGAGCAGAATATGAACATTAAAGAAGGAGACAACCTTCCTCCTGAAGCAAAAGAGCTTTTTCAAAATGCCGTGAGCACAGAAAAAGAGCAAATGATTGAAATGACGCTTCAAGGAAGGTCATGGGTTTTATTGATGTCGCCTCTTTATGCGGAATCACACGTCCGCGGCGCCGTGGCCGTGCTCCGTGACATGACCGAAGAGCGCAGGCTTGATAAATTGCGTGAAGATTTCATTGCCAATGTCAGTCATGAACTCAGAACTCCGATTTCTATGCTGCAAGGATACAGTGAGGCAATAGTGGACGACATTGCAAGTACCGAAGAGGAGAAAAAAGAAATCGCGCAGATCATTTATGATGAATCCCTTCGCATGGGCCGGCTTGTCAATGACTTGCTGGACTTGGCCAGAATGGAATCCGGACATACGGGTCTGCACTATGAAACGGTGAACCTGCATGAATTTCTGGAGAAGATTTCCCGCAAATTTTCCGGGGTAGCGAAGGAAAAAGGGGTTTCGCTCACAGAAGACATTGCGGTGTCTCAGCCGGAGTGTGTCTTTGACGAAGACAAAATGGAACAGGTGTTTACCAATCTTATAGACAACGCGCTGCGTCATACAGAGTCAGGCGGAAGCGTTCATATCGCGGCTCAGACCGTAAAAGACGGACTGAAAATCGATATTAAAGATTCCGGCTCGGGAATACCTGAAGAGGACCTGCCTTTTATTTTTGAACGTTTTTATAAAGCGGACAAGGCGAGAACAAGGGGCAGGGCGGGAACCGGACTCGGGCTCGCTATCGTAAAAAATATCGTGGAAGCGCACGGCGGCTCAATTGCGGTGCACAGCAGCATCGACAAAGGGACGGCGTTTACATTTTATATTCCGACAAAAGTGCAGGATGGCGTCTGAAATTGACGAACAATCTTGTTCCATACGAAACACCCGCAGAACATGCGGGTGTTTTTTTGTTAATTTCCCCTTTAAAAATTTAAGAATATGTTAATATAAATTCCCTTCCAAATTCCAGTTTCTCGTAATATAGTTGTAATGTAACTTTTCAACGCATTTATACGACAAAAAAGTGAACGGAGGGGCTTCCCATGGAAGAAACCTTTCAGATATTATATGATGCATATCATCAAGATTTATACCAATTTTTATTTTATATGGTAAAAGATAAAACACAGGCTGAGGATTTGGCGCAGGAAGTGTATATCCGCGTCTTGAATTCCTATCATACATTCGAAGGTAGAAGCAGTGAAAAAACATGGCTGTTGTCCATCGCGCGCCATGTGGCGATTGACTGGTTCCGCAAGCAGCAGACGATCAGACAGCGTATTATGGGTACGTTTGATTGGGATACACAAGATGTCAGAGATCAGCATTTGCTTCCGGACGAACTCGCCGTACAGCATGAAAATGTCCGGGAAATTTATACCGCGCTTGATCACTGCACCATTGATCAAAGAGCTGTTATTATCTTGAGATTTATTCAGGGATATTCCATTCAGGAAACAGCTGCCGCTCTCGGCTTCTCGGAAAGCAAAGTCAAAACGACCCAACACAGAGGGCTCAAAATACTTCGGAAACAGATGGAGCTTTTGAGGGAGGAGCTAATGGATGATGAAGTCATATTGGAACGAAGAAAGAGTAGAGGAGTTGTTAAGACAACTTCCGGCGGTTAGAGATCATCGTTCACCAGAGGCCATTTACCGGAATATTGAAACGGGTAAACAGTATAGAAAAAAACCGGCCCGAAGCAGGATCGGCCCCGCAACAGCCGCCATCTGCGCATTGTGCATCGCTCTGATTATATCTCCTCACCTGCTGACAAGAAACGAATCTTCCGGTGATCTTACAGCTGACAGCAGTCAGGCTGAAAAAGCCAGTCAGTCAGCTTCAGTCAAGCCGGAACAGAAGACGTTTGTCGTCTCAAACCAAAACAAAAACAAATACATTACGTTGGCGTTTGCCGATTCAGAAACATCCGCCGTTATTCCGATCAGTTTTGAAAAAAGGAAGCCCGACGAATCGGTTTCAGAGGCTTTATCCGAGGCAGAAAACCTGGAAGTGCCCGAATCTTTCCTGTCTGTACCCCGGCTTTTGGACGGTGTTCAAGTAAGTGCGGATAAGAAGGATCTGCTTGTACAAGTAAACGGACGGCTATCAATTGAATCAGTGGCCGAAGCTGATTTATTGAAAAAGGTGCTGAAAGAGACTTTGACCTGGAGTCCTTACGAGCGGATTAAAATGACAAAGATTCAAAATGGAGCAGGACAGGATCTTTATAAAGCATACGGTATTGCCGCTGAGATGTCCGTACATAAGCAGGCAAAACGGGCGTATTTTTCTTACCGTGACAATCTGGGACAAGAGTATCTCATTCCGTCGGAACAAACCTATTCTTCAGTAGAGCAAGCCATTGACGGAATGAAAACAGATAAAGACTCACAGACCGCAGGCGTCATTGAAGCAGATGCGATTGCATCAGTATCCGAAATTAAAAACGGCCGGCAGCTGCAAATCCAATTGTCCGAAAAACATACGGTGGAAGATTCGCTAGAAGGGATTTTAATGATCGAAGGACTTTTGTTAACCGCGAAGGAATTCGGTTTTTCTGAGGTGCTGTTCACACATGCGCGTGCAAAGAAAGTCGGTAATTATGATGTGACAAAACCAATCGCTGTGCCTGCCGCGCCTAATCCGCTTCCCATCCATTAAACGTTAAAAACCCAAAACATTTATATGTTTTGGGTTTTTGTCTGTTACGGAAGGTCAATCAATTTAACTGAGACAATATCCTGAATTGAAGCCAGCTCATTGACGACTTTATCATCCAGGTGTTTATCAAAAGAAAGCATCATAATGGCTTCTCCGCCTTTTTCTTTACGGCCTACCTGCATGGTGGCGATATTGATATCGTTATCGCCGAGGATGCGTCCGACGCGTCCGATTACGCCAGTCGTATCCTGATGCTGGATATATACGAGGTGGCCGGCAGGATGTAAGTCAATATTAAAGCCGTTCAGTTCAACGATTCTTTCACCGAAGTGAGGGATATACGTAGCCGTTAACGTAAAGGTGCTCCGGTCTCCGGTCACTTTTACGCTGATGAAGTTATCATATCCTGATTCATTGGAGGAAATCTTTTCGCTGAAGCTGATTCCGCGTTCTTTTGCGACACCGCCGGCATTCACTTCATTGACCGTTGAGTCTACACGCGGTTTTAAGAAGCCGGACAGCAGGCTTTTTGTAATAAACGATGTTTCAAATTTGGCGATGGTGCCTTCATATTGAATCGCAACATCTTTGACGGGTTCCTTCATACATTGTGACACGAGACTTCCGATTTTATCGGCAATTTGGTGATAAGGCTGAATTTTTTTGAATTCATCCTTCGTCATCGCTGGCAGGTTGATCGCTGACATGACAGGCAGGCCTTTTGCAAATTGAAGCACTTCTTCAGAAACCTGCGCCGCAACATTCAGCTGTGCTTCTTTCGTTGAAGCGCCTAAGTGAGGTGTGGCAATCACTAACGGATGGTCGGGAAGTTTAGATTCAACAGGCGGCTCCACTTCAAACACGTCAAGCGCAGCGCCTGCGACATGCCCGCTTTCCAGTGCTTCCAAAAGCGCCGCTTCATCAATGATTCCGCCTCTTGCGCAGTTAATAAGGCGGACGCCTTTTTTCGTTTTGGCGATGGTCTCTCTATTAAGCAGTCCTTTTGTTTCCTTTGTTAAAGGCGTGTGAACGGTAATGATATCCGCACTTTCAAGCACTTCTTCGAAGGTCCGGCTGTTTACCCCGATTTTGCCGGCTCTTTCTTCGGTTAAGAACGGATCGAACACATGAACCGTCATACCGAACGCTCTTGCGCGCTGGGCGATCTCGCTTCCGATCCGGCCGAGACCGATAATTCCCAGAGTCTTTCCGTAGAGTTCCGCCCCGACAAAAGCCGTCCGGTTCCATTCTCTAGATTTTACTGAGATATTGGCTTGCGGGATGTGTCTCATTAATGAAGAAATCATCGCGAATGTATGCTCTGCCGTTGAAATCGTGTTTCCGTTTGGCGCATTTATCACGATAACTCCATGTTTTGTGGCCTCATCGATGTCGATGTTATCCACCCCGACACCGGCTCTGCCGACGATTTTTAAAGAGGTCATTTTTTCAAACAATTCTTCGGTTACTTTCGTGGCACTGCGGACTAACAGGGCATCAAAGGTATGTAATTCATCTTCTGCATCCGCGACGTTTTTTTGAACAATTTCTATAAAGTCTGATTCCATCAGCGGCTTTAAGCCGTCATTGCTCATCTTATCTGAGACCAAAACTCGAAACATTGTTAGATTTCCTCCTAGTTTAGCTGACTAAATATCTGATAATTTATCATATTCTCAATAGAGTGTCAATGCGTATTGACGCAGTAAAGGAGAAAAGGAAACCGCTCATTCAGTTAAAAAATGAGTTTCGCCAATATTTTATATAAAATTGAGCAGTTCGCTATACAATTGCAATGTGATCATATATAATGTGAATAAATTCATAAGATCAATCTTCGGGGCAGGGTGAAATTCCCTACCGGCGGTGATGAGTATCATACTCTAAGCCCGCGAGCTGCTTCGGCGGCAGGATCCGGTGAGATTCCGGAGCCGACAGTATAGTCTGGATGGGAGAAGATGGAGGTTCAGCAGACGTTTTGATGCTCATATCAAACGTTTCTTTGCTAAGCCTTAGTAAACTCCCGCTTTTTTATAAAAGCGGTTTTTTTATTGAGGTGTAAAGAACCTTTCCTCTTTTCGAGAGATTTGATCGAAAAGGAGAGAGCATTGTGAAAGTAAAAAAATTAGTTGTTATCAGTATGCTTAGCAGCATTGCCTTTGTGCTTATGCTGTTAAATTTCCCGTTTCCGGGTCTGCCGGATTACTTGAAAATTGATTTCAGTGACGTTCCTGCAATTATCGCCATTTTGGTTTACGGGCCTGCGGCGGGGATTGCGGTTGAAGCGATTAAAAATATTCTGCAGTATATCATTCAAGGAAGCATGGCCGGCGTGCCTGTCGGGCAGGCGGCCAATTTTATCGCGGGGACGCTGTTTATCCTGCCGACGGCGTTTATGTTTGAAAAACTCAAGTCTGCAAAAGGGCTTGCGGTGAGCCTGCTGGCCGGAACCGCGGCGATGACTGTTCTGATGAGTATTTTGAACTATATTCTCATCCTGCCCGCGTATACTTGGTTTTTGCATTCACCGGCACTGTCAAACAGCCAGTTAAAAACAGCGGTTGTTGCGGGAATTCTGCCGTTTAACATTGTGAAAGGCATTATCATCACCATCGTATTTACGTTCATCTTTACGAAGCTTAAACCTTGGATTGAGCAAAAACGCAGCGTTCAAACACAATAATGACTGAAAGCGTCCGCCTCGTAAAACACAGGCCGGGCGCTTTTTTTTGTTTGTTGGATCGGCAAAAAAATAAGACTCCGGCCGATAACAGCCGGAGTCTTATTCACGTATAAAGCTCCTCTCACGGGGAGGGCTTTTCTATTCGTATTTCAGCGGGTCGCCTTCAAACGGTTCATCCGCAACTTTGATTGAATCAGTAGGGCATCCTTCAAATGCGTCAATCATATCTTCTTCCAGCACTTCCGGAACTTCGACGACACCTTTATTTTCGTCAAGCGTAACGAATGCAATGCCTTCATCATCATAATCATAAATGTCTGGTGCCGCAGCTCCGCAAGCGCCGCATGCAATACACGTATCTTTATCTACGATTGTGTACTTTGCCATGAAAAAAACCTCCCAGATTGTTCGTGTTGGAACAAATGGTTTACCTTATATATTTTTAAATATAACACCTATTCCTCTTACTTATTGTAATGATGTTGGTGTCAAATTTCAACAGAAAAATGATTGAGAATGCTTATCACATAAGGGATTCTCTATAGCAGTTCCCCCTAAAAGATGACTTTAAACGTCAAATTTATATGAAAATCTGTTAAAATAAAAAGAACAAAAAAACGAAACTTGTTGAGAGAAGAAATGTAGGTGTGTTGAGATTGGCGATAAACTACTTTGATACCGTGGTTCTCGACTGTCTGGACAAAATAGACGGCGAACGGACTCCGAGTGCCGTGTTTCATTTATTAAAAGGAAAAAAGTCGTCTCAAACCATTCAGGATGCGGGCTTATTTCAGATCGCTAAATATTTCGGCATGGCTTCACAGTGCGAGCGCGGCGATATTGCTGCTTCGATGCATAAACTCACCGGGGACTCATACATTACAGTCGGAAAAGAAGAGGGAACGTGGAAAGTGACTGCACGCGGCGTTCAAAAGCTTGAACAGGCGTTTGCCGAGCGGCCTTGGCCGAAGCACTGCCACGGCGCGAATTATCAAACGCCGGCCGTCATCCTGTGGAAGCGGCTTTCCCTGCTCATTCAAGTCCTGTCAAACAAAGAGCATCAATACAGTCAATATATCCCGGTTACAAACGATGTACAGACGCTGAGATGGGTCAAACGGTTTATGCGGAAAACCAGAGATGTCAAAGAACTCTCCGTCCAAATGCATGACACGCTGTTTCAGCTTCTGCAAGGCGTGAGTGAACGGCAGGCGCTTATATTCGTCTATTCTCTAACCTCATTCGACAGAATAGGCAGCACCAATAAGCAGCTCGCTCTTCAGCTGAACGAAGATGAATGGTATGTGTCCGTTCAGTTTTGGGGAGCGGTACATTATGTTATTCAATCGCTTCCGCAATGTGCACACCCAGCTCTGCGCGAACTGTTGTCCGACCTTCAGTCGGAAAGCGCGCTCACACAGTCTGCCAGAAAAACCTATGAGCTTTTGGAAAAAGGGTTTCCGATTGAACGGATCGCCGCAATCAGAAATTTAAAAACCGCCACAATCGAAGATCATATCGTAGAAATATCGCTGCATCAGCCTGCATTTTTTATAGAACAGTACATTTCTGAAGAGGAACAGCGTATGATAACGGCATTTGCAAAACAGCAACAAACGAATAAAATTAAACGGATTCGCGAAGGAATGCAGATGCGCTTCAGCTATTTTCAGATCAGGCTGGCGCTGGCAAAGACGGTGAAACAGCATGACTGAGCTGCACAAAGCTTTATACCGGAATTTTGGTCTGCATTCGTTTAAAAAAGGGCAGGAAGAAATCATCACCAGCGTGCTTCAAAAGAAGGATACGATTGCCATGCTTCCGACAGGCGGGGGGAAATCATTATGCTATCAGCTTCCGGGTTACATAATGGACGGGCTGGTACTGATTATTTCACCTCTTCTTTCATTAATGGAAGATCAGGTGCAGCAGCTGAAGGCGAAAGGAGAAAAGCGGGTTGCGGCATTAAACAGCATGCTGAATTCTGACGAGCGGCATTTTATCCTCAGCAACATCAGCCGTTACAAATTTCTTTATATGTCTCCTGAAGCCCTCTCGTCACCTTATGTGCTGAACCGTTTGAAAAACGTCCCGGTCAGTTTATTTGTCATTGATGAGGCTCATTGCATATCAGAGTGGGGACATGATTTCAGGCCTGATTATTCAAAGCTCGGACCTTTCAGGCAAGCACTCGGCAAGCCGCCTGTATTGGCGCTGACCGCGACAGCGACGAAAGAAACGCTCAGGGATGTGGCGGATGTGCTCGGACTTGAGCATGCGGTGCGCCATCTATATTCGGTCAACCGGCCGAATATTCTCTTGGCGGTTGAACATGTGGCTGATAATGCCGAAAAAATCAGCAGGGTCACAGAGCTTGCCGAAAAGCTCGAGGGCCCGGGCATCGTATATTGTCCGACCAGAAAATGGGCGGAAGAGCTTGCGGCCGAGCTGAACGAAAAAACGGGAAAGCGGACGGATTATTATCACGGGGGAATGGATACAGGCGACAGGATATTAATTCAGCAGCAATTTATCCATAACCAGCTTGATTGCATTTGCTGCACCAATGCGTTCGGCATGGGTGTGGATAAGTCTGATATCCGCTTTGTTATTCACTTTTATCCTCCCCAAACGGCCGAGGCCTTTATGCAGGAAATCGGAAGAGCGGGCCGCGACGGAAGCCCGAGTGTCAGTATTTTGCTGAGAGCGCCGGGCGATACCGAGCTTCAGCAGCAGATTATTCAGACAGAAAGTTTGTCCGGTTACGACCTGGAAGGCATTCTGGCCGTCATACGGGACGCCGGTACGAGCGATGAGCGAAAGCTTCGGGATGTTCTGATAAGCAAGGGCGTTCAGGAAACACAGGCGCGAACGGCCATCCACCTGTACCTGCAAGGAAAAACCACTAAAGAGCAGCTGCAGGAAGAACTGACATGCCGCGTGGAAAAGAAGCTGCATAAAATGAACCGCTTTTCGGCGTTATTGGAGCGGAAAGAATGTATAAGAGAAGCGCTATTAGCTTACTTTGATGAATCGTATGAGCCTGAAAGTCAAACCGGGCAATGCTGCAGCAGCTGCGGAATTGATCTGGCCCCATACGAGCAAAAAGGAGAACGGAAAAACATGGAGCGGTTTGAAGATTGGAAGCTGGAATTAGACCGGATTTTCGGTTTAGAGTCTGCGGGTGAGTTCAGCTGAAACGGCAAAGCGAATTGATCCATCAGCTCTCAGACCGGGAGATTGTTATACAGCTTTATGCCACCCAATTGCTCATATTGGCGGCTTCTGCTGTCATCGGCTTTTTCTGTTTCACCGATATTCACGATTTTTTAAAGCTGTGGCATATACGTGACGATAATATCATATGGTACGGTGTAACTCTTGCTGTCCTTGTCATTTTTGCCGATCTGGCGGTGATGAAATGGTGTCCTTCGCATTTATATGATGACGGCGGTATTAATGTATTGCTTTTTAAGAAAAGGCCGGTATTGCACATTTTGTTTTTGACGCTTCTCATTGCGTTCAGCGAAGAGATTTTATTCAGAGGCGTTCTGCAGACACATATCGGCTTATTGGCGGCCAGCTTTATTTTTACCGTGCTTCATTTCAGATACTTGGCGAAATGGCTTCTGTTTATTATGGTTGCGGGCATCAGTCTTTTGCTGGGGCTTATCTATGAATGGACCGGCAATTTATTCGTTCCGGTTACAGCACATTTTATTATTGATGCGGTATTTGCCTGTCAGGTCCGTTTTCAATATGTTAGGAGGGGTTTGCATGACGGAAATGTCAAGAGTTGAAAGAAAAAAAGCTCAGCAGCTGCGTGCCGAGCAGCAGATTGCCGCGGCCGCGGATGAACAAATTGAATATCTTGAAGACAGCCTCCCGACAAGACAATCTGTAAAAGAGGAGCGTAAAAAAAAGGAAGAGCAGGAGAAGGAAAAAACCAAAACAAAAACGCCGCTGTTCACTTTTCTGACCGTCCTGTTTATTGTTGTGACAATCGGTGTCTTTTTCGGTCTTCTGTATATGACAAACAGCAGCAGATTTGACCCGAAGGATTATGAAGATGTCTTTATAGACCACAGTGAAAGCGCGCCTGCCGTAATTCCGAAAGGGGATGTGCAGAAAGAAACATCAGAAACCGCTCTTTTAAAAAAGCCGGAAAAAAAGTCTGAGGACAAAGAAAAGAAAGAAGCGGCTACATCTGAAAAAACGAAAGAAAAACCGAGTGAAAAAACACCGAAAAAAACGGAAACAGCTTCAGAAAAACAGGTAAAGCCGACAGAAACCGAATACGCGGAGACAAAACAGCAGTCTCCGCCGGCTGTCCGTGAAAAGCAAGTTCCGGCTGCCGGCAGTGATCAAGAGGAGACCGTCCAGCAAAAAGTGCGGACCGTCCAGCATACTGTCCAGCCGAAAGAAACGCTTTACCGCATTTCAATGAAATATTATAAAAGCCGTGCAGGCGAAGAAAAAATCCGCAGTTACAATGGGTTAAACGGAAACGATGTGTATACAGGCCAGGTTCTGAACATCCCGCTTTCCGAATAAATACATATTTTCACCGCGGCTTTCATATAGTGTACCAATGAAAACGGACAAGGTGTGAAGCGAATGGATTCTTTATGGAAGCAATTAGACCGATTTGCTGACGGACCGACGAAACAAATGCTTCAGGCGCTGGTTAAACGGAAATTAAAATACGAAAATTATGCCAAGCAATGCCGAAGATGGCAGTGGGCGTCCCTCGTTTGCTTTTCCCTGATGTGCGTACTGCTGATTTTTAAAAGCTTCAATGCCCCTCAAGCTTCTCCGCAGCTGATTCTGCAGGAAATATTAGGCCATACGGTTTATTTGTGCTGGATTATGGCTTCCGCTTTTGCGTACTGCACTTCTTATTATTTTAAAAAAAAGGAAGAAAAAGCCGAGGGTGAATTTCATAAGCTGAGATGTGAAATTATCCAAAAAAGCACGGATTTATGGCCACAGCCGGAAAAATGGGGGGCGAGAGAATCTGTTTTTCACCTGATGAAACATCGGTATGATATCAATCTTTATTTTGAAAGCAAATAAAAAGAGGCGTTTTCCGGAAAGGATAGAAACGTCTTTTTTTGTTTGTCCGTCTAATGTAAGACAATGACAGAATGGAGAGTGCGTTTATGAAGCTTACAGCGGGAATTCTTGGCTCATTGGCGGGAGCGGCTGCGGTGATGGCGGCCGTCATGTACAAAACGGCAAACGGCAGCCACCTGAAAACACATACATTTACGCTTGATAAAATGAAAGGGATGAAGCCGCTCACCATCTTTTTTATATCTGACGTGCACCGCCGTTTAATTGATGAAAAGCTTCTCCGGGAAGCATCAGTTTATAAGCCGGATGCCGTTTTGCTCGGCGGTGATTTGGCCGAAGGCGGAGTTCCATACGCCAGAATCGAGGAAAACATCAAACGTCTGACTGCTCTTGCGCCTGTTATTTATGTGTGGGGAAATAATGATTACGAGGTCAGCCAGCAAAAATTGCTTTCTCTTTTTCAGGCATATAAAGTGATCCCGCTGAGAAATGTATCGGTTCAGTTTGCTTATAAAGGGGAGACCGTTACGATCTGCGGGGTGGATGATATCAGAATGATGATGGATGATTACGAATCTGCAATCAGACATACGGACGAAAACAAAGTAAACCTTCTGCTATGCCATAACCCGGACATTCATGAGCAGATGAATGAGTCTGACGGTATTGACGCTGTGTTCAGCGGCCATACGCACGGCGGCCAAATCCGTTTCGGCCGGTTCGGGCCGTATGAATTGGGCGGGACGGGAACGGTAAAGAAAGCGCATTACCTGATCAGCAACGGCTACGGGACGACAAAAGTTCCGCTGAGGCTCGGAGCGAAACCTGAGACGCATATCATCACCCTTTGCGGACCGAGCCGTTTTCCTGAAACAAATCCGGCCGAGGCGATAAAAAACGGCATTCTGCTTGTCTTCCCGCTGTACACGGTGTAAACTGATAACAAATTAAGAACCTATGACTCATTTATTCATATACTGTGTTATATGATTTGTGTGCAAGAAGAGGCAGGAGGGAACATTATGCGGCTTGAGCGTCTGAACTATAATAAGATTAAAATCTTTTTAACCCTCGACGATCTGACTGATCGGGGACTGACAAAAGAAGACCTCTGGAAGGACTCGTTTAAAGTCCACCAGTTATTTAAAGATATGATGAATGAAGCAAATACAGAGCTCGGCTTTGAAGCGAATGGTCCGATCGCGGTGGAAGTATATTCTCTTCAGGCACAAGGCATGGTTGTGATTGTAACGAAAAATCATGACGCGGACGCAGAAGACGACGAATATGACGACGATTATATCGAGATGCAGGTCAAACTTGACGAAAGCCCGGATATTATTTATCAGTTCCATTCGTTTGAAGATATCATTCAGCTTGCCGGGAGCCTTCATCGCATCGGGATTACCGGCGGAACCGTCTACCACTATGAGGACCAGTACTATGTAAGTCTTGAAGACCTCGGCTCCCGTTCTGCAGAAGGCGTTGTCGCGGTGCTGGCCGAATACGGGCACCCTGCGACGATTACGATTTACAGGCTCCATGAGTACGGAAAACTCATCATGGACGGCAATGCTGTGGAGACCATCGAGAGACATTTTTCATAAAAAAAGAAACGAAACGGCAGCTGTTTTCAGCGGCCGTCTTTTTTTAAGCGAAATAATGGAAAAATCATTGTCTTTCTTCTATGCACGGAGATATTGAAGGTGTATACTAGTCACTGAAAGGGAGCATGAGAGAAACAGAAGATTTTAGGAGGTTAACTCAAATGGAAGCCGATCGATTCACCGGTCATAATGAAGAAGACAAACATGATGTATTAAAATCAACCCAAACCGTAATACATAAAGCTCTGGAAAAATTGGGGTATCCAGAAGAAGTGTATGAACTGCTGAAAGAGCCGCTCAGATTATTAACGGTTAAAATTCCGGTTCGGATGGATGACGGGTCTGTGAAAATATTTACAGGCTATCGTGCGCAGCACAATGATTCCGTAGGTCCGACAAAAGGCGGTATTCGTTTTCACCCGAATGTAACTGAAAAAGAGGTGAAAGCACTTTCTATCTGGATGAGTTTAAAATGCGGAATTATTGATCTTCCTTATGGCGGTGGTAAAGGCGGAATTGTTTGTGATCCGAGAAATATGTCATTCAGAGAGCTTGAAAGACTGAGCAGAGGATACGTCAGAGCAATCAGTCAGATTGTCGGACCGACTAAAGATGTCCCGGCGCCTGACGTATTTACAAACTCGCAGATTATGGCTTGGATGATGGATGAATATTCAAGAATTGATGAATTTAACTCACCCGGCTTTATTACGGGAAAACCGCTTGTACTGGGCGGATCCCACGGCAGGGAATCAGCTACAGCAAAAGGCGTCACCATCTGCATAAAAGAAGCGGCCAAGAAAAAAGGTCTTGATATTCAGAACGCGCGCGTCGTCGTACAAGGTTTCGGAAACGCGGGCAGCTATCTGGCTAAGTTTATGCATGACGCCGGCGCGAAAGTTGTCGGAATTTCTGACGCGTACGGAGGTCTTTACGATCCGGACGGTCTTGATATTGATTATCTGCTTGACCGCAGAGACAGCTTTGGAACAGTGACGAAGCTTTTCAATGACACCATTACGAATCAGGAGCTGCTTGAGCTTGACTGTGATATACTTGTCCCGGCAGCGATAGAAAACCAAATTACAGATGAAAACGCTGACCGCATTAAAGCGAAAATCGTGGTAGAGGCGGCAAACGGACCGACGACACTGGAAGGAACGAAAATCCTGACAGATAAAGGAACGCTGCTTGTTCCCGATGTTTTGGCGAGCGCCGGCGGTGTAACGGTTTCTTATTTCGAATGGGTTCAAAATAACCAGGGCTTCTACTGGAGTGAAGAAGAAGTCGAAGAAAAACTGGAAAATATGATGGTAAAATCGTTTAATAATATTTATGAAATGTCCCAAAACCGCCGGATTGACATGAGGCTTGCGGCTTACATGGTCGGCGTGCGGAAAATGGCGGAGGCTTCGCGCTTCAGAGGCTGGATATAAACCAATCGTTTGCATAAACAAAAAAAATCTCCTATGATGATATAGGAGATTTTTTATATGAGTGGAAACTTATGATGGAAATGCCAATCGCAGGAGTTGAAGGACATGACAGAAGAAAAAGCAATTATAATAGGCGGAGGTCCTTGCGGATTATCGGCGGCTATACATCTGAAGCAAATTGGCGTGAACGCCCTTGTGATCGAAAAAGGAAATGTCGTAAACAGCATTTATAACTATCCGACACACCAAACGTTTTTCAGTTCAAGTGAAAAATTAGAAATCGGCGATGTCGCCTTTATTACGGAAAACAGAAAACCGGTCAGAATTCAGGCTCTCTCGTACTACAGAGAGGTTGTCAGAAGAAAAGAGCTGCGCGTAAACGCCTTTGAAACGGTGGAGCGCGTGACAAAACAGGAAGACGGCCGTTTTCTTGTAGAAACGTCAAAAGACCGCTATCTTACTCCGTATTGTATTATTGCGACAGGATATTATGATCATCCGAATTATATGAACATACCGGGTGAAGAGCTTCCTAAGGTGTTTCATTACTTTAAAGAAGGCCATCCTTATTTTGATAAAGATGTTGCCGTAATCGGCGGGAAAAATTCAAGTGTGGACGCGGCTTTGGAACTGGTGAAGTCCGGCGCGCGCGTCACGGTGCTTTACAGAGGGAATGAATACTCCCCGAGCATCAAGCCGTGGATTCTGCCCGAGTTTGAGGCCCTCGTCAGAAACGGCACGATCCGGATGGAATTCGGCGCTTGTCTTGAAGAAGTGACGGAAGATGAGATCATTTTCCGCTCAGGCCGAGATGAGACGGTCAGGCTGAAAAACGATTTTGTATTTGCCATGACGGGATATCATCCGGATCACGGTTTTCTCGAAAAAATCGGTGTCCAGATTGATGCAGAATCAGGCAGGCCGTTTTTCCGGGAAGAAACGATGGAAACAAATGTTGACGGTGTTTTTATTGCCGGAGTCATTGCGGCAGGAAATAACGCCAATGAAATTTTTATCGAAAACGGCCGTTTTCACGGCGGCTTGATCGCAAAAGAAATTTCAAAACGGCTGGGTGCAGAGAGCATATGATCATTCATATGCTCTTTTTTTAGAAATTGAAAGATGTAAAAATATGAACAACATGGTACGATAGATATAGGAATATAAAGGAAAGAGGTTGCCTGATGTTTGCAATCATCTCTGCAGGAATCGCTCCCGGCATTGCGCTGTTAAGCTATTTTTATTTAAAAGATCAGTATGACAATGAACCCGTACATATGGTGCTGAGGTCTTTTTTTCTCGGAGTTGTACTTGTGTTTCCGACCATGTTTATCCAATATGTTCTTGAAAAAGAGCATGTAGGGGGAGGAAGCTTTTTCGTTTCCTTTTTGTCTTCGGGTTTTTTGGAAGAATCGGTGAAATGGTTTGTTCTGATGATCAGTGTGTACCCGCATGCTCATTTTGATGAGCATTATGACGGAATCGTTTACGGGGCCAGTGTGTCGTTAGGCTTTGCCACGCTTGAAAATATTCTCTATTTATTCGGCCACGGTGTTGAGCATGCTTTCATCCGGGCTCTTCTGCCGGTCTCCTGCCACGCGCTGATCGGGGTGATTATGGGCTTTTATCTCGGAAAAGCCCGCTTTTCACAGAAAAAAGCCCGCGTCAAGTGGCTTGTGATTTCGCTGATCGTGCCTTCATGTCTGCACGGTTCTTACGATTTTATTCTGACCGCCCTCAATCATTGGGTATATTATATGCTGCCGTTTATGCTGTTTTTATGGTGGTTCGGACTGCGGAAGGCAAAAAAAGCACGTTCCGTCAATATGATTCAAGTGTGAAGAAACTGCGCATCGCGTGCGGTTTCTTTTTTTATGCCTTAGCGGGGGATAAGAGGAAACGGTGTATAAAAATAACCGCGTGACAGACAATACGGGTACAGTTTAAATTTTGCTGAGGAGGCTTGAAAAGATGAAGTGCAAAGGAGCGTTTATGGCATGTCTCATTCTATTTTCTTTCGCTGCCGCTTTCTTCGAACATGAAACGGCCCATGCGTTTTCAAATCAAGTGATTCAAAGAGGCGCGACTGGTGATGATGTTATAGAATTGCAGGCACGTCTTCAATATAACGGATTTTATAACGGGAAAATCGACGGTGTTTACGGGTGGACCACATACTGGGCCGTACGAAATTTTCAGGAGAAATTCGGCATGAAGGCGGTTGACGGTCTAGTCGGTGCAAAAACCAAACAGGTGCTGATTTCAAAATCAAAATATTACCGCGAATATGTAATGGAGCAGATTCAAAAAGGGAATACGTTCACCCATTACGGCAACGTCCCTTTAAAAAACCAGACGAAACCGTCAGCTGGCGCACAGAAGCCGGCGGCGGGAACGAATAAGCCTGCTCAAAAACCGCAAAACAATACAGGCGGTCAGTCAGAACAAAAGCAAAACACGACAGCGGCTAATATGCCGGGCGGTTTCTCAAACAACGATATCAATCTTCTGGCGCAGGCTGTGTACGGGGAAGCCCGCGGTGAGCCGTTTGAAGGACAGGTTGCCATCGCCGCGGTTATTTTAAACCGTATTAAAAGCCCGTTATTTCCGAATACGGTGGCCGGCGTCATTTTCGAACCGTTCGCTTTTACCGCCGTTGCGGACGGGCAAATATATATGCAGCCGAATGAAAGAGCAAAAGAAGCGGTTCTTGATGCGATTAACGGCTGGGACCCTTCTGAAAACGCGCTTTATTATTTTAATCCTGATACGGCGACAAGCAAATGGATTTGGGGACGGCCGCAGATTAAAAGAATCGGAAAACACATTTTCTGTGAGTAAAAGTACGAAAAATGAGGTGTTAACATGATTAGAGGAATTATTATCGCTGTTCTCGGTGTAGTGATCGCCGCAACCGGATACTGGGGTTATAAAGAGCATCAGGAAAAGGATGCGGTCCTTCTGCACGCGGAAAATAATTATCAGAGGGCTTTTCATGAACTGACTTACCATGTTGATCAGCTTCACGACAAAATCGGGACGACGCTTGCCATGAACAGTAAAAAATCTCTGTCTCCGGCGCTCATTGATGTATGGAGAATAACATCTGAAGCTCATAACAATGTGAGCCAGCTGCCGCTGACACTTATGCCTTTTAATAAGACGGAGGAGTTTTTATCCAATATAGGAGATTTCAGCTATAAAACATCCGTCAGGGATTTAGATCAAAAACCGCTTGATAAGAAAGAATATACGACATTGAACAGCCTGTATAAACAGGCGGAGAACATTCAAAACCAGCTCCGCAGCGTTCAGCATCTTGTCATGAGCAAAAATTTACGGTGGATGGATGTTGAAATGGCGCTCGCTTCTGACAAAAAACAAAGTGATAACACGATCGTCAACAGCTTTAAAACAGTCGAAAAAAACGTAGGCGCTTTTTCTGAAGACAACACTAGCCCCACGTTTACGGCAACAAATACAGAACGAAAAGGTTTTACACATTTGAAAGGCAAACAAATTACAGAAAAAGAAGCGGTAAAAATCGCGGAACGGTTTGCGCCTGATCATAATTATTCCATTAAAGTGGTCAAGAGCGGCCGGAAGACGAATCGGGATGTGTACAGCATCCGCATGAATGATGCCGATCACAAATCGTTGATCTATATGGATATTACCCAAAAAGGCGGACATCCGGTATATTTAATTCAAAAGCGGGCCGTGAGGAAACAAAAGATCAGCCTTAATGAAGCATCTAACCGGGCCGTCGCGTTTTTAAAGAAAAACGGTTATGAAACAAAAGGCCTCGAAATTGATGAAAGCGCGCAATATAATAACATCGGCGTCTTCTCTTTTATTCCCGTTGAGAAAAACGTCCGCATATATCCGGAAGCCATCCGAATGAAAGTGGCGCTGGATGACGGTGAAGTCGTCGGTTTTTCCGCGCGTGATTACCTGGCCGCGCATCACACGAGAACGATTCCGACTCCGGCTTTATCGGCTGATGAAGCAAAAGCGAAGCTGAATAAAAATGTTGAAGTGCGGGAGACGCGGCAGGCACTGATCACGAATGAACTCGGTCAGGAAGTGCTTTGCTACGAAATACTCGGGACCATCGGGAAAGACACGTATCAAATGTTCATAAATGCGGACGATGGAAAAGAGGAAAAAATAGAAAAATTAAAAAGTGCAGAACCTATATATAAAGACCTATAAAAATAAAGGAGGAAAGGACTAAAAGTCTTTTCCTTTTTTTCATTACATGCTTTAATAAAAGCATAAATAATGAAAGAGTGAAGGCCCATGATAGCTGTCGGAGATTATATTTGGATTGAATACATAGAGAACAATGAGCCAAAAAAAGCGAGGAGCAAGGCTGTCAGCGTTGAAAACGGCGAACTGCACATCTCATATCCCGTCGATCTGGATTCGGGACGGACGGTCTTTTTGCACAAAGGGCTGGAGATAACAGCGGAATTTATGGGGAATGGCCAAGTGCCGTATCAATTTAAAAGCATAATCAAAGGAAAGAAAAAAGATCCTATCCCGATGATCGGATTGGATATCCCTCCTAAAAAGGAAATGAAGCGGATTCAAAGACGCCGGTACGTCCGTGCAGACGCTGTATTGAATGTATCCGTCAAAATAGAAGCGAAAAAAACCGCCTTTCAAACGGTTTCCTCTAATATCAGCGCCGGCGGAATCGCAGTTGTGGTGCCTGAGCATATTTCCGTGGAACCGGGTGAAAAGCTGTATGTCTCATTCTCTCTTCCGGGTAAGGAGAATACAGACGATATATCAGCTGAAGCGGTTACCCAGCGGTTTTTTTATGATGAAAAGGCGGATAAACAAAAAATGACGCTTGAATTTACAGAAATCGATGCCGGATCGCAGCAGCAATTACTCCAATACTGTATGCGCGCGCAGCTGCAGCAGAGAAGAAACAGTCGGCCGGAATAAACAGCAGCGTACTTTTCCATACTAATCCTAATGGAGGTGCGCGTGTATGAAAACGTTTGAACGTCTGCTGGTCAAATTGGTCTGCATTCAGCTCGTGATTTTGGGCGCGGTACAATTTTTGCTTCATTATCAGCCTATTGAACCTTATATTTCGAAAGCCGTAAAATATGAGGGAGTTGATAAAATGGATAAAAAAGAATGGATTGAAACGGTAAAGCGGTAAGTCAGCTCAATTTTTTTCGCCCTTTTTCGGGCAGTTCATGATACAATCCATAGAGGAGTAAAGAGCAAGGAGAGAGATTATGGACAAGAAATTATCAATTGCGATCGACGGTCCGGCGGCTGCCGGAAAAAGCACCGTTGCTAAAATAGTAGCTGAGAAGAAATCATATGTGTACATTGATACAGGAGCGATGTATCGTGCCATTACATATACGGCGCTCAGGCAAAATGCCGAATTAACGGATGAAGCCGCGCTCACAGAGCTGTTAAAGCATACGAAGATTGAGCTTGTATCCGCTCCGGAAGGACAAATCGTTCTGGTAAACGGAGAAGATGTGACAGAAGAAATCAGAAAAGACGAAGTCAGCAACCAAGTATCCATCGCCGCCAAGCATAAAGGCGTCAGAGAAGAAATGGTGAAAAGACAGCAGCAGCTCGGAGAAAAAGGCGGCGTCGTCATGGACGGCCGTGATATTGGTACTCACGTGCTGCCTGATGCGGAAGTGAAAATTTTCCTGCTGGCGTCCGTAGAGGAAAGAGCGAAGCGCCGGTTTGAGGAGAATAAGAAAAAAGGCTATGACGTGAATTACGAAACGCTCATTGAAGAAATTGCAAGACGCGACAAACTCGATTCAGAAAGGGAATTTTCCCCGCTGCGCAAAGCGGAGGACGCGATTGAAATCGATACGACGTCACTCAGCATTGCCGAAGTCGCAGGAAAAATTCTGGAGATCGTTGAACAGAAATCACGTTAACTTGGCCGGAGCGCATTTTAAATTTTTTTCATAAGAACAAGATGTTATTGCTTGACAAACCAGTCCTTTTATTAGAAGTTAATACTAATAAAACTTTTTATTGATCATTCAAAATATTTTTGGATGATTCTTTAATACATATTCGGCTGAAAAGCGGACATTCACATGTTCAGCTTTCAAACCGTTTTAATTAAGCTGTGTAGGTTTGGACCAAGGAGGTTATTCAAATGACAGAGGAAATGAATCAAATTGATGTTCAAGTGCCAGAGGTTGGAGATGTAGTAAAAGGGATTGTGACAAAGGTAGAGGACAAGCATGTAGATGTCGAAATTATCAATGTCAAACAGTCCGGAATCATTCCAATCAGTGAATTATCAAGTCTTCATGTAGAGAAAGCATCGGATGTCGTAAATGTTGACGACGAGCTTGACCTGAAAGTAACAAAAGTGGAAGACGATGCTTTGATTTTATCTAAACGTGCCGTTGATGCTGACCGCGCTTGGGAAGACCTTGAAAAAAAATTCGAAACAAAAGAAGTGTTTGAAGCTGAAGTGAAAGATGTGGTGAAAGGCGGTCTCGTCGTTGATATCGGCGTTCGCGGCTTCATTCCCGCATCACTTGTCGAAGCTCATTTCGTCGAGGATTTCACTGACTATAAAGGGAAAACCCTCTCTCTTATCGTCGTTGAACTTGACCGTGATAAAAACCGGGTGATTCTGTCACACCGTGCTGTAGTGGAAAAAGAACAGACTGCCAAAAAACATGATTTTCTCCAAACGCTTGAGGTTGGAAGCGTTCTTGAAGGAAAAGTACAGCGCCTGACTGATTTCGGCGCATTTGTCGACATCGGCGGAATTGACGGACTCGTTCATATTTCGCAGCTGTCTCATTCACACGTCGAAAAACCGTCAGACGTGGTGGAAGAAGGTCAGGACGTAAAAGTGAAAGTATTGTCCGTAGACCGTGATAACGAGCGTATTTCTTTATCTATTAAAGAAACGCTGCCGGGACCTTGGAGCCAGATCGGCGAAAAGGTAAAGCAGGGAGATGTGCTTGAAGGAAAAGTGCAGCGCCTTGTAAGCTTCGGCGCCTTCGTTGAAATTCTTCCGGGCGTGGAAGGTCTTGTGCACATTTCACAAATCTCCAATAAACATATCGGAACGCCGCATGAAGTGCTGGAAGAAGGACAGACTGTTAAAGTGAAAGTCCTTGACGTGAACGAAAGCGAAGAACGCATCTCCTTAAGCATGCGTGAGCTTGAGGAAGCGCCGAAAGCCGATCAGGAGGACTTCCGTCAATACCAGGCGAAAGAAGAGCCGAGCACCGGCTTCCAGCTTGGCGATTTAATCGGGGACAAGCTCAATAAATTAAAATAAATTGGTGATAAAACGTGACACGAGCAGAACGAAAAAGAGAACATATAAATCATGCGCTGTCTACCGGCCAAAACCGGGAAACGGGGCTTGATGATATTACGTTTGTTCATGTCAGCCTGCCAGACCTTGCATTGGAAAAAGTGGATATCTCAACGGAAATCGGCGGACTCACAAGCAGTTCGCCGATTTTTATCAATGCGATGACAGGCGGCGGCGGACAGCTTACATACGAAATTAACAGGTCACTGGCAAGAGCCGCGCGCAAAGCCGGCATGCCGCTTGCTGTCGGTTCGCAAATGTCAGCCTTAAAAGATCCCTCTGAACGGTATTCTTACGAGATCGTCAGAAAAGAGAATCCGAACGGGTTAATATTTGCGAATTTAGGGAGCGAGGCGGACGCCGAGCAGGCGAAAAGGGCGGTTGATATGATTGAGGCGGACGCCCTGCAGATTCATTTAAATGTGATTCAGGAGATCGTCATGCCTGAAGGCGACAGAAGTTTTACGGGCGCTCTCCGCCGTATTGAGCAGATTGTAGATGAAGCGGGAGTGCCCGTTTTCGTTAAAGAAGTCGGCTTCGGCATGAGCAGGGAATCGGCACGGCAGTTATTTGATGCTGGGGCGGCGGCTGTTGATGCCGGCGGGTACGGCGGGACAAATTTTTCTAAAATTGAAAATATGCGCAGAGAGAAGGCGCTTCAATTTTTTAATACGTGGGGAATTTCCACTGCAGCCAGCTTAGCGGAAATCCATTCGCTTTCTGTTGATCAATCAATTATCGCATCCGGAGGGCTGCAAAGTGCGCTTGATGTCGCTAAAACGATTGCCCTCGGCGCTTCTTCTGCGGGAATGGCGGGCATTTTCCTGAAAGCTCTCACCTCAAAAGGAGAAGAGGGTCTGTTTGACGAGATGACGGCGCTGTTGGAAGAGCTGAAAATGATTATGACCGTTCTCGGCTGTCAATCGGTTGCCCAATTGCAAAAGGCGCCTTTGGTCATAAAAGGTGACACACATCACTGGCTTTCTGAACGGGGAATTGACACATCCCGTTTCAGCAGACGTTAAAAGGCATGCGTACCCGCATGCCTTTTTTTCTGTTTACGATTTTCTTTTTCGGAATTCCCCGTTTTGCTCGAGGCTTGTCGCACCTTTATGGTGAATCGATTCATCGCGATCCGATTCCACCCGGCGGGAGGCTTTCAGTTTTTTCTCCTGTCTGTCTTTACCCATCTTCATCTGCTCCTTTCAGCTTTATTGGTTTAAAAAGTACGTTACCGCTCCATACTGGTCAGAGGAGGAGCGATTATGGAACCGTTTTATTATTACTGGTCGATGTGGTTTTTATGGATACTTGCGACTTTTATTTTTGCCAAAACGAAAAGCCGTTTTTACGTATCAGTCTTTATTTTGACTAATATGATGGCAAGCATACATCAGATGACGGCTTATTTTACGCTGAACGCGGCATATGTCATGTTTTTTGCTGCGGCATTTGTTTACGCGGGGAGTCTCGGCATGCATAAACGGCTTCGTTATATTGTGATTCATCTGACGGCTTCGGCAGCGTACGGCTTTATTTTTCTTTTTGCATTATATGACCCTGTTTGGTTTATCATAAAACCTGAGTGGGCGGCGGTCATACTGCTTACCGTGATTACGGTCTCTGTTGAGGGGCGATTTCCTGAAAGGCTTTGTCTTTTTGTTCTCGGCATGTGCCAAGGAGAGCTATTGTATTCGGCGGTCATTCACAAAATTGCGGGTGCGGCAGCCGTCGGCGGCTATCAATGGCTTTCAGGCTGCTCGGCGGGAGTGATCCTGCTGGTCGGGCTGACTACATATGAACAGCTCGCCGCACGCATCAGCCAAAAAAGCAAAAAGCAGGGCAAAGGGGCGACAAAAATGTCTTGAAAACGGACGGAGACTGTTACATGAATGCGAAACATTTTGAAGAATACATTGTGATCTCAGTGAAAACTGATATAATAAATGAGTTAAGCCCTTCTGTTTGAAGGGTTCTTTTCATAGCGAAGATGATTTTTAATAACCGGTTGAACAATTTTTGTGAAAATGTAAGCGGCTGGATTGAAAGGAAGGGTACTATGGGTAAACCTGTCGTAGCCATTGTCGGAAGACCGAATGTGGGAAAATCCACAATCTTTAACCGGATTGCGGGTGAAAGAATTTCAATAGTAGAAGATACCCCCGGAGTGACGCGGGACCGGATATACAGTTCGGCGGAATGGCTGAATTATGATTTTAACCTGATTGACACGGGCGGAATTGATATCGGAGACGAACCGTTTCTGACACAGATCCGCCAGCAGGCTGAAATTGCCATGGACGAGGCTGATGTGATCATCTTTATGGTGAACGGCCGTGAAGGTGTGACGTCTGCGGATGAAGAAGTGGCAAAAATACTGTACCGGACGAAAAAACCGGTCGTATTAGCCGTTAATAAATTAGATAATACCGAAATGAGAGCGAACATCTATGATTTTTATGCGCTCGGCTTTGGAGAGCCGTACCCTATTTCGGGTACTCACGGTTTGGGATTAGGAGATTTGCTCGATGCATGTGCCGAGCATTTTAAAAACATTCCGGAAACAAAGTATAATGATGATGTCGTTCAATTCTGTCTGATCGGCCGCCCGAATGTCGGGAAATCCTCCCTTGTCAATGCGATGCTCGGAGAAGAGCGGGTTATCGTGAGCAACGTGGCGGGTACGACAAGAGACGCTGTGGATACGGCATTCACCTATAACCAGCAGGAATTCGTGATCGTCGACACGGCGGGAATGAGAAAAAAGGGAAAAGTATATGAAACAACAGAAAAATACAGCGTGCTTCGGGCGTTAAAAGCCATTGACCGCTCAGACGTCGTCGGCGTTGTGCTGAATGCAGAAGAAGGCATCCTCGAACAGGACAAGCGGATCGCCGGATACGCCCATGAAGCCGGAAAAGCCGTCGTCATTATCGTAAACAAATGGGATGCCGTTGATAAAGACGAAAGCACGATGAAAGAATTTGAACAGAATATACGCGAGCATTTCCAATTTCTCGATTATGCGCCGGTGCTGTTTATGTCGGCACTGACGACAAAGCGGATTCATACACTCATGCCTGCGATTATTAAAGCGAGTGAAAACCACTCTCTCCGCGTACAGACAAATGTCTTAAATGACGTCATCATGGATGCGGTCGCCATGAATCCGACTCCGACGCACAACGGCTCACGCCTGAAGATTTATTATGCGACTCAAGTCGCTGTTAAGCCACCGAGCTTCGTTGTTTTTGTCAATGATCCGGAACTGATGCATTTTTCTTATGAACGCTTTTTAGAAAACCGAATCCGGGATGCTTTCGGATTTGAAGGTACGCCAATTAAAATATTTGCAAGAGCAAGAAAATAAAAAGGTGTGATACAGAGATGAAAAAAGTGGCAATGCTTGGAGCGGGAAGCTGGGGCACTGCACTTTCTTTAGTGCTGGCTGATAACGGACATCAAGTCATGATGTGGGGACATCGTGCCGAATTGATCGATCAAATCAACGAACTGCATGAAAACAAAGATTATCTGCCCGGGGTGGAGCTATCAAGTTCTATCATCGGAACAGCTGATGTAAGCGAGGCTTTAAATGGAGCTGACTTCATCATTGTGGCGGTTCCGACAAAAGCCATTCGGGAAGTGCTGAAAAAGGCTCTGCCTTACATCCCGAAGAAATCAATTTTTGTTCATGTCAGCAAAGGGATTGAGCCGGATTCGCTTCTCCGCATTTCAGAATTAATGGAGGAGGAGCTGCCTGAGGAGTACAGAAAAGACATCGTCGTGCTTTCAGGACCGAGCCACGCTGAGGAAGTCGGATTAAGACACCCGACGACCGTTACATCATCTTCAAAAAATATCGAGGCTGCAGAAGCGGTTCAGGATTTATTTATGAACCAGCATTTCCGCGTGTATACCAATCCGGATATGATCGGTGTTGAGATAGGGGGAGCGCTAAAGAACATCATCGCTCTGGCAGCGGGAATTACAGACGGATTGGGATACGGAGATAATGCAAAAGCGGCCTTAATCACCCGCGGTCTTGCTGAAATCGCCAGACTCGGAACAAAGATGGGCGGAAATCCTCTTACTTTTTCCGGCCTGACAGGCGTAGGCGATTTAATTGTGACGTGTACAAGCGTTCATTCACGGAACTGGCGCGCCGGCAACCTGCTTGGAAAAGGGTATAAGCTTGAAGAAGTCCTTGACCAGATGGGAATGGTTGTTGAAGGTGTGCGGACGACGAAAGCGGCATATCAGCTGTCTCAAAAATATCAAGTGAAAATGCCGATTACAGAGGCGCTTCACCAAGTGTTATTTAACGGGCAGAAGGTAGAAACGGCCGTAGAATCCTTAATGGCCAGAGTGAAAACCCATGAGATGGAAGACTTGGTCAACACATTCGAAAACCGGGTAAAGTGACAATAACATGCCGTCAGCATATTCTGAAGTGACGAAAGTCCAAAACGCGGAACTCTCCGGCTGAAATCGCTCAAAACATTTGCTGATTTAGGCAGAAGAGGATGCAGACGTACGCATCTACGCATACTATAGCATCGAAGTCCAAGAGAGTGTATCTCAGGCGTATAGGTGAATATAGTCAACTTGACTGAAGCAAAGTCCCCCTCTTTGCTTCAGTTTTTTGTTTTTTTCAATAGATGGAAAACCTGTTGATCTTTTCAACATTTGTATATTAAAATGAAATATAACGCTTACAATGATTGGACGGGGGGCACGGACGTGAGTGTGGCATTGATGAAAATGTGGTTTGCGCTTGGTGCTATGGGATTAATGTTTGTGGCGGTGGCCTCTATTTATGTCAGCAGGTACAAAGTTAAAAACAGGCTGATAAAAGCAGCAGTTTCTTCACTCGCTTATGCCTGTATGGTCATCTCGGGATTGATCGTGTTAATGGTCGTTTTCAGCGGACCTGTCAATGAATAAAGCAAAAAAAGGGGGCGCGGAATGCATAAGTTAAAAATGGCCGTCATAACGGCAATTGCGGTGCTTCTGCTGTCCGGCTGTCTGTATCCTGAAGCGGAAAAAACTGAAAATAAAGTATCTTACAAGCATCAGCTTCAGCAGGTTCAAGCGGCGGTGGATGAATTTAAAAAGGCGAACGGCGGACTTCTGCCGATTCAGACAAAAGATATGAAAACACCGATCTATCAAAAATATCCGATAGATTTTAAGCGGCTCGCGCCCAGATATATAGAGGAGCCGCCGTCCTCTGCTTTTGAAAGCGGAGGAATGTACCAATACGTGCTTGTCGATGTGGAAAATAAGCCGACTGTGAAGCTGATCGATCTCCAAATGGCGGAGGCAATCCGCGACATAAAGCTGCGTGTCAAAATGTATCAGGAAAAGCATACATATCCACCCTATGAGGACGCCGTTTCAAAAGGGCTGTTCACTTTAAATAAAAAAAAGCTCGGCATGAAAGACTCTCCTTCTGTCGAAAGTCCGGTTTCAGGCGCGTCTCTGCCGCTTTTAATCGGAGCTGATGGAGAAATCTATGCCGACTATCGCGTCGATCTCGCCCGCTGTCTGAAAGAAAACAAAAAGAAAATCAAACCGGGCGCGGAAATTCAGGATATTTTATGGGAAGAGACTCCTTTCGTCCCGGCCTTTTCAGTCAAATACACCGTAAATGAAAAACAGGAACCCGTTTTTTTAGAAAGTAAAACGAAACAGGAATGAACCTTTCTCCCGCGCATACAAATAGGGAGAAAGGTTTTTTTGATTCCGATAGAAAAGATTGCCTGAAAATTTTCTAAAGATGTCATATTGAAATGGGACAACGTCATACACATATAGTGTCCTGTATTTGATTGAAGAATGGTGAATGAAAAATGATAAGGATAGGAAGTCCGGGAGGGGATCACTTGGAAAAGGTCGATATTTTCAAGGATATCGCTGAACGAACAGGAGGCGATATATACTTAGGAGTCGTCGGCGCTGTCCGTACAGGGAAATCTACATTCATTAAAAAATTTATGGAGCTCGTGGTGCTCCCGAATATCAGCAATGAAGCCGACCGAGCGCGGGCGCAGGATGAGCTTCCGCAAAGCGCAGCAGGAAAAACGATTATGACCACAGAACCAAAATTTGTGCCGAATCAAGCCATGTCCGTACATGTGGCGGAAGGACTTGATGTCAATATCCGCCTTGTGGATTGTGTGGGATACACTGTTCCCGGGGCGAAGGGATATGAAGATGAAAACGGTCCGAGAATGATCAATACACCATGGTACGAAGAACCGATTCCCTTTCATGAAGCAGCGGAAATCGGTACGAGAAAAGTCATCCAGGAACATTCCACAATCGGGGTCGTCATTACGACAGACGGTTCAATCGGCGATATTGCGCGGGGCGATTACGTAGAAGCGGAAGAAAGAGTCATTGACGAGCTGAAGGAAGTCGGCAAACCGTTTATTATGGTCATCAACTCGGTGAAGCCGTATCACCCGGAAACAGAAGCGCTCAGGGCTGAATTAAGCGCGAAATATGATATTCCTGTCCTCGCCATGAGTGTTGAAAGCATGCGGGAAACAGATGTGTTAAGCGTCCTCAGAGAAGCGCTTTACGAGTTCCCTGTGCTGGAAGTGAATGTCAACCTTCCGAGCTGGGTCATGGTGCTGAAAGAAAATCACTGGCTCAGAGAGAGTTACCAGGAATCAGTGAAAGAAACCGTAAAAGATATCAAACGCCTGCGTGACGTCGACCGGGTTGTCGGCCACTTCAGTGAATTTGAGTTTATTGAAAGCGCAGGCTTGGCCGGAATTGAACTTGGCCAGGGTGTCGCGGAAATTGATTTATACGCGCCGGATCATTTATATGACCAGATTTTAAAAGAAGTGGTCGGCGTCGAGATCCGCGGAAAAGACCATCTGCTTGAATTAATGCAGGACTTCGCCCACGCGAAAAAGGAATATGATCAGGTATCAGACGCGCTGAAAATGGTGAAACAGACCGGCTATGGCATCGCCGCTCCGGCCTTAACGGATATGAGCCTTGATGAACCGGAAATCATCAGACAGGGATCAAGGTTCGGGGTAAGGCTGAAAGCGGTCGCCCCGTCCATTCACATGATCAAAGTGGATGTGGAAAGTGAATTCGCTCCGATCATCGGGACGGAAAAACAAAGTGAAGAGCTTGTCCGCTACTTAATGCAGGACTTTGAGGATGATCCGCTTTCTATCTGGAACTCTGATATTTTCGGAAGATCATTGAGCTCGATTGTGAGAGAAGGAATCTCGGCAAAACTGTCGCTCATGCCTGAAAATGCGAGATATAAACTGAAAGAAACGCTGGAGAGAATTATAAACGAAGGCTCAGGCGGCCTGATCGCAATTATTTTGTAAGCTGAAGGACCTCTTCCTGATACGGGGGGTCTTTTTTTATGTCTATTTAGATACTGGAAATCAATCAAGGATTAGGAGGAAAAAAGCAAAAAAAGGAATATTTGTTCGGGAAAACACGTGAAAACCTTGACGAGCAAGGGATTGGGGCTTTAAAATGCTTGATATGGCTTTTTATATGTGTTACTCTACTTACAGAAAATCTTCACTTTGTTGGACAAACATTCCTCGAAGTGTCTGTTTTCTTATGAAAAGCCGTTTACTTGTCTGTTCTTCCCTGGATTGATTTTTTATCAGACAGGTTTAGAATCAGACTGAACTGTGAAGAAATGATAATAAACTGCTGAATTGATACCCTTTTGGGAGGAGGTGAAAGGCATGAACAAGACAGAACTAATCAATGCGGTTGCAGAAGCAAGCGAATTGTCTAAAAAAGACGCTACAAAAGCAGTTGATTCTGTTTTTGATACGATTTTAGATGCACTTAAAAATGGTGATAAAATCCAACTGATCGGTTTCGGTAACTTTGAGGTGCGCGAGCGTTCTGCACGTAAAGGACGTAACCCGCAAACAGGTGAAGAAATCGAAATCCCTGCAAGCAAAGTACCTGCTTTCAAACCAGGTAAAGCTCTTAAAGACGCTGTTGCAGGAAAATAATTGTGAATATAGATCGTGTATGCATCTGATACATACACTTTGTTTCTTCACAGAAAAGCCCCTTGATAAAGGGGCTTTTCATATTTAAGCAGCCTCGGTCTCCGGGCAGGACTTTCGTTTTGCTTTTGGCGCGGCAAATGTGCTAGAATCGAAATTAAATGTATTCAATGGTGGAGGACACAGACAATGAAAGAAGTTAATAAAGAACAGATTGAACAGGCAGTTCGCCAGATTTTAGAGGCGATTGGAGAAGACCCGGACCGGGAAGGGCTTTTAGATACGCCGAAACGCGTAGCAAAAATGTACGCTGAAGTATTCTCGGGATTAAACGAAGACCCGAAAGAGCATTTTAAAACCGTTTTCGGCGAGGATCATGAGGAGCTTGTTCTTGTAAAAGATATCGCGTTTCATTCTATGTGTGAACATCATCTTGTTCCTTTTTACGGAAAAGCGCATATTGCCTACATTCCGCGCGGCGGTAAAGTGACGGGCCTGAGTAAACTGGCGCGTGCGGTGGAAGCCGTCTCAAAACGCCCGCAGCTGCAGGAGCGCATTACGTCAACGATTGCAGAAAGCATCGTAGAAACCTTAGATCCCCACGGCGTCATGGTTGTCGTCGAAGCTGAGCATATGTGCATGACGATGAGAGGCGTTAGAAAGCCGGGGGCAAAAACAGTAACTTCCGCCGTAAGAGGTATTTTTAAAGATGACGCAGCGGCGCGTTCTGAAGTGTTAGAACATATTAAACGTGCGGATTAATAATGATAGAGGGTGCAGATATGAATTCAAAGCATTCAAGTGATTTTGTCGTCATTAAAGCGGTCGAGGACGGTGTGAACGTCATCGGTTTAACGAGAGGAACGGATACGAAATTCCACCATTCCGAAAAACTGGACAAGGGTGAAGTGATTATCGCTCAGTTTACAGAGCATACATCCGCCATCAAAGTGAGAGGCAACGCCCTCATCCAGACCGCTTACGGAGAAATGAACAGCGAAAAAAAATAAGCCGGCTGTTTCCCGCTTTTGCTGATTGCCCGCAAACGGCGGGAGAATACAGCCAATTTCTTTTTTTTATGCTATAATGATACCTGCGTATAATAATGACGAATAAATCTCATACATATTAGAATAAATGTGAATTTGGGGACAAGGGTGATATTTTTGCAAGACATCTACGGAACTTTAGCGAATTTAAATACGAAATTAAAACAAAAGCTGTCTCATCCTTATTTAGCGAAACATATTTCTGCGCCGAAAATCGATGAGGATAAGCTGCTTCTTTTTCACGCTTTGTTTGAAGAAGCTGACATTAAGAACAACGACAGAGAAAATTACATAGTAACTGCGATGCTTGTCCAAAGCGCCCTTGATACCCACGATGAAGTGACAACAGCCAGAGCGTTAAAGCGAGACGAAAATAAAAACCGGCAGCTCACCGTGCTTGCCGGCGACTATTTCAGCGGACTGTACTATTCGCTTTTATCTGAAATGAAGGATATCTATATGATTCGGACGCTCGCTACGGCAATTAAAGAAATCAATGAACATAAAATCCGTCTGTACGATCGGTCTGTCAATGACTTGAATCAATTGATTGAAAGCATGGCGATTGTGGAAGCGGCCCTGTTTCACAGAGTGTCAGACCACTTCAATCTTCCGCGCTGGAAAGAGCTGGCGAGTGATTTTTTTGTATATAAGCGGCTGATGAACGGCAATGCTATATTTCTCGATGTCATCGGCAATATTGTAAAGTCAGGAAAATCAAAGGCTGACATACTGGAAGAAAGCTTCCGGAAGGCGAAGCAAAGCATTGAAACGCTGCTGCCGCTCAATTCACCAATCCAAAATCTAATGCTGAACCGGCTTCAAGCGATCAGCCAAGACAAAACATATCATCAGAAAGTGGAAGAAGGGTAATCAACATGCAGGAGTCAAAAGAACAGCGCGTACACGGCGTATTTGAAAAAATCTACAAAAATTATGACCAAATGAACTCTGTCATCAGTTTTCAGCAGCATAAAAAATGGCGCGACAAAACGATGCAGATCATGAATGTGAAAGAAGGCGCAAAAGCGCTTGACGTCTGCTGCGGAACGGCTGACTGGACGATTGCCCTCGCAGAAGCGGCCGGTAAAAGCGGCGAAATCAAAGGACTGGATTTCAGCAAAAATATGCTGAGCATCGGCGAGAAAAAAGTAAAAGAGGGCGGTTACAGCCAAATTGAGCTTTTACACGGGAATGCGATGGAACTTCCTTTCGATGATAATTCTTTTGATTTTGTCACCATCGGCTTCGGACTGCGGAACGTTCCCGACTACCTGACCGTGCTGAAAGAAATGCGGCGGGTCGTCAAACCGGGCGGGCAGGTCGTATGCCTGGAAACATCCCAGCCGGAAATGTTCGGTTTCAGACAGGCATATTTCCTCTATTTTAAATACATCATGCCTTTCTTCGGAAAAATGTTTGCAAAGAGCTATAAAGAATATTCCTGGCTGCAAGAATCAGCAAGAGAATTTCCCGGTATGAAAGAGCTTGCGCGTCTGTTTGAAGAAGCGGGCCTGACGAATGTCAAATACCATTCGTTTACCGGCGGAGTGGCCGCTACGCATATCGGTTGGAAATGATGAATATACAGATGTTTGGGTGAATGATATGAAATTTAAAATGGCCTATTCTTTTTTAAATGACGATATTGATGTGATCGAAAGGGAGCTTGAGCAGACGGTGCGGTCTGACTATCCCTTGCTGAGCGAAGCGGGGCTCCATCTGCTTCAGGCGGGAGGCAAGCGCATCCGCCCTGTTTTCGTATTGCTTTCCGGCATGTTCGGTGACTATGACATTAATAAAATAAAATATGTAGCGGTGACGCTGGAAATGATTCATATGGCATCCCTCGTGCATGACGACGTCATCGATGACGCCGAGCTGCGGAGAGGAAAGCCGACCATTAAAGCCAAATGGGACAACCGCATTGCCATGTATACCGGTGATTATATGCTTGCGGGCTCGCTTGAGATGATGACGAGACTCGATGAGCCGAAAGCCCACCGGATCCTGTCCAAAACCATCGTAGAAGTTTGCCTCGGAGAAATTGAACAGATCAGAGATAAATACAATATGGAACAAAACCTCAGAACCTATTTGCGCCGCATCAAACGGAAAACGGCTCTTCTCATCGCCGTCAGCTGCCAGCTCGGCGCCATCGCTTCGGGAGCTGATGAGAAGATTCATAAAGCATTATATTGGTTCGGCTATTACGTTGGCATGTCCTATCAAATTATTGATGACATTCTTGATTTCACTTCCACTGAAGAGGAACTGGGAAAACCTGTCGGAGGAGATCTGCTGCAAGGAAATGTCACTCTGCCCGTTTTGTACGCGTTGCGTCAGCCTGAATTGAGAAATCAGCTGAAATTAATTAACAGTGAAACAACACAGGAGCAGCTTGCCCCCATTATTAAAAATATAAAACGCACAGACGCGATTGAAAAATCAATGGCCGTCAGTGACAGGTACTTAAAAAAAGCGTTTGAAAAGCTGAATACACTGCCGAGAGGCCGTGCGCGCTCATCATTGGCCGCAATCGCGAAATATATCGGCAAACGAAAATTTTAACCCCCTTTTACGAACAAGATGTGAACATTCTCCGCCCTGGATTGATTAATTGTCAGAAAGATGTTACGATTTCGGTGTGCAACTTGAAAGCCTATACATAATGATGGGGTGGAGAATCTTATGGAAAAAACTTTTATCATGGTAAAACCGGACGGCGTACAGCGCCAGCTGATCGGAGAGATTTTATCAAGATTTGAACGTAAGGGCTTACAATTGGCAGGAGCCAAGCTAATGCAAGTTTCAGAACAGATGGCTGAAAACCATTATGCTGAACATAAAGGGAAACCGTTTTTCGGCGAGCTTGTGGAATTCATTACATCAGGACCCGTATTTGCAATGGTATGGGAAGGGGAAAATGTAGTAGAGATCACAAGACAGCTGATCGGAAAAACAAACCCGAAAGACGCACTGCCGGGCACGATTCGCGGTGATTACGGCATGTTTGTCGGCAAAAATATCATTCACGGTTCAGACTCCTTAGAAAGCGCTGAGCGGGAAATTCAGATTTTCTTTAAACAGGAAGAGCTTGTACCGTATCAAAAATTAATGGCCGACTGGGTGTACTAAGCCGTCAGCCTTTCTTTTTCTCGTATTATGAAAGGGTTTACATCGTTTAAGAAAGACAGAGGCCTTGCTGTCCTGTCTTTTCATTTCTCACAAATCAGCCTGCGGGCTGATTTTTTTATTGAAATCGTACAATTTAGAAAGAAAACAGGCTATACTAGGACAAAAGACAGCGAGATTGGGAGAGAAGCAATGGAGCCTTACGAAATTTTTATCACGAAGTGGAAAAAAATAACCGGCGTTGATTTATCTTTATACAAAGAAGCACAGATGAAAAGGCGGCTGACGTCCCTTTATGAAAAAAAGGGATTCAGGGATTTTCAGGAATTTGCGGCCGCTTTGGAAAAAGACAAGCTATTATTAAATGAAACATTGGACAGAATGACGATCAATGTTTCTGAATTTTACCGAAATTATAAACGGTGGGAAGTTCTTGAAACTTCCATTCTTCCGTTATTAAACCATAACAAACCGTTAAAAATATGGAGCGCGGCCTGTTCAACGGGGGAAGAACCCTATACCTTGGCGATGATTCTCAACCAGCAGGCGGGACTGGCCGGATTTGATATATTGGCGACAGATATTGATGAAAAGGCGCTCAGCAAAGCCAAGCGGGGCATCTATCAGGAGCGCTCGCTGCAAGAGGTGCCGGCTTCCGTAAAAAGCCGCTTTTTCACCAAGCAGGACGACAACAGCTATCAAGTAAAGCAAGAGATACAGAAAAACATCCGCTTTAAGCGGCACAACCTGCTTGCTGACAGCTATGAACAGGATTTTGACCTGATCGTCTGCCGCAACGTTTTTATTTATTTTACTGAAAAAGCGAAAGAAGAGCTGTATGTGAAAATGGCGGGCAGCCTGAAAAAGAACGGAATTCTGTTTGTCGGAAGCACAGAACAGATTTTCAGCCCGGAAAAATTCGGCCTTGAAAGCACCGATACATTTTTTTATCAAAAAAGATAGAAGACATTTTATGAAAACTTGTGTTATAGTTTTACTTAAAAGCGTTAATGCGATGAAGGGAGAAGAAAGAAATGAGATACTTAACAGCCGGAGAATCACACGGTCCGCAGCTGACGACGATTATAGAAGGTGTGCCAGCGGGGCTTTATATAACTGAGGAAGACATTAATTTTGAGCTTGCCAGACGTCAAAAAGGGCACGGCCGCGGACGCCGCATGCAGATTGAAACGGACAGGGCAAAGATCACGAGCGGCGTGCGGCATGCACGGACACTCGGTTCACCCATCGCGCTCGTTGTGGAAAATAAAGACTGGACCCACTGGACAAAAATCATGGGCGCAGCACCGATTACAGAAGAAGAAGAAAGTGAAATGAAACGCCAGATTTCAAGACCGAGACCTGGGCACGCAGATTTAAACGGGGCCATTAAGTATAATCACCGCGATATGAGAAATGTGTTAGAACGATCTTCCGCGCGTGAGACAACGGTTCGCGTGGCTGCCGGAGCCGTCGCTAAAAAGATTTTAGCGGAGCTCGGCATTAAAGTCGCCGGACATGTTCTGCAAATCGGCGGGGTAAAAGCCGAGAAAACCGATTACACATCTATTGAAGATCTCAAGCGGGTAACTGAGGAATCACCGGTCAGATGCTACGACGAAGAAGCAGGCCGTCAAATGATGGCAGCCATTGATGAAGCGAAGGCAAACGGCGACTCAATCGGCGGAATCGTTGAAGTGATTGTCGAAGGCATGCCCGTCGGTGTCGGAAGCTATGTCCATTATGACCGTAAACTTGACAGCAAGCTCGCCGCTGCCGTTCTGTCGATTAACGCGTTTAAAGGCGTAGAGTTTGGCATCGGTTTTGAAGCGGCCGGCAAAAACGGCAGTGATGTCCATGATGAAATCGTGTGGGATGAAGAGAAAGGCTATACACGCGCGACAAACAGGCTCGGAGGATTAGAAGGCGGTATGACGACAGGAATGCCGATCGTCGTACGCGGTGTTATGAAGCCGATCCCGACTTTATACAAGCCGCTTAAAAGCGTCGACATTGAAACGAAAGAACCGTTTTCAGCGAGTATTGAACGTTCAGACAGCTGCGCCGTTCCTGCAGCAAGCGTAGTGGCAGAAGCAGCAGTGGCCTGGGAAATCGCAAATGCCGTCGTAGAACAATTCGGCCTCGACCAGATCGACCGCATTAAAGAAAATGTAGAAAATATGAGAAAATTATCGAGGGAATTCTGATGAAGGAGCTTGAGGTTCGGACAGCTTCCTCCGCATATCCCGTGTATATCGGTGAAGGCATTAGGAAACAGGCCGCTGCACTTTTGGCTTCGCTGAACAGGCCGCTGACAAAAATTCTGCTCGTTATCGACGCTGAAGTCGACCGGCTTTACGGTGATGAAATGTTCACGCTTTTAAACGAAACATGGGACGTGAAAAAAGTGATCGTTCCAAGCGGAGAAGAAGCGAAGTCATTGGAAGAGTATGAACGGATTCAAACGGAAGCGATCGCTTTCCATATGGACCGTTCCTCATGTATGATCGCGTTCGGAGGCGGCGTGACGGGTGATTTGGCCGGCTTTTGCGCAGCGACTTTTATGCGCGGAATTGATTTCATCCAAATGCCGACGACGCTGCTGGCCCATGACAGCGCGGTCGGCGGCAAGGTGGCTGTCAATCACAAACTCGGAAAGAACTTAATCGGCGCGTTTTATCAGCCAAAAGCGGTGATTTATGATACAGAGCTTCTGAAAACCCTGCCGGAACAAGAGCTGAGATCGGGCATGGCTGAAGTGATCAAACATGCGTTTATTGCAGATCACGCTTTTTTAGAAAAGCTGCTCACGTTTGATACGTTACACGGACTGACAAGCGCTGAGCTGAATGAAATGATTTATAAAGGAATTTCAATAAAATCGGCCGTCGTGCGTGAGGACGAAAAGGAAGAGGGGATAAGAGCTTTCCTGAATTTCGGCCATACGCTCGGCCACGCCGTTGAGGCGGAATACGGCTACGGCCGGATTACACATGGAGATGCAGTCGCCCTCGGCATGCAGTTTGCTCTTTACGTAAGTGAACAGGTTGCGGGATGCAAGATGAACAGAAAAGAACTCACGCAATGGCTGAGAGGACTCGGCTACCCGGGAAGCATCAGACAGGATATTGAAACGCCGGTTCTCTCCGCCAGAATGATGAATGATAAAAAAACGCGCGGAGGCATGACTCAGTTCATCGTATTGAAGGAATTAGGCGAAGCACAGGACTGTATGCTTTCAAAAGATGAGCTTGAAAACTTGCTGAACAAATGGCGAATGGAGGAAACAGCATGATGATACGCGGCATTCGCGGAGCAACAACGGTGGAGCAAGACACCGAACAAGAAATTTTAGAAAAAACACAGCAGCTGCTTGAAAAAATCATTGAACAAAATGGATGCAAACCGGAAGACGTTGTGCAGATCCTGTTATCCGCCACGCCTGATATCCATTCCGTATTTCCGGCAAAAGCGGTCCGCAGCCTTTCCGGATGGCAGTACGTCCCGGTGACGTGCATGCAGGAAATGGATGTCGCCGGCGCTCTGAAAAAGTGTGTCCGCGTCCTGATGACGGTTCAGACGGATACGCCTCAGGATGAAATCAAACATGTTTATCTAGAAAAAGCCGTTGTGTTAAGACCGGATTTATCATTGACAAAAAATACTGACATGTAATACGATAAACAAAGCTTAGAAATACACAAGAGTGTGTATAAAGCTGATAAGCAAGATATTGAACAGTTGAGTTTAGAATAGGGTAGCAGAGAATGAGTTTAGCTGAGCTGAGATAAACACGTTTTTATTCTGCCCAAAAGAAGCCTTTCTTTTGGGTTTATTTCTTATACGCAACACTCCTCTCACTCTTCATCTCATTCTCCTTACCGCAAGGAGGAGAATCATGAATTTACAATCGGATGTTTCTTTATTTTTAAAGGACAGTCTGACACACCGCACCATTCCAATCGCAGAGACTTTTACAGTCGACACGATCACACCCATTCAGATGGTTGAAAAACTGGACAGAAACATTACGTATCTGCTGGAAAGCAAGGATGAGTCGTCAAGCTGGTCAAGATATTCTTTTATCGGCCTCGATCCTTTTATCACGATTAAAGAGAGTCATAACACATTCGCTGCTGCTGATCCGAAAGGGCATACGCTGTTTGAAGCCGGAGAATTAAGAGCGGTGCTTGACTGGATGAATGAAAGCTTCCGCATTAAAACGCCCGAGCTTGATATTCCATTTTCGGGAGGGGCAGTCGGCTACCTGAGCTATGATATGATTCCTCTGATCGAGCCTTCTGTGCGAAGGCATGCGAAAGAAACAGATCTAGAAAAATGCATGCTGTTTGTCTGCCGGAAAATCATTGCGTACGACCATGAAACGAAACAAGTGCATTTTATTCAATATGCAACGCTTAACGGCCGGGAGACGGAAGAAGAAAAACGGGCCGTTTTTAAAGAAAATTGTGCGGAACTTCGGGAGCTTATCGGTATTTTAACAGAACCGAAGGATATAAAAGAGCCGTTTTTTTCAAAGGCAACGTTTGACACGCCGAGCTTTGCCAATGTGACATCTAATTATACGAAAGAAGGGTTTATGGCCGGCGTCAATAAACTGAAAGAATTTATAAAAGCGGGAGACATTTTTCAAGGGGTGCTGTCGCAAAAGTTTGATATTCCGGTATCCAGAAATTCATTTGAGCTGTACAGGGTGCTTCGCATCGTCAACCCTTCACCTTATATGTACTATATCAAACTGCCGGACAGAGACATTGTCGGCAGTTCGCCAGAGCGGCTGATCCGTGTGCATGACAGGCATCTGGAAATTCATCCGATTGCCGGAACGAGAAGAAGGGGCGCCGGAAAAAAAGAAGACGAACGCCTGAAAAAAGAGCTGATGAATGACGAAAAAGAAAAAGCTGAACATTACATGCTCGTCGATCTGGCGCGCAATGACATCGGCAGAGTCGCGGAGTATGGTTCCGTAACCGTTCCTGAATTCACAAAGGTCGTTTCTTTTTCACATGTGATGCACATCATCTCCGTTGTAACCGGCCGTTTAAAACAGGGCGTCCATCCCGTTGACGCGCTGATGTCGGCATTCCCGGCAGGAACACTCACGGGCGCTCCGAAAATCCGCGCGATGCAGCTTTTAAATGAATTAGAACCGACTTCAAGAGAGACCTACGGCGGATGTATCGCTTATATCGGATTTGACGGTTCGATTGATTCGTGTATTACCATCCGGACCATGAGTGTCAAAAACGGTACGGCGTCGGTTCAGGCGGGGGCGGGAATAGTCGCTGATTCCGTCCCGGAAGCTGAATATGAAGAGAGCTGCAGCAAAGCGGGGGCGCTTTTAAAAACGATTCAAATTGCAGAAGACATCTTTTCTGACGGGGAGGAGAAGACTGATGAACAAATTTCTGCAATTGTGCGTTAATGGCCGCACGCTGAAAACCGGAGAAGCCGAAAAGCTGATGGAGATGATGATGAACGGAGATATGTCGCAGTGTGAAATCGGCGGTATTTTATCAATATTAGCCCATCGGGGTGAAACGGCGGAGGAGCTTGCCGGATTTGTGAAAGTGATGCGGGCGCGTGCACAAGCTGCAGATGGCCTCGAGGATGTCGTTGATACGTGCGGGACAGGCGGAGACGGGATTTCTACGTTTAACATATCAACGGCAGCGGCAATTACAGCCTCTGCCGCCGGAGCTAAAGTTGCCAAGCACGGAAATCGTTCCGTTTCGTCTAAAAGCGGCAGCGCGGATGTGCTGGAGAAACTGGGGGTTTCCATTCAAGCCACTCCGGACAGCGTCAAACGCAGCATTGAAACGAAGCAAATGGGGTTTTTGTTTGCGCCGCTGTTTCATTCGTCAATGAAGCATGTCGCTGCCGCGAGAAAAGAGCTTGGCTTCCGAACCGTATTTAACCTGCTCGGCCCGCTCAGCAACCCGCTGCAGGCGAAGCGGCAGGTGATCGGCGTCTATTCATCTGAAAAAGCGCGCCTGATGGCAAGCGCACTGGAACAATTTGATGTCAGGCACGTCATGCTTGTATCGGCGCGTGACGGATTAGATGAACTGTCCATCACAGCACCGACCGATGTCATTGAGCTGAAAAACGGGGAACGTCTGGAATATTCCGTGTCACCCGAACAATTCGGTTTTGCAGAAGGTTCACTGAAGGATATTCAGGTGAGTTCAGCGGAAGAAAGCGCGCTCCTCATTCAGAATATTTTTGCAAATGAAGCCCCGTCATCCGCTCTGCATATTACCGCTTTAAATGCGGGCGCGGCCATTTATACGGCAGGTCTTGCAAAAGATCTGGGAGAAGGAACAAAAACAGCTTTAGAAACCATTCAAAACGGAGATGCCAAAAAGCAGCTCGAACGTCTGAAACAGAAAGAGGAAGAAATATATGCTTGATCAAATCATTCAGCAGAAAAAAGAAGAAATCAAATCCATCGTGCTGCCGGAAAACCGTCAAATTGAACGGAGATCCTTTAGAGAAGCGATCCTGAACCCGAACCGTTTTATCGGACTGATTGCCGAAGTAAAAAAAGCTTCGCCGTCTAAAGGACTGATTAAAGAGCATTTTGTTCCCGAAAAGATTGCGGCGGATTATGAAGCTGCCAAAGCGGATGCCATCTCTGTTCTGACGGATACCCGTTTTTTTCAGGGAAGAAATCAATTTTTGACAGATGTGAAACAAACCGTTTCTCTTCCCGTGCTGAGAAAGGATTTTATTATTGATTCCCTGCAGGTGGAGGAATCGTACCGGATCGGCGCCGATGCGATTTTGCTGATCGGGGAAGCGTTGGAACCCTCAAAGCTTCATGAGCTTTATCTGGAGGCCCGTGAGAAGGATATGGACGTTCTCGTGGAAGTCCATGATGAAACCGTCCTTGAACGGATTTTACAGGTGTTTCAGCCGGAAATTCTCGGCATAAACAACCGGGATTTAAAAACGTTCCGTACTTCTGTTTCACAAACGGAAAAAATGGCGGATCTTGTGCCGGACGGCTGTCTGCTGGTCAGCGAAAGCGGCATCGGTTCTTTGGCTGACCTGAAATTCGTCAATAAGCACGGGGCGCGGGCTGTATTGATCGGAGAATCTTTAATGAGAGAGGATTCGCAGCAAAAGGCGATCCGCGGGCTGTTCGGGGAGTGAGGGCATGAAAAAGCCTGAAATAAAGTACTGCGGCATCTGCTCAAAGCGTGATTATGAGCTTGCGGCAGCCTCAGAAGCGGATTATTTGGGATTCATTTTTGCCGCAAGCAAACGGAAGGTCACGCCGTATGAAGTACGGAAATGGAAACAGGAAATCCGGACAGATAAGAAACATGTCGGAGTATTTGTAAATGAAACGATAGAAAACATTGCGCAAATCGCTTCTGAATTGTCCCTTGACGTCATCCAGCTGCACGGTGATGAATCGCCTGAGGATGCCCTCCGTCTCCGTCCGCTTGTGCGCTCGGAGATATGGAAAGCGCTCCGTCACGGGGAAGGGACGCTCCGTCAGATGGATCAATTTGCACCCGCCGTCGACGGCTATGTCATTGATTCTTCAGTGAAAGGAATGAGAGGCGGCACGGGAATCGCGTTTTCATGGACCCGTGTCCCCTTGTACCGGAAGCGGGCTCAAAATGCAAACAAGCGCTGTTTTATCGCGGGCGGCGTTAATCCTGAAACGATTACTGATTTACTCAAGTCGGGCCCGTGCGGTATAGATCTTGCCAGCGGGATTGAAAAAAACGGACAAAAGGATCAAACACTGATCCGGCTTTTAGAAGAAAGGATGAACCATTATGTATCCATATCCAAATGAAATCGGAAGATACGGCGAATTCGGAGGCAAATTTGTCCCTGAAACATTGATGCGGCCTCTCGAAGAAATCGAAACGGCTTTCAAAGAATTAAAGAATGATCCCGTATTTCATGCAGAATATAAAAAACTATTGTTTGATTACTCCGGAAGACCGACTGCATTGACGTTTGCAGACAGGGTGTCGGATGATTTGGGCGGGGCGAAAATCTATTTGAAAAGGGAAGATTTAAACCATACCGGTTCTCATAAAATCAACAACGCGTTAGGACAGATTCTGCTTGCCAAAAAGATGGGCAAAACGAAAATCATCGCCGAAACCGGTGCGGGGCAGCACGGCGTTGCAGCCGCGACAGCCGCCGCAAAATTCGGTTTTGAGTGTACGGTTTTTATGGGTGAAGAGGACGTTGCGCGCCAGTCGCTGAACGTATTCCGAATGAAACTGCTCGGCGCGGAGGTCGTGCCGGTCTCTAGCGGCAACGGCACACTGAAAGATGCGACGAATGAAGCGATCAGATATTGGGTTCAGCATTGTGAAGACCATTTTTACCTGATCGGTTCTGTCGTAGGTCCGCACCCGTATCCGTACATTGTGCGCGAGTTTCAGAAAATCATCGGCGAGGAAGCGAAAGAACAGCTCCTCAGGGTCGAAGGGACGCTCCCGGACAAGGTTGTTGCATGTGTCGGCGGCGGAAGCAATGCGATGGGCATATTTCAGGCCTTTTTAGACGAAGATACTGAGCTGATCGGCGTCGAGGCGGCCGGAAAAGGAATTGATACGCCTCTGCATGCGGCGACGATAGCAAAAGGGACGCTCGGGGTGATTCACGGCTCAATGACCTATTTAATACAAGATGCATACGGACAGATTATCGAACCGTATTCCATTTCAGCAGGCCTCGATTACCCGGGGATCGGGCCTGAGCATGCCTATCTGCATAAAAGCGGCCGTGTAACATATGAAAGTGTGACAGACGAAGAAGCGATTGCCGCGTTGCGTCTGCTTTCTGAAACAGAAGGCATTCTTCCGGCTATTGAATCTGCACACGCCTTGGCAAAAGCATTTGAAATGGCGAAAGACATGGATAAAGACAAAATCATTCTCGTCAGTCTGTCGGGAAGAGGAGATAAAGATGTTCATACGCTGATGAATGTTTTGGAAAACGGGGTGAAGACACATGTTTAATCTGCATGACTCTGAAAAATTATTTATCCCTTTTATTACGGCGGGCGATCCGCTTCCTGAAATTTCTGTTGAACTGGCAAAATCTTTGCAGAATGCAGGCGCTTCAGCTCTTGAAATCGGCGTCCCCTACACAGATCCGCTCGCGGATGGCCCCGTCATACAGCGGGCTTCAAAACGGGCTCTGGAAAACGGAATGAATATCGTAAAAGCCATTGAACTTGGCGGCAAAATGAAAAAAAACGGCGTTCATATTCCAATTATCCTCTTTACGTATTATAATCCTGTGTTACAATTAGAAAAAGAATGCTTTTTCGCTTTACTGCGGGAAAACGACATAGACGGTCTGCTTGTACCGGATCTTCCGTTAGAGGAAAGCGCCCTTTTGCAAAAGACATGCAAAAAGGAGAACATCGCTTATATCTCGCTGGTCGCGCCGACAAGTGAAAACCGTTTGAAAATAATTACTGAACAGGCCGGCGGCTTTGTGTATTGTGTATCTTCTTTAGGAGTGACGGGCGTACGCAGCGAATTCGATCCGTCTGTATACTCTTTCATCCGTAAAGTGAAAGAATTCAGCTCGGTTCCGGTTGCGGTCGGTTTTGGCATTTCAAGCCGCAAACAGGTTGACGAGATGAATGAAATATCAGATGGTGTCGTTGTCGGAAGCGCGCTTGTCAGAAAGGTTGAAGAGCTTAAAACAAAGCTTGTGAATTCCGGCACAAGAGCCGATGCGCTTCTTGAATTTGAGGAATACGCAAAGACGTTCGGACAACTGTACAGTGTAAAATGAGGTGACTGGATTTGCAGATTAAAGAACAGCTGCGGCAGCTGAAACCGTATCAGCCGGGCAAACCAATAGAAGAAGTGAAAATGGAGTACGGGCTTGAGAAAGTAGTAAAGCTCGCATCTAACGAAAATCCGTTCGGCTGTTCACAGGCCGCTAAAGATGCGCTGCATCAGGAGATTGAGCAGCTTGCGCTGTATCCCGACGGTTACAGTGCCGCTTTGAGAACGCGGCTCAGTGAACATCTGCAGGTCAGTGAATCTTCGATCATTTTCGGAAACGGCTCTGATGAGCTTGTGCAGATTATCTGCCGTTCTTTATTAAATGATCAGGCAAACACGATTACCGCTGCTCCGACTTTCCCGCAATACAGACACAATGCGGTGATTGAAGGCGCTGAAGTGCGCGAGGTGCCGCTCCGCAGTGACGGCGCTCATGATTTGGACCGGATGCTTGAAGCCATTGACAGCAAGACGAAAGTCATATGGGTATGTAATCCGAATAATCCGACGGGGACGTATACTTCTGAACAAGAGTTAATTGCCTTTTTAGACAGAGTTCCCGAGCATATTCTCGTTGTACTTGATGAAGCGTACTACGAGTATGTCACAGCGGAAGATTACCCTGAAAGTATTCCGCTTTTAAAGCAATATCCGAATATCATGATCCTCCGCACATTTTCTAAAGCATACGGACTTGCCGCGCTTCGCGTCGGTTACGGTATTGCGAATGAAGCGCTGATCCGCCAGATTGAACCGGCGAGAGAGCCGTTCAATACGAGCAGAATCGGCCAGGCTTCGGCACTGGCTGCGCTTGACGACCAGTCGTTTATTAAGGAATGTGTCAAAAAAAATACAGCGGGTCTTAAGCAGTATTATGATTTTGCCGAAACCCATGGTTTAACTTGTTATCCTTCACAAACAAACTTTGTGCTCATTGAATTTAACCGCCCTGCGGATGAACTGTTCCAAGCCCTGCTGGAAAAAGGGTATATCGTCCGCTCAGGACAGGCGCTCGGATTTCCTGCTGCACTGAGGATTACGGTTGGTACGAAAGAGCAGAATGAGGAAATTCTGACAATTTTAGCTGAAATATTATAAGAGGTGATCAAGCGTCACCTCTTTACTCTATTAAACTAGATGAAAAAGGAAATGAGTGAAATGAAGGACACAATATTGCTTGCGGGAATCGGGCTGATCGGCGGGTCGATTGCATTGGCCATTAAAAAAGAGCATCCGCATAAACGGATTATCGGTGTAGATATTTCGGAAGAACAGCTTACTGCCGCGCTGAAGCTCGGGATTATTGACGAACGGGCCGGCTCATTTACGGAAGGGGCGCAGCAGGCGTCAGTTGTCATTATCGCCACGCCTGTCGCGCAAACGCTGAAAATGCTTGATATGCTTGCCGCATCGGGCATTACCCATGAACTCTTGATTACAGATGTGGGGAGCACAAAGCAGAAAGTCGTCAGCTATGCTGACAAAGTGCTACCGGCTCACTATCAATTTGTCGGCGGCCATCCGATGGCGGGGTCTCATAAATCCGGGGCTGCTGCCGCGAAAGAATTTTTATTCGAAAACGCGTTTTACATTTTAACACCGGGAAAATCAACTTCTAAAGAGTCAGTATCGCATTTGAAGGAACTTCTGAAAGCGGCAAACGCCCACTTTGTGGAGATGACTCCCGAGGAGCATGACGGCGTAACGAGCGTCATCAGCCATTTCCCTCATATCGTTGCCGCAAGCCTCGTACATCAGGCTCACCAATCTGAAGAAGATTATCCGTTTTTGCAGCGTTTTGCAGCCGGCGGTTTTCGGGACATCACAAGGATAGCCTCAAGCAGTCCGGCGATGTGGAGGGACATACTCCTTCATAACAAAGATAAACTGCTTGACCGCTTCAAAGAATGGAAACGGGAGATTGACACGATTGAATCTTATGTAGAAAATGAAGATGCGGACAACCTGTTCGGTTACTTTAAAAAAGCGAAGGATTATCGCGACGGCCTGCCGCTCCGTCAAAAAGGGGCGATCCCGTCCTTTTATGACCTTTATGTCGATGTTCCCGATCATCCGGGGGTCATTTCGGAAATTACGGCGATTTTGGCTGATGAAAAAATCAGTATCACCAACATCCGCATTATCGAAACAAGAGAAGATATTAACGGAATTCTGAGAATCAGTTTCCAGACTGATGATGACCGCAAGCGGGCGGAAACCTGCATTCAATCCCGCGCCAAATATGAAACATTTTACGCTGACTGAGGTGGAGAACATTGAAAAGAGAAAAAGTGACGTCTTTAAACGGTGAAATTCATATTCCGGGAGATAAATCCATCTCCCACCGTTCTGTTATGTTCGGAGCGCTTGCAGAAGGAACCACTACGGTAAAAAACTTTTTGCCCGGAGCCGATTGCCTGAGCACCATTGCCTGCTTCAGAAAAATGGGTGTCTCCATTGAACAGAACGGAAGTGATGTAACGATACACGGGAACGGCATTGACGCACTTTGTGAGCCTGACAGCCTTCTTGATGTCGGAAATTCCGGCACGACCATCCGCCTGATGCTAGGCATTTTAGCCGGACGCCCATTTCACAGTACGGTAGCGGGCGACGAAAGTATTGCAAAGCGCCCGATGAAGAGGGTAACGGAGCCTTTAAAACAGATGGGAGCCGTGATTGACGGAAGAGCGGACGGAGAATTTACGCCATTATCCGTAAGAGGCGGACAATTAAAAGGCATTGATTACGTTTCCCCCGTCGCAAGCGCGCAGATCAAATCTGCCGTGCTGCTTGCCGGATTGCAGGCAGAAGGAACGACGACAGTGACAGAGCCCCATAAATCAAGAGACCATACAGAACGGATGCTGAATGCTTTTGGCGCTGAGCTTGCGGAAACAGAGACGAGCGCTTCTGTAACGGGCGGTCAGAAGCTTCGGGCAGCTGATATTTTCGTGCCCGGCGATATTTCTTCAGCGGCCTTTTTCCTTGCGGCAGGCGCTGTCGTTCCCGGAAGCCGGATTGTGCTGAAAAATGTCGGCCTGAACCCGACACGCACGGGAATTATTGATGTCTTAAAGCAAATGGGGGCTTCACTTGAAGTGATTCTGTCAAAAGCGGACAGCGCGGAGCCTTACGGTGATCTGGTTATCGAAACTTCAGCTTTGAAAGCGGCAGAAATCGGCGGAGAAATCATTCCCCGTTTAATTGACGAGATTCCGATTATCGCTCTTTTGGCCACGCAGGCTGAAGGCACAACTGTCATTAAAGACGCGGCAGAGCTGAAAGTGAAGGAAACGAATCGGATCGATACCGTCGTATCAGAGCTCCGGAAAATCGGCGCAGACATTGAAGCGACTGAAGACGGCATGAAAATACACGGCAAAAAAACGCTTGCTGGCGGCGCGGGTGTATCAAGCCACGGCGACCACCGCATCGGCATGATGCTCGGTATCGCTTCATGTCTGACGGAAGAGCCGATTGAGATCCATGATACAGATGCGATCCGCGTTTCATATCCGACATTTTTTGAGCATTTAGATCAATTATCCAAAAAAGCCTGAAGATGATTCTTCGGGTTTTTCTTCATGTGTCATAAAGTCTTGGGCTTTGACATAGCTTGTCTTAAACGAAAAGGAAGGGGGGATGCGTTTTCGTTACAGAAACAGCCGGAATCAATCGCGCTGTTTGCGTATAAAGATGCCGTCCCCTTTTTTGTCGTTTTCCTCTTAACAATTTTTTGATAAACTATAATGCCGGGTGAAGCATCTTATTTGCGGGCAGCTCCTGTCTGAATTATGATAAGAATAACCCGAATAAAAACCCTTTTCATTGGTTGATGAGGTATAGGAAAAGAAAGGACCGGTCTGATTTGAATACATTGATTCAAGAAGCCATAAAATTAGTTGAAGCAGGTGAAACCGAAAAGGGACTCAAAGCGCTTTCAAAAGCTGAAACACAGCTTCATGACGAAGACAAAGCCATTGCAGCCCAGCTCTACTATGAATGGGGAAACGCAGAAAAAGCGTTAACGCTGATCAGTGATCTGCATGACCTTTATCCTGAGGAGTCTGAGCTGACGAATTTTTACGCCGAATTGTTAATAGATATTGATGAAGAAGAAAAAGCTCTCGAGGTGCTGGAGACGATTTCTCCGGAAGACCCGTCTTACGCGGAAAGCCTTCTTTTAATGGCTGATCTGTATCAGATGCAGGGCTTATTCGAAGTAAGTGAGCAAAAGCTGTTACAGGCGAAAGCGATGTTAAAAGATGAGCCTGTTATTGATTTCGCTCTGGGGGAATTATACTTCACACAGGGAGCATACGCGAAAGCCGTTCCGTATTACGAAGAGACGGCAAAAGAGCGGAACGAAATCGGCGGCGTAAATGTTCATCAGAGGCTGGCTGAGTCATTGAGCGCGGCGGGGGAATTTGAAGAAGCGCTTTCATGGTATGAAAAAGCGGCTGCAGAACATACAGAACCGAATACGATTTTCGGATACGGGTTCACAGCCTATCAGGCGGGAATGCTCAAAACCGCCATCAAGCAGCTGTCTGATTTAAAAGGGCTTGATCCTTCTTATTCATCGCTTTATATGCCGCTTGCAAAAAGCTTCGAAGCAGAAGGCATGTATGAGGATGCATTAAAAACCGCTAAAGAAGGTATTACTTACGATGAATACAATAAAGAGCTTTTTCTCTATGCGGGGAAAATGGCGTTAAAGCTCGGGAACGAAGACGAAGGCAAAAAGCTTCTTCAGGAAGCGCTGGCGCTCGATCCGGGTTATGTGGAAGCGCTCCATACGCTTTTAGCCGTCTATCATAAAGAAGAAAGCTTTGAAGAGATTATTGATCTGATTCAGGAAGTCCGCGGTTACGGAGAGGAAGATCCGAAATACAATTGGTATTTGGCAAGTGCCTATACGGGTCTCGAGCAGTATGCGGAAGCGAAAAAAAGCTTCGAAGCTGCGTATCTCCATTATCAGGAGGATCGGGACTTCTTGTATGAATACGCTCACTTCTTATTGGAAGAAGGCCTTCAGAAAGAAGCGCTGCCGCTTTTAAAACAAGTGCTTTCAATGGATGGAACAAACGAAGAGCTTGAAGAAACAATCTTACGGATAGAGGATGAATTTTTGAGATAAGCAGGATTTTGGACCATGCTTGCTGAATGTATAAGTGATGTCAGATTATACGATCGATAGAGGAGGGAATTACATGCAGACCCCTGTTTCTGTCAATGAAAAAAAGGATTTTATCCGTTGGTTTTTAAATCATTATCAGCTTAAACGCCGGGAGTGCGTCTGGATTTTAAATTATTTAATGAGTCATGATACATTAATGGAAAAAGTCCATTTTGTAGAACAAGCCGAATTTTGCCCGAGAGGCATCATCATGTCTACTCATTGCGTTGATGAGGTGCCGTTTAGGTTTTACAAAGAAAATGTCATGACCACGGACGCGGAAAAATCTTTTCACGACATCCGGCTGAATAAACAGCAGGATTTATTTATCCAGCTGAATTTCCGTTCGGCTTACAGCTCGCCTGAATATGCTGCTGTTCTTGAATCAAATCCGCATCTGCCGAAAGACCTGTTTGAAAATAAACAGGATCAGGGGATGGCTGAAAAAATATTAGAACACGCCATTTCCACTTTCCAGCGGGAAAAGCTGCTTAGAGATATCGACGAGGCGCTGGACCGCCACGACAAAGAAACATTTGAAAAGCTTTCCCGCCAGTTGAATCAGCTCACATAAATGACAGCCTTGCAGAATATGCAAGGCTTGTTGCGTAAAGAGGAGGAACCAGACATGAGATGGAGGGCCGCTGATGCCGAGGTCTATTTACAATCTGTAGATTACATTGATACCGCTATCATTCCGTTAATTTCCATATCATCTTCAGGAGGCTTAAAAGAAGCCGTTGAGCAGGGGGAAAGCACCCAATTGCTTTCTGAAGAGCTTGAGCGCCAATTGAAGGGACGGGTATATTTATTCCCCTCTTATACATATGTTGATATAGATCAATTACAGATCGCCCTGCTTCAAAAACTCAAAGAAGAGGTGATGATCAATTTCCGGCACGCCTTGTTTCTGACGGCAGACGAAAAATGGAAGGACTCTGAAATAGGCTCTGATGTCATCTGCATACCTGCCGTTCCGTTTGAACATATGAAAGACTCTTTAAAGAGAAAAATAGCGGATGACAAGTGCGGAGAAATTTTGAACGTTTTGTTACAGAAGTGGAACAATTCTTAAAAACTCCGCACATCCCGCAAAACAGCCGTTTTGCCTCTGTTGACCTTGCTGAAAGATTCATATATTATGAGGGTGTCAAATCTCAGAATTATTTTCTATTTTAGTTAATTTTTGGTCAATCTTTAGGGGGGGAAGAGATGGGCGGAAAACAAGATATATCAAGAAGGCAATTTTTAAACTATGCGCTCACCGGCGTGGGGGGATTTATGGCCGCCAGTGCGCTTATGCCTATGGTCCGTTTTGCGCTGGACCCGGTATTAAAACCGACGGGAAATCAAAAAATGGTGCAGGTTGTCAGCGTGGATGAGCTGACGAAGGAGCCGAAGCGTTTTGACTTTAAAATTCATCAAGTCGACGCCTGGCACAAATCGGAAGAATCCAGATCAGCCTGGGTCTACAAGCATGGGGATGAAATTATAGCGCTTTCGCCTATCTGCAAACATTTAGGCTGCACCGTAAACTGGAACAATGATCCTAAAAATCCGAACAAATTCTTTTGTCCCTGCCATTACGGGCTGTATGAAAAAGACGGCACGAACGTTCCGGGCACGCCGCCGCTCGCGCCTCTTGACCGTTATGAGCATAAAGTAAAGGACGGCTTTTTGTATCTTGGAAAAGCAAAGCCTAGGGGGGAAGGGTGACATGCTGAACAAAATATATGACTGGGTGGATGAACGTCTCGATATTACGCCGATGTGGCGGGATATCGCTGACCATGAAGTGCCGGAACATGTGAATCCAGCTCACCATTTCTCAGCTTTTGTCTATTGTTTCGGCGGATTGACGTTTTTTGTAACCGTTATCCAAGTGCTGTCCGGGATGTTCTTAACCATGTATTATGTGCCGGATATTAAAAACGCGTGGGAATCTGTGTATTATTTGCAGAATGAAGTCGCTTTCGGACAGATTGTAAGAGGAATGCATCATTGGGGCGCAAGTTTAGTTATCGTAATGATGTTTTTACATACACTGCGGGTTTTCTTTCAGGGAGCCTATAAAAAGCCTCGGGAATTGAACTGGATCGTCGGTGTTCTAATCTTCTTTGTGATGCTCGGTCTCGGTTTTACAGGGTACCTGCTTCCGTGGGATATGAAGGCGCTGTTTGCGACAAAGGTAGGCCTTCAGATTGCGGAAGCGACGCCATTGATCGGAGCGCAGGTGAAAACCCTTCTTGCCGGCCACCACGATATTGTCGGGGCCCAAACACTGACGAGATTCTTTGCGATTCACGTGTTTTTTCTCCCTGCCGCTTTGTTTGCGCTCATGGGCGCCCACTTTGTCATGATCCGCAAGCAGGGAATTTCAGGACCGCTTTAATACAGATCTGATATAAAAGGGAGGGGATGACATGCATCGGGGGAAAGGAATGAAGTTTGTAGGAGATTCAAGGATACCGGCTGAAAAAAAACCGAATATACCGAAAGACTATTCAGAGTATCCGGGAAAGACGGAGGCGTTTTGGCCGAACTTCCTGCTGAAAGAATGGATGGTCGGAGCCGTTTTCCTCGTCGGATTTCTCGTTTTAACGATTGTGCACGAGCCGCCTTTGGAACGGGTTGCGGACCCGACGGATACGGGGTATATTCCGCTGCCGGATTGGTATTTTCTATTTTTATACCAGCTTTTAAAATATGAATATGCCGCAGGGAGCTACACCGTAATCGGCGCGATGATAATACCGGGGCTTGCTTTCGGGTCGCTGCTTTTGGCTCCGTTTCTCGACCGGGGTTCTGAAAGAAGGCCGTGGAAGCGTCCGGTTGCGGTCGGCATGATGCTTTTGGCGCTTTGCGCTACGATCTTTTTAACGTGGCAGTCAGTCGCGACGCATGACTGGGCGAAGGCGGAGGAGCAAGGGAAAATTAAAAAAGAAGCCGCTATTGATACAGAATCAGACGGTTATAAAGTATTTAAAGAACAAGGCTGTATATCCTGTCACGGGGATAATCTTCAAGGCGGAGGCGCCGGTCCGTCTCTGATAGATAACGGGCTGAGCCCGGAAGAAATAAAAAAGATCGCCGTCAAAGGAAAAGGGCAGATGCCTGCCGGTGTTTTTAAAGGGAATGACAAACAGCTTGATCAGCTGGCGAAGTTCATTTCTGAAACAACATCGAAATAACGTATTGTGAAGCAGACAATAGCAGGATATACTTTTATGAAAAGAGCTGACCAGATGTCAGCTTTTTTTGTATGATACATATCTTTTAAGGACTGAGAGTTGATGGTATGAGGTGGATTTCTTATCTTTTAGGGCGGCGCGGCATGCTTCTGCTTGCTCTTGCAGTTAATTTTATCGGTACGGTATACGGCTATTATTGGTATTTGCCGCAGCTTGCGGACACGCCGCTGCGTTTTCTGGTGTTTGTGCCTGACAGCCCGACGGCGACGTTTTTCTTCCTGTTTGTGCTTTTGGCATTTCTCATCGGAAGAAACGCGCCGCTGTTTGAAGCGCTTGCGCTTGTAACCCTTGTGAAATACGGGCTGTGGGCGGTCGGAATGAATATCTTTGTGCTGATCAAAATGGGCCAGATGCCTTGGGAAGGGTACATGCTGATTGCTTCACATTTCGCCATGGCCGTTCAAGGCGTTTTATACAGCCCGTATTTTCGGTTCCGGTTATGGCATCTCATCCTTGCCGCTGTTTGGACGCTTCATAATGACGTCATTGATTATCTTTTCGGCATGATGCCCCGCTACTCAATGCTTAGTGCCTATATGCAAGAGATCGGCTATGCCACATTCTGGCTGAGCATTTGTTCTCTCGGTCTTGCATACTTTTTGGTGATTTCCAAAAGGCGGATAAAGCTTGACTTACACTGATAGAATCTTGGTCTAACCTTGTCCCGCTCCTCATATTCTGTAAAAGAGAAGGAGTGGGAGGGACCTCTATGAAACGAAAGCTGACGATCTGTCTTTTGCTTGCTCTTATGTGTTTCATCACAACTGCCAAAGCTGAAGGTGAGGGGGGTCTCAAGGAACTGAACGACCTTTCGGATACCGTTTTCCAAATGACGCGGCATTCGCAGTATGATGAGGCCCTGCAAGTGCTTGGCTACTTTAAGAAAAAAATGACACACGTAAACTCACTGACCGGCGCCGAAGTCAGGCAGGTGACTCTGGGCTACAATGATTTAGTGCGGGTCTTGAAACAGGCAGATGCCTCAAATACCGAAAAAATACGGGCAGCCGCCCAGTTCAGGCTGGTAATGGATGCGATGGAAGATCACTCCGATCCGCTGTGGGGTTCGCTTGAACGACCGATTATGGCTACATTCAGCGCCTTAAAAGAAGATGTCAGCGGGAACGGAAGTGAGAATTTCAATGAAAAGTGGAATGAATTTATATCATTATATGATTTAATTTATCCCAGCCTGACAATGGATGTGTCGGCCGGCCAGCTTGATACGGTGGCGAAACATATCGAGGTGATTGAGCAGGAAGGGTTTCAGCAGATGACAAAAGGAACAAAGCTTGAACGGCTGACGCTTCTCCAGAAGGATTTAAAAAAGGTATTTGACAAGGTAGAACGGGATGACGCTGATCCTTCGCTGCTCTGGGTCATTCTGACAACAGGCGGTATCATTATTACTGCGCTGACATATGTCGGCTACCGAAAATACAGAGCGGAAAAAAAGAAAGAGAAAAAGCGTGAATATCCTAAGTCTAAATAAACACAAATTGCTGTAAAGGAGCTAAAGAAGGTGAAAAAACTCATCCAGCAATTGGCTTCAAAACACCTCCCGCAGCCGATCAGAGGCAGAAAAGGGGCGACTGATGAAGGACCGCGAAACCTCGCTCGTGACTTCCAGAATCCTGACATGCTCGTTCCGCCCTCAACGGATGCAGGAACGGTTCAAAACTTAAAATTCTCTTTTTCTGATACGCATATGAGGCTTGAAGACGGCGGATGGTCAAGAGAGGTGACGGTCAGAGAACTGCCGGTGTCCAAAAACATCGCGGCGGTGAACATGAGACTGAAACCGGGAGCGGTGCGGGAGCTTCATTGGCATAAAGAAGCCGAATGGGGATATGTGATAAGCGGAGAAGTCCGTTTAACCGCGGTCGACCAAAATGGGCGGAATTTTATTGATAACGTCAGTGAGGGCGATCTGTGGTACTTTCCTTCGGGCATTCCTCACTCCATTCAAGGAATGGAGCAGGGCAGTGAGTTTTTGCTTGTCTTTGATGACGGCTCTTTTTCAGAGAACAGCACCTTTTCAGTAACGGACTGGTTTGCTCATACTCCGCGCAGCGTGCTGCAGGCGAATTTCGGTGTTTCGGGATATGATTTGGCTTACATCCCTGCAAAAGAGCGTTACATGTTCCAGCTGGAACCGCCTCCCCCTATTGAACAGGCAGCAGTTTCTTCCCCGGAAGGCACCGTTTTGGAACCGTTCAGCTACAAGCTTTCACTGCAGGAACCTCTTGTTACCAGCGGAGGAAAAGTAAAGATCGTCGATTCAAAAACGTTTAAGGTGTCAAAAACGATTGCCGCCGCTCTTGTGGAAGTCGAGCCCGGAGGCATGAGGGAATTGCATTGGCATCCGAATACGGACGAGTGGCAGTATTATCTTTCAGAAGAAGCAAAAATGACGGTGTTTGCGGCGGAGGGAAGAGCGCGGACATTTAACTATCAAGCGGGTGACGTAGGATATGTTCCTTTTGCGATGGGTCATTATGTCCAGAATACCGGTGACACCGTGCTTCGCTTTCTGGAAATTTTCAAAAGCGACCGTTTCGAGGACATCTCCTTAAACCAATGGCTGGCGCTGACGCCGCAGCGCTTTGTCGAGCAGACGCTCAATGTCAGCCCGGCATTCGCCCGCCGGTTGAGAAAGAAAAAATCACCGGTTGTCAAATGGAAACACGAGGAGTAGGCGGCAAGAGCCGCCTTTTTATTATCGTCTGATCGGATTTTTATTTTCATCAAGCGTAAATCCTTCGCCGAGCACATCATGGACATCGCTTACAGCAACAAAAGCATGCGGGTCAACAGAAGTAATGACGCTTTTCAAAAGCACAATTTCGTTTTTCGGAACGACGCAGTAAAGAACGTCTCTGTCTTCCTTTGTATATGATCCTTGTCCTTTTAAAACGGTGACGCCGCGCTCCATCTCTTCAATGATCTTTTGCTGGATCAAATCGTTCTTCGAAGAAATAATCGTTGCGCCTTTTGCCGCATAACCGCCTTCCTGTATAAAATCAATCAATCTCGCAGCGACAAAAACGGCTACAAGCGTGTACATCGCTTCCTTGTAAGAAAGATACGTAAACAAAGAAAGCAGAATGACGCAGGCATCAAAGGCAAACATCGTCCGGCCCATCGGGATGCCGAAAAATTTATTGATCAGCCTGGCGATGATATCGACTCCGCCCGTCGTGCCTCCGTATTTAAAAATAATGCCGAGACCCGCGCCGATAAATACACCCGCGAACAAGGCCGCCAGAGCTAAATCATGCGACAGCGGCATATGAATTTCGTAACGCTGAAAAATACTCAGAAAAACGGAAAGAGAGACGGTGCCGATCAGGGTATAGACAAACATCGTCCGGCCGAGCATGCGCCAGCCGATGAAAAAGATAGGAATGTTTAATACCAGGTTGGAAATAGAAGGGCTGATGTGGAATAACGCATATAAGAGCAGCGTAATGCCGGTAAATCCGCCTTCCGCCAAATTGTTCTGCATATTAAAGTGAACCAGTCCGAATGAAAAAACAGCGGCGCCGATTAAAATAAAGCAAATATTTTTGATTCTGATTTCTCCAAGCATTGCATCAAACCCCTTTTCCTTCCATTAGATTGCGTAAATATTATAGTGGATACAAAAGAAAACAGCAAACTGCCGTTTTTAACATTTGTCAAATGTACTTGAATTAGCTAACATGGAAGAGATGACAGGAGGTATTCGCACAGTGAGTGACAAAACGATGAAAGACTTACAAGCTGAGGTCGATGAATATATCGGCCAATTCAAAGAAGGCTATTTCAGCCCGCTTGCCATGATGGCCCGTCTCACCGAAGAACTGGGCGAACTCGCAAGAGAAGTCAACCATTACTATGGGGAAAAGCCGAAGAAAACGACGGAAAATGAGAAAAGCATGGAAGAGGAAATGGGCGACGTGCTGTTCGTCCTGATCTGCCTCGCCAACTCCCTTGATATTTCATTGGAGGAAGCTCATAACCGCGTGATGCATAAATTTAATACACGGGATAAAGACCGCTGGACGAGAAAAGAAGAAGGAAAGTAGGAGAAACCATGTCAAATGAAACCATTAAAGTCGTCATTGCCGGACCGAGAGGCAGAATGGGCCAGGAGGCCGTAAAACTTGCTGTCCGCACGCCTCATTTTGAGCTTGTCGGCGCCATTGACCATACATACGATCAGCAAACATTGCGGGAAGTGATGTCAGCTGATTCAGACGCTCTTATCTATACGGATATCCGCGCATGTTTCCAGGAAACAAAACCGGATGTGCTGATCGATTTGACAACGCCTGAAATCGGCAAAAAACATACGAAAGCCGCTCTTGAACACGGCGTTCGCCCTGTTGTGGGAACGACTGGATTTTCTGAAGCGGATTTACAGGAACTTCACGCTCTCACCGAAGAAAAAGGGATCGGCGCTATCATCGCCCCGAATTTTGCGTTAGGCGCGGTGCTGATGATGAAATTCTCACAAATGGCCGCCAACTATTTTGAAGATGTAGAGATCATTGAGCTCCATCATGATCAAAAACTGGATGCACCGAGCGGAACGGCGCTGAAAACTGCGGAAATGATCTCAAATGTCCGTTCAGAAAAGCAGCAGGGTCATCCAGATGAAAAAGAAATTCTGCCAGGCGCCCGCGGTGCCGAATTAAACGGAATCCGCCTTCACAGTGTGCGTCTCCCGGGCCTTATCGCCCATCAGGAAGTCATGTTCGGCATGGACGGCCAGACGCTGAAGCTGCGCCACGACTCCTATAACCGGGCTTCCTTTATGTCAGGAGTGAAGCTGTCAGTAGAGCAAGTGATGAAAATCGACCAGCTTGTATACGGACTCGAAAATATTATCGACTGAATCGGCAAGGGGGAGAACATCAAATGAAAATCGCTTTAATTGCTCACGATAAAAAAAAGCAGGATATGGTTCAGTTTACGACCGCATATAAAGATATATTGAGCCATCATGAGTTATACGCGACGGGTACGACAGGCTTGAAAATCCAGGAAGCGACCGGATTGTCCATTGAACGTTTTCAATCCGGCCCGCTCGGCGGAGATCAGCAAATCGGCGCATTAATTGCGGCAAATGCCTTGGATCTCGTCATTTTTCTGCGCGACCCGTTAACTGCGCAGCCTCATGAACCGGATGTCTCGGCGCTGATCCGGCTGTGTGACGTATACGCGATCCCGCTCGCCACAAATATGGGAACAGCGGAAATCCTCGTCCGTACGCTGGACGGCGGGGCGTTTGATTTCCGCAATCTTGTGCGCGGAGGAGAGCCGAATGCCTGAACACGTTGATATTCTTGCGTTCGGCGCTCATAGCGATGATGTCGAGATCGGTATGGGCGGCACGATCGCAAAATTTACGGCACAAGGAAAAACCGCGGTGATATGCGACCTGACCGAGGCTGAATTATCATCTAACGGGACGGTAAGTATAAGAAAAGAAGAAGCGGCGGAGGCGGCCCGAATTCTCGGCGTAAAAGAGAGAATCCAGCTTACGCTTCCCGACCGCGGGCTTTTGAAAAGTGAAGATGCCATTTGCAGGATTGTCAGTGTCATCAGAGCCTGCCGGCCGAAAGCCGTTTTCATGCCTTATCCGAAAGACCGCCACCCAGACCACGGCAATGCTGCGGCATTGGTCGAAGAGGCGGTGTTCTCAGCGGGAATTCATAAATACAAAGACCATCAGCAACTTCCGGCTCACAAAGCTCAGAAAGTATACTATTATATGATCAATGGATTTCACCGTCCGGACTTTGTAATCGACATAACGGAAACCATCGATCTGAAAAAGGAAAGCCTGAATGCCTATCAAAGCCAGTTTATTTCTACGGCGCAGTCAGTGAACACACCGCTGACAAACGGTTATATCGAAATGGTGGAAGCGCGGGAAAGACTGTATGGCAAAGAAGCCGGGACGGGGTACGCCGAAGGTTTCTTTTCAAAACAGCTTCCCGTTTTGAATGATGATGTTTTTGGGGGCGGACAATGAGACCATTAAAAATAGGGATTACATGCTACCCGAGTGTCGGAGGCTCGGGTATTATTGCGACGGAACTCGGCAAGCTGCTTGCGGAAAAAGGGCACCAGGTTCATTTCATTACATCAAGCATCCCGTTCAGATTAAATACATATCATCCGAATATTCATTTTCATGAAGTGGAGGTCAACCAATACGCGGTATTTAAATATCCGCCGTATGACCTTTCGCTGGCGAGCAAAATCGCCGAGGTTGCCGCAAGGGAAAACCTTGATATCATCCACGCGCACTACGCGCTGCCGCATGCGGTATGCGCTTATCTCGCCAAACAGATGCTCAAGCGCGACATCGGGATCGTTACGACGCTTCACGGTACGGACATCACCGTTTTAGGATATGATCCGTCACTAAAAGATTTAATCCGTTTTGCCATCGAATCGTCCGATAGAGTGACGGCGGTATCAACCGCGCTTGCCGGTGAAACATATGACTTAATTAAGCCGAATAAAAAAATTGAGACCATTTACAACTTTATTGATGAACGTGTTTATCTTAAGAAAAATACAGAGAGTATAAAAGAGAAACACGGTATTTTGCCGGATGAGAAAGTCGTCATTCATGTTTCAAACTTCAGGAAGGTAAAACGCGTGAAGGATGTCATCCGTGTTTTCCGTAATATTGCAGCTAAAACAAAGGCAAAGCTTCTGCTTGTCGGCGATGGACCGGAAAAGTGCGTCGCTTGGCAGCTTGTCGAGAAATACGGTCTGCAGGATCAAGTGCTGCTCCTAGGAAATCAGGACAGGGTGGAAGAGCTGTATTCCATCAGCGACCTTAAGCTTCTTCTGTCTGAAAAAGAAAGTTTCGGACTCGTTCTCCTTGAGGCGATGGCCTGCGGCGTGCCGTGCATCGGAACTAATATCGGCGGGATACCGGAAGTGATTAAAGATCAAGTAAGCGGTTTTCTGGTGGAAGTCGGCGATATTCAGGCGGCTTCTGAAAAAGCGCTTGCGATTTTAGAAGACAAACAGCTCAGCAAACGTTTGACTGACCATGCGCTCAAAATGGTGGAGACCGCCTTTTCTTCGCAAAGAATCGTCAGTCAATATGAACGGATTTATGACGAATTGGCAGGACCGGAGTGATTTTATGGAACAGGAATTTGTCAAAGCCCTCCCCATTCTTCACCATCTGATGAAGGCTGGCCATCAGGCGTACTTTGTCGGGGGAGCCGTCAGAGACAGCTATATGAAACGAAAAATAGGTGATGTGGACATCGCGACCAGCGCTTCGCCGAATGAGGTGGAGCGCCTCTTTGAGCGGACCGTCGATGTAGGAAAGGAACACGGCACCGTAATTGTCTTATGGAAAGATGAAACCTATGAAGTTACCACCTTCCGTGCCGAATCAGAATATAAGGATTATCGGCGCCCTGAAGCTGTACGGTTCATTACTTCTTTATCAGAAGACTTAAAGCGGAGAGACTTAACGATTAATGCGATGGCGATGTCTGCCGAAGGAGAGCTGCTTGATTATTTCGGAGGCGCTCACGATATCGGGAAAAAGCTGATCCGTACGGTGGGAAACCCTGAAGACCGTTTTCGGGAAGACGCTCTGCGGATGATGAGAGCCGTCCGTTTTATGAGCCAGCTCGGCTTTGTGTTAGAGGAAAAAACAAAAAAGGCCGTCATAAAAGACAGGGAGCTTTTGGCGCACGTATCAGTAGAACGAAAGACCGTCGAGTTTGAAAAGCTTCTCCTTGGCACATCCTCAAATGAAGCGATTCAAACGATGGTGCAGACGGGACTGATACAGCAGCTGCCCGGTCTTTCCGGTTATGAGCAGCAAATGCTCGAAGCAAGTGAATTTTCGTTTTCTTCCTTGGATGCGCGCGAAGAACGCTGGGCAGCGCTGTTATTATTTCTCGGTCTTAGTCCGAAAAACGCCGAGCCGTTTTTAAAACAATGGAAACTGCCGGGAAAAGTCATAAAAGGAGCGGTGCGGATCATAAGCGTGTATCCGGCGCAGCTGGAAGCAGAAGCGATGTACCGCGCGGGAGAGGCGCTGTTTTCAGCTGTTAAAATCGGAATGCTGAAAAAGCATAAGACGATTGATGAACAAAAGCTGAAAGAGGTTCAGAGACTCTATGAGCAGCTGCCGATCAAAAGTCTCCGTGACCTCGACATTTCAGGCGCTGATCTGATGGAGCTCAGAAACCGCCGCGCAGGTAAATGGGTGGCCGAAGAACTGCGCCGGATTGAAGAAGCGGTATTAGCAGGAAAGCTCCCCAACCGAAAACATGACATAAAGGAGTGGCTCGCATCATGGGATCAACATTAAGAACCCAATTAATTGATTTATTTTCTGAGGCGGGTGACGGCTTTATCTCCGGGCAGAAAATAAGTGACGCGCTCGGCTGTTCGAGAACTGCCGTTTGGAAACATATAGAAGAGCTCCGCAAAGAGGGCTATGAGGTTGAGGCGGTCAGGCGGAAAGGATACAGGCTCATCAAAAAGCCGGGAAAACTCAGTGAGTCCGAAATCCGTTTCGGCCTGAAAACAGAGGTTTTGGGCAAACAGCTGTATTACCGGGACGTCCTGCCGTCCACCCAAAAAACGGCCCATGAACTTGCCAATGACGGCGCGCCGGAAGGGACGCTCGTAGTCGCCGATAAACAAACGGCAGGCAGAGGAAGAATGTCCAGAGTGTGGCATTCACAGGAAGGAAACGGGATATGGATGAGCCTCATCCTGAGACCGGACGTTCCGTTGCAAAAAACGCCGCAGCTTACCCTGTTATCTGCCGTTGCGGTCGTACAGGCTATTGAGGCCTTTACCGGTGTACAGCCCGCCATTAAATGGCCGAATGACTTAATGATTCACGGTAAAAAAGCCGTCGGGATTTTAACTGAGCTTCAGGCGGAAGAAGACCGTGTCCGTTCGGTTATTCTCGGGATCGGTATCAACGTGAACCAGCAGGAAACCGATTTTCCCGGCGAGCTTCAGGAAATAGCGACAAGTCTCAGCCTGGAGGCCGGCGAAAAAATTGACAGAGCGGGTCTGATACAAGAGATTCTGCAGACTTTTGAAAAACGCTATCAAGATTATTTGAAGCACGGCTTTACACCGATCAAGCTGTTATGGGAAAGCTACGCGGTCGGACTGGGGAACGAGCTCAGAGCGAGAACGCTGCAAGGGACGTTTTACGGAAAATCGCTCGGCATTGATGATGAAGGAGTTCTTCTCTTGGAAACGAAAGACGGCATAAAGAAAATATATTCTGCTGATATTGAGCTCAATTAATCTTAGTTGGTACAAGTCTTGCGAATTTGGTATACTTCCTATGGGCAGTATCATAATGAACTGCACCTGATCAGCAGAACAGAGACTACGAAAAGTCTGCCTTGATCCAAAAAAGGACTGGGACAGAGGGATGACATTCGCCGAACGTTAAACAAGTGGGAATCCTTCTTATTTTACAGAAGGCTTTTTTGCTTGCAAAGAATTGGCGGCTCATCTCCTCACCGTTTAGAGGAGGAGAATCAGAATGAAAACAAAACTGGATTTTATGAAAATGAAGGAAAACGGAGAGCCGATCGTGATGCTGACCGCTTACGATTATCCGCAGGCCAAGCTCGCGGAACAGGCTGGAGTCGACATGATTTTAGTCGGGGATTCGCTCGGAATGGTCGTGCTCGGGCTCGATTCAACTGTCGGCGTAACGGTCAGTGACATGATTCATCATACAAAAGCGGTCAAACGCGGTGCGAAAAATACGTTTGTCGTAACTGATATGCCGTTTATGTCTTACCACCTTTCAAAAGAGGATACATTGAAAAACGCCGCGGCCATTATTCAGGAAAGCGGCGCTGACGCGTTAAAGCTTGAAGGCGGAGACGGCGTTTTTGAATCCATCCGCGCGCTGACTCTCGGCGGCATTCCTGTTGTCAGCCATTTAGGGCTTACACCGCAGTCTGTCGGAGTATTAGGCGGATATAAGGTACAGGGAAAAGATGAGCAAAGCGCGAAAAAGCTCATTGAAGACAGCATCAAATGCGAACAGGCGGGAGCGATGATGCTGGTCCTTGAATGTGTGCCTGCTGAACTGACAGCTAAAATAAAAGAAGAAGTATCCATTCCCGTTATTGGAATCGGAGCCGGTTCAAAAGCGGACGGCCAAGTCCTTGTTTACCATGACGTCGTCGGCCACGGCGTGGAGAGAACACCGAAGTTCGTGAAGCAATACGCCAAAATCGACGGGACGATTGAGTCCGCGCTCAGCGGTTACGTCCGTGACGTGAAAGAACGGGTTTTCCCGGAAGAAAAGCACTCCTTTCAGCTGAATCAAACTGTGCTGCAAGGCTTGTACGGCGGAGGAAAGTAAGCGATGAAACAAGTGACAGAAATTCAACAGCTGAAAGAACTGATTGCACAATACCGCTCAGAAGGCCGGACGATCGGATTCGTCCCGACGATGGGTTTTCTTCATGAAGGGCATCTGACGCTGGTTGAAAAAGCGACCAAAGAAAACGATATTGTCGTGATGAGCATCTTTGTCAATCCGACTCAATTCGGACCGGGCGAGGATTTTGAAGCATATCCGCGTGATTTAAACCGCGATGCCCGGCTTGCGGAACAGGCGGGGGCAGATGTATTGTTTACGCCGTCTGCCAGTGACATGTATAAGGGTGAGCAAAATGTTGCCGTGCATGTAAAAAGAAGAACTGACGTGTTATGCGGCGCCTCCCGCATCGGCCATTTTGACGGAGTGGCTACTGTGCTGACGAAGTTTTTTAATCTCGTCAAACCGACCCGCGCCTACTTCGGCCTGAAAGATGCCCAGCAGGCGGCGGTTGTGGACGGATTGATTGAGGATTTCTTTATGGATATCGAATTGGTTGCGGTGGACACGGTCAGAGAAGAAGACGGGCTTGCTAAAAGCTCTCGCAACGTCTATCTGACTGAGCAGGAACGAAAAGAAGCGCCGATGATCTATAAAGCGCTGCAACAAGGCGCCGAGCTGATCAGAGACGGTGAAAGAAACCCGGAAAACGTCATAAAAGCCGTCACCGGCATCATCGAAAACACAAGCGGCGTCATTGATTATGCCGAATTGTACGCTTATCCGGAGCTGACTCCGCTTGAAACGTTAAACGGGAAGATCATTCTGGCCTGTGCCGTTCAATTTTCTAAAGCAAGACTGATTGATAATATCATTATTGATATTGATGAATGGGAGAGATCATAATATGTACCGTACTATGATGGCCGGAAAACTGCACCGCGCTACCGTGACAGAAGCCAATTTAAACTATGTCGGCAGCATTACGATTGACGAAGACCTTTTGGATGCCGTCGGAATGCTCGTTAATGAAAAAGTTCAAATTGTGAATAATAATAACGGAGCGAGACTTGAAACGTATATTATTCCCGGTAAACGGGGGAGCGGCGTCATCTGTTTAAACGGAGCCGCCGCCCGTCTCGTCCAAGAGGGAGATAAAGTTATTATTATTTCTTATCAAATGATGTCTGATCAGGAAGCACAAACCCATCAGCCGAAGGTGGCGGTGCTTGATGATCAGAATAAAATCGAGCAGATGCTGGGCCAGGAGCCGGCGCACACGATTTTGTAAAAGAGCCCCCTTCATGGGGGTTTTCTTTTAAGATTTAGGGGCAAAAGCTGTTTTTCCGCTCCATTTCTCAACAAAACGTGTTACACTTTTCTCGTATGCAAGAATTGAGGTGTCCATTTTAATGAACAAGCAACGGTTCGTTGTCATAGATGTCGAAACAACAGGAAATTCGCCGAAAAAGGGCGATAAAATCATTCAAATCGCAGCGGTTGTCATTGAAAATGGACAAATAACTGAGCGGTTTTCAAAATATATCAATCCGAATCAGGACATCCCGCCGTTTATTGAACAGCTGACCGGAATTTCAACCGGTATGGTTGAAAATGAACTGCCGTTTGAAGCGGTCGCAGAAGAGATTTTTCATCTGCTTGACGGCGCGTATTTTGTTGCGCACAATATTCATTTCGACCTCGGATTTGTCCGGCATGAACTGAGCGAAGCGGGTTATGAGCTGACGGATTGCGAAGTGCTTGATACGGTTGAGCTCTCGCGTATTGTTTTCCCGGGATTTGAAGGGTATAAGCTCGGTGAATTGTGCGCGGAGCTGAATATTGTTCATGACCGGCCTCACCGCGCAGACAGTGATGCGGAGGTTACGGGGCTGATCTTTTTAGACATTTTACATAAACTGAAACATCTGCCTTTGCCGACGTTAAAGCAGCTTAGAAGGCTTTCACAGCATTTTATCAGTGATTTGACGCTGCTTTTGGATTCTTTTATTCATGAAAACAGGCCGGCGGCAGAAGAGAGCTGCATTCCATATGCCTCTTTTTCAATTAAAGAGCCCGAGCAAATCCCGGCATCCCGGCCGGTGAACGCTGCCATTGACCTTGAAAAATGGAACGAAGAAAAAGAACGGCTCTTATCTGACATCATCCCCCGTTATGAAAAGCGGAAAGGGCAGCTTTCGATGATGGATGAAGTGCTTGGTGCCTTCCGCAATCGGGAGCATGCGCTTATTGAAGCGGCGACCGGCATCGGAAAAACGATCGGTTATCTCGTTCCGGCTGTTTTATTTGCCAAAGCGGAACAAACTCCTGTCATTATCAGTACGTACTCTACTCTTTTGCAGCAGCAGATCATGTCTAAAGATCTTCCGCTTTTGGAGCGTATGTTTCCTTGGCCGGTTCAGGCTGCTATTCTAAAAGGAAAATCGCATTATCTGTGCTTGCGCAAGTTTGAACATATTCTGCATGAGGAAGATGACAATTATGATGCGGTTCTGACAAAAGCGCAGCTTCTCATCTGGCTGACGGAGACTGAAACGGGCGACTCAGCTGAGCTGAATCTTCCTTCGGGCGGGAGGTTGCTGTGGGAGCGCATGTCTTATGATGAGGATTCTTTTTTGAAAAAAGGGAAGGAATCGGCCGCCGGATTTTATGAACGGGCTAAAGAAAAAGCGCAGGCCGCAGATCTGATTATCACAAACCATGCTTTGCTGTTTTCAGATCAAAGCAGTGAAACAAAAAAACTGCCTGCAAGCGGAACGGTCATCATTGATGAAGCGCATCATTTCGAACGCGCCGCCAGCGAGCATTTAGGACGCAGAGCTTCATACATCGGGTTGCACACAAAGCTCAGCCGAATCGGAACGTTGAAGGAACACGGGCTGTTAAAGCGGATGACAAAACTGTTTTATACGTATGATTTGCCGGCGGAAAGTTTTTTTGACGCCGATGAGTGGATGAAGCATATTCAATCTGAAAGCGACGCATTTTTCAGTTCAGTGCATTCTTTTGTCAAACGAAGAAAACCTAAAGACGATCTGAACCGTCTCGTCTATAGTCTGAATCATAAAAGCCAGGATAAAGGGCTTTTCATGATAACGGACGGAGCGGAGCGGCTTTGTGCGATGCTTGATCAGCTGCTCGACTTGTTTTCCGTACAGGAGAAAATGTTACATCAAAAGCTTGATGAGATGAAAAGCGGAGCGGCTTTTTTAGCGGCCGAATATGTAAAGTGTATCAGAGGGCTGAGAGAATACCGTGATACGTTCAGCCGGCTGCTGTTTGAAAATGATGAGAAAGAGGCCGTTTGGGTTGAAATTGATGCGAAAGGCGCAAAAAACGCCGTCAGCATCTATGCACAGCCCCTGGAGCCCGGTGAAATGCTGGCGGACCAGTTTTTCGCCCGCAAAAAAAGCGTTGTGCTCACATCAGCGACCTTAATGGTGGAGCAGTCTTTTCAATTTATGATTGAAAGGCTGGGACTTTCGGACTTTTATCCGCGCACCAAAAGCATCCCGTCTCCTTTTTCTTATGATGATCAGATGAACGTCATCATTCCGAAAGAAATGAAATCCGTCAAATATGACGGAGAGCGGGAAGTCATTGAGCATATTGCTAAGTATGCAGAAATCATGTCAAAGGGAAAACAGCCGAAGATCCTTATCCTGTTTACATCTCATGATATGCTGAAAAAAGTGTATCAGGAATTGAAACTCAGTATGGAGATCTCAGGCATTCAGCTTCTTGGCCAAGGCATCTCGGGCGGGAGTCCCGGTAAATTAATGAAAACCTTTAAAACGGCCAGCCGGGCGATTTTGCTCGGGACGAATCATTTCTGGGAAGGCGTTGATTTTCCGGGAGATGAATTGTCAACCGTCATGATCGCAAGGCTTCCTTTCCGGGCGCCTGATAACCCGCTTCATGCCGCAAAATGCGAATACGCTAAGAAGCAGGGGAAAAACCCGTTTCAGACCATTTCTCTGCCTGAGGCCGTATTAACGTTCAGACAGGGAATCGGGCGCCTGCTCCGTACGGCGGGAGACAAAGGAACGATCGTTCTGTTAGATCAGCGTGTCAAGACGGCTGGGTACGGACGGCTGTTTCTTGAAGCGCTCCCGACGTCATCCCTTTTGGAACTGACGGATGACGAACTCGCAGATTACGTCAGCCAAACGGAATAAAAGCCGCATAAACGCGGCTTTCGTGGTGTGGGATGAGGAATTGTTTATATAGTAAAAGCGGGTTCATGCCGCCTTGTGATTTTATTATGCCGCGCGTGTATCCCGTTATGACTAACAAAATTTGTTCGACCGATGGAGGGTATAAAAATGGAAAGCAAAATTGAGATTCTTTCTACGATTAATGTGGAGCATTCGGATGATTTATATAAAATCGTCGATACATTAAACCGGACTTTGAAAAGGGACAATCTGATGTTCGGACTTGCGCTTGACGAAGAAAATCAAAATGAAGCGGTCTTCACCATTTATCGCACATAGGTGAAAAAAGATGAGAAAAAAAGCATTAATATTTACAGCCGTATTTGGTATTATTTTTTTAGCAGTTCTTTTATATTCGGCCAGCATTTTTAAATCTGCAATGGCTCAAAAAGAAGAAGGCCACGAAACAGCTGCCGCTGCCGCTAAAGAAAAAACGAATCTGACAGATGCTGAGAAAGTGGAAACCTTTGTCGGTAAACAGAAGTATTACGTTGTTTCCGGAACGGATAAACAAGGAAAAGACATGTATGTATGGGTTCCGGCCGACAAAAAAGCAAAAATTCTCTCGAAAAAAGCCAGTGACGGCATTTCAAGCGGCAAGGCTGCCAAGATCGTTCAGGACGCAGGGCTTGTTTCCAAGCTGAATGACGTCCACCTGGCGAGAGAAAATGATGTCCTGCTGTGGGAAGTGACCTACATCAACAAAAACGGGCAATATAGTTTTAGCTATGTGGACTTTACAAGCGGCAAGATTCTCAAAAACATCACACCGTGAGACGTATTAGGGGGAGTTCAAGTTGAAATTGGCAAAAAGAGTATCCGCATTAACACCGTCTGCAACACTTGCAATTACCGCAAAAGCGAAACAGCTGAAAGCAGAAGGCCATGATGTCATCGGCCTGGGAGCAGGAGAACCGGATTTTAATACGCCTCAGCACATTATAGATGCCGCGGTGCGTTCCATGAATGAAGGACATACGAAATATACGCCTTCTGGCGGTCTGCCGGCGCTGAAAGACAGTATCGCTGAAAAATTCAAAAATGATCAGGGAATTGAATATCAACCGTCTGAAATCATTGTCTGCACCGGAGCGAAACACGCCCTGTATACGTTATTTCAGGTCATTCTCGATGAAGGGGATGAAGTGATTATACCGACTCCTTACTGGGTAAGCTATCCAGAGCAGGTGAAATTGGCGGGAGGGCGTCCCGTCTATATCGAAGGATTGGAGTCCAATCAGTTTAAAATTTCACCGGAGCAGCTGAAGCAGGCGGTCACGGAGAAAACCAAAGCAATCATTATCAACTCACCGAGCAACCCGACAGGTGTCATGTATACGAAAGAAGAGCTTGCAGAACTCGGAAAAGTGTGCCTGGAGCATGACATTCTGATCGTTTCTGACGAGATTTATGAGAAGCTTACATACGGAGGAAAAAAACACGTCTCAATCGCACAGCTTTCAGATAAATTGAAAGAGCAGACGATCATCATTAACGGCGTGTCGAAATCCCACAGCATGACGGGCTGGAGAATCGGTTATGCGGCCGGTTCCGAGCCGATTATCAAAGCGATGACGAGCCTTGCGAGCCACAGCACATCAAATCCGACGTCCATCGCTCAATACGGCGCCATTGCGGCATACAACGGGCCGGCTGAGCCGCTGGAAGAGATGAGGCAGGCATTTGAGCACAGACTGAATACGATTTACGCTCAGCTCAGTGAAATTCCCGGATTTACCTGTGTCAAGCCTGAAGGGGCGTTTTACTTGTTCCCTAACGCCAAAGCGGCAGCAGAAAACTGCGGATTTAAAGATGTCGATGAATACGTGAAGGCGCTTCTGGAAGAAGAAAAGGTCGCCATCGTGCCGGGCTCGGGCTTCGGTTCACCAGACAACGTCCGCTTATCTTACGCAACGTCACTTGATCTTTTAGAAGAAGCGGTCGAGAGAATCCGCCGCTTTACGGAAAAACACAGCTGATTCTGAAAAAGCGGCTTTTGAAGCCGCTTTTCATCTGCATTGACCCCGTAAGAGTAGAACGGGTATAATAAAGTGATGAAAAAAGAGATTCAGGCAGATTCCTGAATGTCTTTCTTGTTCTGGAGGGAAAGATTTTGAAAACAACAATCAACCAAGTGTATAAACACACAGGCGAGGAAGTAACGATTGGAGCTTGGGTCGCGAATAAACGCTCAAGCGGTAAAATCGCATTTTTACAGCTGAGAGACGGTACGGGCTTCATTCAGGGAGTTGTCGTCAAAGCTGAAGTTGAAGAAAACATCTTCCAAATCGCAAAATCAGTGACGCAGGAGACGTCACTTTACGTAAAAGGGATTGTAAAAGAAGACGAGCGTTCACCGCTTGGCTATGAGCTTGCGGTTACGTCCATTGAAGTCATTCACGAAGCGACTGATTATCCGATTACACCTAAAGAGCACGGCACGGAATTCTTAATGGACCACAGACATTTATGGCTCCGTTCGAAACGCCAGCATGCGATTATGAAAATCCGCAACGAAATCATCCGTGCGACTTACGAATTTTTCAACAAAGAAGGCTTCGTGAAAGTTGATCCGCCGATTTTGACGGGAAGCGCTCCTGAAGGCACGACTGAGCTGTTCGCGACGAAATATTTTGATGAAGACGCCTTCTTGTCTCAAAGCGGCCAGCTGTATATGGAAGCTGCAGCAATGGCGCTTGGAAAAGTATTCTCATTCGGACCGACATTCAGAGCGGAAAAATCAAAAACGAAACGCCACCTCATCGAATTCTGGATGATTGAGCCTGAAATGGCATTTGTCGAATTTGAAGAAAACCTTGAAGTTCAGGAGAATTATGTTGCTTATATCGTACAAAGCGTCCTGAAAAATTGTAAGATCGAGCTGAACACATTAGGTAGAGACACGTCCAAGCTTGAACAAATCAAAGCGCCGTTCCCGCGCATTACGTATGATAAAGCGATCGAATTCCTGAAAGAAAAAGGATTCGACGATATTGAATGGGGAGATGACTTCGGTGCGCCGCATGAAACAGCGATCGCGGAAAGCTATGACAAACCGGTGTTTATCACTCATTATCCGACGTCATTAAAACCGTTTTATATGCAGCCTGCTAAAGATCGTGACGATGTCGTGTTATGTGCGGACTTGATCGCTCCGGAAGGCTACGGGGAAATCATCGGCGGTTCAGAACGCGTTCATGATATGGATTTATTGGAAGAAAGATTAAAAGAGCACGGTCTGGATTCAGATGCGTACAAATGGTATGCTGAACTCAGACAATACGGTTCTGTTCCGCACTCCGGCTTCGGCCTCGGACTTGAGCGGACAGTGGCTTGGATTAGCGGAGCGCCTCACGTGCGTGAAACGATTCCGTTCCCAAGACTTCTGAACCGTCTGTATCCGTAATAGTTATAAAAAACGAAGTCTCCTGTAAGGGAGACTTTTTCTAAGTAAAGGGGAAAGCTCCCGGAGATAACCTTTTACAGTAAGAGGTGTAAGCATGAAAAAACAGCAATTTATAGATATGCAGGAACTCGGCATTTCAAGCATCCCTAACCTGCTGCTGACACATTATCGGCAGCTCGGGCTGAATGAAACCGAATTGATCCTGCTTTTGAAGATTAAAATGCATTTGGAAAAGGGCTCTTATTTTCCGACGCCGTTTGAACTTCAATCAGGCATGTCCATTTCTGCTGAAGAATGTACAAGCTGTCTGAGAATGTTCATTCAAAAAGGCTTTCTGTTCATTGAAGAATGTGAAGATCATAACGGCATAAAGTTCGAAAAATATTCTCTGCAGCCGCTATGGGCGAAGCTGTATGATTACATTCAGCATTCACAAAACGAAACGCAGGAAAGAACGTCAGAAAGAGAGCAAAAAAGCCTGTACACCATCTTTGAAGAAGAATTCGGAAGACCGCTGTCTCCGCTTGAATGTGAGACGCTGGCCATATGGCAGGACCAGGATCAGCATGATGCGATTTTGATTAAACATGCGTTAAAAGAAGCTGTTTTATCAGGAAAGCTCAGTTTTCGCTATATTGACCGGATTTTATTTGAATGGAAAAAGAACGGCTTCAAAACGGTTGAGCAGGCGAAGGCGCACAGCCAAAAATTCCGGCGCGTTCAAACGAAACAAAATGAACCGCAAAAAGAGTATACGAGGCAGGTGCCTTTTTACAATTGGCTGGAACAGTAACATGAGAAGGAGAGAAACGTGTTAAATTTAAAGCAGATTGAATATTGTCTTGATAAAATCAGCGATATGTTTCCGCACGCAGAATGTGAACTTGTCCATTCAAATCCTTTCGAACTGGTTGTGGCAGTCGCTTTATCTGCGCAATGTACGGATGCTCTCGTCAACAGAGTGACAAAAACGCTATTTCAAAAATATAAACGGCCCGAAGATTATTTGGCCGTACCGCTGGAAGAACTCCAGCAGGATATTAAATCAATCGGACTGTACCGAAATAAAGCCAAGAATATTCAAAAGCTGAGCAAAATGATTATCGAAGAGTACGGCGGAGAAGTGCCGAAAGACCGAGATGAGCTTGTGAAGCTGCCGGGTGTCGGACGGAAAACGGCAAATGTGGTCGTGTCCGTTGCTTTCGGTGTACCTGCAATTGCAGTAGACACTCATGTGGAACGGGTCTCGAAACGGCTTGGCATCTGCCGCTGGAAGGACTCTGTATTAGAAGTAGAGAAAACATTAATGAAAAAAGTGCCGAAAGAGGATTGGTCTGTCACACATCACAGACTAATATTTTTCGGGCGCTATCATTGTAAAGCGCAATCCCCCCGCTGTGCGGAATGTCCTTTGCTTTCGCTATGCAGGGAAGGGCAGAAGCGTGACAAAAAAGGACTGGTGAAACGGTGACGGCGATTGACATTCTGGCAGGCTATGAAACATACCTGCGCAGTCTTACAGATCTGGAAAACCTCGAGATCAAAACGGTGCTGCGCCGCCATCCGCTGTATATGGATTTCAGCGGCCAGCCGAAAGTGCAGCCATGGAGGGAAAGGAGTGAATATGTTCCGTTTCTTTTTCAGATTTGGAACGAGACGAAAGAAGCGCTGCTCCCCGTTTTTCAAACAAGGAAATCGAGATGTGATCAAAACGACATGCTGAAAGGGATCGTCTGTCTGATTGCCGCTTTTCATTGGACGGCAGGGGAGCGGGTCACATCACTCGATTGGTCTGTCCTTGAAACAAAGCATTTTCCCGCGGAACCGATTAATTGGGCGGAGAGAATGGCGTTTATTTTAACAAAACCGACTCAATTTCACTCGTTTATTCAGCTGGATGAATTAATGACGGAGATGAAAAAGCAATATCATAAATATGAAGTCATGAACAAATTATAAAAAACCTCCTTTTCTCTTAAGGAGGTTTTTTTGCATGAAAAAATCCTTCACCTGTTTGAGGTGAAGGATTTCGCACGCTAATTAGCGGTATTTGACTGGATGGTTGACGAATTTGACTGGCCGTTGACAGTTGAAGATGAGTCTTGGTTTTTATCCTTCTGGCCGCTGTCAGGATTTTTTGAACCATCTGAACCGGTATCGGAACTATTGTCAGAGCTGTTATCTTGCTGTCCGTTGTTATCCGTCCCGTTACCAGGCTGATTCGGATTGTTATTATCCGTTTGATCCTGATTGGATTGATCCGGATTTTTATTCGGGTCATCAGTAGGTGTTTGATCCGATCCGTCTGACGTATCCGTCTGATTGTCGTCCGTTTTTGAATCATCGGTTTGGGTCTTGTCTTTATCCTTATCATCAGGTTTCTGTTCATCGTCAGTCGCTTTATCTTTATCTGCATTGTCTTCTTCATCTTTCGGAACTTTGAAAGATGCTGATGCCGTATCGCTCTTTCCGTCATCATTTTCCGCTGTCACCTGGAAGCTGTATGTGGACCCAGGGGTGACATCTGAGACGACGGCTTCTTTTGCCGAACTGTTTTGAATGTCGCTGTAGCTTCCGCCATCAACAGATTGTTTGACATTGAATGTTGCATCACCATCATAATCCCAGCTTAAGTTTAATGATTTTTTGTCTTTGTCGTACTTCACTTGCAAGCCTGTCGGTTTATTGGCTTTTTCTTTCTTGTACGTTTTAGAAACGGCAGTAGGCTCCGTTCCTTTCACGAAGTACTCCGTCACTTTTTTATCATCCGGCGTATTCGGTCCGGCTAAAGCGGCGGGGTTCGAGCCTTTCTCAACTGTTTCTTTCACGACGCTGTCAGGCTGCTTGAAGCTTCCTTTACCGTCATCAACATAGGAGATCAGCTTTTGGAAAATCCGTTTTGCAACTTGCTGGTCTGCATAAGATAATGATTTTTTACCTGCTTTGTTACCAGACTCAACACCGGTCCAAACCGCCGCTGTATATTGAGGGGTGTAGCCGACAAACCATGAATCCGGTACTCCGCCTGGAGCAATGTTATATTTTTGAATATCCTCTTTAGTAAAGTTTGTCGTACCCGTTTTACCGGCGACTTCCACGTTCGGTACTTGAGCCAGTTTACCCGTTCCTGACTGCACCACTGTTTTTAGCATATCGGTAATCATGAATGCCGTGTAATCGCTCATAGCACTCTTCGGTTTCGGTGTTAAATCAAGCTTAGTTCCGTCATTAAATTCAATCGATGTGACCGCGTGCGGTTCATTGTACGTTCCGTTATTTCCAAAAGCGCTGTAGGCACCAGCCATAGTCAGCGGGGAAACGCCCGGGTTATCAGCTCCAAAACCGCCGATCGAATAAGATTCTGTTACACTGTCTTTGTTTAATCCTAGTCCTAAGTCGTTTGCGAAGTCGACGGCATTATCTTTACCTGCTGCTTGGAATGCCTTCAGAGCAGGAATATTACGTGAGTCTGAGAGAGCCTCTCGCATTGTTATCATTTGTCTGTATTTATTGTCATAGTCATGAATCGGAGTGCCGTCAGAGTACGTATAGGCTGAGTCATCAATCTGCTCATACGTCGACCATTTTTTATTTTCAATGACCGGACCGTAATCAAGAATCGGTTTTATCGTTGAACCTGGCTGGCGTTGAGTGTCTGTCGCGTAGTTAAATCCCCCGGCAGTTCTGTTTCGTCCTGCTCCGATGGCGCGGATTTCTCCGTTTGTCGTATCAAGGAGGGTGACGCCGCCCTGCATGCCTTGGGTAAAGCCGACTGTGTCGCCGTTCATCAATTGATCAAGATAATCTTGTGCTTTCGTATCAAGAGTCGTGTAAATTTTTAATCCGTCAGTTGAAATATCGACGTCTTTCTTTTCTTTTGTCTCAATTTCTTTCATAACTTCTTCGACAAAAGCGCTGTATTTATTTGTGTCCTTTTTATCGTATTCCTTTTGGCTGACGACGCCTTCATCTTTCATGGACACTTTCTTTGCTTTTTGGTATTCAGAATTTGAGATAAATCCTTGTTTTTCCATTAAGCTGAGAACGATGTTCCGGCGTTTTTCAGAAGCCTTCGGATTTTTAACCGGGTTGTATCCGGTCGGACTTTGCGGCATTCCGGCAAGGGTTGCTGCCTGTTCAACCGTAAGCTTGCTCAAATCTTTCACGCCGAAAAAGTCTTCAGCGGCTTTACCGACGCCGTAGGCGCGCGGTGAGAAATAAATTTTGTTTAAATACATTTCTAAAATTTCATCTTTAGAATAATGGCGCTCCAGCTGCAGTGAAAGCCATACTTCCTGAGCTTTCCGTTTAATCGTTTTCTGGTGGGTCAGAAGCGAGTTTTTCACAACCTGCTGGGTGATTGTGCTTCCGCCTTCTGAACCGAAACCATCCGTAAAGTTGGCGACCAAGGCGCCTCCGATCCGGATCGGGTCTATTCCGTGGTGCTTATAAAAACGGGCGTCCTCTGTTGCGATAAAAGCTTCCTTCACAACATCGGGTATATCCTTAATCGGGACGTAGGTTCGTTTTTCGCCGCCCACTTCCGCGATTTCTTTGCCGTTTTTATCGTAAATTGTTGAAGAGTAAGGCGTTTTCAGCTTGGCTTCGTCCAAAGACGGCGCACCGGAAACTAAAACGGCAAATGCCGCAGCTCCGCCGACTATGCCGAGGACAAACAGAATAACCAAGGACAGTACAATCTTTTTGAATAAACCGCCTTTACGCTGTTTCTTGCCTTTTTTCGGTGAAGAAGGCTTGGGGCTTTTCGTCTGCCTTGCCTTTCGGCGTTCTTCACGGCTCTTAAATTGATCTGACATAACATCTCAACCTTTCGTTAATCAACCTTTCGCTCAGTCTACTGTTCCTGCGAAAAATAAAGCTGTTCAATAATACTAATATAATCAATTCTCGGTGAGTATCCAAGGGAAATCGGAAAGGAAGCATCTTCTAATTCGTCTTTGCGAATTGACTTTCTGCCGTTGTTCTCCTTTCTTTCCCAAAAGACAAACAGCTTGTCAGCTTCGAGGAAATAAACCTTTTCGAAAGCGGATATAATAACAAAACAAATGCCGTCTTGCCTGACTACCTGCTTCATATGCTCAATCTGATGATCATGAAAATTCTGCAGGGGAAATGCCGTTTTGTTTTTTGTTTCTTTTGCCTCAAAATCAATGTAGCGCCCTTTATAAATTCCGTTGTAATCGGTTGTCGAAGACTGCTTAAAATAAGCTTCCTTAATAACTGCGGCGCTTCTTTTCGGATAATGGACGTTTACAATCTGGACGGGTGTCGGCTTTTTGTGAATGACAGCAATTTGGTTAGCCAGATAATATTGATTCGTTTCATTCAGGTCGTCTTCGAGGGTCATGCCGCGATTACTGTATGAATGGGACCGTTTCTGGCTGTTTTGGGATGAAACCGTTTTGTTCGGCTGAAAAGTTTTTCCATTCGGATACCGAATCACTTTTTCCATCCTCCTTATCAAACTAATAGTGACGGAAGTGAATGAACGTGCATAAACGACAGACCGTAACCGCCATTCTTCGCCAGATTGAAAAAGAGACGAAAAGAAAAAATGCCGATAACGTTTCCCGGACGAATGCCTATAAAGCATATTATGACCGCCACCCTGAGATCAAGTGGTCGCTTTTGGCATCCTTTGTGTCCCGCAATGCGGGCTGGTCGATGACTGATTTAAGAGGCATTCTCTACCAGGAGGGCCTTGACAGCAGGCAGAAAAACTGGTTTTTCCTTTCGTATGAAAGGGCGAATTGGCTTATTTTTTCTGATGCCTATCCTCAGCTTCTGGTCTACCAGTGGTCAAAACAAATCGGCGAACCTCTTTTCCGCCATCTCCCTTATTTCCGCGTCTCGGCTTTTATGCAGGAAGAATGGCTCCGTTTTTGGCGTGACGGAGATACGGAACGGCTCATGTATGCTCTTATTATAAATGAACAAAACACTATCCAAGCACCTATTATACAAAATCCTTCGTTTAAAAAGAATGTTTTTGGCACGATTCCTTTTTATTTAAGTGATTGGTTTCACTTTAATACGGTGATATTTCCCTCATTTGACGGATGTTTATACGGAATTTCCGTCAAACGGTTCTCAAAAACGGAAGAAAGAATTACGCTCGGAAAACAGCTTGCCCGTCTTTTGTTCAGCCCTGATCTTCACGCTTCTTTTTACCGATTTCTTGATACCGTTCCTCATACCGGCTCTCGCTTTGATATGGAGAAAATGATCGGCATCAAAAAAAGAACATCACCGATGCTGAGGACAACCTATCCCATTGTTGCCCACTCATTAGACGGCAAAAAAACGGATTGGTTTCAAAAAAGGTTATGGAAAGGGGCTTTTTTACAGGAGGAAATGCCGGAACAGCTTGAACTGACCGACTGGTATTTACAGAAAAGACGTGAGCTCCATGCGCTTTTCGCGGTAAAAGAGTGGCTGACGAAATGAAAAAGCCCGAAACCGTTCGCTGCGGTTTCGGGCTCTGGTGTCTTACGTGGAAGGGCGGTTTGGGCCGCCTAATTTTTTATCAAGCGTATCAGTTGTTTTTGCTTCATTTTTTTGCTGTTTACCTGCATTTTTCGGTCTCGTTTTCATACGGCACCTCCTCAACTGTATCGTTTGCATTAACGTGCCGGTTCATACAAAGTTTGCGGCACTTTTTTGTCGAAAAGTCCGCCTTTTAGGATAATCTCTGTTTGTTTGCCGAACTCCTTCTAGTTTTGTCATGTGCGGAGGAGAGCGGTATAAAAACGAGAATTATATTCGGAGAGACGCAAGTGATAAAAGGGAGGAACATGAATGTCTGTTTACACGAGTAAGGCCGATATTCTCCGTCTGCTTTCTGATATCGAAGTCCGGATTTCTGCCGCTGAAAAGACACTTACCAAGGCAGTTAAGTCCTGTCAGGCGGAAGCTGAAGAAATCAGGCAGGAACGGCTTGCCCGCCTTGAGGAAGAGGCCCGCGAGCTTCATGTTTGTATTGATGATCTGTTTTTGCCTGACCGGCGTAAAGATTTGCCGAGAGCCTGCCGGATTAGCTGATTTTGTGCGAAATCTTTGGTACGATATGTACTGAGGTGAGTCCGTTTGCAGACACAGTCGTTATTGGAACTGACAGAACAAATGATAGAGGCGGCTCTTGAAGCCGAAAGTAGGTATCAGGAAGGAAAAGAAACCGGCCGTTCATATGATTTTTTTGACATCATTAAACCTGACGTTGAAAAAAAAGACCGGCTTTGCGCGTTTTGGACTGAAGCAGCGCTTGCGTTTATTCAGGAAAACCGTCCGAAATACGTTCATCATGCACAAATTCAGGCCGTTACAGAAAATTTCGGAGAGCTGATGCTCCAATCATATGTTCATCATATTCATAAAAAAAGATACAAGGATTTAACTGAATCTGTTTTATATACGCTTCGTATACTAAGGGATGAAATTGAAAAAGAAGGCAGCTGAAAATAGCTGCCTTCTTTTATATAAAGGGGGCGGGTATGTTATTCATACGCCGGGTTTTCTGCTCCACTTGCTTCGAGAACCTTCATACTGTTTCGAAATTCGGTTGCCGTGAGATGGCCTTGAATATAGAGAAACTTTGCAAAGTCCATCAGTTTATCTGCACAATCTGTTTCATATTTTTTCACTTCTGCAAAACGTTTTCTTAAGTATGATACGTTCATAATGGTGCATCCCCTCTCATGTATGTTGAGATTATGTTAACATAACGATTCGACTTTTTTCTGTTTTTAAAAAATTAAGACTTTCGACAGCATTTGACAAAGATGAGGCTCTCCGAAAGCACATAACCAAGGCGGAATTCATACATATATAGAAGAAAACTTAGTGAGAGGTATAGGGGGAATGTCACATGCAATGGAGAGCGCAGCCATATCAAAATATGTACCAGCAGCAGCCAATGGGCTATTTCTATCCGCAGCAGATTCAGCCGTTGCAGCAGCCGTTGCAGCAGCAGTATCATCAGCAAGGGCAGTTTCCGCCGCAATTTTATCCAAATCAGGAATATGGTCAAATGCAGCAGACGTATAATCTCGCTCCTCCTCAGGCAGGCATGCCCGGGGGACCGCCGGGATTTGTGAATCCTTACCCCGTTCCCAGACCGAATCAGCAGCAGCCTTCCCAATTCTCAGGCATACTCTCCCAGTTTAAAAAGACGAACGGACAGTTTGACTTTAATAAAATGATGGATACGACAGGGCAGATGGTAAGCGCCGTAAACCAGGTCGGATCGCTTGTGAAAGGATTTACCAGTATCTTTAAATAAAAAGCATGAATGATAGATATCATTCATGCTTATTTTTTAGGGAAAAAGAGGGTAAGCGTCTGCTCATTCCAGGATGTTTCCATATCTTCTTCACGCACTTCATAAGGGAGGACAACGGTTCTTGTCATGCTTGAAGACATATGGGATGAATGCGCCTGCTTATGATCATGCCGAATAGTCACGTGAAGGTAGCGTTCTTTCGTTTCCACCAGCATATCCCCGTCACGGAATGTCTGAGGGATGCTGATGTCAACTGAGAGGCCCGCAGGCTCTTCCCTGACGTCAATCGTCACTTGTGCTTCAGTGAAAGCCGAATTGACAAGATGCTGAAAGCCCTGCATCAATTCTGAGAAGGTGCCTGATTGAAAAAAATGATCCATCGCATGGCTGATGATGTCTTCATTTCTTTCTAAATAACGTTTATCGTTTTCATTTTGATCCATATGACCACCGCCTTTTTACAACAGACTATGCGATGTTATCCCGTATGGTTAAGAATTGAAGGAAAAAAGAAAGTATGGTTAAATAGTGGAGAATAAACTGGTAACGGATTCAGATTTAGGAAGGGAGCACAACACATTGCTGAAAAAATTATTCGGATTGGGAGACAGCCGGAAAAAGCCGGCCGAGGAAGTGATTTTTTCTCCGGCTGACGGAGCGGTGATGGATTTGGCTTCAGTGCCGGATCCCGTATTTTCACAAAAAATGATGGGGGACGGGATCGCCGTCGAACCTGCAAACGGAGACATTGTTTCACCGGTTGAGGGGGAAGTGATTCAGCTGTTTCATACAAAACACGCTGTCGGCATCCGCACCCTTTCCGGAGCGGAACTTTTGATACATGTCGGTTTAGATACCGTAAACATGAACGGCGAAGGTTTTGAAGCCCATGTAAAAGAGGGAGACAAAGTCAAGACAGGCGACCTGCTTTTAACCTGCAATCTGGATTTAATAAAAGAAAAAGCAAGCAGCACCGTCATCCCTATGGTAATTATGAACGGTGATGCCGCAGAGCCTTTGCAATTTGCAGGCGCAAATGAGGCGAAAAAAGGACAAACAGAGCTTTTTACAATAAAAATGAAGTAGGCAGGGGGCTATTCCCCTGCTTTTTTTCTTGTGCAGTATTTTCATCTAGCCAGGCAAACAAATATTCGGTAAACTGTACCTCATAAAGAGGTGTGGACGATGAAGAAAAAATCACTGAGCGAACTGATTCAGGAATTAAAAGATCATGAAAATATTGTGCATTGGCATGAAGAGGAGCCGCGGGAGGCGAAAACCATGCCAATGCCGGATAAGGTAAACCCGAAAATCCGGGCGGCTCTCAAAAAGAGGGGGATCGAGCGGCTGTTTACACATCAATACTCCGCTTTTCAAACGGTTCAAACCGGAGAAAGCATTGTGGCCGTCACACCGACGGCCTCCGGTAAAACTTTGTGCTATAATCTTCCGGTTCTCCAGTCTATCGCGGAAGATTCCTCAAGCCGCGCGCTTTATTTATTTCCGACAAAGGCGCTCGCGCAGGATCAAAAAAGCGAGCTGAACGAAATCATAGATGAGACGGGCATGGACATCAAAAGCTTCACTTATGACGGCGATACCTCTCCGGCCATCAGGCAGAAGGTCAGAAAAGCCGGACACATTGTCATTACAAATCCCGATATGCTTCATTCAGCGATTCTCCCCCACCATACAAAATGGGTGAGTCTGTTTGAAAACCTGAAATATATCGTCATTGACGAATTACATACGTACCGCGGCGTATTCGGCAGCCATGTGGCGAACGTCATCCGCCGTTTAATGAGAATCTGCGCTTTTTACGGAAGCACGCCGTTATTTATCTGCACATCCGCCACAATCGCCAATCCGAGAGAATTGGCGGAGCAGCTGACGGGAAATTCTGTGAAACTGATTGACGACAACGGTGCCCCGAGCGGAAGAAAGCACTTTGCTTTTTACAACCCTCCGATTGTGAATAAACCGCTGCATATTCGAAAAAGCGCCACTGTGGAAGTGAACGAACTTGCCAAAACGTTTTTGAAAAATAAGATTCAGACGATTGTTTTTGCAAGAAGCCGTGTCCGGGTTGAAATTATTTTAAGCCACATTCAGGAAATCGTAAAAAAAGAAATCGGCGCGAAGTCTGTCAGAGGCTATCGCGGCGGATATCTTCCGAAAGAAAGAAGAGAAATAGAGCGGGGGTTAAGAGACGGCAGCATTCTCGGTGTTGTCAGCACAAATGCACTGGAGCTCGGCGTTGATATCGGCCAGCTTCAGGTCTGTGTGATGACGGGATACCCGGGCAGTGTCGCGAGCGCATGGCAGCAGGCGGGCCGGGCCGGACGGCGGCAGGGAGAGGCGCTGATTGTAATGGTGGCGAATTCTGATCCGATTGACCAATATATTGTGCGCCATCCTGATTATTTCTTTAAACGCTCTCCAGAATCTGCACGGATAAACCCTGATAATCTCATTATACTGGTCGATCATCTGAAATGCGCTGCGTATGAGCTGCCTTTCAGAGCCGATGAAACTTTCGGAGAAAATGATGCAAGAGACATTCTCGAGTATTTAGAGGAAGAAGGCGTCCTTCACGAAAACCGTGAACGCTATCACTGGGCGAGCGAATCATTTCCCGCTTCAAACATCAGTCTCCGTTCGGCCTCACAGGAAAACGTGGTCATCGTTGATCGGTCAGAAACGGCTGATGTAAAAATTATCGGAGAAATGGACAGATTCAGCGCGATGACGCTTCTTCATGATGAAGCGATTTATCTTCATGAAGGAGTGCAGTACCAGGTTGAAAAGCTTGATTGGGAGCACAAAAAAGCATACGTGCGAAAAGTCGATGTCGAATATTATACGGATGCCAATTTAGCGGTGCAGCTGAAAGTGCTGGAAATTGACAGATCAGAAAGCAGAAGGAAAACGGCCATACATTTCGGTGACGTGACAGTAAACGCTCTTCCGACGATATTTAAAAAAATTAAAATGACGACATTTGAAAATATAGGATCAGGACCGATTCATCTTCCTGAAGAAGAGCTGCATACCAGTGCAGCGTGGCTTGAATTAAAAGAGACGGATTCGGAGATCGGTGAAAAAACGCTTGAACAGCTCCTTTTAGGCATTGCTCACGTCCTGCAGCATATCGTGCCTGTATACGTCATGTGCGACCGAAATGATGTACATGTCGTGCCGCAGATCAAAGCCGCTCATACGGGATTGCCGACAATCTTTCTGTATGATCATTATCCGGGCGGAATCGGACTTGCTGATGAAGTATACAAACGATTTGATGAAATCAATGAAGGGGCTGAGCGTCTGATCAGACAATGTCCATGTCAAGACGGATGTCCTTCCTGCATCGGCTCTGAAATAGAGGGAATTGATGCAAAGAAAGCGATTCTCCGGCTCTTAAATTACGTGTAAAAGAAAAGGGGGACGAGAGATGTCCTTGAAAAATAAATTAAAGCGGATGAAAAACCACCTGAATCTCCCGGAAACTGAGAAAAAGCCGGCAGCTTCTTCGCTTCCGGTGCCTGATATTCAAGTCCCGTTTAGAGAAGATTGGGAGGCATTGGGAGTGAAGCCTTTCTTCTTTGAGGATGAATACTGCCTTATCCGTGAAACCGTCTATCCGCTTTCGCACCGCCACGGACGGTATAGCTTCAATGAACTTGATGACGTCATGGCGTTATGGAATAAAGGCGGTTTGACGCATACTTTATCAGCCGAAGGATACGAAAAAAACCAGCTGTTTTTCTTTGATACGGAAACGACCGGACTTGGCGGCGGGGCCGGCAATATGATCTTTTTGCTCGGTCATGCGAGAGTATATGAAGACCGTGTTATAGTAAAACAGCATCTGCTTCCCAAGCCGGGAAACGAGGCGGCTCTTTACCAAAGCTTTTTGAGTGAGGTTGATATTACGTCCCTTGTGACGTATAACGGCAAAGCCTTTGATTGGCCGCAGGTAAAAACAAGGCACACATTGCTTCGGGACAGGCTTCCGAAACTTCCTGAATTCGGCCACTTTGATCTTCTGCACGGGGCGAGACGGCTTTGGAAACATAAATTAGAGCGTGTATCGCTTTCGGCTGTTGAAAATGAAGAGCTGGCCTTTAAAAGGGATGAAGATACACCCGGGTATTTGGCTCCAATGCTGTATTTCCAATTTTTAAAGGCGGAGGACCCGGCTCTCCTGGAAGGAGTGCTCTCCCATAATGAACAAGATGTGCTCTCCCTTATCGCTCTTTACATTCATATGTCAAAAAAGATTTTTGCCTCCTCTGATCAGACGTCAGAACGTCAGGAAGCGTACGCCATGGCGAAGTGGTTTATCGCTCATAAAGAAACCGATCGCGCTGTTTCGCAGCTGGAAGCGCTGCAAGGCAAAGACTTTGAAGATTCGGATCGGGCCCTTTTTGACTTAGCGATGCTTTATAAAAAACAAAACCGAAGGCAAGAAGCAGTGCCCCTTTGGGAGAAACTGACGGACTCCGCTCTTCACATATGCAGACATCAATCAGCGGTAGAGCTGGCAATCTATTTTGAGCATCACGCAAAAGATTTCAAAAAAGCTCTGCAGGCCGCGCAAAAGGCTGCAAAAGACGATGAAATATCGGAAAAAGAAGCCGAGAAACTCCAAGTGAGAATTGCCCGGCTGAGGAGGAAATATTCCTCTTGAAATATTGCCCGGGAAAGCGCAAAAGCCGAGCTGTTTCGCCAAAAATATTTTTTTCTGAATCCGCATCGATTTTGTTGTAGAATGGTGCCGCATCCTGTAAAATAGCGTTAGTTATTTATAGGGGAGAGTTGGTATGTATAAAGGTGTTTTTTACTTGTTCTTTGTCGTGGTTTTTTTGATTGCGTTTGTATTTACGAATTTTAAAGACAGCTTGCTGATGCATTTCTAAATTGGGTGATTGAATTAGAACATGCACCCGCTTTTCTTCATAACTTAACAGTGTAATAAAAGTTAATGGAGAGGGGATTTAGCATGTTTCATCATCATCATCATCATTGTTGCCCAAACGTAATGCCGCCGATTGTCCATCCGACTAATTGCTGTGAACACCATTGTTTTACTAACACAGTTGTGCCGCATATTCATCCGCAACATACAACTAACGTAAATCACCACAACTTTGAGCACGTTCATTACTATCCGCATACTTTTTCAAATGTTGATCCGACGACACACCAGCATTTTCAGTGCGGAAGCCCTTGCTGCGATTATTAGTATTGAACGCTTAAGCAAAGTCGGTAAGGATATCAATCAAAATGGGGCCCGATGGGGAGCCCCATTTTTTAAGCAGGTGATCAATTGAAAGTATTAGCCGTAACGGGGTACAAGCCGTTTGAACTCGGTATCTTTAAACATGATGACCGGGCGCTTATTTATATAAAAAAGGCGATAGAAACCAGACTCAGAAGCTTTCTTGACGAAGGCTTGGAATGGATTCTCATATCCGGACAGCTGGGGACGGAGCTTTGGGCGGCAGAAACGGCGTACGATCTCAGAGAAGAGTATCCGGAATTAAAGGTTGCCGTTATCACGCCGTTCTACGGCCAGGAGGAAAAGTGGAAGGAACCGAATAAAGAAATGTATGAATCGGTGCTTGCACAGGCAGATTATGAGGAGAGCCTGACGCATCGGCCGTACGAAAGCCCGCTTCAATTCCGGCAGAAAAACGCGTTCTTTATTGAAAAGTCAGACGCGCTTTTGCTTTTATATGATCCGGAGATGGAAGGGTCGCCGAAATATATGCTGCAGCAGGCGGAAAAACGCCGCGAAAAAGACGGTTATCCGATTTATTCGATTACGATGGACGATCTCCGGGCTGCCGTTGAAGAAGAAGACTTCTTTACATAACATGCCAGAGAACATTTGACAACGGGACGTGTTTCTGAATAAAATATAACATGATGATTCACGATACGAGGTGAAAAAGATGCTTGCTGATAAAGTAAAGCTTTCTGCGAAAGACATTTTGGAAAAAGAATTTAAAACAGGTGTTAGAGGTTACAGACAAGAAGACGTTGACAAATTTTTAGATATGATTATTAAGGATTATGAAACTTTCCATCAAGAAATTGAAGAACTGCAGCAGGAAAATCTGCAGCTGAAAAAACAGCTTGAAGAAGCAAGCAAAAAACAGCCGGTGCAGTCCAATACGACCAACTTTGATATTCTGAAAAGGCTGTCCAACCTTGAGAAACATGTATTCGGCAGCAAGCTTTATGACGAATAAGACAGATGCACTTGTCAAATGAGACAAGTTGCTTTATAATGAACAAGTGTTCTTAACGTTCGGGTAATCGCTGCAGATCTTTGAATCTGTAGAGGAAAGTCCATGCTCGCACGGTGCTGAGATGCCCGTAGTGTTCGTGCCTAGCGAAGAAATAAGCTAGGGCAGCCTTGATAGGCTGACGGCAGGAAAAAAGCCTACGTCTTCGGATATGGCTGAGTATCCTTGAAAGTGCCACAGTGACGAAGTCTCATCAGAAATGATGAGAGTGGAACGCGGTAAACCCCTCGAGCGAGAAACCCAAATTTTGGTAGGGGAACCTTCTTGAAGGAACTGAACGGATAGAAGGACAGAATACTTTCTGTAGATAGATGATTGCCGCCTGAGTACGAGGTGATGAGCCGATTGCAGTACGACGGAACAAAACATGGCTTACAGAACGTTAAACATTTATTGATATGACAAATTAGAGCTCTCCTTTAAAGGGGAGCTTTTATCTTGAATGAAACGAAAGCTGAAAAGAGACAGGGTGATACGATGAAGAAGTACACACTAATAGCGACGGCGCCGATGGGAATTGAAGCGATTGTCGCCAAAGAAGTGCGTGATTTAGGATATGAATGCAAAGTAGACAACGGAAAAGTCATTTTTGAAGGAGACGCGCTTGCGATCTGCCGCGCTAACCTATGGCTGCGGACGGCTGACCGCATTAAAGTACAGGTCGCCGAGTTTCAGGCAAAAACGTTTGATGAGCTGTTTGAAAAAACAAAAGCGATTGACTGGCGCGCATATATTCCGGAAAACGCAAAGTTCCCGGTAATCGGAAAGTCCGTGAAATCAGTACTTGCCAGTGTGCCTGACTGCCAGCGCATCGTCAAAAAGGCGATAGCGGAAAAGCTGAAGCTGCAATCAGGAAAACAAAATGAATGGATTGAAGAAACGGGTCCCGAGTACAAAGTGGAGATTTCGCTTTTGAAAGATAAAGCCGTCATCACGCTGGATTCATCAGGAACAGGTCTTCACAAACGGGGATACAGGGTTGATCAGGGCGGAGCTCCGATTAAAGAAACGCTCGCTGCGGCGTTAGTTCTGTTAACCAACTGGACGCCTGACCGTCCGTTCGTTGATCCGTTCTGCGGTTCCGGCACGATAGCGATTGAAGCCGCCTTAATCGGGCAAAACATTGCTCCCGGATTTAATCGTGATTTCGTCTCAGAAGACTGGGAATGGATCGGAAAAGAACTGTGGGACAAGGCGCGTCTTGAAGTGGAAGAAAAGGCGAACTATGATCAGCCGCTGCAGATTTTTGCAAGTGACGTGGATCACCGGATGGTAAACATCGCCAAAGAAAATGCAGAAGAAGCGGGGCTCGGGGATCTGATTGAATGCAAGCAAATGCGGGTGCAGGATTTCACGACGAAACTCGAATTCGGCGTAATCGTCGGAAACCCTCCGTACGGCGAACGGCTCGGCGAAAAAAAGGAAGTCGAGCGGATGTATAAAGAAATGGGCCGGGCATTCGAATCTCTTGATACATGGTCTGTTTACATGCTGACGTCAAATGAACAATTTGAAGAAGCCTACGGAAGAAAAGCGACAAAAAAACGCAAGCTCTTTAACGGTTTTATTAAAGCGGATTATTATCAGTATTGGGCAAAAAAGAAAAAAACAATTTCAAAAATATAGTCCCTTTTATAGCAGAATTTTTGTGACAACATGATTTTAAAAATAGGTTATGAATAAGTCTTTCAAGTTATAGCCGAAAAACAGGAACTAGTGTTCTTGTTTTTCGGCTATTTATTATACTTTTAAATATAAATATCTGTGAGGTATTGTTGGATAATAAAGTAAATACATAAATTGGCTGTAAATTTCCTCAAAATAAAGAAAAAAGTATCTTTAGTTTACTAATTTCTTAAAATTTACCTACTAGTCTTGATATATATATAATATCGTTTTATAATATTTTATGTAAAAATATGAAGGAGTTGGAATTAATGAAAAAAGTATCGAAAATCTTGATGGGTGCTTCTGCATTACTGATAGCAGGGTCTACTTTTATTTGCAGTCCTAAAGCAGAAGCAGCCATGAGTTCATGGCAAACAGTTCATGGAATTAAAGGTTGTGAAGCTAGGGTTTGGACTGACGCAACAACGTATACAAGAAATGCTACTTCTATTGATGTATATGCTCAGACAAATGGAAAATGTGGGACATTGAACTATCGAATGGGTGTTACCACCTTAGATGGAGAATACAATATTGGTGATTTTTCCTATAAAGGTTCATTCTCGAATAAAACACCTGTTAAGAAGTTTTATTTTAGTAAACTACTAAAACCTGGATTTAAAGAGAGATGGCAGGTTAATGTTGAGTTATACAAAGGTGGGAAAATGAAAGATGCAGTTCAATCTAAAACTATTTATGTGGAGAAAAGAAAATAGTCAGAAAAAATTTCATTAGAAATAATTTTAAAAGGCTGTCGAATATCGACAGCCTTTTAACATCTTTACGTTTTATTCTGCCATTACCAGCGGTGCGCTTTTGCGTTGCTCCGTAAAATAATGTTGGTCTGGGACATTTCGGTGTGGCCGTTCACTTGCGATTTAGAGCGTTTCGGCCGCGTCCAATTGTGATGAAACAATTCAGAATGCTGATCTAATCGATCTTTATAACTCATGTAACCATCACTCCCGGATAGAATAAATTTGTGAAGATGGATATTCGATCGAATATCTGTTGTAGTTTGTGCAGGTCAGGTGCGGATCATTCAGGAAGGCATGTATAGAAAGTGAGGCATCGGCATAGAATGATGATTATTTCTATTTGAGAGGTGATCTTATTTTATGCTGAACAGTGAGTACTTCAGTAAAATACAAAAGGCGTTAGAAGCAACTGCGTCCCAGCTGCAGGAAGCCGGAGCGGAGCTAGATCCTTCCGCCGTGACACACGCACAGGAAAATCTTGAAAATGCGGTAAAACACACACATTCAACAGACCATCCGTTTTTATGTTCACATGTCATTAATCGGAAATAACAATTACAAAAACTTGGCGCGGCCAAGTTTTTTTGTTGTATTGAAAAGGGTTAAATGATATTATAGATGGTCTGAATGCCGAATAGTTAGGGGTTGGAGTTGGGTGACAACATCACGTTTGCCTTTTGCTTTAACAAAAGAAAAGAATTTTTACGAAGAATTGAACAATTGGATTGGTGACGTGTTTTACGATATCCTTCCCGAAAAAGGCTTTGACCTTCGGGATGAGCAGGTATTTATGGCGTTTCAGCTTGAACGGGCATTTAAAGAGAAAAAGGTCATGTTCGCTGAGGCAGGAGTCGGTACGGGGAAAACGCTGGTGTATCTGCTGTTTGCCATCAGCTATGCCAGATATACGGGGAAACCGGCCATTATTGCATGCGCCGATGAAACGTTAATTGAACAGCTTGTCAAAAAAGAAGGCGATATTTCCAAGCTGACAGAACATTTGGATTTACAGATTGATACAAGGCTGTCAAAATCCCATGAGCAGTACCTGTGTCTGAAAAAGCTTGAGAAAACGATGCAGCGTTCTGATGATGAAAAGTGGCTGGATCTTTATGAGTCGCTGCCTTCATTCGTGCATGAATCACAAGCGATGCAGCGCTTTTATCCGTACGGCGACCGCAAGCAGTACGCTGATTTGACGAATGAAGAGTGGTCAAGCGTAAGCTATGATTCCTTCCAGGATTGTTTAACATGTGATATGAGACATAGATGCGGTTTAACACTTTCAAGAGATCATTACAGAAAATCAACGGATCTGATTGTTTGTTCCCATGATTTCTACATGGAACATGTATGGACAGAAGAATCACGCAAAAGGGAAGGGCAGCTGCCGCTTTTGCCGGATCACAGCGCCGTCGTGTTTGACGAAGGGCATCTGCTGGAATTCGCCGCGCAAAAAGCGTTAACCTATCGTGTGAAGCAATCGACGCTTGAGCTGTTTTTAGAGCGCCTGCTTCAAAATGACATCAGGGAGGAATTTGCCGAATTGATTGAAGATTCCCTTGCCGCAAATGATGAGTTTTTCTATGTGCTGTCAGAGGAATCGAAGGAAATCGCCGGCTCCCACCGATTGGATATCCAAAACGACCAGCGCGTTAAGCGTGCAGCTGACGAACTGTGCCGTCTGCTTGATAAAATCGGCGAGGCGCTCGTATTTGAATCCGAAATGTATACGATTGATAAGTACGAGCTGTCAGTCGTAGAAGAATACGTCGAACAAATGGCATATTCACTTTCGCTGTATCAAAAGGATGCCATCAGCTGGCTTGAAAAGCAGGATACAGACTCAACATTTGTCGTGATGCCGAGAACTGTAGCCGAAGTGCTGGGAGAAAAGGTCTTTTCTAAAAAGATCCCTTATATTTTCTCATCAGCCACTCTTTCTGAGGGCGGTTCATTTGATTATATTGCAGACAGTCTTGGAATCCGCGATCCTTTATCATTTACCGTTGAATCTCCGTACGACTACGAGGAGCAAATGTCTGTTACGCTTCACGGTGATATGACGTCTGAGCAGAAAACAGCGAGAACCATTGAAACGATTAAGGAGAATGAAGGCCGCACCCTCGTTCTTTTCCCTTCTTTTGAAGATATGAAGGAATTTAAAGAACAGGCTGCCGCATGGGAACTGCCGTATCCGATATACTACGAAGGTGACGAAGAGATCAGCAGCCTGGTCGAAAAATTTCAGCGGGATGAAGAATCAGTGCTTTGTTCCGTCCACTTATGGGAGGGTCTTGACATTCCGGGTGACTCACTCCGAAATGTGACCATTTGGGCGTTGCCTTATCCGCCGCATGACCCTGTATTTACCGCAAAGCGGAACGGAGCGAAAAAAGACCCGTTTGAGGAAGTTGATCTGCCGTACATGCTGCTGAGAGTCCGGCAGGGAATCGGCCGCCTTATCCGCTCTAATCAAGACAGAGGAACCATATCCATTTACGCGGGCGGAGAAAGCGAACGGGTTCTGGCCGAAGTCAAAAAGGTCTTGCCTGTTACACCGAAAATCGTATAAAAACACATGCTGCGGGATTTTCATCCTGCGGCTTTTTTTAAATCCGGGAAGTTGACTTTATCACGGCGTTCCATTAGCCTGTAATTGATAGTGAAAAGGGAGGGAACGGTTATGGATTTACATACATATGAAAAAGAATTTTTTGATCTGCTGAAAAGGGTATCCCACTATGAAGAAGCCATTGCGCTTATGCATTGGGACTCAAGAACGGGAGCCCCGAAAAAAGGCTCTGATGACCGTGCGGAAAGCATCGGTCAGCTGTCGGCTGACGTTTTTCAAATCCAGACATCCGACCGGATGAAAGAGCTGATTGACATCCTTCTCGCGCATGCCGAAGAGCTGCCTGAAGATACAGTGAAAGCGGCGGAACTTGCAAAAAAAGATTATGATCATAATAAAAAAATTCCTGAAGATGAATATAGAGAATACGTCATTTTGACATCGAAAGCTGAAACGGCTTGGGAGGAGGCAAGGGCGGCTTCTGATTTTTCTATGTTTGCTCCTTACCTTGAGAAGCTGATTGATTTTAATAAGCGGTTTATTTCTTATTGGGGTTATGAAGACCACCCGTATAACGCATTGCTCGATATTTTCGAACCGGGTGTTACGGTAAAGGTGCTGGATCAGCTGTTTTCTGAATTGAAGGAAGCGATTATTCCGCTTGTCAAAAAAGTGACGGCATCCGGCAATAAACCGGACACCTCCTTTATAACAAAAACATTTCCGAAAGAAAAACAAAAAGATCTATCATTGTATTTCTTAAAAGAGCTCGGATATGAGTTTGACGGCGGCCGCCTGGACGAGACGGTGCATCCGTTTATGACGACAATCAACCGCGGCGATGTGCGGGTCACGACCAGATATGACGAGAACGATTTCCGCACCGCGATTTTCGGAACGATACATGAATGCGGGCATGCGATCTACGAGCAGAATATTGACGAAGCGCTTAGCGGAACGAACTTATCTGACGGTGCATCCATGGGCATTCATGAATCCCAATCGTTATTTTATGAAAACTTTATCGCCAGAAATCAACATTTTTGGACCGCATATTATGAAAAAATGATTGAGGCTTCGCCTGATCAATTTCAAGATGTAAAAAGAGAGGATTTTGTACGCGCCGTCAACGAGGCGAAACCGTCCTTTATCCGAATTGAAGCCGATGAGCTGACATATCCGCTTCATATTATTATCCGTTATGAAATTGAAAAAGCGATTTTCAGCAATGAAGTGACAGTTGAAGAACTGCCTGCATTGTGGAATCAAAAATATCATGATTATTTAGGCATTACGCCGCCATCTGACGCGAAAGGCATTTTGCAGGACGTTCATTGGGCAGGCGGAGATTTCGGTTATTTCCCTTCCTATGCGCTCGGATATATGTATGCGGCTCAGCTGAAGAATACCATGCTTGACGATCTGCCTGAATTTGATCAATTAATAGAACGGGGCGATTTTGAGCCGATCAAGCAATGGCTGACAGAAAAGGTTCATCAGCACGGAAGACGTAAAATGCCGCTAGACATCATTAAAGATGCAACGGGAGAAGAGCTGAACGTCCAATATCTTATTGAGTATCTCGTCGGCAAATATTCAAATTTATATTTATAAACGAAACGCCCGGTATACGCCGGGTGTTTTTCTAAAAATTCCAAAAAGACGAATAATAGAAACTGATTCTTTGTAAAAGTTCGGAAATATTCAAATTTCTCTATGCAAAAGGACTGTATCTTGTTATAATTTGATTAATATCATACGAACACTCATATAATCGCGTGGATATGGCACGCAAGTTTCTACCGGTCACCGTAAATGACCGACTATGAGTGAGCAATGGGACGGCTTTCATTCGCCGTTACGTGTAGATTATTCGGCATTGCTTGCTCTTTTTTGAGAGCGGGCAATGCTTTTTTTATTTTATATAAGCGGGGGTAATCATTGTGGAAGCATTAAAACGAAAAATAGAAGAAGACGGAATCGTTCTTTCTGACCAAGTGCTGAAAGTTGATTCTTTTTTAAATCATCAAATTGATCCGGTTCTCATGCAGCAGATTGGTCAAGAATTTGCGCGCCGTTTCGAAAAAGACGGTATCACAAAAATCGTCACGATTGAATCTTCGGGCATTGCCCCTGCGGTGATGGCCGGTCTTGAGCTCGGTGTTCCCGTCATCTTTGCGAGAAAAAGGAAGTCTCTCACGTTAACGGATGATCTGCTGACGGCGTCCGTCTATTCTTTTACGAAAAAAACAGAAAGTCAGATTGCCGTCTCCGGCAGTCACTTATCTAAAGAAGACCGCGTGTTAATCATTGACGACTTTTTAGCGAACGGACAGGCGGCAGAAGGGCTTTTGTCCATCGTGAAACAAGCTGGTGCAGCAGTTAGCGGAATCGGCATCGTTATCGAAAAATCATTTCAGCCGGGAAGAGATGAGCTCGTGAAAAAAGGATGCCGGGTCGAATCACTGGCGAGAATTCAATCGCTTGAGGACGGAAAAGTGACATTTGTACAGGAGGTCCGTTCATGAAAAACGGCTATGCCAAAACACTTTCCCTCGGTATTCAGCATGTGCTTGCCATGTATGCCGGCGCTGTTGTCGTTCCCTTAATTGTAGGAGCGGCACTGGGGCTGAACGCAAAACAGCTGACTTATCTCGTTTCAATTGACATTTTTATGTGCGGGGCGGCTACGCTGCTTCAAGTGTGGAGAAACAAATTTTTCGGCATCGGCTTGCCCGTTGTGCTCGGCTGTACGTTCACAGCGGTGGCGCCGATTATTTCCATCGGTAAGGAATACGGGATTTCAGCTATTTACGGAAGCATTTTGGCATCAGGTCTGCTAGTCATTCTGCTGTCTTTTTTCTTCGGCAAGCTCGTCGCCTTTTTTCCGCCTGTCGTAACCGGATCTGTTGTAACGATTATCGGAATGACCTTGATGCCGGTTGCGATGAATCACATTGCCGGCGGGGAAGGGAGCAAGGATTTCGGTGATCCGGCTAACCTTGCTCTCGGATTTACGGTGCTTGTCATCATTGTGCTGCTTTACCGGTTTACAAAAGGGTTCTTGAAATCCATTTCGATTTTAATCGGTATTGTCATCGGGACGGCTATCGCTTATTTTATGGGAAAAGTGCAATTTGACAATGTGGCGAACGCTGACGCCATTCAGATGATTAAACCGTTTTACTTCGGGACGCCTACATTTCATGCGGCACCGATTATTACGATGTCCATCGTTGCCATTGTCAGTCTTGTTGAATCAACCGGCGTCTATTTCGCTCTCGGTGATCTGACAAACCGGCGCCTGTCTGAACGCGATTTAGCAAAAGGCTACCGCGCGGAGGGGCTGGCGGTATTCATTAGCGGCATTTTCAACGCGTTTCCGTACACGGCCTATTCCCAAAACGTGGGGCTCGTACAGCTGACGGGAATTAAGAAAAACGCGGTCATCGGAGTCACGGGCGTACTCTTAATGCTATTCGGCCTTTTTCCGAAAATCGCAGCCTTCACGACAATCATCCCATCTTCGGTGCTGGGCGGCGCGATGGTAGCTATGTTTGGCATGGTCATTTCTTACGGCATTAAAATGCTTAGCCACATTGACTTTAAAAAGCAGGAAAACCTTCTGATCGTCGCGTGTTCGGTCGGATTGGGACTCGGTGTAACCGTCGTTCCCGATATGTTTAAGCATCTGCCGTCTTACCTAAATCTACTGACCACAAACGGAATCGTCGCCGGCAGCTTTACCGCCGTGCTCTTGAATATTGTTTATAATATGATTCCTAAAACGAAAAAAACCCTTGATGTGACAAGGGTTCAAGAGGGTTAGTCACCCGTTTTTCTTAAAAAAATAACATTTTAATAATATTTCTTTATGAAATCCCGAGATCGAGGATGCTTCCGAAAGTTTGCTGAACTTTTTGTGAGGCATCCTCTTTCATTTTATTTGTAACGTGTCCTAAAGGACAAATGTTCAAGATACTCCAATATTATTTAGTCGTTAATCCAACCTTCAAATATTCCAGTCCATGTACCATCACTTTCCTGTCTAGCTTCTTTCAAGTATAGTGTCACTCCCATGAAAACTGTTTTGTTAGGAATGCTCCATCTAGATGGATATCCAGTAAGAGGAACTCTTTTTAAATATGCTTGTGGTGTTATTACTTTTTGTTCCTTTTCAACACTGACTGTGTTAGATGTTGCTGAAGCAGCGGTTGCAAATGCAGGTGCAGCTGAAACAAGCAGAGCAAGAGACAAGGCGGAACCAGTTAAGACTTTTTTCATTTTCATTTTAAACACTCCTTTTCTTTTTTGATACAACTGTATTATTACATATTATGTTAAAAGTGTCCATGATCATTTTTGTTAACTTTTTGTGAACATACTAATAATTTACTTAAATCGTGGTTCATGAAAGGGTGATAGAATAAGCACCATCATATAACTATCAAAAAAGATAGCTATAAAACCTGAAAAGAAATAAAAGGTTTAAAAGAATTCATTGTTGAAAAAGGACAATTAAAACTTTAAAAGAGTGAGGGAATTTTGGCTGAAGTGAAATGCACCTCTTCTAAAGGTGCAAACAATCGAGAAATTGAATGTTTCGTTCCACGATGACTATAGAGTTTTTTTGAAACTGCATCATAACGAGGCTAGAATATTTGCTGTGCTGATTTATGGCAGAAATGCACGCGGGGGCTTCATATACTTAATCTAGAAGAAATTGAAAAATGTTTTTTAAAAGACGGAGTATATTACAATTGCACATCTTTTGATGGCTGCTATTTGTTAATTGTCAAAACAAAAATTTCTGCTGATCGGAACTATCTATGGATTCTTAACTAAATTGAATATGAACGAATGCTCCTTAATTTTGAAATTTTTATAGATCGGAATATTTTATCTCAGGGCTCAAATGTTTTGGGAGTGGAATATCTATCCCGCTGAGAATTATTACAGAACTCACCAGTATGATGATTAATTTTTCAGCTATTGCTTCTGACCATCTTTAGGCATGAGCAGTACAAACCTTTTCTTTTTCTTCGGATAGGTACTGAGACGCTTCTCTAAAACCTAGTACAAACAGCAGGCTGCCGCTCAAGTGACTTCACCTTCAAAACTGTTGTATGATAAGTGCGGAAGAAGCTAAGAATACTGCTGTATTTCGGGAAATGAGGGTTTCCATGACATTTACGGAACGGGCGTTAGCCATTATCAAACAGATACCTGAAGGAAAAGTGATGACGTATGGGCAAATTGCCGGCCTTGCGGGAAGTCCGCGGGGAGCGAGGCAGGTTGTGAGGATACTTCACTCCATGAGTAAAAAGCATCGTCTTCCTTGGCACCGGGTCATCAATGCAAAGGGTGAAATCGGGTTAAAAGATGAAGAGCTGTTTTCAGTACAGAAGCTGTCTCTTGAGGCTGAGGGGGTAGAGGTCACGCCAGAAGGACGGATCAATCTCAATTTATACGCATATGATCCGGAAATGTAAAAAACCTGCCGTATATATCGGCAGGTTTTTCAGTTGTATGCCCCGAGCCGGTCAGAAAGGTTTTGCCGGATGTAAGGCCATTCCTCATGAAGGATGGAGTAGTAGGCGGTATCTCTGAGGCCGCCGTCGACATCCGGAATGTGCGCGCGGCGGATTCCTTCAAATTGGGCTCCGATCCGTAAAATCGCAGTCCGTGAGCGCTGGTTGCGAACATCGGTTTTCAGCGTCACTCTGACAGCTTGCCACACGTCAAACGCATGGGTCAGCATCAAAAGTTTACACTCCGTATTGACACCTGTCCGCTGCATGGAAGAGGCATACCACGTGCTGCCGATCTCACACACTTCCGGAGCTGCATCGGGCGGCCGCGTAAACACTCCCACATCCATAAACCTCGTGCTTCCGACGATTCGATCCGTTTTAAGGCTCCGTACTGCAAAAGGCAATGCAAGCCTTTTTCCATAATCGGAAAGCGCATGCTCAATATAACGCTTTGTTTCTTGGATTCCGTCAGGTACATGGCTGTAAGCGTAAGTTGTTCTATTTTCTGAAGCCGCTTCGCAGAGTGCCTGAGAGTGATCAAGCTTCATCGGCTCTAACTGAACGAGTGACCCTTTAAGTATGACGGGTGTCAGCATTCCTATCACAACCTTTTTTATGAATGGATCAAGTATAATCGAACGGTTTGTCATTCAAAAGGGCCAATTTGCAATGAAAATGGCAGGTCAGCGAAATCCTTCATTCAAACCTCGTGCATACATTCAGGAAAAAAGCGGAAACCTTTATGTGAAGAGGTGATGGGTATGGCATATGTGTTATCGGTCGGAACGAGTATTCCGGAGCATCACGTCTCGCAAGAAAAGGCGGCGGAATTTGCGAGAGGGATGTTTGCCAATTCATTTAAGGATATTGACCGGCTGTTAAAAGCCTTTCAAAACGGCGAAATTGAATCAAGACAGTTTGTACGGCCGATTGAATGGTATAAAACGGAACGGGGTTTTTCAGAAAAGAACCGGCTGTATACGGAAGAAACCGTTAAGCACAGCGTGGATGCGGCGGTTGATTGTTTAACAAACCCGGAATGTTTAACAAATCCCTTTCCATATGAAAAAGTAGATGCGATCTTTTTTATTTCCAGCACCGGGCTTTCGACACCCAGCATTGAAGCGAAGGTGATGAATCAGCTTCCTTTTTCTGCGAAAACAAAACGGATCCCGATCTGGGGCTTAGGATGCGCGGGCGGAGCGGCCGGGCTGTCCAGGGCGTATGAATACTGCCGTGCCTACCCTGAAGCATACGTGCTTGTTATCGCGGCTGAGCTTTGCAGCTTAACGTTTCAGCCGGAGGACAAGTCAAAAAGCAATTTAATCGGAACCTCCCTGTTTGCGGACGGAATTGCCGCCGTACTAATCGGAGGGGAGAAGGCGAGCCGGAAAGACGTCAAACAGCCGCTCGTTCCGAGGATATTCGCCACTCAATCGGTGATGATGCCGGATGCGGAAGATGTGATGGGCTGGGAATTCACCGACAGCGGATTTCAAGTCATTTTTTCCAGAGACATTCCCACTCTTGTTTCACATTGGCTGAAGGATAATGTTGATGAATTTTTATATGAACATGGAGTCCTGTCTCACGACATTAAAACCTTTCTTGCCCATCCCGGCGGGAAAAAGGTCATTGACGCCTATTTAACGAGCCTTTCAATGGACGCCGGGCAGCTGGCGGCATCTCAGAAGGTGCTGCAAAAACACGGGAACATGTCTTCAGCAACTATTTTTCATGTCATAAAAGAACAGTTGTTGCACGGACGGCAGAAAGAAAACGAAAAAGGGCTGATCGGCGCTCTCGGGCCGGGATTTTCGTCTGAGCTTTTGCTGTTCAGCTGGGAAAGGGGGGCATCTTAATGTTTTGGCTGTTTATCATACTCCTTGCTGCCCAGCGGATTGCGGAGATGATCGTGGCCCGGCGCAATGAGCGGAAAGTGAAAAAACAAGGCGCCGTCGAATACGGAGAAGGGCATTACCCCTTTCTCGTTCTGATGCACGTGCTCTTTTTTGTCTCTCTTATTGCCGAGGTGGCGGCGTTTCATAAAGCGCATTCTCCAAGGTGGGCCGCCATTATATGTATCATTTTATTTGTGCAGGGGATCAGGTATTGGGCGCTTTTATCGCTGGGGCGATATTGGAATACGAAAATCCTTGTCGTGCCGGATGCGGAGCTTGTCAAAAAGGGGCCGTACAGGTGGATGAAGCACCCGAACTATGCGGTTGTCATCTTAGAATTTATCTTGCTACCGCTGTTATACGGGGCGTATTGGACACTGTTTCTCTTTTCAATCCTTAATGCCTGCATGCTTACTGTGAGGATTCGCGCCGAAGAGAAGGCTTTAGAAGAAAACACCGCAAAATAGCGATTGAAAATCATTCTCACTCATGATAAGATGTAAATATGAAAATGATTCTCATTCAAGGTGGTGCCAAAAATGACAATGTTATTTTTATTTGCAGCCGTTTGTACATACAGCTTTTTAATTGGTTTTGTATTGAAAAAAGTTTCGAATAAATCGATGTCCTCTTAAGCATCTGCGGTTTTTCCTGCCGCGGGTGTTTTTTTCTTTAACAGCTGCCGATATCGGCGGCTTTTTTGCCGTTTCCTGAAGAAAAGTGAACCATTCTTGTGTAAAATGGGAGAGAGGTTTTTTTCAGAGCTTTCTAAAAACGAAAACGTCATTTGATGCGACAGACACAAAGGGGTAAAGACACATGACAGAAGCAGAACGCCATAACAGGGAGATTTTCAGCAGAACGGGTGCCTTATACGCACAATTTTTGGATCATCAGGATGAAAAACGGGCCGATCAGCTCGCGGCCATTATGAAAAAAGCGGCTGATGAAGAGGTTTATATCGCATTTACCGGGCATTATTCGGCGGGAAAGTCCTCTCTATTAAACACATTGCTCGGTGAAGACATACTGCCGACAAGCCCGATTCCCACAAGCGCCAACCTTGTTGTCATCCGGCACGGTGCAGATAAAGTCGTGCTTCATACGACTGACGGGGCTTATGCAGAAATCAAAGGAAGTTACGATAAAGAACAAGTGCAGCAATTCTGTAAAGACGGTGAGCAAATTGAGACGGTGGAAGTCTATGCAGGCTTTGAGGAGTCAGAGCCTCATGCGGCCTACATTGACACACCGGGGATTGATTCGACGGACGAGGCGCATTTTTTATCAGCCGCTTCGATTCTTCACCAGGCAGACGCTTTATTTTACGTCGTCCATTATAATCATGTTCATTCAGAAGAAAATATGCTGTTTCTCAGCTCCATTAAAGACCGTACTCCGAATCTGTTTCTGATCGTCAACCAAATTGACAGGCATGATGAAAACGAGACGAAGTTTGAAGAGTACCGGAGACAGGTGGAAGATATGCTCGAAGGCGCGGGAATACCGAAGGAATCGCTTTTCTTTACGTCTGTCACAGAGCCTGATCATCCTTTAAACGGCATTGAAAAGCTGAAAAAACATCTGCAGCAGCTGAAACAGCAGGCAAAAGCAAATTTATGGTCCTTAACGGAACGAAAGGTCGCCCGCTTAGTCAAAGAGCATACAGACATGCTCGTAAAAGATGATAATAGCGGCGGCCAAGAGCTGTTTGACAAACAAGAAGCACTCGTCCGTTCTGTCGAAGCTGAGCTTGAAAATACCATTCAACAGGCTGAAACAGCAGAGAAAGACATCAGAAACGACGTACAGAACATATTGCAAAACGCTAATCTGACACCATTTGAGATGAGGGAGCTTGCATCTGCTTATATCGAATCGCAGCAGCCCTCATTCAAAACCGGACTTTTCTTTTCAAAAGCGAAAACGGCAGCGGAAAAAGAGAGAAGGCAGGCTGAATTCTTTGCCGATATCAAAAAAAGAACGGAAGGGGAAGCGGATTGGCATATTATCGACACATTTACGAAAGCGGCCAAGCGGTATGAAGCGGAATCTGACGAACTGATCAAGAAAATACAGGCGTACCGCACACCGCTTTCTGGCGATATCACCGCTCAGGCCCTTAAGCAGGGAGCGGCATTTTCATCTGAATACGTATTAACCTATACGAAAGACCTCGCGGAAATGATCAGACGGGAAGCCAAAAGACAGACGGCGGAACTTATTGAGGAGCTGACCGCTTATATTCAGGCAAAAAACGGACCGCTCATAGAGAGCCTGAAAAAACGACTTGAGAAAGAGAGGAAGATAAGGGATGAGCTCGCGCTATCGGCAACAGAAGAACGCAATGCCGAAGAAAAAGCCGCCCGCGTCCGCGCTTTGTGGGAAGGAGAATCGGCCTATGATACGGAAAGCAGCGACTGGTATTTGCGAAAAAAACGCCTTGCGAATGCGCCTGTCCAAAAAGAGAAACCAAAAGAGACTCTACATCATGAAGTAATCCAGCCTGAGAAAAATTCGATAAAGGAACTTCCCATAAAAGAGCAGGTCGATCGGTTCTATGAACTTGCCGGGATTCTTGACTCATCAAGCCTGTTAGGAAAACAGGCAGAAGCCTTTCGAAGCAGGGTTAAGCGGCTTGAAAACCGCCAATTTACTTTGGCGTTATTCGGCGGCTTCAGTTCCGGTAAATCGTCTTTTGCCAATGCGCTTGTCGGTGAATACGTGCTTCCTTCATCACCGACGCCGACAACGGCCACCATCAACAAAATAACCAAACCGCAAGGCGGCAAACCGCATAAATCTGCGGAGATCGTTTTTAAAACGGAAGAGGAGCTTGACGCTGAAATGCTTCAGCTGACAGAGCTGAAGGATGCTGACGTAAAGGGGCGTTCACTGAACGAGAGATGGAATTATGCCATTAAAAAGGGAAAAGTGCCGGAAGATCTTACGCCGGTGATTCAGACGATGCTTCAGGCGTTTCATACGTATGAAGAGCAGATCCGTCAAAGGCTGACATTGACGGTGCCGGTTGAAGATTTAAAACCGTACGCAGCTGAAGAAAAAACGGCCTGCTGTGTGAAAGAAGTCACCGTATATTATGACTGCCCTCTCACGCAAAAAGGCATCACCATCGTTGATACGCCGGGAGCAAGCAGTATCAACAAGCGCCACACGGAGCTTGCCTTTCAATATATAAAAGATGCTGACGCTTTCTTTTATATGACGTACTATCAGCATTCTTTTTCAAAAGGAGACAGGTCTTTTCTGAAGAAACTCGGCCTCGTCAAAGAATCATTCGGCATGGATAAAATGTTTTTTGTCATTAACGCCGCCGATCTGGCGAAAACGGAAAGCGAGCTGGAAACCGTCAAAGACTACGTTCGCTCTGAACTTTCTAAAGAAGGAATTAACCGGCCGACATTATTTCATGTGTCAAGTAAAGAAGAGCTTGCGGGGCAAAAAGAAGCTTTCTATAACAAGTTCTCTGATGTAAGAACCGGACTTGCGCACTTTATTGAAGAAGATGTAATGAGGGCCAGCTGCGCCCAGCTGCAAACAGAAGCTGACAAATTGTGCGATATGGTGGAACAGCTTCACGAATCTCTTCACCAGTCGGCAGAAGAAAAAGAAAAAAAGAAACAGCGTCTGGAGTCTTCTTATGAAAAAGCTCTTGCCGCTATTTCAAAGCGCCGTACGTCTGAGGTCATCATTCGAAAAGTGATGAAAGATACGGAAGAACAGCTTTATCACATTAAACACCGCCTGTCGTTTTATGCGAATGATATGCTGAAAACCGCTTTCCATCCGGGCCTTCAAAACGGTGATTGGAAACAGAATATATCAGCGGCGCTCAAGGAAGCGCTCAAGGAATTCCGTTTTGAATACATTCAAGAGCTGAAGACACTCGATATCCGGATGACCGGCTTTATTGAACGCCATATGACTGCGGAATGGATGGAAAACTGCCGGAAGCAGCTTATGGAAGACGGGGATTTCTCCATTTATGTCAGCGCTGAAAACGAATTTGCCGTTCAGCTGAAAGAGGTCGCTCCGGTAATTGACGCCTCGGCATTCACTCATCACGTAAAAGAAGTTAAATCGCCGAAGCAATTTTTTGAACAGAACGGAAAAGCGGCATTTGTGGAAGGACTCAGGCTCAGCCTGCAAAAAGTGACAGAAAAATGGCTTGAGCAGGAGAAAGAAAGCCTTTCAGCACGCTATACTGAGCAGGTGCGCCGTCTGCAAGAAGATATGGCGGATAAAAGCCTGTCGCAGATCCGCGAGCAGCGGGACACTTATTTACAGGGGCTTGCGGAGAACACCAATGCTGGGGAAATTGAGTACCTTTATGAGGCCGAAAAAGCATGGAAAAAGAAAGATGAAATGCTGAAAATTTAAAAATCAGGTTGGCGGGTATATAACAGTCGTGGTAGACTAAAATGAAAAAAGCGAGATGAAACCTTTTATGTCAGAAGTCCATAAAGCAATTTCAGCACACTCCGCAAAACAGCATCATCACGTCAAGTCATTTGTAGAGCTTGAATATCAGCGTGAACAAGCCATTGAAGCAGCCGTTCTCAAATGCAGACAAAATGAACCGTTCACGACGGACGCCATTAATGAAATTACCGCAAAAATGAACCAGCTGGCCAAAAAAGGCATTGTGCCGGCAAGACGTTTTGTGACTGAAGAGATGGTAAAAGAATTCGTCAGCAGACAGTAATGGATGAACATGCCGCGTGTGGCATCAGCGCATACTGCGCATACTATCCGTATCTTCTCTAAGGGGGGATACGACAATGGGCAGAACAAAACTGGGAAACAGAAATGCTCAGCAGAATAACAATGCCAAAAAGAAAAACGGCTTCGGACAAAAATTTGATTCCTATGCCGGCCGTGAAGCTGAAAAGCTGATGGCAAGCAATAAAAGACACGGTGATTGACGAAGCGGCAGCATCTTCCAAAAGGGAGGATGCTGTTTTTTTACGGCCTTCTTTGGTAAAATAGGAACATTGAATAAAGAAGGAGTTTCGATATATGAATAACAAATTACTGCTCGTTGACGGCATGGCGCTTTTATTCCGATCATTTTTCGCGACGGCCGTTCATCGCAATTTTATGATAAATGAAAACGGAATTCCGACAAACGGCGTCAATGGCTTTTTAAAGCATCTCATTACGGCGGTTGAAACGTTTCAGCCCACACATGTCGTCTGCTGCTGGGATATGGGAAGCAAAACGTACCGTAATGATTTGTTTCAGGATTATAAGGCCAATCGAAGCGAACCGCCGCTTGAGCTGATTCCGCAATTTGATTTAGCAAAGGAAGCGGCAGCTGAACTCGGTATTTTAAATATCGGCATAAAAGGCTATGAAGCGGATGACTGTATCGGCACGCTCTCTGCCTTATTTTCCGGTGAAGCGGAAATTACAATCGTAACGGGTGATAAAGACCTGCTTCAATTGCTGAATAAACAAGTTCAAGTAGCGCTGCTGCAAAAGGGCATCGGCAACTATAAAGTATATACAGAGGAAATTTTCAGAGAAGAAACAGGGGTTCCGCCAAAAGCACTGATTGACATAAAGGCGCTGATGGGAGACACAAGCGACAACTACCCCGGTGTTAAAGGCATCGGAGAAAAAACGGCGTACAAGCTGATCCGTGAGTATGAAAACATTGACCGTTTATTAGAAAGTCTTTCTTTACTACCGAAGGGCCAGCAAACAAAAATTCAGCAAAGCTTAAAAGAATTGGAGCTGTCAAGGCAGCTTGCTGAAATACATTGCGAAGTGCCGTTAGTCTGTACGTTTGAAGAAGCGCTTTTTTCATTGAAGATGGAAGAGGCAGCTCTCATGCTCAGACGCCACCAGATAAAAGGAATTGAAAGAATGCTCGAAAAGCTGAACGCCAGAGAGATCAGCTGATCCCTCTAGCGTTTTGTATTGCTTTTTTTTGCGTTGTTTTCAAGGGCTGATTTCGGGTCTTTGTGCGCATTTCCCTCCATATTTCCCTGAGGATTCACGCCTCCGGTCAGCCGGCCTTTATTTTCTTTTCTCATAGCTGTTCACCTCATTTGTAGGATGAACAGTAAGACACAATTTCATTCCGGTTATTTATTCAGCCGAATCGCTTTTTTTGCAAGCTGATCGGCTGTTTGATTTTGTCTGCCCGGAATCCACTTAATAAAAAACAATGGAAATCCGGCCTTTAATCGGATGATTTCGTCAACAAACGGCTGGAAAGTCTTGTTTTTCACCGCTTCCAGATCTGCGGCCCGCTCCACGATATCCGAATCCGTCCGGAATGACACCGACTCATATCCGCGGGCGGCACACAGCTTCATTCCTTCAATTAAGGCGAGAAATTCAGCTTCCTGGTTTGAATGGTCGCCGATCGGAATTGAGAAAGATTCTGTTTTCCCGTCATGCTTAATGAAAATACCGATACCGGACGGGCCCGGGTTTCCGGCGCTCGCACCGTCTACATAAATTTCAGCGGGCATCATCCGTCACTCTCCGTTCGGTGTCATTCGTTTTGCCGCATATGCATAAGGGACAGAAATGAGTGATACCGCAAATTTAATCAGATAAGTTGAAATAAAAATGCTGAACCACACTCCCGCGGAATAAACGCCGATAAAGGCGACGGCAGTGAAGATAAATGTATCCAGCAGCTGGCTGAGCGCCGTGCTTCCGCTGTTTCTGAGCCAGAGAAGCCTGTCTGAAGGAAAGATTCGCCGAATGGCGGAATATACATAAACATCTATCGTTTGGCTGAAAATAAAAGCCAAGAGGCTCCCGAGCGCAACACGAGGCAGAAAACCGAAAATCGTCTCAAGGGCAGGCTGCGCGATATCTGAAGCAGCCGGTTTATATAAAAGAGCTCCCTGCATGGCGCATGTCAAAGCCAGCAAAGTGGAAAAGCCGAGCCAGACGGCCTTGCGCGCTTCCCGGGGACCGTATTTTTCATTCAGCACATCCGTTGCGAAGAAAACGGTGCCGTACATGATATTTCCCAATGTCGCCGTAAGCCCGAACAGCTCAACTGTTTTGACAACCTGCAAGTTGGCGCACACCGTGGCGAAACCGATCCATACAAATAGGCCCGTTTTGCCAAATCCTTTATAAAACAAAAGAACAATGATAAAATGAATGATCGCAAATAAAATCCATAATACATCATTAAACAAAACCTGCTGACTTCCTTTCAATTTGAGAATGGTTTGATTATAGCATACGCCCGTCAACTAATGAATGGTAAGGTGATTTCAATGAATCTTAAGCCGTATATCGAAATAGAAGCAAAAGGAACAGGCCCTGTCTCGTTTTTTTCAGAAGATTGGCTGACCGTTCCGAAAGCGCGCATGCTTGCAAGAGAAGTCAGCCGCTTTCCTTATATAAAAGACATTTATTTTGAGGATGAAAAAGGCGCAAGCTGGACGCTTAAAGAGCTGGAAAAGCTTACTGAAGAGCTTGCGCAAGAACCTGACGACATTACGGTGTATTTCGACGGCGGCTTTGACAAAAAAAGCGGCCTCGCCGGACTCGGAATTGTCGTGTATTACTCTCTCGGAGGCAAGCGCCACCGCGTGCGGAAAAACAAAAGCCTAACGCTTCAAACGAACAATGAGGCGGAATATGCCGCTTTGTACGAAGCGCTTAAGGAAGTGCAGGATCTTGGCGCAAGCAGAAATTCAATCACGATAAAAGGGGATTCCCTCGTCGTTTTGCATCAGCTTGACGGCAGCTGGCCGTGCTATGACGAAACGCAAAATGAATGGCTCGATAAAATTGAAGCGCTTCTCAAATCCTTAAAGCTGACACCGGCATATGAAGCCGTAAACCGAAAGGAAAATCAAGAAGCGGATGACCTTGCCAAAAAAATTCTTTCAGGCCGGCAGATTGAAAGCCGCATAACATTAGATGGTAACGGAGATGACTGATATTGGATAAAAAAAGCATTTATAAAGAATTGACAGAGCTTCAGGATGAATATTGCAAAGACTGCTTCGTGAAAAAGCATTTCCGTAAGGAGTTCGGAAAAGCGTACGCACATTCTTTCTGCATCAATCAATGCACAGTGGGGGAGAAGCTGAAAGCCTACGGCAAGGTGCTGACAAATCAATAAAAAATAAAACCGCAGCTTCTGCGGTTTTATTTTTTGAATTCATCGAGCTGATGCTGGCAATCGTCCAGAAGCATTCGCTGCTGCTGCAGGAAATCTTGGTCGAGAGCTTGCAGCTCACTCGATTGTGACATCGTTCTCGCATCCTGAATCGCCTGGTAAGCAGATTCAAGCAGTGTGGAATTTTGTCCCCGAGTAGCCGCTGCTGTTGTTTTCTGGGCCGTTTCCACCGCTAATTCAAGCTGGCGTTTATCCGTCAGTCCGTTCGGAAAAAATTCAGAATCCATTAAAAAACACCTCCGTGAATAGTTTGGAGATTTTTTTTAGAAATATGTACGAAAAATAGAAAAAAATACAGAAAATAAGCCGATATAACTATTGAACCTGATTAATTAGGTCTTATTTACTATTATTCAGGGTATCTTGGGAGAGAAGGGAAAAACCAGCCGTGAATGATAATGATTTAAAAAAAATCCTTCAGCAGACATTTAAAGAAATATACGGTGATTTGGGAAGTTTAGCGGAAATGGCGAAAAAAGGAATGCCGTCAATGGAGAAACAAATTGAAGAAATCGAGCAGCGGTGCAAGCAGAATCTTGTAGCGATCGAGATTCAGACGGCAATCAAATAGGAGAGGCATACGCCTCTCCTCTATTTGTCATCTGATCAACATGTATTGAGTTTAGAGTTTTACAACATTAGAAGCTTGAGGTCCACGATTACCTTCGACAATTTCAAAAGAAACTTCTTGTCCTTCTTCTAATGATTTGTATCCTTCTCCTTCGATAGCAGTGAAGTGAACAAATACATCGTCTCCGCCTTCAACTTCGATGAAGCCGAATCCTTTTTCGTTATTGAACCATTTTACTTTACCGTTTTGCATATTGCTTAATTCCTCCTAGTACTGTAGCACCTTCGTGCTAAAAAAAATTTTGTCATCATCCAACCGTACGTATGTAAACGTTGTTAAATGATGGTTCAACTATACACCAAATGGGAGCGGGCGTCAAGCGGCTGCTCCCTATTTTTTATCTTTATTTTTCCAGCAGCAAACCTTATACGGAAAAAATAAAAAGCACACGAGCGTTCGTGTGCTTTTCTTTATGATAATGCCATATCTGCTTTCCCGGCCATCAGTTCAGATTCTTTTATAATGTCCTGCAAAATGACTTCAGAAGAGTTGGGAAGATGAAGGCTTTTAATATTGTCCTTCATCCGGTTCAGCTTTTCTTCATCGGCAAGAAGGGAGGTGACAGACTCTAAAATTTCTTCGTGGCGGTTGACCACGACAGCCGCACCGCGGTCTTCAAAGAAAATGGCGTTTTCCTTTTCCTGTCCGGGCACCGGTTTGTACAGAATGACCGGTACGCCGATCGCTGTCGCTTCCGTCAGTGTGATACCGCCTGGTTTTGTAATCATGCAGTCCGTAATCCGGAACAGCTCGTCAATTCTTTCTACATAGCCGAGCACTTTCAGCCGGTCGGTATTGTCACCTTCCAGGCTGCTGAGTGAATCTTTCAGCGAGCTGTTTTTGCCGCATACCACCACAACCTGCACCTGATCGTCATGAATGAGGTTTTCGCACAGTTCTTTTACGTTTTTCAGCACACCATGCGCTCCCGCCATAATAAGAAGAACTTTTTTGTCGGGAGAGAGATTGTATTTTTTATAAATCGGCTCTTTTGGCATTGTTTCCTCGAATTGAGGCCTGATGGGAATGCCTGTGATCTTTACGTTGTTCGGATGAGTGCCGATTTCAATCAGTTTTTCCTTCACGTAATCGGTGGCGACATAATATTTATCAACATTTTCATGAACCCAGATTTTGTGAAGGCAGAAATCGGTCATAACGTTGAACGTCGGGATCACTTTTCCGGTTCTCCGTCTGTATTCCGGTACGACAATCATCGGAAATGTATTGATAATAATGTCCGGCTTATGCTCTTCGACGAGCTGGCCTAAACGTTTATTTCCCATTTTAAAATAAATATTGAATTTGCGTTTATTATAGATTTTGTCAACTCCGTAATAAAACAAACGATAAAACTGTTTCCCGATTGAGAAGCTTTTTAAATAAAGGTATTGAGTAACCTCTGAAACAATCGGATTTGACTCTTGATACAAATTGGAAACCGTCACATTCAAGCCGAGACGGAGACATTGTTCGTAGAGCGTTTTGGCCACTTGAACATGCCCGTTTCCGTAATTTGCAGTCAAAATTAATACTTTTTTATTGGTATTCAAGTAAATTCACCTCAATGTAATCAACAACAAGCAAGCTTCATGCATCGTAAGGAGTTATTGTCTATAGATAAACATAACACAAGTACATCATTTTATAATAAGCGCGGCAACATATTTAAACTAAATTTAATTGATATGTTCCAGTATTTTAAAGTTTTGTTATACCCATACTGAATCAAGAGTATTTTATCATATTTTTGTCACCGTATCACTCAAAACAAAAATTAATCCCATTCATACGGGGTTTCCTGATATACATAATAATTCAGCCAATTCATAAACAATAACGTCGCATGAGCTTTCCAGCGGTTTACAGGTTCTTTCCCGCCGGGTGCAAAATAGTGCTTAGGAGCTTCTACGTTTGAAAGATTTCTTTCTATATCCCTCTCATACTCCTGAAGAAGCGTATCGGTATCATATTCCGGGTGTCCCGTTAAGAAAATCTGCTTTTCGTCTTTTGATACGATTAAACAGACCCCGGCTTCCTCAGAAACGCTCAGCACATCCAGATCCGAAGCCGCTTGCAGCTGCTCCGTATTAATATCTGTATGCCGTGAGTGGGGCACATAGTATAGCTCGTCAAATCCTCTTACTAATCTCTCATGTTTTTTAAGAACGGTATGCTCAAACACTCCGAATATTTTTTTCGGCATCTCCACTTTCTCAATTCCGTAATGGTAGTACAAACCGGCTTGAGCGCCCCAGCAGATATGGAGCGTTGAAGTGACGTTCGTTTTGCTCCATTCCATAATTTCCTTCAATTCTTCCCAGTAAGAAACATCTTCAAACGGCAGGTGCTCAATCGGAGCCCCGGTAATAATCATTCCGTCAAACCGTTTGTGGCGGATGCTGGAAAATTCCGTATAAAATTCATCCAAATGCTGCCTTGCTGTATTTTTTGGAGTGTGTGTGCTCGGAATTAAGAATGTAAAGTGAACTTGTAAAGGCGAGTTCCCCAGCAGCCTGAGCAGCTGGGTTTCCGTTTGGATTTTTTTCGGCATCAGATTTAAAATGACGATCTTCTGCGGCCGGATATCCTGATGAAAAGCCCGGCTTTCATCCATTACAAAGATGTGTTCACTTTCAAGCACCTGCTTAGCCGGCAGATGATTTGGTATATTGATAGGCAACATGCCACCTCCGTTATTCCCCGTTAATTTTCTTCATTATAGAAATTTTTAAGCCATTTTTCAATCCATCCCGGCGTAATAAACCGCAATTAGCGCATAATGACAGGATAAAAGGGGCAAATGGGCATAAAATCGGAGCGGCTCTTTATTATGACGGGTAAAGAGACGTTTGGTTCCGCGAAAAAAGCGTTTACCGTTAAATGGAAGGAAAAAGCGCTTTCCGTTTGTTTTGCAGTGTAAAACAGGTAAAATAAATGAAGAATGAAAGAAGGAGGGCCGCAGATGACAATTTACGATATAAACGTACGGACCATAACAGGCGAAGACGTAACGTTATCGGCATACAGGGGCAAAGTGATGATCATTGTGAATACAGCGAGCAAATGCGGATTCACGTCCCAGCTTAAGCAGCTTCAGGAGCTCTATGATACATATCAGCAGGAAGGTCTTGAAATATTAGGATTTCCCTGCAACCAATTTATGAACCAAGAACCCGGAGACGAGGCGGAGATTCAGGAGTTCTGTGTGAAAAATTACGGAGTCACATTCCCGATGTTTGCGAAAGTTGATGTCAATGGAGCAGGTGCTCATCCTCTTTTCACATATCTGACAGAGCAAGCGAAGGGGATGCTCGGCACAAAGGCGATTAAATGGAATTTCACTAAGTTTATTGTGGACCGAAACGGTGATGTCAAAGGGCGTTTTTCTTCAAACGTCAATCCGAAAGAGCTTGAAGATACGGTGCAGAGGCTTTTGGCCCGATAAGAGGTGATACGGTGAACGAAAAAGAGCAGCTGGAAAACGTCAGGGATTGGGTCAGAGAAAAGCTTATCAATGAACGTACGGGACATGATTGGCTTCATATTTCCCGGGTCGTAAACCTTTCTGTTTATATTGCAAAGGAAGAAGGCGCAGACTTATTTGTCACTGAGGCGGCCGCGCTGGTTCATGATCTCATTGATGCCAAGCTCGATGAAAGCGAAAGGCTGACGGCAGGCGAAGTAACAGAACGGCTGGCTGCTTTCAACATCGCGGAGGGCCCCATTCAGGAGATCGCGGATATTATCACGAGGATGTCATTCAGACACAGGAAACTGCTGAAAAAGCGGCCGCTTTCATTGGAGGGGAAAGTTGTTCAGGATGCAGACATGCTTGATGCGATCGGCGCTGCGGGCATCGGCAGGGCGTTTATGTTTGCCGGCGCGAAGGGTCATCCGATGTACGGAACTCCAACAAGTGTGCTGGCTCATATAGAGGATAAATTAATCACGCTTAAAGACTTAATGAATACAAAAACGGGGGCCGATTTGGCAGAGGAGCGGCATCAATTTCTATTGCAGTTTGTTGCCCGGATTCAAAAAGAGGCCGTGGACAAAAGCTAAGCGGCGCAATAGAACGCTTGTGCCGACTATGTTAGAATAAGTGTCAGATTGTGCATAGGAGGACCCAATATGAAGATTAAATCAATAGAACCGACGCCGAGTCCCAATACGATGAAAGTGATTTTGACTGAAGAGCTTCCGGCAGGCAAAAGCAATAATTACAAGCTGGACCAGACAGAAGGTGCTCCGGCCGTCGTACGTGATATTTTAAACATTGAGGGAGTAAAAGGTGTTTATCATGTTGCCGATTTCCTGGCTGTGGAGAGAAACGCCCGTTTTGACTGGAAAGAAATTCTGCCGCAAGTCCGATCTGCCTTCGGAATGGAACAAACAGAGCAGTCTGAAAGCCGTTCTGAACAGGAATCATTCGGTGAAGTGAAGGTTTTCGTACAAATGTTCAGCGGAATTCCGATGCAGGTCAAATTGACAGACGGCGAACGTGAAGAACGGTTCGGTCTTCCGGAACGTTTTCAACAAGCCATATTAAAGCTGCGTTCCGAAGCATCAAATGTTGTATTTGAGCGCGCCTGGAAAGAACAAGGCGTCCGCTTCGGAGATTTTACCGAAATCGGGCACGATGTCACAGAAGAGCTTCAGGCTGCTTACAGTGATGAGCGGCTCAAACGCTTGACAGAAGCAGCTGCACAGCAAAAGGGTGAAGCCAAACCGGCAGTGCAGCGGAAGGCTTATAAAGTGACACTTGATATGCTTGATGATGAAGACTGGAAGCAGCGATATGCCCATCTTGAGCAAATGGATCCGGATGAAGACGATTTACCTGTGTTGGAAAAGGCGCTTCATGATCCGAAAACCTCGATTAGAAGACAAGCCGTCGTTTATTTAGGAATGATTGAAAAGCCGTCTGTGCTTCCGCTTTTATACAAAGCGCTTGAAGACAAAACGGTGACGGTCAGAAGAACGGCTGGTGACTGCCTGTCGGATATCGGCGATGCGAGCGCCATCCCGGCAATGATGAAATCGCTCAGTGACTCAAGCAAACTCGTGCGCTGGCGTGCGGCCATGTTTTTATATGAAGTCGGTGATGAAAGCGCGCTTGAAGCATTAAAAGCGGCGGAAGACGATCCGGAATTCGAAGTCAGCCTGCAAGTCAAAATGGCGATTGAACGGATTGAGCACGGAGAAGAGGCGAAAGGTTCAGTCTGGAAACAGATGACTGAAAGCAGAAAAAAAGAACAGTTATAACAAAAAAGGTGCGCCGTGCACCTTTTTTGTTTGAATTCACTTTTTATAAAAATTATTTAGAATATTGTTGAAAAATGATTCAAAACTCTATATAGTAAGTACAATATTAATTGTTGGAGGGTTTTTATCGATATTCTGAAAGAAATAAAAGCGAAACAGGGCGGAGCCGCTGTAAACAGCGGTATGCAAAATGCGCCCTGAAATAAACTGAAAATTTTAAAAATAATACACAGAGTCTAAAAACAGTAGGAGGATCACCATGGCAGAATTACGCAGCAACATGATCACACAGGGAATTGACAGAGCGCCGCACCGTAGCCTTCTTCGCGCTGCCGGCGTAAAAGAAGAAGACTTCGGCAAGCCGTTTATCGCGGTCTGCAATTCATACATCGATATCGTTCCCGGGCATGTTCACCTGCAGGAATTTGGAAAAATCGTAAAAGAAGCAATCAGGGAAGCGGGAGGAGTGCCTTTTGAATTTAACACGATCGGAGTAGATGACGGAATCGCAATGGGGCATATCGGCATGAGATATTCGCTGCCGAGCCGTGAAATCATTGCCGATTCAGTTGAAACGGTCGTCTCGGCTCACTGGTTTGACGGAATGGTCTGCATTCCGAACTGCGACAAAATTACGCCGGGGATGCTTATGGCGGCTATGCGGATTAATATTCCAACCATTTTTGTCAGCGGGGGGCCGATGGCAGCCGGCCGCACAAGCGACGGCCGCAAGATCTCGCTTTCTTCAGTATTTGAAGGTGTAGGCGCATACCAAGCCGGGAAAATCGGCGAAAGTGAACTGCAGGAGCTGGAACAGTTCGGCTGTCCGACGTGCGGATCTTGTTCGGGCATGTTTACGGCAAACTCGATGAACTGTCTGTCTGAAGCGCTCGGTCTGGCGCTTCCGGGCAACGGAACAATTCTTGCGGCTTCTCCGGAAAGAAGAGAGTTTGTGAGAAAGTCAGCGGCCCAATTGATGGAGACTATCAAAAAAGACATTAAGCCGCGCGATATCGTCACCGAAAAAGCGATCGATAACGCCTTTGCGCTAGACATGGCCCTCGGCGGTTCAACCAACACAGTGCTTCATACGCTTGCGCTTGCCAACGAAGCGGGCGTTGAATACTCTTTAGAACGCATTAACGAAGTGGCTGAACGCGTACCGCATTTATCGAAATTGGCACCGGCCTCGGACGTATTCATAGAGGATCTGCATGAAGCAGGCGGAGTCTCGGCGGCTCTTAATGAATTATCGAAAAAAGAGGGCGCGCTCCATCTTGACGCGCTGACCGTAACAGGCCGGACACTCGGAGAAACAATAGCAAGTCATGAAGTGAAGGATTATGATGTGATTCATCCGCTCGACAATCCGTTTACTGAAAAAGGCGGTTTGGCCGTGCTGTTTGGGAATTTGGCTCCGGACGGCGCCATTATCAAAACAGGCGGCGTGCAGGACGGGATTACAAGACACGAAGGCCCTGCTGTCGTCTTTGATTCACAGGATGCCGCGCTTGAAGGCATTATAAACCGCAGAGTAAAAGAAGGAGATGTTGTCATTATCCGTTATGAAGGGCCAAAGGGCGGCCCGGGCATGCCGGAGATGCTCGCACCGACTTCTCAGATTGTCGGAATGGGGCTTGGCCCGAAAGTAGCGCTTATTACAGACGGCCGTTTTTCAGGAGCGTCCCGCGGCCTTTCGATCGGGCACGTATCGCCTGAAGCGGCTGAAGGCGGCCCGCTCGCATTCGTTGAAAACGGCGACCATGTCATCGTTGACATAGAAAAACGGATTTTGGACGTGCAAGTGCCAGAAGAAGAATGGGAAAAACGCAAGGCGGAATGGAAAGGTTTTGAACCGAAAGTCAAAACAGGATATCTTGCCCGGTATTCCAAACTCGTGACAAGCGCCAATACGGGCGGAATCATGAAAATTTAAATCAGCGGCCTGAACAATTGAATTCCGGCTCCCTCTATAGTATCCTTGACTTCATATAAGGATTTTAGAGGGGGCTGTTTTTATGTCAATGGCTTATGAAGAATATATGCGCCAGCTGGTCGTGCCGATGCGCCGCGAGCTGACGGGCGCGGGTTTTCAGGAATTAACGACCGCAGAAGAAGTGGAAAGCTTTATGGAACAAGCAGAGGGCACGACATTGGTCGTTGTCAACTCCGTGTGCGGCTGTGCCGCCGGTCTTGCCCGTCCGGCTGCGACTCAAGCTGTTTTGCAGCATGAAAAAGCGCCTGATCATACGGTTACCGTATTTGCCGGTCAAGATAAAGACGCAACTGCAAAAATGCGTGAATATTTTACGGGGCAGGAACCTTCCTCACCTTCAATGGCGCTGTTAAAAGGGAAAGATGTCGTTCACTTTATTCCCCGCCACGAAATCGAAGGACATGACATGGAGGAAATTATGAAAAATCTGACGGATGCCTTCGATGCACACTGCTAAATGCCCGAATTCCGGGCATTTTCTTTTTGGAGAAAATGATGATTACAACCAGTTACAGACCAAGCGAATATACGATACACACAGCGCAGTCACTCAGTGACAAGCTGGGTGACACTTACTGCAGCCGCAATAAACAGCCCATTGAAAAAATGCTGGAACGTTCAGCAAACGATCTTTTGGTCATCGGAAAGGAACGGTTCGAACTTTACACGAAGCAAGGGGAGAAGTTCTTTTTTCATCCGAATACAGCGATGTTCCGTGCAAAGCGTTTTTTGAGAGGGGAAGCCGAGCCGATGATAAAAGCAGCCGGATTACGCGAGGGCGACACTTTTTTAGATTGCACGCTCGGTCTGGCATCTGATGCGATTTTGGCAAGCATGGCAGTTGGAAAAAGCGGACAAGTAATCGGCCTGGAGAAAAACAAGCTTGTTTCATTGCTTGTTGAAACAGGGCTCCAAACGTGGGAAACCGGTATTGAACCGCTGCAAACCGCTATGAAACGCATTCAAGTCAAGCATGCCGACTGCTCCGATTATTTGCGGAATCTTCCTGATTCATCGGTGGATGTCATCTATTTTGACCCGATGTTTCACGAACCAGTTGAAAAGTCTGACGGCATTGCGTCGCTCCGTGCGCTGGCAGAAGAGGGATTTAACGAAGAGTGCATCACGCATGCCGTTCGGGCGGCGAAAAAATGCGTAGTGCTTAAAGACCATTGGAAAAGCCCGCGGTTTGAACGATACGGCTTCAAGGTGCTGAAAAGAAAGACGGCGCTTTTCCATTTCGGTGTCATTCATATAAGCTCATGATGTCATGGGCTTATATGTTGTTAATCAGTGATTTCCATGACGACAAAATAAAGCAGCGTGAGAAGTGATACAGTCGCAAATAAGGCGTTAATCATCTCATCCCCTCCTTTTTCTCTTTCTTATTGTAAGCGGTTTATCCGCTCGGTCACAGTTACTAATTTCCCATATTGTATGATCATGCGCTGCCGGACATGACGCCGCTCTTTGATCTATGCTAAAATAGAGGGAAAGAGGACAATAAAACAGAGGGGAACAATATCATGAAATTGTGGATGAAAAAGACCCTTGTGGTTCTGTTTACCATTGTAACGTTCGGCCTCGTGTCTCCTCCGGCTGCTTTGATGACAGACAAGCCTTCAGGACAGTCGAGCAGTCTTGAGCAGAATGATTACACCGCTTTTTATGATGAACACGCCCTGCAGGGGGATGAGAAGGCAAGGCGGGAGCCTGAATTACTGTTTCAATCGTATCAGGAGCAGCTTCTCGGTGCCGCTGAAAATCAATCATTTTTAAAATTCGGCAGCAAAATTTCTCCGGTCATTGAAGATGATTACAGAAATGAAATTCTGCCGAAAATCGAAGATGTGATTACAGGGCATTTAGCCAAGTTTCAGGATGATGAAGCGTATCAGGATGTGGTCATTTCCAGCAAACCGTCGGCCGGAAAAACTGAAAAAATTTTTCACGTGTATAACAGGCTGACGGGTGAAGATCTTTTAAGGTTCCACGTCCGCCGGGATCATCCTCCGCAAGACGGCTACTGGTTTAATTTTCATTACCATACCGCTGAAGACGGATTTCAATCACATCATGAGCTCGGCAGCATTTACTGGGACCGCAATACGCCGCCTGACTGGATGAGCGTATAATACCGTGAAGAAATAAAAAAATCATTTCTGAGAAATTTTGCAGAAATGATTTTTTATTGTGTTACACTACTAAAAGACTACTTTAAAAGGATGAAAAAGATGAAACAATATAAAGATTTGTGCCGTCATGTGTTAGAAAACGGAGAAAAAAAAGGAGACCGTACGGGAACGGGTACGATCAGCACGTTCGGCTACCAAATGCGGTTTAACCTTCAGGAAGGTTTCCCGATGCTTACGACGAAAAAACTCCATTTTAAATCAATCGCCCATGAGCTGCTTTGGTTTTTAAAAGGTGACACGAATGTCCGCTACCTTCAGGAAAACGGAGTCCGCATCTGGAACGAATGGGCGGATGAAAACGGAGAACTCGGACCGGTTTACGGCTCTCAATGGCGTTCATGGCGCGGAGCGGACGGCGAGACGATTGATCAAATCTCCCGGCTGATTCACGACATCAAGACAAATCCGAATTCCAGACGTTTAATCGTCAGCGCGTGGAATGTCGGCGAAATTGATCGTATGGCGCTTCCTCCTTGCCACTGTCTGTTTCAGTTCTATGTCGCGGACGGAAAGCTGTCGTGCCAGCTTTATCAGCGCTCAGCGGATGTATTTCTCGGCGTGCCGTTTAATATTGCGTCTTATGCGCTTTTAACAATGATGATCGCGCATGTGACGGGGCTTGAACCGGGTGAGTTCGTTCATACGTTCGGAGACGTCCACATTTACCAAAACCATGTGGAGCAGGTGAATTTGCAGCTGACAAGGGATGTCCGTCCGCTGCCGAAACTGCGGTTTGCGCGAAACGTGGATTCTATTTTTGATTTTGCGTTCGAAGACTTTATCATTGAGGATTATGACCCGCATCCGCATATAAAAGGAGCTGTCAGCGTATGATATCGTTTATTTTTGCGATGGATGAAAACCGGCTGATCGGAAAAGATAACGATCTGCCTTGGCACCTTCCGGATGATCTCGCATATTTCAAAAAAGTGACGACGGGACACACCATTGTGATGGGGCGGAAAACATTTGAATCAATCGGGCGTCCGCTTCCGAACCGGCGTAACATCGTAGTAACCTCGCGGGATGCATCCTTATTCCCGGGCTGTACTGTCGCCGGCTCGGCTGAGGAAGTGCTCAAGCTGATCCCGGCTGATGAAGAATGCTTTGTAATCGGCGGAGCTCAGCTGTACAGTGCGCTCTTCCCTTATGCGGACAGGCTCTACATGACAATCATTCACCATGTCTTTGAAGGAGACCGTTTTTTTCCGGAGTTTAATGAAGATGAATGGGAATTGACATCCCGCCATCAGGGAGTAAAAGATGAAAAAAACCCTTACGATTATGAGTACCTTGTATACGAGAAAAAGAATTGAGATAAAGCAGGGGGACAAGAATTGATTCGTTACGGCTGCCTTGTAATGTACGTTGTATTTATGTTCATGAAAAATATTCAGGAATATTTCAATCAAAAAGAGCTTGACCCGCGGCTTTCTTTTCAAAAACAGATGAGGCTGGTGTACGAGCGGCCGAAAGCGTTTATGAGAGGATGCATTGACATGTCGGGATCGGTCATCAGCATTCATCATGAGCAGCCGATACCGGACGGCCCTGTATTGTATGTGCACCCGGGATTAGGCCCGGCTGATCTTGTGCTGCTTGCGGGACATCTTGAAGAGCCGGCTGGTTTTATCGCCGGCGAGAAAGCTTTCCGGATGCCGTTTCTCGGAAATTGGCTGAAACTGATGGGCGTCATTTGTGACGGAGACAGCCGGGATGCCGTGCTTCAGGAGGCGGAAGTCCGCCTGCAAAAAGGGCAAAGCCTGATTCTTTCTGAAGACGGAAAAATCAATCCGGAGGAGCTGGCCCTGCGTTTCGATCTTCCGATTGTTCCGGTCAACACAACGGGAACAGACCGGCTGCTTCGGGGCAGGTTGCTGAAACGTCTGAAACCGGCAGACATTGAACTGCATGTAAAGCCCGCTTATTATCCGGCTGTTCAAAAACGGCTCCGTGCATAAAAAAAGCACAGTCTCTCGTAAAGAGACTGTGCTTTTTTATTTCAGATAAAAGGAACTTTGACACAATAAAATAAAATACAGAAAAACATCGAGGCGCTGCCGCCTAAAACAAAGCTGTGCCAAATGGCGTGATGAAACGGAATCTTTCTCCAAATGTAAAAAATCGTGCCGGCGGAATACAATAAGCCGCCGAGAAGAAGAAGGCCGAAGCCCGGGCCTGACAGCGAGGCGTACAGCGGTTTAATGGCGACAATAATCAGCCAGCCCATCATTAAATAGACAAGCGTTGAAAAAATGATAAACCGCTTCACGAAAAAGATTTTAAACACGATACCTCCGACGGCAAGGGACCAAACGATAATTAACAAAGTCAGGCCTAGTGCGCCTTTAAGCGGCCCTAATAAAAATGGCGTATATGTCCCCGCTATTAATACGTAAATAGCGGAATGGTCAACAATCTCAAGAATGTCTTTCGTTTTTTTATGCTGAATGCTGTGCAAAAGAGTCGAGCTGAGATACAGCAGCAGCATTGAGGCGCCGAAAATCGAAAAGCTGGCGATGTCTGTCGGCGAACCGTATTTCACCGCGAAGATAATGAGAAAAATAAGCGCCGGGATTGACAGCAATACACCGATTCCGTGTGTAACGGCATTTGCGATTTCTTCTTTTATCGTGAACAATTAAATGTCCTCCTTTTTAAAGGATTTGTTTTTGCAGTGATTGCAAAAAGCCCAACCCTTCTAATGTGATTTTTGTTCCTGCGCGTCCCCGTCCCTTTGTGACATAATTCATCTTTTCTAAGTAATCAAGCCTGTTTCTGACCTGCTGGGGCGTCAATGTCATTGTGCTGTTTTCGCTTAATTCGGAAATGCTCCGTCTGCTGGCGGGTTCGCCTTTTGCATTTAAGTCTTTAATTGATTCCAAAATAAACAAAAATTCTTCTTTTTCCATCAGTGTCAGTCGTTTTTCTTTTTTCTTGGCTGTTTTCGCTTTCTGGCTGTTTTTAATATACGGCGGGACATCCTCGGGATAAATCGTGCCGCCGGATGCTGCCGCAGCCATATAATACGCCGCATTTTGAAGCTCTCTGATGTTGCCGTTAAAGGTGTGCCGTTCACATAGAGGATAAACGGACGGATCGATATGCAAATGCTGCCCCGAAGCTGCCAGAATATGCTGAAGAAGGAGCGGTATATCGCTTTTTCGTTCAGATAAAGCAGGGAGCGGAAGACATAACACGTGAAGCCTGTAGAATAAATCTTTGTTGAACGTGTTTTCCGCATCGGCAAGATCCGCCGTGCTGCTTGCAATGATGCGGGCGGAAAGCCCGGCGTCCAGCTCGGAAAGAAGGCGGGCCTGTACTGAAAGCGGCATGTCTCCGATTTCATATAAGAATAATGTTCCGTATCGGGTTCTGTTTAATGCGCCTTCAGCACCGAACAGTTCATGCTCAAGCCGCTCTTCGCTTTGGCTGCAGTGAACGGTAATAAACAGTTCGCTGTTTCTGCGGGATTTATGGTGGATCGCTGCGGCCATTTGTTTTTTTTCGGTTCCGACTTCACCCGTTATGAAAACCGGCAAATCCGATAATGCAAATTTGGCGGCCAATCGTTTCGCTTCTAAAAAAGATTTATGTTCGCCGGCTAGTTGATGAAAAGGGTCAGTCTGTTCAATTACATTCATTAATTGGCTCCTTTTGGTTCTAATTGGTTCAAGTATAACACGTTTGTGTCTGCAGAAATATCTTTTTCTCATAAATCGGTTCATTTATGTTTATTTACAAAATTAAAATAATTGTCTTATTATTTGAATATTCATGTTATAATGGCATATTAAATAGGGATTTAAATAAGAAAGGACTCTGTAAATGAAACCGTTGCTTAAAGAAGACTCTCTCATCCAGGTAAAAGACATTTTAAAAGCGCACCAAAACGTAAAGGACGTTGTGATACATACGCCTTTGCAGAGGAATGACAGACTTTCTGAAAGATATGACTGCAATATCTATTTGAAAAGAGAAGACCTGCAGGTGGTCAGGTCATTTAAGCTCAGAGGGGCTTATAATAAAATGAGGCAGCTCTCAAAAGAGCAGACTGAAAACGGAATTGTATGCGCAAGTGCGGGAAACCATGCGCAGGGGGTTGCGTTTTCATGCAAACATCTCGGCATTCACGGCAAGATTTTTATGCCGTCAACCACACCGAGACAAAAGGTATCCCAAGTGGAGCTGTTCGGAAAAGAATTTGTTGAAATCATATTGACGGGTGACACTTTCGATGATGCGTATAAAAGTTCTGCGGAATGCTGTGAAAAGGAAAACCGCACGTTTATTCATCCGTTTGACGATCCGGACGTCATGGCCGGGCAGGGAACGGCTGCCATTGAAATTTTAAATGACATTGATGTTGAACCGCATTTTCTTTTTGCGAGCGTAGGGGGAGGAGGACTCCTATCCGGTCTCGGCACTTACATGAAAAACATCTCGCCGGATACAAAAATCATAGCGGTAGAGCCGGAGGGTGCAGCCTCCTATTTTGAATCGAAAAAAGCCGGACAAGTCATTGAACTTGAGAAAATCGATAAATTTGTCGACGGGGCGGCCGTAAAAAAAATCGGCGCGGAAACGTTTCAAACGCTTGAAACAGTCGTCGATGACGTTCTGCTTGTCCCGGAAGGAAAAGTGTGCAGCACGATTCTCGAATTATATAATCAATGCGCCATTGTAGCTGAGCCGGCGGGTGCATTGTCCGTAGCAGCACTTGATCTGTACAAGGAAGAGATTAAAGGGAAAAACGTCATCTGCTTAGTCAGCGGAGGGAATAACGATATCGGCAGAATGCAGGAGATGAAGGAGCGCTCCATGATTTATGAGGGGCTGCAGCATTATTTTATCGTTAATTTTCCGCAAAGAGCGGGGGCGCTTCGCGAATACCTCGATGAAGTGCTCGGGCCTGATGATGACATCACCCGGTTTGAATATACGAAAAAAAATAACAAAAGCAGCGGTCCTGCATTGGTCGGCATTGAGCTGAAGCATCGGGAAGATTATGGCGCGCTCATTGCCCGTATGAACAAAAAAGGATTTCATTACGTAGAGGTGAATAAAGATCAGGATCTGTTTCACCTGTTAATCTGACTTTTTTTAGAACGGCCGCGCAAAATGACAGACACGCCTTCTCAGATTGTATATAATAAAAAGAAAACAATCGAAAAAGAAGGATTGATATCTTGTTACTCAAAAGCCTAGAGTTCAAACGACGGGACGGGATTCAGGTAAAAGTGACAGAAATACCGGTTGTCACGGAAGGTGAACATTATTTTTTTCAAATCCATCAGCACCTTGAGCTTTATTTGAGAGAAGTTTTTGCTTCACAAAGTGTGAGAACAGTGTATTCATTCCGACAATATGTTAAGCGCCGTATGAAGTGGAAAGATTACGAGGCCGTTTTCAACCAAGAGATATTAAAACATAACGCATAACGGTGCACATTCCTTAGCGCCTTCCTTTCGATAAAGGAGGGTGCGGGAATTTTTTTATGACGTAAGCTGTAAGCGTTTTATCCATGGGAGGAATGAAAATGAAAATAATGAAAAGCTTCGCTGCTGTCTTTTGTTTGCTGCTCTTGTGCGCCTGCGGGGGGAAGACGATAAAAGACCCGCTGAACTATCAGATTGAGCCGTTTTCATATCAGAACCAAGACGGGAAAACAGTGTCACTGAAAAGCCTGAAGGGAAAGGTCTGGATTGCCGATTTTATGTTTACAAATTGTAATTCTGTCTGTCCGCCCATGACAGCCCATATGACTGAACTGCAAAAAAAACTGAAGGCTGAGAACCTGGACGTGCGGATTGTGTCATTCAGTGTAGATCCTGAGAATGATACGCCGAAACAGCTGAAAGCATTTGCTTCCAAATACCCGCTTTCACTTCGCAACTGGGATTTTCTGACCGGTTACAGTCAAAAGGACATTGAGGATTTTGCGCTGAACAGCTTTAAAGCCATCGTCAAAAAGCCGGAGGGAGAAGATCAGGTCATACATAAAACTTCTTTTTATTTAGTCGGGCCTGAGGGCAAGGTGCTTAAGGATTATGACGGCGTGCAGAAAGTTCCGTATGATGATATCCTATCAGATGTCAAAGCGGCTGAGGAGCTCAAGTAAACTGGCAGATTAGACATTTTCAAATCTGAAAAAACATGTTACACTTTCCACTAGTAGACGGGGAAGGAGCAACAAGATTGAAGCTGCGAATGTTCTCATTGATCGCCGGACTGGCTTTGCTTTTATCAGCTTGTTCTGTCCAGCGCACCGGTTCTCATGCTGAAGAACCGAAAACGAAAGATCATATTGTCATAGCTGCGGTCGGTGATTCGTTGACTGAAGGAGTAGGAGATCCGGAGGGTTTAGGATACGTCGGCAAGGTAGCGGATTCCCTCAAGAAAAAGGGACATGTGAAAACGGTAGATATTAAAAATTATGCGGTGCAGGGCGACAAAACGTCGGACCTGCTGAAAAAGCTTGATGATAAAAAAGTACAGAAATCATTGAATGGCGCCGACTATATCTTTTTTACCATCGGCGGTAATGATTTAATGAAGGTGCTCCGCCAGAACGTCATGCAGCTGACGGTTCAGCCGTTTCAAAAGGAAGAGAAACCTTTTGAAAAACGGTTTAAGGCGATCATATCAAAAATCCGCAAGTATAATCAAAACGCTGAGCTGGTGTATGTCAGCATGTATAATCCCTTCACATTTACGCTGCCTGAGTTAAAAGAGATTAACGGGGTTGTGACCGATTGGAATCAGATCGCCGCAAAAGAGCTGAAAAAAGATCCTCACGCCGCCGCGGTGAATGTTGAAGACTTGTTCAGTCAAAAAAGCGGCAGCAGACGGATTTCAAAGGATGATGATTTTCATCCGAATGCAAAAGGATATGCACTCATCGCCGATCGATTGTACGGCATCATTGAAAAACAAGGGTTACCAGCAGAATAGGGTGAAATAATGAAGAAGTGGAAATCGCTGTTTTTTGTTCTTCTCGCACTCAATGTGATTGCCGCCGCGGTAATCGTGACATTGATGGTTATGCCGGGAGAGCAGGCGAAAATACAAGATCAGACAAAAAGCGAGTACGGTTTTCATATCACAAGTTCCAAAGAATCACTTTCAAGGTTTGTGAATGCGTACTTAAAAGAGAAGGCATCGAATCAGCTTGACTACAAAGTGGACATCAATAACGACGTGCACGTAGCGGGTAAAATCAAGGCATTCTCAACATCTATTAATGCGGTTGTCACATTTGAACCGTCCGTGCAAAAGAACGGTGATGTGGTTCTGAAAGTGACGAAGTTTTCCTTAGGCGAATTAAGCCTGCCGATCAGCTTTGTGCTGAATTATATGGACAGCTTTTACGAACTGCCGTCATTTGTGCACGTCCATCCAAGTGACAAAAGCATCGAGGTCCGTCTGTCGGAAATGCCGTTAGACAACGGCATGTATGTAAAGGCAGATAAAATCAATCTCGACACGGATGAAATTGAATTTTCCTATTATCATCCGAAACGATAAGTTTTCATTAAAAAAACACAGATCCTTTCGGGGATTTGTGTTTTTTCGTTTCAGCGTTTTTTGTCCAGTTTGCTGAACAGTTTGATTAACGTTGCAAGCTCTTCATCAGAGTAGCAGTCAAACCGTTTAAAAAAGTATTCTGTTTTTTTCTGGTTGAAGTGATCGACAATTTTCTCCCCGTCTTCCGTAATATGGATTCTGATAATACGTCTGTCCTCTTTAGAACGGATGCGGGTGATCCATTCCTTTTCTACTAAAGCGTCGGTCACTGCGGTAATGTGGCTTGCGGAGACCTCAAGAATGGGAGCGAATTCCGTTACTTTTTTAGGTCCTTGTTCACTGAGAATCCGCAAAATGGTGAATTCGTTTCTGGACAGCTCTTTATCTAGAATTTCATTAACTTCATTTCTGATTTGTTTAAACACTTTTCGAAGCAAAGCTTCCATATCATACATCATTTGTGTCCTTACTTTCAAATCATGAACCTCCAATATGTAGTCAGCGTGGCATTCGGCTTAAGCTTCCCCTGAAGGAAGCAGAATTATTTTTATTCTGTTTATACATGCTATAATATAATAATACCACGTATGAACAAAGGAGGGCACCCGTATGTCAGAAAAAAAAGAAATCGCCACATTTGCAGGCGGCTGTTTTTGGTGCATGGTAAAGCCGTTTGACGAACAGCCCGGAATTGAAAGAGTGGTGTCCGGCTATACAGGAGGCCATACTGAGAATCCGACCTACGAAGAAGTGTGCAGTGAAACGACCGGCCATAGAGAAGCCGTTCAAATCACCTTTAATCCTGATATTTACCCGTATGAAAAGCTTGTCGAACTGTTTTGGCAGCAAATCGACCCGACTGACGCAGGCGGCCAGTTTGCAGACCGGGGAAGTTCATATCAAGCGGCGATTTATTACCATAATGATGAACAAAAAGAAATTGCTGAAGCCTCAAAAAAACGGCTTGAAGAAAGCGGCATTTTTATAAAGCCGATTGTGACAGACATTTTAAAAGCTGAGCCTTTTTATGAAGCGGAAGGCTATCATCAGCACTTTTATAAAAAAAATCCTGATCACTACGGGCGCTACCGTGTAGGATCCGGACGTCAAGGATTTCTGGATGAACATTGGAGGGACAGATAGATGGCTCTTAATAAAGAAGAAAAAATCAAATCATTAAACCGCATGCAGTATGAAGTCACACAAAATAACGGAACAGAGCCGCCGTTTCAAAATGAATTCTGGGATCACAAAGAAGAGGGGCTTTATGTTGATATCGTATCAGGAAAACCTCTGTTTACTTCTCTGGATAAATTCGATTCTCATTGCGGCTGGCCCAGTTTCACCAAACCGATTGAGGAAGAAGAGGTTGACGAAAAACTGGACACAAGCCATGGTATGATCCGGACGGAAGTGAGAAGCAAAACAGCGGATTCCCACTTAGGCCACGTTTTTAACGACGGCCCGGGGCCAAGCGGTCTCCGTTATTGCATTAACTCTGCGGCACTCCGTTTTGTTCCGAAAGACAAGCTGAAAGAAGAAGGCTATGAATCCTATCAGCATTTATTTGAGAAATAGAGCTCGGCAATGAGGCCTGCCTATCAGACAGGCCTTTTTTCTATGCTTTTTTTTCTTCATGTAATCGTTCAATAATCTTTACGACTGTGTCTTTTGTGATGAGCGGCGCTTGATCGGATTGATATCTGGGGAGATTGACCTTCCGGAATTCCGGATGTTTGGCGGGGTCCGGCAAAATCGCGTAAAGATTGCCCCATTCATACAAAGCTTCTGTCTCATGCGGAGAGGTCAGTTCTTCGTGAAGCTTCTCACCGGGGCGTTTTCCTACTTCAACAGCGGCGGGACGCGGCAGACCGTGCCGGATCGCATATTCCTCAAATCCGTGAAGCAGTTCTTCAAGCCTCAGGGACTCCATTTTAAAAATAAACGTTTCTCCGCCCTTTGTGATCACCGCAGATTGCAGGGTAAGCATCGCTGCGTCATCAATCGACATAAAAAACCTCGTCATGTTTTTATCCGTAATGGTGAGCGGGCCGCCTTCCATCATCTGTTCAAATAAAATAGGAATAACGGAACCGCGTGAACCGAGCACATTGCCGAAGCGGACCGAACAAAACACCGTACCGCGGTTTTGAACATGGTGATTTGCCTGATGAAACAGCTTCTCGGACAACAGCTTCGTAGCTCCCATTGTGTTTACCGGAGAAACGGCTTTATCGGTTTTTTAGGATATTAACCAGAAGGCGAAGAATTCCCTGTCAAAAAAGGATATCGGAGTACAGGAAGGATTTCAAACTGAGCTGGAATGGGTCCTTTTCGTCTGGCAGTCATTTTGACTATCACTTTTTGAAAAATGATTCTTAAAAGTTTATTTTTCTCTTCCCGGCTTTCCGCGGTTTCATATATATGTGCGGCATACGGTATAAGGGAGCTGAAGCAGGCAGTATCAATTTCCGGTTTGCGGCCGGAGGAATGATTCATTTCCTTTTTCACTTGCTCTAGGCCGTTCATTTCCTCGTCCAAGGCAGACTTCCTCTGTAAAAACATTTCATCTGAATAGATTCCGTTCTCGTATTTATCAAAAATGAAATGTAATTTATTGTGAAGTTCCTTCTCGCGCCGCTTAAGCTGTTCTTTCATTTGTTCTTCGGCCTTTATGCTGTTTCTGCTTTCGTATGCAGTGATCATTGATTCGATTTGTGTAAACAATTCTTTTTTGTTTAATGAGTCAAGAGACCTCAAATAATCCAAGATCGCATCTTCGACATCATCATATCTGACGTTCATACATGTATTGCGGCACCTCAGCAGCTTCATATGATATACGCTGGTTGTGCCGTCCTTATTGCGGCGTTTTCGTCTGGCTTCATATTTTGACAGCGGTGCTCCGCATTCAGCGCATGTACAGACACCCGCTAAGGCATTTAATTGAAAATCACTTCTGGCGGGGAGAAGAGGGATTTTGTGCCGGATCTTTTTTTGCACCTGATCGAATTGTTCTTTATCAATAATAGGAGCATGTGCATCAGGAACAGATATTTGCTCGCTTTCAGGTCTTATCAGGCGTTTGCCGTCTTTTGTTTTTTCCCTGACCTTATATTTAACAGTGCCGATATAAGCTTCATTTTGAAGAATGGCTTTAACGGTGGAAGGATTCCATTTCTTTTTACCGGATGGAGAGGGGATCTTAAGCGCCGTTAAGTGGGAAGAAATCGCAGTGTAGCTGTAATCTTTCCCATTCAGCCCATTTAAAAAAAGATTGAAGATCAATCGGACGACTTTCGCGTTTTCATCAGCCGCTTCCAGCTTGGATTGTTTTTTGTTTAAAGTGTACCCGTACGGCGCCATACCGGATATCCATTTTCCTTGAGCGGCGTAAGTATATTTGGCGCCCGTCATCCGTTCTCTTGTCATTTCAAACTCTTCTCTGGCCATAAATAACTCGAAGCGGATCTGTCTCATGTCGGCAGGATTTCTCGGGTCATATACTTTATAAGGCGTAATAATCAGAAGTCTGCGGCTCTGCAGCAGATTGACGATCCGCCCGGCATCACTATAGCTTCCTCTGCTGAGACGAGTGATTTCTTTGACTGCAATCGCTTGAAATGCACCATTTTCAAGGTCCCGTAAACAATCTTGAAAAATCGGCCGGCCTTCAATGCTTTCACCTGATCCGATTTCCATTTTTAAAGTAAAAGGGACTTGAATAGCGGTTAACACGCTTTCCATCAGTTCCTTTTGTTCCGTCAATGTATCTTCGCCGGTTCTTTTTTCGCGTTCCGCATCCTGGCGTGAGCGTCTGATATACCCTAAAATACTCGTAATCTCATAAGATTGAACAATGGATCGCAAGTCCAAAACTTCACCCCCATACATGTTCATAGTTGCGCAGAAGGGTTTCAAGCCGTCTGTTTCCGGTCAAATACAGCTTCGGTAAGTGAAAGGATGGCCGCAGCAACGGTGAGAACATGTTGCGGAATGAAAATACCGCTTACGATGCTGTCAGCAATATATAAGGTAATGAAGCTGATGATGAAATCGGTTATCATTTTCAGCAAACGGTACAGCGCTTTGTTTTTGACCGTTACAGCGGCCGCCGTCAGCAGGATTTTTCCGATAAACTCAAAAAAGCTTCCGATCAAAATGACCGACAGGATCAAGAGGAAAATGGAACGGTTTGATTCATATGTAATCCCGAAAAGTTTGAAAAAGCCGATAACGCCGAAAAATAAAGGAAAAGCAAATAATATGAGGGCGATCAGAATGAGCAGGCAGAATCCAAGAATGACAGCTGTGTTGATTTTATATTTTGAGTTTTTACAGGACATGGCTTCACGACACCCCCGCACCATTGTTTTCGCTATTTTATCACGTTTTGGAAATAAAAGGAGAGAGCCGTGTTATTGACTGTCTCCCTCATCTCCATAACTCGGCGGATAAGCGCCGAATTGACGTGAATAGAGCATTGTCAACCATTGATCATGCCTTTTAACAAGCGTTAATATTTCATTTGTGGCCGCCAGTTGCTGTGTCATGATTTTGTGCAGGCGGCGGATTTGCTTTTGATTCATGCAGTCAGGCTGGCCTATGCAGCAGTAAAAAAATTGCGGGTGCCAATACATCATATTCCTCCTTATCTGTGTCATTCAGAAATATGCTGAAGCAGGGAACGGTCGATATCTGAAATGGACTTGATCCCGGCATTTGTCATACTTATATCAATATCTCTTATGAAATGACTTATCACGCGCCTGACGCCGGAACTCCCCGCGACAGCTAAGCCATATACATAGGTGCGGCCTAAAAAAACCGCCGAGGCCCCGAGGGCGAGTGCTTTAATGACATCGCTGCCTCCTCGGATTCCGCTGTCTAAAAGGACGGGTATACGGTTTTGAACCGTTTCAGATATTTTCGGCAGAGCTTTGAGTGAAGCTATTTCTCCATTCAGCTGTCTTCCGCCGTGATTGGAAACGATGATGCCGTCTGCGCCGTATTGTACGGCTAATTCCGCATCGCGGGGATCGAGAATGCCTTTCAGCAGAATGGGGAGGTTTGTATGTGTTCGCAGGCAGGCAAGATCGTCCCAGGTCAGAGAGGGTTCGTGAAAAATATCTATAAAAAAAGCGATTGCAGTATTCATGTCTTTTTCGGGAGGCAGCTTAAGCCTAGACCGAAAGACGGGATCAGTCAGAAAATTTGCGATTCCCAATCCTTTTTTTGACGGATGATAACCGTTGCGTATATCTCTTTCCCGCCATCCTTGTTCCGGCAGATCGAGCGTGACAACGATGGCTGAATACCCCGCTTGCTCTGCCCGCCGAACGAAACTGATCATGATATCCCGGTCTTTCGGCCAATACAGCTGAAACCAGCGGGGACATTTTCCCATAACCGCCGCAACGTCCTCAATTGAGTAAGAGGAGTGAGTGCTTAATATAAACGGAATCCCTGTTTCAGCCGCCGCTTTTGCCGATGCCAAGTCACCATGAGGATGAGCGATCTCCTGCACCCCGATCGGAGCCAGAAGAAAGGGGGCGGGGAACGTCTGACCGAACAGAGACACAGTTATATTCCGTTTGGATACATCTCTTAGTTTGCGGGGGCGGATATTCCATTCAAAAAACGCTTCTCTGTTTGAGCGCATCGTATCCTCTGAGCCTGCTCCGCCTGAGATATAGCCGAACGGGCCGTCAGGCAAAATCCGGCGCGCCCTGTACTCCCATTCGTCATGCGACACGGGGAGCTTTTGGGCATGAGAGGAAACGTTCCTGTCCCGTGAATCAAACTCATTGTTCATTCATCAAACCCCCCGCTCATTTTTTTCTAGGGTATGAAACCTGCCCAGTCCTTGTTCATACCGATTAAAAGAATTCTTCCAAGCGGCCGACGGATAAGTGCGAACAGCTAAATGTAAAGATTGTCCAAAAAAATAACACCCGCAGTGTCTGCGGATGTTTGTCCAAAAAGTTCTATAGTCAGCGGGCTTCGACGGTAATTTTATATATGACGTAATTATCATTCACATCATAGGCGTATACGACAGCGGTGCCAAGTGACGAATGGGAGGATACAACACCGGAAGAGCTGATGCTGATCAGATTGCTTCCGGATATAATTTCCCAGCGCTTATAGCCGTTTAATAAGGACACGTTGGAGTTTCTCAGCATATGATAATCAACGGTGGTAATGGGACTGCCGAGCTGTACAACCTGATCAGGGCCTGCGGCTTCATGAGCTGACACAGAACCGGTAAATGACGGAAGAGCCAATGCGGAAATGGACAAAGCAGATACAATCAATCCTTTGCAACACTTTTTCATCAGAAATGCCTCCCCATAAATTTAATCGCGGTACAACGCCAGTATAGCATGTAAAATATTAGAAATAAGTGGATTTTTTGTGAAATTGATTGGTTGAAACGCCGACGTCAAACTACCCCTCATGCCGCATCACTAAAGAGCAGTCAAGAGACAATCATCTGCTGACATATAATGCTCCTGTGAAAACGGGGGGTTATGAGATGCCTTCTGAGGAATATGAAAAATATAAGAAGAGAACGATAAAGACCGTTCAAAAGGGAAATTATTGCATAAGGATTGTCGATCAGACAGACGGAACAAAAAATGAAAGAGTGTTTTATCAGGAATTAGCGCGGCTGTTATTTGAAAGGGCTCTGAAGAAATCAAAATAGCCCTTTCTTTTTGTTTGTTTTATCGTTCATATCTAAAAAAACCGTTTTATCGGTACTGATATTAATCACATGCGTCACCTCTTGCAGCAAAGCGGCTTCTGCGACATTTTGTCCGCCGATAAGGTTGGTTTGAATGGCTTCAAACGGATGATCCTCACAAGTCGGAACCTGCTTCAGCGCAGCGGCGTGAAAGACAATATCAACACCTTTCATCACTTGGTTTACTCTTCTGTAGTCACGTACATCGCCGAGCACAAATGACAATCTTTTTTCATCCGCATATTTTTGTTTCATCACATATTGTTTACTGTCATCTTTGCTGAACACAATGACTTCTTTAGGTGTTAAGAGCAAAAGGCGTTTTACAATTTGGCTTCCGATTGACCCTGTCCCGCCGGTAACGAGAACAGTTTTATCGTGAAAAAATGGTTTTAGCTCAACTGCTTGCTGTTTAGGCATGGCTTATCCTCCAACTCTCGTTTCTCTACCATGCATCATATGTTGAACAATTTCAGCGAGTTAATGAAAGCAACCAATAAATCAAAAATTAGAGAAAATCATTAATCTGATGCGCTTTTATTTCGCTTTACTTGATTAATAGAAAGTAAATTACTAACAAAACAATGTACTAAATATTCATTTACAATTTTGCTCCCGTCCTTTTTTCTTCTTTCATCAAAAATTTACACATTCGACAATTTTCACAAAAACTTAACACTGACAATCATGTATATATGTTACAATTGAAGTGCACGTTCATAAAAGGAGGAAGTAAAATGAATCATTCAAAAACACTTTTGTTAACCGCGGCGGCCGGACTGATGCTCACATGCGGTGCGGTGTCTTCCCAGGCAAAGCATAAGCTGTCCGATCCTTATCATTTTACCGTGAATGCAGCGGCGGAAACGGAACCGGTTGATACGGCCGGTGACGCGGCTGATGATCCTGCGATTTGGCTGGACCCCAAGACTCCTCAGAACAGCAAATTGATTACGACCAATAAAAAATCAGGTTTAGTCGTTTACAGCCTTGATGGTAAGATGCTTCATTCCTATAATACCGGGAAGCTGAACAATGTCGATATCCGTTATGATTTTCCGTTGAACGGCAAAAAAGTCGATATCGCGGCAGCATCCAATCGGTCTGAAGGAAAAAATACCATTGAGATTTACGCTATTGATGGAAAAAACGGCACATTACAAAGCATGACAGATCCAGACCATCCGATTGCAACAGCAATTAATGAGGTATACGGTTTTACCTTATACCACAGTCAAAAAACAGGAAAATATTACGCGATGGTGACAGGAAAAGAGGGTGAATTTGAACAATACGAATTAAAGGCGGACAAAAATGGATACATATCCGGCAAAAAGGTACGGGCGTTTAAAATGAATTCCCAGACGGAAGGGATGGCAGCAGACGATGAATACGGCAGGCTTTATATCGCAGAAGAAGATGAGGCCATTTGGAAGTTCAGCGCCGAGCCGGACGGCGGCAGTAACGGAACGGTTATCGACCGTGCCGACGGCAGGCATTTAACTCCTGATATTGAAGGATTGACGATTTACTACGCTGCTGACGGGAAAGGCTATCTGATGGCATCAAGCCAGGGAAACAGCAGCTACGCCATTTATGACAGACAAGGAAAGAACAAATATGTTGCGGATTTTCGCATAACAGACGGTCCTGAAACAGACGGGACAAGCGATACAGACGGAATTGACGTTCTGGGTTTCGGACTGGGGCCTGAATATCCGTTCGGTATTTTTGTCGCACAGGACGGTGAAAATATAGATCACGGCCAAAAGGCCAATCAAAATTTTAAAATCGTGCCATGGGAAAGAATTGCTGATCAAATCGGTTTCCGCCCGCTGGCAAATGAACAGGTTGACCCGAGAAAACTGACCGACAGAAGCGGAAAATAAACATGCAAAAAGCAGCTTATACAAGCTGCTTTTTGCATGTGAAGAACGTTTCATGAGAAAGTTTTGGAGCGGATAGCCGTGAGCACAGCCGGAATCCGGTCGTACGTGTAAGCAGGCACTGTCTCTTGATAATTAAGCGCCGCGATTTGTTCACGTTCACGTGGGTTTGTCATATAAAAATGGATCTTTTCCGCAAAATCCGCAAGCCCGCTGTAAGAAACAAAGGATGAAAAAGGGGGCGCGGGAGAAAGGTCTGTCAGCTGAAATGCCTGACAAGCCGCAATGTCAAAGCTTCTCGTATTTAAACTGATATTTCGGATGCCGCTCCTATTTTGATTGAGCGCAAACCGATAAGAACGGTGCGGGTTCAAAACCACATCTGCGCTGTTGTAATGCAATGCGGCATGTTCGGGTTCAATCCATTCATCCATTATGAGCACATTTTGCTGTCTGGCGATTTTTTTAGGCAGATGTCTGCGCCATCCCTTCCCGATGATCCGAAGCGTATACGGAAGCTTCGCCGCTGCTTTCACCAGTTCAACCCGATTCGGGTACGGGTATCCGATCAGAAGCAGGTTTGTGTGAAGAGAAGCGTCAGCCGCTTGTTTTGTAAAAAGCCGCTGATTAACGGGAATCGGGACATAATATACGTGCTGTAAGCCCATTTGCCGATAAGCATCAAGAGCGTTTTGTTCTATGGTCAAAACGGCATCGGCGAGCGGGGCGATTGTCTTGCTCACATCGAAATAAAAAGGATCCTCCGTCAACCATAGATAGACGGGAATCTCTTCTGTCCTCAGCCATTGAAGCCATTCAGACGGAATACGGTCGCCCGCCATCATGAGACTGATGTCAGGTTTGAATGCCCGTATACTGCGGATTGAATCTTCCTGAAGCTCAGAAACAGAAAAAAAGCGGACGGAAGACTGTAAAAAGCCTTCCTCGATCCAGCGGTCAAAATACGTGTATATGCCTTTATATCCTGAACGGATATATAAAACTTTCATCTGCTTTACGAAGTGAACGTGACACTTTCAACTTTGTCAACGTCAAGCAATGTTTTAGAAGAGCCTGCCGGTGTAACGGAATTTTCCTGCGTCACATAAACGATGCCGTGAACTTCGTCAAAGAAAACAAATTGAACCGGGCCGATCATGTCTCCAGAATCCATCACAATGCTGATGATAGTGCCGGGCTGAACTCTTGCAAAAATCCATCTCGCGGCTAGTGAAATACCGCTTCCCAGAACAGATTGAGTGCTGAGACTGTCTTTCGCAGCAGCTTCATCCACTTTTGCATCAATTGCAGATTCTAATAAATCTTTTACCTTGTTTTCCACGTTATCTCCTCCATCTGTGCCGCTAGATAAGGCGCTGTTGTCAAATATAGGGGCAATAAGAGTTTTCAATAGCTTCTTTTTGAGCTCTGAACGATCTTCGCTCATGGGGACATACACCTCCTTTAACAATTTCAACCTCACGTTTATTCATATTCCTGATTGATGAGATTGGTATAAGTCGAATGCCGTTTTGCCGTATTTTTTTCATATTTAAGAAAACAGCTGAATTTTAGAATCAGGCTTTATTTGCCTATGCGGATTAGAAAAGAGCGACATACGTTGTATAGATTAAAAAATGAAGGAGAGGAATTATTTTGGATTCAGAAGAAACTGTAAAGCACGGGGGTTTTGAGGAGGAATTTCATCTCTTACTGCTTCTTCTTCTTTTGGTATCACGCCAGCCGTCCGGAGATCAATCAGATTTACGGCGCCAGCTTGTGATGGCAAAAGAGCTTGGAGTTCCTGTATCACGCGTCAATCTGGTTAATGGCAGCACACTGCAAAACGTGATTGTCAAAGAAGTGCTGTCTGATTTGGCCGTTTTTCAAAATCCGCTCAATAATACGAGATCAAATGTGGCGATTTCAAGCATCGTCAGCTGGGGTGCTTTTTAATAACAGATATCAGGCTCTGTCTCTTTCGGAGCCGTTTTTTATGTGAACAGAAGGGGGGATGGCGGTGGAAAAGAAGGTCTCAATTATCTTAACGAGCTATAACAAACCGGATCTTGTTACACAGGCGATTGAAAGTGTTTTGCATCAGACCTACAGCAATTGGGAGCTGTTTGTAATGGATGATCATTCAAATGAAGAAACCTCGGCCGCCATCAGTCCGTATATAAAAGATCACCGCATATACTATTACAACAGTTTTATCAAACCGGCCGACCGGCTGAAATCGACCCGGTATGCCGTTTTGATTAATAATGCGCTTTCACAGGCCTCAGGCGAATACATTACTTATCTGACAGACGACACCGTATTTCATCCGGATAGGCTCAGCCGCATGGCGGAAGCGCTTAATCAATGCACCGAATTTGATGCCGTCTATTCCAGTCAGAAGGTGATACATGTAAACGAGCGCGGAACAGAACAATCCCACTTCTATCGTTTTGCTGATGCCGTGCTTGATCAGGCCGCTTTTCTCGTTGATCACTGTTCAGTGATGCACCGGAGATCATTGCTTCGGCGTGTGAAGGAGAAGTTCGGCAGTTTTTGGGACGAAGATGTCATGCATTGGAATCATGGAGACTCTGTTTTTTGGAGCAGGCTCAACACATTTACATCATTTCTGCCGATAAAAGAAGTGTTGGATACAACCTATAAAACACCCCACTCATTCCAGAACACGTATCAATCGCTTCCGTCAGTGCTGATTGACGGGGCTTTCGTTAAGGGGACGGATCAGAAAGTATATCAGCTTGACGGAAATAAAAGAAAGCCTGTAAACGAGCGCTGGCGTCCGTTATATGAAGGTAGAACCGTCATCATTCCTGATCCGTTTTTATTTCAATACGAGGAAGACAGCTCCGTCAGTATTCCGAATTTTCAGCTCGTTCGTGATCAGTTTCATGTCTATTTTTTAGAAGACGGGGTGAAAAGGCTGGTTGATTCTGGCGCATTTCGCTTTTACCAATTTAAACGGCATGACATCCTGGCTTTAGAACGGGACGAAATACAAGCGCTGCCGGACGGTCCGCCGATCAGCTGGGAGAGATCGGGCTGTATTCAGCACCTTCCCGGGAGAATGCTGTTTCGCATTGAACGGGAATTTTATGTTTATTTGAGAGGCGTTCTCCATCCGATCAGTCATGATGTAGTGAAACGCTTTTTTGCAAAGCAAAAGGCGATACCCATTTCCTTTCAGAAAATTAAACAATTACCAATTGGAAAGCCGTTCTATCCGGTGTACGATGAAATTATAAGAAATCTCAATATAACAAAAGGATGAGAGATGCAGTTGGATGTGTAAGGAAAAGGAGAGCTTTTATGACCGATCAATTTGCTAAAACCGAGAAACAATATATAGAGCTTACTTCCGGCATTCAGAGGTTCGAACATTACAGTGTATGTACAGACCCTTTGCTGCCGCAGATTTTTTCGCATAACTTTGTTCAGCTGCACCGTACATTTCCGTTAGACAGGCTGCTGCCGTTTTTTGCATCCATTCCGAACATGCTTCAAGCCAATTATATTCATGTGAAAGCGGCTCCTGAGCACACATTTCCGCTTCTTCTGAAACAAACATTGGTAAAGCAGGGCTACGTAGTGGAAGATGAGCTGTTTTTTGCAAGGAAACTGGAAAATGGGGATCGGCAGGCCGGACATCCGCTTACCGCTTGGGGGACGGAAAAAAGCCTCGCTGACGGGTCGTCTATTATGAAGATTTATGATGCCCTTTACATTGGCGAGGCGGCGGCCGAAAAAAAGCTTGAGCGGAAATATCCTTTGTATAAGGACGGGACGGTTATGCTTGTCGTGTGCTATAGCGACGCCTCCCGAACGATTCCGATCGGCTGCGGAGAGCTTTTCATCAACAAAGCGGATAAAACCGCCAAAATTGAAGAAGTCGCAATTCTGGATCAATTCCAACGAAAAGGCTACGGGTCAATATTGATGAACGAGCTGATGGCTGCGGCAAAGCTGAACGGCATGGAAACCGTATATCTTGTGACGTCCGGGATGGACGGTGTTAACCGTTTTTATGAAAAACTTGGCTTCAAAAGATTTCGGCGTGTGCATACGATTTTTCATTATTTTCTTACATAGATGGGCATTCGCATAAAACAATTGGGAGTTGGCCCGCATACAATGCCGTATATCGGAAGAAGAAAGGATGATTCGTATGTACGGATATGGGGGCTGCGGCAGTTATGGCTTCGGTTATGGGTACGGCGGCTGCGGAGGCGGAACCAGCACATTTGTACTGATCGTGGTATTGTTTATTTTATTAATCATCGTCGGTGCGGCTTTTATTTGTTAGACTGAAAAATCCTATCATGAAAATCAGCCTGCAGAGAACTTTCTGCAGGCTTTTTGTTGTTTTCATTTTTAAAAATCAGGTTGAAAAACATTTTAATACACATTATTTTTCTGGAGAAGGGGGCGAAAATGTGAAAATAACGATTGAAGAATTACCTGAATCAAGAATTGCTTATTTTCGACATGTCGGGGAGTATGGTGAAAAGCAAAACAAAGAACTCATGGAGTCTTTTAAAAATTGGGCGCAATTGAATGGTCTGCTTTATCATTCTGTCATTTTAGGAATTACGCAAGATCATCCAAATTGTACACCTAAAGAAAAATGCCGCTATGATGTTTGTATTGTTGTCAATCAAGATTTTCATGTGCCTGAACCGGCTCGGATCGGTACATTTTCCGGAGGGAAGTACGCTGTTTTCTTGCTTGATCATACAGAAGAGGCGGTCAGTGGATTTTGGAACACTGTTTTTTCTGAGATCGAAAAAAATAATCTGTCAATCAGAGAACAGCCCATAATCGAAAGATATACTTTACAAAAGATGAATCATCATTTGTGTGAAATATTGATTCCCATACAGTAAAGAAGACGGAAATGTCCGGCCTTCCTGTTGATGCACGTCAGACTGAAGCGTCTTTTTCAAAGGATTATTTTATCGAGATTGAAAGGTTGCTCATGGCAATCACAACATACAGCATACCTCGATAATATTCTTTTTTCTTAAAACAGTTAATGCCGATTCCGATCAAAATGGTTATGAGTATAAGCTGTACAGACAAATATAATTGTGAATTCGAACTGATGACGGAATAAATTAATAATAGGAAAAGAATCAATAAACTGCAGATTTTTAATATTTTCAGCAAATGAACACTCCTTTATTAATACTCTCTTACAATTTATCATAAAATAGTCTATTTGGTAATATTTTCAGAACACCCTTGGGCTGTCGGGAAATCCCCGGCAGCCTGTTTTTCAGAAAATGTTTCTGTGAAAAAAACTTTCTGAAGGATAAGAATGCCGTTATTCATCTGTTCATACAATGAAGCAAATGGGTTTTTGAGGTGGAAAGATATGGGGAGCTATTTAATTAAACCGGAGCTTGACGGGATTTATCCGACAGTAAGCCATGGAAAAGGATCATATGTATATGATCTGGGGGGAAACAAGTATCTAGACGGGTCATCAGGAGCGGTCACTTGCAATATCGGCCACGGGACGGAGGATATTATACAAGCTTTAAAAGAGCAGCTTGACTCCGTTTCGTTTGTGTATCGCTCGCAATTCACCAGTGAACCCGCAGAGGAGCTGGCTTTATTTCTGGCCGATCATCTGCCGGGCGGGCTGAACTGGTCATTTTTTGTAAACAGCGGCTCAGAGGCAGTCGAAACAGCGATGAAAATGGCCGTTCAATATTGGCAGGAAAAAGGCCAATACCAAAAATCCGTCTTTTTATCGAGATGGAGCAGTTACCACGGTATTACTTTGGGAGCGCTTTCGTTATCGGGGTTTTATGAACGGAGATACCGATTCACCCAGCTGCTCGAGCGGTTTCCCGCCGTTTCAGCGCCAAATATGTATCGTTCTGAGCTGCAGGGAGAGGAATTTGTGAAAGCGGCGGCAGCTGAACTGGAAACGGCTGTTAATCGGATCGGTGCCTCATTTATCGCGGGTTTCGTCGCAGAACCGATTGTCGGGGCAGCCGGGGCGGCCATCACTCCGCCGCCAGGTTATTATGAAGCGCTTGAGGATGTCTGCCGCCGGCACAGTATTTTGTTTATCGCAGATGAAGTCATGACGGGGCTCGGGAGAACAGGGCGAATGCTTGCATCTGAGCATTGGGGGATCGTACCTGATATCGCGGTGCTCGGAAAAGGATTAGGCGCCGGTTACGCTCCGATCGCGGCAGCCGTCGCGTCTGATGACATCATTGATACGATCAAGCGGGGCTCCGGAGTCATTATGAGCGGACATACGTACAGCGCCAACCCATACTGTGCAAGAGCGGCGCTTGAGGTGCTTCGCTATGTCAAAAAACACGAGCTGCTTTCGCAGGCAGAGGAAAAAGGCGCGATACTGATGCGGAAATTAGAACAAATCAAAGAGCGCAGCGGGGTAATCGGAGATGTCCGCGGTAAAGGCCTGCTGATCGGGGTTGAGTTCGTTAAAGATAAAACGACGAAGGAAGTTTTTCCGAAGAAACAAGGGTTCACAGAAAAAATGATAAAAGAAGCAAAAAAACGGGGCCTGCTTATTTATCCTTCAAAGCCCGGTATTGACAGCGGAGAAGGAGACGCCGTCATCATCGCGCCGCCGTTCACGATTTCGCATGCTGAGCTGGATGAACTGTCAGATCTATTTTCACAGGCTGCAGAAGAAGTTGAAAAAATGATGAAGAGGGATTGAGCTGACATGTCTATTTTTCATAAACAAATCGATATCCATGAAGCAATTGCCGATGTCAATGACGAATCTGTCATCATGTTCGGCGGTTTCGGGGGAGTGGGGTCACCTCCGTCATTAATCGAAGCGATTTTAGAAAGCGGCGTTAAAGAGCTGACCGTCATCTGCAATGATGCCGGATTTCCGGAAATCGGCATCGGCCCGCTTATCGTGCACAGGCGGGTCAAAAGGCTGATCGCTTCCCATATCGGCTCAAACCCTGTAGCCGGCAGGCAAATGACTGACGGAACGCTTGAGGTGGAATTTTCGCCTCAAGGGACGCTTGCCGAACGGATTCGCGCTGGCGGAGCCGGTCTTGGCGGTATTTTAACTGATATCGGCATTGATAACGCAACCGTTTGTGAAAACAAAGAAACCGTAACGATTGACGGAAAGCCCTATTTAGTTGAAAAAGCGCTGACGGCTGATTTCGCTTTTGTGTCCGCACATACTGCTGATGAATTCGGAAATTTGACGTATGACAAAACGGCGCGCAACATGAACCCTCTGATGGCGGCCGCGGCCGAAAGAACTTTTGCCGAGGCGGTAACGATTGTGCCGGCCGGCGAACTTGACAGCGAGCATATTGTGACGCCGGGCGTTTTTGTAGAGGGCGTCGTGCAAACTGAAGGAGTGAAGTGGAAATGGGCTTGGGAATAGCGGAAAGAGAGAGTATCGCGAAGCGGGCCGCCAGTGAAATCACCTCAGGCATGATCGTCAACTTGGGGATCGGCATTCCTTCTTTAGTGCCGAATTTTTTGCCGGCCGGCATGGAAGTGATGCTGCAGGCGGAAAACGGCGTCCTCGGGATAGGCGGAAGTCCCGAGCGAGGAGCGGAGGATGAGCTTTTATGCAATGCGGCCGGATATCCTGTCAGTACGGTAAAGGGAGCTTCCTATTTTGATTCAGGTTTGTCTTTTGCCATGATCAGAAAAGGGCTGATTGATATTACTATTTTAGGCGCGCTGCAGGTCAGCCAAACCGGAGATCTCGCCAATTGGCTCGTGCCGGGGAAAAAAGTGCCCGGAATGGGAGGGGCAATGGAGCTGGCCCAAGGGGCGAAAAAAGTGGTTGTGGTCATGAGCCACACTGATCAGAAGGGCCGGCCGAAACTGGTCGAAAGCTGTTCATTGCCGCTTACGGCCGCGCGATGTGCAGACCTCATCATTACAGAGAAAGCCGTAATCAGCATCGATGATAAGGCTTTTGTTCTTGAGGAACTGCTGAATGGCTCGACCATAGACGATGTGATTCAAACAACGGATGCTGAAATCAGATTGGGAGAATGTTTTCTTAAAAGGGGGCCTGTCCATGGATCAATTAGAAAAGAAAGTCACTGAGTGGGCGGAAGAAAACGCAGCAAAAGCGGTAAGCCTGCTGAAACGGCTGATCGGGGAAAAAAGTATGTTCGGAAATGAATTTAACGCACAGGCAGTTGTTTTAGAAAAATTGAGACAGTTTGACATGGATATTGATGTGTGGGAGCCGAGTATTAAACAATTGAAAGAACATCCTTATTTTGTATCGGAACGCGAAGACTTTCATGAAAGCCCGAATATCACCGCCGTAAAGAAAGGAGCCGGCGGAGGAAGATCACTGATACTGAACGGACATATTGATGTTGTCCCTGAAGGAAATCCCGCCGCGTGGACGTATGAACCGTTTACCGCTGTTGAAAAGGACGGCAAAATTTACGGACGCGGTTCAACGGATATGAAAGGCGGCAATACAGCCCTCTTGTTAGCGTTAGAAGCGCTTGAAGCTTGCAGCGTTACGTTAAAAGGAGATGTTCTGTTTCAAAGTGTCGTAGATGAAGAGTGCGGCGGCGCCGGAACGCTGTCGGCAGTAATGAGAGGCTACAAGGCTGACGGGGCGCTTATTCCGGAACCGACTAATTTAAAGCTATTTGTTAAGCAGCAAGGGTCAATGTGGTTCCGCATTACGGTAAGAGGATTGTCCGCACACGGCGGCACCCGCTATGAAGGGGTGAGCGCGATTGAAAAAAGCCTGCATGTCATCACGGCCCTTAAAGAACTGGAACACGTCCGCAACGCCCGCATCATTGACCCGCTTTACCGGGATGTTCCGATTCCGGTTCCCATTAATATCGGCACCGTCCAAGGAGGAACGTGGCCATCTTCGGTAGCTGACCGGGTTGTGATAGAAGGCAGATGCGGAATAGCTCCGGATGAAACGCCTGAGGCAGTAAAAGAAGAGCTTACAAGCTGGCTCAAAGATTTGGAGTACCGGGATGAATGGTTTAAACACCATCCGGCGGAAATTGAATGGTTTGGAGCTCAGTGGCTTCCGAATGATCTCCCGGATGAGCATCCGCTGATTTCCGCTTTGGAATCTTCTTTTGAGAAAATGAAAGGGGCAAAACCGATCCGTGAAGCATCCCCGTGGGGAACAGACGGAGGGCTTTTGCACCATGCGGGACAGACGCCTGTCATCGTCTTCGGGCCGGGAGAAGTCAAAGCGGCTCACCAGGCAAATGAATACATTGAAGTCCGGGCGTTAATCGATGCTGTCAAAATCATTTCTCTTTTTATGATGGAATGGTGCGGGGTGGCAGATGGGGGTGACGGAGCTGATAAAGGAACTGAGGGCTGAAAGCGGATCGGCCGAGATTGATGCAGACCGTTTCAATGAGCGGATCAGGGTCATTCGTTATGACGGGCAGCTCGCGTCGCTGATTCCGGCCGTTTTGGCAGAAGCAAAGCAAGAAGAAGCCCAAAAGGTGATTTTCTTTGCCAAGCGCGGCGATCAGCCGGAACTTGTCAAGCATCTCTTTATTCATGAGGGGGTCATAGACGGATATTACAACGGGCATGAGGCTGCTGTGATGGTGCGCTATTTATCAGAGAAACGGAGACAGTCAGATTCATATGTATCTGAAGATTCTACGGTTGACCGTATTTATGAGACACCGCAGCGGGGAGTGACTCAGACAGAAAGCGGGCTGTTGTTCAGAAAAGCGGGTGAAGGTGATGCAGACCGATTATCGCTCTTATATAAACATGTTTTTCAGACCTATCCGACTCCTGTCTTTAATCCCCTCTACATTAAAAAAACAATGAGAGAAAACACCATCTATTTTGCCGCATTCGATCAGGAGCGTCTCATCGGCGCGGCAAGCGCAGATATCAATCCCGTATTGGGGCACGCTGAAATGACCGATTGCGCGGTTCTGTCAGATTACAGAGGGAATTCCGTAACGGCACGCCTGTTTAAAGCCTTAGAGCAGGAACTAGCGGGCCAGGGAATCATTCATCTTTTTTCCTTGGCCCGTGCAGCGTCTTACGGGATGAATGCCGTTTTGTATCATGCGGGATACGGCTACAGGGGCAGGCTTGTGAACAACTGCCGGATTTCAGAAGGGCTCGAAAATATGAATATATGGTGCAAGACATTACGTTTTAGCCATTCATAAGGAGGAATTCGTTTGACAAACAAATGGTTTCAGCCGAAGCGTCATTGGAAGGAGATTGAATTGTGGAAAGATGTGCCGGAAGAAAAGTGGAATGATTGGCTGTGGCAGCTCACCCATACTGTAAGAACCGTCGATGACCTGAAAAAAGTCATTCATTTGACTGAAGAGGAAGAAGAAGGCGTCAGAATGTCTGTAAAAACGATTCCCCTGAACATTACGCCTTATTATGCTTCTTTAATGGACCCCGACAACCCGAGATGTCCGATCCGCATGCAGTCCGTGCCGCTGTCAGAAGAAATGCACAAAACGAAATATGACCTTGAAGATCCGCTGTTTGAAGATGAAGACTCACCGGTGCCCGGCCTTACGCACCGCTATCCCGACCGCGTTCTTTTTCTGGTGACAAATCAATGCTCGATGTACTGCCGATACTGCACCCGCAGACGCTTTTCCGGACAGATCGGAATGGGTGTGCCGAAAAAACAGCTTGATGCGGCGATCGCTTATATCCGGGAAACGCCTGAAATACGTGACTGCCTGATTTCCGGCGGAGACGGGCTTTTAATTAATGATCAGATTCTGGAATATATTTTGAAAAACCTTCGTGACATTCCCCACCTTGAAATTATCCGGATCGGAACGAGAGCGCCCGTCGTTTTTCCGCAGCGGATAACGGATAACCTTTGTCAGATTTTGAAAAAATATCATCCGGTCTGGCTGAACACTCATTTTAATACGAGCATCGAACTGACGGAAGAATCGGTTGAGGCGTGTGAAAAGCTTGTCAACGCAGGTGTTCCGGTCGGTAACCAGGCCGTTATTTTAGCGGGTATTAATGATTCGGTGCCGATTATGAAAAAGCTCATGCATGATTTAGTGAAAATCCGCGTCCGCCCGTACTATATTTATCAATGTGATTTGTCGGAGGGGATCGGGCATTTCAGAGCGCCTGTATCAAAAGGTCTGGAGATCATCGAAGGACTGAGGGGACATACAACGGGCTTTGCCGTTCCGACCTTTGTCGTCGATGCCCCGGGCGGAGGCGGTAAAATCGCCCTGCAGCCGAACTACTTGCTCTCCCAGAGTCCGGAGAAAGTTGTGATCAGAAACTTTGAAGGGGTGATTACGTCTTATCCCGAACCGGAAAACTATATCCCGAATCAGGCCGACGACTATTTCGAATCTGTTTTTCCGGGAACGATGGCCAAACGCGAGCCGGTCGGACTAAGCGCTATTTTCGCGGACAAAGAGGTTTCTTTCACACCGGAAAATGTATCGAGAATCAACAGAAGGAAAGCGTTTACATCTAATCCTGAGCATGAAACGCTGAAAGACCGCAGGGAAAAGAGAGATGAATTGAAAGAAAAGAAATTTATAGCACAGCAAAAGAAAGAGCAAAAAGAAGAAACGGAAGTCGGAGGTGAGTCGCCGTGAAGCCATGCGAATGGTGCAGCAATCAAAAGGCGTCAGCTTGTCAGGCGACTGTATACTGGGAGCTTCCTGACGGTACGAGGGCTATAGAAATTAAAGACACACCCGCGTTCGCCTGTTCATCCTGCGGCATGACTTATCAGGAGGAAGCGGTCATCGGCGAAATTGAAAATCAGCTTTTTTTAGTCGACGCAAAAAAATTACCGGAAACACTCACATATCAAGAGCTGATGCAGACAGAACGGATATTGAAACGGAATTATTTTGACTTCTCCTAGTTTTCTTTTGTTGTAATTTCACTCTTGAAATGTATAATAGTACAACAAAAGACAGTCATCAGGAGGGGAAACCCATGAAATCCTTTTACCACTATTTGATGAAATACAGGCACCCTAAGCCGAAGGACGCGATCAGCCAGTTTGCGAACCAGGCATACGAAGATCACGGTTTTCCGAAAACGTCAAGCGATTATCACGAGCTCAGTTCTTATTTAGAACTGAGCGCCGACTATTTGGAAACGATGTCGACATTTGATGAAGCTTGGGAAAAATATGAGACCGAGGTGCATCACGCCTGACGTAAAACCGCACATTGTGCGGTTTTTTCTGTTGAAACCGCCCGCTGACTTAAGGCGGTGATTGATTGTGAGGCGCAGAATGATCAAATCCTAAAAAACGCACCGGTACGTCTTCCATTTCGGTCAGCACTGAAACGACGGCACGTATCAAAATCAAGCCGTAAATGGTATATTTGAAGTGAAAAACGGTAAAATTACCGGAACCGTCAGAGGCGGAACCGCAGCTGTTTTATATCCCGGCGATATAACCCGACAGACCTGTTTCTGCAAGCGGTGCCCTGTGTAAGGAGCTTCTTTTCATGGGAAATAATCATACAATCTAATGAAGTGAGGGGAATCGAATGATCCATCAGGTGGGGCAGATCATGCTGTACGTCAATAATCAGGATGAGGCACTGACGTTTTGGACGGAAAAAGCGGGATTTCATGTGGTTGCCAAAGAAGATAACGGACAAGGCATGAAGTGGATTGAAATTGCGCCTTCATTGAAAGCCGAAACGAGTTTTGTTCTTCATGATAAACAAACCATTGCAAAATTGCAGCCGGAATTAGAACTCCATACTCCTTCGATTATGTTTTTTACTGAAGATCTTGATCAGTTATATCAAGATTTTTCAAATCAGAATATCACAGTCGGTGATATTGTCGACATGCCTTCTGGCCGGGTATTTAACTTTGCTGATCATGAAAACAATTACTTTGCCGTTATGGAGAAAAAAACAAAAACCTCTTCAAAATAGGGGATCATGCATCATTTGAAACTATTTTTAACAGTACGTGAAAAACCGCACATGACTTGGTGCGGTTTTTTTGACTTTTGAACATGCGCAGAAATGGATATTTCCTGTGGTTTTCATGCCCATGCGAAATAATGGCGGCCGGCATACGATAGCGTATGACAGTCCGCGGCAAGGGGGAGACAGCATGAAGCAAAATAAACCGAAATTTCAAGTGGGAGATATCGTGGTCGTCGTGATGTACGGAACCGTCGGCACCATTACGAAGGTTCATCAAATTGATAAACATTATCTTTACGAAGTCAATCATAATGAAGTGCTTTATTTCGAATCGTCCATCCAGCTTTATAAAGATTATGAGGGCGTGATCGTCGATATGGAAAAATTAGATATTGAATATGAATTTCTGATCGGCGACGTAGTATATGTAAAGGACTACGGAAAGGAATTATTCCGTGTCATCGGCCACAGAACTGAAATATGGAGATATTTAGAGGATGGCTGGGAGGACATTATTTATGAGCTGACTCGGCTGAAAGACGGAGAGTGGCTTGAAACGGAGGAAGAGGATCTCACGCTGGTTCTGAGAAAATATGAAATGGATCAGTTTGTGCATCAGCTGCTGTTTGTCCACTATGTTGGGGAAGCATCTCATGAGATCGGCGAGGATACCGCTGCGTCTGCTCTTCTTCAGTTTGAAGGCGATGCTGATGATCCCGATACACTGCATGTGCTGGCGGTATCGATCGTAGATGAGCTGCTTGATATTTATAACGATTATAAGATCCTTTATGAAATGTTCGGTGACGAAGAATATAAAGATATGATGAATTTTGTGCTGGAAAGCCTCGGGGAGCATTTCAGCTAGCCGGCAAAAAAACGGACGGTGACATATAAAAACCAGGGCAGACAGCCGGCAAAGATCACAAACGACATTCCTTTCAGCACTTTTTCCAATACGATATCAAATCCATCTCCGTCCAATAAAGCCATCATTTTCGTCATCATCTTTTCTCCCTCCGGGGCTTGTTTTTTTAAAAGTATATGAGCGGACAAAACGTTTAGAACTTTCGGGTATAATTTGAAGGGTTTTTTCATAAAACATAAAAAAGGAGGCGGTGTTAGCATGAAAGAAATAGATCTTGTGATTGACACAGAAGAGATAGCTGATTTTTTTTACAGCCAGCTTGCAATGCGCGGGTACATACCGAGTGAAGAGGAGATCTTTGAAATAGCCGACATCACCTTTGATTATTTATTAGAAAAATGTATGATAGACGAAGAGCTTGATGAAGACTGAAACTGCGGAACCGAAGTGAAAAATGCTTCGGTTTTTTCAATCGGCTCGGGAGAATGATAAATGGGGGGAAAACGTTGTACAAGCCAGCAAGTCTTTTCGCATTGTTTATTCTGCTCGCAGCAGCGATCCGGATAGAAGCCGTTCAGGCTTTTGACGAGCGGGTGATAGAAGCGGCGGTCAGGATCAGGGCTGCCTGGCTGAATGAATTGATGCTATGGATAACGGAGCTCGGCACGACCGCGGTGCTTTTGCCGCTTCTTCTTTTGACAGGCGCGGCCCTGTATATGTACAAAAAAACGCCGGATGTTGTTTTTTTGCCGCTTCTTTTTCTCATTGAACGAATTGTAAACATTAAAATAAAAGAATTGATTGAAAGAGCCAGACCCGCTTTTGAGCCGCTCGTCCATGAAACTTCATACAGTTTTCCAAGCGGCCACTCCATGAATGCGGCAGTGATATATCCTGTCATCGCCTGGTTTTTGATCAAGCATGTTCCTTTTTTTACGAAAAGAAAGCGGGCTGTCTCCGTCTTTACCGGAGGTCTCGTCCTCCTCATCGGGTTCAGCAGAATTTATTTGGGCGCGCATTTTCCGACGGATGTCCTTGCGGGATTCAGTCTCGGACTATGCCTCGTCTCGCTTTTTGCGCTCTTTGACGAAAAGTATCACCCGTTTCGACAAAAATAGAGACAGGAAAAATGAGAAAAAACGCTAATACTATTAAGAAATAAGAGGGAGGGATCTTGATGCTGTTATCGCTGCCTGTGTTTAAAAAAAAGACTTGTGCCTATGATGTGACGATTTTTCAAACACCCCGCTACGGTGAGAAAAAGGGATACAGGGTCGTCTATCGGACAGAGCTGGCCGCTGACAATCATCAAGACGCACTGGAAAGGGCATTTTCTGTTTTTAATGTGCCTGATACGGTTCCAAACGACTATCAAGCCAGATTCATAGCGACCGGAGATGTCATACTCATAGACGAAGGAAGAAAAGGAAAGACCTATTACAGGCTTAACCCTGCGGGATGGAGCAAAATTAACCGTCTGCTCGTCCAGCCGAGGTAAAACGGGGCCGGCTGAATCTTCAGCCGGCTTCCGTTTTGTCTTCAAAGGCAGTTTTAAGGCTTCCGTTTAGCAGCGGAATGCTCTTTTCCGTGCGCTTCATCAGCTGCAATCACGTCTGAAACGGGTACATGATTGTTCTTTTTCTGGCCGGTCACCCGATTGCGCTGTTTTTTGCCCATTTATGCTCACTCCTTTTTCTTAGGCTTGTCTTCCCGCCATATTCTGCCCAAGATCGCCCTGATCAATGCTGATGATTGTCTCTTACCGTTATTCAGTGTACAATGGGTGGGAGCTTGAATAGGCAGGAGGAAAAGGAAATGAGTGTACATATAAACGCAGAAAAAGGTCAGATTGCGGATACAGTGCTTTTGCCGGGAGATCCGCTGAGAGCGAAATTTATTGCGGAAACGTATCTTGAAAATGTGGAATGTTATAATGAAGTCAGAGGAATGTACGGATTTACGGGTACATTTAACGGCAAAAAAGTATCAGTGCAAGGCACCGGCATGGGTGTTCCGTCTATCTCTATCTATGTGAATGAACTGATTCAAAGCTATGATGTTCAAAACTTAATCAGAGTCGGTTCATGCGGAGCCATCCGTAATGACGTGAAGGTGCGTGACGTGATTTTGGCGATGACGTCTTCAACGGATTCACAGATGAACCGTGTCGCCTTCGGAAGTGTAGATTATGCTCCTTGCGCAGACTTCGAACTGCTTCATAAAGCGTATCAGGAAGCGCAAAAAAACAATCTTCCTGTAGCGGTCGGAAGCGTATTCACCGCCGATCAGTTTTACAATGAAGACTCTCAAATTGAAAAGCTTGCCAGATACGGCGTTCTCGGCGTAGAAATGGAAACGACTGCTTTATATACGCTTGCCGCAAAATACGGCAAAAAAGCGCTGTCTATCCTGACTGTAAGCGATCACGTGTTAACGGGAGAAGAGACAACGGCAGAAGAGCGTCAAACCACTTTTCATGATATGATAAAATTGGCGCTGCATACTGTATCGTAAACTTGGGATGAGGGTCATGCTGATAAAAGCAGCCCTCTTCTTTATGCATCGCCCTGATTCAAAAATAGAAAGGTAAGGGTAAAATGAAGAAATCCACTAAATGGTTCTCGCTCGCTGCTGCTCTCAGCGTAACTGCAATCGTGGGAACCGGCTGCAGCATTTCAGGCGGCGACAGCCATAAGGACACAAAAACAGCAGCCGAAACAAAACAATCAGATGACACATCTAGCAAAAAAACAACGAAGACAGAAGACAGCGATTTTGTATTGGAGAGCAAATATTTTAATGATATTAAAGAAGTGAACGGGCTTGAGACCATTCAAAACCCGGCAAATACACTTGCGCTCGTGAATAAGACATACACGCTGCCGGGAGAATATAAACCGAATGATCTCGTCATCCCGAAAGTTGAATTTTCTTTCACTGAGAAAATCGAGAAACGATATATCCGCAAACCTGCCGCCGATGCTTTGGCGGAACTATTCAACGCGGGGAAAAAAGAAGGCTATGATCTTGTTGCCGTTTCAGGATACCGCTCATATGACAGACAGAAAGTGATTTTCGATAATGAAGTCAGTCTGAAAGGTGAAAAGAAGGCGAAAGAAGCAGTTGCATATCCGGGACAAAGCGAACATCAGACGGGGCTTGCCATGGACATTTCCAGCAAAAGCAACGGATATGAGCTGAACGAAGCGTTCGGAAACACGGCAGATGGCAAATGGGTGAAAGACCATGCGTATGAATACGGCTTTATCATCCGCTATCCTAAAGGCAAAGAAAATGTGACAAAGTATGAGTATGAACCATGGCATTTGCGTTATGTAGGCAAAAAAGCGGCAAAAGCCATCCATGACCATCAATTAACGCTTGAAGAATACTTTAATGAAGTAAAGAAAGTGTAATAAGAAAAAGCCCGCTTGAAAAACAGAAAGCGGGCTTTCTTTTATTACCAGAAAAGTAAACCTCCAAGCGCAAATCCGGTAATTAAACCAAGACCGATACCGTAGGCTGCTCCCCAGCCTCCCCAGCCCCAGTATCCGTATCCGTAACCTCTGTGGCCTCCGTGACCGACCGGGGAGATATACACTTTGCTGCGTGTTACCCGTACGATTCTCCCTACATGCACTCTGCCGTTTCGTTCTGTAATTCTTGCTACTTTTCCATGGTGCTGTCGGCAAATATGATAATAGTTTTGCATCTTTTCTCCTCCTATCCTATCTAACCTATCTTTCTATGTCAGCTTATGATAGAGTGCCATAAAAAGGTTGGACGAAAACAGGAGGACAACTGCCGATTTACTTGTAAGCGACAAAAGCGCAGTGTCCCATATACTCACTGTACGTCTGCATAAGTTCGTAATGAGCCGTCAGCGTATCGTAGTGGGCAGGCTCGATAACGGGCGACAAATCCATTTCTGTAGTGGGATCCTGCGCATTGTTTTCATAGGAAGCGGGAATGAATTCCGCTTTTTGAAAGCCTTGCTGAAGCAATCTCTGCTTCCATGCCGCTTCATCTTGCAATACGGTAAAACCGTAGAAGTCTTTTATCTGCGTGATGGCGTTTTTCGGCAGGGGTTTTTTTAAAGCTGCTTCAATGCCGATTAGCATGCCCCCGGGTTTAAGAACCCTCAGTATTTCAGAGAGCGATGAATCAAGATTTGAAAAGGTGAGAACTGATTCAGAAAGAACGGCCGAAAATTGATTTTCCGCAAACGGAAGCCGCTCAAGCTCCGCCAAATAGACCGGAATGGTTAAGTCTTCAGCGGCAAATCGCTTTGCTGCTTTTTCAAGCATGAGGGGGTCCTTATCGACACAGGTGACGGGATACATCAGATGGCCGAGATAAGCGGCTGTCTGTCCCGTTCCGCAGCCGGCGTCAAGGATCGGCTCGCCAGAAGGAGGGGCCGCTTTTGTGAGAACGGATTTAGAAAAAGCGAGCCCGCCGGGGTGGGCTCCTCCGACTCCGAATAAGGACAGCATTTCTAAATATTTGCTCAAAGTCCGAATCCTCCTTTCTTCCTCAGCATATGTTGAGAGAAAAGCATAGGTTTGGGTAAACGGGAAAGAAGGGCGCTTCACGTTTGAAGTTGACGAATGAGCGTTCGTCTATGATAATAATGTAAGAATAAAAAGGTGGTGTTTTCTTGAAGCGGCAATTTAAACTGTTTTTTATCATATTGATCACTGCGGTCGCAGCCTCGGCGCTTACGCTGTTTATCACGGGCAATACGACCATTTTAGGACAAGGCTCGGCTGCTTTGTCGAACAGCAAATTTGAGAAATTCAATAAAGCCTACGAGCAGATTAAAAGTGATTACTACCAAAAAACAGATGACAGCAAATTAGTAGACGGAGCGATAAAAGGTATGATCAGTTCCTTGGATGATCCGTATTCTTCTTATATGGACCCGCAGGAAGGAAAGTCGTTTGGAGAAACCATTTCCGCTTCGTTTGAAGGAATCGGCGCACAAGTGGAAGAAAAGGACGGCAGCATCCTGATCGTATCACCGATCAAAGGGTCGCCTGCGGAAAAAGCGGGAATTAAACCGAATGACCAGATCTTGAAAGTCGACGGTAAAAGCGTCAAAGGCCTTAATGTAAGCGAAGCCGTCGCGTTAATCCGCGGCAAAAAGGGAACAAACGTCAAGCTCGTGCTGCACAGAGCGGGTGTCGGCGATCTGAACCTGTCGATCAAACGTGACACCATTCCGGTCGAAACGGTGTACTCTGAAATGAAAAAAGGCGGCATCGGCGAAATCCAAATCACATCCTTCTCCGAATCGACGGCAAAAGAGCTGAATTCAGCCATTGACAGCCTCGAAAAACAAGGGGCGAAAGGGTATATTTTGGATTTAAGAGGCAACCCGGGCGGACTGATGGATGAAGCCATCAAAATGAGCAACATGTTTATCGATAAAGGAAAAAATATCATGCAGGTTGAATATAAGGACGGCACGAAAGAGGTCATGAAAGCGACGAAAGAGCGCAAAGTGACAAAACCGACAGTCGTTCTCGTCAATGACGGCACCGCGAGCGCCGCGGAAATCATGTCGGCTGCGCTGCATGAATCATCGGGCATCCCGCTGATCGGCGAGAAAACGTTCGGAAAAGGGACCGTGCAGACGGCAAAAGATTACAGTGACGGATCCACCGTTAAACTGACAATCGCAAAATGGCTGACAGCGGACGGAGAATGGATTCATAAAAAAGGCATCGAACCGCAATATCAAGTCAAGCTTCCTGATTATGCAAACCTGCCTTATTTAGATGCGGAAAAAACGTATCAATACGGAGATTCCGGAACGACCGTCACAAATGCGCAAAAAATGCTGGAGGCGCTGGGATACAGCGTGAATGTAAACGGCACGTATGATAAAGCGTTTGAACAAGCGGTCAAACAATTCCAAGCAAAAGAGAAACTGAAAGAAACAGGCATTTTAACAGGAGACACAACGGCAAAATTGATGACGGACCTGCAAAAACAGCTTGCAGACAACGATACACAAAAGAAAAAAGCCGTTGAAACATTAAATAAAGCCATGAAGAAGTAAAAAAACACCCAGTGCGTCTGTTTGCGCATTGGGTGTTTTCTGTTCAAGCACCACAGCTTACGTCGTTTCTTGTTCAAATAGGTGGCTGTTCGCCTGGATGAAAAACTGTGATTGTTCGTAGTGATAGGTGACTTTTGAAAAGTCAAACGGCTGGCCGTTGGTTAAATGAAAAATCGTTTCAACGCAAAGCTTAGGCGCTCCTGTAAACAGCCCTAAGTACTCCGCTTCTTCCTCATTTAACATCCCCGCGTACAAGTATAAATCTGAAAAACCGCGCTTCAATCCGAGACCATCCCTAATATAATCAAAAATTGAATCTGACACAATCTCTTTATTCAAATACGTAATAATCGATTTGTTATAAAATGACTCCTCGATACATAATGTCTTCCCGTCAATATACCGGATTCGTTTGACATAATACACGTCGCCGTCAGACGGCATATTCAGATTTTGCGCAGCCTCAGGCGTGGGCTTTCTCACTTCCAGCGCTAATAATGTTGAGGTGACATTAAAATCTTCAAGTGATTCTTTAAATCCCTGATTAGAAAGCAGGCTGATATACCCTTTTCTTTTATTCCGTCTGACAAAAATGCCGCTTCCTCTCACTTGAAACACAATCCCCTTTTTTTCTAATAAATCCAAGGACTTGGTGATCGTGCTTTTGCTCACGTTAAACTGAGTCATTAAAGTTTGCAGCACAGGCAGTTTATCCCCTTGCTGAAGCTGATGCTCTTCTATATATTTTTCAATATCCATCGCGATTTGCTGGTATTTTAACATATACATTCCTCATTTATTTATTGTCCCGCTATTTCAGAATTATAGCATAATCGTTTTTAAAAGCCATTTCGCAAAATAAGTATAACTGTTTATGTATTGAAAAATTGTACCGGTACAATTATAATGTGAGTGTATAATATGAAAAGTAAGGGATTGAATTCTTCCAAACTTGCAAAGCGGATGTGTGAGCTGCCGCGGAGGACTATTCGGCAAAACAAGCGGCGGTCAAATAAAGGAGGATATGAACGATGGGAACATTGCCAAAAGACTTTTTATGGGGAGGCGCTCTAGCCGCCCATCAATTTGAAGGGGGATGGAACAAAGGCGGCAAAGGGCCGAGTGTAGTGGACGTCATGACGGCAGGCGCGCATGGTGTGCCCCGGAAAATAACAGATACAATTGAAGAGCGGGAATTTTACCCGAATCACGAAGCTATAGATTTTTATCATCGTTATAAAGAGGACATCGCATTATTCAGCGAGCTGGGACTAAAATGCTTAAGAACGTCCATCGGCTGGAGCAGAATTTTTCCTAGAGGTGATGAAACAGAGCCTAACGAGGAAGGACTTGCTTTTTACGACCGGGTTTTTGACGAATTGCTGAAGAATGGGATTGAACCGGTTATCACGTTGTCACATTTTGAGATGCCGCTGCATATCGCAAGGGAATACGGCGGATTCAGAAACAGAAAAACGGTCGGATTTTTTGTAAAATTCGCTGAAGTGTGTTTTGAACGATACAAACATAAAGTGAAGTATTGGATGACGTTTAACGAAATCAACAACAAGATGGATGTGAATAATCCGATCTTTTTATGGACGAATTCAGGTGTCGCCGTCAAAGAAAACGAAAACGCAAAAGAAGTCATGTATCAGGCCGGCCATCACGAACTCCTTGCAAGCGCATTGGCTGTTTCGAAGGGAAAAGAAATCAACCCTGATTTCCGGATCGGCGCGATGGTGTCACATGTTCCGATTTATCCGTACTCTTCCAACCCGGATGATGTGATGCTGGCTGAAGAAACGATGAGACAGCGTTTTTTCTTCCCGGATGTGCAGGTGCGCGGATATTATCCAAGCTATGCGTTAAAAGAGTTTGAAAGAGAAGGCTATCAGATACACTTTGAAGACGGTGATGAAGAGATTTTGAAAAACGGCACGGTGGACTATCTCGGATTCAGCTATTACATGTCCACAACCGTAAAAAGTGATGTGTTAAACGATAATACGGGGGATGTCGTAAACGGAGGATTACCAAACGGCGTGGAAAACCCCTATATTACAGCGAGTGATTGGGGCTGGGCGATTGACCCGACCGGTTTACGGTACACATTAAACCGTTTATACGACCGCTATCAGATTCCGTTATTTATAGTGGAAAACGGATTCGGCGCCATTGATACGGTAGAAGAGGATGGTTCCATTCATGACACAGCGAGAATTGAATATTTAGCGTCACATATAAAAGCTTTGGAAAAAGCAGTCACATATGATGGAGTGGATCTAATGGGCTATACACCGTGGGGAATTATCGATATCGTATCATTTACAACCGGAGAAATGAAAAAACGCTACGGCATGATTTATGTTGACCGGGATAATGAAGGCAGCGGGTCAATGAAGCGGTTTAAGAAAGACTCATTTGAATGGTATAAAAAAGTGATTGAAACAAACGGCTCATATATATTCTAAATGTGTATGTTAAAAGAGAAGGCTTCACGACTGTGTGAAGCCGCCCTTTTTATCAGTATTTTTGAAAGCGCATTCATTTTGGTGGAAAGGAGGTGACTGTCCGGCTTTTCATTCTGAATCTTTTATAAAACCCAGGAAGGGGATGATGAGGTTATGTTTTTTAAAAAAGGTCTGTACATGACGCTGGCTTTTCTTTTGCTTTCTTTTTTATTATCAGGCAGCATGGAAACCGAAGTGTATGCGACTGATCGGAAAGCTCCGGACAAAAACAAAGTAAGGGTGTGGTACAGTTCGGAAAAAGATCCGGCTTCCCGTACATGGTATGACGGTCCGAAAGAAGTGAAATACGCCTTAGATGAACAAACCCCACTGACTTTGACAAAAAAGAAGGCTTCTGACTCCACTGCCGTGTATATTGATCCGTCGCACCGCTATCAAAGTGTATTAGGCATAGGATCATCTCTGGAAGAATCCACTATCTCTAATTTATCGAAAATGTCGCCCGGAAAAAGAAAAGAAGTGTTGAAAAAACTGGTTGATCCCAATGAAGGCATCGGCATGGACGTCATGCGCATAACGATAGGGACATCAGATTTTACGGCCCAGGAATTTTATACGTATGACGATATGCCTGAAGGCCGAAAAGATCCTAAGCTCAGACATTTCTCGATTCAAAAGGATATTGATTTACACATTACAGCAACCATCAAGGAAGCGCTGGCGATAAATCCGAAGCTGAAAATCATTGCCTCACCGTGGAGCCCGCCCGCATGGATGAAAACGAATGAAAATCTCAAGCGAGGAAAGCTGAAAGATAAATATATCAGCGAGCTGGCCGTTTATTTCCGCAAATTTATTGAAGCGTACGAAAAGCAAGGGATCCCGATTTATGCGATGACTCTTCAAAATGAACCTTTGCTGGAAATTGACTATCCGAGCATGTATATGCCGCCGTCTCAGCAGCGCAAACTGGCGCAGGCCTTAAAAAAAGAAATGAAGAAACATTTAATTGACACGAAAATTTGGATTTATGATCACAATGCAAGCGGGGCGTGGAACTATATTCCGCCGATTTTAGATGATAAAAAAGGAAACCAGGCGGCAGACGGCATTGCTTTTCATGATTATGACGGAGACCTTTCCGTCATGTCGGAAATCGGAAGGCGATATCCTGATAAATCTATTCACTTAACGGAGCGGTCTGTCTGGGGGACAGAAGGAGCGGACCGGATCGCGCAGTATTTCCGCAACGGCGCGTCCAGCTACAATGCGTGGGTGACGATGCTCGACAGTCAAATTAAGACGCATCATTGGATAGGCACCCCGGATCCGACGCTGTTTATTCAGGACGCTAAAAATCCTGACCGCTATTGGAATATCCCGATCTATCATATGACAGGCAACTTTTCAAAATTTGTCGACCGCGGAGCAAAACGGATAGAAAGTAATTACGGCTCCAAAAACACAGTTTCGAACGTATCGTTTCTTAATCCTGATCAATCCATTGTAACAGTCGTGATCAACCAGACATCTGCGGAGCAAAAATTCCATGTCGTTTCAGAGGATCGGCAGTTCGAAGCCGTTATCCCGGCTAAAACCGTCGCTACCTACAAATGGCAGCACAAAAAGTAAAAAAAGCCGGCACATTTACGTGCCGGCTTCTTTCTGTTAAGCGCCTTTTTGATTCATTTTATCAGAGGGCGCTTTTCCGAATAAACCGTCTTTGACAGCGTTTGAAGCCGCTTTTTTTACAAAAAACGGGTTCAGGATGATAACGGCTGCCATGTTAGCAGTCAAACCCCAGAAGCCTTCATAAACACCGTGGGCCGATTGGGTGATGTTTACGGTGAATGTCACAATAAGACCGACGAGAAGTCCGATGATGGTTGCTTCCTTCGTCTGATTTTTCCAAAACAGACTGACGGCGATAGCCGGAAAAATCTGAACCATGCCGGAAACACCGAGAAGCTGGAGCGTAACGAGCGCCGTCGGGAACAGCATGCCGAATAATAGCGCGAGCCCGATGACGACAAATACCATTGAACGGGTGATGATCGTCAGCTTGCTTTGTGATACGTTCGGATGAATCAAATCCCGATATAAGTTATTCGCAAATAAGTTTGATGCTCCGATCGCCATGATAGAGCAGGGAATCAAAGACGCAAGAGCGATCGTGGAGTAAGCAAAGCCCTGAGCGACCCCTCCGTAAGACATTTGGATCAGCTTCAATAAAGCGAGCCGTGGATTGGTATCGTCCGGCAGGACAAGAAACGCGATAAACCCGAGAAAAATAACAAGAATCAAAACAATATTATAAAGCGGCAGAAACATGCTGTTCTTGCGGACGGCATCTGCGCTTTTTGCCGTGAATACGCCAGTCGCCGCATGAGCCCACATAAAGAGCGCCAGCGCAGATACGATGGAAGCGGTGATAAACCAAGGAATTCCTTTCGGCCCCGCGGTAGGAATCGTCAGCATTTGCGGCGCTTTTTCCGCCAACGTGTCAATCATCGGCGTCCAGCCGTGAAAATGGATCAGCGGGAGTGACACGACCATAAACAGCATAATCACCCACACCAGGATGTCTTTAATAATAGCCGTAAACGTCGGCCCTTTAATTCCGCTGAAAAAGGTATACAGCGCTACAAGCATAAAGGAAATGATAACGACCATATTGACATTTATGACACCCGTTCCGGCCACCTGAAGCGTATCCTGAATGCCGCTCAGCTGGAGACAGATATAAGGAATGAGCATAAGAACGCCGACAATGGCGACAAGACTTGCCAAAAGCTTACTGTCAAAGCGCTCACGGGCGTAATCGGCAAGTGTCGTTAATTTGTGGATTTTTGCCACTTTCCACAGCTTCGGCAAAAAGAAATAAGCAATAAAATACGCCAAAACAGAATACGGGATTGCAAAAAAGGCAACACTTCCCCCTGTATAGGCGGTGCTGGTCAAGCCTAAAAACGTATAAGCCGTATAAAGGTCCGCACCGACTAAAAACCAGACGAGGAGCCCCCCGAACCGTCTGCCGCCGACAGACCATTCCTCAACAGAAGTGCGTGATGATTTGTCTCTCCCGGCTATAAAGCCGATGCAGACAACAGTTAAAACGATGATGGCAGTAATGATCAATGCTGTTATATTTGCGGGCATCAGTCCAATCCTCCTTGCTTCTTCTGCAGCCTATAAATAAGAAACGAACATAAAGGAGTGACTGCGATCCATAAAAGCAGCCAGAAATGAAAAAAAGGCAGCCCGATAATGATCGGATGAACCCGATTAGCGACTGACAGAAAGGCCAGCTGGCTGAAAGGGATTAAAATAAGAATGAAAATTAGTGCTTTTCTGACCATTTACTTTCCTCCTGAACCCTGATAATGCTCCTTATCATAGCAGTTGTCAGATAAGATCACAAGATATTTTTCAGAAAAAAAAGAATTCTATAATTTTTTTAATTAAAACACTTTAGTTGCAACAACATTCATATTAAATTAAAATAATTAATATCTTGAATTCAAGATATTTAGGAGTGAGTACAATGAATACACAAGGATTACACCATGTTACCGCATTTGCGAAAGATCCTGCTGAAAATCTTCGGTTTTATACTGAAGTATTGGGCTTGCGGCTCGTTAAGAAAACCGTTAATTTTGATGACCCGGCCACATATCATTTTTATTTCGGCAACCAAAACGGAGAACCGGGCACGATTATTACATTTTTCCCTTTTCAGGGAAGCCGCCCGGGAACCGTGGGAAAAGGACAGGCCGGAAGAATTTATTTCTCTGTGCCGAAAGGAGCACTCCCGTTTTGGCAGCGCCGGCTTGAAGAAAACGGCGTATCTGTAATAGAGGAGACCATGCTGTCTGAACAAGTTCTCCTCTTTGATGATACAGAAGATCTGCCGCTTGCCATAATGGAAGATGAAAGAAGCGGACAGAGTGAATGGACCCCTTCGGGAATTACTGAAAAAGAAGCGATTACAGGCATGAGAGGTGTTCTTCTGTACTCGTACCGTCCTGAAGCAACCATTCAATTTCTGATGGAACGCTTCGGTTATTCCAAGACAGGAGAAGAAAATCAGATTGTCAGACTGCAATCGGAGGCACGGATCGGACATATCATAGATGTTGACCTTGCACCGAAAGAAGCAGGTGCCGGCGGTTACGGGACAGTGCATCATGTCGCATTCCGCACCACCAAAAAAGAGCAGGCGGAATGGAAGGACATTCTTGCTGATTCTCATCTTGCTTCATCTGACATTCTTGACAGGTCTTACTTTACATCAATCTATTTCAGAGAAAGCGGCGGCATTTTATTTGAAATGGCAACCGATGAACCGGGCTTTATGACGGATGAATCCTTTGAAAATCTCGGAACAGAGCTGAAGCTTCCGGAATGGCTGGAAGAGCACCGCAGTCAAATTACCGCCATTCTACCCAAAATGGTGAAAGGAGATTGATCTAATGAAACATGTGTTTGAACAGGGAACGTCAGAAAATGTCCTGCTGCTTTTGCACGGAACGGGGGGAAATGAACATGATCTCCTCTCACTCGGACGTTTTATCGACCCGAATGCAAGTTTGCTCGGGGTCAGAGGATCAGTGCTTGAAAACGGCATGCCCCGTTTTTTTAAGCGGCTGAAAGAAGGCGTATTTGACGAGAAAGATTTAATTGAACGGACGGAAGAATTAAAGAATTTTATCGATGAAGCGGCGCAAATGTACGGATTTAGCAGAGAAAAAGTGATTGCTGCCGGCTATTCAAACGGCGCCAACATTGCAGCGAGTCTTTTGTTTCATTACAAAGACGTACTGAAAGGAGCGATTCTGCATCATCCCATGGTGCCGATTCGCGGAGTGAAGCTCCCTGATATGGCAGGGCAGCCTGTTTTTATCGGGGCAGGAAAACGGGATCCGCTGTGTACAAAAGAAGAATCGGAGGAGCTTTATCAGTATCTGACAGATGCTGGTGCATCCGTTTCTCTTGTTTGGCAGGAGGGCGGCCATCAGCTCACACAGCAGGAAGCCGAGCAGGCACGAATTTGGTACAGTGAGCGATTCTTATAAAAAAACCTTAGTCTGCATAAGCGGACTAAGGTTTTTTTCGGCTTACAGCCAAGTTGACACTTGTGATACAGGCAACCGGTTGCTTTTGTGCGCCGGTTTAACGGCTTTACCGATTGAAATCAGCATGACGGGCACGAAACGTTCACTCACGTCGAATTCCTTAACGAATTGCTCTTTATTGAATCCGCCGATCGCGCAAGTGTCATAGCCCTTTGCTTTAGCAGCAAGCATCAGCTGCATCGCTGCTAAAGAAGCGTTTAAAAATGCTGAATCACGGGCAAACTGTTCATTTTGGTATGCGCCGTTAATCTGGCCTAACAGCGTCTGTTTAATCTCTTCTGTGATATTGCCTTGCTCAGCCAGTTCAGAATAAACTTCTACACCATTTTCGTTTGCTTTTAAGTCGCCTAATACGGCAATGACTGCTGATGAATCAATAATCTGTTTTTGATTGAAAGCAACCGGTAGCAGGGCGGCTTTTGCTTCATCACTGTGGAATACTTGGAAATGCCAATGCTGAAGGTTCCAGGCAGATGGGGCTTGCGTCGTAATGTCCAGAAGTTCTGTTAATTCCTCTTTTGTAATGACCGCATCTTTATCGTATTCTTTAACGGATGCGCGTTCTTTTAAAACGTCTAATACGGATGTCATCATGTTTCCTCCTTCGGATAAACGTGTTATCATAATAGAAAAGTTAGAAGCTTACTAAATGTAACTCGGGAACTAATTTTAATGGATTACAGAAAACTTGTCAATTCATAGATGAAGGGATGAACTTACGTGGGATATACAATGTGTCCTAAAATGGAATCCGCTTTTTCGCTTTTGGGAAAGCGCTGGAACGGCCTTATTATTCATGTACTGATGGACGGGCCGAAACGTTTTAAAGATATGACCGAAACCATACCGACGATCAGCCAAAAAATGCTCGCGGAGCGGCTCAAAGAGCTGGAACAAAATGAAATCATCGAGCGCCAGGTGCTGCCTGAAACACCTGTCAAAGTCATTTACAAGCTGACTGATAAAGGCATGGCCCTGCAAGCCGTTTTTCAGGAAATGCAAAAATGGGCAGACAGTTTTTGCGAGCCCGGGGCATCTGTCAAAGACGAAACATGCCATGAATAACAAAGGCTGCCAAAGGCAGCCTTTTCTTCATAATATGATGTTCACTCTTCGTAAAAACCGTTGATATAAAAAAATGTCCAGAAGGAAATGATTCCCCCGGAGAAGATTCTTTCCTCAAAACCATGTTTCCAGTACAACTGAAATGCTGTTTCAATGAAAAGATAAGGCGTTGCAGTAACACCAAATCTTACGTCATAGACCTCGCTATAGCCGGACTCAATCCCGCAGCAGGAGCAGATATCGAATGTCATTATAAACAGGACTTTTCTTTAATCCTTTACTTCCGCATACGAAACAAGGATACATACAACTCACTAGCTAAGCCGGGCGGCGTTTTACAAACTTCCGGTTAAAAACTGAGCCTCCCCAAGCCCAAAGCTCCAGTCGGCGTTCCCGTTTTCTGTAATGGAAATCATGACGTCCTCGGGTGATATGCCGCATTCTGTTTCAAGCTGTTCAGCCATCAGTTTATACAACGTTTCTTTTTGATGTTCGGTGCGGGCTTTGCTGACAATGCTGATGATGACAAGGTCTTTGCTTCTTTTGAATCCGAGCCCGGTATCTTCAATGATGAGCTCATGGGGCGGATGCTGGTGGACGATCTGATAACGGTCTGTTACAGGGACGTTAAACGCTTTAACCATGGCGCCATGGGCGGTATCCAGTAATTTTTTTAATGCTGCGTCATCCCGTCCCTCAATGACGTCAAAACGAAGTAATGGCATATTTTTTTCCTCCTGTTGGTTTTATATTGTCGCAGTTTGTGAAAAAAGTATAACAGTTAATCAAAAGATATTCAAATTATAACCATGATTTTATATATTGATGTAATGGTTGAGAGAACACATCGTTTTACAATCGCCCAATCAATTTCCTCACTTTGTGAATACCTTTAAGAATAGGCAGACATAAAGGAGGAAAAAACATGTACCCTCGTCATGCATTGTATCGCGGGAATTTCGGACCTGCCGGATTTCCGGCGAGAAGTCCTTTTTTGTTCGGCGCTCCTTTATTCGGCGGGTTTTTAGGCGGCCTTCTCGGAGGCGTGATTGCCACAGGTTTTACGAGACCCCGGTATCCGTACGGTTTCGCCGGTTACGGATACGGAGGCGCCCCATACGGCGGTTTCGGTCCGGGAGTTGGCGGTTATCCGCCATTTTATTAAAGAAAAAACGGCCCATATCGCGGGCCGTTTTTTTTATCTTAAAATCTCCACTTCCGATAAATTGTAGTCTTCCTGTTTTGAAAACATGACTTCAATCATCCCGTCTTTGTAGACTGCTTTTGTTCCTTTCCGTTTGACGAGGCTCGGAAGAACGATTTCTTTTTTTCCCTCCGCCAGACTGCTGTTCTCTACAACAAGGCTGTGTGACGTATGCTTAATCCTGATCCGGTCGAGTTCATCCTGTTCGGCGGGAATTTTCACAAAAACATGATCTGATGTTTCAAACATGTCAATTTCCGGCTTGGGCGGTTCTGCTTCGACCGGCTCAGCTTTCTTCGACATCGGATCACGAAAAGGGAATTGCCCGGCATAATCGGCACCGAATACGCTTTCCATTACTCGGTTGACATAGGTATCGACATCTTTCGGATCAGCATTTTTAAACGTTTCTTTCGAGAACTGATTTTGGAAGGGAAAATATCTGTTCCAATCAAACACGGCATCTCACCCTTTCTTAACGGACAACATAGTATATGCCCGCCGGAAGCTTCCCGTGATATAATATAATCTGTTTACAGAAAGGAAGGGGAAGGCCGTGGAAGGGAATACCGCAAGAAAAGGAATCATTTATACCGCTTGTTCTTTCGCCATGTGGGGGCTGTTTCCGGTCTATTGGAAACTTCTTGAACATATACCCGCACTGGACATTTTAGCTCACCGGATTTTATGGTCGTTTGTCTTCATGTGCGTGCTTTTAACTGTTCTTAAGAAGTGGAAAACCGGATGGCGTGAACTGCGTCTTTTGAAATCTGAAGGAGGCCTGCTGGCGCTGTTTTTTGCTTCCGTTTTAATTTCCGTTAATTGGTTTGTGTACATATGGGCCGTCAATCACGGCTTTTTGCTTGAAGCAAGTCTCGGGTACTATATTAATCCGCTTGTTTCCGTTCTTTTGGGCATCCTATTTTTAAAAGAAAAGCTGAACAGGATGCAAGCGGCGGCCGTTTCTATTGCCGGGGCGGCCGTCATTATTTCTGCGTTTCAGTATGGCGCGGTTCCTTATATCGCATTGCTGCTTGCATTCAGCTTCGGCCTTTACGGCTTATGCAAAAAAAGAACGCGCATGTCCAGTATGATCGGGCTGACGCTGGAGACGCTTCTGATTACTCCGGCTGCCCTTATTTATTTAGGTTATACAGCTGACGGGAACGCTTCTGGGTCTTTGGGTGCAGGAACATGGACGCTGCTTTTTTTCGCAGGCGTATTTACGGCCCTGCCGCTGTTAATGTTTGCGGAGGGGGCAAAGCGTCTGCCGCTGTATCAAGTCGGCATTTTGCAATATATATCGCCGACCATCACCCTTATGCTCGGCGTATTTGTGTATCATGAACCGTTTTCCGGTCAAAAAGCGTTTACTTTTATTTGTATATGGGCGGCATTGCTCTTATTTACCTTTTCACAGATAAAATGGAAACGGCCGTTAAAAAGCCGCTAAGCCTTTCGCTTTCCAGCGGAAGCGTAAATTATGTATAATCATTACGAGTATGTAAAGGAGCTGTACAATGGGCACTGATAAAGACATAGCCAAAGCTTATCAAGCACTGTGGAATAACCGCACACTCCCGGCTTCAACTCTTGAAGAAGCGGAGAAGGCAATTGATCTTGAACTGCTTGATCAAAGAACACATCCGAGGCTCCGGAAGACGCCCGAGGAAAAGTTTGCTCTGGCGGTGCAGCGAATTGTAGATTCCCGGCTGCAGCCGATTGAGAAATATGAATTGGTTGAACTACATACGAAGCGTTTGCAATTTTTACGAGAAGAAAGAGGGGAGCAGCTATGAAAGCGATCATAAAAGAAGATGTGCAAACTTCTTTAGAACGATATGCCGATCGTCCTGTATATATCCATTTGGAAACAACGACCGGGTCTTATTCAGCGCATCTGAATGAGAAAAACATGACGGTTGTAGCCTATATACGCAATGCCAAAGTGACGTACCATCAGGCGAAAATCAAAGGAAACGGCCCGTACCGCGTCGGTTTGAAAACAGAAGAGGGCTGGATTTATGCAGAAGGTTTGACTGAATATACAGTGGATGACGAAAACCGCCTGTTAATGGCAGGGCATCTGCCGGGCGGTAAATTGGCGATTTCGCTTCAAATCAGCGAAAAACCGTTTACAGTTTAAAGAAAAGGGTGAAAATCATGAAAGAACATGTACTCGTCATCCTGCCTCACCCTGATGATGAATCATACGGAGTGGCAGGACTGATTGCTTTACACAGACAAAAAGATATTCCCGTTACGTACGCATGCGCAACGCTTGGCGAAATGGGCCGGAACATGGGAGATCCCTTTTTCGCGAACCGTGAAACACTGCCGCTGTTAAGAAAGCAAGAGCTGATTGACGCATGCAAGGCAATGGACGTCACTGACCTGAGAATGCTCGGGCTTCGTGATAAAACACTTGAATTTGAAGATGACGAGTGGCTCGCGGATATGATGGAGGAGATTATCGACGATGTAAAACCGAGTCTGATTGTCACATTCTATCCTGGACACGGCGTCCATCCGGATCATGATGCATGCGGCGAAGCGGTCATCAGAGCGCTTTACAGAAAGAAAAAAGAAGACCGCCCGCGCACGCTTTGCATGGCAATTACCCGTAACAGGGAGGAAGCTGTCGGCAAACCTGATGTTATTCTTGATATTAAAGAGGTCGCCGATATTAAAATGAATGCCTTAAAAGCACACCGCACTCAAACGGAAGGCATGCTGAGAGAGCTGGAAGAAAAAATAAAAAATAATGAGCCGGTTCTCCAGACCTGGTTTGAAGAAGAAGTGTATTGGACATATCCGTGGAAAGACTGATAAAAAAAGGATAAGGCATTTAGCCTTATCCTTTTTTACGTCAGATCGGAAGCGATCGCTTCAGCGAGCGAAGACCGTATTGACAAATTTGAAAAACTAAGTCCGAGCTGCACCGCGGTTTGGGCGATTTCAGGACGGATTCCGGATAATGTCGCTTTCACGCCGAGCATTCCGAGTGATTCAATTAAGGTGAAAAGCTGTTGGGCAACCATCGTATCAATCATGGCCACGCCTGATAAATCAATGTACAGCTGTGTTATCCGCTTCTCTGAACACTGGTGCAGCGTATTCTCCAAGATCATTTTGGCCCTTGCCGTGTCAATATCCCCAATCAGAGGCAGCAGTCCGACGTTGTCAAAAAGCACAATGACAGGTGAGCTCAGTTCGGTAATCAATTCTTTTTGAGCTTCAAGCTGAATGTTTGTGTTTTTATACATCTCCTCTATGAAAATATGAATGACCACATCAAATGATTTAATCAGCGTATGGAATATATCTTCGGCATCTTCCTCTGTCACGGTGTCTGAATGCAGTCTGGTAAACTGCTTCACATGGCCGACATACAAATCACGAACTCTGATAAACTCGCGAATGATGTAATGGATAGGAGTTTTTAAATGTTCTTTATCCTGTGCGGCTTCGAACGCCCACTTTTCCAATGCCGCCGTATAAACTTCTTTTTCCTCAGAAAAAATCCGATTGATTTGATAATTAAACGCCAGATTTTGTTTTTTCAGATTCGTGAGCACCGCCGGGTCAGAAGAAGCGTAAACAGAATCAGGATCCGTATCATGAAGGGTATCAAACCATGTCTGACTGATGTCTTCTGCCCGTTCGGTTAAATAATCGTACAGCAGTATATATTTTGGCATGCTGCGCCTCCTTTATGAAATCATCATTTTTTTCATATAACGCTTTTGCAGCTTGAGCAGTCTGAAGAATAAACCGGCAGCTCCTGCGGCGAGTCCTGCAATTAACCCGATCCAATAGCCGAATGCCCCGAGGCTTGTCCAGGTGCCGACTGCGTAACCGAGAGGAAGCCCGATGATCCAATAAGAAACAAACGCCGCACCGAGTGTATAATTGACATCCTTATATCCTCTCAGAGCGCCTTGTATCGGAGCTGCTACGGCATCAGAAAGCTGGAAAAAGAGTGCATAGATTAAAAAATGCTGCGTCAAAATGAGCACGTCCGGGTCTGATGTATACATTCCGGCGATCTGCGGTCTGAACAGCAAAATGAAAGCCGCCGTGCATAAAGAAAAACAAAGGGCCATCACAATCCCGATATAGCTGTATGAACGGGCATCCCTGTAGCGTTTTGCGCCTGCTTCAAAGCCGACCAATATGGTGAGCGCCATCGATACGCTGAGCGGCAGCATATACAACAGGGAAGCAAAATTCATTGCCGCCTGATGGGCTGCAATCGTCACCGTCTGGAAATGGCTCATGAGCAGTGTGACAGCCGCAAAAATGCTCGTTTCAAAAAATACGGCAAAACCGATCGGCAACCCGATTTTCAAAAGCTTTCTGCATTCTGACGGAGAAAACCGGTACAGCTTCCGAAATACAGAGTATCCGGCAAACGGCTCAAATCTGCAGACGATAAAAAAGCTGATGGCGCAAATACACCAGTAAGTCAGGGCGGAGGCAAGACCCGCACCGACTCCGCCCAATGCCGGCATGTTGAATTTCCCGAAAATAAACACATAATTCAAGACAAAATTGATAGGCAATGAGCAGAGCGTAATAAGCATAGTGATTCTCGTTTTGCCGAGCGCATCAATAAACGATCGCAAAACGGCGTAGACAAACAAAGGAAAAATGCCGAGGGATAAAAATCCTAAAAAGTGTTTGGCGATCGTCCGGACATGCGGTTCCAGGCCCAAATGTCCCAAAATCAAATCAACAGTCAAAAAGCCGATAACGATAACTGCCGCACTGAGAATGGCTGCTACATAAACGGCCTGGATGACGGAAAACGGCGCTTCCTTTTGTCTGCCGGCTCCAAACAGCTGCGATACAACGGGCGTAACGGCCATCAATATTCCTGCAAGCCCCGTATAAACCGGTGTCCACAGGCTTGAACCGATTGCAACGCCGGCTAAATCAGCGGCGCTCACTTTCCCTGACATCACCGTATCCAAAAAGGTAATCAAAGAAAGACCCGCCTGTGTAATTAAAATCGGAATAAAGATATGTAACAGCTGTCTGACCTTTTGGCCGATCGTGTTTGTTTCTCTCAAGTTAGGTTCCCCGTTTCTTTATTTTAACGAGAGAAATTATAACATTTTATGTATAAAAAGCAATGAGGCCCGGTCTACTCTTTTTTATCCGGTTTCGGCCTTTTAAACATCTTGGCATAAATGAATGAAAGTGAAATGACCCCTAAAAAGGTGCAAATATACTGCATCAGTCGTGCGAATTCCATATCAAGTCCGCCTCCTTTCATAATTATCGTGCACACTGCGGCGCATATCCATGCGCGCGATGCAGAAAATAAGGGAAAGGAGCTGAAGTGACATGCAACACATTCAAATGTCGGAAAGTGCGTTTACCGCTGCCGTTCAAACGTATTTGAAACAAATTACGGAGGATGCCGCAATGATACTGGGGACATTGGATGAAAAAGATCAATGCCTTCTTTGCGAACTAGATGAACTGGGACATACCTTTCAGGAAATGCAGGCTATTGCTTCGTCATTTTACCTGCAGTCATATATCGAACATTTTACGCCTTCCTATATAGAGCTGGCGAAAGCCGTGCAGCATCTGGCAGAAGAAAAGCATGGGGCGCTGATTGTGATTGAACGTACAGAACCGCTGGACGGAATGATACAAAAAGGGACAAGTCTGCATGCCGAGATCAGTTCAGCTTTAATTGAAAGTATTTTTTATCCCGGCAATCCGCTTCACGACGGAGCCGTATTGGTGAGAGAAAACCGTGTGGTATCAGCAGCCAATGTGCTTCCGCTCACAACAAAAAATGTTGATCTTAAATACGGAACGCGCCACAGGGCCGCGATGGGGCTTTCAGCCGTGACTGATGCACTCGTCCTCGTTGTTTCAGAAGAAACGGGAAAAATGTCCTTTGCTAAAGACGGCGGACTGTATCCGCTTGTTTCGCCGCGGGCGCTTCACACGAAATAATAAGAAAATGGGAATATTGTACCTATTTAATATTAATGAAGTGTACATCTTTACCTTTTTCTGTATTGATGTTATCGTTTAAATATACATAAAATTTAAAAGAATAGGGAGTGGAAAGATGGCAAATGTATTGATGATCGGTTTTCCGGGAGAAGGCCATATTAACCCGTCTTTAGGCGTTGTAAAAGAATTAAAGGCAAAGGGCGAACATGTCGTATATTACGGCGTGAAGGAATATGAGAACAAAATCGCGGCAAGCGGAGCGGAATTCCGTGAATATGAGGATTTCCGGAAAGATGAATTCGGAAAAAACGCAACGGGTGATGAACAGCGGGACGCTACAGAGTTTTTGCTATTAATGATTGAGACTTCTAAAAAAGCCGCACTCCGTATTCTTGAGGAAGTAAAAGATGAATCCTACGACTACATCATGTATGATCATCATTTTCTGGCAGGCAGGCTCGTGAGAAACATGCTGAAACTGCCGGCATATTCACTTTGCACGACATTTGCAATGAATGAAGCATTTATTAAAGAGGTCTTCTCAAATACAAACCTTGTATCAGAGGAATCATCCCATTATCCGGCTTATACCGAAGCGGTCAGCCTGCTCAATGAAGAATTCAGCGCAGACATTAAAACGCCGTATGATATTTTCTCAAATGACGGCAGAAAAACCATCGTGTTTACTTCAAGAGCTTTTCAGCCGAAAGAAGAAGAGTTCGGTGATTCTTACCTCTTTGTCGGTCCGTCCATAACTGACAGGGCGGCCGCTCATGATTTTCCGTTTGAACAGCTTGAAGGAGAAAACGTCCTGTTTATTTCAATGGGTACGATTTTTAACAACCAGAAGGAATTGTTTAATAAATGCTTAAAAGCGGTCAGGGACTTTAAAGGAAAAGTCGTCATGTCAATCGGCAAACATCTTGATCCGGCGGAGCTTGATGAAATCCCGGCGAATGTTATTGTAAAGCCTTATGTTCCGCAGCTTGAGATCTTAAAGAGAGCGGACTTATTTATCACGCACGGCGGAATGAACAGTACGAGCGAAGGGCTTTACTTCAAAACCCCGATGATCGTCATTCCGATGGGCGCTGATCAGTTCGCCGTCGGAAGCCAAGTGGAAAACACAGGCGCGGGCAAGATGTTTAAAAAAGAAAATGTGACGGCGGAACTGCTCACTGAAGCAATAAAAGAGTTGAGCGAAAACCCTGAATATCAGAAAAAAGCTGATGAAATCGGAGAATCCCTGAAAGCGGCCGGGGGAGCACAGCGTGCAGCAGAGTTGATATTGGAAGACGTAAAAACTGCCGAGACCCGGGTTCTGTAATCAGCCATCTCCCGTTTCCTTTATAGGAAGCGGGTTTTTTTGGTTGTTTTTCGGGAAGGATTTTTCCTGACACAAAGAGAATTGTATGAAAAACAGACAAGAAAGGTGGAATGTCGCGGAAAAAAGCCATGTTATGAAAATGATTCCAAAGTCTTTTGTGAAATCTTCTCAATTTATGTAAAATGTGTGGCATTGGTGATGATCTAAGGTCAAATGAAACAGAAATGATGTCGACTTCTGAATGAATTCTGAATAACAGACGGCGTTCAAAGAAAAGGAACGTCCCTTTCAGCAATGATAAATAGGAGGTTTTTCGTTATATGAAGAAAAAAATCGCAGCCGGTCTGGCTGTATCTGCAGTAATGACTTCAACCTTCGCCGTGCATCCCGCTGAAGCAAAAACCATCCAAGTAAAAAGCGGCGACTCTCTTTGGAAGCTTTCCCGACAATATCATACAAGCATTTCAGCCCTCCAGACGGAAAATAAATTGAAATCTACAATACTTCACCCCGGACAGCGGCTGAATATTCCTGATGGCAGCACACATAAAACGGACCAAAAAGGAAAAAAAAGCACAGGTGCTTATACAGTTACATACGGAGATTCCTTATGGGTGATCGCAAAAAAATACCGCATGAGTGTTTCTGAGCTGAGAAGCCTGAACCGTTTGAGTTCAGATGTCATCTATCCGGGCCAAAAACTGAAAGTTAAAGGTTCCGCCGGCAGCACGGACAGAGGCGGCAAACAGACAAAGCCTGATAAAGGCGCATCAGGGACTTACACTGTAAAACCGGGTGACTCGCTGTGGAAAATCGCCAATCAAATCGGCATTACGATAGCTGAATTGAAAAAGCTGAATCAATTAACGTCAGACATGCTGTATCCGAATCAAGTATTAAAAACCAAAGGCTCTTCACATAACGGAAACAGCGGCGCAACACCGCCATCTCATTCAAACCCTTCTGAGAAGCCATCCACTTACAAAGTAAAACCAGGCGATTCCCTCTGGAAAATTGCCAATCGGTTCGGCATCACCGCCCAGCTCATCAGAGAAAAAAATAAACTGACAACTGATGTGCTTCAAATCGGACAAGTTCTGGTGATTAACGGGACGGAAAAAACAGAAGACCCTGTGCGCCAGCCGGAAAACAAACCGGCCAAGCCAAACAAACCAAATACTCCGGAACCTCCGGTGACAGGATCAAAGATTGACAGAATGATTGGCGAAGCGAAAAAATATGTCGGCGTGCCTTACCGCTGGGGGGGCAATACGCCTGCGGGATTCGATTGCAGCGGCTATATCTATTACCTCTTAAATAAGGTAGGCTCCGTTTCCCGTCTGAGCACGGCCGGATACTGGAATACAATGAAACATATCAGCCAGCCGTCAGCAGGCGACTTCGTCTTTTTTACGACATATAAAGCGGGCCCTTCGCACATGGGAATTTATTTGGGCGGAGGAGATTTCATTCACGCCAGCTCCTCTGGGGTTGAAGTTTCAAACTTAAGCAATCCATATTGGAAAAAAGCTTATTTAGGAGCACGCAGTTATTTTTAAAAAAAGCCTTTCGGGGCTTTTTTTGTTTATCATTTTTACGTTTTGACAAGACTGATGGGTAAAAATAAGGGGGAGAAACCATGAATCGTCTCTTGTTTTTTCTCATGCTCGCATCAATCACGCTTTGCGGCTGCGGGGGCGGACCCGCTCCTGTTCCGTCCAAAAAACATGGAGAAAGCCGCGCGTTGGAAGCGTCCGCATACCGTGAGCATGCCGGACTCATCAATCAAAACGGAAAAAATATCGGTTATATTGAAGTGAAAGAATCTGATGATGAAGGGTCAGACATTCATATATCGGCGGATCATCTGCCCCCCGGCGCTTCTCTCGGATTTCACATTTATGAAAAAGGGGTGTGTCAGACACCTGATTTCGAATCAGCCGGCGGGCCGTTCAACCCTTTGAATAAAGAACACGGCTTCAACAACCCGATGGGGCATCACGCCGGAGATCTTCCCAATCTTGAAGTGGGTGCCGACGGTAAAGTGGATGTCATTATGAATGCGCCGCAAACTTCGTTAAAAGAAGGGAGCAGACTCAGCCTGCTTGACCGGGACGGGAGCGCGTTCATCATTCATGAACATACGGACGATTATTTAACAAACCCGAGCGGAAATTCCGGAGCCAGAATCGCCTGCGCTCCTCTGAAAAAAAGCGCCCGCAGGGAATAAGCCCTTTTGTATTGAGAATACAAGGGCTTTTTTAGTATACTCGGTTATGGAATCCAAATGGAAAGGAAACATCACCTATGACTTCAGAATTACAGCACTTATCACTGCCGGAAGATATACAAAACAAACTGCAAGCTTATCAAAATCATCCCGTTTCCCAAGAATTTCAGGATTTAATCGGATCATCGGGCTATGAAGCCGAAGATAAAGCGATTATATTCGATGCGGTCATCGCTTTGACAATGGGAAAAAATATTCTATTAAAAGGACCGACGGGTTCAGGGAAAACAAAATTGGCGGAAACGCTTTCGAACTATTTTCATAAACCGATGCACAGCGTCAACTGCTCCGTAGACCTCGATGCAGAAGCGCTTGTCGGCTATAAAACGATTGAAAATGAACAGGGCCAGGCGACAATTGAATTCGTTCCCGGACCTGTAACAACCGCAATGAACGAGGGACATTTTTTATACATTGACGAAATCAATATGGCGAAGCCTGAAACCCTTCCGATTCTGAACGGCGTGCTTGATTACAGAAAAATGATGACAAACCCGTTTACAGGAGAAGTGGTTAAGGCAAACGAAGGATTCGGTGTCATCGCCGCTATTAATGAAGGCTATGTCGGCACCGTGCCGCTGAACGAAGCCCTTAAAAACCGTTTTGTCATTATTGATGTGCCGTATATTAAAGGAAGCCTTCTGAAACAGGTTCTGACCTCTCAATCTGTTTTAAAAGATGATAAATTAATTGAGCGCTTTATGACATTGTCTTCTGATTTAATCGCACAAGCGCATAACGGGCAAGTGTCAGAGGAAGCGGCGTCCATCAGGGCTCTCATTGATACGTGCGACTTGGCTGCGTACATTCCGCCGAAACGGGCGATTGAAAGAGGCATTGTGGAAAAACTTGATGACGACAGGGAAAAAGCCGCTGTCAGAAATATTGCAGAAACGCTGTTCGAATGAGGAATGTACAATGAAGTTTATCAAATTTAACGACAGCACGATCGATTCGTTTTTGTTCATGATGCTGACTGATCTGGCCAAAACACTGACCAGAAGCAGTGAAGTGGAAGTGGAATACGGCGTGCAGTCTTACTACAATCCCTTTGAAAAGAAAATTTATATGAGCCACTTTTGGAAAGACAGGTCAGCCGGGGATATGGAAGCCGGCTTGAAAAGCGATGTGTATTTGCGCGCTGTCGGCACACGCAGCAGCTCATTCCGGGAATTTGCCGGGTTTTTAAATGACGTTCACCGGCGCTTCAACCGCCAAAGCTTTGCAAAGCAGCTGTTCATGCTGCTTGAGGATATCAGAATTGAAGAGCTGATCAAAAAAGAGCGGCCGGGGACGAAACGTGTATTTCAGAAGCGAAGGGAGATGTACAGGAAACATTTCACAACGCAGCTGACACTGAATTTAGAACGAAGCATTTTCACTGACGCTTTGTATTGCGCGATATTTGTCAAGCTGACGGCGGAGTCTCCGCTTGAAGGCATTCCTTCCATGCAGGAAGATATTGATATGATGATACCGTATATTGAACGCCAGCTCATCAGGGTGTATGAGGCGGATTCTACGAAAGAGATCGCAAGAATAACAGAAGACCTCATGGAAGGCCTTGATGAAGTGCTGGAGAAAGATATGCTGAACACATACTTTTTTCTGCCGGAACTTGATTACGAGAGAGCGGCTGAAGAGCCTTTATTCGAAAGCATCAAAAGAGCGCCGTCATTAAGCGACGACATCACGCTCCCTGAGTCTTCCGACGGAGATGAAGATATCCATGAAGAGAAAATGAATACGTGGCATCGGGAAACCGAAGCGCCGTCAAAAAGTTTCCTTCAATTTGATATTGAGCACGGCGCGAAATCAGATATTGGGAAAGACGCCGCCAGAGAAGGAGATGACGGTGATCAGGCGCTCGGCTCCGTTCAAGGCTCCGCACGGCAGACGAAAAGAGAGGATTACTCCAAGCTTGAGGCGCTTGAATCCAGACAGGATGAACATGAGGGCGCGGGGCTTGCCGACGGAAAAGAAAACAAGTTCGCTTTCCCGGTTTACCAAACACCTCATAAAGCATCGCCCGAGGAGGAGCAGTCTTATAAAGAACAGGCGAAAACGATAGAATCATATCAAAAACGCCTGAAGCAGATGATACAAAAGATACTTGAACACAAAAAAACGCTCCCGCGGACCGACCTTCACGCGGGCCGGCTGAATCGCAAGCTGCTCCGCTACTTTACGGAACGGAATCCGCGTCTTTTCTATAAAAAGCAAGACCCCTCTTCGGAAATTGACGCCGTTTTTACGTTGCTTGTCGATTGTTCGGCCAGCATGTTCGACAAAATGGATGAAACAAAAAGAGGGATTGTTCTATTCCATGAAGCCCTGAAATCAGTGTCCGTCCCGCACCAAATCGTCGGATTTTGGGAGGATACAAACGAAGCGACCGAAACGAGCCAGCCGAATTTCTTCAATACCGTGATTCCGTTTGAAGAGTCGCTGCTGCAGGCGGCGGGACCGCTGATCATGCAGCTTGCGCCGGAGGAAGATAACAGAGACGGATATGCCATCAGACAAATGACGAAACAGCTGATGCGGCGGAGTGAGGCGCAAAAGTTTTTAATCGTGTTTTCAGATGGAGAGCCGGCGGCATTCGGCTACGAACAAAACGGCATCGTCGATACGAGCGAGGCTGTCATCGAAGCGAGAAAAAGAGGGATAGAAGTCATAAATGTTTTTCTGTCCAATACTGCGATAGAAGAATCACAGATGAAAACCATTCAGGATATGTACGGAAAGTACAGTATTTTTGTTCCGGATGTCGATCAGCTGCCTGATGTGCTGTATCCGCTCTTGAAAAAACTGCTTCATAAAAGCATAGGATAGGCTTTTTCCTATGCTTTTTCGCTTTTTATTTTAAAATGATTTAATTTTTTCGTTATGGATCTGTTTTTTTACTATTTTGTGAACAATCAAGGTAGAATCCAAACGCAATCAATGGTAAAATACCCTTGGAAGCGTTTTTATTACATAATTTTGGGCACAGCGTTCAAAAGTTATTTCAAGATAGTGAATTGATCACTTGATTATCTAGGTTGGGGGTAATATTCAAATGTTTCAAAATAATATGAAACAAAGAATGAATTGGGAAGATTTTTACGGACCGAACCTCGGCTACGCACTGGAGCTGTACGACCAATATGCTGAAGATCCAGACAGCATTGATCCGGATCTGAAAGACATGTTTGACGAACTCGGCGCTCCGCCAAGCCAAATAAAAGAGGCATCGGGAACAAAGGAACAGGGACGAGTCACCGCAGATCTGATTCAAAAGATCGCATCAGCAGTTAAACTTGCAGAAGATATTCGAACCTATGGCCATCTGAACGCTTCCGTCAATCCGCTCAGAAAGGATCAAAAAAAGAGCGAGCTCTTTCCGTTATCCGAGTACGGGCTTACAGAAGAAGAAATGAAAGCAATACCCGCGTCTGTCATTTGTAAAGACGCACCTGCCAATATAACGAACGGCTTAGAAGCCATCCAGCATTTACGCAATACGTATAAAAGAACCATCTCCTTCGAATTTGACCATGTGCATGATTTCGAAGAGCGGGCATGGATTACAAAAATGGTCGAATCCGGAGAACTGTTCCGGAAAAATTCACCGGAAAAACTGTCAGCCGTTTTAGAAAGACTGACGGAAGTAGAAGGATTTGAACAATTTTTACACCGGACATTCGTCGGCCAGAAGCGTTTCTCAATTGAGGGATTAGACGCGCTTGTGCCTGTTCTTGACGACATTATCGCCCAGTCTGTGAAAGCAGGCACAACCAATGTCAATATCGGGATGGCGCACAGGGGCCGCTTAAATGTGCTCGCGCATGTGCTCGGCAAACCGTATGAGATTATTTTCTCAGAATTCCAGCACGCGCCGAATAAAGACCTTGTACCGTCTGAAGGCTCGACCGGAATCAGCTACGGCTGGACGGGAGACGTAAAATACCACCTCGGTGCAGACAGACAGTTACAGGATGCTGAAACCAAAAGCGCCCGGATTACGCTTGCAAATAACCCGAGCCATCTGGAATTCATCAATCCGATTGTTGAAGGAAGCACGAGGGCGGCACAGGAAACAAGAACGCAAAAGGGGTACCCGGTTCAAGACGAAACAAAATCGCTCGCCATTTTAATTCACGGTGACGCAGCGTTCCCGGGAGAAGGAATTGTCGCTGAGACGCTGAACTTAAGCTCTTTGAAAGGCTATCAGGTCGGTGGGGCCATTCATATCATCGCCAATAATATGATCGGCTTTACAACTGAAAGCGATGAATCACGCTCTACGAAATATGCCAGTGATTTGGCGAAGGGTTATGAAATCCCGATCGTTCACGTCAACGCCGATGATCCTGAAGCGTGCCTGTCAGCCGTTAAATTTGCGGTTGAATACCGGAAGCGGTTTAATAAAGATTTCTTAATCGATTTAATCGGGTACAGACGGTACGGCCACAATGAAATGGATGAGCCGTCCACGACACAGCCGATGCTGTATGACGCCGTGAGAAAACACCCGACTGTCAAGCGGATCTTTGCGGAAAAACTCGTAAGTGAAGGACTGATCAGCGAGGAAAAAGCGCAAAACATTGAAGCGACAGTGACAAAACGAATTGAAGACGCCTATAAAAAGGTGCCCGCCAAAAAAGAAGATGCCGTACGGGAAATCGAATTGCCGGAACCGGTATCCAACGGTTTTCCTGACGTTGACACAGCCATTGATTTTGATGTTCTCCGCAAGCTGAACGGCGAACTCATCAATTGGCCGGAATCCTTTAACGTGTTCGGCAAGCTGAAAAGAATCTTGGAAAGACGTGCAAAAGCGTTTGATGATGACCGTAAAGTGGAATGGTCATTGGCTGAATCGCTTGCGTTTGCTTCCATTTTGAAAGACGGCACTCCGATCCGGCTGACCGGGCAGGACTCAGAGCGCGGAACGTTCGCTCAAAGAAACCTTGTGCTGCATGACAGCGAAACAGGCAAAGAATTTGTTGCACTCCATCATTTAGACGACTGCGCTGCTTCATTTGCGGTGCATAACAGCCCGCTTTCTGAAGGATCGGTTCTCGGTTTTGAGTATGGATACAACGTGTATTCGCCTGAAACTCTTGTGATGTGGGAGGCGCAGTACGGGGACTTTGCCAATGCGGCTCAAGTCTATTTTGATCAATTTATATCTGCAGGACGGGCAAAATGGGGACAAAAATCAGGATTAGTCATGCTGCTTCCTCACGGTTACGAAGGACAGGGGCCTGAACACTCCAGCGGACGCGTCGAACGGTTCCTGCAGCTGGCGGCGGAAAACAACTGGACGGTGGCCAACCTGACAAGTGCGGCTCAGTATTTCCATATTTTAAGAAGACAAGCGAAAATGCTGCTTCGTGAGGAAATCCGTCCGCTTGTGATCATGACGCCGAAGAGCCTGCTCCGCAACCCGAATACGGTATCTGAAGTACAGGAGCTGAGCGAAAGCAGATTCAAGCCTGTCTATGAGCAATCCGGTCTTTCCCATGCTTATGAAAAAGTGACTCGCGTCGTATTATCAAGCGGAAAAGTGTCAATTGACATCAGCGATCACTTCAACAAAATGGAAGGCGATAAGGATTGGCTTCATATTGCCAGAATCGAACAGCTGTATCCGTTCCCGGCAAAAGACGCGAAAGAGCTTTTCGCCAAACTGCCGAACTTGCAAGAGATCGTTTGGGTTCAGGAAGAGCCGCAGAACATGGGGGCATGGAGTTATATCAGCCCGTATCTGACGGAAATCGCGCCAAAAGGAGTAAATGTTCAATACATCGGCCGAAGAAGACGATCCAGTCCCGCAGAAGGAGATCCGACTGTCCACAAAAAAGAACAGGAACGCATTGTATCTGATAGCTTGACTCGCAAAAACTAAGGGGGAAATGAAAAAATGGCGGAAATTAAGGTACCTGAATTAGCAGAATCAATCTCAGAAGGAACGATAGCCCAATGGTTAAAGCAGCCCGGTGACTATGTAGAACAGGGTGAGTACTTGCTTGAACTTGAGACGGACAAAGTAAATGTTGAATTGACAGCAGAAGAATCGGGTGTTCTAAAAGAGGTATTGAAAGATTCGGGTGATACCGTCCAAGTAGGAGAAATTATCGGTACCATTACAGAAGGCGCTGGCGAAAGTTCTGCACCTGCCCCTTCCGAAAGTGCTCCAGCCAAAGAACAAACGAAAGAGGAAGCAAAAGCTGAACCGGCTGCACAAGAAGTCAGCCAGGAAGCACAATCAGAAGCGAAATCCAGAACGGTAGCGTCTCCGGCTGCACGCAAGCTGGCAAGGGAAAAAGGAATTGATCTTTCACAAATTCCGACGGGGGACCCGCTCGGCCGCGTGCGCAAACAAGACGTGGAAGCTTATGAAAAACCGGCTTCAAAACCTGCGGCACAGACGAAACCGCAGGCTCAAAAAACACAGCAAAGCTTTGACAAACCTGTTGAAGTGCAAAAAATGTCCCGCCGCAGACAAACGATCGCGAAACGATTGGTTGAAGTGCAGCAGACTTCTGCGATGCTGACGACATTTAACGAAGTGGACATGACGGCCGTTATGAATTTAAGAAAACGCCGTAAAGACCAATTCCTTGAGCAAAACGAAGTAAAACTCGGTTTCATGTCTTTCTTTACAAAAGCCGTAGTGGCAGCTTTGAAAAAGTACCCGCTCCTAAACGCTGAAATTCAAGGTGATGAGCTGATCGTGAAAAAATTCTATGACATCGGTATCGCCGTTGCGGCTGAAGAAGGGCTTGTCGTCCCAGTCGTACGTGACGCTGATCGTCTGACATTTGCCGGCATTGAAAAAGAGATCGGCGAACTTGCGAAGAAAGCGCGAAACAATAAATTAACATTAGGTGAGCTGCAAGGAGGTTCCTTCACGATCACAAACGGAGGTACATTCGGCTCGCTTATGTCAACACCAATCCTAAACAGCCCTCAGGTCGGAATCTTAGGTATGCACAAAATTCAGCTGCGCCCTGTAGCGATTGATGCAGAGCGTTCTGAAAACCGTCCGATGATGTACCTTGCATTATCATATGATCACAGAATCGTAGATGGTAAAGAAGCGGTCGGATTCCTTGTCACAATTAAAAACCTGCTGGAAGATCCGGAACAGCTGTTATTAGAAGGATAATGGAGACAGACAAAAAGTACACTGCCCTTATGAGCGGTGTACTTTTTTATTTGAGAGAAGGGGAGTTGTATATGAAAAGCTGTTATCCGCTTGAGATTGAATTTGAATATAATGAAGAATTGCATTCTATCACTCCGGTTCTTCTGCAAGACGAACATGACACGGTTTTAATAGACTGCGGATATCCCGGTTTTATAAATCATCTTCAAAATGCTGCTGTCCGGCATGGATTGTCGCTTCAGTCACTGTCAAAAATCATTGCAACACATCACGATATAGACCATATCGGCTCACTCGCTGCACTGCACCGTCTGTACCCGGGTATCAGCGTGACAGCACATGAACATGAAGCGCCGTATATTGACGGCTCTAAAAAATCATTACGGCTTAAGCAGGCTGAATCAACGTTTTGTTCATTGCCAGAGGAGGCAAAACCTTATGCAAAACAGTTTATCCGCTCACTTCAATCAGTCGAAGCGGCTCCTGTTCATCGGCAAGTAACTGACGGCGAGCTGCTGCCTTGGTGCGGAGGCATTCGCATTGTAGCCACGCCGGGTCATACACCCGGCCATATCAGCCTTTATCTGCCTGCCGAAAAAACAATGATCGCAGGTGATGCGGTCGTCATTGAAGACGGAAAGCTGAACCTTGCGAATCCCCGCTATACGTTACATATGGATGATGCGGTCCGTTCCGTACAGCGCCTGCTCGATTACGATATCCGTCAATTGATTTGTTATCATGGAGGTGTGTTTCAGGGGAATGTAAAAAAGCGCTCCTGCACTTGCTTCGTGACCTGCAGAAAAAACAAGGATAGGGGCGGCAGCCGCCTATCCTTGTTCAGTTATGAAAGCGGAATCTTTACGTTTTCATCCTCTCCGATGCTGTTTTTCTCTTTTTTCTTTGACCAATAAGTGGCGAGAATTGATCCAGACAGATTGTGCCATATGCTGAAAATGACGCTCGGTACGGCTGAAAGGGGGGAAAAGTGGGCTGTTGCAAGCGCCGCGCCCAATCCGGAGTTTTGCATTCCGACTTCTATCGCAATCGCTTTTTGCGAAGCATAATCCATTCTGAACAGCTTTGCACCCAGGAATCCTAACAAATAGCCGATTCCGTTATGTAAGATGACCACGCATACAATCAGCAGTCCTGATTGAAGCAGGTGCTCACGATTTACGCTGACAACAGAGGAAACAATCGCTACGATGCCGATTACAGACACGAGAGGAAGCGCGTGAACAGCTTGTCCGACCTGTTTTCTGAAGAATAGCTTCACAATCACTCCGAGGACGATCGGTAAAAGCACGGCCTGCATAATTGAAACAAACAGTGAGCCGAAAGAAACAGGGAGCCACTCTTTCGCAAACAGCATAATGAGTGCCGGCGTTACAATAGGAGCAAGCAATGTTGAGATCGTGGTGACCGCAACCGAAAGCGCCGTATTGCCTTTTGCTAAAAAGGTCATGACATTTGAGGCGGTGCCGCCCGGACAGCAGCCGACCAGAATGACGCCCGCTGCAATTTCTGCGGGCAGGCGGAGCCCGACTGATAAACAGAAAGCCGTAAGCGGCATAATCGTAAACTGGGCTATGACTCCGATCACGACATGCCAAGGTTTTCTGATTAATTCTTTAAAATCGTCTGCTTGAAGAGTAAGCCCCATACCAAACATAATAATACCCAGAAAAATTGTCATATAAGAACTGATCCAAGAAAACAAATCAGGGCAGGCGAATCCTAAACCAGCAAAGACGATCACCCATAAGCCGAAAGTTTGTCCCGCAAACCCGCTTATTTTTTTCAACCATTCCATAAACACAGCTCCTTTTTCATCCAATCAGTCAAAAAATGAGACTGACTTTTCTGTATTCCATTATAAATAATATTCTGAATAATTCAATATTAAACATTAGTTATAAATAATGATATTATGTAAACTAATATCTTCTTGACTATTCAGACATATATTCTTAAAATTAATTTTTACACTGAAATGAATTGGGAGTGCTGAAGTGAAAGAAGCTAATCAATGGTCATCTAAGCTGGGATTTATTTTAGCTACGGCCGGCTCTGCAATCGGGCTCGGCGCAATATGGAAGTTCCCTTACGTAGCGGGAACCAGCGGAGGCGGCGCTTTTCTGCTCGTTTTTATTTTATTTACGATTTTAATCGGACTGCCGCTTCTGCTTGCTGAATTTATTATCGGCAGAAAAACACAAAAAAACGCCGTTGAATCCTACAAGGCGCTTGCGCCGGGGAAAAAGTGGCACTGGATCGGATATCTCGGAATCATTACGTGTTTTATTCTATTATCCTTCTACAGCGTAGTGGGGGGATGGATATTAATCTACATTATAAAAGGCTTTACAGGCGGTTTATCGCTCTCATCCGGATTTGATACGTTATTTATCAATACCATTTCAAACCCTTATGCAGCGGTTTTCGGACAGCTGCTGTTTATCGTGATGACGATTTTAGTTGTTGCAAAAGGGGTGAGCAGCGGCATCGAAAAAGTAAGCCAGGTGCTCATGCCGGCTCTGTTTATTCTGTTTATTCTCTTAATGATCCGCTCCGTTTCGCTCCATGATGCAGCGAAGGGGTTAAAATTCTTCTTCATGCCTGATTTTGGCGCGATGGATGCCAATACCATATTATACGCGATGGGACAGTCATTTTTCTCGTTAAGCGTCGGTGTGTCCGTAATGGTTACATACAGCGCCTATTTAGAAAAAAAAGAAAATATTGTTCAATCCGCAGTTTCGGTGACGGTATTAAATGTTCTTGTTGCCGTGATGGCGGGAGTGGCGATTTTTCCGGCGGTATTTTCATTCGGCCTCAAGCCGGATCAAGGCCCGCAGCTTTTATTTAACGTGCTTCCGACCATCTTTAACCAAATGCCGTTCGGCATCGTGTTTTTACTCGCCTTTTTGCTGCTGTTTTTATTTGCGACGCTGACATCAGCATTTTCAATGCTTGAGATTTTGGTTGCCGTTTTGTCAAAAGGCGATTCGGCAAAACGAAAGCGGTATGCATGGCTCGGGGGGCTTGCAATATTTATTGTCGGAGTGCCTTCGGCGCTGTCGTACGGAATTTTGAGTGATGTTTCCATTTTTCACCGCAGTATTTTTGACGCTGCGGATTTTCTGGTCAGCAATGTCTTAATGCCGCTGGGCGCGCTTTTAATTGCCGTTTTCGTACCGCTGAAAATTCCGAAACAGGCGCTGTTTGACGAATTGAAAAGCGGTTCAGGCATAAAACGAAAATGGTTTACAGTGTGGCTCTTATTAATCCGTTATGTGTCTCCTGTAGCTATTATTATCGTTTTTCTGCACGTGCTCGGTATTTTTTAAATCAAAAGAAGCAGGCCCCCGTTCTAAACGGGGGCTTTTTTTAATAAAGCGGCCACATCACGCGGTGCGCTTGCTCAAACCGTTTCTCCGCCTCACGCCAATCCACGACATTCCACCATTGATCCACGTAAGCCGCGCGGTCGTTTTTATATTGTAAATAATAAGCGTGTTCCCACACATCCAAAGGGAGCAAAGGGATGATGTCCCATTGACTGAAGTGCTGATGCTTCTCAGCGGCCAAAATCTCCAGCCGTCCCGAGCGCGGCGCCCAGACAAGGATAGCCCAGCCGACTCCTTCGACTTTTTTCGCTGCCTGAGAAAATTGTTCTTTAAAAGCAGAATAGCTGCCGAATGACACATCAATCATTTGAAAGAGAGCGCCCGTCGGCCGTCTTTTTCCGTTTGGATTCATGGAAAACCAGAAAATACTGTGCAGATAATGGCCGGCGCCGTGAAATGCCAATTGCCGCTCCCAATGCGCCACTAAGTCGTACTGTTTCGTCTGGCGCGCGTTTTTCAGCTCAAGTTCAGCTTTATTCAGGCCGTCAACGTAGCTTTGATGGTGTTTTGTATGGTGAAGTTTCATAATCTCCCTTGAAATATACGGTTCCAGGGCGGAATAACTGTAAGGCAGTTTAGGCAGAACATGCTTGCCGATCGGCACATAGGCTCTGCGCTCCTCCGGCTCTTCCGATTCGGAAATGTCCCGGTAAAGAGCTGATGCCTGTTCGTACCATTCCGCCTCCGTTAATCCATCATCCTGAAGGGTGTGAAAAATCCGGTCGATTTGTGCCGCGAAGCGATCGAACCGCCCTTGCTGAATGACTTGTTCCTTCAAGGTTTCACACCAATTCAGCATCTCGGTTTGATAAGCGTGCCGTTTCATTTTTCTTCCTCCTTTTCACTCACTTTCATGAAAGTGCTGAGCGCAAGCAAAGAAAACACATACGGGTAGCTGTGATACTTGATGTAAAACTGCTTCGGAAGGCCGATTCCAGTCGGATAGGTGAAATGAGCTCCTTCGTAATGCCGGTTTTCAATAAGAAACGATATACCTTTTGTGACGGCTTGGTGATGAGGTTTTTCGTATTGTAGCAAAGCTTCCGCCGCCCACGCCGTCTGTATAACCGTCCCGTAAGAAAGCGGGACATAGGTTTTGATTTCTGCGCTTTTACAGGATTCTCCCCAGCTTCCGTCCTCGTTTTGAATGGACTTCAGCCAGCGGATCGCTTTTTTCACGGCCGGGTGGTTATGGCTGACACCGCAAGCCTTCATGCCCGTCAGCGCCGCCCATGTTCCGTAAATATAGCAGACACCCCATCTGCCGTACCACGATCCGTCCTCCTCTTGATGGCGGATCAGCCATTGAACGGCCTTTTCAACCTGGGGATGATCCGATGAAAGCCCCGCTTTTCCTAAACAGTGCAGCACCCGTCCAGTTAAATCGCTTGTTGAAGGGTCGATGGCAGCTTCCTCAGCCGATTCAAGCGGCAGCAGGCGGATCAGGGGATGATTTACATTTTTCTCAAAAGCAGAGAAGCCCCCGTCACTGTTTTGCATTGACAAAAGCCAGCTCAGTCCGCGCTCCCATGAGGCGGGATAAAGTTTTCGCGGGATGGCTTTAAGCACTGCGGCTGTGTCATCACAATCAGGATTATTCGTGTTGATGTTTGAAAAACCCCATCCTCCCGGTTCTGCATGCGGGTTGTGAACGGCCCAATCCGCTACTTTCGTCTGCTGCCGTTCACGCAAAAATCGAGCGGCGCTGGTGATCATCTGATCGTTATCTGAGATGCCGCTTTCCATAAGCGCATAGTTAAGAAGCGCTGTATCCCAAACAGTTGACGTTGAATTTTCCAGATACGGTATATTGCCGCAAGACGTGAGTAAAGCTTTCGTGCCGGCAAGCGCCTTTCTGATAACGGGGGAGTGGCGTGATACACCGAGAGCGAGCAGGCTGTACACCATAAAAATAGTGGCGCTTGCATAGCTTGTACAATGTGCCGTCTTCTTCTATCCGGTCAAGCATATACGTTTTGGCCGTACGCAGACCAAGCTGGTGAAAAGCGGCAGGAATCTGCAAAAGCCGCTTCCAGTGTGCGAAAAGAGAAGCGAGGTCTCTGTCCTCTGCCTGATCGGAACGAAGCCATGTAAACGGATTTTTGGTCATATGCTGATCTAAATGCTCGAGAGACGGAACGTTTGGGTTTTTCAGCGAAAATCTTTTGTTTAGCGTCACAGCCATCGGAACAAAATGAATACGCGCGTATGTACTGAACTGATAAAAATGCAGCGGGAAGGATGGGGGAATCACTAAGAAAGATAATGGCAGGTGCAGTGCGGGCCATGGATATAGGCCGTTTGCCGCCAGCATCCACTTTGTCATGAAGTGTACGTTACGCAAGCCGCCGTTTGAGATGATAAAGCGTTCGGCCTGAATCATATGCGCTTCAGAACGGTTATATAAGCCGGAAGCCAGCAAGCCGACATAGCCCTGTACAGTGGCGGTCACATTTCCTTTCCGTTCATCAGGATAGTTGGCAAATGTTCCGTCAGGGCGCTGCTTCGCGCGGATGCCTTCAGCAAGCTCAGCGATCAGTTCTTTATCATTGTCTCCGAGAGAAGTGAGGAGGAGGATCAGAAAGGCGTTAGTCAAAATCGGACCTTCAAAACAAAATGACCATGAGCCGTCCGCATTTTGCTTTTCTCTTAATAGGGAGATGGTTTTCCTTTGGCGGCTTCTGACTTTTTCATGAATAGTGCTCACACTCGCTCAACTCCTTCAGAAGCATATATATTCATATGCAAATGGCGGCATGACAAAAGAAAGAAACTGCTGGCAGGCAGCAGTTTCTTGTTTTGTCAATCAATCTTCCAGACTGATCCAGACGCTTTTCACTTCTGTATAATTATCCAGCGCATAAGAGCCCATTTCCCGTCCAAGGCCGGATTGCTTATAGCCGCCGAAAGGTGACGCCGCATCAAATACATTGTAGCAGTTGACCCAAACGGTGCCGGCCTGAAGACGGTCAGCAATGTAATGGGCGTTTTTCACATTCTCGGTCCATAGTCCGGCTGCAAGGCCGTATTCCGAGCGGTTCGCCCGCTCAATGACTTCATCAACCGTATCATACGGAATGGCGGCTAAAACCGGACCGAAAATTTCTTCTGTTGCGATGGTCATGCTGTCATCCACATCCGCAAATACGGTCGGGGAGACAAAATACCCTTCTTCAAACGGGCAGCTTCCGCCTGTGACAGCTTTGGCGCCTTCCGCTTTTCCTTTTTCAATATAAGAAAGCACGCGCTCATGCTGTTCCTGGCTGACGAGCGGGCCGATTTGCGTATCCTGATGAAGGCCGGCTCCTTGCCGAAGTGATTTCGCATATGAAACCATTTCGCTTACGACTTCATCATATTTGTCTTTGTGAATGAAGACACGGGAGCCTGCACAGCATACCTGCCCCTGATTAAACATAACCCCGTTTAAAGCGCCGGGGATGGCTTTTTTTAAATTGGCGTCAGGTAAAATGATGTTAGGTGACTTACCGCCAAGCTCCAGTGTTACGCGCTTAATATTTTTCGCGGCTTTCTCCATGATCTTTTTGCCGATTTCTGTAGAACCGGTAAAAGCAAGTTTATCAACATCGTCATGGTTGGTCAGCGCTTCCCCGGCTGTCTCGCCGAACCCAGGAACAATATTGATGACGCCGTCAGGGAAGCCCGCCTGATCTATTAATTCCGCTAAATAGAGGGCGGTCAGGGGTGTCTGCTCTGCCGGTTTCAAAACGATTGTGCAGCCTGTGGCAAGGGCGGCGCCCATTTTCCACATCGCCATAAGGAGCGGGAAGTTCCAAGGGATGATTTGCCCCACGACGCCGACAGGCTCATGGCGGGTGTAATTAAAATATGAGCCGGCGACCGGAATCGTTTGTCCGGTTATTTTTGTGGACCACCCGGCATAATAACGCATATGCTCGATTGCCAGCGGGATATCTCCATTCGTTGTTTCATTAATCGGTTTTCCGTTATCAAGTGTTTCAAGCTGCGCGAGTTCAGTTTTGTGCTCTTCCATTAAATCGGCAAGCTTATACATCAGCCTGCTTCTGGAAGCGGCCGGCATAGTGCGCCATTCGCCGTGATCAAAGGCTTTGCGTGCCGCTTTCACTGCGCTGTCAATGTCTTCAGCCTGTGCCTCGTAAAGCGTCATCAAAGTTTCTCCGGTTGCCGGATTTGGCGTGACAAATGTTGCTCCTGAAGCGCTCGGAACAAATTTTCCGTCAATATAAAGCTTCTTCGTGCCCTGTAAAAATGTTTCCAGCCTTTTTGTGATCTGCATCGTTAAAGAACTCATTCGTAACAAACCTCCCGAAATTTTTTATGGTCTGTTTTGAGCATCTTGATGTCCGCGCAAAGTAAGCGCATACAGTCATTCTATAATACAGACCCCGGTAAAATCAATTGATAACCGTTATTGCAATTCACAGGAAAAAACAGCTACAATAAGCTTATCGATGAAGAAAAGGAGTTTTACAGATGATTCATAATAATTGGCAGACAAAAGAAAGCGTCAAAAAAGTAAAATGCGTACATACAGATGCGAAAAAATATATTGTCAAAAACGTGCTGACGCCCGGCAAAGAGTACGAAGTCAAAAATGAAACAGAAGAGTTCATTTTTGTGGTGGACAATACAAATAAAGTCGGCGGTTTCTATAAAGAGTATTTTGAAGAAGTCTGAAGCTGAATGAATTTATTCGCACAGCTTCAGCGGGTGTAATCAGAAGAAGGCTGACACTGTGATGGATCAAATCTCAGATACCTATAAAGAAAGAACAATGATACGGATCGTTGATGTTTTGCAGAAACCGCGGCATTCAGAAGCCGCGGTTTTTTACCGTGAAAAGAAAAAACTGACTTTTCGAAAAAAATATGGTTTTCTTGAAACCTTTTCATCCGCTGAACCGTATTACTACATAACAGAGCACCTTTCGCGAAAAGGCTTATCTAATGAACGTTCTAAAAATGTAATCTGTTCGTAATGGTTTAAATGCCGCCTATGTCGTATTCTTATATAGGGATAAAGAACTTATTTTTTATGATTGTAATAAAACAATAGTATAGAAGCAGAAAGTGGGGTTCTTCATTGGGAATTTTTTCTGTCAGCAGATCAACCGACACAAAAAAGCTGGAGGCTTTGCTCGTTGAGGGAGAACGGATCGAAACGATTTATAAACTGCGGGTTGACCAAATATGCTTTACAAATAAACGAGTGATTTTCTTTGATAATAAAATGTTCTCCAAAAAGAAAGTGCGCGTCTTCCTTCCATATAAAACAATTGAAAGCTTCGCCATTCAAGAAGCTGGGATGTTTGATCCCGATACAGGTCTTGTTTTAATGACAAGAGGAAAAACATTCGAATTGGAATTTGCAAAAGAAACGGACTTGACCGAGGTTCAAGCCATCTTAACAAAATACTTATGCAGTTAAATATGACATAAAAGCCATCCGAATGCAGGCGGATGGCTTTTTTATTAGATAATGCTTGTTTTTCCGGAGTTCGAATCAATAAGATCCGGATCAGCAATAGAACTGATGGGAATATAAATCGGTGCCAAATCACCATTTTCTTCACCGAATCCGTAGTTGATCTTATTGGATAAAAAATAATCGATTTGCTGATAGGGGCCGATCGTAATGGAAGAACCGCGGTCGGCCGCATTCACTTTAAAGCCCCCTACATTTACCAAAACCGGCGAAAACATCATAATGGGCCTCCTTTCCCGGCGGGAATTTTATCGCATGCTGACTCGAAGGTAGACGGAGAATCAATTTGATCCCTGTCATCCACTTTGCCGTTCGTGCCAAAAAAGCCGCTCGCATCCCCAAAATTCTGTCCGTATCCCTGATTCTTTTTATCAGAATTCTGCCATTCTGCCAGTAAATTTTGTCCGACATTCACCGCTGAAGCATTTTCAAAGGAATTAATTTTCAACATGAAAATATTAATATTGATATATGGAGTTGGTTGAACCACAGGCAAACCTCCTTTAATACAGGTGTATGCCGGCTGTTATGACCGTATGCTTAAACAGGGGGCGATAAAAATGGACTTCGACAAGATGAAGCAATGGATGGAAATGGCGCAAAACATGTCCGGCGGCGATTTTTGGAAAAACGTTTTTGATGATGAACAATTGAAATCATTTCAAAACGGCCATTCTAACTTTCCCTTTCAACAGGGAGATGGGCAAATGAGAAGGAATGAGGATACTTTTCCTCTTATAGATATTGTGGAAACCCATGATGAGCTCCAATTTTTGCTGTATTTGTCCCGCTACCGGAAACAAGATGTTCAGCTGCTGTCCTACGGAGAATATATTGTCGTAAAAGGCACGAGAAAATCCTTCTTCAATGAACAGGATTTTAAACAGAAGACCGGAAAATACGGCGATTTCGAAAAAAAACTCGACCTTCCTCATTCCGCTCAGGGAACGAAGGGAATGCAGGCGGTGTTCAAAGACGGAATTTTATATATATCAATTGCTAAACATCTGGGGGATGCAAGCCAAATCATTATCGAAGGCTGACCTTATTGGCGGTGCTGTCGATTAGATCTGTATCATCGATACTCATGATAGGGATAACGACAACGGTGCAATCTCCGCTTTGTTCACCGTACCCTTCATTTCTTTTATTAACGGCTGTGCGCCTCAGTATCACGGAAGAACCGATGTTAAACGTCGCTCCGCCGCTGACACCGTTCATTTTTATATGCTCAAAGTTGATAACGGATGGAAAAAACATCATGATTCACCTCCTTTTTGTATACCATGTTTATATATTCGCAATGCAGGACGCATAGAACTTTCCAAGAGTGACGGGGAAAGAAGTGATTTTTCTTGAAAAAAATAATGAAAGAGCTTTTCAAAAAAGTATGTGAAGAAGAACTAGACAGGATTAAGAAAGTAGAGCAACAGCTTGATGAGCTTCAGGATAAATGTCATCCTGAGCCGCAAACGATTGAAGGGGAAAAAACATATGTCCATATCGAGCGCGTCAAAGTGGACAAAGTCGTCTACAACATTGATTTTGAAAAGCTGAATATAGGAGAGCTGAGCGGAATGCTGAATATCGGCGCCACATACCATACGCCGGAGCATCAGCTCAAAAAAGCCTGCCCTGAAGAATTTCGGGACAACCAGCAAAATGATGCTGCAAAAGAAGAAAGACAGACAAAGCAGCCGGCCCCGAATGTCACGATCAGGGGGAGAAAGCACTGATCTCCATTGTTTCAGCCGCCTTTTTCGAGGGTATGTAATAACTGTGACTCTAGGAATACAGACGAAAAAGGAGATGCTGAACATGTCATTATCAAAAGAACAGCGGGACAGTCTTTATCATAAATTAATCGATTTAAAGGAAAGTCTTCAGGGAGAATCAAAAGAAAATCATTCAATGAGTGAAGACACAGGGGAACTGTCGAACGGAGTAGATAATCACTTAGCTGATCACGGAAGCATTTATTTGGACAGGGTCACGAATCAGACCTTGGATGAAGTCGATCAGAATCTTTTAGATGAAGTGAACGACGCCCTCGAGCGAATGGATAAAGGAACATACGGAATATGCGAAAAAACGGGAAAAGAAATTCCGTATGAAAGGCTTGAAGCCGTTCCGTACGCCAGAATGACTGTCGAAGCGCAGCGAGAAGCAGAGGGAGATGTGAAAACAGACGCTCCGTCATATGAAAGGGAATTTCACGAGCAGGTGAAAGACCTCTCAAATAAAGAAACCGTTGATCAAAAAAGCTCACAAACTTACGAAATCCTGGATCGCGAGCAGGATTCACAGTAATATCAGCAGGTACATTCACATGTACCTGTTTTTTTATTCCATAAAAAATCTCGGAATCGAAATAAAAACGTTGACTTTATATAAAAAAGAAAGTAACATACTATTTGTAAGTAAATATTAAAAGATTACCGGGAGGAATTTAGAATGTCTCAAGTATTATTTGTAAAATCAAGTGACCGTACGGCTGAAGAAGGCGTATCCGTAAAATTATACGAAGCGTTTTTAGCTGCTTATAAAGAAAACAATCCGAATGATGAAGTGATCGAACTGGATCTTCATAAAGAAAACCTTCCTTACCTCGGAAGAGATATGATTAACGGAACATTCAAAGCTTCAAAAGGAATTGAAATGACAGACGAAGAGAAAAAACAAGCATCAACTGCTGACATTTACTTAAACCAATTCGTCAAAGCTGACAAAGTCGTATTTGCCTTCCCGCTTTGGAACTTCACAGTGCCTGCTGTGCTTCATACTTATGTTGATTACCTGTCTCGCGCAGGGGTTACTTTCACATACACGCCTGAAGGGCCTAAAGGTTTGATGGGGGATAAAAAAGTAGCGCTCTTAAATGCACGCGGCGGCGTATATTCTGAAGGACCGATGGCATCTCTTGAAATGTCATTAAACTTCATGAAAACCGTTCTCGGCTTCTGGGGAGTTCAAGATCTGCACACTGTTGTCGTTGAAGGCCATAACGCCGCACCGGATAACGCTCAAGCGATCATTGAAAAAGGACTGCAAGAAGTGAAAGATCTGGCTGCAAAATTCTAATTTCCAAAGACTCTTGCGCCCATTAGGGTGTAAGAGTTTTTTCTATTATATAGAAGAAACTGGTGACAACTTTCGCAGTGATCTTATATTGATATATTGATATTTTGTCGAAAAAACAACTTTTATGGAGATAAAAGCATTTTTTACACAGAAAAAAGGTTTTCTGTAAAAGAATTAACCCTCTTGCTAAAATACGACTGATGGTGTAGGATATAAGAGAAGCTACAGTGTTCGTATTGTTAATTAAGTTTTAACCTTTAAGCTGTAATAGGGAGTTTTATATCGGAGCCGGAATGTCATGCCTCCATTGCAGAGGACGACAGGAACGCTTCTGCAAACACCCACTTTGAGGAGTGGTGGTTTAAAACTTTCTTACTTGCGTACGGCATACGTAGCGAAAGCCATTTCCCTTGCGGAGATGGCTTTTTATTTTGGATTACCTACTGAGCGGAACTCTTTATCAGTATGATAAAATGAAAGAATCAAAGACAAAGTGAGGTTTTACAACATATGCTGGATAAAGCCCAATCCCTTCTGGCGCATTATTTTGGCTACGACAGTCTTCGCGCGGGCCAAAAGCAGGCGATACAATCAGTTGCAGAGGAGAGAAAAAACACGGTCTGCATTATGCCGACGGGGGGCGGAAAATCAATCTGCTATCAGATTCCCGCACTGCTGTTTGAAGGTACCACTATCGTTATTTCCCCTCTTATTTCCTTAATGAAAGATCAAGTCGACGCGCTTGAAGAAGCGGGTATCGCGGCAGCTTATATTAACAGCACTCAGACAAGCCGGGACATTCATGAGCGACTGACCGGTTTGAAAGAAGGGGCTTACCGGCTCTTTTACATAACACCGGAGCGTTTGACTTCTCCTGAATTCATTCACATCCTGCAGAATATTACGGTTCCTCTTGTCGCCATAGACGAAGCTCACTGTATATCGCAATGGGGGCATGATTTCAGGCCGAGTTACCGGAATATCGAAATCCTTTTTAATGAATTAAAAGAACCTCCTGTCATTATCGCGTTAACGGCGACGGCTACGCCTGAGGTTCATGATGATATCTGCAAGCAGCTTCATATTCATAAAGAACATACTGTCTATACCGGTTTTGCCAGAGAGAATTTAACGTTCAAAGTAGTAAAGGGCGAAAACAAAGACCGTTTTATCGAGCAGTACCTGGACAGAAATAAACACGAAGCCGGCATTATATATGCAGCGACCAGAAAAGAAACCGACCGTATATATGAGAAATTAAAACGCAGCGGCATTAATGCCGGCCGTTATCACGGCGGATTGGCAGATGATGACAGAAAAGAGCAGCAGGAGCGGTTTCTTAACGATCAGATACAAGTGATGGTTGCCACGTCAGCTTTCGGAATGGGAATCGACAAGAGCAACATCAGATTCGTTCTCCACGCACAGATTCCAAAAGATATGGAGAGCTATTATCAGGAAGCCGGACGGGCCGGGCGCGACGGTCTCGATAGCGAGTGCGTGCTCTTGTTTTCTCCGCAGGATATTATGGTGCAGCGCTTTTTAATAGACCAATCGGCAGCCGGAGAAGAAAAACAAAAGCAGGATCTCAAAAAACTGAGACAGATGGTGGATTACTGTCATACGGAAGATTGCCTGCAGCGGTTTATTCTGAAGTATTTCGGCGAGAGTGAGGCGGAAGCTTGCGGAGCATGCGGCAATTGCACTGATACAAGGACAGCCCATGACGTCACAAAAGAAGCGCAGATGGTATTGTCATGTATTATCAGAATGAATGAGCGTTTCGGAAAAACGATGGTCGCACAGGTGCTTAACGGGTCAAAAAATAAAAAAGTGCTGGAAAACGGCTTCAGCAGCCTGTCCACATACGGCATTATGAAGCATCAAACAACAGGGGAAATCAGTGATTTTATCGAATTCCTGATTTCAGATGAATATATCAGAATGGCGGACGGTACATTTCCGACGCTTATGGTCACACAAAAAGGCAGGGACGTTCTGCTCGGAAAGAGCGCAGTCGCGAGAAAAGAAGCCTTAGAGGCCGCCGCCGTTACCGAAAACGATGAATTATTTGAGATTCTCCGGCGTCTCCGCAAAGAGCTCGCAGCGGAACAAGGCGTGCCTCCATTTGTCGTGTTCTCAGATCAGACGTTAAAAGAAATGTCGGCGAAACTTCCGAAAACAGATCATGATCTTCTTTCCGTAAAAGGGGTAGGGGAACAAAAAAGATTGAAATACGGAGCGCTTTTTTTAGAAGTAATCCGAAATTATGTAAGAGAAACAGAGTGAAAAAAAAGTTTTTTTAGAGATTTGCACATTATGTTTTCCGTTCGCAACGGAAAAATCAGAAGCTTGAAAACCCTTGCTGTATCAGGGTTTCAGCAAGACTTACCAAGCGAGAGAAATGTTTCATGTAAAGGAACTGTAATCTAAATCAAATCGTTTTGTTATTGAACTGACATTTTCATATGTTACGATATCACCTGTTAGCCGCCAATAAAAAGCTAACAAGGGAGGATTTACTTATGAAGAAGACGATTATGTCCTTTGTGGCAGTTGCAGCAATTTCAACAACTGCATTTGGAGCTCACGCTTCTGCAAAAGAAATCACGGTGCAAAAGGGTGATACGCTCTGGGGGATCTCGCAAAAAAACGGAGTGAACCTAAAGGACCTAAAAGAATGGAATCAGTTATCTTCTGATTTAATCATTGAAGGAGAGAAACTGACTATTTCTTCAGTAGAAACAACCACATCTGGGCAGTACACAGTGAAGCAGGGCGACAGCCTCTGGAAAATTGCTCAGAAATTCGGAACATCAGTCAACAATCTGAAAAGCTTGAATAACTTGCAATCAGATATCATTTACGCAGGCACAACCTTAAAGGTGAAAGGTCAGGCTCAGGCTGCACAGCCGGCTCAAGAAGCCAGCCAGCCGCAAACTGAACAAAAACCAGCTGCAGAGACAGCACAGCCAAAACAAGAAGCTGTCCAAAAAGAGCAGCCTAAACAAGAACCTGTTCAAGAACAACAACAACCTAAACAAGAAGCGAAGGCTGTCGAAGCAAAACAGCAGCCTGTTCAATCAAATACAAACCAACAAGAGCCTAAAAAGCAGCTGACAATGACTGCAACTGCTTACTCTGCTAACGACGGCGGCATTTCCGGTGTAACGGCAACCGGAGTTGACTTAAACAAAAACCCTGATGCAAAAGTCATCGCGGTAGACCCAAGTGTCATTCCGCTGGGCTCTAAGGTTTATGTTGAAGGTTACGGAGTAGCAACAGCAGCAGATACAGGCGGCGCAATTAAAGGAAATAAAATTGACGTATTTGTTGCAAAGAAAAGTGACGCTAACAACTGGGGCGTCAGAACAGTAAATGTTAAAGTATTAGACTAGTTTCATATAGAGAGTGAAGGACACAAGGCAAAATGCCTTGTGTTCTTTTTTCTTCCCTTTTTTGTCTGTGTATAATCGTTATATGCTGAAAAAGAAAAAGCGTTCCTCGAATATGATATGGAGACAATGATTTTGAAAACGGCATCTGAAGGGATGATTCGAATGGAGCCGGAACTTATATTTTTATGGAATGCCTTCACAGAATCACCGATATTTCAAGCAGGTATATGCACAGCTTGCGCCATTGTGCTGCTGGTCATCGGATTGTCTATGCCGGCTGTGAGGCTGTTTCAGGCGCTTGAAAGAGGGAAGGGAAGGCCCGCCGTTATTGAAAAGGTGAGACACACCGGCGTAACGATGAATGGCAGGTGCGGGCTTGTTCTCCTTTTAGACATGAAAAATCAAGACGGAACGTATGATAAACGCGAACTGGCACATGCCGTGTGTCATGAAGAAATCAGCCGTTTTTATGAAGGAGCGCCCGTATGGGTGATGCCAGCGGCTGACGGCCGGTTCAAGATCGCTCCGCGCACGCCGGGGCATTAACACAAAAAGACGGGAAAGCAGCCCCGTCTTCTTGTGTTAATGCTGGTCGATCCATATCCGTCCGCCTTCTGAGCCGGCTTCTATCCTGCATGTTCCTCCGATCGGGAATGTCATCAGAGGTGTGGTATGGCCGAAATCAGCATTTGCGATAACGGGCATGGACGACAGTTCTTCTTTCGTACGGATGACGGCACGCAGAGCCTCTTCAGACACATTTGAAGCATGCTGGAACCGTCCGATAACAATTCCTTTCACGGCTGAAAAAGCGGGGAGATGGATGAGTGACTGCAAATCCCGATCAAACATATGAATGTTAGACATATGATCATCTTCTATAAACAGAATTACTTGTTCCATCTCGGGAAAGTATTCCGTGCCTTGCAGAAGATTCAGGGTGCATAGGTTTCCTCCGATCAGTGTTCCTTCCGCATAACCGGATTGAATGACGAGCGGTCCCGGATTCCGATAAAAACGTCTGTCCTCCTGGTCCATATACCATTTGTCATCGCTCCACTCGGCTGAAGGCAGTACTTCATACGGAGTGTCAGAAGCACAGCAGGCTAAGAAAGAGTCAATCGTATAGTCCAATCCTTTTTTCATGGCGAATGAAGAAAAATGGGGGCCAGAATATGTAACAAGCCCGGTTTTTTGATAAATCGAATGGCCGAGGGCGGTAATATCTGAATAGCCGCAAAGGATTTTCGGGTGCCGCTTGATGATTTCATAATCAAGATAACGGAGCAGCTGATTTGATTGGAATCCGCCGAGTGTCGTCAAAACGGCTTTGATGTCAGGATCAGCGAAAGCTTCGTGCAGATCCCGGACACGCGATTCAATGGATGATGAATCAAATTCATTTATTTCTTTCGCATACTCTGAAAAAGAGACACAAAAACCCAGCTCCTCCAATTTTGTCTTTGCGGCATTTATATTTTCTTCTGACATGACGGACATGCTTGTTGCCGGAGAAACAATACGAATGCCGTCACCTTTTTTCAATTTTTCCGGGTACAAGAAAAAACCCTCCTCTTATGGTTTTATCTATTACACCATATAAAAGAGGGTTTTTCTATTGTTTTTTACAGGTCGACCCATTTAATGCCGCCTGATTGCGTATCATTGTCAATCCAGACATCAAACTGATGCTTCTCATAAAAATGAATGAGTCTGTCGACATGATCCCAATCACGCTTAGCAATATCACCCGTCACTTTCGGGATATTCTGCTCTCTGGCGATATGTTTTAAAAACTTCATGCAGATTGAGCCGTATCCGTGGTTTGGCGGGCCTTTAATGTCCCCGATATGAATGGCATTTTCATAATAGGAAGCGATCAGTGAAAAACATCCTCTTCCCAGGTAGGCTGATTCACAATCAGTCAGCATAATCTTACATGTTTGGCCATCATCAATCGAGGAAACAATGATCCAATCGTCATTGTTCGATTGATCAATACCAAGCACTCGCGCGTCTTTAGATACATCTTTCAGATTTTCCCGCATCCTGAAAATCTGAAATTCAAGCTTATGAAGTTCTTTTTCCAGCTCTTTCTGGTCTCTTTCTTCTGCAGTAAACAAATTCATACTCCTTTCACAGTGCAAAACATCTTAGTCAAACACAAGTATCCATTGTAGTAAATGATGTCTTGGTTTGTAAATGGGTTTTGCAAAAACTTTTCTTAGAAAAGTCTGCCGTGTATATGTGGATTGACGTTTTTAAAGCCGCCAGGTTAGGGAAAGGAACAGTGAGCAGCGGAAAAAGGAGGAATCTATAATGGCAATTGACTCACTCATCGGCAAATTGAAGTACGTGATGACGGAATCTCCTGATAAAATGCTCTCCTTATATGTAAACACGGATATGAGAAATCCGGACCAGCAGGGGGAAGAGTGGAAAATCGCCTTAAAAACCGGTTTTCGGAGATTAAAGGAGTATCTGTCTGCCAGTGATCCGGAAGAAGAAAAATCTCTCGTCCGCATCATGGAACGTGTCTATCAATATATTGATGGGCTCGGTAAAGAGATGCCGCGAAGTCTCGTATTTTTTGCATCTGGAGAAGGCGGTATCTGGGAGACGATTGAATTGCAGGTGCCTGTTGAAACACGGTTTTATTGGGAAGAAACGGCTGTTCTTGACCAATTAGAACATCTTCGTGAACAATATCCGAGCACGGCTTTTATTCTCACACAGCAGAATGAAGTGAAGATCATAGAAACAGTACTCGGAAAGATTGAGGGTGTGGAGCATTACCAATACGATGTCATCAATGAATCGTGGAAACCGCAGGATGTAAGTGAAAGTTCCGCATCGATGGACGAAGACGCTGCCAAAGCCCATGTCGAAGAAAACCAAAAAAGGCTGTATAAACGATTGGCTTCAAACCTTGATCAAAAGGCCGCATCACACAAATGGGAGCGTCTCGTAATCGCGGGGGATAAGGAAACAGCCGATATTCTCGATCACCATATGAACAAACCGATTGATAGAATCATCCAAAAAAATCTGCTGAATGAAAATGAGCATAAGGTCATAGAAGAACTGTTAAAGGAAGCGTAATAAAACGAAAGGCCGGGTTTCTTAAGACCCGGTCTTTTTAGGGCTTAAGTTTGTCTAATTTCTGACGAAGCGGGCGAAACCGTTGACATCAAAGCTGAATTCTCATACCATTTGGATAGTCAGTAAAATTGAGAGAGGTCATAAGATGAACCAGACAGAAAACAAACCTAAAAGTTATACCGGTATCGTGCTGACATTGACCGTTCTGATCAACGGGTTAATTGCGGTGCTGTTTTTTATGCCGAAATCGGGTGAGGTCAGCATAGCCAATATTCATATTCTGCCAATGTTAAATGCTATTTTTAACAGCTTTACTTTTATCTTTTTGCTGGCAGCGCTCTTTATGATTAAGCAAAAAAACATTCAGGCGCATAAACGCTTTATTTTAGCGGCGTTTACGACGACTCTGCTGTTTTTGATCTGCTATGTCGTGTACCACTCGATAGCTGAGAACACTTTATTCGGCGGTCACGGCATTATTCGCGGAATTTATTTCTTTATTTTGATTACGCATATTTGTCTTTCCGCCATTATCGTGCCGCTTGCGCTGTTTACGCTGATCAGAGGCTTCAGCATGCAGGTGGAGCGTCACAAAAAAATCGCAAGATGGACGATGCCGCTCTGGCTGTATGTCAGTCTGACGGGTGTCATTGTATACTTAATGATATCGCCGTATTATTAAAAAAACCGTGCTCTGCGCGGTTTTTTTATTGAAAAAAGGCGCCCTCATACAGGGCGCCTTTTACTCTTCAAGCGTTTCAAGTGTTGTTACATTTAAGGATTGTTCAACGGTTTTGGTTTTTGCTTTTACTTTTTCTGCGTACGTGTAATCACCGTAGCAGTAGGGATAACGGAAATTGTCTTTATTCCCTCCGCAAGTGTATAATTTCGGATTCTTTTTGACCTGCTGCTCGGAGTATTGTTTTGCCAGTTCCTCAGTATGCGATCCTCCATGTTCAGCCACAAAATCAATATAGCCGACTCCCATGTTGTAGCTTTGTATAATCGTATCCAAATCTACGCCTTTTTTCTTGCCTGCTTGATACATGAGAGTGAATTGTTTGATTCCCTGTTTGATACTGGTTTGAGGGTTTTTAATTTCATTTCGCTTTAAACCCAGAGATTCTGAAGACTGCATGGGATCGTTTCCTCTTCCTTTTGACTCCTGATATATCATGCCGAGTACCAGCGATGTATATTTGGTGAGTCCTTTTTCATCCAGCTCGTCTTCTACGAGCGGTTTGTAATCTGTCAGCCGTTCAAGCACGATCGGTTTGACATCAAACGGAAGACTTTTGAGCAATTCATTATTTGAAAATAACAGGATGAGAAAGAAGGAAACCATGACAAAAACACATATCATCATAAGACCCGCGGCAGCGAAACAGCCTTTTTTCTTTTTCTCCACTGTGTTTCACCCTCAATTTCAGGAGCATTATGACTTTTTCATTATGACACAGATAACCGCGCGAAACCAAGCAGAAACCCGTATTTGAAACATAAATTTAAAATAACGGTTCTTTTGCCAGGCGCAGGATGTATCAGCATCAATTGACATTTGGTATAATTGGGCTACTTAAAAAAAGAAGGGTGAGGTATATGACTGAATTTCACGAATCCGGAAACAAGAATGACCCCGCTGTCGATTTAGATGAGGAAACATTATTTTTGGTTGCCCAGACCTTTAAGGCGCTGTGTGATCCGACAAGAATCAGAATCCTCCATTTACTGTCACAGGGTGAGCACGCGGTAAATGATATCGCAGAAAAGCTGAATTTGCTGCAGTCCACCGTTTCTCATCAGCTGCGTTTTCTTAAAAATCTGCGCCTCGTCAAATCACGGAGAGAAGGCACATCCATTTATTATTCTCCTGAGGATGAACATGTGTTAGATGTGCTTCAGCAAATGATTCACCATACGCGGCACGATTAAAAAACATCCCTGCTTTTTAGACAGGGATGTCAGCCGTACTGACCGTTATTGGTTTGGTCTCTGCTCGTTTTTAAAACATAAAAAGAGAATCCGCTGTAATAAACAGCAATGAAATAAAAGACACTGATGGTCAGCGGATCTGCGCCGACCGTTTGGCTGTACGCCTCCGGATGGGTGAAATCCGCTGTGACTCGGTAAATTTCAATAACCCGATAAACAAACCTCGAGATGAATAACGTTAATAGAATAAGTTCAATCCACAGATGAGTGCGAAAATACATTTTTCCGCGGCGTTCTTCAAAAGAAAGGTTCCGTTTGGCAAAAAGGACCAGAAGCCAGCCGCAAAAAGTTCCGAATATCAGATGGCCGTATAAAGCCGGGTGTGTGATGCTGAAAAACGCCAGAGCGGCGGCCAGCAATGAAAACAAAATCATTCTTGTATAAAGCCAGCGGGGCTTCAAAGGCTGAAAGCCGACGGACCGTTTCACCTTTTTATACAGAAAAAAGGCAATCATTAAGACAGGGCAGATGCTTTGAAGTGTGATATGCATGGTGCGGAACTCCCCCTCCGTTGAGTAGTGTATGCTTATCCGGCTGGTTTTAGTAGTCTGATTTATTCGCAGGCTGAAAGCATCTTTTATCACAGTATGCGCGTTTCTTTTTTTGGTATAAGAGAAGCGCCGCGCCTTTATCAGGATTTAAACAGAAAGTTCTTGAAAAACTAATGGTATTAGTTATAATAAAACTAACACTATTAGTTTTTAGGGGGATATTGATGAGAATCTTACAATACGGAACCGTTTGGCAACTGACCTTTTTTCCTGCGCTTTTCCCGGTGAATTGTTATTTGGTTGAAGAGGAAGAAGGAGTAACCCTGATTGACGCCGGACTGCCCAACAGTCATAAAGGAATCAAACAAGCATTACAGAAGCTTAAGAAACCGCTGAATAACATCTTACTCACCCACGCGCATGGAGATCACGTCGGTTCGCTTGACTCATTATCCGCGGAATTTCCGGATGCTTCCGTCTATATTTCTGAACGGGATTCTTTCTTGCTGAAAGGTGACACTGCTTTATTTGAGCATGAAGCACAAACGCCGATAAAGGGAGGAGTGCCGAAACATATTCAGACCGAGCCTGATCATCTGCTGAAAGGCGGCGAGCGGGTCGGATCTTTGCTTGTCATTCCCGCCCCCGGGCATACGCCGGGAAGCCTCGCTTTTAAAGATCTGAGAAACGATATGCTGATCGTCGGAGATGCTTTTCAAGTACGGGGAGGCCTCGCTGTTTCAGGTAAGCTGAAATGGAGATTTCCGTTTCCGGCTTTTGCTACATGGAATAAAGAAGAAGCTGTCAAAACCGCAAGAACACTTATCTCTCATAAACCAAGCATTTTGGCCGCCGGGCATGGAAACGTTCTCCACAATCCCGCTGATTTGATGGCTGAGGCGGCTGATGAAGCCGAACGCAGCCTGCCGGGAGGCCGATCATAATGTCGCCGAGAGTCGGAATGAGCCTTGACATGATTATCGGAGCGGCATCAAACATTGCTGACGAAAAAGGGCTTAACGAAGTGACGCTTGCGGCGGTAGCAAAGTCCTTAAACGTAAAACCGCCTTCCCTTTATAATTTTGTCGATGGTCTTCATGGAATTAAAACAGAGCTGGCCGTCTCCGGTTTAACCATGTTATATGAAAAAATGGCGGCCTCCTCAGCAGGCCTGTCAGGTGAAACGGCTTTGCTCGCTCTTGCTGATGCCTATATCCATTTCGCCGAAGCCAATCCCGGATTATATGAAGCGACATTTCAAAAAGTAAAAGACGGCCGAATTGAGAAGCTGTCCAGCCTGCTTGTGGATCTTGTTGTCAGGCAGCTGACAGCAAATGGTTATGCACGTCCCGAAAACGCAATCCATGCCGCAAGAGGACTGAGAAGCCTTCTTCACGGCTTTGCCGTGCTAAGAAAACAGAGTGCATTTGAATTAACGGAATCAATTAAGGAAAGCCGGAAGTTTGCCGTTGTTGCTTTTTTAAGAGGTTTACAAACGAGTGAACAATAATAATATTATGTAAACTAATGAATAAAACGGATTATCCAAAAGGAGGGACAAATGGATTCATTACAGCACCTCATTTGTGAACGGCGCACGTATTCACATATTTTTGATTCTCATACTCACTCCTACTGTCAAATGCTCTTTCCGCTTGAAGGACAGCTGGACTTGGAGACAGAAAGCTGTGAGATTAGATTAAAACCGGATCAAATGCTGTATATTCCGCCCGGGCATGAACACCGGTTCCGTTCTTTGGAACGAAATGAATGTCTCGTACTTGACATGCCGGCATATTTTTTAAAAGGATCATTTGAACCCGGCGTTATCAATAAGCTTGATTCTTTTTGGGCATCAATTCGGTTTCTGCTGACAGAAGAGACAAAGCAGCAGTCGGTTCATTCATTGAGTCTGCTCGCAGAATATATTGCTGAAAAGATGCAAGAAAGCGCTGCGAATGATTCAATCGCGTATATCCGCCGAAATCTCTCAAAGACATTTACAATCAAAGAGCTCGCCGCAATGGAACATTACCACCCGGCTTATTATTCCGACTGGTTTAAAAGGCAGACGGGGAAAAGCCCCAAAGCTTATATTGCCGAGCTTCGGATGAAGAAAGCGGAGCAAATGCTTATTGAAACAAAAGACCGGCTGACAGACATCGGGTATGAGGTCGGCTTTCAAAATTTGTCTTCCTTTACCAGATGGTTTGTCAGACATAAGGGAATAACGCCGCGCGCTTACCGAAACACCTTTCAAACGGATAAATAAACCCGAAGATCGGTTAAATAAACTGCGTCTTTTTTTGGTATCATGATTGTAAAAAAAGGAGTTTTTGAAATGGCAGTCATGGAAGATTTTATCAAGCTCGATCTCAGAATAGGAACGGTCGTAAAAGCAGAAGTATTTCCGGAAGCAAAGATGCCGGCCATAAAGATGACAATAGATTTCGGCGAAGAAATCGGTATGAAGCAATCAAGCGCCCAGATTACAAAACGGTATGAACCGGATGATTTGACGGGCAGGCAGGTCACCGCTGTTGTCAACTTTCCGCCTCGCCGGATTGCCGGATTTAAGTCAGAAGTACTCGTTCTCGGCGGCATCCCGGAAGAAGGAGACGTGGTTCTGCTTACGCCCAAGCAGACCGTACCGAACGGAACGAAAATCGGATAATAAAAAAAGACGTTTGCAGAAGCAAACGTCTTTTGCGTATTGAGGCGATACACCACACGCCACATTCGTGTGTGCCGCAAGGGCATGTGCATCGGCTTACACAATTCAGCTCATCGCTATATGAATATAGCATGGCGGGTGCAGAAATGCAAGAGAAATTATTGAAATGAGGGCTGAATTACCGCATGACCTCTCGTCAGGGCGTTTAAATTAGGTCAGATTAAGAAGGGATTAAAGGGATATTTCTTTGGTATATTGGAACGAAAATTCAAGCAGAGTTACTTTGAGGAATTGGAAGCATAATTTTGTGAACCTGGCGAGGTATAGCTCATTATGAACCCGACCCTTGGTTAAGTATATATACTTAAATAAGTCTATAAACGATAGTTCAGCCTGAACCATTGCTTTATCCAGAAGTGGAGAACGAAACAGAGAGACATCATGTAGTTCTGTCGGTCCTCAAAATAGAGGAATAAGTGAAGAGGTCGTCACATTTTGTTACCAACGAGCACATCATCAATGATCATGTGGGTAAAACAATCACGACTTTTGTATAGGAATTCTTACAAAAAAGTAAGGTGAGTGTAAGATAACCGCATTTCTTCACAATAAAGTATTAGATAAGAACTATAAAAGGAGTAAGGAGTGATGAAAAATGAAAAAAATGACCGTTTTTATTATAGTATTAGGCTGTCTATCGGTTTTCATGTTAGGAGGTTGCGCTGATCGAGGCGCTGTACTAGAAAGCGATTATTATGTTCAAATTCATGGAAAGGCAGAAAAAAACGAAAACAAAGACAATTACGTTTACAATTTAGAAGGGTATAACGAGAAAGGTAAGAAAAAAATGGTCTCTTTCTTTGTTGAAAAGCCTTATCAAGAAGGGGACATTGTACGTGTGCCGAGGAGCCATGACGGATATACTGGGGAACCTGAAGCTATTAAATCCGATAAACTGCCGGAAAAGATCAAAGGCCGATTTAATCTAAAGAAATAACAACAACCTGAGGTAAGTAATGTTTCGATCAGCTGAAACGAACAATGTTCAGTCCAGGACAAAGTTGATCGGAACGTTATTCCTATCAGAATCAACCACCCCAAATTGGGAGGCGTAAAAGGATCGTAACATTCTTTCGAACCAACTCAATTTGATTCAGTGCTACTGTCCACTCGTATAATGGCAAAGGGTGCACGAATCGTTCAGTCAGATATACCCGAAAGCAATGATGGAGTAACGGAATGGGATGCCGTATATTGCGACACCGTTCGGTCAGTAAAAACAAAGTGCGTCAAAATGTGGATATGTGTTCTGGTCAGAGAAACGAAGGAGGGATTTACGAATGGATTCAAAAGATGATTACTTTAAAACAGCTATTAAGTCATACTGCAAGCGACAAAATATGTCACCACAAAAATCACATTTTTCTAACCGGATTAATAATGAGCATACAAGTATTACTCAAAATACTTGCCACTCCTATCCAAAGTAGCCATTGTGCTGCAGTCAGCCATGAGGCAGTTAGGATAAAGAGTCCAATGGCAATTGATATATAATTGCCGGCTCGGTTCAGTTTACGTTTGCAATGAATTTTATATTTGGCATGAGAAATAAATTGATAGATTTTATCTTTCAGCTCATCGCTTTTTTCCTTCATCTTATCCTCTGTCTCTTTTACTTTTCGATAAAGCATATTATTCACCGTCTGCACTCCCATATCGCCGTTTTGAAAATTCAGCCATGATTTTTTCTTCATAGCCATCTGAGATGAATTGTGCCTGATCTTTAACTTGTAAATGTGCTTTTTCTTCAAAACCAACCTGTTCTTCACCATCAAAACGATAAAGTTTTTGCAGCAGCCTCCAGAATGTTTCAATTTCATCAGTTGTGAAGTCATGAAACATATCCGCTAAAAAATAGGTGGATTTTTCTGTGTAGGAAATTAACGCTTTTTTTCCTTCAGGGGTAATTTCAATATTGATTGAACGTTTATCCAGTTTGCTTGGCAAAGTGTGAACATATCCTTTTTTCGCGAGGCTTGAAATTAATTTGTTAGCGGTTTGTTTTGTTGTGCCCAGCTTTTTAGCGATATTCATAAGTGTGGTATCTTCCGTCGGTAAATGGGCAATAGCAATAAGAGTCATGTGCTGTCGGGAAGTCAACGCTTCTAAGTATTCGTCCCCCCGAGTTTGCACCTTATTGACAACCGAAAATAATGATGCGTAACTTTGTTGCATAAAATGCAGTTCCTTCATTAGTAAATTAATATCCATAGTTATCTCCAATCTAAATTGTCACCTTGTTGACAGTTATAATATACATCGAAATAGAAAATAAGTCAACATGGTGACTAATAGGGATTTACGGTTTGTTTTCACAGGGGAGAGGGATGCAAAACCCTTGGAAAAGTTTGAAGGATACTTTATTAGGAAACAAAGATATCACAGGTAAGAGAAATAGTAGAGGACTCAAAGCTGAATCCAAAGTGAGAAGGTGTTTGACATGCAGAAAGTGAACTGGTCAGAACAGTATGAATGGTTCAATAAACAGGATGAAAAAGACGGGCGTTTGATGGCGCTTCTTCGTCATGAGCTTTCATATGGTGAGATCTTACGATTATACAAGAAAGGGTTTTATTTGAAATCAAAAGAAGGGAATGTTTCCTTAAATAAGGACGATATCCGGTGTATGTTTGGGGTTGAGGAGAAAAAGGGCGGCATGTCTTAATGAACGGGAAGAGAAGAACTCTTCCCGCTTTTCGTGGCAGGTGTTAATCTTTTTCCAGCATAGTAGTCAGCCATTCTCTTAATGCAGTCTTTTGTACATACCGCTTTCCGTTTCTGGTAATGTGCGGAATGCCGGAAGTGTCAGGCACGATTTGTTTCGCTTCTTCCTTTGTAACTCCTAAATAATGGCCAATATAGAAGTGCAGATCTTTTTCCTTAATAAGAATTTGGTCAGTGTGTTCATGAGAATCAGGTGATTTAAAGTTTTTTAATCCGTCTCCTATGAAATATCCGGCTAAAGCGATGCCGATGCCGGTAAATATATCCATACAGCAAACCTCCAATAAAAGTTATCATGTTTTATACGGTCAAAACCGCCGAAAAGATTCACCTTCAGTAAGACCGGGGGAGCTTATTTTTGCTTTCCGAGCTTTTCGATCTGCACCTTTCCGGAGAAGAAAACAGCGCCTCCGCCCATATCCGCCAGCCGATCGGGGGTGAGCGAATTGACCAGCTGTTTTTTATCATCCATGTCGGCCCAAAGACCTTGGCTGACTGCAACGCCGGGAAGGACTTGTTCGCCGACGGAAGCTGTCAATTCACATTCACCGCGGTGGTTCCAAACTCTTACAGTTTCTCCGTCTTCTATGTCTAGGCGGGCAGCATCTTCTGTATGAATAAAAAGCTTTGGCGCCTTTTCCAGTTTTACGTGTTTTTCATTATTCGAAAACGTTGAATTTAAGAAATTATGATTCGGTCCCGGAACAAATAGAAACGGAAAATCGTCATCGCTCTTCAGAGGACTGTGCGTCGGCAACGCCGGATAACCTTCCTGTTTCATCTTTTCAGAATATAATTCAATTTTTCCGCTTGGTGTCTTGAGCTTGCCCGGGAAAAGCGGTTTTTTCCGTTTGGCTCTCATAAAGGAATGGCGTGAGAGCGAATCGTAATCAATATCCTCGATATACGGGTTGTCGGGACAGTCCAGCGCCTGTCTGATTAATTCTTCATCAGAATCCTGAAGCTCCCGCTCGGTAAAGCCCATCGCCCCGGCAAGCAAACGGAACACTTCTGTATTCGATTTGCTGTCTCCATACGGTTCGATCACCGGTTTTTGCAGCTGAATAAAATGATGCCAGTAAGACGTGTAAAAATCCGTACTTTCAAAAGCAGATGCAGCAGGGAGCACAATATCCGCATATTTGGCGGTTTCCGTTAAAAATAAATCATGAACGATTGTAAATAAATCCTCCCGCAGCAGGCCTTTTCTGACTTTATTCGCTTCCGGGGCAACCACTGCGGGATTGGTGCCGTAAATAAACAGGGAGCGCACGGGCGGATTTGTTTCTAAAAGAACGCTTCCGAGCCTGTTCATATTAAATGATCTTGGCTTTCTGCCGTATAGCAGATCAGGACGCTGGAGCGCCTGTCTGTTATAGTTTAATACCGCACTGTTATGTTTGATTGCGCCTCCCCCGGTGTTGAGCCATTGTCCTGTTACAGCCGGAAGACAGGCAACGGTGCGGACGATCATTCCGCCGTTGTCATGATGCTGAATGCCGTTTCCGATCCTGATAAGGGAAGGGGAGGCTTCACCGTACATTCTCGCAAGACGTCTGATATTGTCGGCTTTAACGCCTGTAATAACAGAAACCGTTTCCGGATCATACTGTTTGATATGCGCTTTTAATTCTTCGCTGCCTTCGGTGTATTCTGTGAGAAATGCTTCATCGTGAAGGTTCTCATCGAATAAGACATGCATGATACCGAGAGCGAGTGCGGCATCTGTGCCGGGACGAATGGGAATAAACCAATCGGCAAGCCGGCCGGTTTGATTCTTATGTACATCGATAACGACAATTTTAGCTCCTTTTTTCCGGGCTTTTTGAGCAATCATGACTTGGTGCATATTTGTGCTGACAGCATTGATTCCCCAAAAAATAAAGAGCTTTGCATGGATGGTCTCCTCAGGATCAGTACCCGCGCCTTCTCCCATTGTATAGTTATAGCCTTCAGATCCGGCTTTGCTGCAGATCGTACGTTCAAGATGACTCGCCCCGAGACGATGGAAAAAACGGCGGTCCATTCCCTCTGCAGCCAGTTTTCCCATATTGCCGTAAAAGCTGTACGGAAGAATGCTTTCTGCTCCTTCTTCGGCAATCAGCTCTTTCCAGCGCGCACTGATCGTATTGATCGCTTCCTCCCAAGAAATAGGCGCAAACTTTGCTTCGCCTTTTTCACCAATCCGCTTTAACGGAGCGGTTAACCGCTTCTCATCATAAATGCGCTCAGCCATGTGTCTGACTTTGTTGCATATGTTTCCTGATGTGACAGGGTGATCTGGGTCTCCCTGAATTTTAACGATTTTTCCGTCTTTTTTTGTCACAAGCAAACCGCATTGATCGGGACAGTCCAGTGAGCATACCGACTTAAAGACCCCGTTTGGCTGTTCTGCTGCAGAATTCATAGCCCATTTCTCCTCTTTTTTTATATTGTAAGCATTATAACATTTCAAAATCGAACGTCAATTCTGAAAAAAGTGTTGACATCCAGGAAAGACTTTTCTATGATGGGTTTATTCTTTTAAACAGCCTGACAATTTCATCATTTTATTTTCTATCAAGAGAGGTGGAGGGACTGGCCCTATGAAACCTCGGCAACATTTATTGTGCCAATTCCAGCAAGCGTACGCTTGAAAGATAGGAAAGAATGATCTATACATATTTGTACGCTTCAAGCGGATAAAGACGGTATATGAATCTCTTTCCTTCTTCGGGGAAAGAGATTTTTTTGTGAAAAAATTTATGTGAAAAGGATGTTTTGCACCATGACGGTTGTAATTACCGCACCATATCACGACGAGGGGCTGAAGGAGCTGACAGAGCTGTTCGGCCGGACTGTGCACAGGCCGTGGAAGAAGCACGGCCGGGCTTATCGGGAAGACGAATTAATCCGGATGATCCAAGAGACAAATGCGGCGGGGCTTATTACTGAACTTGATGAGGTATCTGAGCGTGTCATTGACATATTGCCGGATTCCGCTTTTATCGGCGTCTGCAGAGGGATGCCGTCTAATGTGGATATTGAGGCGGCGACTAAAAGAAAGATTCCTGTTTTCTTTACACCGGCCCGAAATGCCCAGGCCGTTGCTGAACTGTTTATCGGAAATGTGATTTCATTTTTGCGTCATACGTATTCTTCCCATCAGTGGCTGAAGGATGGGAAATGGAATGGTGATTATTTGCAGGCTTACGTCAAATTCAGAGGAAATGAGCTGACGGGAAAAACAGTCGGTCTTATCGGTTTCGGAGCTGTTGGACAGAGAATCGCCCGGCTATTGGCCGCCTTTGACTGTAAGGTGCTGTACTATGACCCATTTGTCAATCATGAAAACCGGGAGTATGAAAAAACGACGATGGAACGGGTATTTTCTGAAAGTGATATTGTTTCCGTTCACTTGCCGCGCACAGAAGAAACCATCGGCCTTATCGGCGCCAAGCACTTTCAATTGATGAAACAAGAAGCTGTTTTTGTCAATACGTCAAGAGCGGCGGTAACAGACAGAGAAGAGCTGTTGCGGGTGCTGAAAGAACGGCGGATTAAAGGAGCGATCCTTGATGTATTTTATCACGAACCGCCTGAATCTTCTGATTATGAAATCATTTCTTTGCCGAATGTGTTAGCGACTCCCCATTTAGCGGGGGCACCATTTGAAGTGGAGGATCATCATGTGAGGATTTTAAATGAAGCGCTTTTCAAATGGAAAAAAGATCAAACCTGCTCAATACGTGAACTTTATAACAAAAGAGAACTTGAAACAAAGGGATAGGAAAAGGAGGAAGCTGTAATGGCTGGACAAAAAGGCTACCTTGTATTTGACATCGGGACGGGGAATGCGCGAGTCGCGGTTGTGACTGCCGGCGGCGAAGTGACCGCACTTGAAAGGGAAGACATTGAATATGTGACAGATCCGCTTTATCCAGACGGCCGCTATTTCTCGCCGGAAAGAATATGGACGAAAATCAGCGCGATGGCAAGGACGGTTATTGCCAAAAGTCCTCATATTACATTAATCGGAATTACCTCAACAAGCCAGAGGCAGGGAGTTGTTCTGATCAATAAAGATAAAAAAGCATTTCTCGGTCTGCCCAATATTGATAACAGAGGGCGCGAATGGGAAAGCGGAATTGAGTTAAAAGATGAAGTGCATCAGCAAACCGGACGTCTCCCGAGCGCTTTATTTTCCGCAATGAAACTTGTCGGATTAAAAGAAAGACAGCCGTCATTATGGAAAGAAGTGACGTATATCACGAGCATCAGTGACTGGGTGACATTTGAGCTAAGCGGAATTTTGAGCTATGAGCCGTCACAGGCTGCCGAAACGCTGCTGTTTGACGTAAGGAAAAAAGCGTGGTCAGAAAAATTATGCAATATCTTCGGTGTTCCTTCTTCCATTCTGCCTTCACTCGTCAGATCCGGGACGGTTGTCGGAATGTTAACGTTTAAGAGAGCGGAGGTTCTCGGCCTTCCGGAAAGGGTACCTGTGATTGCAGGCGGAGGAGACACACAGCTTGCCATCAAAAGTGCGGATGCAAAGCCGGGGGATATCGTCATCATATCCGGCACGACAACGCCGATTACAAAGATAACGGCAGAGGCCGGAACTGAAAGTTTAGAGAAAGCATGGCTGAATTGCCACACAGAAGAAGGTCAATGGCTTCTTGAAACAAATCCGGGTGTAACCGGGCTCAATTATCAAAAATTAAAATCCATTTTTTATCCGAATGAATCCTACGGCATCATGGAACGGGAAATTGCAAGGCTGCCGAAATATGATCATGCGTGTGTTTCTGCGTTAGGCTCCTATTTATCGCCTGAGAAAAACGCACTTGCAAAAGGCGGATTTATCTTTGACGCCCCGCTGTCTCAAAATTTAAGCAGAGCGCATTTTGTCAAAGCAGCACTGCTGGAAATTGCTTTTTCAATTAAATGGAACTATGAGGCGTTAACAGAGGTAACTTCCTTTTCACAGAATGATGTGAAAGTATGCGGCGGCGGTTTCCAAAGTGATGCATTGACACAGTTTCTTGCTAACCTTCTGCAAAAGAAGATTTATAAGAGAGAAGGCTTCAGTCAGGCATCCGTGATGGGGGCGGCGGTGATTTGCAACGAGGCTCTCGGTGTGAAAGAAGAGCTTTCGAGTAACACAAAAGTTATTGAACCGGAATCGGATCAGACGGATCTCTTCCTATATGAAGAATGGAAACATACGCAAAGGTTATTTACGCATTTTCAGCCGGCGGTGAAAGCCTGACTCGGGGCTGGGATATATTTCTGAATGAATTAATGACAACATGAAAGTCTGCAGAGGAGGAACAAAAAATGCTTAATAAAATAGGAATTCCGAAACAGCTTACCTGGGGGTTTTTGGGAGTGGTGCTGTTTATGATGGGAGACGGCCTTGAGCAAGGCTGGCTCAGTCCGTTTTTAGTTGAAAACGGCTTGACGGTTCAGCAATCAGCGTCCCTGTTTACGGTTTACGGTATTTCTCTTGCAGCAGCGTCTTGGTTTTCAGGCGTCTGCCTCGAAGCCTTCGGGGCAAAGCGGACGATGTTTATGGGGCTGTTATTTTACGTCATCGGAACAGCCGCGTTTATCGCATACGGATTTGAATATCTTAATTTGCCGGTGATGTATGTCACGTATTTTATTAAAGGGCTGGGGTATCCGCTGTTTGCCTATTCTTTTTTGACTTGGGTGATTTACCGGTCGCCGAAAAACAAGCTCAGTACGGCGGTCGGCTGGTTCTGGATTGCTTATTGCTGCGGCATGTTTGTGTTTGGAGCCTGGTATTCAAGCTGGGCGATCAAATCATTCGGCTATTTGAATACCCTTTGGAGTTCGATTTTCTGGGTATGCCTCGGCGCGTTTTTTGCATTGATTTTAAATAGGGACCGCTTTGAAAAGAAAAAAGCAGATAAGCAGGAAAAGGCGCAGGAATTAATGAAGGGAATCACCATTCTTGCTGAAAATCCGCGTGTGCTCTCAGGGGGTATTATTCGGATCATCAACAGCATCGGAACATACGGATTTCCGGTATTTCTCCCCATGCATATGGCACAGCACGGTATCTCTACAAATGTATGGCTGCAGATATGGGGAACGATTTTTCTAGGCAATATCGTCTTTAACTTAATATTCGGTGCAGTCGGCGATGCATTCGGCTGGAAAAAGACCGTCATGTGGTTCGGAGGAGTGAGCTGCGGCATTTTTACCCTTTTATTATATTACGCTCCTGTTATATCACATGGGAACTTGCTTTTCGTCAGCATTATCGGCTTCATTTGGGGAGGCCTTCTTGCCGGGTTCGTTCCGATTGGAGCCATTGTCCCGACAGCAGCTGGCCAAGATAAGGGGGCGGCCATGTCTGTATTAAATCTGGCTGCCGGCCTGTCAGCGTTTGTCGGCCCGGCGCTGGCTTGGGCATTTATCGGTCTTGTCGGGGTACAGTCAGGAAAATGCGGATTTACAACGCTAAGCCCATTTCCCCGACTATTCCCCCAGTTTTAACAACGTTAAGAAAGTTTCAAGGGTCTTAAAGAATCTAACGAGACCATTTTCTCCGAATTAAAATGGTATTCTCCAAGTAAATTAATATGTTCCCAACCTAGAGGTGACATATGGTGCAATAATTCTTCATTAAAACTACCTGACCGTTTTTGATATTCAACTGCCTTTGTTAGATGTAAAGTATTCCAGATACTGATGGCATTGATAATGATGTTTAAGGCACTGGCTCTTTGCAATTGATGCTGTATGGTTCGTTCCCTAAGCTCTCCTTGTTTTCCGAAGAAAATAGCTCTTGCCAGTCCATTCATGGCTTCTCCTTTATTCAATCCTTTTTGTATTTTTCTTCTTAATGATTCATCCGAAATATAATTCAAAATAAAGATCGTTTTTTCTATTCGGCCCATCTCACGTAAGGCTGTAGCCAAGCTGTTTTGTCTTGAATAAGAACCTAATTTCCCCATAATAAGGGATGCTGAAACTGTTCCTTCCCTTATAGAATGAGCTAATCGCAAAACATCCTCATAATTCTCTTTAATGACCTTTGTATTTATTTGTCCACGTAAAATGACTTCTAATTTTGGATACTCACTTGCCTTATCTATTGTAAATAATTTCGAGTCTGATAAATCTCGTATTCTTGGAGCAAATTTAAATCCTAATAAATGGGTCAGTCCGAATATTTGGTCTGTGTAACCAGCCGTGTCTGTATAATGCTCTACTATATTTAGATCCGTCTCATGGTGTAACAAACCATCCAAAACATGAATCGCATCCCTTGAATTAGTATGAATAATCTTTGTGTAATAAGAAGAAAATTGATCACTTGTAAAACGATAGATGGTGGCTCCTTTTCCAGTTCCATAATGTGGGTTTGCATCTGCATGTAGCGATGAAACGCCTATCTGCATTCTCATACCATCGGACGAGGATGTTGTACCGTCTCCCCAATAGGAGGACAATTGCAATTTGTGATGAAAATTTACTAATACGGCTTGGGCTTTATTCATTGCATCTTCATACATGCGCCATTGTGATACATTGGCCAATTGCTTATATGTAAGTCCGGGTGTTGCTTCAGCCATTTTGCTTAAACCAATATTCATTCCCATTCCTAAAAGAGCAGCCATAATAATAATTGTTTCTTCTTTATCCGGTTTTCGATTATTGGAAGCATGAATAAATTGCTCATGAAATCCTGTTATATAAGCAATATCCATCAGTAAATCGGTTAATTTTATTCTTGGTAGCATCTGATACAGGCTTGCGCTAAATTTTTTTGCTTCTTCTGGAACATCTTTTTCTAAGCGTTCAATTGACAGCTTTCCTTTTTCAAGAGAAACCCCGTCTAACTTGTTGGAATTGGTAGCTAACCACTTTAACCTTTTGTTAAGGCTGCTGGTTCTCTCCGTCATATAATCCTCGAATGATAAACTAACTGATAATCTTGTATTCTCCTTCGTTTGATTCCATGTATCTTCTGAAAACAAATATTCTTCAAAGTCTCTATATTGTCTGCTGCCAACAATGGAAACATCTCCTGCCCTAACATGCTCCCGAAGTTCTGTTAAAACAGCCATTTCATAGTAATGACGATTGATTGTTGTACCATCATCCTCGTATAAATGCTTTTTCCAACGTTTTGAAATAAAATCCACAGGTGAGTTATCAGGCACTTTTCGCTTTCCGGATTCGTTCATTCCACGGATAATCTCAACAGCTTGTAAAAGTGGCTCATTTGCTTTTGTAGAATGAAATTCCAATACCCTTAATAGCGTTGGCGTATATTTTCTAAGTGAATAAAATCGTTTTTGCAGTAAGTCTAAATAATCATAGTCGTCAGGGCGTGCAAGCTCCTGAGCTTCTTCGACCGAAGAGACAAAAGAATTCCATTCGATAACGGATTCTAAAACCTCAAAAACGTCTAATTTTTCCTTTTTTGCTTTGATTAAAGCTTGTCCGATGTTCGTAAAGTGTATAACTTTCTCATTCAGCTTTTTACCGTTTTGTTTCTGAATTTCCTCTTGAGCCTTACGGCCTTTTGATAACAGACTAAGTATTTGTCTATCATGAATTTCAAAAGCTTTATCCGTTAACTCTTGAGTAAGATGTAATAAATAGACGGTTAATATCGAATATCGCTTATTTTCTTGAAAGTCACGGAATGCATATGGCTCATATCTTGAGCCTAAGCGAGATAGTTGAAACAGGCGATTGCGATGCAAATGACTAATTTGTACCGTTTCTAATTCCATTCCTCGTATGTATTCGAGTCGTTCTATTACTTTTAGAAATGTTTCGGGTGAAGGATGACCCGGCGGTTCCTTTAACCAACCCAATATCGTTTTATTGGATTCGGATGGATGCTGCGAAGTAATGATCTCTTCAAGCTTTCCTTTTTGTTCATTTGTAAGAGATTGACTAACAGTATTAAACAGTTTCTTTTCAGCCATTGCCCTTGCCTCCCACACCATTCTTTCAAGTGTAGTAATAGCAGGCAGTATGATTTTGTTTTTTCTTAGAAAATCTATACATTCATGTAGTAGATGTATGGCATCGCCATTTTCAAAAGCTAATTGATGAAGATGCTTAAATGCTATTCGATATTCTCTTAGAGTAAAAGTTACAAAGTCGTATTCACTTCGAAGTTCTTCCAAATGATCCCAAAGTGTATTTTCTCTTTGAGGATAAAGACTAATCGAAGATGGAGTGGCACCGATTTGTTTCGATATATAATGTATGACTGATTCCGGGATGCTTTTGATATGAGTGTATGGCCAACCGGGATACCGAAGAACAGCTAATTGAACAGCAAACCCTAAACGGTTTTCTTCTCTCCTTCGCTTATTAACTATTTCTAAATCCCGTTTGGAAAAAGTGAAGTAGGTCCCCAATATCCATTCATCTTCAGGGATTTGCATAAAATCCTGCCTCTGTTCCAGTGTAAGCAATTCTCTACCTCTCGCAATTTTCATTCAGTATCATCCCATTTCCATAATTATTCAGTTAATTAGTTCAATTATATATCAATAGAGTGTACTCTATTGATACAAGTATAGTAGACTGATAAAATCATAGTTAAGAGTGTCTCATAAGACTTGTCTCAAAAACGAGGTGAAATTTTGCAGAAAATCGGTTATGTACGCGTCAGTTCGACTAGCCAAAATCCTTCAAGGCAATTTCGGCAATTGAACGAAATTGGAATGGATATTATTTATGAAGAAAAAATTTCAGGAGCCACAAAAGATCGTGAACAACTTCAAAAAATGTTAGAGGATTTACAGGAAGGTGACATTATTTATGTTACAGATTTAACTCGGATCACTCGAAGTACGCAAGATTTATTTGAATTGATTGATTTAATACGAAATAAAAAGGCAAGCTTAAAATCACTTAAGGATACATGGCTAGATTTATCAGAAGATAATCCATATAGCCAATTCTTAATTACGGTAATGGCTGGTGTTAACCAATTAGAGCGAGACCTTATTCGTATGCGTCAGCGTGAAGGAATTGAGCTCGCAAAGAAAGAAGGGAAGTTTAAAGGACGGTTAAAGAAATATCATAAAAATCACGCAGGAATGAATTATGCAGTAAAGCTATATAAAGAAGGAAATATGACTGTAAATCAAATTTGTGAAATTACAAATGTATCTAGAGCTTCTTTATATAGAAAGCTATCGGAAGGAAAAAAATAAGCATTCATTACTTATATTAAAAATTTCCGGGGATTGTGAAACAACGTACCTAACCAAGCAGGCTATTTCTATAAGGAAGTATCAATATTTGTTTATCTAACTAGGCACGATCATCAAAGGGTTCCGAGTACATTTTAACGGAGATATACGCTAAACTCAGATTTAAAGCAAGGCTGTATTTTTCGAGAACACTTTTAAAAAACAACCTTAGTCACAAAGGAAGGTTGTTTTTATAAAGTCATGGTCTAATTAAAACAATTGCTGTCCCAAGAGCATACTTGAGACTGTAAAGGCACCAGCAGGTGGTAAAACATTAGTATATATGGGAGGTCCCAAACGGGTTGTAAAGGTTGTAGCAATCCAATTTCCGTATTCACCAGCCAGCAAAGAGGGAGGTTTCATTATAAACCGTCCACTTAAAATGAAATGCCGAATGCTTATAGCGGTCTCATCAATTATTGTCAAGTTGCCAAAAAAGGAGGCATATGGTGAATCGAAACTTATTTGTTTAGCGCTTTCGTCCCAATACCCATTAATCGGAATAGGTATACCACGAAAATTAACTGTACCTACTACTTTGTTGTCTACAATGGAATCAATGGTAAGTATACCTCTAATAATGGATCTCCCCGCAATAGAAGCATCAATCCCCCATACGGATGGAAAGGGGATACTAACTTTGGCTGTCTTTGGAATTTTCAAAATTAACCTCTCCTTGATTATTTTATGTATGGATTGAGTTGTATTTAATCATAATCCTGTAGTAATGATACAGTATATGCACAGAGAATCACTTAGGTGTTTTGTTAAGAAAGAAGCATCAATAATCAATCAGCCTACTGTCTAGATGAACAAGAGTTTGCCTGACCCACGAAAAATATGGAACATTAATTGCTGCTCATACATATGGTCTCTACCAGTTTGAAACAATTATGTATCCAATTTTTTTATCAATTCTATTAGATAGCATACTAATATTTACTTTCTGTTTTTTGTTGTCTTGCCTTCCAGAATATAAAAGAATTTTTCCCTTTCACATCTTCAACTTTTAATTTGACAATGTCACCTACCTGTAATTCTGTATTAATCCCCATCAAATATAGCTATACATCTCTTTCGCCCAATCTCGGATTTTTGGTTTCCTTTTTTTCTCCCAGTTTAATCCCAAGTTTTATTTCTTCAATGTCCTTTTTTGGTTTTAACGTTAAACGTTGAAAGGATTTCCTTTTTTGTTTTGTTGTCATTTTTTCACCTTCTAAAATGTATGAAAAATTTGATGTTTAATAACAAAACAGTTCCTTTTTATGTATTAGACAAACCTTAATACGGCGACAAATGCATGCGTTTATCTTTGTTATTACATTTTCAATGTTAAATACCCATAAATAGGATGATTAAGAGGGAGAAACTCTTAAAACTTTGGGACAATATCCGAAAAATGGGAAAAATATTAGTCCTTTCAGGAAATACAATCATCTTATTTTATAAAGGTAGGGGTGTAAAAGAAATTGAAGTTGAGAAAAGAAAAAATGAAAAGTTATAAGAGCTATTGCTGTCAACGAGAAATAGAAGAAATGATGGGGATATGGAAAAGGGGTTATTATCGAAAAAATGGAGCTATACGTCAAAAATAATTTAGATTTAAATTTCCCAAAAATCATTGAATAAAAAATTCTCCATAAAGCAAAATAAAAGAGTAAAAAAAAATTCAAGAAGGAGGAAATTATCATGACAGTAATAAATGACGTTAAAACAGCTCTAGCAGGATTGAAAAGTGCTCAAGCAAGTTTTGAAACATTTGCTCTTAGTACAGATAATCAACAAGCTAAGCAACTTTACCAAGATGCAGCTAAGCAAACCCAATCCGTTGTAGACAGCATTGAACCACGTGTTCAACAAATCGAACAAGAAGAACCTCAATACAAACAACAGTAATTAGTAAGGCGAAAAAAGGTTGGCCTCTTAACCAACCTTTTTCAGCTGTTCAAATAATGGAAAAACATGGAGGTGATTTTTTTGAAAGATAAAATAACCACATTGAAAAACCTACTTTTTATTATAATGGTCATTGGTTTCGCATCAGGATGTAATGGTAATCAAAATGAATTTATTCAAGGTAATAGTACTTTTGGTATTTCGCAAGTACATACAAGTAAGCCAATTGATCAATCCGTTGCCAATCATGCGAAAGAAAAGATAATTGCCAAGGAAGATATTACAGACGTAAAAGCTGTGAATACTGATAAAGAGCTTATGGCAGCGATTAAAGTTGAGAATTTTGATCGATTTCGATTAAAGAGTATCGAGAAGTCAGTAAAATCCGACTTAGAAAAAAAATATCCCGACTATAAAGTTTTTGTTTCGACTGATAAAAAAATATTCTGGGAACTTGAAAAGGTCGAGCAAAGACTGAAAAAAAACGATATGAATAAGAAGAACTTAAAAAATGATTTGAACAAACTGAAAAGTCTTATGAAGGAACAAACCTAAAGAGGAAGGATCGAGTTATGTCTAACAATCAAAAGAAACAACTTACTCCTGTGCAACAGGAATATCAAAAATTGCAAAAACAACGAGAGATCAAAAGACCGGTTGTTAAAAATTGTATTAAGGCCTTTTTAATCGGTGGACTTATTTGTTTGATTGGTCAGCTTATTTCAGACTTTTACATTTATTATTTCGATTTTACTGAGCAAACGGCCGGAAATCCGACGGTGGGTACGTTAATTTTTATTACAATGCTTCTTACTGGTTTTGGCGTATATGATCGAATGGCCCAATTTGGTGGGGCTGGAACAGCTGTACCTGTAACAGGTTTTGGCAATGCGGTTATATCGCCTGCCATTGAGCATCGAAGCGAAGGATTTGTACTGGGCGTAGGTGGCAACATATTTAAATTAGCGGGGGCGGTTATTTTATTTGGTGTTTTTTCTGCTTTTGTCATTGCCTTAATTAAAACCACTTTAATCCAGTGGGGTGGTTTATAATGCTAGCAGGTCATCGTACATGGATCTTCGAACAAAAGCCTGTCATTATCTCCACTGGAACCGTTGGTGGACCATTTGAAGCCAATGGTGCTATCCCAGATGATTTCGATACTCTTCATGCTGATTTATGGCTTGGGCAGGATTCCTATGAGAAAGCACATAAAATCCTTTTTGAAGAGGCTTGCCAAAAAGCCATGGAAAAAGGGGGCATACAAAAGGATCAAGTTCAATTTATCCTAGCTGGGGACTTAATCAATCAAATCACCCCAACAAGTTTCGCTAGCAGAACGATTGGAGCGCCTTATTTTGGCTTATTCGGTGCTTGCTCTACCTCGATGGAAGGACTGGCTCTAGGTGCTTATATTGTAAATACAAAAGGAGCGAAATATTTGTTAACAGGAGCTTCCAGTCATGATACAGCTGTTGAAAAACAATTTCGGTATCCAACTGAGTATGGTGGACAAAAGCCACCTACGGCACAATGGACGGTTACTGGTGCAGGTGCAGCCCTATTAAGTGATTCTGGGGAAGGACCTCATGTCACATCTGCCACAATTGGTCGTGTAATCGATATGGGATTGACAGATCCATTTAACATGGGAGGAGCTATGGCGCCAGCTGCGGTTGATACCATTGAAGCCCATTTAAAGGAACGAAATGTTGAGCCATCTTATTACGATTTAATTGTAACCGGTGACCTTGGCCAAATCGGACAGGAAGTGTCCATGGATCTATTTAAAAAGCATGGAACTCCTATTAGTGAAGAACAATACCAAGATTGTGGCCTTATGATTTATCGGGAAGGACAACCCGTTCTTGCAGGGGCAAGCGGTGCAGGCTGTTCAGCAACGGTAGTTTATGGGCATTTATTAAACCGCATGAAAAATGGTGAATTTAAACGCATGTTAGTTGTGGCTACAGGTGCTTTGCTTTCACCGTTGTCCTTTCAGCAAAATGAAACAATTCCTTGTATCGCCCATGCAGTGTCAATTGAATACGGAGGTGAACAATTAACATGATCTATTTTTGGGCTTTTGTCGTAGGCGGTTTAATTTGTATCATTGGGCAAATTATGTTTGATGTATTTAAATTGACACCAGGTCATACCTTAAGTGCTCTTGTAGTGATTGGGGCGCTTTTAGATGGATTTGGACTATACGAGCCTTTGATTGATTTTGCTGGGGCAGGGGCTACCGTTCCGATTACAAATTTTGGGAATTCGCTTGTTCATGGTGCGATGCAGGAAGCAGAAAAACATGGGTTAGTTGGTGTACTGACAGGAATGTTTGAAGTAACTAGTTCTGGTATTTCAGCTGCCATTGTTTTCGGCATGATAGGAGCTTTAATTTTTAAGCCAAAAGGATAAGGAGAATTAGGATGACAGTAGGATCAGATGTTAAACAGTGTTTTGCCAGTCTAAAAGGGGTAGAAGCAAGTCTCTCAAGTTTAGCATTACGGACTCTTGATGATGAATCGAAGCGAACTTTGCATGAGGCTATGATGGTAGTACACGAAGTAACAAAAGATTTAAAAAAAAGAGTAGGAGAACTAGAAGGAGAGGAACTTCAGTACAAAGGTTTCTAGAAAAACTATATTTACAGGAGGTGTAAGCAGTGCCTGAATGGTTAGATGTAGCTGTACGCTCAGCATTATTTGTTGCTCTTTTACTTTTCATTACAAAATGGTTAGGGAAAAAGCAAATTTCCGAACTAACTTTCTTTGAATATGTCACCGGTATTTCTATTGGGAATATTGGTGCAGAAGTGGCTATAGGACTTGAACGGAACATTTTTCACGGAATTATTGGAATTGTCATTTTTGCGGTTATTCCCTTTTTCGCTGGTTTAATTTCATTAAAAAGTAAACGTTTTCGCAATTTTATAGAAGGAAAAGCAACTGTATTTATCAAAGATGGGAAGATTATGGAAGATAATTTAAAAAAGGAAAGATATACGACAGATGAACTGTTAGATCTCCTTCGCAAGAAGGATGTCTTTCAAGTCTCTGATGTAGAATTTGCTGTTTTAGAGGCAACAGGTGATTTATCTGTGATGCTAAAGAAAGAAAATCAACCTTTAACAGCAAAGGATATAAACTTGAAGGTTGCTTCAATCAAGGAGCCTCAGACCATTATTATGGATGGTACAATAATGGATGAACCACTAGCCACGATTGGACGAAGTCGGGCTTGGCTACAAACTGAATTAGAAAAACTAGGGGTAACGATTGAAAATGTATTTCTGGGACAGGTTAATTCTTACGGAGAGTTAACGATTGATCTGTTTGACGATAAATTACAAGTCGCACCCCCACAAGAAAGACCCTTAATTCTTTCAACCTTGAAAAAATGTCAAGCAGACTTAGAACTATTTGCTCTTGGAACGGAATCAAAAGACGCCAAACAAATGTATAGGTTAAACAGTGAAAAATTACAAGAAGCCATTGATAAAGTGACCCCTATTTTAAAAGGATAAGGATTTAGCTTAGATTCATACATGACGAAAAAAAGATACCATTTTTAATTGAAATAAGTTTAAAAACCTTAGTCCAATTTCGGACTAAGGTGAATTTTTTTACGAGGTGTTAGAAGTGTCTATTTTTTTAGTTAAAGTTATTTTTATCTATATTGTGTTTATTGTAGCAGTAAATATTTTAGGGAAATCAGCTCTAGCCCAACTTACCCCTCATGATTTTGGAGCGATTCTTTTTTTATCTTAATCGAAAGTTAAAGGAAAGTAGATATCCTTTACCTGAGCTGTTGTCTAATTTAAGAACAACAGGATATCCGGATATTCACGATAATGAATATGCGATTTTGGAAGCAACAGGTGAAATTAGCATTTTTCCAAGAAAAGAATTAGTTCCTATTACTCCAAAAGATTTACATATGAAAGTGGAATACCGCGGATTACCCATAGCCGTTGTCATTGAAGGGAAAGTGCAAAAGCGTAAATTAAAATTTATCAACAAAAATGAAAAGTGGTTAAAGGAAGAACTAAAGGCAAAGGGATATCTTCAAATCAAAGATTTTTTTTATGCTGCTGTTAGAGATACCGATCATTCATTAACCATTAACAAAAAAGATGTTAACGACTAATTTTAAGACGATTTCCTCCCAATATAAATTAATGTTTTCTCTTATTTACTTCTTATTGCATTTACCACTTTCATTTTCCAAATTTATAAAAAATTATACCTATATTTAGGAATTTACCAGATGGTAATTTTCAAAATCACTAAGTCTCTAGTTAGGACAGTGCCCAGATCATTACGCCTTTCTTGATGTCAGAACTTTCCCAACCTTAATTCTCTTTTTTTCGTTCTTAATATCTTATACAAGTTCTTATAAAGGTAGTCCATAATATATAACAGACAATCCCTTCATATTCCATACGTATACTGGTTACATAGTTTGTACATGTTAAGAGTAACAGAAGGAGGGATTCCAGTTGGAGTGGATTTTTTATCTATACCTGTTAAATACGTTCTTTATCTTATTCATAGCAATTTGGGAAGTTCGTCGGCCTGCCAAGGCTTTGAATTGGATAATAATCGTCCTTTTTTTACCTGTCATTGGTTTCTGGCTATATCTTAGCATATCAAACCCTAGGTTTATTCATCGAAAAAGATTGACCTGTTCTAAAAATGAATCTAACAAATTACCTGAGACATTCGGTGCTTCAGCATCGGTAATTGCCAATGCTTTACGGCATTTCACTGTGAATGGGCTTCGAATGGGCCAAGTCCAAGTGTTTAACAATGGGATAGCAAAATATGATCAACTCCTTGTATCCCTGCAAAAAGCCCAAGAAACCATTGATCTGGAATATTTCATCTATCGGAACGACCAAATTGGTAATCGAATCACAGAACTGCTAATCGAAAAAGCATTAAATGGAGTGCAGGTTCGTTTTATGAGAGATAGCTTGGGGAGTTATAAATTCCCGCGTGAAAAAATCCGGCAGATGGTTGAAGCAGGGATAGAATGCAGGACAATATTTCCTCTGCGATTTCCCTGGATTTTGTCCAATTGGAATTATCGGGATCATTGTAAGATTGTGACGATTGACAGAAAGGAATCCTTTACTGGCGGTATGAACGTTGGGTATGAATATACAGGATTAAAGCCAGACGTAGGATTTTGGAGGGACACTCATTTGCAAATTATAGGGGAAGCAACAGGCGACTTGCAGACTGTTTTTGATGTTCATTGGGAAATCGCTGTGCCGGAAAGGATAAAATCAAAAACAAATTTGAAAACAAAATCAGAGGTAACGAAAATCAATTCAATCGGCAGAGCAGATCATTCCAAATGGTCAGCCGAATTGGGATCAGAGTTGAGCACCCTTGATGATAAAGAAATGGACATATCCGGAAAAACTAGGACATTGCATAAAGCGTATATCCATACGTTGGAAGGAAACCCTGGAATTCCTACCCCAGTCATTCGGCAAGCTTACTTTATATGTATAACACAGGCGACCAAGACTATTGATTTAACAACACCCTATTTTGTACCAGAAACGGATATTATCATGGCATTAAAGACAGCAGTAACTCGTGGTGTCCGTGTAAGATTGCTGGTTCCTCGCCACAATAATCAAAAAATCGTGGGTCTTGCAAGCCGTACTTATTACGGAGAACTTATAGAAGCTGGAGTTCAAATCTACCAGTACGACAAAGGAATGATACATGCGAAGGTGTTGACCATCGATGAGGAGATTGCTGCCGTAGGCTCAGCAAACTATGATATGAGAAGTTTTCGCCTGAATTATGAGGTGTGTCAAGTCGTGTACAGTGCTGATGTGGCAAGGGAACTCACAGAGCAGTTCGAGAGGGATCTTACTGATTCTGTACCATTAAGAATTGAAGACTTGTTGCAACGATCCCTGACCGAGCGCATTGTTGAACAGGGTGCTCGCGTGCTTTCTCCATTATTATAAGTTGAAAAAACCGGTATTATTTATCTTTCTGATTTTAATTAGCTTACATGTTGTAATATAAATATTTTAAAACATGAGGATTTTTGAAATCGAGTGAAATATAAAATGGAGGAATAAATCTTAGCGTTGTAAATCCGCATTTTCCTGACTGTACCCCAGGAAGTCGGCTGTTTTGCCGACTTCCTTTTACAGCCAGCCATTCTCTTCAAACCTGATAGATAATGTGTCTCCAAACGGCCTCGCACTTCCACTCATTTGATTCTTTTTTGTTATTTGTCGTATATTGCGCTTGCCCGGGAAATGAAGAATCATTATTTCTGATTTATTTCCCTTACCTTATTCATTCATGCGAGGTAACTTCCTAAAGGAGTGAACATGTTCCAATTAAGAAATCGCAAAGGTAAAATGGCATCCCCTCTTTAAAGGTTCTTACTCTTAACTAAACATTCATGTCCATTGCTTAAGAACCGAAAGTGATATTTCATTCATCAATCCTTCTTTTTAACCCTCAATTTAGACAAAATCTTCATTTTTTCTCCTTTAGACTTACATCTATGTCGAAATTTATCGTTCGGCATATTATATACTATCCTAACAACAGGAGGTGGCAATATGGGAAACTACGGTGGAAATTATGGTGGAAGCTCTTTCGTATTGATCGTTGTGCTTTTCATTTTGTTGATCATTGTAGGTGCTTCTTTCCTTTATTAGTACATTGACGAACCATATTCGTCTCCCAAGAAAATTGCATCTCTCAGTTCGGACAGACGCCATAAGATCTTTTTATGGCGTTTTTACTTTTGAAAACAGATAAATAAATATTAGGAGAGTTTTCTCCCTTTCTATAGCTGCTATTGTCTTGATTTGGCTACATACAAAATCTCAATAGCTAAACAAAGCACGAACTTTTCTTGGGAAAAGCAACCAGGCGCTCTTATGTTTCTGGAGGGACAAAGGTGATACTGGCGCAACAGGTGCTGCCGGTAAAGATTGAAAATCTGCATATGATTTAGCTGTTCAGCAAGGATTCATTGGAACATTAGATGAGTGGCTTGCTCAGTTAAAATCAATAAATTAAACAAACGATCTCCTCCTCGTAATGAGAGTAAGGGATTTTCAAATGAGAAACCCCCGAAAACCTTACATCCTTTTACAATTTTTTCAATAGCTATGTTATGATTATCCTCGAGAGATTTTTGAAATTTTCAGAAAGAGGGGTTTGGATGAGCAAGATCGCTTCAGAAGTTGTTGCAACTACACTGAATGATTGGTACATTGCTATAAAGAAACAAAAGGTAGATGAGTCAATAAAATATTACTCAGAGATAAAGAAACTGTTTGATGAGATGGAAGAGGATCAAGAAGTTCTTGCATATTACAGTTTGTTAGAAGAAAGACATAAAATGTTACTGCATTCCTCACGTGGAGAACCATTACCAAAACACACTTATTTCACTGCAGACAATGAAAGTTTCATAAAAAGAACAAACGATAAATTGGAATATAACTTTTATTTATTTGAAGGAATGTACGAGGCATACAACAAAAACTATGATCGAGCAATTAACTTATATGGATTAGCTGAGAAAAAACTTGCAGAAATTCCAGATGAAATCGAAGCAGCTGAATTTTACTCCAAAGTCTCCTACTTATACACTCTAGTTAAACAAAGCATTGTGGCACAACACTATATAAAGAATGCAATTACAATATATAAACGACACCCTGATTATAAATGCAAACTGGCTACTTCAACAATGATTGCGGCTGCAAACTATGCTGATATGAAACGGTTTGAGGAATCAGAAATATATTACTTAGAAGCAATTGATATTGCAAAAGAAACAAAAGATGAATTTTTAGAATCTCAGTTATTTCACAACCTTAGCATTGTTTATTCTGATTGGGACAAACCTGATAAATGCATTAAATCTCTTGAAAAAGCTGTAGGAAATGAATCCTGGTTGAATTCAATTTATTATATAAATTCTTTATTCATGATGATTAAGGAGCTATTTAAAATTGACGAAAAAATGAAAGCCATTGATTTTTACAATAAAGCACAGGGAAGACTCATATTAATGGAGAATAAGATATACGAAGCCAAAATCAGCATCCTATACCACCTTTATTGTGGTGAGTTAAAAAATAACTTCAATAATTGCATTCGTTATATTGAGTTTTTAAAACAACAAAATGACCTTGAAAGTGTAGATGAATTGGCCTACTTAGCTGCAAAAAGGTTTGAATCAATAGGTGCTTTTGAAGAAGCAACAAGCTTTTTCAATGAAAAGATTTGGGCTGAACAGAAAATGAATCAGGTGGAGGGAATCTTATGAAAAAAATTGTGCTTTGCGTATCTATTTTAACTGTAATTTTAAGCGGGGCAGCTTTAACGCAATTGAGTACGGATTCACCATCTAACATCCAAGTAGCTGAAAGGCCAGTCGGAGGTTAAAAAATGAATTTAGCCCTGCTCATATGAGTGGGCTTTTTATTTTGTCTCCACCAGTCAGCCCATCTCTGTGAAAGCGCAGTTCCTTCAGGTGTTTCTTTTCTTTTCATTATCCAATTCAAATAAACTCAACTATTGTTTTGGTTCGATGACATCCACTGCAAAGCTCACTTTTGACCAACTTTATTATGTCCACGTGCCTTCTTGCGACTTCCTCACAAATCTCCAAGAGAACAGCTTTAACCCCTTCCTCGGGGAGCGCCAATTTCCGACAAATAATTCCCTATACATGATAATACAGTTGAAACATTATTATTCTAAATTTCTTCCAATTCAACTCTTCTTTATTCGACCAAAACAAGAACAAAGGTTCAATTTAAATGTGGGGTAATAAAATTTCCCTGTGTCCCGCCCATGCCTATCCAGCTAAGCCTGTTTAAATTTAATTTTACGTGAGATTTTTCTAAAATATAAGGTCAGTTTATTTAAAAACGGGAAAATCCCATATTAATTAAAAATACGGGATTTTAATAATTCGGTTTCTTGTTTAACGTAACACTTATTCGAAAAAAATTCATTAGTTAAAGAAAAATTCAGATTCCAGCCTAAACATCTTGTATCGTCCTTCAAGTTACAAATGATTCAAGCAACTCCTTGTCTCTTGTTAACTGACTTCATAAATGCTTGATATGCTTGACAAAAGGTATCTTTTACACCTGAGCCATCCGACTTTCATCACCACATAAGCAAAAGGTAAGCTCCAATATTTAAATTAATGTGCGCCACTTAATTTAACTAGAATTTTTGCTTGAGATTTATCATTAATTAACGCATCAAACCCTTGTTCAGCGATATTATCTATATCAATTTTACTTGTAATAATTGATTGCGCGGGTAATCTTCCATTAGCAAATAATTCAATGACCTCATTGTAAGTTTCATTGCTGTATCCTACAGACCCCATTAATTTTGCACCACTAAAGATTAGTGAAGCAGGAACATTAAATTGGATATCTTGCGTGTGGAAGCTGATAACCATCATTGTGCCACGAACTTTAGTTGATTGAATAGCTTGGTGAAATGTTGACTCGACACCTGCAGCTTCAATTGCAACATCTGCTCCATCTGGGAATAATTTTCGAATTTCTTCAACAGGGTTTACTTCTTTAGCATTAAAAACGTGTGTCGCACCCATTTCAGTTGCTTTATCAAGTCGACTATTAAATAGATCAATAACAATAATATTAGACGCGCCTGCAGCTTTTGCACCTAAAACAGCAAATAGCCCAATAGGACCTGCTCCATAGACAACGACAGTATCGCCTTCTCTTACATTTGAATCCTTAATGGATTGGAAAGATACAGCTGCTGGTTCAACCATGGCTGCCAATTCTAGCGGTAAATGATCTGGAATTTTAAAAATCGTTTTTTGTGGAAGTATCACATATTCAGCAAACCCTCCGTCGATTTGTGCACCAACTGCGTCTAAAGTGATGAAACGTTCAGTTTCAGCATTTGAAGGATCTTTAAGCATCATTGGGTAGATACATACTCTGTCACCTTTTTTAAATTTTGTTACATGAGAGCCAACCTCTGCAATTTCACCAGAAAATTCATGTTGACGAAAACGATGAGCAAAAAATAACACATGTCTCAAAGTGAGACATGTGTTTTAAAGTGGTTCATTAATCTATAAATTCTTAGAAATCTGAATTAATTCTTCTTTTGTATATGAATATTCATTGCTTAACCATTTTTTTATAATCTCAAAAAAACCACTGCAGTAGAAATCGCATAGTACCATTGGGTAATCAGAATTTTGGATTTGTTTAGAAAGCGGATCATTATATTCCATTGAAATTTCATATAAATTTTCTGCACCAAATTGAATCAATTTTTCGTATAACTCAAGGCTATTATTTTTACTGGTAAGATTAAAAAACAATTCCCGATTAAGATCTACGTATTCGATTATTTCCTCAAACAATGTATGTTCTTGATCTAAACCTCCCTTTGTTTGTTCAAAGAGGTTTATCGCGATGGAATTTGATGCATCACTAAATAGCTCATATTTATCTTCATAATGACGGTAAAATGTGCTTCTATGAATCATTGCTTTTTCACAAATATGATTAATTGTGATAGATGAAAATGTTTTTTCTTTTAATAACTCCAAAAACGCATCCTTTATTATGGTTTGTGTGCGTAAACGTGTAAAATTACTCAATTCAAGTTTCCTCCTATATTTAACTCCTAAGTAATGATTGAAATTTTAATAGTTTGCATAATCCTATTTTCTTATGCCTAAATTAATAATAATTATGAAACGAGAAGAATAAAATAAACCTGGACTCATGTGAAGCGGAAAGGTTTTATAATTTCCTGCACTTGTTCTTTTGTCCTACTATAATATGTCCAAATAAAAGCCCAGCTACAAGGGCATTCCCCATAAAAAAAGCCGGAATCCTCCTTAAGAGGTTCCAGCTTTTTTTATTGTTTGATCTTTGTCAGTTCAGTGGAAACTTTTTATCATTGGTACAAATGCTGCTTCCATCACCAGTAACCCCTAGTTTAGGGCATATGAAGGGGGTATCTGACGGCTTATAATATTTCAATGCAGCCTTCTGTTCCATGAACGCGGATTCGCTGCCCATCTTTTATCAATCTGGTAGCATTTTCAACTCCGACAACTGCAGGTAAGCCATATTCACGCGCTATAACCGCTCCATGGGTCATCAGTCCGCCAACTTCGGTGACCAGACCTTTTATGGATACAAACAACGGTGTCCAGCTGGGGTCAGTAAAGGAGGTGACTAATATATCTCCCTCTTCCAGATCAGCATCTTCCATATTTAAGATGACACGTGCTCGCCCCTCTATAACTCCGGAGGAAACAGGCAGACCTGCAATCGCACCGGCGGGAAGATTTTCTCGTTTGTACTTGCCTGTAATGATTTCACCATCAGACGTGATAACACGCGGCGGGGATAGTTTTTCATATAATTTGTACTCGTTTTTTCGTTTGCTGATGATTTGATAATCCAGTTTATTTGCGCGTACGGCTTCATGAAGTTCTTCAAAAGTGAGATAGTATATGTCTTCTTTTTCATGAATAACGCCCGCTTCCACGAGTTGTTCGGCTTCTTTCAGTAAAGCCTGCTTATAAACGAAGTAGCGACTGACCATGCCGTATTTCGGATATTCCCTAAACCCGCTGAAATTCCGGATGATGCTGATCATTCGTTTTGTTTCTTTGGCTTTTTGTTCACCATCCGGTAATTGCTTCAATCGATCTAATAACTCTTGTTCTTTCTTCAAAGCTTCCTGTCGCCCTTGCTCAAATTTCCGATGGTTGGCATTAGGCACACTGTTATTGATATTATTTAGAATCATTGGGATAAGTGCAACCGGTTTTTCGCTCCATCGAGTTCTTGTAATATCAATTTCTCCGACGCACCGCATTCCGTATTTGTTGAGATAATCATCAATAGCGTCCCTGGTTTCCTGCCCGCCCTCAAACTTAACCAGCTCATCCATAAAGTGATCATCTTTTACCTGTTGTAAATAATCAATGACTTCTGGATAAGGACGTATCACATCTGCCACATCCAATAATGCCAAACCCATTTCCGAAGTAATATTGCTCGGTACAGATTGAGAAAGCATATCTGCTGCGTTTTTTTCACCTAACCACTCGTTCATTTTTTCGTTAATCCATGATGAAGCATTCATGGCAGCTCGAATTACAGCCGAACTTTTTGGGTCAAATAAAATCTTCTTTAATTGCTGCCCGATATCTTCCAGAATAAATTCAAACAAATCCGCTCCAGATTTCGTTGTGATATTTTGTTTTAACTCTTCGATCGATGTTTGGCTTCTTTTGATCAAATCCGTAACTATTGTCGGATCGTTTTCAACTTGAGCCAGCATATCTGTATTGCCTTTGAAGGGATTCGGTGCTGTTTTATCAGGTATCGACTTAATGAAATCCCGTCGCTCTATTATGGTCATAAGTGCGTCTTTTAAGAGCGGATCGTGCTGTCCCATGCCATTTAATAATCCTTCTCTGCTGTCAGGTGATGCCAGATGATGTGTGACATCAACAAATAATCTTCCGCCAGCTTTATGCATGGGTGCAGAAGTAGTCAGCAGCCAAAAAGACAATCCAAGCGGTTTTATGGGATCTGTCATCATTTGTTGATGACCGACAGAAATATAGACGTGATTTTCTTGATCGCTCGCTTCAGGAACGGGGTATAACGTTGTGATCGGACGGCTCTGGACAATATAAAAAGTATCGCGGACCAAACACCATTCGATATCTTGCGGCTGGCCAAAATAAGCTTCGATCTGTCTTCCTATGCGTGACAGCTGTAAAATTTGTTCATCAGTCAGTGTTTGAGTCTTTTGCTGATCAGGATTGATTTGCTGTGTTTCTGTTCCGCCTTCTTTTCGTCCATTGATAGCCAATTTTTTGGTTTCTATTCTCTTATCGACGATTTGCCCGTCCCGTACTTTATAACAATCGGCAGAGACCAACCCAGAGACCAATGCTTCACCAAGTCCAAAACCGGCATCGATGGATAACACCTTTCGGTTGGAGGTAATCGGATCAGCGGTAAATAAAATCCCCGAAGCCTGAGGGAACACCATCCTTTGAATGATAACTGATAAATAAACTTGGCTGTGGCCGAATCCATTTTGCATCCGATAGATCACCGCGCGATCTGTAAATAGGGAAGCCCAGCATTTGCTGATATGCTGCAAGATTGCATCGACGCCGATAATATTTAAATAGGTGTCTTGTTGACCGGCAAAAGAGGCATGTGGTAAATCTTCAGCAGTCGCACTAGAACGTACGGCATATGCATGTTCCTCGCCAAACCGGGAGAGATAGTGAGAAACTGCCTCAACGACATCGGAAGGAATTTCTGCTTCCAAAATGATTTGCCGAATTTTTCTGCTGATTTTACCAATTTGATCTCGATCCTCAACTTTCAGCATGGTCAATTGATTCAACAACGATTGTAACGTTTCGTTTTGTTCGATGGCTTTTCGATATCCTGCTGTTGTGACACAAAATCCTTCTGGGACTTGTATACCTTGAATTTTTGATAATTCTCCTAAATGTAACCCTTTTCCCCCAACGAGCAAACGCTGTGTTTTTTCCATTTCATGTAAACCAAGTACCAAAGAACTCATTCTGCATCTTCCCTTCAAAAAAAATTGACAAGAGCTTCCTAGCATGATATAATTATAATATAAGATGGACATATATAAATATTTATCAAGAAAGCGCACGTAGACTGATTATATCACCGTGTCTGTTTTTGCGCAATATAAAAAGAACCTGGCCTAATTGGCCAGGTTCTTTCTTAGTTTCCCGCTATATCCCAAAGCGATCTCATCCAGGGAAAGAACGCGAAAAGGTTTACAAAAATATCATACCTTCCGATTTCATCGTACGTTTAGACTGATACCACATCAGAATTTGAATCAGAACCTAAAAGGATTTTCCGCTAATAGTCAGTACATTTGCAGTTACATTAGCACTGCCATTGCTTTGATATCCTTCTACCGTAAGCGCGGTTTCATACATCTTACCCATTGGCATCCCTAAGCTTTCCCACTTCTTGAAATGTTCGCTGACAGATACGGTTCCGCTCGTTCGTTTTGTCTGCCGGACACTCCAATACTGTTTAAAGGTGGCGATACCTATAATGGAAGGTTGGTTGATTCGAGTGGTTTCATAAATGTCATATGTGCCCCCGTCAACAGTAAAAGTTCCCTTCGGCGTTCCAGTCGGTCTGTAGGTGCCCCAATTATCGACGATATAATATTCTGTGAGCGGATCTTTCGTCCATCCATAAACACACAGATAGGAATTCCCCCCGGGATTGAAGGTTGCGTTGTAATTGATTGATATGTTTCCAAGTTGTGAGTGAGTCTTCGTTGAATCGAATTTCTTGCCTTTTCGGAATAAAGCATTCCCAATGTTACTCCACTGGGCACTGAACGCACCGCCGCTATTAAGCGTCATACTGGTATTCCCAGAGTCCTTCCACAATTCATAGTCATAGCCATCTTGTGTGCCAGTCTGATTTGAGGTGATTGTAGTTGCCGCCTGTGCGGACCATGCAGGTAATGTCAGCGCCAGACTAAATAAAACTGCTAATAAAAACTTCATTCTTTTTTGTTTCATTTGGCATTCCTCCCGTTTGATCAGATTGTATTCAGGTCTTACCGTCATGTTTTGTTTATCCTCACCACCTTTCAAAAGAAGGCAGCCAGATCGGTTAATGTATAGGAAATAGAGTTGCATTCAATGATTTTTTGAAGCCGCTTTCAATCTTATTAACACCAACTTATCTGTGTTGCAGCTGTAGGTATGTCAGAAAAGTTTTCACAGCCCATTACGAACCACACTTATCATTAGTTTTTTCGAAAGCTCTGCAAAGCTGTATTGAGATCCTTTGTGTGAGTATAAATTTTCTTATACAAATCGAATAGTGTTTTATATTTTTGAACATTTTGTTCTTTCGGATAAAATGCAGCTGCCTCACGAATGAATTGCTCTGCACATTCTTCAAGGGATTCAAACCACCCGCTTCCAAAGGCACCCAGCATAGCAGCCCCCATGGCTGGACCTTGTTCACTTTCTAACTTAATCACCCGCGCATTGAAAATATCTGCTTGCATTTGAAGCCACGTTTCATTTTTAGCTCCCCCGCCGATAGAAACAACAGTATCAACTGATTTTCCCGCTTCACGGAACAGCTCAATTGATTCATGTAAAGAGAATGTGATGCCTTCCATTACTGCCCTCAAAAAATGCTCTCTTGTATGGGCTCCATCCATTCCAATCAAGCTTCCCCGAATGGATGAATCAGCATGCGGCGTTCTCTCACCAACCAAATAAGGAGTGTACAGCAGTCCATTTGCTCCTATCGGAATAGATTCCACCCCCTGCAGTAATTGCTCAAACGATTCGTTTGGTGCAAACGTTCTTTTAAACCAGTCCAAGCTGTATCCTGCAGCGAGCGTGACTCCCATCGTATAAAAAGAATCTTTTTTTCCATGATTAAAAAAGTGCACTTTCCCTCTAAAGTCTCTTCCTTTGTCTTCTTCACAGGAAAGTATGACCCCTGACGTCCCAATACTGCATAATGTTTTTCCGGGAGAAAGGATACCGGCTCCAACAGCACCGCAAGCATTATCTGCTCCCCCAGCGTACACTTTTGTTTTATCCGACAGCCCGGTCTCCGCTGCAACGTTCGGAAGCAGTGATCCCACACAATCATGGGATTCAACGAGCGGGGGACAAATATCCGCTGAAATACCAAATTGTTTGCAAATCTCATCACTCCACTCCTTGCGGGTAATATGTAAAAGCAAAGTTCCTGCCGCATCGGAGTATTCGGTGTGAATGACTCCAGTCATGCGGAATCTCACATAGTCTTTCGGAAGCAAAAAAACAGCAGCTTTTTTAAAGAGTTCAGGCTCATGTTCCTTCACCCATAAGATTTTAGGTAATGTAAACCCTTCCAGAACACGGTTCTTTGTGATGTCAAGCAGTCGATCACCAAATTTCTCCGTCATTCTGATACATTGAGGCGTCGTTCTGGTATCATTCCAAAGAATCGCATGACGCAACACCTGCGAATCTTGGTCAAGCAGGACTAACCCATGCATTTGTCCTGAATAGCTTATCCCGTCAATATCTTCGGCTTGAACGTTGGATATTGAAACCAATTCAGCCAATGCATTAATTGTTTGCTGCACCCAGTCTTCAGGATTTTGCTCACTATATCCCGCCTTCTCTTGGATGAGCGGATAACTTTTGGACGTTTCCGCACAAACCTTGCCGTTTTGATTAACTAAAATGGTTTTAACAGCACTCGTTCCAAGGTCTATTCCAATGACATACTTCATTTTTTTACTCCTTCCCCTCTAAATAAATCCCCAATTATAGAAATTACCCGTCATAACACAACTATAAAGGAATCATGACGGGCAGTTCAGGGGTGGCTCAGCTATCCCTGCTATAACTTTTCAGCGGGATCTGGAGCTTCTTTTTCATTTGTTATACTTCTAAAATGTATTGGTTCAATATCGCTTTTAATCGCTCCTGTCTTCCTGATTCGTTTTTAATTGGTTTATTATTCAGCGCATATTGCTCAAGTGTCTTGAAATTAGCTCTTCCTTCTGCAATTTCAAGGCCAATCCCTTCAGAAAAGCTGCGGTAACGGTGTTGAATCACATCTTCAAACACACGGTCTTCGATTAATTTGTGGGCGACTTTCAATCCTCTTGCAAATGCATCCATCCCTGCAACATGGGCATATAATAGATCATCAGGCTCAAAAGAAGATCTTCTGACCTTCGCGTCAAAGTTTAATCCGCCGCTTCCAAGGCCGCCATTTTGCAGAATTTCGTACATTGCCAATGTCGCAGAATATAAATCTGTCGGAAATTCATCCGTGTCCCAGCCTAAAAGAGGATCACCCTGATTTGCGTCAACAGAGCCAAGAAGACCATGCACTCTGGCCATGCGTAACTCATGTTCGAATGTATGTCCGGCTAATGTGGCATGATTGGCTTCAAGATTTAATTTAAAATGATTGTCCAGGCCATATTGCTTCAAAAAGGCAATGGTTGTAGCTGCATCTGTATCATATTGATGAGCGGTCGGCTCTTTTGGTTTCGGTTCAATCAAAAACTGCCCGGTATACCCGATTTCCTTCGCGTAATCCACTGCCATATGCATGAATCTGGCCAAATTATCAAGCTCAAATTTCAAATCGGTGTTTAGCAATGTTTCGTATCCTTCACGGCCGCCCCAAAATACATAGTTCTCGGCGCCAAGCTCTTTTGCCGTTTCTAACCCTTTTTTTACTTGTGCTGCAGCATATGCAAATGCAAGAAGTCGCGGCGCCATGGACGAAACGCGGATTCGTAAACATGTTTGCAGTATTCCATAATAGCTTAACGCCGCTGTTTCTCATGTACTCTTTTATCATGCTCACGATAATATCTAAATTTTGATTTGTCTCTTTTAACGTACTGCCTTCCGGTGCAATATCCCGGTCATGAAAAGCAAAAAAAGGCGCATCCAGTTTTTCAAACATTTCAAATGCCGCTTCTACTCTCGCCCTCGCGAGATCCATACCTTTATAGTGATCCCACGGCCTTTGCATCGTAGCTGCTCCAAAAATGTCTGTGCCGTCAGCAGTAAAGGTATGCCAATAAGCAATAGAAAATCGCAAATGTTCTTTCATCGTTTTTCCGCCGATTACTTCTTGAGGATTATAATATTTAAATGCTAAAGGATTAGTCGAATCTTTCCCTTCGTAAATCACTTTGTTTACGCTTTCAAAATAGTTGACTGAACCAGAATGAGAGTGAGCCATGTGGTTTCCCCCTTAAAAATAAATTCAAAACATGATAATTCAAATTCAGGCGCATTTTATGACATACTGTAAGTACGGCTTATGTTAGTTTGTTGCTCAAACAAACTAACATATTTTTATCTTATATAACCTCGTCAGTATTTTCAATATTTTTTTAGTTTTTTATGGATACATTAGATATAATAAAGATTAGATTCAGTATGTACTATGTTTCTCACTACAATAAAATTTCAACTTAATTTAAAGATTATACAAATGGAGTGGATTAAGTGGATATCGCTGATCAAACCTTTGTCAAAAAAGTAAACCAAAAGTTATTATTAAAAGAAATACTTAAGAATTCACCTATTTCAAGAGCAAAATTATCCGAAATGACCGGATTAAATAAATCAACTGTTTCATCACAGGTAAACACATTAATGAAAGAAAATCTTGTATTTGAAATAGGTCAGGGACAATCAAGCGGCGGAAGAAGACCTGTCATGCTTGTTTTTAATAAAAAAGCAGGATACTCCGTAGGAATAGATGTTGGTGTGGATTATATTAATGGCATTTTAACAGACCTTGAAGGGACGATCGTTCTTGATCAGCACCATCATTTGGAATGCAGTTCTCCAGAAATAACAAAAGACATTTTAATTGATATGATTCATCACTTTATTGCCAATATGCCGCAATCTCCGTACGGGCTTATCGGTATAGGCATATGCGTGCCCGGACTCATTGATAAAAATCAAAAAATTGTTTTCACTCCAAACTCCAATTGGAGAGATATTGACTTAAAGTCTTTCATACAAGAGAAGTTCAATGTGCCCGTTTTTATTGAAAATGAGGCAAATGCCGGTGCATATGGTGAAAAAGTATTTGGCGCCGCAAAAAATCACGATAACATGATTTATGCAAGTATCAGTACAGGAATAGGGATCGGTGTTATTATCAACAATCATTTATATAGAGGGGTTGGCGGATTCTCCGGTGAAATGGGACATATGACAATAGACTTTAATGGTCCTAAATGCAGCTGCGGGAACCGAGGCTGCTGGGAATTGTACGCTTCAGAGAAGGCTTTATTAAAATCTCTTCAGACTAAAGGGAAAAAAGTGTCCTGCCAAGATATCATAGATCTCGCCCATCTGAATGATATTGAAACTTTACATGCATTACAGAATTTTGGATTCTATTTAGGAATAGGCCTGACCAATATTCTGAATACATTCAATCCGCAAGCGATCATTTTAAGAAACAGCATCATTGAATCGCACCCTATGGTTTTAAATTCAATCAGAAGTGAAGTGTCGTCCAGGATTTATTCTCAATTAGGCAATAACTATGAATTATTACCATCCCTCTTAGGAAAAAATGCACCGGCTTTAGGAATGTCCTCTATTGTGATTGATCATTTTCTTGATATGGTTAATCATTAATTAAAATGTTTGAATCTCTATGTTTTACGCTCATCTTTTAAGATGAGTTTTTTTGTTTTTTAAACTGAGCAGGAGAATTTATGAAGGGATTTTTCACATAGGTCATTTTCTAATATGAAAAAGGAGTTCTGAAATAGAAGCCTCCTTTTTCAAAAGCGCATTATTTTTCTTTATAGCGAAAATATTTGAAGTCGGCCGGAATATGATTACCGCTGGTATCTTGGCATTGCATCCCTACAAAGGCTCCCGTGAAGAATCCTCCTCCACGGATGTAATCATCTGATAATTTTTTCGATTCCAATGCAATGTCAATTTTGTGCCAGTCTTCTTTGTTCAATGAATAGAAATAATTGTATTTTTCCTTTTCAATTATCGCTTTTAAATATACATATTTGACTTCCGGAGGAATAACAATTTTATTTTTTAATGGTTGTGAAAAAGAAAAGTTATCACATATTGTTAATTCAAGAATACGGCCAAGTTCTTCATCATGCGTGACTTGAAGAGCCGTCCAGTTCTCTGTATTGTAATAGTTCACCAAACCAGCGGCTTGCTGAAAATTTTCAGGATAAAACTCAACAGCAGTTTCCGCTTCAAAATGGAAACTTTGCCACCGTCTGGCTACAAATGCCTGAGTAAATGTCGAGGTTAATGATTCATGACCGTATAATCGTAAATGATTTGGCACTTGAGTCAATGAACCTAATTCATTCGTGAATGGAATCCTTAACGTTTGAAAATTTATATTTAATTTTGAATCCTCAAATTCATCGACTTCCGGGTACGTTGCTTCAAACATGGTTTCGGGTATAGAAGGTGCTTCTGCCTCCAAGCTTCCTTCTTTTCCGCCTGCTACATAGGGCCATTCATCTTTCCAGTAAAGTTTTTGAATAGCTGTTTCTCTGCCCAAAGGACAATATCCTCTCTGCTGAAAAATGGAATCATCATCAGGATGAATAGGGCGTCCCGTTAAATGAGCTAAATACCACTCACCTGTATGTGTTTGAACAATGGATGCATGACCGCACTTTTGCAGCGGATTTCCCGGATCATGCCATGACGTTAAAATTGGATTATCGGGATGAACTTCATATGGGCCCTCAATATTTGCAGAGCGGGCAATTGTAGCAGCATGTTCGAACCGTGTTCCCCCTTCTGCGGTTAATAAATAATAATAGTTCCCGATATGATAAAGGTGCGGAGCTTCTGTCAGTTTTCTATCAGTGCCTTTAAATATCACTTTCGGTTTTCCAATTAATTTTTGCTCCTCATCAGAATATTCCTGCATGACAATGCCTCCGAATGAGTGCCGATCAATACGCTGATCCCATAACATATTTAATAAATATTTTTTCCCATCCGTATCGTGGAACAAAGACGCATCAAACCCCGAGCTATTTAATCTAATCGGCTCCCCCCAATCACCATTAATGGTTTCACAAGTAACTAAATAGTTGTGACAATCTTTCCATGCGCCCTCTACTACCTTAACATCCGTATAGATGAGCCAAAACTTTCCGTCGCTGTAACTTAAACATGGTGCCCAGACCCCGCCTGAATCAGGGTTTCCTTTCATGTCTAATTGTGAAACTCTCTGTAATGGATGGGCAACTAAGTGCCAATTCACTAAATCTTTTGAGTGGTGTATCTGGACTCCCGGAAACCACTCAAATGTAGATACAGCAATATAATAATCTTCACCAACCCTGCAAATACTCGGATCCGGATTAAATCCTTTAAGTACTGGATTGATAATCTTCATTTGGACTCCCCCTCAGCTGTTTTCTGTTGATTCATCATGTTTTAAGCTTTGAAATCATCAATATGATCCAAATAAACTTTGTCTCTATTCTCTAATTCCCGTACCATGTTTTTATATTTTTTCTCATCTAAGTTATAGAAATTAATATCAATCATAGCTAAAACCAGTAAGAACACGGGAATAATGGTTGTTGTAATTAAAATTCCAGTCAATGCCTCCGCCGTTTGCACCTGATTTGCCACATATCCAAACTTATCTAAAACCAGCCCCGGTACAACGCCTCCCAAGGCCATGCCGAATTTAAAGAAAAATCCGATAATAGCGTATATGAGCCCCCCCATTCTTTTCCCTGTTCTGTACTCTCCATATTCTATTGTTTCAGGAATCAGCGCCCACATATATCCCCCGGCAGTGAGACTTCCGGCAGCGGCAATTAATCGAAAGAAGAGTATAAGAAACACATTGCTTGGCGGAACAAACAGTAAAGCCAAGAGGCCGATCATATTCAGTAATAATGCATAGTTTAGTAATTTCTTCTTCCCCAATAATTGATGAAGCTTAGGTATAAACGGTAAAATGACCAAAGCAGGCAAACTTCCGATCAAACCGTACCACTTCACTAAATCCTCTCTTTCTAAGTTATACGTTACATAATAGATGCCAACTGAATTACTGATTGAATTCACTCCAAAAATTATAATAAAGAAAATACTTAATACAACAAGCGGACGATTAACACGAAATTGCTCAAATATATCCGTTAATTTAATTTTTTCTTCAGTTTTTTGAAGAGTGACACGCTCTTTTGTGCTTTTAAAACAAAAGATTAAAAGGCACCCGCCTATTATTCCCATAATACCCATGGTCAGCTGCCAGCCAAGGGATTCGTTACCCGAAGTATCGCTTAAATAAGCAGCCAGTAAAGGAACAAAAAATGCAACAACAAGTCCGCCAAGATTCGCAAATAACATACGGACAGAGGTTATACTAACAACTTCTTGATTATTTCTGGTCATTGCGGAAGTTAACGCGCCATATGGAACGTTTATCGTTGTGTATGTAAGCGACAAGCCGACATAGGTTATATAGGCATATATTAATTTCCCCATATCCGAAAAGTCCGGAGTTGTAAAACAGAGTATTGCCAGGATGACAAATGGAAATGCCCCGAATAAAAGATATGGTCTAAAGCGTCCAAACCTGCTATTTGTTCTGTCTACTATTGTTCCAATAAAAGGATCAGCGAGAGCGTCGATGATTCTGACCACTAAAAACATAGTACCGGCTGTTGCTGCTGATAAACCAAATATATCTGTATAGAAGAACAAAAGGTAAGTAGATACTGTTGCATAAATCAAATCACATGCAAAATCTCCAGACGCATATCCAACTTTTTCAACCATGCTAATCTTCTTTACATTTTCACTGAGCATGATTTCCTCTCCTTTTCGGCCCTTTAATATGGAACAGTGAGAAATGGAACACTTCTTTAAAAACACCAGACAGTAAGCGCTTTCAACAAAACGATAGAGATTACCTTTCACAGAGCATTTTCACCTGCAAATGATGATCGGCAAGCAGTACATTCATGATATTCCTGAAAAAGGATAAAAGCCTTTTTCATTTTGCCTCCAGCTAAATCGTGCCTCTTATCCCCCTTCCATCCATGTTTAAAAGATCCTTATCTCATGGACGATTAAAGTGAGTTTTGTTAGTTTGTTGCATGAACAAACTAACTTGATTTAATATTATAAAATCCTTTCGGCTTTTTCAATGTTTTTTTCAGAAAATTTAAATCTGGCTGAAATAAAATGATTCCTCCCCCTACTCCCCGTATTTCGGAGGAAACACCAAAGCTTTTTGGGAAAGTTTGCGGTCCCCCAATGATTATTATCTTCATGAAATGCATCTGTAACAGCGGTTTGTCCAAATGAGATAAGTTTGAATGAGACTGAAAACAATTAAAAACACCGATAGAATGAAACTATTGGTGTTTGGAGACATGTTTTTTTATGTTGCAGCGTTTATAATGATTCACTCTTAATAACGAGATAATATGTGAAAATCACATGTCCCTTAAAAAGTTAGCGGCAGTTCTTCGAGTGCTCGCATCAGAAAATTCCCTTTCCATTTTATTTGTTCCTTTCCGCCTTTTATCTGTATATTTGGACAGCGGCGTAATAAGGTGGAAATAGCAATCTTTGATTCTAAGCGGGCAAGCTGAGCACCAAGGCAAAAATGGATGCCATGGCCAAAAGCAATATGGCGGTTATTCTTTCTTTCAATATCAAACATGTCGGCATTTGGAAATATCTTTTCATCGCGGTTTGCTGATGCTAAGGAAATGATGATCACATCTTTCCGCTTAATTTCCTGCCCATGCAGTATAAACGGTTCAGCCGTCCAGCGAATCGTCGTTAACTCAACCGGGCTGTGAAACCGCAATGCTTCTTCTATGGCTGAGTTCATCAAATCCGGCTGCCGGCGGAGCTTTTCCAGTTGATCATGGTGACACATCAAAGCATATGTCATATTGGTGATTAAGTTTACGGTTGTTTCATGACCTGCAACGATAAGCAGCATAATCATCGAGTACAATTCTTCTGTACTTAATGGTGTGCCTTCACTTTCCGCCTGAATTAATGCACTGATTAAATCTCCTGCAGGCTCGCTCCTTTTTTTACGAACTAAGTATTCCAGATATTCAACAAATTCCCCTAACAAATGGTCATTCTCCTGAAGTCTTTCAGGGGCTTCTGAAAAATCAATAATTGCTTGCGACCAAATTTTGAAATTTTGACGATCTTCCAGGGGAATACCAAGCATTTCACTTATGACGATAATCGGCAAAGGGAACGCATAATCGTCCACTAGGTTCATGAATTTGCTGGGCTGTACTTTATCCAATAAAGAATCTGCTATATGTTGGATTTTGTCTTCCAGCTGTAAAATCATCCGATGAGTAAATGCTTTCTGAACAAGAGTTCGCAAGCGATTGTGATCAGGGGGGTCTGAATTAAGCATATGCTTTCTTAAAGGCCCTTCATTCTTAAATAGAACAGGTCGTTTCTCTTCTTTTGCGGTAAATACATTTTCATAGTTTTTCTTTAATTTTTCATTCTTTAATAACTGTATTGCATCATCATATCTCGATATAAGCCAGCCTTCCCCAAGACTTCCTAAAGATAATGGGCAGAGAGGGCGGGATTTTCGCAGTTCTTTATAAAAAGCATACGCTTCATCTTTAAATGCTCTGGAAGACAATTGACTTTCCGTCAAAACCGTTAAACTCTCGTTTTGTTTTGAAAACATTGATTCAACCTCCATCTCTATGAAAGGTTATGATAATCTTTAAATAAAATTTCTCAAAGAACGATCAGCAGCCCGTTAGCTAACCCTGATTAAAAATGATCTGTTACCACACTGTTACGTTAGAACTTCCACTACTTTGATATCCCTCTGTCGCTAAGACTTGGTAAGACCAATTACTGCCCAGATTCATTCCATGACTCTTCCATGCGTTAACATGATTGCTGAAAGTGATTGCAGCGTTGATTCCAGTTGGTCTCTTCGTCTGACGGACGCTCCAGTACTGCGTAAAAGTAGTGTTATCGCCATCAATGGAAGGTGCATTATAACGTGTCGTTGTATAGATGTCATATGTACCTCCATCACTGTTTACAGTACCTTTATACGTTCCGGTAGGTCTGTAAGTACCCCATGAATCCACTACATAATATTCGATGAGAGGTGATCTCGTCCAACCATATAAAGTCAAATATCCATTGCCATTAGGCGCCCAAACACCGGCATTATAGTTTATTGTCCTAAATGGCGAACCTGTAGTCCAACCTTTACCAACAACGAAATTTCCGGTATTAGACCAATTAACACTGTAATTTCCTCCAGATCCATTGACAGCGTTTACTGTTCCGCCCCCATCAGTCCAATTTTGCCAGTAGTCTGTGCCAGCTGCAGAAGCGCTTGCTGAAAACAAACTAATACTCATTAATGCTGCCGTTAATCCAACTAAGAAATTCTTTTTAAACTTAAACATATGTTACCTCCTATAAATTTTTCTGGCTTTGACATGAGGTTGCCCTTACGCCAAAGCTTTTGATCGTTCCCTTCAATATAATAGCACGAATCAACGAGTGAATATTATGAATATTTGTAATTTAATTACAAAGGCCTAAAAAATTATATTATAGGTGTCTTGTTTCCCCATGGCCTTACTTTTTTCGTGAAATCACAATTCTTGTTTCTAAATCTGAGAATATATGACTCTCTAATTATAGAAGCTATGATTGAAGAAACCGGGCTTGCAAATTCTTATGTAGAAGAATCGTTCCTTGAAGATGAATTGACAAACGCACTTGATAAATCAGGCGATTATGCAAGAGCAGTGCAATGAAAGGAATGAAGATCGCCCTATACCTGTCAAGGTTCGGCCACCGGTCAAAAACAAGGCAAAAAAAGTATAAATCAAAATTTTCATTTCAACATTTTTTACAAATTAACGGGGCGCCGATGTACAGGAAAATGAAAAAAACACCCGATGAAACGGCGGGGGACTTATAACCTTAATTTATTTATAAAGAATAAAAAGAAACCTTTCTATAACGCTAATAAACTCCATGCAAAATTCTTCACTAAGTATTATTTTGTGATGACTATTTTCAAGAACATATTTTAACTCTTGGATTGCATGTCTAACTTTTTTGGGGTTTTTCGATTTCTCTATATCTCCCCCACAGTGGACAATACAATTTCTAATATGGTTGGCATTAATAATGAAGTGCCATTCTTTAATATCATCAGGAAAAACTTCTTTCTTAATCTTTTTTATATATAAAGCTGCTCTGGTAATACCGTTACCCTGTAAATCTTCTAGCTTAATACTTGTCTCATCCGGCTGACCGCATAAGTCTATAATCTTTTCCTCTAAAAAAGAATACACGCTAATGAATAATGAATTTCTCATAATGGAAGGAAAGACATCTCTAAAATTGACTATTTCATCATAATGCCAGTCAACAAATTCTTCTTTTTCTTCATCACTGAATTCCTTCATAGACTCTTCAAAATCATAAATCTCCCTGCCGAGACTTTGCTCAATGTATCCAGCATACTCCCTAAACATCTCTAACTTCCCAGCAACCAAAAAATGAAATGACAAATTTTTAATATTATTCATAATCAATTACTCCTTTTTTTGACCAATTATAGCCTTTCAGGTATCAAAAGTAATCTGATTATGATGACAAAGCACCTCAAGAATACTTAAGTCGGTATGCTCTTGAATATCGTTTATGATGTCTCTAAGCTCTACTAACCTTTGAGACTTGTTTAAACATCCCTGTTAAGGCACGGACAGCACAATGATAGTTACTTTCTCTAAGCTTCTGTTTTCGAAGGGATTTCCACTCTGTCAAATGGTAATAGGAATAGAGCTTGTTGTTCTCCCTGTTGTATCTCAAATTTTTGTGGTACTGCTTGTCGGTATCCCCCTTGTGCTTCTCTCACAATAACGCTCCGCCCAATCCACATAGCTGCGGCAATCAGGCGCGCTACATCTTTTAGGCGGCAGTACAATCCCCTCTATATATTCTTTCTAAACTGCCCCTACGATCAAGCGGTTAACCGCTAATCGTTTCCCCCCGCTGAATGGATGACATCGCAAAAGAACATAAAGTGAATTATTCTAAGTTACTTCAAAAGCCATTAAAGAACATCTAGGCATTCATAAAAATCCAAGGTTATAAAGATTTTTGCATTAAACAAAACCATTGAAATAAACAATGACAAGTGATACGGATAATGATATAAATTGAGCAGCCCACGGGTTGCTCTTTTTTATCAACTCCTTGTGCTAATCGCTTAATAAGAATTGCGCCTTACACATACTCCGAGAGGAAGCCAAGTACAGTAAGATCGCAGTAAAACGAAATTACTTCCCCGTTATGGCCGTCGCAGACTAGCTGCTATCCAGGCTCAGAATGTTCCTCTCGTTCGGCTTCATTCCTCAACACCTTTGTTCCGTATCCGGATACGCCATTGATAAGGGTTAGACGCGTCACCCTTGTTTTGTTGATAGGTTAAGTTTATCGACATTTCAAACATAAATAGTCCCCCAATTTTGTCGGGATTTTGTTGAAAAAAAACGCCCTGCTAAAAAAAACAGAGCGCAAAAAGCTATTTTATTAACGTGTTACTGTAAACTCAGACGTAAACCAGTCTCCATACCAAGTGTCATAATCACCATACTTGTAAGCTTTAAAGAGAACTTTAAATTTCCCACTTTTCCCTTTTCCTAAAAAGTCACTAATTAATATCTGTCTATCAATATTACCATTGGCATCAATGGTACCTCTTCTTTCTGCGAGTAACTCATGTTTGTTAACATCATTAATCATTAGTTGATAGGAGAGTTTCTTAGAATACTGGGTTTGAATGTTTATTCCGATATAAGTATCAGTTGAAGGATAATTACCTGAACGATCTGTTGTAATTTTAGCTTTTACTCCATTATGTGTCTCCCACCCGGAAGTTGCTGCAAAAGCCTGTCCAGGTTTAAAAATTCCTAAACCACCTAAAGTCAAAGCAAAAACAGCGAAAATCATCAAAACTTTCTTCATGCTTCTCATCTCCTTTTTTTATTTACACTTTTATTAAACCAATTTTTTCTAACAATAACCATATTTTTCTTGTCATTTTAGTGAATTTTTCGTCAATTAATCCCAAGTGCTGTGGCAATATGAGGATAGCACGCTGTTTTTTTCATAATAGGTATCCTTCTTCATGCCAAGTTCCATATAAATATGAATGTCTTTCACCTTTACCAGCTGTCAGGTACTTCTTCTCGATAATCAAACGTTCCTCATCATCCAAGATGTTTTTTAAAGCACATTCCATCTGCTTCACCTTTAGTTCATTAACGGTAAGCGAATCTCGGAGGGAAGGGAAAATGTTAATATCGGTAGATGAACACTCTTTTTATTTTCTAAGTGGACTTTGAGCGCGCGATAATTTTTCAATTATTTGATAACTATTTTACGGACAGCCTTTTCGTCCACATATTCCTTTGACATCTCTTCTCTCCATTCATTCATTTTTCTTGTTCCTATTTATGGATACCTCTTCCTGAATTTTCATCCAAATTAATAGGGAATCAATGATGAACAGCTGCATCAATGAAATATGTACAAGAACGACTGGGCCATAAGAGTATTCAAGTGACGTCAAATATTTACTCACATCATCAAAAAAATTGACAGAGATTCAATGAATAAGTACGAGGATTATATCTCCACAATTATGAAGTAATTTTTTATTGATTTTTTGTGGGTGTTTTGTGGGTGATACATGATTTATATTAAGTTATTAAACTTGTTAATAAACCAAAAAATCCCCTGACACCAAGAGTGCCAAGGGATTGAGAGATTAATATTGAGACATGTATTGTTCGCGCTCCCACGGATGAACCTGTGTGCGGAACATATCCCATTCGATTTCTTTTGCTTCGATGAAGTGTTCGAACAGGTGCTCGCCGAGAGCTGCAACCATAACTTCGTTTGATTTGAATTCATCGAGAGCTTCCGCCAGTGTCGCCGGAAGATCTACGATTCCGTTTTCCATGCGCTCTTCTTTGCTCATAACGTAGATGTTGCGGTCAATCGGAGCCGGCGCTTCAAGTTTGTTTTTGATTCCGTCAAGACCTGCTGCAAGCAATACGCTTAACGCCAAGTACGGGTTTGCCGCCGGGTCTACGCTGCGGACTTCAACACGCGTGCTGATGCCGCGGGAAGCCGGGATACGGATCAGCGGGCTTCTGTTTTGCGCGCTCCATGCCACGTAACAAGGTGCTTCATAGCCCGGAACAAGGCGTTTGTAAGAGTTCACTGTCGGGTTTGTGACAGCTGTAAAGCTTGTCGCGTGTTTTACAATACCGGCAATGAAGTGTTTTGCTGTTTCACTCAGCTGAAGATCAGCGTCTTTATCAAAGAATGCGTTAACGCCCTCTTTAAAGAGTGATAGATTACAGTGCATACCGGATCCGTTTACGCCGAACAGCGGTTTTGGCATGAATGTCGCATGCAGACCGTGTTTGCGGGCAATCGTTTTGACAACCAGTTTGAAAGTTTGGATGTCGTCACAAGAACGGATGGCACCGGCATATTTAAAATCGATTTCGTGCTGACCCGGAGCAACTTCATGGTGAGATGCTTCGATTTCAAAGCCCATTTCTTCAAGTTCAAGCACGATATCGCGGCGGCAGTTTTCTCCCAAGTCGGTCGGAGCGAGGTCGAAGTATCCGCCTTTATCATTCAATTCAAGCGTCGGTTCGCCTTTTTCGTCTAATTTAAACAGGAAGAATTCAGGCTCAGGTCCAAGATTGAAATCGCTGAATCCGAGTTCTTTCATTTCTTTCAGAATCCGTTTGAGGTTGTTACGCGGATCACCTTCGAACGGCGTGCCGTCCGGATTATAGATATCACAGATGAAGCGTGCTACTTTACCTTTTTCAGCCGTCCACGGGAAGATGACAAATGTGTTCAGATCAGGATATAAGTACATATCAGACTCTTCGATGCGGACAAATCCTTCGATGGAAGAACCGTCAAACATACATTTATTATCAAGTGCTTTTTCAAGCTGGCTCACAGGAATTTCTACGTTTTTAATCGTTCCGAGAATGTCTGTGAACTGAAGGCGGATATACTTTACGTTTTCCTCATTTACTAATTTTACGATGTCTTCTCTTGTGTACTTTGCCATTTCGTAAAACTCCTCCTCTAAAAGGTAAATGTATATAGCAAAACAGTTGCTAACGGATTAATGAAAGAATCGGGACATGTCACCTTGGCGGAAAGTATTCCCCCGCTGGAAACGGCCTGCCTGCATCAGTTCGTTTTTCAAAAGCTTTCTGAGTTCATCATCAGACAGATCATGCTTCATCGGTTTGGCCGTTTTGGATTTTTCTTCCGGTTCGGCAGATGCCTTATCCAGAATTTGTTTGATACCAGCCATATTGACGCCTTGTTCAATCAAATTTTTGATTTCTAACAGTTTATCTACATCATGGAATGAAAATAATCGTCTATTCCCTTCGCTTCTCGCTGGAAATATCAGTCCATTTTCCTCATAATATCGAATTTGCCGGGCAGACAGTTCTGTTAACTGCATGACAATCCCAATCGGAAATAAAGGCATTGAGCGGCGAATATTATCACTCATCTCAATTTCCCCCTTTTCTTATCTTAGTCTCATTATAGGTGATGTTATATTTTGTGTCAACACAATGTAAGGAAACTTAACATCTAATTCTTTGAAAATTGCAAACGAATTAGATCAGCCCTTTCTCCATTAAAGCATTTACGGCGCTGCAAATCGCATTTTTCACGTGCGCATAAGTTAATCCCCCTTGGACATAAGCAACGTAAGGCGGTCTGATAGGGCCATCTGCTGATAATTCAATGCTTGCTCCCTGTACGAAAGTGCCCGCTGCCATGATGACATCGTCTTCATATCCCGGCATATAGCTCGGATACGGCGTCACATGCGCATTAATCGGAGAAGCATATTGTATCGCCTGGCAAAAAGCGATCATCTTATCAGGGTCCTGAAACTCAACTGATTGGATCAGATCCGTTCTCGGCGTATTCCAGGCCGGGTTTGACGTAAAGCCCAGCTTTTCGAGAAAACGGGCGGTAAATACCGCTCCCTTCAAGCTTTGCGCCACTACATGCGGAGCAAGAAAGAAACCTTGATACATTTCCTGCAATGAATAAAGCGAGGCGCCGGCTTCACTTCCGATTCCCGGTGAGGTCATCCGGTAAGAGCAGGCTTCAATCCACTTGGCTTTTCCTACAAGATAGCCGCCCGTCTTGGCAAGGCCGCCGCCCGGGTTTTTAATTAAGGAGCCGGCCATAAGATCCGCACCGACGTGGCAAGGTTCCCGCTCTTCCGCAAATTCTCCGTAGCAATTGTCCACAAAAACAATGACATCTTCTTTGATTTCCTTTACGAAACGAATCATTTCTTCAATTTCATTTATTCTGAAGGACGGACGATTCGCATATCCTTTTGAACGCTGAATACCGATCACTTTCGTATTCGGACGGATTGCAGCCCGGACCGCTTCGAAGTCAACCTTGCCTTCTGAGGTTAAATCGACTGCATTATACCCGATTTGAAATTCCTTAAGCGAGCCTGAGTACTCCCCGCCTCTCACCCCGACGATTTCTTCAAGTGTATCGTAAGGCTTGCCTGTTATATAAAGCAATTCGTCTCCGGGTCTCAGCACACCGAACAGCGCGATTGAAATCGCGTGCGTCCCGGAAATGATTTGCGGCCTCACCAGCCCAGCCTCTCCTCCGAACACATCAGCATAGATCTCTTCCAGTGTATCTCGGCCGATGTCATCATAGCCGTACCCGGTTGAAGGCGTAAAATGCGTATCGCTTACTTTATGCTTTCTGTAGCTTTGCAAAACTCTCCATTCATTCCGTTCACTGATCTCTTCTATTTTTTTATGAACGGCGGCGATTTCCGCTTCTGTTTCTTCGGCGGTTTTTTGTAAAAGAGCGCCGTGTGTCAGTGTCTCAAACATGTTGTGTATACCTTCCTTACATGAATTTCTTCAGTTCTCCAAGTATGCTTTGTTCTTCTTGTACGTACCCCGAGACTTCGTATCGCTCATTTTCTTCATTAAAATAAAGGCCGTCGATCATAGTCTCTGATTTGATGCGTGACATCAATTTGCCTTCAGCCGCAGGCACATGAACTTCATACGCCGTCATCAGCTCCCGGCGTAAATAAGCTTCGATTTCCGCTTTTAGTTTCGCTTCATCCCCGGCGATTCTAGCGCTGATCATAATGTGGCCTTCCCCTGCTGTCGGAATGAAGTCAGGAAATGTTTCATCCCGTTTGTTATAAGCGGTCAACACCGGAATATCATCTGCCTCAAGCTCTTTTAACAGGCCGAGAACAGTCTGTTCATGCCCGGCATAATCTTCATTGGAAGAATCAATGACATGAATGATCAAGTCCGCTTCCTTCACTTCCTCAAGCGTTGAACGGAAAGCGGCAATCAGCGTGGTCGGGAGATCTTGAATAAAGCCGACCGTATCAGACAGCAGGACGCTGTAGCCGCTCGGGAGCGCCATCTTTCTCGTCATCGGATCAAGTGTTGCAAACAGCAGATCTTCTTCATAGCTGTCTGAGCTTGTTAATTTATTAAACCACGTTGATTTCCCGGCATTGGTATACCCGACAAGCGCCGCCTGAAGCACGCCATTTTTCTTGCGTCTCTCCCGGTAACGGCTTCTGTGGCGGATAACCGTTGACAGCTGTACGTTAATTTCGTGTATGCGGTTTCTAATGTGGCGCCGGTCTGTTTCAAGCTTTGTCTCACCGGGCCCTCTCGTCCCGATTCCGCCGCCTTGTCTGGAGAGATTGATTCCTTGTCCGCTCAGACGCGGCAGTGCGTATTGTAGCTGGGCTAATTCGATCTGAAGCTTTCCTTCCCTCGTCTTCGCCCTTTTTGCGAAAATATCCAAAATAAGCTGCGTGCGGTCGATGATTTTCGCTTCAATTGCCGTGGCGAGTGATTTAAGCTGACTCGGTGACAGTTCATCATTAAAAATGACCAGATCCGCTTCAAGCTCTTCACACAGCGCCTTCAGCTCGTCTACTTTCCCCTTGCCTATATATGTAGCGGCATCCGCTCTGTTCCGTTTTTGCGTAATCCGGGTCAGCACCGTTCCGTCAGCCGTTTTTGTCAATGAAGCAAGCTCGTCCATCGAATGGTCAAAGTGCTCGTCGGTCACGTGCGGAAGCTGGCAGCCGACCAGAATGACCGTTTCTTTTTTTTCTTCCTGTTCGTTCAAATGGATGTTCCTTTCTGTGTCGTATTGGGCAGTAGTACTATCATACCAAACCCGCAGGGCGTATACCACACATCCGGCGGGTTTTAAAGAGAGAAATAAAAAAGAGGCCTCTCAGACCGGCTGAGAGGATTATTCATGAGCTGCCGTCTCATCTTTTATAAATAAATCCTGGCTCTTGATCGTCATCAGATCGTTTTTTAAGTATTGGTCTCCCATTAAAAGCCTCATGGCCTGAGCGCGGATTGATTTTTCAATCACATTTCTGACAAAGCGACCGTTGCTGAATTTAATGGGGCTTGTCGTGCTTTTTACTGTCATTAAGTAATCTTTTAACTTCCATTCGGCTTCCTGACTTAATTGATACTCCCGTTCTGCTATCATGCGCTTGGCAATGTCCATCAGCTGAGTGACAGAGTAATCCGGAAAATCAATGCTGATAGGAAAACGCGATTGCAGGCCGGGGTTTAATGAAAGGAAATGTGTCATTTCTCTCGAGTATCCTGCCAGAATCAGGATAAATTCATGTTGTTTGTCTTCCATATGCTTGACAAGCGTATCGATCGCCTCTTTACCGAAATCCTTTTCTCCGCCCCTTGCAAGTGAGTACGCCTCATCAATGAATAAAATGCCGCCGAGCGACTTTTTAATCAGATCTCTCGTTTTTTGCGCCGTGTGTCCGATGTATTCACCGACCAGATCAGCACGTTCTGCTTCGATCAGATGTCCTTTTGAAAGAACGTTCATTTCGAAGAAAAGCTTGCCGATCAGTCTCGCGACGGTTGTTTTCCCGGTGCCGGGATTCCCTTTGAACATCATATGAAGAGCTTGTTTCCCGACTTTCAGCCCTTGTTCGGCCCGTTTTTGATTGACGAAGATCCATGCGTAAATTTCTTTAATGTTGCGTTTCATCTCTTCCATTCCCACTAATGTGTTCATTTCTTTTTCAATTTCTTTCAGGATGCTGTGCTTGGCTTCATTTTTTTGCAGGGCGGCCTGGTATTCCGCCTCAGCTTCCGCATTTGTCAGCACTTGCTTTTGGCCATTAAGAATGATGTTAATTTGTCCGTTATTTTTATAGGTTACAGCGCGCTCCAACATGCTCACCTCTCTGTTCTCTCTTTATCTTATTCATGATGAAGACGTTCTGTGACATCCGCCTACATCATGAGGCCCGTTTTCTCCTATATCTGTCACATTTTCCGTTCTCTTCGGGAATGATGCTGAATCCTGCGCTTTCCCGAGAAATATTTTTCATTTCTTATTGTATTCAGCTGAAACGGGGGGACAAACCATTTATTTTTATTTTCCGGGAAATGTTAGGCGGATTTCTTATTTTTCTCATGAATGACAGCCGTACAAGCACCTTTTGAATCTCATCATATGCTGTAATGAGGTGATGGAGAATGGTTAAAATTTTTATAGACCCTGGTCATGGCGGAACTGATTCAGGTGCAACCGGGAACGGCCTCCAGGAAAAAGCGGTCACTCTGGAGATCGCGCTGGCTTTGCGCACAATTCTGACGGATGAGTATGTAGGGGTTTCTGTCATGATGAGCAGGACAAGCGATAAGACGGTCAGCCTGACGGAAAGAACAGATGCCGCCAACAGCTGGGGCGCAGATTATTTTTTATCCATTCATATTAACTCAGGAGGCGGAACCGGATTTGAAAGCTATATTTACCCGGGAGTCGGAGCGCCGACCTCGACTTACCAATCAGCCGTCCACACACAAGTGATCCACGCATCAGGTTTTCATGACCGCGGAAAAAAAACAGACAACTTCCATGTGCTGCGGGAGTCAAATATGCCGGCGATTTTGACGGAGAATGGTTTTATTGATACGACAGCTGACGCAAACAACCTGAAAACATCCAGTTTTATTGAAAGCCTTGCAAGAGGACATGCCAAGGGCTTGGAGCAAGCTTTCAGTCTAAAAAAAAGGCTGACTTATATAAAGTGCAAATCGGCGCTTTCAAAGTGAAAGCAAATGCTGATGCGCTTGCCGCCAATGCGGTGTCTAAAGGTTTTGATGCAATAGTGCTTTCAACAGGCGGCTTATTTAAAGTGCAGATTGGCGCATTCTCTTCCAGAGATAATGCTGAATCGTTAGCAGAGCGGGCAAAAAAAGCGGGATTTGATACCGTCATTACACTAAACTAACGAAAAACCCCTGTTCTCCCTTTTTTAGGAGGAACAGGGGTTTTTCTGTTATTGAAGAATATCGGCGACAAACTGTGACCAAGTTTCAAGACGCTGATACACGTCTTGTTCTTTTAATTCGCTCACTTTCATCCAGCGGCCGGCGATCTGATCTTTTTCTTTCACTTCGACTTGCGCTCCAGACGCTAATTGGAGCGCAGAAAGGATGCCGATATGTACCTTCCCTACATTGTTTTCATCATCGTTGATTAAACCGAGTGTGACAATGTTTTGTTTGTCCTCCTCACGAATGTACAGTTCTTCCGCCAGCTCCCGGTCGGTATTCTCTTTCAGCACCTCTGAAAAAGAAGCCGCCCCTTCCATAGGATTCATGTGTCCGCCGAAACCGAGGGAAAGCTTATTATGGAGGCGCGATTCCCCGCCGCCCGCGAGCCGTTCATACACAAACACCTCATCATCACGGCGGATGACGACATATGGAATCGGCTGTTTAAAACGCGGGTCCTCTTCCGCGTCGCCTCTTCTGATGTCAAAAAAATGCTCCTCAATTTGAGCCATGATCTTTACGATACATTCATCTTCGCTGTTGACTCCCTGAAATGCCAGCGTTTCATTTTGAAAGACGTCGCTTCGCGGTGCAGCCAAGATGATTTCATCCATTTTATTCATGTCCGTTCCTCCTGTCTTACCTCTCCATTCAAGCCAAAAGAGCAGATATTATATCTGCTCTTCATCTTGGCCGAAATAAAAATCTTCGTCTTTAATCGGTTCTACCGTCGCTTTTTTGTAGCCGTTCCCTTTCATGGAGAAGAAATCATGTGATTTCGTTTTGGTGTTTAATCCGTTTAATACGATCGGATTAATATCCTCTTCTTCAAAGTAAGGATCGAATCCTAAGTTCATCAACGCTTTATTGGCGTTATAGCGGATAAATTTCTTTACGTCATGAGACAGCCCGACTTGGTCGTACAGATCCTCGGTATACTCAAGCTCATTATGATAAAGCTCTTCTAAAAGCTCAATCGCAAATTCGCGGAGTTCCGCTTTTTTCGCTTCTGTTTGTTTATTGTATATTTCTTGAGCAAGCAGTCCGACATAGACACCGTGGATCGCTTCATCACGAAGAATCAGGTTGATGATTTCACCGCTTTGCATCAGTTTGCCCTGTCCGTAGAAATATAACGGATAATAGAAACCGCTGTAGAAAAGGAAGCTTTCTAAGTAAACGGAAGCGACCATCGCTTTAAACAGCGAAATCTCATCATCTTTTTTTATGGCGCGGTACAGTCCGACGACGGTGTGGGCTTTTTTCTGCAGGTATTTATTCTGCTTCACCCATTCAAACACTTCGTTGATCGTTTCAGTCGGAGCAAGCGTCATAAAAATATTTGAATATGATTTTGCGTGCACCGCGTTTTCCATCATCGCCATGAAATTAAGAACCGCTTTTCGCTGATGGCCTTCTACGTGCTCGGCCACAATCGGCATGCCCGTGTTCCCCTGCTCTGTATCAAGCAGTGTCAGGCCGGCGAGAACCTTCATGTACGTATCCTGTTCATTTTTACCCAAATACTTCCAAGTGAGAAGATCGCCGTTTAATGCGATCTCTTCCGGAAGCCAAAACTGCTTTACGTTTTGGTTGTAAAACATTTGGGTGAAATCATCTTCATGCTTTGACCAGTTTGCTGCGTCATAAATTTTTGTCACTGTAAACTCTCCTTTAATCAAACAACACAAGAAAGACAGCTGTCCTGCCCGGTATCTTTCGTTCTTGCATAGTAAATGGTTTTGATGCCTCTATGGTGGGCATACAGATCAATACGGTTCAGATCACGAGTTGTCATCGTATCTTTCAAAAACAGGGTGAAGCTGATTCCCTGATCGATATGCTGCTGGATTGTCGCGATCATATCCACCACTTTGAACATGTCCATATCATAAGCTTCTTTGTAGAAGAACCAGTTATTAGACGCTAACCCCGGCATCGGGTAATACGTTTTTGAGTTTCCGTATGTTCTTTCTTCGATCCGTTCCATAATCGGCATAACGGATGCCGTGCTGGATTGGACGTAGGAAATGGAGCCTGTCGGCGCGATACACAGTCTGTAGCTGTGGTACATGCCGTTTTCAGCGACAAACGCCTTCAGCTCTTTCCAGTCTTCGATTGTCGGAATGTGCATGCCTTCAAAGAGCGCAGCGATTTTTTCGTATGCCGGCGAGAACTCTTTCTCGATGTATTTATTGAAATATTCTCCCGTTGCATAAGTGGAGCCTTCATAATGCTCAAACGTTTCGCCTTTTTCTTTCGCAAGCTCAGCTGAACGCTGGATGGAATAAAAGTTTACCATCATAAAGAACGTATTCGCGAAGTCTCTTGCTTCCGGGCTTTCATAAGCGATGCCGTTTTGGGCAAGGTAGCCGTGCAGGTTCATCGCGCCTAAACCGATCGATTTCATCGCTTTGTTCGCGCGTCTGACTGCCGGCGCGTTGCGGATATCCGTCGTCTCGGACACATGAGTCAGGGAATCCGTCGCAAGTTTCACCGTGCGCTCAATCGATTTATGTTTCATGACATTCAAAATATTTAAAGAACCCAGGTTGCAGGAAATGTCCAGGCCGATTTCATCTTCTTCGTCATAATCTGTGTAAGCTGAAACTTGTGACGCCTGAAGCACTTCAGAGCAAAGGTTTGAGAATTTCACTTTTGAGACGTGGTTATTCGCGTGCTCTTTATTTACGTTGTCCTGGAACATAATGTACGGATAGCCTGACTCAGAGCGGAGAACGGCAAGCTTTTCAAGCAATTTGCGCGCATTCACTTTTTCTTTTTTGACGCGCGGATTGTCGACAAGCTCCTCATACATCGCCGTCATGTCCATTTCGTCCATATGCTGGCCGTATTCTTTATAAATCGTATGCGGATAAAAGACATAAGCGGCTTTATCCTCTCTCGCAAGCTCGACGAACTTGTCCGGAATCACGACGCCGATGGAAAGGGTTTTAACGCGGACGTCTTCATCAGCCGAGATTTTTTTCGTATCAAGAAAATCATTAATATCCCGGTGGAAAATGTTCAGGTATGCCGCGCCTGAGCCTTGTCTTTGCCCCATTTGGTCAGCATAGCGGAACGCATTATCAAGAAGTTTCATCACGCCTACGACGCCTTTTGTGGCATTTTCCACATCTTTAATCGCTTCGCCTTTGGCACGGAGCTTCGACAGGTTAAGTGACACGCCTCCTCCGAGCTTCGAAAGCTGCATGGAGATGTCGATCGCTCTTGAAATATCATTCAGCGAGTCATTGACTTCCAAAAGGAAACAGCTGACCAGCTCGCCGCGGCGTTTGCGTCCGGCATTTAAGAATGTCGGCGTGCTCGGCTGATATTCCTGGTTAATCATTAAGCGCACATAGTCTTTCGCTTTTTCCGCGTCGCCGTTTGCAAAAAACAGGGCCACGATTGAAATTCTGTCCTCGTAACGCTCAAGGATTTTTTTCTTATCATTCGTTTTCAATGCATAATCGTTATAAAATTTAAAAGCACTCATGAAGGATGGAAAACGAAATTTCTTCGCGTAAGCTGTCTTGAAAACATCTTTTATCTCTTCAAACGAATAGAGGCTCAAAAACTCTTCTTCGTAATATTGATTTTCAATCAGATAATCCAGCTTCTCTTTCAAATCGTGAAAGAATACCGTGTTTTGATTGATATAGTCAACAAAATAGCTATGTACAGCCTCTTTATCTTTATCAAACTGGAATTTTCCATCTTGTTGGATCATAATTTCGTTATTTAACTGAATCCATTTTGGCACTTGGTTTTGTGACAACTTTTTCTACCTCCTGAGTAAACAATTCAACGTCTTTCGCTGTGCCGCTGAGTTCAAATTTAAGAAGGACCGGCACCTGATACTGCTTTGAGATCGTGTCGGCGCTTTTGGCAAAATTCTCACCCCAGATTTTATTTCCGCTCGCTGCGACTCCTTGCAGAAGATGGGCGTTTTTTTCAAGAAATGCCTGCGTTGATGCCGGCACCTGTCCGAAGTTTGTCGTGTAGGTCACCAGTACAAACGGAGTGTCCAGATCTTCAATTTCGTCCACCTTGCGGATCAGCTGAAAGTCTGTTTTATTCACAAAACGCTGAACATTCCCTGTCTTTGAATCAAATATGATTTGAACCATCCATATCACGACCTATCAAAAATAATGAATCTCTTAACACTATATATAGTATACTAACCTCTCAGAAAAACACAACATATTGAGATCGATTTATAAAAAGTTCATATTTTTGAAAGAGCGGACCTTGGTTCTGCCCCGATTAACGCCCAAAAAAGAGAGCAGAACGAGAATCATCTCTCATCCTACTCAAGGTGTCATGTGTAAGCCGATGTCTATCATAACATGAAAAAAAACTGCTTAGTAGTCTAGACTTTTATTCTTATTTTTTGTAAAATCACATTTTTTTTCGCTTTCAACGGTTTCTTCTATTTCCACATCAGCACCGATTTCTTTCAGTACGGATTTCAGAGCGCTTGTAATGGAAGCCTCTCTGATCAGTTCTTTGCCGTCAACGATGATGCTGGTTCCATATTCATAGCAGGAATCATCTTCACAGGTTTCTTCCCAATGGTTGATTATCACCTTGTGTTTCAATCGTCTCACCCTCTGCATGATCAATGTCAGTACCTAGTGTAGCTTGTGCGGCCTGCTTTGTAAATTCGAACGCTTGTGAAATTTATTCAAGCTCATCCAGCGCCGTTTCTTTTTTCAGTTTGATTTTATTCGTTTTTTCATCGTAGCGGTATATTTTCATGTAACCGTCCTCAACGACGCCGAAATGGTTATGTTCCAGCTGCACCGTGCTTTCAGTCTGCGGTTCGGTATCCGTTGAGCCGCCGTCATGATCCGTCACCACCGTCTCATGATTGCTGCATGCTCCAAACAGCAAAAAAACAGCGATCCAAACGAGCGTAATCCTGATTCTTCTCAGTTCATTCTCACTTTCAAACATGGTGTTCCGAGCCCCCTTTTATGTTTCCGATCTCCAGCCGGCAATATACAGGCGCGCATAAAAAAAGACCATGCTTCATGGTCTTTGGCAAAAAAGTCTATTCAAGCTCAAGCTGAACGTTTTTTTGCGGGGCGAACGTGGAGATGGCATGTTTATAAATAAGCTGCTGCTTCCCCTCCGTTTCGAGCAAGACGGTAAAGTTATCAAAGCCTTTTACCTGGCCGCGAAGCTGAAAGCCGTTGAGTAAAAACACCGTGACGAACGTATTGTCTTTTCGGATTTGATTCAAAAACTGATCTTGAATATTAATCGGTTTCATGTTTCGTCCTCCTTGGTTCTCAATACAATACTGTTTCGATTAAATTTCCAGTTTTCCTGCTATACACTCGAAAATTTCCTTTATTTTCTGTTCGATATCCACAGGCGGGGTCATATCGGTCCATGAGACGGACATTTTATTGCGAAACCAGGTCAGCTGGCGTTTCGCATAACGTCTTGAATTTTGCTTTAATTGTTCCACAGCCTGAGGGAGCGGCACTTTTCCATCCAGATATTCATACAGCTCTTTATAGCCGATCGCCTGAATCGATTGGCTGTCCCGGATATTCATATCATACAGCCGCTTGACTTCAGCAAGAAGGCCGGCTTCCATCATCAGGTCAACACGATCGTTAATCCGGCCGTACAGCACTTCTCTGTCCATTGTAAGACCGATGAGTACCGCATTGTAAAGCAGCTCCCGTTTTTGGGTTTTAAGATGCTCTGACATTGTTTTTCCTGATATGTGGAGAATTTCGAGCGCGCGGATGACTCTTCGCGTATTATTTTGATGAATGGCCGCCGCCGCTTCCGGATCGGCTGCCGCAAGCTTGGCATGAAGAGCTTCCGCCCCTTCTTCTGTCGCCAGTTTCTCCATGCGCTCCCGGAATACAGGATCACCGGAGTGTTCAGTGAACGTATAATCATACAGCACAGACTGAATGTACAGACCAGTCCCTCCGACAATCATCGGGAGCTTTCCTCTGCCGGCAATCTCGCTGATTTTTTCCCTCACCATTTTCTGATAATCCGCCGTTGAAAAAGTGTCGGACGGGTCCAAAATATCAATCAGATGATGCGGCACGCCTTCTGTCTCTTCTTCGGTGACTTTGGCCGTACCGATATCCATCCCCTTATATACCTGCATGGAATCTCCGCTGATGATTTCCGCATTCAGCATTTTTGCGAGTCCGATGCTCAGTTTTGTTTTTCCGACTGCCGTCGGGCCGACGAGTATGACGACAGGCTGTTTTGTATTTTTCAATATGTATCACTCTCTTTTATAAATCTCCCCCTGATTATAGCATTCATTTCTCCAGGCACCTATCCATTTTGCCCTTTTTTCTGAGCGCTAAACGTCAATTACCACCCGAGCGGCTCGTTGCCGACAACCTCTCTCGTTTTTCCTTTGAGCTTGTGGTGGTGTGTTTTCCGGTCTTGCTCCCGCGGATCGTAAACGACCCCGCCGTAGCGGATCTGAATCGGCTCATTGTAAGCGGCAAAGGTGGTCTCTGCAAGCTCATGATAATGTGTTCCGTCAACCCTCGGAATGGCAGGGCCGGAAATACCGTAATACCTATGGAAATGGCCGTTTTCAAAAGAGGTGATGCCCGAATAAAAATGTGTATGCTCATCTGTATTGCTGCCGTTCTCCGGCTGTGAAAAGCCTTCGATCAAATGGTAATGCCCCTGCACTACATCCGTTACAGCCCGGTATGCGTGTGTATGCGGAGGTTTTTTTGACCAGTCGGACTGATACAGGCCCACAAAAGCTCACTCCTTTATTTTTTTGATAAACGCCCAATCAAAAAGGGCTCCTTTCAGGGGCCTTTTTATATAGGCCGAATGTCTTGACTTGCCGGGTAAAGTTCGGATATTATTTTATTTTACTGCCTTAAACAAAAGGCATGAAGATGATGATGAGAGGGGGATTGGATATGATTCTGGGTTATATCTTCCTCACAATTGCTATTTTATCAGAGTCAATGGGTGCGGCCATGCTGAAGGTCTCCCGCGGATTTACGCGGTTTGTGCCGAGCGCACTTGTAGTGGCTGGCTATTCATTGGCCTTTTATATGCTTTCACTGACACTGAATCTCATTCCGCTCAGCTTATCCTATGCCACATGGAGCGGGGCCGGAACGGTGCTTGCGTCCATTATCGGAGCGAAGTGGTTTCATGAAAAACTGGACAAGCAGGCTGTTATCGGGCTCTTTTTCTTATTGGCCGGTGTCATTTTGATGAATTGGTAGAAAGGAGAGGCATGATAATGAAAGGATTACTCTGCTTGGCATTAGCCATTGTATCAGAAGTGTTCGGAAGCACGATGCTGAAGCTGTCGGACGGTTTTACCCACCTATGGCCCGCTCTCGGCGTCATTGCCGGAATCGGAGCCTCTTTTATGTTTTTGAGCTTCTCTTTGAAAAGCCTTGATTTATCCACCGCATACGCGACATGGTCAGGTGTCGGCACGGCTTTAACGGCGATTGTCGGCTTTATCGTTTTTAAGGAGGCCATGACAGTCAAAATGATGATCGGTCTCGTTTTGGTCATCACAGGCGTTATCCTGCTGAACCGTTCCAAGTCTCAAAAAGCTAAAAAAAATCAAACGGCCCGGAGCTGACCGTTTGAACTCATCAATCGCGGGCGGCTTTTACTTCCACTTCAAGCTCCATCTCCACGTTTCCCTGGACCGCTCGTGAAATCATACACGAGGACTCCGCTTTTTGCGCCAGCTTTCTGGCCAGCGTAAACTCCGTTTCAGTTGCACCCGGCTTTAATACTATAAACGGGCGGTGAATGATTTTTTGATATGTAAATACACCGTTTGTTACGTCTACAATTCCTTCAGATTCCATATGTAGATCTTCTTTATCCAGACCGCTTCTTTCCATCATTGCCGCAAGCGTTATAATATAACAGGTCGCGGCCGCTCCAAGCAGCATTTCATCAGGATTTGTGCCTTCTCCCGGTCCGTCCATTTCCTTAGGAATGGACACAGCTGTTTCCAGCCGGCCGCTTTTAATATCGCCGACGCCGTTCCGATTTCCGGGCCAATTTGCTTTTAAATAAAAATGGTGTTTTGCCAAGGGACAATCCTCCTTTTTTTCAGTTTACTCAACTTTCACTGGTTTGTCTTATTTTAAGCTCAAGAATACTCTTGATTGATCACTCTTTTTATCGTACGGACATACCGGTAAAATTCCTCCGTTTTTGTGAATTCTCTTTCGCGGTAATCAAAATTATCAAAAAACGCTTCCCGTTGTTCTCTGCTGATCTCAAGCTGTATGCTCAGCCCGGTTTGGGTCTGGTTATTGATATTTTCGATGTCAACTCCGGACAGCCCGGTTCTTGAGGTTGCCAATTCTGCAGAAAATCCGTTTCGTTTAAGAGCTTTCACCAATTTTTTCGCCCGCTTCCGGTCACTTCCTCCGACAAGAGTGTTTTTCTCGTCGCTTTTATAACCGTGAACTGCGATAACATAACGGTGCTGTTTAATGCTTTTGACTGCTAAAGGCTCATCGAACTTGGTGCTCGTAATATGAAGGGTCTGGTTATCATGCGTTTTTAATCCCTCAAACAGGTAGGTTGAAAAATCATCTCTGAAAGAGCGGACGATCTCGCTCACCCCGCCCTCAATTCTGCCCCCGTGCGGCGACATAATCAATACAGAGCTCCCCTCTTGCTTATTGTACGATATATGATAATCATCGGGGTCTTCGTGTTCAGCCAGATCTTTAAAATCTGTGTATGTATCAGAGGAATTCGAGGGATCAGGGTCTGACGCATAATGAACACATCTTATTAGTAAGACCATTGCTACGATAATGATGACATTAAGTAAAATTCTCTTCATCAGTTTTCCTTTTGTTCTCCTTTCTGAAAAATGAAATGTTCATTATATGGTTTTTTGTCAATAGGTCTTATCTTAACATTCTATTCACATTATCATCAGTTAAAAACTTCCCGGTTTCAAAAAATCAATGGATTGTCACGGTTCAAGCCTTCAGATGCCGGGCATCAGTGAAAAAAGGTTGAGAGAAGGCAAAAAAAAAGGGAGGAATGCCCGAATTTTCACGGACGGGAGATTGACAGAGGAAACAGAAAACATCAAGAATACGCTCTTAAAAATGCAGATCCGCCTCCCGAAGCAAATGCGCAGGACAGAATGGACTCCGTCAAAAAGGTTCTCATCTGCCTTTTTGTACAGCAGAATGCCTTCACAGCCCGCTCATCCCCTTTTTTAATAATAATGGTCCGTTTTGAAATCGAGCCGTCTTTTTTCATATATATAATATCAATTGGAAGCTGCTTTTCCAAGGAATGTCTCAATATCATGTTCATATTTATACCTCCTTCTGTCGGCTTTATTATAAACGAACAAGTGTTCGATTTCAACTTATTCGTTTCTTTTTCATCTGAAAAAGCCGCAAGTAACCAGCTCTCTGAAGGACAAACAAACTGACCGAACATACAGCCTGTTCATATGGTATAGAGAGAATCGCCAGAATGGGAGGAAAAGTATATATGTTTGGTTACTCAATGGTACAAATGGTGCGGTCAAATGCTCATAAACTGGACTGGCCGCTCAGAGAAAACGTATTACAGTTATATAAACCTTTCAAATGGACGCCTTGCTTTTTGCACAGCTTTTTCGAAGAGAAGGTAAAAAACAGAAAGAAAATGTCAGTCATCATTGAATTCGAAGAGGGATGCCACGAATCCGGTTTTCACAGCACGGGTCAGGTCCTATCAAATGAGAAACGCTGCACTATAAAAAAGCAGTTTCAAACATTTAATTGCTGCAGCGCGGAAGTCACCCCGTCCGCCCTTCATATGCTTCTTTCTCAATGCCGGGATATCCGTAAAATCTATTTAAACCGTGAAGTAAAAGCACTTCTTGATACGGCAGCGGAATCATCCCATGCAAAAGAAGTGACCCGAAACGGCACCGTATTAACAGGGAAAGGCGTAACCGTTGCCGTTATTGATACCGGAATCTATCAGCACCCCGATTTAGAAGGCAGAATTACCGGATTTGCCGACTTTGTAAACCAAAGGACAGAACCGTATGATGACAATGGCCACGGCACTCATTGCGCCGGTGATATTGCGAGCAGCGGCGCATCCTCTTCCGGAAAATATCAAGGACCGGCGCCGGAAGCCAATCTGATCGGTGTCAAGGTATTAAACAAATCAGGATCAGGAACCTTGGCTGATATCATTGAAGGAGTGGAATGGTGCATACAATATAATAAAGAATACACCGAGAACCCGATCCGGATCATCAGCATGTCGCTGGGCGGAGAAGCGCTCAGATATGACAAAGAAACGGATGATCCGCTCGTCAAGGCCGTTGAAGAAGCATGGAACGCAGGAATCGTCGTCTGTGTCGCCGCGGGCAACTCCGGTCCGGAAGCACAAACGATTTCAAGCCCCGGCGTCAGTCAGAAGGTCATCACGGTAGGCGCCTATGATGACAATGATACGCCGAGCAATGAAGATGATACGATTGCTTCTTTCTCAAGCCGCGGCCCGACGGTATACGGAAAAGAGAAGCCTGATATTCTTGCACCCGGAGTCGATATCGTATCCCTTCGTTCTCCGCGTTCATATCTTGACAAATTACAAAAATCAAACCGTGTAGGGTCCTTGTATTTCAGTTTGTCGGGCACATCCATGGCCACTCCGATCTGTGCGGGCATCGCCGCCTTAATCCTTCAGCAGAACCCGCAGCTTACGCCTGACGAAGTGAAAACACTGATCAAACAAAGTCCGGATAAATGGACAAATGAAGATCCGAACATTTACGGAGCAGGCGCAGTGAACGCCGAAAACGCCGTACCGAAAGAATAACCTTTTTCTCATGAGAAAACGGGATCGTCTGCATCAGCAGATGACCCCGTTTTTCAGTAAACAGCAGAAACATTATAATGAAGAAACTCGGAACTCTTCATATCCTGCTGTCAGAATAAAAGATGAATGCAAGACAGTGTATTTCTGAAAAAATAGGGAATAAGTATGGTGTAGATAAAAGGAGGAATGACAATGGCACTCACAAACACCGAACTGTCTGAATGGCTGCAAAAGCAAATCGGACAAACGCTTGATATCAGAAAAGGAGAGCTGACAGACAGCCGGAATGAGATTTCTGATATGGATCAAATCATGCTTCACCTTGATGATGTTCTCGTCCGCCGAACAAATCATCCCGATGACTATGTAGCGGACGAAGAACTCGTCTTAAAAGGGCACGGCACAACCTATACGGAGGAAGGCAATGTACCGCTCCCTCAAGATGCGTATGAAATCCCTTTGCTTGGTGACATTACCATTCAAAAAGAGCAGAACGGATTAAAGGTACATACAGATCGGGCCGTTTATACAATCGGGACCCGACAAGAGCAATAAAACGAAAAAAACGCCCTGAATCAGCGGCGTTTTTTTATTGGTTTTTTTCTTCCGAATAACCGTGGAACATCGTGAATGCGCAAAGCATAATACCTAAAATAATGATAATCGGGAGCCAGATAACGGCAAATTTATAATCCGGTTCGGCAAAGGCGCCAATGACCGCCCCGAAGCAATACAGCACCAAGGCAAGCGCGCGCAAAACAGCATCTCTCGTAAACTGCTTCCGCTTGTCCGATTTGTAAAACCTTGCGGTGAGATCTTCAAAAAAATTAGCAAGCGTTCCCGTTAATACGGTCGTGGAAATCCCGGCTACACCAAGTTTTCTCGCGGCTGTCGTCTGCATTCCCATTGCGAAGCTGAGCAGCATAATCAGCACATAAACAGAAATGCTCTCTGCAAAAAAACAAGAGAACAGAGCAAACAGGAGCAAAACAGCTCCTTCAATAACCAAAGCCGCAGTTACGGCAGGCGGCCAGAATGACTTCTTTTTATTGCCGACAAGCACGGCGGCGGCAATAACGCCGGCAATAAATCCGATTAACGAGGTTAAAGATTTGAGTACGGCAAGGTGCCATGAATTGCCGATCGCAAGGCCGAACAGAACGATATTCCCCGTCATATTGGCGGTAAAGACATGCCCTAAACTTAAATAACCGATCACATCCACAATTCCCGCAGTTAAACAAAGAAGCAAAAGTGCAATATTTCGGTATGTAGTCACTGTCAATGTGATCCAATCCTTTCTCATGCCGATTTCCAACATATAAGTTTACTCTTCGCGATTTCATATGTCCAGCCGGCACGCCTCTTTTTCAAAGCAAAAAAACTCCGGCGAACCGGAGAAGGTTACTGAACGATAAATAATACTCTCGTACCGTCGGAATATCCGCTCATTTGATTTCCAACCCATGAACCGGCTCCGCGATTATCCGAAGGGGTTACATATCTGATGTCAGCCCCTGCCCCGCCTTCCGTACAGACTGCCATCGGCCATTCATCACGGTCAAACCCAGGCTTTGTCGGAATGCCTTTCAATGATTCTTTCCTTCTTTCCTCAGCTCCGCCGCGATCAATTGTACAAATGTCAGAATGCCCTGCCGAAATGGCATCTTTTATATGATTCCCCGTCTCCGGATATTTTAACAGCGGGAAATACAGCACATGATCATATCGGGATGCAGCTTCAGCAGTATTCTCCGAATGGATGCCGGCGCCCATAAAGCCGAACTGAAGAAAGATCACCAAAAGCAGACTTGCCGTCCATTTCATAAACGCAGCCATTCACAGCCTCCTTAAGAAGTTGATATGAAGCGTAAATATGTATATTAGCCGGACTTAGCGCACATGATGGAATGGAAAAAAAAGTATGTTGTTTTGTTGATAATCAACGAAAATGGCGGCTTTACGATTTGTCTGTTGAACCGGCTTCTGTTTCCTTATATAGTTTAGACATACTTATGAGCCGTTGTAATCAGGTTCTTCGGCGGATAATAGGAGGAATGCCGTCCGGTCGACAGGCACCGGCTGTTTGTTATGTCTTTTTCAAAAACATGAAGGCGGGGAAATCAAGATGGAAAAAATAATGTTTCACCCACACTCATCCGAGTTTCACGAAAACCCTTTTGCGGTACTAAGCAGATTCAGAGAGCAGGATCCTATACATAAATTCGAACTGCAGCGTTTCGGAGGCACCTTTCCGGCTTGGCTCATCACACGTTATGATGATTGTATGGCGTTTTTAAAGGACGGAAGAATTACAAGAGATGTCAAACGGGTCATGCCGAAGGAGCTGATCGCGAAGCTGAATGTCAGTGAAGATATAGATTTTGTATCAGAGCATATGCTGGCAAAAGACCCTCCCGATCATTCACGCCTTCGATCTTTGGTGCATCAGGGATTCACTCCCCGGATGATTGAGCAGCTTCGCACCGGGATAGAACGGATCACAGAAGAGCTGCTGGATGAAATGGAAACAAAAGCAGATCCTGATATCATGAGAGATTTCGCCGCACCGCTCCCGTTTATCGTCATTTCCGAGCTGCTCGGAATTCCGAAAGAAGACCGTGCCAAATTTCAAGTGTGGACAAGCGCGATGGTCGACACGTCAGAAAGCGGACAAGATGCGACCAACCAGGCGCTCAGAGAGTTTAAACAATATATGCAAACACTGATTGAAGAAAAAAGAAACCACCCGGGTGAGGATCTGACAAGCAAGCTTATTTACGCAGAAGAGGACGGCCAAAAGCTGAGTGAATCAGAGCTGTATTCCATGCTGTTTTTGTTAGTCGTCGCCGGGCTTGAAACAACGGTTAACCTTCTCGGCTCCGGCACACTGGCGCTTCTTCTCCACAAAGACCAGCTGGAGAACATAAAGCGGCAGCCCGACACTATCCAGACGGCGGTCGAGGAGCTTTTGCGTTATACCTCTCCCGTCATCATGATGGCGAATCGATGGGCGATTGAAGATTTCACGTATAAAGATGTTTCCATTAAAAAAGGCGATATGATTTTTATCGGCATCGGTTCAGCCAATCGGGACCCGGAATATTTCGATGAACCCGATACATTAAATGTGGCGAGAACACCGAACCGTCATATCTCTTTCGGTTTCGGCATTCATTTCTGTCTCGGAGCCCCGCTCGCCCGGATGGAAGCATCCATTGCCTTTAATGCGCTTTTAAAACGGTTTCCGAATATAGAGCTGAACGGCTCGTCCGAGGATTTGACATGGAGAAAAAATGTGTTTTTAAGAGGGCTTGAAACATTGCCTGTCAAATTTTGATACCCGCCCCCTTTTTGGGGGCTTTTTAAATGTCTTATAAACAGGAAACAATAAATTTATATGAATATTTAGTACATAGTAAATTTAGTTCTGATTTAGGCAAAAAAGCTGCCGGATTGCTCCGGCAGCTTTCTCTATTACCGTTTTACCAACTCATTTGTTTCGTCCAGCTTTTTCCTGAAAGATTTAAGAAAATTGGCGCTTATCGTCCCTTTGTTTGCGTACAGCTTTTCGCAAAATGCCTTAATGGCGTTTTGCGGCTTTGTTTCCGTCAGCATTGTAACATGATTGGAAGAATGCACGTCCAGCAGGTGAAACTGTTTTATCTGCCGTTCCCATTCTTTCCAATACGCATCATAGTCTAACGGAATTTGTTCTTCCTCTGCTGTGAGATAACGTTCAAGATCCCCGAGAAACAAACCGCTTTTATTTCGGAAATAGTAGCATTGCAGCGCTTCCGGATGAGGCAGCGGCTTCATGTCATACTCTTCCATTCCGTAAGCGAGCTGCGTCTTCATCATTTGCTCCAGCTGCATCCGTATCGCTTCTTCTGATTTGGGCAGGCCGCGCTCTTTGGCAAGTGTGATCAATTCTTTCAGTACATCTTCTTCCTCAGCCTGAACGGTAATGTCTTCCCTGCTGATTAATGCCTCTTCAGGGTTTTCAGGCTTGAGATATGCCGTAAGCATCGTATTGATCGTTTGCAGCATGACTGACTTGATAGATGGTTTTCTTTCTTTCCATTTTTCACTGTACGGGGTATCGATCATGACGGCGCTTTTCACCGTATGCCCTTTCTCCTGCAAGAGGCGCGCTGTTTCATATGCAAGCATGCCGCCCAAGGAATATCCGCCAAGATCATATGGGCCTTTCGGCTGTACAGCTTGGATGATTCTCACATAAGAAGCGGCCATCTCTTCAATTCCTTGCAGCGGGTCTTTCCCTGTCAAACCCCTTGCCTGGATGCCGTAAAAAGGGCGCTGGCTCTTTTTGGCGAAAGGCTGATACGCTTCAACGCCTCCCGTTCCTCCGTGAAACCAAAAAACAGGACGGCCTGTTTCCTTTTCATTCAGTTTGACGAGTTCGGGAAAATTCCCGCCCGCACCTTGCGATTGGTTCGTTTTTAACAGCACGTTGAGCTCCTGAAGAGTACCGCAGTTCTGAAGAGCTTCCAGACTTATGCGGCTGTCTGCGTCCTCAAGTTTTTTCAGCAGCTGAATACAGGAGAATGAATCGAAGCCGTATTCAGTCAGCGGCTTATTTTGATCAATTTCCGCCGCATCCATCCCCAAAATGTCAGCCACAATGTCAGCCGCATCCCCGCGGCGGGACTGAGGGTTCTGTGAAACCGGCGGAAGGCTGATGTCTTCTGTCCGACCGCCTTTCCAATACTTGTGTTTTTCAAAAGGGTATGTCGGAAGCGGGACTCGTCGAACAGGTTTACCTTGGTGGAGTCTGTCCCATGGAATGTCCGCGCCTTTAACCCAGCAAAACGCCAGCTTTTCCAGATTATTTTCTGCCAGAAGCGTCTCCGTAACGACTGTACCGAGTGTCCCTTCCAGTAAAACCCCGATATCTCCTGATCCAGTCTGCTGACTGCCTGTAAAGAAGCTTTTCATTCCTTTGCTTTCTTCGGAAAACTCTCTGTAATCTGTCAGTTTTTCCAGCAGTTCATCTTGATTGCGGGCAACGAGTGCCAGGCGGCAGTTCATCGCCTCACGCCCGGTCTGAAGCGTGTAAGCAATATCCCGCAATGACGGAATATATTCAGTTTGTATGAAAGCAGCCAGCTGACCTGCGGCCGCCTTAAGCCGATCTTCGCTCTTAGCAGAAAGCACGATAAGCTGCGGTTCATGTGCAGATTCCGTGTCTTTCAGACGAGGGCTGTACTGTTCCAAGACGACATGCGCATTCATGCCGCCGAAGCCATAGCTGTTAATTGCGGCCCGGCGCGGAATCAGACTGCCATTATCGTCGGTGAGCTGTGTCCATTCTTGATTGTCTTCGGTGAAACGGAAGCGGCTTTGCTGAATGGTCATTTGCTCATTTGCAGCTGTAAAGCCGGGAATGCCCGGGATAGTATGATGCTTCATGGCCATCGCCACTTTCATAAGGGCTGCCAGTCCGGAAGCGAGTTCGCCATGGCCGATGCAAGGTTTCACAGTGCTGATATAACAAGGCGCGCTTTCCTCCTCATTCGCAAACTCGCCGTAGCCCGCTTTGATGGCATTGAACTCCAGCGCGTCTGCCATTTCGGAGGCAATGCCGTGGGCTTCAATGTATGTGACGGTTTGCGGATCGACATCGGTGCCCTCGTACGCTTTTTTCATCGCGGCCTTCATTCCCGCCGGGTTCGGCGCGTGAAGCGACATGCCCTTACCGCCATGAGACACCCCGGTTCCTTTAATGACCATGTGAATGTGATCACCGTCTTCAATTGCCGCCTCGAGCGGTTTTACGATGATAACGCCCGCCCCTTCACTTCTGACAAAACCATCGGCATCTTTTTGGAAAGATTTCGCCCGGCCGTTTTTGCTTAAATATCCCATTGAATCAAATCCGATAAAGCCCTTCGGTGACTGCAGAATATTGACGGCGCCCACGACAGCCTGCTCACATTCGTTATGACGGATCGATTGAACCGCCCTGTGCAATGCCACAAGCGTTGACGTGCAGGCAGCCTCGTAATATTCACTCGGCCCTTGTAAATTCAAGGCATATGATATCCTGTTCGGAATGATGGACGGAATGGATGTTCCATTGTTTGGGTCGCTATTGCCCGTGGCAACGAAAACGCCTGTCGGTCTACTTGATAACGCCTTATTGGTCAGGCCCGCATCCTCCATTGCCTTCCACGTATGCATCAAGAGCAGAAACTGCTCAGGCCCCATTTGCGAAGCCTCTTTAGGAGAAATTCCGAAAAAGAGCGGGTCAAATTCTCCGACTCCGTCAATAAAACCGCCCCATCTGAGGCTTGTGTCATCCTCATCATCGGCGTAACGGCGCCAGTCCCAGCGCTCCGCCGGAATTTCTGAAATACAGTGATCTCCGTTTACGGTGTGTTCCCAAAAAGACTGGATATCCGGAGATTGCGGAAACTGACCTGACATACCGATAATGGCGATTCCTTGCTTGATCTTACTGTTATCACAGGGTGGATGCTGTTCCTTCGGCAAAGTTGGCGCTTCTTTTGTTACCGAAGCCTCTTCTGTATGCTTGTGATCGGCAAGCAATTGAGAAAATTTGCTCTCATGTGCTGACGCAAAGTAGCGGGTCAGCTCTTCCGCCGTAGGATACTCGAAAAACAATGTTGGATTCACATCGATTTCTGCCTCTTCGCCGATCTCTTTTGTCAGTCCGATCAGGCTTGCGGAATCAAGCCCCAATTCCATGATATTAGCATCAGAACGCAGGGATGACGCAGGTTCATCCATCATCTTGGCGAGCTTGCCAAGGACATAGCTGCGGATATGATCTGTCAGACTGCCGGCAGAAATCGATTCTCCCGCGCTTTTCACAGTCGTTCGAGCCGGCTGATTCATCTGAAACGCTTCCGGGCGGAACCGTTTCAGGGCATAGCCTTCATAACACATAACCACTTCAGACCGGCTGTTGATTACATCTGCGTTAAACAGGATCATCTCCCCTGTTTGTTTGGCCAGCTTGATGTGCAGCCAGCAATCGGTGAGATTTTCCGGGCTGCCGAAGGTGACGGAATTAATGCCGAACGGCAGATAGCTTTCTGCATCCGCTTGATCCAATAAAGAAAGCGCGGACAAGTAAGCACTGTTGGCGATTAACGGATTTATAGCATAATTTTGCGAGTCGCCATTGTTCAGATTCAGCTTTGCTAAAACGGCATCAGTGCCTTTGTATAGGCGGGTGATCGTTTTAAATTCTTCTCCCCACACGACGGTTCCCGTTCCGTCTCCGTATAACTCATCTATCCGTCCCACTTCACTGTAAGAGCGCTGAATGGCCGCCAGATCCGCGTGCCGCTTCTGAAACGGATACGGACTGCACTCGGCATACGCCGCTGCGCTCCAATCAGGAGATGTACGGCTGCGGTACATCATGCGCAGTTCAAAAGCATCCCCGTTTTGTTTTGATTCTGTTTTCAGCTCGATGCGATCGCCTTTTTTTACGGTAATGGGATTGACGTAATTCAGTTTTTTAATTTGTCCTCCTTCTGCATCGGGAAAGAGATGATAAAACTGCTCGGCCGCCAGACTTTTGTATGTAGCGCCGACGAGTACAGGTTCTCCGTTGAATTGATGCCCTTGCACATATGGATCATCATCATTGTATTTCGCCTGAACGCCGGCCGCGTTTTCTGCTTCACCGAAATGAAAAGAAGTCCGGTGGTCAAAAGCATAGGCCGGCAGATGAACGGCGTGCTCTTGCTCCACCTGATCAAATGCGATATTCTCTCCTTTTTCCCATTGCCGCGCACGATTGGCGATAGCAGAATCGGAGAAATTGAGATTCGGCTGATCCAAGCGGTAAGCGGCCAGCTTTTTCACCAGTTCCTGAACGGTTGAAGCCGTAAATGCCGCCCGGTACTCCGAATGATGCGTTCTTTTTTGTAGCGCGGATGCGACAGCGGCCGGATGAAGAGATGGCGTCTTTTCTAAAAAGGCCGCCAGTCTGTCAAGATAGGCTTCAAAACTCCATTTCGTTTTCGCTGACACAGGGAAAATATATTCCTCAGAGCTGTTGCGGTTCTGATGGAAATCTGGACTGATATATTCTTCTATGATCAGATTCGCATATGCCCCGCCTGCCCCGAAGGAATTAATCATGCTTCTCCGCGGTATGATGTCTCCCGTCCCGGCATCCCTCATACGCTCCCAATGCTCGGTTTTTTCCTGCAGGTAAAAGGCTGTTTGTTCAAGCGCGATATTCGGATTTTGCGGTTTAGCGTTAATGGTCGGAACTAACGTTTCCCGCTCCATTTGCAATAGCACTTTTGCGAGCTGGGACATGCCGGAGGCCGCCTCTAAATGGCCGAGGTTTGACTTGACGGATCCAAGCGCGCAAAAACGTTTTTTATCGGTATATTGCGAGAACGCGTTTGTCAGGGCAATGACCTCAATCGGATCTCCCAATACCGAGCCGTTTGCCGCTGATTCAACATAACCGATTGTTTCCGGATTTATTCCGGCCTTGCTGATGGAAGCCGCCATGAGCTTCGCCTGCTGTTTCGGATCCGGCGCCGTATACATCTGCCTTCCTCCGCTATGGCACAACGCGCTGCTTTTAATGACGCCGTAAATATGGTCTTTGTCGGCAACCGCTTTGGAGAGCGGCTTCAGGAGCACCGCCCCGACCCCTTCGCCCGGCATCAGACCCGTGCCTGTTCCGAAGCTTTTACTTTCACTTCCCTGTTCAAGCAAATTCGCCCGTTCGAGCGCATCATATTTAGACGGTTCAAGCGTGAGATTAACCCCTCCGGCAATTGCCATGGAACAGCTGTTAAGCTTCAGGCTTTCACAGGCGAGATGAATGGCGCTCAGTGAGCTGGAGCATGCGGTCGTCACGCCCATGCTCGGACCCGTTAAATTGAAAAAGTGAGAAATCCGGTTGGCGATGTGCCAATCCCCTCCGTTAGAGCTGAGCGCTGCTTTTTCCAATGACGGGATATTCCAAAAATATTGATTGTACATACTGCCCATAAAAACACCGATGCCGCTGTCTGCTTCCTGCCACTTGTTTAATCTCTCTAACGAGTAGCCCCCGTTTTCAAATGTTTCCCATACGGTTTCAAGGCTTAACCGGAGCTCAGGTGTCATCTCCATCACATGGTCTTCCTTGATGTCAAACAGGTGATGGTCAAAAGCGTCAATATGCTGCAGAAAGCCGCCGTACCGTGTTTTTCGGTCTTCTTTTCGTGTTTCTTTTGCCATTGTTTTCAGAAGGCCCGACTTCCATCTGTTTTTCGGAGCCTCTGTAATACAGCTGTCTCCGGCTTTTAAATGCTCCCACAGCTCATCAAGTGTTTCGGACTCCGGGTAGCGGCCGCTGATGCCGATAATGGCGATGTCATCCCGATCAGAGCGATTAGTGTCGGCGGTTTCTGTGTCCGGCTTGGGCGCTTCCGCCTCTTTCGGTTCAGTGATAAATCGCCGTGTTTCCGTTACAAGCGGCACCGGTTCCTCTATTACGGGTTCCTGCTTCTTCGTTTCAGGGGGCGCTTGTTCAGCTCCAAATGCCTGCTGCAGCTTATCGGGGTAAGTGTCCAGCAGATACTCGGCAAGTTCTTTCGTATTCGTGTGTTCAAATAAGACCGTTTTCGGCAGCTCGCCAGTCAATGTTTCCAATTCACGGATAAAATTCACCTGCAAAATGGAGTCGATGCCGTATTTTTCAAAGCTGGTTTCCGGCTGAATTCGCTCGGGCGCAAGCTTTATCGACTTGGCTAACGTTTCTTTTATGAATTGCACCGTCCGTCTGTGACTGAGGAAGCCGGTTCTGTGAATTCAGCCGGCTCTTTGGAAGCCGCAATTTCTTCAACGGCCTGCGCGTCCGGCTGCTTTTGCCTGATGACGCCGTCGCTTTCTGCCGCCACGATCTGCTGACCGAGCTGATGTGACGATTCCGCCATAAATGTAACGTATCGATATCCCTCGCTTTCCAGCACAGACTGCCACGCTTCAGGATAGAGCCCCGGACATCCGGGGATGCGCAGCTCGGCGTCCTCATAAAGCCACCAGCCTTCCAAAAGACCGAATATCAGGTGAGAATAAACCGAATGGCTGCTGATCTCATTTAATAGCAAAATCCCGTTCTTTTTGAGCACGGCTTTGGCATTGCGAAGCGTCTGCCGAATATTTTTTGTCGCGTGAAGCACATTTGCCGCAATCACGGCATCATATGCGCCCGCGTCTACATCCTGCAAAGCCGGCGGCTCTTCCACATTAAACCGCTTATAGGTCAAATACGGATTGTCGGGCCCGTATTCTTTTTCAGCATGCAGGAAAAAGGCCTTTGACAGATCGGTATAGCAATATTCTTTTACGTGATGCTTGTACTCTTTTAATCTTTTAAAAACGGTCGCGCTTGTCCCGCCCGTACCCGCTCCGATCTCTAATATCCGGATTTCTGCGTTCGGGTCTTCTTTCAGGCGTTCTTCAATAAAAGCTGTCAATGTGTCAGCGAGCACCTCATTAAAGTAGTCTGCCGTTTCATTATTTTTATAGATTCCTTCCACCAATTCCATTGAGGAATCAGGAAACAGAACATCAGTGGCAGAAACTCTGCCGGATAAAATATCCGGCAAAGCTCTGAGGGCTGTCTCCACCAATGTGATCATCGCCTGTTTGCTGCTGTCCTTGAGTAAAGGAGCTTTCTTTTCATCCCATTCTTGCCACAGCACGTCCGCATGCTCTATCGGCCCCGTTAACACATACGTACTGCCTGACTGTTTTAAAAAGCCATTTTGCACCAAGATGGAGATGCTTTCTTCCAGCCACCTGCCGTAAAACCCCTGCAATACAGGCTGCGTCTTGTTTTCTGTAAAAAATCCGACAGATTTCAGCTGGCCTGCCAATAGTTTGTAAAGAAGATCTTCCGTGTTTTGCAAAGCCGTCCCCTCCTTAACTCAATTGTTGTACATGTCTTGTTACTTTAGGCTGATAGCTTCGCAGTTTTTGCATCGCCGAGCCGTGATGTTCAGGGTATACTTCTATCATTTCTTCCGGTTTTTCCACAGGCTCTTCCGCCTGTTTCATCATGACGAATTGATTCAATGGGCCGCCGAGCAACCGCTCAAGCGCCGCCATCGCTTCCGGCGCTTCAATCGATCCGACTCCCGCCTGTTTCATCCGTTCTTGATATTCAGCAGATGATACAATTCCGACGCTGCCCCAGTAGCTCCAATTCATCACCGCCGCCGAATACGGACACACTTGAGCCAAATGAGCGGCAAAGGCATCTTTGAAGCTGCATCCGGCCGCATAATTGCTTTGTCCGGCCGCGCGTGCAAATGATTGAACAGACGAGAAGAACAAAGCAAAGTCCAGCGGCTCATTTCGGAAAACGCGGGCCATATTCACGCTGACATTGACTTTTGCAGCGAGCACACTTTTAAAACGGCTTTCCGGCATATTTGCCAGACCCTGATCCTCTAAAACGATTGCGGAATGGATGATTCCGTTAATATGCGGGTGCGTGCGTTTGATCGTTTCATACGCACATGTGAGCTCATCCGGATTTGCCGCGTCTGCTTCAATATAAATTGGCGTCGGCCCGAATTGGCTGAGTCTGTCGATTTTTTCCCGGATAGCGCTGTTATGTTTTCGTCTGCCGATCCAAACGACGCGTGCCTGATACGTTTTCACGGCATATTCGCTCCAAGCCTCGCCGATGCCGCCGGCGCCGCCGATCACGACATAGACGCCGCCTTTTTTGTAAGCAGGCCGGTTTGACACCGGCTGCTGCACAGGAATGAGACGCTGTTTGTACCAATGATTGTTCCGGTACGCCCATGTATTGCCTTGCTCATCAAACGGCGCTGAGAACAGCTCCGCCTTTGAAACATCTTCCGGGCTTCCGGCATCAATCAGCCTTGTTTGCCAGCTTGGATACTCTTTTGCAAGCGAGCCGACCAAACCGTGAATGCCTGCATGAGCCGGATCAATAGTGTCGTCCGGCTGTACGGACTGTGTTTTTATTGTGACTGCGGTCAGGCTGATCCGCTTGCCTCCATATCCTAAAGCAAGCATTGCCTTGATCACTCTGTACATCTGGATGACGCCCGCATCCTGGGCTTTCACCATGTCACTGGCGGTGTGAAAAGGGGCGATCCATACGATATGGCCGAATGGCCCTCTGGCTTTCATTTCTGCCGCAACAGCCTCTATTTCATCCTCCGGAGTGATATGGAGCCTTTTTGCAGCAGGATGATGCATTTGAAAAGCCGCGCTCTCCTCATCCCCCGCGATAAAGACAACCTCTTCCGTCTCACATGCAGGGCTCTGGCCGCGGAATTCCGCTAGATCCCATACCGGAGCCAGAAGGTTTGCTCCATTTAATGATGTTTCCGGCGCAGGGCCTTCCATCATTCTGGAAGAAATCCCTTTAATCCTGACACAGACCCTGCCGTCCTCATCGCATAAATCAATGTCCAGCCGCTGAATTTTTTCATCCGTTCCCCGGGAGCTGACATACGCCCACATACTTGTTGTGCATGGACTGAAAATGTCCAGTTCCTCAAGAGCGAACGGCAATGACAGCTGGTTATCATCAGCGTGCAGTTTCAGTCCGATTGTCGCTTGCAAAGCTGAATCAAGCATGCATGGGTGAAGAACATATTGATCTGCCGTTTCTTCGAGGAAGGAAGGCAGACGGAGCTCAGCCAATGCTTGATTGTTTCCGATGTGAATCTGCTTAATTCCTTGCTGTCCGGGACCGTAATCAATGCCGATTTTGCTGAATAAGCCGTAACACTGCTCAGAAGTCAGCATGTTGTGGCCGCATTGAGCTTTCAGTGCGCCTATATTACGCTGCGGAGCCTTCCCGTCGCTGAGAATGCCGGCAGCCCCCTGACAGTGTATCTGCCTGCCGCTTGCTTCTGTTTTTGAAGCCGTGTAAATGTCATATACGATTTCACCGTTTTCCCTCGGAACGAGGCTGATCTGCGCTTCAATCGGACGGCTCCCCGCTTCAATCGGACGAACCCAGACGATGTTTTTCAGGCGGATGGCAGACGGACGTTCCTTTTGTCCTTTGACTGCCTGAGTAACTGCCGCCCGGGCCATTTCCAAGTAAGCGACACCCGGCATGACCGGTTTGCCTTTAATCAGATGATCGGTGAAAATCGTCTCTTGCCCCGTAAATTCGGAGCGGAAACGCTGCTCTGTTAAATCCGATACGTTTTCGTGAAGAAGCGGATGCAGCACCCGGGCCGTCGCCACGGCTTGCGGTTTCTCTGCTTTTGGCCGGTTGTCCGTGATCCAATACCGCTCTTTCGCAAACGGATAAGTAGGGAGGCTCATTCGACGGGGCTTGATATCAGCATATAGGCCGTCCCATTTGATATCACTGCCCTGCACCCATAATTCCGCAAGCTTGTCATTCTCTCGGCGGCTGATCAGCTCTTCGATATCCGATTCGCCGTTTCCGCCTGCGGCAACGGCGTTCAGCGCGGTTTTACCCGCTTTGCCTTTATAAATACCCGCCGCGTCATAATGTCCTTTTGCACAGCTATTCAGCTTGTCCCGCAGCTCTTCGGCCGAGGAAGCGATGATGGCCGCTCTTTCTTCCATGGCATCACGTCCCTGCTGAAGCGTGTAAGCAATATCGGCAAGATCCTCGTCCGTAAAAGGAGCTTGTGCCAGCTGTTGCGCCTGTTCTTGCAGACGTTCTTCTTCTTTGGCCGACAGCACAAAGATTTGAGGATGTTTGACAATGACGGTTTTTCTTTCTTCCCTCGGGATATATTCTTCAATGACAACATGGGCGTTTACGCCGCCGATGCCGAAAGAACTGATTCCCGCGCGGCGCGGCAGGTAATTGCCGTTTTCGTCTTTCAATGCCGTCCATTCTCTTTTTTCCTGTACGATGTAAAACGGACTGTCCTTCAGTTTGATATACGGGTTGATGACCTCGCTGTGGAGGCTTTTTGCGAGTGTTTTATGCTTCATCTGCATCAGCACTTTGATCACACCCGCGACACCTGCTGCCAGCGATAGGTGTCCGATATTGGTTTTGGCCGAACCCAATCCGCAATGACTCGCGTAAACGGCGGGATCGCCGGTTTTTTCGTACAGCTTTTGAAAGGCGGATTTCAGGCCGTTGATTTCGACCGGATCGCCAAGCTCCGTCCCGGTTCCGTGCGCTTCAATATAAGTGACTGTTCTCGGATCAATACCTGCTTTGTCATAAGCCGTTCTGACGACTTCGGCTTGGGCTTTCGGGTTCGGTGTCGTCAAGGAGTTCGCGCGTCCGCCGTGATTAACCGCGCTGCCTTTGATGACGCCGTAGATATGATCGCCCGCTTTTTCTGCTTCTGACAGCTTTTTCAGGAAAAGAATTCCGGCACCTTCACTGACGGCAAATCCGTCCGCCCGGTCGGAGAACGTTTTACATTTCCCTTCTTTGCTCAGCGCGCCGGCTTTGTCATAAGCAATGTGGCCTTGCGGGGTGACGACGGTATTCACGCCGCCGGCGATCGCCATATCGCAGTTCCCGTTTTCAATGGCGCATACGGCGTGATGAATCGCGACCAGTGAGCTGGAGCAAGCCGTGTCGATCGGTTCACTCGGCCCGTGCAGATTGAGCATATAGCTGACACGGTTCGGCCCCGCTGACGGGCTCATATTTGCGGCTGACGCACCGCCGATATCCAAGTCTGAAAATAGTGAGCCGTATCCGGTATTCCCAGTGCCGATGTAAAGGCCCGTTCTCGTGCCGGAAAGGCTTTTAGCGGAATATCCCGCATCTTCTATCGCTTTCCACGCATACATCATTAACAGGCGCTGCTGCGGATCCATCTGTTCGGCTTCCAGCGGTGAAATTCCGAAGAACAGCGGATCAAAATCCGCAACTCCGTCAATAAATCCGCCCCACTTTACATTTGTTTTGTTGGCTTCATAAAGCGGGTCACCGTAATACTCCCGCCAGTCCCAGCGGTCCGCCGGCACCTCTGTTATGCAATCTGTTCCCTCTTCCAAGTTACTCCAATACTCATCAATATTTGCGGCCTTCGGAAACACTCCGCTCATACCTACGATAGCGATCGGTTCCGGTTTATGTTCAACCGCTGTCTGAACAGGCTGTACGGCAGTTTTTGCAAAGCGTTTGTTCCCTGTCAGCCTGATGCCGCCGTCATCTGTTACTCGGCTTTGGTTTTCTTCTTTTTTCGGCTGTGTGCTGCCGGTAAATTGTGTTTGATAGTCTTCTGCTAAATGATGAGCCAAGGCTTGAATCGTCGCATATTCAAAAAACACGGTCGGTGTCAAATCAAGCTGGTAAGAGTCATTCAGTTTGTTGGCAAATTCCGTCAGCGTAATGGAATCAAATCCGTATTGATTGAACTCCAAATCGATATCTATTTCTTCAATATTTATTTTCAGAAGTCCGGAAACCTCTTTTGCCAGCAATTCCTGAAGTTTTGCCGTCAAGTCTTTCGGCGCAGGCGTTTCCTCCGTTTTTTTAACCGGTGAAAAAGCGGCTATTGGCGTCTTTTGAAGCAGTTTTTCCCGCATAACGGCGAGATTTCCTTCCATGACGAGCACACTTGTTTTCCCCGTGCTCCATGCTTTGTAAAGCGCTTCTATTCCGGTTTCAGTGCGCATCGGCGCCACGCCGGTTCTTTTTTCGGTGAGCTTCGCCATTTCTTCATTGACTTGCATTCCGCCGTCTTTCCAAAGCGGCCAATTGATTGACAATGTATGCCCATGGCGGTACATTGCCTTAACCAGCGCGTTGCGGTATGCCGCATAGCTGTCCATAAACGCGTTTGCCGCAGCATAATCCGCCTGTCCCGCATTCCCCGTGACGCCGGAGATGGAGGAGAAAACGATGAAAAAGTCCAGCGCTAAATGCTCGGTTGCTTCATCAAGGTTGACAAATCCATCGGTTTTAGGCGCTAATACACTGTGAAACTCTTCAGTTGTTTTCTTCGCGATATACTGATCCTTCATCACACCAGCGCTGTGAATGATGCCGTGAAGTCCGCCATATTCCGTCTCAATTGTTTTGACCAGATCCGCCGCAGTTTGAGCGTTTGTCACGTCAGCCTGTTTGTATTCCGCTGTCGCTCCGAGTGATTCAAGCGATTGGAGCTGCTGCCTCTGATTCGCGCTTAATGGGGAACGGCCGGTCAGAACCAGTGTCGGCTCTTTGACGTTACGGGCGATTTCTTTCGCGAAAATAAAGCCAAGGCCCCCGGCTCCTCCGGTAATAAGGTAAATGCCTCCGTCGTTCCAAGGAGTGCGTATTTTACTGCCGGACACAGCCGTTTCTTTGACATCAGCCCTGTATCGAATGCCGTTTTCATATTTGATATGGCCGTCATCAGCACATGTTTTATTTTCTCTGATGATGTCTGTGATTCTGCCGTTTTCTGCCGGCTCTATTTCAATCAGCTGGGTTTTCAGCCTTTTATGTTCCAGGCCGGCTGTTTTTAACAGACCTGAAATCCCTGAGAGCAGCTGATGCTTACCTGTTTTAGAAAGAACCGCCTGGATGAGTACGTCTCCTTCCGTTTCTTCCTTCAGCAGTTTTTGCAGCGTCTCCAATATCCGCCCGGTATAATCACGGAAGCGCGCTGCCGGTTTCTCATGCGGGGAGGTCATTTCAATGCATTCGGCTCCCGCAGTTTCAACGGCTTGTTTCAATCCGGGTTCTGTGTCACAAAGCATCACGATATGCCGGGCAAAAACAGGTTCCGTTTGAGCGGCAGTTTCAGTGCTTTGGGTCCATACGGGCTCAAGCATAAGCGTTTCCGGGGCTTCTTCTTTTTTCTCAGGTTCTTTTTCAGCCGTTCTGAACGACAAACCTTTCAGCCTTACGCAAACCTTGCCGTTTTCATCACAAATATCAAGATCGCGTTTTTCCACCTGTCCGGCTTTATGGTCTTCAGAAAGTCTGGCGTATACCCACATCCCGGCAGTGCACGCGCTGAATACTTCGAGCTCCTGAACCGCAAACGGAAGCATCAGTTTTTCATCATTTGTTCCGGTCAATATGCTTGATGCCTGCAATGCAGAGTCCATTAAGCCCGGATGCATGACATACTGCCGTACCGTGTCCGCACAAGCCGGATCAAGCGACAGTCGGCCCAATACGAAATCATCCCCTGTATAAATCGCTTTGACACCCCGGAAAGCCGGGCCGTAATCAAAACCGATTTTGCGGTACATATCGTACACTTCGTCTGCAGAAAACGGTGTCTCGGCGGATCGTGATTTCAGCTTTTGCAGATCAATAACCGGAGCCTCTGCGTCAGGACGGACTGATACTGCACCTTGGCTGTAAACGGTCGGCTGATCTGTTTCAAGGCCGCTGTAAATGTCAAAGTGAACGTCATTTGCAGTATCAGGAACGAGACGGATATTGACATGGATCGGCTCGTCTTCAATGGTGATCGGCCGCACCCAAACCGTATTCTTAAGCTTGACGCTTCCCTGTCCGGTCGGCACTTCAGATGCCTGTTCCATTGCAGCGCGCGCCATTTCAAGATGCGCCACTCCCGGTAAGATCGGCACGCCTTGTACAACATGGTCCGCAAGGTAAAATTCTTCTCCGGTATAGGTTGAAGTGAATCGCTGTTCGGCAAGGTTTGATGTATTTCTGTGCAGAAGCGGATGAAGCACGTCCTGCGTTCCGGCAGAAACAGCGCTTGTTCTTTCGTGCTTTCCGATGCGTTTTGCCGCCCAATAGCGGTCTTTTGCAAACGGATATGTCGGCAGGCTTATGCGTTTAGGCGGCCGGTCTCCGTACAGCTTCGCCCAATCGACGTTCAGCCCTTTCACCCATAATTCGAGCAGCTTCGCGTATTTGCCGCGTGCCATCCATTTTTCAACGGCTTCTTGAATTTCTTCATCTTCCGTCAGCATTTGCAGCGTGCCTTTGTCTATTCTTCCTCTGTACAAGTCCGCGTTCTTATCTCCATTGACAAACTGCGACAGTTTTTCCTGCAGTTCTTCAGCGGATCCGGCAATAACCGCCAGGCGTTCTTCCATGGCGTCCCTTCCGATTTGGAGGGTATAAGCCATAGAAACAAGGCCGGATTGACCGAACCGCTTTTCTGAAAGCACACGTTTCAGCTGTTCGGCTTGTTCTTTCAGGCGTTTTTCATTTTTGGCGGATAGAACGAAAAGGCATGGATCGATGTGAGAATGATCTGCTTCCGCTCTTTCTTGCGGAATGTATTCTTCGATGACGACGTGGGCATTTACCCCGCCGATGCCGAATGAGCTGATGCCCGCGCGGCGCGGCTGCTCGTTTCCTCGTTCGTCCGTCTGCGTCTTCCATTCCATCGTTTCCCGCACCAGATAAAACGGGCTGTCTTCAAGCTGAATGTACGGATTTACCGTCTCACAGTGAAGACTTTTGACTAATGTTCGATGCTTCATCTGCAGCAAAATTTTAATGATGCCCGCTGCTCCCGCGGCAAGGGATAAATGGCCGATATTTGTTTTGACTGAGCCTAAGCCGCAATAGCCGGACGCTTTCTCTTTTCCGTCTGCAAACGAGCTGAACGCTTGTTTCAGGCCGTTAATTTCAACGGGATCTCCAAGTTCTGTTCCGGTGCCGTGAGCTTCGACATAAGAGACTGTTTTAGGATCAATGCCCGCTTTTTTGTATGCGGCTTTAATGACTTCCGCCTGTTGTTTCGGGTTAGGCGTTGTCAAAGATGCCGCACGGCCGCCATGATTCACTGCGCTTCCTTTAATGACGCCGTAAATATGGTCTCCATCGGCCTCTGCCGCTGACAGTTTTTTCAGGAAAAAGAGTCCGGCCCCTTCACCATGGGCAAAACCGTCAGCTTGATCGGAGAACGTTTTGCATCGTCCTTCTTTGCTCAGCGCGCCCGCTTTATCAAAGCTGATATACACATCCGGAAGAACAATCGTATTGATTCCTCCGGCTAAAGCCATGTCGCACGTCCCTTCTTCTATTGAAGAAACGGCATGGTGAATGGCAACGAGCGAGCTTGAGCAGGCCGTATCAATCGGTTCGCTCGGCCCGTGCAGATTGAGCGTATAGCTGACACGGTTCGGTCCGACAGACGGACTTGTATTCGCCGCGGATGACCCTTCAATCGTCGCATCGGCATTGGCTAATAGAGAACCGTAGCCGGTATTTCCAGTCCCGATAAACACACCTGTTTTTGTGCCTGAGAGACTCTTTGACGCGTATCCGGCATCTTCAATCGCTTTCCATGCGTACGTCAGCAGGAGACGCTGCTGAGGGTCCATTTGCTCCGCTTCCCGGGGTGAAATCCCGAAAAATAACGGATCAAATTCAGCAATTCCGTCAATAAATCCGCCTTGGTTGACATTTGTTTTATTAACTTCCTTTGCGGGATCCCCGTAATAGTCCCGCCAGTCCCAGCGGTCTTTCGGAATCTCGGTCATGCAGTCTTTGCCTTCCTTCAGGTTTTGCCAGTAAGCATCAATGTCTTCAGCCATCGGAAAAATTCCGCTGATGCCTACGATTGCAATCGGCTCCGCCTTCTGACCCCGCTGTACTGTCTGCGGAAGTGTCTCAGGCAGAGTGCGGCGGCGCTTAACGGCCGGGCGTGTTTTTTGAGTCTCTTTTACCGGTTTTGACGATTGAACCGTTTTTGTATTAACCGCAAACCGTCCGGCGAATTCATCCTCATATTCACTGATTAAATGAACGGCAAATTCATGAATCGTCGGATGATCAAAGAAAATCGTCGGCGTTAATCTAAGCCGGTACGTCTCTCTCTCCGGAAGCGGTTTTCTCCGGAAAACATGAAAACAATTGGCTGGCTCATTTGTTCTCCTTTTTATTGCTTATTTTTTTAAAATATTGATTTATGAGTTTTCGTGATGTCATGTGAAGTGATGTGGCCGTGATGTTGTATGATTGGCAATGTTGTGTGAGATAAGAATTTCGTCTTACAATCCGCTACATGGCGGGTGAAGCTTCAGTTTCTTTTTTGATGCGGTGAATAAGCCCTGTCAGCACATGGCCCGGTCCGACTTCTTCAAATTCCATCGGCCCTTTGTTCAGCAGATAGCGGATGCTGTCGTTCCATCGCACTGAATGGTCGATCTGATCGGCCAGAACGGAGTGGATTCCGTCTTGCTCATAAGGTCTGGCATACACGTTAGAAATGACAGGAATTGATATAGCAGAAAAATGAAATGACTGTAAAAATTTTTCGAACTCTTGTTTTGCTTCGCTCATATATCTCGAGTGAAAAGCACCGCTTACGTTCAGCGGATGAAACAGCGTAACATCTTTTATTCCTTCGAATACGGTTTTGGCTCTTTCAATGTCTTCTTTGCGTCCGGATATGACAACTTGGTGAGGAGAATTCATATTGGCAATGTCAATCGTATGTAACCCGTGCGTTTGAAGGGCGTCTTCCGCTTGAGCCGGAGTTAATCCCATAACGGCGGCCATTTTTCCGTCAGTGGCCATACTCATTAATTCGCCTCTTTTACGGACAAGCTGCAGGCCTGTAATAAAATCAAAAGCGCCTGCGGCAAACAGCGCATTATATTCTCCCAAACTGTGGCCGGCCACATAATCCGGCTTTATGTCATTGTCTTGGATTTTTTTCAAATAGCTTAACGCGTTTACAACATATAAAGCAGGCTGAGTGAACTGCGTCTTGTGAAGGTTGGAATACGGATTCTCAAGACAAAGCCGTTTCATAGAATATCCGAGTGTTTCATCAGCCTGCTCAGTTAAGTCTTTAAATTCGTCAAACAATGAACTTCCCATTCCCTGTTTTTGAGAACCTTGTCCGGGGAATAAGTATGTGATCATTTTCTCAGCCATCCTTTCTCGGATTCAGATAAGAAGCATGTTCAAATTGATAGTAACTTCACAAAAATACCATGTCAAGTTAATTTATCCTATGCGGACTCCTGAAGAATGCCTATTTAACCCTGCCCAGAAGGCGGATTCAGGTCTTTCGGAACTGGCATAAGGCGAATGTCCCGCCCGGCTTTTTTCAGGAAAACTCCCGTCACCCAAGTGATTATTACCAAAAATTAAGCAATAACTATCATTCCATTTCAGTTGTTTCTAGTTCCGAAAGAAAAAGTAGATAAATAGAACTAATTATACGCTACTTAAAATGAAACAGCCCTTTTTGATTTTTTCTGTTGCGAAAATTCACAAAATGTTCTTTCTTGTCAATCTGAAAGTAAATATTGTTTTTCAGAAGACTCTCCATTTTTTGTCCCGGCTTCTCCCCGAAAGAGTGTCCCGGATATACACGCACATACGGCGGAATGGAGGCTTTGATCCGCTGTATACTGTCAAACATATCCTCCGCCGAGCTGCCCCTGTCCTCACATATACCGCAACCCTCTGTAAACACGGTGTCACCGGTAAAAAGATGATCAGAAAGCAAATAGCACATTCCCCCGGCCGTATGTCCCGGGGTCAGTATACTTTTGATGATAAATCCCCCCGCGGCAAAGGTCTGACCGTCTTCAAGCGCTATTAAGTTTCTGCACCGGAATTGATAGAAATCGATTTCAGCCGACGACATGTATATATCAGAATGATAGATTTGCTGAAGCGGCTCCGCCAAGTTTACATGGTCATAATGTGAATGTGTTAATAAAACAGCTGATAAATCAACATCCAACTCATGCAGTTTATCGGTTATTTTGCCGATTTCCCAAGACGGGTCCACCGCTATCGCAGAATTTCTGGCACGGTCTGCGATAATATAACAATAGTTGGATCACATCTGATGATACGTTTTGATTTGATGCACTTCATATGTATGATCCATTGTCACCATTCCCATTTAAAAGATCCGGGCAGACTGCTGCCGCCGCCCAGCTGACTGTAACCACTTTACCAGATGACACCACGTTTTTCCATGGATTTTCCGGTAAAGTTAAAAAACTTTCTGCTCCTGTCAAAAGCACCAGGCTGTGCCCTTTCACAAATTGCTATGCTGATATATAAGGAAATCAGAATATTCATATAGATGAATTCTTTAGGGATATTTATTCATTAAAGCTGAAACATTTATTCGGGTTTCCGGCAGAAGAAAAACGAAAAGTAAGCCAAAACTATAGAACTAGTTATTTAGACCTGATTCTTTTTTATTTCAATTATCAAAATGTTTCAACGTTAATATCAGCATAGTATTCAGTTGGTCTTTAAAGGCAAAAATATCAGATTCTCAAAAACAAAAAAAAGGAACACCAGACTGTTCATCCAGTGTTCCTTTCTTTTCATCTTACACGTTCTACATCACGCGTTTAAACATCTTTTCCATCTCATACGTGCTATGGTGAATAATGATCGGCCGGCCGTGCGGGCATGTGAACGGGTCTGCCGTTCGGCGCAGATCGTCCAAGAGCGCTTTGATTTCATCGTTGCGCAAATGACGGTTCGCTTTGATCGAGCCTTTGCAGCTCATCATTATGGCGGCTTCCTCCCGAAGTTTTTTAATGTCGATCTGTTTGGCGTCAAGCACCTGCTGAATGATTTCTTCAATCAGTTCAGCTTCTTCCCCTTTTGGAAACCAGGCCGGATGGCAGCGGACGATATAGCTGTTAGTGCCGAAAGCTTCTAAAAATACCCCTACACTTTCAAGCTCATGCTGATGCTGTTCAATGATAAGCGCTTCATTTGCCGCATAGTGAAAGGTGAGCGGCACGATCATATCCTGCACTTCAGGCTCAACCTGCCCGACTTTTTCCCGGAAATATTCGTATTTAATCCGCTCTTGGGCCGCATGCTGGTCAATGATATACAGGCCGTTTTCGTTTTGGGCTAAAATATATGTCCCGTGCATTTGGCCGATCGGATACATGACCGGAACTCTTTCTTCCTGTATTTCTTCGGAGACAGCTTCCTCTTCCGGCGCCGGAATATCAGAAACAGGCGCAGCCATTTCCGGCATGCTGGTTTCCGACGGCACTTCATGATCCGCTTCATTTGGGTGAAACTCTTCTTCTGTTACCGGCGCCGGCTCTTTTACGACCGAACTCAGCTTCATCGGCGAGTAAGACGGCTCCGGCGTTTTTTCAGGCAGTTTCCGCTCAGGCTCACTTTCACCGAACGTCATAAATTGCTGTTCATTTTTGATCGGTGCCGGCGCTGATTTTTTCGGAAGCTGGGCGCTTGGAATAAGCCGCTGCTTTTGAAAAACTTCCTTTATGCCGTCACGGATCAGCTCATGCAGTTCCGTCTCTTTGCTGAGGCGGACTTCAAGCTTCGACGGATGGACATTGACATCGACTAAAATCGGATCCATCGTAATTTCGATAAACGTAATCGGATGGCGGCCGATCGGCAGAAGCGTGTGATAGCCCTCATGCACCGCTTTTACAAGCGGGAAATTCTTAATGTATCTTCCGTTAATGACAGATGACATGTAGTTTCTGGATGCACGCGTGATTTCCGGCAGCGCAATGTAGCCCTTGACTTCAAAATCAAGTGAGCTGACATGGAGCGGTATCATTTTTTTCGCAACCGCCGTCCCGTAAATTGCGGCCAGCACATGGCGCACGTCCCCGTTTCCGTTTGTCTGCAGCAGGTTTTTCCCCTGATGGCGGAGGCGGATCGATACTTCCGGATGCGCAAGAGCGATCCGGTTGACGACATCCGTAATATTGCCGAGCTCCGTATGCACGGTTTTCATATATTTTAATCTGGCGGGTGTATTGAAAAACAGGTTAGTGACGATGATCTCCGTCCCTTTTCTGCTGGAAGTTCTCTGTTCAGAAATCATATTCCCGCCCTGAAGAATGAGATGAGTTCCCGCTCCCTCGCCGATGCTCGTTTTGATTTCCAGATGAGAAACAGACGCGATACTTGGCAAAGCTTCTCCGCGGAAACCGAGTGTTCTCACCCGGAACAGGTCATTTTCATCTTTGATTTTACTGGTCGCATGGCGGCGGAAAGCCCGCTTGCAATCCTCGGTTTCCATACCTTCGCCGTTGTCGAGCACCCGAATCGACGAAAGCCCCGCTTCCTCTATATCGATTTCAATGACTGTGCTGTTTGCGTCGATTGCGTTTTCCACCAATTCTTTAACGACAGAGGCGGGCCGTTCCACCACCTCACCGGCCGCTATTTTATTTGAAAGCTCATCTGACAGCTGGATGACTTTTGCCAAGTCCGTCACCTCTTTCTATTTTAATTTTTTTTGCAGCTTGTACATTTCATTCATCGCCTCAAGAGGCGTCATATCAAGAATATTGATCGACTTAAAGGCTTCAAGCACTTGTTTTTCTTTATGAGAAACAGCCGGTGCTTTCTGTTCTTTTTCACCGTCTGCAAAAAAGGACAGCTGTGCCGGTTCTTCCTTGACGACGGGCTTTTTCTCAGGTGCCGCCGGAAGCTCCGGTTTATCTCCTGACTGCTCTAGCTGTTTCAGAATCTCCTGCGCGCGGCTGATCAGATCATCCGGGAGCTCGGCAAGCTGGGCGACATGAATGCCGTAACTTTTATCGGCGGCTCCTTCTTTAATTTGATGGAGAAACACGACCGTTCCGTTATATTCCTCGGCGCGCACATGAACGTTTTTCAGCTGAGGAAGCTTATCTTCAAGCACCGTCAGTTCATGATAATGCGTGCTGAACAGTGTTTTAGCGCCGATATGATCATGGACATATTCAATAATCGCCTGTGCCAGCGCCATTCCGTCATACGTTGACGTCCCGCGTCCGATTTCATCGAACAGGATCAGGCTGTCTTTTGTGGCGTTTACGATCGCGTTTTTCGCTTCCAGCATTTCCACCATAAAGGTGCTTTGTCCGGAGATCAAATCGTCCGCAGCCCCGATTCTCGTAAAGATTTGATCAAAAATCGGCAGAACTGCTTCTTTTGCGGGCACAAAACAGCCGATCTGGGCCATGATTGATAAAAGTGCGATCTGTCTCATGTACGTGCTTTTACCTGACATATTCGGACCCGTAATCAAAAGCATTTCCCGTGATTCGCCCATCAGGCAATTGTTCGGCACATATTCTTGACTGTCCATCACCTTTTCAACGACAGGATGTCTGCCTTCAATGACTTTTACCTCATTATCGGAAAAGACGGGCTTTGTGTAATGCCTGTTTTCACTGATCGTGGCAAAGCATTGCAGTGCGTCGAGCTCACTCATTTGCTTGGCTAGACGCTGCAGGCGCGGAATAAATTGCTTAACCTTTTCACGCAGTCCGGCAAAAAGCTCATATTCCAGCTCGCAAATGTTGTTTTCCGCTTCTAAAATAAGCGCTTCTTTTTCCTTTAATTCCGGCGTAATGTACCGTTCGGCGTTTGTGAGCGTCTGCTTCCGCTCATACCGCCCGTCCTCAAGGAGATGAAGGTTTGCTTTTGTGACTTCAATATAATAGCCGAACACTTTATTAAAGCCGACCTTTAATGAACGGATGCCTGTATACGCGCGTTCCTGCTGCTCCAGTCTGGCAATCCAGTCTTTTCCGTTTTTGCTGGCGTCACGGTACTCATCAAGCTTCTGATGATAGCCGTCTTTTATTAAGTTGCCTTCCTTTAAAGATAACGGCGGGTTTTCATGCAGCGCATCTTCTAACAGGTCAAGCAGATCTCCGCACGGGTCAATCAAGCCGGCGCGTTCTTTTGCTTTTTTATGGTTAAGAGACCCGACAAGCTCTTTAATGCTCGGCACCTGTTTTAACGATTCTTTCAGCTGGATTAAATCCCTTGCATTGACGTTTCCGAATGCGACCCGGCCCGCAAGACGCTCCAAATCATACACTTCCTTCAGGCGTTCGCGCAGATCTTCACGCTCAAACAGATGATTGATCAGCGTCTCGACCATTTCCTGACGTTCTTCGATTTGGGATGCCCTGATCAGCGGGCGGTCAATCCATTGTTTGAGGAGCCTGCCGCCCATTGCTGTTTTCGTCTCGTCTAAAAGCCAGAGCAGTGACCCTTTTTTGCTTTTCGAACGAATCGTTTCTGTCAGTTCAAGATTCCGTTTTGAATACAGATCAATTTTCATCGCTTCTTCCAATTCATACACTTGAACCGGCTGCAGGTGATCCAGGCTCCGTTTTTGCGTTTTCTGCAAATACGTATATAAACGCATAAACGTCTCTGTCAGCTCTTCGCCAGGTAAGTGCTTTGCGATTTCAATCCGGTCTGTCATTTTCCCGTCTTCGATGGAAATCGTTGCGCCGCACCGTTCTTTCAGCTGGGCCGCTGTATTTTCATTAAACTTGCTTGATACGACAATTTCCTTTGCGCCGACTGAATAAATTTCTGACATGACATCTTCAATCCGTTCAATAAATACGGCGAGGTTTTCTCCAGTCGTTAAGTCTGATAAAGCAAGGCCGTATCCGCCAGGAAATGCGGAAACGGAAGCGATAAAATTGTTTTCCGACTCATGAATGCCTTTTCCGTCCATCACGGTTCCCGGTGTGATCAGCTGGACGACTTCTCTTTTGACAACGCCTTTGGCCGCCTTCGGATCTTCCGTCTGCTCACAGATCGCGACTTTATAGCCCTTTTTAATCAGCTGTTCAATATAAGCCGCCGCGGAATGATAAGGCACGCCGCACATCGGAATTTTATCAGCCGATCCTCCGTCTCTGCTTGTCAGTGTAATTTCAAGCTCTTGTGACGCTTTTTTTGCATCTTCAAAAAACATTTCATAAAAGTCACCAAGCCGAAAAAATAAAAAGGCATCTTGGTATTCTGCCTTTATCTTCAAGTATTGCTGTATCATAGGCGTGTAACTAGCCATCATTTAATCCCTCACTATGTATCTTCTTTTCCGCATCCCATTATAACATAAACAAAAGAGTGATATCTTTATATATAAAAAAGAGACTTGGGGTGTTATCTCCCCTAGCCTCTGCTTATTCTTCAGGATCTCCGACTAAAAATTCAGGGTTAATGTCCTCTAATTCTTCGTCAAGATCGTCTTCCCAATCATCATCATCGTCTTCTTCCCAATCAGCATTTACTTCTACGACTACTTTCGTTTCCCCGACCACTTCCGCTAAAAACTCCCGCTCGGCCTGAACAACGATTTTATTTCCGTTAGGAGAAATGGTGACTTCAAGACAATTCGGCTGCTGCAGTACTTTGGCAATGACTTCGTGCTCGTCATCTAAGTAATTTGTATCTCTGTATCTGAGTTTAATCACGTCAACATACTTCACTCTCTCGGTTACAACTTCCGTTTTTGTATTATCGGCGTAAGAGTACCAGACGTTTATATCATAATACCCTTCAATCTCTACCGTTTTCCCAATCTTTTCGGCATCATACTTGTGATTGATAATCCAGCCGCCCAATATGCTTGACGGTTTTTGATCAGGTGAGATCGTGTTGGTGCATTGGGTGAATTTTCTTCCTTTCGCAACTACCGCTTTCGTAATAATTTCCCTGTATTCAGACATTCCCGTAGGCCTCCTTGTTCTTCTTCGTGTTATCTTATGCTGGGCATTTGTCTCATGTGCATTTTTATAATAAAAATATAAAAATACAAAGTTTCTGTTTCATTGTATGCAGCCCTGCCCAGAAACTTTACTTTTAAGTCTGATAAAACTTTTTCGGGAAGATCAGGCGAAACGATAAAATGATGAATATTTAGTACATGATATAATTAGTTCTTTCAAAACAAAAAAACACGGGCCGATGAAGGCCCCGTGTTTAAAAGGAACAGCTGTTATTCGAATGTTTTACTTTTGAACCGGTTTCTCCCGTCAGCAGGTTGCCGCCGGTAGACGTAATGATTTCGTTTGTCACCTGATTGGAAATCGTGTGAGCGACAAGCTGAAGAAGGTCATTAACCTCAATCTGGGAATCTCTGAATTCCTGAATGATCGGAATCGCTTCAAGCTCTTCCTGCAGGGCGTCAATTTTACTTTCCACTTGTTTCAAAGCTTCAAGCTTTTCGTAATGCTTCAGGTTAACGGCTTGCTTTTGCAGGGCTTTAATCTGATTAATAATCACAGAGACTTTTTCATTTTCATTAATCTGCGCCTCGGCGCGTTTGAAAAAATCAACTTCTTCTGTTTCAGAAATCATTTTCGCAAGGTTCCTGGCCTGCTGTACAATGTCTTTCTTAGAGTAAAGCGTCATTATTATTTCACCTCGATTGCTTCTCCTGCCATCACACCGTCAAGCGACCATGTTTTCGCCTGTTCGATTTTGACGCGTACAATCTTGCCGATGGCGTCTTTCGGCCCTTTGAAGTTGACGAGCTTGCTTTTTTCCGTATAGCCGGCAAGAATGTCAGGGTTATTTTTGCTTTCTCCCTCAACTAATACTTCGACAGTCCGGCCTTCATATTCCTTCATTTTTTTGGCGGAAATTTCTTTCACCAAATCATTGAGGCGCTGAAGACGTTCTTTCTTGACCCTCATCGGAACGTTGTCTTTCATCTTCGCCGCAGGCGTGCCTTCACGAGGAGAGTAAATAAACGTATACGCGCTGTCAAATTCCACTTCACGATATAAAGAAAGGGTTTCCTCAAACTGTTCATCGGTTTCATTCGGGAAACCGACAATGATATCGGTAGTGAGTGAAGCGTTCGGCATCGCCGCTTTAATTTTTCCGACAAGCTCCAGATAGCGTTCTCTGTCATATTTGCGCGCCATCATTTTTAACATGGCCGAGCTTCCTGATTGAACCGGAAGATGGATATGGTCAAGCAGGTTGCCGCCTTTGGCGAGCACTTCGATCAGATGGTCATCAAAGTCACGCGGATGGCTTGTCGTGAAACGGATTCTCGGAATATCAATTTTACGCAGTTCGTCCATTAAATCACCGAGTCCGTACGTTATGTCCTCAAAATCTTTTCCGTACGCATTAACGTTTTGACCGAGCAGCGTGATTTCTTTATAACCTTCGCTTGCAAGTCTTCTGACTTCCTGGATAATTTCTTCAGGACGGCGGCTTCGTTCTTTTCCGCGGGTATACGGCACGATGCAGTATGTGCAGAATTTATCACAGCCGTACATGATGTTGACCCAGCCCTTAATTTTGCCGTTGCGGACCTTCGGAAGGTTTTCAATGACATCCCCTTCCTTCGACCACACTTCAATCACCATCTCTTTTGATAAGTATGCCTCTGATAACAGTTCCGGCAGACGGTGAATGTTGTGCGTGCCGAAAATCATATCGACAAACGGGTGCTTCTTAAGGATGCGGTTTACGACTGATTCTTCTTGTGACATACAGCCGCATACGCCCAGAATCAGGTCCGGGTTATTTTTTTTGAGCGCTTTTAAATGGCCGAGTTCGCCGAACACTTTGTTTTCAGCATTTTCCCGGATGGCGCAGGTGTTTAATAAAATGACATTCGCATCATCAACTGAATTTGTCGCTTCATATCCAAGCGCCATAAAAATACCTGCCATGACTTCCGTATCATGCTCATTCATCTGACATCCGTAAGTGCGGATATAAAACTTCCTGCCTTCCCCGAGGCCTTTAAATTCTTCTGAGATTTTAAAATCGTTATGATATTGAACGGATTCTTTGCCCCGTTTTTTCGCATCTTTTAATGAAGGCGGAATATATACGGCTTCGAAATACTTGCTGTAATCCTTTTCGGATTTTTTGTCCGCTGGATTTACTTGTCCGCTTTCCTGCTTTTGCTTTTCATTCATGTTCGAATGTCTCCTTTCAACCGAAACTTCCACCCTCAAGTATACTGGTTAAAAGCATTTGGCACAACCGCCAGCCTATTATTGTACACCTTATTGAGAATAAGAATCAATAAGAAATAAAAAAGAGGGAATCATTTCCCTCTTACACAAGCTGCAGCTCTTTTGCGGCGGAACGGATTACTTCAAGCGCCCGGTCAAGCTCCTCTTTTGTATGCTCCGCCGTAATAATGGTGCGGATTCTCGCTTTTCCTTGGGCGACCGTCGGATACACGATGCTTTGAGCAAAAACGCCGCGGGTCAATAAAAGGTCTGATAATCTCTGGGCTTTTTCTTCCTCACCTATTAATATCGGCACGATCGGCGTTTCGCTTTTTGTAAGGGTCAGCCCCATTTGAACCAGTTTGTCTTTGAAATACGCCGTGTTGTCCCAAAGCTTTTCCATATGCTCCGGCTCTTCCAGCAGGACGTCAATGGCTTCTATGCATGCGGCCGTCACCGCAGGCGGATGGGAGGTGCTGAATAAGAAAGGACGTCCTTTATGGCGCAGGTAATCGATTAGAACCTTGGACCCTGCGGCATATCCGCCAAGCACTCCGATGGCTTTGCTTAATGTGCCCACCTGAATATGGACTCTTCCGTCAAGCCCGAAGTGATTAACCGTTCCTCTCCCGTTTTTCCCGAGTACCCCGGAAGCATGCGCATCGTCGACCATTACAAAAGCATCGTACGCCTCTGCAAGTTTGACGATGTCAGGAAGAGGAGCGATGTTGCCGTCCATTGAGAAAACGCCGTCCGTGACGATCAGGCGCATGTGGTAATTCATTGATTTTTTCAGCACCCTTTCCAGATCGTCCATATCGACATGGCGGTACACCTTCTTATCTGCTTTTGTCAGCCTGATCCCGTCAATGATGGAAGCGTGGTTCAGTTCGTCAGATATAACGATATCCTCTTTTGTCAGAATGCTTGATAGGACGCCTTGGTTCGTTGTAAAACCCGATTGAAACACAAGTGCCGCTTCTGTTTTTTTAAAGTTTGCCAGCTTTTTCTCCAGCTCATTGTGCATCGTAAATGTTCCGGCGATTGTCCGGACGGACCCCGTGCCCGCTCCGAATTCCTCCGCGGCGCGTTTTGCCGCTTCGACAAGTCTTGGATGCGACGTCAAACCGAGATAATTGTTCGATGAAAGCTGAATCACGTTTTCCCCTTTGACTGCCACCGACGGCCCCTGCCTCGTTTCAATTTGCTTCATTTCCTGCCATGTTTTATTTTCTTTCATTTTATCAAGCTCTGCTTTTAGATATTCAAATTCTTTCATTGTAGAACCCTCCCCTTATGGAATCAGAATGACTTTGCCGCACTGGCCCTTTCTCATCAGGTCAAACCCTTTTTCAAATTCTTCAAGCGGAAACTGATGGGTGATCACCGGCGTCAGATCAACAAGGCCGGATTCAAGCAGATGCGATACCTGCCGCCATGTTTCAAACATTTTTCTGCCTGTGATCCCTTGGACAGTGAGACCTTTAAACACCACGTCATTTGTCAGGTCAATCGTCACCGGATGTTCCGGCAGACTCAGCATATGGAATCTTCCCCCGTTGGCCGCCATCTTTAATCCTTGTGTTATGGCTGCCGGGTGGCCTGACATTTCGCAGACAAGGTCTATCCCTTCTCCGCCCGTTAAGGTGTCAATGACTTCAAGCGGATCTTCTTTGTCAGCTGAAATGGTGATTGTGGCTCCCAATTTCTTTGCAAGAGCCAGCCTGTAATCATTTTTATCAATGGCCGCAATGCGGGATGCGCCGGCTGCCTTAGCCACCGCCACCGCCATCAGTCCGATCGGCCCGCAGCCGATAATTGCGGCGGAACCGCCTGCCAGATGGCTGTTTTCCAGCACCGTGTGAACAGCGTTGCCAAGCGGCTCTTGAACAGAGGCGACGGCAGGGTCCATGTCAGCGGGGTTTTTCCAAATGTTTTGAGCCGGCACTTTGACATATTCAGCGAATGACCCGGCTGTATCTACGCCAAGGATCTTTGTATGAGTGCACACATGATGTTTTCCTGTTAAACAGGGGACACAAGTTCCGCAGACGAAGTGGGTTTCCGCCGATACATAGTCACCTATTTTGACATTTGTGACGTGCTTACCCGTTTCTGCTACGATACCGCTGAATTCATGTCCGAATACTTGAGGTGTTTTGATTCGCTCCTGCGCCCATTGGTCCCAATTATAAATGTGAACATCTGTACCGCATATAGATGCGGCCTGTACTTTAATGAGAACTTCATTCTCATTAATGGAAGGTATGGGAATTTCTTTCAGAGTTGCTCCGAAAGCGTTTTCATTTTTAACGATAGCTTTCATCTTTCCTCCCAACATGTACACTCCTCCTCAAAAAAACACTGTAATAACTGGATTGTAACATGGTATCAGAAGGAGGTAAATACCAGCGTCCACCTGATAAAAACAATTGCTTCCGTCCGAAAAAATGGGCGGGATTTTTTTTGAATATTATATGAATAAAGTCGTTTATCATCTCTTCGTACTATTAATATAATATTGTGAGAAAATCTGACAGCAATAAAAACAACCTGCTCGCCTTACGCAAGCAGGTTGAGAATGTACATGTTTTGTTTTAACGGGGCTCGACGATTAACTTAATCGCCGTTCTTTCTTCTCCGTCAATCTGTATATCTGTAAAAGCCGGAATACAAATCAAATCTACGCCGCTTGGCGCGACAAAGCCTCTGGCAATCGCAACCGCTTTAACAGCCTGGTTTAAGGCACCCGCCCCAATTGCTTGAATTTCGGCGGCTCCGCGTTCTCTCAATACGCCGGCAAGCGCGCCTGCTACTGAATTTGGACTTGATTTTGCTGAAACTTTTAAGATTTCCATTTCTGCTCCCCCTTAGTTTTACAATGGATAAGTGAGTGTTCATTAGAACAATCATTATTAGATGTTGCTATCCAAAAAGCCATCCCCACAATGCTTTTCAAAAATAGCGGGCTACCTTCCATTTCTACTATATTCACTAAGAAGTTGCTATATTCCTGCTTTTCCTTTTAATATTTTTATAAAATAAACACATGATCACCTATTCAAAGAACATATGGTCATCATTGATTAAAATCCGTTCGATATTTACGGCTTTTTTCGTCTGATCGTCGATGTCGATGAGCACCCCGCTCAGCGTTGTTTTCCCTTCCGCAACGGTAAAACGGACCGGAAGATTGGTTTTAAACCGCTTAATGACCGTTTCTCTGTCCATACCGAGAATTCCATCATACGGACCCGTCATGCCTACATCAGTAATATATGCCGTTCCTTTCGGCAAAATGCGGTTATCTGCCGTTTGTACGTGTGTATGCGTGCCTACAACGGCTGAGGCTCTTCCGTCTGTGTACCAGCCGAGCGCAATTTTTTCGCTTGTCGCTTCAGCGTGAAAATCAATAAAAATGTACGGCGTGCGTTTTTTCGCTTCTTCTATTAGTTCATCTGCTTTAGCAAACGGATCATCAAGCGGCGGAAGAAACGTCCGCCCCTGTAAATTAATGACGGCAAGCTCTTTTCCGTTCGATTTAATATAAGTAATGCCTTTGCCCGGTGTGCCTTCCGGGAAATTCGCCGGCCGGACAAGATGCGGCACATCATCAATAAAGTCAAAGATCTCTTTTTTATCCCACGTATGGTTTCCCATAGTAATGGCGTCGGCTCCTGCTTCCATCAGGCTATGGTAGATCTTTTCCGTCAGTCCTTTTCCGTGTGCTGCATTTTCTCCGTTAATAATCGTAAAATGCGGCTTATGTTTTGCTTTCAATTTCGGGACATATTCTTTTACCATATCGCGGCCCGGAGAACCGACAACATCGCCGATAAATAAAATTCTCATAAATTCCATTCCTTTCTTTTCTGGAGACTCAAAAAAATAAAGTGATGCGCTAAGCATCACTTTATTTTGCATACTCTACGGCCCGAGTTTCTCTTATCACGGTCACTTTAATGTGGCCCGGATAATCAAGCTCGTCCTCAATTCGTTTACGGATATCACGCGCCAAACGATGGGCTTCCAAATCATTAATGGAATCCGGTTTCACCATGATGCGAACTTCACGGCCGGCCTGAATTGCAAATGATTTTTCAACACCTTCGTAAGACTCGGAGATTTCTTCAAGCTTTTCAAGTCTGCGGATATAGTTTTCGAGCGTTTCACTTCTCGCACCCGGTCTTGCGGCTGACAGTGCATCAGCTGCAGCGACCAGAACGGCGATAATGGAAGTCGGCTCTTCGTCTCCGTGGTGTGACGCAATACTGTTAATGACGACTGGATGCTCTTTATATTTGGTCGCAAGCTCCACTCCGATTTCCACGTGGCTTCCTTCCACTTCATGGTCAATTGCTTTTCCGATGTCATGCAGAAGACCTGCCCGCTTAGCAAGCTTTGCATCTTCTCCTAGCTCGGAAGCCATTAAACCGGCTAAAAACGCAACTTCCATTGAATGTTTCAGTACGTTCTGCCCATAGCTTGTACGGAATTTCAACCGGCCGAGAATCTTGATCAGATCCGGATGGAGTCCGTGAACGCCGACTTCAAATGTGGTCTGCTCACCCATTTCCCGGATATAGTCATCAACCTCGCGGCGGGATTTTTCAACCATTTCTTCAATACGAGCCGGGTGAATACGGCCATCCTGAACGAGTTTATCAAGAGCGATTCTTGCCGTCTCCCGTCTGATCGGATCAAATCCGGAAAGAATGACTGCTTCAGGTGTGTCATCAATAATCAGGTCAATACCTGTAAGCGTTTCAAGCGTACGGATGTTACGCCCTTCACGGCCGATGATACGTCCTTTCATCTCATCATTCGGAAGATTGACGACCGATACCGTCGTTTCGGCAACATGATCTGCTGCACAGCGCTGCAAAGCAAGCGACAAAATGTTTTTCGCCTTTTTGTCTGCCTCTTCTTTCGCACGGTTTTCGGTTTCTTTTGTCATGATGGCGATATCATGTGAAAGCTCATTTTCAACCCGGTCAAGAATGATTTGTTTCGCTTCATCCCGTGTCAGGCTCGAAATGCGTTCGAGTTCTGACTGCTGCATACGAATCATCTCATCCACTTTGCTTTCCATCTCTTCAATATGTTGTTGTCGTTCATTCAGAGAATGATCTTTCTTCTCCAACATCGCTTCCCGTTTATCAATTCCTTCATGTTTACGGTCAAGATTTTCTTCTTTTTGAAGTAAACGGTTTTCTTGTTTTTGAAGCTCATTTCGTCTTTCACGAACTTCCTGTTCAGCATCTATTCGAAGTGTATGGATTTCGTCCTTTGCTTCAAGCAGAGCTTCTTTTTTCAGTGCTTCAGCATCACGCTTTGCATCTTCAAGGATTTGCTCGGCAGCACCGCGTGCGCCCGCAATCTTTGCTTCGGCAATGGTTTTACGAACATAGTAGCCAACAACTAAACCGAGCAGAGTCAGCAAAATGGAGATGAGAACCGTCATTGGGGTCATACTTTCACCTCCTCTTGCTATGAACTTGGTTGTTGCTTAAATAAGTGCCGGCATGTACATTGTCTGATTTTCTCAACATACAGAACCTTCACAGGGAATGAGTCTTTCATGCCCTTGTCAAGTTTAAATGGTTTAACAATCATGTTAAAAAACAAATGTTACAACTTCATTGTAATTGTGTCGGAAATACTTGTCAAGCTTGCCAGCTTAACGATTCGCCTTCATCTCGGAATCTTCGCCATGTATATATCATACCATACCTTCAGCTGCTTTTCGTGAATGGCGGCTCGTTAGTTCGCCTGGTTAAGCAATTGGTAAATTCTGTTGTTCACCTGCCCTAATTTGGCGTTATTCTGAATATTTGACAATAAAATGACATATTTGCTTGCCGAATGGCTGAAGCTGTTCAAGATGTTGTAACCGGGCATTACGCCGTGATTGGAATAGCTTCCCGGATCAATGTAAAATCCCATGCCGTAAGCGGAACTGCTTCCTGCTGTGAACATTTTTGTAAAGCTTTCTTTTGAAAGGAGCGTGCCGTTTACGACCGCTTTATCAAATTTGTAAAGATCTTCAGCGCTCATATACATATCGCCCGCCCCGTAGAGCTGCGATAAGTCCAAAAGGTGAGGCGTGACAAGCCGGCCGCTCTCATCAACTTTGTAGCCGACAGCCGGATATTTGGCTTCAGCAAAAGTTTTGTAAAATCCGGCATGCTTCATTCCGGCCGGTTTAAACACATGGTCTTTAATATATTGTTCGTATGACTCCCCGCTGACCTGAGATACGATATAGGCGAGCACTGAATAATTGGAATCCCTGTACTCCCAAACCCCAGGCTGCCGTTTAATTCCGCGGTATTCTATATCCTTGATTAAATCAATAGGAGAAATCGGTCCCTGTCCCTCAATATGTCCGTTTATTCCTGACGTATGATTGAGCAGGTTTTTCAGTGTAATGCGCGTGCCGTTAGGAAAATTCGGCAAGTATGTACTGACGGTGTCACTCGTCTGAAGCAGCCCTTTTTCTTCAAGCTGCAAGACAGCCGTCGCGATTAACGCTTTTTGTGAAGAACCAACATAATATGATGTCTCCGGATTGTTCTTAATTTTTTGTTTTCGGTCCGCATAGCCAAAACCTTTTTTCAGCACAACCTTTCCATCTTTTACGACCATTGCTGTGCCACTGAACCCGATCTGTTGCAAGTAATTGCTGATCTGTTTATTGTGATCGATTGATTTAGGTGTTTTCTCTTTTTGCGTCTTTTCTTTTTTTTGTTGAGTCTGGTCTTTTGAAGAATCAGATTGAGCAGCGGGAGCGCTTTTAACGGATTCCTTCTCCCGGTGATGCGCTGTGACGGTCCAGATCATAATAAAAACAGTGACAAGCAGCAGAAAAAGAAACAGCCCTCCCGTTTTCATCAACTTTTTCTTTCTATGTTTATTAATTCTTGTGCGGCGGGGGCTCGTCATCTTTTTTCCTCCTCAGATATAATTTCAACTTTCGCCATGATGTTAGACGAGTGAAGGGTGAAAAAAGTTGTAACATTTCAGATAAAATTTTCCGAAACAGCCAGTGTTTTTTGAAACACACAAAAAAAGAGCGGAAATTGCTTATTCCGCTCTTTTTATCGTGCTTTTATTCTTCGAATTCAAGCTCTTCCTGAACTTCTTCCGCTTTTTCCGTAACACCGTTATTGTCCAAACCGTAATGTTCACGGATTTGTTCTTGAATCATCAGCATGATGTCTTTATTTTCTTTTAAGAACTGCTTGGCGTTTTCACGGCCCTGTCCGAGGCGTTCTTCTTCATAAGAATACCACGAGCCGCTTTTCTGCACGATATCAAGTTCAGTTCCAAGGTCGATGATTTCCCCTTCTTTGGAGATTCCTTCACCGTACATAATGTCCACTTCAGCCGTACGGAACGGAGGAGCGACTTTGTTTTTTACGACTTTAATTCTCGTTTTATTCCCCATAACGTCGTTGCCCTGCTTTAATTGCTCGGCACGGCGCACTTCAAGACGCACGGAAGAATAGAATTTCAGCGCGCGGCCGCCCGGTGTCGTCTCCGGATTTCCGAACATAACGCCGACTTTTTCACGAATCTGGTTAATAAAGATTGCGATTGTTTTAGATTTATTGATGGCGCCGGAAAGCTTACGGAGCGCCTGAGACATGAGACGCGCCTGTAAACCGACGTGTGAATCACCCATGTCACCTTCAATTTCAGCTTTTGGAACAAGCGCCGCAACAGAGTCAACGACTACGATATCGACAGCTCCGCTTCGCACCAGCGCTTCAGCAATCTCCAGCGCCTGCTCTCCCGTATCCGGCTGAGAAAGCAGCAGCTCTTCGATATTGACACCGAGCTTTTGCGCGTACACAGGATCAAGAGCATGCTCGGCATCAATAAATGCTGCCTGTCCGCCTTTTTCCTGAACCTCAGCGATTGCGTGAAGCGCTACAGTCGTTTTACCTGAGCTTTCAGGTCCGTATACTTCAATAATCCGTCCGCGCGGGTATCCGCCTATTCCGAGAGCGGTATCAAGTGCAAGGGAACCGCTCGGCACCGTTGAAATTCTTGTATCCGTTTTTTCTCCGAGCTTCATGATGGAACCTTTGCCGAATTGTTTTTCTATTTGCTTAAGAGCCATATCTAAGGCTGCCTGACGATCACTCATTTATTTTTTTCCTCCTTTATCTTGCCACTACATATACTATACCTTGTTTACTGACATTTGCCAAGAAAAAAGCGAACGCATATTCGGATTTTTTCCGCGTTCGCTTTTCTTAAAAAGAGCATTATTCCCCTTGTAAAACTTAAAAATCAGAGAAAACGTCTCTTTAAAACTTTATTTTTGATCCAGCATTTTCAAAATAAGATGGCAGCCGTATTTAGCGGCGCGCTTTCTGACTCCGGTTCTTGAGCCGGCAAAGTTAAATTCGTGCACCTCTTCTTTGCCTTCAGCGGAAATACCGATAAAGACGAGGCCCGGGGCATGCCCTTCCTGCGGATCAGGGCCCGCAACACCGGTAAAGCTGATGCCGATATCGCTTCCGGTCAGCTTTCTTACACCGGCGGCAAGCTCTTTCGCGCACTCTTTGCTGACCGCTCCGCTTTCTGCGAGCGTTTCAGCTTTCACGCCGAGCACATTTTGTTTCACGCTGTCGGAATAGCAGACAACGCCCCCCGCAAATAGTTGAGAAGCGCCGCTTAAATCAGTCACCCACTCTGAAAACAGGCCGCCGGTAAAGCTTTCGGCAGAGGAAATCGTGATTCCGTTTTGTCTGCATGCTTTTGAAAGCTCCTTCACCAGCGACGTATCATCATATCCGTAGAAAAATTCACCGACACGTTCCAAAATGGCGGCTTCCGTTTCTTTTAAAAGCCGCTCGGTTTCTTTTTCGTCGGCATGTTTTGCCGTTAAACGCAGCGTGACCTCGCCGTCGGCAGCAAGCGGCGCAATCGTCGGGTTCGTCTGCGCATCAATGATATCTTCTAAGTCAGCTTCAAGCTGCGATTCACCGATTCCGAAAAACCGCAGCACGGTTGAAACGATCTTCTCATTTGAACCGAGCTTTTTAAGAAGCAGCGGCTTCCCTTCATTTTCAAACATCGGACGCAGCTCGCTCGGCGGCCCAGGGAGCAGCATATAAAGTCTTGAGCCGTGCTCTGCAAGCATTCCCGGCGCCATGCCGAAATGATTCGCCAAAACGTCTGAGCCCTCAATGACGAGTGCCTGTTTGCGGTTATTCGGCGACATTGTCCGTTTTGTTTTCGCAAAATACTCTTCAATCGACCGGAACGCTTCGTCATTCAGAACGAGCGGGCGCCCCAAAGTGTTTGCAATGGTTTCTTTTGTTAAATCGTCCTTGGTCGGTCCGAGCCCGCCAGAAAAAATAATCAGGTCTGAGCGCTCTTCCGCAATGCGGATGACTTGCTTAAGCCGCTCCGGATTGTCTCCGACAGCGGTATGATAAAACACATTTACACCGATTTCCGCCAGCTCTTTACTGATAAACTGCGCATTCGTATTGGCGATCTGGCCGAGCAGAAGCTCTGAGCCGACTGCAATGATTTCCGCTTTTTTTGCTATTTCCATCTTTACGTCCTTCTTTCTCAGTTAGATGTTTTTAACGCATCCCAGTTCTTCGCAAAATAATCCCAGCCGGAAATGACTGTGAAGAGCACGGCCACCCATAAAGCGATATCGCCGAATGGGAAAGAAACGAGCTCAAACGGAAGATTATGAAGCAAAAGCGCGGCAACAGCGATGATCTGGGCCCATGTTTTAATTTTCCCCAGCATATTGGCGGCTACGACTTCTCCCGTTCCTGCCAGGACAAGCCTTAACCCCGTTACGGCAAATTCGCGGCTGATGATGACGATGACCATCCACGCCGGCGCAAGGTCAAACTGCACAAGCGTAATTAATGCCGCGGACACCAGCAGTTTGTCAGCCAGCGGATCTAAAAATTTTCCGAAGTTTGTCACGAGGTTCAGCTTTCTGGCGTAGTAGCCATCCACCCAGTCAGTCGTTGATGCAATAATAAACAAAACAGCTCCCGCAAGATGTGCGACCGGAATCGATTCATCTCCTATATGAAGGCTGCCCCATTGAAAAGGAACAAGCATGATAATCATAAATACAGGAATTAAAGCGATTCTTGCCAGTGTGATTTTATTCGGTAAGTTAAACATAAAGCCCCTCCAATATATGTACTCGGACGTGAAGAAAAAGTCATCTTAATCGTTCAGATGACTTTTTCCCCTTTTATTTTTTCATCTTGATTGTGATTGTCTGCGCCATCACATCATGCGGATTGAGTTCATAAGACAGAACCTCTCCGTTGATTTTAATTTTCAGGTTAGGGGCATAGCCCGTGCGTATTTCAATCTGCTTTTGATCCGTGATGTCTTTTTTATAGGTTTCACCTTTTTGCAGCGTTCCTTCTTTTAAAGAACCGCCGCTGTCATCACGGACGCGTATCCATGCGTTATCTGAAGCAATCAGTTCAAGCTTGTACTTATCAGCCCCGGAAACGTCGTATGAAGAAGCGGATCCTTCCGTTCCGGCCGCTTTGATCTCTGTTTTTTCACTGCTTTTTTCTTTCTTTTTCTGCTCTGGCTCTTTTGTGTCCTTTTTGCTGTCAGTTTGCGTGTCATTTGTATTGCCGTCATTTTTCAGCGCGGAATCCTTAGGAATCTCATACTTGCTCTCGCTTTGGGTGGCGGCCTTATCCCCGTCTGTCTGCCCGGACTTGCTCATTCCGAGCTGAATAATCGCATACACGATCGCAATGACGATAATGACACCGATGACAATAAGGACGGTCGGAAGCCATTCTGCCGCCTTTGAAGCGGACTTAGGCAGTTCCCTTTGCATGGCGAGGCCGGAGATTTTTTCCGACACATCGTCATGATACGTGTTAGGGATGTCTTTTTTATATTCTTCAAATAATTGGTCTGAATCAAGCCCGACAGCCTCAGCGTATTGCTTGATAAACGCCCGTACATAAAAATTGCCGGGAATGACGTCATAAGAGCCTTCTTCCAGAGCGGTTAAGTATCTTTTCTGAATTTTGGTCGCCGCCTGGAGTTCATCCAATGACATCCCTTTTTCCTCTCTGGCTTCTTTAAGCCGGATTGCTAATTCTGTCACAACAAACACCTTCCAATATTAAAAATCAAAGCTTGAAAAACCGGCCTGATCAAACATTTGCGGTTCTTCTGCATGTTCATATGTAATGACTTCATCAGGATCATTTCTGAGTTCGATAATATAATCGAAATCATCGAGCGTATACTCCGTATTCTGCACAAAAATATCGGGGTGCTCCACGACCTTTGTCGCCGGAAGCCTCATAATTTCACTGACGAGCTGAAGATGGCGCTCAGATCCGCGTCTTGTCGAAACGATGCCATCGAGGATAAACACGTTTTCCGTGCTGTATTCATCAGCAACCAGCTGGCTCCGGATCGTTTGTTTTAACAGCGTTGATGATACGAAAAGCCATCTTTTGCTGGCACAGACGCTTGACGCAACGATGGACTCCGTTTTTCCGACCCGCGGCATTCCCCGGATTCCGATCAGTTTGTGTCCTTCTTTTTTAAACAGCTCGGCCATAAAGTCAACCAAAAGACCAAGCTCGTCCCTTTCAAAACGGAAGGTTTTTTTGTCATCGGCATCACGCTGAATGTATCTTCCGTGGCGGACTGCGAGACGGTCGCGAAGCCTCGGTTCTCTCAGCTTCGTTACTTTAATGGTCTCCATTGTTTTTAAAATTGATTCCAGTCGTTTAATTTGATCTATATGCCGGCATCTGAGCAGCATTCCCCTTCTGGAAAGGTCGACACCGTTAATTGTGACAATATTAATTGACAGCATCCCGAGAAGAGATGAAATATCCCCGAGCAGGCCGGGGCGGTTCACTTGAATTTCATATTCAAAATACCATTCGAGCTTTGCCAAATGATATACCCCCTCCATTGTGGCAAATTTTTACCTTCCTTTATCATAAAACATTTTTCTCTAATTAGAAAGAAGAATGTTGCTCTATAGAGGAAAACATAAAAAAAGAGAGGAGAAATCCCCCCTCTTAATGAGTGCTGTTATTTTCAACAAGCTTCACCATCATATTTGCGATGGCGCGCTGTTCATCTTCAGAAGCAACGCTCCAAAGATCAGCAAGCACTTTTTCCTGATGGTTTTTCGAGTCGACTTCGTTTGCAAGGTAACCGCCGATTTCTGTAGCGAGGTCAGTGATCGTTTCATCACTCATCCCTTTTTCCTGTGCATAGTTCAATCTGTCGCCAAGGAAATTCTTCCAATTATCCCAGTTTTCTAATACTGACATGTTGGCTTCCTCCATTTCATCTGTTGTTACAAAATTATTTTGTCCGTGCAGATGTAAACTATACATACATTTTTTTCAGCAGTGCCAGCCGCCGTTTACGGATAATATATGCCCCGTAATATAAGAGGCCTTGTCCGACAATAAAAAGGCCGCCGCTTCGGCGATTTCCTCCGGCCTTGCCAGCCTGCCCGCGGGAATTTCCTCTGCTAATGCTTCTTTTTCATCAGACGTGAACTGATCAAGCATATTCGTATCAACGGCGCCCGGTGAGACTGCATTCACCCGGACGCCGCTCGGAGCAAGCTCCTTGGCAAGCGCTTTGACGAACGAATGTTGCGCTCCTTTAACCATGCTGTATAATACTTCGCACGACGCGCCTGTTTCACCCCAGACGGAGCCGATCGCGACGATGCCCCCGCTTTTTTTCCGGATCATGCCGGGCACCAGATTACGCGCCAGAAGAAAGGGGCTCGTCACATGCAGCTGAACCATCTCCCGCGCCGTGTCATCCGTAACGTCCGTAATCAGGCCGAAATGACTTTTGCCGCTGTTTAATATCAGAGCGTCCACAGGCTGTTTGACGGAGCGGCTGAGTGTTTTCGCGCCGTCTGGTGAGGACAGATCCGCCTGAATAACGGAAGCTTTTACTCCGAATGATGCGCTCAGTCTTTCCGCAAGCCCGGCTGCTGCTTCTTTATTAGAATGATAATGCAAAAGTACGTCATATCCGTTTTTTGCGAGGACTTCGCTTATACTTTGTCCGATTCCGCCGCTTGCTCCGGTTACAAGCGCTGTCTGTTTCATCAATCAACATTCCTTCTTTCCCCAGAAAAACATCCCTCAGGGCGCGAGGGATGTTTTGTTATGATTTCGGCACGACTTTGCAGACTGTCAGCCTGTCTTCTGATATTTCTTCTTTGATGACCCGCTCCACGTCTTCCGGCGTAATCTGCTCCAATACGGTTACGACATCAAACAGACTCATGTCTAAAAAGGCGTAGCGTGTGAATTGGTTGGCGATATATTCAGGCGAATTCAGCGCTTTTAAAAATGACCCGATCTTCTTTTTTCTCGCCAGGTCAAGTTTTTCCTCGGTCACGGCAGATCCTGCATCAAGCAGCATCTGTTTTAATTCGTCAGCGAGCTTATCCGGCTCCGGTGTATCTCCTCCGACAGAGGCAAAACCGAATCCGTATTCAGCCGTATAATCAAAGCTGAAGGTTTCATCAATGTAGCCTTTGTCGTATAGGTCGCCGTAATGCGGTGAGCTTTTTCCGAAAAGACACTCAAGCATGAGGTTCATGCTGAGCTCGTGCTTCAATAGCTCCCGTCCCGTTTTATATGGGTCTTTCGCCTTTAGGCCAACCAGACATTTTGAGCCTTGGACGTTCATTTTTAATTCCTGCTCCCGGCGGAAAACCGCTTCCTGCTCCCGAACTTCTTCACGTTTGATTTCAGGCTGATCTGTAAACGGCTTTTTCTCCTGGTTTTTCCGCACCTGGCTGATGATCGCTTCAGGATCTACAGGGCCGACGATAAAGAGCAGCATATTGCTCGGATGATAAAACGTTTCGTAGCACTCATACAGAAGATCTTTCGTAATATGAGAGATGCTTTCCACCGTTCCGGCAATGTCAATTTTCACAGGGTGGTCTTTATACATATTTTCGATGAGGCCGAAAAACAGCCGCCAATCCGGATTATCATCATACATGTTAATTTCTTGGCCGATGATGCCTTTTTCTTTTTCCACTGATTTTTCCGTGAAATACGGGTCCTGGACAAAATCCACGAGCGTTTCCAGGTTTTGCTCTACATTTGAGGTACTGGAGAACAGATAAGCGGTTCGTGTAAATGACGTAAAGGCATTTGCCGATGCCCCCTGCTTGCTGAAGTCCTGAAACACGTCGCCGTCCGCTTTTTCAAACAGTTTATGCTCAAGAAAATGCGCGATTCCGTCAGGGACGTGAACCATTTCTTCCTTTTTTAAAGGAACGAATTGATTGTCAATGGAACCGTACTTTGTCGTAAACACGGCGTATGTTTTATTAAAGCCCTGTTTCGGCAGCACATAGACATCAAGGCCGTTTGCCATTTTTTCATGATACAGCGTTTCTTGAAGCTGTTCGAAGTTTATCGGTTTAGTCAAGATGCTCCCCCCGTCCCTTTTAAGAAATAAGTCGTATCCAGCTTAATGTTCTTTCCGACATTGACAATGTCCTCTTTTGTCACTTTCTCAATATTGTCAAGGAATGTTTCGATCGGTATCTCCACTTGGGCTGAGGCCTGCTGGTACAGAAATTCCGCTAAGCCGTATGCCGTATCGATCGTTTCTAATACTTGGTTTTTAATAACGGCTTTTGTCTGGGCGATATCGTCTTCTGAAAAGTCACCGTTCTGCATCGCCTGAAACTGTTCTTCAATAATGGTGACGGCCTGCTTGTAATTTTTCACTTCAATACCCGACATGACCATCAAGAGCCCTTTGAAGCTTTCCACCCTTGAGGCTGCATAATATGCGAGACTCGCTTTTTCACGGACATTCATAAACAGTTTTGAATGAGAGAAACCTCCAAAGAGCCCGTTAAACACTTGCAATGCAGGATAGTCCGGGTCTGTGTATGTCGTATTGGTCCGGAATCCGATATTCAGCTTGCCCTGTTTGACGTCCTCTTCATCAATAACTTCCTTCGGATCAGGCTGTTCATTCGCCATGCTTCTTTCTAAAGGCTGCTGCGCCCGTTCGTCCGTTTTAAAATACGTATCAACGGCTGTTTTCACCTGATCTGTGTCAACGTCGCCGATGACATACAGGTCCAGCTGATCTTCGCGTATGGCTTTTTGATAGGCTTCATACAGGTCTTCCGGAGTAATGTGTTCAACATCATCGAACTCACCGTTGACGTGAAGGGCATATGGTTCGCTTTTGCACATTTCCTGAACGAGACGAAGATTAGAATATCTCATCTTATCGTCATATACGGCTTGAATCCGCTGTTTCAGGGTCCGTTTTTCCTGCGTGACATAAAGGGGCAGGAAGGCGCCGTTTTCCAAAGCAGGCGAAAAGACAAGCTCTGATAAAAGCTGAAGACCTTTTTCCAATAACGGTGTGCGGTCCTTCAGATACTTTTCATTGGGAATCTCAAGCCGGAACGTAATAACATGACGTTCTCCCTTTTTTGTCAAATCAGCGGAAACGGATGTGCCGTACAGTTCATCAAAATAAGAACGCAAATCAGCCGTTTTCGGCCGGCTTTCTGTCCCGCGGAGAAGCACATGCGGAAACAGCGCCCTTTTTGTTACAAGCTCTTTCGTTAAAGGAGCCAGCATTTTAAACGTCAGTGAAACGGTTTTAAATTTTTCAGTCTTTACGATGTGGGCGGTGATTCCGCCGTGTTTTGACTTCATTTCATTTACGTAAGTCATGTGAAACCTCCTTCGTTCATTCTTTCATATTATGTATTATGACCAAATTTCAGCATTCGCAAAAAAGAGTGCGCAGATGTAATTATATCAACTGGAGGATTTATAAGGAAACAAAAAACCTCTGCCCGAAAACCAGGCAGAGGCATTGTACGTTATTTTTTCAAATTGAAAGGCCACCAGTTGGCTCTTCCGAATATTTTCACCATGACCGGTACAAAAAACGGAAGGACAACAATTGCGTACATGAGAAGGCCGGTTAATACCACGGTTGCGATCTGCAAAAGGGAAAGAACGCCTGACGGCAGCATGGCCGCAAAGGTTCCCGCTAAAATAATTGCCGCAGAAATGATGACTGAGCCCATATTTTTCATACTGCTGATCATTGCCGCTTCCGTTCCTTCTTTTTTCAGCTCATTAAAACGGTCCATCAGGAAGATGGAATAATCCACGCCCAGAGCCATCAGAATGACAAAGCCGAAGAACGGCACGGCCCAGTTCACCCCCGGATACCCGAAAAAGTGTGTAAAGATGTACTCCGTCACGCCGATGGATGCGAAATACGTCAGGACGAGCGAAGCCACTAAATAAACAGGCATAATGAGGGAACGCAGCATGACGATGAGAATCAGAAAAATGCCCGCCAGCATAAACATCGCCGTCCGTTTGAAGTCTGAATCCGATACTTCTTTTAAATCGGCATTCATGCTCGAGACCCCGGAGACGCCGAAAGAGGCATTCTTCAAATCCGTATTCGGAATGACCCTTTTTACGCTCGCTTTGATCGCTTGAATATCTTGAATGGCCGTATTTGAATAAGGATTGTTATCAAGAACGACGGTCAATTCTGTCGTTTTTCTGTCTTCTGACATGTACGTATTAAACACGCTTTTGAAATCACTGCTTTTCAATGCGTCTTGCGGCACGAACCAGCCCGCCATTTCTTTGTCTGACGCCTTATGAAGTTCACCCAGATAATCATTCGCCCCCATCATGCCGCTTGAAACCTTCTTAAGCCCTTTTACACTATCGTTAAGCCCGGAAGAAAGATCACTGAGCTGGGAAGAAAAATCACCGAGGCCGCTTTGCATTTTTTTCTGGCCCTCCGCAAGCTGTCCTGCCGCCGATTCAAGACGCGGCATTTGTCCGGCGAGAGCCCCCTGTCCGTCTGATACTTGCTGAAGGCCGTTTTCAATTCTGGTCAGGCCGTTGATCATTGCGTTAATTTGAGTGTCAATCTTCTGTTGAGCGGCTGACAGCCGGGCAAATTGTTTTTCCGCTTGCTGCAGATTATCCTTTTGACTGTCGACCTGTTTAGAAAACGCTTCTGCGTCTGCATTTGCTTTGGAAACGGCTGACTGAACGCTTGTAAAAGCCGATTTGATCTCTTGATAGGAGGGATCGGTTTTTACTGCCGGTACCGACGCTTCCAATTTTGCAAACGGCAGCCGGTCAAGCTGCTTGTTCAGATCGGCAAGCTGCCTGCTGGCTTCATTTTTCATCGGCAGAAGGGTTTTTACCAGTTTTAAAGCGTTTTGCGTTTCTGATGCGAGACCGCTGCTTTGACTGAGCTGCGCAGACAGCATTTGTTTCTGCTCTTCAATCTGCTTTCTCATTTGAGCGACACCGGCTTTATTCTTGTTCACGCCAGCCTGCAGCTTATTCAGGTTCTCTCCTATATCAGAAAGCCCGGATTTCAGAGACAATGTCCCGTCAATAAGCTGATTGACGCTTTTCCCCGACTCTTCGATCTGCGGCTGTGAATCAGCTAACGACTTTGCGGCATTCCCTAATCCGTCTGTTATTTTTTCAAGCCCTGTATTGCCTTTGCCTAGACCTTCTTGGAGCTGTTTTGCCTGATTTGTGACAAATAATTGATTCAATCCGTTCCCTGTAGGGCGCGTGGCGCTTCTGACCGTTTTCACACCCTCTGTCTTTTCAAGTTCCCTGCTGATTTTTTCGATATCAATCAGGTGTTTTTCGGTATTTAATGCCTCGTCATTTTTTATGACGACTGTTGCCGGAAGAAGTTCTCCCGGTCCGAATGCATCTGAAATCGTATTGAAGGCGCGGACGGATTCATATTTATCCCCGATCTCGTCAAGGCTGTTGTAAGATAGCGCGCCTTTGTAAAGAAGGATCGGCGGGACGGTAAATACCGCGACGATTGCCAGACTGATAAGCGGCCGCTTAAACGAGAACGTTCCTGCTGTTTCCCATGCTTTGCTTTGAGGATGGGAAATATCGCCTCTGACAGGCCAAAACAACCTTTTTCCTAAAACAGCCATAAAAAACGGCACAATCGTCATGAGTGCAAGCAGCAGCACTGCGACACCGACTGCAACGGCGGCTGCCGACTGATACAGCTTAAATGTCGCAAATCCGATGCAGGCAAATCCGATCAGCACCGCTCCGCCGCTGTACAAAACCGTCTTTCCGGCCGTTTTGTAGGTCACAACGATCGCTTCTCTAATATCAGCGCCGTGAGACAGTTCTTCTTTAAACCGGCTGAGAAGCAGAATGCAGTAGTCTGTGCCGATTCCGAACATAATCGCAACCATAAAAATCTGAGTAAAGGTTGAAAGCGGAAAATCCAGCTGATCGACTAAAAAAGCGACAATGGATTGGCTGACTAAATAAGAGATTAATACTGATAATAGCGGCACAAACGGCGCGACCACTGACCGGAATACAAGGATCAGCACGATCAGGATAAAGGCAACCGTTATATATTCAGTCTTTTCCAAGCCGTCCTGAGAGCTTTTTAACACATCTTCGTCAATCAGCGACTGGCCTGTAATGCCGTATGATACGCCGTACGGTTTGAGCTCTTTATCAATTTTATTTTTTATTGCAATGATATTGTTTTTTGATGTATCAAGCTGCAGCTGAACAAGCATCGTTTGTTTGTCTTTTGACAGCAGCTGTTTTTTGATGTCGTCATTTTTTTCCCCGAAATATGAGGTCACCGTTTTAATATGAAGCGCTTCTTTATGTTCAGACAAAGTGCTGACGGCTTTCTGTAAACGATCTTTTTTGTCTGTCATTAAGCCTTTTTCGTGAAAGACGATGACGGCGGAAGAAGACGGTGCATCTGAATCAGACATGTCATCAATCAGTTTGCGGGCGTCTGAAGAGGAATATCCGTCCGGTACGGAAATCTGGCCTTTCTCCCGTGTCAATTCAGCCATATCAGGCGCTGTAAGCATAAATATCACCGTTGCGGCGATCCATGCCGCGGCGATGATCCAGCGGGCTTGGATAATTTTTTTCATTATGTCTGCTGATCCTCCTCTGCCATCATCAATCTGTATAATTTTTCGTATGTATTAACGAACATTTCCGCCTCGTCTTCATCAAAATACATAATATATGAACGGACGAGATCCTCAATCCGCCGCTCCACACGGTGAAATACTTCCGTCCCCTTTTCCGTGACGTTTAACAGGATGCTCCGGCGGTCGCTTTGGCTCCGTTCTCTTTTGATGTATCCTTTTTCATGCAGGCGGTTCGTCATAGAGGTAATGGCGCTTTTGTTGACGTGGCACACGGCGGCAAGTTCAATTGATTTGCAATCGGGATTGAGCATAATATAGCGGAGTATGTAATATTGATCCAATGTAAGCTCTTTGTTCACTTTCTCGGCGATAATGCTGTCAATTTTTTTTAAGACGTGCAGGTATACATCAGAATAACGCTGAATCAGCTGTTTTACTTTTTCTTCGTGCACTCTTTTCCCCCTCCTTTAATAGTTAATATGTTTAACTATTAAAGGATAACGAGCAGACGGTATCATGTCAATATTCAAAATAAAATAAAAAAAGAAAGTGCAGATTACACCGTCTTTAATGATTCCTTTTTTTCTTTTGCTTGAGAAGAGATATTTAACAGCGCTAAGAATACTGATACAATGCCGCAAAAAGCGGATAAAATAAAAATCAGCCAGCCCGCATTTGACATCAGCGCAGCAAATATTGGCGGTCCCGCCGCTACTCCGATAAACCGCATGCTGTTATAAAATGAGGTGATGGTTCCCGATTCTTCGTTGTTTACACCTTCTGTGATGACAGCGTCTAAAGCCGGTAATGCCATTCCGATTCCGATACCGCTGACACACAAGAAGATAAATAATAAATAAAAACTGTGATTCCACCACAGGCCGATAAATGACAGTGTCACGGCACTCATTCCGAAAACGATGCAAAACTTCATTTTGCCTTGGTCTTTCCCGATTTTTCTGCCTGATATATATGAACTGACGGATAGAAATAAAAGCGGGATTGCCAAAAGCGCTCCTTTAGCCACACCGTCAATTCCGTATTTCTTCTCCAGCGAGTCTGATAAATAAAACAGAACCCCGAACAGCAAAAACATAATCACGCAGCCGATAATAAACACCGTAAAGAGCCAGCGTCCGTCACGCTTAAATATGCGGCCCACATTTTTCACAAATTCAGAAATAGAAGGCGCTTCTTTTTGTTCCTCCGGCTTTGCCACCAAAAACAAAACGAGAAAAAAACTGATGAGCGAAAAAAACGGAATGAACCAAAATGGCATAAACCAAAACCAAACGGCCAAGAGCGACCCGATAATCGGGCTTAATACTTTCCCGGCGGTGTTAGACGTCTCAATGTCGCCGAGCCCCGCGGTAATCCGCTCATCATCCCCCTTGAACAAATCACCGATAAACGGCATCACCACAGGAGCCGCCCCTGCCGAACCGATTCCCTGAAGCACCCGTCCCGCCAAGATAATGGGATATGGATGCTTGAACGCGGTGGAAGCTATTGCGGCAAGCGCACCGCCCGCACCGGCTATGAGAAGACAAGGCAGAAGAACCTTTTTTCTTCCGAATTTATCGGACAGATATCCGGCAATCGGAATACAAATAATCGCCACAATCGAATAGACCGTTATAATTAACGATACTTGAAAAGACGATATGGACAGCTTCTTTTCAATCATCGGAAGCACTGGAATCAGCATGGAATTCCCGAGTGTCATGACGAGCGGTACAGAAGCCAAAGCAATGATATTTTTCGTTCCATTTTTCTTCTTACTCAACTTATTCACCCATTCACTATACTTGGTTGTTTCCTGTTTTATTGTGCCTTGCGGCAAACAAAGTATGTACGAACGGCGCAAATAAAAAAACAGACACATGACGCGTCTGTTTTAAAAACGTTTTCTTACAACATGAAAGCGGAACTTATCAGCGCGGAAATAATTTAATGAATATAATACAGGTTCATCATGCTGATTATAGTGGGTTTGTTTCAATAATAAAAGCGACGTCTCCGGCTCACATTCCAAAACGGGTGAAATCGTATCGTGATATCCGATCGGTTCAATATCAGCAACGGCATAGCTGATCACCGATCCCGAGTTTTTTTCCAAGAGATCAAAAATGGACTCCTGTTCATGACAGAAAGAATTCGGCAGAATGTCCATCGGAATCGTATCTAAACAGTAAACGACCGGAGTGCCGCTTGCCGTTCTCACGCGCTCCAAATAAAAAAGCTCCTGCTCAGGCTCAAGCCGGAATCTTGCAATATCTTCATCAGACGGTGTAATGACCTGGGACGACAAAAAAATCGTACCCGGCACCATGTTCGCTTGCTGAATCATTTTCGTCACGCTGTTGAGCTGTTCAATACCTGAAAGAAACAGCGGTTTTGTATGGACGAAAGTGCCCACACCGTGCCTTCTGATAATCACATGCTCCTCTTCAAGGATACGTAAAGCTTCACGCAGAGTCGCCCGGCTGACACCCATCGATTTTGAAAGCTCAAATTCAGAAGGAAGCTTTTCCTTTTCGGTGTAAATTCCGTTTTTTATATCCTCTTTGATTCGCTCAATCACTTTTAAATACAAGTGACGATTGTCAGCTTTTGTAGACATGTTTCCCCTCCGTAAACCACTTTCTTAAATTATTGAACAATTGGGACAACTATATCATGTTTTGATAAAAAAATAAACAGGGATGATTTTGACAGTATTATTTTAAGTGAAAGCCCTCTTCTTTTTAAGAAGAGAGCTCATCGTATTGTTCTTTTGATAATAGTACTTCCCTCGGTTTGCTTCCTTCATACGGCCCGACGACGCCCCGCTCCTCCATTGCGTCAATCAGACGGGCAGCCCTCGTGTAACCGATTCTGAACCGTCTTTGAAGCATAGAGACAGAAGCCGTCTGCATGCCGATAATCAAATCGACCGCTTCATCATACAGATCATCCGTTACTTCACTGTGTGTTTCCGCAGTTTCTTCCGGAATCATTTCTTCTTGATACTGCGCTTTTTGCTGTGTGATGACATGATCTACGACATGCTCAACCTCTTCATCCGATAAGAATGCCCCCTGCACCCGAACCGGCTTATTCGCGCCTACGGGCAGAAACAGCATATCTCCGCGCCCCAGAAGCTTTTCAGCGCCGCCCATGTCTAAAATCGTCCGTGAATCGGTCTGAGATGAGACACTGAAGGCGATTCTCGACGGGATGTTGGCTTTAATCACTCCGGTAATGACGTCGACTGAAGGCCGCTGTGTCGCGATAATCAAATGAATGCCTGCCGCCCGTGCCATCTGGGAAAGTCTCGTAATCGAATCTTCCACGTCGGAAGAAGCGACCATCATCAGATCGGCAAGCTCGTCAACGATCACGACGATGTACGGCAGCTCAGGCTGCTTTACTTCTTCTGAGGCATTTGACCGCTTGATATGATCATTATAGCCTTCTATATTTCTCGTGCCCGTATGGGAGAACAGCTCATAGCGGCGCTCCATCTCATTGACGACCTTTTTCAAAGCCTGTGAGGCCTTTTTCGGATCTGTCACGACCGGCGCAAGCAGATGAGGAATGCCGTTATATACATTCAGCTCAACCATTTTCGGGTCAATCATCATCATTTTCACTTCATGCGGTTTGGCTCTCATCAGGATGCTCGTAATAATTCCGTTGACACATACGCTTTTCCCGCTTCCCGTTGCTCCCGCTACAAGCAGGTGGGGCATTTTGTTCAGTTCGGCAAGCACGGCTTCTCCGGAAATATTTCGCCCCAAGCCGATCAGAAGCTTCGCATCCGGCTTGTCGTTGAGCTTGGATTCAAGCACTTCTTTTAAGGAAACCATCGCAACTTCAGCATTCGGCACCTCGATGCCGATTGCTGATTTGCCCGGAATCGGCGCTTCTATCCGGATATCTTTCGCGGCCAGCGCGAGCGCGAGGTCATCGCTCAGATTGACGATTTTGCTGACTTTGACCCCGACGTCCGGATATACTTCATATTTTGTGACGGCCGGACCGAGATGAACCTGCGTCACTTTCGCCTTTACGCCGAAGCTTTGAAAGGTGCGCTCGAGTTTTCTTGCATTCTCGTAAATGTTTTTCTTATCTGTCTGCTGGCCGGTATGTTTCGGGTCAGCCAGTATGTCCAAGGAAGGCATTTGATAATCCTTATTTTCCAGCTCTGTAAACGTCATCGGCGGAGCCGCGGGCGTTTCGTCACTGTCTTGGACGCCGCCGGAAGGCTCTTCTTGTGCCGCTTGTGCCGTCTCCTGCGTCTTTTCAGGAATCAGCGGCTCGTCGCGCTGCTCCTCACGATCTGAAAAGCTTGAAATAATCGGCTCTGAATGGATGATCGGCGAAATGATTTCCTCATCCTCTTCCTCCGGTTCAGGCTCTTCTTTTTTCTTTTGAACACGTTTTTTTGTTTTCGTTTTCGGCGAAGACATATTCGTTCTGACTGTTTTCATATCTTCAAGAAATGCCTGCCATTGCCCGCGGATAAACCCGCCGACGGGGCTCGTCCACTTTTTGAGCGTTTCCTGCAACGAACGGCCCGTTACAAGAATCAGTCCCATTAAGATCAGCACGATCGCCATAATCTGTGAACCCGTTGATGCAAATAAAAAGTGGGCAGCTGCAAACAGTACCGCGCCGATCATACCGCCCCCCAAGTCAGGTGAGGCAGCCTGCTGTTTCATATCGATCATAAACAGCTCCCACGTGTTGCCGATGACACTTGCCGACTGAATCGACCCATGATGGGACAGATTTTTAAAGAGCTGTACGTGAGACAGCAGCAAAATACTGGCGATAATACAGTACAATCCCGCCTTTCTTCTCGTTAAAAGACTCGGACTCTTCTTTTTCCAAAACAGCGAAATTCCCAGAAGGAACAGCGCCAGTAAGCATAAAATAAACCACTCTCCGGCAAAAAAACGGAACAGGTACACAAATGTCTGTCCCACAACGCCGAGCTGCAAAACAGCAATAATCGAGATTGCAACACAGAGCAGTCCGCTTAGCTCGTATTTTATATTGAGCTTACTCTCTTGTTTCTTTTTAGATTTCCGTTTTTTCTTTGCCACACTCATCACCTTACTGCGTTAAAAAATGTAAAACCATACATCATGAAGAAAAGCAGCCTTTTACCGGCTGCATTTTTCTGTAGGATTCCCCTATTATAGCATATTTTGCCCCTGAGAAACGGACTGAATGCCGGTTAGATTTTCAACTTAATTTTTTGTCCCGGAGCGATGTCCGGATTCAGAAAATCCATCGGGTTCGTACTTAGAATCTGTACGACTTCAGCTTCATTTCCCTTCATTTCAACTAACAGCGGCACACCGGCGTAATCTACCTGTTCATGCACGCTTTGTTCTGCTTCATGACCGTAAACGACTTCTTGGGGCATGACGGTATAAAGGATCATTGAATCATCCTTCCTTCCTCGCCCTTTCGTTCCTCAATCAGCTGATTCAGCTTTTTTATCGCCTGTCCGACGCCGCCGACGGCGTCAATTAAGCCGTAATCAGCCGCATCTTTGCCGACTACGTTCGTTCCGATATCCCGGGTAAGGTTTCCTTTTGAAAACATCAGTTCTTTGAATTTTTCTTCGGAAATATTGGAATGATTGGTCACAAAGTTGACGACCCGCTCCTGCATTTTGTCCAAGTATTCAAACGTTTGCGGGACGCCGATAACCAGACCTGTCAGCCGAACGGGGTGAATGGTCATTGTCGCTGTTTCCGCGATAAAGCTATGATCACATGACACGGCAATCGGCACACCTATAGAGTGGCCTCCGCCAAGTACGATTGAGACGGTGGGTTTTGACAAGGATGCGAGCATTTCCGCAATCGCAAGACCTGCTTCCACATCGCCGCCGACGGTGTTTAAAATGATCAGAAGGCCTTCAATTTTCGGATTTTGCTCAATGGCGACGATTTGCGGAATGACGTGTTCATATTTGGTTGTTTTATTTTGCGGCGGGAGCTGGACATGCCCCTCAATTTGGCCGATGATTGTCAGACAGTGAATATTGGTATCCTGAGACATTTGCGGCAGAGATGTCTCTCCCAGCTGCTGAATTTTGCTCATAAGGCTGTCTTTCGCATCTGATTTTTCGGGCTGCTGTTCTTCGGTGTTTTCCATACGATGATCCATTTTATTTTTCACCCTTTCCGAATGTCTCTTTGTATTATGAACAAAGATGCGGATTTCCATCCGGAGATGAACAAAAACAAAAGCCGCAGCATCATGCGCTCCGGCTTTTGTGTATATTATACTTCCATAATGATCGGAATGATCATCGGCTTGCGTTTTGTTTTTTCATAAAGGAATTGGTTCAGCGCATCGCGCATGGCTTGTTTCAGCGTGGACCATTCCACTGCAGATGTTTCCGTCGCTTCAGTCACGATGGAGCGGACGAGCTCAGTAGCTTGTACAATTAAACCTTCTGATTCTCTGACATATACGAAACCGCGCGTAATGATTTCAGGACCCGATACGAGGTTCTTTTTCTGCTTATCAAGCGTAATCACGACGATGAGAATGCCGTCTTGTGACAGCAGGCGGCGGTCTCTCAGCACGATGTTGCCGATGTCGCCGACACCGAGGCCGTCAATCAGGACATTTCCGTATGTGACCTTATCCCCGATTTTCACATTCTGGCCGCGGAATTCAACGACGTCGCCTTTTTCAATTAAGAAAATGTCGCTGCGTTTCATGCCGATTTCTTCAGCGATTTTGGAATGCGCTTTTTGCATTCTGATTTCACCGTTTACCGGAATTAAATATTTCGGTTTTAGCAAATTAAGCATTAGTTTTAATTCTTCCTGTGAACCGTGACCGGACACATGCACGCGTTTTTGGGCGAAAATGACTTGAGCGCCGGCGCGGACAAGCTGGTTGACGGTTTTGGAATATACCAATTCATGCCCCGGGATCGGTGTTGATGCAATGACAACGGTATCTCCTTCTTCAATGTTAAGCTGCTTGTGCGCCTGCTTCGCCATCCGCGTAAGAGCGGCTAACGGCTCACCATGGCTTCCTGCCGTAACAATTGCCACTTCGCGCTTCGGATATTTTTTCACATCCTGCACCGGAATAAACAGTTCATCATCGGCTTCAATATAGCCGAGCTTTCGTGCAAGCTGAAGTACGTTTTGCAGATTTTTTCCGGCGATTGCAAGTTTGCGGCCATTCTGTGCGGCAGCCTGAATCACTTGCTGGATCCGGTTGATATTAGACGCGAATACGGCAACGATGACGCGATTTTCTGAAATGTACATCGCATCGGAAATTTCACCGCTTACATCTGCTTCTGACGGAGTGTATCCCGGGCGCTCCGCATTGGCACTGTCAGAAAGCAGGGCAAGCACACCGCTGTTTCCGATTTTAGCGATTTCGCCAATATCACATGATTGGTGATATGCAGGCGTCTGGTCAAATTTGAAGTCTCCCGTGCATACAATAGAGCCAAGTGATGTTTTGAAGCTGACTCCCACTGAATCCGGAATGCTGTGAATCGTTTTAAAGAACGATACTTTTGTTGATTCAAATGTAATGACTGATTTAGAATGAACTTCACGTAAATCAGCTTTTCGATTATGCCCGTACTGCTTGAGTTTTTCTCTCAGCAAAGCAAGCGTAAGCTTCGTTCCGTATACCGGTACCGACAGCTTGTTCAATAAATAAAAGACGCCTCCGATGTTTTCATCGTGTCCGTGTGTCAGAAAGATGGCCTTCACGCGGTCAGCCCGTTCTACTAAGTAGGAAATATCCGGAATGACGACATCAATACCGAGCATTTCATTTTCAGGGTGCATCAGCCCCGCATCTACTACAAATATGTCTGAGTCAATTTCAATGACATATAGGTTCTTCCCAATTTCTCCGACACCGCCAAGGGCGATAATTCTGACGTTTTCTGTATTTTTCTTTTTCAAAATCTGTATCCTCCTAGTCTCATACCCGTCCATCATCACTTGTTCCTATTATAACTGATATCAATTTTAGAAAACAAGAAGAAGCGGAAGGTTTAGGGAAAACCAATATGTAGACAAAACGGTCAAACTCACGATAAAAATGAGAATGACCGCGTATTTTAACTGTATAAATTTTTCTTACAGTTCGCTGATGACGCTGCTCAGGCTCAGACGTTCATCTTCATTCAGCGGGATAAGAGGAAGACGCACAGATCCGACATCAAGTCCCTTCAGCTGAAGCGCCGTTTTGACCGGAGCCGGGTTCGGCGCTTTAAAGAGCTCCTTCATGATCGGCAGAAGCTTCTGATGAATCAGTGCCGCGGTTGCCGTCTGCCCGTTCGTATAGTTTTTAATCATCTGCTGCATGTCAGAACCTACGATATGGCTGGCCACTGACACGACCCCTCTTCCGCCGACTGCAAGAATAGGAAGCGTTAACCCGTCATCACCTGAATAGACATAAAAATCTTCCGGCGTTTCGGCAATGATTTTCGTAATGGCATCAAGATCGCCGCTTGCTTCTTTAATCGCAGAGATATTCGGAATCTCCGCAAGTCTGATGGCCGTTTCCGGCGCAAGTGAAGCGACCGTTCTGCCCGGCACGTTGTAAAGCATAACAGGAAGAGACGTTTCTTCAGCTATCGCCTTAAAATGACGGTACATGCCCTCTTGTGAAGGCTTATTATAATACGGCGTGACAAGCATCACACAATCAACGCCGGCTTCTTCAGCTTTTTTTGTCAGTTTAATGGAGTCTTTCGTATTGTTGCTTCCCGTACCCGCAATAACAGGCACTCGTCCGTTCACTTCTTTGACTGTAAATTCAAAGAGTGCAATTTTTTCTTCCGTTGAAAGTGTCGGAGATTCGCCGGTCGTTCCTGCGACGACTAAAGAATCCGTGCCGTTTTTCAACAAATAGTCGATTAATGTAGACAGTTTTTGAAAGTCTACATTCCCTTTACTGTCAAAGGGGGTAATCATCGCTGTAGATATATTTCCGACATTCATTTTTTTCACCTCATCATGATTCAATCACATTTACTTTGAAAGTTCAAACACTTCATGCAGCGCATTTACGGCTGTTACCATATCTTTTTCATGAACGAGCACCCAGATCGTCGTATGGCTGTCGGCAGATTGCAGAATCGGAATGCCTTTATCCGAAAGTGCTGAGACGATTTTTGACGTCACGCCCGGCACACCCATTATTCCGGCACCGACCACTGACACTTTCGCACAGCTTTCCGTCACTGTCGGCTCATAGCCTAATTCGGCCAAAATGCCGCGCGCGGCTTCCGTTTTACTGCCGGCTACGGTATATACGATTTCACTCGGCGTAATGTTAAAGAAATCCACGCTGATGCCGGCATTCGCCATTGCTTTAAAGACTTCTGTCTGAACATTGTATTGCCCCATTTTGGCTGGAACCTTAAATTGCGTCACATCTTTTACATGGGCGATCCCCGTGATCAGCCGTTCGAACACATCGCTGCCGACCTTGGACGAATGATGAGACGTCACCAAAGTGCCTTTGTCTTTTGAATAAGTGGAGCGCACTCGGATCGGCACCTTTGCCTGCATGGCGATCTCCACCGCGCGCGGATGAATGACTTTCGCTCCTTGATAGGCAAGATTGCAGATTTCCGTATATGTGACATTCGGAAGCGGCTTAGCATTTTCCACGATTCTCGGGTCGGCCGTCATGACGCCTTCCACGTCCGTAAAAATGTCGATAAATTCCGCATCAACCGCAGCGCCGATCGCCGCTGCTGATGTATCGCTTCCTCCTCTGCCGATCGTCGTCGTGTCGCCTTTTTCAGTCGCTCCCTGAAATCCTGCGACAACGACGGCATCATGGCTGGCGAGTGTCTCGAACAGCCGCTCTGTTTTCATTTCTATAATTTTGGCGTCAGTATGCTGGGCGTTTGTTAAAAACCCTGCCTGGGCTCCTGTTAAAGCTGCGGCTTTTATGCCGTTTTCCTTCAGCATGCTGGTAAAAACAACAGACGAAATCGTTTCTCCGCAAGACAAAAGCATATCCTGCTCTCTCGGAGAAATATCGGACTGGCTGCCGTAAAGAAGCCCGATCAAAGAATCTGTCGCGTACGGGTCTCCTTTTCTTCCCATCGCCGATACGACAACGATAACTTTATAACCTTCACTGATGGCATCTTTAATGTGTGCTAACGCAAGCTTGCGGCCTTTGTCATCTTTTACGGATGTTCCGCCGAATTTTTGAACAATGATCTTCACTATTTTCACTCCAAATTAGTCTGACGTAACAGAAGAGAGCAGGCAGAGCCTTACTCTCTTCTGATCGCCTATAGAAAATACGTTTGTTTTATACGAGGTTCAGTTTTTGCAGGCTTTCCGCAATTTGAACTGAGTTCCAAGCGGCGCCTTTTAACAGGTTATCAGAAACAACCCACAAATGAAAACCGTTTGCTCTGTCCAAATCTTTACGGATTCTTCCTACAAATACATCACGTTTACCGACGCAATCAGCAGGCATCGGGTAAAGCTGCTCCGCCGGATCATCCTGAAGCGTAACACCCGGAGCCTCTTTTAAAAGCTGTTTAATGTCTTCAACGGTTGCGTCATCACGGTCAAGCTCAATGTAAACAGATTCTGAGTGGCCTGTTTCAATCGGCAGTCTGACACATGTCGCAGCCACTTCCAGCTTCGGCATATGCATGATTTTTTTCGTTTCATTAATCATTTTCATTTCCTCAAACGTGTAGCCGTTATCTTGGAATTTATCAATTTGCGGAATGGCGTTAAAAGCGATTTGATAGTGCTTTTTGTCCCCTTTAACCGGCATAATGGACGGTTCTATAGGTTCATTGTTTAAAATCGCCTTTGTCTGGCTGTACAGCTCTTTCGCCGCTTCATTGCCGGCCCCGGACACAGCTTGGTAAGTAGATACAATGACTTTTTTCAAACCGTATGCTTTGCGGATCGGTTCAATCGCCGCCACCATCTGAATCGTTGAACAGTTAGGGTTGGCGATAATGCCGTTATGTTGATGCAGATCAGCTTCGTTCACCTCAGGCACTACAAGCGGTGTATTTTCGTCCATACGGAATGCGCTGGTATTGTCAATCACGATGGCTCCCCGTTTTACAGCCTCAGGCGCCAGGCTTTGTGATACGCTCCCGCCGGCGCTGAATAACGCGATATGAACGCCTTCGAAGCTTTCCGGAACAGCTTCCTGCACTGTATATTCTTCGTCTTTAAACGTTACTTTCGTACCAGCAGAACGCTTTGAGGATAGTAGTGTGAGTGTTTCGATTTCAAAGTTTCTGTCTTCCAATGTTTCCAGCATTTGCTGTCCTACGGCTCCCGTCGCTCCGACAACTGCTACGTGTAATCCTCTTCCCATCTGTAAAACTCCTTCCGCCAATTAAGCATCATTTGTTGAATTGACTTTGCATTTTACGTTTTATTTTACCATAGAATAGTCACGGATTGACCGAATTTTTTTATTCCGGAATGATTTTCTCTATCATGATTTTTTATTCTTGATGCTGTACGAGCACCGGCTGAACCTGCTGATGCAAAAGAGCTTTTTCCACCGTAATCGGAAGGAGATCCATTCTGGCGACAAGCGATGTCGGTTTTTTCACATGGTCATCCTGGCCGAACGGGATGAAAAATATATGTTTTGCGGACATCAGCCTCATTAAATTCGTTCCGTTTAAACCAAGGCCGTCATTTGTCGAAATTCCGAGCACGACCGGCCGGCTGTTGCGGATCGTGGCTTTCGCCGCCATAAGGACAGGGCTGTCAGTCATCGCATTTGCGAGCTTGCTCATTGAGTTTCCGGTTAAGGGGGCGATGACCATGCAGTCGAGCGGAAGTTTCGGCCCGAGAGGCTCCGCTTTTACGATGGAATCAATGACCTCAAAACCTGTTGCTTCTTCAATTTTTCTGACCCAATCTTCCCCCTCTCCAAAGCGCGTATCGGTCGATTGGACCGTCGACGTCACAATCGGCCGGACTTCAGCCCCCTGACTGACAAGCGCTTCTATTTGCGGAAAAACCTCTTCATATGTGCAATGAGAGCCGGTTAATCCGAATCCGATTCTTTTCCCTTTCAAAGACATGGCTATCTCCCCTCTTTCTTTAAGTCTGCCAAAAGCTTGCTCAGTACGTTCGCAATAATCTGTCCCGCTGTTTTCGGAGCCACAATCCCCGGAAGCCCCGGAGCAAGCAGCGCTTTAATGCCTTGCTTTTCAGCATATTTGAAATCCGTTCCGCCCGGACGGGATGCTAAATCCAAAATCAAGGTCCTCGGCGTCATACGCGATAAAACCCTTTGATTCAGAATCAGGCTCGGTACGGTGTTAATGCAGATATCGATATCATTTACATGATCAGTAATCTCTTCAATTTGAAAAGGAAAAAGCCCCATTTCCGATATACGGGCCAAATGAGACGAACTCCGCGCTCCCACTTTTACCTTCGCCCCTAACGCTGCAAACGTCCGGGCGATTGTCATACCGGTGCGCCCCATGCCGAGAACGGCGACATTTGACCCGTGAATGGTATAATCCGTATGCTGAATCGCCATCATGATTGTACCTTCGACAGTGGGAATCGAGTTGAATATCGCGATGTCGTCCCGCTCAAATAATTTAACAAGCTTGCGGCCGGCTTCGCTGGCGATGCCCTCGAGGTATGCGTTAGAGATGCCGGAATAAATAACGCAATGCTCCGGTGTCTGCTCGAGATAGCTTTGCTTTAATACCACTTCTTCATTTGAAAAAACCGTGGAAACAACGCCTTCTCCGGTCGTTGCCGATACAGGCAGGATGATACTGTCTATTTTCGGAAATGGAATCTCATCAATTTTGCATTTGACGGTTCCCGTAAAACCGTCATCCAATTGGTCAAACCCTGCAAGATAAATATCGGCATGCTGTTCTGTCAGTTTTCTTATAATCTCAAGCTGTCTTGCGTCACCGCCAATGATCGCAATTGTCAATCCGGTTAACATTTGAAACGTTCACCTTCTTTACAGTTACTGGATCTTATAAGTGTCATCCTCCTCTTCATCGTATGTGCGAAGAGAAAGGGCGGTGAATGTACAGCGTTTTTTTCATAAAAAAAGCACCGGCTGTTTGAGCCGGTGCTTGCGAAAAATGAATACGGTCTACTCTTCTGGAGGAGTGATCTCCCCGGGAACATCTAAAATGATCATGTCTGACCCGATTTTTTGAATATGATTCCAGGGAACACGGATGTCGTGGCCTTGTTTTCTCAACCCGAACCATTTTACCGTCGGTATCAACAGCGCGGTAATTTGTCCGTCCTGTTCATTAATTTCCAAATCGGTCTGGCCGAGCACGCCGAGTCGCTCTGCCCGTTTAATGTCTACAATTTCTTTACCTGACAGTTCACTGAGCCTCATGATAGCCACCCCCTTGTACTATATGACCCTGAGCAAAAAAAAATGCCTGCCCCGTACAGAGGCAGACTTCCCGCTTAAGATGAGGCCGGCATATTGCCGGTCGGACTGATGAGCGATAATGCGTAATCATCCGTAAATAAGCGGCGGCTCAGGCCGTTGACGCTCTCCAGGCTGACTGCATTTAATTCAGCGATAATTTCATCCATCGTCTTATGCTTTCCGAGCAGGAGTTCGTTTTTCCCGTTCCGGCTCATTTTGCTGTTTGTGCTTTCTAAGCTGAGCATTAAACTTCCCTTCATTTGCTCTTTGCTGTTTTCCAGTTCTTTCGGGGTAATGCCGTCACGTTTTAGAACCGATAACGTTTCTTGAATGGTTTCAGACAGAAGCCCGAGCTGATTAGCGCCGGTGCCTCCATAAATCGTCAGCATACCGCTGTCTTCATAGGAACTGTGATAGCTGTATACAGAATAGGCCAGTCCTTTATCTTCACGCACATCCTGGAAAAGACGGCTGCTCATGCTTCCGCCCAGCACGTTGTTTAAGACGATTAAATCGTAGATGTCCGGGTCTCCGACTTTCAGGCCTTTAAAACCGAGGCAGAGATGCGCCTGTTCGGTGTCTTTTTTTCTGGTCAGCTTTTCATAATGAAACTCAGGCTGGCTGATACCGCTTGCCTTGCCCTTTGCTTCGTATGTACCGAACCATTTCTCCACGTCTTTAATAAATTGTTCTGTTACATTTCCGGCGACAGAAATGACGACGCGGTCCGGTGTGTAAAAGTTATCCATATGCTGTCTGAGAGAATCACCGTTAAAAGCAGAAAGCGTTTCCTCCGTCCCGAGTATCGGGTAGCCGAGCGAATGATTTCCGTATGTCGCTTTGCTCAGCAGATCGTGGACAATGTCATCCGGCGCGTCTTCATACATCTTAATTTCTTCATATACGACGTTCTTTTCTTTTTTGAGTTCATCTTCATCAAAAGCAGAATGAAAGAACATATCGGCCAGCACGTCAAGTGCGTAGTTTGCATGTTCATCCAGCACTTTGGCGTAATAGCACGTATATTCTTTTGAAGTGAAGGCATTCACTTGACCGCCTATCCGATCGAAGGATTCTGCGATTTCCCGTGCGGATCTCGTATTTGTTCCTTTAAAAAACATATGCTCAAGAAAGTGCGAAATACCGTTTGTATCCGGCGTTTCATGGCGTGATCCCGTTCCGATCCAGACGCCGATTGCCACGGACCGCACCGTTGGATTATTTTCAAGCACAACTCTTACACCGTTTTGGCATGTATAGCGTTTTATCAAGTTTGTTCCTCCTATTCAAAGACAGGCAAACTACCGCCTGCTACTTCATCAGCCTGTTTTCATCCATTAAGTCAGACACTGAGCCGAGCGCATAGCCTTTTTCTTTGATTTTTGTAATCAGCGTTTCCAGGCTTTTCGCAGTCGGATCAGTCGGATGCATTAAAATCATGGCTCCGTTATGTATTTTGCTCAACACCCTTGTTTGTAAAACAGCCGGAGACGGTTTTTGCCAGTCAATGGTGTCAACGGTCCACATGATGGTGCCCATTCCTTTTTCCGCCGCAAGGTCGACCACGGCTTTTCTGAAGCTGCCGCTTGGCGGCGCAAACCATTTCGGCTTCATGCCGAGCGTCTCGCTGATTTGTGCATTGGTTTTGTCAAGCTGTTCGGAAATGCTTCCTGATGTCAGTTTGCTCATATCAGGGTGATTGTATGAATGATTTCCGATTTCATGTCCGTCTGCCGCTATTTTTTTCCCAAGTTCCTGATTGTTTTTGAGCCATTTTCCTTCAAGAAAGAAAGTTGCTTTGACCTGATGCTGCTTCAGAATAGGCAGCATTTGCTCCACGTATTCATTTCCCCAAGCTACATTTATCAGGAAAGCGACCATCGGCTTGTCGGGATTTCCTTTATAAATGGGTTCGGGCGCAAGAGAATCGAGATGGACTTTCGGTTTTACCTGTTCATAGACAAGGTCATCTTCGTGAAATTCTCCATCCTTTTTCATTTGCTTATAGGATTTTTCCACATTGACCTTTAAACCGTTATAACCAGGTATCGCCTTCCATATTTTATCAATCCTCGCATCTTGCGGCTTCACTTCATACTCCGGCGCTTTTTGGAGCAATTCCTCATAAAGCGGATCTTTTGATGCTGACACAGTCACTGCGTCTTTTTTCATTGCGTCTATGTAATCAACTGTATACGGGTTTTTTAACATCTCAAACGAAACAAAAAAAAGAAATAAAAAAACGGCAAACGGCACGAATTTTTTCAACATGTCCTTCCCCCCTCATCACACATTATGTATGAGGAGGACAAGGTAGAACCCGCTGTTGTCTTTCTCAAAATAAAGAAGCCGGGTCTCCCAGGCTCCTTGTTAGGTTTTCATTTAAGATTGTTGTTGTTCTTGTTCTTTTTCTTTCTCTTCGCGCAGCACTGCTTTACGCGACAGGTTGACTCGTCCCTGTTTGTCGATTTCAGTTACCTTCACAAGGATTTCGTCACCGATTTTCACAACATCCTCAACTTTGCCGACCCGTTCGAGCGCAAGTTCAGAGATGTGAACGAGACCGTCTTTTCCGCTGAAGATTTCAACGAAAGCGCCGAATTTCTCAATCCGCTTGACTTTACCGAGGTAAAGCTGGCCGACTTCGACTTCTCTGACAAGATCTTCGATGATTTTTTTCGCTTTTTGGTTGCTGCTTTCATCAGTAGAAGAAATAAAGATGGTGCCGTCTTGTTCAATGTCAATTTTAACACCGGTATCTTCAATGATTTTGTTGATTTGTTTGCCGCTCGGTCCGATAACGTCACGGATTTTATCCGGATTAATTGTCATCGTTAAGATTTTCGGCGCATATTGAGAAAGTTCTTTTCTTGATTCACCAAGCGTGCTGAGCATGCTGTTCAAGATTTCCATTCTTCCTTTTTTCGCCTGCTGAAGCGCTTCTTCAAGAATTTCTCTTGAAAGGCCTTCAATTTTAATGTCCATTTGCAGCGCTGTCACGCCTTTTTCCGTGCCGGCTACTTTAAAGTCCATGTCACCGAGGGCATCTTCCATCCCTTGAATATCCGTTAATACCGTATAGTACTCGCCTGATTTCACAAGTCCCATCGCGATACCCGCAACAGGCGCTTTAATCGGAACACCGGCGTCCATCATGGCAAGCGTGCTCGCGCAAATGCTGGCCTGTGAAGTGGAACCGTTTGATTCAAGCACTTCAGATACGAGACGAACCGTATACGGGAAGTCTTTTTCATTCGGAATGACCGGCTCAAGCGCACGCTCTCCAAGAGCCCCGTGACCGATCTCACGGCGTCCCGGTCCGCGCATCGGGCCTGTCTCCCCTACGCTGAATTGCGGGAAGTTATAATGATGCATAAACCGTTTTGATTCTTCCACGCCTAAACCGTCAAGAATCTGAACGTCGCCAAGAGCACCTAATGTACAAACACTGAGCGCCTGCGTCTGTCCTCTCGTAAACAGCCCGGAGCCATGCGTTCTCGGCAGAAGGCCGACTTCTGAAGAAAGCGGGCGGATTTGATCGACACCGCGGCCGTCAGGACGGACTTTTTCTTCTGTGATCAAACGGCGCACTTCGTTTTTCACAAGTTTAGACAGTGTCTGTTTCACTTTTTTGATCGTATCTTCATCGTGCTCTTCTTCTTCAAATTTCGCGACGACTGCATCTTTCACTTTATTGATCGCATCTTCACGCGCATGCTTTTCGTGAACCTGAATGGCGCTGAGAAGATCCGGCTCCGCAAGACTTTTTACTTTTTCGCTGAGCTCTGCATCAATTTCATACAGTTCAATTTCGGTTTTTTCTTTGCCGACTGCCGCCACAATTTCTTCTTGGAATGCGATCAGGCGCTTAATTTCTTCGTGGCCGAACATTATCGCCTCAAGCATGATTTCCTCAGGAACTTCATCCGCTCCCGCTTCCACCATGTTGATGGCGTCTTTTGTGCCTGCAACGATGAGGTTGATATCACTTTTTTCAAGCTGGTCAACCGTCGGATTGATGATGAACTGTCCGTCAATGCGGCCTACCGTCACACCCGCAATCGGACCTTCAAACGGAATATCGGAAACGCAAAGAGCAAGTGATGAACCGAACATTGCAGCCATTTCAGATGAGCAGTTCTGATCAACACTCATGACAATACTGATAACCTGTACTTCGTTACGGAATCCGTCGGCGAAAAGCGGACGGATCGGACGGTCGATCAGACGGCTGGCTAATACGGCCTTTTCACTCGGACGGCCTTCTCTTTTAATAAAGCCGCCGGGAATTTTACCTACTGCATATAATCTTTCTTCGTAATTAACGGTAAGCGGGAAAAAATCTAGCGGTTTCGGTTCTTTTGATGCGGTTGCTGTGCTGAGCACTGCGGTATCGCCGTAGCGGACCATAACAGCGCCGTTTGCCTGTTTGGCAAGCTGGCCGGTTTCTACTGTAAGCTGTCTGCCGGCCCAATCTATGGTAAAGACATGTTTCTCTTGTCCCATTCGATTACGAGCTCCTCTCTTAATGTGTGAAATAATCAATTACTCCTATTATGAACGAAATGAATTGAACATATCAATGTCAAAGTAGTATGTAAAAGGATTTCATTGTTTTTTATCATTATTTTTTCGCTTTAATACGATAAAAAAGCGGGAATCCTCCCGCTTTTTACGATTATCGACGTAAGCCTAGTTTATTAATTAACTCACGGTAACGAGTTACGTCTTTATTACGCAGATACGTAAGAAGATTACGACGTTTACCTACCATTTTAAGAAGACCGCGACGTGAGTGGTGATCTTTCTTGTGAGTACGCAAATGCTCGTTCAAGTTGTTAATTGAGTCTGTTAGGATAGCGATCTGAACTTCTGGAGATCCAGTATCAGATTCGTGTGTTTTGAACTCGCTGATGAGTTGGTTTTTACGCTCTTGAGTAATTGCCATCCTGTTTCACCTCCATATCATAATTAGCCCCAGTTACCTAGCAACCGTCGGTGACTTCGGATTGCCAAGCAATGGTTTTAAGACTACGAAACATATGATACTAAAAATCGCGCCCATATGCAAATCTTTTAGAATAAAATTTGTGTACTTTTGATGATTTTTCCGTTATTTGCTGAAAAAACGGATCGCTTCTTGTTTGTCTTTCTCGATCTGGGCCGTCAGTTCATCGATGCCGTTAAACTTCCGTTCGCTGCGGATGCGTTTGTACCACTCGATTTTAACGTCTTCCCCGTATACATCCTGTTGAAAATCAAATAAATGAACTTCAATTGACGGCTGATCGGGACGCTTTTCATAAAAGGTAGGTTTATAGCCGATATTGCAGACGCCTTCATACTTCTCGCCTTTTATTTCGGCTTTCACGGCATAAACGCCTGTCGGCGGCACGATATAACTGTTGTTGAGGCCGATATTGGCCGTCGGAAAGCCGATGGTGCGGCCTCTTTTGTCTCCGTGAATCACAGTGCCCCGGATAAAATACGGCTGGCCGAGGAGAGTGTGTGCCAGCTCAACGTCGCCATCCTGCAGCGCTGACCTGATGTAAGTGGAACTGATCTTTCTGTCCTGCTCGGTCTGTTTTTCGACAGTCGTGCATTCAGCCTTGCCGTTTAAATCGTCCGGCAGTGTGGCCATCGTGCCTTTTCCGTATTTTCCGTACGTAAAATCAAAGCCTCCCACAGCATGCTGAGCGTTTAATCCTAAAATATAATCCTCGGCAAACTGTTTTGGAGACAAAGCCGCAAACGCTTCATCAAACTTTACGATATACAGCACATCGGCGCCTAAACGTCCGATCTGGCTGATTTTATCTTCAAGCGGCGTAATCAGATCCTTTGGCTCTTTGTCCCTGCCCAAAACATGGGAAGGGTGGGGATGAAACGTCATGACGGCCAGCGACAGGCCTTTTTCTTCGGCAATTTGTCTGGCTGTTCCGATTACTTTCCGGTGCCCTAAATGAACGCCGTCAAAGTAGCCGAGCGCCATGACAGACGCCGGCTGCTCTTCTTTTTGTAAATGATGCGGATGAGAAATATGTATCGTCTTCACAGAACGGTCACCTTTTTTCTTATTGTTCGCTTTTTTGCATCAGCACTTTAGCCGGTTTCAGCAGTCCTTTTTTTGAAGGGTGCGGCATATAAATGGCCACACATTCTCCGGCTTCGGTACAGACCGCTATACGGGCGTCAGCTGTCATTGCAGAAAATTCAGCCGGGATGTCAAACACTGACCCGTTTTCAGCTTTCTTAGCTAATGTATCACTTATGACCCATTTCGGCAAATGATTGAGCGCTCTTTCAATCGGCACCGCATGCTCTGCAACCGTGCCGTCTGAAGCCTGCTGCTCAAGCTCATCAAACGTGAAACACTCATCAAGGCTGAAATCGCCGGAAGCAGTCCGGATAAGATGCGACATATGCGCGGGATAGCCGAGCTTTTCACCGATTGTCACTGCCAATGTTCTGACGTAAGTCCCTTTTGAGCACGTGACTGTGAAGCGGAATGACGCTGTATCATCCGTATAAGTGACAGGTGAAGTGAGGGAGATATCTTCAATCGTGATATTCCGCTTCGGCCGCTCCACTTCAATACCCGCTCGGGCGTATTCATAGAGCTTTTTCCCGTTCACCTTCACCGCGGAATACATCGGCGGCACTTGCTCCTGCGGTCCCTTTAGTTCGTCTAAAACGGCTTTGATGTCCGTTTCATTTATCGGCTCCTTGACAGGTTTTACGCTGACGGTTTCCCCCGTCTGATCTTCAGTCGAGGTGGAGAAGCCGAGAGTGATCTCAGCATCGTACGTTTTTGACTTGTCGGTAACGTACTCAACGATCTTTGTGGCCCGTCCGACACAGATCGGCAGTACGCCTGACACTTCCGGATCAAGTGTGCCCGTATGACCGACTTTCTTTGTTTTTAACAGTTTTCTTATTTTCATTACACAGTCGTGAGAAGTCATGCCGACCGGTTTATGTAAAAGGAGAACTCCGTTAACCATCTGTCTTTCGCTCCTTTGTTATCATTTGTATCCCGTAAAACGCAGAAAAGAGGACAGACGACAACGCCCATCCTCTTTTCCCGTTATTCAGACGGTTTATCTGAATGCAGTTCGTGAATCAATGTTTCAATACGGTTGCCGTATTCAATTGATTCATCAAATTCAAATTCAAGCTCAGGCGTTTTACGGAGTCTGATTCGGCTGCCGATTTCGGAACGGATAAATCCCTTCGCTTTCTCAAGGCCTTTCAGCGCCTCCTCTTTCTTTTTCTCTCCGCCGAGAACGGAGATATACACCTTCGCTATTTGCAAATCACCTGAAACACGTACGTCTGTTACAGTCAGAAATCCGATTCTCGGGTCTTTCAGCTTTCGGCTGATAATATCCCCAAGCTCTTTTTTCATCTGTTCTCCGACACGGTTTGCTCTCATACTCAATTCAATCACCTCTAAGTTAAAACCACTCTGTTCTAGTGATCGTCCGTTCTATTTCGGGAAAGGAGTCAATAAACGCGAGTACGCGCTGAATCTCCTTTTCCGCCTGAACGTGAGAGGAGGAGACGACGGCGATTCCGAAGCTGGTCCGCTGCCAAGTGTCCTGATAGCCGATTTCAGCTGCCGACACGTTGAACTTATTCTGAACCCTCGTCATAATCCGCTTCAGAACGGCTCGTTTCTCCTTTAATGATCCCGCATCGTAAATGATGCATTCACATTCCGCAAATCCGATCACTTTCTTTCGATTTCCTGCATGACATACGCTTCAAGGATGTCACCTTCGCGGATGTCATTGTATTTCTTAATCGTAATACCACATTCATACCCTTGTGAAACTTCTTTCACATCATCTTTGAAGCGTTTCAGAACATCTACTTCCCCTTCGAAGATTACCACGCCGTCACGGATCAAGCGAAGTCCGCTGTCACGTGTAATGTGGCCGTCTGTTACATATCCGCCGGCAATCGTGCCGATTTTCGACACTTTGAATGTTTGGCGCACTTCAACCTGACCGATGACTTTTTCTTCGTATTCAGGATCAAGCATTCCTTTCATCGCCGCTTCAATTTCTTCGATGACTTTGTAAATGATACGGTGAAGACGGATATCTACATTTTCAGCTTCAGCCGTGCTCTTAGCATTTCCGTCTGGGCGCACATTAAACCCGATAACGATTGCATTTGAAGCAGATGCGAGAATGATGTCTGATTCCGTAATCGCACCGACGCCTGTGTGAATGATTTTCACTTTTACGCCTTCTACTTCAATTTTTTGAAGAGCGGCCGTTAACGCTTCGGCAGAACCTTGAACGTCCGCTTTTACGATTAAGTTGATATCTTTGACATCGCCTTGTTTAATTTGCTCAAACAGATCATCAAGGCTCAGCTTCGCTTTGTCGCTGCGCTGTTCTTCCAATTGCTTGGAAGCACGCGCTTCACCGACAGAACGGGCTGTTTTTTCGTCTTTAAAGACGAGGAATTGATCGCCAGCTTGCGGTACGTCATTTAAGCCCGTGATTTCCACAGGTGTGGACGGTCCGGCTGTTTTCACGCGGCGGCCGAGATCATTGACCATGGCCCGCACGCGGCCGAATGTATTTCCGACAACGATCGGATCTCCGACTTGCAATGTTCCCGTTTGAACGAGAAGTGTCGCAACAGATCCTCTTCCTTTATCGAGCTCAGCTTCAATAACCGTTCCTTTTGCCTGACGGTTCGGATTGGCTTTCAGCTCTTCTACTTCACTGACAAGCAGAATCATTTCGACAAGCTCGTCAATTCCCTTACCTGTAAGAGCGGACAGAGGAACGAAAATCGTTTCTCCTCCCCATGCTTCCGGAACGAGTCCGTATTCAGTCAGTTCCTGCATAACACGGTCAGGGTTCGCGCTTTCTTTATCCACTTTATTCACGGCAACGATAATCGGAACCTCAGCCGCTTTCGCATGGTTGATGGCTTCGACTGTTTGCGGCATAACGCCGTCATCAGCCGCTACGACTAAAATGGTAATATCGGTTACTTCCGCTCCGCGTGCGCGCATCGTTGTGAACGCTGCGTGTCCGGGTGTATCAAGGAAAGTGATTTTTTTGCCGTTTTCTTCGATCTGGTAAGCCCCGATATGCTGGGTGATTCCGCCGGCTTCTCCTTCAACAACTTTAGTCTTTCTGATGCTGTCAAGAAGGGTCGTTTTCCCGTGGTCAACGTGGCCCATGATCGTTACGACAGGCGGACGGATTTGAAGATCTTCTTCTTTGTCAGCCTCTTCATATTTTTCAAGCTCAGTTTCTTCAAGCACAATCACTTCTTCTGTTTCTACACCGTATTCAGATGCGATCAGTTCGATTGTGTCTTTGTCAAGCTCCTGGTTAATCGTAGCCATTACGCCCAGAAGCATCAGCTTTTTAATGATTTCAGACGGTTCTTTGCCCAGTTCTTCGGCTAAGGCTCCGACTGTTAAAGAGCCGGAAAACGTAATTTTCTCAGGAAGCTCTTTTTTCGGCTTCAGCGGTTTTTGCTGATGCTGATTTTTGTTGTTATGATTGCGTTTGTTTTTGTTTTTGTTGTTGTTGTTATTCTTCTTGTTTTTGTTAAATTGATTATTCTGCACGTCATTCTTCTTTCCGTCTCGAATTTTGTTTGGTTGATTCCCAGCAGGCTGCTGATTAACCCCTTGCGGCTGCTTGTTTTTGTTCGTTTCCGCAGGCTTTTGAGATTTAACGCCGGCGCCGCCTTTTTTAAATTTCGCATCAAGCTGCTTAATGGTCTTTTCTTCAAGCGTTGCCATATGGTTATTTACTACTATATCCATGTTTTTCAGCGCCGTCAAAATTTCCTTACTTGAAACATTGATGGCTTTTGCATATTCGTATACTCTCATTTTAGCCATTCGTTCACCCCCAAAAATATTAATCGAGCAAGCTGATCAGCTTATTCGCAAAACCTTGGTCAGTGACGGCGACAACGACACGTGATTCCTTGCCGATAGAGCGGCCGAGATCCGCGCGGCTTTCGACTTTTTTATAAGGTACTTTATAATAATTGCATTTATCGGATACTTTTTTTGCAGTATTCGCAGATGCATCTTCTGTCAGCAGAACAAGTTTTGCACGCGCATTTCTAATTTCTTTTATAACCAAGTCCTCGCCCGACACGACCTTACGAGCTCGATTGGCCAGACCCAGCAAGGGAAACCATTCCATTCCAGACATGTTATTTTTTCACCTTTTCCGCCAGTTCCAGCAATTCTTCGAAAATCTGGTCATCGATTTGTGATTGAAATTGATTTTGCAATGTGTTTTTCTTTTTCGCAGCTAAGATGCATTCTTTCTCAAGGGTGATATAGGCACCCCGCCCGTTCTTCTTGCCTGTCGGATCGACTGAAATCTCTCCTTCTTTTGAACGGACAATTCGGATCAGTTCCTTTTTAGGCTTCATTTCCCCCGTTACCACACATTTGCGCAGAGAAATTTTTTTTCGCTTATTCACCTAAAGTCACCTCTTATTCATCCGATTCGGCTGTTTCAGGCTCCATAAAGAGCGGCTCTAAATCGTCATCTTCTTCATGCTCTCTCGGAAAGATGCCAATGTCTCTTGCATCCGTTTCACTTTTGATATCAATTTTCCATCCTGTCAGTTTCGCGGCTAAGCGGGCGTTTTGCCCTCTTTTTCCGATTGCCAGAGAAAGCTGGTAATCAGGAACGATGACAGTCGTGGCTTTTTCTTCTTCGTTGACGATGACATCCAGCACTTTAGATGGGCTGAGCGCATTGGCAACAAATTCAACCGGATCGTCAGACCAGTTGACAATATCAATTTTTTCGCCTTTCAGTTCATTGACGATCGCCTGTACGCGCTGGCCTTTAGGACCGACGCATGAACCGACAGGATCGACGTCAGGATCATCAGTGCGGACGGAGATTTTAGAGCGGTCGCCCGCTTCTCTGGCAACGGATTTCAGTTCGACCGTTCCGTCATAAATTTCCGGCACTTCGATTTCAAAAAGACGCTTCAAAAGACCGGGATGTGTTCTTGATACATAGATTTGCGGCCCTTTTGTCGTTTTTTCGACTTTTGTAATGAATACTTTAATACGATCGTGAGGTTTATAGCTCTCATTCGGCATTTGTTCATTAACGGGCAGCAGCGCTTCAATCTTGCCGAGAGACACGTAAATAAATTTGCTGTCTAAACGCTGTACAATTCCCGTCATGATGTCTTCTTCACGATCGATAAATTCTGAATAAATCACGCCGCGCTCAGCTTCACGGACACGCTGCGTCACAACTTGTTTTGCTGTCTGCGCAGCAATGCGGCCGAAGTCTTTCGGCGTTACTTCTATTTCAACGACATCTCCGACAAGGTAGTTCGGATGGATGTGCTGGGCGTCGTCAAGCGAGATTTCAAGCCTTGAATCGTATACCTCGTCTACGACATCTTTTCTTGCGAACACGCGGATGGTGCCCGTCTCACGGTTCAGATCGACCCGTACGTTTTGCGCCTGGTTAAAATTTCGCTTATACGCAGAAATTAAGGCAGCTTCAATTGCTTCGATGATAATGTCTTTACTGATGCCTTTTTCTTTTTCAAGAATCGTGAGGGCATCTAATAGTTCACTGCTCATGTTAGCGGTCTCCCCCCTTAAACACTAATACTTCATTCATTAAAAAGTTACAGCTAATCTTGCGTTAGCTATTTTTTCATACGGAATATTGACCCGTTTCTTTCTTGTTTTAATCGTCATCTCTATTGTAGCAGTTTGTCCATCAAATTCAGCCAATTTGCCTTCAAACACTTTTAAACCGTCAATCGGTTCGTACGTTTTCATGTACACATTTTTGCCCAGTGATTTTTCGAAGTCGGCTTTTTTCTTTAATGGACGCTCGGCTCCAGGAGAAGATACTTCAAGAAAGTAGTTTTGAGTGATCGGATCGGCCTCATCCAGCTTTTCGCTTAACGCTTCGCTGACTTTGGCGCACTCCTCAATATCAACACCGTTATCGGAATCAATAAACACGCGAAGGAACCAGTTTTGACCCTCTTTGACAAATTCAATGTCTACGAGTTCAAGCTGAAGGTCATCTAGTATGGGCTGAGCCATTTCTTGAACGGTATCAGTCACTTTTTTGCTCATGTTTTTCCTCCTTGTGCTGTCGATATCATATCAGCCGTTCCTCTGCATAAAAACCCTGCTTCTAAAGAGCAGGGGCTTTGAGAAAACGATGGACATGTCGAGGCAAAATTGCCTGTTCAATACAAAAGAGCGGGTTTCCCCACTCTTTGGCCTCGGTAATCGTTAGCATTTCCAATAAAACTATACCATAACCATATATTTAATGCAAATCAAACTCCGCCTAAAAGGCTTGCTGCCAAAGCTTAAAACAGTGACAGCTGGTTTTGGTCCGGAAGCGACTCCAGACAACCGTGGCGGTCTAAATACTCTAAAATGGTTTTTGACACTTTTCCGCGTTTTTGAAGGTCTTCTTTTGAAAGGAACTCTCCTTCTTCCCGCGCTTTTACAATATTGAGAGCGGCGTTGGTTCCGAGACCCGGAATTGAGTTGAACGGCGGGATCAGACTGTTGCCGTCAATGATAAATTCCGAAGCGCTTGAACGGTATAGATCGACCTTCTGGAAGGAATAGCCGCGTTCACACATTTCAAGCGCAAGCTCTAACACGGTAAGGAGGTTTTTTTCCTTCGGCGAAGCATCAAGCCCTTTAGAGCTGATATCATCCATAACCGCCCTGATGGCAGTCGAGCCTTTAATCATCGTATCAATGTCAAAGTCATCGGCACGTACGGTAAAATACGCAGCATAGTATAAAAGCGCGTGATGCACTTTAAAGTATGCAATCCGTACCGCCATTAATACATATGCGGCGGCGTGGGCTTTCGGGAACATGTATTTGATTTTTTTGCATGAATCAATATACCAGTTCGGCACATTGTTCTTTTTCATTTCTTCTTCCCATTCCGGCGTCAGGCCTTTGCCTTTACGGACAAATTCCATGATTTTAAAGGCCAGTGAAGGCTCAAGGCCCTGATAGATCAAATAAACCATGATGTCATCGCGGCAGCCGATCACTTCGCTCAGTTCACACGTATTGTTGTGTATCAGTTCCTGCGCATTGCCGAGCCATACGTCAGTCCCGTGAGAAAGCCCGGAAATCTGAACAAGCTCAGAGAACGTCGTCGGCTTCGTATCTTCGAGCATCTGCCGCACAAATCGCGTCCCGAATTCAGGAATGCCGAGCGTCCCCGTTTTGCAGCCGATCTGCTCTTCAGTGACGCCGAGTGATTCTGTCCCTTGGAAAATCTTCATAACCTCAGGATCATCCGTCGGAATCGTCTTCGGATCAATTCCGCTTAAATCCTGGAGCATCCGGATGACTGTCGGATCATCGTGTCCTAATATATCAAGCTTCAGCAGGTTGTCATGAATGGAGTGGAAGTCAAAGTGAGTTGTTTTCCATTCAGAACCCGTCGCATCAGCCGGGAATTGAATCGGTGAAAAATCGTAAATATCCATATAATCAGGCACAACGATAATGCCCCCCGGGTGCTGGCCGGTCGTTCTCTTAACACCGGTGCAGCCCTGTACGAGGCGGTCGATTTCAGCGCCGCGCATGTGAAGGTTGTGGTCGCCCGCATAGCCTTTCACATATCCGTAAGCCGTCTTTTCCGCAACGGTGCCGATCGTTCCCGCACGGTAAACATTATCTTCACCGAACAGCACTTTCGTGTAGTTATGCGCATGCGGCTGATACTCACCTGAGAAGTTCAAGTCGATATCGGGTACTTTATCGCCTTTGAAGCCTAAGAACGTTTCAAACGGGATATCGTGTCCGTCCTTTTTCAAAGGAGTGCCGCAAGACGGGCAGCTTTTATCCGGAAGGTCAAAACCGGAACCGACGGATCCGTCATTAAAGAATTCGGAATACCGGCAGCTCGGGCACACATAGTGCGGAGCGAGCGGGTTCACTTCAGTGATTTCCGTTAAAGTCGCCACAAGTGATGAACCGACGGATCCCCGGGAGCCGACGAGATAGCCGTCATCCAGAGACCGTTTTACAAGCTTATGAGAAATGAGATATATAACGGCGAATCCATGGCCGATGATGCTTTTTAATTCTTTCTCTATTCTCGCTTCAACAATTTCAGGAAGCTCTTCACCGTAAATGCTTCTGGCGCGCTGATAGCTCATTTCACGGATTTCTTCATCGGCTCCGTCAATTTTCGGCGTGTACAGGTCGTCTTTAATCGGTTTGATCTCTTCGATCATGGAAGCGACTTTTTGTGTATTCTCAACCACGATTTCTTTCGCTTTTTCCGCACCCAGAAAGGAGAAAGCATCCAGCATTTCATCTGTCGTTCTGAAATGCACTTTAGGCAGTTCATGTCTGTTTAACGGGTTGGCGCCGCCTTGAGAAGAAACTAAGATCTTCCGGTAAATTTTATCCTCATCGTTTAAATAGTGGACATTTCCTGTCGCAACGACCGGCTTATTCAGTTTTTCCCCGAGCTTCGTAATGTTTGTGATAATTTCTTTCAGCGCTTTTTCATCCCGGACGAGCTCAAGCTGCAGAAGGTGCCTGTATACTTCCGGCGGCTGCACTTCAAGATAGTCATAGAAAGATGCGATATCTTCAACCTCTTCAGGTGATTTTTGCATCATGCCTTCAAAGACCTCTCCCCTGTCACAGGCAGAACCGATTAACAGGCCTTCTCTGTATTTATCAAGCTGCGACCTTGGAATGCGCGGCACTCTGTAGAAATATTGAATATGAGAAATGGACACGAGCTTAAACAGATTTTTCAAGCCGGTCTCATTCACGGCAAGCAATGTAGCGTGATAAGGCCTTGATCTTTGGTAAGCATTGGATTGTCCCATATTCTCATTCAGCTGATCATGATAAAAAATATCTTTTTCAGCCGCGTCTTTGAGCATTTTTAACAGCAGATATCCTGTTGCTTCAGCGTCAAAGACCGCTCGGTGGTGCTGGGTTAATTCGATATCAAACTTCTTACATAACGTATTTAAGCGGTGATTTTTAAATTCAGGATACAGGAAACGCGCGAGTTCCAGCGTATCAATGACCGGATTTTTCGCTTTTTCGGTTTTCAAAAGGCGCTTATACGCTACATTTAAAAATCCCATATCAAAGCTGGCGTTGTGAGCCACTAGCACATCATCGCCGATCCATTCTTTAAAATCCCTGACAACGTCAACGACATCGGGCGCGTCGCGGACCATGTCATCCGTAATTCCGGTGAGCTCTATCGTCGTTGCTGACAGAGGGTGGTGCGGATTGGCGAACGCTTCGAATTTATCAATGATTTCTCCGCCTCTTATTTTGACTGCCGCAAGCTCAATGATGGTGTCATACACTGCTGACAGACCCGTCGTTTCAACGTCAAAGACGACATATGTGTCTTCTTCCAGAAGACGGTGAGCGGGATTGTATGCGATCGGAACGCCGTCATCTACGATATTGGCTTCCATTCCGTAAATCATTTTAATACCGTGCTTTTTCGCGGCGGAATATGCATCCGGGAAGGACTGCACGACGGCATGATCAGTTAACGCAATCGCTTCGTGTCCCCATTTTTTCGCCTGTTCGACAAGCTTTCCGATGCCCGTTACGGCGTCCATTTGGCTCATCGGAGAATGCAGATGAAGCTCTACCCGTTTTTCGCCTTCAGGAGCGGTGTCTTCCCGGGTTTTGGCTTTTATTTCATTCACGTCATTTGCAATCATGACGAGGTCTCTGACGAATGTATCGTTTTGGATGCTTCCCCGCGCTTTCACCCACATGCCTTTTTTCAGTGTTTTCATGAGGGCGGCGTCTTCTTTTTCTCTTGCAAACATTTTCACTAGAATACTGTTTGTATAATCCGTAATTTTGAAAATACAGAGCGTCCGTCCGCTTTTCAGCTCGCGTGTTTCAGCATCAAACACATAGCCCTGCACCGTGATTCTTCTTTCTTCATCCATGATGCTGTCAAGCGTCCGGATTTCTTCGTTCTCTTTAATTTGATAGCCGATGACAAGCGGTCCGGATGGCGTCTGATCCTCATCGCCCTCTTTTTCCTTCTTCTCCATTTCGATAAGCGCCTGCATCGCCCGCTCCTGATCTTCAGCAAGCTTTTGCTCGCGGAATTTCTGAACTTCTTGGTCAGACACGAAAATTTCGGTATCCAGCTGCAGTTCAGGAAAGCCGAATTGGCGATAGCTGTGCTGAATCAGTGCGCTGTATTTATTTTTGAGCGCCGATGCTTCTGTATCCGTCTTTGTTTTCACGATCAGCTTGTTTCCCTTGAGCTTCGGCTTCTGCTGATTCAAAAGGGCCACCATCGGCGGCGAGGTTCCTTCAAGCTCTTCGATACAGCGCGTCCAATAATCCTGTACAAGCTCCTCTGACACGCTAGGGTCAATGACTTGAATGGATGATGTGACACGGGCGATGTGAGCAAACGATTGTGTTAACCTCATCATGAATGAATCATATATTTGATACGGCAAAAGAGCCTTGAAGCGAAATTGGAAATGCCAGGCCTTTTCTGCTTTATGGATTGTCAGTTTATCAATCTCTCCATCTTCAAAGTATGTCATGAAGGTATCATCTGTCATATTAAGCTGCTGCAGAAGAATCTGAAACTGTCTTCTGTTTACTGATAACTGTTCCATTCAGACAGTATCCCTCCCTTAAAACATCATAAGTGAAGGTACCTCCGCAGGTGATGAGGTACCTTCTTTTTTCTCTATTTTAACATGATTTTGTACGATTCGTTATGGCGATTACTTCGTCTTGATAAATTCAGAAAGCTCATCCACTGAAACTTCGGCGGATTCACCGGTTTTGCGGATTTTCACTTCTACGATGCCTTCATCGGCACGTTTACCGACAGTGATGCGGATCGGAAGGCCGATCAGGTCAGAATCAGCAAATTTCACGCCTGCGCGTTCTGCGCGGTCATCGTATAACACCTCATAACCTTCCGCTTGGAATTTGCCGTAAAGCTTCTCAGCAAGCTCTTTTTGCGCTTCGTTTTTCATATTCAGCGCCAAAATATGAAGATCATACGGAGCAACGCTTTTCGGCCAGATCAGGCCTTTTTCGTCGTGATGCTGTTCAGCGATTGCTGAAAGCGTTCTGGACACGCCGATTCCGTAACATCCCATCAGCATCGGCTGCGCCCGCCCGTTTTCATCAAGGTATGTCGCATTCATAGCTTCTGAGTAACGCGTGCCGAGCTTAAAGACTTGTCCGACTTCAATTCCCTCAGCGAAACGGATCGTGCCTTTTCCGTCAGGTGACGGATCGCCTTCCTGAATGATTCGAAGATCGGCATATGCTTTTACAGACGCATCGCGTTCGATGTTTACGTTTCGGTAATGGCGGTCTTTTTCATTCGCGCCGCTTACGGCGTTTACCATCACTTTGACAGCCTGGTCGGCATAAATCTCAATGTCGCCGGCAGCGCCGATCGGCCCCGCAAATCCCGGCTCCGTGCCAAGCTTCTCCGCTACTTCTTCATGAGACGCAAGCTCAACCACTTCCGCGTTCAGAAGGTTTTTCACTTTTACGTCATTGACCTCATGATCGCCTCTTACTAACACGAGAACAAATCGGTCATCCGCTTTAAACAGCATTGATTTGATGCAGGCGCTCGGCTCGATCTGCAAGAAAGAAGCCAGCTCTTCAATGCTTTTAACATTCGGCGTATCAATTTTTTCCAGCGCCTCAGGTTTTTCATCTGACGGCTCGGTGTTCATGACAACTTCCGCCATTTCCGTGTTAGCTGCGTAAGAGGACCCATCGGAATATGCGATGGTATCTTCCCCTATTTCGGAAAGAGCCATAAATTCATGCGTGTCTTTTCCGCCCATTGCGCCTGAGTCGGCAATAACGGGACGGACATTTAATTCGCAGCGTGCGAAAATGCTGCTGTATGCGCCGTACATGTTTTGGTACGTTTCTTCCAGACTTTCTTCAGAGGCATGGAAAGAGTACGCATCTTTCATGATGAATTCGCGTCCCCGCAATAACCCGAAACGCGGGCGTTTTTCATCTCTGAATTTAGACTGGATCTGGTAAAGAGTGAGCGGCAGACGCTTATAAGATTTCACCTCATCGCGCACGAGAGAAGTAATGACTTCTTCATGTGTCGCGCCTAAAGCAAATTCGCGGCCGTGACGGTCTTTCAGACGCATCAATTCAGGCCCGTACGTATACCATCTGCCTGATTCCTGCCAAGTTTCAGCCTGCTGAAGGGCCGGCATCAGCATTTCCACCGCGTTGATTTTTTCCATTTCTTCACGCACGATCTTCTGAATGTTTTGAATGACCCTGTAAGCCAGGGGCATGTAGCTGTAAACCCCGCTCGTATTTTGTCTGATAAATCCCGCTCTCAGCAGAAGCTTATGGCTTTTTGCTTCAGCATCAGCCGGCACTTCTCTCAGGGTCGGAATAAGCGTCAAACTTTGTCTCATGTCTTCGCACCTCTGATTTTTTTACTAGTCAATTATAAGAATAAACGCTGGATATCGTTCCATGTGACAACCAGCATAAGAAGCATTAAGAAAGCGACGCCGATAAATACGACAAATGCTTCCTTGTCACGGTTAATCGGCTTGCCGCGGATTGCTTCAATAAATAAAAACAGCAGTCTTCCGCCGTCAAGCGCCGGGATCGGCAGCAGGTTGACGATTCCAAGGTTGATGCTTAAAAACGCCGCAAACTGGAATAGGTTGATAATACCGGTTTTTGCAACCTGATCCGTCATATCATAAATTCCGACAGGGCCTGAAAGCATATCAAGCTTAAACTGGCCTGTCACGATTTTGCTCAGATTGGTCAAGATCGCCTTTGTGACATCAACCGTAGATGTCGCGCCGTAAGCGATCGCAACAAACGCGCCTTTTTCAGTCGGCGCATAAGAGCCGAAGCGGCCGATTGTTTTTTTGTTTTCATCTTTTACGGCTTCAGGGGTAACCGAGATATGAAACGATTTGCCGTCACGTTTCACGGCGACATCGATTTTTTTCCCGGGATTGTCTTTTACCGCTGTCACGATGTCAGTCCATGACCGCATCTTTTCACCGTTAATGCTCTGGATATAGTCGCCTTCTTTTAAACCGGCAGCCGCTGCGCGTCCATTGTCTGTCAGTTTTCCGAGCTCAGGCTGATTCGAAGGCACGCCTTGAATGAATCCAAGCATGACGAGAATGACATATGCTAAGATGAAGTTCATAATCGGACCGGCAGCAATCGCCTTAATCCGCTGCCATACAGGTTTTGACCCGAATTGGCGGTTGTAAGGCGCAATCTGCACTTCTTCTCCGTCTACGATGAAAAAAGAGGTCTGACTGACAGTAAAGCCCGACAGTTCATCTTCTTTCCCCTGCTCATACCCTGTAATCTTCATTTCGTGCTCAAGATCAGCCGTCTCCACCTCGACAATTAAAGCGTCGGGGTATTTTTCCTTTTGATTAATGATGACTTTTTCCACTTCGTCGTCTTTATTAAAAAGAAGCCCGACGGTATAACCGGGTTTGACTTCAATCATCTCCGGGTCTTCACCGGCCATGCGGACGAACCCGCCGACCGGAAGGAGCCTGATTGTATACACGGTTTCATTCTTTTTAAATGAAAAGATTTTGGGCCCGAAGCCGATCGCAAATTCACGGCAAAGGATTCCCGCTCTTTGGGCGAGCAGTAAATGCCCCAGCTCATGGAAAAAAACGAGCGTTCCGAAAATAATAATAAACGCGATAACTGTATTCACGAACATACCACCTTATGTGAGTATTGAATTAACGTATCCCCGGGTGTCTTTGTCCACTTCTTGGATATCCGCAAGACTCGGATCCTGAATTACGCTGTGGCGGTTCAATGCTTTTTCAATCAGATCCTCAATCGATAAGAACGAAATCCGTCCGGCAAGAAAAGCGGCGACGGCTTCTTCATTGGCTGCATTTAAAACCGTCGGCATCGTTCCCCCTATTTTACCTGATTCAAAGGCAAATTGTAAGCAGCGGAACCTTTCAAAGTCAGCTTTCGCAAAATGAAGGCTTCCGATCTCCCATAATTCAAGCCTTTTTGTTTCAGGCAGAGGCAGCCGGTCCGGGTATGTCAGCGCGTATTGAATCGGCACCCTCATGTCCGGATTTCCGAGCTGGGCAATGACGCTTCTGTCGTGAAATTCAACCATCGAATGAATAATGCTCTCCTTATGTAAAACAACGTCAATCTGTTCATACGGAATGTCAAACAGCCAGTGCGCTTCAATGACTTCAAGCCCTTTATTCATCATTGTAGCCGAATCAATCGTAATCTTTGCACCCATCGACCAGTTCGGGTGGTTAAGGGCGTCGGCAATCGTTACAGACTGAAGCTCCTGCCGTGTTTTATCCCTGAAACTGCCGCCTGATGCCGTAATGATCAGACGCTCGATATTTTTGCTCTGTTCTCCTTGCAGCGCCTGAAAAATAGCGGAATGTTCGCTGTCGACCGGAAGAAGGGGCACGCCGTATTGTTTTGCGTGTCCTTTCACTATATGCCCGGCAGTGACAAGAGTTTCCTTATTTGCAAGCGCAATTGTTTTTTTCTGTTCAATCGCTTTCAAAGTCGGGATTAAACCGACGCTTCCGAGCAGCGCGTTGACCACGATATCCACTTCATCCATGACCGCCGCTTCGATCAGGCCTTCTTCTCCGATGCCGATTTGACACTCATGAGAAAAAGACGCTTCTTTCACTTTTCGATATGTATCCATGTCGCCGACTGCTACATATTTCGGCTGAAACGTTCTGATCAACGGGATTGCTTTTTCGGCGTTTTTACCGAAAGTCATCGAGACGAGACGGAATTGGTCTTCATGCATGCGCAATACATCCAATGTCTGCTCCCCTATTGATCCCGTTGCTCCTAAAAGACAAATATTCTTCAAAATGCCACTCCCATTCTATGCGTCCAGATCGGTCTTATTTTCATATTAGCCTTTCTCATGAAAAAAGCGCAAGCAGAAAGTACAAGAACGGCATGACAAACAAAAAGCTGTCAAATCGATCTAAAATGCCGCCATGCCCCGGAAGGATTTTCCCCGAATCCTTCACATCATAGTGCCGTTTCAGCGCTGATTCCACCAAATCCCCGATCTGTCCGAAAACAGACAGAACAAGTGTGATGACCAAAAGAACCGGGTATGAAATTGGAAGACCGGCAAACAGCTGAAAAACAGCCGTGAAAATAAGGGCGATGGCAATACCGCCGAGAAACCCTTCCACCGTTTTGTTAGGACTGATTTCAGGCCACAGCTTCCGCTTTCCGAGCGACTTTCCTACAAAATATGCGCCCGAATCCGTTGACCATATGACAACGCAGGCATAAAAAATATACAAAAGCCCGTTTGTTTCAATGTTTCTGATTTCGATAAAATAATGAAAACACAGTCCGATATATACCGTCGCTAGGACGATAAACCCGACTTCATCAAACGTAAAGGTGTTTTTCACAAGCACCGTATAGCTGAGCAATATCAAAACGGCGAAAATCGTTACTTCCATTTTCGCGTCAAAAAAATGATATTTGTCCGGCATCATATACAGCCATAATAACAGGAGGCTGATCAGACCCGGAAAAGAAAAAAACTTGAGCTTTTTCATCCGCAAAAGCTCAAAAAGCGCTATACTGCCCATCACATAAACAAATACGGTGAACGGCAATCCTCCGAAAATAACCAAAAATAAAAATAGTGCCGCTGCCAGAACACCCGTTAACAATCTTTGTTTCATTTCCACCATCCTCTAAATTCCGCCAAACCTCCGGCCCCGCTGCTGAAATTCTCCCACTGCCTTCAGAAAGTGATCTTCTTTAAAATCGGGCCACAGGACATCTGTAAAAACAAATTCACTGTAAGCCACCTGCCAAAGCATAAAGTTGCTCAGTCTGATTTCTCCGCTCGTTCTTATGAGCAGCTCCGGGTCCTGGATTGATTCTGTCATTAAATGCTTGGAAAAGAGCGCTTCATCAATGTCTTCGATATTCAGCGTACCGCTTTTCACCTGTTCGGCCAATGCTTTTGCCGCATTGACGATTTCCGTGCGTCCGCCGTAGTTCAAAGCGAAATTGAGAATCAGCCCGTCATTTTGTTCTGTATCTTTTACGGCCTTCTCAATCGCCTTATACGTATGAGAAGGGAGCGCGGATTCATCTCCGATTATTTTCACACGTACATTCTCCTCTATCAATTCAGGAAGATACGTATTCAGGAACTCTTCCGGAAGCTTCATCAAAAAGTCGACTTCCATCTTCGGGCGCTTCCAGTTCTCCGTGGAAAACGCGTAAAGAGTCAGAACTTTGACGCCGAGCTGATTTGCGAGCTTTGTCACTCTTTTTACCACTTTCATTCCTTCATGATGTCCGGCAATCCGCGGAAGTGAGCGCTTCTTCGCCCAGCGTCCGTTACCGTCCATAATAATGGCGATGTGTGCGGGAATTTCACCCTTCAGTATGTCTTCTTTTGTATACCGTTCTAAGTTGGAAGCCGCATTCTGCTGATTCTTCCAATTTTTGAGTATGTTGAGCATGAGATTCCTCCGTCACCCAAAAAGGTTGCGTTGCTGATGATCAATGTAATCAACAGTATTAACAAAAAAACCCCCTGTAAACATGAGAGGGTCTTTTCACATTATCTATTGTACATAGTTTTTCATTAAACTTCCATGATTTCTTTTTCTTTGTCCTTTGTAACACTGTCAATTTTTGACACAAATTCATCTGTCAGCTTTTGAACGTCTTCACTGGAAGCACGAAGCTCGTCTTCTGTAATGTCTCCGTTTTTCTCAAGCTTTTTGAGTTCATCGTTGCTGTCACGGCGGACATTACGAACTGCTACTTTCGCTTCTTCCGCGTATTTTTTCACGACTTTGACAAGTTCTTTACGTCTTTCTTCCGTCAGAGCAGGAATCGCGATGCGGATAATTGTGCCGTCACTTGTCGGAGTTACGCCAAGATCAGCTTTCAGAATCGCTTTTTCAATATCACCGATTGCTGTTTTGTCATACGGTGTGACAACAAGCATACGCGCTTCAGGCACATTGATAGAAGACAGCTGGTTTAAAGGTGTTTGGGCACCGTAGTATTCTACTGTCACTTTATCCAATAGAGACGGGTTGGCACGTCCCGCGCGTACTGACGCCAATTCGCGTGAATAAGCGGCAACCGCTTTTTCCATGCGTTCTTTTGTTTGAGTTAATACTTCGTTTGACAACGTTATTTCCCCCTTACGATCGTTCCGATTGATTCGCCGATTACGGCACGCTTAATATTTCCTTCTTCCATAATAGAAAAGACGATCAGCGGAATATCATTATCCATACATAGTGAAGAAGCCGTAGAATCCATGACTTCCAGCCCGTCTTTTAACACATCGAGATAAGATAATTTTTCGTATTTAACGGCTGTCTCATCTTTTCTCGGATCAGCATTATACACACCGTCGACATTATTTTTCGCCATTAAGATCACATCCGCTTCGATTTCAGCGGCACGCAACGCTGCGGTTGTGTCCGTAGAGAAATAAGGGTTTCCTGTTCCCGCGGCAAAAATCACAACGCGTTTTTTCTCCAAGTGGCGGATGGCTTTTCTTCTGATGTAAGGCTCAGCGACCTGACGCATTTCAATTGATGTCTGCACTCTGGACTGAATTCCGAGAGTTTCAAGGCTGTCCTGCAGGGCAAGTGAGTTCATGACAGTAGCAAGCATGCCCATATAATCGGCCGTCGCACGGTCCATTCCTAAGTCACTGCCTGTTTTTCCGCGCCATAAGTTGCCGCCGCCTACGACTACGGCCACTTCGACGTCAAGCTCAGCGATTTCTTTTACCTGTTTAGCGATGGATTGGATGACAGTCGGATTAATCCCGTTTCCCTGCTCTCCTGCCAGTGCTTCTCCGCTAAGCTTTAAAACGATACGATTGTATTTTGGTTTTTCCATAATAACCTCCAAGTGTAAACATTGCCGTTTCCTATTATGCAAGAGAAAAAAAGGTTTGTAAATATAGTTTTAAAAATAGGGAACACAAGTAGTGTCCCCTATACTGCCTGAAAAGCCGCGAAAGATTCGCCAAGGCTTTCCGCCATTATTTTTTCACTTGGTTCATAACTTCTTCAGCAAAGTTTTCTTGGCGTTTTTCAATACCTTCTCCAACTTCGTAGCGGACGTAAGTTTTAACAGATGCGTTTTTCGCAGCCACAACTTGTTTCACTTTTTCGTCTGGGTTTTTAACGAAAGCTTGGTCTAATAAGCAAATTTCTTCGAAGAATTTGTTCAGACGGCCTTCAACCATTTTCGCTACGATGTTTTCCGGTTTGCCTTCTTGAAGAGCTTGCTGAGTCAGGATCTGACGCTCATGGTTTGCTTCTTCTTCAGACACTTGGTCACGTGAAATGTAACGAGGATTTACCGCTGCAACATGCATCGCGATGTCTTTTGCAAGATCTTCGTCAGTTGTTCCGCTAAGAACAGATAATACGCCGATGCGGCCTCCCATATGAAGGTAAGCACCGAACGCTTCGCTGTCTTCTTTTGTAATAACAGCAAAACGGCGAAGAGTGATTTTCTCTCCGATTTTAGCAACGTTGCTTGTGATGTATTCTTCAACAGTAGAACCGTTTTCCATCTTTTGACCCATTGCTTCTTCAAGATCAGCAGGAGCGTTTGCAAGAAGGTGGTCAGCAAGTGTGTTCAGAAGCTCTTTGAAGCCTTCGTTTTTCGCAACGAAATCAGTTTCAGAGTTTACTTCCAGGATAACGCCTTTGTTGCCGTCAGTTTTAATAAGAGTAGAACCTTCAGCAGCGATACGGTCAGCTTTTTTAGCCGCTTTCGCAATCCCTTTTTCTCTTAGAAGGTCGATTGCTTTGTCCATATCTCCGTCAGTTTCAGTCAACGCTTTTTTACAGTCCATCATACCAGCGCCTGTTTTTTGACGCAGTTCTTTTACCTGCTGTGCAGTAATAGCCATTTGAATTCCTCCTTATATGTGTAAACAAGATATGTATAGATACATTTTTCTTAAAAAAAGGTGATAAAAGGCAGTCCCTCTTATCACCTTTTGATTAGGTTACGCAGTTGTCGTTTCTGTTTCAGGTGCAGTCTCTTCAGCAGCTTCCGCTTCTTCTTCGCCTTGCTTCGCTTCAAGAATAGCATCTGCCATTTTAGAAGTAAGAAGTTTGACAGCGCGGATTGCGTCATCGTTTGCAGGGATTACGACATCAATTTCATCAGGATCACAGTTTGTATCTACAATTCCGATGATAGGAATGTTCAATTTGCGAGCTTCCGCAACAGCGATGCGCTCTTTGCGAGGATCGATGATGAATAATGCATCAGGAAGATCCTTCATGTCTTTAATTCCGCCGAGGAATTTTTCAAGACGCTCTAATTCTTTTTTCAATTGAACAACTTCTTTTTTCGGAAGTACTTCAAACGTACCGTTTTCTTGCATTTTTTCGATGTCTTTCAGACGCTTAATGCGTTTTTGGATTGTTTCGAAGTTTGTCAGTGTACCGCCCAACCAGCGTTGGTTGACATAGTACATGCCAGAGCGTACAGCTTCTTCTTTAACAGAATCCTGAGCTTGTTTTTTTGTGCCGACGAAAAGGATTTTTCCGCCTTCAGCAGCAAGGTTTTTCGTGAAGTTGTAAGCTTCCTCTACTTTTTTCACTGTTTTTTGAAGGTCAATGATGTAGATTCCGTTACGCTCCGTGAAAATGTAACGCTTCATTTTTGGGTTCCAGCGGCGTGTTTGGTGGCCGAAGTGAACACCAGCTTCAAGCAATTGTTTCATAGAAATAACTGACATGTGATTTCCTCCTAATAAAATGGTTTTTTCCCTCCGCTTAGGTCATTTTTGTGCAGAACTGCCGCCTGCAGCACCCTCTGCATAAATCGTTAAGCGTGTGTATTTAACACCAAGACATAATATAACACAGCTTTATGCGACAATCAAGAATCCTTTACAGCTTTGCCGCGAAATTTTAAAAACAGCTCGATTTCGGTCTTTCCGCTCTTCATCCGTCTGGCAATTTCCGCGGGAGTGAGCCCCTGTTCATATAATTCCGAAACACGTTCTTCAAACGAAGGCGCCCCGCTGTTTTCCTCGCTTTCAGCCCGTTCCGTTGCACTGATGAGCTTTTCCATGTGGTCCGGAATATCAGGCTCTTTTTGCGGTTCTGGCCTAGGCCGTGCGTCTTCTGCACCCGGGTCTTGATCAGCCCGGCTTTTTGTATCTTCAAGTCTTTCATTTTCTTCTTTTAATTCAAGCAGAAACGCAGCAAGGGTGTTTTCCGTCTCCTCAAGAATCTTCTTCTGCTGACGCTCCGTCTCCTTGAGGGCTGAAAACCTCGTGTACAGAATAATGACGGCATAAAGCAGTACGCCGTGAAGCACAAAGCTTAAAAGCCATAATAGTGTTGACATGTTTTTCACTCGCTAACCATGAGTTCATTATTGAATTACTTTTTCAAGCAGATGCTTTAATTTAAACAGCGCCTTTGAATGAATCTGCGAAATCCGTGAGGTCGAAAGGTTCAGGACTTGTCCGATTTCGGTCAGAGTCAGTTCTTCTTTATAAAATAAACTGACGACAAGCTGTTCTTTTTCAGAAAGCTCGTGGATTTTGCCTGCAAGCTGGGCGATCAGCTCGTCCTTCATAATTTTTTCTTCCGGCGGCACATTTTTGTCATCTCTGATCATCACTTGAATATTCTCACCGTCATCCTGGTCGTGAAGCTTTTCATCAATTGATAAGAGATTGGCAAAAAAGCCTTCATTCATCGTTGATACTACGTCCTGCTCCGTCATCCCCAGCTCTTCGGCGATCTCTGAAGGCGTCACATTCCGTAGGTAGCGCTGTTCAAGTTTTTCGATCGCCGCTTCGACTTTTTTGTCTTCTCCCGTGAAGTTCTGGGCAGCCAATCTTCTTTACGCAGCCCGTCGATGATTGCACCGCGAATTCTAAACGAGGCATAGGTATCAAACTTTAAATCCCGGCCGGGGTCGAATTTTTCTAGGGCATCGTATAAACCGAGCATACCAAGGCTCATTAGATCGTCTTTATGCACCGATTTCGGCAGTCCGACGGAAATTCTGCCGACATGATATGTGACCAGCGGCATGTAACGGCGCATTAAATCATCACCGGCTTTAGGATCTTTCCACTCTTTCCAGCGCGACCACAGCACCTGATCTTCATAATTCAAGGATTGCATCGTTATCCCCCTACCTCATACCTTTATTAAATCGTTGTTTCACCTTGTTTAACAGTTCGGATGTGCAGCATGCAGGACTTTGGCTCAAATTCAATCGTCCGGCCGCTTGAGCCGCCGGTATCTTCACTGATGACCGGGATGTTATACATTGAAAGCTGCTCTTTGATGGCCGCTACGTTCCTTGGGCCGATTTTCATCAGATCGTTTGTCATTTTGAACTTAAACATCTCCGCTCCCCCGGCGAGTTTTGCTTTCAGGGCAAACTTGCGGCATCCGGCTTTCAAAAGCATGTCAATCGTCGTCTTAACGGCCGTGTCTGCGTATTTTGCACGGTTAAGCTCCGCCGTTTTCGATAAACCGGAGTCCGGCAGCATGACGTGAACAAGTCCTGCCGTTTGTTTGTCTTTATCGTATAAAACCAGCCCCACACATGAACCGAGTCCCGAAGTCCGGATTTTATCCGGGTAACGCGCGACTTGAACATCCGCAATCCCCACTTTAACGACTGCGGCTTCCGCACGGCTCATAAAGCCGCACCCAATGAGACGAAGAGCTTTTCAAAAGAATCATAGTCCGGGAGCATAAACATATGGGCTTTGAGCTCCTGCCGGCTGCCCTGGTCAAAAATAGAAGTATCCACGACAATGGCATGTTCTCCGACTTGGCTGAGCTCCATCAGTCCTTCGCTGATAACCGCGCCGAACATATCAAGCGAGATTTCCGGCACGCTCGGGTAAATCTCAAGCTTCGTCAAATCAGCCAATGCCGTTAAATAGGAACCTGCTAAAATATTGCCGAACTCATGTAAAGCAGAAGAACTCAAATGATCTTCGCCCAACTGGTCAATATCAAAATTCGGATTTCCGATCAGCTCTCTGATAAACTGTTCCGCTTGATGAAAAGGCATGATGAGAAAGATAGAACCGGTCATGTCGCCTTCCATTCTTAAAAAGATACTGGCGACCGGCGTTTCGGCACCGCCGAAAAAATCAGCAAGCTCATCAAATGTCAATAAAGTCGCAAACGGCACTTCCATATCAATCTTTCTGTTCAGCAGCTGAGCCATGGCAGAAGCTGAATGACCAGCCCCGATATTTCCGACTTCCCGCAAAATATCCATCTGCTCTTCTTTGATCGCTTCAAACTTACTCATGTTGTCTTATCCCCTTTAAGCATTCGGTTCTCCGGACGCAGATGCCGAAGCACCTTTATCCAGCACCGCATGCGCATCGATAATATTGAGGAGCCTGTTATCTTGCTTTACGATCTGTTTAATCCACACATCCGCTTCCTTTGTCTGGCTTTCTGGCGCGGATTCAATTTCATTTTCATGCACGGTGATGACGTCATTGGCCTCATCCACGACCCAGCCGACATCGGCGTCACGGTAAGAAATGATTATTATCCGTGTCTCTTCTGTAATGTCCTGTTCAGGCTGATTCAGACGTTTTCTTAAATCAAGAACCGGCGTAATCACCCCGCGCAGGTTGATAACACCGCGGATATAAGATTCCACTCCAGGGACTCTCGTCGGTTTTTGCCACTTTTCAATTGATTTTACCTGGGAAACTGAAATAGCGTATTCTTTTCCGTTTATCATAAACACAATCATTTTTTCACCTGTTTTGATTTCAGCAGTCATGCGGGCACCTCCTCATGTCGTTTTAGTAGATCAGCGCATTGCAATCAATAATCAGCGCCACTTCTCCGTTTCCAAGAATCGTAGCGCCGGAAATCGCAAAGACGTTCGTTAAATAGTCACCGAGTGATTTCAGTACGACTTCCTGCTGGCCGATAAAAGAGTCCACGACAAAAGCAGTAGATTTATCGCCCTTTTTCACGACGATCACATGGAACTGATCCGCATCCTGTTTTGAATCCGTAATGCCGAATTCTTTTTTCAGATAGACGATCGGGACGATCTGCCCTCTGAAATCAATCACTTCTCTGTCATGCGTCTGCAGGATATCTTTCTTATCAATCACAGCAGTCTCTATAATAGAAGAAATCGGAATCGCAAAAGTCTCTTCTTCAAGTTTAATGAGAAGGACGGATATAATTGAAAGTGTCAGCGGAAGCTGAATACTGAAAAGAGAACCTTGGCCTTCCGCGGATTTGACACTGACAGAGCCGCCGAGGGACTCGAGTTTATTTTTCACAACATCCAGGCCGACACCCCGCCCTGAAATGTCAGAAATTTGATCGGCAGTCGAAAAGCCCGGTGCAAAAATAAGCTCGTAAATCTCATTATCTTCAAGCGTTTCAGCATCACGTTCAGTGATTACGTTCCGTTCAAGCGCTTTTTCAAGAATTTTCTTTCTGTTCAGGCCTGCCCCGTCATCTTCAACCTCAATAAAGACATGGTTCCCGCTGTGATACGCTTTAAGCACGACATGACCTGATTCCGGTTTTCCTTTATTCACCCGCACTTCAGGTGATTCAATGCCGTGATCGATGCTGTTTCTGATTAAATGGACAAGCGGATCGCCGATTTCATCAATCACCGTGCGGTCCAGCTCCGTTTCAGCACCGATGATGGACAATTCAATTTTCTTGTTTAATTCCTTTTGAAGCTGGCGGATCATTCTCGGGAAACGGTTAAAGACGGTTTCTACCGGCACCATCCGCATATTAAGAATAATAGACTGAAGGTCCCCGGAGATTCTTGTCAGGCGTTCAACGGTTTCAGTCAGTTCATTGTGATCAAGCTCTTTGGCGATCTGCTCAAGGCGTCCGCGGTCAATGACAAGTTCTTCAAAAAGGTTCATCGAAGAATCCAGTCTCTCAATGTTGACACGAATCGTTTTCGATCCGCTGTGGTGCTTCGGCTGTTCTTCCGCTTTCGCTTGCGGCTTTGGCTGTTTCTCGGCTGTTTTAGCCGGAACTTCTTTCACCGGTTCAGGCGCTTGCGGTTTTTCAGCCGTTTTTAACGGCGCGCCGACAGAAAGCTCGACCTTCTCCACTTCTGAAATGCCGCTGATAAGCTCTTTAATTTCTTCAGCAGGCTGCTTCGTCAGGAAACACACCTGAAAATCCGTTCCGAAATCTTCCGTCTCAAGCACTTCCGCGGCAGGTATCGTTTTTGCGACTTCACCGGCTTCATTCAGCTTTTCAAAGATCATATACACGCGGACGGCTTTGAGCATGCAGTTTTCATTCAGGGAAACCGTTATTTCATAGCGGCTGAACCCCTGCTCTTCTGCCTCTTCAATGACAGTCCGTTCGAACTCATCATAATTCCATTCAGCTGAAGCCTGTTGCGTTGAGCCCGGCGGCTCTGCCGTTTCAGCTGAAGCGGCAGTCTCATGCACCGCGTTTACGTCGAGCTTCGCGCTCACTTCAGAAATGTCGCGCTTGCCGTCTCCTCCGTCAATAATGGACTGCACCATCTCTTCAAGATGATCAAGCGCTTCAAACAGCACATCCAGCCAGTCTGATGTAACCGGCATTTCTCCGTTGCGGATTGCGTCCAGCACATTTTCCATCAGGTGGGTTAAATGCGCCAGATCTGTATATCCCATCGTTGCGCTCATGCCTTTCAGCGTATGGGCGGCTCTGAAGATGTCATGCACAATCTGAAGGTCTGACGGATCTTTTTCCAACAGCAGCAGCTTTTCGTTACATGTCTGTAAGTGCTCTTTACTTTCATCAATAAAGACATCTAAATATTGATTCATATCCAATTGATTCACACCCTCTCTTTTTTCACACATCCGGTGATGGATGCCGCGATTTCTTCCACATGTTTAATCTCATGAATGAGGCCCGCTTTGATCGCTGACTTCGGCATTCCGAACACAACACAGGATTCGTCGGATTCCGCAATCGTTTTTACGCCGCCTGTTCTGAGCATTTCTTTGACGCCTTCGGTTCCGTCACTGCCCATGCCGGTCATAATGACGGCTACCTTTTCATAATCGGACAATCGGCTTGCCGAACGAAACAAATAATCGGCTGACGGTTTATGCCGGCTTTCCGTATCATGAACGTCTAGAATGATGCGGAGTCTTCCGCCGTCCTCTGCAACCGTCATATTCTTTCCGCCGGGCGCGATGTACACCCATCCGTCTTTAGCCTCTTCACCGTTTTCCGCTTCCTTCACCTGAATGTCCGACAAATGGTTCAGCCTGTCTGCAAGTGAAGCGGTAAAGCCTTCAGGCATGTGCTGCACGACAAATACAGGCGCTTTTAAATCCTTCGGCAGCTTCGGAATCACCTTTTGCAGAGCCCGCGGTCCGCCTGTAGAAGTCGCAATGAATACGGCCTGCTTAGCGGATTTTGCTTTCGGCCTTTCAAATCCCGCCGCAGCCGGACGTTCCGGGGTGAGAGGCTCTTTTACTGCCGCCTCAGTTTTTTTGCGCGGGACAGTCCGGCGGCAATCACCCTTTCAATCAGCTGTTCTTTAATTTTATAAAGATCAAGTGAAATCGCTCCGGAAGGCTTGGTGATAAAATCAAAAGCGCCCATTTCCAAACAGTTGATCGTCCGGTCTTTTCCTTGCTGCGTCTGGCTCGATACCATGATTACGGGAAGTTTATATATGCTGATGATTTTCCGCAATGTATCCGTTCCGTTCATGACCGGCATTTCAATATCAAGCGTGACAACATCCGGCTTAAGAAGCTCTATTTTTTTCAGCGCCTCTTCTCCGTTTCTGGCTGTCCCGATGACTTCTATCTGCCCTTCCGCAGCCAGAAAATCGGTAATCATCTTTCTCATAAAAGCTGAGTCATCAACGACAAGCACACGAATCACTGTAAAGTCCTCCTCATTAAAAAAGAAGATAATCTCTCAATAAATGCCGGTTTCTCTTCTCTTGGTTTGTTTTCTTCCGTTTGAAACAAGACATCCGTCAAAAGACGGACGGACCTGCTGGCTTTTGCTTGAGGACTTTTTATTAAAAAAGGCACCTGGTCAATGACAGCTTGACTTACTAGCGGATCATCGGGTATGGAGCCGGCGAAACGCACCTCCGCGCCTAAAAACGTATGAATCGCGTGAGAAAGGCGGGTGTACGTGTCCAGCGCATGTTTTTGGGCGCGGGCGCGATTGACGGCAATATTTACGGTCAGCCGCTCATCCGCGAGAAAGAGATGTTTGATCGCGCTGTAGGCATCCATAATTGCCGTCGGCTCAGGCGTTGTCACGGCGAGAATATCTTCCGCCGATAAAATAAACGGCAGCTGTTCTTTTGAAAGTCCCGCTCCCATATCAAACAGGACGTAATCAAAATCGCTTAATACAGCGGAAAGACCGTTCATAAAAGCCGACCACTTCTCTCTGTCAGCTTGATAAATCGCCTCAAGCCCTGTTCCTCCGGATATGTAGCGAAGGCCTTTCGGACCGGAGGACAGTGAATGAGCGAGCGCATACCGATTCTCCATCACATCAATAATGGTGCGGGAAGAAGCAGCGCCGATCAGCACATCAATGTTGCCCATTCCGATGTCAAGATCAATGATGAGTGCTTTTTTCCCTTTTTCCTGCAGGGCAACTGCCATGTTTAATGTTAAATTAGATTTTCCGACGCCGCCTTTACCGCTGATGACGGCCAATGTCTTCGCTTTTTTTTCATAAAGCTCCGGCTTGATCAATTGCCGCTGCCTCATTTTCCTTCTTAATGACTCTGCCTGATCGGGTTTCATGTCAAAAGCATCCTTACAAACTCTTTTGGTGAAACCGAAAGGATGTCTTCAGGCACATCCTGTCCATTTGTCAGATAGGCCGCGCCGATTCTTGATTCCGACAGCAGTTGAAACACGGAACCGAGCGAGGCGGTTTCATCCGCTTTCGTAAAAATGAATTGATTGACCGGCACACCGGAAAACTGTTTCAGCACCTGTTTCATATCTTCATATTTTGCAGATGCCGATAATACGAGAAAGGATTGTAAACCTGAGTCAAACGGAATCATCTCTTGTAATTCCGTAATATACTGCTCTTCTTTGAAATTTCTTCCGGCTGTATCAATGAAAACATGGTCATATTCAGCGAATTTTTCCTGCGCCTTCAGACATTCTTCTTTTGAATAACATACTTCAAGAGGAGCCTGAAGCAGCTCAGCATACGTCTTCAGCTGTTCAACCGCGGCAATACGGTACGTATCCGTCGTCATAAATGCAATTTTTTTATGCTCTGTCAGCATTGATGAGGCTGCGAGTTTTGCAAGTGTAGTCGTTTTGCCGGCTCCGGTTGAACCGAAAAGCACGACATATTTTGATTGAATTCCTTCCTGCCACCTGTCTGCTGAAGGGAGTTTTTTCACTAACAAATCCTGCAGTTTCGAGTTGACATTTTCATCAGTTAAATCGCCGGAAGCAATTGAAGAACGGAGCAATTCACTCAGCACGGCGTTTTGCGTATGATCAGGAAGCCCGGCTTGCTTCAATAGTCTCTCGGCTTTTTTTAATGGTTCAGGGAGCACCTCTTTGTAATGTGCCAGATCGTCTGAAGTACTGTGATCAGAAAGACGCGGCGGCTGAACGGGCTCAGCTTTCTCCGCCTTTTCCGTCTTTTTCATTTCTTCACCGGCAGCAGGCGGAGTTTTTCTCGCTTCCCTGACGTCACGATCTAAAACGGCTATCACTTCAACGGCTTGCTGTGACCGCAGCCCCAGCCATTTTCGTTTCTTTACTTGTTTTGAATGTAAAATAACGGCATCGTTACCGAGTTCCTTTTTGATTTGCTTCGCGGCATCCTGCATTGAAGCGGCTGTAAATTTTTTTATCTTCATTAAATATCCACCACTCCAATGCTCTGTACTTCAACGTTTGCTTCCAGCTCATTATAAGAAAGAACCGGCAGATCAGGGAAATAGCGTTCTAACAGCTGTTTTACATACATTCTGACAGCGGGCGAGCAAAGAAGAATTGCCGTCTCCTGCCGGATGGAAAGCTGCTCGGCCTCTTTAGCGACAGAACGGATGATACTGTCTGAAACCTCGGGATCGAGCGACAAGTAATTGCCTTGTTCAGTCTGCTGAACCCCGTCTGCAATTGCTTTTTCCACCCGGCCTGAGCATGTCATGACTTTTAGCGTTTCATGCTCTCTCGCATATTGAGCCGTGATTTGTTTGGCAAGCGACTGTCTCGCGTATTCTGTCAAAAGGTCTGAATCTGTTGTTAATCTTCCGTAATCGGCAAGTGTTTCAAAAATGGTCACCAAGTTTCTGATTGAAACTTTTTCTCTCAGCAATTTGGCAAGCACCTTTTGAATATCGCCGACAGAAAGAGGGTTTGGCGTGACTTCCTCAACAAGCACAGGATAATTTTCCTTCAGATGATCGATCAGCTGCTTTGTTTCCTGTCTGCCGACCAGTTCATGGGCATGCTGCTTAATCTTTTCTGTAATATGCGTGGATACGACAGACGCCGGATCAACAACGGTATACCCCAGCATGTCCGCTTCATCCTTCGCTGCTTCACTGATCCATTTTGCGGGCAGTCCGAACGACGGCTCAATCGTTTCAATTCCTTCAATGACATCATCTTCAGGCGTAGGCGACATCGCTAAGTAATGATCAAGCAGAAGCTCTCCTTTAGCGACTTCGTTGCCTTTAATTTTCAATCTGTATTCATTCGGCTGAAGCGCGATGTTATCTCTGATGCGCACAACCGGAATGACAAGCCCCAATTCAAGCGCAAGCTGACGTCTGATCATGACGATGCGGTCAAGAAGATCACCGCCCTGCCCTGCGTCTGCAAGCGGCACAAGCCCGTATCCGAACTCAAATTCAATCGGATCAATATGTAGAAGCTGTACAACGCTTTCCGGGCTTTTCAGTTCATCCGCCTGAGCCTCTTCTTCAAGAATTTCTTCCTCTTCTTCGCTCGGCTTATCCGTTTTGGACAGCGTGTAGGCGCCGAATGCAAGCAGGCCGGCAATCGGCCCCGTCAGCAGAATGCCGATCGGTGTAAGAAGACCAAGCAAAAGAACAGTTCCCGCGGCTACATACAAGAGCTTCGGATAAGCGAACAGCTGGCCTGTAATATCATGACCGAGGTTTCCTTCAGATGCCGCTCTCGTCACGACAATCCCCGTAGCCGTAGAAATGAGCAAGGCCGGCATTTGAGAAACGATACCGTCACCGACCGTCAGCATTGTAAAGTGAGAAGCAGCTTCTTGTATGCTCATCCCCTGCTGCAGCATGCCGATTACGATCCCGAAAATAATATTGATCATCACGATGATGATACCCGCGATGGCATCCCCTTTGACGAATTTGCTCGCACCGTCCATGGCACCGTAAAAATCCGCTTCCCGGGCGACTTTTTCACGTCTGTGCTTTGCGTCCTGCTCCGTAATCATGCCGGCGTTTAAATCCGCGTCAATACTCATTTGTTTTCCGGGCATCGCATCGAGCGTAAATCTCGCCGCGACTTCCGATACCCTCTCGGCGCCTTTTGTAATGACGATAAACTGAATAATAATCAAGATAATGAAGACAACAAGCCCTACCAGCACATTTCCGCCGACAACGAAATTCCCGAATGTCTCAACAACCTTTCCCCCTTCTCCATGAGAAAGAATCGAACGTGTCGTCGACACATTGAGCGCAAGGCGAAAAAGCGTCAATAACAGCAGCAATGACGGGAAGATCGAGAATTGCAGCGGTTCTTGCATATTCATTGTGGTGAGAAGCACGATCAACGCAAGAGAGATATTAATGATGATCAAAATACTTAACAACCATGGAGGGAATGGAATCACCAGCATTGCCACAATGAGGACAACACTTATTAAAACCGATAAATCTCTTGTTGACATGCTGTTTTTCTCTCCTTTTGAATCTGAAATTCACTATACTTTTTGTTTCGTTTTATATACATAAGCCAAAATTTCCGCAATGACTTTGAAAAACTCTTCCGGCACGGCCTGGTCAATGTCAACCTGATCATATAACGCACGCGCGAGCGGCCTGTTTTCTATCGTCATGACATCGTGCTCTCTGGCGATCTGCCTGATTTTTAATGCGAGATGATCGACCCCTTTAGCAACAATGTAGGGGGCGTCCATTTTCTTTTCATCATATTTTAAAGCAATCGCATAGTGGGTCGGGTTGGTAATGATGACGTCGGCTTTCGGCACTTCCTGCATCATTCGCCTCATTGCCATTTCCCGCTGCTTCTGCTTAATTTTGGACTTGATAATCGGATCACCCTCCGATTTTTTATATTCATCTTTTATATCCTGCTTTGACATTCTGATATTTTTCTCATAGTCAAAACGCTGGTATAAGTAATCAAGCCCGGCCAGCAGCATTAAAGCCCCCGAGCCCGCAAGCCCCATCCAAAGAGTGAGTTTAGAAACGAAAGTGAGCACTTCCGCAGGCGTTAAAAGCGGAAGGCGGAGAATATCGCCATAATGCAGCCAGAGCACCATAAAAGCGGCAAAACCGACCACGGTAATCTTCAAAATCGATTTGACCAGTTCAACTATCGCCCTCATGCTGTAAATCCGCTTAAATCCTTTCAAGGGACTGAGCTTGTTCAGGTCAGGCTTGAGGACTTCCGCGGAAAACAGAAAACCGACCTGCATGTAATTGGACACGATTCCTGCCAAAAGTGCGACCAGCATAATCGGCGCAAGGATGAGGCTGATATCTTTCACTGTATCCACGAAAAGCTCATGCACGTTAGATTCAGACAATTCTAATGCTATCGATTTCGTATAAAACGTTTTAATAAAGGACAGCAGCCTGTCCCGCATATAAGGTCCGAGCGCGATCAGCGAAAGAAAGATAATCAGTAAAGAAACGGCTGTATTTACATCCGTACTTTTCGCGACCTGTCCTTTCTTTCTTGTATCCTTCCGTTTTTTCGGGGTGGCTTTTTCCGTTTTTTCACCGGCAAAGAATTGCAGATTCAGTCTGAGTCTCATCATGTCACACCGACCAATGCCAATAGATTCCGCATTGTTTCAACGGTAAGGCTGAAGATATTGCGGACGATGACAAACATCACCGCCATACAAACGATCAGCATAATAAAGCTCACAGCTATTTTCAGGGGAAGCCCGACCACGAAAACGTTCAGCTGCGGCACTGTTCGCGCCACAATGCCGAGCGCCAAATCAACTAAAAACAGACTGGCCACAACCGGCGCAGACATTTGAAAAGCGATAATGAACATGGCATTGAAGCTTTTTGCGATAAAAAGTCCAAAGCGATCATTTCCAAACGACGGAAATGCCTGATCAAGCGGGATATACTGAAAGCTGTAATAAATCCCGTCCAATAAAAGATAATGGGCGTTTACACTGAGCATAAATAACAGCGCCAGCGTATAAACGAATTGGCCGATCAGCGGGCTTTGCGTGCCTGATTGCGGATCAATTACATTGGCGATGGAAAAGCCCATTTGAAAATCAATAAAGGAACCCGCTATCTGGATCGCTGCCATCATCATGAAAGCAATCAGCCCAAGGCTCAAGCCCACAACGGCCTCTTTTATGACAAGCAGCATATACTGTTCCCCTATGTCAATTGCCGGCGCATGTTTCAGTGTGCTGAAGCAGATCACCGAAAGAAAAAAAGCAAAGCCGATTCGGTGAACCGCCGGCAGATTCCGGTGCCCGAACACCGGCACCGTTACAAAAAAAGCAGAAATTCTGATAAAAACCAATAAAAAAGCGGGAAATAAATCAATGATGGAATTCATTTGATTCTACCCTGCAAATCGGTTCAGATGAGAGAACAGATCAGTTGTAAACGAAAGAATCGTCGACAGCATCCAAGGACCGAAAAAGATCAGTCCGAGCATCACCGCCACGATTTTCGGAATGAACGCAAGCGTCTGTTCCTGGATTTGAGTTGTCGCTTGAAAGATACTGACGAGCAAACCGACGATCAGCGCGATCGCAAGTAACGGCCCGCAGATCATAAGTGTTACATATACGGCTTTTTCCGCCATGGAAATTACAAATTCTGAACTCACAATTAGCACCTACCCTAAAAGCTGTCAAGCAAAGATTTCACGATTAAATACCATCCATCGACCAAAACGAAAAGCAATATTTTAAAGGGCAGAGAGATCATAACCGGCGGAAGCATCATCATTCCCATTGACATTAAGACGCTCGCCACGACCATATCGATAATTAAAAACGGAATAAAAATCAGAAAGCCCATTTGAAAAGCGGTTTTGAGTTCTGAGATCGCATAAGCGGGCACCATCGTCGTCAAAGGAATATCCTGAATCGATTCGGGTTTTTTCATTTTGGCATAGTTCATAAACAGCGCCAGATCCTTCTGCCTTGTATGCTTGCTCATATACTCTTTAATCGGTTTCTCGGCTTTTGTATATGCTTCATCGAGACTGATTTTGTTGTCCATCAACGGCGTTAAGGCATCCTTATTAATCTCTGAAAAAGTCGGAGCCATGATAAAAAACGTCAAGAACAGCGCAAGACCGATTAAAACCTGATTCGGAGGCATGTTCTGCGTCGCCAGTGAAGTTCTCACAAAGGACAGGACGATGACGATTCTCGTAAAGCAGGTCATCAAAATCAGAATCCCCGGCGCCACTGAAAAGACAGTCAAAAGCAGCAGTAATTTAACAGTGGAGCTGACTTCGGTCGGACTGCTTGAATTAAAAAGATTAATGAATTCATTCATGATGATACGGGCCTTTCTTCTTTCCTTCAGAACGGCTTTGTTTCAGCTCGTTCAGCTGTTCTTTCAGCGCTTTTGAAAACGACGGAAGCATCGTTTGCGGCTTCTTTTCTCCATCCTTACGCGGATTTACGAGTTTGGTCCATTCCACTTTTGAGGACATCGCCTCTTCGTATTGGCTCAGAATCGCCTCGCGCTCTTTTTCATCTTCAATTTCTTTTAAAAGCTGTATCGTCTCGCCGACACCGACTACGAGAACGCTGTTTCCCACTTTAATCAGCTGCACGGAGCGGTTTTGGCCGACTGACGTTCCGCCGATATTTTCTACGTATTGAAACGGCTTCAGAAGGCGGTTTCTTTTATTCATCAGTTTGACAACTCCGTAGATCAGCAGAATGACAAATAATAACGCCCCAATCATCTTTACAAAATCAAAAGCGGAGACAGAAGATGCAGAAGCATCCCCTATCTCTTGATCAGCCGTTTGTTTCGATGTATCGCTTTTTTTCTCTGTTTTGTTTGTTGATTGTTTGTCAAACCATTCGTTGACAGTGGAATTGTCAGACTCCGCTGCAAAAGCAGGGAACGGATGTACATTGAGTAAAACGAAACAACAAATCAAAGCTAGTAAACCATGACTCTTTTTCAACAGTCGTACACCCTTTAGCTTAATGTTTTATTAATGGCTTCAAGCACGCGGTCTGCTTGGAATGGCTTCACGATAAAGTCTTTTGCGCCGGCTTGAATCGCGTCAATAACCATTGACTGCTGCCCCATAGCCGAACACATGATGATTTTCGCCTGCGGATCGATTTGTTTAATTTCCTTTAATGCGGTAATCCCGTCCATTTCAGGCATTGTAATATCCATTGTCACAAGGTCGGGTGAATGCTCTTTGAATTTTTCGACTGCCTGTGCTCCGTCCGAAGCTTCAGCTACAACGTCAAAACCGTTCTTCACTAAAATATCCTTGATCATCATTCTCATAAATGCTGCATCGTCTACAATTAAAATTCTGTGTGCCATAATCTGTTTCTCTCCTCTATGTTCGCTTATTTTAAATTGTTAAGGCGGTCTGCCTGACTTAAAATATCAGTGACTCTCACGCCGAAGTTTTCTTCTATGACAACGACCTCGCCCTTTGCTACGATCCGCTGATTGACCAGAATGTCAACGGGTTCACCCGCCAGCTTATCAAGTTCAATAATGCTTCCCGCAGAAAGTTCCAGGATTTCTTTAACGCTTCTCTTCGTTCTGCCGAGCTCGACCGTAACGGAAAGCGGGATATCCATCAGCATATCAAGGTTATTCCTTGAACCGTGCCCATCCGCTGCGTTTTGATCAAACGCCTGGAACTCCACCGGAGCGACTTGAACAGGAGCGGCTTTTTTAGCAGTTCCCTGTCTCTTCGGAAGCTCGGGTTTTGCCTGCGGCTCCTGCTGAATGGCAGGTTCCGGCTGCGGCGTTTCGTATGTTTCCCGCGGTTCTGATACGGTTTCATCGGCCTCAGGCTGATCTGTATCCATCAGCTCTGCGATCAGATCTTTCGCAAATGTGATCGGATAAAGCTGCATGATGCTCGAATCGATGAGTTCACCGACTTTCAAACGGAATGAAACTTTTACAAGCAGGTCATCCTCAGGTATTCTGTCTGTCCCTTTTTCTTCCGTCACATCCAGAAGTTCAACCCTTGGCGGAGAAATGTCGATCTTTTTACTGAATACGGTCGACATTGACGTAGCAGCCGAGCCCATCATTTGATTCATTGCTTCCTGCACGGCGCTCAGGTGGATCTCACCGAGTGACGGATCGGCGCCTTGGCCGTCCCCCCCGATCATCAAATCCGCGATGATAGCCGCGTCGCTTTGTTCTACGACGAGCAAATTGCTGCCGTCAAATCCTTCTGTGTAGTTCACTTCAATGGCAACATACGGATGAGGAAATTCATCACTGATTTTGCTTTTTGAAATGACGGTCACACTCGGCGTCGTAATGTCCACTTTTTGATTTAAAAGAGTGGACAGCGCCGTAGCCGAGCTGCCGAACGAAATATTCCCGATTTCTCCGATCGCATCACGCTCAAGTTCAGACAAGTTCGCTTCTTGAGGCTGTTCTGTATCCTCTGAGTGACTGCCTGTGCCATTAAGAAGAGCATCGATTTCATCTTGAGATAATCTATTGTTCATCTTGTTCACCTCTTATGTCGTGATCTAAAATTTGCACTGCCTGTCTTCGATTCACCCGGCCGGCCTGCCCTAAAAACTTCGGTTTGTTTCCGACCAATACAGTAAGAGGATCAGTCACTGATTTGTCCAGAGTTATACAGTCCCCGACTTCCAAACTTAAAAATTCTTCTATTGTCAGTTCAGAAGCGCCCAAGAGAGCCACAACGGGAATTTGAGCCGTCATGATGCGCTTTTCAAGCGACTTCGTTTCTTCGGGCTTCGCTTCATTCCGGTCTGATTGCATCCAATAGTGTACGGAAAGCTTAGGGATAATCGGCTCAAGCACGACATGGGGAATACAAAGATTAATGACACCGCTGATTTCACCGATCTGCGTATTGAGAGAAATGACCACGACTGTTTCATTTGGCGAAACCATCTGTACAAACTGAGGATTCACTTCGAATTCAGTCATTTCAGGGTCAATATCAGCATGGATTGCCAAGCTTCTTTGTAGTTGCCCAGTGCATTTTCAAATAAGTTAGAAATAATGTTTGTTTCAATTTCCGTAAGATTGTCAGCTTTGTTATGCGTGATGCCGATGCCTCCCATGACGCGGTCAAGCATGGCGTAGGCGATGGTGGGATTAACCTCCATCATGATTCTGCCTTCCATCGGATGAACATCGAATAAATTCAGGATCGTCATGTTCGGTATGGAGCGGATAAATTCTTCATACGGCACCTGGTCGACTGAGCTGACAGATATATGAATATACGTTCTGAGCTTGGCGGAAAAATGTGTTGTGAGAAGCCTCGCAAAGTTATCATGTATCCGGGTTAAACTTCGTATCTGATCTTTCGAAAACCTGAGCGCCCGTTTAAAATCATATACCTTTACTTTTTTCTCTTTAACTTCCTTTTTCAGCTCTTCCGCATCCGCCTCACCCGTCGAAATGGCGGAAAGCAGTGCGTCTATTTCATTTTGGGAGAGAACTTCTCCTGACATCTTCTTCACCTCCGTATTCTGTCAAATTTGTTTTTATTGCAGATTAAAGGAGGTAATGTACACTTTCTGAACTTTTCCTTCTTGGAGATAGCTGTTTACTTTTTCTTTTAATGATTGTTTAAACGCTTCTCTTCCTTTATCTCCCTCAATCTCTCCGGCGCTTGTATCGGCTAAAATGGAAATAATGTTGTCTTTCACTTGAAAATCGCGTTTTTCAAGTTCTTCCTTCGCTTTAGCCGAGTCGGTCTCAAGTTTGATGCCGATGCGGATGATGCTGTCAGATTTTAGATTTGTCGTGATATCGTCGACAGACACAGTGGCTGCAACGACTTCGTCGATTGTCGGCTTTTTGTCTTTATCGGAATTTCCGCTGACGACAAAATACGCTGCCGTTCCGAGGCCGGCGATGACAATTAAAATAATCAGCATAATGATGACTAATTTTTTCTTCATTCTTCTTCCTCTATTCCCTGATCCAGTGAAAATATTTGTATGCTATGGTAAAACGATATGACTTTTTCGAGAACTGCTTCTTCCGGTTCTTTCACTACGAACTTTTTGCCGTTTGACAGTGTAATCGTCGTGTCGGGGAAGCACTCAATCTGTTCGATAAACAGCGCGTTCAGCGTAAAAGGCTGGCCGTTTAAACGGGTGACTTGAATCATGCTATCCGGAGAAGCGGCCTAGCCGCTTCTCCTCCCTCCTTACCGTTTCAGATTAACCAGCTCCTGAAGGATTTCATCTGAAGTCGTAATGATTTTTGAGTTTGATTGGAAACCGCGCTGTGCAACGATCATTTCGGTGAATTCATCTGTCAGATCAACGTTTGACATTTCAAGATAGCCCGCCAAAAGCTTACCCGTGCCATTTTCGCCCGGAGTGGTAACAGCGCTCGCAGCTCCTGAACTTAACGATTCTCTGTAAAGGTTTCCTCCGATTTTTTCCAGACCGGAGCTGTTAGGGAACGTGACAAGACCGATTTGCCCGGCATTATGAACCGCATCCCCTGCATCAGTGTATGTAACGGTTCCGTCCGCACCGATACTGTAATCTTTCGCATCAGTCGGAATGTTGATTTTGCCGCCGCCGATTTTTTCAAGATAGTATCCGTCAGTTGTAACAAGGTTGCCTTTATTGTCTTTTCCGAAATTCCCTGCCCGTGTGTAAACGATTCCCGAACCTGTATTAATCTGAAAATAGCCGTCTCCGTCAATGGCAAGGTCGCTTTTATTCTGTGTAGCCTGCGGCGCGCCGGTAGAATGAACGACATCAATGGAAGAAGTCGCGGCACCCAAGCCGATTTGTTTTGAATTGGTCACGTTTGAACCGCCGGCGACTGTCTGGCTGATCATATCTTTAAACGTAACGCGGCTTTTCTTAAATCCCACTGTGTTGACATTGGCGATGTTATTGCCGATTACATCTAGTTTTGTCTGAAAGTTTTTCATGCCGCTGATACCGGAATATAATGAACGTAACATGTTAAATTCCCCCTGGGTTTCTTTTTATTTAGATGTTTCGCTGACTGCCGTGACATTCCACGGACTGACCTCTTTGCCGTTTTCAAGCACGAGCATATAATTGCCGTTTGAGTGTTTTACTGAATTGACGGGGCTTGTCTGATCCTTCCCGTCGCTGTCGCTGAATGTGACACTTTTGCCGATCCAGTTCACATACATCGTAAACGGATCTTGATTTTCGACATATTTTGTCATCGTCGTATTCAGGTTCATCATTTGTTCCAATGAAGAAAATGTCGCCATCTGGCTGATGAATTCTTTGTCATCAACCGGATTGAGCGGGTCCTGGTTCTGAACCTGCGTCATTAAGATCTTTAGAAATTCGTCTTTTCCTAAATTCGTGCTGCTGTTCACGGCGGCGGTGCTCTTCGTGCTTGAAGCACCCGCCGCGGCATAATCCGAGTTTACTGATGTCAACTATTCTTCCTCCATTTCATTGAGAGAAAGCTCCTCCAGCATATCTCCGAAATCCCCTGACTGCTGCTGGTTCTTCTGCTCTCTCTGTCCCTGATGCTGCTGTTTATTGTGGTCGGCCGTCTGCCCGTAAACCGGCTGCTGATCCCCGCTTTGAAGCGGGACGGTAAAACGGTCGATCTGGACCGACATATTCGGAAGCGACTGTTTCAGCTGAGGAAGATGCTGTTCCAGCAGCTCTTTCGCAGACTGGCTTGATGCGATGATTTTGCTTTGAAACATCCCGTTTTCGTTTGTCACCTTAATTGTGACAAATCCGAGGTTCTCGGGATTAAGACGAATCGTAAAGCTTCCGGTTGTTTTCCCGAAAGGCGTATATTTCATCTGTTTCCAGCCGCTGATGACCTGTTCCGTTAACGGTTTATTTTCTGCCGGCTGCTGTTCAGCTCCTGCGGACGCTTGCTGAATGCCGGCAATGCTTCTCGTTCCCGAAAACAGGATATGCGCAGACAATTTGCTGTCAGGCGCCTTTACGTGAGAAACTGTGCCGCCGTTTTGCTGATCGGTTTTCCCGGCTGACTCTTGGGACGATTCAGATGATTGAGATAACACAAAAGCTTTCAGCTCAGTTTCAGCCATGTTCCATTCCTTTGTCCCTTTTTGAGAAAGGCCCGCAAGCTGCTCAGTGACGCTTTGAAAGCTCTTCAGCTCAGCGGCCGACATGGAGTAAAGCTTAGATGCAGATTCGTTTTTCGGAAACAGCGTCTGCCGCAGATCTTGAATCACACGGTCCGGTACGCCTTGTTTTTTCAACGCATCTAATAAACGGGTGCCTTCCTGGTAAACTGCCTTTGCCTGTGCGCTGTCCGGCAGCTCCTCTTGATGCGTGAAGAGCCGGGCTACAGCTTCTTGAATGAATAGAAGACCCGTCTCCAGCGCATCGCGGGCGGAATTCTCATCCTTTGCGGAAGAATTCGGCTCATTTTTTTCAGGCTTCACCCCATGCCGTTTGCCGGCTAACATGTCTTGAACAGATTCAGCAAGCTGTTTCAATAAAGGAAGGGCTGTTTCAGTCGTTTGCTTCCCTTCAAGGGCTTTTACCGCCTCAAGCAGCTGTTTCAGCTGCAGTTCTTGATCTTCGGGGCCGGCCTTCAGCCAATCACCGATTTTCGAAAGAGCTTCATTCAGCTTTGCATCACTTGTTTTTGCTTCATCTCCGGGCTGCTGTTGAGAACTGATTTCCGACAGAAGCCAGTTCTGAAATAGGCCTAAGCTGTTTACATTCAACTTCACATTGCTGTTTTGCGCAGTCTGTGTACGATTCCCCGTTATTTCAAGCAGCTTCAACTTACATCACTCCTTATTTCCGTCAGCGGATAGTTTTTCTGTATACTTAGCCGCTTGTTCAGGAGTCAATTTCGTCAAGATGTCAGCAAGCTGCTTTTTACTTAATCCGTTTAAAATATCGAGGGCTTCTTTTTCTTTCAGCTTTACGATAATGCTTGCCGCTTTACCGCTGTCCATACTTTTATAGATGTTGATCATTTTATCTTTTCCGGCTGAATCCGAAGCGGCTTTTTTCGTCTCATCCGTTTTCTGCTGCTGTTCAGCTTCCTGTTTCAGTGAACGGATTTTCTGATTCAGATTGTCGATTTCGGATTTGCTTGTGTCCAAATCTTTATTCAAAATGTTAATTTCACTTTTTTGTTCCTTTATGGTCTTTTCAAGAGAAGCCGTTCTGTCTTCCTTCTGCTTTTCCGCCGCGCTTTTCGTTTCTTTCGTTTCAGGAACCAATTCTTTTAAAACAGGCGTTTTAGCTGCTGTTTCCTGAATCGGTTTCATCACATCTACGCCGGCAGCCCAAAGGACGATGCTTGCGACGATGATCAGAAAAATCAGCGGGATAATGATAAAAAGCAGGATTGAACCGAACTTTCCAGATCCCTTTTCTTTATCGGCCATTTCATTCGCTCCTAATGCCCCTGAATCATAAACTGCTTGATTGAAATATCGTCCATTTCTCTCATTTCTGCAGCTTTGTCTTCAAGTGCGAACATATTAAATTGTTTTTCCCGCATTTTTTCGAATTTCTTTACTTCGATGTTTTTTTCGGTGAGCTGTTCCTGCTTCTCATTCATTTCATTTCGTTTCATGATGACAAGCTTTTGATAATGATAGATGGTGTTCTCAAGATTGGAAACGAATTGCTGATAATGTCTCATTTCCTGAACGCTCATCCCGCATTTCAGCTTTGATTCTTTGTCTTTTTCGAGCAATTCTTTTTTGCTCATATTTTCATATAGTTTTTCAGCTACTGTTTCAAATTCGGAAACCGACTGTCTGTATTCAGTCAATGTTTGGTCTTTTTCATTTTCTTTTAATTCCAGCAGCTTTTGAAATCTGAATTGGTACGCCACGATGTTATTCCTCTTTTCCTGTCAGACTCGTCAATGCCGCAATACTATTTTCCAATTGAGCGGGTTCTTCCGTTCCTTGTTTTAAAAATTGAATAAGCTGCGGATAAAACTGAATCGCTTCATCAATTTCTCTCGATGACCCTCTTTTGTAAGCTCCGATATTAATGAGATCTTCAGAGTTTTGATAAGTTGACAGAAGATCGCGGAATTTGTTGGCCGCCTTTATATGGGCTGGGTCTGAAATATTAGACATGACCCTGCTGATGCTTTTCAGAATATTCACCGCCGGGAACTGCCCTTTGTTGGCAAGCGCCCGATCGAGAACGATGTGTCCGTCTAATATTCCGCGCACCGTATCGGCAATCGGTTCGTTCATATCGTCTCCGTCAACGAGAACGGTATAAAAAGCTGTTATCGTCCCTTGTTCATTCGCACCCGTTCTTTCTAGCAAACGGGGTAAAATAGCGAACACAGAAGGTGTATATCCTTTTGTTGTCGGCGGTTCACCCGCTGCCAGCCCTATTTCCCGCTGGGCCATCGCGACCCTCGTGACGGAGTCCATCATGAACATGACATTCCGGCCTTTATCACGGAAATATTCCGCAATGGCGGTGGCCGTATATGCCGCTTTCAAGCGCATTAATGCGGGCTGATCAGAGGTCGCGACTACGACAATCGAACGTTTCAGGCCTTCTTCACCTAAATCCTTCTCGATAAATTCACGCACCTCGCGCCCCCGTTCGCCGACGAGTGCGATAATGTTTAAATCGGCTTCGGTCTGCTTTGCGATCATGCCCATCAAGGTGCTTTTTCCGACTCCGCTCCCGGCAAAAATTCCGATTCTCTGCCCTTTTCCCACTGTCAGCAGACTGTCAATCGACCTGACACCGACACCCATCTTTTCCCGTATCGGCGGCCGTTTCATCGGGTTTGGCGGCGGCTGTTCCGTCGAAACGGGAGACAAACCTTTCGGAAGCGCCCGGCCGTCAAGCGGTTCGCCGAACGCGTCGACAACTTGTCCGATTAAACCTGCGCCTACTTTGATGCGGAGCGACTCGCCAGTAGCCTCTACTATGCTGCCCGGTGCGATGCTGGCCGCTTCCAGATAAGGCATTAACAGAATGTTTTCATCCTGGAAGCCTACAACCTCAGCTTTAATTGCTTTTTTCGCATGGCCTTTCGGATAAATGAGACAAACATCTCCGATCGAGCTTTCGGGCCCTTTTGATTCAATCATCAGCCCGATGACACGCTTAACCTTGCCATAGCGTTTGTACGGATCGGCTGTTTCAATCGAGTCTATTAAATACTGTGTCTTCATTGCTCCGCTCCCGCCTCAAGCGCCGTTAAAAGCTTTTGTTTTAATTGCATCAGCTGGGTGTCTATACCGGCATCTACCCGACCGAACGGAGTTTCTATCGAGCACGTTCCCCTTGCAGCTTTTTCATCGGCATATAAGCTTAACCTGCATTCTTTGTATAACAGCTGCTGAATTTCGTCCATATGCTGATGAACCGTTTCATAATATTCAGGATCTACATAGATGGAGATGTCATCATAATCTTTCACTTCGGCTATTACCTGTTTGACCAGCAGAAGGAAAGCTTCTTTATCATCGCTTTTTTGCTGCCATACTTTTTTGGCGAGCGCAACGGAAAGCTCAATGATTTCTTCCTCAGCGCTTTCCAGTTTTTCCTCGACTGACTGTCTCGCCATTTCCGTAACCGCATTGGCGCGGCTGATGAGATTTGCGTATTGGGTTTCAGCCTCGGCTTTTCCCAAAGCCATGCCTTCTTGATAACCTTCTGCCTTTGCTTCTTCCATCAGTCTTTGTTTTTCTTCCGCCCAGCGGCTTTTCTCTTCTTCAATCTGCAGAAGAGTATACTCCAATTGATTTTTCGCTTCTTCAGACACCCGGTCGGCTTCGGCCTTGGCAAAAGCCATGAGAGCCTCAGGGTTTTCGGCTTTCTCCAGGTCAAACTGGGGATGCGTATTTCTGACTTCCTGCAAGGAAAGCTTACGACGTTTCTGTTCAGGAGAAAATGATGATTGCTGTTTAATGACATTAGACAATAATATCGTCTCCTCCGCCTCGCGCGATTACAATTTCACCGGCTTCTTCAAGCTTGCGGATGACGCCCACGATTCTTGATTGCGCCTCTTCCACATCACGCAAACGCACAGGCCCCATAATTTCCATTTCCTCTTTAAACGTTTCAACCATACGCTGTGACATATTGCTGAAGACGATCTCCTTGACTTCCTCGCTCGCAACCTTCAATGAAAGCAGAAGGTCGTCGTTTTCAACGTCCCTGATGACGCGCTGAATCGCACGGTTATCAAGGGTGACAATATCTTCAAAGACAAACATCCGTTTTTTGATTTCATCCGCCAATTCAGGATCTTGTATTTCTAATGAATCAAGGATTGTTTTCTCCGTTCCTCTGTCTACGCCGTTTAATACTTCAACAACGGCTTCTATGCCGCCGGTCTGCGTATAATCCTGCGTAAAGGAGGAGGACAGCTTTTGTTCAAGGACCCGCTCCACTTCATTGATGATTTCAGGAGACGTCCTGTCCATAACCGCAATCCTTCTTGCCACCTCAGCCTGAACGTCCGGGTTCAGCTCAGACAAAATTTGTCCGGCCTGCACCGGATCAAGGTAGGATAAAATCAGCGCCATCGTTTGCGGATGTTCCTGCTGAATGAAATTTAAAATCTGTTCGGGCTCCGCTTTTCTCGCAAAGTCAAACGGCTTTACCTGCAAAGAAGAGGTCAGCCTGTTTAAAATGCTTACCGCTTTGTCTTCTCCGAGCGCTTTTTCAAGCACTTGGCGGGCGTAATTTAAACCGCCTTGAGAAATATAGTCCTGAGCGATTGCGATATTATGAAATTCTTCAATGATTTCATCTTTTCTCTGATGATCGACGCTTCTGACTCCCGAAATCTCAAGTGTCAATCTTTCAATTTCTTCTTCAGACAAATGCTTGTAAACAGAGGCTGATACATCAAGACCTAAGGAAATCATGAGGATGGCTGCTTTTTGTTTTCCTGTAAGCTTGTTCTGATCACGTTTCGCCATTTTCCATTCCCCCTAATCCTCGTCCAGCCAGCTTCGAAGCAATTTTGCAAAGTCTTCCGGTTTTTCTTTAGCCATTTTTTCAAGCTGTTTTCGTCTGACTGTTTCTTCCGTTTCATTTTGCTCTTCGTTAATATCAGGCAATCGAACCGGCTCCGGCGGTGTTTCATATTCGTATTCTTCATACTCATCTTCTTGTGAGCGTTTCTTTCTGATGAGAAGAATAATAAGCAGAATAATGGCCGCAAGCAGTACGCCGCCTGTAATGTATACCCAGATCGGGAGACCTGATGAGTTTGCCGACGCAGTATTCGTGCTGACTTTTCCGTCAAACGGCTGAACCGATACGACGATTTTGTTGTTGATATCATTGTTCGTCAGTTTTTGATTTTGCGCCTCATTTTTATCAAGAGACGTTCTGACGACGGTTCCTAAAATCTTTTGAATATCAGCCTGTCTTTGAGCTGTTAAAGACGCGGCATTTTTCGGATTCGGCGGCTCCACCATGACCTGAATGCCTAAATCGCGCACTTTATATGGGCTTTCCGCAATTTCTTTATGAATGCGGTTGACTTCATAGTTGATTTTATTGCTGCTTTTTTCGTAGTCTCCGCTGTTTGAACCGCCGTTGGCCGCTGCATAGTTTGCGGTGTCATTGCTTCCCGTTCCGGCCGTGCCGCCGTTGGCTGCTCCGTCGCCTTTATACGTTTCCGCCACTTTTTCGGCGCTTATCGCTATGCCTTCCATGTTATCTTTATCGACAGGCTCGACGATGTCTTCAGTGCGTTTTTCTTTCGTAAAGTCAATATCAGCCGTAACGGATACAACGACTTTATCCTGCCCCATCATTGTGCCGAGCAGTGACTGAACATGTTTTTGAATGTCCTTTTCGACCTGCGACTTAATACCCTGCTGAGAAGCATAACTGTCAGAAACGGACCCTGCACCGCTGTCACTTTTGTCATAGTATGTAGAGTTTTGGTCCATTATGACGATATTATCTTCTTTTAAGTTCGGGACGCTTTTAGAAACAAGATGGTACAGCCCGTTGATCTGGCTTTGATCAAGTGAGTAGCCCGGTTTTATCTGCAAAACGATCGATGCGGATGCTTCCGGCTGATCTTCACCGACAAACACGGCTTCTTTCGGCATATTGATCATGACTTTCGAGCTTTTAATACCGTCCATTTCATTTATCAGGTTTGACAATTCAGTCTGAGTCGCATCAACCTTTAAAACGTCAAACTCATTATCTGTCAGGCCGAAGCCTGCATTTTTTCCGAAAAACGAATAATCAATTGATCCCGTTTTCGGCAGGCCTTCCGCGGCAAGCTGGACTTTAAGCGAATCCACTTGGCTCTCAGGAACCATAATGACCGTGCCGCCGTCTGCAAGTTCAGAAGACACTTTTTTCGTATCGAGCTCCTCTTTAATCTGCCCCGCTTCTTCCGCGGACAAATCTTTATAAAGAGGCACCATCTTTTCAGACGAAGTAAAAATAATAACGACGATGAGTAAAATTATGAATGCGGCCAAGCCGCTTACCATGAGTATCTTCTGTGTTTTTGATCTGTTATTCCAAAACGCTGACGTTTTGGTTTTCATTTGCATTAGAGTACGATTCATGTTAACCCCCGGTCATTCCAGTCATTCTCTTCAATCTGACCACTACATCTGCATTCTCATGATTTCCTGATAGGCTTCCACGGCTTTATTGCGGAATTCGGTAGCGGCCGTCAGAGAAATATTTGCTTTTTGGGCAGTGATCATGACCTCGTCAAGGTTTACATCCTTTCCTGCAGCCAGTTCGTTCGTTATTTGGTCAGATTTTACTTGTGACTCATTTAACGAATCAATTGAGTTTTTTAAAAGCTCCGAAAAGCTTGTTTGGTTTGAAGAATCAGTTTTTTGCGTTTGGTTTAATTGATTCGTTACGTTTTGAGTGTTTTGCGTTTGTTGAAGCTGAAAAGGAGTAATAGCGTTAACCACTTACATCACCTTACTTTCCGATTTCTAAAGCCTTTAAAAGCATGCCTTTGGAGGCGTTCAATGCCGTCACGTTTGCTTCATATGATCTCGTGCTGCTGACAAGATCCACCATTTCCTTTAATGGGTCTACATTTGGTTTTTGTACATATCCGTCTTTATTCGCATCCGGATTTTCCGGGTCGTAAACAAGATTAAAAGCGGATGGGTCTTCCGTAACCGCGGATACTTTTACGCCATTTCCCGCGCTTCCGATTCCGTTCATCTTGGAATTTAAAAGGGACGAAAATGATTCGCCTCCGGATTGGAGAGATACGAGCTTTCTTCTGTAAGGCACCCACTCGCCATTTACCTGCTTCGCTCTCGTTGTATCCATATTGGCCAGATTGGACGATACGACGTCCATCCGGACACGCTGTGCGGTTAAAGCAGAGCCGGAAATATTTAAGCTTTGAAAGCCACTCATTATTTTCCTCCTGTCAAGACGGTTTTCAGGGAATTGAATTTGCCGCTCATTCTTTCAACCAAAGCCTGATAATTAATTTGGTTTTCGGCTAAATCTGTCATTTCTTTGTCTATATCCACATTGTTTCCGTTTTGCTGGTACGATGTATCACCGCTGGACACAATGGAATAATCGGCCCCCGAATCCGTAAAGTCAACGTGCCGATAGTCGGTTTTTACAGCCTCAAGATTAGATGTTTCCTGATCTAACAAATTTCGGAAAGAGACTTTTTTTGCCTTATAGTTCGGTGTATCTATATTGGCGATATTGTTAGTTATGACTTTTTGCTTAATGTCCGCTCTCCCCAAGGCATTCTCAAGATTTTGTATAGTTCCAGAAAATAAGTCCAAATCCACTTACCTCCATTTCAGATATTTTTCTCCTAAAAATCCTTGTCGATAATTGTAAAACCATATGCTTATTGTAAGAAATAACAGGCTTAAAGTCTATGAAGTTAGGCTAAAAAAAAGTGCTCAATTATATCTATTTTGTAAGTAGGTATTAAGTCCTAGAGTATTTGTACTACAAGCATTTGTTTAATATAAGACTGAAAATAGCTCAATTTCTGTATTTTCCCCTTTTTTCACACAGCAAGATGGATTATCTCAGATCAGATTCCAATAATCAACTTTAAATTGCAACTTTTCACCCATTGTTCATAAAAAAAGCAGGACCCCCATTTTCAGGGGATCCTGCTTTTGGTTTAATGTGATTTAAGATTTTCCAATTCAATAAGGAATTTGTTGTTCAGAACTTTAATGTAAGTTCCCTTCATTCCCAGTGATCTGGATTCAATGACGCCGGCGCTTTCCAGCTTTCTCAGCGCGTTAACGATTACTGAACGCGTAATGCCCACACGGTCCGCAATCTTACTTGCCACAAGCAAGCCTTCGTTTCCGTCAAGTTCTTCAAAGATATGCTCAATCGCTTCAAGTTCACTGTAAGACAGAGAACTGATCGCCATTTGAACGACTGCTTTGCTTCGTGCTTCTTCTTCGATTTCTTCCGCTTTTTCTCTTAAAATCTCCATTCCTACAACGGTTGCTCCGTATTCAGCAAGAATGAGATCATCATCTTCAAATTGATCCTGCAGACGGGACAGAATCAATGTGCCCAGACGCTCGCCTCCGCCGATAATCGGGACAATCGTCGTTAAGCCTGCCTGGAACAGGTCTCTGTTTTCAACAGGAAATGCCGTGTATTCACTGTTGATATCAAGGTTTGAAGACGTCTCCGGAACGTTGAACAGATTTTTCGTGTACTCTTCCGGGAACTGGCGGTCTTCCAGCATTTTTTTCATGCGGTCATTTTCGATCTGCTGATTAATAGAGTAGCCTAAAAGCTTTCCTCTGCGGCTGACGACGAAAATATTAGAATCAATGACATCACGAAGCGTTTCAGCCATTTCTTTAAAGTTTACGGGTTTGCCTGCCGCAGCCTGCAACATGCTGTTAATAATTCGTGTTTTTTGTAGTAAAGCCATGTTAAATAATCCTCCTAGAATTCCTCTTATTAAATTTTCACAATATAAATTGACTTAGATCTTTGTTGTTTGCAATCGTTCCGAGCTTTTCTTCAACGTATTGCGGCGTGATGGCGACTTTTTCCATCGTCACGTCCGGCGCTTCAAACGACAGGTCTTCCAACAGCCTTTCCAATATCGTGTGAAGCCTTCTCGCTCCGATGTTATCCGTATCCTGATTCACATGATAAGCCACTTCGGCGATCTTACGAATAGCTTCGTCAGAAAATTCAAGAGATATACCTTCTGTCTGCAATAAAGCCTGATATTGTTTTAACAGCGCGTTATCGGGTTCCACGAGAATCTTCACAAAATCATCCACCGTCAGCTTGCTCAATTCTACACGAATCGGAAAGCGGCCCTGCAGCTCCGGAATCAGATCGGACGGTTTGGCCATATGGAATGCTCCGGCGGCTATAAACAGCACGTGATCTGTTTTGACGGAGCCGTATTTCGTGACGACGGTAGAACCTTCGACAATCGGGAGGATATCCCTTTGCACACCCTCTCTCGATACATCGGCTGAGGAAGAAGCTCCTCCGTTTTTAGCAATCTTATCTATTTCGTCAATAAAGATGATGCCGCCCTCTTCAGCTCTTAACACAGCCTCCTGGCTGACTTCATCCATATCAATTAATTTGCCTGCCTCTTCATTGGTCAGAACCTTCCTAGCCTCTCTGACCGTCATTTTACGGCGCTTTTTCTTTTTGGGCACCAGATTGCTCAGCGCATCCTGCATATTCATGCCCATCTGCTCCATACCCGAGCCTTGCAGCATGTCAAACATCGACGGCTGCTGCTCTTCCACCTCTACGGAAACGTAATGGTCTTCGAGCTCTCCCAATGCGAGCTGATGCGCCATGCGTTTTCTTTTTTCTTCAAGACTAGCTTCTTCCTGCTGATCGGCTTCATCATCGTTTGTCGGCTGGCCTCCCCCGAAAAGCATTTCAAACGGGTTTTTCACTCCCGCTTGTTTTTTCTTTCCCGGTACGAGAAGCCGCACAATACGTTTGTTTGCATTTTCTTCAGCCTGTTCTTTTACTTCGCTGATTTTTTCTTCTTTAATGAGCCGCACTGATGTCTCAACGAGGTCTCTGACCATTGATTCGACATCTCTGCCTACATAGCCGACTTCTGTAAATTTTGTCGCTTCAATTTTTATAAATGGCGCACCGGTAAGCTTGGCGATCCGTCTGGCGATCTCTGTTTTCCCCACCCCGGTCGGGCCCATCATCAGAATGTTTTTGGGAACGATCTCATCTCTCAGTTTTTCATCAAGAAGACTTCTGCGATAGCGGTTTCTTAATGCCACGGCGACAGCTTTTTTCGCATCCTGCTGTCCTACAATGTATTGATCCAACCGATCTACAATTTGTCTCGGTGTTAACGGTTTGTTTTCCATGCGCCTCAAGTCCTTTCTATTCAAGTTCTTCCAAAATGATCTGATCGTTTGTGTACACACAAATCTCGCCCGCGATTTTCAAAGCGGCATGTGCAATATCTTTGGCGGACAGGTTCTCTCCGGCATAGGTTTTCAGCGCTCTTCCTGCTGACAGGGCGTAGTTTCCGCCGGAGCCGATCGCCATAATGCCGTCATCCGGCTCAATCACTTCACCTGTTCCCGATACGAGAAGCAAGGTATCCTGGTTCATGACAATCAGCATGGCTTCCAGCTTGCGCAGCACTTTATCGCTGCGCCATTCTTTCGCAAGCTCAACCGACGCACGTTTTAAATTGCCGTTGTATTCTTCAAGCTTCGCCTCAAACATTTCAAAAAGTGTGAAAGCGTCTGCAACAGATCCTGCAAAGCCGGCAAGAACCTTTCCGTTAAACAGCTTTCTCACTTTTCTGGCAGTATGCTTCATGACTACAGCCTGACCGAATGTGACCTGGCCGTCTCCTGACATAGCGCTTTTTCCTTTATGCTGGACGGCAAAAATCGTTGTCGCATGAAAAGATGACATGAGAAGGGCCTCCTTTTAATTTTCTTTAAAAGCTCTCGGATGGTGGGACATATATGTGTTTCTCAGCATTTCCTTCGATACATGCGTGTATATCTGTGTAGAAGACAGATTGGAATGGCCCAGAAGTTCCTGAACGCTTCTTAAATCAGCCCCTTCATTCAGCAGATGGGTCGCAAACGTGTGCCGAAGCATATGCGGGTGTATATGTAAAGTGCCGGATGCCTTTTTTACAAGCCCGCTTAAAATATACCGGATTCCTCTGGCGGTAAGCGGACCGCCTCTTTGATTGACAAACAGCACATCATGAGGCTCTTTTGCTTTTTCAAGCAGGCACTGTCTGCCGCTGTTGATATACAGCTCCAGCGCATCACGGGCATATGAGCCGAACGGGATGTAGCGCTGCTTCCTGCCTTTCCCGTGAACGAGCACCGTATCCATGAACAGGTCAAGATCACTGACAGTGAGCGTACAGCACTCACTGACCCTCATTCCGGTCGCATAAAGAAGCTCAAGCAAGGCCTGATCGCGCATCCCTGACGGCTGACTTCTGTCTGAAACAGCGAATAGTTCCTCAAGTTCTTTTTCATAAAGAAACTTCGGAATCCGTTTCTCTTGTTTCGGCAGATGAACAAGCTGAAACGGATTCTCTTCAACAAGCTTTTCCCTCATTAAAAATTTATAGAAGCTTCTCAAAGCTGAAATTTTCTTGCTGATTGTTTTTCTTGACAGGCCTTTTTCATAAGCTTCTGTCAAAAATATTCTCACATCATGATATGCAGCTTCATTCAATCCATTTATATTTTGAGCATGCAGAAACATCCCAAATTCTTCAATCGAATTAACATAATTCACAATAGTATATTGTGAATAATTTTTTTCAATTTGTAAATATTCAACGAATAACTTTAAAAAAAAGTTAACATTCTCAGCCATTATGAAGACCTCCCTCTCCGAAGGGCTTTTAAATGGTATCATATTATGCATTGAAGTTGCAATGAAAAGCTATATCGTTTTCGAAATAGTTTGAATAGTCTCAATTGCGCGTTTAGCGTATTCTTCGTTTCGTTCTTTTTTGTTTTTAATTTTAACAGGCAATTCTTTTAATAAGCCGAAGTTTGCATTCATCGGCTGGAAGTTCTTCTGGTTTGTCGTCGTAATGTAGTGAGCCATGCTTCCGATCGCCGTCTCCTGCGGGAATGTCACAAGGTCCTGACCGAGAACAAGTTTGGCTGCATTGATTCCCGCTACAAGACCTGACGCAGCAGATTCAACATAACCCTCTACGCCGGTCATTTGGCCCGCGAAAAACAGGTCGTTCCGCTGTTTAAATTGATATGTCGGATTCAAGAGGCTCGGCGAGTTGATAAATGTGTTTCTGTGCATAACGCCGTATCTGACGATGTCAACATTTTCAAGGCCCGGGATCAGTTTAAGCACTTCTTTTTGATCTCCCCATTTTAAATGTGTCTGAAAACCTACAATATTATAAAGCGTTCCCGCCGCGTCGTCCTGTCTGAGCTGAACGACTGCATAAGGCCGCTTGCCTGTTTTAGGATCTTCCAGTCCGACCGGTTTCATCGGTCCGAACAGCATCGTTTTCTTGCCTCTTTTCGCCATGACTTCAATCGGCATGCAGCCTTCAAAGAAGATTTCTTTCTCGAATTCTTTTAACGGAACCGTCTCAGCCGTCGTCAGCGCTTCATGGAAACGGTCAAACTCTTCCTCAGTCATCGGGCAGTTTAAGTATGCCGCTTCTCCCTTGTCATAACGGGATTTTAAGTACACTTTATCCATATCAAGGCTGTCTTTTTCAACAATCGGCGCCGCCGCGTCATAAAAATACAGATATTCTTCTCCTGTGAGCTCTTTCAGCTGCTGTGAAAGCGATTCTGACGTAAGCGGACCGGTCGCGATAACTGTCGGGCCTTCCGGAATCTCAGTTACTTCCTCGTGAAGAACCGTTACGTTCGGATGGTTTTTCACAAGATCCGTCACGCTTTGCGCAAATTCATGGCGGTCAACGGCAAGCGCTCCCCCTGCCGGAACCGAGCACTTATCAGCAGATTGAATGATTGCTGAGTCAAGCGCCCGCATTTCTTCTTTTAATACGCCTACCGCATTGGCGAGCGTATTTGAACGCAATGAGTTGCTGCATACCAGTTCCGCGAATTTGTCAGTATGATGGGCTGCCGTCTGCTTTACGGGCCGCATTTCATATAGCTTTACTTGAATTCCTCGTTTTGCAAGCTGCCATGCCGCTTCACTTCCGGCTAGGCCCGCTCCGATTACATTTACTGTTTGCTGGTTCATTTCTTTTCATCTCCTGTTGTTTGTCCCTTCCACACAAAGAAGGTGAGCAAGGCTCTGCTCACCGCTACTTCTGTGGTTCTTCCTTATAATCGCATTCGACGCATTGGACTTGTATGCCTTTTTTAAGCTTTTTCTCTACGAGCATATTTTCACATTTCGGGCATTTTCGTTCAATCGGTTTGTCCCAAGATACGAAGTCGCATTCTGGATAACGGTCACAGCCGTAAAAAACGCGTTTCTTTTTTGATTTTCGTTCGACAATGTTTCCTTCATGGCATTTAGGACATTTAACGCCGATTTGTTTGACTATCGGCTTGGTATTCCGGCAGTCAGGGAAGTTGGAGCACGCCATGAATTTCCCGTACCGGCCCATTTTGTAAACCATCCGGGAGCCGCATAACTCACAATCTTCATCCGCGTATTCAGGTTCAATTTCCACTTCTTTCATTTCGGCTTCCGCTTTTTTCACGCGCTTTTCAAAGTCGGTATAGAAGCTGTCAATGATTTGAACCCATTCTGTCTCGCCGTCTTCAACATGGTCAAGATCTCTTTCCATTTTTGCCGTGAATTCAACGTTTATGATTTCCGGGAAAAACTCCATGATCAGATCCAGCACGATCTGCCCTAGCTCAGTCGGCACAAACCGTTTATTGTCTAGTGCCACGTAACCGCGGCGCTGGATGGTGTCAAGAGTCGGCGCATACGTTGAAGGACGGCCGATACCCAGTTCTTCAAGGGTTTTAACCAAGCGCGCCTCTGTGTAACGCGGAGGCGGCTGAGTAAAGTGCTGCTCAGGCTCAATATCTTTGGATAAAACCGTGTCTCCCTCTTTAAGGTCCGGAAGCATGCGGTCTTTTTCTTCCAGCTGATCGTCTTTACCCTCTACATAGACTTTCATGAAGCCGGCGAATTTGACTTTACTGCCGTTTGCCCGGAATGTCAATCCGTTATTGCTGAGATCAACACTCATCGTATCCAGAACGGCTGGCGCCATCTGACTTGCAACAAAGCGCTCCCAAATCAGCTTGTATAATCTGAGCTGGTCTCTTCCAAGCACCGCTTTTAACTCGGCAGGTTTTCTGAGTACTGAAGTCGGACGGATCGCTTCGTGGGCATCTTGTGCGTTTTCATTTTTCTTTGCCGCTTTCCGTTTTCCCGCTAAGTACTCTTTTCCGTATGCCTGATCAATAAAAGCTGACGCTTCTTCAACGGCTGTGTTGGAAATCCGCGTTGAGTCCGTTCTCATATACGTGATGAGCCCGACTGTTCCTTCTTTGCCGAGATCAATTCCTTCATATAACTGCTGAGCGATCATCATCGTTTTCTTCGCTCTGAAATTCAGTTTCCTTGCAGCCTCCTGCTGCAGGGTGGACGTTGTAAACGGCAGAGCGGGATTTCGTTTACGTTCTTTTTTCGTAACCTTGTCTACCGTATACTTATTGCCTTTCAGCTCAGCAAGAACAGCTTTCACGTCTTCTTCGCTTTTTAAAGGAAGCTTTTTGCCGTTTTTTCCGAAAAAGCCGGCTTCAAACGTCTCTTTTCCTTTTAAAAATGAGCCGGTAATCGTCCAGTACTCTTCAGGTTTAAAGTCGTTGATTTCCTTTTCCCGGTCGATGATCAGCCGGAGCGCAACGGATTGCACACGGCCCGCACTGAGGCCTTTTTTTACTTTTTTCCAAAGAATCGGACTGATTTTGTATCCGACGAGTCTGTCTAATATGCGGCGCGCCTGCTGCGCATCGACAAGATCCATATTGATCATGCGCGGATGTTTAAATGATTCTTTAATGGCGTCTTTTGTTATTTCATTAAAGACGACCCGGCAGTCCGAGCTTAGATCCAGATCAAGGCTGTGCGCGAGATGCCATGCAATCGCTTCCCCTTCTCTGTCGGGGTCGGCCGCGAGATAGACTTTTTTTGCTTTCTTGGCCGCTGTTTTTAATTCTTTTAAAACAGGGCCTTTCCCGCGGATCGTAATATATTTCGGTTCAAAGTTCTGTTCGATGTCAACTCCCATTTGACTTTTTGGAAGATCCCGGACATGTCCCATTGAAGCTTTGACTTTATATTTTTTCCCTAAATAACGTTCAATCGTTTTCGCCTTTGCCGGCGATTCCACGATGACTAGATAATCAGACATTTTCATCCCCCTCAAGAGGTGTTCTCTCTCTTTTCAAGTATCAATTCATTTTAGAGCTGCCTTTTTATGGCTTTCAACATTTCATTCTTTATGATGAACGTCATTTTATACATGAAAATAATGTGCAACTTTAAATCCTCACTATTATTAAATATTACAATACCGTTTGTCAAACGATATTTCAAAAGGGTTCCGTATACTGAACGCCTCGGGCGGTCAGCTCTCCGTCAATATCCTCTGCGCATAATACCGCTTTCGCCCCTTCTTGAATGAGTTTTATAGGTCCTCCGGAATATGGATTAAAAATGGAACCGGGAACGGCAAATACCTCTCTCCCTTGATCAAGGGCTTGATAAGCCGTGATTAATGAACCGCTTTTTTCTTTTCCCTGCACAACTACAATTCCTTCACTTAATCCGCTGATTATGCGGTTTCTCATCGGAAAATGCCACTTTTTCGGCTTTGTTTCAGGAGGATGTTCTGAGAGTAGGAGATGATGTTCAGCCATATATTCTGCTAACAGGAGATTTTCCCGGGGATAGATATGATGGAATCCGCCGGCTATTACGCCGATCGTAAGCCCTTTTGCCCTGATGCTCGCCTTATGAGACAATCCGTCTATGCCGGATGCCAGCCCGCTTACTATGACCCAGCCTTTTTTTGAGAGTTCAGCGGTAAGATGCCCAACCGCTTTTATTCCGTCTTCCGTCGGTTTCCGCGTTCCTACAATCCCTATTTTTCTGCCTTTTTCAAGAAGTGACGTATGCCCTTTTGCAAACAAGACAGCCGGCGGATCATAAATTGTTTTAAGCCATGAAGGATAGCGGCTTGATGAAATCGGGATGACAGTACTGCCTTCTCGGCGGTAATCGGACAGAACTTTATCAAGTTCCGGTTCCTTGCGCTCTATTTCTCGAAAAATTGCTTTCGGAGCTGTTTTCCCTTCTGACAAAACAGTTAATGGATGCGGATCTCGTAAAAAAGACAGAGAGTGATCAGCTTTCCACCATTTTAATAGAAGAGACGGGGAAATGATTTGATTGATACTGCAGACCATTAAACAGCGCGACGCTTGATCCAAATCTGGCAACCTCCTCTTTTGTACAGCAAAAACAGGAACAGCCGTTACGGCTGCCCCTGCTTTGATCAGTGAGTTTTGCACGTTTCAAATAAGCCTTTTTCTTTCAACACCTTAATCAGTGTTTCACCCATTACAGAAGGGGTTTCCGCCACTTCAATCCCGCAGGCGTTCATCGTTTTGACTTTTTCTTCTGCCGTGCCTTTTCCTCCGGAGATGATGGCGCCCGCATGGCCCATGCGTTTTCCAGGAGGGGCAGTTTTACCGCCGATAAAGCCGACAACAGGCTTTGTCATGTTCGCTTTCACCCACTCAGCCGCTTCCTCTTCAGCTGTGCCGCCGATTTCTCCGATCATGATGACGGCGTGTGTTTCAGGATCTTCATTGAATGCTTTTAACACGTCAATAAAGTTCGTGCCGTTGACCGGGTCGCCGCCGATACCTACAGCGGTAGATTGGCCTACGCCGGCTTCTGAAAGCTGATGGACAGCCTCGTATGTCAATGTTCCTGAACGGGATACAACGCCTACATGCCCCTTCTTATGAATGTATCCCGGCATAATGCCGATCTTACATTCTTCAGGCGTAATAACACCCGGGCAGTTCGGCCCTATTAATCTCGTTTTCTTGCCTTCCATAAAGCGTTTCACTTTCACCATGTCCAAAACCGGAATGTGCTCAGTGATACAAATGACAAGATCAATTTCCGCGTCAACCGCTTCCATAATTGCGTCTGCCGCAAACGGAGCCGGCACATAAATGACTGACGCATCAGCGCCCGTTGTGTGAACCGCTTCTGCGACCGTATTGAATACCGGCACGCCTTCCGCTTCAGTTCCGCCTTTTCCAGGTGTTACACCGCCAACGATATTCGTGCCGTATTCCAGCATCTGCTTTGTATGAAATAAAGCGGTAGAACCTGTAATCCCCTGTACAATAACTCTTGTATCTTTATTGATAAAAACACTCATTATCTGGTCCCCTGCCTTTCATTCTTTCCTAAACTAAGGATACGATTTTCTGCGCGCCGTCTGCCATTGATTCCGCAGATGTGATATTTAAGCCTGATTCATTCAGGATTTTCTTTCCTAAATCTACGTTTGTCCCTTCAAGGCGCACGACCAGCGGCAATGTCAATCCGACTTGTCTCGTCGCTTCAACAACGCCTTCGGCAATGACATCACACTTCATGATGCCGCCGAAAATATTAACGAAAATTCCTTTTACGTTTTGATCGGAAAGAATGATTTTAAAAGCTTCCGTAACTTTTTCAGCGGTTGCGCCGCCCCCGACATCCAGGAAGTTTGCAGGTTCTCCGCCGTAGTGTTTAATGATATCCATTGTAGACATTGCAAGACCCGCGCCGTTTACCATACAGCCGATATTTCCATCAAGGGAAATGTAGCTTAAATCGTATTTTGAGGCTTCGATTTCTTTCGGATCTTCTTCATCTAAATCTCTGTATTCCATAATGTCTTTTTGTCTGTATAACGCATTACTGTCGAAGTTCAGCTTAGCATCAAGCGCCATGACGTTTCCGTCTCCCGTGACGACGAGAGGGTTGATCTCGGCGATGGAGCAGTCCTTCTCAACAAATGCTTTATATAGTCCGAGCATAAATTTAGCGGCTTTGCCGACAAGCTCTTTCGGGATGTTAATTGCGAATGCAATCTCCCTCGCTTGATAGCCCTGAAGGCCTACAGCCGGATCAATAACCGCTTTTTTAATTTTTTCAGGTGTTTTTTCCGCTACTTCTTCAATTTCCGTTCCGCCTTCTTCAGACGCCATTAAAACGATTCTTGAAGTGGCGCGGTCAAGTACAAGCCCGACGTAGTATTCCTTTTTAATATCGCAGCCTTCTTCAATAAGTAAGCGTTTTATTACTTGTCCGTCCGGACCCGTTTGATGTGTGACGAGCGTCTTGCCTAACAGTTCTTCGGCATACTCCTTCACTTCATCCGTTGTTTTTGCAATCTTTACCCCACCAGCTTTGCCGCGGCCGCCAGCATGGATTTGCGCCTTTACGACATAAACCGAGCTTGACAGGCTCTCTGCTTTTTCAACTGCTTCCTCTGCTGTAAAAGCCACTTTACCTTCAGGAACAGACACCCCGTATTTTCTGAGGACTTCTTTTCCCTGGTACTCATGGATATTCATTTCCCATCCTCCTAACTTATGTAGCAAAACTAAAAATAGACTGCGCTTTCATTCTATATAATACTGGAAGAATTGTCTAGGGTTCAAAACAAAATCTTTATATCCTTCCAAACATTCTAACTTTTATTTTATTGAAAATATAAATTTAAACGGAGTCTGGGAAATGATTGATCCTTATTTTTCGTTTTTCAGGCTTTCATCCAGCCGGTAAACAAATGAAAAAATTTCAGCGACGGTTTCATAAAGCGCTTCCGGTATCTGATCGTCGACCGTCAAATGCCGCATTAATTCGACAAGGGTCCTGTCTTCCTGAATCGGGACCCCCGCCTTCTCAGCTTCTTTTATGATATTTTCCGCCACATGCCCCCTGCCTGTTGCGATAACCTTCGGGGCTTGATCTTTCTGCCGGTCGTAATGCAGGGCGACAGCTCTTCTTAACCGAGTCTGCTCTTTCATACTTTCACATCCACTTTTCGTCCGCCGTCTTTTTCCATAAACTCATCCACAAGAGCGCTCTGGTCTTTCGGACGCCGTTTTTTTGCCGTGATGCCTGACAGGCTGAAGCCCGTTTCTTTTACGGCTTCTTTCAAAGCCGGCACGAGAGGGTCGATGGCCGCCTGAAGTTCAAAATCGGTCTCAACTGTAATGGTCATTACATTTTGCTGAATCATACAGTCCACGACGGTTTCTTGCAGCGTTTCAAGATGCAGTAAAAACAGGAGCCTGCAATGTGACGGATCGAGTTTTCCGTCCGGCTTCTTCCGTCCTTTAAAAAGAACTGTAATATCATTCTCATATGCGGACGCTCCCAATGGAAATGACAGCACCATCTGCGTAAAAGAAGGGTTATGCTGCTCAATAAACAGTTGGCCGTTTAATTTATGAATAAGCGGTTCTGCCTCTTGTTTAACGGCTTGGGGTGCTTCTTGAAGCGTCCGGACAGCCTGGAGGGCCGTTTTCAGCGCTTGTTTCTCCGGCTGCGGAGACATTCCCTTTTCAAGCGCTGTAATGAATGATAATTCATCACGGGTGCCCAGCCCTTTTTTGATTCTCTGCAAAAGGCTTAATACATCATGTTTTTCCGTATATTTCAGTTCGGTAAGCTGGACAGCTTTTTCGAAAACAGCCGTCTCCTGTTCTGTCAGTTGTGCTTTTTGAAGAACAGGTGCTGTTTTGGATGTTTTTTCTTGCGAAATAAAAGCCTTGATGATGTCCGCCGTTTCTTTTACGGGGCGGTTTTCATTCTTTTCGGCTGATGCCATTAATTTTTCGATAATCTGTTTTGCCTCTTTTTCAGGCAGTTCCGTATCCGTCCTGGCATTCGGAAGAGAAGGCTGGCTCGGGGCTGTCTTTCCGTTTTCACGAGTCACTCGGACAAATGGTGATTGTTTTAATTCTGTCCCTTCTCCTTCTTCTGTCAGCCCGGTTTCTGAAATCGGCATGCGCGCGGCCGAAGCAAGCTTCTTCAAGAGACGTTCTGCATGAAGATCTGTTTCCGCGTCTAACACGTCAGAAACCGCCTCTTTAAGCACAGACAGCTCTTTTGCCGATTGCGGAGCCTGATTGATTGCCTGAAGCAGTCCTGATAGAAGGCGGCGGGTCGGAAACGGGTATTTGACGGCATGAATGGCTGACAAGACTTCCGGATGCGCGGGCAGTTCCCGTTTAAGTGCAAATACAATAGTTTCTGCCGCTTTTTTCAATTCGGCTGCCGGGAGCGATTCAGCCCAGCGGATACAGGCTTTGAGGCTGTTTTCCGTCATCGGCAGTTTCTGATGCATAAACGTTTCGGCAATATGCTGAGACACCGGTCCCGGTTTGACGGAAAGGGCGTTCAGCAGTCTTCCCGCCGCTTCTTGAACGGTTTTCGGGCTTCCTTCGAATTGGTCAACGACATGAAGCCGGCCCGTTTTTTCAGCCGGCTGCTTTTCATAAGAAAACCAGTAATACGCCTGCGGCCGGAGGGCAGTTTCAAGCTTTCCCTGCATCGTCCGGCCGCCGATTTGGATAAGGGCGCTTTGATCATCCAACAAGCGGAGAACCTTCCCTAACAGCAGCCTTTGGGTACCGCTGTCTTTGCTGCCGTCTTGCCTTTCCGGAGAGGTTTCTGTTATCAGCTGTCTGAAAGCCGCTTGGATTTCGCCGCTTATGTTCATGTCTTACGCCTCTTTTCTAACAATAAGATTGAACGGGAGCGAACGTTTTTCGGTGAATATTTGTCGGTCCGTATGCCTGAAGAGCTTCAAGATGTTCTTTCGTTCCGTAGCCTTTATTTTTTTCAAAGCCGTACATGGGATAGGTTTTGGCGTATTCAGCCATGAGACGATCCCGCGTTACTTTTGCTATGCAGGCTCCGGCGGCAATTGATACGCTTTTGGCATCCCCTTTTATGACAGATGACTGCGGAATGTCAAGCGGAAGCGTCATGGCATCTGCAAGCAGATAATCTGGTGTTTCCGCTAAAGCATTGACCGCTTTTACCATCGCCAGTCTTGCCGCCTCATAAATGTTGATTCGGTCAATAACATCCGCATGGACAATGCCGACTCCTATAGCCGCCGCTTCTTCCGTGATCCGGGTGTAATACTCCTCGAGCTTCTTTTCCGATAATTTCTTCGAGTCCGTGAGACCGAGAATTTCGCACTGTGCCGGCAAAATGACAGCGCCGGCGACAACCGGTCCGGCAAGCGGCCCTCTTCCCGCTTCGTCAACACCAGCAATCAGGCGGAAGCCCTTTTTGTATGACAGTCTTTCGTATGCCGTCATGTTCAGCCACTGCTCTTTAAGAGCTTTTTCCTTCGCATGCTTTTTCAGCCATTGCTCTAAAAGCGTCTGTACGCTTTTTCTCGGATCTTTTTCACATTGGGCAAGGAAAGGGTCGCTTTCGTCCCTGACCTCTTGCAGGCGTTCTTTTACGCTTTTTACGGTTAATGTATTCACGTTCTCTTCTCCCTTACATTATGTATATCGGTATTCTGCGGAAAAAATAAAGACCCGCATCGCTGCGCGTCTTTATTCTGATGGTGTTTCAAACGAAAGCCTGCCGAATTTTTCCGTCCGGATGTCCCGAATGATGACTTCTGTGGTTTTATCATAGTCAACCAGCCCGCCGCCCATCAAACAGCCGCGTTTTTCACCGATCGCGTCAAATAGGGCGGCAATGTCTTCAGGGATTTCCTGAAGTCCGTAGCGCTCCTTTAAGCGGTCAGGATAATGCTCTTCCAGAAAGCGCAGTCCGAAGACGGCCACATCCTGCAGGTTGATAATAGTATCTTTAATCGCCCCGGTGATCGCCAGGCGCAAGCCAACAAGCTCATCTTCAAATTTAGGCCATAAAATTCCCGGTGTATCGAGCAGCTCTAATTCCTTGCCTACCTTTACCCACTGCTGTGAAGTGGTAATGCCGGGCCTGTCTCCCGTCTTGGCAATGTTTTTTTTGGCCAGCCGGTTGATGAGCGTAGATTTCCCTACGTTCGGAATACCGATGATTAATGCGCGGATGGCTCTTGGCCTTATGCCTTTTGCTTTCATTTTATCGAACTTATCTTTCAGAAGCTCTTTCGAGGACGGGACGATTTGATGCAGTCCCTGCCCGTTAACGGAGTTTATTGAAAGAGAGGGAATGCCCTGTTCCTGAAAATGGTCCTTCCACTGGGCAGTCACAGCCGCATCCGCCTTATCGGCTTTGTTTAAAAGCATAATGCGCGGCTTATCTTTTAAAATCTCCTCAATCATCGGATTTCTCGATGACATCGGTATTCTTGCATCCACCAATTCGTATACGATATCAATTAATTTCAGTTTCTCTGTTACTTCCCGTCTCGCTTTAGCCATATGGCCCGGGAACCATTGAATGGTCATGTGACTTAGACACCTGCCTTATTTGCCGGAACCGTATGTTCCGGTGATCTCTTATGTATTTTACGTTGCTTGTTCTGCTTTTACAAATTTCATATAAAAAAAGAGCCTGTTACGGGTAACAAGCTCTTTTCGTTCGTTATCATTATCGTCTGATTTCTTTAATACGAGCCGCTTTTCCGCGAAGTTCACGCAGGTAGTAAAGCTTAGCGCGACGTACTTTACCGTAACGTACAACTTCGATTTTCGCGATTTTTGGTGTGTGTACAGGGAATGTACGTTCAACGCCAACACCGTAAGAAATCTTACGAACTGTGAACGTTTCGCTGATTCCACCACCACGACGCTTGATCACAACACCTTCAAAGATCTGGATACGCTCACGGTTACCCTCAACAACTTTTACGTGTACACGTAAAGTGTCACCAGGACGGAACGCAGGAAGATCAGTGCGAAGCTGTTCTTTTGTGATATCTTGAATTAGTTTTTGCATCGTTTTCAACTCCTTCCAACAGATGCTCTTAGCCACAACTGCAAGGCACAGCGGAACATCGTTTTCAAGCTTTTGAAGGATAAGCCCTCTTAAGCCACAAGTAGTATCTTATCATATCTTCACTGCCCGCGCAATAGAATCTATTCGTTTTCCCACTCGGAAATCCATTTTCTTTGCTCATCAGTAAGAGGATAGTTTTCAAGAAGATCCGGACGTCTTAAAAAGGTTCTTCTGATTGATTCTTTATTGCGCCATTCGTTTATTTTGGCATGGTTTCCGGACAGAAGGGTCTCAGGCACTTTTAAGCCTTTATAATCTGCCGGCCTTGTATAATGCGGATGCTCTAAAAGCCCCGTGCTGAAGGAATCCTCCATGTGAGATGCTTCTTTTCCCAGGACGCCCGGCAAAAGCCTGACAACGCTGTCGGCAATCATCATCGCGGGGAGCTCTCCCCCGGTCAGCACAAAATCCCCGATGGAGATTTCATCAGTGACAAGGTGTTCCCGGATCCGTTCATCATACCCTTCGTAATGTCCGCAGATAAACATCAAATGTTCCTCTTCCGCCAGCTCCTCGGCTTTCTTCTGAGTAAAACGTTCACCCTGCGGGCAGACGAGAATAATGCGCGGTTTGGCGTCCGTATCGGCTGTCAGCTTTTCAACGGCATCAAATACGGGCTGCGGCTTTAACACCATCCCGGCTCCCCCGCCGTACGGGTAATCATCAACCGTTTGGTGTTTATTATCCGAAAAAGCGCGGAAATTGATGACGTCAAAACGAACCGCCTCTTTTTCCTGTGCTTTTTGCAGGATGGATGAGCCGAGCACCCCTTGAAACATTTCGGGAAACAGTGTTAAAAAGTCGATTTTCATTCGTCTATTAACCCTTCCATTACATGAATCATAATTTTCTTCTCATTTATATTAATATCCTTTACCACAGAAGCAATATACGGAATGAGCGCATCTTTTTTTCCTTTTCTCGCAACTACCCATACGTCATTAGCTCCGGGCGTCAAGATTTCCTTTACTGTGCCGATCAGTTCCCCGTCCTCTGATACAACTTCGCAGCCGATGATTTCATGAAAATAAAATTCGTCTTCTTCAAGCTCTCCCAAGTCTTCTTCAGGGACTTTGATGATCATGTTTCTTAGGTGCTCGACTTCATTGAGGCTCGGCATTTCTTTGAATTGCAGCAGATGAAACTGTTTGTGAAGCCTGTGGGTGTTGACCGTTACTTTAACAGGCTCCGCGGCTCCTTCCGCAAACAAATAGAGCGTACTGCCGGGCTTGTACCGTTCTTCGGCAAAGTCCGTTTTAGAAATAACCCGCACTTCGCCTTTAATGCCGTGGGTATTTACAATTTTGCCTACATTAAACCATCTGTTTGTCATATTATCACCTCGGGCGAATTTCAATCACTACCCCGTCTTTTATGACGATGGTATTTGCCGCTGTTTTTTCATGCCAGTTATCACCGACGTCAATTGAAAGCAGCGCATCGATCTCCTTTTCCTTCACTTCGCTTCCGAGCGGGAGCGAGTGTGTCTGGCTTATTTGGAAATCGATCATTTTGATTTTGTCTTGTCTCTTTTCAATGGCTTTTTTAAAAGATTCCGCCACATCGGGATTCTGCTGATCTTTTTCATGTTTTCTAAGCTGAAAATAGAGCTGGCTGCATTCTCGTTCAAGCGTTTGCTTTTTTTCTGCAAAAGAGGCCAAAAGCTTTTCTTTACTTTGCTCGGTCAGAACCTGCATAACGGTTACCCTGTGAATAATCTGCATAGCACCAGACTCCCCACTCTTCCAACATATTTCTGTTCATTTGCTTTTTTTACGTGTAAAAAAAGGGGAGGTGCCGGCCCTCTCCCTTTCAGTCAAATATTTCAAATTGAACTTTCTTAGAAGACTGTGCGCCAGCTGCAAAAACGACGGTTCGAATCGCTCTTGCAGTCCGGCCTTGCTTTCCGATAATTTTACCGGTATCTGACTTATTGACAGATAAGCGCAGCGCAATCTTTTGATCGGTCTCTTCTTTTGTGACCGTTATGTCTTCCGGATGGTCGACAAGCGGAGCCACAATGCTGACAATCAAATCTTCCAAGTTCTGATCAGTCATTACTTGCCTTGTTTAGCGTTGTGGAATTTTTCCATAATTCCTTGGCTTGAGAACAAGTTGCGGACTGTATCAGAAGGTTTAGCTCCTGTTTGCAGCCATTTAAGAGCAAGCTCTTCGTTGATTTTCACTTCAGCCGGCTTTGCAACCGGGTTGTATGTGCCGACTGTTTCGATGAAACGGCCGTCACGCGGTGAACGAGAATCTGCTACAACAATACGATAGAAAGGAGATTTTTTTGCTCCCATACGTTTTAAACGAATTTTTACTGCCATTTTACTAGCACCTCCGAAAATATTTCAACAAGATAGTATATTAACAATGATAAAAGTGTTTGTAAAGTGTTTTTTCTTAACAACGGTTTTATCATGTATAACCGATTACATAAAAGGTAATTTAAAGCCTTTTTTCTTCCCTTTTGACATGTTTGTCATCTGCTTCATCATTTTTTTCATTTCCTCGAACTGCTTTAAAAGACGGTTGACTTCCTGAACGGATGTTCCGCTTCCTTTAGCGATCCGCTTCCGCCGGCTGGCGTTGATGATATCCGGCTGTTCTTTTTCAAGAACAGTCATTGATTTGATGATCGCTTCCACATGATTCAGCTGTTTTTCATCCACTTGGATGTTTTTTAAGCCTTTCATTTTGCCTGCGCCGGGCATCATTTGCAGCAGTTCGTCAAGAGGCCCCATGTTTCGGACCTGACCGAGCTGCTCCAGAAAATCATCCAATGTGAAGCTCATCGTTCTCATTTTCTGCTCAAGCTCTTTGGCTTTGTCTTCATCAACAGTCGCCTGAGCTTTTTCAATCAAGGTTAACACGTCACCCATTCCGAGAATCCGGGATGCCATCCGCTCAGGATGGAACGCTTCTAAAGCGTCGAGTTTTTCTCCCATTCCGGCGAATTTAATCGGCGTTTCAGTGACTGCGCGGATAGAAAGCGCCGCACCTCCGCGGGTATCCCCGTCAAGCTTTGTTAAAACAACACCCGTTAAACCGAGCTGGTCATTAAAGCTTTTGGCGACGTTTACCGCATCCTGACCGGTCATCGAGTCGACGACAAGGAAAATTTCCTCAGGATTTGCGACTTCTTTTACGCCGGAGAGCTCATCCATCAGTTCGTGATCGATGTGCAGCCGTCCGGCGGTATCTAAAATCACGTAATCATGATGCTCTTCCTTCGCTTTTTCAATCGCCTGTCTGGCGATTTCCACCGGGCTGACCTGATCGCCAAGAGAAAAGACCGGCATATCAAGCTGTTTCCCCAGTGTTTCCAGCTGCTTAATCGCAGCGGGGCGGTAAATATCCGCAGCCACGAGCAGCGGTTTGCGGTTATGTTTTTTGCGCAGCAGGTTGGCAAGCTTCCCTGTGGTTGTCGTTTTACCGGCACCTTGGAGCCCGACCATCATAATAACGGTCGGCGGGCGTTTGGCGACGGCAATTTTGCTTTCTTCGCCGCCCATCAGCTCGGTAAGCTCTTCTTTTACGACTTTAATAACCTGCTGGCCGGGTGTCAGACTCTTCATGACGTCCTGTCCGACAGCCCGTTCACTTACTTTTTTCACAAAATCCTTTACGACTTTAAAGTTAACGTCAGCCTCAAGAAGCGCAAGACGAACTTCACGCATCATCTCTTTTACGTCTTGTTCGCTGACTTTTCCTTTTCCGCGGATTTTTGAAATCGTCTTTTGCAGTCGGTCGGCTAATCCTTCAAATGCCATTGTTTGCCGCCTCCTAATCTAATTTCTCAAGCGCTTCAATCAGAGCCGTCATTTTTTCTTCTTCCTGCAAGCCGGAAGCAAGCTCTTTCAGCTTTGTAAACATTTCTTTACGCTCCTGAAACTTTTTAAAAAGGAGCAGTTTTTCTTCATATTGTTCAAGCATCGCTTCTGTCCGTTTGATGTTATCATAAACGGCTTGCCTTGAAACGTCATACTCTTCGGCTATTTCACCAAGGGAGAAATCGTCCAGATAATAAAGCGACATATAGCTCTTTTGTTTTGACGTCAGCAACGACTGATAGAAGTCAAACAAATAGTTCATTCTCGTCGTTTTTTCGAGCGACATTTGAGCTCTCCCCTTTGTTAAGTCAAATCCCTTTACAAAAACATAGTTTACATGGTTTCAGAGCGTCTGTCAAGTTTTTATCTTGTCAATGAATGCAGGTATTCGCCCTGTCAGTTTGCTGGTGTTTTCCGCCGCTTTTATAAGCGAACAGCCGGAGCGCTTTTTTGCGCCCGGCTGAAACAGACTGTCTATTCTTCCGCTTTTTCAACTAAATCCGAAAAGAGACCGTATACGTAAGATTCTGCATCAAACCGCTGCAGATCGTCAACCTTTTCTCCGAGGCCGACCAGTTTCACGGGAATATGAAGCTCATTGCGGATCGCCAAAACAATTCCGCCTTTTGCGGTGCCGTCAAGCTTCGTTAACGCGATACCCGTCACATTCGTCGCTTTGGAGAATTCTTTCGCCTGCGCCATCGCGTTCTGGCCAGTCGTCGCGTCGAGCGCGAGCAGAACCTCATGCGGAGCCTCAGGCACTTCGCGTTCGATGACGCGTTTGACCTTTTCAAGCTCTTTCATTAAGTTTACTTTATTCTGAAGGCGGCCGGCCGTATCACAAATCAGCACATCCGCGCCTCTTGCTTTAGCCGCGTGTACGGCATCGTAAATAACCGCCGCAGGGTCGCTTCCGGCAGCCTGCTTAATGACAGGCACGCCTGTACGCTCTCCCCACACTTCAAGCTGTTCAATCGCTCCGGCTCTGAAGGTGTCTCCGGCAGCAAGCACAACGGATTTACCTTCATTCTTCAGCTTATGGGCAAGTTTTCCGATCGTTGTCGTTTTTCCGACGCCGTTTACGCCGACAAGCAGAATAACGTTTAAGCGCCCGTCCTGAATATTCAATTCAGAAATCTCTTCGTTGCCGCTGTTATAAATTTCGACGAGTTTTTCAGAAATGACGGACTGCACTTCCTGAGGGTCCTGGATGTTTTTCAGCTTCACTTCTTTTTTGAGCTCGTCAATCAGCTCCATGACCGTTGTAAAACCGACGTCAGCGCCAATCAGGACTTCCTCAAGCTCTTCGAAGAAATCTTCGTCGACTTTTCGGTAGCGGGAGACGAGTTCGTTCACTCTATTTGAGAAGGAATTTCTTGTTTTTTCAAGGCCATCTTTAAATTTTTCAGAGACGGAGTCTGTCTGTTTCGTGATTTTCTCTTTTAATTTTTTAAAAAAGCTCATCTTTCAACCTCTTTCCTCGTTACTGAACGAATTCTTTTGTTTCTTCCAGTTTGACCGACACCATTCGGGAAACGCCGGATTCCTGCATTGTAACACCGTAAAGGACATCCGCTTCCTCCATGGTGCCTTTTCTGTGGGTGATGACGATAAACTGGCTGTCGCCGCTGTATTTTTTTAAGTATTGCGCAAACCTGAATACATTGGCTTCATCAAGCGCAGCTTCCACTTCATCAAGCACGCAGAACGGCACTGGCCTTACTTTCAAAATGGAGAATAAAAGGGCAATGGCCGTCAGCGCCCGTTCTCCCCCTGACAAAAGATTTAAGTTTTGCAGTTTTTTGCCCGGAGGCTGCGCGATAATGTCCACGCCGGAGTTGAGAAGGTCATTCGGTTCGGTCAGCTTCAATTCAGCTCGTCCTCCTCCGAACAGGGAACGGAACACGTCGTTGAATTGCGAACGGATCTGTATAAACGTTTCATGGAATCGCTTCGACATTTCAGAATCCATTTCTTCAATGACTTGAAACAGTGTATTTTTCGCTTCCGTCAGATCATTTTTCTGCTCTGTTAAAAACTGATACCGTTCGTTCACTCTTTCAAATTCATCGATGCTGCCGAGATTGACCGCGCCAAGCTCTTCAATTGAAAGTTTGATCAGTTTGACCCGTTTTCTCGCCTCTTCAGGCTCGATTTCGAGCTGATATTTTTCTTTTGCCCCTTCAAAAGATAAGCTGTACTCCTCGCGTAAATATTGCAGCAGATTATCAAGCTCAACTTCCATCCGGCCGAGTTTTACCTCTTCATCTTTCAGAATTTCTGTTTTTTGCTTGTACAGCCGCTTCATCTCTTTCAGCTCAAGCTCATTCGTATCAAGAGCCCGCTGGAGCTTTACGCGCTGGTCGCGCCGGCTGGCAATCAATTCGATCGTTCTCGTTTTATCGTGAAGCTTGTGTTGAGCCGCTTCTTCAAGCTGCTCCTCGCCGCTTGTGCTGGACGTCATCTCTGAGGTCAGCAGGCTTAAATCTTCCCGTGTTTCTTTCAGAGCGAGCTGCGTTTCTTCAAGCTCTTTTCTCAGCCTCTTGAGATTGTCTTCTTCACTCGAGCACGCCTGTTCTTTTTTCGCTGCGGCAATTTTACATTCTGTCAGTTCATGAGAGAGCGTTTCTTTTGTTGAGGATAGGGTCTGCTTTTGTTTTGTCAGCCTGTCCATCTCTTCCTCAAGTTCTTTCAGCTGGCCTGATGCCTCACTCAGCTGTTCTTCCAGCGCTGATTTACGCGTCTCTTTGTCCCGGCTGCTTTCCGTTAGTGATGCTTTCTCCTGATCGTAAAGCTCCAGGTGGGTATTGATGTTCTTTTCAGCGACTTCGAGTTCATACAGCCTGCCTTTTACATCCTGCTGCTTTGTTCTGAAAGCTTCACCGTCTTCCCGGAGACTGCTCAGCGTATGTTCAAGCTCTTGAATAGCCTGTTTCAGTGTTTTGACCTCTTTTTCAAGCAGAGCTGTTTTTTCTTCCATTTCAGCAAGCCGCGCAGTTACCGTCTCAAGCTCCCGGCTTCTGCCGAGCAGAGAATTGTTTTTCTTTTTGACTGCGCCGCCCGTCATTGATCCGCCCGGATTAACGACATCGCCCTCAAGCGTCACGATGCGGTAGCGGTGACCGAGAAGCTTGGCCAGTTCATTCGCGCCTTTTAAATCTTCAGTGATCAGCACGGTGCCGAGAAGGTTTTGAATGACATTTCGATATGCCGCATCATACGTGACAAGCCCGCTCGCTGTGCCGAGAAAAGAAGGATGCTTCGAAGCCGTCTGTTCATCACGGGTTTGGAGCTGGCGCGGCTTCATGACCGTAAGCGGCAGGAACGTCGCGCGGCCGAAGGAATTCTGTTTTAAATATTGAATCGCTTTCCGCGCCGCCTGCTCATCGTCTGTGACAACGTGCTGCGCCGCTGCGCCGAGTGCAATTTCGATCGCCGTTTCATATTTTTGTTCGGTGGAAATCAGTTCGAGAACGGCGCCGCGGATGCCGCCAAGCTGCTCTTTCTGTTTCAGCACTTCTTTTACACCTTGGTAAAACCCTGAAAAATCGCCCTGCATCGTTTCAAGCATATCTTTTTTGGATCTGGCCTGCTGTACAAATTGATACGCTTGATACAGCGCTGATTCTTTCTTTTCATACTGGCGTTTTTTCTGTTCATATGCGGTCTGGACTTCGCGGTAGCGGCCGACCTGATTGTGAATGTCCGCTTCAACGGCGGCCAATTCTTCTTCGCACGCCGCTTTGCGGACGGAAATATCATTTCGTTCCTGAAGATATTTTTCATTGTTTGCGGTCAGTCTCGCCTGCTGAACGGCAGATTGGGACATCTGGTCATCTAAAAGCTGCAGCTCGTTGCGGATCGACGCCTGGCTGTTTAACAATTCAAAGTAATCGCTTTTTAATTGTTCGATTTTCTCTTCTACGTTTTCATTATGCAGACTGAGAGCCTGCTGCTTTTCTTTCACCTGAGCATCTAACCGTTTCACTTCCGCACGCAGCTTATCAAAGACGGCAGACTGTTTTTCGATGTCCGCTTTCAGTTCGGCTTCTTTGTTCGTGTAATGTGTAACGGATTCCTCAAGCTGTTCCCGGTTTTGCGCGGCGTTTTTTTTGCGCTCTTTGAGCACTTCTTTCCGGCCTTCCAGCTTTTCAAGCTCTTCACTGGTCACGAGCAGAACCTGCTGCAGCTCGTTGACGGATTCATCAAGCGCGTGAATTTTATCTCTCGTCTCTTCTATCATCGCTTCTTTAGCAGATATCGCCGATGATTCCGCCAATTCTTCTTCTTTTGCCGCCTGCACCTTTTCTTTTAAACCCGACCATCTGCCATGCAGTTCTTCGATATCAAAAGCGGTAAGGGCGATTTCGACATGCTCAAGCTCTTTCTTTTTTTCTAAGTAGTCTTTGGCGATTGATGCCTGGATTTTAAGCGGTTCGACCTGATCTTCAAGCTCGTGGAGAATATCTTCCACCCTGTTTAAGTTATCCTGCGTCTCAAACAGCTTGTTTTCCGCTTTTTTCTTTCTTGTTTTATATTTCAGCACGCCGGCCGCTTCTTCAAAAATACTGCGGCGGTCTTCCGCTTTGCTGCTGAGAATCTCTTCGACTTTCCCCTGGCTGATAATGGAAAACGCTTCTTTTCCGAGCCCGGAGTCCATGAATAAGTCAATGATGTCTTTCAGGCGGCACTGCTGATTGTTGATGAGAAATTCACTTTCTCCGGAACGGTATACCCGTCTCGTCACGCTGACTTCGTGATAATCGATCGGGAGAAAATGATCTTCATTATCAAGTGTTAAAGTGACTTCGGCAAGATTCAGCCGCTTGCGTGAGTCACTTCCTGCAAAAATGATATCTTCCATTTTTCCGCCCCGAAGCGAGCGGGCTGATTGTTCGCCGAGCACCCAGCGGATGGCTTCGGTGATGTTGCTTTTTCCGCTGCCGTTTGGCCCGACAACGGCCGTGACGCCTTTTACAAAGTCAACGGATATCCGTTCTGCAAATGATTTAAATCCTATAACGTCTAAACGTTTGAGGAACATCCCAGATCCTCCTTATCGTATAAGTATCTCAATATTATCATAATCAACCGCTTATATCAGGCGCATACATATTGAAATCCCCCTAGGGGTACAGGGGGATTTTATTGTTTCGTATGGTGTTTTTGCAATTTTGCAAGAGCTTCCTGTGCCGCATGCTGCTCGGCTTCTTTTTTGGAACGTCCGTTCCCGATACCGAGCGCCTCACCTTTAAGAGAGACAAGCGCCTCGAATTCCCGGTTGTGGGCGGGCCCTTTTTCATTGAGAATTTTGTACTCAAGCGATCCTTTCCCGTCCCGCTGTACAAATTCTTGAAGCTGGCTTTTGAAATCCATCACATGAGAAAAAGCACCATCGTTTATTTTAGGGAACACGTACACTTTCAGGAATTGCTGAACCGGCTCAAGGCCCTGATCCAGATACAGTGCGCCGATAAACGCTTCAAACACATCCGCTAAAAGCGCAGGACGCTTTCTGCCGCCCGTCATTTCTTCTCCTTTACCCAAGAGAACAAGATCGCCGAATGACAATTCGTGGGCAAGGGAGACGAGTGACGGCTCGCATACGATAGCGGCTCTCAGCTTCGTCAAATCTCCTTCACTCATGGCCGGATATTTGGCAAATAAGAATTGGGAGATCGTCAGTTCCAAAACAGCGTCACCTAAAAATTCAAGCCTTTCATTGTCTTCATACGGCTTTTTCCGATGCTCATTCACATAAGATGAATGTGTAAATGCTTGATACAAAAGTTTCTCGTTTTGAAAATGAACCGAAATCCGTTCTTGGAACTCTTTAAACTGCTCTATTTTTTTATAGAACTTTTTTTTATCTTTAAAATGTGAGTGTTTTGACATAGTAACCTCCATAGGCACATCAGGTTCACCGCGCTCCCCGCCGTAAACGGAATCGGCAGCGCGTACAGCGTCAGACGCCGGTAACCGCACGATTAAAGGGCTAAAGCCCCGCTGTCAGGCGGGACTTTTAGCATCAGCTTATTGCTGGTTTTGTATGTAGTTCACAGCGTCGCCGACTGTTGCAATCTTTTCAGCATCTTCGTCAGAAATCTCCATATCAAACTCGTCTTCAAGTTCCATAACAAGCTCAACTACATCTAGGGAATCAGCACCTAAGTCTTCCTTGAAAGAAGCTTCAAGTTTGACGTCAGCTTCATCAACGCCAAGGCGGTCTACGATGATTTTCGTTACACGCTCTAATGTATCTGCCATAGCAATTCACCTCCCCTCAAGTATTATAGTGGATTCGTTTTTAAAAAACTAGAGAAACTAGGATGAAATTTTAAAAACAAATCTTTACATCACCATTCCGCCGTCAATATGAAGGGTTTGGCCCGTCATATAACGCGATCCTTCAGAAGCAAGGAACGTGACAACGCTGCTGATATCGGAAGGTTCCCCGAAACGCGCGAGCGGAATCTGCTTCAGCATTTCATCTTGGACTTCTTTAGAAAGCTTGTCCGTCATATCCGTGGAAATAAAGCCCGGAGCAATCGCATTGACCGTAATATTGCGGCTTGCAAGCTCTTTGGCTGATGATTTTGTCAAGCCGATCACACCGGCTTTGGCCGCCACATAGTTCGCCTGACCGGGGTTTCCGCTGACGCCGACGATTGATGATACGTTGATAATCCGGCCGGAGCGCTGTTTCATCATCTGTCTTGTCACGGCTTTCGTGCAGTTGAAAACACCTTTCAGGTTAATGTTGATGACGTCATCCCATTCATTTTCTTTCATTCTCATGAGAAGATTGTCTTTTGTAATCCCCGCATTGTTGACGAGAATGTCGATTGAAGAAAATTCAGCGACAGCCTCTTTCATCATGTTTTGTACTTCTTCGGAATTTGATACATCAGCTTTTACCGCGATCGCGTTTCGGCCCATAGATTTGATCTCATCTACGACTTCGTTCGCTTTCGCTTCATTTCCGGAATAGTTGACTACTACGTTGCAGCCGTTTTTCGCAAGATCAAGCGCGATCGCCCGCCCGATTCCGCGGGACGCTCCTGTTACCACTGCTGTTTTTTCATTAAGCATCCTGATTCTCCTCCTTCAGCGTTTGAATCGCCAGTTCAATGGTTTCTTGGTCAGAAACCGCGATTGTTTTAAGGCGGCGGTTCACTTTTTTCACAAGGCCTGAAAGCACTTTGCCGGGCCCAATTTCAACAAACGTCGTGACGCCTTCGTCAATCAGTTTGTTAATCGTTTCTTCAAAGCGTACAGGTGAATACAGCTGTTCGATCAGTTTCTTTTTGATATCGTCTTTGTCTGTCATGACGTCAGCCGAAACGTTTGAAATAACGGGAACAGCCGCATTCTTTACATCACAGGCACTGAGCACGTCTTCAAGTTTTTGCGCCGCGGGCTTCATTAATTCAGAATGGAACGGTCCGCTTACTTCTAATGGGATCGCCCGTTTTGCGCCGTTGTTCTTCGCTTCTTCTGAAGCCAGCTCCACGCCTTTTGCCGTTCCGGAAATCACGATCTGGCCGGGACAGTTCAGGTTTGCAAGCTGTACGAGATGGCCGTTTTCTGTCACTTGATCCGTCACCTTTTTCAAGGACTCCGCATCCATCCCCAGAATAGCGGCCATTGCGCCTTCTCCCGCAGGCACGGCTTCATTCATGAATTCTCCCCGTTTTCTTACCGTGTAAACGGCATCTTTAAATGTCATCGCTCCCGCCGCAACAAGCGCCGAATATTCTCCGAGACTGTGTCCGGCTGTGAAATCCGGTGTGATGCCGGATTCTTTAAACTTTTCCAATACGGCAATGCTTGTTGTCAACAGCGCAGGCTGCGCATTGTATGTAAGGGTTAATTCCTCAGCGTCACCTTCAAAAATGAGCGAGCTCAGCTTTGTTTCAAGCGTTTCATCCGCTTCATCAAAAATACGTTTTGACGCTTCTTCACGTTCGTACAGGTCTTTTCCCATACCGATATATTGTGATCCCTGTCCGGGAAATAAAAATGCAATCTTACTCATGATGCGGTAACCTCCAGACTACTCATCTGTTTTTTCTTCTTTTACTTCTTCTTCTATAAATGCGGCCACGTTTTGGCTCACCATTTCTCTCGCCTGGCGCACCGCGTGGTAAACAGCGCGTGCGTCAGAAGAGCCGTGCGCTTTAATCACAGGCGCTTTCAGTCCGAAAAGACTCGCTCCGCCGTACTCAGAATAGTCCATTTTCAGTTTCATTTCCATCAGCTTCGGCTTTAGCACTCCCGCTGCCAGCTTAGAAACAAAGCTTGACGTCAGTGTATCTTTCAGCATTTTGAAAATCGATAACGCTGAACCTTCCAATGTTTTCAGAGTGACGTTGCCCGTAAAGCCGTCTGTGACTATGACGTCAGCAGCGCCTTCCAGCAAGTCTCTCGCCTCAACGTTTCCGACAAAATTCACGTTTGTTTCTTTTAATAATTCAAACGTCTTTTTTGTCAGGTCGTTTCCTTTCTTTTCTTCTGTGCCGACATTTAACAAGCCGACGCGGGGCGAGCTGATTCCGAGAACCTGCCGTGCATATACAGATCCCATAATTCCGTACTGGACAAGGTGTTCCGGTTTGGCATCGACATTGGCTCCCACGTCCAAAAGAAGGAAACCGTCCCCTGATACGGTCGGAAGCGTCGGCGCAAGAGCCGGCCGGTCGATTCCTTTAATTCTGCCGACGATAAACAGTCCCGCTGTCATGAGAGCGCCCGTATTCCCCGCTGAGATGCAGGCGTCCGCTCTGTTTTCAGCCACTTCCTGCGCCATCAGCACCATAGAAGAGTTTTTCTTTCTGCGTACGGCGCGGACCGGTTCATCCGTCGGTTCAATCACTTCATCGGCGTGCAATACGGTGATGCGGTCTGATGTTGTTGGCAAGTGTGATTCTATCGTTGTCTTGTCACCGACCAGCGTAATATGAATATCGTCAAAAGCCTCAATACTCTTCATTACTCCGTCAATAACAGCTTTGGGTGCGTTGTCTCCTCCCATTGCATCTACAGCTATTCTCATGCATGCTCCACCTTTATGATTGTTTTGAACGGTACATGTCAAAGATGCCGGAGAACACGACTTCTTCTCCCACATAGCTGTTGACTTCAACTACCGTTCTGCCTTTTTCTTTTTCGACTGCCGTCACTTTGGCTTTCGCAACGACGCGCTCGCCTTCTTTCACCTGTCTTGTAAAGCGGATATTTGCGCTTGCGGTCAGCGCCAGCTCATCATCAATGACGGCTACGGCGAGTGAGTTCGCCTGCGCAAACAAATGATGCCCCCGCGCAATTTGATTGCGGCTGAAAACATGTTCGCGTCTTACTTCTAATATAGAAATGGCCTGGCCGTCAAGCTCCAGATCAATGATTTCACCGATCACTTCATCTAACGACAGTGATTTCACTTCATCATCAAGCGTTTGTTCTGCCACGTTTTTAATTCTTTCTCTCAGCTCCGGTATTGAGAGCTCCAAGCGGTCTAAGCGGATCGTCTGAATGCTGACGCCGAAATTCCCCGCTAATTCTTCATCTGTGATGAAGGGTGTCGATTTGATCGTCTGCTGCAATAATTTTTGGCGTTCTTTCTTGCTTCTTCTCATCTGTAAACACCATCCGGACAATTAAGACTAGGTACTAATAGTAGTATATAATTTCATAGATTGGAATGCAATGATTGTTTTTTGAAAGCCGCCCAATTTTGCAGAATCAGCTTAATTTCTCCCCTTCTAAGACACCGCTTGAGAGCAGTTGAGCGCGGAGCATGCGGTACTCGTCATCTTTCCAAAAAGCCTCTGATGACACCAGATTGGCCGCATCCTGGCGGGCCGTTTCCAAAGCTCTGTAGTCATGAACCATATCCGCCACCTTGAACTCGGGCATACCGCTCTGTTTTTTCCCGAAGAAATCGCCGGGACCGCGCAGCTCAAGGTCCTTTTCAGACAGTTCAAAGCCGTCGTTTGTCTCCGACATGATTCTCATCCGTTCTTTCCCGGTTTCGGATTTCGGATCGGCCATCAAGATGCAGAAAGACTGATGGTCTCCCCGTCCGACCCGGCCGCGGAGCTGATGGAGCTGAGACAGCCCGAAACGGTCGGCGTCATAGATGACCATAATCGTCGCATTCGGCACGTTCACCCCGACTTCTACGACAGTTGTTGACACAAGAACCTGACATTGATTGGCGCTGAATTCTCTCATCACCTGATCTTTTTCATCAGAATGGAGCTTCCCGTGCATCAGACCGACATTCCATTTGCCGCGGTAAACCTCAGACAGCATGTTATATACGTCAATCGCATTCTGAACATCCAGCTTATCCGACTCTTCAATGAGCGGGCAGATAATATAGGCCTGCCTTCCCTGCTTCAGCTCTTTTTCAATAAAAGCCAAAATCCGCTCCAGCATGTCGTGTTTCACCCAATACGTTTCGATTTGTTTTCGTCCCGCGGGCATTTCATCTATAACGGAAACATCCATTTCTCCGAAGACGGTAATGGCTAATGTTCTCGGTATCGGGGTGGCTGTCATAAACAGCACATCCGGGTCCTGGCCTTTATTCCTGAGTTTTTTGCGCTGGTCGACCCCGAACCGATGCTGCTCGTCCGTAATGACAAGGCTCAGCGCTTTAAATTCCACTTCATCCTGGATTAAAGCATGGGTCCCTACTAAAATATCAATTTCTCCGAGAGCAAGCCGCTCCAAAAGCTCTCTGCGCCGCTTTCCTTTAACAGAACTCGTCAAAAGCGCGATGTTCACATCTTCATTTGCAAATAACGATACGAGAGAGTCGGCATGCTGTTCGGCCAGAATTTCAGTCGGCACCATTAAAGCCCCCTGATACCCCGACAGGATCGCAGCGTACAAAGCGATGGCGGCGACGGCCGTTTTCCCTGACCCGACATCGCCTTGCAGCAGACGGTTCATACGGTAAGGAGATGTCAAATCAGCGGTAATTTCACGGAGCACGCGCATCTGTGCGTTCGTGAGCGAAAACGGAAGGCTGGCTGTAAAAGCGGCGAGCTTTTCAGCCGGAAACACATGGCTGATGCCTTTTGACTGTTCTCTTTCCGCTTTACGGAACGCCTGCATTTTCAGCTGAAATAATAAGAATTCTTCGTAAACAAACCTGCGTCTTGCCTGCTGTAACGATTCCCTCGTTTCCGGCTGGTGCATCGTCTGCAGGGCTTGTTTGTAATCAGGCAGCTTGTAACTGATTCTCAATTTTTCAGGAAGCGGATCGGCAATATTGTCCAAATGGTGCTTCAAAGCTTCCTTAATAAACCGCCTCATCATTTTAACGGTGACGTTTTCTTTAACGGAATAAACAGGCTCAATGCTTTTATCTTCTTGATGAGGCCCGTTTTTTAATTCCTGCACAGAAATGGTCTGCCTGTGTTTATCCCATTTCCCGGATATCGTGACGACAGAACCGAGCGTCAGTTTCTTTTTTAAGTACGGACGGTTAAAGCAGACCGCGGTAATTAAATAATTGCCGACAAGCACCCTGAATGTCAGCCTGTTTCGTTTTTTGCCGTAATAGGTAAGAGAAGGTTCTGAATGAACCTTCCCTTCTACTGTAACTCTTTCTTCATGTTTAACTTCTTCCAAATCCCTCAGCTCATAGTCATCATAACGGTAAGGGAAATAATTCAGAAGATCAGAAATGTCATAGATACCCAATTCTTGCAATGTTTTTTCTGTTTCCGGCCCAATGCCCTTAATCTCCGCTATACTAGTTTGCTGATGGTGTTTCACTTGATTTCAGCGCTCCTCCGAAAATTTTCTTCTCTAATTCTCTTCCCGTCGGTGTCGCGGCTAAACCGCCTTGTCCCGTTTCACGCAATGCTGTCGGCATCGTCTGGCCGATTTTGTACATCGCGTCAATTACTTCATCGCAAGGAATTCGGCTTGTAATTCCGGCCAGCGCCATATCTGCCGCGATCATTGCGTTGGATGCTCCCATTGCGTTTCGTTTGACACACGGCACTTCTACCAAGCCGGCGACCGGATCACATACGAGACCGAGCATATTTTTAAGCGTAATCGCCATTGCTTCTGCTGATTGCTGAGGCGTTCCGCCCGCCATTTCCACAATCGCAGCGGCCGCCATACCTGATGCTGATCCGACTTCCGCCTGACAGCCTCCGGCAGCTCCTGAAATACTCGCATTATTTGCTACGACAAAACCGAACGCTCCGGCCGTAAACAGAAATCGGATCATTTGTTCCGTCGTGGGGTTCAGCTTATGCTTTACGGCGAATAACGTTCCCGGCACAACCCCGGCAGAACCGGCGGTCGGCGTGGCGCAGATCGTTCCCATCGCCGCATTGACTTCATTTGTCGCCACAGCTTTAGAAACGGCGTCTAAAATCAGATTGCCTGACAGGCTTTTACCCGATTGGATGTATGCCTGAAGTTTCACGGCGTCTCCGCCTGTTAAACCGGTCTGGCTCGTGACACCCTTCAGCCCTTTTTCAACCGCAGCTTCCATGACGGAGAGATTACGCTCCATTCCTTGAAAGATTTCTTCCCGTGTTTTTTGCGTCACTTCCATCTCTTGAGTGATCATTACTTCTGAAATCGGAATCTGTTTTTCTTGAGTGATTTCTATTAATTCTTTTACATTACGAAACATGTCATTTTCCTCCTGACTTTTTAGTCAGCTATCTTAGTAACCTGTATAATATTCGGAAGTGTTGAAAGTTCGTCCAGCACTTCTTCTTCAATATTCTGATCGACTTCAATCGTCATCAGCGCAAGCTGTCCGACATCCTTGCGCGCCACTTCCATATGTCCGACGTTGATGGAGAATTTCGCAAGCACATTGGCAACGCCTGCAATCGTGCCGAATTTATCATTATGAACGACTAAAATAGCCGGATGGTTTCCGGAAAGACGCAGCTCAAAACCGTTAAGCTCCGTAATTTCTATTTTTCCGCCGCCGATTGAAATACCGGTAAGGGCAAGCTCCCCTTCATCATCAGAAATGACGATACGCGCCGTATTCGGATGAACGGGCACAGCATCCTCTGTGCGGAACTCTATATATATGCCCTTGTCTTCAGCAATTTGAATCGCTGTTTTAATCCGCTCATCAAATGTATCAAAATCAAGCAGGCCGCCGATAATCGCGACATCAGTGCCGTGGCCCTTATACGTTTCTGCAAATGATCCGTAAAAAGACACAACAATCCGGCGGGGCTCCCGCCTGAATAAGCTTCTGGCCACTCTGCCGATACGGGCGGCGCCTGCGGTATGTGAACTGGACGGACCGATCATTACCGGGCCGATAATATCAAAAACGCTTCTATATTTCATGCTGGTTTGTTCCTCCTTAACATCACTTGATTCAGCGCTTTTCTTTAGACTAATTGAACATTTATAAATTGGCAAGCAGGCGCACTGCCGCACTGCCGCAGGTAAATATAGGCATAAGAATAGAAGGGCCTGATAAGCCCTTCTATTCTGCCGCAATTATATATGGGTACAGAGGCTGTCTGCCGTTATGGATTTCAACCTCGATATCTTCACAGACGCTTGTAATATATTCTGCGAGTTTCTCAGCTTCTTCTTCCGGCGCGTCTTCTCCGTACAGGATGGTGACGATTTCATCTTCTTCCCCGATCATTTCATCCAGCAGCAATTTCGCCGCACTTATCCGATCTTCGGCGCTGCCGATAATCGAACTGTTTAAAATGCCGATAAAATCACCTTTTTTAATATCCTTTCCGTCAATATGGGTGTCTCTGACTGAATATGTCACCTGTCCGCTTTTCACATTCCGGATGGCCTCAAGCATATTGGCTTCATTTACATCAGCCGGCTGGTCAGGGTTAAACGCAAGCAGGGCGGTCATACCTTGCGGCACCGTTTTTGCCGGAATGACAATTACATTTTCTTCAGCCACACTCGCCGCTTGATTGGCAGCCATCACAATATTTGAATTGTTCGGAAGAATGAAAACCGTTTCCGCATTGACAGACTGAACGGCTTCCACAATATCTTCCGTGCTCGGATTCATTGTCTGGCCGCCTTCGATTACGTGTGAAGCGCCGATGCTCGTAAACAGTTCAGAAATGCCTTCTCCCATTGCCACGGTCACGATTCCAAAAGGCTTGCGGGCTTCTTTCATAACGCCGGCCGGCTTTTTTTCATCATGTTCTTGGCTGATAATGGAAGTATGCTGCTCCCTCATGTTTTCAATTTTGATTTTAATTAAATCGCCGTAACGCTGTGCAAGATTGAGCACGTTCCCGGGTTCTTCGGCATGAATATGAACTTTCGCCAGCGTATCATCAGCTACAACCAGCAATGAATCGCCGTAACGGCTCAGTTCGTTTCTGAACGTTTCTTCCTTGAACGTCCGTTTATCTTGATCCAGCCTTACCATCACTTCCGTACAGAATCCGAATTCAATGTCTTCTGTACTCAGCATGCTCTGCGCGCTTTTATGATGCTCGGCATTCACCATATCATCCAGAGCCGGAAGAACCGCTTTTTTCGGTACGGACTCTCCTTTTAAGGAGGCCAAAAAGCCTTCATATACACAAAGCAGACCTTTTCCGCCGCTGTCAACGACACCGACGTCCTTTAAAACAGGCAGCAGGTCCGGCGTGCGGTTCAGCGACGCTTCCGCTTCTTCAATAACAGTCTCCATGACCGCAATGATATCGGTTTCTTCTTTGGCCGAGGCGACCGCTTTTTTAGCCGCATCCTTCGCCACGGTTAAAATCGTTCCTTCAACCGGTTTCATGACCGCCTTATATGCCATATCCACTCCCGCTTGGAGTGCAGCGGCAAATTCTTGGGCGTTTATTTCTTTTTTGTTTTCAATGCTCTTTGTGAAGCCTCTGAATAATTGGGACAAGATCACCCCTGAGTTTCCTCTCGCTCCCATAAGCAGGCCTTTTGACAGGGCGATGCCGACTTTGCCGATGTCAGGTGAGTCAAGGTGCTCTACCTCTCTTGCACCTGATGACATCGATAAATTCATGTTTGTTCCGGTATCGCCGTCCGGCACGGGAAACACATTCAGCGCATCCACCGCGGATGCGTTTTGAGACAATGTCTCAGCCCCCGCCAGAATCATTGCCGCAAAAGCTCTCCCATCTAAGTTTCGTCTAGACAATACTCATCCTCCTCACTACGGGTTCGTTACTCGTACGCCTTGGACATAAATATTTACAGAATCAACTGCAAGTCCGATTGTTTGATTTACTGTGTATTTTACCTTCGTCTGAACATTGTGAGCTACTTCGGATATTTTAGTGCCGTAGCTGACAATAATGTACATGTCGATATGTATTTGTTCTGATTCCTGACGGACATGTACGCCTCTTGCGAAGTTCTCTTTCCGGAGGATTTCAGACAAACCGTCTTTAATCTGGTTTTTGGAGGCCATCCCCACTATTCCGTAACAGTCAATGGCAGCGCCTCCGGCAACCATTGCGATGACTTCGTTGGATATATCAATCTGTCCGTATTTTGTCTTCATTTCAATGGACACACAGGTTCCTCCTTCAGGTGCATAGAGTTATCATTATTCTACTATATGTATCCCATTATGAAAAGAAAAGATACAGAAGCGGCGCTTCAGCGCGGGAGATGTGATTGGTTTTACATGTCAAGTGATTTTTCTTGAAAGTAAGGGAAACAATAGTTGCAAACGGTTTTTAGCTGTGGTAAATTATTTAAAGTATTGTATAACGAAAGCATCTGAGACACTATGTTTGAAAAGATGTTTCGCGCAGTTAGGAGGGAAACAAATGGCACGTAAATGTTTTATTACAGGTAAAAAAACAAAAGCCGGAAACAACCGTTCTCACGCAATGAACGCTTCTAAGCGTACTTGGGGCGCCAACCTTCAAAAGGTCCGCATCCTCGTTGACGGCAAACCTAAAAAAGTGTATGTATCTGCCCGGGCTTTAAAATCCGGTAAAGTTGAGCGTGTATAAGCAAAAATGAACGCCTGCCCTTTTATGCGGCAGGCGTTTTTTATGCGTTCAAAGAGGGCAATTCAGCTTCTTGGGCTTACTCTTTTCTAAATGAGCCCAGCATCGCCCGGACAATTCCTCCTAAAAACTTCGGCAATTTAATGGTATAAAATTTCATTTTGTCCCCTCCTATAAGTCCCGTATCCGCTGCGTTCATCACTTTAGGATTCATGGTTTTTTCCGCATATGGCAGAAGCCGCTTTTCTAATCCGCGCTCCTTACCATTATTAATATGCCTTTTGCAAACGAAAAAGTACCTCGTGAATGAATGAGTTCGTTACTAATACATAGTGTGGAACCCAGGGGAATATGACAATTATCCAGGGGATATTTAAAACCGATGAGTGTCAGGCCGTCTGCGGCTTCCGAAAACGGAATAAAAGAAATATAGCGTCTGCGCACTTTTTCTTCAATTGTATAGCGGCCGGGTTCGAACATCTGAATCTCATTCTGCCGGTCGATCAGCTTGACAACCGTATCCTTATTTAAAGCTTTATACAAAAGCTGAATGTTCCCTAAAAAGTGATCTGCTCTTCCGCCCGTCACACCGAATATCCGAATGTTCTCCGGTTCTTTTTGTAAAGCCCAGTCAAGAGCGAGTTCAAGATCGGTATAATCTTTTTCCGCCTGATACACATGGAGGGCCGGCGCCGCTTTTTGAATCTGCAGGAGCTCTTCTTCCGTAATGCTGTCAAAATCACCGAAAGCTTCCTGCGGAACGATTCCGGCCTCCAAAAGAGCGACCGTCCCTTTATCCACTCCGACCCACGTCGTATCTCCGTCTGTGTACTCGGACAGATCGGGAATAAACTCCCGAGGGCCGCCCGCAACGATATTGATTGTCTTCATATGTTTTCCTTTCCCTCTCAGACGCGAAAAGAGCCGGCGGCTTTCACCGGGCTCTTTATCAGCATGTTTATTCTGCGTTTCGGATCTCAGCGATGGCTTTTTTCCGATCCGGCTGATTATATACGGCGGACCCGGCAACAAGCAGATTAGCGCCCGCTTCAGCGCATAAAGGAGCTGTTTCTTTATTAACGCCCCCGTCCACCTCGATTAAAAGTTCAGAGAGGCCTTTCTCCTCTGCCATCTGTTTGACTTGACGGATTTTCGGAAGAACCGAGTGAATAAAGCGCTGACCTCCAAAACCGGGGTTCACCGTCATTAACAGCACAAGGTCCAACTCATCGATCACATGTTCAATGATTTGAACGGGCGTATGCGGATTGAGCACAACTCCCGCTTTTATCCCCTGCTCTTTTATCAATTGAATGGTCCGGTGAAGATGCGGACACGCCTCAGCGTGAACGGAAAGGATGTCCGCACCGGCTTTTGCAAATGCTGGGATGTAGCGGTCCGGGTTTTCAATCATAAGATGGACATCCAGCGGCAGATCAGTCACTGGACGGACGGCTTCAACGATAAGCGGTCCGATTGTAATGTTAGGGACGAAATGGCCATCCATGACATCAATATGGATATAGTCCGCTCCTCCTTTTTCCACGTCTTTAATTTCCTCGCCCAGTGAAGCAAAATCGGCGGAAAGAATTGATGGCGCAACCTTAATCATATTAATACCTCGGCTTTCTCTCTTTTATTTCCTGCATAAATTCTTTGTAATGCTCATAGCGGTACGGCTGAATGTCTCCTTCTTCCACCGCTTGCTTTACCGCGCATTTCGGCTCCTTCAGATGCAGACAGCCTCTGAATTTGCATGAGGCGCTTATTTCTCTGATCTCAGGGAACGTGCTGCCCAGCTCTTCTTCCTCAATGCCGGTGAATTCAAGCGAACTGAACCCCGGAGTATCCGCCACAAGACCGCCTGATGTATGAATGAGCTCTACATGGCGTGTCGTATGTTTCCCGCGTCCTAAATGAGTGGAAATCTCGTTTGTTTTCAGCTCAAGCTCCGGGCTGATCGCATTTAAAAGCGAAGATTTTCCGACTCCGGACTGCCCGGCAAACACCGTGGTTTTATTCGCGAAGTGTTTCACAATGCCTGTTAAGCCGCTGTTTTCTTTTGACGACGTCACATATACGTCATAACCGATCGCCTGATAGTCTTTCATGTAAGATAGAATCTTCTCTTTCGATTCCCCGTCTGAAGCTAAGTCCATTTTTGTTATGCAGATGATCGGGTGAATGCCGTTGGCTTCCACAAGAACGAGAAACCGGTCCAATAAGGACGTGCTGAACGCCGGCTGAACGGCGGAAAAGACGAGAACGGCCTGGTCCACATTTGATATCGGCGGCCTGACCAGCTCGTTTGTTCGTTCTTTGATTTCCAACAGGTAGCCTTCTTTATCATTTTCAGCCTGATAAACGGCATAATCGCCGACCAGAGGCGTTATTTTATTCTTTCTGAAAATGCCCCGGCCTCTGCATTGAATGATCTTGTCCTGTGATTCATCCAGGACATAATAGAATCCGCTTAACGCTTTAATAATTTTGCCCTCAGGCATACGGTCCCTCCTTGTCAGTCATTATCTTTCGGGTATTCAATCGTTTTGTAGCTGACGACTTTATGATCGACCATCACTTGATAATACCCCTTCTGTCCCTGATCAATCTTCAGTTCAATTGTTTTTTCAGTCGGTTCTTTTATTTTAAACGAATCATACGTATCAGAGATGCTGTGGTCTTTATCATCGATGGCGATTTGCACTTCGAGCTCGTCCCCTTCATGTTCGGGTTCGTAGGGGATGCTGATTTTTTCTTTTACCGTTTTGGCCGGTTTTTCTTCAGGCCCGAGCGAAAACGTTACTTCAACATCACTTCCCGGCTTAACCGCAGTGCCGGCTGACGGCTCTTGCTTCATGACCTGTCCCTCAGGCACGTCATCTGAGTGAGCTTCCTTTTCAACAAGCTGCAGGCCGTTATCTTCAAGATACCCGGAAGCCGCTTCTTTGCTGTATGTTTTTAAGTCTCTCAGCGTAACGTCCGCCGGTCCGAGGCTGACTGTTAAGCTGACTTCATCATCACTTGCGACCATGTCGGTGCCGGCTGATGGGTTCTGATCAATTACAGTGCCAGCCGCACTGTCATCGTTCTCTTCTTTTACATTGACATGTTTGAAGCCTTTATCCTTAAGCGTTTTTTTCGCATCATCGATCGGCCGGCCTTTCACGTCAATCAGCCGGGTTTTCGGTTTCCCGATGCTTTTGTACAGTTTTACAGAAGAGCCTTCTTTAACGGCAGAACCCGCTTTCGGATCAGTTTTGACCATTAATCCCTCTTCGATTTTTTCATCTTCAATGTCCGTCATATCAGGATCCGCTTGGAGGCCGTTCTTTTCAAGCAGGGCTTCCGCTTTTTCGTACTTCATGCCCCGTACATCGGGGACGCTTACCTCTTTTGGCATAAACAAAGACGGGAACACGGTGACCGCAAGAACAGCCGCCATTATGAAAATAAAGCAGACAGCCAGCAAAACCCACGGCCATTTCCGTTTCTTCTTTTTGGCGGACGGCTGTTCTTTATCATCCGTCTCTGCCGGCGTTTCCGCCTGCGGCGCGGCTATCGCACCGTCAGTAATAACGGGAATCGCTTTCGTCATTTCCTCATCATCCTGCACGGAGAATTTTTGTTCATTCAGCCTGCCGGCGTCAAAAGCCGTTCTGATGTCCGCTTCCATGTCCTCTGCGCTTTCATAGCGGTGAAACGGGTCTTTGGCGGTTGCCTTTAAAATAATGTTTTCCACGCTCTGCGGAATGGAAGGGTTCCACTTTCTGGCGGAAGGCGTTTCTGCTTGCAGGTGCTTTAACGCAATGCTGACGGCTGATTCTCCGTCAAAAGGCATTTTGCCTGTTAAAAGCTCAAACAGCACGATGCCGAGCGCGTAAATATCCGATTTTTTCGTTGCCAGACCGCCTCTCGCCTGCTCCGGAGACAAATAATGAACCGAGCCGAGCACAGAATTCGTATGTGTGATTGTCGTCGAAGTGAGAGCTGTGGCGATGCCGAAATCCGTCACCTTAATATGTCCTAAATGATCTATCAAAATATTGTGCGGTTTGATATCCCGGTGCACGATATGGTTATGATGGGCATGGGCGATGGCTGAGACGATCTGCTCCATAACAGACAGCGCTTCTTTCGGATGAAGCGGTCCGTGTGCGGTTATGTATTCCTTTAACGTCATGCCTTCCACATATTCCATGACAATATAATAAATGTCGCCTTCCTCCCCGATATCGTAAATACTGACGATATTCGGATGATCAAGGCTTGATGCCGACTGTGCTTCTCTTCTGAAACGCCTGATAAAATCAATGTCATTCACAAAGTCAAACCGCAGAATCTTAATTGCGACTTCACGTTCGAGAATGATGTCCTCAGCTAAAAAAACGTTCGCCATTCCGCCGCCGCCAATGGGCCGGAGGATATGATAACGCCCGCTGATCCGCTTGCCGGTTAGCACTTGTCTTCACCCTCTTTTGCATCTGCGGAAAGCTCAATCAATACAGCCGTGATGTTGTCCTCGCCGCCGTTTTGATTCGCTTTGCTGATGAGAAGGTCTACCTTTTCCTGAGGCGCAGATTCGGCTTGAAGCATTTGTTTGATCTCGTGATCTTCTATTTTATTTGACAGTCCGTCAGAGCATAAAAGCAGCTGATCGCCGTCAGAAAGCTCAAACGAACGGGCGTCGGGGCTGATGGTTTCATCAGTCCCCAGCGCTCTCGTCAGTACATTTTTCCGCGGATGATGCTCGGCGTCCTCTTTTGAAATTTCTCCCGTCTTGACCAGCTCATTCACAAGCGAATGGTCTTCAGTCAGCTGAGTGAATTCCCCGTCTTGAAGCAGGTAGCACCGGCTGTCTCCGATATGGGCGACAGTGACAAATTTCCCCGTGAATAAGGCGCAGACAACGGTTGTGCCCATTCCCCGGCATTCTTCATTCGCTTTAGCGTGGTCATATACCTTGGCATTCGCCTCATGAATCCGGTCTTTCAGCCAAACCTCGCAATCAGATGGCAGTGAAGGAACCGTTTCAGCTTGGTTCCACTGCTCTTCCATCGCTGCAACCGCCATCCTGCTCGCCACATCTCCGGCTAGGTGACCGCCCATGCCGTCGGCGACAACCGCAAGCGCCGCTTCTTCTTTTGTGAAAATGCCCGCCGCATCTTCATTATGCTGGCGGACTTTACCTGTATCTGTTTTCAAGGCTGTAATCAACCTCTTCACCTCGTCTCGTCTTGACGCTCCTTCGCGCGAAGCTGACCGCAGGCCGCGTCAATGTCATGGCCTTGCTCTCTTCTGATCGTGACATTTACACCGCGGGATTTTAACGTTTTTTCGAATGCGAAAATCTGATCTCTCGGTGTGCGGACGTAATCCCGTTCAGGCACATAGTTTACAGGAATTAAGTTGACATGGCATTTAACGCCTTTTAACAGTTCTGCAAGCTCTTCTGCGTGTTCGACCTGATCATTTACGCCTCCGAACAAGCCGTATTCAAAGCTGATCCGTCTGCCTGTTTTCTCAATATAATATTTGACAGCTTCCATAAGGTCAGGAAGCTTATAAGCTTTGTTAATCGGCATCAGGCGGCTTCTGATCTCCGTATTCGGGGCATGCAGAGAAATCGCGAAATTGATCTGCATTTTTTGATCTGCGAAATCGTATATCTTCGGAATGATGCCGCTTGTGGAAACCGTAATATGACGCGCTCCGATGTTCAGCCCTTTATCATGGTTAATGATTTTTAAGAAAGCGAGCATTTCATTGAAATTATCAAACGGCTCTCCGATACCCATGATAACGACTGAGCTGACGCGTTCATCCGTTTCATCAAGCGCCTTTTGCACTTTCACGACTTGAGCGACGATTTCTCCCGCTTCAAGATTCCGTTTCAATCCGCCGAGCGTTGACGCACAAAATGTGCAGCCGATGCGGCAGCCGACCTGTGTCGTTACACATACAGAATTGCCATACTCATGTCTCATTAAAACCGTTTCAATTGTATAACCGTCATGAAGCTCAAATAAAAATTTCATTGTGCCGTCTTGTGACGTCTGCTTTACAGCCGTTTTCAGCGTTGTCATCACAAAATTGCTCTCGAGTTTTTCACGCAGGCTTTTTGAAAGGTTTGTCATTTCATCAAATGAAGACACCCGTTTTTCATACAGCCATTCAAAAATCTGTGCTGCTCGGAACGGTTTTTCGCCATTCTCGGTCAGCCATTGTTTGATTTCATCTAATTCAAAAGAGTAAATGGACGGCTGCTCAGTCCGCAGCTCTTTCCGTACGCTTGTCTTTTTTAATTGTGTCATTTTTTATCCCTTCTTTCTCATGCTGCTAATAAAGAAACCGTCTGTTCCGAAATAATGCGGAAGAATTTGAAGGCTTCCATCCTGAACAAAGGGTCTCGCCTTTTCAGGCAGCCGCTTTTCAAGAGACAAATCGGGTTCAAACTCAGGGTGTTCTTGTATAAACGCATGCATAACTTCTTCATTTTCTGTCCGATCCATTGTACACGTACTGTATACGAGTGTGCCACCTTTTTTTACTAATGGGGCGATTTCCCTTAAAATGCCGAGCTGGATCTCTGACAGCCGTCTGCTGTCCTCCGGCGTCTTCGTATATTTCATATCGGGTTTTCTTCTGATAACTCCGAAGCCTGAGCACGGGGCATCAACGAGAATCCGGTCAAACCGTTCTGCGCCAAAAGCGTCCCCCGCTTTCCTTGCATCCATCGTTTGCGCGTCGATGATCGTAAGTCCGAGCCGTTCTGCTCCCTCTTGAATCAGCTTCACTTTATGTCGGTGAAGATCAAGTGACGTCAGGCTGCCTTCGTTCTTCATCAGTTCCGCGATGTGAGCCGACTTTCCTCCCGGTGCGGCGCATGCGTCAAGCACGGTTTCCCCCGGTTTCGGATCCAGCGCCCGCGCGACAAGCATTGAGCTCTCATCCTGAATGGATACTTGCCCGTTTTGGAAAAATTCCGTGCTCGCGATGCTTCCTTTTAAAAGCTTAATCGCATCAGGAGAAAGGTCTCCGGCTTCCGCTTCCAGACCAGCATTCTCCATCTCATTCAGCAGCGTTTCCTTGTCAGCCTTGATCCGGTTGACACGGAGCGTCTGTTTCGGCGGAACGAGATGAATCCGGCAGATCTTTTCAGCCGTCTCAAAGCCGTACGCTTCGACCCACTCTTTTACGAGCCATTCGGGATGGCTCGTCTCTGTTGAAAGACGGGGAACCGGGTCTTCGATTTCAGCGAATGACGGCGCCCCCTCACGCTGCAGAGAGCGGAGGATGCCGTTGACAAAGGATGCGATGCCCTTATGCCCGCGTTTTTTGGCGATTTCAACCGCTTCATGGATGGCGGCGCGGTCCGGAATTTTTTCTAAATACTCCATTTGATATGCGGACAGACGCAGCAGCTGAATCACCCATGGCTTCACCTTATTCGGCTTGCGGATAAAAGGCTTCAGCATATAGTCTAAAGCGATTTTATTTTGCAGCGTTCCGTAGACAAGCTCTGTCAGCAGTCCTCGGTCCTGATCGCTGAGCGTGTTCGTTTTGATAACCGATGTAAGAAGCAGGTTGCTGTATGCCTGATTTTGCTCAAGCTTTTCAAGCGCTTCAAGGGCAAGCTCCCGGACATTAATTTTCTTCATCTGCTGCTCCTAACACGTCACCGGACTGCACATTTTTGCCTCTTACAAAATCCTCGCCCTTCATCCGTTTTTTTCCCGCCGGCTGCAGCTCTGTGATCAAAAGGGCGGTGCCGTTTCCTGATGCAACGACAATGCCGTTTTGCTCCGCACGGATGACAGTTCCCGGCGCTGCTTCAGTATTGGCCGCAACTTTTTCAGATGCCCACACTTTGATGTTTTGTCCGTTCAACGTTGTATAGGCGACAGGCCAAGGGTTTAAGCCTCTGATCTGGTTGTAAATGTCTTCTCCGGGCTTTGTCCAATCAATCCGCTCCTGCTCGCGCTTAATGTTAGGCGCGTAAGTCGCTTTTGATTCGTCCTGCCTGATCGGTTTAATATTTCCGGAAATGACGTTCGGAACGGTCTCTGACAAAAGCTTCGCCCCCGCTACGCTTAATTTGTCGTGGAGCGTGCCGACGTTATCTGTTTCATCAATTTCCACTTCGATTTTAGAAATCATATCGCCCGCATCAAGCTTTTCAACCATATACATGATCGTCACGCCCGTTTTCTTTTTGCCTTGAAGAATCGAATAATGTATCGGCGCTCCGCCTCTTAATTCAGGCAGAAGTGAAGCGTGCACGTTGATACAGCCGTATTTCGGGCCGTCCAGCAGCTGCTTGGGCAAAATCTGTCCGAATGCCGCCGTAACAATCAGGTCCGGCTTCAGGCTGAGCACTTTTTCTATTTCTTCTTCAAGCCTTACTTTTTCGGGCTGAAGCACGGGAATACCGTGGCGTTCAGCTTCAGCCTTTACAGGAGGAGGCGTCATGATTTTTTTTCTGCCTTTCGGGCGGTCAGGCTGCGTAACGACCCCTGCCACTTCATATCCGTCTTCAATAAGTGTGCGCAGCACGGGAACTGAAAAGTCGGGTGTTCCCATAAAAACGATCCTTGTCATCCAATCATCCTTCCATTTCTGCCAGTTCTTCTTCAGTGTAGTAAGCCGTGATTTTTGATGTGAATAAAATGCCTTCTAAATGATCCATTTCATGCTGGATGGCCCTGGCCAAAAAACCTTCCGCTTCTACAATAAACGGTTTTCCTTTACGGTCATAAGCTTTCACCTTTACGTAATCGGGGCGGGTGACCTCACCGTATACTCCCGGAAAGCTTAAGCAGCCCTCGACTCCGATCTGTTCACCGCTCTTTTCAAGAATGACCGGATTTACAAGATCGATCCGGCCGCTTTCTTCACCGATATCCACGACGGCCGCTCTTTTTAAAATGCCGATTTGCGGCGCGGCAAGGCCGACGCCATCCATTTCGAGCATCGTATCGTACATGTCATCAAGCAGTTTTTTTAATTTTTTATCAAACACTGTCACTTCTTCGGCAGGTGTTTCCAGAACCTCCGCCGGGTGTGTGACGATTTTTTTCACAGCCAAAATTTTGCCCTCCAAAACTAATGTTACATCAGCATGTACGGATTCATATCAATTGAAATCATTACATGCTTTTGCGCAATGTCGCGTTTATAATGCTCCAGAATTTTTTTCAACTGAATCTGCAACTCGTTTTCCTGTCTGTATTTTATCACGCATTGATAGCGATATCTATCTTTGATCCTGGCAATCGGGGAAGCCGCCGGCCCGAGAATTTTCGTGTCCGGTCCGCATCCCGCTCTTAAATAGTTTGTAATCTTTTCAGCGGTGACCGCGGCTTTTGCGGATTCTTCATGAGAAACGGTCACCAGCGCCACGTAATAATAAGGCGGATATGACTGGGCCCGCCTGTGCGCCATCTCCTGCTGAAAGAAAGTTTCATAGTCATGCGTTTTCGTCAGCTGAATGCTGTAATGAGACGGTGTGTACGTTTGTATGACTACCGTTCCCGGCTTTTCATGCCGCCCGGCCCGTCCGCTTACCTGCGTCAACAGCTGAAATGTCTTCTCCGCCGCCCTGAAATCAGGGATGTGAAGCGTCGTATCTGCGCTTAATACTCCGACGAGCGTCACGTTCGGAAAATCAAGCCCTTTTGCGATCATTTGCGTACCGAGCAGGATATCCGCTTTTCCTTCACCGAAAGCTGACAATAGCTTTTCATGAGCGCCTTTTCTTGAGGTCGTGTCCACATCCATCCTGATCACGCGCGCCTGAGGCAGCACTTTGGTAAGCTCCTCCTCTACACGCTGCGTTCCCGTGCCGAAAAAGCGGATATGCTCACTGCCGCATTCCGGGCACGTTCCCGGAACAGGCTCCTCATGGCCGCAGTAATGGCATTTCAGCCTTTGTCCGTAGCGGTGATAGGTCATTGAAATGTCGCAATGCGGACATTGGGGCACATAACCGCAGTCCCGGCACATCACAAACGAAGAATATCCCCGTTTATTCAGAAAGAGAACGGCCTGCTCTTTTTTCGCAAGCTTCTCCTCCAGCTGTTCCATCAGCTCTTTTGAAAACATCGATCTGTTGCCGTTTCGCAGTTCTTCTCTCATATCAACGAGAGATACATCCGGCATGAGCTGGCGATTTACGCGGTGTTTTAACGGAAGCAGCTCATAAACGCCTTTTTTGGCCCGTGCAAATGACTCCAATGTCGGCGTGGCGCTCCCGAGGACGACCGGACAGCTGTGATGCTCGGCCCTGCGGATGGCTACGTCTTTTGCATGGTACCGCGGCATTTCCTCCTGCTTATAGGAGGATTCGTGCTCTTCATCAATAATGATCATGCCGAGATTTTCAAATGGGGCAAAGATAGCCGATCTGGCTCCGACGACGAGCTTTACTTCCTTACGCTGAATTTTGCGCCATTCATCGTATTTTTCACCTGTTGATAATCCGCTGTGCATGACCGCAACCTGTGAGCCGAAGCGGCCTTTAAAACGATTGACCATTTGCGGCGTCAATGAGATTTCCGGAACAAGCACGATGGCTTCTTTTCCTTTAGCCAGCACCTTTTCGATAGACTGCAGGTAAATTTCCGTTTTGCCGCTCCCTGTCACACCGTGAAGCAGAAAGACGTGATGAACATGATCGGCTACGGCCTTCTTAATCGGCTCAAAAGCGGCATGCTGCTCTTCAGTAAGAGAGAGAGGCTCTGTTTTTTTGAACATTCTGTCCTGATAAGGATCGCGGTAAACCTCCTCAAAGCTTTCCGTAAGAAGCCCCTTTTTAAGAAGCGTTTTCAGCGTCGCTGAACTGGAATCGGTCTTTTGGCAAAGGTCAGCCGCGGAAATTTTTGCTCCCCCGTCAATAAAATAAGTAAGCACGGCAAGCTGTTTAAAAGCCTGTTTTGTCAATGAATCTGCGTGCCGGGCGAGTTCTTCTTTGTCTGCCCCCGCCTCAATCATGCGGATCATTTTTTTATTCGTTTTCTGGGCGACTTTATAGGTGACATCAATGCTTCCTTTGCGCACGAATTTTTGCAGTGCCGAAAGAATACGTTCATCGGTAATATCTGAGTACAGAAGGCTCTTCTGATTTCTGAAAAGCTGCCTGATGTCCGGTGTCAGCGCTTCTTCGTCAACGACTTTCAGCTCTTTCTCGTACTTCGCCTTCAGTGCGGCCGGCAGCATTGCCTGTAGTGCCGTGATTTTAAACGATAGCGTTTTGTCAGAAAGCCATGAAGACAGCTGCATCAGCTCTTCCGTCAGAACGGGTGTCAAATCAAGAAGCTTCTCGACTTCCTTCATTTGCCCGCCGTTTAATTCAGACGAATCTTTCAAACCGGTCACGAACCCTTGAAGCTTGCGCGGGCCGAACGGGACAATCACCCGCATGCCGACTTCGATCATCCCTCTTAAATGATCGGGAATTTTGTAATCAAAGGGCCTGTCAATGTTTTTGGAGCTGACATCGACAATGACTTCTGCCACATTCATACGGGTTTTTGGTCCTCTGCTTTCAAAGCGGTCATTTCCTTCAGCATTTCAAAGGAAACGTCAAGTTTAGACATAAGCGCAAGCTCCCGTTTTCTTCCGTCCCGGAAATAGAAGGTGACGACATTCGTATCTGTGCCAAACCCCGCTCCTTCGGCTTTCACATCATTCGCAACGATCATATCAAGGTTTTTCTGTTCGAGTTTTCTGCGCGCATAGCGTTCGACGTCTTGCGTTTCAGCCGCGAATCCGACCAGAAGCTGGTGTGTTTTCCGTTCGCCCAGTTCTTTCAGTATGTCTGCCGTACGGTTGAATTCGATCACGAGTGAACCGTCTTTCTTCTTCATTTTGTGATCAGAAACAGCCGCCGGCGTAAAATCGGCCACGGCCGCCGTCTTAATCACGATGTCGCATGAATCAAACACAGAAAGCACGGCTTCTCTCATATCTGCTGCTGATTGCACCGGAAGGAACTGATACAGCCCCCGAGGCGGCTCTAACGACACCGGGCCTGAAATCAGCGTCACCCGCGCACCGAGACGGACGGCAGCTTCGGCAGCGGCATAGCCCATTTTGCCGGTGGATTTATTTGTGAAAAAACGGACGGGGTCCACTGCTTCGCGCGTCGGGCCGGCTGTAATGACAATATGTTTTCCTTTCAGCGGCGCATCGTCTTCAGGTTTCTTAAAATGCTCTCTGACACGCTCAACAATAAGCTCCGGCTCCTCTAATCTTCCTTTGCCGACATATCCGCATGCCAAATAGCCTTCACTCGGCTCGATAAAGCGGACGCCGTCCTGATAAAGCACGGAGATGTTCCGCTTCACCGCCGGATGATCATACATATGGACATTCATCGCAGGCGCCACCCAGACCGGGGCCTCCGCTGCCAGCACCGTCGTTGTGAGCATATCGTCGGCAATTCCGTTGGCAAGCTTGCCGATGACGTTTGCCGTAGCGGGTGCGACAATGATTAAATCCGCCCAGTCAGCGGCATCTATATGCGAAATAACCTTCGGATTTTGTTCTTTAAATGTATCTGTATACACTTCATTCCGGCTCAGCGCCTGAAATGTCAGCGGAGAAACAAACTCACGCGCGGACTCAGTCATAATCACTTTTACGTTCGCACCGGCCTGAACCAGTTTGCTGGTAAGCGCAGAAGCTTTATAAACGGCAATCCCTCCGCTGACGCATAGCAGAATGTTTCGGTTTTTCATGAAGTCTTCTCCCCTTTATGAAAACATTGGACAAATCCTAAACGGAAAAAAATAACAACCTATGTAGAGATAGGTTGCTACGTGTGCTTGTTATTCGCTGTCTTCTCTTTCAAACGAAAGCAGGCCCGCGTCAATTTCTTCCAAAGCTTTGCCTACATATTTGTGAGAAATAGTATGTTCAATCTGCTGGTCTTTTTTGATCTGCATTTCGCGCGCGCGTCTTGCAGACACAGTGACCAGCGTATATTTAGAATCTAATTTATTCATTAAAGAGTCAATTGACGGATCTAACATAAGTTATTCTACCTCCAGCATTTTCTTATATCTCGGAGCAACGCGTTCACGCTTTAAGTGCTCGGCGAGAACAATTGCGTTAATCTTATCACAAGCCGTTTGGATATCATCGTTTTCCACGACATAATCATACGCGTCCATCATTTCGATTTCAGCTTTTGCGGCCTTCATTCTGTTTTCAATTAAATCGTCGGTTTCAGTTCCTCTTGTCACGATTCTGTTTTTCAGCTCAGAAAGACTCGGCGGCGCTAAGAAGATAAACAGGCCTTCCGGAAATGCATTCCGCACTTGGAGCGCGCCCTGCACTTCAATCTCTAAGAAGACGTCTTTTCCTTCTTGAAGCGTCTGTTCGACATAATCGACGGGCGTTCCGTAATAGTTGCCGACATATTCCGCCCACTCAAGCAGTTTGTTGTTTTCAATCATGCGTTCGAATTCATCTCTTGATTTAAAGAAATAATCGACGCCGTCGACCTCGCCCTCTCTCGGGTTTCTCGTCGTGACTGAAATTGAGTATTCAAATTTCGTGTCTTCTTGTGAAAATATTGCTTGCCGAACCGTTCCTTTTCCAACTCCTGAGGGACCTGAGAGAACGATTAATAACCCTCTTTCTTTCATGCGGCAATTACCCCTGCCCTTCATCCATAATTTCTTCTTTCACAGAAAGTCTGTGTGCAACTGTCTCAGGCTGGACGGCAGATAAGATAATGTGATCACTATCCATGACGACAACTGCACGGGTTCTTCGTCCGTATGTAGCGTCTATTAGCATTCCGCGGTCTCTTGCATCCTGAATCATTCGCTTTATTGGCGCAGACTCCGGGCTGACAATCGAAATCATCCGATTGGCGGAGATGATATTGCCAAATCCGATATTAATCAGTTTAATCGTCATCTTCTACGTTCCCCCTGTAAAATAGACGTCTCTAGTGTAACCCGAAGAGACCGTCTGTAAACAATACGCACAGTCGCTATTCTATATTTTGCACTTGTTCCTTCAATTTTTCAATAGAACTTTTCATTTCCACGACAAGCTTTGTGATTTGATGATCATTGGCTTTTGAGCCGATCGTGTTCGCTTCGCGGTTAAGCTCCTGCACGAGGAAATCAAGTTTGCGTCCGACTGCCCCGCCTTCTTTTAATATATCACGGAATTGAACAAAATGGCTCTTCAATCTGGTAATTTCTTCCGTAATATCAGAACGGTCGGCGAAAATGGCGCATTCCGTGACCAGCCTGCTTTCGTCGAGTGCGTCCTCCGTCCATTCCTTCATGCGGGCGTAAAGGCGCTCGCGGTAATGCATAACAACGGCCGAAGCGCGGTCTTTCACCTGTTCGGACAGCGTCTCAAGCCGCCCAATGTGCAGAAAACAGTCTTCCGCCAAAAGCCGGCCTTCTTTTTCCCTCATGTCACAAAGTTCCTTTACCGCAAGTTCAGCGGCTTCCCTGATGACTTCTTCAAGCTTGTCATCACGCATCTGCTCTTCGTGAATCTGCGCAATATGTTCAAAAGTAAAGAAATCCATTGCATCGGGTTCCGCGGCCAGACTGTAGCGCTCTTTCATGACACGTGCGGCGCTCACATATTCATCAAGGAGCTCCCAATCAATTTTCAGGCTTCTTTTTATGAGCGCGTCACTGTTTACAGTGAGAAACAGCTCTACTCTTCCGCGCTGTATATGCTGCAATATCATTTGTTTCAGCTTATCCTCTACATATAGCAAAGGCCGTGGCAGACGGGCGTTCACTTCTTTGAACCGGTAATTGACGGATTTCAATTCAACGGTTGCCGAGAGATCGCCTTTTGTGCTGCTTGCGCTGCCGAAGCCTGTCATACTCCGTATCATATGAAACACCCAATTCTTTCCCGTTATCAAAATAAAAGGGCAATAGACATGCTATTACCCCTAAGATTATATCATATGGAATTATTTTTTTCTTGTCAAAAGTGAACCCGCCAGCAAAAAAGTAGGTATGCCCGACATACCGACAATAAGCATCCAATCGCCCGGCGTAATCGGCACTGTTTTGAAAATAGGCTGCAGCGGCGGATAATAGATGACGATGACCATCAGGAAAATAGAAGAAACGATGGCGCCGAGCAGATAGATATTTTCAAACGGATTCCGGGAAAAAACAGATGTTTCGCTCCGGCAGTCAAACACGTGTATAAGCTGAGCGAGGACAAGAGTCGCGAATGCGACGGTCTGTGCATACGGCAGATTTTCAGGGTTGCGGTGATAGACGATGATAAACGCTAAAATGGTTGCGGCCCCGATCAAAAACCCTCTTGAGACGACTTTCCAGCCCAGTTTTCTCGCAAATACCCCTTCTTTCGGATGCCGCGGCTTCCGCCTCATCAGGTCATCTTCCGGCTGATCCATACCGAGCGCCATCGCCGGCAGCCCGTCAGTCACTAAGTTCACCCACAAGATCTGAATCGGAACGAGCGGCAGCGGCAGAGCGAGAAGCATCGCAAACAGCATGACTAAAATTTCACCGACGTTGGAGGCGAGCAAATACCGGACGAATTTTCTTATATTTTCATAGATATTTCTCCCCTCTTTTATGGCTGATTTAATTGTGGCGAAGTTATCATCTACAAGAATGAGAGAGGAGGCTTCCTTCGCCACATCCGTTCCCGTCACGCCCATGGCAACGCCGATATCAGCCTGCTTTATGGCTGGTGCGTCATTTACCCCGTCACCCGTCATGGCGACGACGTGTCCGTTTTCCTGGAACGCTTTGACGATTTTTAATTTATGTTCAGGTGACACACGGGCGAATACGTAGATATCATCGACCGTCTCGATAAGCTCTTTCTCCGAAAGCTTATTCAGCGTCTTGCCGTCCATCACACGTCCTTTTTTCGGAAGAAGCCGCAAATCTTTTGCAATTGCCTTTGCCGTTTCGACGTGATCACCTGTAATCATTACCGTTTTAATGCCTGCTTCACGGCATTCTTTAATGGCCTGTCTGACCTCCGGACGCGGCGGATCAATCATGCCTGACAAACCGAGCATCGTCAGATTTTTTTCCGCCTGCTCCATTGTCGGCTTTTCGCCGGACTTAAGCGGTTTATAAGCAATCGCGATCGTCCGGAGGGCTTGCGATGCCAGCTCTTTCAGGATCGTTTCTGTTTCTGTTTTCATTTCTCCTGAAAAAGGCGCGCTTCTGCCGCCGTGCATCATATGTGACGAACGGTCAATCAGCACATCGGGCGCTCCTTTGGTAATGACGAACTGCTTTTTTTCTTTATCTTCTACGATGACGGTCATCATTTTGCGGACGGAGTCAAACGGAAACTCGGCAACCACCCGGTATTGTTCACTGAGCCAGTCGTTTGAATAGCCGCCTTTTCTCGCAGCCGTCAGCAGCGCACCTTCTGTCGGATCGCCGTCAAGCACATAATGACCGTCTTTCAGTTCAATTTCTGACGTATTGCATAATGCGCCAAAAACCAGCATCTGTTCAAGAATCTTCTCATCTTTCGGCTTGATTTCCCGCTCATCACACGTGAACTCACCCGCTGGCTCATAGCCGATGCCTGACACTTTAAATGTTTTTCCGCCTGACCACATATGGGTGACGGTCATTTTGTTTTGTGTCAGCGTGCCGGTTTTGTCAGAACAAATGACAGAGGCGCAACCCAATGTTTCAACTGCCGGGAGCTTTCTGACAATTGATTTTTGTTTAATCATGCGCTGGACGCCGATTGATAAAGCCACCGTGACAATAGCGGGAAGCCCTTCCGGAATCGCAGCGACCGCCAATGACACCCCGGCCAAAAACATACTGTAAAGCTCATGTCCCTGTAAGACGCCGACCGCAACGACCAATACCGTCAAAAGCAGCGCGATGATGATTAAAATTTTGCCGAGCTCTTCAAGTCTTCGCTGCAGCGGTGTTGAAAGGTTGCCTGCGGATTCCAGCATATCGGCGATTTTCCCCATTGCCGTATTCATTCCTGTACCGACGACGACGCCGACACCGCTGCCGCGCGTCACGATCGTACCCATAAACGCCATATTATTAATATCGCCTAAAGAAACATCCGGTTTTCTCAGCTTATCAGCTTGTTTGACAACCGGAATTGATTCCCCGGTCAGCGCCGATTCTTCAATTTCAAGGCTCTTCGCTTCAACGATCCTCACATCCGCGCCAATCCGGTCGCCGCTTGTAAATTTCACGATATCGCCGGGAACGAGCTCCTTGGACTGAATTTTCTTCCAGCTCCCGTCCCGTAATGCTGACACATACGGCGTTGACAATTCTTTTAATGCATGTAAAGATTTTTCCGCCCGCCTCTCTTGGAAAAAACCGAGCACCCCATTGACAAATACAATCGCCATAATAGCTATGGCATCTACATATTCGCCTAAAAACCCGGAAATTAAGGTTGCCACCAACAGCACGAGCACCATAAAATCCTTAAATTGGGCGAAAAACACGACGATCGCCGGTGTCCTCTTGCCCTCCTGAAGCTCGTTCGGTCCGTGCTTTTCAAGGCGTTTTTTCACCTCTTTTTCGGTCAATCCCTGTTTAATGGACGTATTTGTTGCTTTCAGTAAATCGGTTTGTCCCATTTCATGAAACTTCATTCTTCTCGTCCACTCCCCCTGCTCGCTTTAGAGATGTCACTCTACAAACAAGCTTATTCTGACTCGTCCCTTTTCATGCTATAATTATCGAATGCAGGAAGAAGGAAAGGGTGTTTTATATGTCTTTTGATGGCATGTTTACATACGGAATGACACATGAATTAAACAGCCGGATCGCCGGAGGCCGGATTACGAGAGTCCATCAGCCTTTTAAGCACGATGTGATATTCCATATCCGCGCTAACGGAAAAAACCATAAATTATTATTATCGGCGCATCCGAGCTATTCACGGGTGCACATGACGAATCAGGCCTATGAGAATCCGAGCGAGCCCCCGATGTTTTGTATGCTGCTCAGAAAGCATATAGAAGGCGGATTTATTGAGAAAATAGAACAGGCCGGATTAGACCGGATTATGATATTCCGCATAAAAAGCAGAAATGAAATCGGCGACGAGACCGTAAGAACGCTGTATGTTGAAATTATGGGACGGCACAGCAATATTATTCTGACTGACGGAGAAGGAGCCATCATCGACGGGCTGAAGCATTTATCTCCATCGATGAACAGCTACCGGACCGTTCTGCCGGGCTATGATTACAAGCTCCCTCCCGCTCAGGAAAAAATTTCACCGCTGGCCGCGGACGAAGAGGACATTTTGCGTTATCTCAGTTTTCAGGAAGGACGGCTTGACCAGCAGATTGTCAGACATTTCTCCGGGGTTTCTCCGCTGTTTGCAAAAGAAGCCGTTCACAGAGCGGGCCTCGCGAACAAAATAACGCTGCCAAAGACGCTGACAGACATGTTCCATGCCGTGAAGGATTGCAGGTTTACACCGAACATTACGACAGCAGCCGGAAAGGAATACTTTTATCTTCTGTCTCTCACGCATGTAAATGGAGAGGAGCGCACCTTTCACTCACTGAGTGAGCTGTTAGACCGGTTTTATTTCGGCAAAGCGGAGCGCGACCGCGTCAAACAGCAGGCTCAAGATCTCGAGCGGTTTGTCGCAAATGAACGGAAAAAGAACGCCAATAAGATTAAAAAGCTGGAAAAGACGCTGGACTACTCAGAGAACGCGAAAGAATTTCAGTTATACGGCGAGCTGCTGACGGCGAATTTGTATATGCTGAAAAAAGGTGACAAAGAAGCGAATGTCATCAATTATTATGATGAAGAGAGTCCGACGGTGGCCATCCCTTTAAATCCGAACAAAACACCGTCAGAAAACGCGCAGATGTATTTTACAAAGTATCAAAAAGCGAAAAATTCCGTTGAGGTTGTAAAAGAACAGATCCGTCTGGCCGAGGAGGAAATCGCTTATTTCGACCAGCTGATTCAGCAGCTTTCCTCCGCTTCCACAAAGGATATTCACGAAATAAGGGAGGAGCTTGTTGAAGGCAAATATCTGCGTCCGAAACAGCAGAGAGGACAGAAAAAACAGAAACAGCACGTTCCTGTTTTGGAGCAGTATGAATCTTCACAGGGATTGACGATCCTGGTCGGCAAAAACAATAAACAAAATGAGTATTTAACGACAAAAGCCGCCGCAAGGGATGATGTATGGTTCCACACGAAAGACATACCGGGATCCCACGTTGTGATTAAAAGCAGCGATCCCGATGAACAATCCATATTGGAAGCAGCTGCGATCGCCGCTTATTTTTCCAAGGCGAAAGATTCCGGCTCCGTGCCTGTTGATTATACAAAAATCAGACATGTGAAAAAGCCAAACGGCGCAAAACCCGGATTTGTCACCTATGACAGCCAGCATACCGTATTTGTCACACCTGATGCCGACCTTGTCATACGGCTGAAAAAATAAACGCACCTCCAAGCTGATACCCGCACTCAGCTTGGAGGTGTTTTTTTATTACCTTATTTCTGAACATAAATGGAGACGGACCCTCCGTTTACATGAAACTCTCCCCAGCCGTCAGATCCGATTTTTACAGTATCTGAACGGTTGCCCGTTATGTCATACCATGTCTCGCCGGCATTTTTCAGGCCGGCATACATCCGCTTTGATCCGCCGGGTCCGTCCGTGATTAAAGCGGCCAAACCTGATTTGGCGGCGGAGCTGTCACCTTCCCTCGTCCATCCGATCACATCCGGGTGGTCAATATAATCGTGCTGGGGCCCGTATGCGTACTCCTTACGCGCTTTTAAAATCGGCTCTATCTTATCTTTCAGTGAGGGAATTTCCTTTGGCGATGTCCCTTTTGTCCCGTACATATCCCCATAGAACACCTGAGGATAACCGGATTCTCTTGTCAAAATAAAGGCGTATGCAAGCGGTTTAAACCAAGTTTGGACTGTCGATTCCAATGACTGTCCCGGCTGTGTGTCATGATTTTCAACAAATGTAACCGCCTTTTCCGGATGCTCGGACACAACGGTACCGTCCAGCAAACGCCTCATATCATATCCGCCTCCTTGTGAGGAAGCCGCCTGTAAATTGAAATGAAGCGGAACATCAAACACGGATTGATTAAAGCTTGTTTTATTCAAGTAGTTTTCGAGTTTCCCGGCATTATTCTGCCAATACTCCGCAACCGTAAACATTTCTTTTCCCGTCGCCTGTCTGACCGCCTGAACCCAATCACGCAGAAATGAAAATTTAATATGTTTGGCGGCATCAATACGGAAGCCGTCTAATGACAGTTCATTCGCATACCAGATACCCCATTTTTTTGTCTCTGCCACGACATCAGGGTGGTCGTAGTCAACATCAGCATACATTAAATAGTCATAGTTGCCGTTTTCACTTGATACTTCCCAATCCCACGCTTTTCCTTCCCCACGAAACTTAAAGATGCGGCTGATCTTCCGGGATTCATCCCAGTCCGCTCCGTCGAAATGATACCAATGCCATTTAAAATCACTGTACGTGTTTCCACGGCCCGGAAAACGAAAATCCGTCCACGCTTTGATTTGATATTCCCCCGAAGTTTCCTGATTTCTATTGGCCGGATTGACTTCGACGGCAGTTACATCTTCTGTTGCATCAGCACCAGCCTTATGATTCAAAACCACATCTCCGTATACTTGGACGTTCCGGGAATGCAGTGAGCCGATCGCATCTTGAAGCTCTGATTTTGTGCCGTATTTCGTTCTGACCGTCCCTTTTTGCTGGAATTCTCCTAAATCATACAAATCATAAGGTCCGTATCCGTTATCGGATTGGCTCGTTCCTTTGTATGCGGGAGGAATCCAGACGGCAGTGATTCCGATATCCGATAAATGTTCCGCATCATTCTGCAATCGTTTCCAATGCTGGCCGTCGTTCGGCGTATACCATTCAAAATACTGCATCAGCGTGCCATTTACGGCTGATGTTTTTGTAATCGGCAAACTGACAAATAACAGCGTGCACATAAGCACAAGTCTGAACGAAACTGTCCGCTTTCGTTTTTGAATCATGTTTCCTCTCCCTCTCATTTTCTTATACAAATTATATTTTACATATCAGTAAAATAATAACAACCCCCCTTTATTCCTATTTTTTACACAGCGGACAGTCTGGACAGCATAAAAAATACCCTGTCTGATGACAGACAAGGTATTTTTATGTTCTTCTTCTTTTCTCAAACAATCGATCCACTTCTTCAGCCAAATCATCAGTCATCAAAGGCTCAATGTTTTCAGCCAGTCTTTTCGTATGTGCGGGGCTTGCCCCGCTTGTTGATACTGATACTTGAATGCGCCCTTTGCGGATGATCTTCGGCATATATACGCTGCCTTGTTCAGCCTTGCTTACACAGTTGACCAGCTGCGTTTCAGAAGCGTTTGCGGCTATCTCCTGATTCACGCCTCGGTCATTTGTCGCGGCAATAATGAAAAAAGCGGGCTTGAGATCTTTCATTTCAATTCTCCGGGGAATCCAGCGGATGCGTCCTTCATCCGCCAGCTTTTTAATTTCAGGCAGGGCCTCAGGACTGATCACGGTAATATCAGCGCCTTCCGGAAGCACCGTTTTCAGCCTTCTTAATGCAACATTGCCCCCGCCAGCAATAATGATTCTTTTTCCGCTGAGATTAATGTGAAGAGGCAGCATACTGTCCCCCCTTAAAATCAAACCGCCCGCCGGGGTTTCGAACAGCTTCTGTCACACGGTTCAAAAACGCCTGCTTAATATGCGGGTGAAAACCTAAGTATGAAGCGAGATGCACATTCCGATTGACCGCTTGAAGCTTTTGGACTTCCCGTTCAATCTCAGTCATCAAAAGCCCGGTAAACAAAAGATACGGGACGATAAAAACGGGTGCTCCGTCATCGACTCTAAGGCTGGTAAACACTTCTTTATAGTGCGGATCACAGGCTGTTAAAAAACAAGGAATGACTTCTTTAACAGATGTGATCGCCTCAAGTTTTCCGGCAATCTCACTGACGGCATGTTTAACCGCCGGATCTCTGCTTCCTCTTCCGATCAGCACCACTTTCGCCTGCTCAATCGGCACTCCGGTATCCTCAATGCGATGATGGACCGCTTTTACGACTTCATCATCCACTCCGATCGGAACGCCGTATGTCACTTTTATATCGGGATTCCGGGCCGCTGCGCGGGCGATTTCAGCCGGGATATCATGTTTTGCGTGGGCAGCGGTCAACAAGAGCAAAGGCACTGCGGCAATATGAGTGGCGCCTTGTTTGACACATGCTTCAAATCCCGCTTCAATAGACGGTTCCTGCAGTTCTAAAAAACAGATTTCCTGAATGGGAGCGTCTGCGTGCGGCCTGCACCCTTTTAAAAATGCCGCCGACTCTGTCTGCGCTTCTTTCAGCCGGCTTCCGTGCCCGATGTATAAAATCGCCTGCTTCATTTACAACGCCTCGCTCAGATCCAGATTTTTCAGTTCAGATTCAAACCAGTCCAGCTTACAGTGATAATTGACGACATCACCGATGACAATTAAGCTCGGGTTTTTGATCTCTTCTTTTATCACTGTGTCTGAAAGTGTGCTGACGGTGCAGACGACTGTTTTTTGCCTGTCCGTCGTCCCCCAGTGAATAAAGGCTGCCGGGGTGCCGCCGTCTCTGCCGTTTTCCAGCAGCATTCTTTCAATCTGCCGGATATTTTTAATTCCCATATAAATCACCAGCGTATCAATGCCCGTCGCCAGCGCTTTCCATTTTTCTTCAAAGTCGTCTTCTTGTTTATAATGTCCTGTAACGAAAGCGACATTGGAGCTCGCCTCCCTGTGCGTCACTGGTATGCCGGCGTAAGCAGCTGCCGCAATTCCTGATGTAATGCCGGGAACGATCTCAAACGGAATGGCGTTTTGCGCGAGAGCCTCCGCTTCTTCGCCCCCGCGGCCGAAAACAAACGGGTCGCCCCCCTTGAGCCTTACAACGGTTTTTCCCTTTTTCGCATACTTCACGAGGAAACGGTTGATCGTATCCTGCTTCATTATGTGAAAATCCGGGAGCTTGCCGCAGTAAATCAGGTCCGCTCCTTCTCTTGCATACTGTAAAATCTCTTTGTTTACCAATCTGTCATATAAAATAACGTCCGCTTTCTGTATGGCTTTCATTGCCTTCACCGTTAATAAGTCCGGATCTCCCGGACCGGCTCCAACGATAAATACTTTCCCCATAGCATGTCTCCCCGATCCGTTTTGACATCTTCTCAGAACAGCCGCGAGGCCGCACTTCAGCTATTTTACCATATCCCGCCATTCGCGGGGATATCCGGCTGATTGCGCGGCCTTTTTGGACTTATTATGCTAAGCTGTTTTTCACAAAATCAATCAGTCTGCCGGTGCATTCCTCACGTTCATATTTGCCTGAATCAAGTACCAGCTCAGGCGCTTTCGGCTCTTCATACGGTGAGTCGATCCCCGTAAAGAACGGGATTTCACCGTTTCTTGCTTTTTTATATAAACCTTTCGGATCGCGCTTTTCACATATATCGAGGTCGCATTTCACGTAAATTTCATTAAATTCGCCTTCTGCCACGAGCTCTCTCACCTGATCTCTGTCCTCACGGAACGGAGAAATAAAGGCTGTAATGACAATGGTGCCCTGCTGAACGAAAAGCTTTGCCACTTCCCCGATTCGGCGTATATTTTCCTTGCGGTCATCATCAGAAAAGCCTAAGTCCTTGTTTAAACCGTGGCGGATGTTATCGCCATCAAGCACAATGACCTGATAGCCTTGTTCAAACAGTTCGCGCGCTGCTGCGTTTGCAATCGTGGATTTCCCTGAGCCGCTCAAACCCGTCAGCCAGAGGATAGAGCTTTTATGCTTATTTTTCTGCTGGTATTCTTCTTTCGTTATTGAAGCTTCATGCCATACGATATCACGATTTGTCACTCTTTTTTCCTCCTTAAGAAACGCCTGCTTCTTCTTTCGTTTTCATCCCTTTAATTAACACCTCGACAACTTCGGGACGGCTGAATTCCGCCGGCGGCATGACGCCGCTTCTCAGCATTTCTCTGACCTTTGTTCCTGACAGAATGACGTGGTCTTCTCTGTCATGCGGACATGTTTTGGCCGTTCCCATGTTGCCGCATTTTTGGCAGAAGAAGCTGTGCTCGAATTTCATCGGTGTAATCCCGAGCTCCTCCGCTGTAAATTGATCAAACAGCTCTTGCGCTTCATATGTGCCGTAGTAATCACCGACGCCGGCGTGATCGCGGCCGACGATAAAATGCGTACAGCCGTAGTTTTTGCGGACAAGCGCGTGGAAAATGGCTTCTCTCGGTCCCGCATACCGCATGGCCGCCAAAAATACGCCGAGGAAAACGCGGTCTTTCGGATAATAATGATCGAGCAGCACCTGGTAGCTTTCCATTCTGACATCCGCCGGAATGTCATCTGATTTTGTTTCACCGACGAGCGGGTTCAAAAACAAGCCGTCAACCGTCTCAAGAGCGGTTTTCTGGATATATTCGTGAGCGCGGTGAACCGGATTTCTCGTTTGGAAACCGACGATGGTTTTCCAGCCTTTTTCTTCGAAGCTTCGTCTCGTTTCAGCAGGTTCAAACGTAAACTCCGGAAACTGCTTTGACGCTTTTTTAATTAATGTGATCGGCCCGCCGACATACGTATCGCCGCGTGAAAATAGTTTTTTCACGCCGGGGTGCGCGGCATCATTGGTTTTATATACGTGAACGGCTTCTTTTTGTTTATCCGGCGTATAAATATCTTCGATGTCCACGACGCCGTATGTTTCTCCGCCGTAAGTCAGTTTCACGGTGTCTCCGACGGCAAGCTCAGCCGCTTTTTCCGAATCGACCGGAAGCGTGATCGGCAAAGACCAGACGGCACCGGATGCCAATCGCATATTTTCTACGACTGACACGTAATCTTTTTCTGTGAAAAATCCTTCAATCGGGCTGTAGCCCCCGATTCCGATCAGTTCTAAATCAGCGAACGAAATCAAATCAAGCTCAATTTCTTTTTGAACGGATGTAAGATCATACTGCTCATTCACCCGATTAATTAATGTGCCTCCGTGCGGTGCTAAACTCATAATTCATTATTCCTCCCAGTTAACAGATAAATAAACTCAGATTAATAGTTAGATGCCCCCGCCTTGTTCATGGACAGAGCGTTTCTCTTTTCGGATGGCTTTCATCAGACTGGCGGCTCCGCCAAATGCCAAAAGCACGCTGGCCATCATAAAGATGGAATAGTAATCTCCTTTTAACAGCAGTGAGACAAGCAGATACGAAATCGACAGTGACAAGAACGGGGAAACGACCCATACTTTGAGCATCGTTTTTACGACTTCTTTATGAAAAACGTTCGGCCCGTTTTTGGCCATTCCGATACCGATAATTGATGATGATGTCACCTGCGCCAAAGGGACAGGCAGACCGAAGACGGAACTGATAATGACAAGCCCCGCGCCGGTTCCGGAAAGCAGGATGCCTTCGCCGGCTGAAAATCTCGTAATCTTTTTTCCGTTGGTTTCAAGCACTTTGCGTCCTAATAGCAGAGCGCCGAGAGCGACAAATACGCCTCCGTACAGCGTCCCTTTGGACACGCTGAGCACGCCGGCCGCAACCAACGGGCCTACCGCATTTGCGACGTTGTTCATTCCGGCTGAAAAAGCTTCCCAAAACCCCGCAACAAGCAGCACAATCCCCAAAATCTTCTGTTTCCGATTCGAAACGACCCGAATATTCAGATAACTGAATACCTTCGATACGAGAAACGTGAAACAGAATGCGACAAACGGAACAAGCACCCAAAAGATCACGATCACCAGAAGATGCTGTAAAAACAACACTTTGTATGCGACGCCGACACCGACAATCGCTCCGACAGTGACCTCACTCGTCGACAGCGGAATGCCGAGCACATTCGCCGTGAATAACGATAGCGCCGCCGCCCCGATAATAATGCAGACGATGGTGAGCGTAATTGTCTGTTCGGGAATGATTCCGCCGCTGATCGTCTTAACGACTTCTCCGCCGCCGATAACCGCCCCTGACAGGACGCCGGCTGCGCAGATGATCAGCGCATACGTTTTCTTTTTAACGGCGCCTGACCCGTAAGCGACTCCCATTGAAGCTGCGGCTCCGCTGGCTCCGATATTCATGGCAAAAAACAGGCTGAATAAAATAGCGGCTAATTCCATCTTGCAGCTCCTTTATTCATGCAGTCCGCATTCTGTTTTCGCCATGCCGTTCCATCTGCCGCTGCGCAAATCTTCTGCGGTAAACGCAGGTGAAGTGCACGGTTCACAGCCGATGCTCGGATAGCCCTGATCATGAAGGATATTGTAATCCAGCTCATGCTTGGATGTATATCTCCAGATGTCTTTCCATGTCCAATGGATCAGCGGGCAGACTTTAATTGATTGAAACTTGTCGTCTTTATTCAGGAAATTCGTATTCGCCCGGCTCGGCCCTTGATCGCGGCGAAGGCCTGACAGCCATGCCGGACGCCCGGCGAGCGCTTCTCTTAACGGCAGAATTTTTCTGATGAAGCAGCACTGGTTCGGTTCTCTTTCCCATAGTTTATCCCCGTGAGCCTCGGCCTGTTCCTCAAGCGTAAGGCCGGGCTGTTTCAGGATGATGTTAAGTCCCGGATAACGTTCTTTCACTTTTTCGATCGTTTCATAGGTTTCTTTAAAGTGAAGGCCCGTATCGAGAAACACGATTTCCGCGTCTTTTTTCACTTTAGAAATCAAATCGATCAGGACGATGCCCTCAATCCCGAAGCTGCACGCGTAAACAAGCTGGTCTCCGTAGTGGCCGTACGCCCATTTTAAAACGGATAGCGCGCCTTTATAGGAATCGTCTTCCGGAAATGTAATCGCCGGTTCTTCCCATGTGTCATACGTTAGCATTTTTTCTTTCCTCCTCCCGGAGACAATCAAACAGCTGTTGTTTTCTGCCGGTTGTCTTATCCCTCAATCTTTTTTTCATAAAAAAACTTTCAATCCAGCGGAATGAAAGACAGTGACCCGATATAGCCCTTATCTTCAAAATGCTGTGCATTTTTCTGGATGCGGCACCTTGCAATACATGCAGGTTGCCGGGCGTCATCGGTCCAGTCCCTCAGCCGCTCTTGATAAGCTTTTTAGATTTGTACTAAATTTTAGCACAATTCTAACAGAAGTCAACCCGAGTTTTTTGATAGGAATAATAAAAACAGGCCCTGAGGCCTGTTTTTATTATTATTATTTTTTAAACCAATCTTTTGACTCGGGATTCTGTTTCCATGATTTCAGTTTCTCAACGTCATCTGAATGAATCGTTCCGTTTTCTAGCGCCACTTCAATCAGCGTGTCATAATCCGTTAATGAGTAATACGGCAGACCCGCTTTTTTAAAGGCTTCTCTTGCTTTCGGCAGTCCGTATGTAAAAATGGAGATGACGCCGAGGACTTCCGCACCCTCTTTTTGAAGGGCCGCCGCAGCTTCGAGCACGCTGCCTCCGGTAGAAATCAAGTCTTCAATCACGACTGTTTTTTGCCCTTTTTTAACGGCGCCTTCTATTTGATTTCCTTTGCCGTGCGCTTTCGGCTTGCTTCTGACGTAGCACATCGGCGCGCCAGTACGGTCTGCGAGAAGCGCAGCGTGCGGAATGCCTGCCGTTGCAGTTCCGGCGATCATCTCCGCTTCGGGGAAATGCTCTTTCAGCAGTTTGCTGAGCCCGTCCGCCACGTCATTTCTCACTTCCGGATACGACAATGTCAGACGGTTGTCACAATAGATCGGTGATAAAATGCCGCTCGCCCAAGTAAATGGCTCATTCGGACGTAAAAAGACAGCTTCAATGTGTAATAGATGTTTTGCGATAGCTTGTTTCATCGGCGAACACCCTCCCATTCCAGTTTAATTGCTTCATATGCTTTAACGGGATTTTCCGCTTTTGTAATTGAGCGGCCCACGACAATGGCTGACGAGCCGTTTTCTTTCGCAAATGACGGAGTCGCCGTCCGGACTTGATCGTCAGATGCGTCACTAGCGGTGCGGATGCCGGGCGTGACTGTCAGAAATGACGGCCGGACCGCTTCATAAATGGCTTTTGTTTCATGAACCGAACATACCACTCCGTCCAGCCCGCACTCTTCCGCCATTTTTCCGTAATGAACAACCGTTTCTAAAAGCGGCTTTTGCAGCAGAAGCTCTTCCTTCGCCATCTGCTCTGAAGTGCTGGTCAGCTGGGTGACTGCAATTAAAGACGGGCGTTTTTTGCCTCTCGGCGTGCCCTCTTCAAGCCCTTCTAGAGCCGCGCGCATCATCCGTGCGCCTCCCGCTGCATGGACATTGACGAGATCAACGCCGAGGCCGGCAAGCCGTTTCATCGCTTTATTGACTGTAGTCGGAATATCGTGAAGCTTCAAATCTAAAAATATGTCACAATTCCGTTCTTTTAATTGGTGAATGATGGCCGGGCCTTCCTGATAAAAAAGTTCCATCCCCGTTTTGACAAACAGCCTTTCCTTTTCAAACAAATCTAAAAACGCTAAAGTCTCTTCCCCTGATGCAAAATCAAGCGCGATGATGGGCAGGTTGTTTTTCATGCTTCCAGCTCCTTCCGATGCATTCACTTACAGATTGAAAGCCGTATTGGCGCAGCACACGAGGGAGCTGTTCTATGATTTCCGGGCAGACAAACGGATTGACGAAGTTTGCCGTGCCGACTGCAACAGCACTCGCCCCGGCAAGAAGAAATTCCAGTGCATCCTCCGCGGTCTGGACGCCGCCCATCCCGATAATCGGAATTTGAACGGCCTGGCTGACTTCGTATACCATCCGGATGGCGACCGGTTTGATTGCCGGGCCTGACAGTCCGCCCGTTTTATTTGCTAAAATCGGCCGTCCTGTCTTAAGATCGAGCCTCATCCCGACGAGTGTATTAATCATCGTCAGGCCGTCAGCACCGGCTGCTTCAATCGCCTTGGCAATTTCGGTTATGTTGGCGACATTAGGCGAAAGCTTCACATATACAGGCACTGCGGAAACTTCTTTCACCGCTTTTGTCAGATCGGCCGCCATGGCGGGATCAGTGCCAAAAGCAATCCCGCCCGTTTTGACATTCGGACACGAAATGTTAAGTTCAAGCGCATGCACATTCGGCGCTTTGCTGATGTGCTCGGCCACTTCTTTATAGTCTTCCACCTGAGAACCGGCGACGTTTGCGATAATCGGCGTGTCAAACTGTTCAAGCCAAGGCAGCTCATGTTTGAGTACATGCTCAAGTCCGGGATTTTGCAGGCCGATGGCATTCAGCATTCCCGCGCTTGTCTCCGCCACTCTCGGTGTCGGATTTCCGAAACGCGCTTCGTTCGTAGTGGCTTTAATCATGATGCCTCCGAGGCATGATAAATCATAAAATCCGGCATATTCCTTTCCGAAACCGAAACATCCGGAAGCGGGGATGATCGGGTTTTTCAATCGGAGACCCGGCAAATTCACCTCTAACATTACAGCGCCACCTCCTCAGCTTTAAATACCGGCCCGTCAAGGCAGACTTTCACATATGATGTATCGCTTTCGCCCGTACGGCACACGCAGGCGAAGCAGGCCCCTATGCCGCAGCCCATCCGCTCCTCCATCGAGAGATAAACCTCTTTATGGCCGTACTGCTGCTTCAGTGCTTTCAGCATCGGTGTCGGACCGCAGCTGAGCAGGACATCGAATTCGAGCTGCTTTTCGCGGATGATGTCAGTGACAAATCCTTTTTCTCCATATGTCCCGTCAGCCGTTGCCACATAGGTGTCTCCGTACGCGAGACATTCCTGTTCATAAAAAACATCCTTTGCTGATTGAAACCCAAGCACGTGAATGACGTTTACGCCTTTTTCCGTCAGGCGCTTTGACAGTTCCTGCAAAGGCGGAACCCCGACTCCGCCTCCGACTAACAGCGCGGTTTTGCCGGGTTCAATCCGCCGGACGGGGAATCCGTTGCCGAGAGGGCCGAGAACGTCAATCATGCTGCCCTCTTTTTTCTCGGACAAAAGACGCGTTCCCTCACCGTCAGTTCTGTAGATAACGGATACTTCATTCACGGCGAAATCGACGTCCGCAATGCTGAGCGGCCTTCTTAAAAGCGGCGTGACCGCGTCACTCACCTTTAAATGAAGAAATTGTCCCGGCTCGGTAAAGTGCCGGACAAGTTCTCCTTTCAGCACCATCTTATAGATCTGGTCGGCAATTTCCGAATTGGATTGAACAGTCAAATGCGCTTTTTTCATATCGTGACAGCCGCCTTTTGATTGGTTTCAGATGCAGGCATATGATCCGCACAGAAAGTCATGCTTTCCAATACCCGCAAAATGGCTTCGGCCGTATCTAAAGATGTCAGGCAGGCGACTCCGTTCTCAACGGATTCGCGGCGGATTCTGAAGCCGTCTCTGGCCGGCTGTTTGCCTTTTGTCAGCGTATTGATGACAAATTGCGCTTCACCGTTTCTGATGACGTCGATGAGATTTTTTCCTTCTTCGCCGATTTTCCCGACGACCTGAGCCGGAATCCGGGCGTCTTTCAAATAAGCCGCCGTTCCTTCCGTCGCCAAGATGTTATAGCCGATTGCGTGGAACCGCTTCGCGATCATAAGTCCTTCTTCTTTATCTTTATCGGCAACGGTCAATAGCACTGAGCCGTAATTCGGGATTTGAATGCCAGAGGCAATCAGCGCTTTGTAGAGCGCTTTTTCCAGGGTTGAATCTTTGCCCATGACCTCTCCCGTCGATTTCATTTCAGGCCCTAATGTAATATCCACTCTTCTCAGCTTCGCGAATGAGAAGACAGGCGCTTTCACGAATACCCCCTGCTGTTCAGGCTGCAGCCCTTCTTTGTAGCCGAAATCAGCAAGCTTTTGGCCGAGAATGACCTTTGTCGCCAGATTCGCCATCGGAATCTTTGTGATTTTGCTTAAGAACGGCACGGTTCTGCTTGACCGCGGATTTACTTCGAGCACGTACACTTCACCTTGCGACAGTACGAACTGGATGTTCAGCAAGCCGATGATGTTGAGTCCTTTTGCCAAAGCTACAGTGTATTGTTCGATTTTTTTCTTAATGTCTTCGCTTAAAGACTGAGGCGGATAGACGGCAATTGAATCTCCTGAATGGACGCCGGCCCGCTCGATATGCTCCATAATTCCCGGGATGACGACTGTTTCGCCGTCAGATACGGCATCGACTTCGATTTCTTTTCCCGTCAGATAACGGTCGATTAACACCGGATGCTGCGGGTTGATTTTGACCGCGTTTTTCATATAGTGAAGCAGCTCTTCTTCATGATAGACGATTTCCATCGCCCGGCCGCCGAGCACGTATGAAGGGCGGACAAGAACCGGATAGCCGATGGATGCGGCAATTTTGACCGCTTCGCTCACCGATACAGCGGTTTTTCCGAGCGGCTGCGGCACATTCAGCGCCTCAAGCGCCTGCTCAAACTTATCCCTGTCTTCCGCACGGTCTAAATCCTCAAGTGATGTGCCGAGGATTTTGACGCCGCGGGCGCTTAATTCTTCCGCAAGGTTGATCGCCGTCTGGCCGCCGAATTGGACGACAACTCCTTCCGGCTGTTCCAAATCGATGATGTGCATGACATCTTCAACCGTCAGCGGTTCAAAATACAGCTTGTCTGATATGCTGAAATCAGTGGACACCGTCTCAGGGTTGTTGTTGATAATAATCGCTTCATAGCCTGCCTGCTTGATCGCCCAGACAGAATGAACGGTCGCATAGTCAAATTCGACGCCCTGTCCGATGCGGATCGGACCTGAGCCTAGGACGACGACACTTTTTCTTGGTGTAACCTCAGACTCATTTTCTTCCTCATATGTGCTGTAGAAGTACGGAGTTTCTGATTCGAATTCCGCCGCGCATGTGTCCACCATTTTATATACAGGCTTGATGGCTGCTTCTTTTCGCATTTGATACAGCTCTTGTTCCGGCATGTTCCATTCCCGGCTGATATATTTGTCGGAAAAGCCGAGTTCCTTCGCTGTCTGAAGGACGGCGAGGCTGCCTTTTTCCGCTTTCAGCTTTGTTTCAAAGGCGACCAGCTTATAGAGCTTGTGCAAAAAGAAAACGTCAATTGCGGAAAACTCATGAAGCTGCTCTACCGTGTAGCCTCTTCTGAAAGCTTCAGCGAGGTAAAACAGCCGTTCGTCTCCGGCCTTTCTGATCCGTTTTTCCAAAAGCCCGTCAGAAATCTCTTCCGCATCCTTCAGTTCGAGATGATAGACATCGGCTTCCAGTGAGCGGACTGCCTTTAACAGTGATTCTTCAAGGGTGCGTCCGATGGCCATGACCTCTCCGGTCGCTTTCATTTGTGTTCCGAGTCTGCGGTTTGCCGATTCAAATTTATCAAACGGCCAGCGCGGGATCTTAGAAACGACATAGTCAAGCGCGGGCTCAAAAGCCGCATATGTTTTTCCCGTTACGGGGTTCATCATTTCATCAAGAGAAAGCCCGACTGCGATTTTCGCCGCAAGTTTTGCGATCGGGTAACCCGTTGCTTTTGAAGCGAGGGCAGATGAGCGGCTCACCCGCGGATTCACTTCGATAATGTAGTATTGGAAGCTGTCGGGATCCAGCGCGAGCTGAACATTACAGCCGCCTTCTATGCCGAGTGCGCGGATCAGCTTTAATGAAACATTGCGCAAAAGCTGATATTCCCTGTCGCTCAACGTCTGACTCGGAGCAACGACGATGCTGTCGCCCGTATGGATGCCGACCGGATCGATATTTTCCATGTTACAGACGACGATCGCATGATCTCTGCTGTCTCTCATGACTTCATATTCGATCTCTTTGTAACCGGCGATGCTTTTTTCCAAAAGGCATTGATGAACGGGGCTTAGTTTTAATCCGTTTTCGACGATCTCCTTCAATTCCGCTTCATTTGAGCAGATGCCGCCGCCCGTTCCGCCTAATGTGTAAGCGGGGCGGACGATAACCGGAAACCCGATCCGGCTGACAAATTCCTCGGCTTCCTGCAAAGTGCGGATAATCTCACTTTCGGGCACCGGTTCATTCAGCTCATTCATCAGCGTACGGAACAAGTCGCGATCTTCCGCCTGCTGGATGGCTGACAGCTTTGTGCCGAGCACTTCCACTCCGCATTCTGCAAGAACTCCGAGATCAGACAGCTCGACCGCAAGATTCAGCCCTGTCTGTCCTCCCAAAGTCGGCAGGATGGCGTCCGGCCGTTCTTTTCTGATAATACGCGTGAGAAATTCCGGCGTCAGCGGTTCGATATATACCCGGTCGGCCATTTCCGTATCCGTCATAATCGTTGCCGGATTTGAATTGACGAGAATGACTTCATAACCTTCTTCTTTTAAAGCCAGACACGCTTGTGTGCCCGCATAATCAAATTCCGCCGCCTGTCCGATAATAATCGGGCCTGATCCGATCACTAATATCTTTTTAATGTCTACGCGTTTTGGCATGCCGCTTCCCCTTCTTTCTCAGTTGTTTCGATCAAGTCGATGAATCTGTCAAATAAATGATTGGCATCTTCCGGCCCCGGTGAAGCTTCAGGGTGGTACTGAACGGTAAATGCCGGCAATGTTTTATGTTTGAGTCCTTCGATCGTTTGATCATTGATCGCAATATGTGTCACTTCAAGCTCTGTTTCGTCTATAGAAGAGACTGTATATCCGTGGTTTTGGGCGGTTAAAGCGACTTTCCCGGTCGCAAGCTCTTTAACCGGATGGTTGGAGCCCCTGTGTCCGAATTTCATTTTTTCCGTATCCGCTCCTGATGCCAGTGCAAATAATTGGTGGCCGAGGCAGATTCCGAATAACGGCACCTTCCCGAGTATGCCTTTTATCATCTCAATGGCTTCCGGCACATCTTTCGGATCTCCGGGTCCGTTAGAAAGCATAATGCCGTCAGGCTTCAGCTGGAGCACTTCTTCCGCCGTTACATTGTACGGCACAACGATGACATCACATTTTCGTTTGTTTAATTCTCTTAAGATGCCATGCTTCATGCCGAAATCAACGAGTACGATGCGTTTTCCGCGGCCCGGACTCGGATATGCCGTTTTCGCTGATACTTGAGCGACTTGATTTCTCGGAAGTTCCGTTTCTTTCAGAAGTGCAAGAACCGCTTCGACATTCTCCTCACATGATGCAAACGTTCCTTTTAATGCACCTGCCGTGCGGATCATTCTTGTAAGCTTTCTCGTGTCAATCCCTTGTAAGCCGGGGATATTTTTCATCTTCAAATACTCATCAAGCGTGTAAGCCGATCTCCAGTTGGATGGCAGCTCGCACAATTCTTTTACGATCAGCCCTTTTACAAAAGGAGTAATGGATTCAAAGTCATCTCTGTTAATCCCGTAGTTGCCGATCAGAGGATACGTCAGCGTCACGATATGCCCGCAGTAGGAAGGGTCTGATAAAATTTCCTGATAACCGGTCATTCCCGTATTGAATACGACTTCACCGGCGGTATGCTCAAGGCTCCCGAATGCTTCCCCCTCAAATACCGCTCCATTTTCCAGCACTAGTCTTCTTTTCATTTGACGAGTCTCCCTTCTTCGTATGCAAGCTTCCCGCCAGCCATCGTTGCGACAGGCCAGCCGAAGCACTTCATCTTGTTGAATGGCGTATTTTTTCCTTTAGATAAAAATGTATCTTTGTCAATTGCCGCTTCTTTTTCCAGGTCGATCAGGGTAATGTCAGCCGGCGCGCCCGGTGCAAGCGTTCCGTACGGAAGACCGAACGCCTCGCAAGGTTTTTTCGTCATGAAGTCAACCAGCTGCTTCAGCGTCCACGATCCGCTTTTCACAAAGTGTGTGTACAGAAGCGGGAAGGCTGTTTCTAAACCGACGATACCGAAAGGCGCAAGCTTCATGTCCGTGTTTTTCTCTTCTTCGGTATGCGGCGCATGGTCAGTGGCGATGAAATCAATCGTGCCTTCCAATAGCCCTTCAATCAGTGCCGCTCTGTCCTCTTTGCTGCGAAGCGGCGGATTCATTTTAAAATTGGTATCAAGCCCTGGGATATCTTCGTCACAAAGCAGCAGATGGTGCGGCGACACTTCGGCTGTCACGCGAATTCCCGCTTTTTTTGCGTCTCTTACGGCTCTGACGGATTCTTTCGTGCTGATATGACACACATGGTAATGGCAGCCCGCCGCTTCCGCCAGCAGCACGTCACGAGCGATATGTACCGCTTCACAAATGGAAGGTATGCCATTCAGGCCGTTCGCTTTTGAAAAAGCACCTTCATGTACGCTTCCGCCGTAAATCAGTGAGTTATCCTCACAATGAGCGACAATCGCTTTATTCATTGAAGCCGCCCGTTTCATTGCTTCATACATCATTCCGGCAGTCTGAACGCCGACGCCGTCATCGGTGAAAGCAAATGCGCCGGCTTCATGAAGCACCTCAAAATCTGTCATTTGTTCGCCGGTTTGTCTGATCGTGATCGAAGCGTAAGGAAGAACCCGGACAGATGAGGTTTCTTTGATCCGGTTTTGCAGCCATTCCATCTGCTCCTTCGTATCCGGCACGGGCCTTGTATTCGGCATGGCGGCGACAGTGGTAAAACCGCCCCGCGCCGCAGCTTTAGAGCCCGTTTCAATCGTTTCTTTTTTCTCACCGCCCGGTTCTCTGAAGTGTACATGAAGGTCTACGAGCCCCGGTGAGACGAACAGACCGGAAGCGTCGATCACGGTTTCCCCGTCTTTTGCCGTCAGTATGCCGGTTTCCGCAATGATTTCTCCTGTTACCCGGATATCCTGCGCCACTTTTTCTCCCTGTTCATTTAACATCCAGCCGTTTTTAATGAGATAAGACATAAGCCGCTTCTCCCCTTTTCGCATTGGTTTGCAGTGCTCTTTTTAAGACTGCCATTCTGATATACACACCATTTTCCATTTGTTTAAATATTCGTGATTTTCCGGATTCCACTAATATTGTGTCAATTTCGACCCCTCTGTTTACCGGTGCGGGATGCATGATGATGGCATGCCGCTTCATGCTTTCCGCACGCTTTGCGGTCAGCCCGTATGCTTCCAGGTAGCCTTTTTGGTCCGCTTCTGTCTGATGTCTTTCATTTTGAATGCGGAGCAGCATGACGACATCTGAAGCTTGTATGGCTTCATCCGTCTGAACACAGGTGCCGAAGGAGTTGTTCTCATCCTGCCATTGCGGCGGACCAGAAAACAGCACGCGTGCGCCGAGCCTTGTCAGCACCTCGGCATTTGACCTTGCCACCCTGCTGTGTTTGATATCGCCATGAATGGAAACGGTCAGACCCTGAAAATTCTCAAATTCCTCTTGAATCGTCATTAGATCGAGCAATGATTGGGTCGGATGCTGGCCGCAGCCGTCGCCCGCATTTAAGATCGGAATATTTACTTTGCCAGTCAGATCCTTGTAATATTCATCCGTGCTGTGCCTGATGACGCAGGCGTCCGCTCCGATTGCTTCCAGTGTTTTGATCGTGTCGTATAAAGACTCGCCTTTTTGAACGCTTGTACTCGTGCCGTCTAAATTGAGCACGTTCATACCGAGCTTTTTTTCCGCCACTTCAAAGCTGAACCGCGTTCTCGTGCTTGGTTCAAAAAACAGATTCGCAACGAATTTTCCCGAGAGATCGGGGCACTCTGTTCCCTCTTTTATCGCTTTTGCCTCACGCAGCAATTCTGTAATTTCAGCCGTGCTCAGTTCAGACATCGCCGTTAAATGATTCATGTTTTTTTCTCCTCCGTTTCCGATTGAAGGCCGTAAAAAAACACCCCGGCCTACAGACTCGGGGTGCGGTTAAAGAGAGAAGCAGCGTACAGCTTCTTCCCGTTATAACCCTTCCAAGCCTCTCTGGACTTTCTTTAAAAGGTTTACATATGATTTTGTTGTTCTGCTGCGTCCGCGTCTTCATCATTTGTGTGCGGCAGGATAAGGTTCAGGATGACTCCCACGATTGCCGCAAGCGCCATGCCGGATATTTGAAACCCGCCTTTTGATACTTGAATGAAAGCACCGCCGACGCCGATCACGAGGATGACGGATGTGATAATTAAATTTCTCTTGTTTTCATAATCAATGTTGTTGTCAATCAGCATTCTCAAGCCGCTGGAGGCGATGATTCCGAAGAGCAGGAAGGAAACGCCGCCCATAACTGCGGACGGAACAGAGCTGATCAGCGCTGAAACTTTGCCGATAAATCCGAAGCACAGCGCAATCACACCCGCGCCGCCGATGACAAAGACGCTGAAAACCCTTGTAATTGCCAGTACACCGATGTTTTCGCCGTACGTTGTCGTCGGCGGGCCGCCGATTAACGAAGCGATGATCGTCGCAACACTGTCCCCCATTATGGAGCGGTGCAGCCCCGGCTTTTTAATGAAATCCTGTCCGACAACTTTACTCAGCACCATTTGATGGCCGATATGCTCTGACATCGTCACGAAAGCGACCGGCACCATCGCAGCCGCAATGCCCAATGTCACTGACGGCGTATAGTCTTTGAAAGGTATGATAAATTCAGGAACGGCGAACCATTTTGCATCAATGACCGGCTGGAAATTGACGATTCCCTGTGTCAGCGCAAACAGATAGCCGCCTATAATGCCGATCAATACCGGGATCAGGCTTAAAAATCCCCGTAAAAAGATGGCGCAGATAATGGTGATTGCCAAGGTGACACCGGCTACACTGAAATGCCTCAGACTGTAGACGAGTTCTTTCGCATTCGGATCGGCATACATTGCCATATTGACGGCTGTGCTTGCCAGTCCGAGTCCGATGACGATGATGACCGGCCCTACGACCACCGGCGGCAGCAGCTTCATCAGCCACCCCGTTCCAAGCTGCCTGATAAGGAGCGCGATCAGCCCGTACACAATTCCCGCCAGGAAAGCGCCGACCATGGCAGCCCCCGGTCCCCCCGTCGCTTTCACCAAGATAATCGGTGAGATAAAAGCGAATGATGAGCCGAGATAAGCGGGAATCCGGCCTTTTGTCACCAAGAGGTAAGCGAGTGTTCCGATTCCGCTTGTGACAAGCGCGACTGCCGGGCTCATCCCGACCAGTTTCGGCACGAGAATGGTTGAGCCGAACATGGCGAATAAATGCTGCAGGCTGAATGACAGCCAAGACAATGGATTGGGGACGTCCCTGACTCCCAGGTTTACTTTTTTCTTACTCATGGCGTGTTTCCTCCCGGTTGACTTTCAAATGGTATAAAAAAACCTCTTTGCTTTTATTGCAAAGAGGCATACAAAACCCGGCCGCGTCGATCCGCCCGGCTTTGTGTTTTAAAATCCTCTTCGCAAACTCTCTGGAATGCATTTAAAAAGGGTGATTATTCATTTTCGTAAATGGCGACCATATCAGTCTGATCAACTTCGCTCAGCTGAACCATCACTTTTTCAGCTTTTGAGGTCGGAATGTTTTTCCCGATATAGTCCGCTCTGATCGGCAGCTCCCGGTGCCCTCTGTCGACAAGCACGGCAAGCTGTATCGATGACGGCCGCCCGACATCAACGAGTGCATCCATCGCCGCTCTCACCGTCCGGCCGGTATAAAGCACATCATCAACCACAATGACCTTTTGATCTGTAATATCGGCCGGAATGTCCGCACCTTTTACAAGCGGTTCTTCATTGCTCGTTTTTTTCGTCAGATCGTCACGGTAAAGGGTAATATCGATTTCTCCCACGGTGACCGGATTCCCTTCAATCTGCTCAATCCGTTCGGCCAGCCGCTTTGCTAAATAAATGCCTCTTGTTTTAATCCCTACAAGAATGCAGTCATTCATTCCTTTATTCCGTTCAATCATTTCATGGGCTATCCTTGTCAGCGCCCGTCTGATGGCCTGTTCGTCGAGAATAACAGCTTTTTGATTCACTCGTGACACCTCTCCATTCGTATATAAGAAGAAAAAACCCCTCCTGCCAGAGCATAGAGGGGTTCCTTTCCAGGACGAAGACACACACGTATCTCTTCTGTCCTATCCGTTATCCTTCTCAGCCTCTCTGGACTGTGTTAAAGAATCTATTCAGCTTGTTTTTATTATTTCAGAAAAGAAACTCGCTGTCAATGACTATTTCTCAAAAGTTCAATGAGTTTTTTCATATCTTCAGGAAGGGGCGCTTCAAACTCCATGTATTCGCCCGTCCGCGGATGATCAAAGCCTAATATTCCGGCATGCAGCGCCTGGCCGTTGAAATCAACCGTTTTTCTCGGCCCGTACTTCGGATCGCCCGCCAAAGGAAATCCGATATATTTCATATGGACGCGGATCTGATGCGTTCTCCCAGTCTCAAGACGGCACTCTACGAGCGTGAAATCTTGAAAACGCTCAAGCACGTGGAAATGCGTGACGGCGTTTTTGCTGCCTTCTCTTGTTACGGTCATGCTTTGACGGTCTTTTTTATCCCTTCCGATCGGAGCGTCAATCGTTCCGTCATCGTGTGAAATCACTCCGTGAACAACCGCTGTGTACTTTCTGGTCACGGTTTTATTGACGAGCTGGTTAACGAGTGACTCATGCGCCATATCGTTTTTGGCGACCATTAACAGGCCGGAAGTATCCTTATCAATCCGGTGGACGATTCCCGGGCGCATTACGCCGTTAATACCGGAAAGGTCATTGCAGTGAGCCATCAGCCCGTTTACAAGCGTCCCTGTCACATGGCCGGGCGCCGGGTGTACGACCATCCCCCGCGGTTTGTTCACAACCAAGACATCCTGGTCCTCATAGTAAATGTCCAAGTCCATCGGCTCTGCAAGCACGTCCAGTTCTTCCGGTTCAGGAATGGTGACGTTTACCTGATCGCCGGGCTGCATTTTATAATTGGCTTTGACGGATTTGCCGTTAACGGATACCAATCCCTCTTTTACCCATTGCTGCACTTGAGTGCGTGACCAGTTTTCTCCTGTTGAAGCCAAAAATTTATCAATCCGTTCGCTTTTTTGTTCAGGCTGAACGGTTATCTCAAATTGATTCATGTTATTGCTCCTTCTTTTTCCCGCTGTCAAACAGCATATGAATAAATAAAAGTATCACACCGACGCACAGTGATGAATCCGCGATATTAAAAATCGGATATTGATAATTCACGATGATGACATGAATAAAATCCACCACTTCCTGGCGCGCCGCCCGGTCAATAAAGTTTCCGGCCGCACCTCCCAGCATTAAGCCGAGAGAAATCCCGAGTAACATCTGCCCTTTTGCATAACGCTGTATGTAATAAACGATTCCGATAATCACGGCGATGGTAATGACGTAGAAAAACCACATTTGCCCGGCTAAAATCCCCCATGCCGCTCCCGTGTTGCGATGAGAAGTGATATAAAGCACCTGATCGATGACAGGTATGCTTTGTCCCAATTCCATATGGCTGACGACAAGCCATTTGGTCAATTGGTCGGCAATAATAATAAAAAGAGCGATAAGATAATAAAGCACACACGTTCCTCCAGTATACAGTTACTTTTATCCTTTATGAATTTTATCAGTAAAAGATGGCGGAGTAAAGGCAGATCATAAGCGCATGCAGACAGACGCTGTCACTCATACAGCGCCTGATCATATGCATAATCTCCGGGTACCCAGTATGGAAGGGTTTTCTTTTCAAATTGAGCGGGATAATAAAAATCATCAGCGGTTCTGGCCGTCGGCAAAACCGCAAGCTTGTCAATCGGAATGGGGGCGCCTGTTTTTTCACAATAACCGTACGTATTGTTTTCAAACTTAGACAGGGCAAGAAGAACGTCCTGAAGTTCTTCTTTTATATGATAGATCAGAGTTGCTTCTTGGTCGTTCATTGAAGGTTCAACAGATGCTGACATGTGAAAGCAAGAATATTCGAATAATCTTGATTGAAGTTCTTCTTTCATCATGAGAAGCTCCGTGTGGATTGCGGTCAGTTGATCATTCATTCATTCATCACAACTCCTGCTCTTGATGTTATAGCTTTATTGTTGCCCCGGCTGCGTCATTTGAAGCCCATAAGATTTTTCCTATCGTTCTAATCGATGACATTGCTGGCATGTAAAAAAGCGCCCGGCTGACCGGGCGCTTTCTCATTCATTATTTTTGATAATATTTTTCAACGATTTCCGCATTTCGCAGTGATAATGTCGGATACTTCGGATTGGCTCCGACATCTTTAGAAATCACGCGGGACCGCTCACACATCTGGCCTTCCGCTTTTTCTACGGTCATTTTTCCTGTCGTGAAGCTTTGCGCTGTTTCCGGCGCTTCACTTTCGTCTTTTACTGTCAGTTCTGAGACGATAAACAGCTGCGCGATATTTTCTTTAATGGATGACAAAAGGTCGCGGTTTTCTTTGTTCGGATACAAAGTCAGGCTCGCTTCCAATGATCTTCCGATAATTTTCTCGTTACGGGCTGTTTCCAAAGCCTTCAGCACGTCGTTGCGAAGCTCCATGAAGCGGTCGAATTTTTCTTCTGTCGCTTGACTGTCCGGAACAGAGATGGTTTCCGGCATATCTGTCAGCTGTACGCTCGCTTCTTCAACAAATGATAAGTGAGACCACATTTCATCCGCTGTATGCGGGAGAATCGGCGCCGTCAGCTTCACTAACGCCAGCAGCGTTTCATAAAAGACGGTCTGCATGCTGCGGCGGTCCGGATGATCCGCATGCTCGATGTACACAACATCTTTTGCGAAATCAAGATAGAAAGAGCTGAGCTCGATCGTGCAGAAATTGTGAATGCTGTGATAAACAACCGCAAATTCGTATTCATCGTACGCTTTTTTCACCTTATCGATCAGCTTATTGAGCTTGATCAGCATATATTGATCCACTTCGCGAAGATCTTTAACAGCAACGGCATTGACACTTGGATCGAAGTCAAACAGGTTGCCGTGAAGGAAGCGGAACGTGTTGCGGACTTTCCGGTATACTTCAGCGACCTGCTTCAGAATGTCTTCAGAAACCGGGTGGTCGGCCTGATAGTTTACGGAAGATACCCATAAACGCAGAATTTCTGCTCCAAGCTGTTTTGCGATTTTTGTCGGGTCAATCGTATTGCCGAGTGATTTACTCATTTTACGGCCGTTTGCATCAAGTGTAAATCCGTGGCTTAATACGCCTTTATACGGTGCTTGGCCAGTGACTGCAACAGCGGTTGAAAGAGATGAGTTAAACCAGCCGCGGTATTGGTCAGAGCCTTCAAGGTATAAATCAGCCGGGCGGACGAGATCATCACGTTCTTCAAGAACGGCCTGATGAGAAGATCCTGAATCAAACCATACATCCATAATGTCTTGTTCTTTCGTGAAAATACCGTTCGGGCTTCCCGGATGTGTAAACCCTTCCGGCAGGAGGTCTTTTGCCTCTCTTTCAAACCAGACGTTTGAGCCGTGTTTTTTGAACAGCTCAGAAACGTGTTCAATCGTTTCGTCAGTGATGACCGGCTCACCGTTTTCAGCATAAAATACCGGGATCGGAACGCCCCAGACGCGCTGTCTTGAAATACACCAGTCACCGCGGTCGCGCACCATGTTGTAAAGGCGCTGTTCGCCCCACTCCGGCACCCACTTCGTTTGTTGGATGGCATCAAGCAGATCGGATCTGAAATCTTTAATTGATGCAAACCATTGCGCTGTCGCTCTGAAGATGGTCGGTTTTTTTGTTCTCCAGTCATGCGGATAGGAGTGTGTAATAAACTCGAGCTTCAAGAGCGCGCCGTTTTCTTCAAGCTTCTCCGTGATCGGTTTATTGGCTTTATCGTAAAACATTCCTTCAAAGCCCGGCGCTTCGTCAGTCATGTTACCTTTTTCATCAACAGGGCACAGTACTTCTAAGCCGTACTTTTGGCCGACGATAAAGTCATCTTCCCCGTGGCCCGGAGCAGTATGAACACAGCCTGTTCCGGCATCGGTTGTGACGTGGTCACCAAGCATGACGAGTGAATCTCTGCCGTACAGTGGATGTTCTGCAGTGATGTATTCTAATTCTCTGCCTTTATATGATGCGACAACTTCCGGATTTTCAAATCCGCATGCCTGCGCGACGCTTTCGATTAATTCAGCCGCCACTACGTAACGCTTGTCTCCAACCTTGATGACATTGTATTCAAGGTCAGGATGAACGGAAATTCCGAGGTTGGCAGGGATCGTCCACGGCGTCGTCGTCCAGATAATAAAGCTTTCACCGTTTTCCAGAACACCTTTGCCGTCTTTCACCTTAAATGCAACATAAATAGACGCGGAACGTTTGTCCTGATATTCAATTTCCGCTTCTGCTAAGGCAGATTCACTGGAAGGCGACCAGTTGACAGGCTTCAGGCCTTTATAAATATAGCCTCTTTTCGCCATTTCGCCGAAAACGCGGATCTGCTGCGCTTCAAATTCAGGCTGAAGGGTCACATATGGGTTTTCCCAATCGCCTCTGACGCCGAGACGCTTAAATTGTTCGCGCTGTCTTTCGATCTGCTGCCATGCATATTCTTCGCAAAGCTTGCGGAAATCGGCTACGGACATTTCTTTCCGGTTTACTTTTTTGTTTTTCGTCAGCGCCGTTTCAATCGGCAGGCCGTGTGTATCCCAGCCAGGCACATACGGTGCGTTATAGCCGCTCATTGATTTATAGCGGACGATAAAATCTTTCAGGATTTTGTTCAGGGCATGGCCCATGTGGATGTCTCCGTTTGCATAAGGAGGTCCGTCATGCAGTACGAATTTCGGGCGGTCTTTCGTCCGTTCTTGAACAAGACGGTAAATGTCCTGCTCCTCCCAATCTTTTTGCATGTCCGGCTCACGGTTCGGAAGATTTCCGCGCATCGGAAAATCTGTTTTCGGCATTAACAGCGTATCTTTGTAATCCATTTTCATTCCTCCACAACATTTTTCAGAAAATAAAAAAAGCCCTCTCATCCCATAAGGGACGAGAAAGCTTATCTCGCGGTACCACCCTTTTAGAAAAAACGGTCAGCCGTCCTTTCCTCTCGAACATCGTAACGTGATGGAACGTCCTTTCCTACTGGCGGTTCAGAAAGGAAACTAAAGGGCTGATCTGCATGCTTCCGGCCATCCCGGGCTTTCACCTTCCCCGGTTCGCTTTATAGCCTGTTTTGAGTCATGCCGGTCCCTTTCAATCGTCTTTTCATCTGAATTTATGAACGTATTATATTCGAACGGGCCGGAGAATGTCAAGAAAATCAGAAAATTATTCTTTTTCCTCAAATACCGCGTCGACTTCGTATTCTAACAGATGATCCCAATCATCGTTTTTCAGCAGGTCGAGCTGCGCTTCAATCAGCATTTGGAAACGCGTTCTGAACACTTTAGACTGTTTCTTCAGCTCTTCAATTTCCATTGCGATTTTTCTTGATTTGGAAAGCGACTCATTGATAATGCGGTCGGCATTTTTTTCAGCTTCACGGACGATCAGCTTCGCTTCTTTCTGCGAGTTGCGCTTTACGTCTTCTGCCGCTTCCTGGGCTACGAGAATTGATTTATTCAGCGTTTCTTCAATATTGGCAAAGTGGCCGATTTTTTCGTCCAGCTCGTTCACTTTCGCCTCAAGCTCCGTTTTTTTACGGAGTGCAATTTCGTAATCTTTTCTGACCTGCATTAAAAATTCATTTACTTCATCTTCATCATATCCGCGAAAACCTTTTGTAAACGTTTTGTTATGGATATCATTCGGCGTTAATGGCATATTGCCACCTCCATTTTTACATTTCAGTACGGTTATCTAGTTCACATTATAAAACAAATACGGCACAGATGGAGAAAAAAACTGAAAAAACGACTTATTTTTGCCGTTCAAACGTAACTTTCCATTTGTCTTTTTTCGTTTTTCCGTCAACTTTTGTCAAACTGCATCGTCCGAAGCCCCGAATCGAAAGCATGTCCCCTTCAGCAACCTGATAGGAAGGATCCTCAACGGCTTTCCAATTCACCTTAACGAGCCCGTTTTTCACAAGCGCCTGCGCTTTCTGCCGGGATTGCCTGCTCATTAAAGCGCAGACGGCGTCAAGGCGTAATGAAGAAACCGTGTCTTCCCTTATTTCGACATCTGAAGCGGGAATGTGAAGTGCGGAAAGCTCGATTTTCTCAAGCTTTACCGGCGCTTTGCCCGCTTTGGTCAGCTGGGTGCCGACAAAATCGGCGATTTCACCTGAGACGATAAGCTGCACGGCTTCCTCTGAGAAAATCAGATCACCGTATTTCTGCCGCTTTAAGCCGATTCCCATTAATGACCCGAGAAGAGAGCGGTGGTCGATGCTGACGAATTTTTCAGCGTATTGAACTTCAAAAGCCCGGAGCTCAAAATCATCCTGTTCAGGTTCCATATATTCGGGGTATAAAATCGCGCGTTTGCGTTCAGCCCTGTCATAGCCTCCGAAAAACGCAAGGCCGCAGGCATCACCGATAACGGCTTTTACAATCACCTGTTCCCGGGGATCTAAGAAATCAGTCAGCTTCATCCGGTACTGGTCCTGGACAATCTGTTTCCATTCAAGCACCTGATCAATAAAAGGCCGCTCGTCTTGTCTGAAGTGCTGGTAAATATCGCTCATGTTCTTTCCTTTCTATGTAAAGAGGCTTGGCTGGTGCCAAGCCCGTATCAAACTGTCACATTCAAGTATACATTGCGATCATGCGGTACAGGCCCCAAAGTCCCGTCGTGGCAAATCGAAGCACGATAATCGCTACAATCGGGGATATATCCAGCATGGCAATGGGCGGAATGATCCTTCTGAACGGTTCTAGGTACGGTTCGCAAATCGCTGCGAGAAACCGTCCGACCGCCGTTTCTCTCGTACTCGGCACCCATGACATAAAGATATAGATAATCAGGGCAAACGAGTAGATGTAAATTAAATAACTCAGAACGGAAAAAATTTGATAAAGAATCATCCTGCTTTACCACCTCTGATGTTCGTCTTCATTTATGAGCTCCGAAATCGTGCCGGAAACATCGACATTATCAGGCGTGCACAGAAAAATATCCGAACCGATTCTTTGAATGTCGCCGCCGATAGCATAGACGGTTCCGCTTAAAAAGTCGACGATTCTTTTCGCCTGATCATGCTGGATGCGCTGAAGATTGACGACAACCGCCCGCCTGTTCTTTAAATGATCGGCGATTTCCTGCGCTTCCGCATATACACGAGGTTCACTCAACACCACTTTAGAGGATTTCTGAACACTTTGCAAGCTTACTACGTTCTGCTTCCCCGCCGGCTTCTGGGCGTAGGCAGGCTGTTTATCTTTCTGCTGTTCGTGTTCTTCCGGATGATCCTTCTCTGTTTCAATGTATTCGTACTCGTACTCCTCCTCATCCATTGAGAAAAAGTTTTTCAATTTATTTTTCATGCTCATTTGTTTACACCCCCCGTTTCATTTCCGACTAATGAAGAGCCGATTCGGATAAAAGTAGCGCCCTCTTCAACAGCGATTTCATAATCATTTGACATGCCCATTGAAAGTTCCCGGCACGGTGCGTTTGTCTGATTCAGCTGCTGCACCTGATCCCTCAGATCACGCAATTGCCGGAAGCAGGCTCTGATCGTTTCTGTATCGTCTGTCAGGGGAGCCATCGTCATCAGGCCCTCTACAGAAATGTTTCTAAAGTCAGAAAGCTCTCTGATAAAGGGGATGACCTCCTCTGTTTTCAAACCGTGCTTAGACGGCTCACGCGAAGTATTCACCTGCACAAAACAGCGAACCGCATGCGGCGCCCGTTTTTCAATCTCTTTTGCCAATGACAGTCTGTCTAAGGAATGAATATAAGATACACGGTCAACGACCGCCTTCACCTTTCTGGTCTGAAGACTGCCGATAAAGTGCCACTCCGGGCTGCCTTTGATGACATCCTGCTTGCGGATAAGCTCCGTATCCCGGTTTTCTCCCAGACTTGTAATACCAGCATCGACGGCCTCTTGAGCCCTTTCGGCTGATACGTATTTTGTAACCGCGATGACGGTTACATCTTCGGGGCTTCGGCCCGATCTGTTACATGCTTCGTTTATTCTTTCGTTTATATGTCGTAATTGATCAGCAACACGCAAGATAACTTATGCCTCCTTCATTCCGATAAAGGACATCATGCGTCCCGTTTTCCCTTTGTCGCGGCGGTGTGAAAAGAATAATTCATGCTCTCGTTCAGTGCATAAACCGCTGACTGAAATGTTTTCTTCCGGAATGCCGCAATGTATCAGAAGAAGGCGGTTTACCTCTTTTAAATCAAGCTGATACTGGCCTTTTTCCGTTTCACATATGGCGGATTCAGCCGAAAAAGGCAGCGCCCGGACTTCATTAATGACGCGGTCGTCGACGGTATAGCTTACTGCACTGATAGACGGACCGATGACAGCCTGAATATCTGTTAAGCGTGAGCCTTCTTCGTTTACCCAGCGTTCCGTCATGATGCGCCCGATTTGTCTGACCGTCCCCTTCCATCCGGCATGGGCAGCGCCGATAATGGAATTTACCGGGTCATAAAAATACAAGGGCACACAGTCTGCAAAACACAGGGCCAAAAAAAGATTCGTATCTTTCGTATAGAGCCCGTCCGTCCCGCGGAATGCGGAGGAATAGTCTCTCGCCCCTTTTCCTTTATCCCCGGCCGTCACGTGTCGGACGCGGTTTTCATGTGTCTGATCTGCGAATACCCAGGAATCCAGATCAGTACCGCATAAGGACGCTATGACTTCACGGTTTTTCACAACATCATGAGCTTCGTCCCGGACGTGCAATCCGGTATTTAATGACTCATACGGAGGATTGCTGACACCTCCGTTTTTGGTTGTGAATCCGGCGATGACCTTTGTGTTATGCTGATTCACATGATTCCAGTCTTCTATCATGAGTGCCGAGGGGGTGGTAAAACTAAACGGGTGATATGTATTCATGAGGATCCAACCTTTCGACAAACATTAAAAAAGCGTAATTTCCCACTCATTTTAACACAATTTCAAGCATACGTTTAGCGGCTGATTGAAAAATCGGATAAATAAATGTGCCGGAAACATTGAGATTTCCGGCATTTTACAAGTAAAGGGAGGATTACGCTCCCCCCTTTGGTTCGTTTACACGCACTAAGATGACATCTTCCCCAATTTTAACTATATTTCGCCAAGGAATGATCATTTCCTCTTCTTTTCCGAAAAAACCGAGAACTTTTCCGCTCCCGCCTAAAATAATCGCCTGAATTTTCCCCGTTGTCACGTTAATATCAATATCACCGATGCTGCCGAGTTTTTTTCCGTTCGACACGTTTACCACATCTTTTATTTGAAATTCAGATATGCTGATCATTCGTATCACGCCCTTCGCCCATTCTTTTTCCTATTATATGAACGGCCGGGCTGAACCTTGTCACATCGGGCAATCTTTTTTGCGGCTGCACCAGGTGAGGATAAAGCTCAGCATGACTTTCGTATAGTCTATAAGCTCATCAACGGACACTTCCTCGTTTACGGAGTGGGCGTTTTTTAAATCACCGGGCCCGTATATTACACTCGGAATCCCGGCATTATAAAGCCACCCTCCGTCAGTTACGGTTTGGGAAACATCAATGACCGGCTCCTGTTTTTTGACGGCTGAGTGTGAGGCCGCCAGGACAGAAACTGCCGGATGCTCCGGGTCGATTTCAAGCGCCGGGAACACCTCGCCTCTGTCTTCAATCATGGAAGAGCCGCCCCATTTGAACACCGGCCTGTTCTCCCTGAGCCACAGATCGCTGTCAGAGACACGATTTATATAGTCTTCGATTTCAGCGGCTGCTTGTTCGTGTGTTTCGTTCGGATAAAAGTGGACGGTAATCCATAATCTGCATTCATCGGCGACAAACGCTGCGTGCCTTCCCCCTTCAATGACGGCGGGGTTGATTGTATTGGTGCCGGGCGCAAAGCCGGGATAGCTTTTCGTTACCGCCCAGTGGCGCTCCAGCTCACCCAAGGCAGTGATGATTTTCGCCATTTTTTCGATTGCGCTCGCTCCGAATGCGCCACCGCCCGCATGAATCAGATTGCGCCTCATGCCGTCATGAAATGTTTTTTTGCTTTTCAATTCTATCCAGCCGGTGATTACACCGCCCTGCCCTTGAATATGCAGGCTGCTCGTATCGGCGACAACCGCAAAATCCGCGTAATAGCCGCGTTTGCAGCATTCCAGCGTCCCCGCCTCACCGACTTCTTCTCCGATCACAGACTGTACAATAAGGTCGCCCGCAAGCTTAATGCCCGCATCATGTATCAGCTGCAGAGCAAAAAGAACACACGCCAATCCCCCTTTCATATCAGCAGCGCCCCTTCCGATCAGCATGCCGTCTTTTACGAGCGGCTGAAACGGGTCAGTATCCCAGTCTTCACCCTGAACCTCGGCCACGTCAATGTGTCCGTTTAAAATCAGGCTTTGATGCCGGTTTGAATCCGTCCCTTTTAAAACGCCGACTACGTTCGGATCTTCCGGATACACATCCCACATATCGACCGAGCAGCCGGTTTCTTTTAAAAATCCGGCGACCCACTTCTGAGCTTCTGCCGTATTTCTTGCCGGCGGGGCCGGAGTCGGAAAGGCTATCAACCTTTCAGCAATATGTATTAAGTCGTCCCGCCGTTTTTCCGCCTGGTGCAGCAGCATGTCAAGCTGATTCATTGAAAATCTCTCCTTTGGCTGTATCAAAAAAACCGTTTCATCAAATGAAACGGGTAAAAAACGGATCTTCCTCCGCTTTTTTCACCGCTTCCCTCCGCCGGCATGATCCGGATCAGGTCCGTTAAGGGTTGAGACAAACGTCTCTCTCAGCTGCATGGCAGCACCCCCAGGGTGAACGTTATGTTATTTTACGGATGATGCCGCTTTTGCACGTGTTAAAAACGGGCGGCCGTTGTTCCATATGACATTGACAGGCATATCGAAAAACGCTGTAAGCCGCTCATCAGAAAGCATGTCTCTGATTTTCCCTGATGCGAACACCTCGCCTTGTTTTAAAAGCAGCGCCTGATCAAATACCGGCAGAATTTCTTCAGCATGATGGGTGACATAAAGGATGGACGGCGCATTTTCTTTTTCAGCGATAGACGTAATCGTGTCCAGCAGCTGCTCTCTTGCCATAAAATCCAGACCCGTCACGGGCTCGTCCAAAATCAGCAGTTCCGGATCAGCCATAAGCGCCCGCGCAATCAGCGCTCTTTGCCTTTCCCCCTGTGATAACGTCTCATACCTTCTGTCGGCGTAACTGATGGCGCCTAAATCCTTCAGAAGACCGATCGCTTTTTCCCTCACCTGTTCACTCGGGGTTTCGTACAGCCCGATTGAGGCGTACGCGCCGCTCAGGGCGATTTCAAAAGCGGAATCCGCGGCATATAATTTGTGCTGAAGTCCTGCTGAAACAAGGCCGATTTTCCTTCTGAGTCTGTCACCGAGCTCTGTTTTGCCGAAATGGTGGCCGAGCACCTGCATCTCTCCTGAAGTGGGGAAGTAATATGAGCATAACATATTCAGCAAAGCGGTTTTTCCGGCTCCGTTTAATCCGTACAGCACCCAATTTTCGTTTTTCTCAACGCGCCAGTTGATATCTTTCAAGATCCATTTGCCGTTTCTTTTTAATGATACATTGTCCAGATGTAAAATCATTGCGCTTTCCCCCGTTTATTTATTCAAATTTTCTTAAAACTTTTCATATTAGAATACATTACTTTTTTGCAGACGTAAACCGGCGCATGAAAAAAGCCTTTAACACAATGTTTAAAGGCTTTTTCCGTTATTGATGGATATTCTTATTCATTTGTTTAATGGCTGCCTTTTCAAGCCTTGAGACCTGAGCTTGGGATATGCCGATTTCTTCTGCGACTTCCATTTGGGTTTTCCCCTGGAAAAAGCGTTTTCGCAAAATCATTTTTTCCCGTTCGTTCAGTCGTCTCATGCCTTCTTTCAGAGCCAGCTCCTCAATCCATTGTGTATCCTTATTGCGCTCATCACTGATCTGGTCCATCACGTAGATCGGATCGCCGCCGTCATTATAAATCGGCTCAAACAGTGATACCGGATCTTGGATGGCGTCAAGGGCAAACACAATTTCTTCATGGGGCACTTCAAGAACTTTGGCGATTTCCTCTGCTGTCGGCTCCCTGCTTGTCTCACTGATTAACCGCTCTCTTACTTGAAGCGCTTTATATGCGATATCGCGAAGCGACCTCGAGACGCGGATCGGATTGTTATCCCGCAAATATCTGCGGATTTCTCCGATGATCATCGGTACAGCGTATGTTGAAAACTTAACATTATGGCTGAGGTCAAAATTATCAATGGATTTCATTAGTCCGATGCAGCCGACCTGAAATAAGTCATCAACATACTCTCCTCTGTTGTTAAACCTCTGAATGACGCTTAAGACAAGGCGCAGATTGCCGTTTACAAGCTTTTCCCTCGCTGAATCATCGCCCTCATCCTGCAATTGCTTAAACAGCTTTCTCATCTCTTCATTCTTGAGCACCGGTAATTTGGAGGTATCAACCCCGCAAATTTCGACTTTATTTCTTGACACGTTTTTCCCTCCCACTAGGAGCTGCTGTACAACGTTAAGTATCTCCTCGGGTGGGAAAAATATGCACCGGCTTTTTACAGAAATAAACATCCGCCTCCGACAATCCTTGCAGCAGTAAGGGCCGTCAGATGGAAAAAATTTTACACCATTTTGTTAAACTCTTTTCGCAGTCTTTTGATAATCCGCTTTTCGAGCCGTGAGATATAAGATTGTGAAATGCCCATCATGTCGGCTACATCTTTTTGGGTTTTTTCTTCTTCTCCGATAAGTCCGAAACGCAGTTCCATGATCTGCTTTTCTCTATCGTTTAATTGCTCAAGCGCTTTTTTCAGAAGTTTTTTATCCACATTGGCTTCAATGTCTTTTGTAATAATATCATCATCTGTACCGAGCACATCCGAAAGGAGCAGTTCGTTTCCGTCCCAATCAATGTTCAGCGGTTCATCAAAAGACACCTCTGAACGGATTTTATTATTTCGGCGCAAGTACATTAAAATTTCGTTTTCAATACATCGTGACGCATACGTCGCAAGTTTTATTTTCTTCTCAGGATTAAAAGTGTTTACCGCTTTGATCAAACCGATGGTGCCGATGCTGATTAAGTCCTCGATATTGATGCCCGTGTTTTCGAATTTGCGGGCAATGTAAACGACAAGGCGTAAGTTTCTTTCAATCAGGATGGCCCGCGCCGCCTGATCCCCGCTCGGCAGCTTTAATAAGAGCACCTGCTCCTCTTCTTTAGACAAAGGCGGCGGCAGCGCCTCACTTCCTCCTATGTAATACACTTCATCACTTTTCAGTCCGAGTTTCATCAGCCATTTATACCACAAATATGTCAGACGCAGCTTAAGTTTTTTCATCTTCCTCCCCCTTCTAAATACAACGCGTTTTGAGTATGATGAATAACAGACTTTTCGTCAGGATACATGTTTCACAGCCTTTCCGGTCAGCATCTTCGGATGAACGATTCCGTCAAATTCACCGTCCGCTGATAGTGGTTTCGTGCTGATGCCGATCAGGCATTTTTCACATGCGATCATCTCGTCTTTTGTTAAAATCGTGACGTAATCCGGCTTTAAACAGAGTAAAAATTGATTATCCTGGCCGACGCCCCTGTATGGAATCAGCCTCAGCTTATCCGCATGCCGGAACGATTCATCAAGCTGCTCTATCACTTCAAGCGGACCGGCGGAATTGATGATGTCCGTTTCCTTTTCGCTGAGAATCGGAGCGAATTTGTCAATGTGGAGAATCATGACCGGCGTTTTCGTCAGCGGATCATACAGCTGATTTCCGGAATCCACCAAACCTTTCGCGCGGATTGTCTGTCCGCTGAATTCTGCCTGAACCATGACAAGTTCATCGTACTGAATGGACTTCGTCTCGATGTCTTCGATTCTCTTTTTTGAAAAAAACCATACAGCCGGAAATCCGATGACAACAAACATCCAGCTGATCGGGTCGCCGAAGCCGGTCTGGCTCGTGACCATAACGCCGTTTTGCACAATTGATTCTGTCTGCAGCAGGGAATGTACGCCGATCATTCCCCCGCCGACGAGAAAGGTCGCGAAATAAAAGGCGAACAAATTTTGAAAAAAGTACCGAAACCGTTTAAAGCCAAAAGCCGTAAGCACGATCACAACTGAAAATGCCATTTTTCCCGCCGGATGCTCCACAAAGGGAGAAACAGGCGTAAACATCAGAAGTACAATGGTTGACCCGATGAAACCGCCGGCGGCCACTCTTCTTTTTTTTACCTGGCGTTTTAAAATAAAGGCGGTTAATAAAAGCAAAAGAGAATCAAAACAAAAGTTCAACAGCCAAATGACATCCAGATAGATTTTCACATCTGACCCCTTTCCTCTTTTGTCTTACATATCTGTTTCTCTCTCTTGTTTCATAAGTATAAAGCAAGCTCTGTGGGAAAGTCTGTCAATTAATGTTGAGGGGAAAGTACAATTTTTAAGGGATAATCGTTTTATTTGTCGAGGGCCGGGAGGATTGATTCCTATTGACCGCCGCAACAAAAAAAGCGCTGCCGTGTCTTGGCAGCGCTCTGTTTTAATCGTTAATATAAAGTTTTCCTTTTGCCGTCTGTCTCGTTTCATTTCCGTAGTCATCTCTTACGATAACGTCAATTTTTGCTCCGCTTGCTTTGATAGAAGAGGTCGCCGTCCAGTAACTCTCATATCTTCCCGGAGAAATTTCTCTCAGCGGAAGCTCCGTTGCGTTTTGGCTCCCCGCCCGCGCGTTTGTCAGAGGCAGACGGATAACGAAGGTTGCGTCTAATTTCTTCCCGCTTGAAAAGGCGATTTTCACTGATTCTCCGGCTTTTAATTCTTTATCCGCTCCGGGAACCAGCCCCGAAATGACGGGAGCGTTGTAATTGACATCGATTACCGTCTTTTTCGTTGTTTTGTTACCCGCTTCGTCTGAGGCCGTAACCTTGATCTCATTGCTGCCGTTTTCCAGAAGGATTCTTGCTTGATAAGAGCCGTTATTCACTTCTGCTTTTTTGCCGTTCACCTTTACCTCTTTTAAATGGGCGTCATAAGCTTTTCCTTTTACGGTCACTGCTTCTTTATTTGTTTTATCTCCGTTTGCCGGACTGTCAATCGTCACATCCGGCTTATCCTGGTCCAATATGACCGTGACAGGGCGTGACTCATCTGTTGATCCCCTGTCTGTCACAGATGCCGCCGTCAGCCGATTGGCATCTTTACGGAGTGTGACATCCGCCTGGAAATTGCCGTCTGCACCGGCTTTCGTTTCAGCGGCGGTTTTACCGTTATTGGTAAGGCGGACAGCGGTTCCCGGAGAGGCCGTTCCTTTTACCGTGATTGTCTTCTTGTTTGTAAACGACCGGTCATCAGGTGACGTAATGTCAGGCACAATAGCTTCGTAGTTGACCAGAGCCCGGATCATAAAGTTTCCGTCTGATTTATCGGCTTTTGACCAGCTGCCGTCGAGATATTCCCAATTTCTGTTCGAATACGGACTGCCGTCATCAGATGACAGGGCCGGTGAATAAGGATTGGGTTTCGTCTGGCGGAACACTAGATAAAAATCCTTTCCGACTGCGATTCCTTTTGAGCTGAGATCCACTTTCGTCCATTCTCCGTTTCGAAGCGCTTCAGCTTGGAACGGGCCGGCAATTTTGCTGCCCGGGGCCCCGTCAGGTCCGGATGCATCGTAAACTTCCGCTTGAAATTCGGTGCCGCCCGGATCAGGCCAGTCCGCGCCCCAAAATTTAAAGAGGCCTCCTGTCAGCATACCGTGTTCTTTTCCGTCTTTAAGCGTCATCTTGACCGCGGATTTGCTGCCTGCCTTAAAATATGACAGCGCGGCTTCTTCGGTCCCGTTATCATAGGCAATTTCCCCTTCATAGCCGATATACGGCTTAAGCTTGGCGTTTTTTTCAGCATCTCCTTTGATATCAACAGAAAATTCACTGTTGTAAAAGCCTTTTGCGGCTGCTTTGATTGTATAGGAGCCCTCGTACGCCTGAAGCGAATATTCCCCTTTATCATTTGTCACCGCCGGCTCAATTGCGGCATCCTCTACAACATAAAGCACAGCCCCTTCCACCGGTTCGCCTGTTGACTGATTGGTGATGGTTCCTTTTAACGTACCGGACGGCATTTGCTCCAAGGTAAAGTCTGCCTGTGCGGTTTTGTCTGATTGAATGGAAACTTGTTTCACAGCTGGCTTAAATCCGTAAGCCTCAGCTTTCAGCGTGTAGTTTCCCGCTTTATGAGACAGGCTGTAGCTTCCGGTTGCAGGGTCGGAATACACGGATTTCCCCGTCTCGGCGACACTGATTTGCGCTCTGAGCGGCAGGAGATTGGTTTCACGTTTCACCGTTTTCTCGGGTGATTTCACCGCCGGTTTAGCCTCTTTCGGACTGACAGCTTTTTTCTTCAGATGACCGGGCGTTGTTTGTCTATTGGATTTCCTTTTTTCGGCTGCTTTGCCGAGAGAGCTGCTTGAAAGCCGGACATCATCGATATACCATCCGTCTTCATTGAGTACTTCGTCTGACTGCATATTAAACATAAGCTTTATGTTTTGGCCTTTATACGCAGATAAATCTGCTTCTTCATCGTTCCATCCGGCGGAGTCACCATTGTAAACAGCCGCCTGCTCCCAATTTGATTTTCCTTCCGGAAGAACGAACACATACCCGTAATCAAAGAATTCTTCGAGCTTGTGCCAGCTTTTAAATTGCAAAAACAACCTTCCTGAATCCGGAACCTGGATCGGAGGCATCACCAAATTCATATTGGCTGAATCGGCATAAGGTCCGGACAGGTTCGTCGCATATACTTTATCTCCGGAAAATGCAGCGCCTGGCCCTGAACTCGGGATTCCCCATTCCCATTGGTCATGTGTCCCGTAACTGAACCAGCCGGCCGGCTGTGATTCAAAATCCTCTTTGTACCCCGCCGTAATGCTTGGTTTTACGTCAGCCCGGTACGTATCAGATTCTGCGGAATGACCTCCGAAATCTTTTATTGTCCATTTATAACTTACCGTGCTGCCCGTTACGTGCGGAATGTCCGCCTGGTATGTTCCCTTTTTTTCATCACCGCTTTTTCGAACGGCGGCGATCGTTTTCCACTCTCCTTTATCAAACTGATAGGAAAGTAACACCTCCGTCACACTTACATCATCTTCCGCCGTAACCGTTAACGGGAGGTTTGCACCTTTGTAAGCTTCTGAGACGGGTTCATGATGCCAGCTGGGCGGATTGTGATCTTCACCCGCAGAGGATACCTTGCCTTCTATGCTTCCTATTCCATCTGTTACAGCAGAAACAGCGTCAAAAGCATTGACTAAGCCGTGGCCGTAACCGTTATTCGGTGATTCCGGAAAATCGGAGTCTGTCAGCTTTTCGGCGGTGCGCGTCAAAACGTCTTCCATTTCATCGACCGTAATAGAAGCGTTCGCCTGCCGTAGCAAAGCCGCCGTCGCTGCCACATGCGGTCCGGCCATTGAAGTTCCGTTCCAGCCGCCTTCATATGTTCCCCCAGGAATAGAGGAACGGATATTCACTCCCGGTGCCGAAATATCCGGTTTTGTTTCATGATACGGTGAGGGGCCTTGAAGTGAGAAATCAGCGAGTTTCTTTTGGCTGTCGGTCGCACCTGTCGCAAATGCTTCCGGATAATTGGCCGGATTTGCGATTGAACCGGGCCCCCCCGGTGTAAACAAGTCTACATTTCCCGCAGAGAATTCCGGAAAAATCCCTGCTGCTCTCCATGCATTCACCATATCGCGGTACCACTCATCGATTCCTGAGCCGCCTGCCCAGGAATTATTGACAACATCCGGCGCCATCTCGGGATGAGGAGTACCGTTTTTATCTTTTGGCGCAAGCACCCATTCACCGGCATCCAAAATGTCGGCATCGGTTCCTCCATCATCCGAAAATGCTTTTACTGCGATCCATTTCGCGCCAGGGGCCACACCGATTTGATTTGAGCCGTCAGGTTCTGAACCCGTCATGGTGCCTGTTACATGAGTGCCATGTTCAAGGTCATCGTAGGGCGCGTCTTTTTTAGCCACGGCATCATACCAGTTCATTTCATGGTTCGGCACTGCGGGGTTTTTAGGATCGTACCCCCGGTATTTTTCCTTAAGCGCCGGATGATCCCACTGAACCCCTGTATCAATGGAGGCGACAACCGTACCGGTGCCGTCGTACCCTGAGGCCCATGCCTTCGGCGCGTCAATTTGACTGATGTTCCATTCAATGCCTCCCTTTGCTTTGATCTCTTTTTGTTTTTTCTTCATTTGAAAAGGAGCTTTTGATTGAGTAAGCTGACGCTTTTCATTCGGAAGAACTTTTTCTACTTCAGGAAATGAGGCGGCTTTTTCCATTACCTCTTTCGAAGCAGTGACTGCCATTCCGTTGACAATATAATAGGAATGGATATGATCCGCCTTGCCTTTCTTTTTTTGTTTTTCCAAATATGTTTTCATATTTTGCTGCGCATCATGAGCCGCCACTTTTAAAGAAGAGATGACGGCTGACCGCTTTTGATATTCGGTTTTTGCCACGGAAAGCGATTGAGACTTGGCGTTTTTTTCTGCTTCTTTAACTGCTTTTTTCGTATTGGCTTTCTCTTTAAATTTGATGAGAAACGTGACTTTATCACTTTTTTCAAAACGCTTTTTGACTGAATCGGAAATCTTATGCTGAATGCTCTTAGAGGCAGAAAGATCTTTGGTGAAAGAAACCGCTCCCGGTGTGCTGTTCGCTCCGGCCGTACCCGGAAACAGCAGTGAACTGACGACAATCGCGCTTAAAACGGAGCCTGTCCATCTTTTTCTCGTTTTTTTCTTCAATCGTATCCCCCCTTATCTGGAAACGCAATATTAAATTGGTATCCCCCCTCATAATTGGAATCGTTTGTAATTTCGATGTTGTACGTTAAATGTAGACAATCTTCTATTCAGATATTGTCACATTCTGTCAGATGGTCACCCGAAATCAAAAAACAATCAAATCGTCGTAGGAATAAAGTTTCTTTTTCCGCTGTATGAATCATTGGGGATAGGAAGGAAGACTGGTCGTGAAAAAGAAAAAGGACAAAACCATGTGGTCTTGTCCTTTTTGCATTATCCGCGTTTGTTGCGGTTTCTTAAAAATGTAGGAATATCGAGGGCATCATCAGCCGGCTGTGACGTATGACGGTTCACCGTATTTTGATGCTGTGTTTCTTCTCGTTTCGGCTCACGTTTCGCAGCAGGCTGACTTTGAGACTTCAATCCTTGGTTCAAAGTCGGACGCTGCGGTTTTGAGTCATCTTTTTCCTGTTCGATAAAACCGGTCGCGATGACGGTGACGACGATTTCATCTTTCAGATTTTCATTGATAACTGAACCGAAAATCATATTTACATCAGGGTCAGACGCAGAAGCGACGATATCGGCTGCTTCCTGCACTTCGTAGAGGCTTAGGTTTGTACCTCCCGTAATGTTCATTAGAACACCTTGCGCGCCGTCGATTGCCGCTTCCAGTAACGGGCTGGAGATTGCCTTTTTGGCAGCTTCCGCAGCACGGCTTTCGCCTGTAGCAATCCCGATCCCCATCAATGCTGAACCTTTGTTGGACATGATGGTTTTGACATCGGCAAAATCCAGGTTGATTAAACCAGGTGTCGCGATAAGGTCAGAGATACCTTGCACCCCTTGGCGAAGCACATTATCAGCTTCACGGAATGCTTCAAGCATCGGTGTGTTTTTATCGACAATTTCCAGAATGCGGTCATTCGGGATAACGATCAGCGTGTCAACGGCTTCTTTCATTGCCGTGATACCGCCTGCAGCCTGCAGCTGGCGTTTTCGCCCTTCAAATGTAAACGGTCTTGTTACGACTCCGACAGTCAAAGCTCCTAAGTCCTTGGCGATTTGCGCAATAACCGGTGCGGCTCCCGTTCCGGTACCGCCTCCCATTCCGGCTGTAACGAACACCATGTCAGCGCCTTTTAACGCTTCTTCGATTTGTTCTTTACTTTCTTCAGCGGCTTTTTTGCCGACTTCCGGATTCGCTCCCGCTCCGAGACCGCGGGTCAGCTTTTCTCCGATCTGCATTTTCACTTCCGCTTTTGACAGGTTAAGAGCTTGGGCATCGGTATTTACCGCGATATACTCTACACCCTGTACTTCGTTTTCAATCATTCGGTTGACCGCGTTATTACCGCCGCCTCCTACTCCGATTACTTTAATTGATGCTAAGCCGTCTATGTTTGTTTCGAAATCCAACATGCTAAATCCTCCTAATCTGCCGAATGACTATCAATCTATTCCCAAAACATGCTTAATAGTTTTTTCATTTTGCTCGGTTTGTTGTGTTCGGCTTGTGTTTTTTGTTTTGCTTTTGGACGCTGCTGCGCCTCTGGCCGCTGATGATGTTCTTCTTCGTAAGAGACCGCGATTTCCTGCACGGCTTCTTCCGGCATATGAAAGCCTATTTTTCTCCCCTGAATTCTGGCATTTCGGCAGGCAAATTGTATCAGGCCGACACCCGTCATATACTGAGGGTCTCTTACACCGATATAATTCGGGCTTGCGACCCTTACATTGTGCCTCAGCACTTCCTGTGCCAATGAAAGCACTCCGGGCATTGCGGCCTGTCCGCCGGTCAGCACAAAGCCGCCGGGCAGATCTGTAATTCCCATATGCTCAATTTCGGTTGCGGCAATCTCCAGAATCTCTTCCACTCTTGCTTCAATAATATTCGCAATTTCCTGCTGTGTAAAAGATTGCTTTTGATTCGTTCCTATGACGGTGACTTCGAATACTTCATCTTCTGAAGCCTCATCGTAGAATGCATGTCCGAATTGTTTTTTTACTCTTTCAGCCTCTTCGGTGGAAGTGCGCAATCCGATCGATACATCTTTAGTGATGTTTTCGCCTCCGAGCGGAATGACGGCTGTCTCCTTCAGGTGCCCCTGTTCAAATACCGCCACCGTCGTCGAGCCGCCGCCGATATCAATCATGGCGACTCCGAGGTTTTTTTCGTCTTTTGACAAAGCCGCCGAACCGGCCGCAAGCGGCTGCAGGCAGATATCAGTAATTTCAACGCCCGCTCTCTCCACACAGCGAAGTAAATTATGTAAGATCGTTTTGGAGCCGGTAATCAGCGTGCCTTCTACTTCCAGGCGCACTCCGAGCATTTTTTTCGGATCGGTAATTTCATCTCTTCCGTCAACGATAAACTGTTTAGGAATGACGTCAACGATCAGCTGCTCATGCGGCACTGACACGACCTGTGCCGCTTCCATCACCCTGCGGACGTCTTCAACGTGAATTTCTTTGTTTTCACTGGAAACAGCGACAACGCCGTTCGTATCTTGAATATGAATATAATTTCCATTAACGCCGACAATGGCTTTTTTCAGCGGAAAACCTACCATTCTTTCAGCTTGGTCAAACGCTTTTCTTATAGAATGAACGGTTTCATCTATATCAACGATTGAGCCTTTTTTCAACCCTTCAGACGGTACATTTCCCACTCCGATAATGTTAAGGGAATCATCTGTCATTTCTCCGACGATCACTTTTGTATTGGACGTACCGATGTCAAGACTGACGTAAAGTTCATTGTTGTTCATTCTATGGCACCTCCTCACATTTCGATCAATTCTATTCTATTATTTGCGGAACAACAATACAATGAATGTGGCTTTACAAGTGTGTAACAAAAACAACAGCATCAACAAATTCTTATCTGATTTCTCACAATTTATGTTTAATGAAACTATTCGTTATATTCTATGTATATCCTCTTTTATATCGCATTTTTTTTATTTTTTTTAGAGACGGCCCACCTTACCGTAAAATTTCTTGTCACGGATCACACTGTGCAATTCAGATGCAAATATACCCGCTTTCCACTAGTCTACACTAAGATGAATCTTCAGAAAAGCTATAGATATTGCCAGAAACATCCAAAAAAAGAAGAAACAGGAGGAAAATTCCAAATGCAATGCTCACTGCAGAAAACACGCCCATTGCATTGAGAATTTTCCGCTTGTTCGGCAGCCATATCCCCGGCAGAAACAAACATAGTCATAATTATTCCGCTATCGGTTATATCGGCTGCCCCGCTGATTGCAATAGATTCTTTTGAATCACCTTGAAAATAGTTCTTTAGAACTATTCAGTTTCTTTTTTCTTGTCAGATTTACCTTTGTTAAATTCTTCAAAATACGTAGCGACTTCTAAGTGGATAATTCCCTTTTTCCCGCCGTCCAGCTGAGAAACGATAGAAGGATAGGTCTTCATCCGGCTGGCAAACGTTTTAATGGAAGCTGTAACTACATATCCGTCGTTCATATACAGCTTGATCCGGTCCTGATCCATTTTTACCGGAGTGTAGTAGATTTCAGAAATCGACTGTTTTAACGAACCGGAAAGCTTATCAAGCTGTTCCGCCATTTTGACCCGCTTTTTCGCGTTTGTCCAGTCAACTAAAATCGGGCCCGCGTCATCCGGCGTGACTTCGTTCGGCAGCACGGTCCCGTTCTCCAGCACTTCATAATACACATCGTTTCGCTGCAGATACGCGATGGTCTTATATTCTTCAATGTGAATTTTGACTTTGTTAGGAAATGCTTTTGAAAGGTCCGCCTTTTTCACCAGCTTGTTCTGCTCAATCATTTCTTCTGTTTTTTTCTTGTTCAGACTCCAGAACTCGGTTTGTCCGTTATGTATATCAGAAAGCTCGGTGATCTCTTTTTCAGATACGTTTTCGTTTCCGGAAACGGTGACAGAAGAGACTTTGCTGATCGGCATCTGCAAGTACACGATGATCAGCACCATCATAAAAAAGAGCACAATGAATGAAATCAGCCGGCGGTTTGCTTTTTGTTTCCGCTGCTCTTTGATTTTCGGAATCCGTTCTTCAATATTTACGATTTTTTCTCTTTCATGATTTGGGTTCACTGCCTGTCCACCTCACTAAGAATGAAACAGCTTGACATTCGTCTGATTGAAAAACAAACGGCATGCTGTGATGCCGTTTGACATTTGTTAAAAGTATATCACATGAGCTCATGTAAATCAGAGAACCTTTTAACGATTCCCGCCGATGATTTCAACTTCTGTATGCATTTCGACATCATACTGCTCACGGATTGTCTTTTTCACATATTCAATCAGATCGAGGACGTCCTTGGCAGTCGCTCCTCCGGCATTGACGATAAAATTCCCGTGCATTTCGGACACTTTCGCTCCGCCGATCTGATGTCCTTTTAATCCCGCTTTTTCAACGAGATTGCCGGCATGATTCGGCAGCGGATTTCTGAATATGCTTCCTGCGCAAGGGCTGGAGTACGGCTGAGTATTTTTTCTGTAATCTTTGTTTTGCTGCATCTGCGCCGTGATGGCTTCCCGTTCCTTTTGCTCAAGCTTAAGAACTGCCTCGAGACACACGCCGGGACGTTTTTTCTGCAGCACAGACGTTCTGTAGCTGAAATCCATCTCGTCGTTCGTCAGCCATTCGATTGTGCCGTCTTCAAATAAGATACGGGCTTTCACAAGAATCTCACTCATATCAGATCCGTGCGCCCCGGCATTCATATAGACGGCTCCGCCGATTGACCCGGGAATGCCTGCTGCAAATTCGAGACCGGACATTCCTTTTTTACTCATGGAAGTCGCAAGGCGGACGACTGAATAACCGCCTCCGACCGTCACCTGATCGCCGTCAATCTCCAAATGATCGAGACCCGCTCCCAGCTTGATGACAACTCCTCTTATGCCTTCATCAAGGACGAGCAGATTTGAACCCCGGCCGATAACCGTCCATGGCAGATCATATTTTTTCACAATATTCATAATATCTTTGACCGCTTCCACACGGTTTGGGATGATCAAAATATCCGCCGGTCCGCCGATTTTCATCGTTGTATGATTCGCGAGCGGTTCTTGTTCCAGCACTTTGCCGACTTCGCGGTCTCTTAATTCCTGAATTACGTTCTCCATCGTAAACCTCCGCATTCCATTTGCTCTATTTTTTAATGTCTTCCATGATACTGTACAGTCTGGCTGCCGCATCCGGAACACCGAGTGATTTTGTCCGCTCACTCATGTCTTTTAACGTTTCGTCATTCATTACGATTTTGTCCAGCGCAGCGATCAGTTTTTCTCCGCTGAGCTCGGTTTCCTTCAGTACGATCGCAGCGTCATGCTGGCTGAGCGCCTGTGCATTGACTTCCTGGTGATTGGCTGTCACATACGGACTCGGAATGAGCACACTCGGAATGCCGAGTGCGGTGATTTCCGCAATCGTTGTCGCTCCGGCTCTTGCCACAATGACATCAATTGACTGTAAGTACTCCGGCATTTGATGCAAAAACGGTTTTGTCACCATATTATCAGCGGCTTTTCCGCCTTTCAGCTCAGCCGTTACTTTCTCGTAATGCACTTCCCCGGTAATATAAAGAACTTGGTAAGGTCTCGTTTTCAACTCTTCCTGCATATCGATAACGGCACGGTTAATAGGAGCCGCACCTCTGCTTCCGCCGAAAATGAGCACCGTTTTTTGATTGTCTTTCAGCCCGAATTCAGTTAATGAGCGGCCTGTCTTAATTGAGACGACTTCAGAGGCTCTCGGGTTTCCCGTAAAAACAACTTTTTCAGCAGGAAAATGCGATTTTGCCTCTTCAAAGCAAATCGCCACCTTATTAACATATTTCGAGAGAAACTTATTTGTGATGCCGGGAAGGCTGTTTTGCTCATGAATGATCGTCGGAATCCCCATTTTTGCCGCCGCGTATACAACCGGTCCGCATACATAGCCGCCTGTACCGATAACAGCATCAGGTTTAAATTCTTTTAAATACGATTTGCTTTTCTTCACGCCTTTTAAGAAACGCATGACCGTTTTTACATTTTCAAAAGAAAGCTTTCGTTTGAAACCAGTAATTTCAATGGCGCGAAACGGAATATTTTCCCGTTCAACAATTTTTTTCTCAAGACCGTTCTCTGTTCCGATATACAAAAATTCCACATCCGGATGCCGGCGCTGAACTTCTTTAATAAAAGCAAGAGCCGGATAAATGTGTCCTCCGGTTCCGCCCCCGCTTACTGCAATACGCATTTGTATGTCCCCCTTAATCACACAGCGATAACCCTGTTTTTTAGGACAGGGTTATTGATGTTGTCTGTTTTTTTATAAATAACGAATAGATCATGAGTGATGAGGCAAGATACAGATCAATACCTCGAGTACCGGCTTACATTTAAAAGCACGCCTACCGCTGCGAGCATCAGCGTCAATGATGAGCCTCCGTAGCTTAAAAACGGCAGCGTGATTCCTGTTACAGGGATCAGCCCCGTCACAACGCCGATATTAATCATGACTTGAATAGCAATCATAGAAATAATACCGATGGCGACAAAACTGCCGTATAAATCCGGAGCGCCGAGCGCGATCCTGACGCCGCGCCATAATAAAATACTGAACAGCAGCAATATGAGCGAGCCTCCGATAAAGCCGAGTTCCTCAGATAAAATAGCAAAAATGAAATCGGTTTGCGGCTCCGGCAGGTAAAAAAACTTTTGCCGGCTTTGGCCGAGCCCCATCCCGAACAGGCCGCCCGGACCTACGGCATAGAGCGACTGAATGATCTGAAACCCGCTTCCAAGCGGATCCTCCCACGGGTTTAAGTAAGAGGTGATCCGTTTAATCCGATAAGGAGCGGACAGAACAAGCGCCGCAAATCCGCTTAAACCGATGAGTCCGAGAAACGCGAAATGAGCGATTCGCGCACCGGAAACAAAAATCATCACGATGCACGTGCCCACCATCACCGTCCCCGTTCCAAGGTCGGGCTGGCACATGATAATAATAAATGCAGAAAACACGATTCCGAGCGCGGGAACGAATCCGCGTCTGAATGACGTAATGTTCTTCTGTTTTTCAGAAAGAAATTTAGCCAGAAACGCAATCATCGCGAGTTTCATAAACTCCGAAGGCTGAATGCTGAACGCTCCCACTCCGATCCAGCTTCTTGAACCGTTCCGCACCATTCCGACTCCCGGAATCAGCACAAGCACTAGCAGAAAAAAACAAATGATCAGAAGCAGCTTCGACCATGTGCGCCATGTCCAATAATCCACATTCATAATGAAAAACATGGCAATGACGCCGATTCCCGCAAACAGCAGCTGCCGTTTCGCAAAGAAAAACGAGTCGTCAAATTTATAATCCGCCCAAACCGCACTTGCACTGTAAACCATAATTAATCCTATTGTTAAAAGCAATAACGTAATGATAACTAATAACAAATCAGGCGATGTTTTTTTAGTAGTCAAAGCAATCGACACCCCAAGCATAAGTCATTTAGGGCTGCCGGATAAACAGAGACAAGCCCTTACTTAAGCATATGCACGGCATCTATAAACATGTCACCGCGTTCTTCAAATGTTTTGAATTGATCCCAGCTTGCACACGCAGGTGACAAGAGGATGACGTCTCCTTCATTTGAGAGCGCAAACGCCGCAGATACTGCTTGTTCAACATTATCGACACGTTTGACATGTTGTATTCCCAGCTCATTGCCCAGTTTTTCTATCTTCGGCGCTGTCTGTCCGAACGTAAGAACTGCTTTGACATTGTCCATATACGGTTTCAGTTCGTCAAACCCGTTGCCGCGGTCAAGTCCGCCTGCAAGCAGAATAACCGGTGCTTTGAAAGCGGAGAGCGCTTTGCTTGTGGCTAAAATATTCGTCGCTTTGCTGTCATTATAAAATTTACGATTCTGAATCGCAGTCACATACTGCAGACGGTGTTTGACACCGGTAAAGCTTGTCAGCACCTTCTGAATCGCTTTATTAGACGCACCCGCCGTTTTTGCCGCGGCCACAGCGGCCAAAATATTTTCTAAATTGTGCGCGCCCGGCAGCACGATGTCATCAACAGGCAGAATCGCTTCATCGCCAAACATCAGCATTCCGTCTTTAATGAATGCGCCGCTTGACAGTTCCTGAGAAACTGAAAACGGAACAGTGCCGGCTTTTCCGCCTTTGGCAAGCCGCACGACTGTTTCATCGTTTTGGTTAACGATGGCCGTATCACTCTCAAGCTGATGCAGATACACCTTCTGCTTTGCTTTTTCGTAATTTTCACGGCTGTGGTGGTAATCCAAATGAGCGTCAAACACATTTAAAATCAGGCCGATTTCAGGTCTGAACGCATGGGTCCCCATAAGCTGGAACGAAGAAAGCTCCGTGACGATCCATTCATCGCCGTCAGCATGATAAGCCACTTCACTGGCGACAGTGCCGATATTTCCTGCGATCAGCGTTTTTATCGAGTCAGCTTTCAGCATTTCGTAGATCAGGGTCGTCGTTGTTGTTTTCCCGTTTGAACCTGTAATGCCGATGAATTTAGCATTGGTGATATAATACGCAAGCTCGATTTCCGTCCAGACCGGGATGCCTCTTCTTTGCGCTTCCTCCACCATGATATTTTCATACGGGATTCCGGGATTTTTGATCAGAATGGTAATGTCATGCTGATCAAAAAGTGATGTCGGATGCTCACCGCAGATGACCTCAATTCCTCTTTCTGAAAGCCTCTGGGCAGGTTCGTTTTCTTCAAAGGCTTTTTGATCATTCACGACGACGTTAATGCCTTTTTCATGAAGAATCGACGCAGCCGCATATCCGCTTTTCGCCAGTCCGAGGACCAGAAAGTTTTGTTTTTGCAAAAAAAGTTCGTTTTCCACTTATAACCACACCTCGATGTAAATTCCTAAAACGGCAAGCAGCAGTCCCGCAGTCCAGAATGTGACGACAACTCTCCATTCAGACCATCCGACCAATTCGTAATGGTGGTGAAGCGGACTCATTTTAAAGATTCGTTTTCCTGTCGTTTTAAAGCTGATAACTTGTAAGATAACAGATAATGTCTCAATAACAAATACTCCGCCGATAATGACGAGCAGAATTTCAAGCTTCGTCAAAATGGCAACGGTCACGATCGCTCCCCCGAGCGCAAGCGAACCGGTATCCCCCATAAACACTTTTGCGGGATGGGCGTTGAATACAAGAAAACCGAGAACGGCGCCGACAACGGCAACCGAGAAAATCGCAACATCATATTGTGACTGATTCCACGCAAGGATCGCGAAAGCGCCGAATGCGATAGCCGCGGTACCGGACAAGAGACCGTCCAGACCGTCTGTCAGGTTGACGGCATTTGAACCTCCGACAAGCATAAAGAGAACGAGGATAAAGTATCCCCAGCCGAGATCGATTGACAGATGTGTGCCCGGCACCCTGATGCCGGTTGAAAAATGGCAATAATGATATACTCCATAAAATACAATGGCGATAATGATCTGACCGATCAATTTCTGCTTCGATGTTAATCCGAGATTCCGTTTCATTACCACTTTAATATAATCATCCAGAAAGCCCAGCAGGCCGTACCCGATTGTGACAAACAGCAGAAGAAACATTTCCGCGCTCAGCTGCGAAAATTTCTGCGTCATCACAATTGCCGTAATGGCGATGGATACGATAATCATGACCCCGCCCATCGTCGGCGTCCCTGATTTTTTCATATGTGATTTCGGCCCCTCTTCCCTGATGCTCTGGCCGAATTTTAAGCGTCTTAAAAACGGGATAAGAATCGGAGATATCAGAACACTGATTAAAAATCCCATTATTATTGTAAATAAAATCACTTGCTCAAGCATTGCTCTTTTCTCCTCCCGTTTCGTTCAAACGACATACGTAGTTATCATATTCACATTTTTTCCCCGTAATTCTTTTCATTTCCCTCATTCTAACACTCTTTCCTGTTTTACTTTTTATTCAGCTCAACAATAGCTCTTCCCGCTACTTCGGCGTCATCAAAATCGAATGTTTCATTGCCGATCTGCTGATAAGTTTCATGCCCTTTTCCGGCAATCAGGACCACATCTCCCTTTTTCGCGTTTGCAATGGCAAAAAAGATGGCCTGCTCGCGGTTTGCGATACTGTGATAGTAGGTTCCTTCTACCCCTCTTTCCATATCTCTTAATATGGCCAGCGGGTCCTCGCTTCTCGGGTTATCTGAAGTAAAGATCGGTTCGTCGGCAATCCGCACCGCAATTTCCGCCATTTTCGGGCGTTTCGTTTTGTCCCGGTCACCGCCGCAGCCGACGACGACGAAAAGCTTGCCCTCTGTCATGTCTTTGCATGTATTCAGGACGTTTTCCAGACTGTCGGGCGTGTGCGCGTAATCGACGACGACAGGAAACGGCTGATTGTGGTTCACCAATTCAAACCGGCCTCTGACACCTTGCAGCTCTTCAAGAGCGCTTGTGATCGTATCAAACGGCAGACCCGCTGCGATCGCTGTCGCCGCTGCAGCCAGTACGTTATACACATTGAACCGGCCGACGAGCGAAACCGTAATCTGCTTTGTTCCTTTTGGCGTAACGAGTTCAAAGCTTGTGCCTTGCGCAGAGATCTCAATTTGTTTCGCCATGACATCGGCATCGTTTTCGATTCCGTATGTAAGGATATGCGCCGCCGTCACTCTTTCAAAGTAAGCACTGGCTTTGTCATCTGCGTTTAAGACGGCCCGCTTCGGCTTTTCATGGTTGAAGGAGCCGCCCAGCTGGGAAAACAGGAGGCTTTTAGCCTGTCTGTAGTCTTCCATCGTCTTGTGATAGTCTAAATGATCCTGCGTCAGGTTCGTGAACACGGCGATATCATAATCGCAGCCGTGTACCCTGCCGAGTGACAGAGCGTGAGAAGACACTTCCATAATAGCTGTCTCAACATGCTCATCATTCATTTTCTTGAACGTTTTTTGCAGTGTGACGCTTTCGGGCGTTGTATTTTTGACCGGGAATGTCTCATCGCCGATTTTAATGTACATCGTTCCGATTAAACCGGTCTGTCTGCCCGCTTTTTTGAAAATCTCGTCCACCATATGCGTCGTTGATGTTTTGCCGTTTGTGCCGGTGATGCCGATAAGCTGCAGCTGCTTTGTCGGCTGCCCGTAAAACGCGTCAGAAAGAACGCTGAGCGCCCGCTGTGACCGGCGGACGATAATGACAGGAACATCGACGTCAAGCTCTTTCTCGGCGACGATGGCCGCTGCGCCGTTTTCTGCGGCTTTTTGGGCGAAATCATGCCCGTCTACCGTATACCCCTTTATACACACAAAAAGACTCCCTTTTCTCACTTCCCTGGAGTCCATCTCGATTGAAGTTATGTCAGGGTCATGAAAGTCATTTTGAACAGGTTCGGTCATTAAATATGTAAGCAGCTTTGTAAGTTTCATTGTATCAAACCTCTCAGAAATTCTATTCATTCTTTTATCATGATAACCGTTTATAAAAGTCAGAATGGCTTTTAAACATACAGTTCATATTTTAGCGTAAATAAAAGGATACATCCAGTTAATCTTAAAAGTTATCTTCTTTTTTTCTCTTTATGATAGAGGCAGCCGAAAACAATCGGCTGCCTCAAAAAGACTCATTCTTCACTCAAGTAAACCCGGATCTTAGAGCCTTCTTTTACTTTCGTTCCGGCTGCAGGTGATTGTTTTACAATTTTGCTGCCTTTTCCTGAGGAGTCAATATTCAAATTGACAAGCAGCGACTCAAGATCAGAGACAGACATCCCTACAACATTCGGAACCTCTATTGTTTTTGTGTCGTTCCATTGATATTTTTTCTCGATTTGATTTTTTCGCGGTTTAATGCCGAGCTCCGGCAGACTGTCTCTCATTATATTTCCGACAATCGGCGCGGCGACGGTTCCCCCGAATTGAATTGTGCCTTTCGGATTATCAACCGCGACATATACGACAAAGCTGGGGTCATCAGCCGGCGCAAAGCCGATAAAGGAGACAATGTGGTTGTTTTCGAGATATTTGCCGTCTTTGACTTTTTGTGCCGTACCTGTTTTACCGCCGACGCGATATCCTTCCACAAAGGCATTCCGTCCCGTTCCCTGAGCGACGACGCTTTCTAAAGCGTATCTGATCTGCTTTGACGTTTCCTGGGAAATAACTTGCCTTTTCGCAATCGGTGATTGTTTCTTAACGGTTTTTTTCGTAACGGGATCAACCCACTCTTTGGCGATAAACGGCGTGTAAAGCGTTCCGCCGTTTATTGCTGCGGATACGGCTGCCACCTGCTGAATCGGCGTGACGGAAACCCCTTGTCCGAAAGCGGTTGTCGCCTGTTCGACCGGACCTACTCTGTCAAGCGGAAATAAGATTCCCGTTCCTTCCCCTTGCAGATCGATGCCTGTTTTCTTTCCAAAGCCGAAGTCCTTAATATATTGAAACAGCTTTTGTTTTCCGAGCCGCTCCCCAAGCTCTACAAACCCCGGGTTGCAGGAATTTTGGACGACTTCAAGATAAGACTGCGAACCATGGCCGCCCTTTTTCCAGCATCTGAGGCGGGCGCCGTCCACCTCGGCGAATCCTCTGTCATAAAAGTGGTCTCTTTGCAGGTTTACTTTTTGCTCCTGCAGCGCTGCCGCAAGCGTAATGATCTTAAAGGTCGAACCCGGTTCATACGTGCTCCACACCGGCAGATTCCGGTTGTAAACGGACGGATCCACTGATTGATAGTCGGCCGGATCAAAATCAGGACGGCTTGACATTCCGAGCACTTCCCCGTTTTTTGGATTCATCGCGACCGCAATCATTCCGTCCGGGTTGTATTTCGCCGCTGCATTGTCGAGCTCTCTTTCTATAATCGTCTGAACTTTGGCGTCAATCGTCAATTTCATATCAAGTCCGTCTTTCGGAGGGGTGTAATCATCTGCTTCATCCGGCATTTTCTTCCCCTTGGCATCTGTATAAAATTTCACAGATCCCTTTACACCTTTTAAGTCATCATCATAATAAGCCTCCAATCCGAGAAGGCCCTGATTATCAATACCGGCAAAACCGAGAACATGGGACAAAAAGCTTCCGTACGGGTAATGGCGGATGCTGTCTTCAGCCACATAAACACCTTTTAAGTTGAGCGCTTTGATTTCTTTCGCTTTTTTATTAGAAATTTTCCGGCCCTCAGGTGAGATTTTTTCTATAGAGGTTTTCTTTGTAATGTGTTTGTAGACCTTCTCTTCCGACATATTTAAAACTGACGCAAGGAGCTTGCCCGTTTTGATGGGATTTTGGATCTGGCGCGGTACGACAAAGACGGTCGGCGCGCTCTTATTAGTTGCCAGCTTCACGCCGTTCCGATCAAGGATCTCTCCCCGTTCAGGCTCAAACGGCAGATTCCGGCTCCAAGAATCCTTAGCCAGCGAAGTCAGCTTTTCTCCCATTACAAATTGGACATAGCCTAATCTGCTGTCAATGATCAAAAAAATGATCACGCCAAAAAGCAAAACCAGTAATAAACGTTTTCGAACCGTTACATTTGAAACGCGCAAGGGACCGTCCACTCCTTATTTAGGCTTGTTTCAATTTATGCCTCAGCTTGGACACATAGAACGGCGGAGCATAAAAAAGAAGCCCGCAGCAGCTGCGGGCTTCTCTGTTCCGTTAATCAGGATTTTTAAATTTCACCTTAATCACGGTATTTTCTTTCAGTTCTTTACCTTTTTTGACACTTTGGCTTGCAGCGTAACCTTCGCCGCTCACATCAATGTGAATGCCTGATACTTTGCTGAATTGAAGCACTTCACGTCTCGACCATCCGGACATATCCGGCATCGTCACCTTCCCGTCTGTTTTTAAGAAGATTTTCTGATTGGTGATCACATCTTCCCCGGCTTTCGGATACTGCTCTTTTACGGCAACATCGCTGCCGATGACAATCGGTGTGAGATGTTCATTTTTCGCTTCCTTCTCAGCATTTGTAACTGTCTTGTCTGTCAGGTCAGGCATTTTTTGGCTTTTCGTTTCCTCCTGACCGGCATCTGACTTTTCCGTCGGTTCGATGTTCAGGTAGTGCAGGCTGTTTTTCATCGTCGGGTTAAAAATTTCCGCGACAGGATCAGAACTGCTTTGACCCTCTTTTAATTGCGGCTGCTGAACGGCTACATAAATGACGAGCTTAGGATCATTTTTCGGCGCCATGCCCATGAATGAAAACACATAGTTGCTCGTTCCCGATAAATATCCGCCCGTTCCGGCGATTTGCGCGGTTCCCGTTTTCCCCGCGACATCAAAACCTTCAATTTTATAAGGTTTTCCCGTTCCGATGTCTGACGTCACGACTTCTCCGAGCAGGTTTCGGACTTGTTTGGCCGTATCGGCTGAGATCGGCGTGCCTACTTGTTCGGGCTTTGTCTGCTTGACGACTTTTTTCGTATCAGGGTCAACAATATGATCAATGACGTAAGGCTTCATCATTTTTCCGTTATTGGCAATCGCAGTGACCGCCTGAAGCTGCTGGATCGGCGTTATCGCCGATGCTTGGCCGTAAGCCGTAGACGCTTTATCAAAATCATATTTGAAGTTAATTTTGCTTGAAACTTCACCAGGCAGATCAATCCCTGTTTTTTGATAAAGTCCAAATTTGTGCAGATACTCATTAAACCGGTCAAATCCGAGTTTTTCGTTTGCCAGTTTGGCGAAGGCGACATTTGACGACCTCATGAGACCGTCATGAAAACTTGTCATGCCCCAGCCGGCACCGTTGTTCCAATCTTTAACATGTTTGCCGCCCACTTTATAGGTTCCTGATTTGTATTTCTCGTTTGCAGAAAACACATTTTCCTGCATCGCCGCGGCAAGGGTGAAAATCTTCATCGTCGAACCCGGTTCATACGCGTACGACACTAAGTCGTTATAATAATTGGTGACGTTTCTGATATTCGGGTCAAAACTCGGGCGCTGCCCCATCGCAAGCACTTTGCCTGTTTTCGGTTCTACGACAGCCGCCATGATTTTTTTCGGTTTATATTTTTCCGCCACTTTTGTCATGCTGTCTTCTAAAAAGGTTTGAATTTTCTGATCAATGGTTAAATATACATTGTCACCATTTTTGGGTGCGGTGATTTTTTCTTTGCTGTTCGGAAGTTTCCAGCCGGATTTATCACTTTCGTAAGTGACGGACCCGTCGCGTTCCGTCAGATAGTTGTTCAGTATTTTTTCAAGCCCTAAAGAGCCTTGGATCTGGTTTGTTTTTTCGTTCACATCGGCATAGCCGAGAACATTTGACAAAAATACGCCATTCGGATAATAGCGCTTCGTATCTCTTAAGAAAGAAATACCCGGAAGATTCATTTTTTCGATCTTTTGTTTTTTCGCATAAGAGATATCACGGCCGGCTGAACCGAATTCCACCTGCTTCGCGCCATCCCTGTTTAAGATGTCCAGAATCTCGCTTTTATCAAGATTAATAACACTCGCCAGCTTTTCCGCTGTTTTCTCTTTATCCTTGACATACTGAGGCTTCATCTTTTTATCAAGTATGGCAATGAGCTTATATGTCGCCGTGTCCTCAGCCAGCACTTTGCCGTTCCGGTCAAGAATGGAGCCGCGGCTCGCTTCTATCGTCCGCTTTTTTTCGTGCTGCTCGGTCGCTTTTGTTGCAAGTTCTACCCCGTTTGCTTTACCGGTTAATTGAATGTACGCCATTCTCCCGAGAATGACAAAGAAAAAGAGAGCGAAACAAATACTCAGTATCGCTGCTCCTCTGTTCATAAACTTATTTTTTTTAGGCATGGGTTATCATTCCTGTATGTTTTTCACTTTTTTATCTTTCAGATTCAAACCGTGCTTTTTGGCGATATCCATCAGGCGCTGAGGCTGGCTCAAGTCAGCCGCCGTTTTTTCGAGATCAGCGATCTGCTTATTCTTCTCAGATACTTTCTCTTCCAGTTTTTGCACCTCAATATTGGATTGGTATGCCGCATATGCCTTTGATACGATAAACATCGAAGTGGAGAGAACGGCAATGGCAAATAGGACGAGCAGCACCTTTTCCCCAAGTGTAATGGAAGCCCTCTTTTTGACAATCACCTTTTTTTCGGGGCTTATCACTGGCCGTTGTTGTTTTTCCTGCTGGTAAGCTAAGTTGCTCATAGGCTGATGACCTCCTTTAATCTTGTCATTTGCTGCCCGTTATTTTCGTTTTTCCGCAATGCGGAGCTTCGCTGAGCGGGCGCGGTTATTTTCTTCAAGCTCCTCTTTTGATGCCGTAATGGGTTTTCTCGTAATCAGTTTTAATTCCGGCTCAAATTCTTCCGGTATCACAGGAAGACCCGGAGGCAGTTCGGGAAGTGATGATTTTTCCTTGAATGTCGTCTTGCACATTCTGTCTTCCAGCGAGTGAAAAGTGATCACAGATACCCTTCCGCCCGGCTTCAGCACCTCTATCGCTTGCAAGAGGGCCTCTTCAAATACTTGAAGCTCGTCGTTTACGGCGATTCGAATAGCCTGGAATACGCGTTTGGCCGGATGGCCTCCGCTTCTTCTGGCCGGAGCCGGTATCGCGTCCTTTATTAGATCGACCAGTTGGCCGGTTGTTTGAATAGGCGATTTCTCTCTTGCCTCTTCAATTTTTCTGGCGATTTGCTTGCTGAATTTCTCTTCTCCGTATTTAAAGAAAATCCGCACAAGATCCTCATACCGCCATTCATTTACGACTTCTTTCGCCGTAAGGGCGGCCGACTGGTCCATCCTCATGTCCAGCGGTGCGTCATGATGATAGCTGAATCCCCGTTCCGGTGTATCAAGCTGCGGAGAGGATACTCCTAAATCAAATAAAATCCCGTCGACACTCGTAATGCCGTGTTCATGTAAACATTCTTTTAAATAACGAAAATTGCTTTTCACCAGAATGAGTTGTCCTTTGTATTCGGACAGTGTCTGCTTTGCGTTTTCAAGCGCTGTGTCATCTTGGTCAAAGGCGATCAGGCGTCCTTTTTCCGATAATTGCTGCAATAAATATGTACTGTGCCCGGCGCCCCCCAGGGTGCAGTCCACATAGGTTCCGTCCGGTTTGATATTTAAACCGTCGACGGTTTCACGAAGAAGTACTGTCTTATGCTGAAACATTTGTGTCGGTCCCACCTTTATCAGGAATGAATTGAATTGTCAGTTGTTGTTGTGATGCACGAAGATCCATTATATATCAAATCCAATCATGTTTTCAGCAATTTCAGCGAATGAATCTTCTTGCTCTTCTGTGTATTGTTCCCAGATTACCTTGCTCCACAATTCAATTCGATTGGAAACCCCGATGACAACACATTCTTTTTCCAGTTTTGCGTAATTCAGAAGAGATGACGCAATATTAACCCTTCCCTGCTTGTCCAGTTCGCATTCGGTCGCACCGGAAAAAAAGAAACGGGTAAACGCGCGGGCGTCTTTTTTGGTGAGCGGCAGAGCCTTCAGCTTTTCTTCAATCAGCTTCCATTCATTCATCGGATATCCGAAAAGACATTGGTCAAGCCCTCTGGTCAGCACAAATTGCTCACCGAGGCCTTCTCTGAATTTTGCGGGTACGATCATGCGGCCCTTTGCATCAATAGTATGCTGGTATTCACCCATAAACATGATAAGGACCCCCACTTTCTCCCCTAAACTCACCACTATCCGCCACTTCTCTCCACAACCTCATTTTACACTGTTTAAACATAAAAAAAAACCCTGAACTATTCAGGGTTCTTTAAAACTTTATTTCAAAGTTTGACAATCTGATGTTGGTTTTGAAAAGAAAATGGCAGATATTTGAAGGTTGTGAAGAATTTTGGACCATAGCGGTTCAAATAATACATCACATTCCAGATCCGCTCTTGCGGTGCGCCGAGCGGTCTGATGCTGTTTTGGATTCTTTCGTAGTCTCGCAGCACAAAACCTTCTTTTTCTTCAATTCTTTTCGTTACCGTCCGTTCCAAAAACAAGAGCTGATCTTGAATGAAAGCGGCATTCTTCTGTAAGAGCGGCTCAAGACTTGAATCGACCTTAAGCGCTTCGTTCCTTACACTTTTATGGACAGCTTCAATCTGCGACTTCGCCTGCTCCATCACAGCAGAAAACTCTTCCGGAATCTGCTCTTCAAAATAAGTGTCTTTCAGGTGTCCGGTGCCGTGTTCAATCGCTTCCTGAAGCGGGATATTCCGTTCTGAAAGCTTCTTTTCAATATGGCGCTCAAGGATCGTAATGTTCAGTCTCGGCACTACCGGTGTCATGGCGAAGCCCATTAATGAGAAAGCCTGCTTCAGCTCGCCCCAATAATTGATTTCTCCCGGTCCTGCGATAAACGCAAGCGTCGGGATGAGAAACTCCTGCATAAGCGGCCTTGTCACAACGTTATTGCTGAAACATTCAGGTTTTTCTTCCATATGGGTATGAAGTTCGTCATTCGTCCACTTCAGGTCAAGCTCCTTAATGACAAAAACGCCATTTTCTTTTTCAATTAAGAAGCGCTCTCCCTCATGTTCGTAAAACAGGTTGGCTTGTTCTTTGTCTGATTCAATAATCGGGTGATAACCGGCTTCCCGCATAAGACGCTGCTGATCTGACACGGCTTTGGCAAGCTCATTATTGTGTTTTAAAATCTGCTGAAACATTCCCGTTTCCAGCTTTTTAATCCCGGGATCTCCCGAATTCATCAGAATAAGGCCTTCTTCTTGAAACAAGTCAGCGATCAACAGTTCAAAAAAGTCCGTGAACGTCTCTGATGAGCGTAAACATCGCATCACATTTTGAAGGAGTGCGTTTGTATGATCCGTTTCCTCAAACGCAGCGAACACTTCTTCAATCCACGCCGCACATTTTTCCTGATCAAGCGGGGTTTTAGCCGCCAATGTTTTTTTCCAGTAAGACTGCGGAAGTTTCTGTTTCACCGGCCCTTTTTTCTCTGTTGACGTGTGCACATAATTAATTTCTTCCAGATCGTGATCTTCACCCGCCACCCAGAAAATCGGAACGACAGGTATCTGTAACGCCTCTTCCTGCTGTCTGGCAAGTACGATAATGGAGATAATTTTATGTATGGTGTAAAGAGGCCCCGTTAAAAGACCGGCCTGCTGCCCGCCTACAACCGCTGTGCTTTTTGGATCTCTTAGTTTTTCGATGGAGGCCTGCATGGCTGCGGAGTGAAATTTTTCATGATAGGAGGATAGGTAATCCGCTAATTCCTCTCTGGCAAACGGCCGTGAAGACAGGTCACGGAGCCGCTCTTGCCATACATCCTCAGAATGAATATCATAATCAAAAAATGAAGACATGTTTTCTCCATCTATATAGTGCTGCACAAACGTATTTTGACTTTTGATGGAAAGTTCAGTTAGCTGCATCTGTCTGGAACTTCCTTTCTCCAATAAATAGTTAGGTTTCCGAAATGAGTATAGCATGTTACCGGAAAACCTCAAAAGACTTTGTTTCAGTTTCTTTCTAACGCTTTTATGCTGCGGTGTAAAAACGGGAGATGAACGGCCGGCAATCCGCGGTTTTCCGCTTCTTTTACAAGGTAGCCGATAATCGCATCCGCCTCTGTCCGTCTTCCTGCCATGATATCAACAAGCATGGAAGAATGATTTTTTTCCGTCAGGCCGCAAACTTCGCAAACCCTGTTCCACGCTTCCTCTTTATCGACAAGGCCAAGTATTGCCTCCGCTTCTTCAAACACGTTTCTCATATATTTTTTGTAAGCGGCATTTGTCAGCAGCTCTCCGTTTTGCACGCGCAGCAATGCAGTTAACGGGTTGATGCATACATTTATGATCAGTTTTCCCGTTAGAAGACGATACCAGTCGTTTTCATCATATACGGGAAAATCCCGGTGCATGCCGGAAAAGATGCTTTTGAGCGTTTCCGGACGGGACGCGCGGAATACACTCCATCTCACGGCTCCAGCTCCCGTATGTTCAACGGCATGATCCGATATTCTTTTCGCCCCGTGCTCAACCGTGCCGACATAAAGTGAATGATCCGTACGCCATTCCTTGATGTCGTTTATGTGTTCCATGCCGTTTTGCAAAAACAACACATTCGTCCCTTTTATTGTCTCAAGATCCGGCAAAACAACACTGAGCTGATGCTGTTTCACAGCTGCGATTAAGAGGTCGTATCCGAAAGTGATGCCTGTTTGCGCTCTGCATGACGCCGTAAATTCTTTTCCGTCTTTCACAAGCCGTATACCGCACGTGTTAATCGCATCAGCCTGCTCCGTCCGCCGCGTTATGACCGTTACCTGATGGCGGGACGATAAGTAGCAAGCACATAAAAGGCCCACCGCTCCGCCGCCAATAATTCCGATTTTCACACTGTCACACCCTATATCTGCATTTTTCCATATTATCATAGCAGAAGCCGCTCCAAATTACTTCAATTTCGTTTTGAGCAATAAGACAGACAAACATATTATAGTTGGAATTTTCAATTAAAGCGTTTACAATAATGGTAGAACACAACAAAGGGGGAGTTTGTGTTGAAAATAGAGCGCCTGCTCATCAACTTTAAAACACTCGAAGAATTTAAAAGGTTTAAGGAATACGGGATGCAGGAGCTATCGATGCTTGAAGATCTTCAGGATAATATCATTGAAAATGACAGCACCTCGCCTTTTTACGGGATTTACTTCGGGGATAAACTAGTGGCGAGAATGAGTTTATATCAGGTAAACGGAAGTGCGAATCCGTATTTTGATCAGCGTCAGGACTTTTTGGAACTTTGGAAGCTTGAAGTTCTTCCGGGCTATCAAAACAACGGGTACGGCAAAGCGCTTGTTGATTTTGCCAAATCCTTCAGAATGCCGATCAGGACAAATTCACGCATGAAATCAGCAGAATTCTGGGATAAGATGAATTTTGAGCCCGTTAAATATGATATGGCGCGTGATAAAGGAGAAAATCCTTATATCTGGCATCCTGATATGGACGGTGAAATGACTTCCGGGGAAACAGCATAATAAAAAACCGGCCGGGACACTGCCCTCAGGCCGGTTGATTTTACAGGCCCTGCGCCGATTTTCTTTCGTCATCTTTCGAATTGACCATCCTTCTCGCCCTGTCCATGATGTCAATTAACGCTTTGTAATCTTCTTCTGTCATCTCCAGCTTGTTTCTCAAGCTTTCGTTTTCCTCACGCAGATCCTCGACTTCTTTTTGCAGCGCGGTCAGCTGCTCTGCGAGTTTTTCTTTTTCATGACGCACATCCGCTGCGGCTGGCGACTCTTTAAATTGCTGCAGAAACAAAATCACATCATCAATGGACAGCTCTTTTTCTCCTTCCGTCCTGCGGATCGGAGGCTGCTTGACGGTTCCCGGCAGATTGGCGGAATGCACTCCGATCTGCTTTCTTAATTCCTTCCGCTGTTTTTTCGCCAGTTCTATCCCTGACTGATATTGTTTCCTGACATAAGAATTCCATCTGAATCCGCAGGCGGCAGCCGTTCTCGTCAGCGCTCTGCCCACTTCTTCAAAAGCGGAAAGCTGGGTCCCGCCTTCCCGAATGTGCCTGAGCACGACTTCAGCCAGCAGCAAATCTTCATCTTGCGTCCACGCGTCTTGTCTCGTTATCGTCAATCGTATCTCCCTCCATATTTGCTCATTTACCTCATACATATGCCGCTGATAGATTAGATAGACTATTGGCGCTCACAATTTTTTCGCCGGAAGCAGGCCGGAGGGAGAAAAAAAGAAAAGCGCAGGAACCGAGATTCCCGCGCTTTTCTTCATACATTAATTGCTTTTTACATTTATGTCTTTGCCGTTGTATGATCCGCATGCTTTACATACACGGTGAGACAATTTCATCTCTCCGCATGACGGGCATTCTGTCATACCAGGTACATTTAGTTTGAAATGTGTACGGCGCAATCTTTTTTTCATTTTAGAAGTTCTTCTAAAAGGTACAGCCATTATTCCCACCTCCTTAAAGAGTTAAGATTCATCATCTTGTGTTAAGAGCTTTTTCAGATCCGCAAGTCTTGGGTCGATCTGATTTTTCTTGTCTTCCTCAGAAATCACTTGCCAATCCTTACCCACTTGGGGAGCGGCTCCTTTTTTTTGTTCAGTTTCACAAAAGATTTGCATAGGAATTTCTAAAAGAATCTCTTCTTTTACGATCGGAGTTAAGTCGACGGTATCGTCTTCAGCAATATGAACGTCCTCATCTTCTATATCATCCGTCTTATGAAATCTAAACAGTTCTTTTGTCGCGATTGTAAATGGATACGGCACATCAACTAAAGTTCTTGAGCACGGCAAAACCATTTCGCCTGAAATCGTAAAGTCAAACGAAACCTGCTTGGATTCAATCTCCGCGCGGCCCTTTACCCGGACGGGAGAAATGCGGCGGATGTCAGAATTCAATTTTGTCAGCTCATTCAACTCAACTGTTTCATCAAATTCAAAGCTCTTTTTCGCCATTTGATGAAGCTGATAAATCGTCCATTTCATTTGTATCACCTCAGGAAAGCAACAAACATGATTATAGCTTTTCAGAATGTTTTTGTCAATATTTTTTCTTTACAGCATAATGCCGCCGTCATGCAATCGTTGACAGCCGGATGGGCTATGCATACACTAAACAAAACGGACGCAAAATGCACTTCATTTGCAAATGTACCACACGAAGCAAAACATAGCAAGAAAGGCGGGACAAATATGAAAGCAGTCGGCCTGGTTGTTGAATATAATCCCTTTCATAACGGACACCGCTATCATGCGGAACAAGCAAAAATCAATACGGACAGCAGCGTTGCGGCGGCGGTGATGAGCGGCCCTTTTTTGCAGCGCGGGGAACCGGCCGCCGTCTCAAAGTGGGCCCGGACAAAAATGGCGCTTGAAAACGGCGTGGATATCGTCATTGAGCTCCCTTATATGTATGCTGTGCAAAAAGCGGAATTATTTGCGCGCGGCAGTGTTTCGCTTCTTCATCAATTAGGATGCAGCAGCTTGTTTTTCGGAAGTGAAAACGGCCGGATCGAACCATTTATTGAAGCGACTGAAGCGTTCAGCCGAAAGGAAGCTGACTGCACCGTGATTCTGAAAGAGGAATTAAAAAAAGGGCTCAGCTATCCGGCCGCCGCCTCAAAAGCATTTTCACACGTATTCAAAGGTGAGGACATGCTTGACCTGTCTAAGCCGAACAATATTCTCGGTTTTCACTACGTCAAAGCCATACAAGCCTCCGGGTCTGCCATGAAGCCTTATACGACAGCCAGAATCGCTTCCGGGTATCATGACGCCGAGCTTCCCGGAGATAACAGCCGGATAGCCAGCGCCACAAGCATCCGAAAGGCGCTGATAGAAAAAGGAACGGCGGCCGCTAAGAACTTTCTCCCCGAAGCGTCTGTGCGCGAGCTGGACGCATACAAAAACTCATACGGATTATGGCACAGCACTGAAGACTATTTTTCATATGTAAAATACAGCCTCAGCACTTTGTCCGCAGAAGAATTAAGCCGAATCTATGAAGTGGAAGAAGGCTTAGAGCACAGAATTCTGCGCACCATCAGACAAGCCCGGTCCTACCGCGAAATGATGGAATTATTGAAAACAAAACGCTATACGTGGACGAGATTGCAGAGGATGAACACGCATATTCTGACACGGACAAAAAAAGAAGATATGCACCGGCTCTTAAAGCCTTCAAGCGCTCCTTATATCCGTCTTCTCGGAATGACTAAAAAAGGACAGGCATACCTGTCAGCAAAGAAAAAAGAGCTTACCGCACCGCTTGTCAGCAAGCTCTCTTCTTTCTCTCATCCCGCTCTGGATTTGGACATATCAGCGGGACGGATTTACAGCCTGCCGATAAAAGAACCTGAACGCACACTGTTTGAGAAGCAGGAATTTTCACAAGCACCGATCCGCTATGATGAAGACGAAAAACGTTTTTTAAATGCATAGAAAAAAAGCACCTGACTGTATCAGGTGCTTTTTACTTTCAGCTTATCCAAATAATCAAGTGCGTCCTGCATCGTATCGACAGGAACGATTTTCATATCGGACTTAATCGCTTTCGCCGTTTTTACTGCATTTTTATAATCAGAGTTTTCAGCTCCGTTTTGGTTCGGCGCAAAGAAAATATCTTTTCCCGCTTTGTCTGCGGCGACGACTTTCTGATCGATTCCGCCAATCGGTCCGACCTTGCCGTCAACGTCGATTGTTCCCGTTCCGGCTATATTGTAGCCTTTTGTTTCGTCAGGTTTTGTCAGCTGATTGTAAATTTCCAAAGACATCATGAGACCGGCAGAAGGCCCGCCGATGTTTTCAATACTGAAATGAAGATCCGGCTTCACTTTCACGTTCCGGTCCGTATATAATGCTACGCCGATTCCGGCTCTTTTCGGATCGTCCGGGAATGATTTCAGCTTAAGGGTAACTGTCTTTTCTTTCGTGTCACGTTCAATGTTAAACGTTACTTTTTCTCCCGCTTTTTTGCTGCTGATATAATCAATCAGCTTTTCAGCGGATTCATATTTTTTCCCGTCCGCGCTGATGATTTTATCACCGACCTTTATTTTTCCTTTTGCCGGCATATTGGAGACGACTGAGCTGGCGTAAATGCCGTTAAATGAGTATTTTACCTGTTTGCCGGCTTTTTGATAAGCGGCAATGACCGCGTTTTCTTGAGAGCTTTTCATCATCTGCAGTTGGCGCTTCATATAGTCTGAATCAGTTTCGCCCTCTTCTTTTATGCTTTCATCAGGGACGATTTCATCGTAAGGATGCACCTTCGCCCAAAGATATGTATACGGATTGGCGGGGCCTACTTTGACAGTCATCAAGGAAAGGCTTCCTTTTTCAGGGTAGCCTCCGTCCACCTTAATCAGCGGTCTCAGCTCTGATGCTTCTCCCGGCTGTGTAATGTAATACGGAAGCTTAATAAATGTAATAGCGATTAATAAGATCAGGATGATAAACACCCAGCGAAAATGTTTTGCTTTCATATGAGTTAGCCCTCCCAGTTCTCTATTTCTTGTTTAATCCGGCCGATCATCCGATCTGCGGCCTCTTCGCCTGCTGTGATCATATGATCAATGTTGGCAAAAGAGCTTGAGCTGAATGATTCGAGAGAAGGGCGGATCATGACGTCTGCGGCAATGGTCTGGTGACGGACCAATTCATTTTGCAGTATATCCATACTTTGCATGATTACATCAAAAATATGTGCCGCTTTTTCCGTTTTTTTCACCCTGGATACGTCAGAGGCGATGACGATATCAGCGCCCATATCCTTTACGGCGGAAACCGGGATTCTGTCGACTACCGCGCCGTCGACTAAAATACGCCCGTTCATTTTTTGCGGGACGAAAACGCCCGGTATGCTGATGCTCGCGCGGACGGCTTCGGATACGGAGCCTTTCGTAAAAACGAGTTTTTCTCCGGTCTGGAGGTCGCAGGCCACGATGCCGAGCGGGATCCGGAGTTCTTCTATCGGCTTGCCGAACGTATACGCATGAACGAGCTGCCTGATGCGGTCCCCTTTTAAAAATCCGAGCTTCGGCATCGTATAATCCGCGTACAGCCGCCGCTTAAATGCTTTGGCGACTTTTTTCATCGTGGCCACATCATGCCCGGCCGCATAAAAGCTGCCGACTAACGCCCCCATGCTGCTGCCGGCAATCATATCAATTGGAATCTGATGCTTATGTAAACTGGATAACACTCCGAGATGAGCAATGCCTCTTGCCCCTCCCGAACCTAACGCTAACCCGATTGTAGGTTTGGCCAACGCGATGAACCCCCTATAGAAATCCTATACATGAATTCTATGGTCTAAATTGAACCCCTATGCTCGTATATTAGTACAGGATGACGAATAGGTACTTGCCCGGCCGTCCTAAGGTCTGTTCTATATTTTATCATGATATAAATATCAGTGCGCAATTTTAGCATCGGGGAGGTAAGAATGAATTTGTCTAAGTTTCATACATTTTTGATTTCATTGTTTTTTATTTTTTTGACGGCGACGGTTATTTCACACCCGCAGGCCTCATTCGAAGCCTCCAAAACCGGTCTTTCCATGTGGTGGGAGGTAGTTTTTCCTTCTTTGCTTCCGTTTTTTATTCTTTCTGAGCTTTTAATCGGATTCGGCATCGTCAGGTTTGTCGGCCTTTTACTCGAACCCTTTATGCGCCCGATTTTCAGAGTGCCGGGGGTCGGCGGATTTGTACTGGCTATGGGCATGGCTTCAGGCAATCCGGCCGGCGCAAAGCTGACTGCACGGCTGCGCCAGGAAAAACAAATCTCCAGAGTAGAGGCTGAACGCCTCGTCTCTTTTACCAATTCATCCAATCCGTTATTTATATTCGCGGCTGTGGCGGTCGGCTTTTTTCATAACGCGTCACTCGGCATTCTTTTGGCATCGGCTCACTATCTCGGAAACATCGCCGTCGGTTTGACGATGCGTTCATACGGACGGAAAGAAGAAGCGGCGTATACCGGTAAAAAGACGATCGTGCTTCCTTCGCTGAAAGAAGCATTTCTGGCCCTCCACAAGGCGCGGCTTTCGGAAAAGCGGCCGCTCGGTAAAATTTTGGGCGACGCCGTCACCTCTTCTGTACAAACCTTGCTGATGGTGGGCGGTTTTATTATATTGTTTTCGGTTTTCAGCCGCTTGTTATCAATCGTACAAGTCATGGATGTACTTTCTGTATTTACAAACGCGCTGCTTTCGCTCTTCCATCTTCCTGTAAGCCTGGACATTCCTCTTATCAGCGGAATGTTTGAAATTACGCTTGGGAGCAAGCTGGTCAGTGAAGCGGATGCCGCCTTGCTGCCGAAAGCAATGATTGTGAGTTTTATTCTCGGGTTCAGCGGCCTTTCCGTACAGGCGCAGGTAGCCGGCATTTTATCGGAAACAGATATCCGATTTAAACCGTTTTTTACGGCGCGTATCCTTCAGGGCATTTATGCCGCTCTATTTGTTCTTTTACTGTGGAAGCCGCTTTACCTCGCATTGGACGAACCTTATCAGTCGGTATTCCTGCCTTTCCGTGATCAAAACGCGGCCACGGCTGCAGTTAGCGGGTGGAACACACTGATCGAAATCGGTCCCACCGTAACGCTGGCGGCTCTGGCCGTATACGCACTGATTTATTGTTACAGGCTGTCTGCACGGATAAAAAAAGGATGAGACGCTAAACAGCGTTCTCATCCTTTAAATTTTTGCTGCAGCGCCTGTTCGACTTCCGGAGGAACAAACTCTGAAACAGGCCCGTTATATTTTGCGACCTCTTTTACGATGCTTGAACTTAAAAAAGAGTACTGATTGTTCGTCATCATAAAAAAGGTTTCTATTGATTCGTCAAGCACGCGGTTGACAGAAGTCCCCTGCATCTCATACTCGAAGTCAGAAACGGCTCTGAGCCCCCTGATAATCGCCTTCGCCTGCTTTTTTTTCGCATAGTCGATCAACAGTCCCTGTGACGTCTCGACCGTAATATTCGGTATGTCTTTTGTCACTTCTCTTAACAGCTCACAGCGTTCCTCGACTGTAAACAGCGGCTGCTTCGAAGAATTATTGAGCACGCATACGTACACCTGCTCAAACACGTTTGCTCCCCGTCTGATAATGTCCAGATGTCCGTAGGTGACGGGGTCAAAACTTCCGGGACATACAGCTATACTTGCCACATCATTACCCCCTATTTCGGTATATCGTCACTCCTGTAAGCCCGTAAATTTCCCTTCTTGTTACGGAAAGCGCGCCGACAGCTTCAGGAAGCGCAACGGCTTTATCATGCTCCGCTACGACAAAACCGTCTTCATTCAGCATGTTCTGCTCATCAATCATTTCGATAAGCGCTTTCAGCTTTTGTTCCTTATACGGAGGATCTAAGAAAATTCCGTCAAAACCTTTTTCCCGTTTCGCCGCGGCATAGAGAGCCCGCTCTGCATCATTGCGGTATACCTCCGCTGAAGACAGGAGATCAAGCGCTTTTATATTCGCTTTTACCGTCTGGATGGCTTTGAAATCACGATCCACAAAGATACAGCGGTCAAATCCTCGCGACAGCGCTTCAATCCCGAGACCGCCGCTCCCCGCAAACAAATCCAGCCCCGTTCCTCCGTCAAAATACGGGCCGATCATATTAAAAATAGACTCTTTTACTTTATCCGTCGTCGGCCTTGTTGATGTGCCCGGCACAGCCTTTAAGGCTCGTCCTTTTCTCGAACCGGAAATTACTCTCATTTTTCACACCACTTTTTCTGAAAACTTTGATGTTTCGCTTCGGCTGAGCCGTTATGTACAAAAACAATCCTTATCTTAACATAAAGCATTCTTTCAAACAATGAACGCGAAATCATGTATACATACTCACATTCCTGTCAAGACTACGTGTAACAGCATCAATGAATGATGTTGTTGCCAACCGCGGAGAAGACTTACGTTTCCCCATAAGTTCTTCCTCCGGTTTCTCCTCTCCCTTTGCCTTCTCCTTAACTTGTTAAGGAATAGAAGGACCCCGCAGGTATCTGCGGGGATTTTTTTATATGCCGATCTTATAATCGTACTCTTTCGCTTTATCAAGCTTTGATTCAAATTCCAGCTTTAAAAAAGGCTTATAAGAAGGCTCTACTTTCTTCACGTATGAATAAGATGAAATCTTTTCCATCGTTTTTTCGATCAGCTCCATATCGCAATACAGCACAACGTATTTCAGCCGTTTGGAAACATAATGAACGTTGCCGAATTTTCTCAGCATTTTACTGTGTTTTAAAGAATGCAGATATACGATTATGCCTTGGCGCTTGCTTTCCATCATGATCACCCGCCTGACTTTCTGTTCATTTTATGTAAAAGACGAGACGGCCGTCTCGTCAGGAAACTTTGCATCCGCACCCGCCGCCGGAACCGCAGCCGCCGCCGCAGGATGACAGGCCGTCAAAATAAGGATTCCCCGTCGGAACTTTTACATGCTCCGAGACGGCCGTTCCGAGTTCAATGCTGATCTCGTCAAGCAGCGACTGAAGCTCAGTCTCCGCTTTTTTAAATTCGGCCACCTTATCATTTAAATCCAGCTCCCGCTTCATTTCTCTCATTTTGCGGGAAATCTCTCTATAGTCAGGATGATATTTGCCAAAGCGCTGCACATCCTCATACTGCTCTTTAATGCTCATAAAAGAACGAATAATCCGCCGTGCCTCTTCATCTTCATGGAGACGCTTGTAACAATCGCGGTAATTTTCAGCCGTCTCAGACTGCAGAATCATGCCGGCAAGCTGCTCCGCTTCACTTTGAAGCCTGACGGACTCAACTGTTGCATACATCAATACGCACCTCCAGTTGTTAGTTTACCATGAAACCAGCCAATTGGAAAATGCGGGCGTTAAAATGCCTTTTAATCCTGCGAACGCATGGCGTGAACCATCTGCATCATCATCTGCGCCATCTGAATCCCGTTTGAGAATTGGCTTACCCGATGCGGTATCGTTTTTTCGTAAAAATTCATCATGTCCAGCTGAAAGGAATTGAGATCGTCCGGTTTTCTCGCAAGTCTGCGGTACCAGACGGGGCGCTGCCGTATAAACCGTTTTCGTTCCTCATCTGCAGATATGAATTCCTGAACCTCTTTTCGCATACACGATCCCCTTCTTTAATCCTTCCTGAACGAAAAAGGATGTTGTCCGGAGCCTTGCCGGGGCTGCTTTGTGCTGCTGCCCGAAAATTGGCTTAAAAGGCTTTGCAATGATGAAATGGACTGGCTCATTTTATTGATCTGCTCATTCATTTGGTTTATATCCATCTTTTTGACGGCAGTGACCATTTTTGAAACGAAATCGTTTTTTTCAGCTGATTCCTTTTTGGTTTCCGCTTCAGAAGAAGGCTGAACGGTCTCGTCTTTAAAAGGCTCCCACATCGAATCGTCCTCACCGAGGAGAACCCAATTTTCATAGACTTCCTGCCAGCTTCTTTGTTCCTTGCGAACATTTTGAATCAGTTTGGGATGCTTTTTTACGAATTGTTTAAAATCATCGATTGATTGCCGTGATTGCTGATTCGCCACAATTCTCACCCCCTCCGAAAAGTTTTGCCTGCTATAATGTATCGGTTCAGGCGCCTTAATGTTCGCCTAAATTACGAAAAAAAGCAGGTATGTGTAAAATTTATTGATTCCGGCAGGAGCCCGCCCGCGAAAAACAAAAAAACCGCGGGGGACGCGCCCCTCTGCGTTTTTTTACTCCCAAGGCTTAATAAAGTTCTGCGTATAATATTTCCGGTCCACGCCGACACCGAGGTGCGTGTAATCCGGGCTTAACAGCGCCTTTCTGTGTCCTTCGCTGTTCAGCCAGCCCTCCACGGCTGCAGGACCGTCCACATAGTTGTACGCAATATTTTCACCGGCCTCCTGATATTTCACATCGCCTTTTTTCAAGCGGTCTTTCAGAGTCCCGTATTTCTTTGAGACATGGGAGAAATACTTGTTGTCTTTCATGTCCTTGCTGTGGCCGAATGCCACTTTTGCAGCGCCTTCGTCCCATTTCAACCTTGCAAGTCCGTGTTTCACGCGAATGACATTTGTAATATCGAGAATCTGCTGCTCACTCGCTCGTTCAATGTCGTCCCATTTTTTATCGGAAACAGGCTCGGGTTCTGTCAGTCTTCCTCTGTACATGACCTCATACGGCCTTTGTTTTACAAGCGTTTCGGCATCAAATGCCCTGATGCTTGACAGATTCCCGTCAAATTTGTCCATATACAGCTGAACATACATACCGCCTATCTTAACAGTGGGACGGGTATTGATATCTTCTTCAGAAAACTCAAACCGGTACGTGTTTCCCTTGTCAGTCACATTGACAAACGGGGCAACCTGCGTCGTTTTAAAAACTTCGCCTGTCGATTCGCCGATCTTAAACGGTTTTGCGTTGATGCCGCTTCCCGAAGCATATAATGTCACGGCTTTATCATTCAGAATACCGACTTGTACATATTGGTCTTTCCCCTGGTTGTACACCCACCATTCATAATCATAGGCAGAAGGATCTTTCCGGGACGGTTCCCCAAGTTTCTTTTTCACATCGGCAGCAGATTTCCCCATGAGAGAAAGCAGTCCGGATGACGGGATTTTCAGCCGTTTTCCGCTCGCTTCTTCATTGGCAGCATGAGGCTCCTCCTGATTCGTCTTTTTCTGAGGAGCCGATCCATATTGTATAATCAGAACATACGCTCCGTAAATAAGCAAAAGGATAACGAGAGCCCTGGCGATATTTTTCAACCTCTCACCCCCATGAAATCAAACCGTTCAGTTATTGTTTATTCTTATACAGTACAGCCTATTTGTAACGTCCGTGGTTTATGTTTAATGAATAAACCCCTCCGGACCTCCGTCTTCAGAAATGTCAGACAGCGCCCGGCCTGCTTGCTCATTTGATTGCTCAGCCAAGGAAAGATCGCCGAGCGTGACAATGCCGACCAGTTTTTTATCCCTTGTGACGGGGATTCTTCTGAGCTGATGCTCAGCCATCATATGGAGCACTTCTTCCACAGAAGCGTCTTCTTCTGCACTGATAACCCGCTCAGTCATTGCGTCTGTTATTTTTTGAGAGTTCGGCCTTTTTGAAGCAATTCCCCGTAATACGAGATCTCTGTCTGTCACGATCCCGACAAGTGTTTCGCCGTCTTCATCCACAATCGGAATGGCGCCGACATCCGCGTCTTTCATCTTCACCGCAGCTTCATATACATTATCTAATACTGTACAATATTGCAAGTTTGACGTCATGAGCTTATTGATCTTTGTCATTGCGGAATTCCTCCTTTTTTCTGCTACTATTGTCGTCAAATTTTTCTTTTTGCATACTTTCACCGTATGAATCATTGAAAGTGTAACGCTTTCATACTATGATTGTCAGGAAAGGTAAATTTTAAAAGGAGGGGGAAGGTTTGAAGTTTGAAAACAGCGGTCTTGAAGGGGTAACAGCGGAGCTCAGCCGCTTGAATGATCTGATGGAAAGCAAAGGGCTCATTCTGGCGGGACAATGGGATTATGAAAGAGTGACTTACGACAAAAAGTTTTCAGTTCCTGAGGGAACATTTTATCTGCGGATTCAAGGAACGGCACAAGAGGGCGATGTAGGCGGCAGCCGTGCCGTAATTCAGCTGAAGGCCCCTCTTTTAGGAAAGCATTATTATCCGCACGGCGTAGAATACGGCAGCGCTGAAGAATTTCCGGAACATGTCGTCGCAGAAAGCAAGGCGTTACTGCTTGAATTGGCAGAGTCTTTAAAAACAGTGCAAATGTAATAAAAAGTACAGCATATTCTGCTGTACTTTTTTTATGAGACGGTATGCTCGATATACGGCGGCTCTGACGGCGTATCTTTTTCCCGTTCCGTTCTGACCCACTGAAAAAAGATGACAGCCAAATATGTTCCGTAAACCGCCTCTTGAATGATTTTCATCAGCACTGCCCCAAGCTGCTGATCTTCCAAAGGAGGAAGCGTGTTAAACATCTCCGGTCCGGATAAAGGGATCTGTTCCAGCAGATCTAAAGGAACACAAAGCTTCATTGCTTCGGCCCAAGCCGCCGGGTCTGTATACGTGGCATACATGGGCGCCCCGCTGAACATAATGAGCGCGCAGGCCGGCGTTAACAGAATCCCGTCTGCCATAATGTACCCCAGCTTCATTAAACCGCTGAGACGGGGCAGACCTTCCACCTGATGCACAAGCGGCCACCACATAAAAAACGCCGTTACAAAGATGAGTCCGTTCATCAGCGTGTGATACAGCGAATCCGTTTTGACGGCATCAAATATAAACGGGATATGATACAGTGAAAAAATGCCGTTAAACAGCAGCAAAGCGATAAGCGGCAGTGAAAAGAACGAAAACAGCGGCTTTACGACGGGACGGAAAATCACTTTTTTCCATGCCCAGCCGGGAATTCCGGAAATCAACAGCGGCGGTACGACTAAAAACAAAACCGCCATTTGCGCCATATGGGCGCTGAACATCACATGCCCCAATAAATCAACGGGACTTCCAGCAGCCGCGTAAAAAAATAACGCGGAAAGCACAAACAGCACCTTCTCCTTAGCGGACACACGCCCTTTATGCCGGCTGCACCAGTAAAAGTAAATACCTGTTATCACGGCAGTTATACAAAACAGATAAGGGCTCCACATTGCGCGAAACCCGAACATTTCCAAATTAATCAACTCTCTCACTCCCCGCCGCCCCGATTACCACCAAATAATCGTGACAAATGCAAGCACGGTGATAAACGCGACAAATATTCCCGAATACAGAAATAGTGACGGCGCTTCATGCCCTTTCTGGCTCATATGCATAAAGTAAAACAGCTGAAAAATGACCTGGATGACCGCAAGCAGGATAAGAAACGGCATCGTAAACCACCCGGCAATGCCGTCAGCAGCCACCGTCAAAAACGCGACGAGCGTAAGGCCGATCATTAAACCGAAGGATATGACCTGATATTTCATCTCCTCGGCATTTTTCTTTTTCCGATATTCGAGATCCGTACTGACAGTCCCTCTGTTTTTGTTATCGTCCATCGTTATCCCACCATCCCCATCAAATATACAACGGTAAAGATAAAGACCCACACGACATCGATAAAATGCCAATATAGACTGGCCACATAATATTTCGGCGCGTTATAAAGGCTGAGCCCTCTTTTAGCATTCCGGATCATCAGAGCGCTGATCCATAACAGCCCGAAGGCCACGTGTGCTCCGTGTGTGCCGACAAGCGTATAAAACGCTGAGCCGAGCGCAGAGCTTGTGATCGTAAATCCGAACTCGTGAGTGTAATGCTTAAATTCATAGATTTCAACCCCTAAAAATCCGGCTCCCAATAAAACGGTAATCAAAAGCCACACCTGCATTTTTTTAAAGGAGAAATTTTTCATATGATACATCGCATACACACTCGTTAAGCTGCTCGTTAAAAGAAGCATCGTGGCGATAAACACGATCGGCAGCTCAAACATATCAGCCGTTGACGGCCCTCCTGCTTTTGATTCCCGCAAAGCAAGGAATGTCGCAAAAAGCGAGGCGAACAGAACCGTTTCCCCGCCGAGAAACAGCCAAAATCCTAAAAACTTATTTTTCCCCTCCAGCGTTGCTTTTTCAGGAGAAGCCGGAAAGGTTTCAGCAGTCATTTTTTCCTGCAGCTGCATTACGCCTTCACCCCTTTATCATCATTCGGCAGATCTTCTTTGTGAATATGATAGCCGTAATCATCGACCACAGAGCGAAGCAGCATAGTAAAGAATGTGATTCCGAGCCCTATAAAGATAACCGGAAGCCCCCATGAATAATCGGAGTGGTATAAAAACCCGAACGCTGCGACAAAGAGCCCGAAGGATATGATAAGCGGCATGATGGAGCCGTTCGGCATATGAATGTCCTCTACTGGCTCTGCAGGCGCCATCCCTTCATTTCCGGCCTGCTTTTCGATCCACAGCGGATCAAGTCCCCGTACAAACGGAAGCTGTTTAAAATTATATTCAGGCGGCGGCGAAGAGACCGCCCATTCGAGCGTACGTCCGTCCAGCCACGGGTCGTTCCCGACGTATTTCCCTTTTATAGAGGTATAAACAATATTGACGACGAGTAAAACAGCCGCGCCCGCCATGAAAAACGCACCGATTGAACTGATCAGGTTGCCGGTATCAAGCCCCTGGCCGGGCAGATATGTGTAAACGCGCCGCGGCATTCCCATCAAGCCCAGGAAATGCTGGATGAAGAAGGTAAGATGAAACCCGATGAAAAATAAGACGAACGAAATTTTCCCCATCGTTTCATGAAGCACCTTTCCAAACATTTTCGGCCACCAGAAATGCACGCCCGCCAGGATGCCGAACACAACGCCGCCGATAATGACGTAATGGAAATGCGCAACGACAAAATACGTATCGTGGAACTGATAATCCGCCGCAGCGGCCGCCAGCATGACACCCGTCACTCCTCCGAGCACGAAAGAAGGAATAAAGGCGACGGCATACAGCATAGGCGTCGTGAATTTGACATTTCCTCCCCAGATGGTCAATAGCCAGTTGAAAATCTTAATGCCCGTAGGCACCGCAATCGCCATCGTCGCAACCGCAAATATCGCATTGGCAATCGGTCCGAGTCCCGTCGTAAACATGTGGTGAACCCATACCATGAATCCGAGAAAGCCGATCAAAACAATCGCAAAGACCATTGAGGAATAACCGAACAGGCGCTTTCTCGCAAATACGGGAATGACTTCCGAAAAAATCCCAAAGGCAGGAAGAATTAAAATGTATACTTCCGGATGCCCGAAAATCCAAAACAGATGCTCCCAGATAATCGTATTTCCGCCCAATTCAGGATTGAAGAAATTCGTTCCGAACAAACGGTCCAGCATCATCAGCGCCAAACCGACGGTGAGCGGAGGAAATGCGAATAAAATGAGTGCCGACGCCACAAATGTCGTCCATGTAAACAGCGGCAGTCTCATATATGTCAAACCGGGCGCCCTCATGTTAATAATGGTTGCGAGAAAGTTGATCCCCGCAATCAGCGTTCCTAAGCCCGATATTTGCAGCCCGAGCACGAAAAAGTCAATGCCGTGCCCTTTTGAATTCAGCGCAAGCGACGCATATGACGTCCAGCCTGCATCGGGAGCCCCTCCTAAAAACCAGCTCAGATTCAAAAAGATTCCCCCGAAGAAAAACAGCCAGAACCCAAGCGCATTCAGAAATGGAAATGATACGTCACGCGCCCCGATCTGAAGCGGGACAACCGCGTTCATGAGCCCGAATAACAGCGGCATTGCCGCCAGGAAGATCATTGTCGTCCCGTGCATCGTCATAATTTCATTAAACTGCTGCGCACCTACAAAATCGTTCCCTGGCCTCAAGAGTTGAATCCTGATAAGCATGGCCTCAAGTCCGCCGACGACGAAGAAAAATCCCCCGGCGATCATGTATAAAATCGCGATTTTCTTATGGTCAACCGTCGTCAAATAATCCCAAAGCAAAGAGCCTTTTCTCTGCTGTCCTGTAAGCGTATTCATCATTTGCGACCTCCCCCCTGATATCTCCCTGTCCTTACTTGTTCTCCGCTTTCAGACCTTTTAAATATTCATACAGCGCATCCGTTTCAGCGTCCGAGAGCTTCGGATACGTGCCTGTCATTTTATTGCCCGGTTTAATGCTGTCCGGATTTTTCAGCCAGGCTTTTATATTCTCTTTATTCGCATCCTTAATGCCGGCCACTTTGACACGTTCGCCGAAGGTAGCCAGGTTCGGAGCCGTTCTTGCCGCTTCAGCCCGTTTGTCATTAGGCTCAACCGCATGACAGCTCAGGCAGTTTTTTTCCTTAAACAGCTCTTCTCCTTGCGCGGCTAAACCGGAATCTGTTGTATGCTTATAATTCTTCATCGCTTTCGTCCATTGTTTAAATTCTTTTGACGGCAGCGGTTTCACTTTGAAATCCATTAGCGCATGTGAAGGTCCGCACAGCTCCGCGCATTTCCCGAAGAAGTATTCTCCCGCTTCTTTGCTGCGTTTAGAATCAAAGGTCAAAAAGAAAGTATTGTCGTTATCCGTATTCGTATCGATTTTTCCTCCGGCTGACGGAATCCAGAAAGAGTGTTTCACATCGGATGACTTCAGCTTGAAATAAACGCGTTCATCTGTGGGAACGATCAGCTCCTGACTTGTCACAAATCCGTAATCAGGATACTCGAATTCCCACCAGTATAAATTCGCCCTTACATTAATCACGAGCGCATCCTCTGCTTTACGGTTTTTCTTATCCATCGGCGACGTATCCGCCAGCGCCAATGTCTGGATGACAACCGGGATGACAAGAATAATCAGAAGCAGGATCGGAATAACGGTCCAGGTGATTTCTAAAAAACGGTTCCCCTCCACCTGTTTCGGTATCGTGTCTTCTCCGACACGCGACCGTCTGAATCTCACAATGACGTAAAAGAAAATAACTGCTACGACCGCAACGACGACAACCATGATAAGTGTGCTGAGCACCGTCAGATCATACTGTTTATCAGCCACTTCGCCGGCAGGCTTGAGTGTGGACAGAAACGGTTTTCCACAGCCGCTCAATAAAAGCGGCACTAAGGCTAATAATGATAAAAGACGCCAACGCTTTAACATTTCACCCAACCCCTTTTTTGAATCAGTACAAGATGCACAAGCAGTAAATCTGCTTCCAGCTGAAATACTTCATTTCCTCATTACTTAAAATATGAGATTTTTTACTTAAAATTCCATCTATGTATAAAAGCAAAGCCGCCTGATTAAACAAAAGGTCAAGGCGGCGTTTACTAGTTGTCATTGTTTGTTTTGGCGATCAAACAAGCTCATTATTCAATTAAAACAGCGTGAAGACCACCATCGCTACAAAATAAATGGTCATGTAATTAAGCGAATAGACAAACATAAGAGTTGCCCACTTCATGATGTTTTTCATACGGAATCCCATCAGTCCGAGAACAAGCCATCCGACATTCAGCAGAGTGCCGAGAATCACGATCGGAAGACCGAGACTGCCGAGGAAAAACGGAAGCGGCAGCAGACATGCAACCCAGACAATAATCTGTCTTTTCGTCACTTCAAAGCCGTGCACGACCGGAAGCATCGGAATATTCGCTGCTCTGTAATCTTCCGTCTTCTTAATCGCAAGCGCTAAAAAGTGCGGAATCTGCCAGATGAATAAAATCATGAATAATACCCATGCGACAACACCGATGTGCCCTTCAACCGCTGTCCAGCCGATTAACGGCGGCACGGCGCCTGATACGCTTCCGACAACCGTATTAATCGTATAGCGGCGTTTCGTCCACATTGTATAAAGAACAACGTACGTAAACACGCCGATAAAACCGATGACTGCAGCCATCACGGTGGTCATCAAAAGCATGATAAGTCCTAAAGCAATGAGTAAAATTCCTGACCACAGCGCTTGATTCGGCTGAATCTTTCCGGTAACCGTCGGTCTTACTTTCGTGCGTTCCATTAAATGATCAATATCACGGTCGTAATAGTTGTTAATCGCACAAGAACCGGCGATGATCAAAGAAGACCCTATTAATGTAAGAAGCACAGTGTTTAAATTGCCTAAAAAACTCAGACCGGATATATGTAACGCAAGCCACATGCCGGTAAAAGTCGTAATTAAATTCGAATTGACGATTCCTATTTTGATAAGTGAAAGAAAATCCTTCCACGCCGTCGTCTCTTCAATCTGTCCGTCTATAGCTGTATCATTTAAAATTCTGGAATTAGCCATAACGCAAACCTCCCTTACAAACCTAAAGCAGGTTTTTTAAGACCTGCAACTCTATCATACAAGATAATGACCTGTAAAAAAACATCCTCTTAAATATTAAACGAGAAACAGGAATTTATTTGTGAACTTTTTATGAATTTTACCATCTCCGCCGATTTCGTAATAAAGCGGTTACTTTATTTCTATCAGACCCATTTCGAATAATCAACCCCATTATCTAAGAAGTCTTAATTCTATTATATTTTTGTGAACAAACAGAATTGAGAATTGCCACAAAACACATATTCGCTTACACTTGGTACGTATATCATTTTGTCCAGTTTGTTAAGAAGGTGAATGTAAAATGAATAAAGCTTTAAAAGCGCTCGGTGTGCTGACGACATTTGTCATGCTCGTCGTGCTGATCGGCGGGGCTCTTGTCACAAAGACAGGGTCAGGTCTCGGATGCGGAAGACAGTGGCCGCTTTGCCACGGCCGTTTTTTCCCGGAGCTTAACGCCGCTTCTATCATTGAATGGAGCCACAGACTCGCAAGCGGTGTCTCAATCGTTCTCGTGCTGAGTCTCGCTTTTTGGGCATGGAGAAAAGTCACGCCTGTATTCCGTGAAACAACCTTTCTCGCCATTATGTCCATTATCTTTTTATTTTTACAGGCGCTTCTCGGCGCACTAGCGGTTGTCTTCGGATCAAATGCGCTCGTTATGGCGCTTCATTTCGGCATATCGCTGATCTCTTTCGCTTCGGTTCTGATTTTGACGCTGCTCATATTTGAAGCTGATAAATCAGACAAAAAGCTCGTCAAGCCGCTCAGAATCGGCAGAAAAATGCAGTTTCATATGATCGGCCTTTCGATTTACACGTATATCGTCGTTTATACGGGTGCTTATGTGCGTCATACGAAATCAAGCCTTGCCTGTCCTGACGTTCCGCTTTGCAGCAGGCTGCACCACGGGCTTCCGTCCCAATTTCAGGAGTGGGTGCAGATGGGCCACAGAACGGCAGCCCTGCTTCTGTTTGTCTGGATTCTTATCGCTTTCGCGCATGCTGTGCGCTCCTACAAAGACCAAAAACAGATTCTCGGAGGCTGGATAGCGGCTCTTGCCTTTGTTTTATTACAGGCGCTTTCCGGAATCATGGTTGTTTATTCAGAAATGGCCACCGGCTTTGCACTCGCCCATTCACTCTTTATTGCCGGCTTGTTCGGCGTCTTATGCTATTTCTTATTATTAATCGCCCGCTTCCGTTACGAATCAAAACAGCGGAACATCTGAGGTACATGAGAAGGCCGAAGCGTTAGAGCTTCGGCCTTTTTACATACAAAAAACCTGACCGCAATGGTGCGGATCAGGTTTTTTTAAATTCTACGCTTTTTCAATCTCAATCAGTAAATCGCCTGTCTGAATCGGTTCACCGTTTTTCACATGAATCTGCTGAATCGTCCCGGAGAACGGCGCCTGCACCGTCGTCTCCATTTTCATCGCTTCATTAATCATCAGATGATCCCCTTTGTTCACCTTCGCACCGGTTTGCGTTAACAATTTAATAACGGTTCCCGGCATTGATGCTGCGATGTGGCTTGGGTTTGTCCGATCGGCCTTTAATTTTTCCTGTACGGATGATTTAATGCTTTCATCTTTAATGACCACCTCACGAGGCTGGCCGTTCAACTCAAAATAAACGACACGTGTCGCATCAGGCTGCGGTTCACCGATAGACACAAGCTTTACGATCAGCGTTTTTCCTCGCTCGATTTCCACTTCGATTTCTTCACCGAGCCTCATGCCGTAGAAGAAAGTCGGTGTGTCCAATACGGAAATATCACCGAAGCGTTCAGCCGTTTTAACGTATTCAGTGAATACCTTCGGATAAAGAGCATACGCGATTGCGTCCTGATCACTCAATTCCATCTGATGAGTTTCTTTCCATTCTTCTTTGATGCCTTCAAAAGATACCGGTTCAAGCAGTTCACCCGGTCTTACCTTAATCGGCGTCTGTCCTTTTAGAACGAGCTTTTGCAGTTTTTCCGGAAATCCGCCGTGCGGCTGGCCGATCTGTCCTTTAAAGAGCTCAACAACAGAATCCGGAAAATCAAGAGTTTCGCCTTTATCATAAACATCTTGTTCCGTTAAATTGTTTTGCACCATGTAAAGCGCCATATCTCCGACGACTTTGGAAGAAGGCGTTACTTTAACGACGTCGCCGAACATGCGGTTGACGACGCTGTACATGTCTTTCACTTCATTCCAGCGGTCGCCGAGGCCGACTCCTTTTGCCTGCTGCTGCAGATTGCTGTACTGTCCGCCCGGCATTTCGTGATTATAAATCTCAGTATGCGGAGACTTCATCCCGCTTTCAAATTCACTGTAATATTGACGGACGGATTCCCAATATTGTGACAGTCTTTCAACCTGCCGGACATCCATTTCAGGACGGCGGCTGTTTCCTTCAAGCGCATGATAAAATCCGCTTGCACTCGGCTGTGAAGTCAGACCCGCCATTGAGCTGACGGCGACATCTACGATATCCACACCCGCTTCAACGGCTTTGGCATAGAGAAAGACGCCGTTGCCGCTCGTATCATGCGTGTGAAGATGAACGGGAATATCAATCGTTTCCTTCAGCGCTGAGACAAGTTCGTATGCGGCTTGAGGTTTCAAAAGACCGGCCATGTCTTTAATGCCGAGAATATGCGCTCCCGATGCCTCAAGCTCTTTTGCCATAGAAAGATAGTATTTCAGATCATACTTCGTCCGGCTCTTATCAAGAATATCTCCCGTATAACAAATCGCAGCCTCCGCCACTTTTCCGGTTTCACGGACGGCATCGATGGCCAGCGTCATCCCTTTCACCCAGTTCAGGCTGTCAAAGATCCGGAATACGTCAATACCTGATGCTGCTGACTGCCGGACAAATTTTTGAATGACATTGTCCGGATAGTTTGTATAGCCGACGGCATTTGATGAACGAAGCAGCATCTGGAACAATGTGTTCGGCACTTCCTTGCGGAGATCTTCAAGGCGTTTCCAAGGATCTTCCTTTAAGAAACGGTACGCTACATCAAATGTCGCCCCACCCCACATTTCAAGGCTGAACAGTTCAGGCCACAGAGCAGCCGTAGGGTTTGCGATTTTTTTCAAGTCATTGGATCTGATCCGGGTTGCAAGCAGGGACTGATGGGCATCCCTGAACGTTGTATCGGTCAGAAGTACGGATTTCTGCTCTTTCACCCAGTCAGCAAGCCCTTCAGCGCCTCTTTCATCAAGAATCTGCTTCGTGCCGCTTGCCGGCTTTTCGCCGATACCTAACGTAACAGTCTGGGGCTTATCAAACGCAGGTTTTTCTTTTTTTCCGATTCCCGGAAAACCGTTCACCGTTACATTGCCGATATAGGAAAGCATTTTTGTTCCGCGGTCCTTCTGTTTAGGAAAAACAAACAGCTCAGGCGTTGTGTCGATAAACGATGTATCGTATTGTCCCGTCAGGAATTTTTCATGCTTTGCCACGTTTTCAAGAAACGGGATATTGGTCTTAATGCCCCTGATTCTGAATTCCTGCAGGTTGCGGACCATTTTTGCGGATGCCTGTTCAAACGTCAGCGCCCATGTCGACAGCTTGACGAGCAGTGAATCATAATAAGGCGTGATGACGGCGCCTTGGAAGCTGTTCCCAGTATCAAGACGCACGCCGAAGCCGCCGCCTGAGCGGTAAGCCATAATTTTACCCGTGTCAGGCATAAAGTCATTCAGCGGATCTTCAGTGGTCACGCGTGACTGTATCGCATACCCGTTTGTAAAAATGTCTTTCTGATGAGGGATGTTGACGGCACGGCTGTGCAGACCGTGGCCCTGCGCGACGAGGATTTGCGTCTGAACGATATCAACCCCCGTAATCATTTCCGTAATCGTATGCTCCACTTGTACGCGCGGATTCACTTCAATAAAGTAAAATTCACCGTCCGCTACGAGAAATTCCACTGTTCCAGCGTTGATATAGCCGACATTTTTCGCAAGTGCGACAGCCGCTTCACAGATCTCGTCTCTTAATTCAGGCTGTAAGGACACGCTCGGCGCCACCTCAATGACCTTTTGATGCCGTCTTTGAACGGAACAGTCCCGCTCATACAGATGGACGACATTTCCTTCTTTATCTCCGATCACCTGAACTTCAATATGCTTAGGATTTTCGATCAGTTTTTCAACATACACTTCGTCGTTTCCGAATGCGGCTTTCGCTTCGGATTTGGCCCGCTCAAACGAATCTTTCAATTCGTTTTCGTTCCTGACGATTCTCATTCCGCGGCCGCCGCCTCCGAGCGACGCTTTAATAATAAACGGAAATCCGTGTACTTTTGCGAATTGTTCGACATCTTTTAATGTTTCGGCAGGCCCGTCACTCCCCGGAATAACGGGGATGCCGGCTTTTTCCGCCTGCTCTCTGGCCTTGACCTTATCTCCGAACATATCCAAATGCGCTGACGTCGGTCCGATAAATACGATGCCCTCTTCTTCACAGCGTCTCGCAAATTGGATATTTTCAGACAGAAATCCATAGCCCGGATGAATGGCATCAACGCCGTTTCTTTTCGCGATCTCAATAATCCCTTCAATATCAAGATACGCGTCAATCGGTTTTTTGCCTTCTCCGACAAGATAGGCTTCATCCGCTTTATAGCGGTGGTAGGAACCTGAATCTTCTTTTGAATAAACGGCTACCGTTCTGATGTTCAATTCTGTGCACGCCCGGAAAATCCGGATCGCAATTTCTCCCCTGTTTGCTACTAACACTTTTTGGATGGATTGTTGTGACAAACTTTTCTCCCCCTTGGCCTAATAAATATGTAGTTTATAATAAAGGAATATCCGCCCTGTGTATACACTTGTTTTTTACAGATACACAGTTTTTTCCGCCTGCCGTCTTTTTACCCCCTTAGACGGAATCGGTTCCCTCTTTTTCTTCTTTTCCGAGTACTTGACATGCATACTCACATTCACCAAAATACCGGCGCTCGTTAATAACAAGAACATTGACGAGCCTCCGTAGCTGATAAACGGCAGCGGAACACCTGTGATCGGAATTAAACCGCTGACACCGCCGAGATTGATGAAAGTCTGTATCGCAATCATGCTGGAAATCCCGATTGCCAAGAGGCTCCCGAACGGATCTTCACATTTTCTCGCAATATAAAAGCCTTTTAACACGATAAAAGCAAGCAGCACAATGACGAACAGGACGCCGAATATACCGAGCTCCTCTGAAATAACCGCCATAATAAAGTCTGTATGCGACTCCGGCAGATATCCGTATTTTTGAATGCTTTCTCCGAGACCGAGGCCGAAAAAGCCGCCTGAGCCGATCGCATAATACGAATTTATAATCTGCAGGCCTGATGTGCTGGCGTATTTAAACGGATTTTCAAGGCTTTCAAACCGGCTCATGCGCCCGGGTGTCAAAATATCATCCCATTTCAGATAGATGATCGGGCTGACAAGGAGTAATACGATTCCCGCCAGGAGAACCAGTTTCAGCAGCGTCTTTCCGCTGAATCCCGAGCACATAATGACGCAAAACGCGATTAGACCGATAATCATCGCCGTTCCGAAGTCAGGCTGAATGGCGATAAGCGCACAAATGACGACGGTAACGATCACCGGCGGCGCAACTCCTGTCAAAAGCTGATCGATGTAGCTTTGTTTCTTCGCGTACACCGCGGCAAGATACAGAATCAGGGTCAGCTTGACAAATTCCCCCGGCTGAATGGCCATTCCGCCGATTTTAAACCAGCTTTGCGCGTTTCCGGCAACATGTCCGAAAACAAACAGCGCGCACAGCGCAGCCACTGACGCAAGCAGTATTATTTTCTGAATCTTTTGATGGGCAAACACTTTGTACGGAAAAACGGCCGCGATGATAAACAGCACGAGCCCTGCAATGACGGCGAACAGCTGCCGTTTAAAAAAATAGTCGCTGCTCACGCCGTAACGCATAACAGCGGTAATCATGCTTGAGCTGTATACCATTACCAATCCGAAACTGCACAGCAGAATGATAGCGCATATCAATGAATAATCGTAAGATTTTAACATTCTTTTAAACATAACATCCTCTTTCCTGCTTAAAGCTTACGTTTAATACTTATTGCGTATTATATTTTACTATAATTCATAAACAATTTACGCAGTTTCTTTATAGTTTTTCGGATGAAATGCAGATTAAGAGACCGTCTTACGAAAAGAAGATGCAAAAATAACGGTTTACGGTTATAAAAAAACCCAAACCGTTAAATAGTTTGAGTTTGATCATTTATTTTCCTGTAAACGCGTCATGCAAAGCAGACAGTTCTCTTTCAAGTCTGTCCAGCAGTTCTTTTCCGTCGTTTTCATCAACTAATCCCAGGCGGACAGCAAAATCGATTTCCCTCGACAGTCCGAACATCTGAGTATCCAAGACCTCTTCGTACAGAGGACATTGAGGCATCGTTAAGTTATCCATTTGTACTCGGATCAGCTTCAAAATCTTCTCAGCATCCAGCTTCAACAGCTCGAATGCCTTCTGCTGATGGTCAACTATAATCTCTGAAGCCAAAAGTATCCCTCCGTTCCCCAGGCGAGTACCTAATTCTTCTATTTATCATAAAGGGTATCAGGTGAAATTGCAAGAGGATTTAAGCAGATGTTATGATAAAAAATGTTTCAAAAAATACTCAGCCTGTATTTCTCAGACATGATTTCCAAAAGCTTCACACCCGCGATGCTGTTGCCTTTTTCATCAAGCGCCGGGCCAAATATACCGATTCCGAAATTATACGGCGAAATGCCCATGATGCCTCCCGAAACGCCGCTTTTTGCGGGAATGCCGACCTTGATTGCGAATTCACCGCTCGCATTGTACATGCCGCATGTCACCATAAACGTCTTGCAGATTCTCGCCACATCTTTTTTAATGACCTGCTCCCCGGTTTCCGGATGCTTGCCGTCAAGTGCGAATACGCAGCCGATTTTGGCTAAATCAAGACTGCTCATCTTAATCGCGCACTGTTTTGTATACAAATCCATAACCTCTTCAACATCGCCTTTAAAAATGCCATATTGCTTCATGTAATAACACATTGCCCGATTGATCATGGATGAACTGAATTCCGATTCTGCGACATGTCTGCAGTATGTAATTTCCTGATTATTCGCAAGTCTTCTGATGAATCCGAGCAGATAATTCAGCCGGTCTTTCGGCGAATGCCCCTTAATTAAACTCGTAACGACGAGAGCTCCCGCATTAATCATCGGATTTAAAGGCTTGCCCGGATTCACTGTCTCAAGCTTAATCATAGAATTAAACGGGTCGCCGGTCGGCTCCTGCCCCACGCAGCTGAATACCTTTTCCTTTCCGTAATCCATCAGTACGAGCGCCAGAGAAAGCACCTTCGAAATGCTCTGCAGCGTAAATGTCCGGTCGGCGTCGCCTGCCGTCAGACATGTATTTTCCGCATGATAAATCGTGACCGAAAGGCTGTCTTGCCCTGATTCAGCCAGAGCCGGAATATAGTCTGCCACTTTGCCTTCTCCGGTCTTTTTTTTCGCTTCTTGAACGAATGCGTCCAGCTCCTGGTAATGCCGGCATACCATTTCGATCCCCTCACTTCGCTGCCGTTGTTTACATCTAATTTGCGACGCAAAGTGACAATTCATGCGAAAACTTTTATACTTTAATTAAAGGGGGGCTTCACCATGAGCGTTATTCAAGTAAAAGGCAATGTTACATACCCGATTACAATTGATCCGAGTGTCTGGATTTTCGATGACCGCAAGTTTCCGTTTGAAAACAATCAGCCCGTTCATTCAGACGTCTCTGCAGAAACCCAGGAGCATACGCTTGATCCGGAACGGGTGATCAGAGAAGGGCGCATTTCGCCGCCGACTTTAAAAAGCGAAAAACGTTATGAAAAAGAAAGATTAATGAACGGCAGCTTCGCCATGAAGCTCGGCGCTGTTTTAGCAAATGCCGAGCCGAAAGAAAGCGCTGTCCTGTGCGTATTTATTTCAGAATCTGAAAGAACCGAGGTGCCGCTTGAAAAGGCGATGGACGCAACCGCCCATTTCAGCGATGCGGGGAAGCCTCTTCAAGACGGCGGTCCGGTCCATTTTTACGTGGACGGCAACTTTAAAAAGCCGATAACAGGCGTCACAGAAATCGAAGTTCTATAACAAATCGGCCGCAAGCTGTGCAAGGCCGGATCTTTCGCCTTTCACAAGCTTCACGCTGCCGGAGACGGTTTGTCCTTTAAACCGCTCTACGACGTAAGCAAGTCCGTTGTTCAAACTGTCTAAATATGGGTGATCTATTTGCTCCGGATCGCCCATCAAGACAATTTTGCTGCCTTCTCCAACCCGTGTCAAAAGCGTTTTGACCTCGTGCCTCGTCAAATTCTGAGCCTCATCAATAATAATAAACTGATCCGGAATGCTTCGTCCCCGAATGTATGTCAGAGCCTCAACCTGAATTGATCCGATGCCTGCCAAAATCGCTTCAAGTTCACCCGGCTTTTTCGCATTGAACAAAAATTCAAGATTATCAAAGATCGGCTGCATCCACGGCTTGAGTTTTTCCTCTTTTTCGCCCGGCAAATATCCGATGTCCTTCCCCACCGGAACGATGGGACGCGCGACAATCAGTTTTTTATAAATACCGAGATCCTCCGTCTGTAAAAGCCCCGCAGCGAGAGCAAGCAAGGTTTTTCCCGTTCCCGCTTTTCCGATCAGGGTGACAAGCGGGATATCTTCCCTCAGCAGAAGTTCAAGCGCCATTGTCTGCTGAACGTTCTTCGGCCTGATCCCCCATACGTGCTCATCATCAAAGACGAGTCTTTTTACGTTCTCTCCTTTCTTATCTGTCATGCCCACCGCAGACGAAGATCCTCCTAATTCATCTTTCATCAGCATAAACTGATTCGGATAAACCTGATGCTGCTGAAGCTCCTTGACTGAAATTTGTTTGTTTTTATAAAACGAGGCAAACCGCTCTTTATTCATAAATACATCTTTGTACCCGCTATATATCTCATCATGGTCAACGACTCTGTCGTTTAAAAAGTCCTCTGCCAAAAGTCCGATGGCATCCGCCTTTACCCTGACAAGCACATCCTTGCTGACCAGAATGACGAGGCGGCCGTTTTCTTTCGTTTCCTCCTCAAGGCTTAAATTCTTTGCCACCGCCAAAATGCGGTTATCATTCGTTTTTTCGATAAAAATTTCCTGAAGCTGATGAAATGACCGATGGTTCAATTCAATTCTGAGCGTTCCTCCGCTTTCCAGCGGAACCTTTTCGTGCAGCCTTCCTTTCTCCCTGAGCCCGTCTATCAGCTTAGATACGTGCCTCGCATTTCTCCCGACCTCGTCCATATACCGCTTTTTTGAATCGACCTCTTCCAGCACGACGGCAGGGATGACAACTTCGTTTTCTTCAAAGGAAAAAATGGCGTTAGGATCCTGCAAAAGTACATTCGTATCTAACACATAAATTTTACTCAAGTCTCAGCCTCCTGAAATAAGGATCATCGTATGCTTCTTTTCGTGAAAAACGGGGATGCCTGCTAAAATATATTATTTGGTGCATAAAGATAGAAGGTTAATTCAACAATAAAATAAATGAAAGCATTCAAGGAGGGAATCTGACGTGCGAATTCTTTTCATTATCATACAAGCGTTGTTTATTCTGACCGGCTGTACCGCTGTACAGGACGGCCGTGAACGCAATATCCGGAACGAATCGACCGATCAGCGCGAAGCAAAACCGATTCATGTAAAAAATACAGCTCCTGAGACAGCTGAAAATCCCGGTCGGACGGATATCGCAAAGCATCTCGTCGAGGTAACCGAAAAAATCCCCGGCATTACAGATGCCACCGCGGTTGTACTCGGGAGATACTCCGTTGTCGGGATCGATGTGTATGACAATTTAGAAAGGAGCAAAGTGGAAAGCATTAAATACACCGTTGCCCAGGCGTTAAAAAATGATCCTTACGGCGCCAATGCCGTTGTCGTGGCTGATCCTGATACAGTTTCCCGCCTGAGGGGCATGGCTAGTGATATTAAAGCCGGCCGGCCCGTTTCAGGCATTTTGGACGAACTTGCTGCAATCGTCGGACGCGTTATGCCGGAAGTCCCGAATGATGTGACCGACAATGAAAAAGAATCACCGACTAAATCGAATGATGACCAGCTGAACGAAAGAGATCAGAAGAAGCTGCAAAACGAACAGAACGATCAATCAGATCATCATATGAAAAACCGCCAGTAAAAAACAGCGCCCTTCCTTTGGAGCGGGCGCTGCTTTCTTTCCCTTTGGCAGACGGGTCATTCATGATATAATGCTTGTCATAGTGAAAGAGGTGAAAACTCAATGAGAGTAAAATGTTCCATTTGCGACAAAATTGAACAAATTGATGATGAAACACTGACAGCCAAACGCCTCCGCAATCGTCCGATTCATACATATATGTGCCAAGAATGCCATGACCGAATCAAAGTCAAAACAGAGGCGCGGCTGAATACCGGACACTTCTCCTTTCATCCAGGGCAAAAAACGAAAAAAGATAAAATAAAAAAATGACCCGCCGAAAGGCAAGGTCATTTTTTTTATTGCGGTTTAGCTGACTGGTTCTTTTTGGACTGGTGCAGACGGATTTTGTAAATGATCAAAATCAAGGCAGCGACAACCAGACCTTCTCCGACCGGCAGAAACACACCGAAAAAAGTCAGCACGGTGCAGCCGAGCATGAGAAAGAGATAAACTGCCGCAGCCTTTAAAACCGGCAGCCGTTTGGCAAAGCCGAGTTTAAATACAATCACCGAAAGCACGACGATCGTTCCGTATAACAGCCACATTCCCGTCAGCGGATGCTCATCCACTTGGTAAAGAGCAGCAAAGAACGACAGCCGTTCACTTACTTCATTCAAAAAGATCCCCCTCCCCTTTTCCGTTCGGGTTCTATCTTTTCAAATTCTGCAAGTGATTAAGACATTCCTGCTGTTTTTTTCTTTTTCGCCGCTTTTTCACGTTCGTTTTTGTTCAGGATTTTCTTTCTTAAACGGATGGATTCCGGTGTTACTTCACAGTATTCATCCTCGTTTAAGTACTCGAGTGATTCTTCAAGCGACATAATGCGCGCTTTCTTAATCGTAGTCGTTTGGTCCTTCGTTGCGGAACGGACGTTTGTCTGCTGTTTCATTTTGCTGACATTGACGACAAGGTCATTGTCACGGTTATGTTCGCCGACAATCATGCCTTCATATACTTCTGTGCCCGGCTCAACGAAGATGACGCCGCGGTCTTCAATACCTTGAATTCCGTAAGATGTCGCTTTTCCGTTTTCCATGGAAACGAGCACACCCTGACGGCGGCCTCCGACTTGGCCTTTTTGCATCGGCTGATAGCTGTCAAACGTGTGGTTCAGGATACCGAAACCGCGTGTCAGTGACAGAAACTCAGTAGAATAACCGATGAGTCCGCGAGAAGGTACGGTAAAGATCAGACGGACCTGGCCGTTTCCGTTATTAATCATATCAAGCATTTCGCCTTTTCTCGCACCCATTGATTCCATAACAGAACCGGTATGCTCTTCAGGCACGTCAATCTGCACGCGCTCAACAGGCTCGCAGCTTACGCCGTCGATTTCCTTAATGATAACTTCAGGTTTAGACACTTGAAGCTCATAGCCTTCGCGTCGCATGTTTTCAATTAGAATGGACAGGTGAAGCTCACCGCGTCCTGAAACAACCCATGCGTCAGGCGATGCAGTCGGTTCAACACGCAGACTGACGTCTGTTTGAAGCTGGGCGTTCAGACGCTCTTCAATTTTACGGGCTGTGACATATTTGCCTTCACGGCCTGCAAACGGGCTGTTGTTTACGACAAATGTCATTTGAAGCGTAGGCTCATCAATGCGCAGAACCGGCAGCGGCTCATGGTGGTCAGCCGGACAAACCGTTTCACCGACGTTGATGTCCTCCATTCCGGATACGGCAACGAGGTCTCCCGCTCTCGCTTCTTCAATTTCCACGCGTTTCAATCCTTGGAAGCCGAAGATTTTCGTTACGCGGAATGATTTCACCGTTCCGTCAAGCTTCATTAATGAAACCTGCTGGCCGACTTTCATCGTACCGCGGAAAACGCGGCCGATACCGATACGGCCGACATAATCATTGTAATCAAGAAGCGCCACTTGGAATTGCAGAGGCTCTTCAGCGTTGTCAACCGGCGCAGGGACATGTTCAAGAATCGTTTCATAAAGTGATTCCATGTTTTCGTCCTGCTTTTTCGGGTCCAGACTCGCCGTTCCGTTAATCGCGGAAGCGTACACGACAGGGAACTCAAGCTGTTCCTCGTTTGCGTCAAGCTCGATGAACAAATCAAGCACTTCATCGATGACTTCTTCCGGACGGGCGAAATCACGGTCGATTTTGTTTACAACGACAACAGGATTTAAGTTCTGCTCAAGGGCTTTTTTCAGTACGAAACGGGTTTGCGGCATACAGCCTTCATATGCGTCAACGACTAACAGAACGCCGTCAACCATTTTCATAATCCGTTCTACCTCTCCGCCGAAGTCGGCGTGTCCCGGAGTGTCCAAAATATTAATGCGTGTATCTTTATAGTTAATCGCAGTATTCTTCGCGAGAATTGTAATACCGCGTTCACGTTCAAGATCGTTTGAATCCATTGCGCGTTCGGCAATATTTTCGTTGGCACGGAATGTTCCGGCTTGGTGAAGCAATTGGTCTACCAAAGTCGTTTTCCCATGGTCAACGTGGGCAATAATCGCGATATTGCGAAGATCGTTTCGAAGTTTCACATTTTCATCTCCTAAAAAAATTAGATAACTTTCATATTATACCACACATCCTCTTTAAAAGCGTCACGTTTTTCTGTAAACTGAAAGTATGACGTTAAAGGGGATGGAAATATGAAAAAATTGAATTGGCTCTTATTATTATTTGCATTCGCAGCAGTCTTCAGCATGATGCTGATCGGCGTATCAATCGCTGAAAAAAGCGCATGGGGCATCATCGGAAGCATTGTTCTCGTTATCGCCATGATGGGAAGCGGTTTCACCGTAAAGAAAAAAATGCGCGAACAGGGACTGCTTGATTAAAAGCATGACCCTTTGCAAAATTCCGTAAACATGAAAAAGCACAATGCCTTATGAAGCCTGAATCTTAATTCAGGCTTTTTTGCTTTCTCAAAACAGACTGAGAAGTAAGGCTTACCTCCCCCGCCGCCTAGTCAGGAAGCCGGAAATGGCGGCATGCCTTCTAGTTACAACAGCAGAGTTCCTCAGAAAGTGCGGTCTGAAATAGTCCGGCATCGTTATGCAGAAAATACCATAACTCCTATTTCAATTCCAACATTGTATTTTTATACTTGGATTGTAAGCAAATACACATGACAAGGAGAGAACGAAATGAACACATCTTTTTTGAAAAAAACCGCTGTAACTGCCGCCGCAACCGCTTCAGCCGCCTTGCTTGCATTCAGCCCGCTTGACTCTGCCGGCGCAAAAACGATTCAGTCAAATGAACCGCATGTGCTGCAGGCTTCCGCTGAGAAAACACCGGAAGACGCGGCAAAGCTGCTTGACATCATCAACCAATCGATTTACGAAAAAGACGGAGTCTATTATTTTGACGGTGAAAAAGCGGTTGAATTGGGATTAAGTCAAGAAGAAGCACAGATCATTCAAAAGCTGTGGGACAGCTCAGCCGAATTTTTAACCGTACTTTCCCAATGTATTGAGAAAACAGATGGCGAATATACATTTAATAAAGAAAAAGCAATAGAACTTGGTTTTACGGAAAAAGAGGCCATTATCGTTGATCAGCTGTTCAATACTCTCTCCCAGAGTCTTCATATCCTTCAATCTGCGCTGGTTGAAGATGACGGCGTGTATACTTTTGATCAGGGACTTGCAGAAAAAGCGGGTGCAGGCAAAAAAGAAGCAGAGCTGTTTGCCGGATTCATTAATTCACTGCCCCAAGAATTGCTTGAAGGCATTTATACAGCCTTTCACCCGGCTGAGTAAATGGAAAAAAACGCCCGGTCATTCAGCCGGGCGTTTTTTAAATCAGCAATTTAAGGGCCAGCATGATGAGAAGTACAGCACCGAACAAGCAGGCGGCTTTTGTCAGCAGCCTCCCGTAATACCGTTCCCGGAAGCGTCTTTCTTCCTCTTCATAACAGGCGGACGCCTTCATCTCCGCACTGCCTAAGTCAAGCGGTTCCTTCATCATATGATATAAACTTCCGCACTCACTGCATGCTTCAAGATGGCGGGAAATATACCGCTCTGTTTCTGTTTCACAATCGCCTTCAATATATAAAGGGAGTAAATCTCTCACTAAACAGCAAGTCATATTAATACAGCCCGAAGCAGAATCCCGGCATAAAACCAAACTCTCTCACGGCTGATTTTCGGATGGAAATTTAGCGCGTATAAAACAGCAAGGCAGACGGATGACCACTGAATGACCAACACACTCTGTCTGCTTAAAATGAAATATCTGTCGAAATGCTGAATAAAATGACTGAAAATCTCTGACATCTGTAACAATCCTTTACGTTTATTAAGGCCTCACCCGTTTAGACAACCGGCATTCAAAAAAGTTTTAAAGATCTTAACATTTTTCCCCTATCATTTTTCCCGTCTTCATTTGTCATTTTTTCCAGAAAAAATCGCGTCATTCGACTCATGTCTAATCCAACACGTGTCTCTCGGCTTATCCCCTGACACCGCCCGCCGACAGCCCGCATGGGACGATTCTATCAATTCAGCCGCGGAGTCTAGTTTTATATTGCAGAATGCGAGATTGCTGGTTTATTATAACAATATAAGTTTTCATTATTTTCAAAAAGGGGGATTTATTGTGGGTTTAGGTAAGAAATTGTCTGTTGCTGTCGCCGCTTCCTTTATGAGTTTAACCATCAGTCTGCCGGGTGTTCAGGCCGCTGAGAATCCTCAGCTTAAAGAAAACCTGACGAATTTTGTACCGAAGCATTCTTTGGTGCAATCAGAATTGCCTTCTGTCAGTGACAAAGCTATCAAGCAATACTTGAAACAAAACGGCAAAGTCTTTAAAGGCAATCCTTCTGAAAGATTGAAGCTGATTGACCAAACGACCGATGATCTCGGCTACAAGCACTTCCGTTATGTGCCTGTCGTAAACGGTGTGCCTGTGAAAGACTCTCAAGTCATTATTCACGTCGATAAATCCAACAACGTCTATGCGATTAACGGTGAATTAAACAACGATGTTTCCGCCAAAACGGCAAACAGCAAAAAATTATCTGCAAATCAGGCGCTGGATCATGCTTATAAAGCGATCGGCAAATCACCTGAAGCCGTTTCTAACGGAACCGTTGCAAACAAAAACAAAGCCGAGCTGAAAGCAGCAGCCACAAAAGACGGCAAATACCGCCTCGCCTATGATGTAACCATCCGCTACATCGAACCGGAACCTGCAAACTGGGAAGTAACCGTTGATGCGGAAACAGGAAAAATCCTGAAAAAGCAAAACAAAGTGGAGCATGCCGCCACAACCGGAACAGGTACGACTCTTAAAGGAAAAACGGTCTCATTAAATATTTCTTCTGAAAGCGGCAAATATGTGCTGCGCGATCTTTCTAAACCTACCGGAACACAAATTATTACGTACGATCTGCAAAACCGCGAGTATAACCTGCCGGGCACACTCGTATCCAGCACCACAAACCAGTTTACAACTTCTTCTCAGCGCGCTGCCGTTGATGCGCATTACAACCTCGGCAAAGTGTATGATTATTTCTATCAGAAGTTTAATCGCAACAGCTACGACAATAAAGGCGGCAAGATCGTATCCTCCGTTCATTACGGCAGCAGATACAATAACGCAGCCTGGATCGGCGACCAAATGATTTACGGTGACGGCGACGGTTCATTCTTCTCACCTCTTTCCGGTTCAATGGACGTAACCGCTCATGAAATGACACATGGCGTTACACAGGAAACAGCCAACCTGAACTACGAAAATCAGCCGGGCGCTTTAAACGAATCCTTCTCTGATGTATTCGGGTACTTCAACGATACTGAGGACTGGGATATCGGTGAAGATATTACGGTCAGCCAGCCGGCTCTCCGCAGCTTATCCAATCCGACAAAATACGGACAGCCTGATAATTTCAAAAATTACAAAAACCTTCCGAACACTGATGCCGGCGACTACGGCGGCGTGCATACAAACAGCGGAATCCCGAACAAAGCCGCTTACAATACGATTACAAAAATCGGCGTGAACAAAGCGGAGCAGATTTACTATCGTGCTCTGACGGTATACCTCACTCCGTCATCAACTTTTAAAGATGCAAAAGCCGCTTTGATTCAATCTGCGCGGGACCTTTACGGCTCTCAAGATGCTGCAAGCGTAGAAGCTGCCTGGAATGCAGTCGGATTGTAAACAAGAAAAGAGACCGGAAATCCGGTCTCTTTTTTATATCTAAAAACATTTCACAGTGGCTTCACCATGATCATATATGTCTTTTCCCGATCGTCTTTTTCAAGCTTCAGCTGTTCAAAGCCGCACTGGCTTAAAAACAACACCCATTCCTGCCTGGCAAGGGGAACGGCTGTAAACATCGCTTTATGCTCCGCTCTCAGCCGGCCGGCAATCTCTTCAATGACCGCGCGCCCGATTCCTTTCTCTTTTGCCTCCGGAGCGACGGCCACAGTTCCGAGCCACGGTTTTCCGTTTGAAGGGGCCCATTCCAAATGAAAGCTGACGGCGGCAGGAGTGCCGTCAAGCTCCCATACAAGCCACGTTCCATTGTACATGGAGTACGCAAGCATAAACTCCGCCGCATTTTTCGTTCCGAATTCTTCGGCTTTCCACACCGGGTGTGCTGCCGCCAGCTGCTCCATAAATCCAAGATCCTCTTCTTCAAACTCCCTATCTGTCAGCATGTAAATAGTCGCCAAAAATGATTTTATGTATCGCCGGATTGCCCGCAAGCACGCTGTGGTTTTCTAAAAACGTAAACGGCTCACCGTCTGTGGTCGTGTAAATACCTCCGACTTCGTTCAGGAGCACACAGCCGGCAGCATAATCCCACGGCGCAAGCCTCATCGTGATGTATGCGTCAATGCGTCCGGTCGCAACACTGGCCAGCTCAAGTGCCGCCGAGCCGTAGGAGCGCGTTCCTCTCACCCGTTTCACGAGCGGCGCCAAAATACTCGGATCAATTCTTCGGTTTTCCGTTACCCATGTGGCATTGATTGCAATAATCGCTTCTTCAATGGAAGCCTCTTTTAAAGGAGCAAGCGGCGTGTCATTCAGATAAGCCCCTTTTCCGCTGAATGCGTGATACAGTTCGTCCTGCATTACATCATAAATTAAGCCGATTTTGCCTTTTCCGTCTTCAAAAATGCCGATGGAGATCGCGAAATGCCGCTTTTGATGGACAAAATTCATTGTTCCGTCAATCGGATCAATGATCCAGACGATTCCGTCAAGAGAGCGGAGTTTATCCCCCTGTCCTTCTTCTCCGAGGATGCGGTGTCCGGGAAAAGTTCCCTGTATACGGTCAATGAAAAAGCGTTCCGTCTCTTTATCAATATTTGTGACTAAATCATTCGGATTTGATTTTGTTTCAATCGTCAAGCTTTCCTGCATGGATTGTCTGATTCTCGCTCCGGCTTCTTTTACCCACTGTTTTGCGATTTCATCAATTTCCGTCCAATTTGTCATACCGTGTACCTCTTTTCTATGTATAGCTTACTCTATAGCATACTGATAAAGACGATTAAAAAGCAAGGAAAATGAAAAAAATGCCTTCTCACGTAAAAACGAACCATTTCTTGCGGTTCGTTTTTACTATTCTTTATCCGTTAAGACGAATCCATTCTTTTCTGAGACGTTCCAGTTTTCTTTTGCTGAGATCGATTTGATCTTCATTCTCTTTTTGCATGGCCTCATACAGGGTTGCCAATTCATAATCAACCTCTAGTCTCCAGACAGCTACACGGTTATTTTTTTCCTCTCTGAATCCTTCCTTCACCACTTGCCTCATTGTCTTTCGCCCCTTCCAGAGATCATTTGTTAAAAAAGCATCCCATTTTCCAATTTTCCAAATCATTTATGATACTTCTTATATCGTATGGAAACTTATATTCGGCTGTAACAACATTCTTAAAATTGTGTGTTTACCTATTCGTTTTTTACCACCGATCCTCTCTGCTGAAACGTTCTCAATGTTTTTGCGGCCGGCGGCGGCTGTGGTAAAATATGAATACTTACGATAAGGAGGAAAAAGATGACTCAGATGCGTTTTACAAAAGAAGACTTTGACACATTTACAATAGAAGGTTTAGATCCGCGCATGGAGGTATTAAAAGAACAAGTCCGGCCGAAGCTGACCCTGTTAGGAGAGCATTTCGCACCGACATTGTCGGCATTGACCGGAGATGAAATGTTCCCGCATGTCGCCAAGCACGCAAGAAGATCTGTCAACCCGCCTGCTGACAGCTGGGTTGCCTTTGCCAACAGCAAACGCGGCTATAAGAAGCTCCCCCACTTTCAGATCGGATTATGGGACACCCATATGTTTGTATGGTTTGCCATCATTTATGAATCTCCGATAAAAGAGGAATACGGCAGATTGCTGGAGGCGAAGCAGGAGGAAATCACAAAACAGATTCCCGGTCATTTTGTATGGTCGCCGGATCATACGAAGCCCGGGGCGTACAAGCAGTCCGACATGGATCAGGAACAGCTGAAAACATTGTTTGAACGCCTGCAGACAGTAAAAAAAGCAGAGCTTTTGTGCGGTATCCAGCTTCCAAAAGAAGACGTGATAAACATGAACAACAATGAATTCCTGCAAACCATTGAAGATGCTTTTAGGAAGCTTTCCTTTTTATACACACTGACTCAGAAAGTCTCATAACATAAAAAGCGGGCCGATTGACGGCTCGCTTTGTTTACATTTTAATAACCGCTTGATCTGATTGTTTCGCCTGTTTCACAGTCCGGTAAGGAGAATAGGTGCTGTCAGCTTCAAATCGACTGCAGATTTTCTTTTCTTCCGCTTTTCCGGGAACGATTTCTTTAAAGCGGCGGTACGCATTCAGAAGCCTGTCTCGGTCAGCTCCTTTTTCGTAGGCGTTTTCCACCTGCTGAAAAAAAGCAATGACATCCACGGCTTCCTCTGTCGTCCAATCCTCATTCATCGGATATTGATATTCCAAATGTCTTCACTCCTTTATATTCCTGCTCAAAATAAGCATCTTCCATAGATCATAAATTGTTCTTTACATTCTTTCAAGTTCATAATATAATTCATTTGTTTTACGTTTAAAAAACGGGTAATAAATTGAATGTAATACAAACTAATCCGTAGGTATTATGATAAAGGTGGGAAAACAATTGCCGCAACATGAAACACCCCTGTACAGCGGACTGAAAAAGCACGCGGACAGACAGCCTGTCCAGTTCCACATTCCGGGCCATAAAAAAGGCGCGGGAATGGATCCGGAATTCAGACAATTTATCGGAGAAAACGCGTTAAGCATAGATTTAATTAATATTGAACCTCTGGATGATTTACATGCGCCAAAGGGCATCATTAAAGAAGCGCAGGACCTGGCCGCTGAAGCATTCGGCGCAGACCATACCTTCTTTTCCGTTCAAGGGACGAGCGGCGCCATAATGACGATGGTAATGGCCGTATGCGGACCCGGAGATAAAATCATCATTCCGAGAAACGTCCATAAATCCATTATGACGGCCATTGTATTTTCCGGAGCGGTGCCGATTTTTATACATCCGGAAATTGACGATGAACTCGGAATTTCTCACGGCATCACGCTTGAATCTGCCGAGCGGGCTTTGACTGAGCACCCTGACGCAAAAGGGCTTCTTGTCATAAACCCGACGTATTTCGGTGTGGCAGCTGACCTGAGCAGCATTGTCAAGCTCGCGCATTCTTTCAATGTGCCTGTTCTTGTCGATGAAGCGCACGGCGTGCATATTCATTTTCATGATAAGCTTCCTCTGTCCGCCATGCAGGCGGGCGCAGATATGGCAGCCACTAGCGTGCACAAATTGGGAGGCTCTCTGACCCAGAGCTCCATTTTAAATGTGAGAGAAGGCCTTGTATCCAAAGAAAGAGTGCAGTCGATTCTAAGCATGCTGACGACAACGTCAACATCCTATCTGCTTCTCGCTTCACTTGATGTCGCAAGAAAACGGCTCGCTACAGAAGGCCGCGGCCTTCTTGAAGATACGATCCTGCTGGCGAATCAGACACGGGAACGTCTCAATCAAATTGAAGGCATCCGCTGTGTCGGCGAAGAGATCACAGGGTCTAAAGCTGCCTTCAGTTATGATCCGACTAAATTAATCATTTCGGTCAAAAACCTCGGCCTGACCGGTCATGACGTTGAAAAATGGCTTCGCGAATCATATAATATCGAAGTCGAGCTGTCCGATCTGTATAACATCTTATGTATTTTCACACCCGGAGACAGAGCCGGGGATGCCGACCGTCTTGTAAGCGCGCTTACAGACATTTCAAAGCAGGCTTCTGCCAATGAGTACGCTCACCGGCAGACGGAAGTTTTGCTTCCTGAAATTCCTCTGTTAGCGATGACGCCAAGAGACGCATTTTACGCAAATACGGAAGTCATCCCGTTAAAAGAATCCGCGGGACGGATCATTGCAGAGTTTGTTATGGTGTACCCGCCGGGAATTCCGATCTTTATTCCGGGCGAAATCATTACGGAAGAAAATATCAGCTACATTTTCAAAAATCTGGACGCCGGCCTTCCCGTGCAGGGTCCGGAAGACGCAACGCTTAACATGATCAGAGTCATCAAAGAGCAAAAAGCCATCCAATAAACATAAAGAAGCCCGAAACCAAATCGTTTCGGGCCTTTTTACGCCGTTTTACTCTTCTTCAAGATGACACTGGCATTGTCCGCAGCATGTTCCGTATAACGTCGTTACCTTCTCATCCTCGAAGTAATGAATCGCTTCGTTACAGTCTTGGCAAACAATCGTACCCATCTCTCATTCCCCATTTCTCAGAATTTGAAAACGCTTAATTTTCACTTGTTGTTATTATATTATTATGTCACATTTAATATGTCAACTGATAAATTGTATAACACATTTATTTTTTACGGTCTTTTTATTTCCCGAGGATCAATCACGGTATATCCTTTATTACGCAATCCTTTTACAATGTCCGGTATGGCTTCAGCCGTCCATTTTCGGTCATGCATTAATATGTTGGCGCCGTCCTTCAGATAAGGGCTGCTCAGCGTTATATCGGTAAGCGCTTTTTTGGATTGATATTTCTGCTCCCAATCATAGCCGAAGGTCCAGTTCATTTTCATCATACCTTCTTTTTGTATGAGTTTGTCACTGTAGTCCGTATTGCTTCCGAAAGGCGCCCTGAAAAATGCCGGTTTTTCCCCGATTACCTTCTCAACCGCTTTATTAACACCGATGATTTCTTCCCGTTGTTTTTGTTCGGAAAGGTCTTTCAAATCTTGATGAGTCATTGTATGATTTCCGACCATAAACCCTAACTCATGAATATGCTTAAGCGCTTTCTTGTTTTCATCTTTTTTCAAAAATTGACCGTTTACAAAAAAGATCGCTGACGCATGGAGATCATGCAGTTTGTCCGCAATCTCAGCGGCATGCTGATCAGGTGCATCATCTATCGTTAACAATGCGATCGGTTTTTTGTCTTTTTGGTCATCCAGTTTTTCCACGGCAAAGGATTTCGGGTTGATATAGTAACGGGGCTCTGCCTTCTGTTTTTTCTGCTTTTCCTCTTTTGTATGATCGTTTTCCTGTTTGGCATGATCGACCGCGGCTTGAGAATGGGGCCGATTGTTTGTTTGCGTCTTTTCATTTGATTGGCAGCCGACGAGGAAGCACATACACATGACTGCTGCAGCGGCTTTATACATTGGCAATCCCTCCTGATGGTTTTGCCCACAGTATAACGAAAAACAGCGCTCTCACGAAAAACAAATGTGCCTTTGTTACACATCGGCGGCCGAAGTTGTCACACGTATTATTTCTTCATTAAAAACGGTTTCAATTATATAACAATTAAGTAACAAGCCTTAGGTTTTTCACCTCTCGTGATACACTTGATATAGTCCTTATTAATGGATGATCCAATATATTATATAAAACAGAGGAGAAAGATAGATGCGCTACCGTACGGTGATTCCCTTTTTTTTGATGCTGTTCGTTCTGTCAAGCTGTTCGGTTTCTACTGTCAGTCCATTCAAAAATAACCGGATCGACAGCATACATCACACTCAAATCTTGTTTTTTTCCGATGAAAATCATATAGATAAAGAAGTCCCTTACTACGACGCGATTCTTGATTTAGAAAAGAAATATCCCCATCATGTCGATCAAATGAAGGTTTATGACAACAGAAAGGGCTGGGAAGAAGAAATCAACACGTTCCCGGCTTTAATGGTGATCAATCACCGGCATGTTGTCATGAAGATTGAAGGCGCCGTAAAGAAAAAAGAGGATATCATCAAGCCCATGCAGCATGTGCTTGCAAAATAAAAACAGCCCCCCGCTTTAAAGCGGAGGCTGTTTCTTTGCTTATTAATGATTATTTTACGATGTGGATCGGGCTTCCGATTGCTACTTCGGCAGCTTCCATTGTGATTTCGCCCAATGTCGGGTGAGCGTGAATTGTCATTGCGATATCTTCAGCAGTCATTCCGCCTTCGATCGCCAGGCTCAATTCAGAAATCATGTCAGAAGCGCTTGCGCCGGCAATTTGCGCACCGATCACAAGACCATCTTCTTTACGAGTGATCAGCTTCATGAAGCCGTCAGTTTCGTTAAGAGACAGCGCGCGTCCGTTTGCTGCAAACGGGAATTTGGCAGCAACGACTTCAATGCCTTCTTCTTTCGCCTGTGCTTCAGTGTAACCGACAGAAGCCAGTTCAGGCTCAGAGAATACAACCGCCGGAATACCGAGGTAATCGATTTCAGCAGGCTCTCCTGCAATAGCTTCCGCAGCGATTTTACCTTCGTAAGACGCTTTGTGAGCCAATGGAGGTCCGTCAATGATGTCACCGATTGCGTAAATGTTCGGTACGTTTGTGCGGCACTGCTTGTCTGTTTTAATGACACCGCGGTCAGTCATTTCGATACCGACTTGCTCAAGACCGAGCTCATCAGTGTTCGGACGGCGTCCGACAGTGATTAATACGTAATCAGCATCAACCGTTTTTTCTTCGCCTTTTACTTCGAATGTAACTGTTACGCCGTCAGGTCTTTCTTCAACGCCTTTAGCCATAGCGCTTGTATGAATTTCAACGTTGCCTTTTTTCTTCAGTCTGCGGGTAACAAGAGAACTCATTTGTTTTTCGAAGCCAGGAAGAATTTCATCTCCGCCTTCTAAAATAACCAATTCAGTTCCAAAGTTTGCATACGCTGTTCCAAGCTCAGTACCGATGTATCCGCCGCCGATAACAACGAGCTTTTTCGGAATTTCTTTAAGCGCCAGTGCGCCTGTAGAGTTCAGAACGCGTTCGCTATATTTGAAGTTTGGCAATTCGATAGGGCGAGAACCGGTAGCAATGATCGCGTTTTTAAATGTATATGTTTGCGCAGAGTTCTCATCCATTACGCGGACAGAGTTGCTGTCTACGAAATAAGCTTCGCCTTTTACAACTTCGACTTTATTTCCTTTTAAAAGACCTGCAACACCGCCAGTAAGCTTATTTACAACAGAAGCTTTCCATTCTTGGACTTTTGTAAAGTCAACTTTTACGTTCTCAGCAGTGATTCCCATGTCATCTGAATGTTTTGCATTCTCGTAACGATGGCCTGCATTGATAAGCGCTTTTGAAGGAATACAGCCGACGTTCAGACAAACGCCACCAAGAGTTCCTTTTTCAACGACTGTTACTTTTTGTCCAAGCTGAGCAGCGCGGATGGCAGCTACATAGCCGCCAGGTCCCGCACCAATCACAAGAGTATCTGTTTCAATAGGGAAATCTCCTACTACCATAACATTACGCCTCCATTAAAATAAGTTGTGGATCGTTCAGTAAACGCTTGATGTGGTTTAACGCATTTTGTGCAGTTGCTCCGTCAATCATACGGTGGTCAAAGCTGAGAGAAAGAGCTAAGACAGGAGCAGCTACAATTTCACCGTCGCGGACGATCGCTTTTTCAGCGATGCGGCCGATACCGAGAATCGCAACCTCTGGGTGGTTGATAACCGGTGTGAACCATTGGCCTCCGGCAGAACCGATATTTGTGATTGTGCAAGAAGCGCCTTTCATTTCCGCAGGTGCAAGCTTGCCTTCACGCGCTTTTGTAGCAAGGCTGTTGATTTCATCAGAGATTTCGAAAACGGCTTTACGGTCGGCATTTTTCACTACTGGCACAAGCAAGCCTTTTTCAGTATCCGCTGCAATTCCGATGTTGAAATAATGTTTTTGGATCACTTCATCTGTTTTATCATCAATAGATGTGTTTAAAACAGGGAATTTTTTCAGAGCAGATGTTAATGCTTTTACGACGTAAGGCAGGTAAGTCAGCTTGATGCCTTGATCAGCAGCAACTTGTTTGAACTGTTTGCGGTGAGCAACAAGATTTGTTACGTCAACTTCATCCATAAGAGTTACGTGCGGTGCAGTATGCTTAGAGTTCACCATTGCTTTAGCAATCGCTTTACGGATACCGCTCATTTTTTCGCGTGTTTCAGGGAATTCGCCTTCAGGAGCTTGAGCTGCTGCAGGTTTAGCTGTTTCCTGAGGTGCTGCTGTTTTTTGCGGTGCCGCTTCTTGAGCCGCTCCTCCGTTTACAAAGCTGTCGATATCTTCTTTTACAACACGTCCGTTATTTCCTGAACCTGTAACTTTGCGGATATCAACGCCTTTTTCACGGGCATATTTGCGTACGGAAGGCATAGCGATCACGCGTTTGTTCGGATCAGCTTCCGCTTGGTCCTGCTGTCCTGCGCCGGTTTCTTTTGCAGGCTCTGCTGCGCGTTCTTCTTTCGCTACGTCCTGTCCTGCTTCAGCTGAAGACTGAACTTGCGCTTCAGTTTTCGCATCGCCGGATTCGTCGCTTCCTTTAAATTGAAGATCTTCGTAACCAGGTGCGTCAAACGTAATAATCGTTTGTCCAACAGTTGCAACCGTTCCCTCTTCAACTTTTAATTCTAATACTTTTCCTTTAACAGGTGAAGGAATTTCTACCACTGCTTTATCATTTTGCACTTCAGCCAGTACATCGTCTTCTTCTACCTCGTCGTTTGGCTTAACAAACCATTTTACGATTTCGCCTTCGTGGATACCTTCCCCGATATCCGGAAGTTTAAATTCAAATGCCACAGTTTTCGACCTCCTAGTTGATTAAGCAAATTTTAGTTATGCATACGCAAGCATTGAACCTCTAAAACAGGTTTTTTAATAGAGGAAAAGAACGTGTCTTTTCCTCCTGTTATGAAGCCTGATTAAAATTCAAGAACTTTTTTCGCAGTTTCAAGAACGTCTTTATGGTTTGGAAGCCATACGCTCTCAGCTTGCGAGAAAGGAAATACTGTATCAGGCGCTGCGACACGCAGTACCGGAGCTTCCAGGCTCAGGATCGCGCGGTCGTTGATTTCAGCAACAACGTTGGCGCCGACACCTGCTTGTTTTTGAGCCTCTTGAACGACAATTGCGCGGCCTGTTTTTTCAACAGAAGCAATAATTGTGTCGATATCAAGCGGGCTTACAGTGCGAAGGTCGATAACTTCAGCAGAAACGCCTTCTTTTTCAAGCTCTTCGGCAGCTTTAAGCGACTCATGAACCATCGCTCCGTATGTGATGATAGAAAGGTCAGTACCTTCGCGTTTCACATCAGCTTTGCCAAGCTCGATTGTGTATTCTTCCTCAGGAACTTCCTGACGGAAAGAACGGTAAAGTTTCATATGCTCTAAGAAAACGACAGGGTCGTTGTCACGAATTGCAGAAATTAAAAGTCCTTTTGCGTCATACGGAGTAGACGGAATAACGACTTTAATACCCGGCTGCTGAGCTACAAGGCCTTCTAAGCTGTCAGCGTGAAGTTCAGGAGTGTGAACACCGCCGCCGAATGGAGAGCGGATTGTTACAGGTGAAGTCCAGCGTCCGCCAGAACGGTAGCGCATACGGGCCATTTGACCAGAAACTGAATCCATTACTTCATAAACAAATCCGAAGAATTGGATTTCCATTACCGGACGGAAACCGTTTAAGCCTAAACCAAGGGCAAGACCGCCGATACCAGATTCAGCAAGCGGTGTGTCAAACACACGGTCTTCACCGAATTCTTTTTGCAATCCTTCTGTCGCACGGAATACGCCGCCGTTCACACCAACGTCTTCTCCGAAAACTAAGACATTTTCGTCATTTTTCAGTTCTGTGCGTAACGCATCCGTGATTGCTTGAATCATTGTCATTTGCGCCATGGCTTACTTCGACTCCTTCTGTGTATAAGTTTCTAATTGCTCTTTTAGGTTGTAAGGCAATTCTTCGTGCATGATTTTGATTAAATCAGTCACTTTTTGTTTCGGTTCTGCATCTGCTTTTTTGATGGCCTGCTTAATTTCTTCTTTTGCAGCCTCAATTACTTTGCTTTCTTCTTCTTCAGACCACAGGCCTTTGTTTTCAAGGAAAGCGCGGAAACGTACGAGCGGATCTTTCTGCTCCCATTCGTTTTCGATTTCTTTCGTACGGTATTTTGTCGGATCGTCACCGGCCATTGTGTGCGGACCGTAACGGAACGTAAGTGTTTCGATCAGTGTCGGACCTTCGCCGTTGATTGCGCGTTCGCGTGCTTCAGCAGTTGCAGCGTACACCGCAAGAGCATCCATACCGTCAACCTGAACGCCGACAATACCTGCTGCCGCTGCTTTTTGAGCGATCGTTTGAGCCGCTGATTGTTTTTCAACAGGTGTTGAAATCGCATAGCGGTTGTTTTGCACTACGAAGATTGCAGGTGCTTTGTAAGCTCCGGCAAAGTTGATTCCTTCGTAGAAGTCCCCTTGAGAGGCGCCGCCGTCACCTGTGTAAGTGATAGCTACGGCTTTTTTGCCCCGTTTTTTAAGACCAAGCGCCACACCGGCAGTTTGGATGTATTGAGCACCGATAATGATTTGCGGAGAAAGGGCGTTCACATCATCAGGCATTTGGTTTCCGCGGAAGTGTCCGCGAGAGAATAAGAACGCTTGGTAAAGCGGCAGACCGTGCCAGATTAATTGCGGCACATCACGGTAGCCCGGAAGAACGAAATCTTCTTTTTCAAGCGCGAAATGCGTTGCGATTTGTGAAGCTTCCTGGCCGGCAGTAGGAGCGTAGAAACCGAGACGTCCCTGACGGTTTAATGAAATAGAGCGCTGATCAAGCACGCGTGTGTATACCATGCGGCGCATAAGCTCTTTTAATTGATCATCTGTTAAATCAGGCATCGCCGCTTCATTCACGACTTCTCCCTTTTCATTTAAAATTTGGAACGTTTCGAACTGCTTCTTAATGGCATCAAATTGCTTCTTACTGTCAACGATTGTTTTTTTCGTTTTTGCAGCCATACTAAAGTCACCTCTTCCTTTCTTTTAAACAGTCATTAGACGTGCATTCCTTTATACATACAAACTTAGGATACCCTAAAGTATTAGCAGCAAGTCGTATATATTTAGCCTATCCCCAGTTTGCCGAAACCTTTATGTAGGATCATCACTATCTGATCTGAACTGTATTATTGCGGAGTTGTAAATGACTGATACAACACCGCTTGACATGGATTAGTTTACACCAAATAAAGAAGACCCGTCAATCGTTTTGGATGTTGATTTTAAATAAATGTATTCGCTTTAAATTTTTCCGTCGGAACAAGCTGTCCATCAGACGCAAACTGTACTAGTATACATACACTCACTGTACTACAATAGAATTGCATATCCGTTTTTTGGCATCAAAAAAGGTGCCGGGTACCCGGCACCTTCCATCATTTTCAGTTTTCATTGACATGAAAGCCAGCCTCTTTATACAGTTCTTCTCTGGCCTGATTATACTCTTTTGTCTGCTTGTTAAACGCCCCAGCCTGCTTTAACACCTTTTTGTAGGAATCGTTTACTTTGCTGATCTGCTTGTCAAGGTCTTCTGCTGTTAAGTCTTTTTTCTTAATGATGCTGTACAATTCTTTATCATATTGAATGGCTTTCATATAGTCTTTATAGAGTGCGCCGTATAAGTCATAGCGTTTTTCCATATGTGCGGCAGCTGCTTTTGCCTTTTTCTTAATGGATTGATCTTTAATCGAGCCGGCTGTTTGGGTGACGGCTTCAAATTCTTTTTCTGAATTGTCTATACTGTCTTTTTCCGTTTTTAAATGCTGCTTGCGCTGTTCCGTGTTTTTAAGGGCCTCGTCTGAAAGTGAAACGATTTTGGCGTAATCGTTCATATTGAGCTGAATCACTTCGTTATACAGCTCATCTTCTTTTTTCTCCAATTTTTCTAACGTTTTCTGCTCCTTTTGAAACGGTTTTTCCGCTTGTACGGCTTTTTCCATCGAATCATGAAGCGTTTCAACCGGATCTTTTCCCCCGCAGCCTGCAAGCAGCATACTTGCGGCGCCGAGCGCTCCGATTCCCGCTAACACTTTTTTTTGTATCATGTTCACTTAAAATCCCCCAATCTTGACAATTTCCACTATAGAAGCCCGGACGCCGTTTGACAATAGCTGAGCTGTAATTGGTAGTCCCGGAATCTTCTGGGTAAAGACGATTATGGCGCTGTCAGAGAATACTTGCGTAAAAAATTGAGAAAACAGGGCGGATGACCATACATCTTTCCGGCTTTTACATAGTTTATAGTAGACGCCGGCCCTGCTGATAAAGGGTCAGCGTAATTAAAAGAGGAGGGTTTATTTATGTACGGATATGGATACGGATTTGGCGGCGGTTGCTGCGGAGGCGGTTTCGGAGGTGGATACGGTTACGGCGGCGGTTACGGATACGGCGGCGGAGGCGGATACGGCCGCACGTTCGCATTAATCGTAGTATTGTTTATCTTATTAATCATCGTCGGTGCAGCTTATTTAGGCTGCGGCTGCTGAACTGGCACCCCATAAACATCGGCCAGCCTCCTATGGCTGGCCAATTGTTTCATTGCGCTGCGATAAAGAAATTCGCTATAATTTACATATTAAGCTTTAGGAGTGAAGTTTCTTGATTACTATGGAAAATATTGTCCGTGACGGACATCCCGCGCTCAGAGAGATCGCTGAAGAGGTTCAGCTTCCCGCTTCTGATGAAGAAAAACAGCAACTTGCTGATATGATTGAGTTTGTGAAAAACAGTCAAAATCCTGAATTAGCCGAGAAATACGAGCTTCGTCCCGGTGTCGGTCTTGCCGCTCCGCAAACAGCCGTAAAAAAACGGATGATCGCCGTTCATGCAGAAGATGCGAAAGGCACTTTATACAGCTATGCTCTTTTTAACCCTAAGATCGTCAGCCACTCAGTAGAAAAAAGCTACTTGACGAGCGGAGAAGGCTGCCTGTCGGTAGACGAACCCATCCCTGGCTATGTGCCTCGCTACGCCCGCATCCGCGTAAAGGCGACGACGCTTGAAGGTGAACAGATTGACATTCGTCTCAAAGGTTTTCCGGCGATTGTGTTTCAGCACGAAATCGACCATCTGAACGGCGTTATGTTTTACGATCATATCGATAAAGAAAATCCGTTTAAAGAACCTGAAAACGCTATTGCCATTGACCGTTAAAAAAACCGGCACTTCTCAAAGTGCCGGTTTTCTTTATTTCAGAAGGCCCAGTTCTTTGACAGCCCAGCTGATTCCTTCTTCATCCACCGATTTTGTGACGAAATCAGCGGCAGCCTTTAATTCTGGAACTGCATTTCCCATCGCCACGCCGGTGCCGACAAAACTGATCATCTCAAGATCATTCAGTCCGTCGCCGAAGGCATAAGTGTCGCTTATGTCGTACGGAAGCCGCTCAAGCACTCTTTTAATGCCCTCCGCTTTTGAACCGCCCTTCGGAAGCACGTCCGTTGACAGTTCATGCCAGCGGACATAATCAAACTCCGGAAAAGCGGCATACGCTTTTTCTTCATGTCCGCGGCAGAATAAAAGGAGCTGATAAATTTCTTTCCCTTTATAAAATGTTTCATCAACCTCGGGATAAGGGGCTTTCAGACTGCCGATTCCTTCGGTGACGTGCGGATGCCCGGGGACGGTCGTCTTCATCGTGTCTTCCGCCATAAATACAACGGGGTGCTCCCCTTCTGACGCCTGCTTTAATAAACGCGCGACCGCATCTTCCGGAAGCGGGTTTTTATAAATGACTTCTCCTTCAAACACCACAAACTGGCCGTTGTATGAGATAAATGACTCGATCTCAAGCTCTTCCAGAATCGGTCTAACCATAAACGGAGACCTTCCGCTGGCGATAAAAACATGATGGCCGGCCTCTTTAAGCGCCGCCACGGCGCTTCTTGTACTATCAGGGATATGTTTATCATGGTCATAGATCGTGCCGTCAATATCAAAAAAGATCAGTTTTGGTTTCATATCGATTTCTCCTTTATCCCGTTTATCAGTCGTGTCTTTTTCAATATCATCATACAGAAAGTTTTTCTTCCGGCAAACCGCCTTGACGAAATTCCAATTTTACCCACGAAAACAAATTCTGTTTTTCCGCATACTACTGCTATAAGGGCTTCAAAGGAGGAATACGATGCTGCGCCGTTTACGGAAGAAACTCAGAAGACAGTGGGGCGGAATGCTCCGAAAAAAAGTCATCGCGTAAAGGGATCTTTCGGTTTTTGAAAGTCCCTTTTTTGCTCGAGACTTTCCTTATAATCCGTTTTCGAATATAATAGAATAAGCGAGTCTAACATACGGCATTTAAGGAGAGATTTGGATGATTTATAAGGTATTTTATCAAGAGAAGGCTGACGAAGTACCTGTTCGGGAAAAAACAGATTCACTTTACATTGAGGGCGTTTCAGAACGGGACGTCAGAACGAAACTGAAAGATAAGAAATTCAACATTGAATTTGTTCAGCCTGTGGACGGTGCTTTTTTAGAATATGAGAAGCAGAGCGAAAATTTTAAAGTATTGGAGTTATGAGCGGAATGAAATTTGTAAAAAATGACCAGACTGCCGTTTTCGCCCTCGGCGGATTGGGCGAGATCGGGAAAAATACGTATGGGGTGCAGTTTCAGGATGAAATTGTACTGATTGATGCGGGAATCAAGTTTCCTGAAGATGAACTTCTCGGCATTGATTACGTAATCCCTGATTACACGTATTTAGTAAAAAACGAAGATAAAATTAAAGGTCTGTTTATCACCCACGGTCACGAAGACCATATCGGCGGTATTCCGTACCTGCTCAGACAAGTAAATATTCCCGTTTACGGCGGTAAACTCGCGATCGGCTTACTTCGGAATAAACTTGAAGAGCACGGGCTGTTAAGACAGACCAAATTAAACATCATCGGTGAAGATGACATCGTTAAGTTCCGGAAGACGTCTGTATCCTTCTTCAGAACGACACACAGCATTCCGGATTCATACGGAATCGTCGTCAAAACACCGCCAGGCAATATCGTACATACCGGGGACTTTAAGTTCGACTTTACACCGGTAGGCGAACCGGCAAACCTGACAAAGATGGCCGAAATCGGGAAAGAAGGCGTCTTGTGCCTGCTTTCTGACAGTACAAACAGTGAGGTGCCCGATTTCACCATGTCAGAACGCCGCGTAGGCGAAAGCATTCACGATATTTTCCGAAAAGTGGACGGCAGAATTATATTTGCGACATTTGCTTCGAACATACACCGGCTTCAGCAGGTGATTGAAGCAGCCGTTTTAAACGGCAGAAAAGTTGCCGTATTCGGACGCAGCATGGAATCGGCTATTGAAATCGGACAAACTCTCGGGTACATCAGCTGTCCTAAAAATACGTTTATTGAGCATAACGAAATCAATCGTATGCCTGCCAATAAAGTAACGATTTTATGTACGGGAAGCCAGGGTGAACCGATGGCGGCGTTATCACGCATCGCTAACGGCACGCACCGTCAGATATCCATTAACCCCGGAGATACGGTCGTCTTTTCTTCCTCTCCGATTCCCGGAAACACAATCAGCGTAAGCCGCACCATCAACCAGTTATACCGTGCGGGCGCTGAAGTCATTCACGGTTCATTGAATGACATTCATACATCCGGACACGGCGGACAGGAAGAACAGAAATTAATGCTCCGCCTGATCAAACCGAAGTTCTTCATGCCGATTCACGGGGAGTACAGAATGCAGAAAATGCACGTCAAACTCGCGACTGATTGCGGCATACCTGAAGAAAACTGCTTCATCATGGACAATGGCGAAGTGCTCGCGCTCAAAGGAGAAGAAGCCGCTGTTGCAGGCAAAATTCCGTCCGGCTCCGTTTACATTGACGGAAGCGGAATCGGTGATATCGGCAATATCGTGCTCCGCGACCGCCGCATTCTTTCAGAAGAAGGCCTTGTTATCGTTGTTGTCAGCATCAATATGGATGACTTTAAGGTATCAGCAGGACCTGATTTAATTTCAAGAGGTTTTGTATACATGAGAGAATCCGGTGATTTAATCAACGACGCGCAGCAGCTCATTTCGAACCATCTGGAGAAAGTAATGGATCGGAAAACAACGCAGTGGTCCGAAATTAAAAACGAAATCACCGACACGCTTGCTCCGTTCCTATACGAAAAAACAAAACGCCGCCCGATGATCCTTCCGATCATTATGGAGGTCTAAAATAAAAAAACTGCACTCATCACGAGTGCAGTTTTTTTATTGAAGCGGAATATGCTGAAAGGCCTTAACATCAAACAGACCCGCTGCCGTCATTTTAATGTCCGGAATGACGGGAAGCGCTAAAAACGATAATGTGAGAAACGGGTTGAAATCACCGGTGAATCCGAGCAGAGGAAGCTTTTCATGAAGCACGCCCAAACTGTCATTCACCCATTCCGCGGACTTATCAGACAAAAGCCCGGCGATCGGAAGCGGAACAGAGTGAAGCAATTCTCCGTTTTTCACGGCTGTTAACCCTCCCCCGGTGTCACGGAGCCTGTTGATTGCTCTTGCCAAATCGGCATCGTTTGTACCGACAGCGATGATATTGTGGGAATCGTGAGAAATGGTTGTGGCAATGGCGCCTTCTTTTAACCCGAATCCTTGTACAATTCCGAGCCCTATCATTTTTTCTCCGCTGTGCCGCTCTGCGACGGCGATTTTTAATAAATCATTTTGTGTATCAGAACAAAATGCGTCAGCAGATGGCGCAGGCACTTCTTTTTTCCTCGTTTCCAAATGATTCGGTATGATTTCGATTACATTCATTTGCCTGCCCTCTTGAATCGGCATATGAAAATCAGATTCAGTGAGCGGCGCTTTCAGCCGCACTGTATCCAACAGCGCCTGATCCGGAGAATAAGAGCCGGCAGACTGTTCATAAACCGTGCGTCCGTTCTCGGCAACGGTCCGTCCGGCGACCATGGTCTTCGTGACGGCAGCCTCCCGCAAATCTGAAATAAACAGCAGATCTGCGTCAAAACCCGGCGCAACCGCCCCTTTTGTTTCAAGGTCGTAGCACTCGGCCGCATTTAAGCTGGCGAGCTGATACGCAAGGAATGGATCAAGTCCCGCCTTTATCGCCATTTTGACTTGGTGGTTCACACTTCCTTCTGAAAGCAGATCGTCTACATGTTTATCATCCGTACAAAAGAAAAAGCGCCGTGCATTTTTTTCATTCACCGCCGGCAGCACATTGAGCGTATTTTTAGCCACCGATCCTTCGCGCAGCATGACATACATTCCCCGTCTGATTCTGTCCAGCGCCTCGGCTTTTGTCGTCACTTCATGATCATTTGACACCGATGCGGTCCTGTATATATTGATGATATCTGAAGACAGTCCGGCTAAATGCCCGTCAATCCGCTTTCCGTGATGCTTGGCATCAAGCAGTTTCTCAAGCATATCCTCTTCGCCTTCCGCAACAGACACATAATCCATAACTTCCGCAAGCCCCAGCACCTCTTTTTCCTGATAAAAAGGCTTTAAATCTGCGGCTTTTAATACAGCTCCTGAGCGTTCAAAGCTTGCCGCGGGAACACAGGAAGGAAGCATGAAACGAATGTTCAGAGGCGCTTTTTTCGCCTGCTCTATCATAAATGAAATGCCTTTTGCCCCGGAAACGTTCGCAATTTCGTGAGGATCAGTAATGACAGTAGTCACTCCGTGGGGGAGGACGGCTTTTGCAAATTCAATCGGAGTAACCATAGAGGACTCGATATGAACATGTCCGTCAATAAAGCCCGGAACGATCATTTGACCTTCTGCATCAATGACTTCTTTCCCTTCATACTCGCCCAATCCGACAATCACTCCGTCCGTAATGGCGATATCTGCAGAAATCCATTCCTGGTTAAATACATCCATGATTTTTCCGTTTTTAATGACGGTATCGGCTTTTTGTCTGCCGGCTGATGCATTCAGCCGTTCAGCCAGTGTTTCTTTGTTCAAAATGAGGCCTCCTCTTTTTCTTTATATGGTACAATATGCTATCGGATCGCCTGATCATAGTCAATAAAAACTGCAGAAAATACCGCTTACACGATAAATGTCTTTCTATTCTGACATATAAAAAAGACCGTCCTTTTACGGACGGCTTTTCACTTTGTATGAAGCACTCTTTTTTCGAATCGGGAAATATCCGTAAGAGAGCCGATAACGATGAGAATATCTTCTTTTTGGATCATTTCAGTCGCCAGCGGAGATACGATCACTTCTTTTTCTCTCTTGATGGCCACGATATTAATGCCGTACTTCGCCCGGATGTCCAGATCAAGCAGTGTGTTACCCGCAAGCCTGCTGTTGGCCACGATCTCCACAATGCTGTGTTCGTCGGACAGCTCTAAATAATCAAGCACATTATTTGATACGATGTTATGGGCGATGCGCTTTGCCATGTCTCGCTCAGGGTGGACGATGTGATCAGCCCCGATTTTCGCAAGCACTTTTTCATGATAATCGTTCTGCGCTTTGACCGTGATTGTGTTAACGCCGAGTTCCTTTAAGATCAGCGTCGTTAAAATGCTCGCCTGTATATTTTCGCCGATTGCCACAATGACGTGGTCAAAGTTGCGCAGCCCTAAGTTTTTCAGCACCGATTCATCGGTTGAATCTCCGATGACTGCGTGTGATGCGATTTTGGCATATTCATTTACTTTATCTTCATCAATATCCATCGCCATGACCTCAAGGCCTTCTTCACTTAACGCTTTGCAAATACTTCCGCCAAAGCGCCCGAGGCCGATGACGGCAAACTCTTTTCTCATAACAGTGCTCCTTTAAACAATATCTCTACTAGGAATAGTATCACATTTTCGGCAATGAGTTCATATAGCGTTTGAGCTTTTCTGAAAAGGCGGGCGATAAATACAAGTCGGCTCCGCGTTCGATTTCTTCCTGGTAGTGACCCGGAGGCGCGATTTCCTCTGCCTTATCAAGCACTAGAAACGTCAGGCAGCCTCTGTATACGCGGCCGCCGGCACATACTTCTATGAACGCGGGACGGTATGTATGGTTATCAACACCTTCTCTTTTGTACAGGTAAGTTGCCGCTTCAAACGGGAGCTTGTACAGCACGCCTTCAGTCCGTCCCCCGTCTTCAACAAGATCGGCTCTCGAACCGTCAGGACGCCTTAACGTGAATCTCGTGGAATACCCTTCAACAACCGCACCTCCGACAGGCTCGGCAAAAAAGTGATCGACCCCCGCCTGTTTAAACCGGGCATTATCCATACAGGACCCGTAAGCGAAATAATAAACCGGGCTGTCATCCTCCCGTTTCATAAAACGATATTCTTTCCAGTCTCCGCTTTTGATCCGGCTGAATGAGGCACACTGTTCCGGCTTTAGGACATATGCGAAGGCGGTTTTATTCCCGACATCCGTCGTCACGGCGACTTCCTTCCGGTCAAAATCGGCATAATGCGCATCCAGCTTACGGATCATCTGATGATCTGTTTCATACAATTCCCCGTACACAAAAGCTGTTTCTGCTAAAGACGCCGCAGGCTGACCTTTATCTGTTTTATACAGGACGCCGTTTATCGCGGCCTGCTCGCACACACACGGAGCGCCTTTCAGCAGCTCATGTTTCTCTTCACGCTTCCGTAACAAACCGTATACAAAAAGAAGCAAGTTATTTTTCCTCCTTTTGGACAGCAGCCGCTTCTAACGGCAGAATCACCTGAAACGTACTGCCTTCTCCATTTTTGCTCTTAATGTTAAGTTTACCATTATGCTCCTTCAGAATTCGTAAACAAATCGGAAGTCCGAGGCCTGTTCCCTGATCTTTTGTTGAGAAAAATGGTTTCCCGATGTTTTCAAGCTTTTCTTTCGACATGCCGTTTCCTTCATCCTGTATGCTGATCACCGCATTTTCTTCATCACGTTTTGTGTAAATATGAATATTCCCGCCGTCAGGCATCGCTTCAATCGCATTTTTAATAATATTGATAAATACCTGCTTCAGCTGATTTTCGTCACCGTTGACTATACAGGACTCAGTCTGCGTGAAATCCTTCTCAATCACAGTGTTTGACAGCACCGCGTTCGTGTCAAGAAGCGTCGCCACCTGCTTTAAAATATGGTTAAGGTGATGAGCGGTAAAATTCACGGTTTGCGGCTTGGCGAGCAGAAGAAGCTCTCCCAGCACAAGATCAATCCTTTTAATCTCCGAAAAAATAATGTCGAAATAATCCGTTCTTTCCGGATACTGAGCTTTCATCAGCTGGAGAAACCCGCTGACTGACGTTAAAGGATTCCTTACTTCGTGGGCGATACCTGCCGCTAGCTCCCCGGCAATGGCCAGCTTTTGAGATTGCATGGCAAGCCGTTCGTTCGTTTCCAAGAGCTCGTCGACCGCTTTTTTCCGTTCGCTGATATCAGACATCGTCCCCAGGCTTCCGACAAATTGCCGTCTGTGGTCATAATACAGCTTATAATGGACTTCTCCCCAAAAGATAGTGCCGTCGCTTTTAATATATTTGGCTGTAAACATTCCTGACGGAGCCTGCTGCTTGATTTGGGAGATAATATAATCAATGATATGTTTTTCTTTTATAAAATAATCATTATACATCGTGCCCATACATTCGCTGATGGAGTGGCCCGTAATCGCCGTCCAGGCTTGATTCAAATATGTAATATTCCCTTTCGAATCCGTCTGAAAAACAATTTCCTGCAGATTGTCCATGATGCGGTTTTTCTCATCTGAAAGCGCCTTTGCTTTCTGCTCGCTGTCCTTCAGCTCGGCCAGCAGCTGCTTTTTATTATCTACTTTATAAGCCAGCAGCCAGACGCTGATTAACGTGACGGCGGTAAAGATGATGTCAACAGGCCAGTTAATCGGATTCCGTTCAATCATATAAAATATATAATCCCAAAACATAATAAAAATCATTGCCAAGATTAAGGAAATGATACGCGCTTGATATTTTCCCATAGTCCCACCTGCCGCTAGCATTTCTACATATATTGTAACATTGTTGACCGCTTTATTGACTAAAAAATGATAACTATTCCCAATTATTTGAGCAGGTTCGCTTTATTTTACCGGTAGTTTTTACACAATTTCATAATAAAAGGGCGGAATAATGCTCCGCCCTTTTTGCTGATTATGATTTATCTTTTAATGCTTCCTCGATTTCCTCAAGCAGCATTTTCGCTCCTTCAGGGCTTAAGATGATTTTACCGTTGCCGTACTCCTGATTATCAGGGGTAATTTCTCCGGTCATTAAGCAAATGCCGTGCGGCTTGTATTTTTTCAAGACAATTTTGTCTCCGTCAACGAAAAATTCAATACTATCTTTAATAGCGATATCCAATGCTCTTCTCAGTTCAATCGGCATGACAATACGCCCGAGTTCGTCTACTTTTCTTACTACACCAATTGATTTCATAGAAATCCCCTACTTCCTTTAATGTCTCTTATATGTGTCCAAGGAAAATCATTCATAACGTAGACGAAAGTAAAGGAGCAAAAGTTTCTCAGCTTCCGGAAATGAATGTTCTTTACAGAAAGAAAGCCTTTTGAAATACGGAATACAGACTTTCCCTCCTTTTTTACAAAAACATTTCATTCCCGCCGGAAACCCCCAAAAATCGTGGTTTTTCTCAGAAACTTTAAATGTAGAATCAATTAAATCAGGATAGGGATTGGGTGAAAAAATGTTTCAATCAACTGAGATCGGAATCGACTTAGGAACCGCTAATATACTTGTTTACAGTAAAAATAAAGGAATTATTTTAAATGAGCCTTCTGTTGTCGCTGTAGATACAACTACGAAAGCGGTGCTTGCCATCGGAACGGATGCCAAAAGCATGATCGGAAAGACGCCGGGGAAAATCATCGCCGTACGGCCGATGAAAGACGGTGTCATTGCAGATTATGATATGACAACTGACTTATTAAAACACATTATGAAAAAAGCCGGGAAGAAAATCGGGATGACCTTCCGCAAACCGAATGTCGTCGTCTGTACGCCTTCAGGCTCAACAGCCGTTGAACGCCGCGCTATCAGTGACGCTGTCAAAAACTGCGGAGCAAAAAACGTTCACTTGATTGAAGAGCCCGTAGCCGCTGCAATCGGTGCCGATCTTCCGGTTGACGAACCTGTCGCAAACGTCGTCGTGGATATCGGGGGCGGTACGACTGAAGTGGCCATCATCTCATTCGGAGGCGTCGTATCCTGCCATTCCATCAGAATCGGCGGCGACCAGCTTGATGAAGATATCGCTTCGTTCGTCAGAAAAAAATACAACCTGCTGATCGGGGAACGTACGGCGGAACAGGTGAAAATGGAAATCGGCTTTGCATTGATTGAACATGTGCCGGAAACGATGGAAATCCGCGGGCGTGACCTCGTAACCGGTCTCCCGAAGACAATCAGACTGCAGTCCAATGAAATTCAGCACGCGATGCGTGAATCGCTCCTACATATTCTTGAAGCAATCAGAGCGACGCTTGAAGATTGTCCGCCAGAGCTCAGCGGAGATATCGTTGACCGCGGCGTCGTGTTAACCGGCGGGGGCGCGCTTTTAAACGGGATGAAAGAATGGCTGACAGAAGAAATCGTCGTTCCCGTTCATTTGGCGGCAAATCCGCTTGAATCAGTGGCTATCGGCACGGGACGTTCGTTAGACGTCATCGACAAGCTGCAAAAAGCGATTAAATAATAAGATTGTGCTTCTTTTTTCTCCGGCCGGCTCATATTGTGAGACTGGAGAAACATTAAGGAGGAAGCATATGCTCAGAGATGTGGGAAGACGCGTAGCGGTAGCCGTCATTTTAAGCGGAATTATTTTAGGGGGTATGAGCATTTCACTGGCCAATATGCCCCATTCTCCGGCCGGCGGCACCGTAAAACTGAATCACCCGTAAAGGCGCAGCAAAGGCTGTGTCTTTTTCTTTTGCGTTCCTTTCTTTCCTTTATGAGGCATTATTTGATATGATGAGAAAAACCGATGAGGAGGAATGAACGATGAGTTCGTTTACTGAAAAGCTAAATACATATGCTCAGCTGGCGGTAGAAGTCGGCGTCAACATCCAAAAAGGACAGCATGTCGTAATCAATGCCTCAACCGATGTCCGGGACCTTGTCAGACTGCTGGCCAAACATTCGTATGAAAAAGGCGCCAAAAACGTCACCGTGAATTGGCAGGACGATGAACTGTCCAGATTAAAATACGAGATGGCTCCGTTTGAAGCGTTTGAAGAGTATCCTGAATGGGAAGCAAAAGGCAAAGAAGAGCTCGCGAAAAAAGGAGCTGCGTTTATTTCAGTCGTCTCATCCGACCCCGACCTGTTAAAAGGCACTGACGGCAAACGGATTGCGGCGTTCCAGAAAGCCGCCGGAAAAGCATTGCATACATACAGACAATATATTCAATCTGATAAGGTAAGCTGGACGGTGATCGGAGCGGCTTCAACAGGCTGGGCGAAAAAAGTGTTTCCGGATCAGCCGGAAGACACAGCCGTTCAGCTTTTGTGGGAAGAAATTTTCAAAACGACCCGCGTAAATGAAGAAAACCCTGTGGAAGCCTGGAAAAAACATGATCAAAATCTTCATGAAAAAGTGGAACACCTGAATAAAAAACATTACAGCGCCCTGCATTATCAGGCTGAAGGAACAGACTTAACAATTGAACTGCCGAAAAAACATGTGTGGGCAGGCGCGGGAAGCGTTAATGAAAGCGGGCATGAATTTATGGCCAACATGCCGACCGAAGAGGTTTTTACTCTTCCGCAGCGGGACGGGGTGAACGGCACGGTTTCCAGCACGAAACCGCTGAGCTACGGCGGCAACATTATTGATAACTTCACTCTTACCTTTGAAAACGGCCGTATTGTTGATGTGAAAGCTGAAAAAGGCGAAGAGATTTTAAAAGGCATCGTTGAAACCGATGAAGGCTCCCACTATCTGGGTGAAGTGGCCTTAGTGCCGTACGATTCGCCGATTTCAAAGTCAAATATCTTATTTTACAACACACTGTACGATGAAAACGCATCGAACCACTTGGCGATCGGCAGTGCATATGCCTTTAATATTGAGGGCGGCAAACAAATGACACGGGAAGAGCTTGTCAAAGAAGGATTAAACGAAAGCATTACACATGTAGATTTCATGGTCGGTTCTAAAGATATGAATATCGACGGCATCACTGCTGACGGCAAAAGAGAACCGATCTTCAGAAACGGAAACTGGGCATTTTAATAAAAAAGGAGGCGCTTGGGCCTCCTTTTTTTATTTTGCTTCATACATTTGCAAGTTGGCGAAGACGGTTTCCAAAACAAGTGTATCAACAGACAAGCCTTTCGCTTTTTCAAGCAGAAAACCGTGCAGATGATCACCTTCCGTCACCCGGCCCTTTTCCATATCTCTCAGCATCGACGATTTCATATGGTAAGACATACTTGTCAATGTACGATAGCTCTCTTCTTCCAGATCAGGGTCTTTCGGAATGCCGGCAGCGCTGAAAATGGCTCCGATTTCAGCAAAAAGACGCTTTGCCGTATTACGGCCGCCTTCTGTATCTAAAATCGGTCCGACCGGCTGTTGAAACAGTGTAGTCACTCCCGCCTGCGCGGCAATAAACATATACTTTTTCCAAATGTCCTTTTCAATATCCCGGCTGATGATGACATCCGCTTTCACACCTGCAAACGCGTTTTCCAGCTCATTCATACGGTCGGTGCGTTCTCCGTTCCATTCACCGAAAACAAAACGGTGGGCAGCACTCGTATGTAGAATTTCCCCTTTTTCGTTAAGAGCACTCTCAATAAAACAGAGGCCGCCCAGCACCTGATGTTTTGAAAAAGCTTCAAACAGCTGGTTATAATGCCTGTACCCGTTTAAAAAAGGAATAATGACCGACGAATCTTTAACAAACGGTTTGACATCCCGAATGACATCATTCAACGAATACGCTTTTGAAGCGATGATAACGGCGTCAAACTCACCTTTTTCGTCTGCCATGATTAATTTCGGCTTAATTGCAACATCACCTTTTGCACTTTTGACGGTCAGCCCCGTCTCTTTTAATTGTTCCGCCCGTTTCTGACGGACGAGAAACGTAACGTCATTTCCCTTTTCTGCAAGACGCGCGCCGATATATCCGCCCACTCCCCCAGCTCCGACAACTAAAAACTTCATGATGCATTCCTCCGTCTCTTTTCAATTCATATGTTCCTTTATTGTAACGGGAAGTCAGAAGATTGAAAACTTTTTTTCACAAATAAAAAGCAGAGTCTCCCCTGCTTTTTTATTACGCGTATAGCTCTTCAATCTTTTTCTGTACATCCGTGTTTTCAAGAAATTCGTCATAAGTCATTTGTTTGTCAACAATGCCTTTAGGCGTTAATTCAATGATGCGGTTGGCAATTGTTTGTACAAACTGATGGTCATGAGAAGAAAACAGCATAGCGCCTTTGAAGCTGATTAAGCCGTTGTTAAGCGCCGTGATGGATTCCAGGTCTAAGTGGTTTGTCGGTTCATCCAGAATTAAAATGTTTGCGCCGGAAAGCATCGCTTTTGAAAGCATGCAGCGCACTTTTTCTCCTCCGGAAAGAACGTTTGACTTTTTGTTGACTTCTTCCCCTGAGAACAGCATGCGTCCTAAGAACCCGCGCAGAAAGCTTTCGCTTTGATCATGCGGCGAGTATTGACGGAGCCAGTCAACAAGGTTCGCATCGCTGCCGTCGAAGTATTCGCTGTTGTCTTTCGGGAAGTACGCCTGAGAAGTGGTCACGCCCCATTTAAATGTGCCGCTGTCTGCTTCCATTTCCCCGGAAATGATTTTGAACAACGTTGTAACGGCAAGCTCGTTGCGGCCTGTAAACGCGATTTTGTCTTCTCTGTTCATAATAAAGCTGACGTTATCAAGCACCTTAACGCCGTCAATCGTTTTCGTTAAGCCTTCAACCCGCAGCACGTCATTTCCGATCTCACGTTCCGGCGTGAAATTGACGTAAGGATAACGGCGTGATGACGGTTTGATATCATCAAGCGTGATTTTATCCAGGAGTTTCTTTCTTGATGTCGCCTGCTTTGATTTAGAGGCGTTGGCGCTGAATCTGGCCACGAACTCCTGAAGCTGTTTAATCTGCTCTTCTTTTTTCTTATTGGCTTCTTGAGAAAGCTTTAAAGCAAGCTGGCTGGATTCATACCAGAAATCATAGTTGCCGACATACACTTGAATTTTATTAAAATCAAGATCGGCGATGTGCGTGCACACTTTATTTAAAAAGTGACGGTCATGGGATACGACGATGACTGTATTTTCAAAGTTGATCAGAAACTCTTCCAGCCACTGGATCGCTTTCAGATCCAAGTGGTTCGTCGGTTCATCAAGCAAAAGAACATCCGGTTTGCCGAACAGCGCCTGTGCCAAAAGCACTTTCACCTTGTCTGAGCCGCCTAAGTCTGCCATTTTCTTCGTATGAAGGTCTTCAGAGATGCCCAGACCCTTTAACAAAATAGCGGCTTCACTTTCAGCTTCCCAACCGTTTAATTCCGCAAACTCGCCTTCAAGCTCAGCGGCGCGGATGCCGTCTTCATCTGAAAAATCAGGCTTCATATAAATCGCGTCTTTTTCCTGCATGACTTCGTATAAACGTTTATGCCCCATAATGACGACTTTCAGCACTTCAAAGTCTTCATATTCAAAGTGGTTCTGCTTCAGGATGGCAAGGCGTTCGCCAGGGCTCATATGGACATCGCCTGTCTGCGGCTCCAGCTCACCGGATAAAATTTTCAAAAATGTTGATTTTCCGGCACCGTTTGCGCCTATTAATCCGTAGCAATTGCCCGGCGTAAATTTAATATTGACATCTTCAAATAACTTGCGATCCGCAAAACGCAAGCTCACATTATTTACAGCAATCATTTATAATCCTCCATCGTGTCTAACATCATTAAAAGTATACCATGAATAAAGGGGAAGAGAAATGTTTCCCTGCGAATATAAGGTTTTGAAAAGACGCAAGCGCCAACCCGGAGTGCTGTGATACAATAGATAGATATATATACATATTCATCACGGAGGAACAAGTTGAAGCTTTTAACACTCACAGAATACTGTCTTATGATTTTCTTTACCGGGGTTTTTCTGGCCGTCACAGGCTTTACGGCACGTGACATTGGCTTGTACGTCGGAATCGCCCTCATTTATACGTTCTCGCATCTTTTTTCAAAACGGATGCTTGAAAAACGCGGCAAAGAGAAGCAGCAGGCGAATCTTTTTATCAGCGTTCTGGCTATTGTCGGATCAGTGCTGGCAACGGTATTGTTCATCGCCATCGCCGCCTCGTTTGCCAAATAAAAAACGCCGGCCGTCCGAATCGGGCAGCGCGGCGTTTTTATTTTGTCTGACGCATATCATGAAACGGGAAGAACACAAACTTCGAGGTGCCGACGATCCGGTTTTCGGCAATTAAACCGAGTCCGTTCCGGCTGTCCATTGAATTCAGCCGATTGTCGCCCATGACGAAGTATTTGCCTTTCGGAACCTTTACGGGGCCAAAATCTCCCGTCAGGTTGACTCCCAGTTTTTTCGCTTCTTTTTTATTGCTCGCGAGGTACGGTTCTGCGATTTTTTTGCCGTTTATATAAAGCGTGTCATTTTTCATTTCAACCGTTTCTCCCGGTTTTCCGATGAGCCGCTTTACATAATGGACTTTCGATGTATCGCCGTTAATAATGACGATGTCCCCCCGCTCGATTTCGCCGATATAATTGACGCTTTTGTTGACAAACAGCCGTTCACCGTCATGTAATGTCGGGTACATTGATGATCCTTCCACTAAGTACGGTTCAAACAGGAAATGGCGGATTAACAGCGCAAGTGCGACTGCTATAATGATGGCCTTTCCCCATTCCCAATACGTGTTGGATTTTCTTTTTACCGATTTTTCAGAAGTAGGTTTTTGTTCTTCAGTCAACGTGGTTCCTCCTAGACGATCACTGTTTCAGTTCATGTACCATCTTTACTTTATCACAACTCATTATAAAATACATAACGCTTCTATGCGTATATCATTGAAAAAAGCGCCCTTTACGGGCGCTTTTTGCTTATTTCTCTTCAACCGGCTTTTTGATGATTCCCAAGATAACCGCCGTCACGATCGCTCCGATCACGATGCTCAATAAGTAGAGCAGCGGATGATTCGTAATGAATGCAACGAATACTCCTCCGTGCGGTGCAGGAAGCGTTACCCGGAAAAATTCTGTCAGTCCGCCCGCTACCGCAGAACCGATAACGGCTGCAGGGATGACGCGAAGCGGATCAGCCGCTGCAAACGGGATAGCGCCTTCTGTAACGAAAGCGGCTCCCATGAAGTAGCACGTAATACCGGCTTCACGGTCACGTTTAGAGAATTTGTGTCTAAAGAATGTTGTCGCCAGTGCGATTCCAAGCGGCGGAACCATTCCGCCTGCCATGATGGCAGCGTGCGGCGCATAGTTTCCGGCATCGATCATCGCAATTCCGAAAGTGAACGCCGCTTTATTGAGCGGGCCGCCCATGTCGATAGCCATCATACCGCCTAAAATAATACCCATTAAAACAAGGTTGCCTGTTCCAAGGCTTTCAAGCCAATTTGTTAAGAAATTCATAAACGCTGCTACAGGTGTGTTAATGACAAACTGCATCAGGACACCTGTGATAAAAATACCGAGTAGCGGGTAAATCAATACAGGTTTTAATCCGTCAAGAGACTGAGGGATAAAGACGAACAGCTTTTTCAGCAGGATCACGACATAACCGGCTAAGAATCCGGCAATCAGCCCGCCTAAGAATCCGGCATTCGCCTGCGTAGCCATAAATCCGCCGACCATCCCCGGAGCAAATCCCGGACGGTCCGCAATACTCATTGCAATGAATCCGGCAAGAACTGCAACAATCAGTTTTAACGCATTGTCGCTGCCGATAAAGTTCAGCGCTGCAGCAAACGTGTTATATGTCGGGTCTTTCGGATCAGCTGAATGAATTCCCCAGAAGAATGAAATCGCAACGAGGATTCCGCCGCCGACGACAAATGGCAGCATGTTGCTGACACCGCTCATTAAGTGTTTATAGAAAGTGCTTCCGATGCTTGTGCCTGATTTCTGTTTCGGACCGTCTTCATTTGAAGCGGAAGATCCCCCGCCGCTGCCCTCGTAAATCGGCGCATCTTGATTAACGGCTTTTTCAATCAGTTCCTGAGGACGTCTGATACCGGCCGTTACAGGCACTTGAAGAACATGTTTGCCTTTAAAGCGCTCCATTTCAACCTGTTTATCAGCCGCTACGATAATCGCAGGCGCGTCTTCAATTTCCTGAGCCGTCAGCTTATGTTTAATACCGCTTGAGCCGTTTGTCTCTACTTTAATTTCGACGCCGAGCTCTTTCGCTTTTTCCTTCAGTGCGTCAGCTGCCATGAATGTATGGGCGATACCCGTCGGACATGCCGTGACGGCAAGGATTTTGCCCTTTCCTGAGGGCGCTGCCTGTTCTTCCTGCTCTTCTTCTTCCTCATCGTCATCTTTGTCATGCTGATTGATGATGTCAATGATCGCGTCTTCCGATTCAGCTTCAAGAAGCTGTTTGCGGATTTCTTCACGCATGAGAAGCGTAGAAAGTCTTGATAATGCCTCAAGGTGCGTATTATTCGCTCCTTCGGTTGCCGCAATCATAAAGACCAGGTGTGCCGGCTGACCGTCTAATGATTCATAATCCACACCTTCTTTTGAACGTCCGAATGCGATAGCCGGGTTAATGACGCTCGCCGTTTTCGCGTGAGGAATGGCAATGCCTTCGCCGATTCCCGTCGAGCTTTGGCTTTCACGATTTAAAATGGCTGCTTTGTAAGCCTCTCTGTCATTTAATCTGCCGGCTTTATCAAGCACTGTCACCATTTCATCGATAACGTTTTCTTTCTCTTTGCTTTCTATATTGAGATGAATTGTATCTCTTGTTAACAGCTCAGTTATCTTCACTTTTCTTTCCTCCTCTATAGACGTGTGACTTGAACTTCAGGAAGAAGCTGCTGTACAAACTCTTCAGTTCCGAGCTCTTCAGAAAATGCCGTCGCGCTTCCGGAAGCAACACCTAACCGGAACGCATCTTCCAAAGGCAGCTGTTTTGAGATCCCCGCAAGGAATCCTGCGACAACGGAATCACCCGCGCCTACGGAATTGACCAGCTTCCCTTTAGGAACATTAGCAAGGAAAACCGCGTCTTTCGTAAATAAAAGCGCACCGTCGCCAGCCATCGAAACAATCGCGTGTTCAGCGCCTTGTTCAATTAATTTTTTTCCGTAAGGAACGGCAGCTTCAGCTGAATCAATGACCGTATTGAACATTTCACCAAGCTCGTGATGGTTCGGCTTCATCAAAAACGGTTTCATTTCTGTCGCTTTCATCAGCGCTTCTCCGGAGATGTCCACCACAACGCGGGCATTCTGCTTTCTGCATGTCTCTGCAATTTTTTCATAAGTGTTTTGCGGCAGGGAAGATGGAATGCTTCCCGCTAAAACGACGATGTCTCCCTCTTTCAGAGCGGAGAACTGTTCTAAAAAGGCACTGAACACTTCGTCTGAAATTGTCGGGCCCTGTCCGTTAATTTCCGTTTCGTCGCCCGTTTTCAGTTTTACATTTATACGAGTGTCTTCATCCACTTCAGAAAAAGCCGTTTCCAGACCTTCTTGCTGTAAAAAAGACGTTATATAATTTCCGGTAAATCCGCCGACAAACCCCATTGCTTTTGACGGCACATGGTGTCTTTTCAGTAATCTTGAAACGTTGATGCCTTTTCCGCCGGGATACTTCGTGTCATAGCTGGAACGGTTTAAACCGCCTACGGCAAAATCTTCAACGTGAACAATATAGTCAACAGACGGATTGAGGGTTACAGTGTAAATCATGGTTTCACTACCTTTACGACAGTTTTTTCTTGGTAATTATCGAATGCAAGTTCTTCAGCTTCCGTGGTAATGATAGCGGCGTCGCCCAAGGCGGCGAACGCTGCGAAAGAAATCTCGCCGAATTTAGAAGGATCGGCTAATACATAGGCATTTTTCGCCTGGCTCAGAGCCTTTGTCTTCAGAAGAGCCTCATCCGGATCGGGTGTTGTAAATCCGGCTTCAATGTGCACGCCGTTCACACCGAGAAAGCTTTTATCAAAACGGTACTGGCTAATCGCCGTTAATGAGGCGCCGCCGATCATCGCACCTGTTCGATGTTTCACATACCCTCCGAGAAGATAAAAGGGAATCCCTTTCCTTATTAAAGCGTCGATATGCATAACTCCGTTTGTGACAACCACAATGTCCTTTGTTTGATCTATAAAATCAATCATGTGCAATGTAGTTGTTCCCGCATCAAGATAAATACAGTCACCTTCTTCTAATAAAGATGCCGCTTTTTCTGCAATTTTCAGCTTATCTTGAAGGTTTTTGGAGGATTTTTCAATCATATCGGGTTCTTGCCTGCTGTTGGAAAGTTTAGATGCCCCGCCATGAACGCGCTTTAAAAATCCGCGCTCTTCTAGTGTTGATAAATCTCTTCTGATCGTTGATTCAGAAGCGTTTGTCATGCTTATCAGCTCTTGAATCTTTACCACATCACGCTTTTCAATCTGATCAATAATCAGCTGATACCTTTCAGGAGTGAGCATATTCCGCCTCCTTTGAAAACGTATTCATTTCGGCTATAAGATTATTGTAAACGCTTTTTTTACTTCAAGCAACTAAAATCACTCAAATTCATTCAATAACTATCAAAATCTTTCACATTTGTTCATATTAACGTATGTACATAGGGTTTGTAAACTGTAAATTCGACAAAAAGGGGGACAATTGTATGACATTTTCTTTTTATCATAAATGAAAAAAGTCTATTATATTCATTCAATCATTAAAACAAGAAAAACCCCCATGCATTCTGCATGGGGCGCCGGTTATTCATACCGTAACGCTTCAATCGGATCTAAGCGTGATGCTTTGTTGGCTGGCAGCATGCCGAAAATGACACCGATCAGCATACTGAACAGCACGCCGATACAAACCACCTGCCAGGAAACGAGCGACGGCCACCCTGCGATAAGGGAAACGAGTGATGCTCCCCCGTAACCGAGACCGATTCCGATTAACCCGCCGATTAAAGTAAGCACAACGGATTCAATTAAGAATTGCGTCAGAATCTGTCCCCTCGTCGCACCGAGCGATTTGCGGATGCCGATTTCTCTTGTCCGTTCCGTCACTGATACAAGCATAATATTCATGACCCCGATCCCGCCGACAACGAGAGAAATACCGGCGATCGAACCGATGATCGTCGTCATGACGGTCGTGACCTGGCCGATGCCCGCCGCGATTTCTTCCATATTCATGACTTGATAAGCCTCTTTTGTTCCGTGATTGTCATTTAAGAGACGGGCCGCTTCTTTTCCTGTTGTTTTGATTTGGTCGGCTGAATCCGCCTGTATGGAAACATTGCTGTAGTCATTTGTACCGAAAGACGTTTTCAGCATGTTGAACGGGACATACATTTCACTGAGTCCTAACGATAAAAAACCGCTCTCTTCTTTTAATACACCGATTACTTCTACAGGCTGCCCGCCGGCCCAGACGATTTTTCCAAGCGGAGATGTTTTCCCGAACAGCTTTTCAGCCATTTTTTTCGAGATGATTCCCGCTCTTTTCCCGGAAAGAAAATCATTGTCCGTAAAGGTCCGTCCATCTTGAACATCCAGCTTTTTTACGTCCATGTAGCCGCTGTTAATGCCATTCAGCGTAATATCCGTTTCTTCTTCGTGATAACGGGCCGTCATTGATTTTACAGCAGAAGCGACAACCTGCTTTACGCCGGCTACTCCTTTTAATCCATTAATATCTTCTTCTGTAAAACTCGCTTGCTGCAAAGCGTTCGGATTGGCTGTTAATTCTTCATCACTCGGCAGATAAAACAATTCAATCGTATTGCCCGGCCCGCTTATGGATTGCTTCAGCATTTGCTCTCCGCCCTGGCCGACTGCCACCACAACGATTACTGAACCGACGCCGATAATGATGCCGAGCATCGTCAGAATCGATCTCAGCTTGTGAGCTCTTACGGAGCCGAGAGCCATCCGGAGATTTTCTAACAGGCTCATTCCCCCACTCTCCTCTGCTCAGAATCGCGGGAAACGATCATGCCGTCACGGACGAAAATCACTCTGTTTGTACAGTCCGCCACTTCAGGCTCATGAGTGACAAGTACCACGGTTACACCCTCTGCATTAAGCTCCGTGAACTGCTCCATGATGGAAATGCTTGTTTTCGTATCCAGCGCGCCGGTCGGCTCATCAGCCAAAATAAGCTTCGGTTCGTTAACGATGGCTCTTGCAATCGCGACACGCTGTTTTTGGCCGCCGGACAGCTCATTCGGCATGTGAAGCATCCGGTCCGCTAAACCGACTTTTTCCAGCGCATGCTCCGCCCGTTCCTCACGCTCTTTTTTGCCGATTCCGGCGTAGATCATGGGCAGTTCGACATTTTTTCTTGCATTCAACCGCGGCAGCAGCTGAAATTGCTGAAAGACAAATCCGATTGATTTGTTCCGGACCGCCGCAAGCTCTTTTTCCGTGCATGACGATACATCTTCGCCCGCAAGCCTGTAACTGCCTGATGTCGGTCTGTCCAGACAGCCGATGATATTCATGATCGTCGATTTTCCTGATCCCGACGGTCCCATAATTGACACATATTCTCCCTCTTCAATCGTCAGGTCGATTGAACGGAGAACATCAAACGTCTCCTTGCCGATCTGATAGCTTTTCTTCACTTTTGAAAGCTGAATCATCTATGCTTTCACATCCGTTCCGTCAGTCAAACCGTCAGCCGGATTCAGAATGACTTTATCATCCTTTGAAAGTCCCTCTTTTATCTCCGTCAGCTGCTTCGCGGTGTCGCCGACTTTGACTTTCACGCGTTTGGCCTTCCCGTCTTTTACCGTAAAGACCCAGTGCTCATCTCCGTCTTTTTTGACTGCTGAAGACGGCAGAGTGTCGGCTTTCCGTTTGTCGGTTTCAATGTTCATAATGAGTTTAAACCCCGGTTTGCCCTCCGGAAGGTTTCCGATCAGCTTGACCTGAAACGGATACTGCACGGCTTGTTCCGTGTTTCCGCCCGAAGCGGCGCCTGACTTTTGTTCTGGAACGAGACCGACAGCCGCCACTCTTCCCTTCCATGTTTTATCAGGAATGGCGTCAGAGGTAATCGTAACGCTTTGTCCCTTTTTCACTTTCAGCGTGTCGTATTCGGACAAATTGCCGGCAACGATCAGGTGTTCCGGGTCGCCTATATGTATTACCGGTTCTTGAATATCCGATTTTTTAGAAGCTGCTTCTTGATTTACCGAGATAACCGTTCCGTCCATTTCACTCTTGACAGTGAGATTCGCCACTTGGTTTTCAAGAGACTGCTTTTGCAGATCAGATTGCTTTAATTCGATTTCCGCCGTTTTTTGCTGAAGCTGCAGATCAGTCCGTTCGGATTCTATTTGTTTTTGGGCTTCCGCTTCTCCCACTTGTTTTGCCAGATCTTTTTCTTTACTGTTTAATGCTCTGAGTTTTTCTTCAATTTGTTCAATTTGCAGCCGTTTTGATTGTTCTGTCAACTCATTTTGTTCTTTATCAAGATTGAGCTGCTCGTTTGTATAAGTGACTAATGACGACCCTTCTTTTACCTTGTCGCCTTCTTTTACTTTCACCTTATCAAGGGTTCCTTTATCCGCTTCATAAAAAACATACTGTTCCTTGGAGAATTTAAGTGTTCCCGGCACCATGACCGAAGATGAGATTTTTCTTTTTTCCATGGTTCCGGTTTCGACCTTTTCCCCGGCGCTGCCGCCCGCGGGAGCGGCAGACTTATAAATATTGATACCGATGAATACTGCAACAATTACGGCGATGCCGATTCCGATCCAAAGTTTTTTCATGTTACACACCTGCTGTCATTGAACTTAACAGTCCTCCGACTGCCGATACCAAAAGCATAATAACAAACAGGACAATCGCGGAAGTCCAGGCCGCTTTTTTCGAAATGCCGCCGGTATAGCGAAGTCCCAAAGCGAGCAGAATATAGCTCCAGATGCTGAAAACGTCGAACGCGCTTAAAAAGACCGCAACGCCGTCTCCGGCCGGTATGACACTCGCCAAAGATGTAACGGCGTACAGGGAGCCCGCTCCGGTAAAATAAGTGACAAGACCGTTAATGACTAAGCCGATATTGGTAATAAACGCCGTGAAGAGGCCGAGTGAGAGCATTTTTTTGTAAGTTGTCACGCCGCCCGAAATTTTGACGCACAGCCAGTAAATGAGCGGAATGATAAAAAGACCGATAATGCCCCCGAAGATTCCTCCGAAAATCGAACCGAATTTAGTGAGGGTTTTGGTCATTTCAATCTGATCATCTGTCAATCCTTCAAGAGTTGAGCTGTTCAGCACTTCTTCATAATTCATCCCCAGCCCGCGCAAAATACTCCCGGCTGCGATGAGAATGATGACAATCAGGAGAGGAATGCCGATGACCGGCTTTTCTCTTAGTCTTTTAAACTGCACTACAGGACTTGTGATGACGCCGAAAACTGACGGTTTTTCGGTTATTTCCGTATTGCTTTTTTCCAGATTAGGTTCCATATTGCTGAAGCCTCCTATGTATTATTCTGTTTATACGTACGCAACAGGCTTAGAGAAGTTTCAATTTTTTTGCCGTTTGCGTATTTATGCTAAATTGTAACACAATTTCATACTTTTACGTTCCATAATTATGTAAAAAAGGATCATCATCAGACGGATATGGAGGGAGGCTCAAAACCTTGTGCGGGCGCCGTTTTCAGCCTGTATATGTAAAGAAAACGACCTTAATTGTAAAATCCTTTAAATTCCATTTTATCCTTCTTAGGAATTCGGCGCTGCAGCTGAATGTTATCTGCGGCTGTACAAAAAAAAACCGGATGGCAATGATGCCCATCCGGCTTTTTTTCATCCTCCGCTTACAGGAGGGATAAAGGCAATGGTATCGCCTTCTGTTACGGTGCTGTTGTCTTTTACGTATGTTTCATTGATCGCTATCATGGCATTGTCAATCGATTGAAGGCCGTACCGTTCCTTTAACAGCGCTTTTACAGCAGACGCTGCCGCCTCCTTTTCGTCAAGTTCAATGACCGGTGTTCCTGCCTGCTCCGCAAGCCCGGCAAACAAAAGTACTTTAATCATCGCGATTCCCCTTTATTCAAATCCGGTTTTCCGTTCGGATAGGGCGTCGTTTCCAGCTGATCGCCTATCCATTCTTCACCGTCTTCCCAGATTTCTTTTTTCCATATCGGCACAATCTGTTTTATCCGTTCAATAGCATATTCATTCGCCTCATATGCCGCCTTTCTGTGCGGAGAGGACACGGCGATTACGACCGCTGCTTCTCCGATATCAAGGACGCCGACACGGTGAGTGATTGCAGCTTCGGCCCCTTCCCATTTCGCGCAGATTTCATCGCCGATTTGAGAAAGCATTTGAACAGCCATGGGCTCATACGCTTCATATTCAAGACGCACCGTCCGCCGTCCGGCAGTCCACTCTCTGACCGTGCCGATAAACGTTGTGATGGCCCCGGCTTCACGCTTTTCAACTTTTTTTACGATATTTTCCGCAATAATCGGTTCCCTTGTAATTTGAAAACGTTCCATTTAAGCAGATTCCCCTTTCAGCTGCGAAAGCACAAACATAATGGCAGCCGGATCGTCAGCATGGAATACGGGCATATCTGCGTCTGTCGGCATATGCTCCGTATTTCTGCTGACAACCGCGATCACGCGCTCCAAATGCTTCAGTTTTTGCCATTCTTCGCTGTTTTTGATCATGATGATTTTCGGATGCGGCGCATGTTTAAACCCCTCTATAAAAAGGCAGTCAACTCCCAGATATTCATACAGGCCGATCAAACCCGCCAAATCCCATTTTTTTCGCGCCGTAAGCTGCAGCACGCCGTCCCCTTCTACTGCCGTAACCGCAGCTCCGGCTTTTGATAAACGTTCTGAATCTTTTCCGTCTGAAAAAGGGTCCGGTTCCCCGCCATGTCCGTGGTGCTTTAAACATCCGATAGTGCACTCTGTCGGCGCCGCTTTCAGCACACGTTCGATAAACGTTGTTTTACCGCTGTTTTGAAAACCTACGATCTGGACGATCGGGAAAGAATTGACCACGGCCATTCACTTCCATTCTCATCCCGGATGAGGAGCGCGTGGACCGTCATGCCCGCTTCATATCCCCTCGTTCCTCCCGGCAGAAGGATAAACGCGTTTGCTTCGGCAAGAGATGTGACAGAGCTTGATTTGTCGAGACCGACCGGTGACGCCATCATCTTTCCGTCCTTATGGTAAACAAACGCCCTCACAAACCTCGTAAACGGATTCGGCTTTGGAAAGTCATTTGTCAACACGGCTTCCGCCCACCCGGAGTGAGGTTTTTCATTTAAAAGCCACGTCTGGATCATCGGTTTTACAAACAGGGTGAAACCGACGTAACATGCGGACGGATTGCCGGAAAGGCCGAACAGCAGCATATCATCGGCCCGGGCGACAGTTGTCACGCTCCCCGGACGCATTGCCACTTTGTTAAAAAGAACTTCCGCTCCGAGCTTATCATAAATGTCAGGAAGAAAATCAAAATCGCCGACTGACACGCCGCCTGTCGTGATCAAAAAGTCAGTCTTTTTCATGGCTTCCTTCACCGCAGCATAGCTGTCATCAAAATCATCGGAAATTTTGCCTAAGTTCAGCGGTACCGCACCCGCTTCAATGATCTGGGCATACACCATGGCCGCGTTGCTGTTGCGGATTTTCCCCGGCTCAAGCGGATCGCTTACATGAAGAAGCTCGGTTCCCGTGGCGATAATGCCGACAACCGGTTTTCTGACCACGGGAACGGAAGCATAGCCGAAGGTTGCCAAAAGAGCGGTGACGCCCGGCGTGATTTTCGTTCCTTTTTTTAAAAGAGAGCTGCCCTTTTTCGCATCTTCTCCTTGATATGAAATATTATCGCCCGCATGAAAAGGGCGTTTCACTGACATGTAATCCGTACCGTTTTCAGAAAACGTCTTTGTCAGCTCAAGCATCACCACGGCATCCGCGCCTTTTGGAATCTGCGCCCCTGTCATGATGCGGACAGCTTCATACGGTCCGAGCTCTTTTTCTGACACGGCGCCGGCTCCGATGTGGTCAATTACTTCAAACGTGACGGCATTGTCACGGGAAGCCGTCTTTGAATCGCGCGCCCTGATGGCAAACCCGTCATACGGAGAACGGTCAAAAGCCGGTACGTCATGGTCCGCTTTAACATCTTCCGCCAGATAGCGGTGGAGACTGTCCTCCAGCGGCACCCATTCGGTATCCCCTTGTTTTTTATACCGGCCCACCCGGCGGACTGCTTCGTCCACCTGAATCGGCGTTCTTTTTTCAAGCATAGCAATATCTCCCCTTTTTACAGTCCGATCACTCTGGCCAGAACTGAATTTGCTTCTTTTATGTCATTTGTCCCGTGGATCAGTGCCCGTCCGTCTTGAAAAATAACGATTCTGAAGTCCTCGTACGCAATATGTAGCAGAAATTCATTTGCTTCCACTTTACCGATTTTCTTCAGTCGCTTGACAAGCTCTTCTTTATCCAGCCTCTTTAACGCTTCCGATCTGATTTGAACAGTGTCTCTTCCGCACAGCACGCTTGCTTTCGGTCTGTTTTCAGGCTGCAGATACGGGTATACGGGCTCCGTGCCGCAGGAAGGGCAATGATCCCGTTTGGTCTGATCCACATTTATGCTCATATTGGTGTTATTCCACACATCAAACGTGAAAAAGCGCCGATTTACGGCGGCATGATTTCCCGTCAGCAATTTCAGCGCCTCAGCCTGCTGATAAGCAGAGACGATATGAACCGCCGGAGATATGATGCCTGCTGTATCACATGTCGCTCCGCCCACGGGCATTTGCTCGAACAGGCAGGATAAACACGGCGTAACCCCCGGAATAATCGTCATACACATTCCCTGACTGCTGACACAGGCACCGTAAATCCAAGGTGTTTTCGTTTTCAGCGCCAGATCATTGATGACCATTCTCGTTTCAAAATTATCTGTCGCATCCACGATGCAATCCGCTTTTTCGATCAGCGGTTCGAGCGTTTCCGCGGTACCTTCCGCCGCGTAAGCTTCTATATGTATGTCACTGTTTACCGCCAAAAGACGCGCCTTGGCCGCCACGGCTTTCGGCAGTCGCTGTCTCGCGTCTTCTTCTGTATACAGCTGCTGTCTTTGTAAATTGCTCCATTCCACATAATCCCGGTCAATAATCGCCATACGGCCTGCTCCGGCTCTTGCCAGGCCCTCTGCCGCGGCTGTTCCGAGGGCTCCGGCCCCGACAATCAGGACACTGCTGTCAGCCAGCGACTTCTGCCCTTTTTCCCCTATCGGCTTAAATCTTGTCTGCCGCGAATAGCGCTCTTCCATCTGTATTGTCCCCTTGCAATTTTTATTTCCATCATACCATGTTTCTTCACAATCAGTCCTGATTTGAAGACTCGATATGTGCCAAAAGTCTGGTGTAATCATCCCGTGTGTTGATATTAGCGAACTCCTCCGGCGCGGCACCGATTTCTTCAGCCTGCACATAACAGACAGACAGCTGTTTCAGAGTGTCTGTCATTTTCAGCTTGTTTTGTGTAAGCTGATCCAAAAGCACCGCTTGCACCCGTTTATGATAAACCGCCACGAGAGGCTGCTCTCTGTTTTCACAAATTGGGATAACAGCGTCAAGATTTCCGGTCAGCTTCATTTCAAGCGCAGCCATCGTCTTTCTTGTCACGAGCGGTGTGTCACAGGATATGACCGTATATGTTTCGCCTTCTGTTTGTTTCATTGCCGTATAAATGCCGGCCAGCGGCCCCATTCCCCGAAACTGGGGCACATCGGCAAAAACATGCCTCTCTTTGTTTGATAAAAACGTTTTTATATGTTCAGGGCGGCTGATAATTACGGTTTCTCCGCTGCCGAAGGCTTTTTTCGCCTGTTCATAAAACATGCCGTCCTTCCATTTTGCAAAAGCTTTCGGTTCTCCGAATCTCCGGGAAGCTCCCCCTGCTAATATTACATTCACCCGTTTCATGTCATCTCTCTCCCATTCTGTATAAAAGCATAGCAAACGCCTCAGCCGAAATACAATAATTACAGTGCTTGTCTGTTTAATTAAGAGGAATAGCCGTCTGCCCTTTCCCATATTGTAGTGTTAACATCATGAGGGAGATGGTTCTTATGAAAATATCAGGTCCGTTTTTCCACGACACTTCTCAAGAGAACCTTTATTTGAAATCCGAACTTTCCAGATGCAGAAAATTAATTTCTGAATTTGAAGCAAGCTACTTTCATCAAAAAAACAATAAGCTGCAGCAGGAAAACGCCAATATTAAAGAACAGCTTCACAAGCTTTCTGGCGAATTGGAAGCCATGGCGCAAAAACACAAACAAACGAATGACACAGAACGTTCTTTGCATGAAATCAGGGCCGGACTGCTCGATAAAATCGTCATTCTGCAAGAACTGCTGCAGCAGGAAACGTTTCGGCGGAAAAATGAGATGGAAGAAAAACACCGGCTGCATCTCACAAATGTAAAATTTGAAGAAGAAAATAAAAACTTACATACCCGCATCCGCTCACTTGAGACCGCCATACAAACCGAACAGACTTCTCACGAAGATACGAAACGGCGTTTTCACGCCGCAGCAGAAGAAAATACCCGGCTGCACACACAAATTACAGAAAAGGAATATCAGCTCAAACATATTAAAATAGAAATTAATCATATGAGAGATCGAATACTAGAAACAAAAGAACGGCTTGTAGAAATAGAAAAAACGAAAGAAAAGTTATTTCAAGAAACCATTCTCTCATACAAAAGGCAGCTGGACGAAAGTGATGCTTGGATTGCCGGCCATTTTGCTGATATTGACAGCCGCACGGCTGAACCGGCAGAACAGGACCTGGAACTTCCTTCCGCTTCCGCCGGGACTGTTCAGGCAGAAGACTTGCTTAAAGCCGTCACCGAACAAGTCCTCTCCCTGCAAAAACAGTTTGCACAATCAGAGTCCCGTGATCAGTCGTTTGATGAAAAACTGGACGCGTTAAAAGAACGGGCTGATGAAGAAAAACCTTTCCAAAAATATGTCGTCAAGCTTGAAAAAAAGGCGGTAAAAGATACGTCACTTCCGCAGAACAAGCGGGAAAGCGCAAAAAAACTGCTTGAGTAACACAAGCAGTTTTTACTGTTTTATTCAGCAGCCGTATCATTTCCCGTTTCTGCTGTTTCCTGAGAAATTTCTCCCTCAAGAATATATTGGCCGCGGTATGGTTTTTTCACTTCAGGATACATTTTAATTAAGCTTTGCATAAAGGTTGTCATATTAGGAATTTCAAGGCCGCTTTCCTTTTCAATTTCCTTTTGCAGTTCTGAACTTTTGATTGCTGCATTGTGGCGTTTCAATGTTTTAATGGCTGCTTCGCGCAGTTTTGCCGCCTTTGAACCCGGTCTTGCCGTCCCTCTTCTTCTTCTAGTAGAACCGTCTGGAATGCCGGCTGGAAGAGTCGTAATAGACTGCATTTGCGGCTGGGTGGATTGAGGCTGTGTCTGCGGCTTTTGGTAGCTTCTCATTTCCTGTGCTGCAAGCTCTGCAAGCACTGGGAGAGAGTCACTTTTTTTCTCCGGACGAAACTCTTTTTTTGTATCGGACAGGCTGCCCGTATTGTCTAATTCTCTCAGTTTTGCATATATTTTATCACGTTCTATTTGATATTCACGAATGACTTTTACCTCTGCTTCGTTCAATTGTTCTAAACGTAAGCGCAGCGCTTCTCTTTCATTAAACATGTGTAAAACCCCCTGTCAAAAATTTAAACGCTTTTATTAAGATATTAGATTACAAAAGTAATTTTATCAACTATTATTTTATCATTTTACTATTTTATTTACTCTATGAAAAATTGCTTATTTTCTGAAAATGGTACTTTATATGCAAAAATCCCCTATCATATAGGTGATTCTGGGCAATGTTCCAATTTATTGAACCATTTCAAAATATAACTTAAAATTACTTGTTTAATGAAAATTAGCGTAATATCTACAATTTTCGACTATAATATGTAAAAGATAATGATATGGAGAAAACATGCGGTACAGCGTGTTTTCTCCTGTTTCTCTTTCGTTTTTACCGAAGCTCAACAAATCATTTATGACATTTTGGAATTTTTATCCAATAAGCATAAAAAACCCTGCTGCCCAACTGCAAAGGACTTTCAGAACCAATACAAAAGACCGGCGGAGATTGTCCCGGTCACTCGGAAGCCTGCTCTGTTTCTGAAAGAATGCGGCTGATGCGTTTTTCAAGCATTGCCATCCCGCTTCCTCCCGCTTGAAAATGGCGGAGCTGTCCGGTTTTATCAAAAACGTAATAAGCCGGCACATACTCATTTTCAAACGCTTCAGTCAGCGAATGATTGCTGTCGATGTAAATCGGCTGAGAGATGCCGTGTTCAGCCGCTGTTTTCTTGATTTTTTTAAGGTCAAGATCATCTTCGGAACGGGGTATGTGAACGGCCGCCACATTCAAATGATCTTTATATTTATCACGAAACTCATTCACCTTCGGCATCGCTTCTTTACACATCTGGCAGCTGGCGGACCAGAAATGAATCAATGCCGGCTTCTCACCGACCAGCTGTTCCTTCGTGACTTCTCCGTTAAACCAGGCTTTAGCGCCTGTCAATTCAGGCATTTGCTGATGTAATTTCATCTTATGTCCCTCCGTTATCGATCAGAATTTAAAAAGGTCTGTGATTTTGTCTGTTTCCGAACGGATGAAAACGTTTTTTGTCCGGGCTTCCGGTTCGCAGGAGAAAGTTCGCCGTTTAGAACACTCAATGTTTTATCAACGTCACTGCCCGATGCTGTTGTGGGACATTCGCCCCCGGGAAACACTGCACCTTCTTCTTCAATTAACACGCCGAATTCCTCATATGCCATTCTCCCTCAAAAGTGTATGATTCAGCTGAATCCCCATGTTAAAATAAGATTGAAGATTCCCGTTCAATTACTATCTTCACAAAAATAATGATATAGAAACCGGTCAATATGCCAAACCCTGAATGTAAATAACTGGTTTCTAGTAAAAGGTTTATCTTATTGGAAAAACGGGTAAACCACTTTTGACTTTTCTGCAATAGACTTGAAAGGGAGACACCACTATGATTGATTTAAAACACTTTGATTGGGCCGGCCTTATCACCTCTGCCGGGATTTTCACCGTAAAGCTGGCTCTCATCATTTTAGCGTATTTTATTTTTCGGACGGCAGGCAAAAAGCTGATCAAGCATCTGTTTCAGAAATTCGAAAAACAGAACAACCTCTCTACGGGCCGCGCTTATACTTTGCGAAGCCTCGCGCTTAATGTGTACGGATACATACTGATTTTCGTTTTTATCGTGATGATATTGGATTTATTTCACTACAATCCGAGCGCTCTCATTGCCGGTGCCGGCGTGGTGGGCCTTGCAGTCGGATTCGGCGCTCAGGGGCTTGTCAGTGATATCGTTACCGGATTTTTTATCCTTTTGGAAAAACAGATCGATGTCGGTGATTATATTACAGTTGCAGGCTACAGCGGCATTGTCGAGCAGGTCGGTCTCCGTACGACGCAAATCAGGAGCTTTGACGGCACGCTTCATTATCTTCCCAACCGGGGCATCACGAATGTGAGCAATCATTCCCGCGGAACGATGCAGGCGCTTGTCGATATTAAGGTGCCGCTTGAAAAGAATCTCGATGAAACCATTCAGGTTCTGCAAACCGCGTGTGACAAAGCAGCCGCTGAGCTCCCGCAGATTAAGGAAGGGCCGGACGTCATCGGGGTTCAGGATTTAAGCACATCAGAAATGGTCATCAGAATCATTGCGAAAACAGAAAATATGGAGCAATGGCGGGTTGAACGCGTGCTGCGGAGAGAAATGAAAATCGCGCTCGACCGTTTTAAAAACGCCGCTTCCGGCGAATAAAAAAACCGAAGCATAAGCTTCGGTTTTTTCTTTTTAATGAAATTTTTTTTCTACTTCGCTGCAGATTTCGTCAGCGGTCATTCCGGAAGCCGTAATGACGGGAGCCTGAGTTGACGTATCGGCGATGCCTTGGACATTGCTGTCAAGTCCGGTTACGACACAGCAGTCACAATCCTTCGCATCCTCAGGAGTCTTCATCATCACTACGTCATATCCTTTTTGTTTTAACGCCTGTTCTACATCCGATAAAGATTGTTCAATTCCAATTTTTTTCGTCATATTGAACACCTCCGTTATGTAGAGTGCTCAATTTTTGTTAGATTATTCTTCTTTTCGGATTTAATTGGCATACTCCGAAAAATATCCGACCATGACATTGACTGCGGTTTCCATCGCGCCTTCATCCGGGTTCAGCTTTGCATGGTGAAGCCCGTGGGAAGAATCCGCTCCGAGCCAGAACATAAAGCCGGGATATTTTTTCAGCATATACCCGAAATCTTCTCCGGTCATCGCTTCTTTCGCCATTTTCACTTCTGCAAGATTATGATCTTTGACAAATTGCATAAATTCTTCGGTCAGGCCGCTTGTATTATAGACTTGATGATAAACGGACGGATACGTGACCTTCCCTTTGCAGCGGAAGCCGATTTCAATCCCTTTGACGAGTTCTTCAATCCGCTTTTTCACCATGCGCATTGATTCCTCAGAAAGCGTCCGGATCGTTCCTTCCAGATGAGCATGCTCTGCGATGATATTTTGCGCCGTGCCCCCGGTAATCGTTCCGATAGTAATCACCGCGCTGTCAAGCGGATCCGTATTTCTGGATATGACCGTTTGCAGCTGCGTGACAAGCGTGCTTGCGGCGACGACCATGTCGTCTGCTGTATGCGGATATGCCGCATGTCCGCCTTTCCCTTCAAGGTCGATGACAAGCTCACTTGTATTGGCAAATAGCAATCCGCTTTTGGTGGAGATTGTGCCCACCGGCAGCTCAGGTGCTATATGGAGGGCAGTGATCAAATCCGGCGTCCATTTTTTCAGCACATCGCTTTCAAGCATCGGTTCCGCTCCGCCGGGTCCTTCTTCAGCCGGCTGAAATAAAAAGAGCAGATCATGCTTGACCGGATGATGGACAAAATGATCAATAATGCCGAGTGCGATGGTCATATGCATGTCGTGGCCGCATGCGTGCATAAAACCGGGGTGTTCCGATGAAAACGGAAGTCCAGTCTGTTCTTCAATCGACAAAGCGTCTATATCCGCTCTGTAGGCAAGCATTTTTTCCGGAGCCGTGCCGTTGACTTTAACAAAGATGCCGGTTCTCCAAGTTTCGATTTCAATTCTTTCTTCCGGGTATTGGTTCAATATATTCAGCAGGTACTGCTGTGTTTTATATTCCTGAAAGCCGATCTCCGGGATGCGGTGCAGATCTCTCCGGATAGAAATGAGCCGCTCTTTTTCCATATGTATTCCTCCTTAAGATAAGAATAAGGCGTGGATTTTATCATCCACGCCCATTCTATCAAACCATTCCTTACAGCTGGCGTAATTCCTGTTTGATTTCTGTTTTGCCTTTTGTTTTTTCATCGATATCTTTGATTTTTTTCGCTGGTGTTCCCGCTACAACGGTATATGGCTCAACGTCGTTTACAACGATGGCTCCCGCAGCGACAACCGCGCCTTTACCGATTGTTACGCCTTCAAGAACAACCGCATTTGCGCCGATTACAACGTCGTCTTCCACGACAACAGGCTTAGCGCTTGGCGGCTCGATGACACCCGCTAATACAGAACCCGCTCCGATGTGGCAGTTTTTGCCGACAGTCGCGCGTCCTCCGAGCACAACGTTCATATCAATCATTGTGCCTTCGCCGATGACTGAACCGATATTAATAGACGCACCCATCATGATAACGGCATTGTCGCCGATTTCGACTTGGTCGCGGATAATAGCGCCAGGCTCGATGCGCGCTTTTACATCTTTCATGTCAAGCATCGGAATTGCAGAGTTGCGGCGGTCATTTTCAATGACGTAATCCTCAATTTTGTCTTTGTTTTCTTCAATTGCGGCTTTAATGTCAGCCCACTCGCCAAAAACGACGCCGGATTGGCCGTTTAGGAATGTTTTAGAGGAATCTCCAAAGCTGATTCCCTCAAGGTCGCCTTTTACATACACTTTTACAGGTGTTGATTTTGTACTATTTTGAATAAATGAAATAATTTCATTTGCATCCATCATTTTCATATGTATTGTCCTCCTCTGATTTTCTACCTCATTACTGTAACAAAGGAAGGATACAAAGACAAGAAAAAAAGGAACAAGCCTTTATTCCGCCGGCTGGCTGCACAGCGCGGCGAACTGTCTTCCGAAGTCCCGGAGCTCCTCTTCCTCGCTGCCTTCAGGATTGTTTTCAATTTTGACTGATGGCAGCGCCACCCGTCCTCCGCGGGCCGTGATCACTTTTTCCAATTCGTCCACCGCTCCGCAAAAAAACTCGTAGGACATATCACCGGAACCGAACAAAGCAAATGTTTTCCCCGCAAAATCCAGGTTTTCCATATCTTCAGCAATATCCAGCAATTCATCAGGAAGATCCCCGTCTCCCCAAGTATATGTCCCTAATAAGATGTGTTCGTAATCATTAAAAAGCTCGGCATCGATATCCATCGCTTCATATCTGTCTACTGTTGCTTCTGCTTCAATCAGCCCTTTTTCAATCAAATTCGCCATCGCTTCGGTGTTTTCTGACATTGTAGCATAAACAAGCAATACATTCCCCATCTTCGTCTCTCCTTTATGTATTAAAACTAATGTGCGAGCCGGGCCGCCTCATACGGTCTGACAAATTTACATTCGTAAAGGCCCGCGCAAAAAAAGCTTTCTTTCCGGTTGGCCACCCGCCATCCGTGACCGCGGATCGTATCAAACCATTTTAATTCACCGGCGGCGAAATCAGCTTGATAAATGCGCGAAAACCCGTGTTCGTCCTGTGACGAAGTGACATAAATAATACCGTTATCCTCGGAAACGTCGAGAAATGATTTTTCCCGTATGGCAGGTCCGGCTGAAATGGCAAACTCCTCTTCCGTCCGCACGTTTCGGACAGAAACCTCGCCCCGCTCTCCCTTCGCCGCACCTTTTGCCGCAATGAGCCAATCCTTCTGATACATGAGCATTGAGGCCGTCATGCGCTGCCTTTCACAGCTTATACGCCGGACGCGGTCTTTCGTCAGATCATACGCCCAAATGCCGCCATGATTCATATGAATCCGGGTGCCGATATAAATCGTCTTACCGTGCAAACAAAGCGAACGGATTACTGGCGGCTCCTTCAATTGTGAAAAGGGCTTGGCCACATGCCAAGTGACACCGAAATCATCAGATAAATAGAGGCAGTGCGTGCCGTGAGCACAGACAAACCCGTCATTCCGACCGGCAACAGCCCATACGGAGGCGCTGGTCGGAAAGCGGGATGCCGTCCAGGTCTTTCCCTGATCGGCCGATCTGAGGACGGCGCCTTTTTCTCCAGCTCCGAATATGTAAGGCCCGATGTAAGTCAGCACATGAATCTTGCTTTTCATCCGGTACAGCCGTTTCCAGCCTTCTTCCCCAGAAAAATGAAAAATGCCTTCGCCTTTTACAGCGACAAAATATCCCGAAGACACTGATGCCATGACAGCCGTCGCGCCTTTATGAAACATGGCACCGGTCTCCGTGGTGTGCGGCCCATGCAAGAAAACCGCGGACAAATTCTTTGCAGCATTCCTGATCTTCAGCCGTCTCAGGCGCCAGCTCAATTTTCAGCGTTTCCGGATATAAATTGGCGCCGGCCTTTTCAAACGCTTCGCAAAACAGCGTGACCGCTTCGCAAAACTTCGGATAGGCGTGGTCGCCTGAACCGAAACAAGCCGTTTTCAGTCCGTTGAGCTGGCGATGCAGAATATCTTCATAAAAATCTTCCGCTTCGTAAGGAAGATCACCGTCCCCCCATGTGTACGTTCCGACAAAAACATAATCATATGCTTCGAGAGAATCCGCATCTGCCTCATCCATGTCAAGACAGTCAATTGCAATCTGATGCTCACTCAGTGTTTCTTTTATAATGCCGGCAATATCCTCTGTATTCCCCGACATGCTTGCGTATATAATTAATGCTTTCTGCACATGATCACCCCGTAATTGATAATGATTTTCATTAACTTATACAATACTTTAAATGATAATGATTTTCATTGTCAATGAAAAATAAAAAAAAGACAGCATGATTACTGTCTCTTTTTAAAAAGGGCGTTCCTGTTTCAGCATATCTTTGACGACCGAAACAAAAGCCTGCACCTGTTTTAATTCAAATGCCGGCTCATAACCGAGCAGCCATGTATCACGGCCGATCGGATGATCCTTAGCATCAAGCAGGGGCATTTTATTTACTTTGTCTTCCTCTTCTAAGGTGACTGACGGCAGAATGGCATAACCGATCCCGTGCAGCGCCATCTGCTTGCACGTTTCAATCTGATCGACGAGGATCGTCTGTTTCGGCGAGGTTTTGAATTTTTGATGCCACCAATGCTGAATTTCCTGAAAATATGTACTGTCACTTTTGAACTGGATAAACGGCCGATCGGTATGGGCAATATCATCAATACAGGAAATTTCCGTATCGACCAAATATAAATGATCGGTCATTAAATAATCTTTTCGGCCTTTCCATTCCGGATTTCCCCGGATAATGCCGATATGTACCTGATCTTCATACAGACTTTTCAGCATTTCACTGCTCCACCCTGTAATGAGAGAAACTTTTGCGTTCGGATATCGCTCCACATATGTTTTTAACACTTTCGGAAGCCAGTGCTGCCCGATAATGGAGGCGACGGCAAGCTTCAATGTGCCGTGAATTTCTCCTTCAAGTTCATCAATATTTTCTCTTATTCTCTCTTGCCGATCCGTGACATCATTTGCAAATTGTATGATTTTTTCTCCTGCCGGCGTTACCGTAAGTCCTTTTTGAGATCTTAGAAAGATCTTTGTTCCCCAGGCTTTTTCAATGGTCTGCAATCGCTGGGACAGAGCCGGCTGTGACACGAATAACCGTTCGGCAGCCTTCCTCATGTTTAATTCCTCAGCTAAAACTACGAGCATATGAAGCTCTTGAAGCTGCATGTCGTCCTCCTTTTCAATGCCTTTTCGTATTTCTTATCTACCATTCTAATAAAATAAAGGCTGCCGAGGCAAGCATCACTCATATGTATGCGTTTTCTTTTTCTGGCATGCGAAGAACAAATAGGCTGATCGTGCGAGCCTACTTATTCAATGATCTGATATGGCTGCTTAACTGCTTTAACACGACTCTTCTCGTGAAAATGCCTTCAAAGACGCCTTCATCATTTTCAACGCAGACAAAGCCGTTATTAATGACCATGCTGAACCCTTTGATAATCGGATCATTGATGTGGAGACGGGGAATGTCTTTCAGCATGACTTCCTCAACCGTAATTTGATCCAGCTTCTCAAACTCAATCCGTTCAAGTCCGAAAATGCTGTTCATAATCATATTTGTCCCGATCAAACCGTGCAGACGGTACGAAGCGTCCAGGACGGGAATGGCGGTATAGCCGGTTTTTGTGAGCACTAAAAGAGCATGCTCAAGGTTGTTTCCGACTTGTACGTGCGCCACTTTATCCGCCTCAATCATAAATTGTCCGACTGTTGCATCAAGAAGCTGATCTGATTGTAAGCTAATCATGTCACTTCGACCCCTTTACATTTTTCATCAAAACATGTATTCCCTATATCGCAATAATATAAACATTATCATTTTTTGTTGAAAAGTTTCCGTCAATAAAAAAGATACTCTTTGCAATCGAGTATCAATTTATAGGCCGCTGATTAATTTTCGTTCCGAAAACGGTCATAAAGCGTGACGAGTTTTTTATAAGTGGTTCCATCAACGCTTTTTGACCCTGCTTCTATATCGTTGATTTCGCTGGTCAAAAGCTCAATGGCATATTCATGATTGATCAGGATATTCAGCAGAAGTTTTTGTTCTTCTTCCGTAAATCGTTCACCGATAAGACTCATACGTAATCAGGCCCCCTATTTTTTACTGAATACCTCTGAAAGCAAAGTGTAATTTACTTTCAGCTCTACCGCTAGAATAAGTAAACAGAAAAAAATCGTCAACCGCATAATTCGACATTTTGCGGATTCTGTATGAAATATTATTTTGTGTAACGATTGGCATAACTGAATGCTGTGCAGGAATCGGGCTTGATTTTCGCTTCAATGCCCATCGAGGTAATGCGTCCGGTCATTTCTTGTATCAACTCTTTTGTAAGTCCTTTTCGGCCGATATCCAGATGCACTTCAAATGTAAGATCCGCCCCTTCATCCGCGAAAGGCAGGAGCAAATCTGTAAGTTCCATAAAGCGCCCGTCGAGAATATGCGCAGCCATCTCCTGGCTGAATGCGGTTTCCAGCGAAATTTTTTCGCGAAGGCTATGTATCGGTCTTGCAAGATCGTGATTTTTCAAACAGCCCCAAGCTCCCTTGCCTGTGCGGTGCAAGTGTATAGCCGTAATAAACTTTGTGAACTCGCGGTAAACTTGTGAATCGGTCCCTACAGACAGCACGTATGCTGAACGGGGGTCTTGATTGACAAAGCGTTTCAGCCGCTCCATCACGTCTTGAAAGGTCATTTGTGCTTCAGAAAGATTATAAAACAGAAAAGAATCAGCCATGTACGGACACTCCTCTTTCCAGAATCTACAACCAAATTCGAACAAGCACGTTCCTTTGCATGATTTAATAAAGCTCCGCTTGCGGAAGACGGGAAGCTTGGTCAGCCTGAAAAATTAAATCCAATTACTGAAGGAGCTCAAAAATTTCAATAGAAATCATGTCAATGTTATCAAACGGATATGTGTTAGGTTTTTCACCTTTTTGGAAAACCGTCAGTTCAAACGTTTGATTTTTTTCGAAATATTTAACACTGCAAATTTTTTCGCCGTTAACTTCAAAATAACGCTGCATCGGCTCGCTTGCCGCTTCCGCCGTTTCTTGCAGGCTTTGCAGCCTTGTGATGATACCCATTAATTGTGACATTCTAAAAAAAGACTCCTTTCAAAAAACAACTTCAAATCAACAAGTATTTATTATAATACAAGTTCTACAGAGCATCATACCATAAAGTAGACCGGGATGGCATTTTCCCGCTGGATTTTCAAAAAGAAATAAACGGGAAAACCGTGTTTTCGAATAGTTTGAAGCTTTTTTCAGAATGTCATACACCTTTTATAAATGATTTTTCGCTTTTTGAGCCGCCATTGTCAGATATATGTGAGAAGAGGCCTTTTTATGCGCAGACGACATAAAAAAACTTGGCGGGGGTAGCGCCAAGTTTTTTCGGATCTTGATCTGATAGAGGGGTTGGGGAACAGAGAGTAACTTCTCTCTATAACCAAATGATAATGATTATCAGTATCATTGTCAATCGTTTTTTAAAACTTTTTTCAGATGACAGCAAAAAAAGCGGCATACAGCAGCCGCTTTAAAGTAATCCGTCCTGTTCATATAAATAAGAGTAAGGCAGATCGATAAATAAATACATATTGTCATCCATCGGATATGAAAAGGTTCTGATCATCTCTCCCGTTTCAATGTCACTGTACAGGTCACTGAAAAAGCCTTTTCTTGAATTCCGCATCTTCATGATGTTTTCTAAAAAGTACGGGCGCCAGCTCCAGTTTTTCTCCATGTATTCAGGCTGATAAAACCATTCACCGGATTGCTTGAACACATTTCCCGTCAGCTGATAGCCTTCTTCATCACACATATAAATTCTGAAACAGCAGTCCGTCAGATTTTCCGCCAGTTTTTTAATAAACTCATCGTCCGCCTGGTGGGTTTTCTTCAGCTCGGAAACAGCCTGATTGACCCGCTTATAAAAATTCTCAGAGTGTTCATATACCGTTTCCAGCTTCTTCTTCTCTCTCGTGATAAATTGCTGAAACTCCGTTTTCAAGCGTTCTTTTAACAGGCTCCGGTCTATAAAATGACCGCTTGGCGCCTGCAGGTAATAGCCTTGAAAGAATCGGCCTCCGTTTCTCCAGGCGTACTGCAGCTGAAAATCAGCTTCTATATCTTCATACAGCAGCGCGGCCCCGATTTTCCTCGCCAGCAATGAAATGCTGTACAGCACATGCTCATACGATGGTGACGGCTGAGATACTTTCAGCGCCTGCAAATCTATTTTCAGAAGATCCGGTGAAAGGAGCGCGATTCTGTCCAGGTTGCTGCTCTCCTTACCTATATTGTCCACTGCGATTTTAATGCCGTATGTACGATAGTAGGCAAGCATATGGTACAGCTGTTCAATGTCGCCTTCGAAATTGTGCTCGGTGATCTCAAGCACAATACGGTTCAGTTCAATGCCCTGCTCTTCGTATTCTTTCAAAAGCTCAAGAAAGCTTTCGCCATGGTCAAGCATCAATACATTTGCATCCTGGTTGATAAAAATCAACAGGTCACGATCCGCTTCTTTAAACCGCTCCAGCGCCTGCCTGATGACTCTGTCATCGACCTCAAGCTTATATTCTTCCGGAATGCCGGAATCTAAGAAAAACGGCCCGAGGCTCTCAATCTCCGCATCTGCCAAAATACGGCCGAGCACCTCATAGCCCACAACTCTTTGTTCCTCCGCGTTAAAAATCGCTTGGTAATACGGAATGACATCATCAATATTCGTCAGTATATCAAGTGGGTCCAACATGTTATCACCTGCTTCTCTATCTTTGTCTGATTATACACAATTATATCTGCACCACAAAGGTTTAGACATTCATAGGGGAAAAAGAGGCAGTATGGGAGCAGCTTAAAATAAAAGGGGAAAATTTTTAAAATCACTCTTTAGATAAGGATGTTATTCATTTGTTTCACAATCACAAATACAAGTATAAATATAAGAGCATTATAACCGGCAGCTGTCCAAAAGTAATGACTCCAATCGGTACTGTTAAACACCCAATCATCATCATGTTTCAACTGAAAGAAAGTTCCTTTTTTATCTAACGTGCCAAATGTAAGAGTTGTGAACCCGCCAACACTCTTGGAAACGTCAACTCCATACATTGAACCGGCATTATCAGTATCATTTATTGGCATATACGTATAATCAGATAAAATTGTTTCCGCCAGCTCGGTCGGCAGAGACACATATAATACAGCCGATGTATCGCCTCCGAGCCCACTCAAATACTCCCTGGCTTTAATAAATTTCGTTTCATCAGGAAAATCTATGTGATATAGCTTTTCAAATCTGATTATTTCATCAGATGTAAGATTGGTATTTTGATAATACTCTGGAGTAAAAGCGCAAATAATAAAGTGCCAAATATTAAAGATATTAACTAAACTGCTTAAAAATAGTACAGCGAACCATTTTAATAATTTCTTCAATTAATCGCCCCTTAATCTTTCAAAATTATATCATAATTTTGAATAGAAAATAAAACAAGCGAACGGCCGGCTTTGACGTTCGCTTGTTTTGCAAAATAATCAATATATCAAAATTAAAACGGATAAGGATTCAGCCACTGCCCGCCGTCCATTGTGATACACTCCCCGTTTATGTAGGCCGCTTCATCGGATAGCAAAAACGCTGCCAAAGCGGCGATTTCTTCCGGTGTGCCCAGCCGGCCAAGCGGCACACTGTTCATAGTGCGGGACATCGCTTTTTCCGATTCAAACAGCTTTTCCGCACCGCCTGTTCGTTCAATCGGGCCTGGGGCTATCGCGTTTGTGCGGATGCCATATTTGCTCCCCCATTCAACGGCCAGCGTTCTTGTCAGTGACAATACCCCCGCTTTGGCTGCAGCGGAATGAACGACCCCTGCTCCCGCTCCCCATGCGTATGTGGCGGCCATATTCAATATGACGCCCTTCTGCTCCTTCTCGATCCAATGCCTTGCCGCGGCTTGGCTGCAAAAAAAAGTGCCGTTTAAAACAATCTCAATAACAGCTTTCCATCCGTTGGGCGTCAGCTTTTCTGCCGGGCAAATAAAATTACCGGCCGCATTGTTAATCAGCGCATCAAGCCGGCCAAAGACATTTACTGCTTCTGTAATCATGTCTGAAGCACCGGATTCAGAACGGACATCCATTTGAAAACAGGCGACCTGTCCCTCAAAGGTCTCAATTTCTTTTTTTGTTTCCTCAAGTGCTTCCTGGTTCCTCCCTGTCACCATGACGTGCCATCCCAGTTCAGCCTGTTTTTTCGCCATTGCTTTTCCCATGCCGCTTGATCCGCCTGTAATGATTACTGCTTTCTTATCCATAACAAACCCACCCCTTTTATTGAATGAATAATCATTCATAATTCTACCATAGATGTCCTTCCCCGTCATTACATGCTGAGAAGGGATTTTTCAGCCAAGCTGATGATATAATAGAAAAACTCTGACAAAGGTTGGTTTTACATATGAAGAAAATGACCAGAAGAACATTTTTAAAAAGAGGAATCGGCATTTTGGGTGCGGCTCTCGCGACAGCTTGCGGAGGCTACGGCTATGCCCGGTATATTGAACCGCGTATGATCGAAATCACCCGGCATACCATCACCAGCCGCCTGATTCCCCGCGGCTTTGACAATTTTAAAATTGTTCAATTCAGCGATACGCATCTCAGTGACGTGTTTACAACAGAAGACTTGAATAAAACAGCGGAAAAGATTAATCAGCTGAAACCCGATCTGCTTATCTTTACGGGAGATTTAATTGATAAGCCGCATTTATATAATGATCATCAGCATGCGCTCGCCGTACTGCAAAGACTTGAAGCTCCTTTCGGAAAATTTTGTGTATATGGAAACCATGACCACGGCGGCTATGGCACAAACACGTACAAGGCTCTGATGGAAGCTGCTGATTTTCAAGTAATTCGAAACGGCTATCGTCAGGTGCAGCTGACAGACGGAAGCCGGATTGAACTCGCGTCTTTGGATGATTTAATGCTCGGAAAACCTGATTATGAAGGCACCCTTTCCCGTCTTTCCTCCGATACGTTTTCCATATTACTCGTTCATGAGCCGGATGCCGCTCTTAAGATCGGCCGGTATCCTGTGAACCTCCAACTGTCGGGACATACTCACGGCGGCCAGGTGCAGCTTCCGTTTTTCGGCCCTCTCATTACACCTCCTTACGGAAAAACGTATACCGACGGCATGTATACGCTGCATGACACAGTCGTTTATGTGAATCGCGGGCTTGGTACGACAAGACTGCCGTATCGATTTTTAGCGAGACCGGAAATTACGCTGTTTACTTTGAAAGCCTCACAAAAATAAGACTTTTGTCCCGATGCACAAACACCCCCTCCTTAATATGTATATGGAAAAGAGCAAAAAGGAGGGTGATGAAACTGCTGACCTATCAAGTGAAACAAGGAGAAACCATCTCAAGCATTGCGCAGGACTTCAGAATAAGCACTGCTGCTCTCCTTCAGGCAAATCCCTCAATCCAATCGGTTATTTACGCGGGACAGCATATTATCATACCGAATCTTCCCGACCCATCCACCATTCCCTATTCCATTGTCGTGTATATCGGAGCGAAGAAACTGCAATTATACCGCCTTGGCAGACTCATCCGTACGTATCCGATCGCAGTCGGAAAAATATTGACGACCACACCGACCGGGGAATTTTATATCGTGAATCGCCAGCCTAAGCCCGGCGGCCCGTTCGGCGCTTATTGGCTCAGCCTCTCTAAGCTTCATTACGGCATTCACGGGACAAATGACCCCTCCTCCATCGGCAAAGCGGTATCAAAAGGATGCATCCGGATGCATAATCAGGACGTCACTGAACTTGCCGCTACCGTTCCTAATGGAACAAAGGTGACGATTATAAGATAGAAAGATCTTATTTGTTTATAGAACGGGCTGATGATAATATATTACAGTGGGACCATTAGGGTAAGGAGCGTGTTTATGGATATATTTAAAAATAGAAATTTTGTCCGTTTATTTTTCGCAGCACTCGCTTCTCAAATGGGAACGACTGTAGGTAATATGGCTTTCGCTTTTTACTTGCTGGACCGCTTTGCCAACCAGCCGGCATACACGACTTTGGCTGAGCTGATGTATTCACTGCCGACGGTTTTCGTATTTCTTATTGTCGGTGTCGCAGCTGACCGGCTTGACAGGAAAAAGGTCGCAGAAAATTGTGACTGGATCAGGGCGGGACTGACGGTCGTATTGTTTGCGGCATTATACAGCGGGAATATTCCTTTCGTCTTCTGTATTTTGTTCATCAGAAGCGCCGTGACCAAGTTCTTTTTCCCGGCGGAAGCCAGCCTTGTACAAGCTATTCTGCCTAAGGAGCATTATGCGAAAGCTGCGGGGCTTAACCAGATCCTGTTCAGCATCTTTATGGTATTCGGCGTCGGTATGGGGGCGTTTATGTATAAAACGATCGGTGTTCACGGAGCCATTATCCTTGATTTTGTCAGCTTTATTGTGTCAGGCTTTCTGATCCGCGCCTGCCGCATTCCGAAAGAAGCCCGTCAGCCGAACGGCCCTTTTAAATGGGGGGATTCGTTTCTGAAAGATTCGGCCGCTGATTTTAAAGAAGGGATCGTATATATTGTTAAAAACAAATTGCTTGCTTCCCTTATTTTCGGCTTTTTTATCTTTGGATTTGTCAACGGCGGCTTTGCCGTACTGCCGATGTTTACGATGAAATACGGACTTGCGCCTGATCATTATGAATCACACACTTCAATCTTCACCGTCGCGCTCGGCTTCGGCCTGCTTGCCGGAAGTGTGATCGGAACAATGATCGCCAAAAAAGTCAAACCGCATCATTTGATGTCGATTCCTATTTTGGCAGCCGGGCTGCTCATTTTTGTCCTCGGTTATACGGATAAGCTGTGGATTTATTATACGGCCGCTTTCGTTCTCGGCATGTGCATCGGACCTGTCAATATCGCCATCGGCGGCTGGATGCCGAAAATCGTTCATCCGAAAATAATGGGCCGGGTCAGCGGCTGGCAGGATCCTTTTATGATGTTTGCCCAATCCATTACACTCGGACTGGTCGCCCTGTTATTTCCGAAATTCGTTTCCAATATTGATTACCTTTATTACGGCATGGGAGTCGTGATTTTGGCGGTATTTGTGTTCTATTTTATCGCCCTTCCGAAATACAGCGCCGAGGCAGCAGAAGTCGATGTGCAGCGATCATTAAAAGCTGATTCTGAAAAACACGCGAATCCTGTCTAATAAAGGAAAAAAATGCGCCCTTTTCATCAGAAAAAGGCGTATTTTTATAATCAATATTTGCATTTCAATGCTAAAAAAGTATAATCTATATATGAACTTGATCAATGCAAAGGAGAGAAATAATGGACGACCACGCTTATTCGAAAGAGCTGCAGCCAACCATCGAGAATCTTTCAAAAGCTGTTTATACTGTGAACCGCCATGCAAAAACCGCCCCCAACCCTAAATACCTTTATCTGCTGAAAAAACGGGCATTACAAAAGCTTGTGAAAGAAGGCAAAGGGAAAAAAATAGGGCTTCACTTTTCAAATAATCCCAGGTTTAGCCAACAGCAGTCAGACGTACTTATCTCTATCGGAGACTACTATTTTCACATGCCTCCAACAAAAGAAGACTTCCAGCATCTTCCGCATTTAGGTACGTTAAATCAATCGTACCGCAATCCTAAAGCACAAATGTCTTTGACAAGAGCGAAAAACTTATTGCAAAAATATGTGGGCTTAAAGGAAAAACCCCTTGCCGCCAACAGACAGCAGCCCGCTTATCATAAACCCGTGTTTAAAAAACTTGGTGAGAGTTATTTTTAATTCAAAAAAGCCGATGCATGACGCACCGGCTTTTTTCTATTCAATAACGTACGTATCCACTTTTTTAATTAACTCGCTGATTTCAGGCTTGCTGATCTGTTCATCTGCTCCGACGACTTCGCCCCGGTGGCGCAGGTCGTCCGTAATCAGAGACGAGAAGATCATAATCGGCACGTCAGAGCTTTGCGGGTTATCCTTAAGCAGCTTCGTCAAACGATGCCCGTCCATTTTCGGCATCTCAATGTCACTGATGATCATGTCGATATGGTCAGACAGGTTTTCTCCGTTATCCGTCAGTTTTATGATGTAATCATACGCTTCTTTACCATTTTCAAACGTAACGATTTCACTGTACCCCGCTTCAGTCAGCTCATCAGTCAAGAGGCGCATCAGAAGCGGCGAATCTTCAACGATGATCAGTTTTTTGCCCGACCGTCTTTCATCAAACCCTTCCTGATGGACATGATAAGTCTCAACTCCGGATGCCGATTCAATATCGTAAATGATCTTTTCGTAATCAGGTAAAAAGATCATCGTGTCTTCCAGTTTAATGATACCCGTTAAGTGCCGCTCCATGCCCTGATTCAGCGAAGTCGGCTTCTCAATCGCTTCCCAGGACACCCTGTGGATTTGTGAAACGGAACCGACATGAAAGACGATTTTCCGTTTGTTGAATTCCGTCACGATATATTTATCGTCTTTTGCTCCTTCGGCTTCAACGCCGAAAAAGGTATACAGGCTGATGACGGGAAGAATTTCGCCTCTCAGCTTAATCATCCCTTCTACGTCTTTGTGAGACTGAGGCACAGATGTGACATCTACCGGCTGAATAATTTCCCGGACTTTCATCACGTTTATGCCAAATGTATTGACACCTACTTCAAATTTGACGATTTCTAATTCATTTGTGCCTGAATCCAATAAAATATCGTATTGTTGTAAAGACAATTCAATCCCTCGCTATCCGCATTCAGTATTGTATTGTATATATCGGCTGTAAACGGAAAAAGTGAATGTATTCCGGACAACTGAACATTAACTCTTTATAAAAAGATTCTTTTTTCTGATAGCCCATTGACTTTTTGACATCGAGTGGTAAAATAGTCAAGGATTTTTCAGGAAGAAGGGTGTAATAAATGGGTACAGTAGTCATATTCGACCAAGATCAAATGACGGTGTTAGAAGATATCAGCAAAACGGCTTACCTGCAAATGAAAAAAGAGGCGAAAGAGCGTCCCGATAAGCCGGCTCCATACATCGTATGGCGGGAAGACATCAGCTTTGAATACGGGTATTAATGACCTTCGCCACATATCACAATAGATAGATCATGATACAATGAAGACAATCATTTCAGCTGGTTGTCTTATTTTTTTCTGAAAGAAGGTATGTTTTCACATATCGGACATATACTCGGGATAGTTCAATTAAATAGATGACAAATGCTCAGCTAGTGGTAAAATAGGATAAACTCAATATATAGTATAAGGTGATGAATTATGGAACATTTGCTTAATCCGAATGTAAAAGAAATTGAAATTTCAGGAATTCGCAAATTCTCAAATCTTGTAGCCCAGCACGACAATGTCATTTCGCTTACGATCGGTCAGCCGGACTTTTTCACGCCGCACCATGTCAAAGCGGCCGCAAAAAAAGCAATCGACGAGAACGCAACGGCATATACTCCGAATGCGGGCGGCCTTGAGCTGAGACAGGCCGTACAGCTTTATATGAAGAAAAAAGCTGATTTAAATTATGAAGCCGAAACTGAAATCATCGTTACGACCGGAGCAAGCCAGGCGATTGACGCGTCTTTGCGGACGATTTTATCTCCAGGCGATGAAGTCATTCTCCCCGGACCGATTTATCCCGGCTATGAACCGATCATCCGCATGTCGGGCGCCGTTCCCGTCCATGTTGATACGACGACACACGGATTTAAGCTGACGGCGCGGCTCATAGAAGAAGCACTGACGCCGAAAACAAAATGCGTCATTCTTCCTTATCCGTCAAATCCGACCGGAGTGACCTTGTCAGAGGAAGAGCTGAAAAACATTGCAGCCGTACTGAAGGGCAGAAATGTTTTTGTGCTGTCTGATGAGATTTACAGCGAATTAACCTATGACAGACCGCATTATTCGATCGCGTCTTTTTTGAAGGACCAGACAATCGTAATCAACGGCCTGTCAAAATCACACAGCATGACGGGCTGGAGAATCGGTTTCATTTTCGCACCGAAAGAAATTGCCAAGCACATCTTAAAAGTTCACCAATACAGTGTGACATGCGCGTCCTCTATCTCCCAGAAAGCGGCGCTTGAAGCTGTGACAAACGGCGTTGATGATGCGCTTATTATGAGAGAACAGTATAAAAAGCGGCTTGACTATGTATATGACCGTCTTGTTTCAATGGGGCTTGACGTTGTAAAGCCGTCAGGCGCATTTTATATCTTCCCTTCCATTAAGTCATTCGGAATGTCATCGTTTGATTTTAGTATGGCTCTTTTAGAGGATGCAGGTGTGGCTCTTGTGCCCGGCAGCTCGTTTTCAAAATTGGGTGAAGGGTATGTGAGGCTGTCATTCGCATATTCACTGGATACATTGAGAGAAGGCTTGGACCGGCTGGAAGCATTTATTTTAAAAACGAGAGAATCCATGCAGACTATTTAAACAACGGCATAACGCCGTTGTTTTTTATTGTTTCGGGAATGTAATGTGAAAAGCCGTGCCTTTATCCGGTTTGCTGTCTACTTGAATGGCTCCCTGATGGTTTTTAATGAGATTGAATGTGACCATCAGCCCCAGGCCGGTTCCTTTTTCTTTCGTTGTCAGAAACGGTTCGCCTATCCGTTTCAGCACGTTTTCCGGTATCCCGTCACCCTCGTCTTTCACCGTCACATTAACGGAATACTCATCTTCTGTCATGAGAATATGGACTGTTCCCCCATCCGGCATCGACTCAACGGCATTTTTAATCAGATTGATAAACACCTGCTTCAGCTGATTTTGATCACCGTTAATAAACATGCTGTCCCGTTCGTAATCTGTTTTGATAAATATTCCTTTAAGATTTGCCTGCGTCTCTAACAGAGCGGTTACTTCACTTATAATTTTCTTTAAGTTGACACGCTCTTTCACGGCATTGTGCTGAGGTTTGGCAAGCATTAAAAGCTCACTTAAAATTAATTCGATTCTGCTCAGTTCAGAAAACACAATTTCAAAATAATGTTCGTTTTCCTCCATCGTCGGCTTCATGAGCTGTAAAAATCCTTTGATCGCCGTCAGCGGATTACGGATTTCGTGAGCGATTCCCGCCGCCAGCTGACCTGCGATAGACAGCTTTTCCGACTTCAGCATTAATTCCTCCGTCTGCTTCCGCTCAGAAATGTCACGCAGAATGACCTGCACGGCCATTTCTCCGAAAAACGTCGTCGGAATGCAGACCATTTCCGTGTAGATCAGCCGGTTTTTAAAGGTAAACCATGATTGCTTAATGATTTCTGACTCGGTCTTTCGGTCGATAATATTTCGGATCCGCTGTTTCACGCCATCATGATCGCAGGGATGAAGCTGATCATAGACGTTTTTCCCGATTAAATCTTCATAGGTTTCGGCCTCAAACAGAGAAATACCCGACTCATTCATGAATACCCATTTGTCATTGTGAATCACGGCGATCGTATCAATTGAGTTCTGAATGAGGAGCTGATACCGCTCTCTGCTTTTTTGCAAAATCGTTTGGAATTTTTTCCGTGAAGAAATATCAATCAGCAGCAGCAATTCCGCCCGCTGGTTTTTATATGTCGTCGGTGCCGCCTTCACTTCTAAATGAACGGGCGTGCCGTCAAGCCTTCTCCACGTCTGTTCAATCATTCCGACTTCCATCCCTTTTTGCATCCGCACAATTCGGTTTTTCACAATGTCGTGATACTCTTCTTCGATAAACTCATAAGATTGCCTGCCGATTACCGCGTCTTTGCTATCGGCTCCCAGCATGGCAAGCATCGCGTTATTGGCGTACGCGATTGTACCGTTGATGCTGACATATAAAGGATTCGGCAGCATTTCGACAAGACGCTCAAATTCGCCGTTTCCAGCCGCCTCTGCGGACTGTTGTTCTGCCTTTCGCTTCTTTTCTTCATGCATATAAGGCCTCGGGGGTGTCTTCTCCTTAAGCACCTTGATTTTAAGGATGATTTCCCGATCTGTCCCCTCCATTTGCGGTGTGACAATTTCCACACCCGCTTCAAGCCATACGATGGTATGATCTTTTTTAATAAGACGAAAGGTGCAAGGCATTAAATGATGCTCATTGTAGAAGTAACTTTCAACCAAAAATTGATCTTCTTCATGCAGGAACGTTTTGAGAAACGATCCGATCATCTCTTCCTGGGAATAGCTGAAATATGATTTGCAGTTTGCAGAAATATACATAATACGCCCGTTAGACGTCAATACGGCATGAAGATCGTTTTTCGATTGAAGCTGTTTTACATGCTGAGTATCCTGTTCCACAGAATCCCTCCTTTGCAATATACTCGCACTGCAGGCTGGTCACGGACTGATATAAAAAGAATTTCCACTAGATTGATTCGCTAAAAAATGAGCATTCTCCTTCTATTCTTATTGTGAACGTCAATTTTCCTGAATGAAAGAAAGGGCGCACGATATATTCGGCGGCCCTTTCATTTGTTATTTTTTATTGTATTTCTTTTCAAGTTCTTTGTAAGCGTCAATTGCTCCCTTGGCAATGTTCTTGCTGACATGGTCTTTATCATCTCGAACAGACGGAACGACGACGCTGAATGCCACTCTTGGATGTTCTGACGGATAATAGCCGACAAAGGTCAGGTTATACGTATCTTTTCCCCACCAGTTTCTGTTCGTTCCGTAATAGAACGTCTGTGCCGTTCCCGTTTTACCGGAAACATCAGCGCCGGAACCTTGGAACGTTGAATAAGCCGTTCCTTGAGGTGAGCTTGTAACCAATTTCATCCCTTTATGAACTTGGTCAAAATCGCTCGGGCTGTTATTTACTTTGTTCAAAACTTTAATATCGCGCTGTTCAATCGCTTTTCCGATCTTATTTTTGCTGTCCGGTTCATGAATGCTTGTGACAATTCGCGGCTGGACGCGATACCCGCCATTTGCGATGGCTGAAATATATTGGGCCATTTGAAGCGGCGTATATGTATCAAATTGTCCGATCGCAAAATCCAGCAGCAATCCCCCGACCAATTGCGGATTTGACTGCATTCCCGCTGATTCCTGAGGAAGGTCAATCCCGGTTTTCACACCCAAGCCGAATTGGGCGTAGTAGTTGCGCATTTTTTTAATATCGTCTAATCCGGCCGGCAGCGTGCCGCCCGGGGTGTAGGTAATACCCGCGATATGCATGGCTACATGAAACATATATACGTTTGAACTTCTTTGCAGCGCGGTCAGCTCAGTAATGGGTCCCATTTGTGTCCACGATTGTTTTGTCGTTTTGTCTTTAAAACTAAGCGGTGCATCGACAAACGTTTTATAATGCGGGAGGCCGCTTTGGTAACCCGCGAGAACAGTCGCTCCTTTAACAGAAGAGCCCATCTCATATTGGGTCGTAAATGCTCCGATCGCAAAATCCTGAATTTTATTTGTTTCGAGATCGATGCGTTTCCCCGCCATTGAGAGAATATCCCCATTGTTCGGGTCCATCATGACGGCAAATCCTCTGTCAACCATATAGTTGCCTGCGGCGCGGCTTCTTCTCAGCTCTTTTTCAATGACCTTTTCGACTTTCGACTGCAGTTCCATATCGAGCGAGAGCTGCAGGTCGTAGCCTCTGCTGCCTTCATCGACGGGCTTTTGGCTGACAACTTCACCTTTGCTGTTTTCCACATACTCTACTTTTTCTTTATGTGCGTTTAAATAGTCTTCATATTGATATTCAATGTAGCTTTTACCCACTCGGTCATTCAGTGAGTAGCCTCTTGTGACATAGTAATCTTTCCGTTCGCCCAACAATCCCTGTTCCGGTGTCGTCACGCCGCCGAACAGAGAGTACAGCGTTTTGTCGTACGGATATTTCCGCGTCCAGTCATTGATTACGTCAATGCCGGGGAGCTCTTTCAGGTGCTCGGATACGACGGAAACTTCTTCATATGTCAGGTCGCTTTTCGGTTTTTGCTTATTATTTTCATGCTCGTCAAGCAGTGAACCGCTGTTTCCGTTGCCGTTCAGCTTATTCGGGTTCATTGATTTAACGACTTGCGGCTGATAGGCGTTGCCGCTTGAAAAACGCGTATAAATCGCCGCGATTTGCAGCTCTTTTTTATCTTTTTTGATCGCATCAATCTCCTGCTTAGGGACTCGTTCAATCTGGCGTTTGTATACTTCTTGCGATTTCAGGTTGTTTTCTGAATCCTTCATAAGCTTTTCTGCCTTCTTCGGATGTGCCGCAAGCCAGTAATCAATGATATTTCGATCCTTCATAAATTCAGTATCAATATGGATCAGTGCGGCGAGATTTTTTGCCGTTTTCAATTTGTCCTTTGCCGAGGTTTTTGAGGTGGATACGTATACAATTTCAGGCACGGCCTGGTTATCTACCGCCACCCTGTTCTGCCTGTCATACATCTTTCCCCTCGGTGTCGGATAATAGGCGGTTTTTGCGTTTGCCTTCTCCGCATCCTGACGGTGTTTATCACCTTCGACAATCTGGACGACGCCGAGTTTAAAAATCAGTGCCGTAAAGAGAAGGAAAACAATCAAAAAATAGAGATTCATTCTCAGCGCTCTGTAACGTTTCGTTTTTTTCTTTGGGTCGCGCGCGACTTCAGCCACTTTCTATTACACCTCTCACATCATACAATATATTTACATAAACAGATTTTAATTGTAACATTTTTGTAAAAGTTGTTACAGCGAAAACGGGTAAAAAAAACTGTCAAGATCAAATTATCTTAAAATATATCTAACACTTCAAATAACTTGAAGTGATGTAACGGATTTTAAAAAATAAATACAGATCGTTTATCCTGATATAAAGCCATTTTTCTGTGCTCAATTACAATTATGACAAAAGTTTGTTGTCAAAGGAAATGGCTGGCTGCATTATGACAAAAAAGCTGTGATAAGATTTTTCATGTAGAAAAAAACTTCTCTGGGAGGCTATGAACTTATGAAGAAAGCATTTATCTTATCTGCCGCAGCGGCAGTCAGTTTGATTACATTCGGAGGCATCCAGCAGGCATCTGCCAAAGAGCTGTCATGCCAGCACGTCGTTACTGTGAAAAAAGGAAACACGGTACAGCATCTGACTCTTCAAGAGGCTGTTGAAAAACTACATATGAAAACAAGCGTAAAAAAGCTGAACGTTAAAAATGAGAAAGAACTGACACAGCTTCTGCAAAAACACGCAAAGCATTCTGATATGACAGTTAAAGACGTTCAAAAAGAAACACCGGTAAAAACGGCTCCGGCAGCTGCTGAAAAACCGAAAGCCGGTCAAAACCAGACTGCTGACAATGCAAAGCAGACAGATAACACAAACAACAGCAGCGAGAAAACTCCTTCATCTGTCAGTGCGTACGAAAAGAAAGTCGTTGAATTGACAAATGCAGAGAGACAAAAGCAAGGCTTAAAACCTTTACAGATTGATGAAAAACTAAGCAAATCAGCTCACGCAAAATCACAGGATATGAAAGACAAAAACTATTTCGATCACCAAAGCCCTACTTACGGCTCACCTTTTGATATGATGAAATCTTTCGGCATCACTTATAAAACTGCCGGTGAAAATATCGCCAAAGGGCAGCCGACTCCGGAAGCCGTCGTCAAAGCTTGGATGAACAGTGAAGGCCACAGAAAGAACATCCTGAACCCCGAGTTCACTCAAATCGGTGTCGGTTATGTAGAATCAGGTAACATCTGGACACAGCAATTCATCGGAAAATAAATAAAAAAAGATTGCCCCGACGGGCAATCTTTTTCCTGCACTTTATAAATTTATAAACTTTTGAAGCTCCCGGCAGAGAGGTGTCGGGAGCTTTTTTGTAAAATCTCAAACGTGATGATTATATTGATTTTGCTCAGCCTTTCACTTCTTTAGTAATACTTTTTTATAATAAAAAGTAGAATTTACCTATTTTTCCGTTGAATACTTTTCCAAAATTTATTAGTATAGGTAAATGGGTTTCTAAATAAATGGAGAAAGGAAGTTTCAATTGAAAAAAATTGTAATGACACTATTCGCAGCTGCTCTTTTGACATTCGGGATTTTCTCAAACAGTTCAGAAGCGTTTGCCATGACTTCAAAAGGAGCAATTAAATTCCAAACAGATGCTAATACTTACTCAAAACACGCTACTTCTATTGTCGTAACAGGTACTATGTCTAATCATGAGCTAAACGAGGGTGTTGTAGTTGATCTTTTAAATAAAAAAGGAGATTCAGTCAAATATACAATTGTTAATGGCCGTAATATTCGCAGTTTTAAAGTAAGCTTTTCAACAAAAAATATTCCAGCAGGCAAGTATGATGTAATGGTGGCAACGACTTGGGGAAATCAAACCCATAGAGGAGTACTGAAACACTATATTACTGTACAACATTAAAATTCATATTATTAACAAATGGGTTTAACGTTGATTTCATCTGGAATTCTCAAAAAACAGTGTAATGATGAAATCTCTGAATCGAGGATGTTTTCGTAAATCTCTTGGATTTATCTCTTGGATTTATTACGATACATCCTTTTTTATTTTTCAGTTTTGCTAGAAGGCTAATCTGTAGAGTTTCAATTTCGGATGCAAATTATTAGGTTTTAATTGTGGGAACACAAACTCGATTTATCGCTATGTACATTTGGGTTACTCGAATTCATAGTTTGAATCAAACATGATACATCCTACTGTTGGAAAGTTGTATTAATCCTTATAATTATTCGGAAATCCCCCTTTTGATTTATAATAGACAGTCTGCATCAAACAAACGAGGGGGATTTTCCAAACTATTCACAGTAGAACATTATAAATGGATACACGTTAATACATTCCCCTGCCAAGTTCCTGTCTTCATTAAAGGCTCTAAGAATACAAGGTTTGCAGATCGTTGTTTACAAAACACCATCGTAAGCCTTCGCTTCCTCGGCATCCATAAAATATCGCATTCGGGCAATCTTTTTTTATTTCACCCAAAGCTTATAAATGCTTTGAGTCCCGCTATTTTCTTCACCTTGCGCGGAAAGCTTGTCGTATAATGATTTGGCAAGCGCCAATCCGGGCATCTCTTCTCCCATGAGCTCCGCTTCTTCAAGAGCGATTCCCATGTCTTTTATAAAGTGTTTCACGTAAAATCCGGGTGCAAAATCGCCTTTCAGCATGCGGGGAGCGAGATTGGACAAAGACCAGCTTCCGGCCGCTCCGGTTGTAATGCTTTTCAGCACTTGTTCCGGGTTCAGACCGGATTTTTCAGCGTAAGCCATCGCTTCAGCCACTCCGACCATTCCTGCTGCAATCGCGATCTGATTGCACATTTTCGTATGCTGGCCGCTCCCTGCCGGCCCTTGATACTGAATGTTCTCCCCCATAACGGAGAAAAGCGGCAGACATGCTTCAAATGCTTCTTTTTCTCCGCCGGCCATAATGGCAAGCGTTCCGTTCCGGGCGCCGATGTCACCGCCGGAAACGGGTGCGTCCAAGGCGTGAATTGACTTCTCTTTGGCCTTCTCCGCTATCTTTTTCGCCAAAGACGGTTTTGATGTCGTCATGTCAATGACAAACGCCCCTTCTTTCGCATGCCGGAGAATACCGTTTTCGCCGAGATAGATTTCCTCGACATCGCTCGGATAGCCGACCATAGTAATAATGATGTCTGCTTTCTCTGAAAGGTCTTTGACTGTCTCCTGCCAGACCGCTCCCTTATTCAGGATCTCCTCCGCTTTTTGTTTCGTCCGCGTGTAGACTAAAACAGGATAACCCGCTTCTAAAATGTGCGCTGCCATACTGTTTCCCATGACGCCTAAACCGATAAATCCGACCGTTTTGTTCACTGCGCTTTCCTCCCCTGATGCGATTCATATATCACTCTTTCATGTCTAGATTACCATATTACAGACTAGAGTGAAAAAGAGTCCGCGCTACAAGGTGAATTTAGAAATGGCGCTGATCAGATCTTCACTCGCGCTCTTTAACATGTCAGTTGATTGCTTCACTTTTTCAAGCGTAACGAGCTGTTCATCAGTTGAAGCATTCACTTCTTCCGCCGCTGCCGCAGATTCTTGAGAAATAGCGGAAATGCTTTGAATCGCTTCTTGTATCGCCGCTTGTTCTTCACTCATTTTTTGAATGTCATTGTAAATATGATCTATGCCTTGAACGAGAGACTGCATTTCTGTCGTAATCAGATTGAGCACTTCACCCGTTTCATGAATGGCGCTGTTTTGTTCATCATTCATTCTGCTTGCCTCGATCATTGCGTGTGACGCATCTTTTGTCTCTGATTGAATCAGTCGGACCGTCTCACTGATATGGCCGGAAGAAAGAGCTGATTGTTCAGCAAGCTTGCGGACTTCTTCAGCGACGACGGCAAAGCCCCGGCCGCTTTCTCCCGCTCTTGCGGCCTCAATACTCGCATTCAGCGCCAAGAGATTCGTCTGGTCTGAAATCGCTGATATTGCCGTCACGACTTCTTCTATGTTTTTCGTTTGTTTTTCCAGATCAGTCAGCATTGCCTCTACTTTTTTCGTTTCTGAATTGGCTTCATTTGACTTCATAAGCAGCTGGCCGAGCGCATCCAGTCCTTTGTAGCTGGCATCCTCTGAAGATTTTGAGAGTTGTTTTATGCTGCCCGCGCGATCCGCGATTCCTTTTATTTTAACTGAGAGATTTTCTGATCTTTCATTGATTGTCTCAACCTCTGACGCTTGTTCTGTCGCTCCGGCGGCAACTTCCTCTATCGCTTTTGCGATTTGTCCGCTCGTTTCATTTGTTTCCTGTGAGATGACGGTTAATTGGTCAGACGTGTCGGACACTTTTTCTGAAGAGGTCTTGACCTGTTCGACCATCTCTTTCATATTTTCAACCATTTGGTTAAAGTCTTTTGTTAACACGCCTACTTCATCTTTTGATTTTGTCTGGGCGCGGACGGTTAAATCTCCCGCTGAGACCGAATTTGTTTTGGCGATCAGCTGCTGAATCGGACCGGTTATCGATTTCGCGAGGAAATAGCTGAGTCCGATCGTAATCACAAGGGCGATCAGTGACATGAAAATGCTCACAGTATTCATTTTGTCAGCTACTCCCATCAGCTGATCTTTTTCAAACTGCGTTCCGACTTTCCACCCTGTTTCTTTTATCGTTTGATAGACAACCATGTTGCCCTCGCGCTCTTTGACGCCTTCTTTGTCTGAGCTGATTTCTTTTAACGTTTGATCTTCCGAAATGTTTTTCCCCTGTTTTGACGGATGCGCCAGAAGAGAACCGTTTTCATCCGTTAAAAATGCAAACCCCTTATATGGAACCTTTTGATCATTGACCATGCTCTGAATGGAGGACAGCTTCAGGTCTAAGCTCGCCACTCCGATGACGGTTCCATTGTTTTGTATGGCTTTTGCCGCTGTCACGATCATGTCTCCCGTCACAACATCTTTATAAGGCTCAGTCCAGACCACCTTATCCGGTTTTTCGACCGCCATCTTATACCACGTTCTATTTGTCGGATCGTAGTCTTTGGCAAAATCAGCCTTTGGATATGTAAACATTTGTTTGTTCGCGGTTCCGACGTATGCAAGCGCGACATATTTGTCATTCTGTCCGATCTGCTTTAACTCATCATTAAAGAGCTGTGCGGTTTCTTTCTTCCCATCTGTTAAAAACGTCCGGGACAATTCACCGCCTGCTAATCTCAATAATACAGTCTCATCATTTTTCAGCTGAAGCTCAATGTTCTGACCGAGTGAATTGGTGACATTCTCTGTCGTACGTTTTGCTTCCTCCGTCATCATGGGCTTTAATGTCAAATATGAAGAAACCGTTAAAAAAACAACCGTTACGAAAAGCATTGCTGAGACAAATACAGCAATTTTGATATGCATTTTTTTAAACATAACCATCCCCTCCTGAATGTTATATCGGTCTTTCGGCCAAGAAAATGAATAAACCTTGAAATAAATATCAAAAATTTCCGCCATTTGGCGCAGCAAAAAAAGAGCCGTCATGCCGACAGCTCCGCCTTACGTAAAATATTCGATTTTCGCTTTCGGAAAATAAGTTTCGATATAAGTCTCGAGCGTTTCCCTTAAGGCATGTTCTTCGTCCTTTTGATATATATACTTGCCGATTCCGTAGCGTCCCCATTTGTACCTTCGCTTTTCTTCATCCAGCTCAAGCTTTGTTTTCGGATAGTTCTTCTCGATCACCCGTTTGGCCGGTTTTGTGAATCGGTGCTGAATCAGTTCGAATGTAATGTCATGCCGAACATCTTCAGCAAGTGCCGCGTCAAGCTTCTCAAACAGTTCCTTATAGCCCTCTTCCCAGCCATCATGAATATAAATCGGCGCCACGATGAAACCGAGCGGATAGCCCGCTTTAGCGACTTTGACGGCGGCTTCAATCCGTTTGTCGAGCGGAGATGTTCCCGGTTCAAAATTTTTAATGACATAATCCGCATTGATGCTGAATCTGAACCTTGTCTTTCCGTTATGCTTCGCATCAAGCAAATGATCGACATGGTGAAATTTGGTCACAAATCTAAGCTTTCCCAATTCACTTTGTCCGAAGTGTTCAATGGCCCTTTTTAATGTGTGTGTCAGATGATCGATTCCTACGATGTCAGACGTACAAGAGGCTTCAAATCTTGTAAATTCCGGAGCCCGTTCTTTCATATACTCATCAGCCTGATCCAGAATCTCTTCCACATTGACATACGTACGGATGTAAGGCTTTGATCCCATCGTTGTCTGCAGGTAGCAATAGTGGCAATGCCCCATACAGCCCGTCGCAAATGGAATGGCGTATTCAGCGGACGGCTTTGAAGAATCGAATTTCAATGTTTTCCGGACGCCGATCACCAATGTTGATTTTGCGTTCCGATATTGCTGCAAATGGTTTTTTCCCGGAATATTCCGGACTTGATTATGCGATGTCGTTTCTCTGATTTCAAGTCCCATGTTTTCAAACTTACTTTTCAGCTCTTGCCCTAACGGGTATTCGAGCGCTCGCGGTTCTATATAAACAAGCTGGGGGACAAACGGTTTCAGCATGGACTGACACTCCCTTTACATATTCTCATGTTGTTACTTTCCGTCCAAAAGAGAGTGAATATGCGTTGTAAACATTTCCTTTGATCAGTGATACCGGTCTTCGTCAAAAAGTTCGCTGTAAAGCGCTTCTGCTTCCTCATATGTCGAAAAGACCGCATCATCTTCGGCCAGCGGATGATAGGTTTCGTATAAAAACAGAGACAGTTCTCCCTCATGATACGGATGATGAACGATCTCTGCTTCTTTAATATGGGCAACATTGGCGGCATGCGGATTGCGGTAAATCACATAGACCGTATCCCCCGCCCCAAACGGTTTTGTCATGATAATCCCTCCTGTTGAAAGTTATTGTTCCCCGCTTTTTTCCGAATATGAAAAAAACCAGACGGCTTACACCGTCTGGCTGTTGTATTACTTATTGAATGTTTCTTTAACGAATGCGACAACCTCTTCTGTCGTGCTCATAGACAAGATTGTTTCTTTGAATGATTCAGCTTCTTTTTTAGAAAGCTTGCTGATCTGCGTTCTTGCCGGAAGGATGGATGTAGCGCTCATTGAGAACTCATCTAAGCCTAAGCCGAGAAGAATCGGAATCGCAATTTCGTCTCCTGCCATTTCTCCGCACATGCCGACCCATTTGCCCTCTTTGTGAGCGGCTTCAATGACAAGGGTGATAAGACGGAGAATCGCCGGGTTGTATGGCTGATACAGATAAGCCACACGCTCGTTCATACGGTCAGCAGCCATCGTGTATTGGATCAAGTCATTTGTTCCGATACTGAAGAAGTCAACTTCTGTGGCAAACTGATCTGCGATAACGGCTGTAGACGGAATCTCTACCATCATACCGACTTCAATATCGTCAGAAACCGTTACGCCGGCTTTGACGAGTTTTTCTTTTTCTTCAAGAAGAATCGCTTTCGCCTGTTTAAACTCGTTTACTGTCGCAATCATCGGGAACATGATTTTTAAGTTTCCGTATGTACTTGCACGAAGCAGCGCACGCAGCTGAGTTCTGAAGATTTCTTGCTCTTCAAGGCAAAGGCGGATGGCTCTGTAGCCCAAGAACGGGTTCATTTCTTTAGGAAGCTGAAGGTAAGGAAGCTCTTTGTCGCCGCCGATATCCAATGTCCGGACGACAACTGATTTTCCTTCCATACGCTCAAGAACCGTTTTATAAGCGTCAAATTGCTCGTCTTCTGTCGGAAGCTGGTCGCGTCCCATGTATAGGAATTCCGTACGGTAAAGCCCTACAGCTTCTCCACCGTTTTCAAGAACGCCTTTTACATCATCAGGGGTGCCGATGTTTGCGGCAAGCTCTACATGATGGCCGTCTTTTGAAACAGTCGGTTCATTGACAAGCTTTGCCCACTCAGCTTTTTGCGCCAGATAAGCACTGTGTTTTTCTTCATATTTCTTTAACGTTTCACTGGAAGGATCGATGATAACATCACCATCGATGCCGTCTACGATTACCGTAACACCGTTTTCAATTGTGCCTGTAGCCGCTTTTGTGCCGACAACAGCCGGAATTTCAAGCGAACGGGCCATGATTGCGGAGTGTGAAGTACGTCCGCCGATATCGGTTGTGAAACCTTTTACAAATTGACGGTTTAATTGCGCCGTATCAGACGGTGTCAAATCTTCAGCCACGATGACAACCTCTTCTGAGATCATGCTCGGGTTCGGGATTTCCACGCCCAGCAGGTGCCCCGTCACACGTTTTGTTACGTCACGGATATCCGCCGCACGCTCTTTCATGTATTCGTTATCCATTGATTCAAACATGGTAACGAACATGGAAGCTGTTTCCTTCAAAGCGAATTCAGCATTGACTGAATCTGTGCTGATTTTCTCCTTTACCGGATTTAGCAGCTCAGGATCACTCAGAACTAAAAGGTGCGCGGAGAAAATGTCAGCTTTGTCTTGTCCCAGTTCTTTTAAAGCATGCTCTTTAATTTTCTCAAGCTCTTCTTTAGAACGTACAATCGCTTCATCAAAACGGCTTACTTCAGCCGCAGCATCAGCAATGTTTTTCTTTTCAACCGTTAAGTCCGGCTCTTCAAGCCGATATGCTTTTGCAATCGCAATTCCGGCTGAAGCGCCTATTCCTTTTAATTCTTGCATTACTCGCCGAGTCCTTCGCTTTTCATTGTTTCTTCTAAAGCGTTAAGAGCATCGTTTTCGTCAGCGCCTGAAGCGGAAATTGTGATTTCAGCGCCTTTAGCGATACCTAGAGACATAACGCCCATGATAGACTTAAGGTTTACTGTTTTACCGTTATATTCTAAGTTTACGTCAGCATCATATTTGCTTGCAGTCTGTACAAGAACTGTCGCAGGACGAGCGTGGATTCCGGAATCTGCTGTTACTTTAAATGTTTTTTGTGCCATGATTATCATTCTCCTTTAAATTAAAGCTATATTACTACACAATATTATATCATACAGCCGTACTTGTCATCTGACAAGCACGGCGTATTTATATGCTTATTTTCCGATTTTCACAATATCTTTTTGTTCCCGTTTTACAGTACCTTCGGCTGAAAGGGAAATCGTTTCGCCCTCGGCAAGGTTTGTAAAGACAATCGGTGTCATTAATGAAGGAACATGAGGTTTAACCGCTTCAAGATCAACTTCAAGCAGCTTTTGACCCGGTTCAACCCGGTCACCTTCAGAAACAAATGAAGTGAATCCTTCACCTTTCAGGCTGACTGTGTCGATACCGAAATGAATCAGGATCTCTCTTCCGCCGTCAGACTGAAGGCCGATCGCATGTTTTGTCGGGAAAACATTCAACACTTTTCCGCGGACTGGCGATACGACAATTCCTTCTTCAGGAAGAATCGCAAAACCGTCACCCATCATTTTTCCTGAGAACACTTGGTCAGGCACATCCGTAATCGGATGGATTTCGCCGGTGATCGGAGAAGCGAACACTTCTTCACCCTGCTCATTTCGGAGCGGCTCCGCGATAACCTCTTCAACCTGCTGGCTGACTTCTTCTTGTGCGGATACTTTCGGTTCCGGGCGCGGCGTGCGTCCCGCGATAATATCCTGCATCTGAGTTTTTAAACCGTCAGAGCGCGGGCCGAAAATGGCTTGAATATTGTTTCCGACTTCAAGAACGCCTGATGCGCCAAGCTGTTTCAGTCGGGCCTTATCCACTTTCTTCTGGTCGTTGACCGTGACGCGAAGTCTCGTGATACAAGCGTCAAGGTGCTTAATATTTTCCTGATCACCCATTGCCTGCAGGATTTCATAAGGAAGGTCGCCGGCTTCGCCTGATACGCCTGCCCCTTCATCCTCAGCCTCTTCTTCACGGCCCGGCGTTTTCAGATTGAACTTTCTGATCGCAAACCTGAAACCGAAGTAGTAAATGAGGGCAAATCCTAAGCCGACTGGAATGACCAGCCACCAAGCCGTACGGTTAGGCAGAATTCCGAACAGGAAGTAGTCAATCAAACCGCCTGAGAAAGTCATACCGATTTTTACATGCAATAGCTGCATAACCATAAAGGAAAGTCCAGCAAATACGCAGTGAATCGCAAACAGGATAGGAGCCACAAACAAGAATGAGAATTCAAGCGGCTCGGTAATCCCCGTTAAGAAACTTGTCAGAGCGGCAGAACCCATGATTCCGGCTACAAGTTTTTTCTTTTCAGGCTTCGCTTCATGATAGATTGCAAGCGCTGCCGCCGGAAGGCCGAACATCATAAACGGATATTTCCCCGTCATAAATGTACCTGCCGTCAGCTGTACGCCGTCTTTGATCTGAGCCATGAAAATCCGCTGATCTCCGCGGATGATGTCTCCAGCCGCATCTTTATAGCTGAAAAATTCATACCAGAACGGCGAGTAGAAAATGTGATGAAGGCCGAACGGAATTAATGACCGTTCAATCATTCCGAAAATAAAGGCTGCCAAGGTTGGATTCGCTTCCACAAGTCCCGTTGAGAAGGAATTCAGACCGTGCTGGATTGGAGGCCAGATCACTAACATAATAAGACCGAGAATTAATGCGGAAATTGATGTGATAATCGGGACAAACCGCTTACCCGCAAAAAACCCGAGATACTGCGGAAGTTCAATTTTATAAAACTTGTTGAACAATAACGCGGCCAGAACCCCGACGATAATACCGCCGAACACGCCCGTCGCCAAAGTCGGTATCCCCAGCATGTTAATATAGGCCGGATGATTTTCCGCAAAAAACTTTGCCCGTTCAATTTTGTCAGACGGAATACTGCCGTTTGCCATCAGCACGGCGCTCATGGATACGTTCATGACCAAGTATCCGATAATAGCCGCGATTCCGGCAACGCCGTCTCCATTCGCAAGACCGATCGCTACCCCTACTGCAAATAGAAGCGGCAGGTTGTCAAATACGATTTGGCCGGCGCTTTCCATGACGTTCGCCACAAGCTGCACGTTATCATTGCTCAAGAAATGCATCACTTGAATCATATCTTTGTTCTGCATGGCATTTCCTAACGCAAGCAAGATCCCCGCTGCCGGTAAAATCGCAACCGGAAGCATAAGAGCACGGCCGATTTTCTGGAGAACGCCGAATAATGCTTTAAACATAAAAGATGTACCTCCTCTGTTAGCTAGTGTGACCTTACAGCGAAAATTCATGACAACGAATTCATAGGCGCAAGTCTTCAGTTTAACCGTTTACATTTGCCCTTTTACACAACAAAAAAGGCATGAGTAAAAAAGGGTGTGCAAAATAACGGGACCGTTCTTCCCGTTTTTTACCCTCAATCACTCATGCCTGATCGAATCAGTGACACGTTTTTAAAGGTTTCAACTGAAATTATGAAATTTTATTGGTTAATCGGTACAGATGAAGCGTGAGATAAACCGCTTCCGCCTCATGAACTGGTTTTTTCAGCATTTGCTGCAAGATTTTTATCAGTTTCCAAGCAGTATTGTAGCATAGCGGGTATTCATTTTTCAATAATAACATTAACTTTTCTGGTTCTTTTGTCTGCTCTTCCCGCTTAATCCTGTCTATGGTAAATCTGATATGCCGGATCAGCCGCAAATAGTGGACGCTTTCTTTATTCACTTCCATTTGGAAAGATTCCTCTATCACCTGAACGAGCCGGGACATCAGCTGTGAATGCTGGTTGACCTCTGAAAGGGGCCGATTCGTAAGAGCGGAATGGATATGAAGAGCAATAAAGCCGATCTCTCCTTCCGGAAAGCAGATTCCCGTCTTTTCATTAATCATGCCGACGACTTCACGGGCAATTTGAAATTCTTCCGGATAAAGTGTTTCGGTTTCCATAAGAAACGGGTTTTTAATGTCAAAGCCCTGCTGCAGCCGCTTTACCGCGAAGGCGATATGATCCGTCAGCGCAATATGGATATGTTCATTCAACGGCTGGCTTGTCCGCTTCTTGATATGATAAATGACGTCATTGGAGATGTCGACAAGTGTCTCGTCCACATAACCGAGGAGCTTTTTAAATTGTTTTTGTTCTTTTTCATCCTTTAAGATGAACATCTTGTCATATCCTTTATCTTCAATGACATCCGCTTGTTTTTTTCCAAAGCCGATCCCTTTCCCGATTAAGACGACCTCACTGTATCTATCATGTGTTGCGATGAGCACATTGTTATTTAATACCTTCTCAACTGTAAAGGACCCCTTCATGATCCTCAGCTCCTTTGTCATTCAATACCTCATATCGTACAAAACGAACGGAAAGCGCGTCAATTCTTTTTTTAGACGGATGATCGTTCAATAAGCCGGTAATCAAGAACCTTCCTTGACGGGGGCTCTCCGCTGATCCGATTCTCAAGCATGTGAAAAGCCTGCTTTCCCATTTCTTTCGTTTGTATATCTATTGTGGAAATACCCAGCATCCTGCTGATATCATGATTGTCGATGCTCAAAATCGCAAGCTCTTCCGGAATTCTTGTCCCGTTTGCTTTGGCTTCAAGGTAAAGACCGGCGGACACTTGATCATTCGCCGCAAACAGCGCAGTCGGTTTGTCATCCCAGCTCTGCCATCTATGAAAAAGAGCTTTTCCGTCAAGCAGCGTCAGCGCCTTTTCCACAACCAGCTCTTCCCTGTAAGGCTGCCCGATCTTCTTCAGCGCCTCTTTATATGCGGCAATGCGGACTTGACTGTTTTTCCCCTTTTTTCTCGCCAGGCTGATCGCTATTTTCCGGTGTCCCTTTTCTATCAGATAATCCAGACCGTGCCGAAATGCTTCCCGGTGCGGATTACTGATTGAGGAAAGCCCCGCCGTATCAGTATGCTGGCAGAGGATGAGCGGTTCTTGCACGGAAAGCAGATGCTCATCAGGAATTGCTTTGGAGCAGATAATCAGGCCGTCCACTTGGCGCTCCTGTAATTGTGATAAGGCAAAGCGTTCTTTTTGCTGCTGATAATCTGTCTGGTATAAAGAAAGATGCACGCCTGACGCTTCGGCAGCCTCAGCAATACCTGCGACAAGGTCTGCAAAATACGGAAGATTCACCGACGGAAGCACAACGCCGATCATATCGGAAAAACCTTTGGATAAATGCACAGCATGAATGTTGCGCCTGTATCCGAGCGATTGCATCGCTTTTTTCACTCTTTCTCTTTTGTCTTCACTTACATACGGATGATTGTTTAATACTCTTGATACGGTTGTAACGGAGACCCCGGCAGCGCCGGCAATGTCTCTGATCGTGGCCATGGCGTCCCCCCTTCTTTTTTCCCTTGATCTGGAATGCGTTTCATACAGTAAGCTAAAAACAGATACAGCCTATTCGTTTGAAAGGAGAATAACAGTGATGGGGATTCTTTGCTTAATCGGTTTGTGTCTGGCCATACTCGGCGGCAGTTATCTTGCTGTGCGGCCGCTGCGGGAAAAGCATGATATCAAACCATTTCAGCATTTTGATGATTTTTTCATTTAAAAGGTGATAAAAAAGGACGCTGCCTTCCAGAACCGTCCTTTTTTATCACAAAGCTTTCTATTTCAGGATCGTTAATTCTTTCGGATACTGCGTTAATGTTTCGGCGCCGTCTTTTGTGACAAACACGTCGTCTTCAATGCGCACGCCGCCTACATCAGGCACGTAAATCCCGGGTTCTATTGTGTATACCATTCCTTCTTGAAGGAGTGTGTCGTTCGCACTGCTCATTGATGGATATTCGTGCACTGAAATTCCGAGTCCGTGGCCGAGACGGTGCGGGAAATAGTCCCCGTATCCGGCTTTTTCAATAATGCCGCGGGCTTTTAAATCAAGATCGCCGATTCTGACGCCGGGTTTGCTTAATTGAAGCGCCGCCTGTTCAGCTTTAAGCACCGTTTCGTAAATCTCTTCCTGCTTCGGGCTGATTGATTGGTATGCGAATGTTCTCGTTATGTCTGAGCAGTAGCCGTCAAGAATAACGCCCAGATCAAACAGAACGAAATCACCTTTTTTCAACCGGTCTGTACCCGGATTTCCATGAGGCTGGCCTGATTTTTCTCCGAACAGCACCATTGTTGAAAATGACATGCCCTGCACGCCTTTTTTCTTCAGCTCAAACTCAATCTGCGCCAGTACTTCTGTTTCACTCACACCCTCTTTAAGCGCCGCGACACCGACTTCAACTCCGTAATCCGCGAGTTTTGCCGCTTCCCTCAGAATGCTGATTTCTTTCTCATCTTTGACGAGACGGAATTGGTTGAGTGTTTCTTCTGCCGATGCAAATGCGGCGCCACCTGAAGCGTGCTTAAGTTGTTCTGAGCGGGAAAGTGAGATCGAATCCTTTTCAACCGCGATGGAATCAAGCCGCATATTTCGTCTTGCAAGCTCGGCTTTTATCAGCTCCCACGGATCTTCGTGATCACCGTATCCGATAATATCATGCTCCCACCCGGCGCTGCGGGCTTGTCCGGCTTCCATTCCGGGGCAAACGAAAAACGGCTCCTGTTCCTGGAACAGGAATAATCCCATTAACCGCTCATGCGGGTCTGTATAAAAATCAGTCAAATAAAATACGTTTTCCTTTGTATGTATAAACGCCGCGTCATGCCCTTCTTTTTTCAGCCAAGATGAAACACGTTCTAATCTGTTCATTTTTGTTTTTCCTCCTTACCAATGTGACTCTTTTTTCATTCTATCAGTTTTCCGGCGTTTATGCTGTGAACGAACATTAAAAAAACAGCCGCCCGGTGTGCGGCTGTTCTGCTTATTTTAATAATCTCAGTCCGTTCAGTATGACCAGAATCGTGCTTCCTTCATGACCGATCACACCAAACGGCAGTTCCATCACCTGCAGAAAGTTGGCGCAGATCAGCAGGCAGATGACCGAAAGCGAGAAAACAATATTCTGCTTAATAATCCGGTTCATTTTCCGTGAGAGTCTGCACATTTTCACAAGCTTATAAAGGTCATTTTTCATGAGGACCAAGTCAGCGGTTTCTAAAGCCACGTCCGTCCCTCCGCCCATCGCAATACCGACGTCAGCGGTTTTCAGAGCGGGCGCGTCATTAATGCCGTCCCCCACCATGGCGATTGTACCGTACGTTTCTTTCAGCTTCTTCACTTCTTCCGCCTTTTGGTCGGGCAGACAATCTGCAACAACCGTCGTCATGCCCGCTTCTTTTGCAATGGCAGCCGCTGTTTCAGGCTGATCGCCTGTGAGCATGGCGGTTTTAATGCCCAGTGATTTAAGTTCAGCCATCACCGCTTTGGCTTCAGGGCGGATTTGATCCTTTAAAGCAAAGCAGCCTGCTATCCGGTCATCTTTCTTAACGAAAACAAGCGTAAAGCCTTTCCCTTTTAACTCTTTTCCCGATGTTTTCAAAAAAGCGTCTGCCGCCTCTTCGCCTGCAAATCCCGCTTTTCCGATCATCCATTTAACTCCTTCTATATCAGCCTGAACACCGAATCCGGACGTCTCGTCAATTAAAGTATGGCCTGCGGGCGCGGCGCCTCGGCTTTCGGCAAATTCAGCTATCGCTTTTGCAAGCGGGTGGCTTGATTGCTTTTCAATCGCATACACCGCTTGCATGATCTCATCTTCATTCACATGTTCTGCCGCTTGGAAAACCGCGACTGCCGGCTGTCCTTTCGTTACCGTGCCGGTTTTGTCAAACGCAATCATCCGAACGCTTCCCAGCTGCTCTAAAAATACACTTCCTTTGACCAATAATCCGTTGCGGGCCCCATTTGAAATAAGGGAAAGCGCAGCGGGCATGATGGAAGCGACAAGTGCGCACGGCGAGGCGACCACCATAAACACCATCGCCCGGTAAAAGGTTTCACTCCAGCTCCATCCTAATGCAAAATGAGGAACAAATAAAAGCAAAGCCACGGCTAAAAGCACGCCTTTGACATAGACACTTTCGAATCGCTCAATAAACGCCTGGGCCGGTGACACACTGTTTTGAGCCGATTCCACCAGTCTGATAATTTTTCTGAATAAGGACTGTTCATTTGTTTTCGTAACACGGACTGTTAAGGAGCCGTTTCCGTTTACCGTTCCTGTAAACACAGAATCTCCGGGTGTTTTTTCCGCCGGCATCGCTTCACCCGTCAGCGCCGATTCATCAAGGCTCGTCACGCCTGACTCAATAATCCCGTCGGCCGCTACCCGTTCGCCCGGCTTAATGACGATCATGTCTCCGATCTTCAGTTCAGCGGCCGGCACCCGCTTTTCCTGTCCATCCGCAATCAAGGTCGCTTCCTCCGGCTCCAGTTTCATCAGGGAGGTTAAATCACGGCTGCTCTTATTCATCGTATATGTTTCGAGCGCGCCGCTTAACGAAAAAATAAAAATAAGGACGGCGCCCTCCGCCCAATAACCGATAAGGGCAGAACCGACAGCGGCAAAAATCATCAGCAGTTCAACATTTAACGTCTTCGTTTCCAGTGTATCCTCGATGCCCTCTTTCGCTTTTGCAAATCCGCCGATCAGGAAGGCAAGGATATACAAAGTGACGGACAGGCCTTTTGTTTCGGTGAAAAACCAGGCCGCAAGAATGAGGGCGCCGGATACGAGAGCCGCGATGAGCTCCGCATGCTGGAGCCACTTTTTTCCGGACCGTTCTTCTTGTATCTGCTGTTGTGAATGGGCTTGAGACATCACTTGTTCATTCATTATGAATTCTCCTCTCTAATTGAGAACGCAAATCATCTTCAATTCCCCGATAAAAGACAGGCAGCATTTTCACAGTAATATCGCGGTGTTTTCTTTATTATAGCATGCCGGCGGAAGATTTCAATTATAATTGTTTTAATTTCTTTTTGATAATAATTATCATTAGCACTCCTTCAGCTGTTCATTATATGCAAAAAAAGGCCGGGAGGAAATCCTCCCGCGCCTTTTTATTTCTCAGACCATTCTTTTAATTGTGATGCGGTCATCGGACCGACGATCTTTTTTTCGATTTCCCCTTTTTCATTCAACAGAAATGACGTGGGAATCGTCATCACATTGTATTCCTTCATGAGCTCGCCTTTAGAGTCAAGAACAATCGGGAATGTGAGATGGTGCTGATTGACAAAGTTTTGAACGGTATCTTTGTTTCGCTCGGCATTCATCAGATTTACCGTTACAAGTCTTACATCATCGGACTGACTCTGTTCATAGTACGTTTGGAACTGAGGCAGTTCTTTTTTGCAAGACGGACACCACGATGTCCAAAAATGCAAAATTGTTTTCTGCCCTTTATCCGGGATCGATATCTCGTCTCCTTCAATCGTCTTCATCAAAAACACAGCGGGAATTGCCCGTTTTTCTGATGAGGCTTTCGCTTCAGGCATCCAGACGGCTGCAGCTATCAAAAGGACTGCACATACAATAAGGCGGGTTTTATGCATACGATCTTCCTTTCATGCGTTTCGGATAGCTTGCCCTTCCTTATCGAAATGTATCAGCCTTCAATCCGGGGCGCTGTTCTTCCGCCTCCCGTCAGAAACACGGAGACACCGAGGTCTTTGCAGATTGTCGCGTAATGTAAACTTGTCAGAAGAATCATGCCGGTATTCATGCCGAGTATAATGCCGAGCATTTGCAATTCCGGCATAGAACCGAGCACATACATCATCGAAAGCGCCACGATATGGCTCCATACATTATGATAAAACGCCGTCTTTACATGGCCGATGCCGATCAGACAGGCCTGAAGCGGCATCACGAACAGATGAAAAAGAAAATACGGCCACAAAAGCTGCAAATAATACTGCGCTTCCGGAGACTGAAAAAACAAATGGGTCAGCGGGGCCGCGAACTGAAACATAATCCAGACAGCCGGAATGCCGTAGCCGAATGTAATAAAAATCGATTGTCTCAGGCGTTTCAGTACAATATCATATTGAGACAGCGCGTACGCTTCTGAAATGCTCGGAATCATAACAACCATCAGCGAATGAGCGATAAATGCGGGAAACGAACCGATCGTCACCGCTACACCGGCAAGCATGCCGTATTGATCAATCGCAGCGGTCCCGGCTGCCCCCGACGCCAGCAGCGCTCCTTTTACTAAGAAGGGTTCAATGGCGTTTGTCACCGCGTGAAAAATACGAAGTCCCGTTGTCGGAATGGATACGGCCAGAAGGCGTTTCCTCACATCCTTGCCGCGCAGGTGAATATGCTGATGGCCGGAAAGCGTCCTCCGCGCTAAAATAAACTGCGTATACAAGTAAACGAACACCACGACATCGCTTGCGACCAGCACAAATAATGAAATGAGCACGGCCATATCAATTTCAAACGAGTACCATTGAAAAAAGATAAACAGACAAAGCACTTGAATGATTTTTTTCAATACATTCGCAACCGCGATTTTCCCCATTTGCTGCACACCCATAAAATAGCCTCTGGCGATGGATGTAAAAGCGACGACGGGGATCAGTCCGATGACAATCCCTTTGATAAAAGGGTGATACGTATCGAATACAGGAATGAACGGCAGCGCGATGCTTGCGGCCGCGGTTGAAAACGCGGTAAATACGGCGGTCATTCTGAAGGCATGCCGCAGCATGCTTTCATGCAGCTTCTGATTGGATTCCGCGATGAATTTTGAAATGGAGATCGGAAGCTCCAGACTGGCGATCACGATAATTAAAAAAATGGTGGGCAGAATGCTCATGTAAAGCCCCATCCCATGCTCGCCAAGCTCCCGCGCCAGTATCATATTCACGACAAATTCCAGACATTCAGCGAAAAAGGCGGCAATGGATAAAAGAATGATCCCTTTCACAAATCGATTCATGGTGTCTCTCCTTGTCTCTCGTTCTTCCATCATCATATGAGACAAGTTCTGAAAATATTTTCGATTTCTTAAAATTGAAAAAAGCATAGCCGGGATATTTGATCCCGCTATGCTTACATAGCAAATACGTGTCTGCCGATCCGTTCGATAATTTTTCGGGAACGGATCCAGTTGTCAGACGCCGTTTTCGGATTGTAGAAAAACAATGCGCTCGTTTCTCTGCCCGGATGGTCAAGCGCCTCATTTGCGGCGGCAATGGAATCCTTATCCGGCTTTTGATTAATGCTTCCGTTTGCTACCGGCTCAAATGCATTCCTTTGATAGATCACACCCCGAATGGTATCCGGGAAGCCGTTCTTTTCAGTCCGGTTCAGCACTACGCTGGCTACCGCAACCTTCCCTTTATAAGACTCACCTTTCGCTTCCGCGTGAACGAGACGTGACAGAAGTTCTCTGTCAGCACGGGAATACGTCTTTTTCGGGGGCTGATAAGCCGTCTCCTCCGGTTTGGCTTTCTTCTCCAGATGAGATGACAGCTTTATCGGATGGATAGAATGCTTCTGATCAGTTTTTGAAAGCTTCGGAACCGAACCTTTTCTATTTAAATCAGCAACCAGTGTGCTGGATTCTTGCTTTGGCTTCTTCGCTAAAGTAAACAGAGCTTCTGTATGTTCAATTTTTGTTGCAGGCATAAAACAAAGAAAAAAGACAGCCAAGGCAGCAAATTTTGTCGTCATACGATTTCCTCCTTAAATACTTCACTACCTTAACAAGAGCTGTACGCAAATTCACGGTTAAAGATTTTCCAGCGCTCCCAATCAGCTTTTATGATGGAAGAAGTTCGTTAACATCCTTGTTATTGGAAGGAAAACGGCCGTCATTCTCACAACATTAACCAAATAGCAGTAAAAGTATCCATCGGAGGGATTTTACATTTTGTTTACATCTGTTACAGCAGGATGAAATGAAACACCGAAATCAAAAAAAGACTCCTCATGTGCGAGGAGCCGTCAGCTTCTTGGCTGTTCTAAATACTGGAAAACAACATCTCCGCCCTGCTGGGCAATACCGCGGAAATGCTTAAAATCTTCCTGCTTCGACAAAACCGCTCGAAATGCAAGAAAATGTTCTTTCTGCACCCTGAATTCTTTGACTTCACCGGTGCGTATTTGGTTGATACGTTCTGATATTTCCTCAGGCAGCAACAAACACACCCCCCTTTTCTCGGCTTTTTCCCGAAAATCAATATACCATCTTTCCCCCGCCGGGACAATGATTGAGCGGGCTGATACCCATATCGCTTTACTTCTTAAAGAAAATACTGCAAAATATTTTCAAACAGGATTTATGATAAAGGAGAGGAAGCTCGTGAAAATTGCTAAGGTTGGAAACGTCATTGAATTTAAAAACGGATTAACCGGTATCGTTGAAAAGGTAAATGAAAACTCCGTCATCGTTGATGTAACCATCATGGATAATTATCGTGATCTTGAATTAGATTCCCTCACTGTCGTCAACCATAAGAATTACAAAATCATCAAAGACTCCTATTAAGCCCCACCAAACCATCCGAACCATTTACATATCCCGTACAAAAGCTGCCGCCCGGCAGCTTTTTCAAATGAATTCAGATCTCAGTCATTTCAACAAAAAAATCTCCGGTCTCGTCTTTATTGTAAAGATTTGTGACGGATGTATAGTAGTTGGTTATTTTGCCGCGGAAATCAAGCCCCCGCTTTGGCACCTTGATTTCAAAAGTTTTTTCATACAAAAGGACGGCAATATCATGATACGTTTCAGAGGTCACCTTCAATATAAATGAGATAACGCGGCCGTTTTTGCCCGCACTTTCTTTACAGTCATACATCTTAAGCCTTACACCGTTCAACTCTAACAGCTCCATGAAAAACACTCCTTCTTTTTACAGGACATGCTATCATTCTGATCATTTATTCACAATTGATCCGCTCCGCATGGAAAAAAACGGCGCAGGCCTTTACAAACGTATGTTCCCTATTTTATGATAAAACAGACGAGCTGCCATCCAGCACCCGTCACGTAATGAAGCGGCGAGTACACTCCCCCCGGGTTTACTCGTCTTTTTTCTTCCCTTCAGACTTTTCCCGTAACGTTTTGCAGACAAAAAAATACCCCCGCCCTAAAAGGCGGGGGTTTTAGGTTACGCCCCGAGTCCGTATCCGTCTCGTAAATTAACGGTTATCAATCGTCTCCGGGTACATATCATGATTCATCATCCGATGTTCGGCCATTTTTTCATATTTTGTTCCCGGTCTGCCGTAGTTTGTATACGGATCAATGGAGATTCCGCCTCTTGGCGTGAATTTGCCCCACACTTCAATGTAACGGGGGTCCATTAATTCGATCAAGTCATTCATGATGATGTTCATGCAGTCCTCGTGGAAATCTCCGTGGTTGCGGAAGCTGAAAAGATACAGCTTTAACGATTTGCTTTCCACCATTTTTTCGTCAGGAATATAGCTGATATAGATGGTTGCAAAGTCCGGCTGTCCCGTTTTCGGGCAAAGCGACGTAAATTCCGGACAGTTGAATTTAACGAAATAATCACGGTTCACATGTTTATTCGGAAATGATTCCAAAACCTCCGGCGCATATTCAAATAAATAGTTTGTCCCTTGATTCCCCAGGAGCGTAACTCCTTCTAATTCTGATTCTTTTCTGGTCATGTAAATTCTCCCTTTCTATTAAACTCCCCGTTTATTGCCCCAGAGCAGTGTGTGCAGCTGAGGCAGGACTCTGACGAGATTCAGATCGGCATCGGCAGAAACCTTATCAACGAGTTTTTCATACTTTCCGAGCAGATGCGCAATTAATGCCTGATCGTCCGTCGTATGGACGTTATCGTTACCGACCTGAAGATAAAACGGGATATTCGGATACCGCTTATGCACGGTTTTCGCGAATTGCAGATCTTCATCATTAAAAATAACGACTTTTAAGCTGACCGCGCTGAGCCTTTCTGCCGCATCAAGCGAAGACACAATATGATCAAGCTTTGCAAAATCGGTTGTCATTCCCGAGCTTGGCGGCTTCGGTGAAATGGTCAGATCGTTAATCATGGTAAACCAATCCTGATAGACCGTTCCCTGCGTTTCTAAAGCGGCGCGCACACCGTGGTCTTTCAACAGCAGAATCAGCGCGTCAAGCTGCTTTAACAGCGCCGGGTTTCCTCCTGAGATGGTGACATGGGAAAAGGCGTCTCCGCCGATTTCTCTCAGCTCGCGGTAAATGTCTTCCGCCGTCATCCAGCGGATATCTTTTTTGGCTGAGCCGTCCCATGTAAAAGCAGAGTCGCACCAGCTGCAGGAGTAGTCGCAGCCAGCCGTGCGGACGAACATGGTTTTCTGGCCGATGACCATGCCCTCCCCCTGTATCGTCGGTCCGAAAATTTCTAATACCGGGATTCCTTTAGCCATTCATATCACCTTTTTTCGGGCGGTATACGCAATAGCTCGTCGGGGTTTCCCTGACAAAAATCTGGACGCAGACCGGCTGATTCTCCAGTGTTTCAAGGTAGGACTGAACCTTATCGTAAATCGTTTTGGCCACGACTTCAGTTGTCGGAAGCGAGTATCTGTCATCATCAGAAAATTCATCATGGTCATTCATCAATGTGTGGTCATAAGCGCCGTGCACCAATTTCTTCAGCACGCTGAAATTCACGAGAAAGCCTGAATCATCCAGTTCATCACCTGCGACGGTAATATTTACGGTATATGTGTGCCCGTGGACTCTGCTGCACGCTCCGGCGCTTTCACGGGGAATAAAGTGCGCGGCTGAAATGTGCATGTCCTTATTCAACTCAAACGAATAAGGATGCTGAACCTGCGGGTAAATTTGAGAAAGCAATTAATTCCGCTCTCCTTTCATTTTCATATATTCATCATATCCTTTATTGCGGAGCAGACATGCCGGGCATTCGCCGCATCCGTCCGCAATGATGCCGTTATAGCAAGTCAGTGTGTTATTCTTTACAAAATCAAGCGCGCCGAGCTCATCAGCAAGCTTCCAAGTTTCCGCTTTGTTCAGCCACATAAGCGGCGTATGAATGACAAACGGCTTTTCCATCGCCAAGTTGACGGTGACATTGCAGGACTTGACAAACTCGTCACGGCAGTCCGGGTAGCCGCTGAAATCAGTCTCGCAAACACCGGTAATGATGTGGCGCGCGCCGATTTGATACGCAAGAATGGAAGCAAACGATAAGAAAACGAGGTTGCGTCCCGGCACAAACGTTGTCGGCAATTCCCCGTCCTTCGCTTCAATTTCGATATCATCCCGTGTCAGCGCGTTTGGCGCAAGCTGATTTAAAAGAGACATATCAAGCAGATGATTTTTGACACCGAGTTTTTCGGCAATCGATTTTGCCACATCAATTTCTTCTTGATGACGCTGATTGTAATGGAATGTAACGGTTTCTACTTCTTCAAAGTTTTGCAAAGCCCATAATAAACAAGTCGTGCTGTCTTGGCCTCCGCTGAACACCACAACCGCTTTTTCTTTTTTCATTTCATTCTCTCCCTTATCTATCATTCCATAAAAAAAGCGCCTTTCTCGGAGAAGGCGCCCTAAAAAACATAAAAAAAACCGTATCCAAGGATACAGCTCGTCCTTAGTTTTTTATAGAGGGTGTAGCTAGAACCTCTCCCGCATAGATACGGATTTTCTTCTTTTTTCACTTTTGCTATCATACCATAATGTTGTTTCCCATGACAATAAAAAAACAGCCTGAAAACCTGTGTCAGGCTGCAAAAGCCGGTTTAAGCCCCGCGCTTCTTCTTCGGAAACGCCATCAGCGCAATACCGATCAGAACAAATAAAGCAGGCCAGAAAACAGAAACCGGAACGATCGGATGATACGTCATCATAAAGCAAAGTGCTGTCAAAGTCAGCACCGCAATCGGGATGAGCAGCGCCTTTTGTTTCCCGCCGAACAGCCACAGCTCAAATAAACCGAATGCCGCCGCCAGCAGGTAAACAGGCCACGTCACACCGGAATAGGACCAATTTGTTGCCGTTTCAAAGACAAACAGGAGCCCCGTAATCAATAAAATTCCGCCCGGTACGAGAAGCCCCGCGTTTTTTACCGGTTTCGGGCCGAAAATCGGAATATGAAAAGCGGCGGCAAGCAAAAGAATGAGAGCGGGCCAGCCGCGTTCGCTGATGACTTCATTTGCATTCGTGAATATGCCGAAAATCCCTATAGCACACAGAACCGCCGCAGAAGCCAAAAGCCCTCTTTGCTTTCTGCCGAACATCCAAGCCTCAAACAGGCCGAACGCTACGGCAAAGAGATAGACAGGCCAGCTCACATTTGCGTATGTCCAATCCGTCAGCGTTTCAAACCATAATAAACCGCCCGTCACAAGCATAATGCCGCCCGGAATGAGAAGGCCCGTTCTTTTTTTCGGCTGCATGAAGGCAGCGGCATGAAACACAAGCGCGGCAGCAATGATCAAAAGCGGCCACAGCCCTGTCATCAGCATACCGGCAAAACATAGAGCGCCCGCCGCTGTCAGGATCAAAGCGGGAATCAATGCCCCTGTCTTTCTCCCGCCGAAATACCACAGCTCAAACAGACCGAGAGCAGGCGCCCAAATATAAACAGGCCACGTCATGGCTGAATACGCCCATCCCGTTGCCGTCTCAAACCAAAATAAGCAGCCCAGCACCAGAAACATACCGCCGGGAACGAGCAGTCCCGCTTGTTCAGGCGCTTTTTTCACAAAAATAAATCCAGCGTGGAACCCTGCGGACATTATAATGAAAAGAAACGGCCACGCCGAACCACCGGATATATGTATAACTCCCGCCTTCTGTAAAAAAAAACGCAATGCCGATACAAATAAAAATAAATCCCAATAACACACGTCGATCTTTCATCTCTTACTCCTCCCCATCATTTCCCAATTCATTATACAGAAATGACAGGAAAAAAGAAGGGGAATTCCCAAAAAATACAGACATTTTCCTTATATCCGTTATTTTTCTCTCGGGATTTTTTTGCAAACCAATGCGCCGATAAAGGCCAGGCTCACATATCCAAACACCGGGTAAACAGTGGAAATCAGCTGTCCGTAGCCGATTTGGCTGACAATAAAAGCAAACACCAAAATGCCGCCGTAAATATATGTACTTTTTATATGAAGAAAACTGTTTAATTGTTTTTCCAATCCGTATAAATTGCCGATGACCGACGTAAACACTTCCCCGAAAATAATAATCAAATAAATGAGATGAAGCGATCGTGAATAGAAATAGACAACTTGAGCCATCGGAATGTCAAACTCCAGTACATCCGGCAGCACCGATAATGATAAGAAACTCGCGGCAAGCACCAGTGTCAAAAGAGCGCCGCCTAAGTAAGCTCCCCTTCTGATCACCTTCTCTGATGACATTTCGTTCGCAAGCGGCACAAGGACAGCTTGGGCGAGCGATAAATTTAACGCGCCGTAAGAGACGGCTGACAAAAGCCAATTCCACTTGTCAGGCCATACCCATTCTTCCGCATTTCTCGTGCTTGTAAATACAAAAGAATCAGCGGCAACGATAAAAGAGAAGGAAATTAAAAGCGGCACAACCAATACATTGACGCCGAACACACCTTTAACACCGCTTGTCATGACGGCAAAACTCAATACGATCGTCAAAAGTATTCCCGCTTGTGCGGGCCAGCCAAGCTGTTCATGAAACAGCGCTCCCGCTCCGGACAGCATGACAGAAGTCACTCCCAGCAATATAAACATCATAAACATGTTAACGGCGCGTCCGATAGACCGGCCGAATAAATACGTGTTCAATTCCTGGTAAGATGCTGCATGAATCCGTTTGGAAATGATCATGATTTTGGCGCCTAAATATATAAACATCAGACCGCTTACCATGATACCGAACAGACCGATCCAGCCAAACCTGAGGAAAAATTCAACGATTTCCCGTCCCGTGGCAAAACCGGCTCCTACAACCGTTCCTACGTATACGAATGCAAGCTGACTTGCAGAACCTTTTGTTTGTCCCATTTCACCCTCCGGCTAAGCGCAAATTTGTCCAGGCCTTTTTATATGCTTATGAGACAAGTCGCCTGAAAAGAAGAACAAATCGTCCTCCCCGGGAAAAAACAGATTCAGCTCTCTTCTAAGCAAAAATATTGAAAGAAAAAAAGCGCCGGCGTATACTCTTCATCAAGAAAGGTCAAAGCATTTCATTTCCTTTCTGATCATATTGGTCAATAATAATCAAACATCACAAATAACACTTAACACGCTGTAAACTTTGATTTTTCGGGGTTTAAAACAAAACACTTGAAAGTCAAAGAAGGTCAGAGTATACTATTAATCAAAGAAGGTCAAAGTTAAGACCTTATTTTCTAATCCATTTGGTCAAAGATGATCAAACATTTCAAGGAGGTTTTGGCAAATGCGTTGTCAACATTGTCAGAAAAACGAGGCGACGATTCGCCTGAACATGCAAGTCAATTCCATTCAAAAACAATTCGTTTTATGTGAAACATGTTATACAGAATTAACCCGAAAACCGTCTATGAGCATGGGACCGCAATCTTTCGGATTCCCGTTTGAGCAAGGTTTCGCTCCGGATCAACATAAACAGCAGGCCGGCCGTAAAAAAGGCCTGCTCGACGAGCTCGCCCAAAACGTCACAAACGGCGCAAAAGCAGGTCTGATTGATCCTGTGATCGGCCGCGATGAAGAAGTGGCGCGCGTCATTGAAATTTTGAACCGCCGGAATAAAAACAATCCGGTGCTTATCGGTGAACCGGGTGTCGGTAAAACGGCTATTGCAGAAGGCTTAGCGCTTAAAATCGCTGAAGGCGATGTGCCGAATAAATTGAAAAACAAAGAGCTTTATCTGCTTGATGTCGCTTCCCTCGTCGCCAATACAGGAATCAGAGGCCAGTTTGAAGAAAGAATGAAACAATTAATGAACGAATTAAAAGAGCGGAAAAACGTCATTTTGTTCATTGATGAGATTCACCTTCTTGTAGGCGCCGGCTCTGCCGAGGGATCAATGGATGCCGGGAACATCCTGAAACCTGCGCTTGCCAGAGGCGAACTGCAGGTCATCGGGGCGACGACATTGAAAGAGTACCGCCAGATTGAAAAAGATGCGGCGCTTGAAAGACGCTTCCAGCCTGTCATGGTTCACGAGCCTTCTATAGAACAAGCCATCAGCATTCTTGAAGGCATTAAAGATAAATATGAGAAATACCACAGCGTCACATTCAGCGATGAAGCGATCAAGGCGTGTGTTACGCTTTCTTCCCGCTACATTCAGGACCGCCACCTGCCGGATAAAGCGATCGACTTGTTAGATGAAGCCGGCTCCAAAGCAAATCTGGAGCTTGATACCGTAAATGAAGAAGAAGCGGCTGAGCGACTCAAAGCAATTGACGCGGAGAAAACAAAAGCGCTTCAGGAAGAAAATTATGAGCTTGCCGCGAAACTGCGTGATGAAGAAGTGGCATTGGAAAAGCAGCTGGCACAAGAATCACCGGTCTCTTCTTCAGAAATCGGGGCGGAGCATATTCAAGCCATCATTGAACAGAAAACAGGCATTCCGGTCGGAAAACTGCAGGCTGATGAACAAGTCAAAATGAAAGAACTTGAAGAACGCCTTCATCAGCGCGTCATCGGTCAGGAAAAAGCCGTGAAAAAAGTGGCGAAAGCGGTAAGACGAAGCCGCGCCGGCTTAAAATCCAAAAACAGACCTGTCGGCTCCTTCCTCTTTGTCGGACCGACCGGGGTCGGAAAAACCGAGTTATCAAAAACACTCGCGGATGAACTTTTCGGCACAAAAGATTCCATCATTCGGCTCGATATGAGTGAATACATGGAAAAACACGCCGTTTCAAAAATTATCGGTTCACCGCCGGGATATGTCGGACACGATGAAGCCGGTCAATTAACGGAAAAAGTACGGCGCAATCCGTACAGCATCGTGCTCCTTGATGAGATTGAAAAAGCGCACCCTGACGTCCAGCATATGTTCCTGCAGATTATGGAGGACGGACGTCTGACAGACAGCCAGGGCAGAACGGTCAGCTTTAAAGATACCGTTTTGATCATGACAAGCAATGCGGGAACCGGCGAAAAACAGACGAAAGTCGGGTTCCAATCTGAAGAAAGCGTTATGGAAGAACAAACGCTGATTGATTCACTGAGCTCGTTCTTTAAACCTGAATTTTTAAACCGGTTTGACAGCATCATTGAATTCCAATCTCTGAAAAAAGAACATCTCGTAAAAATCGTCAGTCTGCTTCTCGCAGAACTTGAAGACACATTAAAAGAGCGCGGCATCAGTCTCTGCGTCACAGACGATGCGAAAGAAAAAATCGCTGAAATCGGCTACCACCCTGCTTTCGGTGCACGCCCGCTCAGAAGAACGATCCAAGAATTGATCGAGGACGAAATGACAGACCTCTTATTGGATGACAATGAAATAAAAGCCTTCCATGTTGTAATGGAAGAGGATGACATCAAAGTCCGTGCACAATAAAAAAAAGCGGTTCCCTGTCGTGGAGCCGCTTTTTTGTTTCTTTTACTCTGCCAAAAGGGCAGAAACTGTGAAGAATTCGGGAACAATTTCTCAATCACTCTAAAGTTCCATGCACTGCCACCGATATTAACCATAGAAAGCTAGTATAAAGGATTTGGTGAAAACTATGGATAAAACATCGATTATCGGTATCATCCTCGCCTTGATTGCTTTAAGCGTGGGCATGGTGCTGAAAGGGGTCAGCTTAAGCGCACTCGCTAACCCGGCAGCTATTCTGATTATTTTGTTCGGTACGATTTCTGCGGTGATCATCGCATTCCCCGGAAAAGAAATCAAAAAAGTGCCTGCCCTTTTTAAAGTGCTGTTCAAAGAAAACAAACAGCTGACCATTGCGCAATTAATTCCTATGTTCTCTCAATGGGCGCAAATCGCAAGACGTGAAGGGCTGCTCGCATTGGAAGCAAGCATCGAAGACGTGGATGACGCGTTTTTGAAAAACGGCCTGAGCATGGCGGTTGACGGACAAAGCGCAGAATTTATCAGAGATATTATGACTGAGGAAGTTGAAGCGATGGAGGACAGACACCAGGCCGGTGCAGCTATCTTTACCCAAGCCGGCACATATGCGCCGACGCTCGGCGTTTTGGGTGCGGTTATCGGCCTCATTGCGGCCCTTTCCAACATGAACAATACCGAGGCGCTCGGACATGCCATCAGTGCGGCGTTTGTCGCCACCCTTCTCGGGATTTTTACCGGATATGTACTATGGCATCCCTTTGCCAACAAACTGAAACGCAAATCAAAACAGGAAGTCAAACTGCGTGAAATCATGATTGAAGGCGTTCTGTCAGTGCTTGAAGGACAGGCCCCGAAAGTGATCGAACAAAAACTTCTCATGTATCTTCCTGCGAATGAACGCGCAAAAGTCATTGAACAAGAAGGAGAGGCAAACAATGGCGAGAAAAAAGAAGAAGAAGCATGATGACGAGCATGTGGATGAGTCTTGGCTGATCCCGTACGCGGACCTTCTCACCCTTCTTTTGGCTCTGTTCATTGTATTGTTCGCCATGAGCTCGGTCGACGCGGCAAAATTCCAAATGCTGTCTAAATCATTTAACGCCGTTTTTACAGGAGGCACGGGTGTCCTTGAATATTCAAGCGTCACCCCTCCCGAAAACGAAAAAGACGGCATTGATCAGTTAAAAAAAGACAAGGACAAGGAAAAAGAAAAAGAAAAAGAAAAAGATAAAGAACAGAAAAAGAAAGAAAGAGAAGCAGCCGACCGCCAAGAGCTTGAAGGTGTGCAAAAGCAAGTCAATCAATTTATAAAAAACAAAAAGCTTGAACATCAGCTGGAAACAAAGCTGACAAAAGAAGGCCTCTTAATTACCATTAAAGACAGTATCTTTTTTGACTCGGGACAGGCAGTTATCCGCCAGGAAGATATCCCGCTTGCAAAGGAAATCTCGAATCTCCTTGTGCTGAATCCGCCAAGGAACATTATCATCAGCGGGCATACCGACAATGTGCCGATTAAAAACTCACAATTTCAATCAAACTGGCATTTAAGCGTCATGCGGGCCGTCAACTTCATGGCTATTCTCACGGAAAACCCTAAACTTGACGCAAAAGTATTCAGCGCCAAAGGGTTCGGCGAGTATAAACCAGCTGCGTCGAACAAAACCGCAGAAGGGCGCAGCAAAAACAGGCGCGTCGAAGTATTGATACAGCCGAGAAACGCCGCCACTGACGAAAATCAGTAATATAAAAAAGGAAGCCTTTCAAAAGGCTTCCTTTTTTATTTCTGATGAAAATGTTTAGCGTTTAATCCCACTCTTTTCAGCATTTCCGTACACAATTCTATCTCTTCATCACTCAGCACACTGATCATTTCTTTAATCTCGTCTGCATGATCAGGGAAAATATCGTCCAAAAGACGGATTCCCTTTTCAGAAATCTGTGCGAAAGTCACTCTTCTGTCAGTCGGTGAAGCTTTTCTGATGAGAAGTTCTTTTTTCTCTAATTTGTCAACAACGTATGTAATACTTCCGCTCGCTAATAAAATTTTGTCGCCGATCTGCTGCAGCGGCTGATTGCCTTTGTGATACAGCAGCTCCAGCACAGCAAATTCCGTCGGGTTCAGGCCGTGCTTATGAATATGTTTATTCATATGGTCGTTAATGGACCGGTACGCCCGCGACAGTACAATAAATAATTTCAATGAGTTTTCTGTTTTATCCGTCATACATTCAATCATCCTTTTGCAAAAGAAACCGTTACAGAGAAACATTAATAAACAAAATGAAAAATGTCAACAAAAATGTTTCCAAAATTTCTCTTCTTTTTGACAAACCTTAATAAAATAATTTGTTTTTATATCATTTTGGTTATTTTTTCTTATTAAAGAAGTATAAACAATGATATAATACCTCTATTCAAGTGTAATGTTGGAGCGATGCAGAGTGAATACATTCAAAGGTGCCCGGGGAAAGATCAAGCTTTATCTCATATTGGTGATCATCCCGGCACTTATTATCAGCTTTTTCATTTATGAAAAAGAAAAACAGAAAATAGCCGATAAACACATACAGGAAGCCAGTATGATGCTCAACCTTCACCGCAACAAGCTCAATTATTTAACCGGTGAAACAAAAGCCCGGATGACAACACTTGCGATCGCTGTCGATAAGCCTGTCAATGAAGAAAAGATAAATGAAATTCTCGATCAGGCTTTTGAGGATGAACCCAGATTCAGCGGACTGTATATGCTGAATGCCAAAGGTGACGTCATCGCAAGCACGACCGATCTGAAATCAAAGGTGAATTTGGCCGACAGACCGTATTTTACGAAGGCAAGAAAGACGAAGAAAACGGTCATCACAAATGACTACCCCAGCAGAATTACAGGCCAGCGCATCTTTACGATCTGCGTGCCCGTGTTAGATGCAAACCGGGAGGTCACCGATTATTTAGTGGCCGCCATACAAGTCGATTATTTGAGAAATATGATCAATATGCTGAGCCCTGACGTTTATGTCAAGGCAACCCATCAGGATAAAGTGATATTTGCCAGCGGACGCGCTGATCAATCAGAAGGCGTGCAGCCGGTCAGCGGCTATCTGGATGATATTAACTGGAATATCAATGTTTTTCCGAAACCGGTTGAGCTGAACGAGCTGACCAAAAGCGTGCTGCTGCCGATGTCCAGTATCGCCGTGCTGCTGAATATTCTGTTCATCCTCGTTCAATATTATCTGCTTAAGCGCAAGACCCAGCTGGAGCGCGCTCAAAACGAGGCGCAGAAATTGGAGCTGATCGGAACGCTTGCCGCAAGCACCGCCCATGAAATCCGCAACCCGCTTACAGGGATCAGCGGCTTCATTCAGCTTTTGCAGAAAAAATATAAAACAGAGGAAGATCAGCTGTATTTCTCAATTATTGAGCAGGAAATTAAACGGATTAATCAGATTGTCAGTGAGTTTTTAGTGCTCGGCAAACCGACCGCGGAACGACTGGAAGTGAACTCGCTGCAGGATATCCTTGATGAGATTATGCCGATTATTTATTCGGAAGGGAACCTTTATAATGTGGAAGTAAATGTGGAGATTCTCGTCAATCGGCCGCTCAAGGTCAATTGCACGAAAGACCATATTAAACAGGTCATCTTAAATGTCGCGAAAAACGCGCTTGAGTCAATGCAGGAAGGCGGCCGGCTGTCCATCTATTTAGAAGCCCGCGACCATAAAGCAGTCATTAAGGTTGCTGACAACGGAATGGGTATTTCTGAAGATATGCTTGAGCACATTTTTCTTCCGTTTGTAACGTCAAAGGAAAAAGGAACCGGTCTCGGCCTTGTCGTGTGTAAACGAATCGTGCTGATGTACGGCGGTTCGATTGACATTCAAAGCGAAGTCGATAAAGGCACAGAGGTCACCATTACCCTCCCTGCCGCTTCACGATGAAAAAACACCCTGTAACAGGGTGTTTTTTAGATAAAGAAGAATATGTGTAAGAGGATATACCGGGGAACGGCATCATAGCCGGCAGATAGATACGAGGCGCTTCGTGAGCTGTGCCGGCGGAAAAACCCGCTGACTGTACGCGGTCATCTTTCGGATGCGACGCTTGATCAGGAAGCGCATTCAGTCTTCGTTATCTGTTTATCATTAATCATTTGTTTGCTTCATATGCAGGCATGATATCACCGCGGGAGAACAAGCCTATTTTCTTCACAAGGCCCTGTATTCCTTGGTGATGTGTGCGTTCACGGTTTATCAGCTGCTGATATGCGTTCATCAGACAGTCCAGTTCCTGGCTGTGCCTGATCGTGTCATACCCTGTAAACCCCTGCCTGTTAGCCGCATCTATCATCATTTTTCTCTTTTCATCAATAGATACAAGCAATTTTTCTTGTTCAGAATAACTGCCCATTCACTTCACCCCTCACCGCTAAAAGAATAGGAAACAAGTTTGATTGGGTTATTGAGCATTATTACAGATTATACTTTATTTGTAAACATTTTTTTACTAAATAACTTAATTTTTCATTTCATATTGGAATCTTTAGCATGATTACGAGAATAATACCCATTCAGGTAATGATATAAACAGAATACGGCATATTTCAACGCACAAAAAACAGAGACAGCTGATTTTATATTATAATAAAAAACCTCTCATGCCGCTGGCTGCATGAGAGGTTCGCAAGTCTATCAGTTTTGCACACTTTCATTTTCGTAAATCGGCACCCAGCCTTCAGTCGTCACGAAGATTCGGATTGCGACGACCCTGCGGTCTTCCTGAAGCGTAAAGTAGTGGCGGATGTTCTCCGGAACCGAAATCAAATCCCCCGGATTTAAACGGACGTCAAAAAAAGTGCCGTCTTTGCCTTGAATGACGAAGATGCCATGCCCGCTGACAATAAAGCGGACTTCATCATCCGTGTGGTGATGTTCTCTTTGGAAATTTTTCAATAATTCATCTAGATTCGGCGTTGAGTCTGATAAAGAAATGACATCCTGAGACTGATAGCCGCGCCGGGCTGAAATATCCTGAATCTCCTTGTCAAATGCCGCGAGAATCCGATCTTTTTCAGCTTCGGTTACATCATATTTCTCCGAAAGCTCAGGCGGAAGTTTTTCAATGTCCCACTGCTCATAGATTACCTCTTGTTCGTCTAAAAAGCGCGCTACTTCTTCCTGATTTTCAATGATCGTATTCTTTTCATCATGAATTCTGATTGTCGCCATTTTGCATTCCTCCTTTTATTTTACGAGCTGCGGCCGAAGTGACAGAAGCTTGATGTGACAGCCGAATAAAAATTCATAGGCTTCCAGCACCCTTTTCGCCTCAAACGCGGTCCGCCCCCATGCCGTAATGCCGTGATTGCGGATTAATACCGCGCCTGATTCGGTGTCTGCATGGCGCACGAAACTTTCGGCCAATGCCGGGATGTGCGCCGGATTGTCAATGATCGGAACGGTCACCGACGCGTTTTCCTCCCACAATCCGAGCGCCTTAATAATCTCCTGCCCCTGAAAGGTGATTTGTTTTTCATCTCCGTAGAGCTCTGAAATGACATTATTATTAACGGTATGGACATGCAGACAGCAGCCCGCGTCTGTCTTTTTGTATAAGTAAGTATGGAGAAGCGTTTCTGCCGAGGGTTTTAAGGAATGGCCGGTCTCAGCGGGCCTCCCGTTCTCATCGACTAAGAGAAAATCTTCGTCTGTTTCTTTTCGTTTGTCTTTGCCGCTTGCCGTAACGAGAAAAGTCAGCGGCCCGTCGGATACTTTAATGGAAAGATTTCCGCTCGTTGCCGGAAACCAGTCTCTTTCAGCCAGCTCGCGCTTTACCTCGGCAAGTTCGCGCCAGCGTTCTTCTTTTGCAGCCATGCCTGCACCTCCCCGATGTTTTCGATGCCTGTTTTCACCTCATGAAAATCTTGAAAAGGCAGATGCCGAAGACCGAGTTCTTCGCATTCAGTCAAAAGATAATCCCTTGCAAAGCACATATCGGATAATTTTGCAGCCTCGAGGTCCGTGACCGAATCACCGATCATAATGAGAAAATTCTGCTGATCGGACAGCTTTCGGATCACTGACGGTTTGCAGCAGCCGCATTGATTCGTGCAGCCGCCGTCACAGGCGTGCGGCCAATTGATATGAATATATTCATTGTCAAAGGATGCATGATTACAGAAAATCCGCTCCTTTTCTACGATGCCTTCCAAAAGCGGATGCACAAAAAAGTCCATTCCCCCGCTTACGATATAAAACGGGAGATCGTTTGACCGGACAAACGAGACAAAATCCAAAAAGCCGTCCCTTAATTTCGCATCCTTCAGGATAAAATCAGTCAGCTCTTCTTTTAAGCTACTCGGCAGCAGCCCGAACATCCGGCCGACTCCTTCCTGAATTGATAGGCTTTTAGACAGAACACCGTCTTTTAATTCAAGCCACTCAGGAGGCGCGAATTCTTTCATCATACTGACAATGTTGTCGTTCATGGTAACCGTTCCGTCGAAATCACAAATAATCAGCGGTGTGCGGGTCATACGGCTTCCACCCTTCCCCATTTGTCTAATGCGAGCTGAAGATCTTTGCACGACGCGGCTTTTTCTTCAATCGGCTGGGCTTCAAGCACCGCATCAATGATAGCGCGGAACGCTTTGCCGCCGCCCTCTGCTCCGTTCGGATGGCCGTGAACGCCTCCGCCCGCATTTATGATGTGATCAATGCCGAAATCACGCATCAAAAACGGCACCATGCCGGGATGAATGCCTGCTGACGGGACGGCAAACGAGGGATGAAAGACATCGTCTTTTACACATTCATCGTGAATCGCAAGCGCCGACTCCTTCGGCAGTGCAACAGATCCGTAAGGTGACGGAAATAAACTGAAATCAGCGCCGCAATAGCGGTTCAGCTTGCCGAGCAAAAGCGCATGCGATAAACCGTAAACGGGAGATGATGTGAATGCGCCGCTGACTGCCGGATGCGCCATAATCGGAAGCGGGATTTCACCGTCTTCCGCAAGGCTTTGCATCACATCCAAACCGTAGGCGAACACATTCAGCAAGAGGGCGTCCGCCCCGAGCTCCGCCGCGCGTCTCGCTTTATCCCGCAATTCAGCAGTTCTCCCCGTCAGGTTCACGGCATACAGCGTTTTATGCCCCGTCTCCTCCCGGGTTTCCTTCAGGACTTGTTTTCCTTCAATAATGCGGGTTTCAAACGGAGCCAGCTCATTTTCAAAGAAAATTTCGTCGTCTTTAATAAGATCCACGCCGCCGAGCGCCTGCTGTCTGAGCTGTTCTTTAATGTCACGGAGATCCCGTCCGATCACCCCTTTAAATATGCTCATCAAAAGCGGTCTTTCAAATTCGCCCAGCAGTTTGCGGATGCCGTATATGCCGAACTTCGGCCCGGGAAGAGAGCGTTTAAACCCTTCGGAAAACTCAAGATCAGTCAATTTTATTTTTCCGTCCAGTGACAGCTTTCCGAATACAGTCGTCAGGACGGCGGGTATGTCTCTTGAGAAGTTCGCCTCAGGATAGGCGATGGTGATGACGGCCTGTTTTTCGTTTTCCGGGGTTCCTTCTTTCTCCTCAACTTTTACGACCCGGCCTTTATGCTTTCTGAGCTGTTCCTGCTTCACAAGGGGCAGATCTGTCCAGGAACCTACCGTCAGCCCCGCTGCAATCTGTTCCGCCCGCTTTTCACTATCTGTTGTGTCCGTCAGAAGATATGTTGCCAATACTTCGCTCATGCGTGAACGCCTCTCTTTCTTTCGAAAAACATAAAAAAACCTCTTCCGTATGAGCAGAAAGAGGCTTCGTGTTATGTCCGAATCTTATCTCTCAGCTCCTGCTGCAAGAATTAGCACCGTGCTTTAACAGTCGGTTGCCGGGCTTCATCGGGCTCGTCCCTCTGCCTGCTCTTGATAAGAATAATGATTTTATAAAGTATTTTGAATTATCGCATTGTTATTTTGATATGTCAATGCTTTTTCGGGTGAAAAGATTGAGTTTCCCGATCCGTTCCGCAGCCTCTTTAAGTCTTTCTTCACTTGTCAGAAGACCGACTCTGATATAGCCCTCCCCCCATTTTCCGAACCCGTTTCCGGCTGCGACCGCGACATTTGCTTTTTCCAGCAGCAGATCTGAAAACGACTGTGATGTATAACCGTCCGGCACCGGGAGCCATGCAAAAAAAGAGCCCGCGGGAGCCGTGACATCCCAGCCGATATCGCGGCATGCTGCAATCCATGCATTTCGTCTCGACTCATATCTGTCATTTTGCGCTGCGACGCACGCCTGATCAGCTAAAAGAGCTGCTGCCGCCGCCTGCTGCGCGGCGGGAAACAGGCTGACAAACATATGATCCTGATAAAGGTTGATCGCTTCGATAACAGACGCGTTTCCGGCGGCAAATCCGACACGCCAGCCCGCCATGTTATAAGTTTTTGACAAGGTATAGATTTCAATTCCTGTCTCTTTTGCACCTTCCGTCTGCAAAAAGCTCAGCGGTTTATGCCCGTCGTAGCCGACTGCTCCGTATGCGAAATCATGTACGACACAAATGCCGTTTTGTTTTGCAAAGCTGACCGTTTCCTCAAAAAACGCCTCTGTCGCCACAGCACCGGTCGGATTATTCGGATAATTGAGATACAGCAGCTTCGCCTCATTCTGCACCTTTTCAGGAATTGCGCTGTAATCAGGGAGAAACCCTCTATCTTCCGTCAGCGGCATCATTTCCATTTTCGCTTTCGCAAGGGCGACACCCGACCAGTAATCAGGATATCCGGGATCAGGCACAAGAATTGTATCTCCCGGGTTCAAAAGACATTGCGGAAGCTCTACAAGTCCCGCCTTGCCTCCGAACAGCACGGCCACTTCCGTTTCCGGATCAAGCGTAACCCCGTACTCCCTTTCATAAAATTCAGCGGCTGCTTTTTTGAAGCTGTAAGCGCCCCGGAAGGATGAGTATTTATGATTTTCCGGCCTTTCGACGGCGCGCTTCATTTCCTCAACGATATGCTGAGGCGTCGGTTGATCGGGGTTCCCCTGTCCCAAATTGATGACGTCTTTGCCTTCTTTCAGCTTTTGATTCACTTTTTGCACCAATGATGCGAAAAATTGTTCCGGCAGCTGTTTGAGTACATCAGAGATTTCAAAGTTCATATTTTCACCTTCTAAAAATTTCTTGAAATGATAGTCCATCATCATATATGGTTAAATAAAAAAAGTAAAGAGAAACTTGGGGTGTTGAAAAAATGAAATGGACCGTTTCTTGTTTGCAATTTGATATTTCATACGGAAATCCTTCAGAAAACTTCAAAAAAGCAGAATCTTTGATTGAGCAAGAAAGCCGCCGCGCTGATGTCATCGTGCTTCCTGAGTTATGGACGACCGGCTATGACCTCACACGGCTTGACCAGCTGGCGGATGAAAACGGCGAAACCTCGGTACAATGGCTTAAAAAAACGGCCAAAAGATACAATGTACACCTCGTTGCCGGATCTGTCGCGGTCAAAGAAGGAGAAAATGTCTATAACACCATGTACATCGCCGATAACAGCGGACAGATCGTGAAGCAGTATCAGAAAGCCCATCTGTTTCAGCTGATGGATGAACATCTATATCTGTCAGCAGGAAACAGCGACGGTTCCTTTGAGCTTGACGGTGTCAAGTGTGCCGGGCTGATCTGCTATGATATCCGTTTCCCCGAATGGATCAGAAAGCATACGTCCAAGGGAGCAAATGTACTCTTTATCTCTGCGGAATGGCCGTTGCCCCGCCTCGATCATTGGCGAAGCCTGCTTATCGCCAGAGCAATTGAAAACCAATGTTTTGTCGCCGCCTGCAACTGCACGGGATCCAATCCCGATAATGAATTTGCCGGCCATAGCCTGATAATTGACCCATGGGGCCGGATTTTGGCCGAAGGAGACCGGACGGAAGGCGCAGTCCCAGCGGAAATCGATGTTTCAGAAAGTGAGGCCGTGCGCGGCACCATACCGGTTTTCCAAGATTTGCGGCGTGATTTATATTAATTTTCAAAAAAACGTTGACAAGAATATTCCGCACCTGCTAATATTTTCATCAACTGATTAATCCGAATTGTGATACAAATCAATATATTTTTCTCTTATCGAGAGTTGGGCGAGGGAATCGGCCTTTTGACCCCAACAGCAACCGACCGTAATTCCATTGTGAAATGGGGCGCGTACATTTTGCGCCGAGACATTGTCTCATAAGGCACGGTGCTAATTCCATCAGATGTTATCTGAGAGATAAGAGGCGGACTGCACTGTTTCAGCCTCCTTCTCTTTCAGAGAAGGAGGCTTTTTTTCGGGCGTATTCTCCGTCACGATCTCTTACAGCCACTACATAATAGGAGGGTAAATCCATGTCTGCAACTAAAACAAGTCTTTATGAACAATTAACAGAAAGCTCCGCCGCCGCGCTAGCCGTGAAGCTCGGCTTGTTCCAAAGCAAAAGCACCCTGACATGCCGTGAAATCGGCGACGGCAATTTGAATTACGTCTTTCATGTGTACGATAAAGAAAACAAAAAGGGACTGATTATCAAGCAGGCGATTCCTTACGCCAAAGTCGTCGGTGAAAGCTGGCCGCTTACGATCGATCGGGCGAGAATCGAAAGCAGCGCCCTCATCCGCCAGGGCGAGCATGTGCCGCACCTCGTTCCGGCCGTTTACTATTCCGATACTGAAATGGCCGTCACGGTAATGGAAGACCTCTCGCATTTAAAGATCTCAAGAAAAGGGCTGCTGGAAGGAAAACATTATCCGAACTTATCGGCCCATATCGGTGAATTTTTAGGAAAAACGCTGTTTTACTCATCCGCTTATGCGCTTGATGCGAAAGTAAAGCAGCAGCTCGCAAAGCAGTTTACAAATCCTGAGCTTTGCAATATCACAGAAAGACTTGTGTTTACAGAACCGTTTCTCGATCATGAAACAAATGATTTCGAAGAGGAGCTGCGCCCATACGCAGAAAAAATTTGGAACAATTCCCGGCTGAAAGAAGGCGCCGATGAATTGAAAGCCATCTTTCTGAATTCAGCGGAAACATTGATTCACGGCGATCTGCACACGGGAAGCATCTTCGCTGATGAACATGAAACAAAAGTCATTGATCCCGAATTTGCTTTCTTCGGACCGATCGGCTTTGACATCGGCCAATTTATCGCCAACCTGCTGTTAAACGCCCTCAGCCGGGACGGTGACGACAGACAGCCGTTATATGACCATACTGCCGCCGTATGGGACACATTTGTGAAAACATTCAGTGAAGCTTGGGAGAAAGACAGCTTGCCTTCCTGCAGACATCTGCTGGAAGATACACTGAAAAACACGTTTGAGGAAGCGGTCGGTTTTGCGGGATGCGAATTGATTCGGCGCACGATCGGACTCGCCCATGTAGCTGACTTAGATGAACTCACTCCGTTTGACAAACGAATTGAACGGAAAAAGCTGGCGCTTGAAATCGGCGCCTGTTATATCGAAAACAGAAAAGAACTGAAGGATATCACTGAGGTTCTGGAACAATTTAAGCTCCGTGTAAAGGAATGATGCAGCATGACCAATGAATTTGCCATCCCCCGTTCTGTGGAATGGAAAGAAACATACATCCGCATTTTAAATCAGCAAAAGCTCCCTGACGTTACTGAATATGTGGATCTTGAAACAAAGGAAGATGTATTCGACGCGATTATCACACTGAAAGTAAGGGGCGCTCCGGCCATCGGTATAACGGCGGCGTTCGGACTCGCGCTCTCTGCCAAATCGTTTGAAGTCCGCGATCTTTCTGATTTCCGCCGTCAGCTCGCGGATGTCAAAGCGTATTTAAACAGCTCGAGACCGACTGCCGTCAACCTCGCGTGGGCGCTTGACAGACTGACGGACTCCATCAGAGATGCGACCTCAATCAATGAAGCGAAGACAACGCTCGTTCATGAAGCCATTCAGATTCAGATTGAGGATGAAGAAACATGCCGGATGATCGGCCAAAATGCTCTGCAACTTTTTAAAAAAGGCGATAAGATCATGACTATCTGCAATGCAGGTTCAATTGCCACAAGCAGGTACGGTACGGCGCTTGCCCCCTTTTACTTAGCGAAACAAAAAGACCTCGGTCTTCATATTTACGCTTGTGAAACAAGGCCCGTTCTCCAGGGGTCCCGGCTGACGGCGTGGGAGCTGATGCAGGGCGGGATTGATGTCACGCTCATTACTGACAGCATGGCCGCCCACACAATGAAGGAAAAGCACATTTCAGCGGTCATTGTCGGCGCTGACAGAATTGCTAAAAACGGGGATACGGCCAACAAGATCGGAACGTATGGCCTCGCTATTTTGGCAAACGCCTTTCAAATTCCGTTTTTTGTGGCCGCACCGCTTTCGTCTTTTGACTTACAGATTGAAAACGGCGATCAGATTCCTATTGAAGAAAGAGATCCGGATGAAGTCAGACAGATCTCCGGCATACGCACCGCTCCTGAAGATGTGCCGGTCTTCAATCCTGCCTTCGATATTACACCGAGCAGCCTGATTTCAGGCATTATAACCGAGAAAGGCATCGTGACTGATTCTTACACGGAAGAAATTGAACAATTATTTGCAGACTGCCAGCTGAGCTGAAAAACCGCTGATGATATTGCCTCAGGCAATGTCAGCGGTTTTTTTGTCTGCATAATGTAATCACTTCATCTTTTTGGGCGGCTGAAATCAGATGCATTTTAAAAAACAGCTCTGCATAGCCGGCTATCTTTTGCGGACGGCTCACTCTCATCAGGCTTCGTCCTCCTTTTTCGTAAGACCAACTTTTTTCACTTAATAAAATGATATGTCGGACGTGAAAAAACGGAACGTGCCATATGCTTTATTTTTCTTTATAGGATATTTGTTCGATGTTCAGCAGCACCGCTTTTACATCCGTCTGGGTGCCCGCGTAACCCGTTAAGGCGCTGTTTTTGCCGATTACCCGATGGCACGGAATCAAAATCGGCAGCCTGTTGCGTTTATTGGCTTGTCCGATGGCGCGCACCGCTTTCGGTTTGCCGATCATTTCGGCTATATCACCGTAGCTCCGGGATTCGCCGTATGGAATCACCGTCAGCGCGTTCCATACCTTTTCCTGAAAAGCTGTCCCTTTTTGTCTCAGAGGCAGAGAGAAATGCCTTCTTTCTCCGGAAAAATAAGAGGTCAGCTGCTGTTTCGCCTCAGATAGCAAAGCGGTTTCACACGATTTCACGCCGGGCGTATCTTTCCGCCATTTCTCAAAATCTTCCCCGTTGAGAAACAGGCCGGTAATAAAGCCCTCTTCCTCTGTTATGATGACGGTTCCAAAAGGTGCCTTCACACTTGTAAAACAGATCATTCGCCGCTCCTTCTTTCTTCAGTATTCTGCCGGATCGGAAGCGTCAAATGAAAGACGGTGCCCTTCCCTTCTTCACTCTCCACATGAATGCGGCCCTGGTGCTCTTCGATGATTTTATAGCTGACCATCAGACCGAGCCCCGTTCCCCTGTCTTTTGTCGTGTAAAATGGTTCGCCAAGACGTTTTAATTTGTCTTCGGACATGCCTGTTCCTTCATCTTGAAGAGAAATCAGAATATGGTCTTTATCAGAAGGCTGAATGGTCACGTAGATATTGCCGCCGCCCGGCATGACTTCAATGGCGTTTTTTAAAATATTGATAAACACCTGTTTTAATTGATTCGGCTCACAGTAAATCGGCGGGATGTTTCCGGTCAGGTTCAAATGGATCTGCACATTGACAAGATTGGCTTGGGCATTCAAGAGATCGGCCGTGTCTTTCATAATCTGCGTCACGTCTTTTTCTTCATATAATATCGCCTGAGGTTTCGCTAAAATTAAAAATTCAGTGATGATAGACTCGATGCGTTTTAATTCTGAGGTAATGACGTTAAAGTACAGGGAATGTTCTCCTTCAATGCTTCCTTGCAAAAGCTGAATGAACCCTTTCAGCGCCGTCATCGGATTTCTGATTTCGTGGGCGATGCCGGCCGCAAGCTCACCTACGACGTGAAGAGTGTCTGATTTCCGCAGCCGCTCCTCAAGCTCTTTGGCCTCGGTGACATCTTTAAAAATGGCCAGATTCATATTTTGAATGATATTCCTTTTGAAGGAGAATTCCAGTTTGCGGCTGTCACTGCTGCTTAACAGGAAGGGGATTTCATTATCCATTCCTTCTAAATCAATCTTTCTGGCGGGCACACCCGCGTTTTCAATATCAAATAATGAAAGAATATCCGGAACGGTGTACGCTCTCAGCTCCTCATCCGGCATGCCGAGGATACGGCTTGCGAGAGGGTTTGCGTCAATAATGCGGAATTGGTTGTCAAACAAGACTTTGCCGTCCATTGAGCCGTTGAATACTTTTCTGAATTTCAGCTCGCTTTCCCTCAATTCTTTTTCCATCCGCTTTCGATCGCTGACATTTCTTAAAATGGTTAAATGCTGACCTTCAAGTATGGTTCGTTTTGATGTGAATTCAAGCTCTTTATATTGGCCGTTTGCCATCTGAAACAGCATCTCTTCACGGATTTCCCCGTATTTTTCATATTTTTTCTTAATCTGTTTGTATTTTTTCTGCGGATCAACGATAAACGAACATAAATTCCGTTCCACCAGCTTATCCATCGGCAGTTCAAAAATACGGCACGCCGACTCGTTTGCTTTGGCAATCCTTCCGTCATCAGACCAAATGACAATCGCGTCCATAGCGTTTTCAAAGATTTCGCGGAAACGCTCTTCGCTTTTAAAGAGTTTCAATTCCATCGACCGTTTCTCCGTTATGTCCCTCATAATGGACATGTAAAACCCGCTGATCAAGTTGGACGTAATCGTAAATTCAAACAGCTTCTCCTCGCCGGACCGGAGCTTGACCGGCAGCTCTCCTTTAGCTTTTCCTTTTTTGCCGAGGGTGTCCCAGATTTCTTTCAGGTGCTTGTTGTTTTCTCCTTCTGTAAAATGGCGGAGCGACAGATGGGACAGTTCATTCTGACCGATCTCAAAGCTTTTGCAAAAAGAGAGGTTCGCATCAATAAACCCGCCGTCCTTGTCAAACAGGACGATGCCATCGACAGCTCTGTCAAACAGATCTTTAAACAGCTGCTCGTTCATGGAAAATTCACGCTCTAGTATTTTTTTAGAGGAGATATCCCTCATCACCACAAAAAAATAATCCTCCCCAATTCCGTCTTTGGCGAGGAATTCAATGTATTTCGTCGCGCCGCTGTCAAGCTTAATCGGCACCTCTTTCCACAGATGGCCCTTTTTCAAAAATTTTTTCACGGCCTTATTCAGTTCTTCCTGAGGCACAGAATATAAAAAGTCCAGGACGGAGCGGTTTATGAGGCTCTCTGCCTCAATCTGCATCATCCGGGCGGCAGCCTCGTTCGCCTGGACGATTTTCATTTCCTTATGGCATATGGCATCAAGCGTGTTATTCATAATCACATGATACCGATGCAAATCACTCTTCAGGCGGTCATTTTCCTCCTTCATCCGCTTCAGCTGCTCTTTCAGCGACTCCTTTGTTTGCAAATCCAGAGTTTCAGCCATTCAGTACACTCCTTCTTCAAAAACCTATCCTTCAATATTTCTACAAAATACCTCATCTTCCTTCATTCGCCCTATACATTTCAGAAAATTTCAATGATATGACAAGTTAAAGTCTTTTTCTACGATCCTTACCTCCCCATTACATCATCCTAACAATCCCTTTTGTCCTCCTTCAATTTTTTGTTTTTTATTTTAAAATGAACATCATCAGGAAATAATCATGCAGTGGATGATTTTTTGAAAAGAAGGTGATGCTATGACAAAATCGCGAGACAGTTACTTTGACAACGCCAAGTTTATCTTGATTTTTCTGGTGGTGTTCGGCCACATTCTCCGGTCTTTTATTAACGGAAATGAGTTTATGCTTCATCTCTACAAATTCATTTATACTTTTCATATGCCGGCCTTTATCCTGGTTTCCGGCTATTTCGCTAAAAACTTTAAGCGGAAAGGTTATGTGAAAAAGCTGGCTGTGAAGCTGATTATTCCGTACCTGATTTTTCAGGGCATCTACTCGGTTTTTTACTACTTGATTCAGGATGAAAGCATGACAAGCGTCAATCCGATTGATCCGCAGTGGTCTCTCTGGTTTTTAGTCAGCTTATTCTTTTGGAATCTGCTGCTGTACCCTTTTACGAAGCTGCCAAAAATGTGGGCGCTTGGAGCGAGCTGCGGGCTTGCCGTTATGATCGGGTATCTGGATTTCATCAGCAGCACGCTGAGTCTCTCACGAACGTTTGTCTTTCTTCCGATGTTTCTCGTCGGGTTCTATTTGAAAAAACAGCACTTTGATTTACTGCGTGCCAAAAGAGGCAGGCAGATTGCCGCCGGCGTACTCGGGATTGTTTTCCTCTTATGCTGGTGCATTGATTTTGATTACTCGTGGCTGTTCGGGTCGGAGCCTTATTCCACATTCGGCACAGTGACGCTGTTGAGCGGTCTGTCGCGCATCGGCTGGTATGTATTGGCCTTTGCCGCCACATTCAGCTTTTTGGCGCTCGTTCCGCAAAAGCGTTATTTCTTTACGAAGTGGGGTACGAGGACGTTTTACGTGTATCTGCTGCATGGATTCATCATAAAAACGCTGCGCCAGATCGGGCTTGAAGATCACCTGTCTGATTACCAGAATTTAGTCATGCTCTTGATTTTAACGGCCGCTCTTACTTCCATTCTCTCCAGCAATGCGGTGAAAACGGCCGCACAGCCGTTTATTGAACTGCGGATAACCGGCTGGCTTGAAGCGGTGAAAGGAACAAGAAACGGTGTTTATTCGAAATAATAAAAAATACCTCTTAAGCGATATCGCCTAAGAGGTATTTTTTATTTTTTGCTGTCTTCTTTCTTCTTGGGTTTCGTCTGTTCAAGCGTTTCAATCAGTTTTCCGGCGTTATAATCACCAAGCTCGCTTGAAAATTCTTCTTCAAGCAATTCAGGGTCCATCGGCTTTTTATGGTTTTGCATGTCTCTACTGTGGCGATTTTTTTTCGTCATGTTATTCGCCTCCTTGTTTGCCGTGTTTTGATTTGCGGTTTGCGCCTCTCAGTCCGGGATCACCGTCATATTGCGTTTTGTATGCATCTTTGTCCATGCTCTCAGTCGGTGTATTGTTATTGGTCAAAGCTTCATTCTTCGCTGCTTTGCGTTTCATTTGATTTCCTCCTTCTGTCAGCAAATCTGTTTTGAATTCATCAAGCATTTTTTTCAGGTCGCGCACTGTCACGTTTTTGGCATCATCAATAAGCTCATAGCCGATCTGTCCGTTCGGCTCAAGCAACACATATTTAAAATCTTGTATATCCCCGAGGCCTTCCTGCCTGATCCGCATTGACAGCTGCGCCTCGGTGAAACGCATCTTTTTTAAATTTTCCGGTATGATTTTTCCGTCTCTGACAACGGCGATGGTTTTTCCTGAAAATAAAACCTCAAAAAAGTTTGATTTGATTTCTAAATATTCCATCAGGATCAGTACTGCAATAAAAATCGCAGCCGCGAAAATGGTTTCCCATAAACTATGTTCAATAAACGGCTGAATAATAATTGAGCCGATGGAAATCATGATGACTGTCTGGGTCACCGACAGCTGGCTGATCGATTTCCGCCCGGCAATTCGCAATAAAAAGGTACCGACCGCTATCATAATCACAGATTTCCAGAATACGGCAAACAATGACGTCACCTCTTTACAAATAGAATCTCCAAAAAAACTGCTGCCACACATCCATTTTCCGGAAATAAAAAACACCGCTTTTAAAAAAGCGGTGTCAGCCGATTATAATTCTTTCCTTCGGATAGTGATAATTCGCTTCGATTTCCTTTCGGCCGATTAAATAAAGGAAAGTCAGAATGCCGATCCGGCCGATAAACATGACGATCATGATCACGCATTTTCCGATATCGCTTAAATGCGGGGTAATCCCAAGCGAAAGCCCGGTCGTTCCGAAAGCGGAGCAAACTTCAAAAAGCAGTCCGAGCAGCGTCTGATTCTTCTCCGTCACAGCCAGAATCAGCGTCGATCCGAACACAAGCAGAATCGCCATCATCGTAACGACCAGCGATTTCATGACATCAGCCTGATGAAGCTCGCGTTTAAAGACCTTGACCGCTTTATTCCCCCGGGCAAAATGAAACAGAGCAAGAAGGTTAAGCGCAAATGTCGTGGTGCGGATTCCGCCGCCGACTGAGCTCGGCGATGCGCCGATGAACATAAGGGCGCACATGAAAAATAGTGTCGGCGCCGACAGCTGACTGATATCAATTGTCGCAAGCCCGCCGCTTCTTGTAGCGGTTGATTGAAAGAGACATAAAAACAAAACATCATGCCAGCTTTTTCCCTTCATGGCATGGCTTGCTTCAAGCGCGTAAATTCCGACGGCCCCGAACAAAACGAGCATTCCGAACGTAACGGTCGTAATTTTCGTAAACAGCGTAAATGAGTATCTGCGCTGTTTTGAAAACAAAAAGTCCTTAACTTCTACGAGCACCGGAAACCCGATCGCACCGAAAATAATCAGAAGCATCGTAATAAACTGCACGAAATAGTCATGCCTGAACGGAACGAGTGAATTTCCCGTAATATCAAAACCGCCGTTTGTCGTGGCGCTGACACTCGCAAAGAATCCGTGCAAGTAAGCTTGTTCAAACGAATGGTAATACGTTAAAAAATATGTTCCTAAAATGATGCCGCCCAAAAACTCGATTAATAAAATCAAAAACAGGACTTGCTTCATCAAGTTGACGATTCCGGAAAACTGCGATTGATTCTGATCCACCATAATGAGCTTCCGTTCCCGCAGACCGATCCGTTTGCGCATAATCAGCCAGACGAATGTTCCGAGCGTCATGATGCCGATTCCGCCGAATTGCAGCACGAATGCCAAAATGACAATCCCGGTCGTGCTGAATGTATCAGCCGTGTTGACCACCGTTAAACCCGTTACACTGACTGAGCTGACAGCTGTAAACAGCGCGTCTATAAACGACCAGCTGGCCCCTTGTTTGTGGGCTGCCGGCAGACTTAACAATATAACTGCCACCGTCACAGCAAGAAAATAATATAATGCAATCAGCTGTGCAGGCGACAAGATCTGTATGAATTTCTTCAGCATTAATTTCATAAGATAATTCCTTTTGCCTCTCATTGTAGTACGTAATTATTCTAATGATATTGGGAGAATTTTTAAAGGTCTTTTTAGAAAGATTTTTTATTTACCTTATGTAATTTGCCGATCTTTAATCAAAAAACCTCTGAACCAATGTCAGAGGTTTTGTTGATTATTTGGCTTCAAGCCTGCGGATGCGCTCATCCAGATCAGGGTGTGTAGAGAACAGTGACGAATGCTTTTTGCCATTGATTTTTAACGTCTGCACCGCCGTCTGATCCTCTTCATTCACGTGTCCTGTGTAAGACTTCAGCGTACGCAGGGCGTGAATCATTTTATCCTTGCCGGCAAGGTCGGCACCGCCGCGGTCAGCGTGGAACTCTCTGTGACGCGAGTATGCGAAGACGACAAGACTGCCGAGAATGGAAAAAATAATCTGAAACACGATCATCGCGATAAAATGCACGACCGGCGCGAGGTCTTCTTTGACAAAGCGGCTTGCAATCCATGCCGCGATACGGGAAAGGAAGACGACGAACGTATTGACGATTCCCTGCAGCAGCGTCATCGTGACCATGTCACCGTTTGTAATGTGTGCGACTTCATGGGCAAGAACCCCTTCCACCGCAGCATCATCCATCTGCTGCAATAAACCTGAGGAAACCGCGACAAGTGAGCGGCGCTTAGAAGGCCCGGTCGCAAAGGCATTGACCTCAGGGGAATGATAAATACCGACTTCAGGCATTTTCGTCATCCCTGCAGTACGGGCCAGTCTGTGCACCCGGTCAACCAATTGCTGCTCTTCAAAGCTGAGTGACTGTTTCTTCGGATTTAACACCCGGACACCCATCATCGTTTTGGCCATCCATCTGGACATTCCGAGAGAAATAAAAGAACCGACAAAACCGACGACAAGACTGAACACGAGCAATGCCGTCAGATCGACGCGGCCATTTTGTATATACGAGCCGACACCGGTGACGCTTGTAATAATCGTAAGCACAATTCCGATTGTCGTAATGACCAAAAGGTTTGTTAAAATAAACAGAAATATTCTTTTCGCCATAATTACCTCCGTCTTTTTTAAGATCAAAAGAACTTATTTAATTAAATTATAAATGATCTGTTTGAAAATGCAACAATTTCGACGTATGATGTTAATGTAATTCTCAGTGATACAAGAAAGTGAACACGTAATCAATCAGAGGTGAACAATGAACACGTTTAAACTGACCCGAACTGATATGGTCCGGCTTCTTTACGCGTTAAAGGGCCAAGGAGACGCAACCCCTCTCCAAATCTTATTGCAATCTGCGGATATGACATTGGATGAAGCGGAAAACCGGCTGCATATCCCTGAATTTCTGACGAGATTCGAGCGAAAAAAAGAGAAAAAAGAATACGGACTTTCAACAAACGAGATTGTCGAACTGGGAAATCTGTGCGAGCTGACGTCTTTAAAATCAACCGCCGTCCAAAACTGGGTGAAACGCGATATTAAAGATTTGATCGGCCACCCCTTACTCGGAAAAAAATATACAATTGAACAAGCTGTCATCCTTCTCATTGTACGTGATTTAAAATCAATTTATGACTTCGAACATATACGCGGCATACTGAAGATCGCATTTAACACGATCACCGACAGAACAGATGACGTCATCAGCCCGATCAGCTACTATGAGAGCTGCGCTCAGGTGATTGATTATCTCCATCATAAGGGCAACCCGCCGATGAAGGAAACGAGCCTGCAGGAGCTCGTTGAACAGCAGACGGACAAGCTCAGAGGCTGCTTCAAAGAACTCGGAAACGGGCAATGGAACAATATCAGATCCATACTCGCCGTTACGGTGCTCTCCGTTTTGACTTTCCATATTCAAGCCTCCGCCTACAAAATGACCAGCCATTTATTATAATTCATAACGTTCTTAGCCCCGGTGTCTGCGCCGGGGTTTTTTTCAGCTGCACAACAATTGCCAGCATAATCAATACCGTTCCGTTTGAAACTAAAATGCGTAAAACATCTTGCCAGAGAAAAGGAGATGAAAAAGATGGCGAGCAGAAATAAACTCTTAGTTCCAGGGGCTGAGCAGGCACTTGACCAATTTAAATACGAAGTGGCTCAAGAATTCGGCGTGAACCTTAGCTCTGATACAGCAGCACGCGCAAACGGCTCTGTAGGCGGGGAAATGACAAAACGGCTTGTACAGCAGGCTCAATCACAATTAAACGGCAAAACTCAATAATGTAGCTTATTCGCCGGGATTTCTCGGCGAATTTTGATATTTATCGGCATTTTCCCTTCCGTGCCGGTAGCCGTTCGGGTTCCTGCGGTCTGACGAATCTTCATGGCGCCGATAGGATTCCCGCTGTTCATTGCGCTCATGATCCCGCTGATTCCAGTAATGATTGTTATACCTATGCTTGGGCTCTTTGTCGTTTCCGTTTTCCTGAGGATTTTGTGTTGGGGGCTGCTCTTTTTCCCCATCTTGTTCCTTCTGAGTGTTTTCCTCTGATCCGGAAGCTGCATTTTTTTCGGTTTGCTGATTGCCGTCCTGACTGTCCGGCTTCGCTTCTTCCGTGCCGGGCGTTGTTTCATTGTTTTCCGGCTGGTCCGCTGCCTTTTCTTCATCAGGAGATGTCTGCTCATCAGCCGCCGGCTTTTCTGTGTCCGGCTGCATGTTTTGATCAGTATCTGTTTCATTGTTTTTCTGATCGGTTTCTTGGCCGTCTGTTTTCTTTTCAGGCTGTTCTTCTTCTGTTTTCTTTTCGTTTCTTCTTATGTAGCTGCCTGTTGACATACCTTCCTGTTTCGCTTTTTCTCTTGTTTCCATATCTGATTCAAGCGATTGAAGCTGGTAGGTGCCCTTATATTTTTCAGTCATATCAGCCAGCTGTTTTTTGACGCCTTTTTTATATGTATTGTCATCTGTATTTTCATAAACCGTGGAAATTAAAATCTCTTTTGATTCCTTTACATATCCATGCTTGCTGCAATCGGTAATAATATCACTGATGACTTCCTTAAAATCGCTGCTTTTCCAGTCTCCGATGTCATTAATGACCTGTTTGGCGTCATGGTTCAGCGGCGTAAGTTCAATGACTTCATATTTGCTGTTTAAAGCCATCTCAATGCTTGGATTAATGTCCAGCGTCATATACGCGTAAGCTTTGTTATCAGAAAAAACCGGGAGCATGATTAAAATAAATAAGATAATAGCAGTCATCGTAAACACTCCCAATTTAAAAGGGCGCAGTTTCAGAAAATCAAAAAAGCTGGCCCTTCTTCCCATACGCGTTTCGCCTTCAAACGTAATTTCCTCTCCGATTTCACAAGTGCGGTGATCATTTTTTGTTTTTAAAAATTGTCCGTCAGGGGTTAGCAACGTGACGAATTTTTTATTTTTCTCTACTATGATCCCTCTTCTCATGAGTGCAACACCCCTTTAAGATAATCTTTTAAATAAATATAATCACCGGTAATAATAATACTCATGGCGATGATATATTTTCGGTTCCGTTCGATCGTTTTTCTGCTGACCGACACGAGCTGCTCCAGCTGTTTGACAGGAAGCTGTTTCTTCTGGTGCAAAATGGACGCCAGCTCTTCATTTTCAACAAGCGTGTAAGCTACCTTAATCGCATTCTGCCTCGCATCTGTATGCTTCGGCGATTGTTCCAGCAACTCTTTAAAAGACAGCCCGTATTCTTTCAGCTGCTTTTGAAAAAAAAGAATTTCTTCCCGGCGCTGCTCCTGTTCTATCTGTTTGCGGTATTCATCAATGGAAAGCTCTGCTTCGATAAGACTCTGCGAAGACTCCTGGTCGTCGCCTTCCTGCACATCCATATTAATGTGCTGAGCGGTTCTTGCTTCTTTTCTGATATAATCTATTACTTTTCTTTTTATGATAAGCTCTGCAAATGCAAGCAGCGAATTACCTTTTTCAGCCGAATATTTTTCAATGGCTTCGTTAAACGCGATCAGTCCGATGCTGAATTCGTCGTCTTTTTCATCTATATATCGTTTACAAACGGATGAAACCGTCTTTGCGATAAAAGGCTTATATTGCTGTATTAAATCGTTCTGCAGATCTTTGTCGCCTTTTTGTATTTTTTTAACAGATGTTTCAAGCGTTTGCTTCTTTTTTCCCAATTTAAACAAAAGGCTAAGCACTGGTTTCACCTCAGTTCCTCCCTATAACTACTCATAATCATAGCTAATTTAGTAGGGATTCGCAAAGGAAGAAAAAGAGAAATCGATTTCATTTGTCTCAATTATGACAAGCCAATAAGACGTACTATACATGATTTCGTGCCTTCAAGCAGAATTAAGGGGGTTTTCTGTGTGTTTTTTGTAACAATGCTGTTATAAAATTGTTATCATATGTCTTAAATGTAAGCGTTTCAAACAAAAAAAGGAACCTGTTTTTTAAAAAAACAGATCCCTCTATGACCCTTTTTATGCGTGTTCTCTTTCTGCGGATGCCGCATCCGTCTCTATTTGTTTTGCTCCTGACATAAACCATCCGCATACCGCAATGGCTGCCAGAACCGCCCAGAAAATCATTTTCCAGGCCGCCGAATGGATCACATCTGCTGGAACTATGCCGAGTTCCTCATGGGCCAGAGTATAAAGAGCGAGTTTCACGCCTACCCACCCGACAATAACAAATGCCGCCGTTTCAAGGCCCGGCCTCGTTTTTAATAAAGAAACGAACATTGATGCCGCGAAGCGCATAATGATTAAACCAATAACGCCGCCGGCTAAAATGACGAGAAACTGACCGCCGTCCAAGCCGCCGATGGCAGGAAGCGGTGTTCCCGGAAGCGTTACTGCAAGCGCGACCGCCGCTAAAATGGAATCAACGGCAAAAGCAATGTCCGCCAGCTCCACTTTCAATACAGTCTGCCAAAAACCGCTTTCTTTCTGTTTCTTCTGCCCTGTGTTATGTTTGAATACATACCGCTTCAGCAAATGGCTGACTGCGATGTAAAACAAATATAGGGCGCCGACGGCCTGAACCTGCCAAACATTCACCAAGAAAGAAATAGCGAACAGCGACCCGAAACGTAAAATAAAAGCCCCCGCCAAACCGTAAAATAAAGCCTTCTTCCTTTGTTTTTCCGGGAGATGCTTCACCATCACAGCCATCACCAGCGCGTTATCCGCCGCTAAAATCCCTTCCAGCCCGATTAAAACGAGAAGAACCCATCCATACTCCAATAATAATGATAAGTCCAATCCAATCCCTCCGTCTCTTTTCTGTCATCCGAGCTTATACCGGCGGTTTTTTTACGCAAAAAAGACCTTTGCCGATATAAGGCAAAGGTCTTGCTAGACATGAATCATTGGCATGCCAACAAAGCCGATGGATATGATCCATGAATTGACGACTTTGTTTCCGGAAGATCCGGACGCTACTCCCCTTTGGGATTTCAAGAAATATTTGTTTATACGCTCATGATAAAGCCTGTTTCTTCATTTGTCAACGCTTAACTTTTTTAACAAATTGAGAAATATTTTCTGTTTTGACCCGCTGCTTTCTTCTCTTTAAAACGATATAAGAGACGAGAAGCACCGCAATGAATATACCCAGCGGGAGCATATATTGATCAAGAATGGACCCGACGTTTTTCCAATTTTCCCCGAGTTTCATTCCGAGGTATACGTAAGCAAACGTAATCGGAAGCATCGCTGCATATGTATAAAGGGAGAACACCCAGACATTCATCTTCGCAATGCCGCACGGCAAAGAAATCAGCGTCCTGATCCCCGGTATAAAACGGCCGCTGAACGCTACCAAACCTCCGTGCTTCTGAAAGAAATCGTCTGATTTCTGCAGGGTTTCGGGTTTGATCCATATATACTTTCCGTACTTCAGCAAAAACGGCCGACCGCCCAGCCTGCCGATTCCATATAAAACAAGCGGGCCTGAAACACCGCCGAGCGAGCCGGCAAACACGGCTCCGGCAAGCGTCATATCCCCTTTTGACACCCAGTAGCCCGCAAGCGGAAGAACAATTTCCGCGGGAATGAATTCTATACTGAGCGCCAAAAAAATTCCTGTGTAGGATAAGCTTTTAAACGCCTCTATTATTGATATGATAAAACCTTCGATGATGTATCACTCCCGACATAAGTCTATATTCCGAAACTTAAGAATGATTTTAACACAAAATCTTGAAGCTGAAATATTTTTTAGACATGCCGATATAAATGTAAGTTGTTTCACGGTTTAGTAGGAGGAATCATCTTTGGAATTACATGTATATTACAATCTTCCGCTTGTCGGGTTATCCATTCTGATTGCTTGTCTGGCGGCGTTTACTTCACTTGAAATCTCCAGAAAAGTAACGCTGAAAACGGGGATTCGCAGTAAACTGTGGCTGATCGCCGGTTCAGTTATCATGGGTTTCGGCATATGGTCAACGCATTTTGTCGGGATGCTCGCCGTTTATGTGAACATGCATATGAATTATGAAGCCGTACCGATGGTCTCTTCTTTAGGCGCCGCGATTTCCGGGTCTTTCGCGGCTTTATATATCGTCAGCCGAAGAATCTTAACACTCAACCGGCTGATTACCGGATCTGTTTTTATGGGAGCGGGAATTTCACTTATGCATTACATGGGAATGTCGGCCATTTCCCGGGTAATGATTATGTATAATCCTTTTTTATTCTGTTTCTCTATTTTGATTGCCATTGCCGCTTCTTTCGTTTCGCTGAAAGTATTTTTCGGTTTAGCAGTGAAGAAACCGACAGAACATTTGACTTTTCAAAAAATCATCAGTTCTGTTTTCATGGGCGCGGCCGTCTCGGGGATGCATTATACAGGTATGATGGCAGCGTCATTTTATGCAGACACGCGAAGGCCTAGCAGCGATATGGAAATTCATTCGTTTCATTTGTCTGTTTTTATACGCTGATTATCTTTTGTTTTCAGATGTTATTGTTTTTCAGCTCACATTTCGATCGTCAGTTTTTCCGCCACGATGAACGTATGAAGGATCATGAACAGCGGTTTCAATCATTAATTAAACATAACATTGACCCCATTTTCATCCTTTCTCCTAGTGGTAAAATTCTTTACTCTAATGAAGCAGGGGCCGAGATGATACACAGTTTCGGACTGGACAGCCAAAATTGGCGCAGACATATCAGCAGTCCGCTGAAGACCTATTTCAAACAGGTAAAAAAAGAACAGCAGGCACTGCATTTTGATGCTGATCTGAAGACAGATATCGGTTTATTTTATATTAATGTTACCTTTATTCCTGTTTTGGTCGATAACGGACTGGACAGTGTATATGTCATCTGTAAAGACATGACCAAACAGCGGCAAGCCGAGAAGGAAATTCACCGCATGGCGCATTATGATTCTTTGACCGACCTTCCGAACCGCCGCCATGCCGTTCAGCGATTGACGGAAGTTCTGGAAAAGAAACATTCGCATGGGCATTTGACCGTTGTGTTCTTTCTCGATTTAAATCGGTTTAAAGTTATTAATGATGCTCTCGGGCACAATGTCGGAGACAGACTTCTTCAATCAGCGGCTGAAAGACTTTCTTCCATCATCCCGGATAATGGTTTTATCGCCCGTCTTGGCGGCGATGAATTTATTATTATTTTAACGGATGCCCGGTCTGAGGACGATGACATTGATGATTTAGCAAAACAGATCATCATGCAGTTCGAAAAACCGTTTATCGTTCAGGAGCATGAGCTGATCACCTCCGTCAGCATCGGCATCGCCGTCTCTCCAAAAGACGGGTCGGACGGGATGGAACTGATGAAAAAAGCCGATATGGCGATGTACGCCAGCAAAGACCGAAACAAAAGCAAATACAAATATTACTCTGCCCAAATCGGAGAAAAAGAAGCGAAAAAGCTCCGGATTGAGATGGAATTGAGAGAAGCAATTGAGAAAAAAAGGTTTGTCCTTCATTATCAGCCTCAATACAGCTCCGCCGATCAGCTCATAACAGGAGTTGAAGCGCTTCTGAGAGTTGCCGGCGCAGATGGAAAACTGCAGAACCCCGGAGACTTTATACAGGCCGCCGAAGAAACCGGCCTGATTATCGACCTCGGCAAATGGATCATTACCGAGGCGTGCCGGCAGGCGAAGGAATGGCACGAAAAAGGTTACCATCTTCCTGTCGCCATTAATATTTCGGCTAAACAATTTCAGTCGGAAGAACTTGTCCCGTTTATTCAGAAAACACTTACCCATTACAAGCTTCCTCCCGCACTGCTTGAAGCAGAAGTGACCGAAAGCATGACGATGGAAGACCGCGAGCACAGCAAAAAAGTGCTAACGGCGCTAACTGAGCTGGGAATCAGTGTAAGTATTGATGATTTCGGGACGGGCCATAGTTCTCTCAGTTACCTAAAGGACTTTCCGATTCATAGATTGAAAATCGATAAATCATTTATAGATGATCTCCAGCTGCATCCTAAATCCGCGCAGATCACAGGCGCAATAATTGCCATGGGACATCAGCTTTCTCTTTTAGTCGTTGCTGAAGGGGTTGAAACGGCGATGCAAAAAAAGCTTTTAGATGAAAAAGGGTGCGATTTTCTTCAAGGATTCTATTTCAGCAGGCCATTGCCGCCTGAGGAGATTGAAGAGCTGCTCCATGAAGCGCCGCGCCACCCATAAGTTGCTACACATGGAACGGACCCGTTTATCCACAATAAAGACAAAAAGGAGTTTTTATTCATGCACACGATGTGGAAGGGTTCGATCAGCTTCGGCCTCGTCAATATCCCGGTCAAGCTCTTTGCGGCCACTGAAGATAAAGATATAAAATTCCGCAGTCTTCATAAAGAAGACCATGCGCCGATTAAATACGAAAAAATCTGTACCGGATGTGAAAAGAGTCTGGAGCCTGGTGAAATCGTTAAAGGCTATGAGTATGTAAAGGGAAAATACGTCATTTTGACAGACGAGGACCTGAAAGACGTAAAACAGGAACATGAAGAGAAAGCGGTTGAAATTGTTGACTTTGTCCAGCTGCAAGAAATTGATCCGATTTATTTTAACCGGTCTTATTATGTCGGGCCGGGAGATAACGGCACAAAAGCCTATACACTTTTGCGGGAAGCGCTGAGGACGACAGGTAAAATCGGGATTGCCTCTATTACGATCCGTTCTAAGCAGCAGCTTGCGATTCTTCGCGTGTATGACAACTGTATCGTGATGGAGTCCATTCATTATCCGGATGAAGTCAGAAACGCCGGACATGTGCCGGGAGTTCCCGAGCAGACGGCCGTGAATGAAAAAGAATTGCAGACGGCGATTACGTTAATAAACGAGCTGACAACCGAGTTTGACCCAGAGCAATACGAAGACACATACCGGAAAGCCCTCCTCGCCAAAATTAATGATAAGCTCGAACATGAAGAAGCAGGCGTGACACCGGCTGCTCCCGGTCCGCGCGAAGATGTCATTGACCTTGTCAGCGCCCTGCAGGCGAGCATTGACCGGACGAAGCGGCCGAATCGCGAGCAGGCTGCACCGGTGCGGACAAAAGACACTGCGTCCGCAGGCGGCGAAGGGAAAAAACGGAAAACGACCAGACAAAAAGCCGGAACGTCTTAATTATGGTGCTGACGATGCAGCCGATTCTGACCTCTGCACCGCCCACAGGCAGTGAGTGGCGCTATGAGGTAAAGTATGACGGATTCCGCTGTCTTCTCCGCATAGACGAAAGCGGTGTCACATTAACCAGCAGAAACGGCCAGACGCTGACGAATCAATTTCCGGAAATCACAGCCTTTGCCGTCCTGTGTTTTCAGCACATGAAAGACAGGTTCCCCATTACGCTTGACGGTGAGCTTGTTTATTTAGTGAATCCGTACAGAGCGGACTTTGAGCACATTCAAATCCGCGGACGTTTAAAACGGGCGGAAGCCATTGAAAATATCGCCAATAAACGGCCGTGCCGCTTTCTGGCATTTGATCTCTTGGTTCTGAAAGGCGCCGCGACAGTCTCATTGCCCTATGTGAAACGGAAGCACGCCCTTTTCAAACTGTTTGAAGAAGCAAATCTTCCTTTAAGCCCCCGTCACTTAGCGGAAGAAGCGATTCAATACATTCCGGAGCACACTGACTTTGAAGCGCTCTGGGACAAGGTCGTCCGGTATGACGGAGAAGGCATAGTAGCAAAAAGGGTATCGAGCGGCTGGGCGGAAAATAAACGGTCTCCCGACTGGCAGAAGTACAAACATATGAAAACGGCACATGTGCTGTTAACCGGATTCAATCCGAAAAACGGGTATGTGACGGCCTCGGTTTTAAAAGACGGCACCGCCGTTCCTGTCGCATCCGTTTCCCACGGCATGCAGGCTGAGGAAAAAAACGCCGTCAGAACCATTATGGAGACCCACGGAAAAAAACTGAAAAACGGCGAGTATTCACTAGAGCCCTCCATCTGCATGACCGTGCAATATTTAACCATATTGCAGGACACCCTGCGCGAAGTATCTTTTGTTTCCTTTCAGTTTGGGATGGATTGGACTGAATGCACTTATCAGCAGCTAATCCTCCGATCTAAAACGCTGCCACCAGAGCTGCAGTTCACAAGCCTGGATAAGGTCGTTTTTAAGAAGCGTGAAAAAACGAAAGAAGATTTCCTTTGTTATATGGTGAAGATGAGCGATGTTCTTTTGCCCTTTCTTAAAGACCGGGCTGTCACAGTAATCCGATATCCACACGGGGCGCCGGGCGAGTCTTTTTTTCAAAAAAACAAGCCGGACTACACGCCGGACTTTGTCTCAAGCGTGTTTGACGGAAGCCATGAGCACATCGTGTGCAACAGCATACCGTCTCTTTTATGGCTGGCCAATCAGCTGGCGCTGGAATTTCACGTTCCTTTTCAGACAGTCCATTCTAAAAGGCCCGCAGAAATCGTCATTGACCTTGATCCGCCGTCAAGGAATGATTTCCCTATGGCTGTGGAGGCGGCGCATGTGCTGAAAGAGCTGTTTGACTCATTCAGCATTACATCATTTCCGAAGCTTTCCGGAAATAAAGGCATTCAGCTCTACATCCCGCTTTCACCGGAAGCATTCACCTACGAAGAGACCCGCGCGTTCACAATGCTCATTGCTGATTATTGCGTCCGGACGCGCCCGGATCTATTTACGACAGAGCGGTTTATCAAAAACCGAAACGGCAGGCTCTACCTTGATTATTTGCAGCATGCTGAAGGAAAAACGATTATCGCCCCCTATTCGACCCGGGGCAACGAATTGGGAACGGTTGCCGCCCCCCTTTATTGGAACGAAGTCAATTCCTCTTTAACACCTGATGATTATACGATTGATACAGTCGTGAATCGCGTCAGAACAGAGGGAGATCCGTTTTATGAGTTTTACCGCAATCCGCAGGACGGCCCGCTTTCAATCGTGCTTGAGCAAATCAAGAGAAAGAGCTGACGCTTTTCGTCAGCTCTTTTCCGTCTGATACGTGCACATCAGTTTTTCTTTGGAAATGAATAAATAACAGGAATAAGGAATGTTTTTGAGGGTGAGCTGCTTCGCAGTAAAATATAAAATCGGGATATGGGCAGCTTTCTTAAACAGCCTGTAGCAGCCGCTGGACGGCGTTATCACATCAAACCCGAGTCTTGCCGCCCCTTTATGAAGCATTGTAATGCCGACGACGCCTTTTATCTCGTCTTTCCGTTTATGCTGGTTAATATAATCCGCTAAATGAGGCATGGATTGATAAACTTTCTGATATAGCATAATCCCCCTTCTGACCGCGCTTTCAATAGGCTGCAGCTCTTTCAGGAGTTTGACATTATGGAGATGAATCTTCACTAACACGTCATTTTTTTTAATTCTCGTTCCGTCGCTCAGGACGACTTCTTTTCCTTTATATCTTGTCAAACGGACGCGGAATACATTTGATTGCCGTTTATCAATCAGCGTCAGCCGGGTAAAGAAAAAATAAAGCGGATCAAGTAAGTACCATATAGTCAGCAGACAGCTTCTCACACGTTCACCTTCTTTATATTCAAAGCACCTTCATATTTTGGCATGGGGCATATCACATTATGATTGGTAAATAATGATGCCGCCCTGTATCAGCATATGCAAAAACGGCTTCAGGCTCTACCGTCGGGACAGAAAAAAACACTCTCCCTGAAGAAGAGTGTTGTATCCGCTTTCTTTTAACGGAAAAGCAAATGCTGGCTGTGAATTCCCGCTTTTTTCAGTAAGGCTATCAGCTGTTCCTGTTCATCAGGCATAAGTCCTGAAAACGCTCTCGCAATTCTCAATGAATGAATCGGATAAATTTTGTCCAAATACTCGTTTCCTTTATCAGTTAAATGGGCGTAAACAGAACGTTTGTCCTTCGGGTCTTGTTCTCTGACCAAAAACCCGTTTCTTTCGAGCTTGTCGATGACATAGGTGACATTTCCGCTGACAAGCAAAAGACGCGAGCCGATTTGCTGAAGCTTTTGCGGACCTCTCGTATACAGCAGCTCCAAAACGGCAAATTCAGTCGGATTAAAACCGTGTTCTTTACTGTCGCGGATGCTGTGTTCAGACACACTCTTGAAAGCCCTTGCAAAAACTTTGTACAAATTCATCGCACGCATCACTTCTTCTTCATTAAATGATAATCTCATCATATCTACCCCGTATTTAAGATTTTTATAAAAAAATAATGTAAACCCTTACAATTCATAATAGTCGTTCTCTGTTTTATATTCTATTCGTGCCGTTTTTCAGAATTCCTTCTTTTTTATATAAAAAAATACCCTTATACATCATTTAATTTGTATAAGGGTTACGTTCTTTATAGGGAATGTTCCGGAAAAAATACGCATATTCCTTTCTCAGCTCTGTGATTGTCATGGAATTCAGTATTTCTTTCGTATAGACTCCGATCTGAAGAAGCTTTTCGGAATAATGGTTTCTCTCTCTGTCCAGTGCATTTTGAAGCAAATGACTCATGACGGCCTCCTTTGTTTTCCGTTATTCTATGATCAGAATAACGCTTTTATTTCAATGACGTATGAAGCCATTGTAAAACTTGTGTGGAATTATGATGTTTTTCGGTAAAGTCCGTTCTGGACGGCTCTGAGCAGCGGAAAAGCGTGTTCCCCGGCAAGCTGCATAAACGTCTCCAGCATTTCATCGCGTTTCCTATCTAATTCAATGATTTCTTTTGCCAGCGAAACCGCTTTTTCTTTCTCCATTCATATCCTTCCTCTCATTGTATCTGTAAAGTAAGCATAAAACGGGATACAGAGCCATGCATTAACCTTGTTAATTTTTCTGACGCTTTTTTCTAAAATCTTCTATTTCACGTCAGAAAACCTGACAAGCGTCAGGTTTTTTCTCTTTTTTTCTTATATAATATGAGTAAAAGACATCCAGGGGTGGAAAAATGACGACAGACGAACAATCTTACAAAGATAAAAAAGTAATCTCGATCGGCATTGTAAGCGAATTAACCGGATTGTCAGTCAGGCAGATCAGATACTATGAAGAACGGAAATTGATCTACCCGCAGCGCTCATCGCGGGGAACGAGAAAGTATTCCTTTTCGGACGTTGAGCGGCTGATGGATATTGCAAACAAGCGGGAAGACGGCGTACAGACGGCTGAGATTTTAAAAGACATGCGAAAAAAAGAGCAGGCCCTCAAAAACGACCCGCAGCTCCGCAAAAAAATGCTGGAAGGACAGCTTAATGCCCATTTTAAATATAAAAACCGCTGACAAAAAAAGTCCGCCTCTTGTGAGACGGACCTTTTTTTATAAAGCATGAAGAAATGCAGTGGCAATGCCGAAATAAATTAATAAGGACAAAATATCGTTCAGCGTCGTAATCAGCGGCCCGGATGCAATCGCCGGGTCAATGTTCAGTTTATGAAGAATAATAGGGACGATCGTTCCGGCCATCGTACCGATAATCAATGTGGCAAGCAGCGATGAACCGACGACAAAACCGAGAGTTAAGTCTTTCTGCCAGACGGATGCGACAATCGTGATCGCGATCGAACAGACGATGCCGATATAGATACCGGCCCTTAATTCACGGAAAATCAATTTAAAGATGGTTTTTTTATTCATTTCTTCTTTAGCCAATCCCCTGATGACGACGGCGAGTGACTGCGTACCTGTATTCCCCGTCGTTCCCGCGATCATCGGCATGAAAAATGCGAGGGCGACTACTTTTTGCAATGTATCTTCAAAGTAATTCAGGATGCTTCCGGAAATCAATCCGATAAACAAAAGCAGAATGAGCCACGGCAAGCGGCGGTACGCCGCAACATACGCTTTCGTATCAAATGTAATCGCCTTACCGGAGGCGGCGAATTTTTCGTAATCTTCATCGGCTTCTTTAATAACGACGTCAATAATATCATCGACAGTGACAATACCAACAAGCACATTATTTTCTTCAACGATGGGTATGGCTAAGAAGTCATACCGCTGGATCAGCCGGGCGACTTCTTCCTGATCCTGAAGCACTCCGGCTGAGATGACACGCGTAAACATGAGATCCTGCACCTTATCTTCAGGATCGCCGAGAATTAAATCTCTGTAAGAAAGCACCCCGACAAGCTGCTTGCTGTCATTAATCACGTACAAATAGTTTATTGATTCTGCGATTTCTGCAAAGCTTTTCAGCTTCACGACCGCATCTTTTACTGTATAATGCTGCGGAATCCAGACGAAGCGGTTCGTCATCATCCGGCCCGCCGATTCTTGCGGATAGTTCATCAAAAGCTGTACGGCCTTTGATTCCTCAGCTTCCATGCTGGATAAAAGCTGCTCTTTCAGTTCTTCATCCATCTCTTCCAGCAAAGCGGCGAGATCGTCGTTATCCATTTTATTCATTGCGAGAGTGGCTTTTGTTTTACCGACTTTATGCAAAACGGCAAGCTGAAATTCCCGTTCAAGCTCTCCGATCATGTCGGTGATATCGTCAACCGTCATATATGACAGATAGCGGGCCCGGTGCTTTTCCGGCATTTCTTTAAATAAAAACGCCATATCATAGGGCTGAAGCTCATCTATCATGCTCCGGAATTCTTTAATTTTCCCGTCCCGCAATAAAATGATAATGCGTAATATGAGTTCGTCATAGGTCATGTTTTGGACCATCGGGACTCGTACCTCCTTTACGGAGACGCGCCGTCCGTCAAGGGAAGTGCGGCGGTTTGTCTCCTCATCATGTCGTCATTGGTTATCTGGCTGTATATGGGTACTTCTTCTGACATACTCGAATGGGGAGAATCCATACTCCGCACCTCCTTATCATGCTCAGTCATGTACGTTTTGAGGCATAAAAAAAACCTTCCGATATGAAGGCGAAAACAAGCACGGCAAATAAACGTGCGGGGCCTTCAATCGTAGAGCTTTAGCACTGTATGGCATAGGACGGCCATCCAGCTGCGTTAAGAATCACCTTATGTCGATGATTCCTGTTGACCCATTGGCGTCTTTGGACATTTTTGGGCAGCAGCGTATCTCCATACAGGAGCCTCACCTAACGAAGTTCTTATTTGAATTGACACACTGAGATTACAGAAAAAAAAGGAATGTGTCAACCTTAAATTTGTTATTTCAGCATATGCCTATAAAATAAATGGAATAAAGGCATAAAGCCCTTATTCCGGCAGATCGCTTTCATCTTCTTCTGAAAGGAAATGATATGATTCATGCAGCATGAGCGCGTATTCCCCTTCTTTTGTCGGGTGCGGTACATACTCAGCCTCGTTGATATACTGCTCTTCCCTTTTCTTCATGGGACAGACCTCCTTTTCAACTTTAGATTGTCCAAAAGAAGATCCGTTATCATAGAAAAGAAAAAATCACCAGGTGAAGCGGACATACAGCTATATTTTTCGGATCGTGAAAAAGTTCCGCAGCAGCCACGGTCCCGGTTTGAAGCCGAGCGTTAACTGCCACGCACCGATCGCCTGCAGTCCGTACTGCCGCACGAGAACCATTTTTTCACTCATGCTCCGCACATCCTCAAACCATACTTCATGCGTTCTCCCATTTTCATCAGTATACCGAAAATAAGGGGAACGATCCTGCTGGGAATAACGGATCACTGATTGATGCTTCATGGATGTTTCCATGGCGCGCTGATTGGAGATGGCGGATCCGACTGTTCCGGGGCGGTACGGAATCACCCAATCATACCCGTACAGCGGAACACCGAGAATCACTTTTCTTCTCGGTACCCTGCTGATGGCAAAATTGATGGTGTCTCTGACCTCTGTCAAAGGCGCCACGGCTCCCGGCTCACTGCCGGCGTGGTGCCAATCGTATGCCATAATAAACATATAATCGACGACAGCTCCGATTCCGCCGTAATCATATCCCCTCAGCCACGGCACTGCTTCACTTGTTTTCGCCGGAACCGATATCGTTAACGCGAGCTGGTGCTCCGAGAGCCTGGTTTTTAACTGCCGGAGAAATCCGGTAAAAAGATCCCGGTCGGCTTCTCTGACCCGTTCAAAATCAATATTTACACCGCCGTATCCCTTTCTTACAGTCAAATAGACGATATTGTTGACGAGGTTCGTTCTCGCCGTCGGGTTTTGCAGGACTTGATGAGCTAATTCCGGGCTGAATCCTCCTTCTGTCAGATTCGTGATGACGGCAAGCGGCCGCACTCTGTTTTGCCATGTGGTTTCTATCGCGGTTCTGTCGTTTAAATCATTAATGATATCTCCGTTCGGGCCAAAATGATATTCAAACAAAGAAATCGCTGATGAATAGGGCGCAAAATCATTGATTAACTCTCTGTCCGCTTCAGGTGTCCGAATGACATAAAATTGCAGGGTTCCTGCCAGATAGTTAGATATATCAGGAATCTTCACTTTCATACCCGGCCGCAGCCGGTTCGGCTGAATATCCGGGTTTTCCTGCATCAGCTGCATCTGCGACACATAGGCCTTACTTGCGATAACGGCATACGTATCATTCGGCTGAACCGTATATTCATTAAGAGGGATCAAAAGCGCCTGCCCCGGAACGATATTCGTTTCCTCAAGCCCGTTGACGCTTCTGATGCTGTCAACAGGATATCCGTACTTTCTGCTGATGGAAAATAGCGAGTCGCCAGACTGCACTGTATGAACAAACATAGATGTCCTCCGTTTCCTTTTGATCAAAAGGGCGTGATATACACTCTTCTTATCTTTATGAATGATCATCCGTTCCGATTCCAAACTCTCTTTTCGAGAAAGGCTGTTTACAAATCAGACATGATCAACTATGATGATGTCATCATAAAAAACTGTATAGGAAACGCACTAGGGGTGCTGTTATCGGCTGAGATAAAACATGCGGCAAGCGTGTTTTGATCCCTTATAACCCGATCTGGATAATACCAGCGTGGGGAAGTGCAGATTGACCGGAGCGCGGGTTCTTTTCCATGCGTTTTCGTTCTGCTGCTGCATATTCCCTCGGATATGCAGTTTTTTATTTTTCATTAAAAAACGGGGGAGGACACCGCATTATGAAACGGAATATGAACCGCCTGTAACAAAATCAACTCTTTCATACATAGGACTATCCGATAAGAAAGCAGGAGATCAGAATGAAAAATTGGAAAATGAGAGAAATTGTCGTCATGTCCGTCATCAGTGTTGTATTCGCTGTCATTTATTTATTATCAACTCATGCAAGCAATATAGCGGCAGGGTTTTTCGGCCGGATGAGCTACGAACCGATTTACGGCATTTGGTTTATCGTCTCGGTGATTGCCGCGTACATTATTCAAAAACCGGGTGCGGCGCTCGTTTCTGAAATCATCGCCGCGTTTGTGGAATGCTTACTCGGAAATCCGTCAGGACCGATGGTGATTCTGATCGGCATCGCACAGGGAATCGGGGCGGAAGCGGTCTTTTTAGCGACACGCTGGCGGATTTATACCCTGCCTGTGCTTCTTTTATCCGGTATGGGATCTTCTGTAACGAGCTTCATTTATGATTTGTTCGTTTCCGGATACTCTGTTTTGAACCCGGGTTTATTAACCGTCATGCTTCTCATCCGTTTGGTCTCAGGCGCGCTTCTTGCCGGCCTTCTCGGCAAAGCAATCAGTGATGCGCTGGCTTACACGGGAGTGCTGAACGGCATGGCGCTCGGAAAAGAATTGAAGAAGAAAAAGAAACAGGTGAACCAAGATGCAGGCATTTGAACCCCTTCTATCAGCCCGCCGTCTCACCTTTTCTTATGATGAGGATGAGAAGCCGATTTTTCAAAACGTGTCATTTCAGCTCCGCAAAGGAGAGCGGGCTTTATTGCTCGGACCGAGCGGATGCGGCAAAAGCTCGCTCGCCCTTTGTTTAAACGGCCTGTACCCGGAAGCCTGTGATGCGGTTCAAACGGGAACCGTTTCCTTAAACGGAACACCGCTTTCAAACTTGGCAGGACCCGCCGTTGCATCCATCGGCGTAGTGTTTCAAGATCCCGATCAGCAGTTTTGCATGCTGACGGTTGAAGATGAAATAGCCTTCGGTCTGGAAAATTTGCAATATACAAAAGAAGATATGGATACCATCATTGATGACGTTTTGGAAAAATTAGAAATCACTCATCTGAAAACACGAACGATCGCCTCGCTGTCAGGCGGTTCAAAACAAAAAGTGGCGCTCGCCTGTATCATTGCGATGGATCCGGAACTCATTATTTTGGACGAACCGACGGCACAGCTTGATCCATATTCCGTCCGTGAATTTGTGCGGCTGATCAAAGAACTTCAAGCCAAAAGAAACTTCGGCCTTCTCGTAATCGAGCATCAGCTTGATCATTGGGTTCCGTGGATGGACAGGACGATTGTCCTTGACGAAACCGGTCAGATAGTGATGGAAGGAGAGACGGACGCTGTCTTTGAAACAAAGCTTGAAGAGCTGACGCGGCTCGGCATTCCGATTCCGCGGGTAATCCCATTGCAGAAATACGTCAACATTCCTTTTACATTGTGCAAAGAAAGCCTGTTTCATAAACCTGTACCGGCTCTTCCCTGCCCCCGGGCCGCCGCGCTTTCGGCAGAGGATGCACTGAGTGTTCACGGGCTGTCATGCAAAAGAGGAACGGATGTCATTTTTCAGGATGTGAGCTTTTCCGTAAAAAAAGGGTCAATTACTGCGATTGCCGGCCCTAACGGAACAGGAAAGTCCACGCTCCTGTCCGCCGCGGCCAAGCTCATCCGTCCTGTGAGCGGAGACATCAAAATAGACGGCAGACCGATAGATTCCTATTCAGAAAAAGAGCTGCGGCGCCTGATGGGATATGTTTTCCAAAACCCTGAACACCAGTTTGTCACAGATTCTGTTATTAACGAGCTGCTGTTCGGCTTTGAAGACGGCAATGCCGCAAAGGAGAAAGCTCTTCAGCTGTTAACCCGGTTCGGCCTGAGACGCCATGCCTCACAGCATCCGTTTTCTTTAAGCCAAGGACAAAAACGCAGGCTCAGCGTCGCGACGATGCTTATGCACAATGTGAAAGTTTTGCTGCTTGATGAACCGACTTTCGGGCAGGACGCAAAAACGGCGCGTGAGTGTATGCTGATGCTGCGGGAGATTCAAAAGGAAGGAACGGCTGTTTTGATGGTGACACATGATATGGAGCTCGTCTCAGATTATGCGGACACGATCCTTGTGCTCTGCGGCACGAAGCTGGTATACCGCGGAACTCCCGATTCTTTGTTTACTGATCATATCGGAACCGCGGAGCGGGCGCATTTAGCTTTGCCGCTGCGGTATGAATGGATGAAACAGGACAGGAGGCGGAGAAATGAACGTGCGGCTGGAAGCTGTTAACCCGTCCATTAAGGCGGCGGCTGTTTTGTTATGCGTGGTTATGCTGTCGTTTATTTATAATCCGTACACCCCAGCTGTGTTTTATATCATCATTGCGGGAGGCGTCCTCTTGGCGGGAAGCGTGCCGCTGAAAAAATGGCTGCTGTTTACGATTCCGTTTGTCATTCTTGCCTTTGGTTCTTTATGGACCGCCGCCGTATTCGGAAACGTCCCGACAACCGGAAGCAATCTGCTGTTTAAGCTCGGGCCGATTGCCGTCAACAGTGCCAACGCGGCGCTCGGGATTTCTATCGCGTTTCGTATTTTATGTTTTTCCGCTTTGTCGATGATGTTTCTTTTCACAACCGATCCGATTCTGTTTATGCTCAGTCTGATTCAGCAGTGTAAGCTCCCGCCGAAGCTTGCCTACGGCGTTATCGCCGGGTTCCGGTTTCTCCCTCTTCTGAAAGATGAAATCCTGATCATCCGGCAGGCGCACAGAATCAGAGGCGCGGCGTCTGATTCCGGGCTGAAAGGAAAGATCTCCGCCTTCAGACGCTTCACCATTCCGCTTTTGGCAGGCGCAATCAGAAAGGCGGAACGAACAGCGATCGCGATGGAGTCTAAAGGCTTTACGGGCAGCCGAAACCGCACATTTTACAGAACGGTTACTGTGCGCCGCGCCGATTGGTTCTTTTTCCTGCTCGTGCTTCTGTTATTCGGCGCGAGCTGTCTCGTTTCACTGTTGTTTTTATAAAAACAGGCCGCCGGAGTGATTCGGCAGCCTGTTTTGTTATGTATGTTACTGATGGTAATTAAGAGCCTGAGCGAGGTTGGATTTGATCGTAATATCTGAGAAATTAATACCGAGCTGTACGGCGGTTTGGGCAATTTCCGGCCTGATTCCGGATAAAGTGGACGTAACGCCGATCAGATTCAGCGCCTCAATTAATTTAAAAATCTGGTGCGCCACCATCGTATCGACAACGACTACGCCTGACAAGTCAATTAACAGATGCTCAATCAGCCGATCCGCACATGTGCTCAGCGTATTTTCCAGAATGAATTTGGCGCGCTCCGTGTCAATATCTCCGACAAGCGGCAGAAGCGCCGTCCGTTTGCTCAGTGTAATAACCGGCGAGCTTAACTCTAAAATCATTTCTCTTTGCGCATTCAGCTGCATTTTTGAATTATGCTCGGCATGATCGACAAACTTGTATATTGTAAAATCAAATACTTGGACAATTAAATCCTCCCATCTCTTCCTTTCTCCCTCAGCAAACGCGGATTCATGTTCATCGGCAAACGCGTCATAATAACTGATATACAGCCTCCGGTTTCTCATGAATTCACGGACAACGTACTGGACGGGAGTATCCAGATGCTTCTGGTCTTTCGCAAGCTCAATCACCCACTGCTCGAACTCTTCTAAAAATTCTTTTTCCGGCATGATATACATGTTATTAATATGCCGATAAAATTCTTTATCCTGCTCCTTCAGTTCTTCTCTGATGACGGGATTTGTCAAAGAATAAATTGAATTCGGATCCGAATCTTCCATCGTTTCGATCCAATCTTCCGCAATTTGATCAACCTGTCCTGAAAAATAGTCGTATAATGCTTCACTTATCTTCATACCTCTTCTCCTTTCCCATTTTCCAATTATAGCGTTACCGGGTGATGAATCAAAATGAAAGCTGTTAAACTATCCATTTATTTGAAATTTTTTAGTGCGATAGATTGCGCCTTTTTTATGAAAATGCTTCAAATGACTCTTTCCGCGCGGCAGGCTCTGCCATAAAATAGTAGCAACACCCTTGAATCCACTCGCAAGCATAAAAAAGGAGGGCTTTTTTATGAATGGTGAAATGCGGTTGATTCCTTATGTCACGGATGAGCAAATCATGGATGTGAACGAGCTTCCTGAGGGTATTAAAGTGATTAAGGCGCCAGAATTGTGGGCAAAAGGGTTTAAAGGCAAGGATATTAAAATCGCAGTGCTTGACACAGGCTGTGACGTTAATCATCCTGATTTGAAAGACCGGATTATCGGCGGGAAAAACTTCACCGATGATGACGGAGGCAAAGAAGACGCGTTTTCCGATTACAACGGACACGGGACACATGTTTCCGGAACGATTGCCGCCAATGATTCAAACGGCGGAATTTCGGGAGTTGCGCCGGAAGCGAGCCTTTTAATCGTGAAAGTTCTCGGCGGTCAAAACGGCAGCGGAAAATACGAATGGATCATTAACGGCATCAACTACGCTGTTGAACAAAAGGCTGATATCATTTCTATGTCACTCGGCGGGCCGAGCGATGTGCCTGAACTGAAAGAAGCCGTCACAAATGCGGTAAAAAGCGGTGTACTGGTCGTTTGCGCAGCAGGAAACGAAGGCGACGGAGACGAGCGGACAGAGGAACTGTCGTATCCGGCCGCTTACAACGAAGTAATTGCCGTCGGATCAGTCTCAGTCGCGCGAAAATCGTCAGAATTTTCAAACGTAAATAAAGAGATTGACCTGGTGGCTCCCGGCGAAAACATTCTCTCCACCCTTCCCAACCATAAATACGGGAAGCTGACGGGCACTTCGATGGCCGCCCCGCATGTGAGCGGAGCGCTTGCCTTAATAAAAGGGCTTGAACAGGCCTCGTTTCAGCGGACGCTTTCTGAGGCAGAAGTTTACGCCCAACTTGTGCGGCGGACCCTTCCCTTGGATATCGCCAAAACATTGGCCGGGAACGGATTTCTGTATTTAGACGCGCCTGATGTGCTGATGGAAAAAGCCGAACAGGCACAGCTGCTGTCTTTCTGATATGTTTCTCATATAATGATTGATCAGCTTGTCACATCATCAATTTTTTAAAATGTGAGATTTTCTATTGACAGTGATCTGAATAAGCTGATAAGATAACCAACAAATGATGTAACTTTTCAAAAAAATTGAAATATTTTCTCTTATCGAGAGTTGGGCGAGGGATTGGCCTTTTGACCCCAACAGCAACCGACCGTAATTCCATTGTGAAATGGGGCGCGTGATTTTTGCGCCGAGACGATTGTCTCTTAAGGCACGGTGCTAATTCCATCAGACGTGATCTGAGAGATAAGAGAGGCTTACATTTTGATGTTAAAGCCTCTTTCTCTCATGAGAAAGAGGCTTTTTTGTTACATCTCACTTAAAGGAGGAGACTTAATGACAACTATTAAAACTTCGAATCTTGGTTTTCCGAGAATCGGCTTGAACAGAGAATGGAAAAAAGCGCTTGAAGCTTATTGGAAAGGAAAAACTGATAAAGAAACGTTTCTTAAAGAGCTTGACGGTTTATTCTTATCAGCTGTCAAAACACAGCTTGACCAAAATATTGATATTGTGCCGGTCTCTGATTTCACCCATTATGACCATGTGCTCGATACAGCCGTCAGCTTTAACTGGATTCCGAAAAGATTCCGCAGCATTACGGACCCCATTGATACATATTTCGCGATTGCCCGCGGTGTAAAAGACGCCGTTTCCAGTGAAATGACGAAATGGTTTAATACCAACTACCATTACATCGTTCCTGAATATGACGAAAGCATTGAATTCCGTCTGACGAGAAACAAACAGCTTGACGACTACCGCCGGATCAAAGAAGAATTCGGAGTGGAAACGAAACCCGTCATTGTCGGTCCGTACACATTTGTCACGCTTGCGAAAGGTTACGAAGAATCAGAAGCAAAAGCGATTCAAAAGCGCCTTGTCCCTCTTTATGTTCAGCTGCTGAAAGAGCTTGAAGCAGAAGGCGTCAAATGGGTTCAGATTGATGAGCCAGCCCTTGTGACAGCTTCTTCTGAAGATGTCCGCGCCGCAAAAGAACTCTATGAATCGATCACAAAAGAGCTTTCAGGGCTGAACGTCCTTTTACAGACATACTTTGATTCGGTCGATGCGTATGAAGAACTTGTTTCTTATCCTGTACAGGGAATCGGGCTTGATTTCGTGCATGATAAAGGCAGAAACCTGGAGCAATTGAAAAAACACGGCTTCCCGAAAGATAAAGTGCTGGCAGCGGGTGTGATTGACGGCCGCAATATTTGGAAAATCGATGCTGAAGAACGCCTTGATGCGACTCTTGATATCCTCAGCCACGCTGACATAGAGGAATTATGGATTCAGCCTTCAAGCAGCCTTCTGCACGTCCCGGTGGCAAAACACCCTGACGAACATCTTGAAAAAGATCTGCTGAACGGCCTGTCATACGCTAAAGAAAAGTTGGCGGAACTCGGTGTCTTAAAAGAAGGCCTCCTGTCCGGCAAAGCGGCCGTCAGTGCGCAGATCGAAGAGTCCAAAGCGGCACTGAAAGCACTGAAAGCTTTCGCAACAGGGGCGAACTCAGCTCAAAAAGAAGAACTGAATCAGCTGACGGAAAAAGATTTCTCCCGTCCTGCAAGCTTTGAGGAACGATTGGCGCTGCAAAATGAATCACTCGGTCTTCCCCTTCTGCCGACGACGACAATCGGAAGCTTCCCTCAATCTGCTGAAGTGCGGAGCGCACGCCAAAAATGGCGAAAAAAAGAGTGGACGGACGAACAATACCAAGCCTTTATTAATGCGGAAACGAAGCGCTGGGTTGACATTCAGGAAGAAATCGGGTTAGATGTGCTCGTTCACGGAGAATTTGAACGGACGGACATGGTAGAATACTTCGGTGAAAAACTGGCCGGATTCGCCTTTACGAAATATGCATGGGTGCAGTCTTACGGTTCACGCTGCGTACGTCCGCCTGTCATTTTCGGAGATGTCGAATTTATCGAACCGATGACGGTAAAAGATACGCTCTACGCCCAATCGCTGACGGAAAAGCATATGAAAGGCATGCTGACTGGACCTGTCACCATTTTAAACTGGTCATTCCCGCGCGTGGATATTTCAAGAAAAGAAATCGCCTTCCAGATCGGGCTTGCCCTCAGAAAAGAAGTTAAAGCGCTTGAAGATGCAGGTATTCAGATTATCCAAGTCGATGAACCTGCGCTCCGCGAAGGGCTGCCGTTAAAAACGCAGGATTGGGATGAATATTTAACTTGGGCCGCAGAAGCATTCCGATTAACGACGTCTTCTGTGAAAAATGAGACGCAGATTCATACGCATATGTGTTACAGCAACTTTGAAGATATCGTAGATACGATCAATGATCTTGACGCGGATGTCATTACAATCGAACACAGCAGAAGCCACGGAGGATTTTTAGAGTACCTGAAAGAACATCCATACGTAAAAGGCCTCGGACTCGGTGTATACGACATTCACAGCCCGCGTGTGCCGGCTACTGAAGAAATCTATCAAATTATCGATGACGCGCTTGAAGTGTGTCCTACAGACCGCTTCTGGGTAAACCCGGACTGCGGACTGAAAACAAGACAGCAGGAAGAAACCGTTGCGGCATTGAAAAATATGGTCGACGCTGCGAAACAGGCACGAAAAAAACAAGCTCAGCTTGTATAATAAAAAACAGCCATCCCTGATTTGCGGATGGCTGTTTTTTTTGCCTCGTTACTTATTTTTCAGCGCCTCTGCAAGTTCATACAGCGAATCATGCCGCTTAATTTGATAGCCCCGCCCTTCTTTCTGCAAATACCCTTTTTGGCAGAATTGCGTCAGTACATGTAAAAGATGACGGTAAGATACACCTAAATAATCACAAACCGTTATGTGCTTCTCTTTATAAAATCCTTCATAAGCCGTTTGCAAAATAAAATCGGCAAGCCGGTTTTCAAGCGGGAACGCCAGACTTTGTGAATACTTTGAAGCCATAAGTGTCGCCTTTATACTTAAAAACTTAGCCAATTCACGCAGGAATTTCGCATCCTGAAGCAATTGCGTGCGGCAGCGGTCAATCGGCAGAGCAAAACAAACAGTCTTCGCTGAGGCCTGAATTCCTTTTGTGTAATACACTTCATGTAATAGTTCCATTTCTCCGATATAATCATTTTTGTTGATAAAATTAATTAACGATACTTTCCCGTTTTGATGGGTTACATATATTTTCGCTTTTCCTTCAATCACGTAAAACAGGAAATCCGGCCTCATGCCCTCTTGAATCATCCATTCATCCCGCTGATATTCGCGCACTTCCATATACTCTTCCGCCGGAAAAGAAAATAAATGCGCGATTGAGTGTTTTTCTAAGTGGTGCCGCTTTTTCTCACCTTTATAAATTTCCATCTTCCACCCCAAAAATATGAGATATCTCATATTGTCTTTACGTCTTTACATGATAACATGCCAATTAAAGGAGGAACGGGAATGAACGCATATCGCTGGATGAGTCTGCATTTTTTTAGTTTTTTTATGACATGGGGAGTTTTCCTTCCCTATTGGACGGGATGGATGGTGCATATAAAAGGGATTTCCGTATCCGAAGCCAGTTTCATTATGAGCTTAGGCCTGACAGCAAGAGGAATTTCCACATTACTTTTCTTTCCTTATTTATCAGGGAAATTCAGCAGCAAAGCCTTACTGAATGGCGCCAGAATCGGTACGTTTCTTGCACTTTTATGTTATATTCCGGCTGATTCTTTCCCAAGCCTGCTTCTTGTCACATTAGGACTGCATGTGTTTTACCCGGCTTTGATGCCTGCTTTAGACAGCGCTTGCGGCGTCCTTGTACAGCATAACGAGTTAAAGGATTACGGGACCAGCCGCCAGTGGGGGTCCGCCGGATTCGTGTCAGCCGGCATTATCCTGTCCGTCTTTACAGGCATGTTTGGGGATCAAGTGATTTTATGGGCACTGCTTTTAGGCACTCTGATATTCGTATGCCTCGGCTTTATGCATGCCCCTGCTGTTCTTTCAAAACGGCCGGAAACAGACCGCGCAAAAAAAGAGGGCATGCTTTCCTTATTTCGCGTCAAACATTTCGGTCTGGTGCTCGCAATCGTCATCTTATTGCAGGCGGCACATGCATCTTACTACAATTACGGTTATCTCTTTTTGCAAGAAATCCATGCACCCGCATATGCAATAGGGATCATCATCAACATCGCCGTTATCGCGGAGATCATCTTCTTTGCAATCGCTGACCGATGCTTTCATCAATTTTCGGCAGGCTCTTTGCTCGCCATGGCGGCGCTTGGTGCAACCGTACGCTGGATACTGGTATTTGCCTTCTCGCATGTCATCATTTTCTGTATTGCGCAGACGCTGCATGCATGTTCATTCGCGATGGGACACTATGCATTTATGAAATACTTAATTAAGAATATTTCACCTGCGCAAATCCCGAAAGCCCAAGGCATGTATTCCGCGCTGGCGCTCAGCTGGAGCACAGCGGTATTTACCATTTTCGGAGGTTTTCTATACGAAATCGAACCTAGGTATGCCTTTATCGGAATGATTGTTTGTACGATCCCTTCTATGCTTCTTGCACTTTTATACAGGAAACTGGAAATGAAAAAGAAAGTTTTTATCGGAAACGCACAAGATATATAGCCAAAGCTTTCTGTATATATTTGATCTAATTTCCTGCATTCGATCAACTCGGAGGAACATGGGATGAATCAGCATACTTCATTTTTAAAACGGGCGGTCACACTTGGAGTTGAGAGCGTGAACAATTGGACATCAAGCAGCGATCCGGGATGCGTGCCGGACGCTTCAAACAGATCAGCTTGACGATTGTGTGATTTACACAAGCTGTGAACCGTGCCCTTAGAAAAACCTGCTCAAAGCGCGCAGGTTTATTTTTTTGTTTGCAATTGTCTAATTAAAGTAATCGGCTCAGAAACTTGGACAGAACAAGTGAATATATTGATACCGTACTGCTTTACGCTTTTTTTCGGGAAACTTTGTACGTAATGAAGAAATTTTCAACCAACTCATAAGGAGGGACGTTGTGTCACAGCCTAATTTACCGAATATCACCCCTGTCGTTACACTTTCCAGAGACGATACCATTAATCTTCTTCTGTCGGCAATTGCTATGGAAGAACTGGGAATGGCACATATTCTGAATGCGGAAGGGGAAAAAATCCAATACGCGCTCGGAACGATTCCCGGCTTAACTGGGCCGCCGTCAAGTCTTGCGGATATTCTGAACTTGAACGAGAGCGTCCGTGATACGCTTGACAGCTTAATGAAACAGGAGCTTCTTCTCGGTTCAAAATTGGACAGTATCTCAAATATTCCTACACTGGCGGGGCCGACAGGGGCTACGGGACCGACGGGACCAGCCGGCGGACCCACTGGCCCGACTGGAGCAATCGGGCCGGCCGGAGCTACGGGGCCAACCGGGCCGACCGGGCCGACAGGGGTCACCGGTGCGGGTCTTCAAGGGATTATCGCTTTTAATCCGTTAATTGCCCCTACTTATACACCCGGGCAGGTTGTCCTGTATAACGGCAGCTCCTATGTCGTGAACACAGCTTCGCCTGCCGGGGTTCCGGATACGTCTGCCGATTATACGCTTTTAGCTGCCGCAGGGCCGACCGGGCCGACTGGACCAACGGGCGCTACAGGAGCCGGATTGACAGGACTGACAGCTTTTGACCCTGCGGCTGCACCTTTTTATACGGCGGGGCAGGTTGTATTGTATGAGGGTGCTTCTTATGTCGTAAATATCGATAACCCCTCAGGCATCCCCGGGATATCGCCGGACTATACACTGCTTGCCGCCGCAGGGCCGACCGGGCCAACTGGTGTTACCGGCGCCGGACTGCAGGGCATCGTGCCGTTTGATCCCCTCGCCGCTCCTTCGTATACTGCCGGACAGACCGTTACGTTCAACGGCAGCTCTTACGTCGCAAACGTAAACAGCCCGGCGGGAACCCCTGGAGCTTCAGCTGACTATACACTTTTAGCCGCGACAGGAACAGCTGGTGCTACCGGAGGCTCCGGGCCGACCGGGATTACTGGTGTTACAGGAACCACCGGACCGACTGGAGTCACCGGCGTTACCGGAGCCACTGGACCGACCGGAGGCACTGGCGTTACCGGAACCACTGGGCCGACCGGAATCACTGGTGCTGCTGGAGCCACCGGACCGACTGGAGTCACCGGCGTTACTGGTGACACTGGGTCGACCGGAGCCACTGGTGCTACGGGTGTCACCGGGCCGACTGGAATCACCGGTGCTACCGGAGCCACCGGGCCAACTGGAATCACCGGCGTTACTGGTGACACTGGACCGACCGGGATTACTGGCGTTACTGGTGACACTGGGCCGACTGGAATCACTGGTGCTACCGGAGCCACCGGGCCGACTGGAGGCACTGGCGTTACCGGAGCCACTGGACCGACTGGATTTACTGGCGCTACCGGAGGCTCCGGGCCGACCGGGATCACCGGCGTTACCGGAGCCACTGGACCGACCGGGATTACTGGCGTTACGGGCGGCGGTATTGTCGCAGTTGTTGTCGGCGGCACAACCATTTCCTTGCCGAATGATCAAAACCTTTCCGCAGATATTACGGCTAATGCTGCAAATACTGTGTTTACCGTTGCTCCGGCAGGACGATACTATATCTCCTACCATATTAATTTAACGGCCGGCCTGCTTGTCAGTTCACGGGTCTTGATTAACGGCACTCCATTTACAAGTTCAATTATTGCACCGGTCGCGTCATTGGCAAACTTCAATAACTCCTTCATTGTGACTTTGGCAGCAGACAGCACCATCCAGCTCCAGCTGTTCGGATTATTGGGTGCGGCGACATTGCTTGGAGGGAGTGTCGGTGCAGCATTAAACATCATTCGATTATCTTAATGGAACATGCAAAAAAAGGATCAGGCGTTTGTCCGCTGATCCTTTTTTAATTGAGACAGAAGTTCTTGTGCGGGTTTATATTGAGGATTAGATTTCACAGATTTTTTGGCGTAAGCGATGGCCGTCATATCATGGTTTAATTCAGCATGACATTTCGCCATATAATAAAAAGCTCTGAAATCGGCGGCTCCTTTTAAAATTAAGTGATCAGGGTTTTCCTCTTCAATCCGTGTCCCGTTTTCAAATGCTTTGATTGCCGCTCTGTACTTCTCCAGATGATATAATACAAGACCTTTATAATAATGAAGATTACTGTAATCAGGATAAAGCCTGAGCACCTTTTCAATCCCCTGCTCGGCTTCTTCATACCGTTTGAGCTCAAGCAATATTGTATATTTTAAATTATACAAGAGAGACGGAGGCATTCGGTTTTCACTTAAAAATTGAAAAATTGAGCCGTTTACAAGATGTAATGCTTTTTCATAGTCTTTTATTCTGTAACATTCACTTGCCAAATGATAAATAAGCCACGGATCAGGAGTTTCCTCTGAAAGCTCTTCATTTAAAATGCTGATATTCCGTTTATGTTTTTGTTTGATCTTTTCTTCCTGCTCCAAATAGCCGTAGTGATGAATCACACAAGGAAGCGTAAAAAAAGTATTGTTTTCTTCCTCATTGGAAGACATGATATTTTCGTGAATTCTGCCTTGATACAAAAGGCCTTCATGATTGCGGAACAGTCTCGGCTGCATGCTTTCAAAGGCTTCATTTTCATCCAGCTGTTTTCCCGTATAATTGATAATCTTCAAAAGGCCCCGGCTCGGTAATTCGTCATGAAGCAGCGAAGTTAAAAAGCGGCCCGTCTCCTGATCGAGCTCTTCATCCGCGTCAAGCATTAAAATCCAATCCCCTTCGGCATGCTGCAGACCGTAATTTCTCGCCTTTGCGAAATCATTCTCCCATTCTAAATCAAACACTCTGGCTTGAAAGCTTTTGCAGATATCTTTTGTATTATCTTGTGATCCGGTGTCTACGATAACAATCTCATCAGCAATATCTTGTACACTTGATAAACAGCGGGAGATATATCTCTCCTCGTTTTTTACAATCATGCAAAGCGTCAGTTTACATTCAGCATTTCCGCTCATTTTCTCACCTTTCCCGCTTTTGGAGTTGTCGATTGAACCAAGGCCGTTCAGGAGTGCCGTTCATCGTTACGATGACAGGTCTCACCCATCTGACGGCAGGTTCGGCAGATGAAGCTGTATTCCATTCCTGCCATTCCTGAAGCTGCCTGACCGCCCGCTTCGTAATGGGATGCGCCCGGAATTCGCGCGGGCTTTCAGAAATGAATTTTTTTGTTCGTTCTGTCACTGTTTTCATTTCATGAAAGTGCCGCTCATACATCCGCTCCTGCTCTCTTTCCAGGCTGATCATTAAAAACAGCCGCCCGCCTGTTTCCATCTGCCAGCGGCACAATGCGGAGAACAGCCTGATTTCTTCCTTGTAATTTGAACCCCTTCTTTTATCAACGGTCACAGATAATATATTTAACAGCGCAATCGTGAGACAATGCATGGCTTCAAAAGATGTCTGTTTCGCTTTTGCGATGCTTGGATACGGCATATGCTTCACCCGTCTCTTTCTTTATGAACGCTCCCCGCCTTTCCTCTTCCATCCGCATTCCTCACAATCCTCGCACTCACAGCAGCCAATGCGGCCGTAGAACAGGCCGTCACACGGATCTTCAGGTGAAGGATTCGGAAAACACGGATCACATGGGCCGCTTGAATCGTCGCACGGATCATCCGGTTCGCAGGGATCATCCGGATCCCACGGGTCATCTGGGTCGTCCGGATCGCCCGGGTCACTCGGATGACTTGGGTCGCTCGGATCCATACAGGCCTCAGAATCCTGTAAGTAGATAATGTCCTCGAGTTTCGTCTGCAAAAGGAGCTGGGATTTCATGACGGTGCGCAGAAGCCGTTCGGTGCTTCTATTGATTGCTGACAATTCCCCTAAAGAGGGATCGCCGGAAGCGCCGAGAAAGGTTTGAATTCTTTCTGCTTCCGCCTGCAGAATATGGGATAATCCGATTTCTTCCAGAGCCACGGATGAAAGAAGGAGGTTCAAAGTCTCACATCTGGAGAGTGTAATGTCGGGGGTGATGTTCGGTATGTTTGGAAGAGACATCGATTTCTCCCTCGTTTCTCTTGGTGTCATTATGCTAAAGTGCTATATCGTATTCTTATTCCGGGAGAGAAGAGATCATTACTGATGTTTTCGTTAATAAAATATCCCGGATATAAGATCCGGGATATTCGTTCGTGCATTATTTGAGTTCAAGTTTGACGTCAACATTTCCTCTTGTTGCTTTTGAATACGGACAGAACTCGTGAGCGGCGTGTACAAGCTTCTCCGCCGTTTCTTTATCAAGGTCTTTTGTATCGATGACGAGCGTTACGCCGATTTTGTATCCGCCGTCGCTCTCATCTTTTAAAAGACTGACCTGTCCTTCAATTTCAGAGGTCATGTCGATGTTCTGTTTTTTGGCGGCGAGCTCAAGCGCTCCCCCGAAGCAGGCGGCATATCCTGCCGCAAACAGCTGTTCAGGGTTTGTGCCGGTTTCACCGTCTTTTTTTGCATTCGGCATGATGATGTCAAAATCCAACACTCCGTCTTCGGATTTAATATGTCCTGACCGTCCGCCGACTGCGGTCGCTTTTGAAGTAAATAATGCCATAATTATCAGCCTCCTCATTGTGCTTATTGTATATATTGCCCCTGCTCATATTTTTAAACATGATTGGAATAGGAAATGTGCCTTTTTTCGGCTACAATAGGGGTAACGTTAACAAACAAAGAGTTGGTGAAAGAAATTATGGCAGAAAAAGAATTTGAACATATGAAACTGGAGAATCAGCTTTGTTTTTTGTTGTATGCAAGCTCCAGAGAAATGACGAAACGGTACAAACCGCTGCTTGATAAGCTCAATGTGACCTATCCGCAATACTTGGCGCTTCTCTTATTATGGGAGCACGAAGAACTGAATGTAAAACGGATGGGTGAACTTTTGCACTTGGACTCCGGAACGCTGACACCGATGCTGAAACGGATGGAGCAGCGCGGAATCATTATGAGAAAGCGGTCGCCTGAAGACGAGCGCTCTGTGACGATCAGATTGACAGATGAAGGATGCGCCTTGCAGAAAACGGCGGCGGATATTCCCATTGCGATGCTGGAACAGACGGGACTGTCAAAAGAGGAATTAAAGCAGGTAAAGCAGGCGCTTTATGAGGTTTTGAAAACATTGCACGACGTAAAATAAGGATGCCCCGAATGGGCATCCTTGTTTTTATTCTGCTGCTAGAAGATTTACTTCAATATTTCCCGCTGTCGCTTTTGAATACGGGCAGACACCGTGCGCTTTTTGAATAAGTGCTTCAAGCTCCTCTTTATTAATGCCGGATGCTTTGACCTCGAGGGTAACGCCGAGTTTATATCCTTGGTCTGCTTCATCTTTCAGCAGACTGACATGCGCTGTGACCTCTGTTTCAATACTCAGGCGCTCTTTTCTCGCTACGAGCTGAAGGGCGCTGTCAAAGCAGGCAGAGTATCCTGCAGCAAACAGCTGTTCAGGGTTTGTGGCATGTTCGAGCCGTTTTGCTCTTGGCGTTCCCGGCATGGCAACATCAAGGTTCAGCACACCGTCAGAAGACGAGACTTTTCCCTCCCGTCCGCCGGCGGCTGATACTGTAGCTGTAAATAATGGTTTTGTCATGTGAATTCACCTCTATCATATTGTTTACAATTTAATTGTACACAATATAATGTGAATCGTCAATCTCCCCGCACAAAAAAAGCCTACCCTTTTTCAAGGATAAGCTTAAAAAGACTATACGCGGATTTGTCCGTTTCCTTTGATAATGATTTTTGTAGATGTTAACGCCGGAAGCCCCATCGGTCCTCTCGCGTGAAGCTTTTGCGTGCTGATGCCGATTTCGGCTCCGTACCCGAATTCAAAGCCGTCTGTAAACCGTGTGGAAGCATTATGATACACGGCGGCGGCGTCAACGGCTGTCTGGAAGTAAGCGGCATTCTCACCGTTTTCCGTCAGAATGGCTTCTGAATGGTTTGTGCCGTACTGCTGAATGTGACGGACCGCCTCCTGTACGTCATGCACCGTTTTTACACTGAGAATCGGCGCCAGGTATTCAGCTCCCCAATCGGCCTCTTCGGCTTGTTTCGCATTAGGCTCCAGCTCGCAAATCATCTGATCTCCGCGAAGCTCCACCCCTTTTTCTGTCAGCTGATTCAGCAGCTTTCGTCCGTGTTCTTCCGCCCATTTTTCATGGATCAAAAGAGATTCAATCGCATTGCAGACGGAAGGCCGCTGTGTTTTGGCGTTGATGACGACATCTCTGGCCATATCAGGATCTGCTGACTCATCTATGTACACGTGGCAATTGCCCGCTCCGGTTTCTAACACGGGTACGGTTGATTCCCTGACCACCAGATCAATCAAATTTTTGCCGCCGCGCGGGATCAATACATCCAGCCCGTCATTTAATGTGAAGAGCTGTTTCGCGGTTTCTTTGCTTGTATCTTCTATGAGCTGAACGGCATCAATCGGAAGCTTTGACAGTCCCAGTGCGCGTTTCATCACACTGACAAGTGCTTTGTTGCTGTGGATAGCTGACGAACTTCCTCTGAGCACAACCGCGTTTCCGGTTTTCAGGCAAAGTGTGGCAGCATCTACTGTAACATTCGGTCTGGCTTCATAGATCATGCCCACTACTCCGAGGGGCACGCGGATTTTTTCAATGGATAATCCATTCTCTTTTTGAATGGTCTCCAAAGATTCGCCGACGGGATCTTTCAGACCGATTAATAGTTCTACAGCATCCGCGATATCGAGCAGGCGTTTTTCGTCAAGAGTCAGCCTGTCAATAATGTCAGGCGTCAGTCCTCTTTTCTGTCCCGCTTCAATATCTTTCTGATTCTCTGTTAAAATCAGCTGGCGTTCATTTCTGAGCCCGTCTGCAATACATTGGAGCGCTTCGTTTTTTTCAGCGGTCGTTTTCATGACCATTTCGGCAGCCGCTTCTTTTGCCAAGGCAGCTTTTTGCAATACTTCACTCATTTGTTTTCCCCCTCGTCAAATAAATTCACCCAATCATTTCTGTGAATCACTTCCACCTGCTTCGCGCCCGGAAGCTGATCGCTCCGCTTCCCTTTGGCTTCCAAAATCTCATCGGATGAGTAATGCGTCTGCCCTTTGCCGATGATGCCGACGGGACCTCTGACTTCCACTACGGCCCCTTTCGGAAAACTGCCGCAGACATCGGCGACACCGGCCGGAAGGAGACTTGAGCCGTTATGGATCATCGCCTGCTCCGCTCCCCCATCAATGATGATTTCCCCTGATATCGGAGAATGAAACATGATCCATTGCCGTGTATTATTAACGGAGGACAGCTCTTTATCACCGATATATGTACCGTCGCCTTTACCATCTAAAATCAGCTTCAGTTTTTCCCGTCCGGCACCGGTCCCGATAAACACCTTAACTCCGAGCGACAACGCGGTCTGGGCAGCGAGAAGTTTTGACTTCATGCCTCCGGTGCCGACTTTCGAGCCTGCTGAACCGGCATACCCGAGCAATTCAGGTGTAATGTCAGTCAAATAATCAAACCGCTTTGCGTCAGGATTTTCATTCGGATTGGCATCGTACAGGCCGTTAATGTCTGTGAGAATCATTAATTGGTCTGCATGAATCAGGCCGCTCACAAGCGCCGACAGCATGTCATTATCTCCGAACGTCAGCTCTTCGACTGATGTGGAATCATTCTCATTAATAATCGGCACGACTCCCCGCTCCAGCAATTCCATTACCGTGGCATACGCATTTCTGTACCGCTCTCTTTTTGAGAAATCATTTCTTGTTAATAAAATTTGCGCCGGCGTCAGACCGTATCTTTTTAAATGGTCCATATATTGCTGCATTAAAAGCGTCTGGCCGACCGCGGCGGCTGCCTGCTTTCCTTTTATTGTAACGGGGCGCGACGGATAGCCGAGAGCGGAAAAACCCGCTGCCACCGCGCCTGAGGTAATAAGGATTACTTCATGCCCGTTTTCTTTTAATAATGAAATGGCTTCCGTATGCTCCTTGATTTTGGCTTCATCAATACTTCCGTTACTGTTTGTGAGCGAGCTGCTCCCGATTTTCACAACAATTCTCTGCTTTTTCATAGTTTCTCCTCCGTGGCAATCAATCCAAACCGGCTCATCAAATAAAAAAGCCCATTCCATCCTGAAAAATAAGGACGAAATGGGCTTTCCGTGGTACCACCTTGTTTGAACGCGTTTTGCACGCGTCCCGCTTTCCTGTAACGCCAGGTTATCGCGCCTGAGTTTTCCCCTCAGGACTCCAAGGCAGGTTCGGCAGGTTTCATGCGGCAAAATGTTTCAGCGGGCCATTTTGCTCTCTGTCACAGAAAGTTCTGCGTACTGATCCTCTTCAACGCTCAATGATTTTTTTATATTATGCAAAGAAAACGAGTTCTTGTCAAGACATTTTCATCCATAAAAAACGGCCCGCCTCCCCGGCGGACCGCTATTAATTAAATACGATCGTTTTGTTTTCGTGAACGATGACGCGATCTTCCAAGTGCCATTTTACGGCTCTTGCCAATACGCTGCGCTCAATGGTTCTGCCGATATTCTTCAGATCCTCTGCGTGATCTCTGTGATCGACGCGTTCAATATCCTGTTCAATAATCGGGCCTTCGTCAAGGTCGTCCGTCACATAGTGAGATGTCGCGCCGATTAATTTTACTCCGCGCTCATAAGCCCGTTTATACGGAATAGCTCCGATAAAGGCCGGCAGGAATGAATGGTGGATGTTAATAATCCGATTCGGGTGTGCGGATACAAAGTCAGACGTCAAAATCTGCATGTAGCGGGCAAGAACGATCACATCAATCTCATACTGCTCCAGAAGCTCAAGCTGGCGCCGCTCAACTTCCGCGCGGATGTCTTTGTTAGCCTTCATGTAATGGAACGGAATATTCAGCGGTTCAACCACTTCTTTCGCCTCTTCATGGTTGCTGATGACAACCGCAATTTCGGCCATCATATTGCCGCTTTGCCATTCCCAAATGAGTTCATGAAGACAGTGCAGCTCCTTCGATACAAAGATCGCCACGCGCTTCAGCTCACTTGCCAGAGACAGGCTCCATGTCATGCCGAATGTTTGGGCGATTAAAGCGAACGCCTGCTTTAAGTCCTCTTTTTTCTCCCGAATGCCTTTGCAGTCGAATTCAATTCTAAGAAAAAACCGGCCGCCTTCAGGATCAGTCGTATATTGATTTGATTCAATAATATTTGCGCCATGTTCAAACAAAAACGCGGACACAGCCGATACAATTCCCGGCTGGTCGGGGCAGCTGACGAGCAGGCGCCCTTTTTCCTCATTCCCTTCGCGGTAGTCATTCAGCCGCTGTGTCATATATGAATTCATATGTTTTAATCCCTCGTATCTTCATAATTCGTAACTTATTATAGATTATACTGAAGATTTGTTAAAAATCAATTTACGAAAGAATTTTCAATCCTACGGCAGCGCATAAAATAAGCGCAATGAAAAAGATGCGCTTCGCATCCTTCTGCTCTCCGTAGAAAAGAATACCGGCTAACGCGCCGCCCGCCGTGCCGATACCCGTCCAGATTGCATAGGCCGTTCCCATCGCGATCGTTTCCATCGCATAAGAAAGCAGCGAAAATGAAGCCGCAAAACCGACGATAATGAAGAGAATCCATTTGACTTTCTTTTCTTTTTGAAATTGATTCATCAAAATGACCCCGAGCATTTCACAAAGACCCGCGGCTATCAGACTGATCCAATGCATTACGACTTCTCCTCCTTCGTCTCAGGCGTATCCTGTGTGACCAGCTTTAATCCGATGACACCGATCAGCAAAACGCCGATCAGCACGATTTTCACCGGATCGGCCTGCTCTTTGAAAAGCAAGATTTCACTCAGCACGGTGCCCGCTGTCCCGAGACCGGTAAAGACCGCATATACCGTTCCTACGGGCAGGCTGTTAGTCGCCTTGATTAATAGATAAAAACTGATGATGATGCCCACAATTGTGGAGCTCCACGTCAGCGCCGAATCTGCATGTTTCAGGCCGATGACCCATACAACCTCAAATACGGCCGCTAAGACCACTAAACCCCATTTCATGTTCTTCACCCTTTCTGTTTTCGGACAATACAAAAAAGCCCGGATAGTCGTCTCACATGAGATTGACTCTCCCGGGCTTTTTTCCCTCCGTGTGCATATGCGGGAATATGTCCGCATATGTGTTTTCTCTCGGACCAGGCCATGTGTGAACATGCGGAACCCTAGAAAACATGTCTGTTCGTATCATACTACATTTCGCTGAAACGTTCAATGTCAGATGTGATGTCAAAAACCGTCAGCTGCCTCTCCCATTTGTTAACGGTCTCGCCGGCTGCCATGCCGATTTTTTCCGCGACGCGGACGGAAGCAAGGTTTTCCGGATCGATCAGCGCCGCTATGCGTCCGTATTGCTTTGTTTGAAAACCGTATGTCAGACAGGCTTTCGCAGCCTCTGTCGCATAGCCGCAGCCCCAATGGCGGCGGGCAAACATATAACCGATTTCCATCATCGCGGTTCCGTTTACCGTCTGCGGAACGATTCCGCATTGACCGAGAAATGCACCCGTCTCTTTATCTTCTGCGATCCAAAGACTCACGCCGTATCCTTTGGCCAATCGTTTGTTCCAGGCAATCCATTCCTTCGTTTCCCGTCTGCTTTTAAGAGAAGGATAATATTTCATGACCTCTCTATCGGTAAACAGCCCGTACAAATTCTCTTCATCGTCATCCCGCATGGTGCGCAGGCGGATACGCCTGGTTGTCAGGATGGTGCCGGAAGACTTATGCTTCATCATACACGCCACGTCTCCTTTCCCTGTATTAGATTATGGATCCGGCAGGAAAAGTCCTTTTTCAGCGTAAAAAAACCGCTTTTTTAAAAAAGCGGTTTGACGATTACCAAGGCTTATCTGTCCCGAGCGCCTCGGCCAGGGCCTTGCTGTGTTTTAAACGGTTTTTTCGTTCTCCGGCGCGCTGAACGGCCGTATTGTGAAGCATGATTTCTTCCTCGGTTTCCGGCACGATCCGCGGAACGGGCACCGATTTCCCGTTTGAATCGAGCGCGACGAAGGTCAGAAATGACGTTGCCGCAAGCTCGCGTTCCCCAGTCATCAGATGCTCTTTAATGACTTTGACAAACACCTCCATAGACGATGTTCCGACCCATGTGACGTAGGATTCAAGGCATACGGAATCCTGCTGGCCGATCGGGCGCAAAAAATCTACAGAGTCCATTGAGGCCGTGACGGTTTCACACCGGCAGTGGCGGGCCGCGGAAATTGAAGCGATATCATCAATGTAGCTCATCAGCTTTCCGCCAAACAGCGTATTGTGGTTATTGGTATCAAGCGGAAAAACCCTGCTTGTTTTGACTACCCTTGTTTCTTTGCAAAATCTTGATTCTGGCAACTTCATTATTCAAACTCCCCTTTGGTGTCTGGTCGTTTCGACTCATTCATCTGCTACCACCTATTAAACAATACTTTTACCGTTTTGTCTAAAATTTTAAATGTTAAGTTGGTTAGATATTCTGTCAGAAATGTTTCATTATTCATCACATCCGGGAATAATAAACGCACATTGAATATCGATAGGAGGCTATCACATGCACGTATCCATTCCCAAATCCACGCCAAAACCGGCATGCCGCAGTGAATATGATGCTTTGAAGACAGTCATTTTATGCCGGCCGGAACACATGGCCATCAAAGATATTATTAACGGAACACAAAAACATTTTAAACAAGAAAATATTGACATCTCCACCGCCCTCAAACAGCATAATGAGTTTATTGACATTTTAAAATCCCATCAGATTGAAGTCGTCCTGCTGCCTGCCGATCCCGAATTGCCTGAGCAGGTATTCACCCGGGATATCGGATTTGTCTTAGGAGAAACAGCGTTTATTTCAAGCATGGCGGCTTCAGTCCGGCAGGGAGAAGAAAAGGTGTTTCAACACCTGCTTGATGATGAGAAAATCCCTTATACGCGAATCAGCAAAGCGAACATTGAAGGCGGCGACGTCATGATCGCAGACGGCACCGTTTATGCCGGGCTGAGCGAGCGCACGGATAAAGCGGCTGTCCGGGAGCTGCAGGAGGCGCTGCCGGAAATGACCGTCGTGCCGATCCCTCTTAAGGAGGATTTCTTACATTTGGACTGTGTGTTTAATATGATCTCGGAAACGGAGGCGCTATACTGCAAAAATGGCTTACGGCAGAAAGAAATTGATCTTCTTGCCGAACGTTTTGAGATGATAGAAGTGCCTGAAGAAGAACAATTTACGCTCGGACCGAATATCCTGTCCATCGGCAATCAGACAATTATCAGCCTGCCGCAGCACCGTCATACGAACCGAGAGCTCAGAAAAAGGGGATATAAAGTCATTGAAACCGAGTTTTCCGAAATTATCAAATCGGGCGGTTCCTTCCGCTGCTGCACCCTCCCGCTTGTCAGAACATCTTAAACATTTACAAGGCAGTTTCCTTCAAGATACGTTAATATAGAGAAGACAAGACTTAAAGGGGGAAACCGAATGGCTAAGTACATAGGATACGCGGGAACATATACAAAAGGCGGCAGCGAAGGCATTTATTGTTTTGAACTTGATACAGAAGCGAAACAGCTCAGCCAGCCGAAGCTTGCTGCAAAGCTCGGCAACCCGACATACGTCACACCGAACTCTGATAACAGCATGCTGTATTCCATTGAAAAAGCAGACGGAAAAGGCGGCGTCGCAGCCTATCAAATCAATCAGAACACCGGCGAATTAACTTTTGTGAACCACCAGCTGATTGAAGGCCCGTCTCCATGCCACGTCAGCATTGATAGTAAACATGAATATGTTTTAACCGCTAATTACCACAGCGGAAAAGTGCACGCCTTCCCTGTCAATCAGGACGGCAGCCTGCAGGAGCCTGCAGCTGAAGCAGCTCATACGGGGACCGGTCCTCATGAAAGACAGGAGAAACCGCATACTCATTTCGCAGGCTTTACACCTGAGCATAATTACATTGCAGCCGTCGATTTAGGGACGGATACGCTGTATACTTACCAAATGCAAAACGGCGCGCTCACAGAGGTAAAAACCCATTCTTTCGCACCCGGTTCAGGGCCGCGCCATATCGTTTTCCATCCGGCGGAAAAATACGCCTATGTCATGACGGAGATCAGCAATGAAGTCATCGCGCTTGAATACAATCCGACCTTAGGTGAATTCAGAGAGCTTCAGGTCATTTCCGCTTTGCCTGAAGGCTTTACTGACAAATCTCAGGGCAGCGCGATCCGCATATCTAAAGACGGCAGATTTCTTTATGCCGCCAACCGCGGGCATGACAGCATCGCCATCTTTAAGATCAATCAATATTCCGGGGAATTGTCTCTTGTTGAATGGGTGCCGACAGAAGGAAACTGGCCGCGTGATTTCGCGTTTGATCCATCCGAAACATTCCTTATCGCGTCAAATGAAGAAACGGGAAATCTGGTTTTGTTTGAACGCGATCCGGAAACGGGCAGACTGACTCTGCTTCAATCTGACGTACCGGTTCCGTATCCGGTCTGCGTGTCATTTCTGCATCAGGTTTAATCACAAAGAAAGCTGACGATTTAAAGTCAGCTTTCTTTTTTGTATAAGTGACAGGCGACAAAACGTCCCGTCTTCACTTCCTCAAGCTCAGGCGTAACTTTACCGCAGAGCTCCATCGCTTCAGGGCACCGCGTCCTGAAAACACAGCCGCTCGGCGGGTTAACTGGGCTCGGCAGCTCCCCTTTCAGAATAATCCGTTCACGCTTGTCCTCAAGAAGCGGATCAGGGATCGGAATTGAAGATAAAAGCGCCTTCGTATAAGGGTGAAGCGGTTCCTTGTAAAGCGCAGCGCTTTCTGTGATTTCCATCATGCGCCCCAAATACATCACGCCGATCCTATCGCTGATATGCTTGACCATTGATAAATCGTGAGCGATAAATAAAAATGTCAGCCCTTTCTCCTTCTGAAGCCTTTTTAAAAGGTTGACGACCTGTGCCTGTACGGACACGTCAAGCGCAGAAATCGGCTCATCCGCCACGATAAACTCGGGGTGCAGAGAAAGTGCTCTGGCAATCCCGATTCTCTGTCTCTGTCCGCCACTGAATTCGTGGGGGTACCGGCTGCCGAAATCCGGATGGAGTCCGACAGCTTCAAGCAGTTCATCCGCCATCATCAGACGGGCTTTACGGGTATTGTAAAGATTGTGGATTTCCATCGGCTCCATAATAATTTCCCGTACGGTCAGGCGCGGATTTAACGAGGCGTAAGGGTCTTGAAAAATCATCTGCAGCTTGCGGAATAAGACCGACCGCTGATCTGGCGCGGCACGGTGTATGTCCGTCCCTTCATATGATACCGAACCGGCCGTCGGGTCGTACAGACGAAGAATAACCCTTCCGAGCGTCGATTTACCGCACCCCGATTCTCCGACGAGTCCGAATGTTTCCCCTCTTTGAATGTGAAAACTGACACCGTCGACTGCTTTTACGGCTTTCTTTCTTCCTGCGTCAAAATGCATTTTCAGCCCGCTGACTTCAAGGAGCGGAGACGCTGTCATATTCATTCCCCCTTTTCGCTGATACAGCGGCGTACGATGCATAATTCCTTTTCATAGACGGTTCCTTCCAAAGGCAGCACTTCGATTGTTTTTCCCGTTTTCGGGGAGTGCAGCATCCGGCCGTCTCCCAGCGCCAAACCGACATGGTGGATCGCGCCTTGTCCTTCATCATAGGCGAAAAACAAAAGATCAGCCGGCCGGATATCGTTTACCGCAGCGCCGAATCCAGCTTTTGCTTGGTCCTGCGCATCACGGGGAAGGGCATAACCGTTTGCTTTAAATACCGAATACATAAATCCGGAGCAGTCAAACCCGAAACCGCTCAGTCCACCCCATAAATAAGGAAGCCCGAGAAACATCATGCCTGTTTCGATGATATCTATTGCCCGCCCTTTCCTATGCCGGAATTCGTCTGCGTCAGCTTCCTTTACGAATCGTTCTCCGAGCGGCGTCGCCACCCGGAAAAAGCCATTTTCACGTCCGGCTGCCGGAAGACGCGTTAAGAAACTCACTTCAAGATCCGGTTCGCCGTTTGAGTGATATAAAAAAGATGTCGGTTTGGTAATCCATACGGCAGGAGAAGATGTGGGAAAGCTGTTTTTTGAAAGCTGGCTTTTTTTCACCCAGCCAGGATATCCGCGCGCGTCCTTTTTTGAAGGCTGGCCGGGAACGGCAACAAAAGCCCATTCACCCTCCTCTTTGAGAATGATCACTTCTTCCCCGAAAAGCACTTGCGTTTGGACAAGGTTGTCTGTGCATAGTTGAAGCCGCTCTTCATATCCCATAGACGCCAGCCATTTTCTGATTTGCGGCGGGTTTTCGAGCACCGGTGCATCATACGGGCGGGGAGATGACGGCAGCGTCCATACATTGGCTGCCGCCGCTGTAACGGCTGCTCTCATTGTTTCGCCTCCTCTTGTATCGACACGCCGGTAATGCCCAGACCCGGTTCATCCGGGATCGTAATCTGACTGCCGCTGTATGTGATGCCGCCTTTTATGAAGTCATTTTTCAGCATAAGCGGCGCATCAAAATCAAACCTTGTAACATTCCGTTTGCCCGCTGCAAAATGGGCTGCGGCGGTAATGCCGAGCTTCGTCTCAATCATGCTGCCGACCATGCATTCCACGCCGCACGTTTCCGCCATCGCATTGATGGTTTCCGCCTGCTTTATGCCGCCCGCTTTCATCAGCTTAATATTGATTAAATCGGCGCTTCTCGTTTGCAGTACGTGAAAGGCCTGACGGGGCGTAAAGACGCTCTCGTCCGCCATAATCGGTGTGTCTACGGCATCTGTGACCCGTTTCAGCCCGGCGATATCGTCTTTATGAACAGGCTGTTCGACCAGCTCAATGCCAAGTCCGGCGTCTTCCATCTTTCGGATCGCGGTCACGGCTTCTTTCGGCGTCCAGCCTTGGTTCGCGTCCAGTCTCAGTTTGACGGTTGCGCCGACACGTGATCTGACCGCCTGAATCCGCGCGATATCGTCTGATATGTCACCTATGCCGACTTTTATTTTTAAAATATGAAATCCTTTGTTCACATAACGGTCTGCATCCCCTGCCATCTCCTCAGGAGAATTGACGCTGACGGTAAAATCTGTTTCCATCGTATTCCGATAACCTCCGAGAAGCTGATAAAGCGGCTGCCCGTGCATTTGCGCCCATCCGTCATATACAGCCATATCTACCGCGGCCTTTGCGCTTTGATTTCTTACCAAAAGCCGGCTGATGTCATACAAAACTGCTTCCCTGTCAGAAATGTTCCGGCCTAAAAGAGCGGGCTTCAGTACATCGCAAACGGCGCTTTCGATACTTGCTGCGCTGTCGCCTGTTATAACAACCGTCGGCGGCGCCTCGCCCCAGCCGGTCAGACCGTTGTCAAATGTAATCTTCACAATGACCGATTCAGCATTGTAAACCGTGCGCAAAGCGGTCTTAAACGGTTTTTTCAGCGGCACGGATATCCGTCCTGTTTGAATATCTGTTATCCTCACGTCCGGTCACTCCCTTCCCGAAATCCCCGATTCAATTGTTACCGCTTTGGCCGCCGTATCCATAACCGCGCGGACTCCGATCGGAACGGCGAAGCTCGGCGAACAATGGCCGATTTTAAAGCCTTTGAGCGCGGGCTTCCATGATTTGACAATGTAATCGTTCAGCACTTGCTCTAATGTGAGGGACTTTTCTTTATTCTTCGGTTCGCATTTGTGAAAATCACAGACTAGAATTCCTGCTGCGTCTGATAGTTTGCCGGCCATTTTCAATTGATTCAGCATTCTGTCGATTTGATACGGCTCCTCATCAATATCCTCGATAAACAGCAGTTTGTCTTTCGTATCAATTTCAAACGGCGTACCGAGTGTGGATGTAATAAGCGACAGATTGCCGCCCGCAAGCTCTCCCTCGGCTCTTCCGTCTGTCAGCACCTCCAGCGGAGAAATATCCTCCGTATAGGTGAATTCCGTTTCTTCGAAAAGCTGATGATACGATGCCTTTGTCAGCGGATCAGCATCTTCAAGTCCCACATCCGTGCTCAGCATCGGGCCGTGAAATGTGACGAGTCCCGTATTTTGATGAATGGCGGTATGTAAAAATGTAATATCGCTGTATCCCCAGAAAATTTTCGGATTGCTGCGGATTAAGCCGAAATCAATGTCAGCGGCAATGCGGCCCGTGCCGAATCCTCCGCACGCGCATATCACTGCTTTGACATTCTGATCACTGAACATGTCATGGAGATCATCGAGACGCGCCCTGTCTTCTCCCGCCAAATAGCCGTGGCGGGTCTTCAGCGACCGGCCGAGTTTCACTTGAAGGCCAAGCTCATTCTCTAAAAAAAGCAGCGCGTTTTGTAAAGTCCCGCTCTCAGGGGGGCTTGCGGGCGCAATCACACCGACCGTGTCGCCTTTTTGCAGTGCTTTTGGTTTATGGTTCATGGCTTTTTCAATCTCCTCTCCCATGGATTGAAAAGTGAAACATACCGCTCCTTTAACGGCAAAAGAGCGGTATGTCGTTTCCGAGGTGATATCAGGACTTTTCCGCCCACTTCAGATCAACGTAACCGACGGGGTGCCGGACAATGCCCTTCACGCCGCTGTTTTGCAGATGCACCTGATTGTAAAAATAAATCGGAATGATCGGAGCCTCGTTCATGAGCAGCTTCTCCGCTTTATGCATGAGCGCAAAACGTTTTTTTGCATCGGCTTCCTGTTTTGCCTGCTTGATATAGCTGTCGTATGTCTCGCTGCCCCAGCCGGTGCGGTTCATGGAATTGCCCGTCTGGAAAGCCTCAAGAAAACTGATCGGATCTGCGTAATCCGGTAAAAATGAACTTTGAGAGAACTGAAACTTCAGCCCTTTTTGCTCCTCTAAAAAGACATTCCATTCCATATTGGCGAGCTTAACGTCTATACCGAGCACACTTTTGAGCTTCTGCTGTACCGCTTCCGCTATTTTTTTATGCTCCGGCTTTGTGCTGTATGTCAGTGTGACGGCAGGCAGTTTGTCATAATGCTCTTCTGCCATGCCTTTTTCCAGCAGTTTTTTGGCTTCTGATTCATCCGGAGTTAATAAACTGCCGCCTGCTTCGCGGAAATCTTTCCCGTCAGGCTGCGGAAACCCCGGGGATACAAAGGCATGTGCCGGCTTTTCACTGTTTTTGGTCACATAATCCGTGATTTCTTTCTGATCAATAGCCGCAGCAAACGCTTTTCTGATCTTTTCATTTTGGAACGGCTCCATTTTAACGTTAAAGCGATAGAAATAAAGTCCGGCCTGATCCCACGTGCGGACATTTTTTCCGCCCATCAGCTGCTCGCTCAGCTCTGCCGGCACAAAAGCGGTATCCAAATCTCCCGACTGGAACATCTGGTAGTCGGTATTTCGGTCACTGACCATCGCCCATGTGACTTTATCAAGTTTCACCGTCTTTTTATCCCAATACGTCTCGTTTTTGACCATCGTCATGCTGTCGTCATGCTTCCATTCCGTCAGCTTGAACGGCCCGTTGCCGACAAAGGTTTTCGCTTCAGTGAACCATTTCGGATCAGCCTTAGCGACCTTTTCATTAATCGGGAAATACGCCGGATTGGACACGACGCTCAGAAAATAATCCTGCGGTGCCGCCAATGTGACGACCAATGTTTTTTTATCTTTTGCCGTAACTTTCACGTCTTCTTTTTTGCCTTTTCCGCTGTTAAATTCTTCCCCGCCTTTGATCATATAGCCGAGAAATGCGGAAGACGCTCCCGTTTTCGGATCGAGCATCCGTTTCCAGGCGTACACGAAGTCTTCCGCCGTGACGGGATCGCCATTGGTCCATTTGGCGTCATCACGGAGACTGAAGGTATATGTCAGCTTATCAGCGGACACCTTCCAGCTTTTTGCCATGGCCGGTTCGGGCTTATTATCTTTTCCGAGCCTTGTTAAACCTTCCATTATGTTATTCAGCGGCTGCCAGGAAACATTATTAAACCCGATCGGCGGATCAAGTGAGGTCGGCTCATTTTCGTTATTGAGCCGGAGCACTGTTTCATCCCCCTGTTCTTTTGCTTTGCCGGTTTCTGTTCCCGCCTGCTCATTGGCCGTACAGCCCATCAAAGCAAACGACACAACAGCAATCACTCCGATTGCCCATTTCTTTTTCATTTGAATCCCCCTTTTTCCTCTGCTGCCTTCAGCTGTTTGTGCTTTTGCCTCTCTGCACGGTCATCCTGAAGCCAACAATTGACGAAATGGCTTTTGGATTTCACGGTTGTTTCCGGATATACCTTTTCACAGACGATCATCCTGTCCGGGCAGCGGGCGGCAAACGGGCAGCCCGGCGGCGGATCGAATAAATCAGGCGGCGTCCCGTCAATCGGCGAAAGCTCACTATCCTCCATATCCAGCCGCGGCACTGAGAAGAGCAGCCCCTTTGTGTAGGGATGAGCGGGCCGGTAAAAAATATCATGCCTCGTGCCGATTTCGGCGATTTTTCCCGCGTACATGACGGCGACCCTGTCAGCGGTCTGAGCGACAACGCCGAGATCATGCGTAATCAGAACAATAGATACGCCTGTTTTTCTTTGAATCTTTTTAAATAATTCAAGGATCTGTGCTTGAATTGTTACATCAAGAGCAGTCGTCGGTTCATCGGCAATCATGATTTCCGGCTCGCAGATCAGAGCCATCGCGATCACGATCCGCTGTCGCATGCCCCCGCTTAATTGGTGGGGATACTGCTTCAGGCGGGATTTCGAGTCAGGGATGCCGACAAGGTCCAGCATGGCGAGAACCTCGGATTCAGCTTGTTTTCTGGTCATGTCTCGGTGTTCCAAAAGCGCTTCTGAAAGCTGATCTCCTACAGTCAAAGTCGGATTGAGCGCCGTCATCGGGTCCTGAAAGATCATAGAAATGTCACGTCCCCGTATTCCCCGCATTTCCCGTTCCGTCATTTGACAAAGGTCTTTCTGTTTAAATTGTATGCTTCCGGATTCAATCTTTGCCGAATGTTTCGGAAGAAGGCCCATCACGGCTTGTAACGTCACGCTTTTTCCGCAGCCCGATTCACCGACGATCGCAAACGTTTCACCTTTATATAAATCGAAGCTGACGCCTCTGACGGCTTTTACGGTGCCTCCGTATGTTGAAAAAGTAACATGCAGATTTTGAACTGAAAGAACTTGCTGCGCCATTTTTCCTACCTCCTCAATTTCGGATCTAACGCGTCCTGCAAGCCGTCTCCAAGCACGTTAAACGCGTACATCGTTAAGGAAATGAAAAAGGCGGGAAAAAACAGCCGCCACCAATGGCCTGATAAAATCGCCGGGAGCCCGTCGTTTGCCATGACTCCCCAGCTTGCAAACGGCGCTTGAATGCCGAGTCCTAAAAAACTTAGAAATGATTCCGCAAAAATCGCCGCCGGCACCGTAAGCGTCATTTGGACAATAATGGCCCCCATCGTATTCGGCAGCAGATTTTTCTTAATGATCCGAAATGTTTTCGCCCCAAACGTTTTCGAAGCAAGCACGTGTTCATCATGCTTCATCCTCAATACCTGTCCTCTGACAATCCGCGCCATGCCGACCCACCCCGTCACGGTCAGAGCGACGATAATAGAACCGAGCCCCGGTCCCATCAGCACCATTAACAAAATGACAACGAGCAGATACGGCAATCCGTAGAGAACCTCGATGATTCTCATCATGGCGCTGTCTGTCCGTCCCCCTTTGTAGCCGGCGATGCCTCCGTAAATGACGCCGATCAAAAAGTCGATCAAGGCCGCCATCACACCGACAAATAAAGATATCCTCGCTCCGTACCACGTTCTTGTAAATACGTCCCGTCCAAGCTCATCGGTTCCGAACCAATGTGAAGAAGACGGCGGAAGATTCTGCTCGGCGAGCGTCTGCCTTGTCACACTGTGCGGTGATATCACCGGACCGAACACAGCTAATAGAAACAGGCAAAATAAAATCACAAGGCCGGCCATCGCCAATTTGTTCTTTTTAAGCCGCCGCCACGCATCCTGAGTGTAAGACAGGCTCGGACGCTTGACCGACTCGGCTTCACCCTTTCTTTCCATGCCCGGCTGAAACCATTCATCAGGCACTTCTGTGTGTTTTACCGTTTCCTGCGGGAGATTCATCGGGATCACCCTTTCTTATGAAGTTTTATGCGCGGGTCTAACAGGCCGTATGCCAAATCAACCAGAAACAGCATGACGATCAGAATCACACTGTAAAATACGGTCGTCCCCATAATCACCGGGTAGTCACGCTGATTGATGCTTTCCACGAAATATTTGCCCATTCCCGGAATGGCAAAGATTTTCTCGATGACGAAACTGCCCGTCAGGATACTTGCGGCAAGCGTGCCAAGTACTGTCACAACAGGCATAAGAGCGTTTTTCAAGGCGTGTTTGATGATAATTTTGACAGGAGAAAGGCCTTTTGCTTTTGCCGTGCGGATATAATCCTGAGTGAGCACTTCAGCCATGCTTGATCTTGTCAGCCTCGCGATGATGGCCATAGGTCCGACGGCAAGCGCTGCAGTCGGCAGGACCATGTGAACTGGACTCGTCCACGTAGCAGCCGGAAACCATTTCAGATGAACCGCAAATTGCTGAATCAGCAGTGTCGCCATAATAAAATTCGGAATGGAAATCCCCAGCACCGCAAGGCTCATGGCCGCATAATCGAGAAATCCGCCGCGCCTCAGAGCGGCCGTTATGCCGAGCGCGAGTCCTGAAATAACAGCGATGATAATCGCCGTTATGCCAAGCTCAAATGAAACGGGAAACCCCCGTTCAAGCATGGCGTTTACACTGTCTGACGGTTTTTTAATTGAAGGACCGAAATCAAAGGTTAGAATGGATTTTAGATAGATGGCGTATTGAGTGATAAGAGGTTCGTTCAGATGGTAGTAGGATTCGAGATTTCGCTGAACCGCTTCGTTTGTGCCCCGCTCTTCGTTAAAAGGCGAGCCGGGTATCACTTTCATCATGACAAATGTCAGAGTGGTGATGACGAGGACGGTCATAATCATTGCGATAAAACGTTTGATAAAATACCGAAGCAATGCCGTTCACCCCTTTAACAGAATGTTGTTCTCATGGCGAGTTCTGTCATGACGAGCATGGCCTGATAGGCTTCCGGCATGTCTTTTGCCTGAAATTGAACGATTGTCGTTCCCGGTATGATTTCTGTGCCCGGCATTAAATGGGCCCATTCAGCCTGTCCGTAGTTGGCAAATTCAATGCCTAAGACCGGTCTTTCAGGCGGAGTGAGCGGCTTGACCTTATCTTTATTTTTGAGCGCATAAGCTGTTTTTTCCGTCAGGAGCTGCCCGGCTTTCAGAGGAGACAGGCATTTAACCGCGGTTCTTGAAATGGTTTGCTTGACGGCGGCTGTCGTCACATTCGGTATCAGCTCCTCCGCTTCTTTTGCGGCGCAATCATCCCCGGCAGCCATAATCACCGGGACATCGTAAAATCCGGCGAGATAGGCATTTAACCCCAGTTCACCGACCGGCTTATCATTTATGTAAAAGTGACGCACGCCGAATATCATGCTGTGCGACATGACTCCCGGCATTGAGGCTCTCGCATGGTAGCCGATAAACATTGCGCCAGAATAGGATTCATCAAGCCCCTGCATCATAGAAAACGGCTTGACGTCCCCTGTGATCAGCTCTGCCTCAGGATGAAGTTTTTCTGCGAGCAGATTATTCATCTTTGAATGGCTGTCATTTACGGTCACTTCCGTGCACCCGTTATTAAACGCTTCTGCGATGCACCAGTTTGCTTCCTCGGTCATCAGAACCCTGCCGCGCTCATAATTGTGCATGCGGGAATTGACAAATGTTTCATCCGGCAGTCCAGATATCCCTTCCATATCTACAGATAGATACAGTTTCATGTAATACCTCCTTTTTTATTTAAAATTTCGATATTAAATTATGAATATTCTAACAAATTATATTAAAAAAGGATGAAACATGCAATATACCATTCTGCCATTATAGGAAAAAACAAACCCTTTTCACCGGGAAAAGGGTTTGCTGATAGAAAAAGTTACATACTGTTTTCGGGGTGACGCTGAAACTGTCTGACCGCACTTCTGTATTCACTATCGGGAATGACCTGATGCCTGATCGGTTCAGTAGTTTTCCGCGGAGGCTGTTCAGCCTCCTGGTTACGGACGGCGTGCGGTTTATGCGCCAGCTTATGTCCCATGCCGGTCGCATTCATGACAAATGATAAACACACTAAAAGCAGGCTTAAGATGAAAGCAATAAGGAACAGATCGCTGTATGTCCCCATCAGCAACTCATGCGGCGATTGTGTGCCGTGCGCGCCCCAAAGCATGCCGGAAGCATCTCTTTTGGTAAAATACCCTATTAATACAGGGGCGCCCATATAAATGAACAGCCGCAAAAACTGAACTGCCGTCATGCGTTTCACCAGTTCCGGAAGCGGTCCTCCTAACGCGGCTCCCATCAGTCCGGCTGCCACGATAAGCCCTGTTCCGGCCGCCAGCATTACGAAAAGCCCCGCAAATAGAATAATAGGCATATGATGATCCGTCGTCATCCATTGAAAATTCACGAACACAAGTATAATAGAGCCTGTTATCCCGAGCATGCCCGGGCCGACTTTATCATATGCTAATGCACTGATGACAGCGGCAATGGCCACGCCTGCCAAAAGGCTCGCATATAAAAATATCAAATGAGTTTGTGACATATGATACGCCGCCTGAAGCTCCCCGCGAAATGCAGAAAGGCTGACCGCTATTGAGATACTGCCTGCAGCGATCATAAAAACTCCCAGAATCGGCTTTGGAATCAGCATAAGTTTAATCGAAATCAGCGCATGTTCGTTTCTGTACTGCATAATCAGCAAGATCAGCAGAATGACGAAGCTTCCTCCAAATCCCGCCAACGTATGCCATGACGAGAAACCCCATTTCGGCAGATGAATAAATGTAAAGGCAGCCAGCACGGCTGATACACCCGCTAACAGAAAACCGAAGCCGTCAAATGGAGATCTTTCTGCGCCTTTATGAGCATCATCCCGCAGCCACATATAGCTGAAAATGAAGCCGCAAAAAGACAGCAGACCAAAAATGCCGAACAGCCAATGCCAATGGCCGGCGCTTGCCGCGGCCGTGCCTAATACGGTCCCCATAATGACGGACCCGTAAAAGCCGCCGATTAACACAAATAAGGCGTAATTGCGGCGCTCAATCGGAAACGAAAGCACCAGCATCGGAATCATAATCATCAGCATAGTGCCCGCAGCGGCTCCCTGTAAAAAACGGCCCGCAGCGAGCGGGTAAATATCATTCGTACAAAAAGCTAGCAGCGCTCCGATGACAGCCGCTGCCATAGAAATCATATAGACAGGCCGGGAGCCGAACCTTTTTCTTAAATACGGCCCAGCCGGCACGAATAAGGCAAATGCCATATTACCGATAATAATCGGATGAAAAGAATCATAGTTTCCTCCGCCGACCGTCTGCCGGACAAGGCTTTGGACAGCCGAAAGAGCGGTGTTCGACATCAGTCCCGGCCCGACCGCCAACACAGCAAGCAGAGAAATAATCCAGTGATGTTTTTCTTTCATTTGACAGCTCCTTTCTTAAATTTGACAACGTAAAAAAGCTAACAGATTTCCCCCATTAGCTTGACAGAATTTTCATATCTTTTCATGTGAAGGATTGAGCATAATCTATCATTTATTATTTCAAATCCGATCGAAATTGTCAATATAAAGCGCCCCGTCCAATTACGTCTTTTTCACAATTTCCCACAATCTTTTCATTATTATCCCACACTTTTTGTGTAAGATGGAGTCAGTAATAATAGGCAAATCATGCTATGATGAAATAGAGAAACGGAGTGAACATGATGGATAACTATCGTGATGAAAATCGGACAGACCAAAAAGAACAGGAAGTCCTTTTAGCAAAAGAAAATCCGCAGCCGGCCAGATATTCAGCGACGGACGAGGACAAGAAAAAACGAAGCTTCGGCTGGTTCAGACCGCTCCTCGGCGGGGTGATCGGCGGAGGGCTCGCCCTTGGCATCTATACATTTACGCCGCTTGGAGACCATCAGACGCAAGATACGTCCAATCCGGCTCCCGCTCAGGAAACGTCATCTGTAACCGCTAAACAGACATCTTCTGATTCCGGCAGCAGCAAATCGTCAAGCAGCTCATCAGCAAATTCAAGCAGCATTTCAAATATGGTGGAAGACATTTCACCGGCGATCGTCGGAATCACCAATCTGCAAAAGCAGCAAAGCAGTTCAGATTTATTCGGATCCGGTTCCGGTTCGAACTCAAATTCATCGGGTGAAGATGCCGAAACGGGGTCGGGTTCAGGCGTTATTTTTAAGAAAGCAAACGGCAAAGCGTATATTATTACGAATAACCACGTGGTCGAAGGCGCCTCTTCCCTTAAAGTGTCATTATATGACGGTACTGATGTAACAGCTAAACTCGTCGGCAGAGACTCTCTGACGGACTTGGCCGTTTTAGAAATCAGTGATAAACACGTGACAAAAACGGCAAGCTTCGGCAGCTCATCCGCTCTCAGAACGGGTGAATCCGTCATCGCCATCGGTGATCCGCTCGGAAAAGACCTTTCCCGCACCGTCACTCAGGGTATCGTGAGCGGCTTAAACAGAACCGTCTCGATTTCTACATCAGCCGGTGAGTCAAGCATCAATGTCATCCAGACTGATGCCGCCATCAATCCCGGAAACAGCGGCGGGCCGCTCTTAAATACAGACGGCAAAATCATCGGCATCAACAGCATGAAAATCAGTGAAAGTGATGTAGAAGGCATCGGCTTTGCAATCCCGAGCAACGATGTAAAACCGATCGCTGAAGCGCTTCTCACTAAAGGACATGTGGAGCGCCCTTATATCGGGGTAAGCATGATCGACTTGGAGCAAGTGCCGCAAAACTATCAGGAAGGCACACTCGGCCTCTTCGGCAAACAGCTGAATAAAGGGGTTTATATTCGCGAAGTGGCGCAGGGATCGCCTGCCGCCAAAGCCGGATTAAAAGCAGAAGACATCATTATCGGCTTAAAAGGGAAAGAAACCGACACGGGCAGCGAACTTCGCAATATTCTCTATAAGAATACGAAGGTCGGCAGCACCGTGGACGTGAAGATTATCAGAAACGGCAAGGAAATGACGAAAAAAATGAAATTGACTCAAAAAGAAGAAACACCTTCTTAACAAAAATCCAGGGCAGCGGCCTTGGATTTTTTTATATCAATGAAACTTTCAGCGCAAACCGTCCGTATGAATAGTGTACAAAGGAGGATACATACATGAAACATTCCGGACTTTTGCTGGTCGTTACCGGCCTGATCTTGCTGCAGCTGAGCTTTCAGCTTCCTCATCAAAACATTGCTTGGGGCATGACGCTGGGTGCAAGCATTTTATTGAATCTGACGGGAACCGGACTGATTATGCGCTCTTTGCACATGCAAGCCAGCCGCAGATGATTGAAAAAGCCGCGGGACACTCAGTGATCCGGCGGCTTTTTATTTCAGACATAAAAGCACCCTGTCCGCTAGAAGGACAGGGTGTTTCGGTTAAGACATATGCTGATCCCGATAAACCTTTTCGTTTTTAATGCCGTACGCTTTTTGCACGATATAGAGCGGACGGTCTTTTGCTTCGTCATAAATCCTTCCGATGTATTCGCCGATCATACCGAGAATTAAGAGAACGATGCCGCTGAATAAAAGCTGTATCACAATCAGTGAGGACCAGCCTGTAATGGTGCTGTCTGTAAAAAGTTTCATATATAAAACGACAAACATATAAAGAAAACCCGCTCCGGACATAATCATTCCCGCATAGCTTGCCGCCTTGAGCGGTTTATGGGAGAACGTTGTTATACCGTCCATGGAAAGCTTCAGCATTTTTTTAAGCGGGTATTTCGTTTCTCCCGCAAGCCTTTCATCGCGTTCATATTCAACAGCAGTCTGCTTAAACCCGACCCAGCTGACGAGTCCCCTGACAAATGGATTTTTCTCTTTTAATCTTTTCATTTCGTCACAGACTTTTCTGTCCAGCAGGCGGAAATCTCCGGTATCGAGCGGAATATCAATATCGGTCACGCTCCGCAGCAGCCGATAAAACATAGAAGCCGTCTGTTTCTTGAAAAAGGTTTCTCCTTTCCGTTTCGTTCTGACGGCGTACACCACATCGTAGCCTTCTTTCCACTGTTCAATCATATCAAGGATTAATTCAGGAGGGTCCTGCAAATCGGCGTCAATGACGATGACGGCATTCCCCTCTGCGTAATCCATGCCTGCGGTGATTGCGATCTGGTGACCGAAGTTTCTGGAAAAATCAATAATTTTCACTCTCGGATCAATCAGACTGTGCTCTCTTAATATCTCAATACTGCGGTCTTTGCTTCCGTCATTGACAAAGATCAATTCATAATGATCTTTTGTTTGATCCATGACTTCTTTCAAACGTTGATAGGTTGTCTGAATGACGAGTTCCTCATTATAAACGGGGACGACAATTGAATATTGAATATGTCTGCTCATGTTTTTTTCCTCCTATTCATCAGATTGCAGTTCGTATAATGAGGCTGACTGATTCATTCCGCCTGGGCCGCCGCCCATCCGGTTGTTTTCACTTGAATCCTTACTGGTTTCAGTATCAGCTGCATCATTATTTTTCGTTTTCTGATCATTGCTTGATTGCCATTTATCTGAAGATACTTTCTTGCCGTTTTTCTCAACCCATTGCACAATATCATTGTTTCCGCCTTTGCCCATTCCGGATGTTAAGAAGTATTTTACTTTCCCTTCTTTTACGAGCTTTTTAAATTGAGTCAGCGTGATGGCCGGGTCAGATCCGCTGAATCCGCCGATCGCCATGACGGCTTTTTTCGTTTTTATAATGTAAGGCGCCGCTGTGTTGGAATCGGTTGTTGCAAACAGATAGTCCGCTCCGGCGTTATGTTTCTCTAAATAGTTGATCAGTTTTTCATTTACAGATGCGTTATTCATCCCCATGCCTTTTTTGCTTGTTGAGGCGAGCTGAGGGCCTGTTTCAGGCAATGAGCTGTTGCCTCCGTACAGAAGCGGTGTGCTCGCCCAATAAATCGGCATTACCAGCAAGACGAGAAGGGCTGCAAGTGAAATATAAGAACTGAGCGGTTTTTGGCGCTGTTTGAACACGAACAGAGCGATTGCAGCCGCAGCGCCGATCACGCCTATACCGATGCTCCAGCCTGCACCGATTTGATCAATGTAGTTTCTGAGTATAAACAGCTCAAATCCGGTTGTCGCAAGAATGGCTGCCGGCAGAAGCCAAGTTTTCCATCCCGCCTGCTTGCGGTACAGATGAACAAGGGCGACCCACCCCGCGCCGGTAAGTGCCGCAATCGGAGGCGCCAGCATAATGAGATAATAATGGTGGAAAAATTCCGCCACACTGAAGAATCCGGCAATCGGCACAAGCCATGCTGCCCAAAAAATCGTTTCCTTCTGTTCTTCTGACAATCTTCTTCTTTCTCTCGCCCCGGCGATCAATAAACCGGCCATTCCAAAAATCGCAAACGGCAAGAGCCAGCTGATCTGATCAGATAATTCCGTTTGGAAAAGCCGCAGCGGACCAGGGGTTCCTGTCCCGAACATTCCTGAACCTGATTGCATTTTCGAGCCGGTGCCTGTACCGCCTTTTCCTCCGCTGCTAGGAGGACCTCCTTGACCGCTGCCTGGCATTTCGCCTCCGCTTGGCATTTGTCCGTTAGACGGAGGCGCCGTCATGCTGCCGTTTTGTGATTTGCCTTCACTTGATGAACTGCTGCTTGAAGACTGACCGGGCGGTGCTTGCATTCGTGAAGAACCGGCGGAAGAAGATATCCCTTTTGAAGCGTTTCCGTCCGGCCCGCCCTGGCCGCCGCCTGAATTTTGGCCTGTCAGCCGCTGAATCCCGTTATATCCGAAAGCCAATTCCAATACGGAGTTGGTCTGGCTGCTTCCGACATATGGCCTTTTGCCGGCCGGGATATTGTCAACAATGAGAGGCCACGACAATGAAACGGCTGCTAATACGGCCAGCGCGCTTACCAATGAAATGATTTTTTTCTTAATGGTCGTGTTTGCCGCAATCATATAGAACAGCAAGAAGGCCGGTAAAATCATATAAGCCTGAAGCATTTTTGTATTAAAGCCTACTCCGACGACAAAAAACGCCGCCAGAAGCCAAATCAGTCTGCCTTTTCGAATCGCTTTAAAGAGAAGCCATGTGGCGAACAACAGGAAAAATACCAGTAAAGCATCAACATTGTTCGTCCGTGCGACTGCTACAGCGATCGGCGTACATGCCATGACAAATGAGGCGATGCGCGCCGCCGTTTTTCCGAACGTCGGCTTTATTAATAAATACATAAAGAGAACTGAGCCTACACCCGCCAATGCCTGAGGCAGGATGACACTCCACCCGTGCATACCGAATATCAGCGCGCTGATCGTTTGAATCTGGTATGTAACAGGCGGTTTATCCACCGTGATAAACCCGGCTGCGTCAAATGAAGCGTAAAAGAAATTATGAAAGCTTTGAAGCATACTCGTTACCGCCGCGGTGTAATATGGATTCACCGTATCGTCATTCCAGATGTTATACATATTCAAGAATGCGGAAACGAGTAAAATGAGAATGAAGACTGCGTCTATCTCGCGTTTTTTCATGTTCACCTGTGTTTTCACTCCTTTTGTTTTAACTTTGAACAAGTGTAACAACCAAATATGAAAAATTTATTAATAAACAAAGACAATTATTTTGCCGTTTACAAATAGGTAAAAAGAATGACAAAACGGGTAAAAAAGCAAAAAAAAGATGCCCCCGTCAAGCCGGGAGGCATCTGTCTTTATTTCTGATTTACTGAATCGGTTTCAGCCGCGCTTCTATTTCAGAACGGCGGTGTTCGAGATAAGGCGGGAGCGCAACTGTTTTGCCGAGCTCCTCAGGTTTTTCATCGACCATAAATCCCGGACCGTCCGTTGACAATTCAAACAGAATTCCGTTCGGTTCCCGGAAGTACAGCGCTTTGAAATAATAACGCTCTACAATGCCCGAGTTGGTGAAGCCTTCTTTCGTGATTATGCGGTGCCATAAAGCAAGCTCCTCCTCATTCTGAACGCGGAAGGCCACATGATGCACGCTGCCTTTTCCCGGACGCTCGCGCGGAAGGTCGTTTCTTTCAATCAGATGAACTTCTGTACGCGCACCTCCGTTTCCGGATTCCAGCACCGTAACAGTGCCCCGGTCTTCATGCGTTTCTTTTCCGATTTCAGTAAAGCCCAGCACATCGGTTAACACACGCAGCGTCGCCTCTGCATACGGGACGGTTAATTCAACGGGACCAAGACCGCGGAAAGAATATTCTTCCGGAATGCCGCTTTGCTTCACCGCTTCACCGATATCTTTTCCTTTTTCGTCAGCCGTCAGCACAAGCCGCTGTCCTTCATGATCCTGAAAAGCGAGTGTGTCTCTGCCCGCTGTCTTCCGGATGTCACCATGAGCGACCTGATGCTCTTCAAATCGTTTTTTCCAATATTGCAGTGCTTGCGTATCCGGGACACGCAGGCCGATCGAAGAAATACTGTTTGTCCCCGCATGAAACGGCGCAATCCGCGGGATTTCAAAAAACGTCAGTTCAGATCCCGGATTGGCTGTTTCATCACCGTAAAACAAGTGGTACATTGTCGGTTCATCCTGATTTACGGATTTTTTCACAAGCTTCAGCCCTAGAATATTCCGATAGAAATCTAAATTTTTCTGTGCATCAGCTGTCAATGCTGATACATGGTGTATTCCGTTAACTTTCATTATGTTATCCTCCAGTCAATTATCTCGATTTCGAGATATTTTCTATATACAATTTATGTTATCCGGATCATAAAGTCAATACATCTGCTTCTCAGACGGTCAGCAGATTGCCCCCCTCAAAATAACGAACTATAGTTGTTACAAATCCGTTAATGTTCGCTTTTAAAACGGGATATTTTCCTTCTCAAAAGCAGAAACCTTGCTTTTTCAGGTAAAAACACTAAAATTAGAAAATTTATTTTATTCGTGTTTCAGCAATTAGGGTTTACAATATGTAAAATAGTTTTTTCAGCATGACGATTTTACATCTGGAGGGAAAGGATATGCAGATTGAAGAAAACGGACTAAAAAAAGAGATCGGCCTTACCATCGCCCTCTCACTTGTTATCGGCACCATCATCGGTTCCGGCGTATTTATGAAACCCGGCGCCGTGCTTGCCTACTCCGGTGATGCGAAAACCGCGCTTATCGCGTGGCTGTTAGGAGGCATTTTGACGCTTGCCGGCGGCTTGACCGTTGCGGAAATCGGCACTCAGATTCCGAAAACGGGCGGACTTTATACATATCTTGAAGAAGTGTACGGTGAATTTTGGGGCTTTTTGTGCGGCTGGGTTCAAATTATTATTTACGGCCCCGCCATTATCGGAGCAATCGGTTTGTATTTCGGCTCCTTGATGGCCCATCTGTTCAATTGGGATTCCGGCTGGTCTAAACTGATCGGGATTTCAGCCGTTTTGTTTTTAAGCATCATTAATATTATCGGAACGAAATACGGCGGCATCGTTCAGGGAATTACGACTGTCGGCAAATTAATTCCGATTATCTGCATGATTGTGTTCGGCCTTTGGAAAGGCGATCAGCATATTTTTACAACCGTCACAAGCAGCATGTCGGAAATGAATTTCGGCGCTGCCATACTGGCTACTTTGTTTGCCTATGACGGCTGGATTCTTCTTGCGGCTCTCGGCGGGGAAATGAAAAATCCGGAAAAGCTGCTCCCGAAAGCGATGACAGGCGGACTGTTGGTCGTCACCGCTATTTATCTTTTCATTAACTTTGCCCTGCTGCACATTCTTCCCGCGACCGATATTGTGAAACTCGGTGAAAATGCGACCGGCACCGCTGCCGGAATGCTGTTTGGCGACATCGGTGGGAAATTGATCAGCGTCGGGATTATCGTCAGCATCTTCGGCTGTTTAAACGGAAAGATTCTCGCTTTTCCGCGTGTCTCATTTGCAATGGCGGAACGGAAACAGCTTCCGTTTGCCGGACAGATTTCACGAGTGCATCCGACATTTCGCACTCCGTGGATTGCCGTGTCATTTCAGATCGCGCTGGCCATCATTTTTATGATCGCCAGCAATCCCGATAAGCTGTCTGAAATCTCTATTTTCATGATTTATATTTTTTACGTCATGGCCTTTTTCGCCGTGTTTATCCTCAGAAAAAAAAGCGGCGGAAAACCGCGCGCCTACAGCGTGCCCCTGTATCCGATCATTCCGGTTTTGGCCATTGCGGGTTCACTGTTTGTACTGATCAGCACGATCATTACAGATACACTGAGCTGCGGGCTGTCGATCTTGATCGGCCTCGCCGGGTTACCGCTTTATTTTTGGCTGAAAAACAATAGAAAAAACTGACAAAAACGGTTCCTTTTACGGGAACCGTTTTTTTTCGGCAAAATCACGTGTAAAAGTTGACAGCAAATTCACATCTTTTGTTATACTTTTTAGGCAAGATGTCTGAATTCGAAGTATGTTACGTTTTTTTGGCGAAGTGGGTAACATAAGAAAAACAGGATGAGACACGTTTTTACGAAAAAATCAAGAGGCGTTTTTTTCGACTTTATCTGTTTTTTTTCGACAAAAGGCTATATAATAATTTGATGTGTGCATTGTCTCATTCAAACAATGGAGGGTTTTTAATGATAAAAAGAAAAAAAGATAAGTTCTCACTCCTTTTAACAGAAATTGCAAAAAACATAGACGAAACCGCAGAATATTTTGTCAACTTTAAAGTGACGAACCAGACGACTTTAAAGGAATTTGCCGATACGTTAAAAGAGTTTGAAACAAAAGGAGATAATCATGTTCATGTCATGATCAAAGAGCTGAACAAAGCTTTTATCACTCCCATTGAACGTGAAGACATCCTTGAGCTGACAAACAGCCTCGATGACGTGCTTGACGGAATCGAACATTTTTCAGCGATGATGGAAATTTTCTCGATCACCTCTTCTGACGAACATATCGATAAGTTCAGCGGATACATCAGAGAGTGCGCGAAAGAAATTTTAATCACGATTGAACTGCTTGCAGAAAACCGATTAAAGGACATTCACCCTCACGCCATTAAAATTAAGGAATACGAGCACAGCTGTGATAACCTGCACCGTAAATCATTAAAAAATCTGTTCGGCACAGAAACCGATCCGATTAAAGTGATTCAGTACCGTGAGATTTACGAAACGCTTGAGGAAATTGCCGACTCTTGCCAAAGTGTTGCCAATAACCTTGAAACCATCATTATGAAAAACGCGTAACGAGGGGTTATAATGGATACTCTATTACTTTTAACGATATTAATTGTCATATGCGCTTTGGTATTTGACTTCATCAACGGATTTCACGATACTGCAAACGCAATTGCCACCTCAGTTTCGACAAAAGCGCTGAAGCCGCGGCACGCGATTATCATGGCGGCCATCATGAACTTTCTCGGAGCGATGACATTTACCGGTGTTGCGAAAACCATTACGAAAGATATTGTGAATCCCTATACATTAGACAACGGGTCGGTTGTCATTCTGGCGGCTTTGATCGCCGCAATCGCCTGGAACTTGATCACATGGTACTTCGGTATTCCGAGCAGCTCTTCACATGCGATTATCGGAGCGATCGCCGGCGCGGCCATTGCAGCGTCAGGTTTTGCATCGCTGAATTATAAAGGGTTTATTAAAATTATCGAAGCGCTTATTTTTTCACCGATCATCGCCTTTGTTCTCGGCTTTATCGTATATTCGATCGTGAAGCTGATTTTCAAAGACAGCAATTTGGCGAAAACAAATAAACGCTTCCGCAGAGTGCAGATTTTGACTGCTGCCATTCAGTCCTATACACACGGAACAAACGACGCGCAAAAAGCGATGGGTATCATTACGATGGCGCTTATGACGGCCAATTTACATAAAAGTGATGCGATTCCTTTTTGGGTGCAGCTCTCCTGTGCTCTGGCAATGGGTCTCGGTACATCCATCGGCGGCTGGAAAATCATTAAAACCGTCGGCGGAAAAATTATGAAAATCCGTCCGGTAAACGGCGTATCTGCCGACTTAACCGGCGCAGCCATTATTTTCGGGGCCACGTTTATCCATCTCCCTGTCAGCACGACACACGTCATCTCGTCTTCCATTCTCGGTGTGGGCGCTTCCCACCGCGTAAAAGGCGTAAACTGGGGCACGGCTAAACGGATGCTCATTACATGGGTCATCACCCTGCCGATTTCAGGTACACTCGGCGCCATCGCCTTTTTTATCTTAGATCTCTTTTTCTGATTACAGCATCCGCTTCTTTACAGGAGCGGTTTTTTTTGTGACAGGAAAATGATGCCACAGCATAGAATGAACATAGCAGACCATTTTTCGAATTGTGAGGGATGCTCATGCTTTTGTTTTATCAAATCATGGTGTGGACGATGGCGGCCGCACTCATTTTATATGTGTATGCATCCTGGCGGTATGAGGCAAAGGTAAAAGAAAAAATGTTTGCCATCCGTAAAACGTGGTATTTACTATTTGTAGTAGGCGCCATGGTCTATTGGACATATGATCCCGAATCGCTCTTTGCCGCATGGAGGCAATACTTGATTGTTGCCGTCTGCTTTGCCCTTATTGATGCGTTTATCTTTTTGAGCGCGTATATCAAAAAGCTCGCCGGCAATGAATTAGAGACGGATACGAGGGAAATATTGGAAGAAAATAACGAAATGCTTCACTCCTATCTTGAAAAACTGAAAACCTATCAATATCTGTTGAAAAATGAACCGATCCATGTATATTATGGAAGTACAGAAGCTTATGCAGAAGGCATCAGCAGACTGCTGGCCGCTTATGCAGAAAAAATGAATGTCACGGCTTCATTGTGCGACTATTCCGCACAATCGGATAAGGACCGCTTGACAGAGCATATGCCTGATGCGGCAGACGTTCAGTCCCGCCTTAACCGGAAAGACGTCTACTATGATCAAAAAGGAAGGCTTGTGCTTATTCCGTTTACAGTCCAGAACCGCCAGTATGTGATCAAACTCACGTCAGAAAACCTGTTGACGGAATTCGATTATTTGCTTTTCACATCGCTAACGAGCATTTATGATTTAATGCTGCCAATAGAAGAGGAAGGTGACGGATAATGGAGCAGGCGTTTCAAAACGGGCAGCCGGAACAAAGAGCGAAACCGTTCAAAATGTTTAAAAAACGCTCAATGACAAGTATCGCAAGTTACCAGGTCAGCCCTCACACCGCCAGAATTTTCAAAGAAAATGAGCGGCTGATTGACAAGTATAAACAAAAAAAAGCTTGATTACACTAAGGACAGGAGACACGGCTCTTGTCCTTATTCCTTTTTCCCTTATATTTCATATAATAATACCAACAAAGAGATGCGACAGGTGATGATGTGAAGAAAATTGTAAGGCGCGTAAAGTTTGTGGATTACGGACGGTTCGGGCTTTCCGCTTATTCGCTGAGGATGCGGGCGAGGAATCTCGGGCTATTAAACCGATTAAAAAAGAAGAAAGGCTGAATCCCGGGATGTTCGGGACTCAGCCTTTTTTTCTTAAAGCTGCTGCAAAATTTTCGCTTTTACTGCGGGGCCGTAGATGCCGTCTGACGGCAGTCCGTTTACAGATTGAAAGCGGGCAACGGCATTTGCGGTTTTCGGTCCGTAGATGCCGTCAATGCCGTTATTGGCAGCTCCTTTTTCAGGATAAAAATAAAGCGCGGCGAGCGCGTTTTGCACCTGGTATACCTTTTCACCGGATGTGTACGGCTCTGTCAGCTGAATCACCTCATCCGGAAGAGGATACAATCCCTCAACAGGCGGGCTGACAATCAGCACTTGTCCGACTTTAATCAAGTTCGGATCAGCGATGTTATTCCATTTTTGCAGATCGGCCACACTGACGCCGAATTTTCGTGCGATTGCCGACAGCGTATCTCCTTTTTGGACAGTATACGTCTGTCTATTTTCAGAACCGATTCCCGCTTTAAACTCATCCCATGTATCCAACAGTCTTCTCGGGCAAAGCTTTCCTGACCAATGCTTGTGCTCGACGACATTCGCAAGCGGGATGCCGTGCGACGTCATTAATGTGCGGATGAGCCATTGGGCGTTTGCCACAGCCTGTGAAAAGTTTCCGTCTGAATTTTCACAAATTTCAATACCGATGGATTTACGGTTGCCGTCCCCGTTTCCGTCTCCGGCATGCCAGCCGTTTTCGTTCAGCGGAAGATGCTGATAAATTTCCGTATCATCGACTGTGAAATGCCAGCTTGTCGGCGTATCGGGATTTTTCACATAGCTCGCGTGACTTTTGGCGTTTGCGCCGGCTGCGGTATTGGCCGTATTATGCACCGTAATGTAAATCGGTGTCATTGCATAGCCTGGGCGGTTATTGTTTCCCTCTGGAATGAAATCCTGTGTGATTTTCACCATGTTTTCATCTCTCCTATTTCGATAAATTGTTTATTTTTAATAAAGCCTGCTGTTTCTTCCCTTTTGCTGTAACGTAATTGTTTTTAAACCAGGCGGCCGCAGTCGTTGCGATCGTAAAAATAGCCGACCCGGCGGCATACAGTGTATCCGCAAGCTGATTGACCTGATCCTCCTGAATATCCAGCGGCGATTTGCCGAACATCAGCAGTGTTTGGTTCAATAAAGCAAGCAAAAGAAGCACCGTCCTGACGACCGTGCCTTTGTCCGCGAATTTCATATTTGTTTCCCCCTTACTTTTGCAGCAGATTGTACATGATGGCGATGGCTCCGCCAATGACGCCCGTGCAGATTGCTGTCACGATGGCTCCTGTAATGGTCCGCTTAATCCATGTTGTATTCTCTTCAATTTTGTTCAGCTTTTCATTCAGCGTCATGATTTGCTGATCCTGCCGGTCTGATACCCGCTCTAAAGCGGCTACCCGCTGTTCAAGCACCTTTTGTTCACCTTTGATGCCTGCGAATTCTTTTTGCACCGTTTGTTCATCCAGAAGCACTTCAGCTCCCTCCTCTTACATTGTTCTCACCTCCCTTCGGAAGCTTGATTCTTTTAAGAAAATGCCGTGCCTTTGACAGAAAGGCTTCCGCCGGAAATGCTCTTGATTTCCATGACGATTTCTTTAAAGCCAGCAATATCAAAAGTCCACACTTCTTCTGTGCCTGACGTGCCGGCTGCTGATGTCCCGTCGTCAGATCTGATTCCTCTGATCGGCACATTTTTCCCCGAGATGGATCTCCCCCAAAACGCGACTTCGCTTGACTCGGCGGTGCCGGTGATTTCGACGAGAAGTTTTTTCTCTTTAGTTACAGAAAAAACAGATCCTTCGGCGGCGCTTTCGGTCTGATGATGAAAAACAAAGTCGCTCTGACTTTGAATAAAGTCTACCGGTAAAGGGTTCGTCTTTTGCAGGTGAATATCGATTTCTCCCGCCCCAAGTGATTGATAAAGGACAAATTCAGATTGCTGCAAATTCCCATTCACATATCGGAAACGATAATACCTTTTAGTAAGATACACCCATTCAGACGCAGAAAACTCACCAGGGGCAACATTAACTGCGACAGTGGTTGACCATGAAAAATTATTGTCACTTTCTTCAATAAACAGCGTGCCTCCCCGGTCAGCATAGGCAAATCCTTTCACTTTGGAAATAAGCACTGCACCAAGACGGTCCTGTCCGTACTGATTGTAGACCTCTGTCGCTTTCAAAGCCGAGTTGGTTAAGAGCTCAGCCACTCCCGATAAATGGGATACAGGTGTTACAAAATCTGTTTTTTCTCCTCTGTACGGCTTTACCGCACCTGCTTTTCCGCTCCGATCTGCGGGAAACTCATATTGATATTTCACGATAATCCTCCTCCTTTTTCTGCTTATTTCAAAAAAGACCAAAATAAAAAAGCCTTACATGGCTTTACCTGTAATCTCCTCGTATTGATCGGACGATATGAGCGACTGACGAACCCCTTCTTGCAGATCTTCTATCGAACAGTCTTTATAATGCAGAGCTTGTTTCACCATATCTGCCGTCGCCCACTGATAATGAAGGGCAATCACCCAAAAATTCATTATGCATTTTCTCCTTTCAATGACAAAAGTGTAAGCTTAACGTCTGACAGCTCATTTCCGAGCATAGCGTTCAGCTCTTCCAGCTGCTTGCGCGCAAGTTTTTCTCTTGACAGCTCCTGTGCAAGCAATTCTATGTGATCAGGCGGATCATATGGCGGATTTTTTTGCAGCTCCTCCCACCACGCCTCAAGCTGTTCCTTTGTAGGTATGGGAGCGTTGAGGTTCCATTTTTCAATATAAGATTCATTCCCGTCATTTCTTAAAACAAAGTCTTTTAACGGAACTGCATCAGGATACTTATACAAGATTACATCAAATAAAACCATATAAATTCCCCCTATACTGTCGGGTAATTCTTCCCGCCAATTTCCAAAATATCAAAATAATTTTTCCGTCCATCGGCATCTTTTACATAACGTGTGACGGTGCCGTTATAACCGATATAAGCATATATTTCAGCATAATCACCAGCATCAAGCGGCACTGTCACTGTTCCGGTCAGTGTAGCATTGAATTCATTTGAATCTGTACTGTCTTTCGGAGGAGGCATTCTAAAATGATCCATTAATTTGTATTGTTCTCCATTCACATATACGTATAATTCAAAGTTAGAATATTGCTGTGTGTTTTCTATATAAATACTGCCGCCGACCAGGTACATACCGGAATGCTTTGCGATAAATCTACTATTTTTCACGTCAAATAAGTTATCACTATCTTTTATTTTACGGTTGAAAAGGATCTTATTAACCTCACCTTTTTTCAACTCTTGCCGACCTGTTGTACCGATATTAGCGTGAGCAAATCCCGATATTTTTTCCCATGTTGTCCAGCCGGTAGTATCCCACCATTGACGAATCCAAGTACCTGTTTGATTATTCTTTCCGTTTCTCTCATCACCATTGCCGTAAAAGTATTGAACGAAACGCCATTTATTCAGATTTTCATTTTTCACAAAGCCATATCCAAGAGGGTATCCTGTGCTGTTTCCCTCATAAATCCCCATAAAAGTGATTCCCTCTGGATAATCAGTCCCAGGTGTTCTGGCATCAACAATTGTTTTTTCGTCCCCATCACGGTAACAAGTCAATCTTTCAATTGAAAAATTAGTATCCGCGTAAGTTTTGGCATTTTGCAGGGCCTGATCAGCTTTATTTTGAGCATCACTTTCTGTTCCGAGCTTTTGCCAGCCAAGCCAATTATTATTTAAATAATTAGTATAGATATTATTCTCGTAGTCAGTTGCGTAAATCCAGCCAAAAACAGCTTTACCGGATGAATCTTGGTTAGTCATTTGCCATAATCCGCGTATAGATTTTCCTCCATCAGGTGCTCCCGAATTCGTGCCATGAGCATAAAAAGTTCCAATGGAAGTGCCTTTACTTTGAATGGCATCCAGCAAATTTATATCGCTTTCGCTGCCCAAAGAAATAGTTGGTGCTCCATTATCAGCCGTCAATTTCATCAACTGCCCTGCATTCCATTTGTCTTTGTCAGACTTGGTTACATGAATGTCTGTTTTTTTGGCATGCTCGTTTACTTTTGCTTGTGCTCCGGCAGCTGTTTCATACGGTATCCATTCAGTCCAAATGCCGTTTTCCAGTGTTTTTCTCCAAAATCCTCCATCGTTTGAAAAAGCGGCCGCCTCCCCGTTATTCTTTGAAGAATATAGGTAAATACCGTCTGTCTGCTGAGGCGGAGTATTTATTCCCGTTGTTGCTGTCGAGAAAGTAAAGGTTTTATTTTGGCTGGCAGCAATCTGATGAAAATCCTGTCCCTCAGAGATATTAATAAAAGCGGAGCCATTATCGTTTGTCATTTTAGACAGCTGCCCGTTATCCCACTTCTGGCGCTCTTCTTTCGTCAAGTGCCGGTCCTGATCTTGATTGTGCTGATCGAAATCTTTTTTTGCTGCCTGCTGGACGTTGTCCACGTTTCCGAGGCCGATTTGCGCCTTTGTCGTTTTGTGCGGGTTGTTCATGTCGTTTTTATGGGCCGCCAGATCCTTGTGGGCGTCTTTTATGCCTTTTTCCCAGCGGTTGACGTCGTCTTCATTGATCGGATCGTCCGGAAGCCAGTCTGTTTTTTCTTCGTAAGCCATCGTTACACCACCTCAAAGGTAAATCTTAAATCCAGCGTTCTGTTATTGCTGAGATCCAAATTTGTTTTTCGTTCTGTGATGACGCTTCCTGTTTCGTCAAGCATCTGCACGGTTTCAATATGTTTGATGCCTTCTTCCCTGCGTGTGAGAACAGTGACTGCGGCTTCTTTTACAGAAATGTCCGCAATCGGTGTTTCTTTGCCGTTTAACAGCACTTTTGTGATCCTGTTTTTCAGATCGGCTGCGGCACGCTGTCTGTATGCGGCTGATATCATGGTAAGACCACCTCGTTATTATTGAGTGTGACGGAATAACCGACCTTCAGTTCACTGACTTTTCGGTATCTCCGATCGTTGAGAATGACCCGGTCTTTGATTTCCAGTGTTTCGTTTAATGCGGCTCTCAGTATATACGCCAAATGAGCGGGTTTAATCTTTTCAAGTGTTTCAATCAGCTCGTTCATGTGCTGCAGGTCGTCAAGCTCTATATCGGCATAAAAACGATATTCCCCCGGGAACATCCGAACGTAAGCCGACGGATGTTTTAAAAAACGGTTTAACGCCTGTTCGATCGCTTGATGCGTGATGGGCGGAATATTCGACATCTTCGAGATCAGCCTGAGCCGTCTCATGTCCTCCGTATCACCTGATTCACGCGGTATTTTCAATATTTTTTCCCAGCGGTCAAGCCCCCACGTCGCCGTCGTAATAAAGAGCTGATCTGTCAAATCGAAAATATCGTGATTCTGCCGCTCAAACTCAGGAGCTTCCGCCTGAAGCACTTCCGCCATCTCTTTTAGCCGGGTTAAAAAAGGCGGGAGGTACGCCGTCATCTCATCGAGTCTGCTCAAGAATGATCACCTCTTTGAGGGTAGGAATTTCCACGTCACTGAGCACAAGATTTTCCGCCGCACCGTTCATTTTGATATCGGCGTAGTCACTGACGGATGCCGAGTTATAAACAATATTGTTAATTTGTGATAAACGGACGGTGTTTTCTTCGAAGGCTATTTTCTTAAATAAATTCAGGACGCCTTTTTCAATCTCCGCTTTTACATCATCGATCGAGCTGTTCAGCTCAGGCAGCACGGAAGCGGAAATTTCGATCTCTTTCCATACCGCGCTTTCCACCGTTACTGCGGCTCCGATCGGCGCCTGGCCTTCTCCCTGTCCTTCATCCGGATCAATATAATCCTTTACTTTCTTGATCAGAATATCTGATGCCGGTTCCAAATTCGCGTTTGTGATAACGACCTTCACCGTTCCGTCTCCGTTCCATAGCGGGAAGATTTTCGCCCTGCCGACACCGTCAACTTCTTCGGCCCACTGTTTATAATGCAGTTTATTCGCGCTGACTGCCTCCCGGCGGACACGGGTAAAATAACGCGCTCTTAAACTGTTGTCGTCTTCTTCCTCACGGCCGGGAATTAAAATATCGCGCATGACAGCCTTCTCAAGCCCGGGAATCGTATCAAGCGGCAGCAGGTTTTGACCTGTAATGCCGGCATTGCCCGCATCACCGGCCGTTTCACATTCAAGCGTTCCATCCTCCGTATATTGAAAATACAGGTTATCGACGAAGAATCGGGAGCCTGGCGGAATGGTGATTCCCGGTGTGAATTCTCCGGCTCTGACCGCTTTTGTGGCAGCCGTTCGTTCAATTCCTGCTTCAGCAGCCCGCCTGTCCAGAAATTCGCCCTGAGCCGTATCGGAAAAAACAAGCTCCAGCACGGTATCAAGCCAAATATAAGACTTTGCGAGCTCAGCGGCCGCAGGCGCGAGCGCATTGTAAATGACGCTGCCTTCTCTCGTATCAACATCTGCCGTGATTTTCTCCAGCATTCTGTCCATAATGTTGTCAAATGTCTGAGCTTCAAACATCCTCACCCAGCACCTCCTCAATCTCAAGCATGCCCTCATCGGCTTCAACGGTAAAAGAGACGATGAAGGCATCATCTTTTTTCTCAATCTCAAAATTGGTTACGGCCAAAATACGGTCATCATACAGCAAGGCTTCTTCTATCAATCTTGGAATCTCCATTTTTTTGTAAGCATCCGTCGTGTTCTGATCTGAAAGCACTTCCTGCAGTTCATTTCCGATATCATGACTGAAAACCGAGTATGAATACCGTTCTGTGTGAAGAGCGATATAGACAAATTGTCTGATTGCGTCCAGTCCGTTTATCAGTTCATTGGTAATCCTGTTGTTTTCAAAATCAATTCGGTAGGTTTGTGACGTTTCAATGGCATCACTCGCATCCTCCAAATCTTCAAATTCGATTTCCGGTGTCAGGGCCATTGCACCCGCTCCTTTTTGATTGTTCATTAAAAAAAGCCCTCTTCAGCGACTGAAGCGGCTTCCTCTCTCTCTATTCCATTTCCATCCGGATCTCTCATGCGGAACGGATAACATTTCACGTTCCCGACATTCATCATACAGGAATGCGGTTAAATTTTGTCCAGCACAAAGAAGGACTGTCCGCCTGTTAATGCAGCGGTCATCACCCGGTCTCCTGCCTGGAGCTGATCATCTCCCCCGGACTTCAGCCGCTTCGGCACAATGAGGGCATCAGACGGAATCAACAATTTATCGTGATCTTTCAGCTTCAGCTCAAGCGGCGAAACGGAGGTCACTTCAGCCGGCATCAGCTCCACCGGCGCTTCGGCGTCAACCGCCCCGACGGCTAAATGTTTAATGGCATCGCTTAATCTCATCAGGATGTTCCCTCCGGAAGTGAGTTTTTCTCTGTGACATCAATCGTCATGGTATGTTTTGTTCCTTGGAATTCATGGCGGTCCGTATCCACGTAATAGGTTTTCTTCAATCCGATTTCCGGAATTGAGATATACACCGGCAATCCGCTTTCCAACCCCGGAATACCGATCGCCTGTATATTTTTCAGCTCTTTCTTAACGCCTTTTTTCTCAGCCTGCTTCACTTTTGCGCGCTGTTTCAGCTGGGCTTCGTTAATATCATCAGAAACCGTTTCCGTATACTGCAAAACGCCGAATGTTTTCATGCCTGCGCTGTCTGCGGCGGTAGCCTTCACCGTTTTATTGTCTTTTTGCAGCCGCATGACGACGCGGGTTGCGGTATCATCGATCGAGGTGCTGTACTGATACCCCGTAATATTAACGCCTGTTTCCAGCACCCATATGTCAGACGGCTCCGGCCATTCACGCAAGCCGAGCCTGCCTTTTTCTGAATAGAGCTGATAATTGCGGCCCGTCTGGCTTTTTGTCTGCTTTAACGCTTTTAACATCATATCGTAAAGGCTTGTATCATTTTTAAAAACGAGTGATTTAATGGTATGGCCTGTATTGGCAATGGATGTGACGGGAATTTGAAAATCGCTGGCAATCCTTTTTAATATTTGATCGGCGCGCTGGTTGGAAAACACGTATACATCCTGGTTTTTCACAAGATATTGGAGCATATCATATGCGGTGAAGGCGACGGTATGTTCATCCGGCGTTCTTGCAAAGACAATGCCGCGGAACAGTTCTTTTCCATCCCATTTGAACAAAACCGTATCCCCCTCTGACACGCTGTAATACGTCTGGCTGCCCTGCTTTACGACAATCGTCGCTTCGATGGAGCGGGGCGCCTGATATCTGTGGCCTTCCAGCGATACGCTTTCTGTTACAAGCTCGAGCCACTCCGTTTCTTTTATGACAAATAGTTCAATCATCTTTTCACCCGTTTCATTGCGGTATCTTCAGCTTCTGCCCCGGGAAGATCCAATGTCCCGGCTGCCGGATATTCCGTTTGCTGCGCTTTATCATGGCCGTTTTATTCGCATTCCAGATTTTCCGCCACTCTGTATGGTTTCCGTAAAACCTGCCGGCGATGTCCCAAAGCGTGTCCCCCTTTTTCACGGTATACGTTTTGGGCGAGGCTTTGGACGGGCGCTTCGCTTTCGTTTTTTTCTTTTGTTTGATTTTTCTTGGCGAAGCGGTTTTATATTCTTTCAGTACGATGTCAAAATTCCGGTCGCCGATTTCATTGTCACCTTCGCTGTAATTGAAGCTTTCAATGCTGCATGTGACATTGATTGTTGTTCCTGTAATCAAAAACTGAACGGGTTTTTTCGCTTTCATCCATGTTTCAATTTCTGAAATGGCTTTTTCCGGCGAAGGAATACTTTGATATTCGGCAATCGGGCTGTATCGCTTCGGAAAAAAAGAAGAGAACGAAATTTCTTTCGCCCCCGGTTCTTCGATAAACGTCACCTCTCCAAGTCCGGTGACTTTCACGGAATCATTCTGCACGCTGTTTGCGATATCAATCGCTTCAGGGAGAACGGGAAGCCGGAGCTTGTCCTTCCCCTGAGACAGCCAAAATTCATAAACAGATTTAGTCAAAAGCAACGGCCCCCTTTGCTCCGGTATAAATATCTTTTTGCAGTTCATCAATCAGCGCCTGCTTGATTTTGGCGGTGAGAGTGTCAGCGTCCTGTCCGTTATGAAAATGCTGATCACCGCTGAATTCGATTTTGATTTCTTTTGTTCCCGTTTTTTGAATGGTTTGGCCGCCGCCTTTAACGGCTGCGGAAACCGTGCCGGCTGAAAGTGCCGCGGGTTCCGTCTGTGTCGGGTCGGACACTTCCATGCCGAGCGCTTGAGCCGCTTGTTGAAGCAGGTAACGGCCGCGGATGCCCCGCTCTTCAGGGATGATCCATTCCCGTTTGTTCCCTTCGCCGACACGGGCGATCTGCTCTTTGGTAATGAGACCGCCATTGGCATAACCGACGTAAGGGCCGCCGCGGGCCATACTCTTTATCCCGGGCACATTGTTGATCGAGCCGTATCTGCTTTTAATATAGCCGATAGCGGCAGCGGCGTTGTGGATTGGGTTTTTGATATTATTCATTCCCGGCGCTTTAAATGATTCAAAGGTGCTCGGGATCGTCTGCATGAGCCCCTGTGACGGGTGGCCGGCTTTTGCATTGCTGTCCCATAAGTTAATGGCGTTCGGATTGCCGCCGGATTCATTTTGAGCGATGGTCATTAATCCCGGAAGCCAGCTTAATGGCGTATGTGTAGCGCTCATTGCAGCCAAAAGCCACTCCTTGACGTTTCCACCGGCAGCGCCCATGCCTGAAAAAGCGGCCGCAAGCGAGCCTGCTTGTTTTTCGGCGTATTTTTTCACATCAACAGAACCAAGTCCCTTTACGACACCGACTGAAGCAAAGCGGCCGAGACTCATCATGACGCGGGAAGGAGAATGGATATCAAGTTCTTCCCGGAAAGCCTCCTCAACCTTTTTGGCCATATCTTTCGCTGCCTGTTTGACTTCGCTTCCTTTAGAATTCATGCCGGATACGAAGCTGCCGACTAAGCCTGACCCCCATCCGTTTGCAGAATCTCTCGATTGCAGAAACGGCTTATCTACATGTGTGCTCACATATTGCGCCGTTCCTGTATCTTTCGCATTTTGTCCGGCCGAAAATCCTTTGACCGTTCCGATGCCCCAAGAGGATGATTGATTGACCGCAGATTGATAAGGCGTTTTGACTTTCGATTGTAAAAACGCATCGGTTCCCGTCTGCGCCGCATTTTGTCCTTTAGCATATCCTGTAACGACTTGCTTTCCGTAATCGGGTGAAGAAGAAATCAGAGCATTGAACGGCGTTCCGATATTCTTCTCTTTCCAGCCGTCCATATCCACCGCATTTTTGCTGATCCCGCTGTCAAAGCCTGCTGTAAACTGTTTTCCGAGTGATGAAGCCGTCCCGCCAAGTCCGGAAGCATCCACAGACGCGGCGGCCGATACAGACGCCGAAGATGAAACTCCGCCAGCTCCTGCGGGCGCAGCGGAAGACTGAGCCGAAGCCGCGCCCATATCATCGACAACACGCATGCCGAGCTTAGACGCAGCCTGTGAAAGCAGCATCTTCCCGCGGCCTCGGTTGTTGTCAACGGGAATGACAAATTCTTTACCGGCTTCACCGATCCAGGAAATGGTCGGTTTTGTAATGTAGCCGCCTGTAGCGTGTTTGTCCGGTTTTTTCTTTTTATCTCCGCCGCCTGTGATAAAGTTCATTACGCCTGAGATCATGCCGCCGCCGGTTTTATCCCAAATCTTTTTCACCCAGTCAAATGCTGCGGAAAAAGCATCTGATATGGCTGTACCTACCTTTACGAGAGGTTCCTTTATGTTTTTCTCAAACCAGCCGCTTAACCCTTTCCATATATCCTTTACCGTATCTAAAGCAGTCTGGAAAGCGTCTGATATTCCTTTGCCGACATTTTTCACCATGTCCTTCACCGGGTTCCAGACAGTATCTATGAACCAGCCGGAAACCGTACTGAAAACAGACTTAATTTTATCCCAGGCTCCCGTGATATTTCCCCAGATAGAAGAGGCCACGCCGACTACAGCCGATTTTACAGGCTCCCAGACGGTGCTCATAAACCAGGATGAAACTGTGCTGAAGACACCTTGAATCGTTGTCCACGCATTCACGATATTTGACCAGATGCTTGTCGCCACGCCGACTACAGCCGTCGAAACCGGAGTCCATACATTTTCCATAAACCAGGATGAAACTATGCTGAAGACACCTTGAATCGTCGTCCACGCATTCACGATATTTGACCAGATGCTTGTCGCCGCTCCGACTACAGCCGTTGATACCGGAGTCCATACATTTTCCATAAACCAGGATGAAACGCTTCCCCAAGTATCTTGTATCGTTGTCCAAGCACTTTGTGCTGCTTTGGATATATCATTCCACGTGTCTTTCAAAGCCCCTGAATCAAAGGCCTCTCCTAAGCTGGAACCGCCTAAACTTCCGGCGATGCCGCCTACCGCGCCGCCAATCAATGTCCCCACTCCGGGAACAACACTGCCGATTGCCGCTCCGGCCGCGGCCCCGGCAAGACCGCCTCCGGCTGAGCCGACCTTCTCTCCTGCATTATCTTTATTAATGCCGACTAAATCAGTAAGTGATAACAATTCACCTATGCCGGGAATTCCTTTAGCTGCACCTTTTAACCCTTTCATACCGCCTTTAAGCGCCTTAGAACCTCCTAAGTCTTTCAAAAGGGCGCCGATTCCTTTACCTGCCCCTTTTGCTTTCGGCGTGTTTACAGATGCGTGTTTGCTTTCATTTACGGATGAGCCTTTTTTTGAAGATTTATTCCGCTCTTCGACTTTACTGCTTTTGCCCCTCGTCACTCCAGTACAACAGCAGCATCCCCCAAAAGCCCCGCCGGTTTTTTTGGCTGACTTTCCTGAAGATCTAGGTGCTGTTGCCGTGCGCTGGGAACCCTTTGTCAGATCAGGACGCTTCGGGCCGTTGGAGCCGCCGGCAGAAATGCTTCCCTTACTCTTTTCTTTTTTCGTGCCGCCTCCTAATAATCCGCCGATATTGAGTTTTCCTAATTTTTCAGCAATACCTGATATTATTTTTTCGATCAATTCGCCGGCTTTTTCGATGATTTTATCCGGGCTGAATTTTTCAAATTTCTTTGCAATTTTCCCGACTATTTTATCAACAAATGCCTCAGCTTTTTCGATGATCGCATCAGGACTGAACTTGCCGAACTTTTTATCAATGCCTCCAAACAGTGAGGATGTAAACTGATCTACTTTTTCCAGAATCTTATCCGGATTGAGAAAATCGAATTTCTCAGAAATTCGGTCGATCGTGTCATTTACAAATTGTTCGGCGCGGTCGATTAGCTTATCAGGACTGAATTTACCGACAACGTCGTCGACTTTCTTCATAAACGAATCAGTAAAATGATCAAGCTCTTTCAATATCGCTTCAGGACTGAATTTGCTGACAAGGTCATCTACCTTTTTCATAAACGAATCAGTGAATTTGTCCAGTTCTTTCAATATTGTTTCGGGACTGAATTTACTCACGATCCCGTCTATCTTTTTCATAAATGAATCAGCGAATTTATCCAGCTCTTTCAATATCGCTTCGGGACTGAATTTACTAACAATCCCGTCTATCTTTTTCATAAATGAATCAGCGAATTTGTCCAACTCTGTTAATATCGTTTCCGGACTGAACTTGCTTGCGATTTCATCCACTTTCCCCATGAATGAGGTTGTGAACTTGTCCAGTTCGCCTAATATCGCTTCGGGACTGAATTTACTTGCGATTTCATCTACTTTTCCCATGAATGAGGTTGTGAACTTGTCCAGTTCGGTTAATATCGTTTCTGGGCTGAATTTGCTTGCGATTTCGTCCACTTTCCCCATGAATGAGGTTGTGAACTTATCCAGTTCTGCTAATATCGTTTCCGGGCTGAATTTGCTTGCGATTTCGTCCACTTTCCCCATGAATGAGGTTGTGAACTTATCCAGTTCTGCTAATATCGTTTCCGGGCTGAATTTGCTCGCGATCTCATCCACTTTCCCCATGAAAGAGGTCGTGAATTTATCCAGTTCTGTTAATATCGTTTCTGGGCTGAATTTGCTTGCGATCTCGTCCACTTTCCCCATGAATGAGGTTGTGAACTTATCGAGTTCTGTTAATATCGTTTCCGGGCTGAATTTGCTTGCGATCTCGTCCACTTTCCCCATGAATGAGGTTGTAAACTTATCCAGTTCTGCTAATATCGTTTCCGGGCTGAATTTGCTCGCGATTTCATCCACTTTCCCCATGAATGAGGTCGTGAATTTATCCAGCTCTGTTAATATCGTTTCCGGGCTGAATTTGCTTGCGATCTCGTCCACTTTCCCCATGAATGAGGTCGTGAATTTATCCAGCTCTGTTAAAATTGTTTCCGGACTGAATTTGCTTGCGATTTCGTCCGCTTTTTTCATAAAGTTTGCGGCGAATTTGTCCAATTCCGCTATAATCGTTTCCGGATAGAACTTGGATGCGATGTCATTGACTTTTTTCATGAAGGTGTCTGCAATGGAATCAAGCATTGAAAAATCGTTTTTCGGCGAAGCAGGAGCAGCAGATGCAGGTGCTTTTCCGAAGTCCGGCATATTCTTTTGCAATGCAGCCAGCTGTGCTGCCACCTTTTCATTTAACGATAATTGAATGACATTGTTTTTTCCCGTCAGTGAATCAATGCCCGCTGAGATTCGGCCGACTGTTTTCATGACGTGATCTATGACGCGTATAGTGACAGAGTACCCGTTCTTTAACGCAGACTGCATATAGCGTTTGATACGTTCCATGGCAGGTGTTACTTCGTCTGACGCATACAGTGAAACGGAAAATCCTTTGAAACCGGCGGCCAGATTCCGCAATCTCTCAAATGCCGCTGTCGCGCTATCTTTTGCTTCTATTTTAATGGTTAAAGACGCAGGCAGACCCGCTGATCGGACTTGCACTTTTTTAATGACGGCACTGGCTCCGTCTTCAGCTGAAATAGAGATCATTTGTGCGCCCAGCTTTCTTTTCATAGAGCGCTGAATGCGGTCAATTGTTCTTAAAACAGATTTACTCTCTTTGCGTATATCAATTTCACTTTGGCGTTTTGTCATTTTCCTGTATTTCTCAAGCGCTCTGAAGCCATTTTGGATTTTCCTTATTTTCTTCGACACCCGGTCTTCCAATTCAAAACGGGCGGTCAGCTTTGCCATGATGTCGCTCCCCCTTTCTTCGCTTGTTTTTCAAGAATGTCCAGCTTGTAACCGATTAAACCGTACAGCAGCGCCTTAAAATGTCTCGGTGCTTCATATAACTCTTTCAGTTCTGATGGAGAATAATGAAGCTCGTGCATCGCGTAATAAAGATACACGGCTTCCTTATTCCCATCTTTTATCAGTTTTTTGCTTCTTGCTCCAGGTCTTCTAATTCATCTTCAAATCCGTTGATCTCAATCGCTTTATTCAGCCAATTTGCATATTCACCGCCGACTGAAAGAACGCGTTTTGCCACCTCGACCGGATCTGCCGTTTTGTAGGCATCGCGGAGCTCCTTAGACCGGAAATCAGGGTAAATTGTAGATTCAACTGCGATCCGTGCATAGAAGCGCTGGCTGTCTAAGTCTTTGACCCGGCCTCTGCCTTTCACATTTTTATAGGTCGTGCTTTCCTTCTCCAGTTCATCAATGCGCTCCGTCGTAATTGCTTTAAAAATAAAAGGCACGATGTTTCCTTTTTTATCGACAAAACGCTTTGAAAGCGGAACCCGAATCTCCTCAGCCTCGACTGTTTTTCCCGGCATAAAGAATGACAGATCATATACTTGTTCGTTTTTTTCGCTCATGATGAAAACTCCCTTACTCTTTTTTTATTAAAAACAGGCCTGTAAAAGGCCTGTGTCACTCATAACGATCTTGATTAAAACGTTTCAGAAAGCTTTTCCGGCACATCGAAATCTTCAAAGGTAAACGGCACTTCTTCTTCGAGCGCCTCTGAGTCTACGTCCAGTCCGGCGATTTTAGCGGAATCAAAGTTGACGTCATACAGGGTGACGCGTTCTGTTCCGCGGCCTGATGATTTGTCGTCAAGAACGGCTTGAAGCGTAAAATACGGGTCGCTGCCTTTTTTGACGTAATCCATCATAAGCACGGCAAATTTGGATGTGACTTTATAGAACGTTGCCGTGCCCGTTCCGTTGGCGCCTGTCGTTTTATGTCCCGTCATGCGGCGGCCCATGATGTTTACTTCCGATTTGTTTTTTTCCACGTTTGCTTCAAAGGTTTTAATATGCGCCATCTCTTCCCCATCGAGAAATAAACGGCCTTCTTTTCCTGAAATGGTGTTTTGCGCTTTTAATGCCATCTTAGTTTACCTCCACGTTAAAGTAGAATTTTTCCGCTGCATCCACAGGCTGTACGGCGAGATCAATTAAAAAACCGTCGCGGTCTTCATTCAGGCCGATTGTGATATCAGTATCTGAATCAAAGTTTGCAATGCCGCCCGCATCCTGAAGTGTTGTCAAATATTGAATGATCATCGTTTTGACGAATTGAAGGCCATCGTTTGTCGCAGGCAGATCGCTGCCCGTGCCTTTTTTCGATTTAATTAAGGCTTTCAGTTCACGTGTCAAATCGTTATTCACCGCATCAAGCACGCGGACGATTTTGTTTTTCGCGAACTTTTTGTTTTTCTCTGCCGTAAATGTCACCAATGAGTTGATATCTTTTTCAACGCTGACTGATTTATCACGGGCGTCATAGGAGAAAAGGAATTCACCTTTGGCAAGACGTTCGATCACTTCATCATGAGTCAGGCGATGCAGCACGTCGACTGCGCCTTCGTATTCAACAAATGTGAGGGACTGATTAAATGCAGCGGCGGCACTAGCACCTGCCACCCAAGCGGTCGCTTCTTCAGCTTTAATCTCGGTTCCGTCTTCCAGCAGGACGCCCTCAGTAACATTGATAATGCCTTCATAATCCCCGCTGTAATGGGCGGTCACCCCTTGCACTTTTTGTCCCTGCGCATCGCGAAGGCGTTTAATGAATGCGGCAAATGTCGCTTTCAGCTGCTCGTTATCCGCGACAGGAAGAGCGATCACATCGAAATTCTCCGTTTCAGCCGCAGCTAAAAAATCAATATAGTCTGAGTTGGCTGGCGCTTTATCGGTTCCGCCTGCAAGTCGGATGCCCGCCTGCGGGTTTAATGTTACCCCGGACTCTTCCTCAGTGCCTGTCAGCGGGATGGAAACCGACAGCTCGCCTGTTCCCGTGAATGTGACATAGCCGTTTGCTTTTAATTCTTCGGCTTTTTTCACCGTTTGTTTGTCAACTTCCGCTTCATCCATGTATGTGGTCACATCGAAAGCGGTCTGATCAAGGACGTTTTCACTGATGCGGATGATGATGTCATTTCCTTTTGAACCGCCGTACAGAGCGGTTGCTTTTACACCTTGCGAAAGATCGGCGCTCGCTCTGAGTCCCTCTGTCAGACGGTACATCAAAACGGTTTTTGCTTTCTTCTTCGCCTCGCGCAGCAGAATCAGTGACGGGTCTTCAATACTGAGCCCCACTTTTTTATTCAAATCTTCAATGCTTGAAATGGAGACGAATGTTTTCGCTTCACCCCAGTTGGATGCGACGGGAAGGGCGACAATCCCCCGCTCACCGATCGATACCCGCTCCTGAGCGGTTGTTTTAAAGTTAAAATAGATCCCGGCACGTTCTTTTTCTTTTCCTTGCGTAAATGTTCCGCCGTTCATTATTGCATGACCTCCTTGGTTAAAAATGCTTGAATGTATGTCTGGGCTTGCGCTTTTGTCATTTGTTTCTGCTTCACGCCGAATAAAGCACCCTGGAGAATTTCAGGTTTTACGCCGAAAAGCTCCTTTGCGTGCTTTGTTAAATCCGCCGTGTCATAAAGAACCGCTCTTTCTGCCGTGGCGGCGTTCTTCTTTTTATGTTGTTTCACTTTTGTTTCACCCCGCTGTTAATGTCCACACCCCGAAGTGCGGGAAATGTTTGTTTCTTATAATAGTAGCGGCTCGTCCAGCGGATTGTAATCACTGCCTCGCCTTTGTCTCCGACTCTCGTTTCGATACGGCTGATGCGGATGAGATCACCGGTATCCTCCCCTGATTCAGTAAGCAGCGGAATCATCTGTCTAGATTCTCTCACCGCATCAGCAATCCGGTCTGCTTCATCGAGCGCCTGCACCGAGTCGGCATGGAACAGCTTCACATTCAGACTGTATGTTTTCTTAAAGGTAGTGACTGTGTCATTCTCGTCAAAAACAAAAGGGGGCGGGATGTAAAGTGACGGCACCTGAAATTGTTCAGGCAGTTCATTTTCATATACGGGCACGCCGCACTGATGATATAAAAATGCGGCGATTGAACCGGTTTCGCGATTCATCCGATATCTCCCCCCAACGTGTTAAGCCACTTGCTGAAGCGCTTGTCCAGCGACCTTGCGAAGATTGTTTCATATAAAAGAAGGGCTTTGTCCCAAAACCCATTCCCGCTGATCCACTGTTTTTTGAGCGCCATTCCGGTTGAAGCTGACGGATCATATATGAACCGGGAGCCTTGAAAATACCCCGGCACCCATCTGACATTTTCTTCTGAGACGGTCCAATGTCCGTCATTTATGAATGAGGCATACTCTACATTGGTGCCGATTTCAAGAGTCAGTCCCCCGTTTTCAATGATCCACACATGATCCCGCGCTCCTTTTCGGAAAGAAGACAGCAGGTTTTCTGTATCGATCCCTCCCGAATGAATAAGCTCCTCCCGTACCAGATCGAGAAAATCCTCTCCTGATTGTTCCAGCCATCCGCTGGCCTGACGGGTAAACTCGCCGGATGATGCCTTCAGCAGCGACCGATTCCATTTTTCAAGGCTTTTTATGCTCATAGTCTGTCATCTCTCACAGCGATGGCCTCCCAATGGTGCTGTCTTGCTTTCTTCGGCATTTCCAGAATATACGCCTGATCTTCCCAAACGATTTTGGCATTGACGCGCAAAACTGTCTCTTTCGGAAAATGAACGAGATACCGCTGATATACCTTATGATCAGGCTCAAGCTGAATAAGCTGCTGCTGTTTTTCAACAAACAGGCACGGCACTCTTTCAGCATCGGGAACTTCCGGATAAGAAAAGTCAGGCCGGAGCTTTTCAGCGGGAATGCCGAAACGTCCGGCCTTCGGAGCTGACACCCTCTCATGATAAATATCGCATCTGTCAGTAAGCAGCCGTTCGTAGCTCATAACGGCCTCACCTTTGCGCTTGCAGAAGCCGGGGTACAGCCCGGCGCGATATATTCACAAAGCAGGTGGTACACCGCCGGTTTTCGGATTCCGCCTTCACCGGCCACCGTATAGGAGTAGTCGCCTATCTTTTCAGATTGATAGGCTGAAGCGGCTGCTTCGTTCTGGTTGATCAGCGCAAAATATTGAGAAAGCTTTAATAACGCAAGCTTAATCTTTTCGGGAAGCGGTGAGTATACAGGATCAGTGAACGGATGCCCCGCCAGCCTGGCCGCTTCCGCCTCCGCCTCCAGAATGTCTTGGATAAGAAGCTGCTCCGGCCTGTTTTTGACTTGATCATAAACTGAATATGAAACAACGTCAGACGGCTGAATTAACATAACTGCCACCCCCGTCTTATTCTTTAACGTTTACGATTTTGGCGCTTGCATCTTCTTCTTCAAATTTGCTGTCAAGCTTAGCCGTCAGTACGATAATAAATTTGCGGCTGCGAATATCTTTATCTACTTCGATTCTGATATTCCGTGAAAAACCGAGAATGATATTTTTCGGGTGAGTCAAAATAATGTCTGATGCCTCGTACTGAGAATCACCTTCTCCGACTGAGTACGGCTGCAGGTTGGAAACCCCTTTAACCGGAACGCCGAATGCTGAAGACAAACCGCCCTGCACCGCAAGATCCCCCAGATTGGTCTGACGGTCAGCCACACGGTCCTTCCATTCAATCTCCATGCCTTGAGATGTGTAAAATCTGAATTCTTGAGGCAGACGCAAATATTTTGCCGGAATTGCTTTTAAGCCTTTTTTAAATGTGGCTCTGGACAGCTCTTCCCCGTTTCCGTCAATGACGTGAGAGACGGTCTGCTTACGTATTCCGTCAAGCTGCGCCAAATACGGATCAGATGAAGATGTATCGCCGTTTACGACAAGCTCTTCAATATCGACTGCCGCCCGCTCCGCTAAAATCTGCATGATCGTCTGCTGCAGACCGTCTTTTTCAATGTTGTTTTCAAGCGTGTCATAGGTAATGTTAATTTCCGCAATGACTTCTTTCGTATTCAGCTGCACCGTGCTTGTTGCCGGGACGGTCAGCTGATCGTCCGTTAAGGCTTTTCCTTCCTCAGCGGCACGCAGAATACGCTGGCCGAAACCGATTTTTTCAAATTTCTGCGAGTCGTTTTCCATTTGAATCACTCGCGATTCGCTGAAAATAGTCGGCGTGTTCTGCACCATGCGGATAAATGCTGAAGCTTGTGCGGGATTCATTAAACCGCCGCTTTTTAAAGCGGAAAGTGACATTTCCGCCTTTCTGATGATATCTTGATTTCTCACTCTACAGTTCCTCCTTCTGACTGGGCTTAAAGCAGTCCGCTCCAAATGGATTTTTTAACAGGCTCTTGGCCGCTCGTCTCTTCTTCCGGCTGCTTTGATGCGCCTCTTACTTTTTCAAGCGCTTCGATGCGTTTAATAATCGGCGCGAGCATGTCCTCGACAAGCGTTTTCAGCTTTTCTTCATCGGACGGCGCAGCCGCCCCGTCTTTGTCATCCGTATTTTGGTCCAAACTGTCAAGCCGCTTTAAGAGCGGGTGCAGCGCGTGTTCAATCGATTCTCTTACGTCTTCTTTTCTCATCTTGTTCAAGTCCTCTCCCTTGCGGTATCTTGATTTGCGGTCACGGTCGAGAAATTGCTTGACCGCGCCGAATAAGCCTGCTTGCTTTTCCTCCGGCTCTTCGTAAACGTCAGCGGTTCCCGCCATGCTGTAGCCAGTAATGACACCGGCTTTAATCTGATCCCATACTTCATCGGAGGCTTTGGTGACAAGCACCCAAGAGCCTTTCCGGATCACAGCATTCCCGATTTCAAAGTCATCCGGGGCGACGTACGACTCCACCACCTCGCCGGTTCCGCCTTCAAAATTATGATTTGTATCAATGTTGCGGGCGTCCGCCAAAAAACCGTGAGCGGCCTTTTCAATCTCTTCGGCCGTCATATAATCGCCATGGGCATCCGGGACATCCGGCTCGTATACAATGCCGTAAACAAGCTTCTGCTCATCCGGTTCGCTTTTTGTAAACACCTGCACCTTTTTTTCAAATGACGGAATGCCGGCCGCTTTTGTGAAAAAGAATTCCGTTTGGTTCGCCGCCTTATCGACATAGCTTACAAAACTGATGACGGCATTTCTTAATTCTCTCGGCACGAGATGTTTTCACCCCCTTTCAGGATTGCTCCTTTTTCCGTTGCAGCACCGGCCGGCTGTAGTACTCTTCAGGCCATTCTTCAAGCGTTTTGCCGAGCACTCTTCCGGCCAGATCACGGAGATCATTAGGAGAGACGGCGCCGGCGGAGATAAATGGCGTAAGCACCTTCGCAATTTCAAGCGGATCGCGAAAATCAGGCCCTTTTAGTGCGAGCTGTACATCGTGAAGCCCCAGTTCAGGCAAAAATAACGTATTGAGCTTATTAATCAGCGTTTTCCGCTCCGGCTGGAACACCTGCTCCTCCGTTATTTTCCGTGCCGTATCGGCTGTAGCTTTGTTGTATTCCTGCGCCTCGCCCGTATAAAGCGGCGGGAGACGAAAAGCGGAGCGGAGTTTATTTCTGCTTTTGTCGTCATATTCAAGAAACAGCGCATCATCCTGCAGAATTTCCGCAAGTGATTTAATTTCCACAGACACAGGCGTAATGTCTTCGCCTCCGTGAAGGTCCTTTTCCTTCGCAATGCCTTCCGCCTCAATCAGCAGAAATTTGTGGGCGTTTTCCACCCCTTCCAGGTCATTCATATAATCCTGGAGCTCTTTGTACGAGGTTTCTGACAGCATGCCGTTTTCAACCGTAATGGCGGCCGGCACGTGACGGCCCTGCTTGAAATACATAAAATTCAGTTCTTCCGCTTTCCGGGCGCCGTACAGATTGACGATATTGCCGACCCAGCGCGGGATACCGTAAGTGCCGCTGCCGATTTTTAAGTGAATGGCTTCATTTGCCCGGTATTCTTCAGGCAAGGTCTTTACGTATTCGCCGGTTCTCATGTCCATCATCCGGGGGTCGCCGTATTCCTTGAAAAATACTTTATGCCCGTTCAGCATCTGAACATATTTACGGAACCGTTTTTGCCTTTTAATCGTTTTGGATGAGCCGTTTTCTTCATATGAAAACGTGACTTCAACGGGATCAGTCACACCGCACACCCGCATATGTTTCACATCCAGATATTCAATCCCAGCCGGTTTTCCCGCTCCGTCACGAAGCACCTCGAGAAAACCGTTGCCCGTTTTTTCGCGGTCTTCTATCGCATAACCGAGGATCGTCTCAGCCGATTCATCAAAATGAAGGCATTTGTAAAAGCTCTCCAGCTTCATCCAGTTCTTTTCAGCCCGCGCTTTTTTATCCGGGGAGCAGTCTGAGCTATTTACGTCAAAGGTATATTCGACATCGAAACCGAAGCCCGTAATATTGACCCGATACGCGTCAATGCACTGCTGAAGAATGGTCGAATATTCGGCGATCGTTTTCAGCTCAATGAGATTATAGGGCGGAGAGATGATGTCTTCGCCGTACAAATCGGCAAATTGATCTTCTTGCATCTGTCTTGCCTGCGGCGCGGCCATCTTTGATTTAATGACGGTGGCTCTGACGTTTTGGTTTTTCGCCAACGGTTACCTCCCCCTTTCCCGATTTGGACGTGTCCGTTTTTGTGATGAATCTTTCAGATCCGCCGCGTCATAATCATCCAGCGCGTACCAAATCGCTGAAAGTGTGTGGGGATCAATTGAAAACTCATCTTCCGACAGAACGCCGTTTTTGTTTTTCGCGTATGTTAAGTTTTGCAATTCGCGGATTGTATTTTGACAGCTGTCTGAGCAATAGATGTGTTTGAACCGTTTCAGTTTTTTCGTATACTGAAGCCTTGAGCCGGGAAACTTTTTGGCCGCGACCATGCAAAAGCCCTGCCTGCGGAAATATTGGATGCTTTTCGGCTCGGCTGAATCCGCCTTGATCAGCTCTTTTTTATCCGCCAATTCCTGAAGCTCCTCAGCTGTCTGATCATCGGTCATTTTGTTTTTGTAATACTCCCAGAAAATATAAAGCTCTTTTTTATCCGGATCGACGGCAAGCCGGATGACCGCATTATATGACTCTTCAAAACCGAAATCCATGCCCGTCCGAAACAGCGGGCGTCTGATAGCGGCAATCCGCTCTGTTACTTCGGTGTGCTCCATGACCTGAAACTGCGGAAATACGCGGATGCCGTTGACGCCGAACTGTCCTTTGCGGGCGATCCGGTACAAATCGGGATCGTATTGCCGTAAGCTGTCAAGCTGCTTAATATAGCTTTTTAGCAAAAACAGATTGTCGCACGCGGTGGAATGGTGGTAATACGTATCCCCCTTAACGACGGTGCCTTTTTCATACAGCGTATGATCATCCAATACGAACCGTTTTTTTTGCTCATCACGAAAAAAATGCCGGTACGTCCAATTGGAGGTGCCGACGGGATTTGTGGTGCATATCATGTGAAGCGAAAGCTCGGGATGGCGCAGACGGCCGATCAGCTCCTTAAAGCCTTCATACTTCACTTCTGAGCATTCCTCAATCCAAATCAAAGAAATATGGTGAATGGATTTCAATTTGGCCGGGTTGTCCATTCCTTTAAACATAATCCGGCTTCCGTTTGCGAATCTCAGCTGCATCGGTGAAGAAACGGCCTTTACAGCATGTCCCAGCTCAAGCTCCTCGATAATGTCCTCAAACAGTGCAAAGGTAGAATCCCTGTGCGTATCGAATACTTCCCGAACGACAAGCGCCGTCCGTTTTTCACAAAGCAGCTTCAGGATGATTTTCAGCGCGGTATGATAGCTTTTTGACGAGCCGTAGCCTCCGACGAGAAATTGGTACGTTTCATTCCAATTGAACAAATAATCTTCAAAGCGCGGGTTGACCGCTTTTTCAATCATGGCCGTTCCTCTTTCCGCGTAATGACTATGTCAATCGGCTTTTGGCTCTCTTCTGTTTTTTCCAGCTTCTGCTGCGCCAGCTTTAATTTTTCTCGTTCAATTTTTTTCTTAAATTGATCAGGGAAAAGGTCAAAGTACAAGGACAGCTTTTCCAGTGCTTTCATCTTATCGGCAAGCTTTATTGCAATGCCTTCTTTCCCGAGTTTCGCTTCGGTGACGATGGTTCCGTCCAGAAGATTCGAATCTTTAACATCAACGTAGCTGATCTCCTGCATAATCGGATTATCATTTTCGTCAAAGAGCGGTCCTGATTTTCCGAAGGCCTGAACCTCCCTTTTTCCGAAGGTTACATAATCGGTAATGTCGGCGAAAGCGATTTTCACATAGACTTGCAGAACGTCCATTGCTTCGACAAACACTTTATTGACCATTTCCTTTTTCATGCGGCTGATTTCTTTTGCGACTTTTTCATTTTTTAACAGCCTGCTTCCCGTCACATGCGCGCTTTCCGGTGAATACCCGGCTTTTATCGCGGATTGGGTGGCGTTAAAGCTTTTCACATAATAAAGACAAAACAGCCGCTGTCGTTCGTTTAATTCATCATTTTCGGCCGGGGCGTTTTTTCCGCCGCTTTTTACATTTTGATTGAGCGCTTCGTCCCAGCGCCCTTCTTTTTTCCATCTGCCGATCGTTCTTGCGGATACGCCTGATTTTCCGGCAAGGGCGCGGTTTGTGATGCGGCCCTGATGAGACTGATAGATTGTAAATGCCTGTTCTTTTTTGGCGTTTTTCATGCTACGGCATCACCGCCACCTCCGACATGGATGTCTATAATAAAAAGCGGCTTCTTTCGGGCCGCTTTTTGGGATCGTCTGTTCACTTCTAGGTGGCAAACGTATGACAACTTATTAAGCAGGCGATTGATTTCTTTGTTCCTGCTGTTTTTGAATTTTTAGAAGCGCCCGTTTGACCGTCGTCTGTACGGTTGATTTCTTTACGTTCAGCAATGCGGCGATCCGTTCATACGAAAAGCATTCCGCTTTGTGGAGGAGAAGCATTTCTTTTTCTCTATCCGTTAAGACGGCTAATGCGTCCCGCAGTCTGATTCTGTCTTCTTCAGTCACATTTCCGGAAGGTACGAACATCAGCGCCTGTGAATAGGTTTCTATGATTCTCGGATCTTTAATCAGCATTCTCTGATAAGCGTCTCTGCGGTCTATCGCTCTTCTTATGCCGGGCTGCCGGCCTTTTTCAAGCCATTCAGTGACATATTCCAAATCTGTAATGATCGTTCTGATGATTTTTTTATCTTTCAGTTCTTCTGAAGTCAGCGCCGTTTCATCAGCTTCCTCAAGATGCTTGTACCATTTTTTCGTCTGTTTCAGCGTGCGTTTATATTCAAATAGTAAGTCTTCCATAATAAATCCTCCTCTTTTTCGGAACAAAAAAAGACACCAACCAATGCGCAAAATGTGCGCGATTGATCAGTGTCCGCAGGCTTTCCGTCTTGGACGTATTCTTTTTTAAAAATCAATTCAATTTAAAGCCGATTTCGTATTCAACCCGGGCGAGATCCCCTTTTCTCGTTTCGATAAGCGTTTTGCCGTGCTCCGGCGCTTCGGCGAGCCATACTTCCTTCTTCAGCCCGTCTACAATGATGACCCGCACCTTTCCTTCTTCCAGCTGGCTTTTTAATGTTGTATGTTCAATGTCTGACAGTTTTTTAGGATTCATGTTTTATGTCCTCCGTCTTTTTCAGGATGTTTACTTCATGTATGAGGCTTCCGAGTTCATTAATGAACGCTTCTTTATCTTCAGCGCTTTCTCCCCGAAGCAGGCGGAGAGCCGTTTCGGCCGCTTCAAAAAGTTCCGGGGCTTTAGCCATCAATGCCGCGTTGACTTGCTGCGAGTATGAACTTAAGTTGAAAACGGCTGCGATGAGCCTTCCGTTTGAATAAGGAAATTTCTCTTTATCCGATTCGCTGTATGCTGAATAAATGTAAATGGGTTTTTCTTCGCCGCTGTGTACGGCCCGCCACGGGGCGGGGCTGTTTTTTACTTGCAATGTTTATCCTCACTTTCCATCAGCCTCATGCCATGCTTCAATTTGCTTTTCTATCCGTTTCGCCCTGAACAGCAGGCAAAAAAGCCATTTGATATATTTATACACGTGCATCAAGCCTCGCTTTTGCGTCTTGAACCATTCGCTCAAGACGTTTAATGACCGGCGTTAAATCGGTCCCTGTTTTGCAGTTCGGGCAAGGGTGAAAGACAGCGCCGAAACCTGTTTCCGTCACAATAACCTTCTTCGGCCCGCACAGTTTACACATTATCTCGCCCCCTCTAATCTGTGGTTGACTTCATATGGGTTTCCATGAATGATGACTAAATAATCGCTGCACATCTCATATAATCTTGTGCCCAAGGCTTCATCAACCTGAACCAGTTCGTCACAGGCCAGCTCGCTCGACAGAAGAACCGGCTTATGATTTAAATAGCGGTAATTCACGACGGCGTACATTTGTTCAATCTGCCAGTCGGTCGCCCGGGGTTTTCCGTTCAGCGGTTTAAACAAATCGTCAATAAAGAGCACATCCGCCTGCTTCATACGGGCAAGCTTTGCGTCGAGCAGATCAAAATCATTTTTTAAATCCGTAAAGCCCTCCACAAAAGGAAAATACAGCACCGGTGTCTGCTTCTGCCTCATGACATAATTGCTGAGAGCGGTCAAAAGATGGGTTTTTCCCGATCCCGGACGCCCTAAAAGGGCAATGCTGTTTTTCCGGCAGTTTTTAATCGTGTCGAAGTTTTCAACAAATTCAAGGGCGCACTCATATGCGTCGATGACTGCCTGAGGCTTGCCCCGCGTAATAAATCCTTTGAAATCCAGCTTCCGAAAGGCGCCTGTAATCTCACTTGCGCCGAGGATACGCTCTACTTTTCGTTCAGCTGCGCAGCGGCACTTGACCCACACATCCATTCCCAGCTGTTTTTTGAGATAACCGCCCTGATCTTTACAAAGCGGACAGTCAAAGCGGCTTTCGTCTGATTCTTCCGGTCTGGCCGCCAGTAATGGACGTTTTCCGTTTTTCAGGTCGGCAAGAATCTGCTCGATCGTTCGTGTTGTCATGTATCGTATTCCTCTCTTTTTTTGTTGTGATTGTCCTTCCCGCAATTCGTGCATTCAAGCGGTCTTCGATAAACTTGGCGCAATAGCTGAAGGCCTTGATCGTTTCAGCTGATGAAGTGCGCCGCTGTTCAAAAGCGGCAAAGCATTCGCCAAGCCATTTGATTGCTTCTTGTACTGATGCACCTAGCGAAACAATACGGGCGATGGCCTGGTAATCTCTTGGCGATGGGTATACGCTCCGCCCCTCCTGTGCAGACCTTAACCTGATAAAATGGGCGGCAATTTCGTTAATCGCTTCTTCAGCAGTATGATTTTTTGTTATATCTATTTCTCTCTGGACATTTTTGTCCCGGTGATCTGCCGTTATTGTCCGGTCAGTGACTTCCGGGCGGGTCAATGTCCCTTTCGGCGTGAATCTTTTCGAGTGTTTTACGGAGATGATAAGTCCGTAAGGTGCGCGGACGGTTTTGATATATTCGTGCTGTTCCAAGATCTCAAGCCACCGTCTGACGGTTTTTTCGCTGACTGTAAATACATCGGCCATTTCTCTTGCTTTAACGGGCTTATGCCCGAGAACGAGCCCCCACTTGATGCCGTCTTTTATTTGTTCCTTTGTCGTTGAGCTGACGAACCATAAAAACAGCCATATGGCGGAACCCATTTTGTCATAATGTTCTGAATTCAATAATCCGGAATAGGTGAAAAACGGGTAGCTTTTACGATTCATCATGAACATCTCCGTTTTTCTTCAACCTTATATAACGTTCATACTGCAATCGGTTATCAAATCGGAACACCGGAAGTCCGCAAGCGGTAAAAGAAATCGAACCGCCTGCTTTTCCTAAACATTTCTGGTCAGCCGGATTGCTGCTGAAACAGATGATTATCGGCTGCATCTCTCACCCTCCTGATCAATTTCTTATCGTTATTTGATACATTTTGTATCTCTATGATGTTGATTATATACGATACATTTCGTATCATCAAGACCTTTTTGATACTTTTTTTATCATCCCTTTATTTTGATACATTTTGTATCTATAATCATAAGTAACTTAGGGTGTTGAAAAAAGAGAGGTCATTCGGATGATAGGCGGAAGATTAAAAAGTCTCAGAGGAAAGAAAACGCAGGAAGAAGTCGCTAATCATATCGGTGTCTCGCGCGCCAGATATTCTCATTATGAAAACGGCCGATCTGAACCCGATTATGAAACGCTGCAAAAGCTTGCGGATTATTTCAATGTGTCAACGGATTATTTGTTAACCGGAAAAGAACCTTCAGATGAAGATCTGTTTGCTGATCCCGACCTGCAGATCGCGTATCGGGACATGCAGGACTTTTCGCCGGAAAGCAAACAGCAGGCCATTGAATTCATTAATTATTTAAAAGAAAAAGAGAAAAACCGCAGGCCAAAACATAAATAATCCGCTCTTTTCCTTTAAATCGATTAAAGTTCAGCCGATATAAAAGCTGAATGTTTATTTTTAAAAGAAAAGGGAATTGATTCAAAGTCCGATCAGGGCTTTTCTTTCTCACTTAAAAAGAACATATGTTCGAAAGGGTGTTTTCAATTGGGCGATTTTTTAACACATCTGGAGGAATACGTCAAAAACTTATATTGCCGCATGGGAATGACCGCCCCTCTCCATATTGATATGCAAACAATTGCCAAGGAGCTTGATATTTGGATTCATTTTGAAGATACGCACAGCATGATGCTGAAGCGGGACGGCATGTACAGCATCGTCCTGAATCAAAAAAAGTCACCTGAGGAGCAATGGGAGGATTTTGCACACGAACTGTGCCATGTGCTGAAGCATACCGGTAATCATTTTCACATGAACAAGCTGTTCAGGGAACTGCAGGAATTCCAAGCCAACCATTTTATGTACCACTTCTGTGTACCGACCTTTATGCTGTTAAACATGGAGCTTCCCCAGCGGAGAAGCCATGCCGTCATTTTAATCGCAGCCGCTTTCCGGGTGACGGCATCATTTGCGGAAAAAAGGCTTGAGCTGTTTGAACGGCGTAAAGCAGGTATTCAATTTCAGAAGCGGCTCGCTTGTCTTCTATCCGACAAGCGTCCAAATGTGTATTACGAAGGCAGGCAAAAACACTTGCATGCCGCTGAAGAAAAAGCGCCGTATTTTATTGAAAGCTGACATCAGAAGAAAGGTATTGTGAAGCCTGTATCAGACGCTGTTCCCACCGTACTGCCCGCCAAGCGCTTCCTGCGTGATATTTAAGCTCTTTCACACAGCCCCGGTGCAGAAAGAATGGGCAGGCGGTGCGAATCCGGTTCATTTACTCATAAAAACCGAGCTTTACGGCTTCTACATACCGAAAAAACAGATCGGTCGGCGTGTACGTTTCTCTCCGGCAGCCGAAATTGCTGAACAGCGCGCTTCTCTGTGCCGTGCTTACTTCCAATTGCAGCCCCATTTTCCTTTTTGTCCGATTGACAATATTCCCGGGATTCACACCTGCCAGCCGATCGTTCATATCCGTTAGTTCGGCGCAAAACCCCGCTTCACGCAGCAGATCACAAATACGTCTGGCTTTTTCCAGATCCGCGCCCCCGACGAGTGTATTTGCCGTTTTCAGATCATGATACCCATGAAAAGCCAGTGCATAATGGTGAGCAGTTACTTTTTCTACAGCCAGCGGTTCGTCAAAACGTGTGCTTGTCAAGTGGAGAAAACGGTTGTTGCACTGCTTCGTGCCTTCAAATAAGTAAATTGAACTTTGGTCAGAAAATGCCCGCACCAGCTCACTGACACCGGGTTCAATTCTGCCGCCGTGGGGAGCGAGGACGATACATTCACTTCCCTTTTTTTCTTCATAAATAATCCGGTATTCCGATTCAGCAGCAGAAAGAGCTGCGAAGCTGTCATATCGATCTTTCATGTTTAACATGCTCTCCTTTACCAGTCAGCACCAGTTTACTCTACTCATCTAGGAATGAAAACCTTTTTATAGTATGATTTGATAGAATACGTATCAGGGGGGATATATCATGGGGTTCATCAATGGATTGCTTGGTAACGCGTCGACAATATCAACGGCTGAAGCAAGAGAAGAACTGGCCCGTATTTTGCTGGAAGGTGAAAATGTCAATGCCGCGTTTAAGCTCGTCCGCGATATCATTGTGTTTACGGATAAGCGTCTTATTCTTGTTGATAAACAGGGACTTACGGGTAAGAAAACGGAGGTTCAATCCATTCCGTACAAAAGCATTTCCAGATTCAGTGTAGAAACCGCCGGCCGCTTTGACTTGGATTCAGAGCTGAAAATTTGGATTTCCGGCGCGGAGGTTCCCGCTGTCTCAAAGCAATTTAAAAAAGATGAAAGCATTTATGATATTCAAAAGGCCCTTGCCGCAGTTTGTATGTAAGAAGAAACGGAAGCCCGGGGTGCTTCCGTTTTATTGATTACAGTTTTTCTTCGATTTTCGCCTTCGTTTTCGGGCCGTAAATTCCGTCTGCCGTTAATCCGCTGACAGATTGAAAACGTTTTACGGCATTTGCCGTTTTCGGGCCGTAAACACCGTCCGCCCCGTGATTTTTTGCTCCTTTATCAGGATAAAAATAAAGGGCGGATAAAGCGGTCTGCACTTGTTTCACGTTTGTCCCTTTCGTCAGCGGTTTCGTCACTTTGATCACCCCGGATGGGAGCGGATAGGATGACGCAGCCTGACTTTTTGAAGAAGAACCCGTCTGAGGGAGCTTGATCACCTGTCCGACTGTAATGCGGTTCGGATCAGTGATATGATTCATGCTTTGCAGCGATTTTATACTGACACCGTGCGATGCGGCGATTTCCGATAAGGTGTCGCCTTTTTTTACATGGTATTCAGACACGGAAGAAGAAACGGACGCCTTTTTCAGCGGCATACTTCCGTTTAATTGCTTCTCAATATCCGCCTTCACTTCATCCCAGCGTCCTTCAGACAAAATGCGGTGCGGGCAGTACTTTCCGTTCCAGTCCTGGTGCTTTCTGATTCTGTCAATCCCCCAGCCCCGCTCCTTCAAAAGCTGCGCCGCAAATTCAATCGCCAATTTCTCTGCGGCTCTGTACCGTTCGCCGCCTGACTTACTGTAACAGATTTCAATAGCAATCGACTTCCGGTTTCCGGTACCGTTCGTGCCGTCCCCCGAATGCCAGGCATTCCGGTCCAACGGAATTCCCTGGATCACTTCTTTGTCATCAACTGCAAAATGATAGCTCGTTGATTCGCTGTTCCCCGTCATATAGCTGATCTCATTAGCGGCGGATGCGTCATTTGCCGTGTTATGGATGGTAATATACTCCGGCGTCATCGGGTTCGGACATTTTAACGCATATTTATCAGCCGATACGAGCCGCTTTTTCACTTCAATCCCCACTCTTCATCTCTCCTTATGCCTTTTTCATAAATAGGTGGCATTCGTAGGACAGATATCTTGAGTACATAGACCCTTCAATCGGATAAAAATGGAATGGTTACGCACAGCAAAAAACAAGACCCTTCCAAAGAAGGGTCTTTATGTTATGTTTGGTTTCGCGCGGCAATATGGAATGTGCCGTCCGCTTGGTTTTCCAAATGGCTTTCATGGCCGATCACCTGTGTAAAGCTGAACCCGACAGCAACAAGCAGCAATCCTGACAACAGTTTAGATTTCATATAGACAATCTCCTCTCTGGATTTGTTTTTGGGCGTGCACCATTTTTTCATAAAACGTAAGTGCTTTTTCAGGCTGTCCGTGTTTCATGTAAAATTTGGCAGCATCATGCGCCAATTCTTCCACATACGGATACAGCATGTGTTCCTCCAGAAAATCAAACGTGTGCCTGACGGATGCGTTATCCATTTTCTTGCCGTATAACGCATGTAAAAATTGAAAGAGATTTACAAACAATTCATCATTGTATTCGCGGGCGATACTCAGCCCGAGGCGGTATTGCTTCTCTGCTTCGGCGGTGGTGTTCTGTTTATAAAGAACCTGTGTTAATGAGTAAATAGAATGCGGAAGATTATCGAACTTTTCTGACTTGCAAATGGAAACGGATGTCTCAAAATATTCAGCTGCTTTAGAGAGGTCTCCCATTTTTTCGTAACAGTTTCCGAGATTATATAAGGCTGAACTGATAAGACGTGGATTGCCTTCTTGTTTTGCAAGATCTAAAGCAAGTTCTAAGTGGGGCAATGCTCTTTCTGGATACTGCATGTCATCATAATTCCCTGCAATAACGAATTCACATTGGATTCTGCGGACGTTGTACGTCTCATACGATTGGTACGTTTCAAGGGCTTGTACCGCATAGCTCATGGAGACGTAGGTTTGTTTCAAGTTGTAAAAAATCTCGGCCATTTTAAAAGCAAACTCAGCTTTCTCGATGTCATCAGAAACGAGTGCGAGGTTTTTTTCAGCCCGTTTGTAATACATCATGGCGTTTAGGAACATTTTCTGTTTAAATTCATACATTCCTCGAAAAAAATTAAAATAGTAATCAAGCAGTCCTGTCAGTTTATACTGGTTGCCTTCAATGTCTTCCAATAATTCTGAAAACTCAGGCTGAGAAGGGTCCTCCTTTAAGGGCTTAATGTAATCCAGCATGACACGGTGTCTGAATTCCATTAATGAATAATACAAGAGCAGATCCTGATCTTCTTCCATATCCTCGATCTCTCTCTCTACTTCACGTTTGACGCGCTCCGCCTCAAGGACGTGAAACTGCCGGATATGGGTGTACCATTCATTAATTTTGAGCCCGACAAAAGAGGACGGAATAGTCTGCTTCATCCTCAATAAATCCCCCCTTTTGGAATGACCGAGATATGTCATATTTTATCATAATTGCTAGAAAAAGAAGAACGCAAAAAGACCGCAATTGTCGAATTTCGGATATCCGCAACGAAATATCACCATCAAGAGCTTATTGCTTGTTTCTTCCGCGCCGTTGATATAGCATATCTTTGCATCTTTATATTCTTGATAAATGGGGGTTTTCACATGACAGCACAAAATCAATTGGTCAGCCACTTTCTGTCACATCGAAACGTGACGATTGAGCTGGCGCAAAAAATCGGCCGCGAGCATTACGATTACAAACCGGCAGAGACTTCAATGTCCGCTCAGGAACTTGTAAAACACATGGTTTATTCTTTTCTCATGTTTGCAAACGTCATTAACGACGGAAACGGATCAGCCATCCAGAACAAACCGAATGAAGAATCAGAAACAGACCTCGTCAAACTGGCTGAAACGTGTACTGAAAAAACGGCAATCATCCTGTCACAGCTGACTGAAGAGCAGCTGAACCGCGAAATTGACCTGACCGCCTCTTTCGGCAGAAAAATTACCGGCGCCGCTCTCCTTCAGCTTGCCATGGAACATGAAATTCATCATAAGGGCAATCTTTTCGTTTATGTAAGAGAAATGGGCCACACGGAACTTCCGTTTTATCAGCAAAAATCATAAACCGATGATCCGCCGGTCTGCGATATAAAGCAGACTGGCGGATTTTTTGTTCCATATAAAATTTTCCGAAAATTCGATTGATTACTGCCCCTTAATCATATATAATCTGATAAAAATAGTAGGATTATTCAGGAGGCACACAGATGACTGTAAGCATTGTGTTCATGGGTTTCATCGTCGGGACGCTGGTCGGATTGACGGGTGTGGGAGGAGCGGCGCTTTTGACTCCTTTGCTGATCGTTTTAGGAATCAACCCGTCTATCGCCGTCGGCACTGACCTTTTATATAATTCCATCACGAAACTGTTCGGTGTCGTTTCTCATTGGAAGCAGCGTACCGTTCATTTTAAACTTGTCGGCTACTTGGCGCTCGGAAGCATTCCCAGCGCATCAGCCGCCATCGGCGTTCTTCACTTGTTCCCCGCTTTTCACCAGCATCAGGAGCAGATTATCAAACATGCGCTAGGCTACGTGCTGACACTTGTCGCCATTTCCATTATCGCCCGTCTTTTTTTCGATAAAAAACTGCGGCCGAACCGCTGGCAGCAAAAAACGCTTGAAGAAAAGCGGGGACTCATGATACTGATCGGCGTCATTTTCGGCTTCATCGTCGGCCTGACATCAATTGGGTCCGGCTCATTATTTGCGATCGCCATGCTGTACCTATTCAGAATGAAAACGGCAGAAGTGGTGGGAACAGATATCGCACATGCCTTTTTACTTGTAACGGCTGCCGGTCTCTTAAACGCAAGCTTCGGCAGCGTCGATTACCTGCTCGTATTGAATCTGTTGATCGGCTCTGTGCCGGGTGTCCTCCTCGGCAGTTTCTTTTCGCCGAAATTCTCACCGCGCCCGCTGCAGTTTGTGATGGCGGCGATTATTTTGATCAGCGGAATAAAATTAATATAAAAAAAGCGTCCTTTACAGGATCGCTTTTTTTATTTAGGATAAATCCCCCTAATCCAAAGCCAATGAGGTGGGCATCTCTTTATCAACTAATCTCAGGGAGTTCAAACTAATTGTCCGGTATTTCCTAATTCACATCCGCGTCAGATTTCCAATATCGAAGTTAAATATTACTTTACACTTATTAAAATATAAACAGCAAACGCAATAATGTATATCAAAAATGATCCAGTCATAAATTTTACAGGTTTTCTTGAGAAGTTTAATACTCCTTTTAATCCGTTATTCAAAATCATTCCGAAAAATATAACCAGCGTAACTCCTAAAGCGAGCATTGAAACTACGAAAATAACCTGCTCCATGTCATATCATCCTCCATTTACATTCTGTTATTTTCAAATATACGTACAAACATGAGAACAACCGAAATCGTTAGAAGGCTCATAGTAGAAAAAAATGCCGCTGCTAATCTTAATAAGCTGCAGCGGAAGGAAATATCCCTAAAAGCACTTTAAGCAATGTGCTTTTCCTGCCCCATTAGGACCTAATAAACCGTATATTTTCCCTTTTTCCAGTGTTAAATTTATATCATGTAAAATTTCTTTCTTTTTTATAGAAACATTGATATTCTTGGATATTAAAGCTGGATCAGCCTTTCCCGCTTCTCATCATCCCTTTCCGTCTTGTTCTGTTTATAATATAAACTTACGAGGTTAAAAAGAAGATATAATCAAGGTTAATTTAAGTTTAAATTTCTCAACATAAAAATACGTGAAACCGCTATGGCTTCACGTTTCTTCACTGCTGTTTTGGTTAATAATAAAAACCGTTCCATTTTGATTGCTCTTTATTTTATGTTCAAGCCTCATCTGGCTGAGCATCATATTAATGATAGATAATCCAATTCCAGCGCCTTTTCTTTCGGATTTATAATTCATTCCCGGGCCCATATCCTCAATTATGATAACGGGTTTGTTTTCAATTAACTTTGTCTGTACTGAGACGTATTTTCCTGAATTTGCATGGCGCAAAACATTCTGAAAAATGTTATCAAGAATTCTTTTCAGCCAAGTCTCGTCTATTTCCCACACAATGTTTTCTTGCAGGTCAATATCTATTGTAAAGTGCTCTTTCTCAAAAATCGGATACCAAGCTGTTAACGAGGAACGTATAATCTTTAAGATGTCACAGCTCTTTTTATGAAGAGGCAATTTACCTGCGGCAAGAAGAGAAAATGATGACAAATTGTCAATCAGTTCGCCCATAAAAGTTATTTTATCATTTATAATGCCTAGTGAACGCTTTCCCTTTTCGCTGTTTATTTCATTCTTTAACGTAAATGTATGTCCTCTGATACCCGTAAGAGGTGTCCTTAAGTCATGAGATAAATCAGCAATTAAGTTTTTTCGGATTTCTCCTTCTTCACGCTCTTTTAGTCTGCTGTTCCTCAGTTCTTCAACCATCTGATTGAATGAATATTCCACTTGTCCCAATTCATCATTCTGTTTAACTGTTACAAATTCCGGTATGCCGTCATTATCTTGTTTTTTCATATGATTCCCCAGAGAAATTAACCTTTTTTGTATTTTTGCAAAAAACATCCACGAATTGAACACAAACAGTGAACAGACAAAAATCAAAGCGATAAACCATATATAGGAATACTTAGCCCTCATAACTTCCCATTGAGATCCTATAATTGATCGCGGAGTTTCTAAAAATGCATACCCGCTGTCTTCATCTCCACTTAAATAAGCACTCAGCAATAAATATTTCGGTTGGTTTTGTTCCATGAATTTGGTCAATTCGCTTACATGAATCAGCTCACCTTTTTTGGCGAACCGATCTGATGTCGAAAAAATCACCTTTCCCTTATCATTTATCCAAATGATATCAGAGTGTTTATATTGCTTCATGTGCTGGAAAGCAGCCGTAATTTCCCGATTAGACTTTCCTGATAAGTTTTCGACATCGGATTTCCAATCACTTTCAAGTTTATTTGGTTCATAATGTACTTGTCCCTGATGATCAATAATATATGTTAACGTAACATAATATAGAAAATTAACGCCTAAAAACGCTATCGGAAAAAACAAAATTGAGGCAATGATATTAATAAGGTACTTTGTCGATAATTTCATTGTTTAATCCTGTATCCAATTCCTCTGATTGTTTCAAGAATCTCCGGCTCGTTTGGGTTTATCTCGATTTTTTGCCGTAAATGCCGAATATGTACCATTAACGTTTTATCCCCTTCGATATAAGGCTGTCCCCAAATATTTTCATAAATTTGTTCCTTTGTTAATATTTGATTGGGATGTCTAAGCAAAAGCAAAAAAATCCTTAACTGCTTGTCAGTTAAAAATATTTCCTCATGACTTTGATTATTTAAAATCCTTTTTTCTTTCAAGTAAATACTTAAGTGTTTTAACTTCAATTCATGAATAGCAGTCTTATCAAACCTTCTTAACAATACTTCAACTCGTGCGGCCAGTTCATCGGGATGAAAGGGCTTAGTCACATAATCATCCGAAAATTCTAAGCCTTTCAGTTTATCTTCTAAACCTGTTCTTGCTGTTAACAGCAAGATAGGGATCTGCGGATGTGTTTTTTTCATCCTTTGGCCGATTGTAAATCCATCTAAACCAGGCATCATAATATCAAGTACGATAAGGTCTGCCTTTTCTATGTATTTTTCGTAATTATAGGAAGAAGTGAGCCAGATAATCATATAACCCCGTTCTTCTAAATCATCCTTTACAAATTGTCCAATTTCTTGGTCATCTTCAATATATAAAATAGTATTCATTTGGATCTCCTCTGAAATTTCGTGATCTGAAAATCAATCTTCCATAATAATTATATATATTATAAAAATCTCCTTTAATTTAAGGCGCCATTCCGTTCCGTGCACCCATGCAATGCAAAAAGACGACCCTATCACGGATCGCCTTTTCCCTTATAACGTCACACCGGACTTAAAAATCGCAAGCTCCCGAAAATCATTTTTTTCGTTATTGACGAATTCTCCGCTTGCAACTTTGATGTTGTATTGAATGAATTCTCTTACAATGTGATCTTCTGTTGTTTGTTCTTCCGCCAATCTGCCAGCGTTATAATCAATCCAATGAGGCTTTGATTGAAATAAATCGGTGTTTGTTGATACTTTCACAGTCGGGACAACTGTGCCGAACGGCGTGCCTCTTCCGGTTGTAAACAGAACGATGTGGCATCCGGCTGCGGCGAGCGCTGAAGAAGCGATTAAATCATTTCCGGGTGCACTGAGCAGTGTCAGTCCCTTTGTTTTCAATGTGTCGCCGTATGCCAGAACATCCGAAACAGGTGCCGCTCCGGCCTTTTGTGTGCAGCCGAGCGACTTGTCTTCGAGCGTTGAAATGCCGCCCTCCTTATTCCCGGGTGACGGATTTTCATAAATCGGCTGCTCGTGCTTTTTAAAATATTGCTTGAAATCATTGATCAATCGGACTGTTTTATAAAACACTTCCTCGCTTGCCGCGCGCTGCATGAGAATCGTCTCAGCCCCGAACATCTCAGGAACTTCCGTTAAGACCGTACTCCCGCCTTGTGCAATCAAGTAATCTGAAAATCTCCCTAAAAAAGGGTTTGCAGTAATGCCGGAAAAACCGTCAGAGCCGCCGCATTTCAATCCGATGTTCAATTCTGACAGCGGAATTTCTTCACGTTTATCTCCCTTTGCCGCAAAGTGTATGTCTTTAAGAAGCGCAGTCCCTGCTTCAATTTCATCTGTGACAGCCTGTGATTCGAGAAATTTCACCCGATCCCCGTTCACTTCAGAGAGCGTTTCCTTTATGACTGCCAGCTCATTATTTTCACAGCCGAGCCCTAACACAAGCACACCGCCCGCATTCGGATGGCGGATGGCATTTATCAGTATTTGTTTCGTATTCTCATGATCATCGCCCAGCTGCGAGCATCCGTATTGATGCTGCCTTCGCCGAACTGAAGGATTTTTTCAGGGTATTGAATGTATTCGCCGCACATTTTTTTATTCAGCTGCCGCAAGCTGTCCGCCTCCTTCTGCATTTTGCACACGTTAACATTTTTTCGCGCGAAAACCCGGTTATTCAGACGGGCCGTTATGTGAGTTTTTTGATTGAATCTCTTATCATCACCTCGGTGTTTTCATACATTTTTTCCGCCGCCGTATTCGGGTCGGCGATAAGCGCCAAAATCTTCTCTGCGCCGAGTATGCTGATTTTTTCAACCGGGCGCTTTACTGTTGAAAGCCTTGGGGTCATATATTGGGAAATGCCGATGTCATCAAACCCGATAACGGATATGTCTTCCGGAACGTTCAGGCCTTTGGCGAAAATGGCATTCATCGCACCGATCGCCATATCATCATTTGAACAGAAAACAGCCGTGGGCGGTGATTGAAGCGCCAATAGTTTTTCCATCGCCTGACTGCCGCTTTCCATATCATAGCGGCCTTTTACACTGTATTCATGCTTAATCGGAATAGAATGATCAATTAAAGCCGTCAAATAGCCTTCTTTCCGCTGTGCGGCTGACCTGAATCCTTCCTTCCCCTTAATAATCGCGATCTCTCTGTGTCCGTTTGCAATCAGGCAGTCGACCGCTTGTCTGGAGCCTTCTTTATCGTTTGATAAAATATTGGTGATGCTCCGGTCGTCAATGTCCCGGTTTAGCACAACGAGCGGGATGTTTTTCTCGCGGATATGATAAATAAAGGAGTTATCGCTGTCGCTTTGGCTCATTAAGATGATTCCGTCATACCTCATGGGCGTAATGGTTTCAAAGCTTTTCAGATCGTCAATCGCGCGCACGAACAAATTGTATTCCACACTGATTGTGCGGTTTACACCTTTGATGGTATCGGAAAAAAAGCTGTGTGAGGTTCCGTTTGTGATGCTTGTAAAAAACAGTCCGATCGTATGGGACTTTTGCATGGCAAGACTTTTCGCATTTACATTCGGTGTGTAATTCAGCTGGGAAGCGAGCTCTAATATTTTCTGTTTTGTATGCTCTTTAATGTAGGGGCTGCCGTTAAGTGCCCGGGATACGGTTGTGTGGGATACGTTGGCGAGTTTTGCGATATCTTTTATGGTTACCATTCGGTTTTCCTTTCTTTCTGTATACTGTCATTTATTTCTATTGTACCATTAACGGGCAGTCCATAAAATCACTAAAGTTGAGGTTTTGTATGATGTAAGTCCTGAACGAGCTCGGCATGCTGCCGATCCCTCGCGCCAAACCCTTCTCCCTGCAAGAGGTCATTCGTTTTTTCCCAAATTTCAGCGGCGTTTTTTTCATTCAATACGTCATAAATACCGAACCAGCGCTGCAGCTCTAAATGCGTCCAGCTGTACAGCGGGTTGCCTATCGCCATCGGCACTGTTTTAGCCCAGGCGAAAAACTTCTCTTCATCTGATGCGTTTCCGGTAATGCAGCGCTCTTCGATGCCGTTGGCTCTCATGATCCGCCACTTATAGTGATCACCGTAAAGCCATGCCTCCGTAATGGTCGCGAAGGTTTTATTTTCATAGATTTCCTTCGGGCTCAAGTGACAGTGATAATCAATAATCGGCATTTTTTCAGCGTATTCCCGATACAGCTTTACGGCAGTTTTACTATCAAGTAAAAAATCATCGCCCATAAAAGCTTTCACACTCTCATCCTCCCTTATAAAATGTTAACGTTAACAATTTTCGTTCTTTTTTATTTTAGCTTCCTCTTTCTCACATATCAATCATTTTTATTTTATTTTTCAAAATATTGTATTAACTGATACACAAAAAAAAGACATTGCCGAGAAAGTCCGGCAATGTCTTCATTGTCATCTGAAGGATTAGTAAGCGAGGCTGAATAATCCTTTGATATGTGTTAAATAACGTACGTTACTTGCTTCTTTCATTAATGATGCAGGAAGACCTTTCAGCGGAGTAGAGTTCGCTCCGATGATGGCAACCGCGTCTTTACGTCCGAGGCTTGCAAGCGTACCAGAGTTTACAGGCTTGAATGTTTCAAGCGTTTTTCCTTCTAAGTAAGCGAACAGGTTGTAACCGACAAGTTCACCCATCTGCCAAGCGATTTGAGCTGTCGGCGGGTACGGACGGCCGTCCGGCGCAAAGTATACAGCGCTGTCTCCGACAACAAATACATCTTCATGAGAAGTAGATTGTAAGAAATCGTTCACAGTCGCGCGGCCGCGGTTCACTTCAAGGCCAGATTCACCGACTAACGGGTTGCCTTGTACGCCGCCTGTCCATACAAATGTGTTGGCAACGACTTTTGAACCGTCTTTCAGATCAATGACGTTTCCTTCCACGTTTGTAACAGGAAGACCTGTTAAGAACTCAACACCGCGTTTTTCAAGACTTTTTGTCGCGCGTTCGATAAGATCATCAGGAAGAACAGGAAGAATTTTCGGACCTGCTTCAACTAATTTCAGTTTGATTTCTGTCGGATCTACGCCGTATTTTTTCGTAAGGTTCGGCATGATGTCAGCAAGTTCACCGACAAGCTCAACACCTGTTAAGCCGCCGCCGCCGATAAGAATCGTTGCATCAGCTTCGTTTTTCGTTTTAGAGTATTCACGCACACGGTCTTCCACGTGTTTGTATACTTTGTTGGCATCAGCAGCAGATTTCAGCACCATGCTGTTTTCTTCGAGTCCAGGAATGCCGAAATAAGCAGTAACTGAACCAAGACCGACAACAAGCGCGTCATAAGTCAGCTTAGAACCGTCAGAAAGGGCAACTTCTTTCTTATCAACTGAGAAAGAATTGACTTCTGCGATTTTAATGTCAACGTCTTTTCCTTTCAGGAGTTTTTCAAGCGGCATAGCAACAGCCTGTTCAGACACGTTGCCGGCTGCAAGGCGGTGCAGTTCCGTAATAATTTGGTGAGTCGGGAATTTGTTCACAACGGTTACGCGTGCTTCATCTTTACTGTAATGTTTGCGAACGGTTAAAGCAGAAAGAATTCCGCCGTAACCAGCGCCTAAAATGACAATATGTTTTGACATCGTATATCCTCCGTCCTTTATATCAATTTGAATCTGAGATTATTTTTGTTTTTCGTTCATGATTTCAAGATAGCTGTTAGCAAAACGGAACAGCTTTTGAGCTTGAGGATCTTTCAGCATGCGCAGCAGGCCGAAAAGTCCGATTGTCTCATTGCTTGCATCCGCGCGGTCTTTTGCTTCGATCGCAGTAGCTGCGACTTCTTTCGCTGTTTCTTTCACCGGCTCAAGAATTTCTGTAAGCGCACCCACTGTATCGCTCTTCAATACTTCGTCTGTCGCTACAGACTGTGCAAAATCATAAGACTTCGTTAAAATATTTACTAACTCAGTCAGTTTTGGAAGCTGATCCACTAAAACAGTCAGTGATTCTTGAACTTCAGGTTTTAGCAGCTGATCGATAAGATCGCGTTGGCCTTGGCTGACAGATGCATTTGTTTGATCGATTGTTTCTGGCATATCCGATTCTCCTTTACTATAAGCAGTATGCTGATTTTTTTGGAAAGGGTAGCCTTTCCCCTTTCATGCAGAAAAGCATGAAAAAGCAAGATTGTGAATTCATGCACAATCATTTACAAAAATAAATGTTTACTACCCAGTTTTTCACTTTGCCATATTCAGTATTATTTTTATATCAACAAAAACAATTGAATAAGTCAAAATTTCTTTTTTCCTCTCTGAAAATAGCAAACATAAAAAACCCCAATTTGATTTACTCTTATATAATAACACTTTTTGAACAAAATTTGAACGTGAATTGTTTCGTTTATGAAATTATTTATATGGCGGGGGTGTAATAACGTTTCTTTCAGACTATTTTTTTACAGACCATCCGCTTATCCCCTGTCATTTTCCCCACATTTTTAAAAGCGGTCCCGTTTTTCCCGTAAAGGGGTCATATTCCGGGAGCGGGACACGGCTGATTTCTTTTAAAGTTCTATCATTTTTCTCCGTTTTTGTATCGTACTGCCGGCCGCCCGGATAAGCGCCGATCACGGTAAAATCAGAACTGCCTGACAGTTTTTTATGTCCGGTGCCGGCCGGAATGACCGCTGCGTCTCCCGTTTCAAGAACGGCGTCCGCCCCTTGTTCTCCGCCGAACCTCAATACCGCCTTTCCTTTTACCGCGACAAGAACTTCGTGCGTGGTGCTGTGAAAATGGTGATACGGAAACACCCCGCCCGTCCAGCTGTTCGACCAATCATGCCGGCGGAGAACCGTCTCTGCTTTCCGCACCGTTTCTTCATTAAATACCGCTTTATAAATGACAAGCGGAAGATTCGGGTTATTCGGAATGCAGCCGTCATCTTCAAAATAAAGAACTTGAATATCCTCTTTCTGCATTGTGTTCACCTCCGTATATGTCTGTTTCCCATTCATCATTTATTAAAACGCTATTTTCTCATATTCCATTGCGGAGCCTGCCGGTGAATAGTATAGTATAAAAAAATATGTGTCAAAATGAGGGATTTAATGAAAGCCATCTTAATCGGAATATTGGCGTCTCTGTTTTTTGCAGTCACATTTATTTTAAACAGGGCGATGGAGCTCTCTGGCGGAAGCTGGATATGGAGCTCTTCCCTGCGTTTTCTTTTTATGGTTCCGTTTTTATTTGTGATCGTTTATGCGAAAGGAAAGTGGGGGCCGCTCTGGCATGAAATCCGGAAAAAACCGTTTTTTTGGCTGAAATGGAGTTTTACCGGCTTCGTGCTTTTTTATGCTCCGATTACCTTTGCGGCGGCATACGGGCCGGGCTGGCTGATCGCCGGCACATGGCAGATTACAATTGTCGCGGGCGTGCTTCTGTCGCCGTTTTTCTGCGAAACAAAAGATTCCCCGGCGGGTCCGGTTCTCGTCAGACAAAAGATTCCGCTTATTTCGCTGGTTACTTCCGTCATCATCCTGATAGGAGCCGGCCTGATACAGCTTCAGCATGCAGGCTCCCTGTCCGGCCGCACGATAATACTCAGTGTTGTGCCGGTGGTCATCGCCGCTTTTGCCTATCCGCTCGGCAACCGTAAAATGCTGGAACAATACGGCGGAAAACTCGATACGTTTCAGCGCGTGCTCGGCATGACGCTCGCCAGCTTACCGTTTTGGCTTTTGATTGCCGCTTTCGGCTGGCACAGAGACGGTCTTCCGTCAATGGGACAGACATTCCAATCCTTTATCGTTGCACTCAGCTCAGGCGTTATAGCAACAGTATTATTTTTCCGCGCCACCGATATGGTGAGGAATGAGCCGCAGAAGCTCGCTGCTGTAGAAGCGACACAATCCGGAGAGGTTCTTTTTGCACTGATCGGCGAGATCGTCTTTTTATCCGCAGCGTTTCCGTCACTTCTTTCGTTTGCCGGACTGTTCATTATTATTGCGGGAATGGTCATGCATACATTCGCTTCCCGGCAGGCTGACCCGAAAACGGCGGATCAAACATCAGCCGATCTCACCGGTTCCTGATTTTTTTACGAAAGGTGTTATTCTGTATGAAAGAAAAAATTCCGGCAATATCTTTTCTGTCAGCCGGCAAACGCTTTGAACAAAACAATACAGCCTTTGATGTCCTCAGCGGAGTAACCGGACATATACAAAAAGGCTCTATTACGGCGTTGATAGGGCCTTCCGGCGCGGGAAAGAGCACACTGCTGTCACTGTGCAATCTGATGAATACCCCTGATGAAGGCGAAGTGCTTGTATTCGGAAAAGACATAAGGCACTGGGACATCAGAGAGCTCAGAAAAACCGCGGGACTTGCATTTCAATCAGCTCCCGTTATTGAGGGCACGGTGCGGGACAACCTTCTGCTCGGAGAAAAACTCCACGGGACACAGCACTATACGCCCGAAGAGCTCGCAGATTTTACAGATCTGCCGCAGGAGCTTCTGGATCGGAATGCAAAAGAATTATCCGGCGGGCAGCGGCAGAAGCTCTCATTAGCGAGAACCCTCGCCAACCTGCCGTCCATCCTGCTGCTCGATGAAATCACATCTGCTCTGGACCCCTCATCTGTGCTCATCATTGAGAAACTGATTATGAAACTCCATCGGCAAAAGCAGCTGACGGTTCTGTGGATCACCCATAATCTTGAACAAGCGGAACGGATATCCGATACGATATGGTTTATGGCTGAGGGTCGGCTGTTAGAGACCGCGGAAACGAAAACGTTCTTTAAAGAACCGAAACACGAAAAGGCCCGGGCGCTTTTACAAAGGAGCGGGTGCTGATATGGATTATCTTTCTCTGTTATTGACAAGTGTATTTGTCATTATCGCTTTATTCCTATCTAAATCTTTTAAAGCCGGCGTAGAAAAAGATATGATCGTGGCAACTGTCAGAGCCGTCATTCAGCTTCTCATCATCGGCTATGTGCTGTCGCTGATTTTTCACGGTGATCATCCGGTGTTTATCATATTAATGGTGCTTCTCATGCTCACGGCCGCTTCGCACAATGTCGCCAAACGGAAAAAAATGCGCATCGGCTCATTTTGGCGCGTTTTTTTGACACTGGCTATTGTGGAAATCGTGACGCAGGGAATTTTACTGACCCTTCACATCATTCCGTTTACTTCAAGATATATGATTCCGATAAGCGGCATGGTCATCGGAAACTCCATGGTGCTCTCAAGCCTGTTTTTAAACCGGCTCAGTTCGGAAGCGGAGCTGCGGAAAGAAGAAATTCAGCTGATTCTCTCTCTCGGCGGAACGCCAAAGCAGGCGGTCAGGCATATGTTAACGTCGAGTATGAAGCTCAGTATGATACCGACGCTTGAAAGCCAGAAAACATTAGGTCTCGTTCAGCTTCCCGGCATGATGACTGGGCAGATTTTAGCTGGAGCTGATCCGATACAGGCGGTGCGCTTTCAGCTGTTGATTGTTTTTACAACGATGGCCTCCGCTCTTCTTACATGTATCATACTCAGCGCCTTGACATATCCATCCCTTTTCACGGAACATTGGCAATTAAAAAAATTCAGCAGGGAAGCGTAGGCTTTCTCCCTGCTGAATGATTGTTTATGATAAGGTCAGAGATTCATAGTAACGGGATAACTCGATAATCATCGCTCCCATCCGCTCGATGTCCGGAGCAAGGACTCTATTCACCCCTTCATCCCGGATCGCTTCAGCCGTCACTTTGCCGACTGCGGCGGCAAGTACATGTGTTTCGAATGCTTGCTGCAATTCTTTTGCAGACCCTTTTTCTTTTGCATAATCAAAGAGAGAACGCACTTGAATGGCAGTCGTAAAACATACGGCGTCGACCTCGCCGTTTAACAGCTCTCCCAGCATTTTATCGACCGTCTCCCTTTCAGGCGGAATATGCTGATAAGGCAGAACAGGGAATACCTCCGCTCCGTTTTTCTCAAGGAATTCCGTTAAGACGGGCGCTTTTTCCCCGTGAAGCTGGATCATGACTTTTTTGTCTTTCAATTCAAACCGTTCCAAGGAGCGGATCAGGCCTCTTGTCGTACCGTCTTCATCTGAAGCATGCGGCGTGACGCCGAGCTTTTTTAAGGCCGCATATGTTTTATAGCCCCTGCAGCCGATATTCGCTTCATGAACGGCCGCTAAAAATTCTTCTTTCAGACCGATTTTTTCCGATACTGACAATAACGTTTCCGTACCGATGCCGGTGGTGAATATCACCCAGTCGGCTTTTTGCTCAGCAAATGTTCTTACGTCGGGTTCAATCTGTTCCTCCGCCAGGTATACGGTTCCTTGGAGGGAACGGACAACTGCCGTTCCGCCCTGCTTTTCTATTAATCTCGTGATCTCTTCTGTTTTCCGCGAACCGCCGATCGCAATCCGTTTTCCGTTCAATCCTTTTCCCATCGCTGTTTTTTTCTTCCCTTCAGATGCCGGGCGCCCCATGGCAGGCCGTCATTTATTTCTATTATTGTTACGCAATCAGACCGGAAAATCAAGATAGGCTCCGTTGAATCCCCCGTGCAGTTGCTGTATCATTAACCGGGAAAACCGATTTGATTCGCGGAGGGACTTTCAATCATGGAAACAAAAAAAGAGTTCGAGACAAAAGGCTACGATACTTCAGTCATTTATGAGTTCAATGAATATCCTGATGTTCACAGCGGCCGATGTGATAATTGCGACTATACGCTGTTTAAAAGTTCGGTAAAGGGCGGAAAATTTTTGCGGGAATGCCGGAGATGCGGCATGAAGAAAAACATATAACAAAACAGGCAGCCGTCCGGCACGCTGCCTGTTTCTCAATCAATGTTCGACGGCCGCCTCTTTCAAAAATTCTTCAATGGCACAAACAGCCTGTTTGGCGCCGCCTGTTTCTTCTATTTTCTGCTGCATGCTTTTCACGCGGCTGAGGATGTTTTTATCGCCGTATACTTTCTGAACGTCTTTTTGCAGACGCGCCGCAGTGACTTCCTTCGGCGGCAGATGCACGCCAAGCCCCAATTCATCGACACGTTTTGCGGTGACCTCTTGTTCGTGCATTTGCGGAACGACAACGAGCGGGACACCCGCATTCATCGCCTCCATTGTACTGTTCATCCCGCCGTGAGATATGAACAGCTTTGCTTTCTCCAGCACATCAAGCTGCGGAACGTGCTGGCGGATGATAAAGTGATCAGGCACATCCGAAAAACTTTCCGGATCAATTGTTGTGCCGACTGACATAATGACCCGCCAATCTGAGTCCCGAAACGCATCGATACACATCTGGTAAAATTCGGGCCAGGCGTTAAACGCCGTTCCCAGTGAGATGAGCATAAGCGGACGGTCATCGGCTGCATCAATTTCCAGACTTCCCGTATTTGTGCGTTCCCCCAGGGACGGACCGGCAAAACAGAACCGTTCATCAAAGGTTTCCTGTTTCGGCTGAAAGGCCCTTGGCATAAAGACAATATTCAGTTTTTCAGGCATGAAAAATTCTTCCATTGTCATCCGTTTGAGCTGTTCATTTTCAATTTGCTCCTGGTATTCTTCTATCGCCTGTTTTGCCGCTTCCAGTGTTTCTTCGTCTCTTCCTAATTGAAAATACTCATTCATTGCATAGCTCGGGCAGAACTTCACGGCCGGGATGCCGCAACTGTCCGCAAACAATTTCCCGGCAAGAGCTAAAAAATCAAACAGGACGATATCAGGAAGGTCGTCTTTGTACAGCTCTTCCAGCTGCGGAAGCACTTCTGCCGCTTCTTCCAGAAACATCACAAACGCGTCATTTTTATTCACCCGTTCTTTTATCGTCTCCGGATCTGCCTTAAAGCTTGTGCGGTATAAAACGGGAATGGCACCCGTTTTGGCAACGGAGGCCTCGAAGTCCTCAGTTGTAGCGAATGTCACTCTGTGCCCGCGATTGACAAGTTCTTCGGCGACGGGCAGCGTGGGATTGACATGGCCGTGAGCGGCTACATTAATAATGGCGATATGTGTTTGTTTCATCTTTTTTCTTCTCCCCTGTTTTCGTTTATCTCCGCTTCTAAAGAGTCCAGCCCGTACATGACACTGTTTTGGATCGGCTCAACCCGGACGGGCTCCAAGTGTGAAAAGGCCTTTACAATGCCTCTCAGCGCGACTTCCGCTTCAAGTCTGGCAAGCGGAGCGCCTAAGCAGAAGTGTACGCCGAACCCGAAGGAAAGGTGCGGATTTGATTGGCGATGAATATCAAATACGTCTGCCTGCTCAAATTTGTTTTCATCACGGTTGGCAGACGCAATGTAGCAGAGAACGATATCTCCGCTTTTTAAACGGCGTCCGCACAATTCAGTGTCGTGCCGGACCGTCCTTCTGACAAATGGAGCGGGAGCCCGAAAACGAAGCGTTTCCTCCACCGTTTGCGCAATGAGAGAAGGATCATGCCTCAGTTCTTCATAAAGGCCCGGCGTCTCCAATATGCTGTAAACCGCATTTGAAATGAGATTAGTCGTTGTTTCATTTCCCGCCACTAAAAGCAGGTTGCAAAACGGGATCAGGTCTTCGGCCGAGAGCTTCTCTCCCTCTTCTTCCTCTTTTATCAAAATTGAAATAATGTCTTGGCCGGGCTGTTTTCGTTTGCTGTCTATTATTTCCGCAAAAAATGCCGCCAGCTCTGTCTCACATTGATCACGTTCCTTCTGATTTTTCTCCGCCTCTTCAGGACTCGCATCTTTCGGCATGCTGACGAGTATGTCCGACCATTTTTTAAACTGATCCATATGTTCGGACGGAACACCTAACAATTCAGAAATCACAATGACCGGCAAAGGATAGGAGAGATCTTTCACAATATCAATCCGCCCTTTGTTTTTTGCCTGTTTCAGCAGATTATCGGTAATCTCTTCAATTCTCGGCTCCCATTCCTTCAGTACGCGGGGAGTAAAAGCGCGATTGACGGCAGATCTGATTTGGGTATGCTTCGGCGGGTCCATATTCAGCATGGACTTTGCAATTGAGCTTTTCATGTCAGACATAAGGCTTGAGAAAGTCTCTTTATCACTGATGACTTTTTTGGCATCATCGTATAAAAACACACTCCAAACCTTCGTTTCTTCATCAAATTGAATGGGACTTTCGCGTCTCATTTTTTCGTACCAAGGAAAAGGGTTGTATACGTCCAGGCCGTCTTTTCCTTTCATCAGGGTTCTTTGGATGGCTTGTCTCGGGCTCCTCAGGTTACTCACAGTTATCACTCCTGATTACTTCATATTTGAATAGTTGATGTATCTTGAATTTTATCCTAGCACATATTTTCAATTTATTTCTATTCATAACCTTAACTATTAACATAACACAACAATAGTCATGAATCCGGAAGTGAAATTTTTCCCAAGAAAGCAGCGGGAGCGCACAAAAAACCCGAGCCATAGGACAGGCTCGGGAGATGATGTTCACTCATCAGTCTGCGGTTTTTGATGATGCTTTTGGTCTTCAGGAGGCTGCGTATTTCTCTCCATACCGCCCGTATCAGCACCCATGCCCTTAAGGAAAGAAAACAGCAGAGTGACGGCTTTGTTGATTTCCGGGTCTTTTAAAGCGCGGACGATATCAAAATAACCCGTCTTTTTGCCGCTGTCTTTCTCCTCGACAGCCTTTGTGACCCCCGCATTGAGTTTGACGATAAACGGTTCAAGCTGTTTTACATCAAGCATGCCGAGGACTCCGGTCAGCAGCAGGAGATTTTTCAGCATATTGGCCGTTTCCGGAGTATTCGCTTTTTTCACCAGGATATCCATTACTTTGTCGCCCTGGCCGAAGAGTCCGCGCAGCAGCGCCAAAACACCGCGCTCGTTCATGTGCTCAAGAATATGGAGTGACTCCAAAATCGCGTCCTTATTTTTTAAAAGAGCCGTCTCGATCTCTTCTAAGTCCTTTCTTCGTTTGTCTTCTTCTGTGACGGTCTGTTTTCGGATGTTGCTGATTGCTTTAGCCATTTTGCTGTTTCCCCCTTTTTACGGCGTCTCCCGGAAATACATAATCTTTACGCGCCCATTTCCGCTCAACCCGGACACCGATCTGCGGCTGCGGGTTTCCGTATCGGAAATTGATTTTCGGAAGCGGGTTAATGCCTTCTTTTTTCAATATCTCCATCTTCACTGAAGTTTCTTTATAGGCCGGTGTATCGGTATCCTTATCCGCATAGCTGCTCGTTAAAAGGTTAATAGCGGCGTCTTTTGAATCGTTCATCGGCAGATATACCTGCTTGCCTTTTACCCGGTCTGTGATAACGCATTTGACTTTCACATTCCCGTATGGCGATGTCAGACGGACAAGCGTTCCGTCTTCAAGCCCTCTTTCTTCAGCGAGTTCGGGTGAGACCTCCAGAAATACACTCGGTGTTTTTTCGGATATCCCTTTTGATCGGTAAGTCAGATTTCCTTCATGAAAATGCTCAAGCAGCCGCCCGTTATTCACATGAAGATCATATTCTTCATCAAATTCCTTCGGCTCCGTCCACTGAACGGGATAGAGAACCGCTTTGCCGTCTGAAAACGGAAACTTGTCCCTAAATAAAAGCGGTGAATCGGTTCCGTCCGCTGCAACCGGCCATTGCAGTGAATTGTAGCCTTCGAGCCGTTCATAAGTGACGCCTGCGTAGAGCGGCGAAAGCATCGCAGCTTCTTCCATAATGTCTGCCGGGTGTTCATAGCGCCAATCAGCCCCGAGCCGGTTGGCGATGTCCGTAATGACCTGCCAATCGGGCTTTGAATCGCCCAGCGGTTCAAACGCTTTGTAAAGACGCTGCACCCTCCGTTCCGTATTCGTAAACGTTCCTTCTTTTTCCAGACTCGGGCTTGCCGGAAGCACCACATCGGCGAACTCAGCCGTACGCGAAAGAAAGATATCCTGCACCACGAAGAAATCAAGCTTTTCAAAGGCGGCATGAACATGGTTGATATTGGAGTCGACAAGTCCCATTTCTTCTCCTTTTAAGTACATAGACTTCAGTTTTCCTGAGTGGATGCCCTCGATCATTTCATGATTTGTCATTCCGATTTCTTGCGGCAGGTCTGTTCCCCAGCCCTGTTCATACTTTTTGCGGGCTTTTTCATCCGTTACTTTTTCATAGCCGGGGAAGCTGTCAGGCATACTGCCGAAATCACTGGCACCCTGCACGTTATTATGGCCCCGAAGCGGATATGAGCCTGCCCCGGGCTTGCCGTAATTTCCGGTCACAAGAAGCAGGTTGGAAATGGCCGTGCTCGTATCACTTCCTCCGATATGCTGGGTGACCCCCATTGCCCACAGTGCGCACACACTGCCGGCTTCATGAATCATCCGGGCTACTTTGATTAAGGTGTCCTTGTCCACACCGGTATGTTTTTCAGCATATTCCATCGTGTAAGGTTCAAGGCTTTTCACGAATTCATCCAGTCCGTTCACTCTCTCATTCAGAAATGCAGTATCCGCCAAATCGTGATCAAGCAAATATTTCGATACGGCATTCAGCCAGACAATATCTGATCCCGCACGCGGCTGGAAAAACACATCAGAGCGCTCGGCCATTTCATGTTTTCGCAAGTCAGCCACGACGAGCTTCTGTCCGTGCAGCTTATGAGAACGTTTAATGCGTGTAGACAGAACGGGGTGAGACTCAGACGTATTCGAGCCGATAATCAGCACGAGTTCTGCTTTTTCTATATCTGTAATTGATCCTGAGTCGCCGCCGTAGCCGACAGTCCTGAACAATCCGGCCGTGGCGGGAGACTGACAGTAGCGTGAGCAGTTGTCGACATTATTCGTGCCGATCACGGCTCTTGCAAGTTTCTGCATCACGTATGATTCTTCATTCGTGCATTTGGAAGATGTGATGAAAGCAAGCGCGTCCGGCCCGAAATGTTCTTTTATATCCGTAAATTTATCGGCGATCAGCTGCAGTGCTTCATCCCATTCCGCTTCCCGAAACGAGTCTCCTTCCCGGATAAGCGGTTTGGTAAGACGCTTTTCACTATTGACGAAATCCCAGCCGAATTTCCCTTTCACACACGTCGAAATTCCGTTTGCCGGCGCCTCAGCCTGAGGTTCCACCTTTAAAATGTCTCTTCCTTTCGTCCATATATCAAAACTGCAGCCGACACCGCAGTAGGTGCATACGGTTTTTGTCTTTTTGATTCTTTCATCGCGCATCGCCGATTCCATATCCGAAATGGCTAAAATCGACCCGTATCCGGTTTCGACGCCTTTTGTGATGTCAATCATCGGCCGAAGCGTCTCTTGGCTGATGCCTGTTAAATACCCCGCTTCGCCTTCCATGCCTTTTTCCATCATGGCATTGCACGGACATACCGTCGAACAATGTCCGCAGGAGACGCATGATGATTCATTGATCGGCACATCCTGATCCCAAATGACCCGCGGGTGTTTCCGATCCCAATCGATGCTTAAGGTTTCGGTTACCTGTACGTCCTGACAGGCTTCGACACAGCGCCCGCATAAAATGCACTGATCGGGATCATACCGGTAAAACGGGTTTGATTCATCTTTAGGATACGGTTTTTGATCAAACGGAATGCTTTGATGATTGATTTTCATTTCCTTTACGGTATTATGTACTTCGCAGCTTCCATTGTTGTAATCACAAACCGTGCAGTACAATTCATGGTTATGCAAAATGTTGTCCATGCCGATAATCTGCGCTTTTTTTACATCGGACGACAGCGTATCAATGATATCTCCGTCCTTTATTTGCGCGGAACACGAACGCACCAGTTCCCCGTTTACATCAACGATACAGGTATCGCATGTTTCAATCGGCCCGAGACTCGGATGATAGCACACGTGCGGTACGTCGATTGAACTATTGTTCAAAAGCTGCAAAACGGTTTGACCGTCTGCCGCTTCCATTTCAACCCCATTGATTGTAACCTTCTTTGTATCAGCCATTTTCCTTTCCCCTTTCTATACCCCTCTCTACATCCTCTATGATTCCCAGCCGGCCTTTCAGTAAAACATCTCGTTTAGCTGCGGAAACATACGGGTATGAGCGGTAGAAAGGAGGCATTCACATATGTTGAAGAAAAAAACACTCATCACGGGATTGTCGGCAGTGATGCTTACGGGAGGCGCGTTCGGGGCGGAAGCATTTTCAGATACACAGTCCGTCCATGCCGCAGCCGCTTCAAAATCGGAAAATCAAAGTGCAAAAAAACTGGTGAACAGCCTTTATCAATCGGCGTTCAATGGTGAAATGCCCCAAAATGTGAAGGGCCTGAAAATCAATGAAAGCACAAGACAGGACGTTTACGATAAAATCGGAGAGCCGGAACAAAAAGCAGACAGCCGCAATCCTTTTGATTTATACAGCTGGAACATGGGAAACCCCGGTTATGGATTTTCCTATCATAAAAACGGAAAAATCTCAGAAATCCGCTATTTCGGAACAGGGGTTGAACGGCGCTTAAACCTCGGCAGCGTCACCCCTGACATCTTAAGCAAACAAATCGGCAGCGCTGACAAAATTCTGACGGTGCCGAAAACGGGCGAAACAGATTACGTCTATCATACGGGGCAATATGAGCTCCACTTCGTCATCGGCAGTGATCAAAAAGCAGACCACGTCAATTTAAAAGCAAGATAACGCGAAAAAAGCGGCCTTCCGGGCCGTTTTTTTCATAGACAGCTTCTCCGACATTCCTTACAATACATGGGAGTACAAAAAAAGGGGAACATGTGAAGTGAATAGACATCCATTGACATACGGGGCATTGACCGTTTTTATCGTCGCCCTCGGTTTACTATCCAGAACGGCATACATAACCGCCCTGCTGCCCGGCATCATAAACGCTTATTTAGGGGATGCCCTGTGGGCGGCCATGATTTTTACCGGATTCGGATTTTTATTTCGAAACATCCGGACAGAAACATCCGCCATCCTCAGCCTCTCGTTCTGCTATCTGATTGAATGCAGCCAGTTATATCACGCGCCGTGGATTGACGCGATCAGAAGCAGCACGCTCGGCGGGCTGATCCTTGGCTGGCAATTTGTGTGGAGTGACATTTTCGCCTATACCGTCGGAGTATGCGCGGCCGCACTTTTAGAATGGGCCGTGAAAAGAAACCGCCGGCTCTCTTCATAATCGGAGCAAGCCGCCGATATGAAGGAATATAAGGAGGTGTGGAAGCTATGGATATCCCTGCGTTATCAATCGCAATGCACCAAGCATCTCTTGTGCAGAATGTAAATATCGCGTTAACAAAAACGGTCATGCAGAATGCCCAGGCCGCTGCGGAAGAAACAGTAAAAATGCTGCCGTCCCAGCACCCGACTGCCGGCCATGTAATTGACGTGAAGGTGTAAAAAAGATGCCGGATGATAACCGGCATCTTTTTTTGCCTGATGTACGTACACTATACCGGGCATACAGGAATATGGTAAACGGAATCAATATTACTCAAGGGAGGTTTTCCTCTTGTACGATCCTTTCTATCATGAATACACAGCCGAGAGCCAAGAACGGGTGCCATATCATTATCCGCGACCGCCTTTTTATTTCCCCAGACCATTTCCGTACTATCCGCGGCCATATCCTTATGTTCCGCGGCCGTATATCCCATTCTATCCTTGGTATTAATGTTTGAACTCGAGAAAGAAAAAGACCCGCAGACAGGGGAGCCCCCCTTTCTGCTATTCCACTTTGACCGACAGGATATACGGGAGGGATTGAACTTTCTCCATTACTGCCGCTTTTCCGCTTTTGCTTTTCACCCTTCCTTTCACTTCAAGCACCGCTTTATTCAATTCATAGGACGTAATGAGAATTCCCTTTGCTTCAAGTGAAGTTAAAAGTTCATGCATGACCGCTTTCTCCTCAATTTGGAAACTGACAGACAAAGAGTGCGCCGCAGGTTTAAACAGAAAATTTAAAAGTTCTAGCCCGATTAACGCCAAAACCGTGCCGCTGATGCCGATGACATACATCCCTGCCCCGATCGTCAGCCCGATTCCTGACGTAGCCCAAATCCCCGCGGCCGTCGTAAGCCCCCGCACGACATGACGCTGCAAAATAATCGTGCCGGCTCCTAAAAATCCGACGCCGCTTACGACCTGCGCCGCCACCCGGCTCGGATCAAAAGACGTATGGCTGTTGGATAACAAATCAAAAAATCCGTACTTGGAAACAATCATCATTAAGGCGCTGCCCACGGCCACCAGAAAGTGTGTCCTCAAACCCGCTTCCTTCGCCCTGAATTCTCTCTCCAACCCAATCAGGGCACCAAGCAGACCCGCAACCGCCAGACGAATCACAAAATCAAGTTCCATCGTCTCTCCCCTTTCCTTATCTTTTTACCCGCTTTTTATTCCATGTATCTTTTTCAATCAGCACATCTGCTCGGCTGAAGGAGACTGTATTTTAATATATTCTTTAGTTCTTCAACTTATTGTCAGCACCGTTTTTATATGCTAAAAAGCTTTGTAGCCTGTGGCTCCTTTCTCTTCCATCTCCCAAAACAAAACGCAGTTCAATTTACTCGTGTTTAAAAACTTCTTTCAATCCGTTAAATTATATCGTATTATAAGATATAATCTTAATAAACGACAAGGATTGATGACTATGGCAAACGAAATACTGCAATTAAATGGCCTCTGGACAGATATTTATTATCGGCTCCGTTATCAGCATCATGAAAAAATCACTCACCAAGGTGTACGGATTCTGCAAGTCATTCAAAAAGAGAAGGCAGTCGGAATAAAAGACATTGCCGAAGCGATTCAAGTATCACATAATACCGCTTCGGAACATATAAAGCGTTTACTCAAGAAAAAGTACGTTTATAAAACCAGAAGTGTTGAGGATGAGCGGAAAGTCATTTTAAAACTTACCAGTTTGGGGGCGGATGTCCTTTACCGTCATTCCGGTCTTGATGAAGAAAAGCTTAAACAGCTTCTTTTTGACAACATGAACAATGAAGAAAGGACACTTGTCTTAAAAGCATTTAGTTTGATGAAGGAGCGGGCTGAAGATGTTTACGATCATTAAAATCATTGTCTCTGCTGCTATTATTGGGATTATCACTGAAATATCAAGAAGAAGCCCGAGTTATGGAGGCATTATAGCCGCTTTGCCAATTGTCAGTATGCTGAGCATGGTTTGGCTGTACATCCAAGGAGAAACGAAGGAGACATTAAGTCATTTTGCATTCAGTGTGGCTTCCGGCCTCCCCTCCACAGTCATTATGCTGGTCATTATCGGCATCGCCCTTCGTCATTCACTGTCTTTCATTGCCGCATCAGGACTTGGACTAACAGGATGGCTGCTATTCTTATATGCTCAGGATTTTATCGTAAAACATATCAACAGTCAGTAATAGGACCCGAATACACGCAAGCGCTTGATTGAACATACGAGTAATAAAAAGAAGACAGGGATTCCCCCTGTCTGAAGACCGATTCAGATTACACAGCCTCAACAGAAAAAGACACCGCCCGTACACAAAAACATCTTGTGTTATGAACGGTGTCCGTATCTGTATGGCCATACCGGCATGAAAAACCGTCTGATCCCTCAAACAGAATGTCCGGCAATCACCTCAAAAAACGAGGTGAAATCTGTCAGTATCCCGCCATCCGCCAGCTGTTTTTCTTCAAATAACGCGCGGTTTTTTCCGAACGGGTCAATGGCAATAATCTTGCCTGCACCTGCTTTTTTCGCCGCTGTGAGCCCCGAAAAGGCATCTTCAATGACTACACATTCTTCAGGTCTAAGGCCTAATTTCTCTGATGCGATGATAAAAATATCCGGCGCCGGCTTTCCGGGGAAGCTTCCGTCATCAAACGTGACTTTGTCAAAATCAAACCACTGCCCCAAATGAAAGACATCAAAGTAAAACTCGACATTTTCCTTTACCGTAGCCGTGGCGATGGTCATCGGCATTTCTGACTTTTTCAGATGGCGATGAGCCCCTTCGTCAGCTTTAGCTCATCTTTGTTTTCAAGGCATAATTCCCTGTAATAGGCTTCTTTTTCAAAAGACATTCTCTTGATTTCTTCATTTGTTAAATCGCCAGAAATAAAATACGTCAGGATTTCACTGTTTGTTCGGCCGTGAATGTGAACGAAAATGTCTTCATCAGAAATCGCTTTTGGAGAGTATTTTTTCACCATGTAAAACCATGCTTTTTCGTGGAGATGCGAATCTTGAAACATAGTGCCGTTGAAATCAAAAATAACCCCTTTCATCGAACCGCCCCCCTTTTATTTTTTTGCGATTTTGACATCCACATATTGCTCATAATGAATCTGAACATCTTTCATCACTTTATCATCCGTAATCAGATAATCCATATCGTGTAAGTTGTAGAACACGTAAAAATCTTCCCGGTTAAACTTTTTATTGTCCGCCAGCAAAAATTTCGTCCGCGAATTATTCAGCGCGATTTGGTGGGCTTCTCCTTCTTCAATGCTGTAAGAAGAAATTTCATCATTATGTATGCCGTTTGCGCTGATGAAGGCTTTCGTAAAATTGAATTTTTGCAGATTACCGTTCACAATGGGCCCGACGAATGCACCGGTATTTTTTCGGAAGTCACCGCCAATCAGGATGGTATCCGCCGTGTCGCCATGCTTTAAAATATCAAACACGGGATAGTTGTTGGTGATAATCCGGATCCGCTTATGCAGCAGATGTTGGGCTAAAAGTTCAATTGTCGTGCCCGGCCCTAAAAAAACGGTATCGCCGTCATTTACATATGAAGCTGCGAGTTCCGCGATTTTCCCCTTCTCCTCCATTTGAACACCCAGTTTTTCATTATGCGATAATTCGTGATCAATGGAATAAGATATGCTCTGTGCGCCTCCGTGAATGCGCACGATTTTTCCGGCCTTATCCAGCTCATCCAGATCTCTTCTCACCGTCATATCAGAAACTTCCAATTCATCGATAATATCACTCACCGTAATAAATCCCCGCGCGTTTACAAAATCGATGATTTTTAAAAGACGCTCCTTTTTTAACATGTTCAATCATCCCCTCAACTTTACACACAATCTAACACACCGCAGCAACCCGGTCAACAAAAACAAACAATTACAAACAACGCTATCAAAATATAAAACATTGAAAAACTCATTATATCCTTGTAAATACAGATATTGTTTCCTTAAGAAGCTATTGACAGCAAAAATGTATGCGTTTACTATTAAACAAAAGATAACAATTACAAACATTAAAAAACTCCAATTCACACATTGGCGAAGGAGGATTCAGTAATGCTCAAATTACCTCATGGCTTTATTTTCGGCGGGGCGACTGCGGCATATCAAGCGGAAGGCGCCACAAAAGAAGGCGGCAAAGGGACTGTAGCCTGGGATGAATTTCTTGAAAAACAGGGGAGATTCAGCCCTGATCCGGCAAGTGATTTTTACCGGCAGTTTCCGGAAGATATAAAACTATGTGAAAAATTCGGCATAAACGGCATCCGCCTTTCTATAGCCTGGACGAGAATTTTCCCTGACGGCACGGGCGAAATCAATCAGGAAGGCGTTGATTACTATCATCGTATTTTCTCAGAGTGCCAAAAACGCAACGTCACCCCTTTTGTCACGCTTCATCATTTCGATACGCCGAAAGGATTATTTGATCAGGGAGATTTTCTCAACCGCGCCTCAATAGATGCGTTCGTCAGCTATGCGGAATTTTGCTTTAAAGAGTTCAGCGAAATCCGATATTGGAGCACGTTTAATGAAATTTATCCCACAGCCACCAACCAGTATTTACTGGGGGTTTTTCCGCCATCTATTAAAAGCGATATCACAAAAGTCATTCAGTGTCTTCATCACATGATGGTGGCGCATGCGATGACAGTCAACCTCTTTAAAGACAGCGGCTATCCGGGAGAAATCGGTGTCGTCCACTCACTGGAAACAAAATACCCCGCCAGTGACTCGGAAGAAGACCGCCACGCCTGCTTTCTGGATGACGCATTATCAGTGAGATTCCTCCTGGATGCCACCTACCTCGGCTATTATTCTGAGGAAACTATGCGTGCTCTGGATGAAATCTGTGAGGCAAACGGCGCTTCATACGAGTTTGCAGACAGCGATTTTGACGTGATGAAAAAAGCGTCAACGCGCAATGATTATCTCGGCATCAATCATTATCAATGCCATTTCGTCAAAGCGTACGACGGAGAAACCGTTATACACCATAACGGAACAGGCGATAAGGGCACTTCGGTCTATAAAGTAAAAGGAATCGGCGAGAGAATTTACAAAGAAGGCCTGAAACGGACCGATTGGGACTGGCTCATTTACCCTGAAGGCATGTATGACATGCTGATGCGCATCAAACGGGACTATCCGCAATATAACAAAATGTACATTACCGAAAACGGCATGGGCTATAAAGATGAGTTTGAAGACGGCATCATTATGGATAAAGCAAGAATTGACTATTTAAAGGTATATCTGGAAGCCATCAGTAAAGCGATTAGCGACGGAGTCAACGTAAAGGGATATTTCTTATGGTCCTTAATGGATTTATTTTCATGGACCAACGGCTACAACAAACGTTACGGTCTTTTTTACGTCGATTTCGACACCCAAAAACGGTATCCGAAAGAATCGGCCTACTGGTACAAACTTGTAAGTGAAACAAAAACAATCATTTAACGATCACACATGGTGAAATAGTGTCTTTTCATCGTGTACGTCTCAGGAGGTTTTTTCATGACAAAGGAAGAATTGCAGATGCTCGGCTTTGAAATTGTCGCCTATGCCGGCGACGCCAGAAGCACTTTATTGAAAGTCCTGAAAGAAGTCCGTGCCGGAAACTTCGAAAACACGGAAGCAGCATTAAAAAGCGCCGATGAAAATTTAACCCTCGCCCACAATGCGCAAACGAAAATGTTAGCTGAAGAAGCTGACGGCAAGGACATGGAATTAGGGTTTATTTTCGTTCACGGTCAGGACCATTTAATGACAACCCTTTTGCTCCGTGATCTTATTCAGGATTTTATAGCACTTTACCGAAGCCGCCGATAAGGAGTGGAAAAATGAACGGTATCATCAAGCAAATCGAAAAGGGAAAACCGTTTTTTGAAAAAATCTCAAGAAACATTTATTTAGGCGCGATCCGCGACGGCTTCTTAACTGCAATGCCTGTTATTTTATTCGCCAGCATTTTCATCCTCACCGCCGCTGTGCCGGAAGTGTTGGGTTTCACTTGGCCCAAAAGTGTTTCTGAATGGCTTTGGAAAGTGTATAACTATTCAATGGGCGCCCTTGGTCTGATTGTTGGGGCAACAAGTGCGAAATGCCTGAGTGAATCAATGAACCGAAAGATGCCGAAAAACAAAGGGATCAATCCCGTTTCAGCGATGCTTGCTTCAGTCGTCGGGTTTCTTATTTTAAGCGTCACACAAATCGACGGCGGGTTCTCGACGGAATACCTCGGCACGAAAGGTCTTTTAGCCGCTTTTGTATCCGCTTTCATAACGGTGAACGTTTACAGATTCTGCGTGCTGAAAAATATTACGATTCAAATGCCTAAAGAAGTACCGGGAACCATTTCACAAACATTCAAAGATGTTTTTCCGTTCGCCTTTTCCGTTTTGGCAATGGTAATCATTGATTTATTGATCAGGAACATGCTGAACGTATCCTTCGCGGAGGCTCTCTCCTCTCTCTTATCGCCGCTGTTCACCGCAGCAGACGGGTACCTGGGGATCTGTGTCATTTGGGGAATGATGGCGCTGTTCTGGTTTGTCGGCGTTCACGGGCCTTCTATTGTGGAGCCGGCCATCGCAGCTATTATTTACGCAAATGTGGAGGCGAACCTTCAGCTTCATAATGCCGGTGAGCAGGCGTCCAACGTGCTGACCGTCGGACTCGGGAATTTCGTCGGCACAATGGGAGGAACCGGGGCAACCCTTGTTGTTCCGTTCATCTTTCTTCTTTTCGCGAAATCCAAGCAATTGAAAGCAGTCGGAAAAGCATCCGCAGTGCCGGTGTCTTTCGCTGTAAACGAACCTCTTCTCTTTGCTGCGCCGATGATTTTAAATCCTTATTTTTTCATTCCGTTTATTTTAACGCCGATGATTAATGTCTGTCTGTTTAAATTTTTCGTTGATGTCATCGGAATGAACAGTTTTATGTATGTTCTTCCGTGGGCTACACCGGCTCCTGTCGGGCTGATTCTGGGAACCGGCATGAGTCTCTCGGCTGTTGTTCTCACAGCTGTGTTAATCATTGTCGATTTCCTGATATACCTGCCATTCTGTAAAGCTTATGACAATGTATTAGCGGCGAAAGAAGCCAAAAACACCGAATCTGAAACCGCGCTGCAAAAATCCCGGGAGATACAGCCCGCAATAGCCGGCGCCTCAGAAGACGCGGCCTCCGTCATCAGCACAAACCTTCAGGAATCCTCATCCGCCTTGGAACACAGCACCAATGTATTAGTGCTGTGCGCCGGAGCGGGAACGAGCGCCATGCTTGCGAACGCACTGACAGAGGGCGCCGAGGAATATAACGTGCCGATTACCGCTTCAGCAGGCGCCTACGGATCCCATTACGACATCATGAAAGATTTCGATATGATCATTTTGGCGCCGTAAGTCGGCTCTTATTATGATGACATTAAAGAAGATGCAGACCGCCTTCATGTGAAACTCATTGCAACGAAAGGAGCGGAATATATCAGCCTCACCAGAAATTCACAAAAAGCCATTCAGTTCATATTGGAACATACCTCAAAATAAAAGGGGCACAGATTTCGAAATGGATCTCGCCCTCAGAAACCGCACCTCTGAAGAATATCCGGATGGCATTTTTCACCCGCAAAGACGTCCATCATTGAGTTTTATCCCCCCGCCTTAAAGATGAGCTGACAGAAGTCAAAAGGTATTTGCTGATGAACCTCATGACATCGAAGCGGATAATGACGTGACACCGGAAAATACAGCCGCTGTTTTACAAAGAAAAACCGCAAATGTATGTTTACGCGCGCTGACCGATGCAGGTGTTTTTAAAATGACAGCCGAAGGAATGCAGGCGTCTCAGCGTTTTAAGAAGGTACTAGAGAATGGCAGCTGAAATTATTCAGCGAAGCCGGATGGGTGAAATCAATAGATGAAAAACCAGGAGGTATTGTTGATGTTCAAAAACCGGGTGAAACGTGTATTTGTAAACGCAATCTGTCTTTCTCTCATTTTCACCGCTTTTACATTCATTGAGAAGTCTCCTAAAGCAAAAGCGGACGCCCCGTTTGCCTATGGCGCTGATATAGGATGGCTGAAACAATTAGAGGACGAAGGTGTGCGCTGGCTGGATGACGGCGGGAAACAGAAGGATGCTTTGCAGATTCTTAAAGATCACGGGATAAATGCAGTGAGACTGAGAGTCTTTGTGAATCCGCCCAGCAGCTATTATTGGCAGAAAGACGGCACAACATGGACCATGCTCGGCTATAGTGACAAAGCAGGCGTACTTGCTGCGGCCAAAAGGGCAAAAGCGTTAGGGATGAAAGTAATGGTTGACTTCCATTACAGTGATGTGTTCGCCGATCCCGGCCATCAGATCAAGCCGAACCAATGGACCGGCTACTCCACCGGCCAGCTGCAAGCAGCCGTGTATAACCATACGTACGACGTTATGAAAGAACTTAAAAATCACGGCATCTCACCTGATTGGGTGCAAGTAGGAAATGAAATGAATTCAGGAATTTTACTGCCCGACGGCAGCACGAACGATTTCAGCAAATTGACCGGATTACTGAACAAAGGCTATGACGCCGTGAAATCCGTCAGCCCGGCCACCAAAGTAATCAGCCATTTGGCGCACGGCACGGACAACAGTCTATTCAGATGGTGGTTTGATCAATTCTTTAAAAATGGCGGCAAAACCGACATCATCGGCGTTTCGTTCTACCCCTATTGGGAGGGTAAAGCCATATTGGGAGCTCACCGGCCATTTATCCTCTAATTTAAATGACATCGCCTCACGCTACAACAAGGAAGTCATGGTGGTTGAACTGGGCGGAGATGAAAATAACCCGAAAGATTCCTACTGGACTATAAAAGACACCATAAAACTGGTGAAAGCCGTTCCGAACGGCAAAGGAATCGGCGTGTTTTACTGGGAGCCCGAAGCTCACTCCAGCGTTCTGTCAGACGCGTATCCATTAGGCGCAACCGCCAAAGTGTCTAAAAACGTCTTAAAATACACAACCGCAATCGACGCTTTTCGTGACGCCGCAACAGGAAAACATAATTGATGCGAATCTTGTTTTACCAATTCGAGTTATTTAAACTTTCATAGCAAGACAAAAAAAGCAGGCTCTTTGTCCAGCCTGCTTTTTAGTAAGGACTCATACGCTATTCAAAGTAAAACAGCAAGCGGACATTGCGCTGTAGAGGCAGCCTGTTATAATTTTTGAAACAGAGCAAGTGACGAATACGGAAGACGTTTCTGTTAAAAAGCCGCTTTTATAACAGAATCCTTCTTAATGACAGCGCCTCCCTCCTTACCGATTGCAGTCAATATCTCTGCGGCCTATCGCTCAGCCCCCAAATAATAACTTTACGATTGTTGTAATAGAAACAAAAATTTTATAATATTGTGTAAGCACCACTGAGCAGGAGGACAGGCCATGGACAAAAAAGAACAGCTCCTCACGAATTTCAGGGACTTTTTTAACAAGATGGTGTGGCTTAATAGGCTGAAGATGGAAGAAAGCCTTAAGGAGTATAAGCCTTCTGAAGTGCATTGCATCGAATTCATCGAAAAAATTGAAGACGCCAATGTCACTAAACTTGCGGAATCCCTTTATATGACAAAAGGCGCCATAAGTAAGTTAACTAAGAAGCTTATAAATAAAGGCCTTATCGAAAGCTATCAGAAGCCGGTTAACAAGAAAGAAATCTATTTTAGGCTTACTGAGCAAGGGAAAGTCATTTATAAAATTCATGAGGAATTGCACACAGAGTTTCGAGAACGGGACAAAATCGTGTTTGAACAAGTAACTGATGAACAATTTGACACGATGCTGAGCTTCGTGGAAACTTACAGCAGGCATTTGGATTCAGAAATAAAGAAACTTGGTGCAGACATTAAGACAGAATAAATTTAAATGAAACCATAGGCAGCCCCTTTTTGAGAACGGGCTGCCTTTTCATCCTCCTCTTATTGTTGACAAAGAAACAAAATAACTCTATTATTTTGTTGACAAGGAAACAAAGTTAGCGATTTTGAGAGGAGAATAATATGTCAAAACATAAAAGAAAGGAACCCCGGCTGCCAAAAGAAGTTCTCACAGCCGCCTGGGCTATTGCACTGGGAGCAATCGCTCCAATGCTTGACTCAACGATGGTGAACATCGCCATCGACAAATTGACTAAAGATTTCAACACGACATTGGCTACCGTTCAATGGTCCGTTACAGGCTATGTGTTAGCACTTGCGATTGCAGTACCCGTATCCGGCTGGCTTATGAATCAATATAACGGTAAGAAAATCTTCGTCGGCTCAGTCATCGCCTTTGGTGTCATTTCTGTATTTGCGGGAATGAGCCGTGACGTTTCCAGCTTCATCTTCTTCCGTTTGCTTCAAGGATTCAGCGCTGGCATTATTACTCCGCTAATGTCAACACTCCTGGTTAAAACAGCAGGTCCGGAAAACCTGGGAAAAGTGATGGCAATCGTCAGCACCCCTATGATCTTCGGCCCGATTTTAGGACCTGTCATCGGAGGCTTCATCGTTCAAGGCGCTTCGTGGCATTGGATTTTCTTCATCAACGTGTTCATCGTTTTGATTGCTGCACCGCTTATGATGAAAACCATTCCAGACTTTGAACCATTCAACAAAGATCGTAAACTCGATATTTTCGGGATTATCAATTTGTCCTTAATGAGCGCGGCATTGATTTACGGTATTACGAAAGCAGCGGATCATGCATCATTTAATAATATCGATACAATTTTATGGGCGGGCATTGGTCTTGTATCAGCAGCCATTTACCTCGTATATAATCAGATCAGAAAAAATCAAACCGTGCTGCCGATGAATTTGTTTGCACACAAGAGCTTCACAGCATCTGCGATCGGTTTGTTTTTAGCGAATATTGCCATCATGGGACCGATGTTAATTCTTCCGCTGTTCTTTCAAAACTTTCGTCATTTCACGGCAATCGAAGCAGCGCTTGCCTTAATTCCCCAAGGAGTCGGGATGCTCGTCACCAGGCCGCTGATCGGAAAAATGATTGATAAGATCGGTGCGAAATACGTGGTTATGGTCAGTCTTGTTCTTTCTCTTATCGGGTCTGTCCCGCTGATCTATATCACCGATAAAACAAGTTTGATTTGGATTTCCGTCGTATTGTTCATCCGGGGCGCCAGTTTTGGAGGAATTATGCTTCCGTTAACGAGCGACGCTTATACAGGACTTGACGGCAAACAGCTTCCGGAAGCGGGTGTCGGTATTAATATGATTGAAAATCTTGGGTCCAGCTTTGGATCAGCTGTGATCGCCACCGTTACCGCAACTGTCATACAAGGATTGCAGCCAACGATTGAAAACAGTTTAAAAGGCTACCATGCCGGATTTTTAGTCTCCGTCATCATCCTTGCGGTCATCTTCATTCCAAGTCTGTTCCTTACCCATAAAAAGACTGCGATATAAAGAACTTTTTATGGTCTCTCTGAGAGCTAAGAGAAATGAACTTTAAAGTAAGAAAACCCTTGCCGCAGCAAGGGTTTTAGTGAATGATACAGATGATTGTTGTTGACAGAGTCGGCCACAATATAAAAGCCTTTTACTCACTCACATTGCTTTTCAGTATCCATTCCACTTCCGTTAATTCTTGTTTTTGAACGTCTTTTGTGTGTTTTTTCGTGAAATGGACTTTAACAGCTTCTTCGTTTTCCCAAATCTCCCAAAGCATGATTTTGCGTTCTGATGGTTCGAGCGGATAAGCATGGAATTGAATACAGCCTTCTTCTTTGTTCGTTTCTTCCTCAAGTTTTTTGAATTCCTTCATTATTTCATTAAGGTCTTTATCACTGATGATTTTTAAACATGCCGTTATGTAAAGCATTGAAATTCCCCCTCTTCCCATCATTTTATGGTTTTTCATTATAACATCGAAACCGGCATACCGCATTCTCAACATATAAAAAACCGTTCATAAAAAATGAACGGCCGTGTGTAAAAAGTTTATTTGAGGTCATCAAGGGCGACTTTTGCAGCCTCGGCGATAAGAGCATTATCATACTCGGCATCTTTCGTAAACCGTTTTGTCAGGATGGCCAAAACAATAGGAGCTCTGTCAGGCGGCCAAACAATAGCAATGTCGTTTCGTGTTCCGTAACTTCCGGCTCCGGATTTATCGCCGACTTCCCATCCCGCGGGAGCGCCTGCCCGAATCAGTTCGTCTCCGGTAGCGTTGCCCCGCATCCAATCAGTTAAGATCGTCCGCTTGTCAGTCGTGAGAGTGTTACCCAAAGTGAAAGCTTTAAGGTCGGTTGCCAGCGCTTTTGCGGTGCTTGTGTCACGAATATCCCCAGGGATTGCAGAGTTCAGATCCGTCTCGAATCGATCAGCTTTCGTTACATGATCCCCGATCTGTTTCAGTGATTTTTCGAAACCTTTAGGACCGCCAAGCTGCTGCAGCAATATGTTCCCGGCGGTATTATCGCTGTAACGGATAGCGGCTTCTGAGATTTCTTTCAGGCTCATGCCTGTATCCAGGTGTTTTTCTGTGATCGGAGAATATGTAACAAGATCTTCTTTGGTGTATCGGATGACGTCATTAAGTTTTTCAATCGGTTTTTGCTTCAGGACAGCCGCTGCGGCCAGGACTTTATAGGTTGATGCGTAAGCGAATCGTTCATTTGGCCGGTAGGCGATTGTCTTGTTTGACCCCGTATCAATCGCATAAACTCCAAGCCTGGCATCAAATTTTTTCTCAAGCTGAACAAATTTTTGATTCGTTATACAGCTTGTCATTTTTGTGTTTTCTATGGATTTTGCTTCAGCATGCGTTGAGCCGAATAAAGAATTGAAACCGGTAAAACTGACACATAAAAGCCCAATACATATTCCAAATTTTAATGTCGCTTTCCTTTTCACATTCATCAGACCTCCTACTTCAATGATTTTGTATACCCCTTCTAATTAACATCACAAACAGGAAAACAGTCAATATATTTCCTGGAGAATGTTTTCCGTGACAGTTAGGAAATCAGCTGAAAAGGTTAATTTAAAACGTCCTCACGTTAAAACAATCAGAGTCAATCAATCGAGTAGAAATGCGTCCTGCCCCTACGAAGGTGGTCAAGGTCCGCACTTTAAAAATAGATCATTGATAATACTCTGATAGGAAAGCCCAGATAATAATGAAGCTGTAAATTTGAAAGAGTTTATAGACGAAATTAAAACCCCTATTACTGACTCAAACCAACTAACTGTATCTGCAGCCTCTGGTAAGGGGTACAGTGGTTATGCTGCGATGAAGTGTTTCAACAGGCGATGCTTTTGCAGTGACTACTAATAAAATACAGTTGAAGTCAATCTAACGGCTGAACAGATAAACAATAAAAAGTTTATCCAGTAGCATGATAGTGATATTGAATTCACTCTTGGATGGGTGCAGAACAGAAGAATAATTTTTTCATGAATGTCCCTTTTCTTTTCAACGTATATCGATGTGTGTATGGCATGAAAGCAGTTCTTGGACCCTATCCTCCTTCAAATGCATCCACAACAGCTACAATTACAGATTTACCATAATCCAATAATAGGGAAAGGAAAGAAAGCTGTGTCCTTTCCCTATTGCTCCTCCTGCTTTTTGTATTCTGCGATTTCCTTAGGGGTAGCCTTCCGGACTCCGTCTGCGTCTGTCCTGTTTGCCACTTGAGCGCCTTCCATGTTTTTTATCTCACCGACTACTCCCAAATGCTCTAAATACACATAATCACCAATCTTGAAACGATTCAGCTTGGCCTGCTCCTCCGTCATGCTCCTGTATTCAGTTGCGGCTTTCATTTTTAATTCAGCCAGACACATTTGACAAAGGGTTACTGTTACAGAATTGCCGTTAAAATCAGTAAACGAAACTGATCTGACAGATTCCTTTTCCGGATGCATCGCGCATGTTTTCTTCATAGGTGATGGCCGTGTAAATTCAATCATGCCGCTTCCTCCTTAAAAAATGTCTTTTTGTCCCTCTGACATAACTCCGGATGAATGGGAAGTTCCATACTCCCGCATTCGAACCGTCACACTGCGTTTTGTCATTTTTCCGTATTGGATATACGGAACTGCTTCGCCCATTCATCAAAGCTGTATGCGTAATCAACGCTTTCAATGAAACTGATTTCCTCCTTCTAACGGATTTTCATACATCCTTCATAGCTGTTTCTTTATAATCCCTCAGCTCGCCGCATTCCCTGTTATGATGAAGTTTCTAAAGCTGTTGACCAGTTTCCACATGTTACCTCCATGCGAAAAGCCGCTAATTCATATGGGTAAACGTAAGCCCTCGTGAATCATCAACGAAGAACAGTTTTCTTAAATCATAAAGACGCTATGCGATCCTTTGACTTCGGTAGAATGTCCGGTGATCAATGCTTGCGATAAGCTATTAACCCACCCTCCCTTTGGGATATAAAGGGAAGGGAGAAATTCTCGGAAGAAACGTAGAACAAGGGTCAAATGTTGCTGAGGATGTCACCAACGCAAAAATAGTGTTGAAAAAAAGTATAAATGGGGAGTTTATTTTAACTGGTTATCCTATAAAATAAAGGAGTTCTAATTCACTATTTACGATAATTATGATAGTTTGGAAGAATTAAGTGATTTCCCAGACGGAACATTTCACCAGGACATGGGTTCACCAAAACAAGCCCTTGAAAACTTCATAACTGAATCCAGCAAAGAATGCCTAGTTTTCACAATAAAATTTTGTGAAGCATTTTTAAATAGTGACATATCTGAACAAGAAAAAGAAAGCTTTATAAAATCAAACTCGGAGATTTATTTTCCAGCGATTGAATTAACCCCCATACAATGGTTAGAAAAAGTAATAACTCAAATAAAAGAAACTCTCTAGGTAAAAGAAAGCCCCTCTCATAAGAGAAGGGCTTTATCTATACGTGGACTGGAATCATTTAACCGAAATCTGTTTTTTGTTAAGAGGTTTTGTCACTTTGATTACTGCTTTTATTTGTTGAGTACTCATTTATTTCAAAAGTAAGGATATTCTTAAAGATAACATGATCTTTTCTGCTCTCAAACGGTCCAATGTTATTACCGTGCTTGTCAATCTCGTATCTCGAAGGGCCTGTTCCTGAATCTTTTTGATCGTACCAGTTAATGAAATCATTTACCTCTTTCATCGAAAGATCAAATTCTTTTTCAAGTCCTGTTGTCATTGTTATAGTAAGGATAGCTCGATCATCGTGCCCTTCCTCAGGAATATTGCCACCAGAACTCGGATCTCCCAAGTTATCATCTGGGTTTTTCTCTGAATACACCTGTACTGTTTTCATCATACCTGAAGTATCTACACCAATAGAGCCACCTTTATTAGTTCCCCCGATAATAAAAATATTATTATTAATAGTTGCCGCACCTGCAGCTATTCGAGAACTGGTTAGATTTTGAAAATTGTTAACTGTATTTGCAATCGGGTCATAAATTACTGAACCATTTGATGCTTTTTTACTTGAATCTGATCCTCCCATTAAATATATTTTATTATTGTATACCGTAGAAGCTATATAGCTTAATTTATTCATCAAAGAGTATTTAAAGGTCCAATTATCAGTTTTGGGATCATACTCAAAAATGCTATTACTCAAACCACTTTTATTTTCGCCACCAATGGCATAGATTTTTTCTTTTACTGTTGCTGTGCTTAAAGCTCTTAATGGAATCGGCAGGGAACTTTTTTCAGACCAGGTTTTAGTCTCAGTATTGTAAATATAAGTATTGGAAGTTGGACCTTCACTAGGATTAAATCCACCTATTAAATAAATATCCTTCCCTATAACTGTTGCAGATGATCCCGTTAGAGGTTTAGGTATTTCTACACCTTTTGTCCATGAATCTGTGTTAATGTCATATATTTCAACAGTTTTTAAATAGGTCTTCGAACCAGAATTATCCTCGCCATAACCTCCGATTACATAGATTTTATGTTCAATAACTGCAATAGCAGCACCTTCTCTCCCTTCATTCATAGAAACTTTTTCAATCCATTTATTTTGTTTAGGATCATATACATAAATTTGGTTTTGAACTTTGCCGTTATTATTACCACCAATTACATAGATTTTACCGTCAATAACCGCTGTACTAAAAAGAGATAGTCCTTTCGGTAAATCTTCTTTATCCTCCCAAGTTTTCACTCCAGTTTGATCTGCATCTTGAGCTTTCACTGGTACAGTAGTAGTGAGTAACAGGCTTGAAAAAATGAGAAATAAAACTATAATTAGGTTTTTATTCAAAGAAATCACTCTCCAAAAAGTTAATCTAGAAAAGAACAATACTATTATCGGTTAATTTTTAAACTTGTTTATAAATAATGTTCTTCACTTTGTAAAGTATTAGTTCTGCTACCAACCTATTTATAAACCTGAAACTTTCCAAACGGAATTTTCCGTTTTTATGGGACATTTCCACCTTCTGATTTCATTGAAGACATTGTAGCCAATGAATACTTGAAATTGATTTAAGAAGTATTGGATGGTTCTATTGAAGAATATAAGATTCAATTAAACACCACCCCATAGCATATATAAAAGAAGATCAAACAGTCATAGAACACCTTTATTCAGAAAGTGAAAACGATAAAAGCTCCATGGAAACAGAAAAATTCAAAGAACTTATGCTCGTCTGGAGAGACAAGATCCCACAAAGGTATAAGAGTGATGATTGAAACTTTAGGTTCCTTGAAATTTAAGGGATCTTTTTATTACTTCAATACCGCTTCAAGTTTCGCTTTGTTTTCGATCCATAAATATAATCTGAAGAACTAATTAGGAACCGTCTGACACAAGGCACGTATCTTCTTGTTTTATCTGTACCCTCTGTAATAACTCTTCATCAGTCTTACCGATATGTCTATCAATTAGATGCCCGTCTTTTGCTTCATGAGCAGCTAATCCACCGCCGGGTGCCAGAGGCGTACTATCACCTTGTTTGACATTACCTATGCCCATGTTGTTAGAAGTTTCAGATCTTCTGAGAACAATAAAACCTTAACTTTAACACCAAATCATTATGTAGACGGACCGATTATTGATGTTGCATGATGGAAAAGTAATCTGAGTGTTCAAAAAAATGCAAACGGTGAGCAGGTATACATCAAAATATATTCAATTTGTTTTTAAAATACCGGATTGCCTCATCTTGCTCTTTATTTAAAATGTTAATCATTAAATCATGCTCCCTTAAGTATAATGTTTAAGTGTTTTTATATGGGGGAATACGTGTTAGGAGGTGGTTTATTTGGAAAATAATCAGAAAATAACGCTAAACTCTTCTTTCGCGTTATCCACTCTTATTGTCTTACTTATAGCATTGTTCCCGGCCTATTCCTCTTGGTTTGTCACGATATTCTTTTTAGGATTTGCACTAATATACACATTTGAAAAAAATAAGAGTAAATCCTCAAAATTAATTGCCATTATCTCTTATCCATTGTTTGTTGTTGCATTGGTTTACAGCATAATAAACAGTATGTAATAATCCTCCCATCTATAGGGAGTTAGAAAACTTTCCAGTTCATACGATTCTCAATCTTCAGGAATGTAAACAGAATAACGTTCCGCATCATCCTCTGAAATCCGGATCCATTTATAATCCCCTACAAACCAAAACCGCGGTGCAGCTTAAGAGTCAGTATTTTGTGTTTTCAACTCTTGCTGAAGTTCTTTTAAAAACTGAATATCTTAATTCATTCGTTCCTCCTATTCATCTATTTAAAATCACGATTTTAATTTAATTTTAATGTGTTTCATCTTGAGAAAATCCCCTTTAATTGGTAAACTTACATACGAGTGGGTGTTGCCTTGAATAAAACAATCGGAATTACTGGATTAATCATTAGCCTAGCAGTGCAATCATTTTCGGCTGATGAATCGCTATCCCACAAGATTGCTACGGCTTTGTTATTTGTATCAATAATGATTTATAACTTTGAACATGCTAAAGATTATTCTAAAAAGTCACTTGTAATTTTAGGAGTTACCTTTATTCTTTTTATGCTAGGAATTTATCAACTTCTCTCTTTTACCAGCGATTACTTTGAAAAGCTTAATGTGAATTTTAGATATATCCTCTTATTTGAAATAGCATTAATTATTGCATTGGTAACGATTGCAGTAAACGTAATGAAGTACATTGCGAATCGGTTAAGGAAATCACCTAATGGTAAAGGGTTATAACTCTTTGGCTTTTTTATGCTAAATGCTTCTTTCTATGCGATCTTTTATGTTCAAATGCGATATCAACTTTTACCGGTTCCTGCTCTTTTGCTACTCGTTCCGTAACAACAATCAGTTGTCCATTTGCCTGGCGGTCAACGCTATGAACTGAATATCCTTTGGCAGCGTAATATTCACCAATAACCTCATCAACGTGGTTGCTAAGTAGATTTGTCTTAATCATCTAAATAACCTCCATTTATTGTATTTTTATTCTCTATTTGTTTATATTTATTCCATCTTCAGCCACACTCTAATCCATCTCTAGTACAGTTTCCGGGTCTATCACAACCTTTTTGATTTCGCCTTCTTTCAATTCTCAATAAATTCACTATAATTGCTCAGCTGAAATAAGAAGATTGTCTTTAAGGCAAAGCATTTCCTCTATCTGTTTACCATGTGATCTAAAGTGAAAATCAAAAATTTCTATAGATTCTTATTATATATTGCAACTACCATAACTCCCCTTACAAATTTCAAAAGTAATAATTCTTAAAACATCTTAATATTCGCATTCAAATGACATTAGTTGACACAAAAATTCCATATATATGGTAATAACTTCGCTATTTCTCTAATAACTTAAACCATATAAAGGAATTGCAAGAAAAAATATATGAAATGGGGGATTTACATGAGTTACAAAAAAGTATTAACAGGTGTTGCATTATCGGTTGGTTTACTTGTTTCAGGATCTCCTGCGTTCGCTGCAAGCGCAAGCACGGATCAAGAAATAGCAAATGTTGCAAGTGATGATTTTAAAGCTCAAGCTATCACTTGGGATCTACCTAGCACTACAGGTATTTTTGCCAACACATTTGATCGAGACGGAATCCGCTGGTATTTAAAAGGTATTACAAAAGTCTCGGAAGGCCATTGGATTGGTCATTACGAAGGTGTACGATTATAAAGATTGCAATTGGGGGCTTCTAGCTCCCTTTTTTAACTTCAAAAACCACTTCTTCGAGTAATATTAAAATATGAACTTACTATAGCGTTTTATTATTGATTATTTTGCCCAGTCCTCTCTGAATAAAAAAATCCTTTTATTGTGATTCTGTTGCCTTAATTAAAAATCTCATTCTTTCCTTCTTTGTTTTGGTGAAATCGTTGCATTTTTTCAAAATGTCCTGAAACAAGTGAAATGGAATTGGATTTAAACCAAGGATTCTGACCTTATTACAATAGCCCCCGTAATAGGCTTACTCGTATTCCTTCTGCTCTGATCTTGAAGTAAATGGATTCACTTGTCTTCTCCCTTCTGACTAACTAAATATCTTAATAACATTCTTTAATTCAACATTTAAATTCTGCGCCAAACAATGAAATGGCTTATCATGTTGGTTCAAATGTTTATTCTCAAAGTGCGCTACGAAATCTTAGCTCGTATTCGAATAACTGTACTATCGGGATTGAAATGGGCCAAAACGATATGACAGGTAAGCCTCAGGCGCAACATATGAAAAAACATTAGAGCTAGCTTGCTCCCTCTTGAAAAAATACGGCCTGACACACGAAAACCTTTGGACTCACCATCAGGTTGTTGGGTGGAAAGATTGTCATAGATACTTCACTAACAATCCATCAGATTGGGTTCGATTTGTGCAAGACGCTTCTAAAATTCTAACTGGACATCTGTCACGATTCCTACCCCTACTCCAACCAACATCAGTTGAAACTCTGATGAAAAGTTTCATTTGCGGATTTACTATGTGAATTCTTGGATCATCTGGAATCTCAAATAACCGGGAGCCAGTCTTGATTCCATAATCTTTTTTAAGTGCAGGAGACGCTGCTAAGACAACACTTCCCTGTCTATCCGTGTTTCCGACTACAGCGAGATAACATGTCATTGGATTCAATCCCATTGTTACAGCTGAAACCGAAGCATAAAAGGATTTCATATCTACACAAAGTATATTTTTACGTGGAAACTGTGAGTAATCAATCATTGTAAGCAACTCCTATGATGTCATTCATGGTGATGTATACGATTTGATCGTGATGATCTTTTATGTGTAATTTGTGTTGTTCGTAATTGAGATATTGAACTGTACCGATTAAATCCTCAGCAACCCCTTCTTTAAAGAGCTTAAACTTTAGTTCTTTATTCAGTGCCATTGCTTCAGAAACCAAGATGTCAATCTCCTCAATTTGTTGTTCATCTAAAGATGGCTCCATTTTCGAAACATCCAACAAGTCATGTTTTAGTTGCGTTAAATATTCTGGAAGCATCATGGAAGTCCAATTGATTGTTCCTCGATCTCTAAGCATTTTGAATCACTCCTTTATCGATCTAACATTAACAGAACAAACGTTCTTTATTCAATATAAATAAGAACAATAGTTCGATGTAGTTGTTGGAAATAAAGTATAAAGTTCAATGATATATGTAATATTACATAGGAGAATTTCTTTTCGTACAAAGAGAATATGAAGGTGAATGAAGCAAAGCTCCATGAATATTTAAAAGAAAATCTGTCTAGAGAAGCAAAGGAAAAATATAAGATTTATATATTCACAGATGAGGAGGATCATTTGTTCAGAGAAGATCATCGAAAATATTTTCAAAAAAACAAATTTGATAAGTGAAAACGCCCAGCAATTAAACTGGACGTTAATTCGCTCCTATTTCAAAGCTACCCTATAATGTATTAAATTATAGGGTAATTTTTAAAAATGCTTCGATGGATATATAGATTACTCCTAATGAACATTAATTATTCTTTATTTTTTTTTAGTATTCACGCGTAATTTCTTTCCGCTTTCTTCTTTAACAGAGGATACATAGTTTTTCGACTTTAATGCAGTTGCCAACGCTTTATTAGTTCTATTATTTAAGATCTTTATTCGCCTACCTTTTTCAACTATTTCGGAGTAAGGTTTCCCCATTTTAGTTAAATATTCAGTAATTAAATCATTATCGATATACTTTATTTGTCCCGTTAGCAATGATAACCTAGTATCCATTGTTGCGGGTGATTCAAGTAAAAAGTCAAGTAGATCATTGGTTATTTTCAGGTTATGCTCATTAATGAAATAAATTGTATCTTCAAGGATGTCTTTATTTCCATCTGTCATAAAGTTAGATTTTAACTGCTGTACAAAGTATTCTTTGTTAAATTGAGAAAAGTCTTTGCTATCTATGAGTTGCTTTACATCATTTGCATCAAGCGGAAAATCTCCTTGTTTTTTAATAAACTCATCAGAATTTCTTACAACAAGTCGAGTATGAAGTGCATCGAAATTTAATTTTAACTCTTTAAAATTTTCGAATGTTAGAGATAACAAATCATTCTCAATCATTAATTTTGCTCTTGTTTCAGTGACATTTCCGAACGGAAAGTGATCCCAAGAGTGGATGCTAGGAATCAACATCTCGAATGTTTTGTCTGTTATATCTCTACTATTAACGATTTCTTCTGAAATATCTTCTAAAATCACTTCGTCAAATCTATCATTAAGTGCCTCTATATTACTCTCAGAAAGCACACGCCAATTATCTGGATCATTTAGGAAATCTGTCAGGAAGTTCGGAATTGTTTTGTTGTACTCGATATAAGATGTAATAACATTTGACCAGTCTGCAATCATTTTATTTTCTTGAATCACTATAGGCCACAATTCTTTAGGTAATTCACCGATATTCGAGATGGTAAAACTTTTTTTCATGATAATTGAATGTTTAACTTCCACATCTAGCCCTTCCCAATTTAATAGTTCCAGTACACTTTCCTCTGGTTCCTCTGGTTCCTCAGTTTCCTCAGTAAGTAGAACTTTTTTAACAAATACTGCAATATTTTCATTTACGTAATCAATGACAGCCTGTTGACCAGAATTTTTAACTGCAGCATACGTTACACTGGGAGTATTATTTAAAATAACCGATAAATTATTGGTATTGATTTCGTACAGATTATGTTGAACAACAAAGTCGTATATTGTTTCTGAGTTTAGTATATGCTCCAAACGTTTAAATTTAACTGAAAGTTTTATAAGTAGTTCTTTCGTTTTCCTTTCTTCAGGTACTAGCGCAAGAAAATCGGAGTGCTTTGATAATTTACAAGATATAGCTGACTCTTTATCCATTCGGATAATATCATCAGTATCAACATATGCGAGTATATCTGCCAAGTATTCATTTTTTTTCTGTTCTGTATAATCGGATTTATGTTCAATATAATTCCAAAAATCATCCCACTTATTAGATATCGATTGAATAAATGTAGCTTTTATTGTCGCTCTTTCTTTAAAACCATCTATGAAGGTAAGAGATGCTCCTCTTCCATTTACCAATTGTTCAATTATATGGTCATAACAACTTTGATAATCAGGATGTTCCATTATATAATTCAAAAGATCATAGTTGAGTACCTCTACTTGCTTAAATTCATCACCAGCAAGCTTCTTCATAATTTTAGTTTTATTCTCTAATGGATATTCAAAAGGTAGTGATTCATGGTTTTTAATACTAAATACAAATTGAATATCGGATAGGCTCAAATTTTCCGGATAAAAATAAGTAATATAATGGTTATACAATTCATCAATATATCCATGGCGCAACAAGTAAACAAGTAACTTTTTCTCGTAGATTTCATCCGAAAAAACGGTTTTCGATTCGCTTTTAGCAATTAGTGTTTGTAAAGATTGTACACTTATTTCTTGTTTTTCTTTTTTTAATTGTGATAGTTCTTTTTTTAGCTCTTGGATTTTATTTTGCTCTATAACTCTAACGGCTTCTTCTCTTTCAAAATAGTTTGGTTTCCTATTGAAAACGGTTGCAATATCTTTAATTGTCGCTGTACCATTCTTGTCTCTTAAATAACAATGGACAGTATCGGCATTTTTCAACTTTTCAAAAAATTGATCTGTATTAGCTGTGTTGCTTCTAAATCGCTCGCCATCTATCTGAATATAATAACTATTAGGTGAATTCAAATTTGATATCCCTAATTCGCCCAGTATATAAAATTTAATTCAGCAATTGATTTTAATGGTTCAACTTCTGCACTCGCTATTGTCATCTCTATTTGTTGTATTTTTGCATCAATTAAGTTAATTTGTTCCTTAATTATGCGTTGTTTTTTTGAAAGAGTTCATATACCAACCCTTTATTATATTGTAATTTAGAAAAATCCACGGGATAAATATTCTTGTAGATTATCATTGCCAACAATTTGTTAGCATCAAGATCAATAGCACTTAATTTTTGTTGGTATATTACAAATTCATTAAAAATATTCTTTAATACTCTCATGTCATCAATGTAAATTGTTACATCTTCTAGAAAATAATCGTTTACCAATTCCGAGTAAGGTGAATATTTTATTTTCTTTTTAAGCAAATCTCCTGAATTAGATGCATTAATAATAGGTATTACTGGGATTATAAAATCAAAAAATTTCGTACGGTCTTTAGTTAACTTATCTGAATCTACATCTCCAAAAATATCATCTTTTATCGCATATATAAAAACCACACGTCTATCTATTTGTTCTGAATTATTTATAAGTTCATTCAATTCCCTCAGTTTTTCAAAAATATCGATAATATCAAAGCGATCTAAATCTTCAAAAATTACAACATTATATTTGGAGGCTTCAAAAAAATACAATATTTCATCTAAATATTTATCAAATATTGAGGAGCTCTCTTCTCCTGAATTCTTTTCTAACGTTGCGTTAGCAATTGTCACCTTATTTAGTTTTAAGTTAGCGTGAACAAAATGATAAATTCTTTTACATACAAATAAAGGATATATTATAAAAAAAAGTGTTAATAATGTAGTTAGTATTATTTGTTGCCGATCTCCACCACCAAGACTCCTTGAAATTAATGTCTCAGCATATATGTCTTTAAGTACATCAGGATTAATAAGGTATGTACCAACTATAATGAATGTAAAAAAGGAAATCAATTTTAGGATTATACTCTTCGTTCTTATATGCTTAATTCTTTTAAACCTTGAGAAAGGAAGGGTTCGGTCTTGTACCCGGTATATCATTTGTTGCAGGATGCTTTTCTCTAATTTATTTTCCACATCATTGTTATCTGTGTGGAATGTAGCTAAGGATATATTTAAGAAACTATATTCCTTACTATGTTGTTCCTGATAGGTATTTAATATGCTACTTTTTCCAGATCCATAAGGGCCAGTCAGTGCGATATTTTTCACTTTTTTATTTTTTAACCCCCAACTTAGTGCTTCTGAATATTTCCCATCAGTATCAACATCATTGCTAGGAGTAAGATCTTCAAAGAGACTCTCTGCCTTAACATTGGATTCATCTAATTTAATCTGAAGTTTCTGTAACCAGTTCATAATTTTTTGTTTGAATTTCCCCAAAAAAATATTTCCTTTCTATGCAATTTTTAGATTATTAAATTAGCAAGTTGCAAATGCCAGTCGAGATGAAAATTAATTACATGGTATCTTTAACTGACCTTAGTTCTATCTCTACAATTGACTTTCATATTTTAAATTGTAACATGAGAGGCAAAATATGTGTTTAATTAAGTATGTAATTAAATCTCTCTTTGAGTTTAAACCATCTTAAAAATTAAGTCTCTTAAAATGACCATTAACATAAAAAAAGAACTTGCAAAATGCAGGTTCTTTTTTTATTGTCAATTTATTGTGAATTTTTAACGACAAGGGCATTTTATGTATAGTATAATATTTCCTGTACATTAAAGCATGCTCACTCAAGGGAGTCTTGCTCACCTCCATGTCTCAAACAGAGGAGGTGAGGCCAATGTCAACTTTTCAAGTATTAGTACTCATGCTTGGATTTGGGTCATTTATAATTGCATTGTTGACCTATATAAAAAAATAGACCTCCCTTGAGCCCTGGAAAAGTTTAAGGGATGGTCTATTCGGTAGATCTGAGCAAGCCCTTTTGTGGGCAGCTTTAGTACAAACAATGACCTGTGGGTGTTGGCGCACCCCTGGTCTTCTTTTATTTTATGCATTTTTTAAGAAAGAAATACGCAACCAATCAAATGTCTTACAGTTCTGATTATAACACATTAAGCGAAACCATTGAAATAATTTGCAAAACTTTTGTTTTATGGATAAAACTATTATTTTATTTGGACTCGATAAGTATCTTTAATGTATCAATGTGCTTTATTACTTTCCAAATACTTTTCATGTTGTCTTTCTAAAACATTAATATCCTCTTTAATAATCTTAACTTCATATTTTTCTTTATCTTCATCGGATAAGTTGTCGTTTAAATAGCGCCGTAATTCTTCTTCACTTTTTGTTTTATCCATCCCAATTGATATGACTGGGTCTGTTTCTCCAATTCCAAAGCTAAATAAGCCAAATTCATCCCATGCACTTTCTAATACTTCCTCAGTGGATCTTTGATTTTTAAGAGGATGTGAAACTATGCTATACATGATCACAGAACAAACAATAACCAAGACTCCAATTAATTTCTTTTTCATTGTCTCCTCCTTTTCATTTCAAGATTACCACAAAATACAATAAATGGAAAAATAATTCCTTACCAACAGTATCTTATTCATTACGGGTTGGTTTTGAGAGGATAAATGCTAATCCGTATCTTAAAAACGATCTAAATAGATTAGCATAAGTTTACCGTCAATCACCGTTTGCGAGAGTAACCTCTCATACATTCACGGGAATTCTATTTTAATTTTTTTAGGAGTTTTACATATTCACCATATTCGTCTTCGCCAAGAAATAAAACGGTTGTAAAGCCCTTCTTTTCATATAGATGTCTTGCGTTTAAGTTATCTGTATCTACACCGAGTGTTATTTCCTCATATCCAAGGTGTTTTGCATAATCAATCAAATAATCAACAATAATACCGCCTATCCCACGATTTCGATATCCTTCTTTAACAATCATACGAGATAGATAAATGCGTTTATCTGGAATAGTATAATCTGGGTCATTTTTTTGAAAAACTAATGATCCTTCTCCTATAAACTCGTCATTCACTGAATAAATAAAAGTAATTCTGTTTCCGCTTACTAATTCGTCGTAAAACATCTTAGCCATTTTCTTTTTCTTTTCCACATCCCAAATATTGCCACACTTATTGTAGTCTTCGGGTTTTAATTTCTTTATTTGGTACGAATCCATAGCCTCTCTCCCTTTTTAAAATTATTTAAGAAAAAAGCTCTCTTTCTGAGAGCTTACCTTTGCAATACTTTTGTTTAACTGTTTAGTAATCATCATCTAAATATCCCATCATCTTCTTCAATAATCAAACCATGAAGTCAGAAAAAGAATTAGCGACCAAAAATGTGTCTTTCACTCCATCTGTCATTTCATGATCCAAAAAATAAACCTTTCCTGTTGCTTCTTCTTTCACACCCAGACAAATTTGATCTCCTCCGTCAGCATCAGCAATCGGAATAATCCAGTCTGGCATTTGTTCTTCATAAGCTACTGTCATTGATTTAACATCAAAGTCTTTATCATCCACGCCAAATCCGTAAAACAACCCCAGTCTTAAAAGATTATTGCTGGCTAAAGGATTTTAAGAGTGGGAATAACACATTGTCAGCTTGTATCGTGCTTCCACCATATCTTATTACAAAATCTTTGTACACCTCATCAAGGTTTATGTTTAATTCGTTTTCAAATGCTTAAATTTTTCTTTTGCTTTCTGATTCATTGCTTGAAGCGTTGCCCATCCAAAACAGGACGGGGGTTTACGTTTTATTTCACAATCGTGATATTATATTGAATTTATAAGAGTAATTTGGTAGATATACATTTTATAAGAGAATTACTAACGATTGACCTCATCTCTATACTTAGAAGTTGATCGTTTTTGAAGGTCGTCCAAATTTGGAGTTGATATATTCGCTTCCTTTTTCAATTCATCAAATGTTTCATATAAGGCTATAATCTCGCTAAAGGAGCACTCAAAAAATTTAGCCATCTGAAGTTTGTGAAATATTCTCAAACCGTGGTAGACAAAATTTCGATGGTTACGAACCATATTCAGTTGAAATGCTGGGTCAATTCGATATCCCAGTTTTTCTAAAACCATAAACCCCTCATCCATTACAGAAATCATCTGCATTAATGCATTCTTATCCTTCGCTATTTTTTTAAAGTCAAAGTTATTGATATAATGGATTGAGTTCATAGCAATAATCGGTATGAAGTGACTTTTAAGCCAACCATCAATATTTTCATTAAAACTTAGTTTATGTTTCGCTTCCTTAAAAGCCTTCTCTAATATAGATTTAAATGATAAGTCACCGTCTAAGCTACCGATTACCATTTGTCCTCCCCCCCGAATAAAAATAACACGACCATTTTCTTCCCTCCTCCCCCCACTAATTTGAAAACCAAACGCAATATTTTTTTTAACTTTGCTATTTTTATTTAGGAATGTTTGCATATTTGCAGCATCAGCGTTATTCCCAACAATCACAATATTGTTACTTATATTTTCAGCTAGAATCGGGAGAACCGATGAAAATTGATTGTATTTCATCACCACAAATATGAGATCGTAGTGTTCTTCAGGTTGTAGTTTATCAATTACATTTACTGCATCGACAGTATTTTTTCGTTGGAAACGATGTCGAATAACAATTCCATCTTCTTTCAATTGTTCATACCGCCTCCCTCTAGCTAAAATGGAAACATTGTTTCCTCCTCGTAATAATGAGTGGGCAAGATAACTTCCCAAAACACCAGCACCATAAACCAATACTTTCATCTCCGTCCCCTTTCCACTTATTCTCATCTAAATTTCACCATAGCCTTATTAACTGATTAACAGAAAATGGTTTTATCTCGTTCTGTAATAATTTTTAGCTGTATAGTATTTCCAGTCCCAAAAAGCATCCCCGTTCGACATAATATATCGGTCTAAAAATATTTCAAAGTTTAAATTTAATGGATTATATTCTGAACCACTTTCAAATATAAATAGATAGTTAGGGTCACCATGATTCACTCTATCCTTGTCGATCATTAAATGACATTCTTCCAACAAATAGCCAATAGGTATTCCATTGATACCTTCAAACAAATCCTCATACTTTAGTTCTTCTTCTATATCTTCAAGGCTGAATAGATGAAGTCCTCCACCAATATTCTCACCCTCTGCAAGAATTTCGAAAATTTTCGCACCATTATGCTGAGAAATAAACTTCAGATAATCCTCAGGAAGTGTGAATTTATGATTCGACTGAAAGTTTTGGATTTCATTAAGAGAGGCTTTGGTCGGAGAAAAAGTCACAAGGCCCTCTATAATATATCCTTCAGAACAAAACAATTTAATGGCTCCTTTTTCATCTAAAAGACTTTTCAAACCGTTTATAGTCTTATGGACAAAGTTAGTCAATAAAATCGCCCCCATATTTTCAGAATAAAACACCGAGAATACGAATTTGTTAATCAGTAACAATTTTATTCATAATTGAAGCAGCATTAGAAGTAAACAAAATATAAGTGTTTTTTGCTGTTTTAATTACTATCCTATCCGTAGAGCCATAAGGAAACCCTATCCTTACTGCACTTTTCTCTTGTCCTCCATAGTTCGGATCCAGAAATACACCGTTGATTTCTTTGATTGGAATTTCAATTTTAGATAGTTGCCAATTGATAATTAACTTTCCATCAGATTTTTTAACTTTAATCCCAAGCAAAATTGCATTCTCCTTTCAACTATACGGTCAGTTAAATTTTAACATATTAGACTTTTCCTTGATATTAACATGTTGAGCAAACTTCAATTTATAATATTTGGTTTTTTTTTTATAATTAGGAAGGTTTGTCCGATATAGAGACAGAACAAACAATTTGGAGGAATTACATTGAAGAAATGGTTATTAGGTATTGGCCACTCATACTCTAAAAATCACCCTGAATCCACCATATCATCAGGATTAATAATCGCCTTATGATATGCATAAAAGATGGATTATTAAAAGCGACACTGTATATATTATTGTTTACGCCGGCATATTCCGCAACCGCTCCTCTGAATTTTGGTTAGCGATTTCTTTCGGGCTTAGACAAGGTGAAATTTTAGGTATACGTTTCAAGGATATAGACTTCAATACTGGGGTTTTAAGATTCGAAAAATAAGTATGAACCCGCACTTGCCGGAATAGCGCAGGATATTGAAAATACTCACAATGTGAAGAATACTCCTTTATTGAAAAATATTATTGAAGGTCAAAAAGAGAGTGTGCTCAGCAAGTCTGTGACTTCAAATTTTAGTACAGGAAATAGCAAGTATACCACAGGTACAATGAAACATATTTATCATGGAGAAATTAATAAACGCGGTAAAGCAGTTGGCTACCACCATGAAAGTATGATGGGCGGAAAGATTATACCAGGTACAGAAAAGAAGCCTGACAAAAATGGAGTATATATGGCGAAAGTTGAAGTCGAGTCTGTAAAAAAAATAGCGGATTCAAGTTTCTTTCCAAGAGAATGGAACCGCGCTGACGTATTAAAAGCAATTGACGAAGCTTATCATACCAGAAAACAAGTACGTTCAAATAAGTATAGAGGAATCACTTCAACAGGAATTAAAATTGAAATGTATTTAAATAATGACGGAACAATAGCAACAGCATATCCGTTATATAAAAAATAATCTTAAAGGTGACCAGAGCACATGAAATATTTATACAAGTTTGATAAAGATCCATTTGGTGATATAAAAATAGTTTTACCAGAAGAAATCAGTCTTTTCTCTGACTTCATTGAAAATATTACAACAATAGAACAAACTGATGAGTATATAGAATACATTCAGAATGTTTTAAATGGGATACATGAGGATTTTGAAATTGATTTAAATGGGATAAGTGTATTGATAAAAAAAGATGTTACCGATGTTGAAAACCCTTTTTTGATCGACGACCCTTATAAAAACTCAATAGAAACAGACCAATTTAAAGAGCTATTATTAATATGGAGAAACAAAATTCCTGAGATATTTAAAGGTTAAGTACATTCATTATTCTACGCGGTGAAATTTGGTTCTTAACCTTTATTGAGCCGGTATTTAAATTTCCCAGAGACCAAGATATTAAGGCCTTTCTCATAAGAGATGGACTTTATCTATGTTTTCAATAGGATAGACTGTCTTCAGTCCGAGATCCCATCAACATCAGGCTGGCGACAAAGAACCTTGCATTATACAGCGAATTATTCAAATTCAGCTCAAAAAAATAATTTCGTCCCCAATTCGATGAATGATGACAAAATCAATAAATAAACAAAGTAAAAAACCCTTGCTACGCAAGGGTTTCGGCTATGATTCCGACTGGGCTCGAACCAGCGACCTCTACCCTGTCAAGGTATCCGCAAGTGATCCGATAAGTCAATCGGTAAGTCAAACGTTGGTATATCAGCGTTAAGTCATCGTTAAGTCATGCGACTCACATTGAACGTCCTTATTCTGTTAATTCCGATTATAGACTATAGTGCTACTACCCGCAAGTACATTTAATATTTACCGTCAACATATCGAAAAAAATCGCCCCATCCGCGAAGGATAGGACGTGGATTGTTACTTTTTAAACGCTTGATGTTCGAAATAACTGTCGGCAACTATTTCGAAATTCTTGTATTTGAATTCTTTCCAGTTTATTTCATCGGCGGTTTTTCGCTCTAGCTGAATCGATAGGACTTTTTCAAAAGATGAGTTGCCTTTTGCGTCCTCCAAAGGAAATTCCCACGTTATTAAAACCCTACCGACGGAAGTATCTTCAAAAATCTTAGGAAAAAGTTTTTCGCCCTCTTTAAGCATTCCCTTTTTCACCATATTGTTAGTTAAATTACTACTTCCGTTTAAAGTAACGTTAACGGTTTTAATTCCTCGATTATTCTCGTCTACGTCATCAAAGATATCAAGCTTCTTCAATTTTTCCGTATCTTCTGTTCCTTTTTCCTTAAGCTCATCCGCTATAAGCATCTTTACGTTTTTATCCGTTACTTTAAAAGGCTCGGCTTTCTTGCTTTCTGCGCTGTCCTCTTTTTGCACCGCACCAGTATTAACGCTATCTTCACTACATGCCGACAATAATAAAAGTGGTACCGAAAGTAACAATAAAAGCATCTTCCGCATAGGAATACCTCCGTTATGTATTACCAGGATTATACTACGGCGCCAAACTTATCCGCAATGAGTTTTTATGTACGCGAGCACCTACGTTATCATACGTAAGCGCTCGCTAAAAGTTTCGTTATTTCGTTGTACCTTCGCGTTTGGCTCCGAGTTCAAAAAGACCTGTCGCAGCTAATCCCGCAAAGCCGCCGGCCCATAATCGCAGCACCAAGTCGAGGTCAGTAAACGGATAAGCAACCGCGCCTAGTCCGATGCCAATCACGAAGCTTAACGCCGGGATTACATTGGTCGGAAGCTTAACCGTTTTCTTAACGAGTTGAACGAGCGCCGTTAGGATTGGCGCCAGTACAGTTGCGAAAATTAAAACGTCTTGCATGTTATCGACTCCCTTTCGTTATTTTACTGTTGCGCCGGTTGATTTCGCAGCGTAGATATTTACTTTTCCGAACTGATCCGTCTTGATCGTATAGACGTCCGTTTGCGGGTTCGCAAGGATTTCGTACTTCAGACCGCCGAATTTCTTAGGACGCAAGTAGCCGCATTCATTTCCTTTAATCGGCGCTTTGTTAGTCGGATAGATTCGCCAAGAATCGGCCGAAGCCGGAAGGTAAACGTATTTCTTACCGCCGGACGACGGCTTAGACGCGCCCGCCGTTAGTTTAAGCACTTGACCGACCGTAATTTTATTCGCGTTCTTGATGCCGTTGTACGATTGAAGCTTCGCTATACTTACGCCTGTTTTCTCCGCGATTTCGGAAAGTGTGTCGCCTTTCTTGACGGTATAAGTAGACCCGGAAGCTTTTGGCGCTGAAGCAGCAGGTTTAGACGCCGACTTGGCGCCGAGCGCTTTAAGTTCCGCCGCAATATCCGCTTTTACTTCTTCCCAACGATCCTCGGCGAGAACACGGTGCGGACAATATTTACCGGACCAGTCTTGGTGCTTACGAACGCGATCAACGCCCCAGCCACGCTCTTTCAATAATTGCGCGATAAATTTAATCGCCAGCTTTTCGGCCGCTTTGTACTTAGCGCCGCCTGACTTCGAATAGCAAACCTCGACGCCGATAGATGTCCGGTTTCCGGAATTCACGCCGTTTCCATCTCCGGTATGCCATGCGTTGCGATCCGTTGGAATGCCTTGTACGACCTCCTTATCGTCCACCGCGAAATGATAGGACACTTCGTTGTTGTTTCCGATCATGTACCGAATCTCTGCGTCCGCTGAAGCGTCGTTAGCCGTATTATGGAACGTAATATACTTCGCATCCATTGAATACGGACACTTAACGGGATACTTACTTGATGCGACGAGATTCTTACGTACTGAAATCACCATTTTATCGTCTCCTTTCGAAATTAAAAAAGCCCGCCGGGACTCTCACCTGACGGGCGTATTGCGTATATTCGGTTATAAAAATAGCGCAACTCCCGATATCGCTAATCCAGCGACGCCGATCATTACGCCCCAAATCCATTTCGTATTTGCTTTCATATCCGCAATATCTGCGCGGTTTTCTTTCGCCAACGACAATGCTTCGTCGGCTTTTTCGTCAGCTCTCTCGGCCGTCGTTTTTACATCGTTAAAGTAATCGACCTTGGTGTCTATACGAACAAGCCATTCGCGAACTTCCGCTAACTTATCGTTAAATTCGTGTATGTTCGGCTCCGGCATAGGGACGCCTCCTTTCCGTTATTTAGGAGTCGGGTAATCTTCTCCGGTAATTTCCTTGTACTGCTCCGGCGTAATCTTGCGGTATCGCACAGCCATCGCAACCATCTCTTTCGTCCAAAATCCTTGCGCATACCAACCTTTGATGCTGTTATACCAATCCATTTAAGCGCCTCCCGTTGTTTTAGTCATCATTTCGTAAGCTAACTGCGCATTTTCTTTTTGGAGTTCTTCGTATTTTGTTTGCGCAAGTAATAGTTCGTAAGCAAGCCGCGAATCCTGAACTAGAAGGTCTTTCAGAAAAATAGTGGTGTCTTCCATGCGTTGCCCTCCTTTACGTTAACGGAATAGTTACATTCACAGAGATTTTAGTTATTCCGGTCTCACTGTTTACGGTTCCGCCGGCCAAATACAGATCGCCGTTAACTCGATAGTCCATCCTCAAGTACCCGTAGGTCCCAACCGTTGCCACAAGAAATTCCGTTGGATATTTAACTTTCGGTAGCCCCGTCGCGATGATCGTGCTGAAGGCCGACTTGAAGCCGCCGTTAATTTGGAGTTCGTCGCCACCGTTTTTAGTTCGATAACGCAATGGAACTGTGGTGTCTGTAACCGCACCGTTTATCAACGGAATAGTCGTCCATGTGCTCGTAAGCTGACCGACCTTTGTATCCGTGTAAGCCTTTGCGTCTGTGAGCGCCTTATTCGCCTTAGCTTGCGCCCCGTCAGTCGTTTCTTTCGCGTTCCATGCCGTACGTTCATCAGCCGTTATGTGTTTGACGGTATCGGACACGTGCGTATCAAAATCGGTCTTTGCCGCCTGTGCTACGTTCGAAACGTTTGCCAAACCGATCTGCGCTTTCGTTACTCCATGCGGATTATCCGTTCGGTTAGCGTGCGTATCAGTGTAGGCTTTCGCGTCTCCTAACGCTTTATCAGCTTTACTTTGCGACCCCGAAGTCGTTTCCTTTGCGTTCCAGGTCGTTCGTTCGTCAGCCGTAATGTGGATCGTTTTATTATTCGCGTGCACGTCCGTATAGGCTTTAGCGTTCGCTTCGGCCTTGTCCGCTTTCTCTTGGGCTCCGGTTTTTGTTTCGATATTTTCAAGGTCCGAAAACTTCTGCCGTAGTTCTTCCATCGTCGCAATAGCTTCGTCATATAGTTCGTTGACCTTTGCGACTAAAGCCTCGAAATCATCGATATAATACTCGGCGACTGGGACGATGTCGGTATCGACTAGCGCGCGGTCAATCACGAAAGAGAACTTATGGACGGATAGTGCCTGCTTATTCGCGTAGTACAAATTAAGCTCTGCGTTGACCGTTCCGTAATGCTTAATTTCGTCCGAAGTTAATACGTATTGCGCTACGCCACCTACCGGATCTACAATTTCTACATTTTTGATAAACCGGCTTCCGTCCGCCATGAACATAACGAGCTTTCCGCTAACTGCCGACAGGGGCAAAGGCTCCCCGTCTTTCGTTAACGTAAATATGAGTCGCGCCGTGTCAATGTCTTGCGTGCTGAATTGGATTCCGGTAGTTATTTTTCGTTTGGTTGAGGCGGTAATTTCAAACGACTGTTTTGCATCGTTATAAATCATTATCGAACCTCCTAGTGCTGCGGCGTAACGATCATTTGCGCTACACCGTATCCTTTTTCTGCGTTATAAGGCGTTTTAATTTTCATGACCGTTCCATAGCCGTCCGATTCCGCTTTAGTTGCAATGCCTCCGACTGCGGCCACGCTATCTCCTACCGCGACGGTTTGGTCGATACGAACGAGCACCTGACCGATAAGGCCGATAACGTGCCACTCGTCTCTTTCCTCTCGCGGTGTATACTCTACGGTCGGATCGTAGTCTGGATTCTCCGCAGGAACTGTAACGAGTCGTCCATCTTCTTCAATGTCGTGGTAGATAAGTCCGCCAAATTCATCGCGCAAATAACGATCATTCCAGTAAAACGCAGCCCCACCGAGTACCAGACCGGCCGTTTTTGATACGACGCCGAGAATCTTATCGCCTTTATCAGCTTTCCGAATCTTGTCGCCTTCTAGCGTTACTAGATACGAAGCATCGATTTTTTGTCCGTCGATTGATTCGAAATATTCTCCGAAGTCTTGTAGACTCGAAGCACTTTCAATTGCGCCCGTAGCTCGAACTCTTCCGTTCCGGGCATCAAGCTCGATTTTCTTATTCGCTTCCGACGGATCACCGTCGCCGTGCCCTAAACCAACGGTATATTCTTTCGTGTTTATTACGTTTTTTGACGCAATTACTACGGAAGAACCGCTCTCGCCTTTCGTATGCGAATTCCACGAATACAAAACACCATTCCGCGAGCCTTCCGTTGTCGCGCCGCCCGCTACGCCAGCAATGAAGTTCCGTTCACCTTTCGCGATAATCGTCCCCGAGCCGGCTATGATTGCACTTGTATCCGTTAAAGGTGCACCGGAAGAAGCTGCCGCTCTAAATCCTCCTTTCAAGTTGTTCGGTATCGATGAGTACTTTTGGCCAGCAATAACCGCCGCATCCGTAAATCCAACAGCACGAACCGCGATAATGTTCGCTTGGTTATTCGGCGAAGTAATTCCGGCTGTACCGCCTCTCGTGTGAATCAGACCGTTAAGCAACGTCACATAGTACACGCCGCCACCGAGTGCGATACCAACAGGCGCTGAATCGTGAATCGTAAAGTTCGAAATATGAACGTCATCTGTACGCTGTCCGCCTCCGTAAATATGAATGTCGGAGCCCGCTTTGGCGAATCCGGTCATTTGAAGACCATTGACGTTAATCTTGCGACTTTTGTATTGGAGCGCGATAATGTCCGTACCTTTATAATCGTAGGTAGGATCGCCAATAGCTCGGAAATCTGAAACGAGGACCCGTTGGTACGCCGAAATAACGAGCGCCTTTGGAGCAAGACCGGCATATAGATCGTTATAAATCGGCTCTCGCGCTGTACAGTCGATCAAAGTAACGTCACGCGCCGTTTTACTCCACGGTTCTGACGCTAAGTGGTGACCGATGTGCCGCAGGTCATACGCCCGAATGTCACGGTAAGATTCGTGTCCGCGAATATGGACGTTTTGGGGAGCCGGCCAAGCCGCGTGCGCTTTTACTTCTATGCCTCTTACGTTCCCTTCGGTATAGCAATCGATAACCCATACGTTTTTAGATCCGTCATCCACTTCAATACCGTTCGAGTTAGCTCTTCCGTCTTCGTGCGCAGTTCCTCTCGGGTTCGTCATAATACAGTTCGTAATAAAAATATACTCGCTATAGTGCGTAGAGATCCCGTCATCCCCGTAACCTGATCCGACGCAACGATCGAACCAAATATATCGGCAACCTTGTTGCGTATAATCAGTAGCGCTGACATCGTAAGTAGGCGCTGAAGCATCGAAACTATGAAGCCCCGGGTTAACGCTTTCCACTTCGCGAGCAATACCGAACTTAACTTGCGCGAATGTCAGGCCGCTCGAATGCAAGCCACCCGTTGCTCCAAGGCCGCCTTGACGTTCCGGATTCCAATCTAGCGTCATGCCTTCGACTGTAATATTTCGGTTACCGTTTGCGTGATCCGCATTCGTGATTACCCATTCGCTTGCTGGCGTGTCTTCGTGGAGCTTTAGCGTTGTGACGCCCATGCCTTCGCCGATCAGATACGTCCACGACGGAAGCTTAACGCCCTTTACGATGTAAGTACCAGCCGACAATTTTACTCGTACTTTACCCGCGCCAATCGCCTTTTGGAACGCTTCTGTACTATCGGTAGTGCCAGTCGGATCGGCTCCGAAGTCATCGACGTTAACGGTCCGCTCGATCTTTCGAAGAAGTTTAACATATTCGCGATCGAGCCGTTCTTTTAATAAAGGTTGAATATTACCGTCTGTATCAACACGTGCGTCTATGACTTCTTTTACGTTTGTTCCATCCGCATTTAAAATTAGATTTCTTATGCGGGTATACAACCCGTCTATATAATTGCGCAAAGAAAAGCCGCCATGATCGATTTGATCTGACGTGTGTGCCCCCCTTTCAGTTTTGTGCTTTGTTAAATCGCTTTTATTTTGATTAATCGCGTTTTCCGTCAAACTTGCGTTATCATCTAACTGCGAGAGTAATTTCGCGTTAGGATACGGTTGATGTCGCTTGTTTAATTGAACCAAAAATACTCACCCCTTTTTTATTTGAACGCAACGATAGCAACGTAAATTTTCGAGCCGATAGGAACTGTTATTGGGTCGACACTTACGCCGTTTTTCATAAGGGTAAGCGTAAACCTATTAGTCTCGGTGCCTGTGTACTCAATAGTCGCGATATAACCACTTTGCTTCATAGTGGCGGTAACATCTATGGAAGCGTACACTACTTGCAGATCGTCATCTGTGTTTAAAATCAGGCTGGAACCAATCGGCGTTACTTCACCGTTAGCGCTAGTAACCGTCCACGTTGTTCCGTTAAACTCTAACGTGTAAGTCAGCGTACTAGGAAACGAACTTGTTCTCCGCTCAACCTCTGCCAGCATTTCTTGTTTGGCAGCCTCTATTTGCTGAGTAATCGTATCCTTTTGTGTTTGTAAATATCGCTGTTGCTCCTTTATTCGTCTTCTGTTATCCGTATTAATGTCGTAAATGTCTTTTCGAAAATTTGTGAACGTAATTTCCGGCTTATCGAAGTCATTTAACGGATTGTACGTCATGCTGACGACGCGTACATCATCCTCGAAAGTAGTGCCGTTCCTTTCTGTGTCCGCAATAATATGAAGCGTGTCGCCTTTTGTTATTTCGTCTTCTATTCCTGCGAGCTTCGGATCGTTGAACTCTTCGAAATCCACGTCTAATGCTACTTCCGGAAACGGGTTAACTTTTTTCTTCAGTAAAGCCGTCATAGCTGAAGCTGTCGTAATAGTGTCATCACGAACTGTCTCGGCCCAAGTCGGCTGTCCGTCAATTAAAAAATCCTTCTCGTTTGGGTGAACGAAAAGGACCGGTGGAAATACATATTTTTCATCATCGTTAGCAAATTCGCGATAAACCTCGATTATATCCCCGCGAAGTAGATACATAACTGGATCGTTTTTAGACGAGCTTTTTGTGTTCGGGTTGTTCGAATCGCGTCCCGAAAACGTAGCTACGACTTTGTACTCTTTCTTAGCTAATCCGCGAATGACATCGAAGGTCTTTGTTTCGTGGTCTACATCCTTATACATCGATAGTTTTTTGCTAGTGTCACCGATCTTAAAGGTCCAGTACCCGCCGAATTTCGAGACTATCGTTTTAAACCTAAAACCTGTACCGGTAAAAGTAAACGTGAAGGTAGCACCGATTTTCTTCGTATAGTCTGCGCTTAAGGACGAATCGTACGACCATTCTCCGGTCTTTGACGCGTACGGCAATGTGGTATTACTGAGTATATCTTTGTCTTCCTTTTGTTTACCGTAACCGCGCGCCCTAGTCGTCGTATTATCTTCGGATATATCAATCTGTATTCCCTGGACATTAGCGCGAACATCTAACGTTTTGTTTATCTTCTTTCCCATCTTCTTATATACGTAGATGTTCGTATTATTTACGTCCAACTCGACTTCGTAATAGCTTATAATTTCGTCCATGAGTTCGAGAGACGACTTATCACCAAAACTATCAAGCTTAACGCTGCCAATTCCTTTCGCATCGGACTTTATTTCGTAAGTAAAACCCGACCCCTTTAATGCGTGCTTAATTGCGTTCTCTAACGACTGCGTTCCGGTGATTATCTCGTCTACTCGATTTCCTTGTAGTCGCATTACATATATATGACTTGCGGTAATCGTCTTCGAGAGCATCTCGCCGTCCTGTATTACTTGAACGCCTCTTATAAAATACTTCTGCTTCTTGTGAACTCGTTCGTCTAAGTATAAAAAATTACGGCCAGTTAGTGCGTTGTAAGCTAATTTATTATCATCATCGAGAGTGTAAGAAAACGTTAACTCTTTCTTGCCAGTAGTATCATCAGTTAGACTCGGTTCTACGTCAGTTACTTCGTACTTCTGCTTTGTGTATCGATCTTCGACATACATCTGATTCACGCGCTTACACCCCCTTATTTATAGTAAAAATGCGTAATAAATTGAATATCGCTGTACGTCGCGTTGTATATATGAAACTCGTTTTTTCCTGGCGCGAGTGACGGGAATCTTCCAGTCGTTGAAACTACCGAAGAATCCTTTACTACGTACTGCTTAACCAACGTTAAAAGGTCTTCTTTCTTAAGTGTTCCAGAAAATTTAATCTTTTCGCCTGTTGTGCTATTTTCGATAGTAATATCCGTACCGGCGAGGTACATTTGCACATTGTAGTTATGGTCAATTGGAGAAATTTTCGCATCGCCAACGTTATAGACAGTGAATTTGCTCTTATTTATGAAATGGTATTGAGGATCGTTGTACAACCCGATATTCATACCAATTCCGTAGTGTTCGCCGCTTAAATCAAAAGAAGTAAGACTATCATAAATCGATTCGGCCAGCCCTTGAATTGCCGTCAAACTTAGAGAAATCGTATTCCAAGTCTGATGTGAGTTCTGAGGTGCGGAAAAGCCGTCATCGCACGTAACAAGCCATCTTTTATGCGGCTCGTAGGTACATGTCACGTAGTACGGGTCCTCTTTTACGAATAAATTGTATATATCATGTCGATACGCATAGAACTGCTGCGAGTTAGCAGCGTCTAACGCGAGTTCGATCGATATTTTACGCTCCGTATATCTGCCTCTGTTGCCTTTCTGTGGCATAATCACGCCGTTTCTATACGGTAACGTACTTGTTTTACGCTCAAATACCGGCGCATCCGGCGTAAATGACAATAGACTAACGCCCGGAAGGGACTCGCTAACCGGTACGCCGTCTACTATTAAGTCTAAATCCTTCATCAGTTCGTCCCTCCCGCTGCAAATAGTCTACTATTCTGTATTTGTGTGCTTCGCGAATCCAATACTTTACCGACTTTCTTTACGTCAAGGTAAACATCCGGATTCTTACTAGCGATTTCCGCTAAATAAGCGTTCTGCTCTTCGAGTAGAGTGATCTGACGGTCTTGTCGCGATGTAATCGGCTCGATCGATTGAACTTGCGGAACACTCTGCGCTGGGATTCCGAGCTCTTGACCCGCTCGCGCCCATATACCGATACTTCTTTCGCGATATTTTGGATCAGTCGTAATAATGTGCTCGTCGTATCCACGCTCGTTCAGAGCCGCAAACTTGGTACCACCCGCCCCAGGCGAAACTCCGCCCGCGGCGTAACCAACATACGGTCCGCCATTTGCCATCGAAACGAGACCCGGATGCCTAAGGATGCCACCGTAACGTCTGTTTAGGTAGTTAATAGCCGCTAAAACTTGGTGAACTGGGTTTTTGATGTTTCCGTACCCCGGCTCCATATTCGCAGCAAACGTACTCGGAATGAATTGCATTAAACCTTGCGATGGATGGCCGGCTCTTGCGTTGGAATCCCAGTTATTCACTACGTTAGGATTTCCGCCCGACTCTTTCATCGCGATAGTTTCAAGCGCTGAAGCGAATTGAGATCCGAGTCCTTTAATTGATAACGCCTGAGCTACCCACTTCTTAACCGCAGCTGTACCGCCCTCGCCGAAGAATGATCCGACCGATCCCATGAGGTTATCTATGCCTTTGATCGCAAGCTTTCCAACAGCTTTCAACGGGCTGCCACTGTTTTTGGTGAACCAACTCGGTATTAGCTTATCCGCAATACCGAACATACCGGCCGCCTTATCCCATAGGAAATCGGCACCTTTCATAATCCAGTCGAAATACTGACCGACACCGCCCTCATAACCAGGGAATCCGTGGCTTTTTAGTAACCTCTCCGTCTGCTTGTTAGGCAAAACCGAAGTGCCCGGACGTAAATTACGAAGTTCCGGACCGTTGTTACCGGATAAATAAGTACCGACGCCTGGTTCGTGGATCAGCTCGCGACCCTTTTCACTTGTAATAGCTAAACCGCCAGGGTGTCCGCTAGATGGTGTCCCTTTTGCGTAGGCTCCAATTTGCGCGCCTCCGAGAGATCTTCCTGCTGTTTTTGGCGCTGACTTCTTAGGCTTAGATTTTTTATCTTCGCCTGAAAATAGCCCCTTAATCCAGTCCCACGCTGCGCCAACACTATCCATCATCTTATCCCACCCGGTTTTTATCGAACCTGTTTCTTCGTCTATCTCGTCAGCGTGCTCGCCTGCTTGCGCTTTGGCCTCTTTTACGACCTTCTTATGCATGTCTTCGGCTGCCGTAACAGAATCGTCACGCTGTTTCTTGGCTTCCTTAATCATCTTGTCGGCCTGTTCTTTACTAATAGAACCTGTTTCGTCGCGTTCACGAATAATAGCAGCGACCGTCTTGTCGTACTTCTTATTCGCTTCTTTAACGGCACCGTCACGCGCTTTTATACTGTTCTTGATCGTATCAGCAGCTTGGCGCGCCGTAATATTCTTAGATTCTGTCTGAAGCTTACTCATGATAGCCTTTTGCTCGACTTCGCTCTTACTCATGGTTTTAACCGCGGTTGTCATCATGCCTTTTTGTATGTTATTTATTGTGGTCTTTTCCTTTTGAGTGAGCTGTCGTTTTTCAGAACTTGCTTTATTGAGAATCTGCTTAATTTGCGCCTGCCCTTTATCGACTGCGTTCTTCTGTTCGTCTTGTTTCTTTTTCACGTTATCAAGAATTGCCTGTTGCTCTTTCTTGCTAAGCGTTTTACTTGTCGCAAGAAATGAACTTAGGGACTTATAACTCTGATCGCCTTTTGTTTTAATACTCGTTTTAATCTGATCGCCCATTTTATCAAAGTTTTTAACAATCCCGTCGGCAGCCTCTTTCGTGACCTTTTGGCCGGACCAATTCAACTGATTCAGCTGTGCGGTTGCCTTATCGTTTAAATTCTTATATCCGAGAACAGCCTTGGTCGTAGAATCTGAAACTTTCTTTCCGAAACTATCAAGCGTAGGAATTTGTTCTTTTTTCAGATGGTTATAAAGTTTAACCCCACCTTCAGCAAGTAAGCTGACGCCAGTGATCGCCAATCCTACAGGACCGCCTAACGCGCTAAAACCAAGCCGAGCAACGCCCGCAATTCTCGCCACACTTCCGAAACTCTTAACGAGTCCGAGAGCTTTTCCGCCGAGTCCAGCGAAACGGCCCGCTGTCTGTGCAATTCCGCCACCTAAAGATGACGCCGCAGTTCCGGCAGTCTTAGACTTTCCGCCGAGTTCAACCAGGCCGCCCGCAGCCGATGACGCATTCTTACCGAAGCCGAGTAGCCCTTTTCCGCCTTTCAGAATCTCCGGAAGAAACATAGTGGCAATACTTAATACGCCGCCCCATTTCCCGCCGAATGTAGCCATAGCACCGCCGGCCGCAACCGACGCTCCTCGCATACCCCGCATTCCTTTAGTAGTTCGGGTAAGAGCCGCGTTTCCAGCGTTCATACTTGCCGATGCCGCAACGTTTGCCGCCGCTAATTGTGTCGTAGATGTTCGAGCTAAAGCAGCTTCAGCACGATAACGCCCGAAGGCTGTCGCGCCTCTACTTAACGCACCGACTACCGTACTTACACCTGAAACAACCGCGCCCAATGCGATGACCAAAGGCGGTAAGGCTGCCGCAGCAAGTCCGATTACAACAACCGCATTCCGTATAGAAGGCGAAAGGTTTTGGAACCATTCGGTAAAGTCTCCGATAACTTCGCCGGTCTTTTTAAGAGCTGGTTCAAGCTGATCTAGCAGGACTTCACCTAACGGAACTAGGTTAGTCTGTAGTTCACGAAAAGCCTTCGCTGCTCTATCGCTAAAATTATCTCGTAAAGATTCGCCAGCCTTCTTGGTAGCGCCTTCTACATCTGAGAAGCTATTCTTTACGTTTGCGAGCGCAGATACGCCTTTTTGACCTAAATCTTCGAACTGCGTACCCATGATCTGCTGACCTATTTTGTAAGCGTCGCTTTTGTTTTTCATGCTGTCGATATCTTTCATGACCGCAGTAAAAACCTCATCGCCGCCTTCACCGGTCTTTTTAAACTGTGCGTACAGGTCTTGGGTGTTCTTAGACAACGACTTCATAGCATCGTCCGCAGTACCATCCGACAACCGGATATTCATTTCTTTAATCAGGTCGCCGACCTTATCTAACTGGAAGGCACCCGATTCAGCTCCGGCTTGGAAAATAGAAAACATCTGTTCACCCGAAAATCCTGCCGCAGCAAATTGATTCGAATATTCGTTGATTGAATCTAGGAACTCGCCCGAATAATCAAGACCCTTCTGGAAACCTGACGTAATCATATCCATCGACTGATCGACCGAAAGATTATCGAATGAGTTTTGCATCGCGTTGATGGACTTCGTAATGTCGTTGCCTTCCTGGTCAAAGGATTCTGCAATGGTCATAGTATCTTTCGTTACTCTTTCAAGCGTCTCGTTTGATGCGTCGCCTAACGATTTGATATTACGTCGCACGTTGCTTATAACGCTTGTAACATCGCCTACATTCTCACCGAACCCTTCTTTCCAAATGTTCGTCGCTGCTTTCGTTGCTTCTTCGGCCTCTTGCTTCGTCAGACCCATCTGCGCCTGTATAGACCCTTGCGCTTTCTTAACGTCAGCCGCCGATTTAATCGCCATCGCGCCGAGTGCTGCCATCGGAGCCGTTATTCCCGCGATACCAACCTGCCCGATCGCCTTCATCCGGGCGCCTTGCTTTTCTAGGTTCTCGCCGTACTCCTTAAGGCTGTCTCCCGCGCGTGTCCATGCGGAATTTTGCGTATTTATTTCGAGGGTTGTTCGCTCTAATTGTCGTCCGAGATAGTTATACGCAGCGACTTCGTTATTAATCTGTTGGGCCAGCTGCAAAGCGACTTTAGAATTTTCGCCTTTTTCTCGCGCAAGTTGTTGATATTTATTGCGCATCTGCTCGATCTTAGCCGACTGTAATTGATATAGCTTCGATAGCCCTTCCTGGCGTTCCCGCAACTTGTCGGACGCATCACCAAGGCGGCCAAACTGCGAATCCGAGGCTTTCATTTCACTACGTACTAACGCCATTTTGTCTTTAATGTTGTCTACGCCTTGTGAAAATCCGTTATCGTCGAATGCGAGGCGCATTACCATATTGCCTAGAACTTCATTTGACACATTCTCACCTCCCGCCTAAAACACATGATCTATAGGTACCGTTTTAAGGTTCGCTCGCTCTCGCTTCTTCTTCTCGACTGGATCGTTTAACTTCTCTTGCCTTTCCAGTAAACGAATATAAAAAAGGTAGTCGCTTTCATCGATTTGATGTAGCGACCACCCTTGTTGCATAAGTGAGAGGTAAGCGTCCTGGATGTTATCTATTGCTTCGTCGATTGTGATTCGGCGATCAGCTTTTCTAGCAACTTTCCCATATCGGCCTCTTCCGCGCGCTTTTCTAATTCCTCGCGAGTAGGATAGCCTAAGATATTTACGCCGATAATGTCATAAAGCACGTCTCTGTGCCCGATTGTGTTTAAACCGTTATTTAAATCCGAAATTGTAAATTGTTTGTCGAAAGCTTCTACGATCAATTTGAATTGTCGGTCTAGTAACTCGATTGGATCGTGGTCGGGATCTTGTGCGTACTTCTCAACCTCTAAAGCCTCGCGCTTGATTTTAAATTTCACGAAGCTTTGCGTAAAAGTCTTTTCTTCTCCCTTAATATTAAGAGTGATTTCCATTAAGCAGCGCCTCCCTCAGTTGGGGCAGTAGTGCCAGTGTCCGCTAGTTTAGTAACGTCGAATACTTGATCGAAGAATGTGCTTTCGAATTCCTCGAAACCTGGGATTCCACTATCACCAACGATTTTAAAGATCTTATCGCTACGCTGAATGAACGTACCTTCGATTTCATCAGTTTGGAAATCGATCTTATCTTCCGCTGTCTTGCGATCCTCTGTCGGAAGGCCGAATCGTCCTTTTGTAAGCCAAACCATACGTTTAGTTCCGTCCTCTTTTGTGCCTGTAAAGCCTAGCGCAACATAAGGAGGTACGGCATCTTGTTTAAACGCGATAACACCTTTTACTAACTGCTGACCTGTGATGTCGGCTAGAACGTCCATAGGAATTTCCGAAACTCCTAAACTAACTTTTGTTTCACCGATCTGTGTTTTAGCGATGATCGGTCCGTTATTTGCATATAAAGTTCCGTTCTCACTGCTCGTATCTACTTTCGCAGAAATAACCGGCGCGAAATCCTTAACTTCACCGTATTGAATATCGCCTTTTTCGTCTTTAACCAATTTTGCATATACTAAGTTCTCAAGCCCAACTGATACACTACCCATCTATATTTCCTCCTTTAATTTTACAGTTGTTCTATAAAGCAACGCCTTGCGGAAAGCGCCGCGCTCGTTTTCATCAAAAGACGAGGACGTGACTCTCCGGCATCTTAGCGCCTTCATTTTCCTATCAATGGCCGTTTGAATCGGGCCTATATTGTCATCTGCTTTGATCCATACATTTACTTGTAAGTCGATATCGGATGCGACTGCTTTGTTTCCCCAGTATTCCGTATCGATATTGTCCGTCTCGATAACGAGGATGTGCGGATACTCTGCCGCGAACTCTTGCGGTAAATTGCCGGCATATATTCGACCGCCTGTCATTTCGTTAATGGTAGGATCGTTAAAAAGCTCTCGCGCAATGACCGGTTCATAATTAATCATGTCCCTATCCCCTTACGCAGATTTTCAGCGACGGCCTTCTGAATCGCGTCCCTTTTAACGCGGTAGGCTCTTGTAATAAACGGATTTCCTCTTATGAACTTTCCGGTACTAGTCGTAAACCCGTCGTGAGTGAATCGGGCACGCCACGCAGTCTTTTCGGAAGGTCCTATATCAAAACTGATAGAATCCGGGATTGGTCTATCTTTTTTCGGTGTCTGTCTAATCCGGATATCATCGCGAATGTGTTGGTGGTTAATGTCCGAAACGGGAACTTCCTGACGAATACCTTCAGCGAGGACTTGAGCCCCTGCCCGAAGTGCTTTTGTCTCCGTCTTTTTAACGTCTTTTCCCATCCGCATAAGTCTGCGTTCGATATCGTCAAGACCGTCTATATTAGCTGATATCCTCACGGTCCCACCCCTCACACTGCAACGTCATTAGTTCTTGGTTCTGTAAGTCCGGAATGACTTCGGCTATCTTGTACGGCTGCCCCTTGAATATCACGCGCATACTACCGGCCTCGATGCCGTTTCGTTGCCGTATCCGAAACCATATTGTGTTTTGTTGATGCTCTGCGGCTGCCTGAATGATCCATCTATCGCGTGGCTGCATGATTTGGGCCCAAGGCTTAGCGAAAGGTACCCAAGTATGTCTCGGCTTCATAGTGACCGGATCTTGCCCCGGCTCGCGTTTTTCAATGCTAATTCGATTCCGTAGCTCCCCCGGATTTATCCCCAACGTCCTCACCACACATTCCCGCCTGTACAAACAACGGCGTTAAGGAGTTCAACGCGTTCCCCATGCTCTTTTCCGTCACTCGATACTCGTAGAAAATACCGGCGACTAGCAAAATAAGATGATCGTCCGCGTATCCTGTCCCGCGTTTCACATAACGTTCGGCTGACTGTAAGTAAAAAGACAGCAAGGAATTTTCCTCACTGTCTTCTAACTTCAGATGTTCGATTAGTTGATTAAGCAGACGGTGCATCCGTACCTAGCTCCAATTTGAATACTGAAGGTTCGAACGGTGAATAGATAAGCTGACCGTCGTTTAGGTGCCAGATTTTAAAGCCGACTTGGTTTGTATCGCTATATCTTTCAAGAAGCTTACTTACTTCCATTGAGCCGATTACATCTTGAATGTGGAATGAGCTGAAGTCACCGAAATACAAGCGTGGTACATCCGGTGTGCTGCCATCTACGTAATCAGATACGTCTACCGGATAGCCTAGAATTTTTTGACCGAACGCGCCTTCAATGAATGATTCACGAAGAAGTGGCTGTCCGTTCGCATCTTTAAGAGTTTCAATGATATTCAATGCAGCTCTGTTCATGATCCAGCGTGCGTTTTTGAGTTTTGCTGTAGGCACTGTGTTTTTCAAACGAACTAGTTTGTTATAAATATCAGTTTCAGTAGTCGTAAAGGCTACGGATTTTTGATATAAAGATCCTGGGTTATCAGTAGAGTTAAAGAAGTAATCAGCTTCTTTAGCCACGTACGCTTTTTTCAGCTCTTCGATGATCGCTTGCTCGATAGGCATGTCAGTCATGTGTAAGAGCTTCTTAGTGATTAAGACTAGTGCGTCAGTTTCAGAAGGCTTTAAGAACACTTCGCTGAAATCAAGATCAGTCGGTGTAATTGGGTTGTCTAGCGTTCTCTCTGTGCTTAAGCGATTCGCAGTTGCTTTCTTAGTTAGTACAGGGTAACCTTCCTGTCCTTTCGTAACTACGCGAGTACCATAGCGACGAAGTAAGTTTTCTTCTTGTGCGTAAGTGATGATTTCTTTTGACAGTGTTTCAGGTACCAAGACTTTTCCGTTTGATGTGTCAACTCCCATAGAACGAGCTTCGGAATCGCCAATTCTACCTACGAGATAGTTAGCAAAAGCTTTACGCTGCTGGCCTTCTTTGGCTTTAGTACGTGATTCTGAAGCGAGCGAACTCATAATGCTACGAGTAAGTGCGTCGCGTTTCTCCTGTTCTAGCGTGTGAGAACGATTTTCTTCAGCTGGCACTTCTTTTTCGCCTTCTGCCGGCGCATCTTCTTCGCCTTCTGCTTTTTCTTTTAGTTTATCGATCTCTTCTTTGACTGCCGAAAGCTCAGCCGCAAGTTTATCGATTTCTTCTTGTACACTATCGACTGTCGCAGAATCTACTTTTCCAGCCTCGACATCTTCGCGAAGCTCTCCTAATCGCGCTTCGATTGTTTGTTTACGATTTTCTAAGATTTCATTAAGGTTCATTTTAAAGCCTCCTGTATTTTGGTCATTAGTTTTTGAGTTTTCATTCTGAGCTCATGATCTTCTTTGGCTCGCGTATAGATATCTTTGGTTCTAACTACTGCGGCCTCCGTTTCTTCGTACGCTGGAAGTGAAACGACACTGATCTCGTACAACTGAACTTCTTGAATCGTTCGGGTTGCCGGAACAGTGTCGTAATTCCAATCTTCTTTTGTAACGTTAAAGCCGAAACTACATTGAGTGATGTCGCCGCGAAGCATACTGCTCCGTAAATCGTCGGCCCATTGTGTAGCTGGCGGTGTAACTGTAAATCTAAGACCTTTAGCGTCTTCTTCTAGCGTTAAAGTACCGCTACGAGTGCGTCCGAGTACGTAGTCCCAATTGTGATTAAATAGCGCCCGCACATCGGATTGACTAGAAAGTGCCTTCGCAAAAGCCCCAGGCGCAATAATTTCGGTGAACATACCGCCAATATCTGCCGGAGTATTAAAAACTGCGCCATAACCGGTGATTTTAGGCGCTTCGCTATCGTTTGAAGCATCGCGAACATCCATGCCGCTGATATCAAACGTCCGTTGCTCCATTTTCCCCACTTGCATCACCACCTTTCGAGGCCTCGTCGAGCTTATCGATCCCGACAAGATCCTTACTGACGTACAATTTGCTAGATTCCGGTGTTTCTAATCGCGGAAACCCTAACATTTCGCGTGCGTCGTCCGGTGTAGCGATCATAGTGCGCACCAGGTTATAACCGATATCTGTTTTCGTCTTAAAACTCACGTAATCTAAAACGTTGTAACGGAAACGGATACGCAGATTACTGTCGGTAGGGAAGAATAGCTGACTAAGGTGCTCTTCAAAGTTTTTAAAGATAGGTTTTAAGCAGTTTGTGAAAAGCATCATCATCGCCTGTTCCATGTCTTTCTTTTCAATCTCTTCTAATAGTTCAGCGTCGAGGCCGAAGTATTTACCGAGATCCTTTTTATAGACATTCAAGTATTTCAAGATCTTCTCATCGTCGATAGGAGACTCTAGAGCCTTTATGTCATACCCCTTTCCGAGAGGAATCATTTTTGTTTTGTGGGTGGTGTTAATGTCTTCTAACTGATCCAAAATCTCTTCGACCTGCTGCAAATTATTGTTTGCCGCGGCGTATAAATGCGTATCAAGCTTCAAAAGGAACGCGATAAGGCCTCCCTTTTTGTACTTTTCAGTTATTGCCTTTTCAGCGTTCATAACACCTTCTAGCGTTTCTCTCGCTAGTTCTAACAGACCGACACCATCCGCATGATTGAGCCCCATGTTTTTAATGTGCCGCACCATATAAGGCGGTATGTCACTGCCGTAGCATGTAATTCGCTCGGTTCCCGCCGCTGTTAATTCGCTAACTGCACCGCTTAGCACATGAATTTGTTTTCCGTCATAGAAAGGGTAAACATCGCCTTCTAGTAGATAAGTGTTAGTCAGTAGTTTCTTGAATTCGAACCCGGTTAAATAATCATTTGGACGATTTAAAACCCGCAAGGCGTGAAGTGCCTGCGGGCTGCTGGATACTTTTCCTGTCGTAGTATCCTCAACAACGAAATCTGACAAAGCTACTTGATCGCTTATCAATTTCATTAGACTGTAGGTATCGCTTGATCTTAAAATACTTTCATCATTTACAAACGCTGTATAGTTAAACATAGCTGTATCTCGTAAATTGAAGCTTCGTTTAGTTACGCGATCCTTGATCCATCCGTAGACTCCCAATTTCTCACCTCCGATAAAGTCGTTTTAGTATCGCGCTGAACTCTTCTGCGTCGTACTTAGTCATCATCATCATTGTCTCCTTATGCGCGTTAAGGAAGGCGACAAAGCCATCGATTTTCGCTTTACTCTGTCGTTTACTCGGTCGTTTCAATCCTTGGAAGTTCTTATCTGCGACAACGTTCTCTGTGCAGTAAACAAATAGAGGATTGTCCGTTTTAATTTTCCCTTCATACATCAACACCTCAACGTCATCAAACGGTGCGTTTAGAAGCGTAGATATTTGTCGGACTTCTACACACGTCAAACCTTCGTACTCTAGCGCCTCTATAAGCTTCTGAGACAGGGCCGGATCATAGTTAACTTGCAATACGTCGTACATCTGGGCGCAGTCAATGATAAAGTCTTTGACCATATCGTGATCGATTGTTCTTCCAGGACACAACGTCAAAAAGCCCTTTTCGCACATTTGTCGATAAGGGATGCCTTCTAACTTTTCTCTCGCTTCCAAGTCATGTTCCGGCAAGAAGTACATTTGCCGAACCTTAAGAAGTGGATTTCCTTCGTTGTCTTGTGAAGGTATGTTTATTGAGACGCAAGTTAAGTCTGTCGTTTTCGATAAATCTAATCCGAGGACTACTTGCTCGCCGTTATATTCGCCGAGGTCAGTAATGATATGACCCTCGTTGTCTTGTATCATTTTTTGAACGATGTCTTTTTCGAAGTAAGTACCGGTGCTCCGAACAAACACGTTTAAATGCTTTGCCATAAATTCGTCTTTTCGCTCGGCCGACATTAGCGCCTCTCTGTATCGCTCTTCTAAGTAGTCACCATCAATCGATACGTTATAGTTAACGTTGACCTTGCGCCAAACTGCCGGGTCGTCCCACGCGTCGCCCTTATCTGGCTCGGTTATATAAACCCACCACGAATCATCGTCATGACTACCGTTTAGAACTTTCTTCGCGTAGTCATAAATCTGCAAGCCGACGGACGTAGTTCCTTTTCCTGCGGTAGATATGATGAACATTAACGGCTGAGTTCGCGATCCCATACCGGACTTTAATACGTCATAGATATCAGCGTTTCCATTCGCGTGTACTTCGTCAAGTAGTACGAAATGTGGGTTCGAACCGTCTAGTCCGGTTGTGTTTTTAGATAACGGCCGGAATGTATTCTCGAATGTCTTACCGTCCCTGGTGTATGAATAAATAACCTTATTCAGATTTCGGAGTATCCGGGATCGACCTCTAAGGTCCGGGCTGTTCTCGATGGACGCAATCATTTTCGAAGCCGCGATATCCGCCTGCGCTCTTTCCGTCGCAGCACAGAAGCACTCGGCTCCGAGCTCGTTATCACCAAAAAGCATATAGTTCCCTACGCCGGCCCCTAGCGTTGTTTTATCATTCTTACGCGGAATCTGAATATAGGACGTTCGAAAAAGTCGGACCTCTTTGTTATATCTGTTTCGCTTAACAAAACCGAAAATACACGACAGGTTAAATTTTTCCCAATCGGTAAGCATTATGTTTTGTCCGGCAACTGGCCCTTCGCGATAATAGCAAAACGTTTCTATGAAGTGCATTGTGTAATTTGCTCGATCAACATCAAAACGAATATCTTTACGCTCCATTAATGATAGGTAGCGTTTAACTGTCTGTATTTCCGATCTACAGTGCAGCTCAAGCTCGCTCATAACCTTGTCAGCGTATATTTGAGCGTAGTTCACACCCTTTTCAATCACGACCCACCGCCCCACTTTTCGGTAAATTCTTGGAGCTTATCGGTAGCGCCGTTCGGCTTTCCGCCGACTATCTTTTGCAGCTTCGGAGTTAAGCCTAATTGTTCGATAAGTTTGCTTTTCTTCGCGTTCCAATCGGCCACTTGCTGCGCTAAAGGATGCTTAATTTCGTTCTCATGACCGCTCTTGTTTACGTGCATCTTAGTCGCTGGAAAGCCTTCATCGCGCCATTCTTCGTACATTTGTTTATATATGACATGCGCGTCAAGATACGTATCAATAAGGGGCGCGAGTGATTCTGAGTATGTCCCGGCTGCTTGCAATAAATCCACGATTCGCGACTCTTCCTCTTCTCGAAGCGCTCGTAATCGTTTTGTCTGCGCGCCGCGTCTTTGCGGTGTCATTTCTGCCATTTTTCATCGTACCCCCCTTTCAAAATTTCACTTTGGCGTATGCGTGCCTCCCCCACTCCTATCCCCCGAATGCTTAAAATATTTTTGAAAGACCTGGGGGGTTTGTTTTTTATTTTCATTTTCAATTTTCGCGTGACACTTCGGACAAAGAAGGATCAAATTACTTTCTTCTAGTTTGAGCGTCGGGTCCTCTGCGATCGCGATAACGTGGTGAACATGCGCGTTCTTCCCGAAAACAAATTGACCACATTCACGACACTTTGCTCCATCTCTTTCGAACACATATTGACGCATACTTTGCCAGTCATCTGAACGATAAAAGGGTTTGTTCTTTGATTGGAATGTATCTCGACCCTTGCCCTTTGCCTTCGGCTTATGTTCCTCGCAATAGTAGCTACCTGTTACGGCCAATCCTGCGCAACCGTTAAAGATGCAGTACCTCATTCTGTTTTGCCTTTCGGCTTACGCTTGGCGCTCGGCTTCTTAGCAGGCTGCGCGTTCTCTACATACACACTCTTCTTTTCTTTCTCGTCCCATACTAGTTTTCCGTGAGCCAATTCGAGTGCTGTTTCTTCTTTAGCCATATCGTATCTTCTCCTTTCGTTTATGCTGCGGTACTTGCTGTTAGCTTTGCGTTAATGCCAGCGAATAGTCTGCGGTAATGTTCCTGTCTATGCTTCGGTAGTTGCTTAACGAAACGGTTAACGTGGATGATTCGTGTCTTACCGTACAATCTATCGCAGTCAATACCGTTCATATAAACGATGGTAAGCAAACGACAAAGAGGACCATAGTTACGCATAGTCGGACACTGTGCGTTTATAACGCGATAGTCACTAAGCTTTGCGTCCATCCAAACGCCATTGTTCAACGTAAAGTCCGGTACGAATCGGCCATGTCTTACCGTCTTATATCCGATACCAAGTTCACGCAACAAATGACTGAATACTAATTCGAACTCGTTACCACATCGCGCAGCGACGTTAGCATCGAACTTTATAGATTCGTAGTTGATACCGGCTGCCTTAACTGCATTCGGATATCCACCGAATAAAGTAACGCATCTACGTCTTAATGCGTCATCTTCTGCACGCATTCTCGTATAATTAAGCGTCAGTCCTTCGGCCTGCCTACGTTGGATCTCTGCAATAATCGATTCCTTAGTCGGGTACTTCTTAGCGCCTCTGTTCTTCTTTGTCATATGCGTTCTCCTACCTTTCGCGTATTTTTCCTACCGGTTAAGGTGCGATGCGGCTCGCACGTGGTAGGCCGTTCTGCTGACGGTAGCTAATCGCCAGTGAGCCGCAAACACAAAAAAGCGATCGACATGTGCGCCGATCACTTCGTTCTGTTTGCGGAAATACAAACAAACTTAATAAAATTCAAAATAGGGGAAGAGGAAGAAAAAACGACTTATATTATCTCAATGGGGTTGTCGATTTTCCCCTCACTATAAACATAGATAATCCACTTGAAACAGGTGTTTTTAAGTTTAGTAAGTAAAAATCTTCATAACGTAAGACAGCATATTAGGCATTAATGCAAGTATTTTTCAACTCGAAATTCGCTTCATAACGTATAGACAACAAAAGAGCTATTTTACAAGTGTTTTTCAAACAAAAAACCAAATTATTTTCATCCAGTAAAAATCACCGGACAAGACAATAATCCTTTAAAACATAGCGCCCCTACGTCGCTTTGCTCCTACGGGCCGCAGTTATTATTTATTAAGTACCTTTATCGCGATTAAATAAATAAGAACTTAATATCTCCGCCGTATGAGCGATAGCGAATGAAAGGCGGAAGGTTTAAACGGTTTTTTATTTAGTATAGATATAGAACGTTTTGCGTAAATTTCACGTCAAAAACAGCGTTCACTCTTAGAGCCGCAAGGGATTCAGCGTTTGTAAGCACGGTGCAAAAAAGGGGGTGTATCTCGGCTTTTTGGTGCAAAAAAGGGGGTGTATTTTTCACCCCACGTAAGACTTCGAAGTAAATAACGCATCCAATGTTCCGTCCGGCTGGCCTGACTTGCGATAGAAAATGTACGGATTTAGCACCGTTAACTTTTCGCGACTGTCCTTCGCTCGATGCCATACGCCAACGACTCCGGCCTTCCTTAATCTAGTCAGCGTTTCACGCGCTTTCTTTTCCGACATACCAACGAGCTCTCCGATCTGCTTTTCGTTGAGAAACCGGATCTCTCCCGTTGTACAAAACGGATCATTGCATATCATATTCGTTTCTAAATGGACGTTAGGAAGCAACTTATATACGAAGCCAAGGTCCGCCGCCTTTACGTCGAGGCATTTAACGGTAGAAAAGAACGTTTTAATCATGTTCTGCGACTCGCCGCCGGCCTTACCTCGTAGGTGATAGCGAGGGTTTACCGTAAAGCGTCCGTCTTCTTCATATATGATCTCTTTATCCTTCAGCTCGGTAACGACCGCCTTAACTGTGCGCGGGCTCACCTTTAGTATTTTCGCTAATGCTGCGCGTTTGGCCGGCTCTTTCTTTCCGTCTAGGATTACGTTTGTTTCGTACTCGATATACGGCTGCAGCATAACGACGTAGCCGCAATACGTATTCGATAGTTCGCTTGTTACCTCGCGTATATGCTTCATATGTGTAAGCGAAAAGTGCCGCGTATCCTTTCCGCGCTTCTGCATCTTCTTATAGGCTTCGTCTTGCTTGCGGTGCCTTATCGTATAATCCGTTAAAACCTCGCCCGTAGATTGATCGACAACTAATTTAGCTCCCATTTTATAGCCTCCCGTATTTGATCGTCACATTTTGTGACGAACGATTTGATCTCGTCACAATTTGTGACGAGTGATTTAATTAGCGCAAATTGCGCTGAACAAGTCGATTCAGTCGTCGCAAATTGCGACAACACTGCCGACCTCTTCGCAAATTGCGAAGAGCGAGTTGATTGTCTCATCGTGCGACGAACAAGCCGACGGGCCCGCCTATGAAGCGAAGCCGCCGCCCTTGAATGCGATATAACCTACCGGACCCTGCCGACCACGTTTCCGCCATGCTCGGTACTTCTCGGAGCACATAGATTTCACTTTGCCGCGGTAATCGACATTGTCGTAGTATTCGCGTGTCTGTAGGTTGAAGCGTAAGTATTCGTCGAGGTAGCACGTCACAGACCGGCCGTTCGTGTAATCGAGGTATATGCGGCCACATACCGGACACTGTTTCCACCGATTGGCCCGTATCCACTTAAAGTCGCGCCAAGTTAGCCCGTAGCCTGGCGCATTGTTTTCGAGAATCTGATCTAACGTGTCGCGATAGTCTTTAAGATCCTCGCGCAGCTCGTCGAAAGCCGCGCGGAAATCTTCGATACTATCAAAACGGTCGCCTAAAATAACGCTGAATTCATACGATATATTTGAGTAAAAACAACGCTTCCACTCCGGGTCTTTGCTTTCAATCGCAGGAACAACGGGTGATTTCGGCATGTCTTTTCCTCCCCTATTTGTATAATTTCGTCCATCCTTCGCGGAAAGTACCGTTCTTTTCATCTTGGGATACGGACCTCTTTCGTCCGGTGACGGTTCCTTGACGAACTTGATTCCATCCCGGCGCTGCGTGGTTGTCTTTACCTTCATCAACGAGGCTTAGACCGCCTAAGCGTCGATCCATCTGCTCGAGCTGCGTTTCGGTATAAAACGGATATCGCTCGACGTAATCCGGAAAGTCTCTCGGAAACACTGGCGGTCCTTCTTCCTGCTGTCGCACCGATTCAGACGCAAGGGAATCGCGCTGGGCCTTATCACTCAACCAACGCAGTAATGCGTTTTGAACCTCGCGAGTAAACGAATATACCGGCGCTTCTCCGGCGCCTACGGCGTTTAACCACTCGCCAAGTACGTCAGGCCCTTTAGCTTTAAACGGCTTATATGGCGGCAATTTCTTCGCTTTATAACCGAGCATCACAGCGGCAACACTTTCCGGAGCTGACATACGTATTTCGCGCGCCTCGCTTGTCTTGATCCCGAGTAGCTTATTTACGTCCCTGTCCGGCAGTTCTAAAAAGTAATGAAGCGCAATAACTTTCCGTTCTAATCCATCGAGTACGTCCGTATCTAACGCGGTTCTTAAGTCGATTAGCATTGTGACCGTCGCTTCGTCCGTTTGATCCTCGATCTGGTTGTAAATTGAGAGCAGACGAATAATGCCGTCCTCGTCGTAAAGGTATTCATCCTCTTTTTGCGTTACTTTCGTGTGATAGCTCGACCCTTTCCCCATTCGTATGTCCCCCTATTTTTTTAAATTTAGTTTGCAAAACCGAACAGTTTGTGTTATAATTTATAGTGGATAATACTATGGATATTTAAATATAAAATCAAAACAGATACTTAGAAATTTCCTTAACATAGGCAACCGACCCTCACCCCAATTCCCTTAGATTTTCATACCTTCTTACAAACTCCAAAAACTCAGCGCTTGTCGCGTCAAAATTCAAAGCTATAAAACACTCGATCTTTTCAGATACAGAACGCGCTCCGGATTCGATCATATTTACATAAGCCGGCGTAATTCCTAGCCATCGCGCGTACTCACTTTGTCTCATTCCTTTAAATTTCCTTATCAAGATAAAAACTTCTCTACTCATACAGATACACACCCTTCATTTATTAACTGAAATTAACAAACTAATCAAAAATAAGTGACACGGCAGTATGCCGCATTAACAAATCTTCACTATATAATGATTAAGTCCACATGAAACATAAGTTTTTAGGCCTTACAAGAAAAAATTTTCATAACGTAAGACAGCATATCGGGAGCTTTAACAAGTATCTTTCAATCCCAAATTCGATTCATAACGTATAGACAACAAAAGGACAAAAATATGTACTGTGCTCATTTAAAGTTTTTCTTGACATAATCATTATTTTTGGTATAATTCAATTAAGATAGGAAATTCTATATTCACTGAAATACATAATTCAATATAAATAGATTCGAAGACACTTTTTTAATTATGTCCGTCGAACCTATCTTTTTAACGCCTATTTTATATAATATCGGCGCTTTTTTGCGTTTGTTTAGCTTTTTCTTCGTTTTTTATGCCGGAAGCAAGCCACCGCTCCCTTCACAACCTCTCTCAATCAATCTTTCCGGAACGTCCTGGACGGTTCCCGACTGCCCCTCGATCTTATAACTCTGTTTTTCGCGCTGCCAGTCGATTACTTTACCGATCATCGCTTCGGATGAGAGCCAAGTCAGTCCGCCAGTTTTAACGCCCCAATATCGCACGGTTTCGCCTGTTTTATACACAACTTTCGCCTCCCGTGAAAAACAATCGCATGAACTGCGAGACACTCATATTCGCTAATTCCCGACCGTCGAGCTTCTTCAGGGCCGCCGTCGTCTTTGCGAAATCAAACGCAAATGATGCCGGATGCGCATCGTCGTATAAGTGATAGCCGTCATTTTTACGCGTCAAGCCTTCCGCGTCGTAAAACGCAAACCTGCCGCCGCCCAACGCATCAAAGTCGCATAATGCTACCGTATCTGCTGCGATAAGATAGGCGTCATGTGTCTCCGTATAAGGAAAGGCCACGCCACCATGCCGAATCAAACGTACTTTTTCCATTTCGTTTCCCCCTCGAATTTTGGTTCCGTCCGCAATCTTAGATATAAGGTACAAGAGCACGCTCTAATTCAGTCCGTTCTTTTCTGAGTGCTGATCTATCTTCGTGCAGTCGCTTATTATCTGCGCAAAGCTCCGCTAAACGGCTGTTTAACGCCGCAGCATCTTCGGTACTCGCGTCGATTAATCCGAAGCGCACTTTAGCTATTTCGTAACTATTTTCGTGAAAAGCGAGTTCAGCTTCGCACCATTTGCGGTGGATCTCGTCTCTTTTCGCGATCAAAGTCTCTTTAGTCGACTCCTTAAGCGATTGTCTTACCTTTTCCGATAAGTTGTGCGGTGACTGTAGCGCGTAATCAATGGGGAAAACGTCTAGTACGGTTCCGTTCTCGGCGATTACAAGGCGCACTCTTTCGTTATAGTTGTCGTAAACGGCTTGGCTGCCGCTTGTTGATTCGAGTAACCAAACGAATGCAGAACCTTGCGCATATTTCGGCAATACGTTCTGTGCTTGCGTTTTTGTAAGACCGAGACGAGCTGTCGCATTTTTTACTGCTAATCGAGAAACGCTATATTTATTCATTATCGAACCCTCCGAAGTTGTTGTTTTGAGCGTCAGAATCCTCTTTTTTCCAAACCGCCCATGTCATGCAGCCTAAGATAAACACTACGATTACTGCGGATATTTGAAATATCCATCCGAAATCGACCGGCATATCATTGACCTCCATTCAATTTTCCGAAGGTGTTCGTATACTGTTCGCCTTGTAAAATCCGTTGGCAACGGATAAAATACAAAATAAGTAACTAAACCTTCGGGTTATTTTTTGGTTGCTTGAAAATGCTGTTATGTGAGAGTAACAGCGGACGGCAAATACGATTACTCCGCCAAGAGTGTAGATGTCGTACTTGCATATCTTCTAACTGATTTTGATCGGGTCGTCCTGCGCCAACAGGTCGGCCTTTTGTTTTACTACGTTCGCCAAAACGTTTTTTTTAATAATGAGTACGCCCGCCAATTTTTATCAGCGGGCATTGTTTGTTTCTACGCCCCTGGGCTTATCTCGGCCACTTTAAATTCAGACTTCGCCTCTTGCGTTGATACCTGATCATTTTTGTTAAGATACCCGAGCGATACTAATACGGCTCCAATGGCTAAAACAGCTAACAACTTCTTCTTCAAAATTAAACTCCACCTTTTCATTTAGATTTATCGACTTAAGTGCCTCTACTTGCGCGGAGTCGACTCCAAAATACGCAAGGTCATCGGCTATTAAATTAGCAAACAAGAAATTCTTTCGACTAAAAAAGTATTTATAACCCTCATAAAGTTTTGACAGTGAGTTCTCTAACCGATATTCAAAGTACTTTATGAAATCCGAATCACTTTTAAATTGCATTCTCTCCGCAAAACCTGCCACACCTTTAATGGACGCCCCTTCTTTTACTTCATAGTACAGGCGTGCTAGTTCTAAGTGCATTCTGGATTCTTCAATCAAATCAGAACGTTCTATCTCCTTCATCAGTTCGTAACTACGTTCTAAACTCTTTAAACAAACCTCCTTATCTCTACCCAAGTACGTCATCCCAATACAATAATAACCATCCGACATAGTTTTGCTGCTGATATTACTGTAAAGTAGAATTTTCGCAAATTTGCGTGAAGCTTCAAAATTATTAAAATGCAAGTGGACCGGCATTAACACTTCCGCCAACCGGTATATATAGCATTGTCTGAAAAAAGCACTTCTGTCTTGACCTACGTTTTGTATTTCTTTTTCGATTACATTTGCCATCTGAAGAATGCCTAGAAAGTCCTTTTGGTAGTAGAGTAAATAACATTTGTAGATATCCACTATAATCGCGAGGTTTTTATCCTTCGAAATTCGAACCTGTTTAAGCAAATCGTACAAGTCTAAGAAAGCAATCTCCTTTTTCATAAATTTATAAATTAAGCTGTAAATCCCATAGTACGCACTCAATGAATCGTCGCCTTCTGCATTGTCTAACAAGTCACCTAAAAGTGCGATATCTCTTTTTATTGCTGCGTATTCAAAGGCGTGTTTTATACCTTCAGTGGTGGTAAGTAAGTGACACCATTTAGTCATTTTTTCATGATAATCCGCACCATTACAGACTTGGGCGATTTTGAGCATAGTTATAAAGCCTATAGTTCCACGATTTTTTATTTCATAAATACTACGCGCAGAAACTCCAGCCCTATGGGCAACCTCTTTGTAACTTAAATCGCTGTCCTCAATCAAGTTCAAAATTTCATCAGATAAACTTTTCAACCTTTTCCCCTTCTTCCTCGAAATGATTGTACATCCAGAAACGAATAGAAAAACTGACGGCAATAGTTTATAATTTCCTTCGTAAAGCCCGATATAAAGCTTTTGCGGAGGTGCTTAAAAGGTGAAGTATAAGCCGGGTAGGTGTTTACTTCGCGACCGGCTGCATGAGCGAGGGCTTACGCAGACGCAACTTGCGGATAAGAGTGGGTACGATAAGAGTCATGTTTCCAAGTACGTTCTAGGAAAGCAAGAAATGACACTGAGTACCGCTAAAACCTTCGCCGTAATCATCGGATGTTCAATCGATGATCTGTACGAATGGGTACCGCAAGATTAAACGGTCGCTGACGGGATTTTAAGCATCGCCCGTCAACCGCACAGTGGCCGATGTAAGCCACCTCGAAACAAAAGCGTACAAGTGTTCTTGTCTTGTTCTATATATTACCTGACTATTACGAATATTTCAGTCGATTTATGTCGAAAGTCACAAAAATTTTAGAGGTAATTGTTTACAAATTTGTCGAAACTACTTGAAGAGTCTTCCGATAGCCTTTCCGGCCGCCCTCCGGACGATTCTTTCGCCGATCTTCCCGCGTTTGACTGCGTTGATATCACCAAGAATTCGCGCGATTAGGTAGAGTGTACTACGTAGATTCACGATGCCACCGCCTTCTTCTGCGCTTTCCTTTTGGCAACCGCGAGCATGAATTCAAGAACCGACATACTTGCGAGCTTTTCGATCGGTACATCAGCGAGCCAACCATCGTCGTATATATCGTGTAAGACTCGGTCATTGTCTCCGATTTCCCACGCGCCAGGATTGCCGGCCATTTCGTAAAGCATAATACCGCAGCCTTCTTCGTAACCAACCGCCATGTTCCCGCCTACGTGAACGAGTTGTTTATCCTTCCGCAAGTCCTTCCCTTCTCCTGCGAAATTATATATAACGTACTCAGCCGGAATAAGGCTGTTTTTATTGATAACGTTTGTCATAACGGATCATCCTTTCGTTTAGGGACGTCCGACGACTTCGCTGCCGCCGAACGCCGATTTGTTTTTCATCGGGACAACAACTTCCACACGATTAAACCGCAATATACGACCGCTGTACCAAGTCCGATGAAGTCTAAAACAGAAAGTGCTGCAAAATTCATGTTCGCGATCCAGAAGCAAAGGGCAACGATTAGAAAAATTTCGATTGTATTAATCTTTTTCATATGTGGTATAATTGATTGAACAGCCGGGGCTTTCGCCCCGTCTTGGTTACTTGCGACGTTTCTTCTTGGAGGGAGAGCGTCGCTTTTTGCTTTTCGTCTCTTTTCGCATCTTGTTAAGTTCTAGCAAGAGTTTGAAAATGGTTAGCCATGATGCGGCGATAACGGAAAGCTTTGTTATCAGTTCAATCAATCTTCTGTCCTCCTTTCTGTGTTTTGAAGGGCTGTTGTTCCGTCCTTCTGATACTATAATACACTTTTGTGTAGTTTAGGTCAACACATTTATGTATTTTTTATACACTTTTTTGTATTATTTTTATTCACATGTGATATACTAGGTGTATAAACTCACAGATAGTGCTTTGGAGGTATTAGAATGACTAAAAAATCCCTTAATCTAAAACCAAACTATAAACCATTAGAAATGACTTTATTAAAGAAGGACATAACGAAGAAACAACTAAAAGATGACCTACGTATTTCCCCAACGATCATGGCGAAGTTTTCAGCCGGTGAATTTGTTTCGCTGACTACAATCGCTCATATTTGCGAATACTTAGACTGTCCGATCGAAGAGGTAGTCCAGTTCGAACGCCGTGACTGACCTAGCCTCCACACAACACCTCTCTATTGGCATAGGGAGGTGTTTTTAATGGCAAACATAAAATGTGCAGCTTGCGGATTCGAAGAAGGCGAGCGAAACTTTGTCCCAATTGCGGCAGATAAGGACTACGTTTTTCTTGTGAAAAGTAGAGGGTTGATCTTATCGCAAACTGCGACAACACTGTTAAAGAATTGCTAGAGGATCTTCCCGTCTCCTTAACGTACGAAATTGCACGCCCCTCCATCGTATCGATCTCGTCACAATTTGTGACGACCTATTTTCGCAAATTGAATTTCGTAGGTTCAAAAGCGTGACATTATTTCGATCGTAACAAATTGTTACCAACGGCCACACGTCATCCAACGCACGCCAGTTGTCGCAATTTGCGCCAACTACGAGTCCAACCCCCGTTCATCACATTTTGTGATAATCAAACGCCTTCCTAAACCGGCGTATATGTAATCGTCGAAACAGCGATACACGATGAAACTCCGTTTACCGGTTAGGAATGCGTCAGCTCTTCGAATCGCGCAGCATACAACCGGTCGAGCATCCGGTCCAGCACGCCATTATAATAGCCGGCAAGATTGCGTATAGCCTTCCGTTTAGTTGCGATAAACGTTTGACGTACGGCTTCTAGTCCGATTTCTTGAAGTGTATCGGCAGCATAAACGCCTTTTAAATACGACGTATGCGCGAGATAGATACCGTAAAGTTTGTTCGTTAATTTGCTATCACTGACAAACGTATTGACTGCCGATTTAAACGCAGCATACGTATTACGTAGTAACTTATTTTCGCTTTGAGAAATGACAGCTTCGTCTTTCCGTTTCGGTACTTCCGCCTTTGTCCCCGTTGGCTTGTCCGCGTCTTGGCGGGGTAACACGGACGGAGTAACATCGGCTTTAACCGCCGGCAGGATAACATACATATTGGCGCCGTTGCCGCCGGATACTGGCCGATATTTTATTTCTTTGCGGATAATGCCGAGATTGATTAGTCGTTTAATGGAGCGAATAACGGTTACGCGGTGCTTGCCGATTAGTTCCGCAATAGTTGCGAGCTTCAGATACGCCACGCCCGGCGTTTTTACGGCATGACGAGACAACACCTTTAGAACCTCGATTGCGGCAGGCGTTAGATCGGATTTATTGCGGTATATGTGCGTGCGGATGGCGCCGTTAAGCTCGTCCACTGAACGGAACGACGCCATTTTAGAGGCTTCTTTCGTGTACATACGGCTTTCTCCTCGTTAAGAGACACCGTTCCGTCGGAAAAATGAGCGCGCTTAAATAAACGTAGACAAGTACGCTTTTTTCCGATATAATAGACGTAGGCTAGGACGTTCTATCTATCGGATTTATATCCGCTGGATGGCGTTCTTTTTTTTTTGTTTTTAGGATCTTTTTATTTTTCGTGGCATAGCTTGAGCTTTGATAATGTAATTCATCACTGTATGTTTGGCATGCGCCTTCGCCACCGATTTATCAGCCACGTGTGTATATCTCTGAATCATTCGCAAATCTAAATGACCGAGTAGCTTTTGAAGCATTCGGCTATCTCCTCCATTCTCCAAAAATATCGTCGCAGCAGTATGTCTAAATAAATGCGGATGCACCTTCTTTTTCACATTAGCTTTTGCTGCAAAATCAACTAATCTCTTTCTAAAATGATTTCTATCAAGACGAGCTCCGTAGTTAGTCAGAAAAACATAATCACTTTTAAAATCTAATTCATTTTCTGCAATTAACTCTTGAACTAACCGACATGTAGTAGGGAGTAAAGGTATATATCTTGTCTTTCTATTTTTCGCAATAGATGATCGAATCGTTAATATATGAGATTTAAAATCAAAATCTCGCTTTTCAACATGTGTTATTTCACCAATTCGCATCATTCCGTCTAACAATACGTTCATCAATACATAATCACGAAAATCTGCAAAGTTTTTCTTATCAGGGGCTTTCAAAAGGCGTTGTAGCTCGTCCGGTTGTAAAATAATGATAGGCTCCTCTATTTCTTGTACGTTCTTAACTCCGTACATTATGTTATTGTCAATAAGCCCTTCGCTCTCTAAGGTGTTATACATCACTCGCAGCGTTTTTAAGCGCGTATTTATCGTGCTATCTGATAGACCTCGCTTCTTTTCCTCATCTGATATATAAACGTTCCCCTTAAATTGCACCCAATCATTGCGCATATAGTTTATGTAGTGTCGTATTGTATCTCGATCAATAACCGTAGGAGAACGAGGTATATCGAACTCATCAAGAAACGTAGTGAAAGATTTATAATTATCGCGATACTGTTGTAACGTTCCTTTCGCTTTTCCTTCGGCTGTCTTTATCGTGATGAACGTTTGAAATAATCCGTCCAAGTCACCGAGATCACGAAGTTTACGCCTGCGTGTTCGTTTAATCGGTTTCCCTTTCCGAATATTATCCATAAAAAAAGAACGCCTCCTATTCCGGTTTATAGAATAAGAAACGTCCAAACACGGTAACGGTCCACCGCTACCCTGCGCCTTAATACGCCTAAGTCATCGACTAAGTCAACGCAATAAAAACGGCTAGAAACGTTGATATAACGCCTCTAACCGCCGTGGATGATTCCGACTGGGCTCGAACCAGCGACCTCTACCCTGTCAAGGACGAGACACGTATTCTGAATAATCTTTAACAATCCTAAAAAATCGCCTAAACCCTTGTCATATCAAGCTTCATGGGATTTAGTTTCCTGATTGATATTTGTTGTTTCTAAGTAGTTTAAAATGTTTGTGTGACTCCGTGGTGACACAAAAAGACCCGCAGCACAATGTGTTATGGAGTAACAAAACAGGACTCCATCCATGCCCTCAGAATTATAGGAGTGTACATCAACATACCTTCACCTTGAGGGTATGTAAAAGAAATCGTTAAATCCAACTTTGGATTAAAGCATTGACCCAAATCAAATTGAGTTAGGTTTGAAAGAGAGCGCAATTTTGCGACGGCATATCTGACTGGGCAAAACATCTATCCAGCTTCTGACGTCGTGAAATGCGACTCCAGCCCGCTATTTCATATGTTAGAGATACTGGCAGGTCTTCAAGTAAATTTCGTTCATCCACATTATGGACAATCAAATTATGCCTTTGAATCAATTGTGACAAATTGTCACAATCAAGAATTGACGATGGTGACACAAAACACGACTTCGAAAATTTAGGTATCGCTCACTGGTCACACTCTGCATTTTTGCAGACTGAACAATTCGTTCGCCCAGCTCCTATTATTAAGCGGAAGTTTCCGCCCATTGTTGGTGACAATTTGTCACAATCAAAAGATATGATTTGCTCCTCTGAAATTCCGATACGTACCGGAAATCTAGAACTCAATTTTGAGTTTTCTAAAATATGTCAGAACCCAGAAGTGGTGTTTGATATCCTGAGAGCGCAACTTTGCGCTTTCTAAAATTTGGTGAATCTAAAATTGAATGCTCGTGAATTTGAATCTAACGAACGCAATTTTGCGTTTAGTAAAATGTTTAGAGTGCGTAAGGATTGTTTACGCATATCCTTTGGCCTGAGTGCGATACTATCGCCTTCAGCTTTGACCTGATGTCCTTATTGAAGACATCTGCTTTTCATCTTCATTTACACTTAGCCCTGATCTCTTCAATTGTGATATCAGCTGTTCTCTGCTCATGTCATCATAATATTGTTTAATTTTCTTTCTGATGTTCTCTTTATTCAATTTTATCACTCCTTTAATACAGGTCGTTGTTTAGGGTTATTCCCCAATTCTGGGGAAACAATGGTTCAGGCTGAACTATCGTTTATGGCTTCATTTAAGTATATAGATAATAACCATATATACTTAACCAAAGGGTTAAGGGTCTGGTTCATTATGAACTACACCTTGCCAGGTTCACAACGAACCTCACAAACGCCCCTTGTACTCATTCAGCAGCGTTCTTCTTTTCGCTTGGTTGTAGATCATATCGTACCGTATTCTCGCCTGTCTTCGTTGGGATATTGTTAACCTCTTATCTCCCATCATCTTGTGAAACATTTCTAAGTCCTCGTGCTCCTTCTTGGTTACAGTCACTTTCAATCGCTTTAACCTCCATTCATCATCAAAATTTTTGTTATTTGTCTTGACTTTTCTTTTGATTTTTTGCTTGATTGGTTGAGACTGTGGACAACGGCTGGTCATGTTGTCTGCCTGAATTTGCTTGTAAAAAAATAAACAAACTCAGGCAGGCGACTGAAACTTGATTGTATATCCACTTGTGGTATCCGTGTGTTCACCCTATTTGCCGTTGGTTATTCCCCAAACAAGCCTACTGTGTCAAGTGTCCCTAACAGGTTCAACGAACGCAAAATTACGTTCGTATACTTATGGCTTGTCCTGCATCGTCAGAAACGATACACCCATCCTTCGTCAGCACTTAATGGCAGCTTTCGCCTTTCAGATGCATGTGTAAATAGGGAAACACAGAATGCATCCTATCCTCATTTATTGCGTCGGCTGAGTCACTACCCTGTCAAGTTTTACGTGTGTTAGCGCATTCCACGGCAGTCTGATCCTTAAAAAAGGCATCACTAAAGACAACACCTTAATTCAGGAGTATAGACTGACTGTATTCAGTTAAATTGAGATTATAGGGACAGGGACTTTAACTCCCCGTCCTCACTGTCTATTTAATCGTCTGCTTTCCACACCGTGAAGATATCGACATACTCACTCTTACAGAAAGCAAGCTCACTGACTTCAGATACCATACATTCAATCACATCAACGGTAGGACATTTCTTGATAATCCACTCTATGATTGAATAAAGATGATCTTTGTAATTGCATGTAAACCTTTCTTTTAGCAATTTATTTCGCCTATCATATGCTTTAAATTCATAAGTGGTATATGTGTTTTTCATTTCAGTTATCCCCTTGATTAAATTGTTATGTTTAAATACAATGGAATGGCATAGTACTTGCTATCAGATTAGGAGAGTGTGCCAGCACTCTCCTAATCACCCAAACCACGCTATACCCAATATACTTAACGCTGGTACCACTACGATCAATCCCCCAAATACAACCTGACAGAACCGATCATTATGTAAATCCGTCTTACTCATCTTCATCTACTTCTACCACAGTTGCTTTTTCATCTATGTAAAACACATTGTCTGTTATAGTTGGGATAACTGTTTTACCTCCCCCCATATCCAACATGATATGAGGGAAATTAACACCCATCTCTCCTGCTTCTACTAACGCTGCTATTCCGTCTTTCCGATCATCCGCATCAAGTTCAACACAAACCGGTATTGTCATATCTGTGAAGATTCTGAGACGCTTTTTAGGCTTTCCATCGTCGTATGTTTCAATGAAGTTGTTTTCTTCTTCGAACATCTTCCCTCTGAAGTAATTGAAATGATTCGTCATTTCCTCGATACGCTCTTCGTTTGTGATTGCTCCTAAGCTTGCTACATTAGTTCCTACAGTGTGACGGTTAATTTGCATTGTCGTTATCCCCTTTAGTAAGTTTTGTTTTTATCAAGAATCTGATAGCCTTCCGGTGTAACAAGCTCCCTATTGTCAATGAGAGCATCCCATAATCGTGTGCTGAGCAACTTATCAATTACTGCATTTGTTAAGCTTCTGAGGTTTTTGTATTTGATGTCTTCGGCCAAGAAAACTGAATGGATGCTGTCGTATTTCCCATCCTTCCTTTTAAGAACTTGATACAAATGTACTTGACCATCTTCGCCAGAAACGGCGAAATGCTTGTAAAACAACATTGCTGGAAAGTCACCCAAATCACTTCTACGGATAATTATGTGTTTCATTTTTTCACCTTCAGTTTATTAATTTGATTATTTGTTTCTTTTATTAATTTATTGTTTTGTTTCTAAACATAGTATAGTTCTATTAAAAAACAAAGTCAAGCGTTTATTGAAGAAAATGTTCTAAAAATAAACAGATTGACAAATAATATGTTATAATTAAGAAAATGGACGTTTGAGGTGCTTTATGAAATTAAGACCAAGTTATAAACCAATGGAGATTACTCTTATCAAAAAGGATTTAAAAAAAGTTGACCTTAGAAGCCATGTAGACGTTTCATCTGCAACTTTGGCTAAAATGTCTAAAGGTGAGCCTGTGTCCCTTTCAGCAATAATAAAGATTTGTGAATATCTTGAGTGTGACTTACACGATGTTGTTGAATTAATTGAGGTTGAAGATACAGAGTCTTAAGCAAAAGTATTGCTTTTATTTTTTTCAAATTCGTTAAACAAAACCATTGAAATATTCGATTGTCCATAATGTGGACAATCAAAAGTATTGCGATTGCTGTTATACTGTACGGAGAGGTGAACGGGATGGAAAACAACATGCTTCAAGCGATATTAGATGAGATTAAGAAAATTGATAACAAAATTGATGGCGTGGCTTCTGATTTGAAGTCATTTAAAAAAGAGATGCACGAATTTAAAGAGGAAATGAATGAATTCAGAGAAGATACAAAGAAGGAATTCAATCAGATTAATGTTAAGTTAGACCGCCTTGAAGAGAACCAGCCAAAAGATATTACGGCTCACCTTAAACACATACAGAACGTAGATAATAAAACAGAGCTATTGAATAAGCGATTATTTGATGTTGAAAGTCGATTGAAAAACTGATTGCCACAAATGACAATAAAAAAGCCCCTCACAATTTGTGAAGGGGTTATTTTAACTATTTAGTCTTAATACTTCTCAGAAAAGCACTTCTGTTCTCAGTGGCATTGGTAAGCATTGTTGCATTTTCATTAAGCCTTTGTACTAATGCTTCTTTAGCTTTACCTTCAAATGAAGAGAGTAAAGCAATATACACTTCAGCTATAACCTGTTGTGCTGAAGAAAAGTCTGATGCGTTTTTTATGTCTTCTTTTAGGCTCTGACAATGAGATTTTAAACTTGAACCCACAATTTTTTTTAATTCCTCATTCTGTTGTAACCGTCTGTAAAACTCATCTGCATCCATATTAACTCCATATGGCAATTTAAATCCCCCCTTACAACCGTAACCAGCTTGCTAATTCATCATCCTTATCTTTTAGATCTTCAGCCATTTTAACAATGAACTCACTAATATCCTCTAAATCTCTAATTAAATAATGAAGAGAAGCCTCAGTCTGATAATGTTCTTCTGAGTCATAAAATGTTGCCCCATCTTTCACATAAGGTGCGTGAAACAATACAGCTTTATCAACATCGCTTGGATCTAGATCCTTAAATTCTCCTAATCTCTTTCCGCAAATAGATTTTACGTCATAAACCATTTTGCTGTGATCATGAGGGAATCGTTCAATTGCTTGTTTCTTTGTTTTTAAGTCTTCGATAGCTGCCTGTAATCGTTTAGCCAGTTCTTTTGCATACTTAGCATCCACTTTAATGGTTTGCCCATTCATACCTGAATAAGATGAGAACGATTCGATATTCTGGTTATAAACACCGTTGCTGCCATCGACACTCTGGATATTACCATTCTTATCAAATTTAAAGTTAGCGTCAATCATACTATGAGTATCAGGATTTTTAGCGAATGCTTGGCCATAGAATGAAGTAATAAGACTTCCTAAAATACCAGTAATGCCCAAAGATGTATTGAGCCGGTTAGCGCGATCTTGACGTGCGATGCTTGGGTCTTTCGTGTATATAGTTGTTCCGTTGTGTCTGTCGTATTCTAAAAACCAACCTGAACCCACCATATCATCAGGATTAATGATTGCTTTATGATACAAATCAAATTCGCCATTTCTGATTTTCTTTTGTGTTTCATCATCATGCAGCTTAACAATGGAAGGATTGTTAAAAGCTACACTGTAAACGCTATTGTTTACACCAGCGTATTCCGCATCTGCCCCTCCAAGTGAGTGACCTGTTGTCGAAATCACTGTGTTAGTGCCAGCATACTTTTTCACTTCATTGGCAACGAGCTTATCACCTTGATCAAATTGAGATGTCTTAGTGACAATTTTGTATTCTCCACTCTTAATCATCATTGCTTGTTCCATACTGCCGTTATACTTGGCAATAGCTTTAGAGTTTTCAGATGCATCTTTTTTCATTATGTATTGGACTTTCTTTTTCGGGTCTTTGCCCATTACTACGTTGCCGCCATCTGCACTTATAACGTCAGCTTTGATTTGTTCCTGGTTTGTCCCTTGAAAACCTACGACAACATTCTCAGGCTCTTTTGGTTTAACCCATTTACCTTCTTTTTTCTTGGCTTGAACAAAGACGTATACATCTAGCCCTGTATCTGGATCTTTTTTGATTTTATCTACATAAAATGCTTTATTAGATGTGGTCTCAATAGGATCTTTATTTACATAACTTTCTTTTAGACTCTTATCATCATACGTATATTGACTCAGGAAATAGTATTCTTTATCTGTTAAATTAGGTATGTCAGTCTTTGTATTCATGTACAATACCCCTTCCTTCATGTAAAATGTAAGACAGAAAGGATGGTTTTATGAAAAAATACATAATTATCCTTATAGCTCTGGTTATTATAACACTTGGAGGGATATTTATGAAGGAACAACACGACAAAAAAATGGAAGCCCAAGAAACTCAGCAAAAGGAAGAGTTGTACTCTTTGGCTAAAAAAAGAATGAAGGATTTTATTGAAACAAACTATAAAGATATCCAGTCAATTGATTACACCAATGATTATGAAATAAATCCAATGGGTGGTATTTCAATAAATGGCTATTTAAACGGAAACAAAGACAAAAAAATTTGGGGTATATACGATAAGGCAAATGATGAAGTTGGAGTATTCAAAGTAAATGCTACCCGAAAACCGGAATGCGAAGATAAAGTATGCGAGTATTAAATAAACCCCTTCACAGTTATTTGTGAGGGGTTTATTTAGTTTAGGCTCAAATGTCCGAAAGAAAAAGCCCTATCCGGTTAAGGATAGAGCTGTTTTATTCTTGTATTGTTGTTAATACTCCATTGTCGAAATATAGGTATCTGGTGCCGTAAACCCATTGTTCGTTTATTCCTGATGCTGTCGTTGTCTTATTAATAGACATAGGTCTTCCCCAATCTTTAAGTTGAATAACTTCCTGCTTAGTCATGCCAATAGCAATTTTCTTTTCCTGATATTCTTCATCTTCAGACTGTTCATCATCATTTTCGCTGTATGTAACTTCTCTTCTTTGGAAACCAGTTGATTCAGGATTATTGTCTACACGATCTTTTATTAGTAAAGTGTTTTCTTCAGGGTTGTTTAATAGATCATAAGCAACTTCATAACTGACTGCTTTATCATTTTTAGCCGGCAAAATATAGATACGACTGATTGAGCAAACCTTGTCTTTCCCACAGTCTATTTTATTCAAGTTGGAGTTTTTCTGCGTAATTTCCATTACTTCACCCACTGTAAGTAACTTTTCTTTATCCGATAACTGGGTGAAAGATGGCTTGGCTGCTAAAACTAAGTCATATACTTTATCATTAGATTTATCGGTTTTAGACATCCACACCTGATTAAAGTTTTTCTTAACTCCCTTATCATTTCCCACTTTCTCAGCAATTGTGTCTAAATTACTGGTGTCCAATCTGTTTATGTACATCGGAATTGTTATAGCTAGAATAATACCAACTACCACAACACTAAGTGTTGATATTAGAAGTATGATCTTCTTTTTTGACAAATTAACCTCCCCTTCCCATCTTTACTTATTATCGGTTATTTCACTCGCTATTCCAACAAAAAAAAGACGTATCCAATAAGGATACGCCTGTTTATTGTACATGCCTATATGCTTCCCAGATGTAAGCCTGTTATAAACCCAAGTTCGTTTAATAATTCTGTATGTTAAATTACCAGGGAGGCTTGTCATTACATTTCAACTATAACTTCATACCATAACTGCATACTTATAGGTGGATCACACTTAGCAGTTTCATAAAACACAAAAAGACCATCGATCCAGTTCGGTAGTCTTCTTCTGTGTTATGTAGAACTTTCAAGAGATAATCTGCTCATCATTATTATTAGTATATTCACCGGGTGTGCAACAAATAAAAGGGACATGCTTCAAATCTAACATTCCGCTTTTTTTATCTAAAGTTACTAAATGTGACGCATCAGCAGCATACGCAGCTATTACGAACATTTGGTCTTCAGGATCTTTTACTCTTGGAACTTTAACTCTCATAAACTTAGTGTTCACAGATTTGCCCAGTTGGAACATTGCAGTTATATTATCCAACACTTCTTTAGTTTCTTCTTCCGATAGAGAAAAGTCATTACACTTCTTTTTTAAAATATACATTAATTCACCAATAATTTCTCTCGAAAAAACAAGCCTTGCATCGTTATGCTCAAGGCTTGCAAAAAATATTTCGCTATCATTTCCTTCAGCACCAAATATACTCTCTATAAAAACGCATGTATCTGCTACAATTTTATCTCCCATTCTTCGCATCTTCGATAGATCTCACTACTTGTTGGTAAGAAATTCGATTTTCCTTCATCTTATTTTGCATAATACGCCTAATGTTCTTCATTGCCTCAGATTGAGTTTTAGGAATTGTCATATGATTAATAGCCATATTCTCATCCTCCTTTTTCCGATCCATCTAAACACCTCACAAAAATGATTGCTTATTATACAATCACATTGTGCGTTCGGTGAATGTACAATAAGTGTAATACAATCAGGCATCATAAACAAGTTTTTTCCACTTCTCAGTACCCTTTTCCCCTATTTTTGCTATCTTATGCTTGTTTTATGCAGTTAATGCTCCAAAAAGCTCTTAAACCCTCACTTATAAGTGGCAAAAGTATGGCTTGACAAAAAAGGGTGTACTTCCCACTCGAAAAATGAACTGGAAGTACACCACTGTTACCCAATATTAAAATTAAGTCCTTTTTTTCGGACTATTTGTGATTTACTTGAACACCATATTCGCTGTCTCTTTTGCATTGCTGACTTCTGTAATTGAAAATTCGAGCTTTACATAATTTTTAACAGTTGCGTTTCCTGCTTTATATAGAGCCAGCATGTATACTGGCTCATGAGTTGTTGAAATTTAACCCCTTGTTTTTGAGGCCATTTGTAAATTGCTTGTACATTAAATCAACAGCTTTCTGAGGATTCCCAGTTTCTTTAATGGTTACTGTAAAGTTAAAGTCATTGTTTACTGTAGAAGTCTCTGTTTTGTTGCTAACAAGAGAATCTGGAACGTTTGTTTTAACGTTCGCACTTAAACTTGGTATTCCAAACTTACCACCAGCAAACGAAACATCACTAAGGAAATCTTTATACTTACTTAAATCAGGCTTTGCAGAAGGGGCACCATTTAAATCTTTTTCCGACAATTCACGTACAGTGTCTACTGCTTTAAGCATGTTTTTGGTGTCTGACTCATTTAAGATGAGTTCTCCGCTATCCACTACTGCGAGAGCACCCGCCGCTGGTAGCTTACCTACATGCCCTCCAGTTTTAAACCTAGCAACCTTTTGACCGGTGGTATTGCCTTTGACAACGGTATTTAAGGCATTAGAAGCTTCTTTAAGCTTGTCAATCAGGTTATTAGAAATACTCTTACCGATGGACTCCATATTGCTGTTAATGAATTTAGAGAATTCATTAAGCTGCTTGGAGATGTCAGTGATTTTACCGTTCATGAGTTTGTCTTCAATTTTCTTGAATTCTCTCTCATCATTTGTCAGGTTATCATACTTGTCATTTATGGCATCCTGATCTTTTTCAAGTTGGTCTTGAAGTGCTTCCTTACGTTTCGTATTGCTACGATCTTTAAGAAATTCATCTAATGCTTCTTGCTGTTCTTGTAGCTGCTTTTCTAAGTCTTTAACCTGCGATTTAGCTTCATCTGAATCATCAAGGGATAATTTACTGATCTTTTCTTTGGTTTCCTGAATAGCCTGATTCTTTTCTTTGAGTTCTTTTTGGTATTTAGCTTCATCATCAGTTTTATCAATCTCGTCAATCAAGTCTTGAGTAGCTTTTTGATGCGCTTTTAATTCAATATCACGCATCTTTTCGTACATCTCTTTGTAGATGGAGACAACTTCATCAGCAAGGGATTTATAGATGTCCTTGATCGACTTCTTGGTGTTATAAAGCTCCAGATTAAAATCTTTCTGCTTATCTTTCCAATTTTCGATCTCATTCGTAATCTGCTCTTGTATTTCCGGAAATCCCTTTGCTGCTTTTTTCTGTTCCTCTAATTGCTTGATGTATTTTTTGGCCTCAGCCTGTTGTTGCTGTACTAATTTGACTTGCTGACTATAATATTTGACCTTATCCTTGTCTTTTTCAGTCATTGATATTTTATTGTCAACGTCTTTGATCTTGGATTCAGTCTTGTTTGATGATTTTTGTATTGACTTTAAAGTTTCATCTACTTTAGATTGAACTATTTGTCCTTGCAATTCCCTTACTTGCTCTTGAAAGTTGATAAGGTCTATTTTAGCTTGCTTCAGCTCTTCTTTAAGTTGAGCTTTTTGGGCAGAATTCAAATTTTTATTGGCTGAAATTTCTTTTTGTATCCATGAAACCTTTTGACTCTGAATCTTTTGCTGTTCAGTCATTGCTTTTTTCTGTTCTGCAGTATACTTTCTAAACTGTTTACTGTCTGACAGATAATGACTTGCTAAGGCTTGGTTCTTGGCAATTGCTAAATCAAAATCACCAATACGCTTATCAAACTCATCAAGCTTTGACTGCACAATTTCGTATTGAAGCTCTTCTATTTGTTCTCCAACAGAACTGATATCACCTTGGAGGGAGAGGAGGTCGGATTTAGCTTGCGCTATTGCTTGCTGTCGTTCTGCTTCAGCTTGAGATGCATCTGAAATAGATGTACCGACACCTTTTAAATACTTCTCAGGGTCAATTGTCTTTCCGTTTTCCTCAATTTGAAGATGAAGGTGATTTCCAGTTGAATTACCCGTACTGCCAACTTTACCGATGGTCTGGCCAGCTTTAACAGTTTGACCGGCTTTAACAGAAGGGGTATCAAGCATATGCATATACTTAGCAACTTTTCCATCATCCTGCTGAATGACAACCCAGTTACCGGCAGTTTTACTATAACCAGCAATTTGGACTTTACCACTTTGCAAAGACTTAATTGCAGTACCGGCTTTTGCGGCAAAGTCTGTCCCTTTATGTGGAGTTGATCGGTAAGCGCCATCTTGTGCACCATACTTAGAACTTATTCTAAAAGCGCTGTTCTTCGTGTAGTAGCCTGCAATGGAGGAATTAGCAGAAGTCATTGACTTGGTGTAGTTTGACATGATCTTCTGAACATAATTCTGAGTTTCCTTGAAAGGAGGGACGCCGCCGTATTTGATTACATTACCAGGCCCTGCGTTATAAGCAGCAAGTGCTTTCTCAACATTGCCACCAAATTTGCTTAGTTGTTGGGCTAAATATTTCGTGCCACCCATAATGCTCTGATAAGGATCATAAACATTGTTTACACCTAAGCTTTTGGCAGTGGAAGGCATCAACTGCATTAATCCGGCTGCGCCTGCTCCAGAACGAGCTCTTGCATTGAAACCAGATTCTTGCTGGATTACAGCTGCAATTAGAGCTGGATCAACACCGTATTTGCTTGCGGCAGAATTAATGTAGCTGGAGTATTTACCGGAGTAAGACCCGCCACCGGAAGAATAAGAACCACCAGAAGATGAACCAGAGGAAAGGGAAGAGGTTACGATACCATACTGAGGAACATTACCGGATTTTATTTGATCCTTGAGGAGTTTGGCTTGCTCCTGCATAAGCTTTTTCTTTTGCTGGAGTTCTTTGATTTCTTTCTTTAGGTTATTTCTGTATTTTTGAGACCATTTTGCATAGTCGTTTAACTTCTTGTTTTGTTCGTCAATTACAGATGATACCTTTTCTAAAGCCTCTTTATACTTATCAGTTACATAAGTAGATGTTTTGGTTTCTTCATTAGCTTTCTCTTGCTCGTCTGTCCATTTTTCAAGGGAAGTTCCAGATTCAATTAACGCTTGTTTATTTGTTTCCTGAGTAGATGCAGCTTCTTCTGATGCTGAGATATAAGCCTGGATAGCTGATCTTACACTATCCATCTGGGATCTTTCACTATCCGAGTATCCACCAGGTTGTAACATTTGTTTTTCGATCTTATGTAATTCTTTCTTCGCATCAGCTACATTATTAATTGATTTAACTTCAAGTTGAGACAGTTCAGCTTCAGATATGTCGAGCTTACGCTCTCTTCGTAGCTTTCTAAGGCTGTCAATCCTTAACGTATCAGCGTTTAAGGTCTTAATAGCGTTGTTAACCTCGGTTTTCATTAGGTGATTGCTATATCGAACCATGTCATCATACGCATCAAGTTTAACTTTTCGCTGACGAATTACTTCATCTCGGTTAACCTTTATAACACCATTTTCATAACTTATTGCTTTGGCTAATTCTTTATCTTTTTGGATTAGAGCATTAGCTTCATTGGCAGAAATGCTCTTTCCTTCAGCCATCTTTTCTAAAAGCTCATTTAAAGGCGCAACTTGTTCTTTGGTGTTATTAAAAACATCTCCATTAAGGATATCTTGAACAGAGCCAAATTTTATTCCTTCTGAGAGTTCTTTAATAAGATCCTTAATCTGATTGATATCATTTGCATCAAGCGCTTTTTTTAGCTTTTGACTAAAATCTTCAGCTTCATTACCTGCCTCAGCAAGTGTTTCACCTAAATCACCAACTTCTGATTTAACAGAAGAAACGGCTTTGTCGCCATCTTTAATGTTCTTTTGTGCCTTATCAAAGCTCAACTTAAAGACATCAATTGATGAACCAGAGTCAGCATAGGTCTCTAAAAGGGTTTGCAGGTCTTTTTTTGCGTTATCAAATGCTTTTTCATCATTTGAATTCAACGCTGATTGCATTTTCTCTTGGAGTTTACCCAGTGCTGAAGAGAATTTCTCAAGATCCTCAGGATTCAAGTCATCTTTTAGAGTGAGCTTATCAACAATGTCAGTGAGACTTGCCTTTAACGTATTACTAATATCAATTTTACTGTAAGCTTCGGCAATGGATAGTACGCTGTCCCTAACTTTTGCATTACCGCTAGAGATATCCTTTTGTACCCGATTTATATTCAGCTGTGCTTTATCAGCTTCCAACTTATAATCATTTTCATCTGAAAAAGGACTTTCAAGGAAAGACCAGAAATTCTTGCCTTTTGAATATTCCTTGGCCATCTTCTCATACTGCTTCAGTTCTTCCTTAGACTTTTCGATTCCTTTTGAAGCGTCTTCGAACGTCTTTTTAGCACCGTCTTTTGTCTCTGTCTTTTTGAGCTCAAGATATTCTTTGGTATTCTTAATAGCCTCTTCTAAAGCCTTATTACTCTTTAGAATTGCATTACCTTGAGAATCATACCCTTTAATTAAAGCCGGAAACGATTGTGCTAATTGTTGTGTAACCTGAAGGTATTCCTGTTCTTCATCAGATGTAAGGGTTCTTGAATCTTTAGCTTTCTGAAGCTCTTTATACTGTTTAATCAGTTTGTCTGTCGAGTCTTTGTTGGTTGTAATAGCTTCAATGTTGGTTTGCTGATTTTGTTCAAAGTCTTCTTTTGCTTTCTTTGCATCAGCGAATGCTGTAATTATTTTTTCTAAAGCAAAACCAATACCAGCAAAGGCAACGCCTACTACTGTAGATGCCAACATACCTCTCCAGGCAACAGTAAATGACCTTGTAGCAATTGTAGCTCTTGTCATTCCCGCTTCTATCCCAATTGCTGCTCTTTGGGCTTCAGTTAAAGAATTCGCCCCAAAAATCATTGCTGTTTGAAGCAAACGCATATTCTTATTAAAGCCAACTACAGCAAAGTTTGCTGTCATAAATGCAATTGGAAGGAATCCGATACCCTTTACAGCTGAAGTGACAGCTTTCAGAAGATCCCCAACTACAGATACAGCATTAATTAAACCATCACTAATAAATGCATCTCCTGAAGCTACAGCTAATTCAGTGAACTTATTTTGAAGCTTATTTAATCTTGCCTGTAAACTATCTGCGTATTTTTGCTGTTCGCTCCAAGCACTCCCTGTGGAATTAGCCGCAGTGGTGGCTGCGTTTTGTGATATGGAAAAGTTGTTCATTAAGGCATTAAATCGAGATAATTGATGGATGTTTGCAACGCCAATAGAGGTGTTTTGTTTTTGGGCATCTGTTAACGTATCCCATTTGGCTGCTACCTCATTAATCAACTCACTTGCTGACTTAGCTTCTCCACCTGCAGTCTTTACAGAAATTCCGATCTGGTCTAAAGCTTTAATTGAGCTCTGGTTATTCCCAATACGTGCGAAAATCGTCTTTAATGAGTTACCAACGATGTTTCCTGATTCACGGGTTGTACTTGCGATGGCCGTGGTGTATCCGATTAGATCATTTAGTTCAACACCGAAAGTTGAAGCTGTTGAACCTGCTTTTCTAATACTGTTAGCCAGATCCATTGTAGTTACAGCATAGTTGTTATCGACTTCATTAAGCTTATCTGCGATTGAGATAGAATCGTTGGCGGCGATATTGAAATTCAGCATTGCGGCAGTTAATGTATTTACAGTGTCATCTGGGGTCAAATCGGAGACGTTCTGAAGGACTTGTGCAGTTTTTGTTAAAGTGGAGAGTTCACTTTCATCAAAACCCATACGTCCAAAATCACCAGTCATTTGAAGAATATCTGAGATTTTATTTGATAGGGAATCCCCTAATTCAATGGACGTTTGAAGAAGCTCATTAAATTTGTAGTCTGGTGCATCCATTACACGACGAATGTTTGTCATGAGCGTATCAATTTCAACAACCTGAGAAACTATTGATTTAAGAGCAGTAACCCCACCAAATAAAGCAGAACCGGCTAGCATGTAAGCAGGCATTCCTGTAAAAGCTTGCTTTAATTTCTCACCAAAACTAGATACTTGTCTTGAAGATGAGCTTGCATTAGATTGAATCTCTCTAAACTGCATACTAAGACTTTGCATCTGTCTAGTAATATTTGGTGTCTTTACATTGAGCTGATTCACAGAATTAATATAGTTTTGCAATGCTCTGGAGTTCTCAGGACTGATAGATGTTCCATACCTATCCGTCAAAGATTTAACATTTAATTTAGCTTGTCTCTGATACAGGCTTAATTGATGTTCTAACTCTTTAGTTCTAGCTTTTAATGCTGCAGAGTCATCCAAGCGTTTCATTCTGTTAGCGATCTGATCTATTTGAGAGGTTGTTCTTGCGGCGTTAATTGAACTGGATAGTCTATTGAGGACTGTTGAGGATAGTTGGCCTTTTTGTCTAAGCTGCTCTAATTTTTGGTTTAGTTTATCTATTGCCTTTTGTTGCTGGTCAAAGTTTTCTGTGGTTTTAACAGCTAAAGTTGCCCCGTGTCTATCTGTGCTATGGGTAACATCTTTAAACTCATCTCTATATTTAGTCACTGTTCCAGTGACACGACCAGTTGCATCTTGTTTCGTTACTTTCTTTTGAGCTTGGCCAAGACGCTCCATTTGCTGTACGAGCTTACTTGCTGCTTTTGATTCCCGTTCCAAACTCTTTGTTGAGTTGTCTATGATTGTCCGAGTTTTCTCATGGATTTCACCACTCCGCTTATACTGCTGTGTAAGCCTAGTGATAGAACCATCTGCATTTTTAGTCTCAGTAATATTTTCTTTGACTGTCTGATTAAGGTGTTTTAACGCCTCTTCACTTTGCTTAAAAGCATTTGAAAACCTCTCAAGCGTTCTAAGAACTTTGTCGTCAAAGCTTACTTTGAGATTCAATGGATTGATTTTATTTTGAAGTGTGGATATATCTTTATTTAATTGCTGAACTGTCTTAGTTGATGTGTCAGCCACAGGAGTTAATACAATTTTTAAATTTTGAGACACTTGTTCTTTCACTTCCTTAGTAATTTTTCTACAAATAAAAAAAAGAAGTGCCTCAAAATTTAAAGCACTTCGTTTGTTTACTTAGTGGACTTGTGTGCGCCTATATAGTTAACGAACACCTCATAATGTCTTCCCCAGTCTCTGGGTGGGTAAAGAACTTCATACTCTTTGCCTTTATGAACGACTTTAACACCTTTATCTAATTTTTCATTAGGCGGGCAGAAAATCATATTGGTTATGTCAGTTATTCTTCCTACCGCAGTTGGAGAACTAATTGATTCAACATAAGGCTGAAAAGAACATTTGTATGGAACTAGTGTTTCTTGATCTTCATATATGTCTGTTCCCCAATCAGTCTTTTTACCTGTCTTCACCCTTTTAACCTGAATTAAATAATATAGATCATTGAACTTCAATGTGAGTCACCCTCCAGCAGTGATGTAAGGGGTTTTAAAGCTATCCAATTCAAGCTTAATATCATCAGGGAGTTTGTCGTAATAGCTTTCTGAAATACCCCCTCTTGTTTCCGCTTTTGTAGCCTCAACACCCTTTAACCTATACTTAAAGACAGCTATATCCTCAATGACACCTAGCAAATTATCTGGAATATCATTTTCATTAATCTCACAGTAATTAATTACAAAACGCCGAGCTTTCTTTAAATAAAGTTCCAAAAGAGCATCTTCAGAGTCATCAGCAATATCTAAAAACAACTTCAAATTAGCCAATTGATCCATTCTATTCACCTGATTTCTCAGTTTTCTTCTGCTTCTTTACTGTTTTTTTCTTTTCCTTATAGCCTTGTTCCTTATAAATTAATTTAAAGGCCTTTTCTGTCAATTTCACTTCATTACCATTTGGATCAATGTAACCCTTCATATTAAGCACCTCATATTTTATTTAGATTTTTTATAAAAAAAAGAGAGAGGATAACCTCTCTCCGATTAATCTTGTTTATCAACCTTAGGAATGATTGCTGCAAAAGCATCTTCCTTAATAGGTAAGAAGCCAAGTCTCATAGTTGCCTTAATTGCAATCATATCGTTTTCTGCAAGTGAAAGAGGTTTACCATCGCCCATTACATGACCTTGTAGTGTAGCTTCCTTCAGGATTTCATATTTCAATCCTTCTCGAATACCAACCAATGAGTAATCAAAGTTACCTAAGATTAGATCAGCCTTTGTTTTGTCAAATCCACCATTTGAAGAAAACTCAACAGGGAATCCGTACAATTCATTTTGTGATACACCAGAAACATAAATTTGATTTCCGTTTGTGTCTCTTAGAGTACGTAGAGTATTTTTAATACCTCGATGCCCTGCAAATCCAGTTACATCTAATCCTGCATCTTCAACAAGAGCCATAGCATTTGAAACGTCAATATCAAATGTGCCGCCGGTTCCGTTTGCAATAAGATTTCCAGAAGTCTCAGCAGAGCCAAACAAGCTTTTCTTGAACGGAGAGTTGATACCAAAAAGACCCGCTCCATCAATAGTAGTGTAAAATGCTTTTTCAATTTCTGTTCGCAGTTCTGAGAAAACGTTGATAGTGGTGTCATTTAATTTCTCTTTAGTTACTGGAATGATTACACCGATCTTTTTAGCTTCAAGTTCAGGATGGATATATCTCACTTCGGATGTATTAATCCGTTCAGATTCTCCTACCCAGTATGCTCCAGGCCCATCAACCAAAACAGGAATTTTCTTTTTATCGGATTCCATAGGCTGAACCTTAGATAATTTGAGTAATGTCGAACCCTTGGTAATGCCTTTGATGATTTCTTTTTGAATTTGTGTGGGTACAAAACCTTCTAATTGATCTTTTAAAAATGCCATTTATAATTTCCACCTTTATTCTTTATTTTATTATTTCTAATAGTTTTATATTCTTGATTGATTCTCATAAATAGCTGCCATAAAGTCTGAAGAGGATCCAGCTTTGTTGTTATTTACAGAAGCAGGAGGAGTATAGCTGCTATTCTTCAATCGGTCTTCAACCTGTTCTTGAATATACGGCTTCATAGACTCTTCAAATTTTGTTAAGTTTCCTAGAGTTACCTCTTCATTATCAGAAACAAGCAAATCAATTAAGTCTGCAGGAATCTTTTTATCTGATGCTGTTTTTAGTGCAATGGATTTCATTTTCTCAATTCTTGCATTGCGTTCAAATTCTTCATTTTTGAGTTCAAGTTCCCGAATTCTTTTTTGTTCAGGAGTTTCATCTGGATACCGCTTCTTAATTTCCTCTTCAAGCTTCTGAGGAAATGTGCTTTCCATCCATGAGTTTAAACTTGTGGAGAAGAATCTATCTTTTTGCGACTGCATCCACTTTTTAGCATCTTCATCTGTTTCAACGAACTGTTTAACACCATCAAGTGTTACAGGCTGCAACCCTTGAAGATATTGTTTTACTTCGTCATTATCTTGTTGTTCTTCAAAAAACTGTTTAACATCTTCTAAATTCATTTCAAATCACTCCATTCGCCCTTTCTAGTGTCATTGACCCTAAAAAGTGCATATTTTTACATAAGAAAAAGGCTCTATTTATAGAGAGCCTGTAGCCTTGCTTATCTCTAATGATTTAAGTTTTCTTTGGTGCTCAATCTCTTGTTCTCTTGCATATTCTTGTTCCTGTCTTCTCTTCTGCATCTCTACAGCGGGGTTTTCAACATATGGTATTTGGGCTAGTATCGTTTCCCATGAACATACTTCAGATAATTTGCTTAATGAATCAGCTAAAGCAGTAATATCAGAAGGGATGTTCATTGTTAATTTAAGCTTAACCTTGCGATGATCGTATTCCTCGCCTTTTTGGATCTTGATAAACTTAAAGAAGTTCTTTAACCTCTTCTTAATTGCTGTTTCCAGCATCGCTTGTTTAAGGGAACATTTATTTTCCAAGGAGATTAATCTTGATCTGAGGGCTGCAGAAGATAAATTAGATTGAAGCTTTTCATTTGTGTCTACATGACTGGCCAGCTTGTACATTTTCTCTTCAAGCTCTTTCAGCAAATTTTGTACAAATTTATCATCAATCTTCTTAATAAGATAATCAACACTTGCTTGTGTAGGCACTTGAAGAATACCCGTTTTCTTAAACTTCGCTGCGTCTTCATCAGTGATTTTTGCTCCGGTTATTTTCAAGAAAGCCTGTCTGAAATCAGATACCTCATTCACCAAATCAGATAAAGTGTTATTATAGGCATCATTTTCTGATTTGATATCATCTAACATACTTGTTCTTTCGTGATTTGCGGAGGTCACTTCAATTGGAGGTGTATCGAAGATATGTGTACGCTGCCCCACATAAATTAGATTATCGCTTCCATCAACATCAAAGTGTAAGATTGAATTACTTATGTAAACATCTACTTTTTCGTTATCAGAAAACAAATCATTTTTGTATATATGCAATGCTAAAATAACGTCTTTCTCAACATCGCCTTCTTCGATTACAAAGCAGTTCATTGGCGTTAATACAGCACACTTAAATTCATTGTCTCTGGTTGTATATTGGATTTCATATGCTTCACCAAACTTAGTTGCTTCTAGCATAAGTTTTTGATCGTGAATTTTAGACCAATGAGAGAAGTTATAATCAATCACATCAATCAATTGACTATTTCCATCTAAACTAATATAGGTCACTGGGTTCCCCAAAGCATACGCAATTTCGTCATGAATAAATTTTTTAAAGAAATTCACGACTACTTTCATATTACTTCTACTCTCATTCATAGCGTAGTTCCTCATTATGCTATGATGTCCATTGTAGTATTCTTCGTATGTTTTATAAGTCTCCTGGTTTTCTCTAAGCTTTCTAAGACACTTCATTAACAAAGTTTCTAATTCAGGAGTTATTTGAATTTGTCCATTTCTTTTTCGCTTTAAAACTGTATCAACGATGTTTCTCAATTACTCACCTCCTTTAAAATAATGCTGACCTATCTAAAAAGTTAATGTATTGTACTTCTTGTAGCTCATCAATAAGCCTGTCAAACTCAGCTGTAATATCAGGAGCATCATCAAAACGTGTAAACTTTTCACCTTCATAAGTCATTATCTGATCAGTAAACTCTTTATCCTCTTGAGGAAATACAATAAAACCACTGTCTACCTTTCCACCAATGGCTCTAATCTTAGCTTCTTTGTTTTTCGTTTGATGTTCATTAATGATTTGAATGTCTCTTGCTGTTAGTGTACGGTCTTTATTAATTTCTCTTTGAATATCACGTACATCTGCGCCGCTAAACACGTTCTTCTCAATCCATAAATGCGTGATATCTGGGTATTCTTTCAATAAGGATATCACCTTTGCAATATAGTCATCGTATTCAAGTCTCTCAATACACGCTTTCCTAACCCATCTAAAGTTATTAGGAGTCTTAGAACCGACAATAAAAGCAGAATAATCGTGACTATCCTGTACCTCAACGGCTGGATCACAACAAAGTATTGTTTTTATGAAATTGTCTTTTTCCTTTTCAATTTCTTTTCTAGGTAATGTCTTGATATCATGGAAAGCTTTCTGCCCTAGCTTAGACGCATCATTCATCATTTCTTGTTTAAATGCTGAAGGATTAGGATAATACTTTCCAACGGCAAGATCGTAACAATCATACTTATCTTCCCAAAGCACTGGGAATTTCATCTCTTCTTCATGCTCTAAGTAGAACTTTTTAGCCTCCTCTTCTGCATTGGGATTGGTGGCGTCATATCGAATTTTCTTCAATTCAGCCCATTTGCCACTATTGAATAATTCATCAATATCGTCAACAAGGACGGCTTTCTTCACGATCCGTTTATACTGGCTATCTTTTAATATTCTTGAGATAAGACAGTCCCTATGCAGAATTGTACCGAGCATAATAAACTTTGTTGCCATCTTGACCTTCTTGCCATCCCTGTAAACAGGATCATCTCCAGCATATTCAGCATCTTGTGTCCATGTATTGTATTTCTTATCTCTTGCTTCTTGAGTAATAACATCAGCTGCTGACTGATAATCATCGCCAATAATGCATGTAGGGCGCACTCCATTGTGTTTCAATCCACGAATAGATGTCCCAGAACTGATAGCTTGGATTTTGCAACCGTTTGAGAAATACATTTTCAACTTAATTGAACGTGTGAGCATATGTCCAAATGTATTGATTATGTAGGGGTTCTCAACAAATGCCTTTCGAGTATCATTGATAAATTCAACCGCATCATCCTCTTTCTTCCCAGCTACAAGCGTAAAGTAGGATATACCGTATGCTGCTAAATATGTTGATAAGGCAAAGTTAACAGTTGTTGTCTTAGAGCTACCACGAGGCATACAAAGGGAAAGCTTATCGAATTCATCTTTAATGAACATATCATCAAGCGTATTCCATATTTCAAAATGGAAGTCACCAAGTTTACGAGCTGTATTAGTGGGTTTTGCTTGGAAAGTATCCTGTAGGTAATATAGACAAAAGAATTCAAAACTACGAGCCCCAAGTGAATGAGCTACTCCATTTTTACCGAAGAGATTCTTCTCCTTCATCATTCTGTTTGTCCTCATTACTGCTTCATCATGAGTTGAACCATTTTTCAAGTAATCTCTATAAAGATACTCTCTAAGCAAATTCCTGTTTTCTCTTGTGTTGATTAAATCGGATATCCGAATCACCTCCGAGTTTTAAAATTCTAATAAAAATTGTGTGGGTTGCTATCGGATGAGAGGGTGTTCAATCATTTAGAATGCCCCCTATTATTGATAACTAGCTTCCTTTCTAGTGCGTTTTAAACACATTTAGCCCTATAGGTATCAGATTACGCATCAATGCTTATTTAGCCTGTAAATGCCTTTTAGAGAGGATTCTATTCTGGTGGTTTTATACTCACAAAATGACTTACTTATACCATAACCATAGTTTGTAAAGGCATACGTTTATAAACGCTGTCTATCTCAGCAACATCACGTTTAAAAAGGTTTTGTTTCATTTTTATAAACGTTTATAAAATATAATAGACCTTTACAAACTAAAGTGGTATAATAAAGGTACAATAAATGAGAGGATGACAAGTGATGACTTCTAAAATGTTTGGTTACATAAGAGTAAGTTCAAAGGATCAAAACGAAAGCAGGCAGATCACCAATATGCTTAAAGAAGGCATTTCTGAACGTGATCTATTCATTGATAAACAAAGTGGTAAAGACTTCGAAAGACCTGCATATAAAACACTCAAGCAAGTTGTAAGAACAGGTGATACTGTTGTGTTTGATTCGATCACTCGTATGGGTCGTAACATGAAAGAGACTCAAAAAGAATACGATTGGTTCATTGATAATGGCATTAAGCTTAAATTCATTAAAGAACCAATGATCAACTCAACTGAAGATCAAGACGATATTCTTAAAGAAGCTATACAGAAGATTGTATTGACTATCCTTACAGCCTTTGCAGAGAAGGAAAGGGAGGATATAAGAGAGAGACAAGCAGAAGGAATCAAAGATGCCAAAGAAAAAGGAAAGCACTTAGGACGACCAAAAAAGGGATTTAACACATTAACAAAAGAGCAACGATCCACCCTTGAATCAGGTTACTCTAAATGGAAAAGCAAAGAGATTACAGGTGTTCAATTCGCTAAAGACTTACAGCTTACTAAGAATACTTTCTATAAAGTGATAAAAGAATATGAAGCACAGCTGACCCTAGCCAATTAATAAAAGCTTAGGGTCTTTTTATTGGTCTTCAGATAGCTTTGAAGCCGTCCACTCTTCTTCTTCCTTATCCAATACATCTGTTGATACATTGTCATTGCTTCGATCATCTTTGATATTTAAAATATTCTCTGGATTACCCTCAGTGTATGCAAGTAATAACTGTGTAGCCTTCACCCTTGCATTATCATTTGTGGATGATTCGCTGATCTTTTTTAAATTTTCAAAGAAGGCTTTTGTGTCTCGACTTACTTCACGTCTAACTGAAAGTTTTTTGTAATGTAAAAGTCTGTCGTACTCCTGCGAGTATTCTTCTTCCTTTTCCCAGTTATACAGAGTCGGTCTTGTCACTCCTACTTCCTTAGCAATCTCAGTCCTATTCAACTTTCCTTCCACTAATAATTCAATCGCTTTTAACTTTCTTTCATCAAGCATAATAGATTTTACACCTACTTTATTTTTTACATTTCTCTTGTGATAAAAACGCTTTAAGATCGCACTTGCATTTGGCATACACAACCCCAGATTCAATTTGATGTAATCCTTCAGGTTCTCCACACCTTTTACAGCAAGCCAGTTCATCTTCTACAAAATCGTTCTTATATACTTCTAACGCCTTCTCTGTAAAATACCTTTTAAATGTTGCCAGTTTAGTCTCACCTTCAGTAAAGTCTAGTTCTTCAGCATCAACTAGGGTATTCGCTTGATTTTTACTGACCACTTCTTGTGTGTCTGGATTAAGGAAATAAATAGCGTGCTTAACTCCATATAGAACTCTTTCTTCTTTATTGGAATCAATCATAGTATATGGTTCATACCCGCATACTCTAAGATACATGTCCACTTCTAAAGTTGTTTTAATTCGACCTATTTTTTTAGCTGTACTCATTTTTAAATTCCTCCGTTGTATGTTGTTTTATTTATTTGTCTCGCTTCATAACACAAATAAAAAAGCACCCGTTGCTGCGGATGCCTTACCTTTTCCTTTTATAACTTTCAATATCTTCTCTTAAAAATAAACGATCTCGACTTGTTGTTTTAATGGGTACTAATGTTTTATGATCGACCAACTGTTTTAAATTTTGACGACTACAACCGATTATATCAAGCGCTTCAGACGTAGTTAAAATTTCTTTTGCTATAAAATCCTTCAAGTCATCAACGCTGTCAAAAACAATCTTAGTCATTTCGATGATTCCTCCACCTAAGAATAATGTTTATTATTGTGAGTATCAACCAGATTAACGCTAATACCATTGTTAGTATATCTAAGGTGCTGAGATGAGCATAATCAAAATTCGAAAACAGCATAATGAACAGAATGAAAAAGACTACCGTTAAACCGTCATTCAATTTTTTCATGTGTTTTGAGTATGGAATGAAAAGTGTTATAATAAGAGAAGGGGAATAAATCCCCTCTAGCTTATGAGCGACGTTTCTTCTTGGCGGGAGAACGTCGTTTTTTGTTTTTGCTTGCCTTCAAGTCCTTGATGTTCTTGATCATGGTTGTTATTCCTGCTAGGATTGCAACCACCCAAGCCAAGTCCCGAAGGATAAGCTCTAACTTTTCCATACTCATTTCCCCTCCTTTCTTAACTTAATTATAACACTTATATTGACTATAGTAAAGATAATTTATTTTATTTTTATCCTTATTTTTCACTTTTTTCTAGCATGAAAGGGGGGTGCTAATATATCCTGCATGTTGTTTTCTGTCCTTGTTTAGACATTTATAGTCGCTCGCGAATCGACTTTGTTTAAATCTGAATGGTCATTTTTCTTCTAGTTCAGCTACTGTATTAATAATCATCTGTTCAAACTCTTCAGACTTAGCAGATCCTAATTTTTCAAAATTGGATCGAAGTCTATTAGCTATGATGTTTATTTTTTCAAGTGATTCTATAGGAAATTTATTAAAGATTGGATAAAGAAGGTCAGTGTTCATTAACTCGTAATAAAACTCAAACTGTTTCTTAGTATCATCAGGAATATCCAAGTCACTGAACTCCTTCACGACATTAAAACTTAACCAATCATTCATGCTGATCTTACTCGAATCAATACCTTGCTCTTCAGCTTCTAATAGGGCTTTCACAAAATTCTCAAACATCTTTTGTAACTTGAACATACCAAACTGAGGATAGATGTATACATGATACTCATCATTGATCTGAACCTTTTGTTTCTTATCAACACTTTTTGATAGTGTCTTTACACCTGATACACTTAATTTTTTCGATGTCATTTAATTTCTCCTTTGCTTTCATTGTTTTCGTAAGGCTTCCCTACAATTTCTTCGTACTGTTCGGGGGTAATCCAGTCTATTTCAACATACGTCCTAATATCGGCGTCCGTATAACACTTCCAGTCATAGAACTGCTTAATATCTGCAAATTCGGGGTATGAAGCCATTTACTTACCTTCCTTCAAGTCAGTAATATCTTTTTGTAGTTGTGAGATTAATAGAGCTGTATCAGCTTCTCTTTGGCGTCGTTGAGCATTTTCCTTTTCAGCAGCAGCCACTTGTAACGATAATTTAGCATTCTGCATTTTCAAAAGGTCAACCGGTAAAGGTACCTGCCCATTTTCAATTTGTTTTTCTAGTTCCTCTTTTTCTTCCTCCGTTGCGGCTTCTGTCCATAACTTATCTGATGGATGATACATCGCCTTTATAAAAGAAGGCGGCTGAACGTCTGTGCAGTACTCAGGGATTGTATAGTTTCCTTCTTCATCCGGTTCAATAATAACGGGTTTGGTTAGAATGAAATTTTCATCATACTCATAAACCTGAATCATGTTATGTCTCCTTCTTGAAAGCCCACGACTACGTCCAGATAGTAGCCACCGCCCATCTTGTTTGAGTCAGCTGGGTCAGGGTATTTTATTTTCAAATCACCATTATCGTAAATTATCAGATTGGCTGTTCCACCTGTTCCGCTAAGTGGCACTGATTTTACAGCACCGCCAAATGGTACTAATTCTGCAGGTATTGAGCCGAACACAATTTCTGGTTCAGTTCTAACATGACCTCTTAAAACTAACAGCGCTCCCCATTTTGCGTAAATGGGCGTTCGTGTGCCTACTGTAGCTCCATTCTTTAGCATTATGTTGGCATATTTGACGGCTCCATTCCATCTATCTTTCTCATTCTTAGTCACATGAATATCTGTATTATTTGTATGTGTATCAAAGTCACTTTTAGCAGCTTGCTTTACATTGTCTACATTCCCAAGCCCAACCTGTTCAGCAGTTACCTTGTGAGGATTTGAGGTATCTGAGGTGTGTTTGTCAAAATCCGCTTTCTTTGCTTGCACTTCGTTAGTTACGGCTGATAACCCTATTTGTGCTTTTGTTACACCATGTGGGTTGTCTTTATCTTCTAAATGGGCATCAAAATCAGTTTTTGCTGCTTGCTGAATGTTATCGACCCTAGACAAGCCAACTTGGCTTTTAGTAACTGAATGGGGATTTTCTTTATCATTCAAATGAATGTTAAAGTCCTCTTTGGTGGCCTGTTCTTCATTGATTAGGTTTGATAAACCGACTTGTTCTTTTGTGACATGATGGGGATTCTCAGTGTTCAGAGTGTGCATTTTTAAATCGAAATTCTGCTTCTCCATGAAATCATCAACTTTGTCATTCAAGCGTTTCTCATGATTTGACATATGTGCTTCAGTTCTGAAAAATTGATCTTTAAGATTATTAATTTGTATATTGTTTTGTTTAAGCTGGCCTATAAATTGTGAATTAGACATTGATTATTTCTCCTAAATAAAGAAGACCTTATTAAAGGTCTTCCGTCCAAATATCGTCCCAAATGTCTTTCCAGGCTGGAGAATTATCAGAAGCTACTGAAAGTGATTCATATGGATGCTCTTCGTCAAAATCCTCTTCAAAGAGCTTTTCAAAATCACTCAGGCTTATGTAATAATTGTCCTCCTCTGAAAGCAGTAAATACGCATCTTCAATACCATCAACCTTTTTAAACTTTCCGCATACATCATTAAAAGTCATTATTCCATCCCCCAAACAATCAATTTAAAACCAGTAATATCAACAGTTCCAGATGCCTTAACTGTCAATAGCACCTTTGGACAAACGAAGGGCAACTGTTTTTGGATTGGATAGTTTGAAACAAATGCAGCATTACTGATTAAAGTTGTGCTGTCACTTGCTGATGTTGATGAATAAAAAGGAATACTCTTCGGCACAGAATAAGCACTGACTGTAACTTTGCTATTTGCGCTGTCAGTCTGTGTTGTGTACAGAGCAACGCCATAAGCTCTAAACACTCCTAAACTCTCGACAAGATCAAGTGTATATGACTTTGTTGCACCAACTGCCACAGTATCATTATCTGTTAAGACAGATTCCTCATATGACTTTTGGATCTGAGTTTTAATAGGAACTGTGTTTCTCACAAGAACTGGAATAGATGATTTGTTTGCAACATTAACATCAAGAGGCTGATCAGTTTTAAGATCAACCTCTAATGGAATAGTTGAATGTTCAATTGATACAGGCGTTATAGGGTTGCCAGTACCATCATCTTTTGCAGAGGTAAGCGTAGTTCCATCTTTATTTAAGAAAGGAATCTTCAACGCCTCCCTTATGCACTTGCGCCGCCAAGATCAACGCTTTGCTTTGGAGACTCAGTAGGTTTTTCACCTTTCGATCCGTCTGCTTTACGTTTAACCCGAATGAAACGCCCAAGAGAATTATCAACTGCAAGCGCTGTGAATTTGATTTCAGGTGTAATTGCGTTGCCGGCTTCAAAGTTTAGCTCTGCTTCACCAGAAGGAGAGATTTTATCGAACTGAATATAAAGGTCACTATGAATTGTTTCAGTTTCTGGATCGTACTCTAAAGTGTGATATTCCATCTCATAAGCTTCAGAGAATGTATCAGCCTTAATTTCAACAATTTCGCCTTCAGCATCAATTTTATATCGTGCTTTAACTTTCGCACCCTCTTTTGCAAAAGTTGTAGGGAGTTGAGCTTCTGTGGATTCAGTTTCCATAAGATAAGACTCTCCTTCGCTATTCTCGAAAGAAACTGTATCAACTGGAGTCTTGCTAAGAGTTACTTTTCCATCTGACTCAACAGTAAGCGTCTCATCCTCCCATACTTGCACCGTTCCATTTTCAACCTTGACTCCTTGCTGCATGGCCAACCAATCCAAGCTAAAGAAAGCATTTTTGATTGTTCCTGTAATATTCTTGTCGGACTTAATTTGATAAAGGTTTTGGTTTCCCCATCCGCCTTTTAAATAGTCTTCCTGGATACTTTGAGACAGGCTAGTTGTTTGTGCTTCAGCAGTTGCAATAACTTTCCCGTCAGATTTTCTTTTCATAACAACGTTACATACATCATGAATTACTGTCTTTTTACTCATTAATCGTATTCCACCTTAAAATTTAATTTTAGTCAGAGAAAAGTTTCTCTAGTTTTCTTGCTTCATTGTCAGTTATGTAATGTTTCTCTTCTTCAAACAGATCAATATGTTGACTCCAAGAACCAATGTTTTTGGCAGCTTCCGGGCTTACAGTAGAGAGTACAATCGCAGCAGAGCTATTTAAAAAAGCAGCGCCTCTGAAAAAATGAGAGTGAAGTTGGGGAAGCGTTAATTCAAGAACTTCAGCGGATGAATACCCAGTAAATTGAACAACACAACTAACAATATCCGAGAAATCATAATTGTTCTCAGACTGTTTTAACGCTCTACTTTTCTTGTTGAATTTTTCAAGTTCAGAGTTTTTGCTAACCTTTTTTTCTTTTAAACAATGCATATCAAGAATTAACTTACGGATATCGTGAAAATTCTTCTCGTCTACAGTTTGGAACGCATCAGGGTTATTAAACACCTTCGCAAACACTCTTTGGTAAGAGGCTCTTAACTGATCCATCACATTAACTATGTCCAACAAAGTTGAAGCGTTAAAATCATTGATCAAGCTATCCAATTGACCAAATTTATTGTTTTCTTGAAATTCAGCTATTATTTCAGATTTTGATTTAACCATTTGAGAGAGATCATTTACGAACTGAGGATAATCTTTAAGTCTAATGAAGTGGCACTCTCCTATATCTGTTGAAATAGGAGTACCTAAAATAAAGAAGTCCTTTGGATATTCCATTATTGTGGAGCTCCAAAGGAAAAGATGAGTTTATAACCGAGGTATCCATCAGGGGGATTAGCTATCAACATTCTATTGATATTAGCAACCTTACCCACACCAGCAACATTTTTATCGTAAACAATATCAATTAGCCGGTCTATGATCTTGAGACTTCTAGGATCATTGTCTTCAAAATGATCAATATGGGTGTATACGTCAATCATTACATCCTGGGAAGTAATACGCTTATTGTGTGTAGTATAGCCGTTACCAAAGTACATGCAGATCCGACATTGAGGATCATCTTCTTTTAAATCGTTAGATTTAGGAGCTCTAACAATAATTCCTTTGAGGATGTCATCAAAATCATCTCTTTGCTGCACATCTATATTAGCTGGATTACTCAACTCTTTATAATAAGCAAGATTCATTAACTCACTGTCTCTTGAAACGAGCTTGAAAATGCCTATTAAGTCATTTGCTAATTTGCTCATATCATCACCTCCTTCCTAAATGTTTAATTAAAATCTATAAAGAGGCTTACCATTGGCCATCTCTTTTATTTTTTCATTCGCTTTTCTTAATACTTCTGGATCAATATTTTTAACCAACTCTTGAAACTTCTCATTTGGCTCGCCCCATCTTGGTTGTTCTTTTTTATTTTCCATTACCGAGCACCTTCTCTAACATCAAAATCGCTTTACTAGCTCTATACCATCCTTCGCCTTGACAGTAGCATTCCATATCCCATGTATTCTCAAAAAACAAATCGCATTTCTTACAGTAATATCCTGACTTGAGGATTTTCGTATCAGTAACCTTATTTTCTTTCATTTTATTATTCCTCCAATTGTTTTTTCTCATTTAAACACGATTACGGGGGCACTGAGGATGCCCCGCACATAGTCATGTCAAAAGGAGAAACCCCGAACCAAAATGGCTCGGAATAAGAATAAAAATAAAATCAAAGGAGTAAAACTAATGAAACCCCGAAACCATTTATTTAACGTCGCTGGAGTCGGCTTGTACATCTCTTCAACATTGTTTCCGCAATGCTGTTTAATGTAGTAACGACAAAGAATTAGATCACTTTGATTACTCTACGCTTTCCGTTTTCATACTCAGGCTTAGAGTAGACAAAGTCTTTCATTCTTTGAATAAGCTCAGGTGACATATCTGAATCATAATTCAAAAAGGAGCTGATTTTTGACTGAGCACAACCGCATTCTTTCGCAATTTCCGTTTGAGTTAACCTTCTTTTGCGAATATCTAGCCATAGCTTATGTCTATCAATTTCCACTTATAGTCCTCCTTCCATCAATAAATTTTTATTTGAAATAATTATCTAAAATAAGGGGGGCTGATCATAGTGATCAGCATTCTTTGATTATTTAGGAGGAATAACCAAAAGACTATAGATGTCCAAAGTTGAATTAAACAATGTTTGGGTCGAAATTGCATAGTATGGATTTTTGTGATAAATTATAATAACGGAACCGTATAAATAATTATCCATAAATCAATACTTCTTTTTTCTTCCCTAGAAGAAGATTATAGATATCACTATACAACTGGAAAAACCCTTGTATATCAAGGGCTTATCCATCTTCATTTATTTTCTTGTAATTTAAGCGTGACATTTTTTATTTTTACGTTCTTTTCGTTTTCTCAGCTTATTTAACTCTCTTTCCCTATCCTTTTGACACTTATCACACCTAGTTCCCTTTTCGATTTCCCGCTCACAATCAACACATTTAATAGCTCTGCGAATGTTCTTTTTCAAATTCCTTACAATGTTATACCCAAAACAATTGTATAGTGTATCCTTATGCTTAGAGCATTTAGTATTGAATAGATACTCCACCAATATATCTGTTATGTAACTGCTGTCTCTAATACTCAGCAAGGTTTCTCTGATCTCTTTTGTTACATGCCATTCTGCTTCTTGACGAGAAACATTTTGTTTTTTCTGTTGTTTGGCCTTCCAGTGCTTATTACGATCAAGCATTGTATAGACTGTCACAATCATTGTATCTTCAACCTTTTTTTTGCTATAATCTTTGAGTAATTCATCTTTTATTTGCAGGAGAATTCCCTTTGTACCTAATTCCTGTTGCTGCTTCGAATACAACTTGTAGAGTTCATTAAATCGTGTCAATACCTCTTGATCAAGCCCAAGAGTAGCATTCTCATTCTTCAGTTTTGTGTAATCAAATTCTCCCGCCAGCCTCTTAAAGTTCACCCTGTTATTCGGTATTTTTTCACCCAACCGATTAACTACAGAATCATTTCTTGATCTGACGTTCTTTCTTTTCTTGTCTTTTGCGTAAATAAAGAAGTGAGGAACTTTCCTGTTATAAGTCCCTTTCAGGAAACCATTAATTCTTTGACTAACATGTTCAGGACGGGTTGGTTTGTATAAGGTCTTGGCATAATCAATCTCAAAGTTATTTTCCATTGTAAGCCATTTGATCACGTCTAAATCAACCTTATCACTATTCCACACCTTGGTTATGTTATTGCTATATTCACCAATATTTACCTCGAAAGCCAGTTCCAAGCTTTTATAGATGTTCTCGTTATTGATTTCTTGGTTTTCTGCTGTCTTCATTTCATAATAAAGAGGAACGATATCATCATTTTTCATATTTCTTTCTGCTATCTCAACAAAAGTGCTGTCGCTAACTAAAAGTGCTTTATCTCCGTCCACATCAAACTGCAGAAGTCTTGACAAGGCATCTTTAGTGGACGTATACACGCCTTTCGTAATGAACCAGTCTTTAAGATCATCATTTAACTTGTTGATCCTAATGCCATGCTCCCTAGATAGATGAGGAGGCCTCAACACATCTAATTTTTGCTGATTATTAAAAAGCTTACAACTAACCTCTCCGTCATTTAGCAAAACCTTTGGATCAGAATCACCGCAAAACCAATAACCGCAAGCAGCATACAAATCTGGAATAATAAAAGTATAATGAGAGCCTTCTAGCAGAATTTTTCCTGCTTTTGCTTCCTTCACCAAACGCTTTTTATTCTTCTTAATAATCTCCTTTGAATGGTTATCATTAAGCAACTCAGGATAAATCAAATGAGCTTTCTGAAAGTTATTTTTATGGGCATTGCTTTCAACGGCTCCAATAACCTCAAGCATTGATTCTTTATCTTTGTAAAGCGTTTGGATCCTCTTCACTGTGTTTTCTGAAAGCTTATCTAATTCTTCATCTGTCGTGTCGGTTAGTGTCTGGATCATTTGATAATTAAGTTCACTGTTTTTAAATTCATCCTCTTCTTCATTCAGCTTGGCTGCCTGACACTCATACTTCTTAAATTTGGATTTGTAATCATCCCATGAATCATAATGTTTCCAGAGCTTAAACTGACTCTTCGTTAGGATAATTTTAATACCGTCTTTAACAATATCCCATTCCTTGCCGTATATATCTTTAATTTTGGTCTTCCGGCATAATTTAGAATACTCATCAAATGGAAATGGGACTAACATTCCTTTCATAAAAGGGGCTCTAAACATGAATGCACTCTCCGAAAGCTCAGGGAGAATCATTCCACAGCCATCCGTATGATTTATTGGAATAGACTTGTACTCTCTTTTAATTTCGTATGTTTCATCGTTTATGTAATCAACCTCAGTGGACACATCCGTCTCAAAATCATTTACAACTATACACTCATCAATATTAAACCCTTCCCATAATGTACTGGCGCTATTTGATAAGGCAAGGTAAGCGATCCATTTGTTAATGCTCATGCCGCCCTTAGAATTAATTACCTCTTCACTAAGCCCACACATCAGAGTGTTTTTCTTCTTCAGATACGTCTTTTCTTTGATGAATACACCCTTCTTTTGTCTAATTTGTCCTGCTGATGAAGCATAGTAAACGTATTTTTCATTATTAAAATAATAACCATTCTGAACCAAGCTTCTAAAAACGTTATGGTAAAAGGATTCAACTATCATAATCTCCTCAGTGATCTGATCGTAGTCCAATCCAAGTGTTCTAATTAGCACTGAATCAAATAAAGAAATAACCCTTTGTGATCTAACTTCTCCATCTTTTGTTTTAAGCGAATCACCTCTAAGGGTTCTTGTCCCTTTGAAACTTTGTTGCTCTTCAATTAATTCATCTTTCTTTTCGTTAATCCAACAGTTAGTAATTTTTTTAAGACGGTTGATTTTCGCTTTGTTGTATTTGCAGGCCATTAGCTCATCAATATCATTCGAAAGCCTGGACTCACTTTCACCTTTTTTCTTGATATATGTAATTAGCGATTGTTCCAATTCCTTAAAGCTTCTTTCTTCCTCAAAGAGCTTACCAGTTAGATTTAAATGAATATCGGATACATTTGAATCATTCATTTTTGCCACTTTTTTAGCCAACTTCTGCAAAAACTTTTTATAAAGGCGAAGTTGAAGCAAATCTTGATTTAATTTTTCTTCTTTATCATTATAAAAAGCAGATGAATCTAAAGAGTACACGAACACTGATTTAGTTAAATTTTCATTTTTCAATAAGTAATCCTCCAATTGTTTATTCCGAAGAATGATTAACTTGTTAATCATGATGAGAAGATGGACAAAGTTTACTTTGTACATCTAGGCTCTTCTTAATTTCAAATGATCAAAGAACACTTGGGGGATGCTTTAGGTTAATAATCCCTCGCTACGCTCCAAATTATTAACCTTACAGCCAACCATCCCCCAAACCCCCTTCAGACTGGTGTTTCACACTCTTTTTTCTATGTAATACTTAAACTCAAAAATTTGACGGTTTAATGTTCCTATTGTGTTTCTTGTTTATACTATAGGAAGTTTAAACCGTTACTTTTTATAGACCACTTGGCAAAGACTGCGCTATATCATAGGATAGATCATCTTGGGCTTCCATCTGTTCAATTTCATCGCTTATACTCTCAGCGTCCTCATTTATAAGGAGGTCAATTAGCTTTTTGAAGTCACGAATGTAATTTTCACTGATTCTATAATTGTTTTCTCTAAATATTGAATACGACTTTTTGTGTCTACCTTCCGCATTTTTCAATAACTTTGAACAAGCTGTATGATTCAGTTTCTCCTTATAGTCAACCCGCTCAATTTCTTTCAACAGAAAACCAATGAGCTCCTCACACTCATTTTCAATGTATTTATCATTTGCGGTGATGTCATAAGCAGCAAAGTAATATTTGAGATTGCTACATTCTTTTAATAGAGTCTCCGATCTCCGTTTAAATTCATTCCAGTGCCTTGATACACGCACATGACTTAATTCTTTATAACCAAGCTCATCAAGCACTTTTTTCTCGCATGCCATAATCATTTTCTTCTCGGCCGAGGACGCTTTACGTGGTCTGAATTTCCCCTTTTCACAAACCTTAGTAATAACGTCATACATGATTAGCCTTTTCTCAACTAACTTGTTTAGGGCTTGTACAACCGCTTTCTTGAAGCTATTATTGCTACTATCGTAAAAATCTTTCACAATTTCTGTATCCGTGTTTGCATATCTAGCTAGAGACTTTCTTTTTTCAAAGCAATACTTATAATTTTGATTAACCAAGCTCACTGATTTTATTAATCGTCCTTTACTTATAGACATGTTTCCATTCTTGCTTTGGGCAAGCATATCCAATATAAGGAGCTGTAACAGTTCACTATAAACAGTGTTATTCCCCTGCCGTTTCATTTTTTGAAGAGGCTGCTCAAAGACTTCCTCTATAATTATGGAATGACCAACTTTGCTATATGTACAGTACCGTTCTAGTTCTTTAAACTGCGCTTTTCGACTATCCCCTGAACGTTTTACTTCTAGCCCAAGTTCTCTGCAAAGCACTTTATAATTCTTGAACGTTTTTCCTGATGTTAAAACCTCAATTTTTATAAGCATTCTCTCCTTTTAAATTAAATTCAAGTATTCTGACGGCTTACTGTTTTCAATAGCTGTAACAATCGGCGCTCTGTTTTCATTTGTTTCAAGTTTGCACCACAGTTGCTCCCCACTCTCCACATTCCTACCGTTAAACTTCGATATATCAGCGTAAGCTTCCGGACAATATGAAGAAGATAGCTTGATTAAACCGGTATCAAATCGTTCTGTAACAGTCATTTGATGAAAACCGTTAGATGAGAATTTATCCAGGTTCTCAAGCATTATTCTTATGTCATTTTTTAAATTTTCCGTTGATTTTCTGTATGTAACTTTCTTGCAAACACCATCACGCAATATGTAAGGCAGCCCAATAACCACTGAATCATATGGTTGAGGACTAATAACCTCTGCTATGTGACCATTCGTGCTAAGTATTGCATTATGTTTTTGGTTATAATAAAGCGACTTATCTTCTCTGATCCGTTTAAATCCGTTTGCTGATGCTGCTAAGTCGATACGCACACTTCTTCTTGCTGTCATCTATTACTCTCCTTTTTGAATATTAGAGTAATCTCATTGCCAATTAGATTTTGAAAAACACTAATAAATTTTCTTATCCCTTCACCCTCATATCCCTTTCTCACTGGAATATAAAATACATGCTCATCAATTTCTCTACTCTCCAAGTATGGCGACTCTTCTAGGATATTGTTCCATAGTTCATTCTTAATAGCCTTAACTCTTTCCCAGTAGTCATTTGTAATTGTTTCTTCTACATATTCCATGACTATACAGTCATCAATTATGTAATCCACAGTATAGCCAGAAACTTTTTTCATATGTTCGTAGTATTGTCCATCAAGCATTCCACTGATAACAATGTCTAATACAGTTCTGTTTTCACCTTTAATCAATTGTTTTAAGTCTTCAATTTCTCGTTTCAATACAACCTTTTTTCGTTCGAGTTCGAGTGCATTTCTTGGCTCTAATTCATATACCTCATCAATTTGTTTTTGCAAAACCTTGAGGGAACATTGTTTTTCTTCAAGGTGTTTCTTATGCGAATTCATCAGAGCGCTCATCTCTCCCCTTTATTGTCAGGATGATTAGAGATCAACCGTTTTACTTCGGTGATTTGTTCCTTTAATTCCTCACGTCTCAGAACTAGAATGTCATGGTCTACTAGTTTTTCTTCAACAGCTTTTAAATTTATTTCAGCCTCTTTAAGCTCATCCTGTAGATCAAAAATATCTTCCGTCACATTAAACCACCTCAATAATATTATTTTTATTCGTAATTTTTCTCATTTCTTTGCACCAGGATTCCACATGCCCGATTACAGAATCAAGATTGTTCATTATAATTTGATTGTCACTCATATTCCTAATGGCCTTTGCATACTTTACAGGCGCTAAACTACCTTTTAGTAGTTTTTCAATCTCCCAAACCATTTCAGAAAGCTCTGAAGTGGCCTCAACTTGTCTCCCTAGATCATCCTGTTCTCTTGTTACGGCCTTTAATTTGTTTGTTAGCTCCTCGTATTCTTTTACTTTCACATCACTGCTTTCAAGTTGTTGCTCTAAGATCATTTTTTGTTTTGATAAGTTTTCATATTTTTTATTTTTGTACTCTAATTCTTTTTTTAATGTGTCTATTTGTTTGTAGTCAGTGTTATCAATGACTTTTTCAACAACTGTCCTGTTCTTCTTTTCTTGGCTTAATTCATAACTAAGATTCTTATTATCCTCTTCAGCTTTCCTCAACTTAGCTTCAAGCTCTTTGTATTCCTTTAATGTCTTGACTTCACCTTTTAGGACTGCTTCCTTAGCTTGTTTCTTTGACTCTGTTGATTCTGATGAAGGTTTAGCTATTTCATATGTTAGAGAAACAGGTAGGTCTTCTATTAATTCTTGATTGTGACAATTTGTCACAATCAATTCATATCGTTGTATTAACCTATTAACTGCCTTTCTATTAATTCCTATAGACATACACCATTCCTCAAAACACCCGTACCCATTCATAGCGAGCATTTCTTGCGCTTCCTTCAGCTCTCTTCCTAGCTCGGTATAAGCCTTGCCTACAATCTCACGCATGTTGAATTCTTTCTGTTTCAGAAATTCAGCTGTTGATTGATCGACTAAATCATATTTGAACTCTGTTGATAATTCGTTTGTCATAACATTTCTCCTTTTATTCACTTATTTTATTTTTATCCTAAAAATATGTAATGAGAAGGAGTGAACGAATCGCTCACCCCTTCAAATGGATATGTAATGCTTACGCACCACGTCCAAAACCTGCTACATGGAATGTTCCTTCCCCTGATGCGCTATGAATAGTTGTTTGTTGACCTGCAACGAAACCAACAGCCAATGAAGCTACGATAGTAAGACCGATAAATACTTTTTTCATATAGTTTTCACCTCCTTTCAAGTGATATCGCGCGATTTAAAGGGCAAGTAAATCCAAAATCTGCTCGTCCTCACCCATTTCCCTTAATTTATCCAAAGGTAAGCGTACGCTGTATAGATCGCCGGACAGCTTAAAGTGTTTTATAGACTCATAAAAGAATCTCTTATCTTCATAAGCTAGTCCTTTTAGATAAAAATGAATGCCAAAGTCATTATGAATATTCGGTTGCTGCTCTAAGTTCTCCAATATTTCTTTAGCCTGTTGCAAGTTGTTTTTTTTGATGTGATAATGTGCAATTTCTTGGATATCTGTAACTTCATTTGAATCAGGGTTTAGCCAAAAGTTCTCTTGATTCCAATGGTTTTCCAAGAAACAAAGGCTTCTAGTTAGCTGTAATTTTGCCAAGGGGTTATTCTCAGTATGTTTTAAACCGGCCAGGTAATATTCTTTTGCTTTTTCATAATCATCAAGCAAATAAGTGTTACCCAAAGTTAGATAGCTATAAGCGACAAGCCTATCAATATTCGTTACATTAATGCCGTATGAGCAATAAAAACGAGCTTGAGTCATTTTATTCTGACTGAATGCTGAAGCGCCCAACAAAGCCATCAGACGGTTATAAAAGGAGCTTTTAATCTGTTCATTGTTTTCAATAAAATCAAGATCAACAACTGTCGACATTTCTGCAAGATTTGAGTATTCAGCCATTCTAAGGTAGTAATACAACGGAATTATGTAAGTGAATACACGCATTTCTTGAGACTTGGGATCAAGCTTCCCAATTGCTTTAAGCGCCTGATGTGCGTTTATTTCGCCTCTGTCTTGCTTACGTTTGATCTGATACATTGCTGCCCATTCACGTTCAATCGAACAGCTACTGTTGATTAATTGATCAATTAATGCGTCAGTTTGTTCATACTGTTCATTAATATCTGACATTTCAAGACGTACCTTTGCATCTACTTCTGGTTTCTTAGCTTCTCTCTCTTTTGCTATCATCCGAATAACCCCCTGTAGTGTGTCACTAATTCAGAGCAACAGACAGTGGCGATGTCACCACTAACCCGAATCTGAATATAGGATCTCTTTTAGTTCACACAGAACATATGATCTCATTATAGTTCATCCTCCAGTTTTATGGAACAAGTTATGTATTGCGATTATGTATTGCGGTGTTGCTGTTATGTCCTATTGAGCGATTTGTTGCTCACCGTACCACCATTTTTTGAAACCTTCTGTTGGTACTTTGATTCTGTTTTTCCCTACCCGCACTGCGTGAAATTTCCCACTCTTACAAAGGGCATATGCTGTATCTCTTCCAGCCCCAGTAATTTTGCGAATATCTTGAACATCAAGCGCAACCTTTTTGAAGATTTCTTCCAGTTGCTCTTGGTTTAGTTCCTCTTGGTTCATCCGTCCACCTCTCTTCTGTTTCCTGTTTAACCCTTTCCTTTTCGGGTTAATCCAATCATAAACCACACTCATTAATATTTCAATACTTTTCATGAAAGTTTTTTATTTTTATTAAAGTTTTATCGTAATCCATAAGAAAATAATAAATATATTCTTTTTATTCACCATATGTTATGATTATTTTTGAGGTGACATTATAATCATGGATAATAATATTAAGATTGATGAAGAAAACAAGTTAGGATCAGTGGTCAAATACTATAGGAAGAAAAAGAAGATCAATTCTCAAGAGCTATCAAAATCGTTAGGTAAGTCCGGAGCGTACATTAGTCAAATTGAAAATGGACACAACAAGAATCCGGATTACAACACATTATTAGAACTATTTAGAAAGCTCGGAATCGCAGAAGAGAATTTAGAAATGTACTTAGAAGCTCTTGGTTTTAAGTCTCCTGAAAAAATAGCAGCTGAAAAGGCAGCAGAAGAAGCCTGGATCGAACGGGAAATTGAGTTAATGAATGATCCTGAGTACCAAAAACACTTACTTGAACAAGCTGAAGCTATACGAATCCAAGAGCAACATGCAAGCTATGATGAAATGATAAATAAAAAAATAAATGAGATTAAAAACGACCTTGATTGGTACTATACGATAAATCCTAGTGAATTCGGCACAGTCATCGAAAATCTTCATAAGCTGATGTTATCAATGGGAGATTCCCCTGATAACTTCCGATTTCTAGTTTCTTTATTCCGTAAAGATATAACAAAGTTCAATAAAGACGCTAAGGAACATGTTATCAGTGCATTAAAAGAAGGTTACGAAAAAAGCAATACCGGGTGGGGAGAGCGCCCTAGCTGGTAAAAATAAAAAGGAGAACGATTAATGGCATCAGTAAAAAAAGATAAGAGAAACGGCAATTGGTACTATGTGTTTGATATAGGGAAAGACGAGAACGGCAGACGGAAGCAGCGTAAACGAAGTGGGTTCAAGTTAAAGAAAGATGCAGAAGAAGCATTAAGAGAAGATCTCCAGTTATATCACTCTGGGGATCTTCTTAAAGATAATGATTCAACCTTCAAGGAATTGGTTGAGTATTGGCTTAACATCAAAACTCCAGATGTAAGCAACCAAACTCTAAAGGTTTATCATTATAATTTGAAAAATCATATACTCCCCGCCTTTGGAAGCATGAAACTAAGCGATATAACAACTCAAAAGGTACAAGCATTTATAACAAGGTTAGTTAATGCCGGCTTATCAGCTGCCACAATAAAGAAGATATATCACGTACTCAACAATGTAATGAAAACAGCTGTCCAAGATGAGTTTATTAAAAAGAACCCAGTTGAAAAAGTTAGGAAGCCATCAGTTAAGCGTAAAGAAGTTGAAGTTTGGTCAGCGGAACAGATGTCTTTATTCCTGGATCACACTAAAAACAGTCGTTACTATATCGCATTTTGGTTAGCGATTTCTTTCGGGCTTAGACAAGGTGAAATTTTAGGTTTACGTTTTAAGGATATAGACTTCAATAATGGTGTTTTGAGAATTGTTCAAACATTAGAACACTCTGGCGGCCAAACAAAATACGGTGGAAAATCATCGACAAGCACACGCACCATCGACTTATCAGAACATGATATCCATATACTGAAGAAACAACGAAGCCGTGTACTGAAAGAGAAGAACTTATGCGGAGGGCTCTATACAGACCGAGATTTAGTTGTATGTACAGATACAGGGAATGCAATCAATCCAAGAAACCTTTTAAGACAGTTCAAAGCTTATTTAAAGCAGCTTGATTTACCTGATATCCCATTCCATAACCTTAGACACTCTCATGCATCCTTACTGTTAACAAAGTTTCATCCTAAAGTTGTTCAAGAAAGGTTAGGACATAAAGATATCCAGGTTACACTTAACACCTATTCACATTTAATGCCAAACATGCAGAAGGATGCTTCCACATTTATCAGTGGCATCTTACAAGGCAAACAAAAAGAGGAATCACATTAAATTGTGACTCCTCTTTTTTGTGACTCCAGTGTGACACGAGTAAGTGTCCAACACGCTGAAACCCTTGATGATTCCGACTGGGCTCGAACCAGCGACCTCTACCCTGTCAAGGTAGCGCTCTCCCAGCTGAGCTACGGAATCATGATATGTATGTGTTGCTGGGTATGTTGTTGTCTCTCTGACATTTATAATTATATATCCTGGTTATCCGTTCGTCAACACTTTTTTTATCAAAAATAAAAAAAGGGCGCCGCGCAAATTTGGCGTCACCCTTTTCGTTTATGATCTCACTCCGGCGGGGGCGATTTTTTTCAGCGCCTGCTCGAAATCGCGTTCCAAATCTTCGGCGTTTTCGACTCCGACGCTCAGGCGCAGGAGGCCGTCTGTGATGCCGCGTTTCTCCCTCTCTGCTTTCGGCATGGCGGCATGCGACATGGCAGCAGGGTATGAGAGAATGGATTCGACGGCGCCGAGGCTGACGGCGAATACAGGAAGCGATACGTTTTCGACCAGCTTTTTGACGGCTTCTTTGCTTTCCAGTTCAAAGGACAGAACGGCGCCCGCTCCGCTCGCTTGCCGTTTATGAGTGTCGGCTCCCGGGTGTCCGGCAAGCCCCGGATAGTAAACGTTTTTGACGGCGGGATGCCCGTGAAAGTAGGCAGCCAGCCGTTCAGCCGTCCGGCTCGCTTTTTCCAGTCTTACCTGTAATGTTTTTAATCCTCTCAATACGAGCCAGCAGTCCTGAACGCCAAGCACCGCTCCAAACGAGTTTTGCAGCTTATACAGCTGATTGCCGAGCTCTTCATCCTTTACGGCGGCAAGCCCTGACAGGACGTCACTGTGCCCGCTTAAAAATTTCGTCGCGCTGTGAAGCACGATGTCTACGCCGAGGTCAAGCGGACGCTGCAGCGCAGGCGTCATAAATGTATTGTCAAGGTATGTCAGACAGCCGTGATCCTTTGCCAGTTGGACGACGGCCTTAATATCCGTTATGCCGAGCGTCGGATTTGACGGTGTTTCCATATAGATGGCTTTCGTATTCGGCCGGATGGCGCAGGCGACCGCTTCTGTGTCCGTCATATCGACAAAGGTGTGTTCGATTCCGAAGCGGGACAGCACCTCAGTCACCATTCGGAATGTTCCGCCGTAAACATCCTCCGTGACGAGCACATGGTCGCCTTGGGATAAGAGCAGAAATGCCGTCGAAATCGCAGCCATTCCGGAGCTGAAAGCAAAACCTCTCGTTCCGCCTTCAAGACCCGCAATTGTTTCTTCAAGCGCTGTTCTTGTCGGTGTGCCGGAACGGCTGTAATCATATGTCCCGAACTCCTCAAATGATGACTGATGGAATGTGGAAGCATGCTGGATCGGCACGCTGACGGCTCCGGTGGCTGCGTCTGTTTTAAATGGATTGTGCACAAGCTTGGTTTCCAGCGTCCAATTGTGATTACTCATGCGACACGGCCCCCTCTCTTACTTGCTGTAATGCCTGCTTTACATCCCGCTTCAAATCTTCTGCATATTCAATTCCCACTGAAAATCTCAGCAGACGGTTGCAGACGCCGTTTGCGATGCGGATATCTTCCGGAATGTCCATGTGCGTCTGTGTCGCGGGGTATGTAATAAAGCTTTCCACCCCTCCGAGACTTTCTGCAAAACAGATCGTTTTCAGCGCCTTTAAAAACGGATTGACCCATTCCTCTTTTTGCAGCCGGAAAGACAGCATTCCGCCTTTTCCGGGATATAACACATCGGCGATTTCCTCTTCTTTTTCTAAAAATTCCGCAAGTTCACGGGCGTTTTCTTCATGACGGCGCATCCTGAGTCCGAGTGTTTTCATCCCTCTCATTAAAAGCCACGAATCGAACGGCGGGAGAACGGCGCCGATCGCATTTTGGTGATTAAACATGACGTCGCCGAGCTCTTCATCCTTTACGACAGCCAGACCGGCAAGGAGATCATTGTGCCCGGCTAAATATTTTGTGGCGCTGTGAATGACGATGTCGGCTCCCAGTTCAAGCGGACGCTGGAGCACCGGGGTGTAAAACGTATTATCCACAATCAAAAGCAGGCCGGCTTCTTTCGTAATCCGAGCGATTTTTTCTATGTCCGCCTCCTGCATTAACGGATTTGTCGGCGTTTCAACAAATACAGCTTTCGTGTTTTCCGTTATTTTGGAGCGTAAACAGTCTTCATCACTGAAATCATCATAAATAAAGCTTAACCCGTATTTTCTCCACTCATTTTCAAACAAACGGTAAGTGCCTCCGTATAAATCGGAGGATACAATCAATTCATCCCCGCTTTTAAATAAAGCCATAATGGTTTGAATGGCTGCCATTCCCGAGCTGAAAGCAAAGCCTCTCGCACCGTTCTCCAACACGGCGATGGCGTCTTCAACGAGCTGGCGAGTCGGGTTTTTCGTGCGCACGTAATCAAAGCCTGTAGATTCTCCTATTCCTCTATGGCGGTAAGCGGTGGACAGATAAATCGGCGGACTGACCGTTCCCGTTGCTTCTTCGCTTCTATTTCCGATTTGGGCTAATTTTGTTTCAACATGCTGCATCATCAGCAGGCACCATCCTTTTTCAAAAATAAAAAAGCTCCCTCTTCATAAGAAGAAGGAGCTTTTCTCTTCCTCTTATCTTCCAAGCATGTGAATCGCTTGCTGGATTTAGCACCTTGGCACTTTGCCTTCCTGCGGCAAAGCAAACCGGTTGCTGAGGTTTCAAAGGGCCAGTCCCTCCACCTCTCGTGATAAGAATATTGTTTTGTATTTTCTGATTGTTCTATATTAACTCACTATAAAATGAATTTCAACAACTTTTTGATTTTCTGAACTCTCTCAAGAAGTGCATCTGAAGAAAGAAATTTCTAATAATTCATGGTACAATAGGGAAAAACCATTAAGACAAGAAGCGGCCTGGAGGAATGCGAAGTGGCACCGAAAAACGGAATCATTCATGAGAAAAAACTTTTCTCCCGTGAGCTTGAAGAAGAAATGACCGTTCTGGTCTACCTGCCAAACACCTACTCCCCCCTGTATAAATATCATACGGTCATCGCCCAGGACGGCCATGATTACTTCAGATTAGGGAAAATCGGGCGGCAGGCGGAAGAGCTCATGTCAAAGGGGGAAATTGACCGCTGCATCATTATCGGCGTCCCCTATAAAAATGTGCGGGAGCGAAGAGACACATACCATCCCGAAGGCTCTAAGTTCGCCTCATATAAACGGTTTATCGCAAATGAGCTCGTTCCTTTTATCGACAAAGAATACCCGACTTATCAAGTCGGATACGGCCGCACGATGATCGGGGATTCCCTCGGCGGAACCGTTTCGCTCATGACGGCGATTGACTATCCGAACATGTTCGGAAACGTCATCATGCAGTCTCCGTATGTTGACGGGCACGTCCTGGATGCCGTCCGGGAGTCGGAGGATCTCAAACAGATTTCCGTTTATCATCAAATCGGAGAAAAAGAAACCGACGTTCACACAACGGACGGCCAGGTTCTTGATTTCACCGCGCCGAACGAAGAGCTCAAACAGCTGCTGGAAAGCAAACAGTCTGAATACACGTATGAAACCTTCGACGGGGATCATAAGTGGACTTACTGGCAGCCGCTCATAACGCCGGCGCTGAAAAAAATGCTGTAACCATTCATTTAAGGAGGGAACTTTCATGAAATACGGTATTGTTTTATTTCCATCAAAAAAATTACAGGATCTCGCAAATTCGTACCGGAAACGCTACGACCCGAGCTACGCGCTCATACCGCCGCACCTGACGGTAAGAGATCCGTTTGAAGCGACAGAACAGGAAATCGAGCAGGTCGTATCACAGCTGAGACAGACGGCGAAAGAGTCGCACCCGCTCGTTCTGAAAATCACAAAATACAGCTCGTTTTCTCCTGTAAATAATGTGATATACATGAAAGCGGAGCCGACGGAGGAATTAAAAACGCTGAGTGAGAAATGCTACTCAGGAGCATTATCCGGAGAGCCGGAATACAGCTTCGTTCCGCATGTCACAGTCGGCCAGAAGCTGTCGTCAGATGAACATTCCGACGTACTCGGGCAGCTGAAAATGCTGGACATTTCCCACGAAGAAGTCATCGACCGTTTTCACTTGCTCTACCAGCTGGATAACGGCTCATGGACTGTGTACGAAACATTTTTATTAGGCAAGGGAGAATAACTGTTTGGAAGCCATCATTGCAAAAACGGAAAAACAGCTGAACGACGCTTTTTTCGTCAGAAAAGAGGTCTTTGTTAAAGAGCAGCACGTTCCGGAAGAAGAAGAAATTGATCAATTCGAAGACACGTCAGAGCATATTGTCGTATATGACGGCGGCCAGCCGGTCGGAGCCGGCAGATGGCGCTTGAAAGACGGTCATGGAAAATTAGAGCGCATCTGCGTGATGAAAAGCCATCGCTCTCTCGGTGTAGGCGCCATCATTATGCGGGCGCTTGAAAAAGCGGCGGAAGCCAAGGGCGCCGACAGCTTTATCTTACATGCGCAGACACAGGCGGTTCCGTTTTACGAAAAACAAGGATACCGAGTCACGTCTGGCGAAGAATTTCTAGATGCGGGCATTCCCCATCTGGAAATGGTAAAGAAACAAAAACTATAAAATCAAAAACACTCCTGTTGATATGACAGGAGTGTTTTTTTATGAAAATTATACTTTTTCAAGAATTTTATTGAATTTTATGGAATTTAATTGTATGTTTAGTATGCGAAGTATTACAATTCATACAAAAAATACAATTCATATGGGATGTTTAAACATGACAGCACCAAAAGGGAAGCATATATTCGGGACTGTGAAAGTGGGCACAAAAGGACAGATTGTCATTCCTAAAGAAGCAAGAGACGTTTTTGATATAAAGCCCGGGGACTCACTGCTTATGCTCGGGGATGACCAGCAGGGCATCGCACTTGTTAAACAAGAACTCTTTTTCGAATTTGCAAAAGATATCTTAAACGCAAAGCAAATCAATACAGATGGCGAGGATGAGTAAATGCACGCGATTGAGCTGAAGCAATTAACTAAACATTATAAAGAAACCGCCGCTGTTGACCGACTTGAATTTTCAATTGAAAAAGGAGAATTTTTCGCTTTACTCGGAGAGAACGGAGCCGGAAAAACGACATTAATCCGGATGCTTTGCGGCCTCCTTTCTCCAGATGAAGGTGATGCATCAGTGCTTGGTCACAGCATTTTGACTGATTTGGATAAAATAAAACCGAAAATGAATATGTCTCCGCAGGAAACAGCCATCGCCCCTAATTTAACCGTACGGGAAAACTTAGAGTTTATAGCCGGAGTCTACGGAATTCCGAAAAAAGAAGGAAAAAAAAGAACGGATGAGATGCTCGAATTGTTTCAATTAAAAGAAAAAGAAAGAGAAAAAACAAAAACGTTATCAGGCGGAATGCAGCGCCGGCTCAGCATCGCAATGGGAATGATTACAAAACCGGATATTTATTTCTTAGATGAGCCGACATTAGGTCTGGACGTCCGTTCACGCCGCGAGTTGTGGAAAAATCTTGAGTCATTAAAGGGAGACATGACGATCATTTTAACGACACACTATCTAGAAGAAGCTGAAGCCCTGGCAGACCGTATTTGCATTTTAGAAAATGGGACATTAAAAGCACTGGGTACGGCTGAGGACCTGAAAAAGCAAACTCATTCAGCCACATTTGAAGATGCCTTTTTAGCGATTTGTGACGGGGAGGCGGGGCTTTATGCTTGATTTCGCCATACGCAACCGCAAAGAAATTTTTCGTGATCCCCTATCTATCATCCTTGGAATCGCTCTGCCTGTTATTCTATTGTTTCTGTTTACTACGATTGAGAAAAATGCGCCGCTTGACACTTTTAAAGTTCAGCATTTAGCACCCGGACTTATTGTTTTCGGTTTTGCTTTCCTCACGATGTTCTCTGCATTGCTGATCGCAAAAGACAAACAGACCGCCCTTCTGACCCGTTTGTTTGCTTCTCCTTTAAAAACAGCCGATTATGTCATCGGTTATGCTTTGCCAATGCTGCCTTTAGCCATATTACAAATCGTCATTTGTTTTATCGCAGCTGCTGCTGCCGGCTTATCCGCCGAATGGATCAATCTTCTCGCGGGTATCGCCGTGCTGCTGCCGATTGCGATGATGTCCGTTTTCTTCGGTTTATGTTTAGGAGCTGTGTTTACGGACAAACAAATTTCAGGTATCGGTACTATTTATATTACCCTTGTTCAATTTCTCGGCGGGGCTTGGATGGATGTCAGTCTGCTTGGTGAGACGTTCAAACATATAGCTTATGCCTTATCGTTTATTCACTCGATCGAACTGGCTCAGGAAGTCATATCCGGAGATTATTCTTCATTCCAACAGCATATTTGGCCGATAGGGGGATATGCCGTTTTGGCGCTTGCGCTTGCTTTCCTTAGTTTGATGAAAATCAGGAAGAGATAAAAAACCGGCACTCCGTAACGGGAGCGCCGGTCTTCTTTATTTATTTTCTTTCAGAAGGCTTATCGTATGCGGCAGCAGACGGCCATCCCCCGGGCTGCCATGCCCCGGGACGACAATGCTTATGTCTTGGTATCTTTTCATCACTTTCTGAACAGCGCGCGGCCACTGATCCGGATAAAAACCCGGAGTAGGCACGATTTCCTTTGTTTCTAAAGACTTGATTAAGCATCCGCCGAATAAGAGCTTATCCTGAGGCAGCCAGACGGTGATATTGTCTTCCGTATGCCCTTTTCCCGGATAAAACGTTTCCATTTCCATATCGCCAAATTGCAGCTTTGCCACGTTTTTTAAATCTCCGAGCGGCCGGGCATATCCCTGCTTTCGGGCGAAGTCGGCTGTCAGCTTCGTGCTGTGCACCTTTACACCGTATTTGTACAGGGTGTTCAGCCCGCCTATCCGATCATCATGGGCGTGTGTCACAATGGCATCGGTCATCCTTTTGCCGGGAAACTGCTGGTTTATTTGTGTCATTAATTGCTCTGTAAGACTGTCATTCCACGGAGTGTCGATCAACACGATTCCTTTGGAAGTATCAAGAAGCAATCCGTTCGCAGGGACGGGTCTCCCGTCTGCCATACCTGTGCTTGTATGCATCCAGACATGCGGCGCCAGCTGTGTGAGCGTGACACCTTTTAATTCGGAGCCCTCTGCCGCGTGTGCCGGTTTCATCCCGGCTGTAAAGAGGCCCAATAGAAACAGCCCTGCGATGAATAATGTAAATCTTCTCAATTAAATCATTCCTTTCTTCTTTCATATATACGACTCGAAAAAAGCCCGGATATTTCCGGGCTTTTTTACACGCATTGATTAATCAATCGGCCTTTTCCCATGATTTGCGGGAGGCGGGAAAGAGAGCGCTTACGTTTTTCCTCATTGACTTTCTTTGCTGCGGCTGCGGTGTTTTCCTGACGGCGCTCCACCTCTCTGTACACCCTGTCATTGGCGAGGGCGGCCGCTTTCGTAACGCCGGCGTAATCAGGCTTATAACCCGCTGACCGGTTTGCGTATTGAGTGTATTGCTGGTTTTGAATCCGTCCTGCATAAATCATATGTACCCCTCCCCTTCGCTTTTCATTTCCCTTAATCTTACTTTTTGAAACGCGGTTCTTTTGTTATGATATTCTTTGTCTATCAAATGGATGAACACCTTTTAATGGGAGGACCCCTTTTTGAAATGCGCCCGACTGAATAACCGAACGATACATTTACATACATATTCTAGAGAACATTACCAATTCCTTTTTGAAGAAGCCCAAAAAGGGAATATTTTTTGCGCACATTGTGACCAGCCTGTCTTGATGCGGCTTTCCATTTTAGAGCAGCCGGCGTTTTATCACCGGCAAAAGGGAGATTTCACCGCCTGTGAAAAAGCATGCGAGGCGAAGGAGCCAAAAGCGGAGAAAGAAAAAGAAGAGTATAAGGAAGCCGGCATGTTCCGCCTGCCGAAAGGAAAAGCCATTTCCGAGAGTTCGAAACCGATCGTCTCAGAATGGAAAAGCCCGAAAAAAGTGCCTGCCCCCGAGCCGTTTTCACCGACATCTGAGGCAGCTGATACATCGCTGTTTCCCGGTATCGGACTGAACCGTGAACAAATGCGGGCCGTCACAGAAACGGACGGGCCTTTGCTCGTGCTTGCCGGAGCTGGAAGCGGAAAAACAAGGGTGCTGACGGCACGCGCTGCCCATATGATTGAACATCTCGGCATTTCACCTGAGAACATGCTGCTTGTGACCTTTACGACAAAAGCCGTGGCCGAAATGAAAGAGCGGATGGCAAATGAGTACGGGCTGGCAGCCGGGAGAGTCTCCCGCCTCGTGACCGGAACATTCCACAGCTTTTTCTATAAAATACTCTATCATTATGATTCTTCAAAATGGAACGGCAGCCAGCTCTTAAAAATGGAGTGGCAAAGAGAGCAATATGTGAAAAAGGCGCTCTATGAAGAAAACTTGGATGAGAAAGAGTTTCCCGTCGACCAAGCGCTTCAGCTGATCGGCTGCTGGAAAAACACGTATCTCCCTCATGAGACAATTCCGCTTGCGGATGACTGGGAGAAAAAAGTATACAGGCTCTACGAACATTACGAACGGCAGAAGCGGGAAAAACGGCAATTTGATTTTGATGACATGGCTCAAGGCTGTTATGAACTGTTTCAAAGCCGGCCTGATATTCTCGCACAGTATCAAAACAGATTTTCTCATATTTTAATTGATGAGTTTCAAGATATTAATCCTGTACAGTACAAAATAATGCAATTGATTGCAAGCCCTGAGAATAACTTGTGCGGCGTGGGGGATGATGATCAATCCATTTATGCGTTCCGCGGCAGCAGCCCGTCTTTCATTCTCGATTTTCAGAAGGATTATCCGGCAGCAAAGACCATTTACTTAACGGCAAATTACCGCTCGCCGCATCCGATCGTCTCGAGTGCCCATGCCGTCGTAAAGAAAAATAAAAAACGGTATGAAAAAACACTTTCTGCCGTCAAAGACGGTGTTCATGCCCCCGTGATGTTTTTTCCTTACGATGAGGAAGAAGAAGCGACTATGATCGTTTCCGATATGAAAGAGAAAATTCAAAACGGCGCGAGCCCTGACGATTTTGCCGTTCTTTACCGGACGAACAGCGCCGGACGGGCCATTTATGAAAGACTGCATCAATCATCGATTCCTTATCATGCCGACCGCGGCGTACAGACGTTTTACAGCCGCCGAATCGTCCGGCAGATCCTCGCCTACTTATATGCGAGTCAGAACGAGGATGATACGGATGCAGTGAAAGATCTGCTGCCCGCCTTATTTTTAAAGCAATCCGCCCTGCAAACCTTAAAGGCGCTGTCCATCACAGAAGATTGCACGATGATTAAGGCGCTGACGAAACTGCCTGACCTGAAGCCGTTTCAAATCGGGAAGATCAAGCAGATCGTTCCGTTTTTCGCAAGCATCCGGACAATGAAACCCGTTGAAGCCATTACCTTCGCAGAAAGCAAAATGGGCTTTTCCGAGTATTTAAAAAAACGGGGAAACGAAGGGAATAAACTGGAAAAAGGCTCTGATGATCTCCGTGATGTCAAAGTGGCCGCCAAAAAATTCAAAACCATTCCGGATTTTCTTGCGCATGTCGATCATATGCGCGCCGCCGAGAATCTGAAAACCAATGAAAACGGCGTCGAACTGCTGACCATTCACCGCTCGAAAGGTCTTGAATTCAATACGGTCTATATTTTAGGCGCGGCTGACGGCTCGATCCCTCATGACTTTGCGCTTGAGACGGCGAGACAGGGCGATCCCGCTCCGCTCGAGGAAGAAAGACGGCTTCTGTACGTCGCAATGACAAGGGCCATGCAGCATTTATATGTATCATGTCCTGCGAACAGGCGGGGAAAAACAGCCCGCAGTTCAAGGTTTCTCGAGCCCCTTCTGCGGATGGACAGACGGAGCGCACTCAAGATATAAAGAACCCGGCAGATGACTGCCGGGCTTTTCTCATATAAAAAGGCCTTTCAATAAGGCCGGCTGACGCCTATTTATTGTTCATCATTTTAGAAATGGTGCCAAAATCAAGTTTCTCTTTTCCGCTTGTAATAGATTGAACGATTTTGTCTTCCAATTCTTTCGGTACACGCTTGTTAGCCAGCTGGGATACCTTCTGAATGACGCCTCTCACCGTGTTTTCATCTTTGAAATTGGCATTTTGCAGTGATCCGGCGAGATTCATAACATCCTTCATGCTGACGCCTGTTTTCTTCTCAATATTTTTGAAAAATTGATTATCCATGTTGTGCCTCCTTTTTGTGGAGTAATACGATATTGTATGAACAAAGCGTGGAACATGTGCCCGTAAGACAACGGAAAAATTCTGCACACCCGTTTTCATGCTCCTTCATACATCAGGCAAGCACGGGACTGAACGATCCCGCGCTTATCCTGGGTCTTGCTAAGGTTTAGCCGAAAAAGGATGCACCGACAATGATCAGAAGGATGAACAATACGACAACAAGAACAAATGTTGAGCCGTATCCGCCTCCGACATAGCCACCGCCGTATCCGCCGCAGCCGCCGTAACCGCCATAGCCGCCACCGAATCCGCCATATCCGAATCCCATATCTAAGCACCTCCTTTACTCTCTATACTCTATGTGAGCAGACATGTTTGGCTTGGATAAATGCATAGGGCCGGTGCGGATTTCATTTATTTTATTGAGAATGCTCATTTTTCTTCAGTTTTGCTTCGGTTTCAGCGGCAAACACATCTATCCATTTCTCAAAGCGCAATCCCGCTTCATCAAACTCAGACAGCTGCTTTTCAATAGAAAAGATATGTTTGTTATGTTCCCGCTGATTTTGATTGTGCCGGCGGTATCTTCCGTTTATTAACAATTCAAATATATTCATAACATCCCCCCTCCTATGATCTATGCGGAACAGGGTCCGGTGTTCAGCCAAAAAACAAAAAAACCGGAATCTCCGGTTTCTTTTAGAAAACGGCTATTTCGGTTTTTTCTTTTGGCCGCAGCCGCAGCCTTTCTTTTTAATTTTTTTTCCGTAAGGCTGATACTCAGTTGATTTGTATGGAGAGTTTTGAGAAGGTTTGCTTGATTGATTCATGGTGATCCTTCCTTTCCTTATGTCATATATGCCATTTTATGCAGAAAGTGACGGCAAGTTGCTGATGGAACCGCCTTATTCCTGAAGAAGACGTGACACCGCAGCTTCAATGATCCCTGCCGCGCCGGCTATGGCTAAAAGTAAAATCAGCCATTGCGCAGCCTGCGGCATCACAATCTGCGCCGCAATTAAAAAGGCGGCGCACCATACGCCCGTACACCAGTAGCAGCTGAGAAGTTCACCGATAAATGCCCTGATGCCTTTCCCTTTTATGACAATGTAGGTTTCTGTCGTACCGTCGGGTGCGGTTTCTGTTTTTTCCTCATGAAAAAGGCTCCGGAGCGGCGCCATAATGGTGTCAAATACGAAAAGCCTTGCCAGCCGAAAAACGGCAAACGATAACAGAATAAATGAAAGCCAATTGATAACCACCTGTTCACTCCTTTTTAAAACATGACCTCTTTATACATATGCGAAAACCCTGATCTTCATGAATCGCACCTTGTCCGGTAAAAAAATAGGTGCGGTTTAGTTGTTTTTCTTATTCCGCTCAGCGTTTCATTTGCATTATATAAAGTATGAATGAGAAAGGAGTGAAGGTTATGTCGTTTGAAGAAAAAGTCGAAACACTGCAACCGCAAATATACGAACAATTATCCAACGAATTCGAGCAGACGATCGAAGTGATTGATTGCGAAAATGTCACAATAGATACAACACATATAACGGCCGCTCTTTCTATACAAGCCTCAGTTACTACGGCGATTATCCTCGCGACACAGCTCGTGATCGCAGATGAAGACACAGCCGACCAAATGGTAACCGAACTGCTGATCCTGGATGATTGCCAGATAAAAAAAAGGACCGTCATTCAAGTCCTGAACAGCCGCAATATTAAAATCACACTGACAGCAGACGATATTATGGCCTTTGTACAAATTTTATTTCAATTATTAAACATACTTTTTGCTGAACTAGACATCCTTTAACCTTTCTTTTCAAATATTTAAATAGAGGTGAGAACAAATGGCAGATAACGAAAAATTAAAAAAAGAACTCGAAAATCTACCAGAAGTGGATCCGCTTTTAAAAGTGCTTGTCAGCAATGTCTTCAAAAAACACGGCGTGACAAAGGATAAAATGCGGGAAATACCTGATGAAGAAAAAGAAATGCTGATCGCATTAGTCAAAGACATGCAGGCGAAATCAGAAGCTTTTCTTGAAAGCCAGAAACAGAAAAAAGAGCAGGAAAAAGCGCAAGAACAGCAGACAAATCCGCAAACCCGCAGAGAACAATTAATCGAACAGCTCCGGCAAAGACGCCAAAATCCCGGTCAATAACTAAAAAATAGTGATTTTTATCAGGATATATGCCTGAGTCAAAGTAAGGGGCCGGCTCATTTAATAATAGTAAAAGAAAAGGAGGAATAGATATGGAAAGCAGACCATACTCTTGGGTTGCACTTGATCCTGAATGCGAACATCCGCGAGAAGAAAAAGAAGAAAAAGAAGGCAGAAGATGTAATGTTTGCTGTAACGGAAACGGATTCGGCGAAGATAATGCCTTCCTTGACCAAGACCTGGCTCAGGCGAATATCAACAAACAAGTTTCTGAAGAAGCGATTATTATCAGAGACTCTTGTGATATTAACGTGACGTCAACAGACGTTCAAGCAGTCGCTTCAGTCATGACAGCAATTAATGCAGCAGTCGTAACGGCCACTCTCACTTCAATCGCTGACGGAGTCATCGCTGAATTGGTCGCGCAAGACTTATTGCAGCTAACAGCTAACAAACAAATCAATCGTCAAAAACTGCTCATCGAAAACTCCCGCGGCGTAAACGTGACAACAGTAGATGCCGATATCGCAGTGCTGATCTCAACAGCGACAAATTTACTGATTGCTGTCTTAGTCATCACCCTCGTCCTCTAAAAAGAAAAGCAGAGCTAAAAACGCTCTGCTTTTTCTTATTTTCTCCGCATATGATGAATATATAGACGTTCACCCACACCAAGTGAAGCACGCGTACATATGTTGTTAAAGACAAAAGTCAAATACCCTAAAAGAAGGAGCTGAAATCCATGAGCTGCGGAAAACACCATGGCCGAGATGAAAATTGTGTATGCGATGCAGTCGAGAAGATTTTAGCAGAGCAAGAGGCTGTTGAAGAACAATGCCCGACTGGATGCTATTCCAATCTGTTAAGCCCGACGGTTACCGGTAAAGATACCATCCCGTTTCTCCTGTTTGATAAAAAAGGCGGTTTGTTCTCCACATTCGGAAACGTCGGAGGATTTGCGGATGACAGCCAGTGCTTCGAGTCTATTTTCTTCCGGGCAGAAAGAGTTTGCGATTGCTGCGCGACGCTTTCAATACTGCGCCCCGTAGATGTGCACGGCGACACCCTCAGCGTCTGCCATCCTTGTGATCCGGATTTCTTCGGTTTAGAAAAAACAGATTTTTGCATTGAAGTTGATCTAAGCTGCTTCAGCGCCATTCAATGCCTTTCACCGGAGCTTGTCGACCGGCCTGCGCCGCACAAAGAGAAAAAGCACCACGGATAGTCATTGATTCGCATCTTTTCTAAAGGAGAATCCCCTTCCAACCTTCTATTACAGATGCAATCATCAGCCCGCCCGGACGTCCGGGCGGCTGACTCTCCGATATCGTTTAATCCGGTACCATTTAAAACGTGAAGTCAGGAGGGATATTATGAGCAAGAATACAACATACTGTGTGCGTGAAGCAGTAGAAAATATTGAAGACCTGCAAAATGCGGTTGAGGAAGAATGTCCGGCCGGATGCTATTCCAACCTTTTATCGCCGGGTTATTCATTAGGCGATACAGTGCCATTTGTGCTTTTCACTTCTAAATCAGCGCCGTTTGTCGCGTTCGGAAATGTCGGCGAGCTGGATAACGGCCCGTGCTTTAATACCGTTTTTTTCAGGGTTGAAAGAGTCTGTGACGGATGTGCCACATTAAGCCTGCTTATTGCTTTTGACGAGCATAAGCACATTCTTGATTTTACAGATAAAGATTCTGTCTGCGATGTATTCCGTTTAGAAAAAACACACTATTGCATTGAAGTCGATCTTCACAGCTTCTGCGCCATCAATTGCCTGAACCCGAGACTGCTGAACCGCACACATTCTTAATCGAAAAGCATAAAAATAAGCTGCCGGATTAAAGAATTCAGGCAGCTTTTTGTATGGTTAAAAACCGAGCGGATGCAGCGAGGTGATATCGCTAATGGCAAGCTCCGCAGGCGCACCGTTGCTCGTCGTCCTCAAATAGATGGCATCATTTTTTCTGCCGACGATCACGCCTCTGTAAGTTTTCCCGTTGGCTTCTATCAGACAAAGCGCCCGCGGCATATTATGCGGCAGCTTCGTTAAGAAATCAATTTTTTCAACAATGGACATTCTGCTCATCGGCTTTTTCACGCGCTTCGGCGGAACTTTCTCCTCCGGGGCGTCATTGTGAACCGCTTCAGGCTCTTTTTCAGCGGTGTCAGGTTCATCAGCAGCTTCCTGCACTTGCGCCGGAACTTCTTGAGAGGCTTCCTCCGCGCGGCTGTGCTGTACAGGCGTCTGATTTTCCGGTTTGGCAGACGCGGCTCCGTCGGGCTGAGTCTTACATTCTTCCTCCTGCTTTCCAAACGCCGGCTCTTCTTCCGGCGGCTGATGTGCTTTCCTTTTTTTGATTAATATGTCCTGCATTGATGATTGCGTGTCTGTATAATCCGGCTGAACAATATACATGAGCGGTTTTTTGTCCGCGCTTCTGTTTTGTTTTGACATCTTCATCCCTCCGATTCTGTCATGTTTTATCTATATGACAGAATGATTAAAATCAGAAGAAAGAAAAAAGCAATCCCTGAAAGGGACTGCTTGTCAATTAACGTGCGGTAATATGGAAACCGGAATCAACGTGAAGATTTTCGCCCGTGATGCCTCTTGAGAGGTCACTGAACAAGAATGCAGCCGTGTCGCCCACTTCTTCAGGCGTTGTCGTGCGGCGCAGCGGTGCGCGCTCTTCGATTTCTTTCAGGATAGAGTTGAAATCACTGATTCCTTTTGCAGACAGCGTGCGGATCGGGCCTGCTGAAATACTGTTGACGCGGATGTTTTCTTTTCCTAAGTCAGCGGCTAAATATCTGACGCTCGCATCAAGAGACGCTTTTGCCACACCCATTACGTTATAGTTTGAAACGACGCGCTCTCCGCCGAGGTAAGTGAGTGTAACGATGCTTCCGCCTTCAGTCATGATCGGACGCGCCGCTTTTGCGACCGCTGTCAGAGAGTAAGAACTGATGTTATGCGCAAGCAGGAATCCTTCACGGTTCGTATTTAAATATTCACCGACAAGCTCTTCTTTGTTTGCAAACGCGATGCAGTGCGCGATGCCGTGAATCACGCCGACCTGCTCTTTAATGCTCGCAAAGCAAGTTTCGATCTCAGCGTCATTTGTCACATCACACGGAAGGATGAGAGAATCATTTCTTTCTAATGTAGCCGCAAGGTCATGAACTGATTTTTCCAAGCGTTCTCCTGCGTATGTGAAAATGAGGCGCGCTCCGGCTTCATGCAGCGAGCGGGCGATTCCCCAGGCGATACTGCGTTTATTGGCGACGCCCATCACAACGATGTTGCGGCCTTCAAGTGAAAAATTCATATGTATAAAGCCTCCTGTAATCGTCTTAAAGACATAGTTTTAGTACCTGATCTTAATTTTTATCATATCATAACCTTGTCCAGATTGAAAGCATGGGAAAAAGACCGCTGGGTGTCGAAGCGGTCTCTTTTTATCTCGTCTGCAGACTGTTTCTTTTAAAGGCAAAATGATTGGTCGGGCCGTGTCCCGCTCCGATGCCGAGCGTATGTTCCACCGCTTCACGCACAAAATTGGCGGCTATCTCAAACGCGGTTTGAATCTGTTCTCCCTTTGCGGTTTCCGCCGTCAGCGCAGCCGCAAACGTGCAGCCTGTTCCGTGAGTATGTTTGGTGTCAATATAGGCGTGACTGATTTGGGTAAAAGACGAACCGTCAAATAATAAATCAACGATTTTCCCCTGTTCCGGCTGATGTCCGCCTTTTATGATGACGTTTTTTGCGCCAAGCCTGCAAAGGCATTCAGCCGCTTTTTTCCGGTCCTCAAACGTGCGGATTTCCATCCCCGTCAATGCCTCAGCTTCCGGAACATTCGGCGTAACCGCATAGCTGCGCGGAATCAGCAGCTCTTTTAACGCGGCCTGTGATTCCACCCGCAGCAGGGAAGCGCCTCCTTTGGCAATCATGACGGGGTCGGTGATGAGATGATCCAGCCCGTACTGATCTATTTTTTCCGCTATTTCCGCAATCATCTCTGCGCTCCACAGCATCCCCGTTTTTATCGCGTCAGGCCGTAAATCTTCCGCCACCGCGTCGATCTGGCTGCCCAGCGCTTCCCTGGTGAGCGGATAGATGCCGTGAACGCCCAATGTGTTCTGGGCGGTTACCGCTGTAATGGCTGACATTCCGAAGACACCGAGCTCCTGAAAGGTTTTGAGATCGGCCTGAATACCGGCGCCGCCTCCTGAATCTGACCCGGCAATCGTCAATGCTTTGCATATGCTCATGCTGTTTTTCTCTCCTTTCACATTATCCGATCCATTTATGATAAAAGGATTTCGCTCTGCTGATATCACTTGTACCGTGAATTAATGCTCTTCCGTCACGAAACAAAACCATCTTGACATTGTCTGCGCGGAACGAAATTAAATACGGGTTGGCTGACACGTCAAGCCCCGCCCGCCTGAGCTGTTCCGCAAGCCTTTGCAGATCAAACTGTTCGGATATCCCCGTTCTGATCTGTACCGTGTTCCGGCCGCACAGAACCGCCGCTTTCGTCTGATTTTCATAAGATAAAAACGGAAAATCATTTGTGCCGCAGCTTGGACAATCAGCCGACTTAAGCTGGGCGACGTTTATTTCTGACCGTTCATTTTTCCATAAATCAAACGAACGGAGAACATGCTCAACAGGTTCGCCCGTTAACAGCTTCAGCGCGTCTGCAGCCTGAAAAACGGCCGTCTGCAGGACAGCCGGGCTGATAATTCCCGCCGTATCGCATGTCATTCCGCCTAAAGGCAATGTCTCAAGCAGACAGTGAAGACACGGCGTGACACCGGGTATGACGGTGAATGAAAGTCCGTAGCTTCCGACACAGGCGCCGTACAGAAAGGGAATTCCTTTCTGTACAGCCGCGTCATTCACAATCATCCTTGTTTCAAAGTTGTCAGTGGCATCCACGATAAGGGATGCGTCACAAATCAATCCGGGTGCGTTTTCCGCAGTGACATCCATGACAAAACCTTCTACCTCTACATCACTGTTTATAGATCGCAGCCGCTTTTCTGCTGCCGCGGCTTTCGGCATTTCCTGTCTGACATCGTCTTCGGTATAAAGCTGCTGGCGCTGGAGATTACTCCACTCCACATAATCTCTGTCGGCGATCGTTACCTTCCCGACTCCTGCTCTGACAAGCATCTCCGCACTTGCCGTGCCGAGCGCACCCGCACCGATAATCATGGCATGAGACGAACGGAGCTTCTGCTGGCCTGAGGGACCGATCGGCTGAAACAGCTCCTGTCTGGAATATCTGTCCGTCATACCGGAAGACCGTCACGCGGACTGCTTGCAGTTCCGTAATCTTTCACCGGTATTCTGCCGGCTTCATAAGAAAGGCGGCCCGCTTCTACGGCAAGCTTCATTGCCCGGGCCATTTTGACCGGATCATCAGCGCCTGACACAGCAGTATTTAATAACACGCCGTCAGCCCCGAGCTCCATCGCGTAGGCCGCGTCTTTGGAAGACCCGACGCCGGCATCGACAATGACCGGCACCTTCGCCTGTTCAATGATGAAGGAAAGATTCAGCGGATTTAAAATCCCCTGGCCTGAACCGATCGGTGAAGCGCCCGGCATAATGGCATGAACTCCGAGCTCCTCAAGACGCCTTGCGAGCACGACATCATCTGACGTATACGGCAGAACGATAAATCCCTCTTCGAGCAGCTGTTCTGATGCTTTCAATGTCTCAACCGGATCAGGCAAAAGTGACCGGCTGCATCCGATAACTTCTACTTTTATCATGTCACAAAGTCCGGAAGCTTTGGCAAGCCTTGCAATTCTGACTGCCTCTTCAGCCGTTGCGGCGCCGGCTGTATTCGGCAGAAGCGTGTACTTAGATAAATCAAGCTGTTCGAGAAAGTTTGGCTGAGACTCTTCAAAGATGTTCATCCGCCGCACCGCAAAGGTTAAAATATCTGATTCCGAAACCGCCACCGCTTCTTTCTGAATCTCAAAACTCGGATATTTACCTGTTCCTAACAGCAATCTTGACTGAAACTGCTTTCCTCCTATTGTTAACATCCTCATCCGCCTCCTACAAAATGAACAATTTCTATGACATCCCGGTCACACAAACTTGTATTTTCATAATTCTTTTTTTCAATGATTTCTTTATTTCTCTCTACAACTACGATTCTGTGATCAAGCTGATACGATTCGAGCAAATCCTGAACCGTTCCCTCTTTTCGATCCCAATCAATTTGTTTTCCGTTCAGCTGAAGGATCATATGTGAACCGCCTCCTTGCGATCAATTCGAAACGCTTCTTCCCATTCATGTTTCACCTGTTTCCCCAGGATCATATCCCGCACCATTTCAGCCGTTGCCGGGGCCAATAAGATGCCGTTTCTAAAATGGCCGGCGGCGAATATGATGCCGCTGTCTTCAGGATGCCGCCCGATAAACGGCTTTCCGTCTCTTGTACCCGGCCTGAGCCCCGCCCAAAACCGGTCTATTTTCATATGTTCGATGGCGGGCAGCATGGTTTTCGCTTTTGAGATGACGGCTTCGATCCCGCCGATGTCAGGCGTATCGCTCCAGTCGCCCTGTTTCATTGTGGCACCGATGACAAGCCGGCCGCTTTTTCTCGGGACGACATAACTTTGACCATGGTAAAGGGTTTTGGTAAGCGGGATATGGTCATTCCACACAGAAAGGCATTCTCCTTTCACAGGGAAAAAAGGCTGTCCCAAGCCGAGCTGGCTGAAAAACCGGCCGCTCCATACACCGCTTGCAACTGCGACTTGGTCAGCATAAACATCCCCGCCGGATGTTGTGATACAGAATGCTCCGTTCACCCGTTTAACGGCGGTCACATGTGTATGCTCATATATATCAGCGCCATAGCGCCGCGCCCCTTTTGCATACGCTTTGCAGACATAATACGGCTCGACATGGACATCGTCTTTTATAAAACTTGCGCCGAGAATGTCCTTTGAAGCGTACGGCTCTTTTTCAAGGGCTTCTTCCGCTGAAAGCCAAGTGACGGAAGGTAAATCATCCATCTTTCGTAAACGGATAATGTCTTCTTCGGTATACGCCAGTTTAAGCATTCCGCCGTTATGGCGCCTGATGTCAATGCCGCAAGCCTCCTCCAGCTCGCGCCCTGCCGCTTCATACAGTCTTTGGCTGTACATGGCGAAATCAAAAAACGCATCCCGGTTTTCACATTCCGCATGAGCACCCAGCATTCCCGCAGCAGCGCTTGTCGTTTTTCGGCCGATCGCACCGTCTTCAAACAAGACAACGTTCTTTTGAGTCTTCGCCAGTTCATAAGAAATGGCGCACCCGATAATTCCGCCGCCGATAACCGCCGTTTCATAGTGCTTCTTCATAATCGGCCTCCCTTATTGCGCGTGCATACCGTTTTGCCGCTTCCTCAGGATTTTCAGCTGAGAAAATGCCTGACATGACGGCAATTCCGTCCGGTTTCGCCTGCTTTGCCTTTCCGATTGTCTGCAGTGTCACTCCGCCGATTGCGATTACGGGGATAGAAAGCGTGCTTTTAATATCTGAGAGCAGGCTGATGCCTCTTGCTTCAAGTCCTTGTTTACATTCGGTTTCAAATACATGGCCGAACACCACATAATCCGCATCTTCTTTTTCAGCTTGGACCGCTTCTTTCAGCGAATGAACCGAACGCCCGATATGAAGATGGGGAAATCTGTTTCGCACCTGTTTGACGGAAAAGCTGCGGGCCGGAAGCTGAACACGGTGTATATTGGCAAAAAGCGCGACATCCGCCCGGTCATTAATAACCAATTTGTCCTTATCGGCGCCGCCTTTTTTCAAAAGTGCCAAAAGCTGCATGATCTCTCCCGCTGTTTTGTCCCGCTCACGGATATGGATAAAGCTCACTTCATGCTGAATCGAAAGAATATCCTCCGCCAGCTCGGCAACGGGCTTGCGATTATCGGTTACCGCGTGCAGCTCCAAAGGACTCCACCTCTTTTCCGCCCTTTCCGGACCAGCCTTCTTTTTGATAAGCCATTCCCCAAAATTGATATTCATAATAGCTTGAAATCACAAAATTCTCTTTCATTTTCGCGCGGATTTCCTCTGTGCTGCTTTCAGCAATCTCGTTAAAACGGCTGATCTGTTCTTCGACTTGCTGTCTGAACCAGTCTCCGCCGTATGTGCCGATCCATTTTTCATAAATCGGATGTTCCGGTTTGCATTCCTTTAAGTGTTCGCCGACTTCATAATAAAGCCAATAGCAAGGCAGAAGCGCAGCTAAAATTTCTCCAAATTGGCCGCTCATCACCGATCTGTACATATGAGACGTGTAAGAATAAGCCGTCGGTGCCGGTTTAAAGGCCGCACGTTCTTCTTCTGTAATTCCTAAAAGCTCCGTAAACTCGCGGTGCAGCGCCATTTCTGCTTCATATGTACCCTGAGCGTGGCCTGCCATCCTGCCCGTCGTAAACAAGTCTTTGGCATATGCGGCTCCGAATGCCTGAACTTTTGCAAAATGTGTCAAGTAGTAGGAATCCTGCAGCACGTAATAGCTGAAACGGTCGATCGGCAGGCTTCCGTCACCGATTCCCGTTACAAACGGATGAACAAAACTTCCGTCCCACCATTCGGCTGCCGCCAGTCTGCACTCTTCAGAAAATGTCATTATGTCTTCCCCCCTGATAAAATAAAAAAACCACTTTCCCGCATCGGAAAAGTGGTTTGGAATTTATATGGATAAAAGGAACCCAAAAAAATACCGCTCCACTTCCCTACGCAGGTCTGAACCTGTTCAAGTTATGAGGGTCTAAAAGTCTCACTTTTATCTCAGCCCTTATGAAGGACACCCCTAGTGGTCATACGATTGATTATTTACTTGTTATGCCTTCTATCTTATCACGAATTGCAATTTGGTCAAGCTTCAAGAATGTTTCTCAGTTTCGACACGTAGTTACGCGAGCCCGTAACGATGAGACGGTCTCCTGTTTTCAGCCGCGTGTCTCCGTGCGGAACGATGCTGTCCACACCTCTGAAAATCCGGACGAAAATCACATCGCCCATCAGCGGAAATTCCCGGAGAATGATGCCGTTATACGCCGTGTTTTCCAGATTGATCTGATAAAGCGAAGACTCTTCGTTCGTCAGGAGGCTCATCACGCCGGGCGCCTCGATTAACGCGCGCAGCAGCGTTTTTGTAGACAGAAGGATAGAAAAAATACTGATGCCCTCTTCCTTCAGTTTTGTTTCATGTTCAACCGAGCCGACGCTCGCAATGATACGCTCAGTCCCTTTCTCTTTCGCGATTAAGGCGATTTCAGCGTTCACGTCTTCATTGCCCGTCGCCACTACAAGGATATCCGTTTTGAAAATATCGTGGGACTCAAGCGTGCCGGGCTCATAATCAGAAATGGTCTCAACCGAAAAAACGGATTCCGCAAGCTTTTCTCCGGCATTTTCCTGATCCACATGAACGACCCGAACTTCATATTCCTCATCAGGCAATTCCAGCGTCACCGGGAGCGTCATTTGATTTGCGCCGATAAATGTAATGCGCTTTTTCTCCTGCGGCGCACTTTGCCGTTTGTATAATTTTTTAAATCCGATCGGTGTGATGATGCTGGCAATAACCGCAACCAACGTCAGCGCGCCGGACATATTAGCGCTGATAATGTGGAGCCTTTCTCCGATCGTAGCCGCCGCGATGACAAGCGAAAGCGTGGATGTCAGCAAAAACCCCGAAGCAAACACGGTTCTTTTGTCATACCATTTCTTTAAATAAATCACCGGGAGCATTTTGCTGATAAACAGCGCAATCAGAAGCAGCGGGATCATCGTCAATATTTTCGGATCTTGGAAGAGCGTCCAAATGTCCAGTTTCACCCCGACCATGACGAAAAAGATCGGAATTAAAAACCCGTATCCGAATGAATCCAGCTGCTCCACCATCTCTTTATTCGGAGACAGAAGCGATACCAAAACGCCTGCTAAAAACGCGCCGAGAATATTTTCCGCCCCGAGAGATTCTGACAAAGCGACAAGCACGATAATCAGTGTGAAAATGGCTCTCGTGCCGATCTGAACGGTGCCTTTAGACATCGACTGCACAAATGAGCGGTGTTTAAAGATCCTGCCGAAGAAATACAGCACGACTCCCGCGGCAAAGAGAATCAAAAGAAGCCACATATTTCCGCTGTCTTCTCCGTAAAGAGAAGAGAAGAAAGCGAGCAGAATCATCGTAACCAAGTCCGCAATAACGGCGACAAGCAGAATGATCTGGCCGATGTTGGAGTTCATGATCCTTTCTTCTTTTAAGGTCGGAACCACCACTCCGAGTGATATCGTCGAAATAATAAGCGTCATTAAAAATGCGTTTTGAATAAAACCGGCTAAGACAAAGCCGTAGGACAGCAGCAATGATAAAATAAAGATGCCGAAAAATATAATCAGTGCGGCAGAAAACGTGTTGGGCGCTTCCTTGCCGTTCGGAAGGAATTGTTTTTTCTTCCCTTTCTCAAATGACGAAAAATCAATTTCCAAACCGCTTAAGAACATTAAAAAGATAAAGCCGAGGACAGACAGCGTCTCCAGCCACGTGTCTCCCTGAACGACGAGATTCAGGCCGCTTTTTCCGATAATAAGCCCCATGATGATTTCCGCGACGACAACCGGAATGCTGAGCTTAAACCGATGCAAAAGGAGCGGCGTCAAAAAAGCGACGATCAGAACGACGACTAAAGATGCGACTGATGTGTGTTCCATTAGTAAATACCTCCTTAAAACAAGGGTTATAAAAGCCCGCTTAAAGCGGACAAAACCTTACTTTTTTAAAAACATAACGCATATTCTAACAAGGCTGACCGCGAAAAAAAAGTGATAAGGCTTTATTTCTTTAATTCTTTTTTTAATTTGTGCCAAAACAGCGTAATTAGGTATAGGAATTAACCCCATAATAAATAAAAAACCGTTCAAAGGAGGCTGACACAAATGGCTTATGACATCATCAGCGATATACACGGATGTTATGACGAAATGATCGCTTTAATGCAAAAGCTCGGATATGAAGTGAAAGACGGAAACGCCCGTCCATCCTGAAGGCAGAACGCTTGTCTTTGCGGGGGACTTAACCGACAGAGGCCCTAAATCCGTTGAGGTGATGCGTTTTGTGACAAAAGCATATGAAAAAGGGGCCGTCCGTTATGTCCCGGGAAATCATTGCAACAAACTGTATCGCTACTTAAAAGGAAACCCCGTAAAAGTGATGCACGGACTGGAAACAACGGCAGCGGAACTGAAAGAGCTGTCTCCCGCTGACAGAACGGAAATATCCAGACAGTTTATCCGATTATATGAGTCAGCGCCGCTTTACGACATTTTACATAACGGCGAGCTCGTTGTCGCCCACGCTGGCATAAAAGCTGACGATATCGGTAAATACACGCGTAAGGTGAAGGAGTTTGTTCTGTACGGTGATATCACGGGAGAAACCTATCCCGACGGCAGGCCCGTCAGAAGAGACTGGGCTGCCGCTTATGAAGGCAAAGCATGGGTGGTTTACGGCCATACCCCGGTAAAACGCCCCCGGATCGTCAACCGTACGATCAATATTGATACAGGCTGTGTCTTCGGCAATAAGCTGACAGGCTTTCGTTTTCCGGAGCACGAAACCGTTTCTGTAACAAGCTCAATGCCGTATGATGCATCACGATTTCGCGAGGATGACGGCACGCAGACATGAAAAAAAGCCCGAGACCGGTTAACGGTTCGGGCTTTATATGTGTTCAATCAATGTTTTCATATCGTCAGGAACGGGGGCATGAAAAACGAGCGTTTCTCCGGTCATGGGGTGTACAAATGAAAGCAGCTCACTGTGAAGAGCCTGCCGTGCAATTCCCTCGTTTTTTCCGCCGTACAGTGTATCGCCGACTAACGGATGGCCGAGATAACTCATGTGCACCCGGATTTGATGCGTCCGCCCCGTCTCCAGACGTAACGCTGCAAGCGTGGACGCATGTCCCGCTTTTTCCGCTTGAAAATGCGTCACTGCTTTTTGTCCCTCCGGCGTTACCATCCGCTCAATAATACTGTCGGGCTTTCTTCCGATGGGCGCGTCCACCGTTCCTTCTTTCTGCAGAATGACGCCGTGTACGACAGCGAGATACCGCCTGTTAACAAGGCCCTTCTTCTGCGCTGCCGACAAAAGGGAATGGGCAAGCCGATGCTTGGCGATCAGCATCGCTCCCGATGTATCCCTGTCAAGACGGGTGACAAGATGAACTGTTGACTGCACGCCGTTTTTACGATAGTGGCTGATCACTCCGTTCGCGATGCTTTCGGACGGGTGCTCTCTTGATGGAATTGAGGAAACATACGGCTGTTTATTGACCACAAGCACATGGTCATCTTCATAAAGGATATCAAGCGGAACCGGCTCAGGCAAAAGCGTTTCACTCACATGCTCCTTTGGGAATTCAATCTTAAGCACATCTCCGGCCGCTAACACGGTGCGGACGGTTACGTGCTCTCCGTTTACAAGAAGGTCTCCGCCGCCGAATTTAATATCAGCGAGAAGCCGCTTTGAAATGCCGAGCTGCGCCGTATATTCTTTTACCGTCATGCCGGCTTCCGGGGCAGAAATGTTCTTTTGGATAAAAAAGTTTTTCAATCCGTTTCCTCTTTCTATTCGCCTTTTCCGATAAAGGAGTCCTGCACTCTTTTCCAAAACGGAAACGGGCGGAATCTTGCAAATCTGACTTTTTCTTTTGCCACCCGGCACAGAATAGACTTGACATCCTTATGCAGCAAGGTTAAATGATCTATCGTGACTTGGAAGTCGACTTCGTTTCTCGGCTTGATGACACAGTTATGATGATCGGGAAGCAAAAGCGGCGAACCGACAGTCCTGAACACTCTGTTATTGATGGATGCCATTTCCGCAAGCTGAATCGCTCTGATGGAAGGGTGGATGATCGCGCCGCCTAACGCTTTATTATAAGCCGTGCTTCCGGAAGGCGTGGACAGACATAAACCGTCTCCCCTGAACGTTTCAAACAGCTGGCCTTTAATTTCAACGTCAGCGACGAGACTGCCTTCTATGCTTTTGATCGTACATTCGTTCAAAGCCAGATACCGCTCCTCACGTTCTTCATCATGATAAGTGACAATCACCTCAAGAAGGGGATACTCCACGGTGTGATACGGCGTTTTGGCGATGGCCAGAACAAGCTTCTCTATCTCCTGCGGAACCCAATCGGCATAAAAACCCAAATGCCCCGTGTGAACCCCGACAAAAGCAGTTTTATCGAGACGGTCGCTGTACCTGTGGAACGCGTAAAGAAGCGTTCCGTCACCGCCGACGGAAATAACGATTTCCGGCTCTTTTTCATCCAAGGTCATGTCAAAATCGAGTAAATACGCCTGTATTTTGCTTTTCAGTGTATCTGAAACCTCGTCTCCTTTTGAAGAAACGGCAAATTTCATGCCATTCCCCTCCTTTCCTACTGGTGGCCGCCCGCTTTTTTCTTTCGTGAAAACGCGGCTTGGGCTTCCTGGATCTCTCCGCGGATTTCTGACATTTCTTCATCGAGCCGGGATGCGGCTTCTGAGGCCCGCTGCAGCCTCAGCTTTACTTTTTCGGGAATGTTCCCGCTGTATTTGTAATTCAGTGAATGCTCAATGGTTGCCCAAAAGTTCATGGCAAGCGTCCGAATCTGTATTTCTACAAGAAGGTGCTTTTCTCCGGACGCTGTCTGTAAAGGATATAAAACGACAAGGTGGTAAGACCGATATCCGCTTTCTTTATGCTCTGCTATGTAATCCCGCTGGTCGACAACGGTAAAATCTTTTCTGGCAAACAGCATATTTTTGACGATCTGGATATCATCTACAAATTGGCACATAATACGAAGCCCCGCGATATCCTGCATCGTTTCAATCTGATGAAGCGGTATGCTTTTCCGTCTCGCTTTTTCAAGTATGCTCGCCACCGGCTTTACGCGGCCTGTCACAAATTCAATCGGTGAGTGATCATCTTCATACTCATAAAGGGTTCTGACACCTTTCAGCTTCACCTTTAATTCTTCAACAGCCTGGCGGTATGGCGCTAGAAATTGCTCCCATTGTTTGTCATCCATCGTACATCCCCCAATTCCGAACCTGTTCTAAAGAAATACGCTTTTCACTTTTTCTTCCATATCTCCGTAGTTTGCATTATCTTTAATATTTTCAATAAGATAATCGAGTTCTTCATGCAGCCCTGAAAGTTCAACCGTTTTGCCGCCGGCCTCAAGCACCGCCGGTTTTCTTTGGTCAAGGGCCTCTTTCAGATCCGGCCATACATGGTCTTTTATAATGACATATTCAAAAGAGTCAGCTGTTTCAAGTATGTATACAAAAGCAAAGTGATCGGAATCAACAAGCATTTGACCTGAGGCTTTGCGTTCCGCTCCGCTTAAGTCTTCTCCGCACTTCAGTCGGAGCGCGTCTTCTGTTAATGATGCATTTTGGATTTCAATTCTCTTTTGCATAATGTTCTCCTTTTTTAACAAAGTACAGCATTTATTTTATCATATCAAGGTCGATATTGATAAACGTAACCTCTAAAGAGATAATGGGAATTATACAATTTTTCGTCCTGAAAGGAAGACTGTCATGACCCAAGAAATAGAAATTGAGTTCAAAAATCTGCTGACAAAATCAGAATTTCAGAAACTAAGTGAAGCACTCGGCATGAAAAAACATGATTTTAAGCAGCAGATCAATCATTATTTCGACACAAAAGATTTTTCTCTGAAACAAAAAAAATCAGCCCTCCGCATCCGTGAAAAAAACGGCGCGTTCGTCCTGACATTAAAAGAGCCTGCCGCGGTCGGTCTGCTGGAAACGCACCAAGAGCTTACGTCACCTGACCTTGACGGCTTTAAGATTCCGGAAGGCCCTGTCAAACGGCAGCTGGAAGGTCTCGGTATCAATTCAGAACACATTTGCTGGTTCGGAACGCTGTCAACTGAACGCGCGGAAAAAGAATCAGAAAAAGGCTTAATCATTTTAGATCACAGCCGATATTTAGAGAAAGAAGACTTTGAATTGGAATTCGAGGCCGCTGACTGGGACGAAGGAAAACGGGCGTTTGAACAATTGCTCAAGCAATTCAGCATCCCGGAGCGGACCACTAAAAATAAAATCCAGCGTTTTTATGAACAGAAACAAAAAAAGGTGGAATGACAGAGTGAATATAACGAATTGGGCGGCCATTCTCCAGCTTCAATCAATGGCGCTGCAATCAATCTCTAATACAGGCACGGCTTCAAGCGGACAATCTTCACAAAGCCCGCTTTCAGATTTCAGCGCGCTGCTCAGCCAGTATACGGACACAGCCGTCCGGCAGCAGCCGGAAGCGGGAATTTTAAACGGGGTGCGGACCGCTCACACTTCATATTCACCGAGAATTCCGGTTACAGCCAGTTCAGCGGACGCATCACAGACCGCTTCTCAAAGCATTAAGCCTGCGAATGCGGCTTCTGACATCAGCACCGGAAACTTTTCAATAGACAGCGCCATTCAAAAAGCGGCCGAGAAATATGGAGTGGACGAAAAGCTGATCCGCGCCGTTATTAAACAGGAATCGGGCTTTAATCCGAAAGCGGTCAGCGGCGCGGGGGCAATGGGGTTGATGCAGCTTATGCCTTCCACGGCTGAATCACTCGGGGTGTCAAACCCGCTTGATCCCGTCCAGAACGCTGACGGCGGCACGAAGTACTTAAAGCAGATGCTCACGAAATACGACGGGAATGTGTCCTTGGCGTTAGCCGCCTACAACGCGGGCCCCGGCAACGTAGATCGGTACGGAGGCGTTCCGCCGTTTAAGGAAACACAGCAATATGTCAAAAACATAACCCGGCAGTATTACGCGTAAACCAGAGAGGCTTCCTTCTCTGGTTTTTTTGCGGAGTGAAATCTTACACATGAATGAAGGCGATGTGATATGATATGAAATACAAGCGCCTGACAGAAAGGCACTTTGTTTGTAGAAATAAAATGTTATTGCTAAAATATACAGTAACTGAAGATAGTAAAACTGAAAGATAATTTCGCAATAGGAATGATGGTTCCTATTAGCCATATAAAGGAGTAGTCAACATGGGACAATCGTTTAACGCACCATATGAAGCGATTGGAGAGGAACTTCTATCGCAACTTGTTGATACTTTTTATGAGCGTGTCTCGTCTCATCCCTTGCTGAAACCAATATTCCCAAGTGATTTGACTGAAACGGCCAGAAAACAAAAGCAATTTTTAACCCAGTATTTAGGCGGGCCTCCCCTTTACACAGAAGAGCACGGACATCCCATGCTCAGGGCAAGGCATCTTCCCTTTCCGATTACGGCCGAGAGGGCTGATGCGTGGTTAAGCTGTATGAGCAGTGCGATGGATCATGTCGGGCTAGAGGGCGATATTCGTGAATTTCTGTACGGGCGTCTGGAATTAACGGCCAGACATATGGTAAACCAGTCGGAAGCGGAGGATCGATCATATTGACGAATTATCAGCATGAGCAATACTTCGCCCATTGCCACGGACATCCAAAAAAACCGCTGGAAATTTACATGTTTGTTGACCCTTTATGTCCTGAATGCTGGTCGCTGGAACCCGCCATAAAAAAACTAAAAATCAGATACGGACGTTTTTTTACGCTGCGGATCATTGTCTCCGCGAGTATCACGTCGCTGAATAAGCAAAAACGGAAAAAACACCTTCTTGCCGAAGCTTGGGAAAAAATTTCGAACCGTTCCGGGATGCCTTGTGACGGAAGCCTTTGGCTTGAGCAGGAACAGCCTTTGTCATCGCCTTACCTTGCCGCACTCGCGTTAAAAGCGGCCGAACTGCAAGGAAGAAAGGCCGGCATCGTGTTTCTTCGCAACATGCAGGAAAGCCTGTTTGTCTCAAAGCAGAATATTACGGATGAAGACGTTCTTTTAGAGATTGCCAAAAAGACGAAATTGGATGTCGAAGAATTCAAACGCGACCTCCATTCACAAAGCGCAGTCAAAGCGCTTCAGTGCGATATGAAAATCGCGGCGGAAATGGACGTCACCGTCAATCCGACATTGACGTTCTTTAACAGCCTGCATGATGATGAAGGGCTGAAGGTGCCAGGCAACTATTCTTATGACGTATACGAAGAAATCTTATTCGAAATGCTCGGCGATGAACCGAAGCCTTCTGAAATGCCGCCTTTGGAATGTTTCATTGAATATTTCCGGTTTGTCGCATCGAAAGAAATTGCACTTGTTTATGATTTAAGTCTTGAAGAAGTTGAAAAAGAAATGAAAAAACTGGCATTCGCCAAAAAGGTCGCCAGAGTGGAAGCAAAGCACGGTCTGTTTTGGAAATCCCTGGCCGGCACCAAGGAAGATGTCACCTGCTATGATCATTAAAAAAAGCTGATTCCTTACGGAGCCGGCTTTTTTTGTGCAAATAAAGAAACCGCGCCGGGATAAGCGCGGTTTCATATGTCTTAACGACAACAAAGGGGATGGGAGAAATTTTTCACGGTCAAACAAAGGGGTAATGTTTGTTTGTGATCAATTTCACATCCTTATCATATCAAATCTTGTCGAGTTTTGACAAGCCATAAGCTTAATGTTCATATTTTTGTCACAAAACATAACTGACTGCTTGTTTTCATAGAATATATCAATGAAAACAAGGAGGGACATAAATGCTCCGCACCGTATTGATCATCGGAATGATTGTGTTTTTCTTCTTTTTAAATCTGCTGGCTATGATGCATATGCTGCCGATTTACATTACATCTCCCCTGCTGTTTCTATCCATATTGTTTGCCCTGTACCGGCTGAATCACCGAAAAACGTTTAAAGGATTTTAAAAAGCCTGCGCATCTAATGCACAGGCTTTTTTGTATTAGGAAGGATTCACTTTCGAAAGGAGTTCTTCCATTTCATTCAGTTTCTCTTCAAACATTTTGCAGGCAGCTTCGATCGGTTCAGGCGAAGTCATATCGACTCCCGCTTTTTTCAGGATGTCGATCGGATATTCTGAGCTTCCGGCTTTTAAGAAGTTGGTATAACGCTCAACCGCAGGCTTGCCTTCTTTTAAGATCTGGCTGCTCAGCGCTTGAGCCGCACTGTAGCCTGTCGCATATTGATACACATAATAATTGTAATAGAAATGCGGAATTCTTGACCATTCCAGGCTGATTTCTTCATCAATTACCATGTTGTCTCCGAAATACTTTTTATTCAGATCATAATAAAGCTTGTTCAGCAGTTCAGGCGTTAACGGCTCGCCTTCTTGCGCTTTCGTATGAATCAGATGCTCAAATTCAGCGAACATCGTCTGTCTGAAGACTGTGCCTCTGAAACCTTCAAGCATGTGGTTGAGAAGATACAGACGCTGTTTTTCATCTTTTAAGCTGTTCAGCATATATTCACCGAGCAGCGCTTCATTGGTCGTAGAAGCGACTTCAGCGACAAAAATGCTGTAGTTTCCGTACGGATACGGCTGATATTTTCTCGTATAGTAGCTGTGCACGGAATGGCCGAACTCGTGAACGAGCGTAAACAGATTATTGACAGTGTCGTGCCAGTTCATTAAGATGTACGGATTCGTGCCGTATGTACCGGACGAATAAGCACCGCTGCGTTTTCCTTTGTTTTCGTATACATCGACCCAGCGGTTTTCAAGTCCTTCTTTTAAAATAGACGCGTATTCATCGCCTAACGGAGCAAGCCCTTTGAGCATATAATCTTTTGCTTCCTCATATGTGACCTTCATTCCCGAATCTTTTACAAGCGGTGTGTACAGGTCATAATTGTGGACTTCATCAAGGCCGAGCACCTTTTTCCGCAGATCAATGTAACGGTGTAATAACGGAAGATGTTTATTGATCGTTTTGATAAGGTTATCATAAACTTCTTCAGGGATGTTGTTATTGGATAAAGCCGCTTCCCGTGCTGATTTGTATTTTTTCACCCGGGCGTAGAAATTATCTTTTTTCACAGTGCCACTGAGTGTAGTCGCCATCGTGTTTTTATACTGTCCGTATGTTTTATATACGGCTTTAAAGGCGTTTTTACGGACTTCCCGATCGCTGCTTTCCAGAAAATTAATAAAGTTGCCGTGTGTGATTTGAGTTTCCTTGCCGTTTTCATCTTTTATCGACGGAAACGTAATATCGGCGTTGTTTAAAACACTGAATGTATTGGAAGGCGAAGACAGCGCTTCTGACGCTTCCGCAAGCAGGGCCTCTTCTTTTTCGCTCAGCACGTGCGGACGCTGTTTTGTAATTTCTTCAATGGCATGGGAGTAAACCTTAAGCTCTTCTTTTTCCAGAATAAACTGATGCAGCTTGTCCTCCTGAATCGCCAGAATTTCCGGTTCAATGTAAGCAGTCGCACTGGCGGCCTGAGAATACAGACTTGCGGCTTTGTCGTTCAGTCCTTGGTAGAAAGAATTTCCCGTATCCTGATCTGAGCGCATATGCGCGTATGCATAAAGTTTTCCCAGACGGCTCGTCACTTCATCCTGTGCGGTAAGCCCCGCGTATAAATTATCGGCTGAATGAGCAAGCGTGCCTTTAAAGGAAGATAAATTCGGAATTAATTCTTTAACTGCTTGAAATTCTTTATTCCAGGCCTCATCACTAGGAAAAATATCCTCTAGTCTCCATGTATGCTCTGCCTTTACTTCACTTCTGTCAGGCAGCTGTGCTGCTTTATTTTCCTCAGTCATGGTGATCCCCCTCGTTTTCTTTATTTCAAGCCAATTGAAAAAATGATTGTTTCTCCAAAAGCTTGTGTTGTGATTATCTTCCGGCTTTTCACTGCCTTTTGTCAAATCATATGCGGCGTATAAGACCGAGCATACCAATAATACAATGAAAAACCGAAAACAAAATGCTTGTACGCCCTTCACATTCAGCCACCACCTTGACGTTAGGGTGAACGAAACGGAGCATTCTCATTCCCTAAAAAAGAGCAGGTCCCGGCGGTGCAGCTCTTCGGCCGTTTGAGGGCGCTTGTGTTGGGTTGAAGGCATATATACTTCATTCTCAGTTTCCCTTAAAAAATCCTGCAAACATAAGAAATCAGCATATTGTTTTATCGCCATTCTGATGAGATCTTCATGTGAATCATACCGCATCCTGATCTCCTGCCGCCGGATTTTTTGCCGCAAATAATGAACCATGCCGGATAACCGGATCGGTGCGCCTTTTTCACAAAGCTCCGCAAGCCGCAAGTATAAATGGCCCTGCCACACAAAAACGGGACTTGCAAACACAAAGCCCGCTGAAACGGGGATAAACACTTCAGAAGGCAGAAAAGGAAAGGCAATCTGATGCCGTTCGTAAAAAAGTTGCCGGATAAGACCTGCATCTTCAGATAAAAACCGGCCGCTTTTTTTGCGGAAGCCTGCTACGGCGCGTCCCCAAGAGGAAAGGTTGACGCTGTGCCGGCCCTCCGGGAGAGAAATGTCTTTCAGGTTTGCTTTATGAAGAGGGATCATGGTTAAGCCGGCATAAGAATAGCCGGTGTAAAACGGGGTGATGGAATGAAGCTTATAAAAGGAGCGGACATCGGGGCAGTAAAACATCAAGGAGGAAAATGAGTTAACTTCAAATAATTGCCAGTGATAAGCAGAAAGCCGGAAAAAATGCGCAGCCAGCCGTTTTAAGCGTTTTGCTCCGATGATCCAGACAGGCCGATACCCGGCGTTTTTCAAGCCGGCCGTCCGGCTCTTTAAAGAATCTGCCGAAAGGTTTGCACATTGAAATTCAAAAGCCAGCCGCTCTGTGCCGCTTTCCGCCGTCAGATCAGGCCGCTGTCGGGCGGAAGGCAGATACGGCTCTAGGCTGACGGCGCAACCTTGTGTCTTAAGCCAGAGAAAAAGCTGTCTTTTTCCTTCCAGATGATATTCGCTTTCGGGTTCGGATTCTCCCGGGCACAGCCTGCTTTTTTTATGAGCGAAGTGCGGCAGTTTTTCCCGTCCCAATTTAATATCAAGCTCACTTTCACAAACGGGGCAGAACCAGCGTTTCTTTCTCAGCTCCGCCGCTTTTTCTTTTGAATAGCTTCCGGCCAGCTGAATGAGCTGTCCCTCGGCAGTCAAAGCACTGAACATGCTGCATCTTCTCCTTTCCTGAATCTTGATGTATTCAGCAGAAAGAAGGCATACTCCTTTTTGCGGATGAGAGCCGTTATGCAATTTTCAGCCGTTCATAAAGTCATTCAGAACAAAAAAAAACCGATTTCTGCTGAGAGAAATCGGTTTGTTATGATGCAAAGTGTTTTTTTATCGTATATAACGCATGATCAGCGATCACCAATTTTCCGTATTCTTCAAGACGGTGAATGCTGACTGATGATTCTTGCGCGTACTCCAACAGGATGCTTAGCTGATTTTCAACCTCTTCATCAGTTTGCTCATAAAAATCTGCATATAAATAATATCGGTCTTCAAACGAATACAGGGTCGTTTTAATTCCGTTAAGATTCAATTTTGATAGCGAGATGAGATCCTCAAAATCGTCGAACCGCAAAGTGAACTGAAGCTTTTGCTCCTTATCCTCCCGATTCTCGGCCTGCTCTTCTTTCTGGAAATCATCAAGTAGAGCATCGAGATTTTCATCTGCCGGCTCTTGTTTTTTATCTTCCGGGATCGGCAGTTCGAGTTTTTGTCCGTCCTTGGAAAGCTGGGCTTTTGTTACGATTATTTCCAGTCCTTTGTCCAATGCCTGAACCTGAATCCAAAGAGGACCCTCGACAGCGAATTCCTCTTCATCATGCACTTCATCCATGACTTCCCAGAACAGTTCTTCACTGCGCTCGCGATTGTACCAGATTTCTTCTCTGTCAAAACCGCGATCTTCAATATCACCATAAGACATATAAAATTTTACTGTATGCTCATTAATTCTTTCTATTTCCATTTTGCCAACCTTCCCTTCTTTATAAGATGTTGAAGGGACATCTAAGCTCCCGATGAATAGTACTTTACTACACTTTACCCATTCCGTCCACATCTTAACCTTATAGAAGACAGCGCAAATTCTTTATATTTCTATTTTATGATAAAACAGTTATAAAAGAAATAAAAAAGCATTTTCACACCGAAAAACAGGCTTTCTCCCGGTTCTCATCATAAATAGCGCACCGCCTCATATATTAGCTGTACAAGCAACCGATCTATAAGCGAGGTGTTATTATGCCGCACGATTACCTGCTGTCCCTTCTGCTCATTATCGGAATTGACCTCATTCTCGGCGGTGACAATGCCGTCGTCATCGCGATGGCCAGCCGGAATCTGGCGCATAAGCAAAGACAGCAAGCGATCATCTTCGGAACGTTTATCGCAGTCGTCTTAAGAATCGTTCTGACGAGCGCCGCGGTCTATTTATTGAATGTTCCTTTTTTACAATGCGCAGGCGGAGTGTTTTTATTGTATCTCGGCTATCAGCTTCTGATCGAGAAGAAAGATGCGCAGCATGTGAAAAGCAGTTCTTCCCTTTGGAAAGCCATCCGCACAATCGTTCTGGCTGATATCTTTATGTCGCTTGACAATGTCATTGCTGTAGCCGGCGCTTCTCACGGTGAGCTTACACTTGTTGTGATCGGGCTCTTCATCTCGGTGCCGATCATCATCTGGGGCAGCAAGCTCGTTCATGCCGCTATGGACAAAATGCCTTTATTGATGTATGCCGGGAGCGGCCTTCTCGCGTTTACCGGCGGTGAAATGATTGCCGGAGACAGCAAACTGTCATTTTTCATGGCAGAACACAGCGCAATACAGATGATGCTGCCGATTTTGACCGTCGTTTTTGTCATACTCGCCAGTATGATTTATCAACAGACTGAAAAATAACAAAAAGCCCAAAACGCGATGGTTTTGGGCTTTTTCCATGCTTATCGTAAGCTTATATCAGTTGGCAAGACGCTGTGCTTCTCTTAATTGGAAAGAACGCACTTTTCTTGGCAGGAATCGTCTGATTTCGTCTTCGTTATAGCCGACTTGCAGACGTTTTTCATCAATGATGATCGGACGGCGGAGCAGTCCCGGATGCTCATTGATCAAAGTGTACAAGTCTTGAAGAGGCATTGATTCAACGTTTACGTTTAGTTTCTGGAATACTTTAGAACGGGTAGAGATAATTTCATCCGTACCGTCTTCAGTCATACGCAGAATCTGCTTGATCTCATCAATTGATAACGGCTCGGAGAAGATGTTTCTTTCTTCAAACGGAATCTCGTGCTCTTCAAGCCAAGCTCTTGCTTTTCTGCATGACGTACAGCTAGGTGATGTGTATAATGTAACCATTAATCTTCACTCCTCTAATTAGTAGGATGAACATGTTTGTATTCTCAAATTGAAATGACTTTAAAAAAGGAATCTTTATAGGTATTATACTATAAAAAAGTAAGTGTGAACAGTCTCCTGAGAAAAAAATGTGTCAATCCGGCAAATTTACGTTTTGCGGAATTTTTTCATTCTCAATTAGCTCAGCTGATCGAAAATGTTTTTTCGTTTGTTCTCATCAATGACTTTGAGAACTTCATCCGTTTTTTCGTATGATTCTCCGTACCATTTTTCATCTTTATAAGTGTGAATGGTTTCATATGTCTGTTTCATCGCTTCAAACATTTCTTCTTCTGACTCTGTCTTAGGTGACCAGTACAGAATCTCCATTTTGTTCACTTCATTCGTAGCCAATGACCGGCGCCGATACCCGATTGACTGCGCGTGCTTGAAATGCTCTCTTTGATAAAAACGCAAACGCTTCTGTGTATCCGTGTCATCCTCGTCAACAGGCTCCACCTCAAGAAGAATCGGCTTGTTTTTCTTTTTCAGCCTGCCGATCAGCTTGCTTCCGAGACCTTGACCTCTGGATTTCTTTGACACAAACAGGTAATCAATAAAGATAAAAGAGTCAAATTCCGCATACATCAGCACGTGGTACTGGCCCTCTTCTTTATGATAAACATCGCTTTGCTCCTTCAACAGAGCTTCCATATGCGCTTTTGATTTCATTTCTTCAATCGGAAAATATTCACTCAGCTTCTCGTACCAGTTCATTCATTTGCTCCTTATGGGTTCGTTGTCTTCACACTTTTAGATATACCCCATTTCCGATTGTTTAAACAATCTTACATCTATTAAGACGTGTAATCCTTTGACATGGTTTCAATTTTTTTAAAATGGTGTGTAATCCACATTTTTTGTATAACGGTTTGCCGCGTCCCACAATAAAAATTCGTCAATCCCTTCATCATGCAGCGCTTTTATCTGGTCTTCCACCTGGCTTTTCCCGTATTCTTGGTAATTTCCGCTGCCGAGATAAGAAGCCGTGAAGTCCTGAAGCCACGGACGTGACACCGGCGGATGTTTCAGTTTGGACAGTTTTTTATTTTCCACCTTCGCGTATTCTTTGACGACTTTGTAAGGCTCAAGGTCCGGTTTATCAATTCCGAAATAGCTTGTCCAATGGCTCGGGTAAATCATGGATGAGATGACATCGACCCGTACTGAAATCTTGCTGAAATTCTGGCCGATCCCCGGTGCTTCCGGCAGCGTCGCAGAATAACCGAAAATATCAGCCGACACATCCGCACCGTACGGTTTGAGTTTTCTTTTCGCATAACCGACAAAATCAGTGACGGCGTGCACGCGTTTCTGCACATTGCTGTCCGCTGTTTTTCCGTAATCGCCGTGTCCGTATGTCAGTTCGTCATCACGTTTTTCAAAGCCTTCAGGAAAACGGACATAGTCAAACTGAATTTCTTGAAACCCCATCTTCGCGGCTTGTTTTGCAATCTTTACATTGTAATCCCATACTTCTTTCATAAACGGATTGACGAACGATTCTCCGCGGCCGTTTTTCCAGACACTTCCGTTTTTTTCTTTAAAGGACCATTCCGGCTTTTCGTTCGCGAGTTCGCTGTCTTTAAATACGACAATACGCGCAATCGGGTAGATCTTTTTTTCCTCCAGTTTTTTCATCATCTTTTTTGGGTCTTTGATGTACGGCTTGGCGATTTTGGCATACTCAGAATGACCGTCCGGCTTAAAGGTAAGATTTCCGTGGTCATCCTTCACATCGATCACCATTGAATTGAGCTCCGTTTTGTCCACAAAGTCTGTCAGCTCCTGAAATTTGCTGCCTCCCGCTGAATGCCCTGTAACGTAAATGCCCCGAACCTTATCAGGATGTGTAAAATGCAGACCTGACGGATAAGCGAACCTGTCATTTGCTTTTGGCAGTTCTTTTTCAGTCAGCGCCACTTTCACAAGCGGCTGTTCCTCTTTCACAGCGGCTTGTGCAGGATAAGCGCCTGCACTGAAAAACAGTCCCGCCGCAATGGCGCATAAAATAGTTCTCATACTGATCTCCCCCTTTTTTTCCATTATAGGAAAACGGGAGCAGCCTTAATAAACTTGGATGTGCGCAAAAAAAATCCTCCAAGACTAAGTCTTGAAGGATGATACTTTTATTGATAGGTTTTAAATTCAGCTTCAGTGCACATGACAAAGTGTCCCGGTTTGACTTCACGAAATTCCATCTTTTCTCCGTTTTGGAGCTGATGGATTGACGGGTCGTACTTCTTTCGCGTGCGATTTCTTTCATAGTCCGGATCAGGGAGCGGGATGGCGGACAGCAATGATTTCGTGTAAGGGTGAAGCGGGTTTTCGTAAAGCTCATCCGCCGGCGCAAGCTCCACCAGTTTCCCGAAATACATAACGCCGATGCGGTCGCTGATGTATTTGACCATTGATAGATCATGGGCGATAAACAGGTAAGTGAGTCCTTTTTCTTTCTGCAATTCTTTCATTAAATTGACGACCTGTGCCTGAATGGAAACGTCAAGCGCCGAAATCGGTTCGTCCGCAATGATAAACTCCGGATCAACCGCCAAAGCTCTGGCGATTCCGATACGCTGGCGCTGTCCGCCCGAAAATTCATGCGGATAGCGGTTGGCGTGTTCTTTATTTAAACCGACCGTTTCCAGCAGTTCGTGAACCCGCTGCATCCGCTCTTTTTTCGTTTTTGCCAGACGGTGAATATCTATCCCCTCGGCAATAATGTCGGCGACTGTCATTCTCGGATTTAAAGAAGCGTACGGGTCCTGGAAAATCATCTGCATTTTCCGGTTAAACTCCAGCAGTTTCTTGCGGGATTTTTTTCCGTGGACATTTTCTCCGTTAAAGAGAACTTCACCGCCGGTTGCCTCATACAGCCGGATAATACTGCGGCCCGTCGTTGATTTACCGCAGCCAGATTCCCCGACAAGGCCGAGCGTTTCACCTTTATAAATATCAAATGACAAATCATCTACGGCTTTTACTGTTCCTTTCGGCGTAAAAAAATGCTGTTTTAAATGTTTGATTTCGAGCAGTTTCTCAGTCATTTTTTTCACCTTCCTTCATTAAAACAGGCTGCTGATACGTATTCGGCAGCTGACGGATTTTAGCCTTCACCGCTTCAGGCGGCTCGACCTTAGGCGCATCAGGATGCAGAAGCCATGATTTCACAAAATGCGTATCAGACACTTTATACATCGGCGGTTCCTGTTCAAAATCAATCTTCATCGCATATGAACTGCGAAGCGCAAATGCGTCCCCTTTCGGAGGATTCGTCAGATCAGGCGGCGTACCTGGAATGGCCGTCAGTTTTTCCTGGTCGGTGCTGTCCAGGCTCGGCATTGAGGCGAGCAGCCCCCATGTATACGGATGGCGCGGATCATAAAAGATTTCATCCACCGTGCCCGATTCGACCACCTGACCCGCATACATGACGGCGACCCGGTCAGCGACATTGGCGACAACGCCGAGATCGTGCGTAATAAAAATGATGGATGTATCAATTTTCTTTTGGAGATCTTTCATCAGCTCAAGGATCTGAGCCTGAATCGTCACATCAAGAGCTGTTGTCGGTTCATCGGCAATTAACAGTTTCGGATTTGCCGCGAGCGCCATCGCGATGACGACACGCTGTCTCATACCGCCTGAAAATTCGTGCGGGAATTGGCCGATCCGTTTTTCAGGCATCGGAATTCCGACGAGATCAAGCAGTTCTACGGCGCGTTTTTTAGCCGCTTCTTTTGAGATTTTTTCATGTTTGAAAAGCACTTCCGTAATTTGTTTGCCGACTTTCATTGTCGGGTTCAGAGAGGTCATCGGGTCTTGGAAAATCATTCCGATTTCCTTTCCTCTGATGGCCTGCATTTCTTTTTCGGACATCGGTACGATATCGCGCCCGTCAAAAAGAATCTGTCCTCTTTTAAAATAGCCCGGCGGCATCGGGATCAGCTTCATAATTGCTTGGGAGGTCACACTTTTTCCGGAACCTGACTCTCCTACGATCGCCAGCGTCTCTCCTTTATTCAAATGGAAATTCACGCCGCGGATTGCCTGTACCTCTCCGCCGTATGTTTTAAATGAAATGGCTAAGTCTTTTACTTCTAACAAGCGTGTCACTCATATCACTCCTTATTTGCGTAACTTAGGATCCAGCGCGTCTCTTAACCCGTCGCCGACAACGTTAAAGCCGAACATCGCCAGGCAGATAAAACCGGCAGGGAAGAACAGACGCCAAGGGTAATAGGTTAATGCAGGCAATCCGTCTGAGGCCATCGTTCCCCAGCTCGCAAGCGGCGCAGGTACGCCGAGCCCCAAATAACTTAAAAACGCTTCTGTAAAAATCGCCGTCGGAACCGTCAGTGTCATCGTTACGAGGATAGATCCCATCGCGTTCGGGACGATATGCTTAAACAAAAGCCGGCCGGTTTTAGCGCCGAGTGTCTGTGAAGCAAGCACATACTCCTGATTCTTTAATTGCAGCACCTGTCCGCGGACGATTCTCGCCATGTTGATCCAGCCCGTGATCGTCATCGCGACGATAATGGTCAGCAATCCTTTCGGCAGGACGACCATAAGCAAAATAACCATTAATAATGAAGGAACAGCCCACAGAATGTCAGCGATGCGCATCATCACTTCATCTGTGCGTCCGCCGCGGAATCCGGAAATGCTGCCCCAGATTACGCCGATTAATAAATCAAGCACGGCAGCGGCTACACCGATAAAGATGGAAATCCGCGCGCCTACCCATGTCCGGACGAATATGTCCCTTCCAAGGTCATCTGTGCCGAACCAATGATCTTTCGACGGTGCTTTATCGGCATTTAATAGATTGGTAGTCGCATAATCATATCTTGAAAAGACAGGTGCAAAAATCGCCATAAGAATAATAAGAACGATCAGTATAAACCCGACCATCGCAAGCTTATTGCTGCGGAAGCGGAGCATGGCGTCTTTCCAGAGGGAAAGGCTTTTTTTACTTATTTTTTCGGCATCGCCGGCATTAGCTGAAGCTGGTTCAAACATATTTTTAGGAATGTTCTGCATGGTCTAGGCTCCTTTCTTTGCTTTAGAAAGCTTGATTCTCGGATCGATTAATCCGTACAGCACGTCTACAATTAACACGCAAAAAAGAAGGATTACGCTGAAGAACACGGTAACTCCCATAATGACGGTATAATCACGGTTTGTAATACTGTTTACAAAATGCGCCCCTAAACCGGGAATTCCGAAAATAGATTCAATGATGAAACTTCCAGTTAAAATGGATGCCGCCATCGGCCCCATATATGTCACGACGGGCAAAAGCGCGTTTCGAAGCGCATGGCGCACGGTGACTGACGGACGGGAAAGTCCTTTTGCTTTTGCAGTCCGTATGTAATCGCTGTTTAACACTTCAATCATGCTTGAACGGGAGAGTCTGGCAATGAACGCCATCGGCATGGAAGCGAGCGCAATGGAGGGCAGAAAGGTGTATGCCCAGGATTCCCACCCCGCGACCGGGAACAGTTCTAATTTAATTGAGAAAATATATTGCAAAATCGTCGCCAATATAAAGCTCGGAACTGAGATCCCAAAGATCGTTAAGATCGCAATGGTATAATCCTGCCATTTATTATGGTACAGGGCAGCCAGCACCCCGAAAAGCACACCAAACGCTAAAGCGAGGAGAATAGCTTCTGCACCGAGAGTGAATGAGACGGGGAAGCCTGAGTTGATTAAATCATTAACACTTTGGCCTTTATATTTAAAAGAAGGTCCGAAGTCCCACAGCGCCACAGATTTTAAGTAGCTGACATATTGAACGAAAAGAGGCTTGTCCAGACCATAGTGTTCGTTTAAGTTTGCCTCAATTTCAGGCGGCAGCTTTCTTTCGCCGGAAAATGGTCCGCCCGGCGCTGCCTGCATTAAGAAGAAAGTGGCGGTCACAATCACAAACAGCGTGATGATCATGTAAATGAATCGTTTACCGATATATTTCAGCAAGGTGAACACCTCCATGTTTTTTACAATTTTATACTTTATCAGTAAGAAAGGTATATGGGGACATCCTCCCCATATACCTTGGGTCTTTTGTTTTCAGAACTGCCTTTTATTCAAAAGAAGCGTTTCTGAAGTAAACTTCACCTGTTCCGGTTATGATCACATTTTTGAGGTTTTTATCCTGCACCCAAGTATCTGTATAGAAATAAACTGGCGCGACCGGCATTGCGTCAATAAAGATTTTTTCTGCTTTTTTCAGCTCTGCGATACGTTTATCCGGATCCGTTTCAAGCTGAGACTGATTCAGCAGCTTTTTAAACTCAGGGTCTTCCCATCCGGTATCATTGTTTCCGCCTTCTTTATCGCGGAACAATTCAAGGAAGTTGATCGCGTCATTGAAATCGCCGAGCCAGCCCATACGTCCGATTTGGTAATCCTGGCTGTGCAGCTTGTCGATGTACACATTCCATTCTGAGTTATCAAGCTCCACTTTGACACCCAAGTTCTTTTTCCACATTTCCTGTACGGCCTGCGCGATTTTCGCATGCGCATCGTCCGTATTGAAGGAAAGTTTGATTGCCGGAAGGTCAGAGGCACTCTTGACGCCTAATTCCTTCAGTCCTTTATTTAAGAATTCTTTTGCTGTTTTGACGTCATTGTCTTTGAAATAACCTTTTGTGTTATCCTTGAATCCCTTCATTGACGGCGGTACTGCAGCCATGGCCGGGATTTGTTCGCCCTGCGTCACATTTTTCACGATTGACGAGCGGTCGATTGCATAAGCAAGGGCTTTACGGATGTTCACATTGTTAAGCGGCTTCGCTTCTGTGTTGAATTTGTACCAATACACGCCTGCGATCGGTTCAACGTGAAGAGATCCGTCTTTTTTCAATGTCGGCAGAGATTCAGTCGGAAGCTGACCGAGCGGCATTCCTGCCCAGTTAAGTTCGCCCGCCTGGAATTTTTTCAGTTCGGTGTTGTTATTGTTAATCATCACCATGTTGATTTTCTTCAATTTCACAGAATCTTTATCCCAATATTGATCGTTCTTTTCGAGCGTGATGGAACCGCTGTGTTTCCAAGCTGTCATTTTGAACGGCCCGTTTGACACATAATTGTCGCCCGCGTTTGTGTTCCAGTTTTTATGTTTTTCCGCAATTTTCTTGTTGATCGGCATATACGTATAGAATGAAGTTAATTGCAGGAAGTAAGGTGTCGGGTTATTCAGTTCAACTTTTAATGTTTTGTCGTTTACGGCTTTTACGCCTACGTCATCAAGCTTTCCTTTACCTGTATTGGCAGCTTCAGCGCCTTTGATGTAGTAGAGCTGATAAGCGTATTGTGATTCGTTGTTCGGGTCAAGCGCCCATTTCCATGCATATTCAAAATCCTGCGCAGTCACGGGATCGCCGTTAGACCATTTCGCACCGTCACGAATCGTAAATGTATAGGTCTTTCCGTCTTTGCTTGTTTCAATTTTAGATGCAGTTCCTTCTTCAGGCTCACCTTTGGAGTTTACGCGTGTCAACCCTTCAAAGGTCTGGCGGATTACGCCTCCCGAAACAGAATCATTCGCTAAACCCGGATGCAGTGAGAACGGCTCGGTTTTAATATTGATATTAAGTGAAGTCTGTCCTTTGGTGTCTTTTTTACCATCGCCTGATCCGCCGCTGAATCCGCCGCACGCACTTAACACAAGCGAGAAGATAAGCATCAAACCTACAATAGACCAACGCTTTTTCATGCACTAACCCCCTAATCAAATTTTTCAGCCTTTACTACTAAATACTCAGAAATATCAGACAAAATAACTTAATATTTTTCTAAACTTTAATTGTGTTCCGTCTTTTCTGATTATTTTATGTAAAGAAGCTGTAACAATAGAGTGAACAAGTTCATTATAATGAAATGAATAATTTATTGCAATACTATTTTCTCAATTTAAAATATTTAAATTTGGTCAGTTTTTCTGTCAATAAGGTGATACACTTCTATTGTTTAAAGCGTAACCTAACTAAATTTTTTCATTGTAATTTCCAGTTCATATTGCTTTTTACATATAATATTCGTTATACGAAATGTTGATATGCGTTATCATTTAGGCATTTTTAGTTCTTTTCGGGTATTTCCAGGCCGTAAGCAAATTGGAAATACGCTTGTATTCTCCTGATGACATTTGGCTATAATTGATTTATAATAGATCAATCAAATACATTTTATTGTGATTGCTATGATGAAGAGTAGTACACATGTTAACCCGTTTGAAGAGAGCCTGCGGTGCTGGGAGCAGGTAACGGACCATGCGGAATGGACTTCTGAGCAGCTGACCGAACATAAGTAGGCCCAGCCGGAGCAGCCTCCGTTACCAACGTCTCGAGCGATTCCATTTTAATGGAATAATCAGGGTGGCACCACGGTTCATTCGTCCCTTTTTTCTACGGGAAGAATGGGCTTTTTTTATTATGTTTTAAGAAATGAGGTAAGTTCTATGAAGAAAACGATTTTTTCAGGCATTCAGCCGAGCGGTTCCGTTACCCTCGGCAACTACATCGGCGCGATGAAGCAATTTGTCGATTTGCAGCATGACTACAACGGATACTTCTGTATCGTCGATCAGCATGCGATCACGGTTCCGCAGGATCGGCTTGAGCTGCGGAAGAACATCCGCAATCTCGCGGCTCTATACGTGGCCGTCGGGCTTGATCCCGAGAAAGCGACCCTCTTTATCCAGTCAGAGGTTCCCGCTCATGCCCAAGCGGGGTGGATGCTCCAATGCGTCGCATATATCGGCGAGCTTGAGCGGATGACGCAATTTAAAGATAAGTCAAAGGGCAAAGAAGCCGTCGTATCAGGACTGCTAACATACCCGCCGCTGATGGCCGGTGATATTTTACTGTACGGAACGGATCTTGTTCCCGTCGGAGAAGACCAAAAACAGCATCTTGAACTGACCCGCAACCTGGCGGAACGCTTCAATAAAAAATACAATGACATCTTCACGATTCCTGAGGTGAAAATCCCTGAATCAGGCGCGCGCATCATGTCACTGGCTGATCCGCTCAAAAAAATGAGCAAATCAGATCCGAACCAGAAAGCATACATCACGCTGCTTGATGAGCCAAAGCAGCTCGAAAAGAAAATCAAGAGCGCTGTCACTGATTCCGAAGGCATTGTAAAGTATGATAAAGAAAACAAACCGGGCGTCTCTAATCTTTTGACGATCTATTCTATTTTAGGAAACACATCAATTGAAGAATTAGAGGCCAAATATGAAGGAAAAGGGTACGGTGAATTCAAAAGCGATTTAGCCGAAGTCGTTATCGGCGCACTGACACCGATCCAAGAGCGCTATCGTGAATTAATTGAGAGCGACGAGCTTGACCGCATTCTCGACGAAGGAGCGGCGCGCGCTAACAAAACGGCCGGCAAAATGGTGAAAAAAATGGAAAACGCCATGGGTCTCGGGCGGAAAAGAAGATAAAGAAAAGAGGCGGGATAACCCCCGCCTCTTTTTTTTAGTTCACTTTTGATTCCTGTTCCATTTCCCAAAGCTTTTCGAAAAACGGCTGTCCTTTAATCAAATTCTCACAGAACGCGAGATGCTTGTCTGACCAGCCTTCAATTGTTTCATTGTAAAGCATGTCCCAAATCTCCTCAAAGCTCATCCGTTTGATCTGCTCGTACATATGCGGATTCCATTCCGTATACCAATACACAATCTCCGCGCGGTTTTTCAGCCCTTTCAGCTGATCAAGCGCCATAAACATCAGCTGCTTGATCTGCCGTTCTTTTCTCGTCAGGCCTCTGACATGCTCCGGCGCCAGTGATAAAATGTGATATTCCTTTGAAGACTCCAATTGCGCCGGCTCAAATTGAAACGATTCCGGCTCTACATCCTTGACCATTTCATAAACAAGCTGCTCCTGTCTCGGAATCAGGCGGCTCTTTCTGACCGGGATGGTATATCCGATCGTATCCACGGCAATGATGCCGATCCCGTCTGTCACGACAAAACAGTACTCAAGCTTCGTCCGCTCATGATTTTTTCGCACGTATGACTTTTGATGCACTTGATCAAGCAGCTCTTTCGGAAGCTCTGATAAGTCGTTTTCTATGTAATGAAATAATACTGACGGCACTCTGAGCAGCGGCGTCTGATCCAAAAGCTCAACCGTGTCTTCCTTCCGCCATTCGTGAAAATGGCAGACATTGTAGCCATTCTCTTCCCCTTCAAACCAATTGACCCACACATCATGAAGAAATAACATATTCGACCCCTCACTTTATAAAAACTGTTGTCCACAGTATAGGCAAGGGAAAGATAAATTATTCCATTTCGATATGAGATTTCCGCAATACAGGACTGGATTTCTGCCTGTAACGCAACAAAAAAATCTCCCGTTTCGTCCGGGAGATCATTTCACATTTTTCGGATCAAGCGCATCACGCAGCCCGTCTCCGACAAAGTTGAAGCACAATACGGTAAGAAGGATCAGCAATCCCGGGAATAACGGGTACCACCAAGCTTGAATCATAAGCGTAAAGTTTTGCGCATCCTGAAGCATATTGCCCCAGCTTGCGATCGGAGGCTGTATCCCGAAACCGAGGTAACTTAATGTAGACTCTGCCAAAATAACCGTTCCCACTTTTAATGTGGCTGAGACAATTATCGGTCCCAGCGCATTCGGCAATATATGAGAAAAAATGATATGATGATTTTTTGTACCGATCGTCTTTGCAGCCAGTACAAACTCTCTGGAACGAAGCGATAAAAACTCCCCCCGGACAAGGCGCGCTGTTGTTGTCCAGCCTGTAAGGGAGAAAATTAAAATTAATTTATCCATTCCGGGCTGAAAAATCGTAACAAGTGTAATAAGCAAAAATATATCAGGTATAGATAGTACGATATCAACAGTTCTCATGAGAATGGCATCGACAATCCCCTTAAAATATCCGGCAACAGCTCCGACAACTGTCCCGATAGTAATCGCACCGATCACAGAAGCGAATCCGACAAGCAAGGAAACCCGCGCCCCGTACAGAACCCTCGTAAAGATATCTCTTCCGAATTTATCAGTTCCCATTAGATGTTTTAAACTCGGCGGTTTCAAACGGTTGATAAGAGATTGACTCTCTGGAGAGTAAGGAGCGATTACCGAAGCGAATAAGGCAGACAAGATGATGATGGTTAATATAACGGCTCCGATGACAGCAAGTTTATTTTGAAAGAACTTTTCGAAAAAAATCTTAGTCATTGTTTCCGGTTTGGATTGAATATTTTCCTTTAATTTTATTTCACTGGGGGGTGTGCCGGTATTTGGCTGTAACATTTGATCTCTCACCTCTCTTTGTTAATATTCAATGCGGGGATCAACCAACGCATATAAGATGTCTGCAATTAAATTCCCCACCACAACCAAAACAGCTGAAATGACCGTCATGGCCATGATAACCGGATAATCTCGTGAAAAGGCTGAATCAATAAACAATTTGCCGAGACCCGGCCAAGTAAAAATCTGTTCTACCACTACCGCTCCCCCGATAAATGACGGTATCATCAGACCAAAAATAGTGATAACCGGAAGAAGTCCGTTTCTCAAACCGTGTTTAAAAATCACTTTATTATCCCGAAATCCTTTCGCACGCGCCGTACGTATATAATCCTGCTTTAACACATCAAGCATACTGGATCTTGTATATCTCGTTATTCCAGCCATGTCTGCCGTGGCGAGCACAAAAGCAGGCAGAATTAAGTGATGCAAACGGTCAAATATGTTGAAGTCAGCATTTAAAGTGCCTACTCCGCCAGTGGGAAACCATCCCAGATTTACAGATAAGACCATGATTAAAATCAAACCGAACCAAAAATTCGGAATGGCAAGCCCTAAAAATGAAGTAACAGTTATCCCATAATCCAATTTTGAATAAGGCCGTTTCGCCGACAGAACACCAAATGGAATAGAGATAAGAAGAGCGACAAGGGTTGAAAAAAGCATAAGCACAATCGTATTCGGTAAGCGGGATAAGATAAGTTCAGAAACAGGAGTGCCTTTCTTTACGATAGAAGTCCCGAAATCCCCTTGGAGCATATTCCCCAGCCATTTCACATATTGAACGGGTTCCGGATCGTTCAACCCGTATTTTTCAATGAATTTCGCCCTGTCCGCTTGACTGATTGTAGGGTCCATCATAAGTGACATCGGATCTCCGGGCGCTGCTTTCATGATGGCAAATGATAAAATCGTAATGCCTAAGAGAATCGGCAAGGACATTAATGTTCGCCGTAAAATATATGTAACCATGTTCTTGTCCCCTTTTTAAATAGGATAAGAGAGGAAAGGAACTTCCTTCCCTCTCAAGGGCTTCTGCTATTTTTGGTCCAGCCACCATTTTTCAATATTGTACAAGTCATTTTTAGGGTGGAATACATAGCCTTGTAAATTATTCGGCATCGCTCTGTGATAATTGTAATAGAATAAGAAGCTGTACGGCTGATCTTCCGCAATCAATTTGTAAATCTCTTCATATTTCTTTTGGTATTCTTTTCTGTCGGTAATTGACTTCGCCTCTTCAAGAAGCTTATCGACTTTCGGATTTTTATACCAGATATTATTCAGCCCGTTTTTAGATTGGCTTGAATGGAAGATGGAGAACTGATCCGGGAACGTTGTAAGACTCCATCCGAGAAGAAGTGCGTCATAATCCCAATTAGGGGCACTGGTCTGTTCAATTAACGCACTGAATTCAACAATCCGCGGCTTAGCCTCAATTCCCACTTCTTTTAATTGCTGCTGAACGACAACTGCTAAATCTTCGCGAATTTTATTGCCTTGATTCGTTTTAATTTCAAAAGAGAATTTTTTCCCATCTTTGTCAAGGTAGCCGTCACCGTCATGATCTTCCCATCCGGCTTCTTTTAACAGCTGTTTTGCTTTTTTCGGATTATAATCAAATGTCGGCACTTTAGACTTCGGATAATTCCATGACAGCGGACTCTCAGGAACATTCGCTACCTTGCCGTCTCCATTCAGCACTTGATCCACCATTGCCTGCCTGTCAAGAGCGTAAGTCAATGCCTGGCGCACTTTTTTATCCTTAAAGAGCTCTTTTTTCTCATTCCAGCCGATATAGCTGTAGTTTAAACCAAGGTCAGATTTGACCTTCACATTTCCAAACGTTTTAACCGAATCAAAATCAGTGCCAGGCACAACGAAGAAATCAATATCTCCCGCTTTTAACTGGGCCACGGCAGCGTTAGAATCAGGAATTGTTTTCACTGTCACTGTATCGAGATAAGGTCTGCCTCCAAAGTAATCATCGTTTGCTTTCAGTTTGACATACTCGCCCTTTTTCCACTCAGCAAACTTAAACGGACCGGAGCCGATTGGATTTTTACGGTTAAATTCATTCTCTCCCAGGTCGGCAACCGGAACCTTACCCAAAATATGTTTAGGTAAAATGCCGTAACTGTCGAGAACGACATTATAGAAATAGGCATCTTTTTTCTTCATTTTAAATTGAATTTCATATTTTCCTTTTTTCGTTACGGATTTAAGTGACTCAAAACCTGAGCCCCGCTCACCGTTGTAATCTTTGTTAAGAGGAATACTGTAGGTGAAAACTACATCATCGGCTGTGAGCTCTTTTCCATCATGGAATTTAACGCCTTTTTTAAGTTTTACGTTATACGTTAATCCCCCGTCAGCTTCTGTTACTTTTTCAGCCAGCGACGGCTTGACGTTCAATTTTTCATCGGTTTCTAATAATGTGCTGTAAATCATTCCTTCAATATCGGAACTTGCAACATCAGTGGAGTAAAGAGGATTAAAAAGTGTTGGTTCCCCAGTTGACCCGACAACCAAATCTCCGCCTTTTTGCGGCTTTCCTGCCGGTTTGGATTCGGTGCTTGTGGATTTTGAACCGGAGCATGCTGACAGGAAGATGGCGAGCGTCATAAAAACACTAAGCATCATCAGTGCGGTTTTACGTAATTTCATATCAATTCCCCCTTTGTGATATATATGCGGCAAACAGGTTATGTAATCCGGCATACCCCCTCTCGATGCTTGCCTTTTCAGGCGTATAAATGGCAGGAAACGTAATGGCCGGGAGCGGCTTCCTCAAATGCCGGGACTTGTTCCTTGCAGATCGGTTTGGCCATCGGGCATCGCGTGTGGAACACGCATCCTTTCGGCGGGTTTGCCGGGCTCGGCAGTTCTCCTTTCAGGATAATTCGTTCCCGCTTGACGGCGTCTTTTTTTCTCGTCACAGGCACTGAAGACAAAAGCGCTTGCGTATAAGGATGAAGCGGATTGTCGTACAGCTCGTGTTTATCGGTCAGCTCCATCATTTTCCCCAGATACATGACGCCGACTTTGTCACTGATATGGCGGACAACACTCAAATCATGAGAAATAAACAAATAGGTCAGATTGAATTCTTCCTGCAGCTCCTCCATCAGATTGATGACTTGGGCCTGAATGGAGACATCGAGCGCGGAAACGGGTTCATCCGCGATAATCAGCTCGGGATTCAATGTCAAAGCCCGCGCGATCCCGATCCGCTGACGCTGCCCTCCGGAAAATTCGTGCGGATAGCGGTTTGCAAAGCTCGGATGAAGACCGACTTTCGCCAGCAGCTCCTCCACTTTCTCGTTCCGCTCGCGCATGCTGTACATATGGTGAGTCTGTAACGGTTCTTTAATAATGGAGCGGAGCGTTTTTCTCGGATTAAGCGATGCAAAGGGATCTTGGAAGACCATCTGGATGTTTTTCCGGACGCTTTTTCTCAGCTTTTCTTCAGATAAGCCGGAGATATCCTGACCTTTAAAAAGAATCCGGCCGTCTGTCGGCTTGTATAGACGGATCATCGTTCTTCCCGCCGTTGATTTGCCGCATCCTGATTCACCGACGATGCCGAGCGTCTCCCCTCGCTTCAGTGAAAATGAAACGCCGTCAACAGCCTTTATGTCTCCGACTTTTCTTTGAAAAAAACCGGAGCGGATCGGGAAATATTTTTTTACATCTTTCAGCTCTAAAATCGTTTCTTGGCTCACAGCTGTCATTTTGATTGGGCACCCTCTTCCTCATATAGAAAACATCTTACAGAACGGCCGCTTTCATGTGTCACCAGCTCCGGCTGCCCCGTTTTGCATTTGTCCATCGCTTTTGAACACCTCGGGGCGAATCGGCAGCCTACCGGAAGATTATCCGGTGTCGGGACACTGCCTTTGATCGCTTTTAATGTATCAATCTCTCCGTCTATCACCGGTATGGAGTTTAACAGCCCTTCCGTGTACGGATGGAGAGGGTTTAAAAATAAGTCTTCCACACTCGCGCTCTCTACGACTTGTCCGCAGTACATTACAATCACCCTGTCTGCGGCTTCTGAAACGACGCCTAAATCGTGAGTGATAAGCAGAATGGAAGTATCGAATTTATTGCAGAGGTCTTTCATCAGCTCCAATACTTGGGCTTGTATCGTCACATCAAGCGCCGTCGTCGGTTCATCGGCGATCAAAAGTTTCGGATTGCAGCTGAGCGCAATGGCGATCATCACCCTCTGTCTCATCCCTCCGGACAGACGGTGCGGATATTCTTTCATCACTTGTTCCGCTCTGGAGAATCCGACGAGCTCAAGAAGCTCAACGGCCTTTTTGGCCGCTTCTTTTTTACTCATTTTTTTATGGTATTCAAGCACTTCGGTAATTTGTTCCCCGATGGTCAGCACCGGGTTCAGGGAAGTCATGGGTTCCTGAAAGATCATAGAGACGTCATTTCCGCGGATTTTGCAATATTCGTTTTCGGTGAAGGAGGCCAGGTCCCTGCCTTCAAGCTTAATCGAGCCGTCCATAATTTTTCCGCCCGATCCTTGGACAAGTCCCATAATAGAAAGCGAGGTGATGCTTTTGCCCGAGCCGGATTCTCCTACAAGTGCGACGGTTTCGCCTTTGTTAATGTGAAAATCAACCCCGTCGACTGCGAGAATCGGCTGTTTCTTTCTGAAAAAATAGGTCTTTAAATTATTCACTTCTAATAGTGTGCTCATGATACGCCCCTTTCTCATTCCGGTGCAGCAGAGGGAAACATACGTTTCGCTATCACAAAATATAGAATAGTCGAAAAATTTTATAGTTGTATATTATTACATCATTATTACAAAAGCAAGAATTTTTTTGATAAATGTAATATCCTTAAATAATTTCCATTCTTTTAATCTTTTAAAGCGTTGCTTCCAGAAAGGTTTTTGAAGGTGTGGCCAATGCTTCTTTTACTGTTTTTTGATGGTCGGTTAAATATTTTTTTACTATATTGAATCCGACGGCATACCCAAGCATTGAGGGGAAGTATCCTTTTCCGTATAACAGCTGGGAAAACATCCTGTTGTCTCTCGTTAATCTGAGGTTCGGCTTGACTCTTTTTTCAAACAGAAAATCAAGCTGCTCAGGCGTATAGTAGGACGTCCATTCCGCCGTAAGACTTGAGCCGAAGCGCTCATATACAGCATATTCTGCCAGCCCCTCCATCATGATTGTATCAAGTAATGTCTCATCTTTTTCGTCCATTGTCACATGCTCTAACCGGCAGACGTGATTATATTCATGCGTCATAAGGGCGGATACAGCGGAATTGGAGATATCCGACGATAAAAAGAGAAACATTTTGTCCCGGAAGGCTAGACCGGATTTTGACCCGAATTCCATACGTACTTTCCGGTTCCGTTCATCGACGGGCAAAACAACGATCGGCACGTCCGGCCCGCTCCACTTCTCCTTTAAATAAGCTTCCTCCTTTTGGATATGGCTGTAGCATCCCCTTTCTTTCAGCCGTTTACTGGTCACGACACCGTCCTTCAGATGGCGGAACATGCCGTGGTTTTGAAGCATCGCAAGTATCGATTTCCATTCTTTCTTTTCGGCCCCTGAAAAAAGCGGCAAAAGGTGCGGGGCCAAATCATTGATGGATGCCGCCTTTTCCATCCATTGATATGTCAGCTTGACGCTCATACCGGTTCGCCTCCTCTTGTTGTTATCATATGCACGCACAAAAAAACCGGCCACCTTTTTCAGGCAGCCGGTCAAAAACTGTATTATTGATATTTTTTAAAGATCAAAGTGGCATTATGTCCGCCGAATCCAAGCGAGTTGCTGAGTACGATGTTTACATCCTGCTCGCGCGCTTTGTCCGGTACATAATCTAAATCACACTCTTCATCAGGTGTTTCGATGTTAATTGTCGGCGGGATGATCCCGTCTTTAATCGCCATGACGGAGAAGATTGCTTCAATTCCTCCGGCAGCGCCTAACAAATGACCCGTCATTGATTTTGTCGAACTGACGGCAAGCTTGTACGCATGATCACCGAAAACCGTCTTAATGGCTTTTGTCTCGTATTTGTCATTGTAGTACGTGCTTGTGCCGTGAGCGTTGATGTAATCAATTTCTTCAGGCTTGATGCCCGCGTCTTTGATTGCTTCCTGCATCGCTCTCGCACCGCCTTCCCCGTCTTGGGCAGGCGCGGTAATGTGGTAAGCATCACCGGTTGAACCGTAGCCGACAATTTCTCCGTAGATTTTCGCACCGCGGGCAAGCGCATGCTCAAGCTCTTCAAGCACGACGATCCCCGCGCCTTCTCCCATGACAAAGCCGTCACGGTTTTTATCAAACGGGCGGCTTGCCGTTTTCGGATCAGGATTTGTAGAAAGGGCTTTGTTTGCGCTGAAGCCCGCAAATGACATTCTTGTCAGCGGCGCTTCCGTTCCGCCCGAAATCATCGCATCGGCATCGCCGCGCTGAATGACTTTAAACGCGTCACCGATAGAGTTCGTTCCCGTCGCGCATGCCGTCACCGTGCAGGAGTTGACTCCTTTTGCTCCGAGAGCGATTGAGATTTGGCCTGTCGCCATATCCGGAATCATCATCGGCACAAAGAACGGGCTGACCCTTCTCGGACCTTTTGTCAGGAAGATTTCGAATTGGGATTCAAGCGTTTCAAGGCCGCCGATTCCGGACCCGACCCAAACGCCGACTCTCGGCGCGATCTCTTCTGTAATGTTCAGACCGGCATCTTCAACGGCCATTTTCGCGGCTACGACAGCATATTGAGTGAAGCGGTCCATTTTTCTCGCTTCTTTTTTATCCATGTAGTTTTCAACATTGAAATCTTTCAGCTCAGCAGCTACTTTCGCCGGATACTCGTCCGATTCCACACGTGTGATCGGTCCGATTCCGGATACGCCGCTGATTGCATTTTTCCAGCTTGTTTCGGCATCATTGCCAAGCGGAGACAGGGCTCCAAGCCCTGTAACGACTACTCTTTTTTTACTCATCTTGTGTGCACCTCACCTTTTTTCTATCGTCCCCAGCGCATTGCTATGGCGCCCCATGTCAATCCTCCGCCGAAACCGACCATGACGATGACATCGCCGTCTTTAATTTTACCTGCTTCCAGTTCCTCTACTAATGAAATCGGAATGGATGCTGCGGATGTGTTTCCATATTTATGAACTGTTTTAGACATCTTTTCAACCGGAAGCTCCAAACGCTCCCGTGCCGCTTCCATGATGCGGATGTTTGCCTGATGGGGAATCAAAAAGTCTACATCCTCTTTGGAGAGGCCGGCTTTTTCAATTACATTTACACTCGATTCACCCATTTGCCGGACGGCGAATTTGAATACTTCTCTTCCATGCATGATTGTATGCCCTTTTTCATCTAAGTACAAGTGCTGACCGCCTGTACCGTCTGCTCCGAGCTCAAATGACAGTATGCCTCTGTCGTCGCTGACCGGTCCGATGACCGCCGCTCCGGCTCCGTCTCCGAACAGAACAGCCGTATTGCGGTCTTCCCAGTCTGTAATGCTTGAAAGCTTTTCAACGCCGACGACGAGGACATGTTTGTATGTTTGTGATTCAATGAATTGTTTGGCGGTTACGATACCGTACATAAATCCCGCACATGCGGCGCTGATATCCATCGCGCACGCTTTTTTAGCCCCGAGCTTTTCTTGTATCATACAGGAAACGGTAGGGAAAGACTGATCGGGAGTGACCGTGGCCACGAGGATCATATCAAGATCCTCAGCGGAAATGCCCGCCTGATCAAGCGCTTTTTGCGCAGCCTCGGCAGCCATGCCGGATGAGTACATATCTTCAGCGGCGATTCTTCTTTCTTCTATACCTGTTCTCGTACGAATCCACTCGTCCGATGTATCTACCATTTGTTCAAGATCATGATTTGTCAGCACTTTTTCCGGAATGTAACGGCCGACACCAAGAATTCCAGCTTTCATAGGAAAGACTCCTTTTTATAATGAATTTATAACTAATTAGTTATGATCAATTATTAGTATCAGGTACTAATTCTACCCTATTTTTTTTCTGTTGGCAATATATTCGTCTAAACTATCGGCTCTTGATCCTCATAGAATAAACGGAAGACGAAAGGAGGCTTTACTATGGATATTTTCTCTAAGATGATGTTCGGCAACTCCGAGGAGCGGGATAAAGAACCGGAAGAAAATCCGGAGCAGCCTCAGGCTGAAAACGAAGAGCAGATCGATTACAACCACGTGATGAATCAGCTGGGCTCCATCATGAACTCCCTGGATCAATTAAAGCCTGTATTTAAAGACCTCGGGCCGATGGTGTCCGCCATAAAGAAAAAAATCATGTGAAAAGCCACTTCATGAAAAAGTGGCTCTCTTTATTTATTCAGCTCCCCGGCATCAGATCTGCCAAGCTCATACGCTTCCGCCATGACCGATGTAAACAGGTTCATGAACGGCTGAATCATTTCCATAGACAGATCAATGCCTGATTTCTCAAGCTCCGCCTTTGCTTCCGGCAGGTATTTCATCGCGATCTGCATAAATTCAAGAGACTTTTCATGCTGCATGTGTATCCACCTCTATTCATTTGACGGCAGTTCATTTGTTTGGTTATACGTTTTTACAAGGTCTGAGATTTTGTCTTGAAAGGCTTTGTCCACCAAAGGGCTGAACGTCCCCATTTCAACGACTCCTTCCCTGAAATCGAAGTTGTGATCTCCGCTCTTGAGCGTACCTTTATTATATTGCTCGGCGATTAATGTATAAGCTTTGTCTACATTTTGCACGGTGCTTGTCAGCACCGTGTTTTTGCCGAGATACGATTGCTCGGCGACATAGCCGATGGCGTAAAGCCCGTCTTTTTTGATTTGCTGAATGACAGGAACATTATACCCGTCTCCGGCCGGATACACAACATCCGTGCCTTCCGCTTTTAACTTCTCGTAAAGATGCAGCGCTTCATTGCCGTTATCCCAGTGGTCCGTAAATTCAGTATTGACGGTGATATCGGGATTTTCGTATTTCGCCCCTTTGATAAAGCCGTCTACTTCAGGCTGCCATAAGAACGAGGCGATGACGCCGACCTCATTGGTTTTTGACATATGGGCAGCCGTCATTCCCCCGAAAAAGCCCATCGCTTCTCCCATGAGATGAACGCTTGTGACATTATCGTTTTTCGCCGTTCCGTTTGCGACGACGAACTCCATATCGGGATAATCCTTGCTGATCATATTGAAGATTTCCTCGTATTCATTTCCGTGCCCGTATAAAAGATTGACTCCTTTTTTATGCAAATCATCTATCGCTTTTAAAATATCTTCATCAGATCTGATATTTTCTTTATAATAAACGTCAACGTTAAATTCAGATTGTATCGCTAATAAACCTTTGTAACCTTTTGTGCCCCATACCAGGTCACTGATGGTATCGGGAAAAAGCATTCCGACCTTCTCAATTTTTCCTTTAAACGGAGTTTGTGCGCACCCGCTCAATAAAAGGAGGACAGAAAAGATCATGACAAGCCTGGTGATCAAGCCGTGTTCAACCCCTTTTCAAACTCATAACATGTATAATTAATTGACATACGTTTATTGTAGCGGTAATGCACATAACATGGAAGGTATTTCTTAAAAATTGTCGAATATTGATAAAAATTGTCTTTTCCACTCTTGAATTTTCTTTTCCGCTTCCGTTTTTTGCGTTTTTTCTTTTATTTCCAGGGTAATAATCTGATTTTCATCCTCTGTGCCGTCAGTTTCAAGCTTATTCATCAGACCGCAGACCGCGTCTTCTAAAAAGACCCTGTTTTCGCCGTTTTCTTTCGCTTCCGTCCACGGGCCGTAAAGAGGCGGAAGGATAATCGCTTTAGCCGTGTCCCGCTGACCGTTTTTTTCCCAGTCTTCGTGATCCTCACTGTAAACAATCCAATATAAAGGCTCCTTCCTGTCTTCAGGCAGACACCCGCTCCCATATTGAACACAGATTCGATCGTATTCCTTTTCGCCGATTTCATCTATTATTTGAAAAAGCCCGTTTCTCCCGAGCCACATTAAACGTTCTTCTAAATACAGCTGCCTCGTTTTGTCCTCCGGTTCATCCAAAATGACATCAACATGCACACCCTCATCCATCATCCGTTCGCATAATGAAAGGCCTAGAAATTCATCTGCTCCAATGATCAGCGCTGTCTTCATCACATCTGCCGCCTTTCCGGTTTTTCATTCAAACAAGCAAAACAGCCCTCTGAAAAGAGATGGCTTTTGTATTCTATTCATTACAGGTCTTTTTCATGACTGCGGAAAAACCGGCAGATGGCTCTGTACATCCGCGCTGGATTCTCAAGCAGGTGATACGTGATAGCGGTCTTACTTCCGGTCTTTTCCCGGGCTTCTTTATATACGTTCGCATGCAGGGTATACGGGTACGGCGCTCCGGTCGTTCTTTGCCATATATGTACCGGCGCGCAGGTGCTGCATCCGGTGATGGTCTGATAGTTCAGTGAGCTTGCCTCTTTTTCAGAAACACCGAAGCTTTGAGCCGTTTCTCTCAGAAACTGTTTATAAAAAAACTTATTTTCTTTCTCTGATTCGAAATGGGCTTGAAGATCAAGACAAGGATCTAACATTGCGGCTGAACGGATATGCTCGGGCGAAGATCGCAGCAATTGATCGGCGATGAGGGCGCCCATGCCTTCTGCGAGCAAGTGTATCTTCGGATTGAGGGTTTCTTGTTTCAGCACATAATGAATCAGCTGCCTGGCGTAAGCGGCGGCTTTTTCCGATCCCCAGTGCCTTCCGTATAAATTGCTGTTGAAGATCGTATAACCTCTGTCACGCAGCGTATTTAACAGCTGGTTTCTCCCTTCATGTTCGAGCCAAAAGCTTGAATCCCCGCTGACAAAGTGAGTTCTGTCTCCAAGAATAAAGATACAGAAGCCGTTCGGCCGATACGGCAGATGGATGACGTTCAGCTCAGATCCGAGTTGGAAAAATCTTTCCGTTATCCCCATGCCTTTCCGCCTCCTTTTACTCCTAGTCTCTCTATTGACTATCATATGTAAGACGAATGAAAACGGATCAGTTAAACCCCTATTTGCTTCTATGTTTTGGCTATTATACCAAGTGCGGGGACCGTATTTTCCATCAGACAGCCGAACTTGCGGGAGAAAGTCAGCTCCGGGCGCGCTTTTTGATGCGAAAATGACCTTCCGCCCGCGCTTTATGTATGGTATGATACAACGTAGAATAAAATGAAGGACGAGGTGGAAACGTGCGGTTTATTATCAGTTTTATTTGGACGTTCCTTTTATCACATATGGCCTGTTATTTGATCGCCTCCATGAACAGCGCGGCATACAATTTCAAGCAATCATCCGTTATTGCAGTGGTTATTGCGGTGCTTGTCTTTGTTCTTGCGGAGATCATGCCTGTCAAACAGGATGCAAGCCAGCATTCATAAAAGAACTAAAAAACCTGCTTTTCAGCAGGTTTTTTTGTATTCACGGTTTTCGCTGATACGTCCACAGTCTGTTGTGATTTGAAGTCTCGGGAAACATTTCTCCCGTTGTGAGCTTGATTTTTTGCGGATTTTTGACCATGCTTCCCGTTTCGCCGATTTCAACGTACACACCGTTATTCGGCGCTTTTTGTCCCGGGCGGAATTGATGCTGCTGTCCCATGTCATTTCCTCCTTTTTCTTTTTCATGTAGTATGCGCTTGTATGGAGGAAAATATTAAAAAGCCGCTGAATGAGGTTCAGCGGCTTTTTTGTTAATCCTGTTTGTAAAGAAGAGCTTTCAGGAGCGCTTTTTGCGCGTGAAGCCGGTTTTCCGCCTGCTGGAATACCGCCGAATTCGGACCGTCGATAATGTCGGACGTGACCTCTTCCTCCCGATGCGCGGGCAGGCAATGCAAAAATGTATAGTCAGGTTTGGCGAGACTGACGAGTGAGGCGTTGACTTGATAAGGGGCAAACACGCTCAGCCGCTGCTGCGTCTCTTCCTCCTGCCCCATGCTCGTGAAGACGTCGGAGTAAATCACGTCGGCATCCCGCACCGCTTCCTGCGGATTATCGGTCAGGGTGATCTTCGTTCCGGAAACAGCCGCGGCTTCTTTCGCGGCATTTACCGCCTCTTCCTCAACTTCATAGCCTTTCGGCGAAGCAACCGCAACGTCACAGCCCATTTTTGCGCAGCCGATCATGAGTGAATGCGCCACATTATTTCCGTCACCGATATAGGCGACTTTTACTCCTTTCAGCTTTCCTTTTATTTCTTGTATCGTCAACAGATCCGCGAGAGCCTGACACGGATGGTACCGGTCGGTCAGCCCGTTTATGACGGGAATGTCTGCATGCTCGGCAAGCTCTTCGACTTTTTCATGCGCGAAGGTGCGGATCATAATGGCATCAACGAATCCGGACAGCACCTTCGCCGTATCTGCGACCGTCTCTCCCCGGCCAAGCTGCAGGTCACTGCTTGAAAGAAAAAGTCCGGTTCCGCCGAGCTGGGCCATTCCCGCTTCAAATGACACACGCGTGCGGGTCGAAGATTTTTCAAAAATCATCGCCAATGTTTTCCCTTGGAAAATCGGCTGTATCGGATGTTGTTTTAACAATGAAGCTTCTGTAAGAAGCGCGTTGATGTCTGACGGGCTGACATCTTTTAAGGAAAGAAAATCTTTGCCGTACAAATGGGTTAATGTGTGTTCCGCTTTTACTGTGTGCATGATTCCACTTCCTTTTGATAAAGATCTTTGAGCGATACAGGCTGAGGTGTGCCGGAGCCGCTTGCCAAAAATGCTTTGACGGTTTCCAGTTCAGTAAAGACCGTCACACCGTGCGTCATGGCTTCTATCCGCTGTTTGCGCGCTTCTTCTGAGTGATTGAAATTGATATGAACCGCTTTATCCCTTCGGTCTGCCCAAGCCTGAAAAGAGTCTTGGCATACGGTGAATCCCGCTTCTTGGGTCTGCTGTGCCAGTTTTTCATCTCCGCCTTCCAGATAGACGCTGCCTTTTTTCTCCCAGACGTGCGCATAGATTTTTTTCAGGGCGCTTTCTGCGTCAAACGCGACACACATGCCTTCTCCGGTCGACTTCATTTCCGGGCCGGGCTTTACGTCCACGTCCTGAATGGCGTGAGAAGAAAATACCGGGAATTTCACTGCCGTTCCGTGCTGATTTTGTATCACGGGCTTGATTTCTTTAAGGGAAGCTCCGGCCAGCAGTCTGGCGGCAAGCGGAATCATCGGGACTCCCATAACCTTAGACACTACAGGAACCGTTCGGCTTGCCCGCGGATTCACTTCAAGAACGAGAATATCTCCCTTTTCATCAATTACAAACTGGATGTTCATGATGCCTTTGAATGCCAGTTTTACCGCAATTTTTTCGGCAGCCTCTTTTAACTCCCGCTGCATTTCAGGGGTGACAGAAGGCCCCGGAAGAATCGCAAAACTGTCGCCTGAATGGACGCCTGCCCGTTCGATATGCTCTGTGCAGGTCGGCACAAATACTTCATGTCCGTCAGAAATCAGATCGATCTCCACTTCTTTTCCTGTAATGTACTGGTCGATCAAAATCGGGTACGGCATGCCCGCTTCGTTTTCAAGCAGTTCTGAAATTTGCGCTTCTGACTCAACGATTATCATGCCCATCCCTCCGATGACATAAGACGGACGGATCAGCACGGGATAGCCGATACGGCTTGCTTTTTCCGCGGCTTCTTCTTTCGTATAAGCTGTTTCCCCTTTGGCATGTTTCAGATCCAGATCATCAAGCAGTTTATAAAACAGATCCCGATCCTCCAGCGCATCAAGGGTTTCAAAGGATGTTCCGAGCAGCGGAATGCCCGCTTTTTCCAGCGGTTCAGCAGCATTGATAGCGGTCTGTCCCCCAAACTGGACGATGGCAAAATCAATGTTTTCATGTTCCGCCACGTTTAAAATATGCTCTGTCGTCAGCGGTTCAAAATAGAGCCGGTCGGCAATTTCGTAATCCGTGCTTACTGTTTCCGGATTGTTATTGATCATAATCGTTTCATATCCGAGCTTTTGCAGGGTCAGGACGCCGTGAACGGCACTGTAATCAAATTCCACTCCCTGCCCGATGCGGATCGGGCCTGAGCCGATGATAAGCGCGCGTTTTTTCTCTTTTCGGCTGATATCTCCGTCGCTTTCCCCGAGATAGGTGGAGTAGAAATAATTCGTCTTGGCATCAAATTCAGCGGCGCATGTATCTACGATTTTAAACGACGGGACGATGCCCGATTTCTTTCTGAGAGCGCGGATGTCTTCTTCCGTTTTTCCCGTAAGAGATGCGATCATGACGTCCGTGAAGCCCTTTACCTTCGCCTGTTTTAAAAGCGGGACAGACAGGTTATCTCCTTCTTCCATCAGCTTGTTTTCCAATGTGATGATATTCCGGAACACATGGAGAAAAAACGGGTCAATTTTCGTTTCGGCATGAATGTCTTCTATTGTTACACCGCGGCTTAACAGTTCCATGACGACGAAGAATCTCCGGTCATCCGGCGTTACCGCTAATTCCCGCAGCTGATTGAGCGTACAGCCGCCGAGTTCAGGCAGGCGGGTGCCGATCGTTTTCAGCTCAAGGGAGGCCGCCGCTTTTTGAATGGCCGCTTCCATATTTCTTTCGATCGCCATGACCTCTCCCGTGGCTTTCATCTTCGTTCCGAGCGTGCGGTCGGCATATTTAAATTTATCAAACGGCCAGCGCGGGAATTTGACGATGACATAATCAAGCGCCGGTTCAAAGCTTGCATAGGTAGAGCCTGTCAGCGGATTTTTCAGTTCATCAAGCGTATAGCCGACGGCAAGTTTCGCCGCCATTTTGGCAATCGGATAGCCGGTCGCTTTTGACGCGAGGGCTGATGAGCGGCTGACACGCGGGTTCACTTCAATGACATAGTACTGTTTGCTGAACGGATCCAGCGCAAATTGAATGTTGCAGCCGCCGACCACATCCAGCGCCGAAATAATCGCCAGGCTTGCCGAACGAAGCATCTGATATTCCTCATCGGTTAACGTCTGGGACGGTGCAACGACGATAGAGTCTCCTGTATGCACGCCGACGGGATCGATGTTTTCCATGTTGCAGACGGTAATGCATGTATGATTTTTGTCGCGCATGACCTCGTATTCGATTTCTTTAAAACCGGCGATGCTTTTTTCGACGAGGCATTGGCTGATCGGGCTTGCTAACAGCGCCTGTTTAATCAGCGTCTGAAACGCTTCTTTCGTTTTCGCGATTCCGCCTCCCTTTCCGCCTAACGTATACGCCGGTCTTAGAATGACCGGAAACCCGATAGACTCAGCGAAGCGGAGGGCGTCTTCTTCGTTGTCGACGATTTCGCTTTCCGGAACGGGCTGGTCAAGCTCTTTCATCAGGGCGCGGAACTGCTCCCGGTCTTCGCCTTTTTGAATGGTTTCCACCGATGTTCCTAAAAGCTTGACGTGATGCTTCTTCAGCACGCCTGCTTCTTCAAGCTTAACGGCTAAATTCAGCGCGGTCTGACCTCCTAAATTGGCAAGCAGACCGTCCGGTTTTTCTTTTTCAATAATGGCCTCGATGCTTTCGGGTGTAAGCGGTTCAAAATAAATTTCATCAGCAAACGCCTCATCCGTCATAATCGTTGCCGGGTTGTTGTTGACGAGAATAACACGGTATCCTTCTTCTTTCAGAGCCATGCAGCCCTGTGTTCCTGAATAATCGAATTCAGCCGCCTGGCCGATGATGATCGGGCCGGAGCCGATGACCAATATGCTGGAAATGGTTGTATCTTTAGGCATGAGCGATTTCTCTCCTTGCTGGTATCACTTTCTCTAGAAATTCATCAAATATCCACTCGCTCTCAGCCGGTCCGGGATGAGCTTCAGGGTGGAACTGAACGCTTAATACGGGAAGGCGTTTGTGAATGAGCCCTTCCACTGATGTGTCATTGACATGATGGAACCTGATCGACAGCTCATTTTCGTCAATTGATGATTCATCGACGACATAGCTGTGGTTCTGGCTTGTCATAAACACCCGTTTCGTTTTCCGGTCAATGACGGGATGGTTGGCACCCCTGTGACCGAACGGCAGCTTATACGTATTCCCTCCGAAAGCGAGAGCAATCAGCTGATGTCCGAGACAAATGCCGAGTGCGGGGAAAGCATTCAGTAAAGCCTTAATCCGGGTCATGTACGGAGCAATCGCTTTCGGGTCCCCAGGCCCGTTTGAAAGCACGATTCCGTCAGGCTGAATGTCATAAACGGCGTTCATCTGGTGATACGGAATGACCGTTACTTTACAGCCGCGCTTGACAAGCGACGAAGCGATTGATTTTTTAAAACCGAAATCAATCAGCGCAATATGCCGTTCTCCGTCCCCCATTGAGGTGATCTCTTCGGCCTGCGCCAGCTCAGCCGGGTTTTCTGTTCCGCATGCCGCCGGAACCTCTCCTGTTGTTGATACGGCAGCGTTCATCGTGCCGCCGGAGCGGATGGTTTTGACGACGGCCCGTGTGTCCACTTCGGTTAAGAGCGGGATGTTCCATTTATTTAAATACTCTCTCAGGCTTGAGACTGCTTCATGGTGAGAAAAATGTTCACACGCTTCATACACGACAACAGCCTTGACTTGAGGGATCTTACTTTCAAGATCTTTTTCATTAATTCCGTAGTTTCCGATCAGCGGATACGTAAAAACGATGATCTGGCCCTTATATGACGGGTCTGTAAGCACTTCCTGGTAGCCCGTCATTCCGGTGAAAAAAACCGCTTCGCCAACGCAGCATGCCTCTTTTTCAAGTTCACCGCCGAATGATGTTCCGTCTTCCAATACTAAATAGCCTTTCATCTAAAGCCCACCTCTTGATGAATAATTAATTAAAAATATGAATTTTTATACCTTGATAACAAAAAAATTATCGTTTCACTGCGGAATTCGCTTCGATCGCTGCTTTCAGCATGCTGACGGCCGACAGTATTTCTTCTTCAGAAACCGTAAGCGGCGGAAGCAGCCTGATGACATTCGGTCCGGCCGGAAGCACGAGAAGTCCGCGTTCCTGCAGATCTCCGATGATGCCGGAAACGGGGCCTGCGCATTCAATGCCGATTAATAACCCTTTTCCGCGGATGTTTTTTACAAAAGGCACTGTCAGCTCACGTTTCAGCTGCGCTTTTAAAAAAGCACCTTTGTCCGCCGCAGCCTGGAGAAAGTCCGGCTGAAACACAATGTCCAAGGTCGCATTCACAGCTGCCATGGCAAGCTTATTGCCGCCGAAAGTCGTGCCGTGCGTACCCGGTGTGAAGGCTTCGCCAAGCTTCTTTTTGCCGATCACGGCTCCGACGGGAAAACCGTTTCCAAGCCCTTTCGCAACAGTGATAATGTCCGGAGAGATGCCGAAATGCTCATAGCCGAATGCCTTGCCCGTCCGGCCGATTCCGGTTTGAATCTCATCTGCGATAAGCAGCGCCTTTCTGTCTTGGCAAAATGTCTGTAATGCTTTGATGAATTCCGGATCGGCGGGATGAACTCCCCCTTCACCCTGCACCGTCTCAAACATGACGGCGGCGATGTCATCCTCGTTTGAAAGCGTGCTGAATGCCGACGGATCATTAAACGGCAGATAGTGAAAACCTTGAAGCATCGGTCCGAAACCGGTTTTGATTTTGTCTTGTCCGGTGGCGGCCATTCCCGCATATGTCCGTCCGTGAAAAGATTGATGGAATGTCACGATTTTTGTTTTTCCCGTTGCTTTACGGGCAAGCTTAATGGCGCCTTCATTCGCTTCGGCTCCGCTGTTGCAGAAGAAAACAAGATCCCCCGCGCTATGTTCAGCAAGCTTTGCCGCGGCTTTTTCCTGAAGGTCATTTTCAAACAGATTGGAAACGTGCCATACGCTGTCAAGCTGTTGTTTGACCGCTTCTGTCACCGCGTCATGGCAATGGCCGAGATTGGAAACGGCGATACCCTGAATAAAATCCAGATACGTTTTTCCGTTTTCATCCTCTGCGATTGTCCCTTTCGCTTTTTTGATATCGATAGGCCAGCGGCTGTAGGTTTGAAATAAGCTGCTCATGACACGCTCTCCTTTTCCTTGACGATTTTTGTTCCTTGAAAGGCTTGATCAGTGAAAAACGCTCCTTTTCCGTTCACAATCATCACTTCCGCCACATCTTCACTCAATGCCGATAATGCCGACTTCACCTTCGGAATCATCCCTCCCGAAATGACGCCGTCGTCGATGAGGGCTTGAATCTCTTGCGGCGTCAGAGTATCCAGACGGTTCTCTCCGTCCATAATTCCTTCGACATCCGTGACAAATAAAAGTTTATCGGCGTGTAAGGCGGAAGCGACGGCCGAAGCCGCGGCGTCTGCATTTACGTTCAGCGTTTTGAAATCACTTGTCATGGAAAGCGGAGCGATAACGGGAATGATGCCTTCTTTCATTAATGCTTGAATAATGGCCGGATCGGTTTTTTTGATTTCGCCCACTTCTCCGTATTTATCTTGATCAAGATAGGATGCTTGAAGGAGTCCGCCGTCCTTTCCTGAGATTCCCGCTGCTTTCAGCCCGTTTTTCGCCAGTTCGGCCACGAAAAATTTATTGACCGACCCTGACAAAACCATTTCCGCTGTCTCAAGCACCGGTTTGGTCGTTTTCCGCTGCCCATCGACAAATTCCGTTTCTATCTGCAATGTTTTCAGCATTTGTGAAATTTCCGGGCCGCCCCCATGCACGACGGCAATGTTCCAGCCCGATTGCATAAGCTCTTTTACATTTTGAAAAAAAGCGGCGGATAACTCGCGGATCACGCTGCCGCCGCACTTAAAAACAATGGTTTTCCTCATGCCGCTCTCCTTTGTTATGTGCGATAGCTCGCATTGATTTTGATATAATCATAGGTTAAGTCACAGCCCCATGCCCGGCCGCTGCCGGAGCCTTCGTTCAGGCGGACTGCGATCGTAATTTCATCACATGATAAGTACTCCTTGGCATCGGTTTCTGAAAACGGCTGAGGTTCGTTGTTTTTAAACAGACACTGTCCGCCGAGGAAAACTTCCACTTGTTCGGCCGTTACGCTTGCCGCACTGTGCCCGATTGCGCCGATGATGCGCCCCCAATTGGCGTCCGTGCCGTAAACGGCGGTTTTCACAAGGCTTGAGCCGACGATTTTTTTGGCGATAATATTCGCTTCAAGATTATTTTTCGCACCTTCGACTTTGGCTTCAATTAATTTCGTCGCTCCTTCACCGTCTCTGGCAATTTCTTTGGCAAGGTCTTCGCACACAAGCTTTAACCCCTTTTTAAAAGCCGGCCAGTCGGGATGCTGCTCCGTCAGACGATCATTCCCCGCGCAGCCGTTCGCCATTACGAGCACCATATCATTCGTCGATGTTTCTCCGTCAACGGTGATTTGATTAAATGAAACATCCGTGATCTCCCTGAGCGCGTTTTTGAGCGACTGTTCTTCCACGGCCGCGTCCGTTGTGACAAAGCCGAGCATTGTCGCCATGTTGGGGTGGATCATGCCTGAGCCTTTCGCCGCTCCGCCGATCGTGATGATGTCTCCGCCGATCACCAGTTCATAACACGTCTGTTTCGTCACCGTATCCGTCGTCAAAATGGCTTCTTCAAATGCTCCGGACAATGACGGCGCTTGACCGAGCTGTTCAATACCCGCTTGAATTTTTTTCATGTCTAAAAGCTCACCAATCACCCCGGTTGACGAAACCGCCACAAGCTCTGGTTCAATACCGAGCTGGCTTGCGAAGCTGTCCCGCATTTGATAGGCGTCCTTTAAGCCTTGGTCTCCCGTACAGGCGTTGGCAATCGCGCTGTTGACAATTACCGCCTGAAGCACAGCTTCTTTTTTCAAGCTGTCTTGCGTCACTTTCAGCGGCGCTGCCTGAAAATGGCTCTGCGTATATACCGCTGCACTGACTGCCGGCGCCTCGCTGATAATCGCTCCGAGATCTTTTTTTGAATAGCGCAGCCCGCAGTGGACACCCTTTGCCTCAAACCCTTTCGGCGAGGATACGCCGCCTTTTATTTTCGTGATTTCCTCACTCAGCTGAATCATATTCTGAATCCCTCTTTCGTTCTATGGATAGACTGGCGTCATCGTGAGTCCCGTTTCTTCCTGCCAGCCATTCATGATATTTAAATTTTGCACCGCCTGCCCGGCGGCGCCTTTCATCAGATTATCTATGACAGAAACGATAGTCGCACGGTTTGTTCTTTCGTCCACAGTGACACTAATATCGCAAAAATTGCTGCCGTATACTTCTTTTGTCGCCGGGTATTCACCCTCCGGCCTGATTCTGACAAAATATGAATCTTTGTAAAATTCGCAATACATTTCTCTTATCTGCGCAGAAGACATTCCCGGAGGTGCGTCAGTATACATCGTCGCCATAATGCCTCTTGTCATCGGCGCCAAATGAGCGGAAAACGTAATTGGACCTGTGCCCGGCTGCCATGCCGCCAATTGCTGTTCAATTTCGGGGGTATGCTGATGGTCATTGACCTTATAAATTTTGAAATTATCATTCAGCTCAGAATAATGAGTGCCCATGGATGCTTTTCGGCCCGCGCCAGATACGCCGGTCTTCGCATCAACAATCAGAAATGAATCTTGTAAAAGCTTATTTTTTGCCAGCGGGGCGAGACCGAGCAGTACAGCCGTCGGAAAACAGCCCGGATTAGCAATCAGCTTTGCAGTCTGAATCTCTTCTTTTTGCAGTTCCGCTAAACCGTAAACCGCGTTTTGAATCGTTCCTTCAGGGGCAGCCTTCCGCTTATACCACTTTTCATACACGGCCGGGTTATGAATCCGCAGATCGCCGGAAAGGTCAATGACCGGGATGCCCGCTTCCGCCAGCTTAGGTGACCACTCTCCGGAAACGCCGGGCGGCGCGGCTATGAACATGACATCAATTTCGTTTCGGATGGTTTCTATATGAAGCGGCTGGAGTGATTGGGACGCTATATTCCTCAGATGCGGATATGAAGCATTATATGCCTTTCCTTCGTCACTCGATGAATATAATATACAATTATCTGCATAAGGGTGATGGTTAAGAATCCTGACAAGCTCAGCGCCTCCATAACCAGTTGCGCCTATAATACCTATTTTCAACGGGTTCACCTTCTTGGTTTTTGTGAAATTATTTAACATTATAACATGAATAAAAATTAATTCAATTGTATATTTAATATTTTTTCACCCGTTTTTCCATCTGTTTTCAGAGACAAAAAAACAGGCTGATCGGATCAGCCTGTTTTCTTCAGCATCATCAGCCCGCTTATAAAAAACAGCACAGAGCTGGCGTAAAAAATAATATATACCGTAAAGAAATCAGCAAGAAAGCCGCCGATAATAATGGCGGCGGCTGAAAATACAGCCGTCCAGAAGTGGTAGCTGCCGACTTTTTTCCCACGTTCCCCGCCGTCGGTATAATCGGCGATCAAGATTTTTTCGCCGTGTTTTTGCATGGCCCCGAACAGGCCCAAAAGCACTTGCACAACATAAACCTGTTGTACGCCGGTAATATGCGGGAGCGTCAGAAGAAGCAGCGCCATGCCCCATGAATTCGCCATAAGGAACCAGCGGGGATCCAGTCTTGCCGACAGCCTGCCGAGCAGCGGATGGATCAAAGCACCGCTCAGGCCGAACAAGCCGTATGACAGACCGAATTGCGTGTAGCTGGAGCCGATGTTTTTAATAAATAAAATATAAAACGGAAAGATCAGGCTGCCGGCAAAAAAGACACTGCTTTGAGACAGGATCAGCCATTTTAAATGATTTTGTTTCATGATTTGTACCTCTGATAAAAATAATTCATAAATAAGTCATCCGGATCATACTTGTGTTTTTTCTGAAAGAATATATCGCTTTTCGGATATGCCTCGCGCATCTGCTCCTTCGTTTGGTACAGCATATACGGCAGATAATAGCTGCCGTGATGGCGCAATGCCGTATCCGTCATTTTTCTGACGATGCGGGCCGTATCCGCCTGACTGTCTTTTGAAAACCCTTCATTGATTAAAAGAACGAGCGAAAACATGTCATCCTTTGCGTATGACAGATCGGCTTTTTCATTTTTTTGCACGTAGCGGATCGTAATATTTACAAGGTTGAGGTCTTCATGTGACAGCGCCGCGCGTAAATCATGAATGTACGGCGCAAATTCGCCGACGGGTACAAAGTACTCTTGAAGCACATCGGTGTTGTCCGTGTTTTCATATTCCAAAAATTTCGATTCTGACCTCATGACATTGTTCCTTGAGATTTTCACGCCGTTTTGGCTGAGAAAATAAGACTGCTGTGCCGACCAGAGCCAATTTCTTCCCCAGTCATACCGGCGGGAGAGGCCGAGCGCGAATTTTGTCAGCGCAGGATGCTCATCTTCTTTCAGCTCATTGTGCTGCTTTAATTCTTTCTGATTGTCTGAAAGCGTGTAATCAGTCACATACATATCGTGCAAAAAGCCTTTATCTCCGGTTGCAATCCGTGCGAGATGCATGCGCACTGCAGGGTTGCGCCGGACATGCTGAGTAAAATATTGACTGTATGTATCAGCGTTCATGCGCTTCGTTTTCATTTCATACAGCTCATCATCCGTCAGCTCGATATCCGCGTCAAGGATGACGCCGAACAGGCCGTATCCGCCGATGACGGCTGAAAACAGGTCATCTTTCGGGGTGACGGTGATGATTTTGCCGTCCGCTTTTAAAAGATGAAATGATTTGACCGTATCTATCAGCGAACCGTACCGGATATCCCGTCCGTGGGCATTGGCACTCAGTGAGCCGCCGATCGTGAAAATGTTTTGTGACTGCATGACCTTTACCGCGAGCCCGTACGGATTGACATAGCGCTGAATATCATTCCACGTCGCTCCGGCCTGCACTCTGATGATTTTTTTCTTCCGGTCGAGACCGAGTATTTTGTTGTAGCCCGTCATGTCGAGAACGATACCGTCTTCATAATACGTCTGGCCGCCCATTGAGTGCTGGGCGCCTGCGATTGAGATGTTCAGATGCTTTCTCTTTGCTTCCTTAATCGTTTCGACCAATGTTTCTTTCTCTTTTCCTTTGACCGTCTGCTTAATTTTCACGGGCATGAGACGGCTGACATCCGTCATTGTTCCCGTCTTCTGCTCCCGTTCTTTGTGGAAGGCAGAAACAGCGAACAGCCCCGTATAAACAAGGATGCTAAGGATAATGAAAAGTATTTTTTTCTTCATAGGTTCCTCCCTCGCATGCAGCCGGTCTATTATATCATGACTCAAGCCCTCTTTTTTCCTTTTTATCCTTAAACCGCAAAACACCGAATGATGGAACATTCGGGGCTTTTTAGCTCCTTGTCTTTTTTTCGCACGCCGGTCTGCAACGACAATCCCGGCAGCGAAAAGAAGGCAGTACGAATCAGGTTTAATACAGCTTAAAGGCCAGCCGGAAAACAGCGCGGTAAACGGTGATCATAAAAATCACAGAAACCCTTAAAAAGTTTTTTAGTCGGTATATAATCGTTATATATAAGGAATAACAACCATTTTAAATGAGGTGGGAAAATGAACATAAAAGGAATCAATCATCTTCTTTTTTCTGTTTCACATTTGGAAAAATCTATAGAATTTTATGAGAACGTATTTCATGCACAACTCCTGGTTAAAGGACAAAAAACAGCATATCTTGATCTGAATGGGCTTTGGCTTGCGCTTAACTTAGAGGTGGATATTCCAAGAAATGAAATACATAAATCCTACACCCATATGGCTTTTACAATTGAGGCGAAAGATTTTGATGCAATACATCAAAAATTAAAAAGTCTAAATGTAAATATATTAAATGGACGTGCCAGAGATAAGCAAGATCAAAAATCAATTTATTTTACTGATCCTGATGGACATAAATTTGAATTCCACACAGGTACTCTGCAAGACAGACTAGCCTATTACAAAAAAGATAAACCCCATATGAAATTTTATATATGATGGTTTATGTAAACTTTTGTGCACTCCAACACGTTTTGCGATCCTAAGCAACCCCCGCAGCCAAAAGAAAAGCACCTCCGGATTTTAGGGTGATCCTAAATTCCGGGGTGCACTCAAAAAGCTGTCTTTCTTATTACTGAATCCCTAATGCGATTTTCGCGTAGCGTGACATTTTGTCTCTTGTCCACGGCGGGTTCCAGACAATGTGAACCTCAGTCTCTTTTACGTCCGGAATGTCGGCGAGCGCTTTTTTCACCTCGTCGACGATGATCGGAGCGAGCGGGCACCCCATTGATGTCAGTGTCATCGTGACGTGCGTCAGGCCGTCGTCATCCATATCAACGTCGTATACGAGGCCGAGATTGACGATATCGACGCCGAGCTCAGGGTCAACGACCTGCTCCAAGGCGCCCATGATGTTTTCTTTTAATGCTTCTTCCACGTTCCATCACTCCTTTTTCCTCAGTATAACGTATATGCGGCTTTTGTTAACACCTTTGTGCTTTATAAATGCTTATCGAACCAGGCGACTGTTTCTAAAACGGCGTATCGCGGGACTTTATGATCCGCCCGTTCGTCTTTCAGAAACTGAAGATGCTCAGGCCGGCTGCTGTAAAGCGGTTTAATCGTTTCATAAAAACCGCGGGTCGGTGCATACGGAACAACTTTGTCTTGGACACCGTGCCAGAACAACAGCGGGCGGCTGCGCAGTTTTTCCGGGTGCAGACTGAGATCGAACGGTTTGAGCCGCGCAAACAGTTCATCGACCTGTTCTTTTGTGACGTCAATTTCGATGTCCTGCTTCTGGATGTGGTCAATCTGCTGCTGAAAAAACGCCGTATAGTTCGGGCTTCCCATCAGACTGACGCCGGCTTTGACCCAATCATACGCAGCCATCGCGCCGAAAGTCGTAATTCCGCCCATTGACGTGCCGGCGAGGCCGATCCGCCCGTCTTCAATCAGACCGCGCGCTTCAAAATCCTTTTTCAGCACGTCAAGCTCCGTGATTTCATTTAATACAATGTCCCAAAAATGGACGGCGAGCTCTTCCGCTGCCAGCTGTTCAGCGCGTTCACCGTGGTAAAGAGCTTCCGGCAGCACGGCTCTGAAGCCCTTTTCAGCAAGCAGGTAAGCAAAATGAAGATTATGCTCCTTCGCGCTTGTAAAACCGTGAATAAAGAAAACAAGGGGAGCGGGACGGTCCCGATTTTCTTCTTTTACAATATGTAAAAACGGAATGCCTGATACGGTTTGATGATCAATAAGAATCACGTTGACTCCCTCCTTAGGATAACCATAATCATAAGTGTAACATGTAGACAATAAAGATGGTAAAAAGCTACACTGTACATAAGAGAAAAACAGCAAATCATAAAGGAGTTATTTATGGAGACAAAACCTTATCTCATCGCCTTAGATCTGGATGGAACTTTATTAAAAGATGATAAAACCATTTCCCCCGAAACGGCACGGACGATTCAATTGCTGACAGAAGCGGGACATCATATCTGTATCTCAACCGGGCGCCCTTTCCGTTCCAGTTCGATGTATTATGACGAGCTGGGGCTGACAACGCCGATTGTTAATTTTAACGGAGCGTTTGTCCACCATCCGAAAGACGAATCATGGGGACGCTATCATACGTCTTTATCAGTCGATGTGGTCAGACAGCTGGCCGAGCTTACAGAGACCTATCAAATACATAATGTGCTCGCTGAAGTTATCGATGATGTGTACTTCCATTATCATGATGAGCATTTAATCGAGGCGTTTCATATGAATATGGCGAATGTCACGTTCGGCGATCTGCGCGAAACAGTCAAAGAAGATGTGACGTCCGTATTGATTCACGCGAAGGAAGAGGACGTCGCGGACATCCGCGCGCATTTATCCGAGGTGCATGCCGAGGTCATTGACCACAGAAGATGGGCAGCTCCATGGCATGTGATTGAAATTATTAAACACGGGATGAATAAAGCGGTCGGCCTGAAGAAAATCAGCGACTATTACCAAGTGCCGAGAGAACGGATCATAGCGTTCGGCGATGAAGACAACGATCTTGAAATGCTCCGGTTCGCCGGCTGCGGCGTAGCGATGGAAAACGGCACGGATGAAGTCAAACAGGCGGCTGACCGTGTCACGGGTTCAAATGAAGCGGACGGTATCGCCGCATTTTTAACATCCTATTTCTCCCTATGAGGTTTTCCCGCTCATAACCAGAAGCCTTCCGCCCATACTAAAACAGACGACTCATCTCGTCTAAATATGGAAGGGGGACATTGCAATGGGTAAACGAAACAAATCAAAACGGTTTATTCAGCAAGGCAAGGACTCTGTCAGTCTTCATGACGCAAGATTTCCATATCGGTCTACATTAGAGGAAGCACAGCATGAGGCAGCAAAAGACGAAGCTGAAAGACAGGTTTTTTATTAATGAGAAACGAACTGTTTTCTCAAGCCAAGTCATTCGTCCAGCAGGCTGTCATGATTGCTAACGGTTTCGAGGACGGCGACCGGGAAAAAGCTGTCTCACGCGCCAAAAATGCCGTGTCTTCCGCGTACGCCAATTCGACAGATGCAGAACGTCAGCAGCTGCACCAATTTCAGGATCAGCTGGAGAAATTGCAATAAAAAACGGCGCCCCGTTTAGACGGGGGCGCCCTTTTTTTTACTTCACTTCAAATGTTTTTACCGTTTTCAGCCTTTTTCCGATCTGATCGGACTTTCCTAAAAACGTCACCGTGACCGTATATGTTCCCGGGCCGGGCACGTTTTTCCACACATCTGAAAAGTCATATGTTTCATTCGGCATTAATGTCACGGTCTGAAACGCCTGAGTAAACATTCTGTCTTTTGAATAGCGGTACAGTTCTTTGTTATGTTGATCATGTACGGTCAATTCGAATTTCTGCCCTGAGCTGAATGTGAAATCGATCGGGCTGCCGCTTTTGTTTTTTAAAGACATTTGAAATTCGATCTGCTGATCCGTCTGCACAGGATTTACGGCTAATTCAACTTGCTGTTCATTCATCTCTCCGGATACCTCCTCAGCGGGCTCCTTCTGCCCGGATTGACTGCTGCATCCGATCAGTAAAACGACCGGTAATAACAGGCCAAACAGCCATTTCATTCTATCCGCTCCTATCAGTCTTTTCTGAAGAAACCAAAGATCCCCGTCGTTTGCACGATGTTTGTGAAGGCTTTCGGGTCGACCTCTTTCACGATTTTCTCAAGATCATACAATTCGTACCGCGTGATGACGATGATCATCATTTCTTTCTGTTCGTTCGTGTAAGCGCCCTTTGCCGGCACCGTCGTAATGCCGCGAACCATTTTTCCGTAAATCGCTTCTTTGATTTCATCGGCTTTTTTCGTAACGATCATGGCGGTCAGTTTCATGTGGCGGGTGTGAATGGCGTCAATCACCCTTGTTGTGACATACAGAGCGACAAGGGTATATAATGCTTTCTCCCATCCTTGCAATAATCCTGCCGTCAAAATGATAATCCCGTTCAAAATGAAGAAATACGTACCGACCGGTTTATCCTTCCATTTGGCCAGCACCATCGACACGATATCAAGGCCGCCTGTGGAAGCGCCGAATTTCAGCGTTAAACCGATGCCGACAGCTGAGATGACTCCTCCGAATACGGTATTCAGGAGAATATCGTGCGACAGTCTCATTTCCGGGAGAATTCCCATAAAGACGGACGTCAGCGCTACGCTTAATATGCTGTATACGGTGAATGATCTGCCGACTTTCAGCCACCCTAACACACCGATGGGAATGTTTAAGAGGAACATGAGAACTCCTGTCGAAATATAAAAAGGGGCGTATTGATCAACGACGCTTGACAGCAGCTGGGCGACACCGGTAAAACCGCTGGCATATACATTCGCCGGTATCAGGAATAAATTCAGTCCCGCCGCATACAGAAACGCGCCGATGACGACAATTGTTAATTTTTTTGCTTGTTCAAGTACCATGGCTTGCTCCTCCGCTCATTTTCATTATTAGCTTTTCCCTTAAAACAAAGTTTTGAACACTAATTTGCCAAATTTATATGATATAGTTGGCATCACTCTCACCAATTGGAAAGAAGGGAATTATGATGACAGTTCACCTTATTGCTGACAGCGCCTCTGACCTGCCGAAATCTTTCATTGAAGAAAATCGGATCGGGTTCATTCCGCTGCACGTAACACTTGACGGAAACGAATATGAGGACACGGTCACCATTCAGGCGGATCATATATTTCAAGCGATGCGGGATGGGAAAGTTCCGAAAACATCCCAGGCATCGCCGGACACGATAAAAAAAGTATTTTTACATTACGCGGAACTGGGAGAACCGGCGATTTACATCGCCTTTTCATCAGGTCTTTCCGGCACCTATCAGACGGCCGTAATGGTCGCCAATGAAATCAAAGAGGAATTTCCCGATTTTGATTTACGGATTGTTGATTCCAAATGCGCTTCTTTAGGCTGCGGTCTCGCCGTGATGTACGCGCAGACACTCTGTGTTAACGGAAATACAATACAAGAAATCGAAACATCTGTAAAGAGCTTTTGCGCCCGGATGAAACATATATTTACGGTCGATGATGTCGCTTATCTTGCGCGGGGCGGCAGGATTTCTAAAACGTCCGCTTTTGTCGGCGGGCTTTTGAACATCAAACCGATTCTGCATGTGGATGACGGCAGACTCGTGCCGCTCGAAAAATTGCGCGGACAGAAGAAACTGTTTAAACGGATTCTAGAAATGATGAAGGAAGAAAGCGGCGATTGGGCGGATCAAACTGTCGGAATCAGCTATGCCGATAACGAAGATACCGCTCTCAGCATGAAACAGCAGATCGAAGAAGCGTTCCATCCGAAAGAGGTCATTCTTCATTCAATCGGATCAGCCATCGGCGCTCATTCCGGACCGGGGACGCTTGCGATTTTTTTCCTGAAGCCATAATTTCCAATGCCGGCGGGCATCCTAACGAAAAGAAGGGAGGCTTTCCGCATGAAAGACGATGACAAAAAACCGCTTGATAATAACGCCCTTAATCAGAAAAAGAACCGGCTTGCCGAAAAAAACCGCCAGGCAGGCAAGAAACAGGAATCGAAAAAACCCGATCACCTATAATCACAAATCCGCTTTCAGGCAATGCCGGCATTCTGGACAGGCTGAAGCTCAAATCTTGGGGCGGAACATCGTATTCTATTTCATTAGTAAGAAACGCTAGGGAAGCTTTCATGACTTCCACGGTCATTCCTTCACCCGGACAGCGGTGGCCGTCAGCCGGATCACCTCCGCCCTGGGGAATGAAATCAAATTTATTTTCCTCCCGTCCCTGAAAACGTTCCGGGCGGAATTCATTCGGATTCTCCCAAAGCCGGGAATCATGGTTTGTTCCATATAGGTCAAGCATGACGGATGCACCCTTTTTAAACTCACAGTTCTTCCATACGAAATCTTTTTTCACAACGGCTCCTAAAAACGGGGCGAACGGGTAATACCGCCGAACTTCATGTACAAATCTTTCGGCCTCCTGATCATCTCCCGACCTCAGCTTGTCCCGATACTCAGGGTGGTCATGCAATGCCAGAGCTGAAAACGCAATGAAGTAAGAAATGGCGGCAATCGGGCGCAGAACATTAATAAGCTCAACAGCAGCCATGTGAGAATCGAGCCTGCTCCCGTCAAGTTCTGTATGAACAGCCATTTCATACAAGGCTGAGCCCTCCGGCGTTTGCAGCTTGCCGGACCGCACATCCTCAATGACCTCCTCTACCCATTTCTCCGTTTTCGGCCTCGCCCTTCTGCCTTTCCAATGACGCGGTCCGACAGCGCCGAATGCGTCTACCATATCGGTGAAATCCTCCGCCCGCTCTTTCACTTCCGAGTCTTTCAGCGGAACGCCGGCCCACTCACAGGCAGCCCGGCACAGCACTTTTTTCGCTTCATCAAAAAGGACAATTCGGTCTGCACCCTCCCACTTTTCCGCAGATGCTTTCCACTGTTTTGCCACCGCTTCCGCAAGCCGTTTTTGCCGGGGAGGTGTCATCAGCGACATAAATAGGAGCTTCCTGTGCTTATGCCGTTCACCGTCCATTGACTGGATTGCCCCTGTTCCGAATAACGTTTTCTGCACCCGTTTGGGGAGGGCTTGCTGGCGCTGAAATCGTTCTGTGTCATAAAAAAGCTTTGCGGCTTCCGCTCCGCTCATACAAATGAATGTCTTCCCTAATAATCGGGCGCGAAACACATCTGAGCGATAATTCTCCGCTCTGTTTTTCACAAATACATATCCATCGCGTAATAAAGCCAGACTATTATCAAGACCCTTTTCATGCGGAATTTGTTCAGTCATCCCGATTCCTCCCTTCTTTTTTCACCTTTCACGAAAAAGAATAAATGTAAAAACTTGTATATTCAGTATTTGTGTTTCATTCAGAAGTTACTCATGTCAGGCTGCAAAAATCAGGGGCGGGGCAAAAGCCTATTACAATGTAAAACGGCGGACCTGATCATTTAACCGTTCTGTCAGACTGCGCAAGGCATTGACACTTTGTGTCATGTTTTTAAAGGATGACAGCTGCTCCAAGGCTGAGGCTGAAATTTCTTCGCTTCCGGCGGCAGTTTCCTGAACGACGGCGCTGATGCTTTCGGCATGCTGCAGCACTTGCTCACCAAGCTGTTTCGATTCGCGGATCTGCCCGTCTAAGTGAGAAAGCTCCGCCTTAATGTGCGCGGCTTTCTGTTCGATATGGGCGAATGATTCTGACGTTTTCTCCATTAGCTCCTGCTGTCTGTCCCCTAAAGCGACGCCGGTCGTAACAGCGCCGGTAATAGATGTGATGCCGCCTTCAATTTGCTTTACCATATCGAAAATCTGCGCGGTTGCTTTGGCTGATCCGTCTGCCAGCTTCCGTATTTCCTCGGCAACGACGGCAAATCCTTTCCCGGCCTCTCCTGCTCTGGCCGCTTCGATCGCCGCATTTAATGACAGCAGATTGGTCTGACCCGCAATGTCAGAAACGGTCTGGGCCATCATACTGATGCCTGCCGCGTGTTTTATGAACAGATCAGCGGCTTTTGAGATTTCTTTTGACGTTTCATTGCTTTTGTCAATCGCTTGTTTTGTTTCTGCCAAAGCACTTCGGCCTGCAGCCACCGCTGAAATGGTGTCCTCGCTGCTTGCAGTGGTCTGTTTTGAGCGCTCGGCATTCGCTTTTGCGTGCTCATCCATTTTTTCAATAAATAACACCGCATGCTGCAAGTCTTCTGAAATGGTTTGTGAGCCCTTTGCCATTTCTTCCGTTGATACGGACACCTGCTCGGTCATTTCCGTGAGTGTCTGGTTTTCTTTCGTCAGGCCTTCTGCAAATGTTTCCACTTCGCGGCCGACCTCTCCGATCGCCTTGATTAAGGTGCGGAGCTGTTCTGTCATGATTCCGAATGAATCATTCAGCTCTTTCAGCTCGTCTTTTCCTTTGTAGTCGAGTTTTTCAACAGCCAGGTTTCCGCCGGCGATCTGCCGCGCGTTTTCGGCCATCAGGCGGATCGGCCCGGCAATTTTCTTTGTCAGCCTGACGGATGAGAGCACGGTAACGGCAAGGAGCACGATTGTTAACACCGCTGCGCTGTAAACAATAAATTGAATTTGATCGGCCGTTTGTTTCTGCATCTGTTCATAACGGCTGCGGCTTTCAAGATTGAGCATGTAAATGTCATTCAGCAGACCGTTGATGCGGGCCGCCGTCCTTGTCGCTTCGGCCGGACTCTTTGTATTCAGGGCCGCAGCAGCCTCCGTCTGCCATGTTTCATATTTTTTGGCGAGCTTTTCATAGGCGGCTTTTCCCGCCGGGTCAGTCATTGTTTTTTGTAGCGCGTTCAGCCGGTCGGAGCTGTTTTTCATATAGGTGCGAACGCTCTCTTTCTGGGCATCGGCGAGTGTGTAGGAATAGCTTGTGATGCTTTCTTTCAATGTATTGAGTTCAGCTTTCGCCGCCTGAACGCTTAACAGCGCTTCGACCTCATCTTCATTTGAGGCTTGAATCTTCATCATGTTTACGATCGTAAAACCGATGACAGCGGCAAAGCATATCATCGTCACGGCCGCGTTAACGAGAAGTCTGGTCCGTAATGTCACGCTCATTCCCCTCCCTTTTCGATCAGCTTGCTTTTCATATCAGCGATTTTTTTTGTCAGCTCATCTGAATTCTTCACGATTCTGATCTGGGCTAAGTCCATGCCATTTTCCTTTAATCCATAAACGATTTGGCCGTTTTTGATTTGCTTTCCGTTTTTTAAATCTTTGGCCAGCTCGTAAATCACATGGTCAACGTTTTTCACTAAAGAGGAGATAACGGCGTGTTCGGCAGTGTAATATTGGTCGCTGTCCACACCGATCGCGTATATCTTTTCGGCCTCCGCTTCCTTCAGCGCGCCGACACCCGTAAAACCGGCCGCCGTAAACAGGACATCGGCTTTCTGATGAATCATTCGTTTGGCGATCTGCTGCCCAAGCTTGTCATTATCAAACGATCCGCTGATTTCAGACAGTACACGAATATTTGGTTTGATTGATTTCGCCCCTTCCACATAGCCTTTTTTAAACCGTTTAATGACGTCGGCATCTGAGCCGCCGATAAATCCGATCGTGCCAGTTTTTGTTGTCAGGGCCGCCAGTGCTCCTGCTAAATAGCTTCCCTCATCTTCTTTAAAGGTAACGGAGGTGACGTTTTTCAGTTCTGACACTGAATCAATCAGCACAAACTGCTGGTTCGGATATTTTTTAGCGACCTTTTCTAAATCCGGCTGCATGCTGTAGCCGAGTGCCACAACAAGATCATTTCCTTCTTTTACAAGTTGAGTCAGTCCTTTTTCATATGTACCGGTATCCTTTATTTCTCTGTAGTCAAATGTGATGCCGAGCTCGTCTCTTGCTTTCATTAAGCCTTGAAAACCAGAATCATTAAAGGACTGGTCGCCAAGTCCGTTGTCCGTCAGCATCATCCCGATTTTTTTCGCCTCACGGCCGGCCGTTTCGTCTGATTGGCTGTTTGCACATCCGGCCGCACCGAGTGCGATCAGCAGAACAGCCGCAAATATCACCATTTTTTTCATTGAAACTCTCCTTTGCGGTTTTTTCTATATATCGGTCTGCGTGTCAGAATATTTTATTTCAATAAAATATTTATTTTTTTGAAAACAAACATGAAAACAAAGAAAATCAGGAATATTGTGGTTTTGAAGGAAATAAAAAACATCGGTTTTGTTCACCGATGTTTTTGCAGAAAATTTATTGTTTTTCGTATGTCCAGCCGTCTTCCTGATATACCTTGCCGTTTTTCATCAGGTGGCCGAGCGCCCGCTTAAAGGCGGCTTTGCTTAAATTGAACCGTTCGCGAATATCGTCAGGATGGCTTTTGTCTCCGTATGGCATCGCGCCGTTTCTTGATCTCAGATAGGTCAAAATCTCTTCAGCGTCAACAGAAAGCGCGTCCTGCTTTCTCGGCAGCAGCGACATGTTGACAGAGCCGTCTTCCTTCACCTCGATGACACGCCCTGTCACACGGCTGCCGAGTCTCGGCTCTTCTTTTCTTTCCGAAGAGTGAATAAACCCGCGGATGCCTTCATCTGTAATAATGAAAGAGCCTGATGCAATCAGCCTGTACACCGTTCCCGTCAGTTCTTTATTCATCATCTCTTCGCCTGCATCTGTAAATAATTCGCTGATGATGTCCTCCGGCGCCGGCTTGGCAAACATGCGCCCGCGGTTTGTCACCTTAAGCATGCAATACAGTCTGTCGCCTTTTTGCGGCCAGACGGATTTATACGGGGGCAGATGCTCCGTTGCGACGAGCGCGTCTTTTGACAGACCGACGTCGACGAATACGCCCATATCCTCCACTTGATCCGTCACTTCCACCCATCCGTAATCATAAAAGCTGATGAGCGGCTTTTTCATCGTCGCCGCGAGCCTTTCCTGATGGTCGACGTAAATAAATACGTCCACTTCATCTCTGTCTTCGATATCCTCTGTGATTTCACTGTTATGTAAAAGAACCGTATCCTCGCCGTCAGTTAAAAAATAACCGAAATCGGTTTGGTGATCTATACTAAGCGTGAGCTGCTGCCCTGGTCTCATGTTATCGTCCTTCCTGCTTCGCCCGTATGAGGCTGATGTTTTTCCCATTTTTTCCAATTCACACAAATTCATGCTTTATGCTGTTGGACATTTCTCTTTATTCTACTATAATCAACTCATAAGTGAAATGTTATAGGAGGTTTTCTCATGGCAAAAGAAAGTTCTTTTAATATCGTATCAAAAGTTGAATTTCCCGAAGTTCAGAATGCGATTCAGATGACGCTGAAAGAAATCGGCACGCGCTATGACTTTAAAGGATCTAAAAGCGATGTGAGTTTAGAAAAGGAAGAACTTGTCCTGATTTCAGATGACGAGTTTAAATTGAATCAGCTCAAAGATGTGCTGAGCGGCAAGCTGATCAAACGGGATGTGCCGACGAAAAACATTGAATACGGCAAAATTGAAAATGCCTCGGGAGGCACAGTGCGCCAGCGCGCGAAGCTTGTACAGGGCATTGATAAAGACAACGCAAAAAAAATCAATGCAGTGATTAAAAACTCCGGCTTGAAAGTAAAGTCGCAGATTCAGGACGACCAAGTGCGCGTCACCGGAAAAAATAAAGATGATCTGCAGCAGATTATTGCAGCCGTCCGCGGTGCAGACCTGCCGATTGATGTTCAATTTATTAATTTTAGATAAATTATGTGATTCCTATTGATTATTGTCTCTATTTTCGGTAAATTTGGAGAAAGGGATTTTCACAGTTAAGTTTTGGAAACCCATGACAATTAAATGAACGTTCTTATCAAGAGAAGCCGAGGGACTGGCCCGACGACGCTTCAGCAACCGGTGTAATGGTTTACCCAAACCATGACCAAGGTGCTAAATCCAGCAAGCTAATAAACAGCTTGGAAGATAAGAAGAGAGACAAATGATCACAAAGTCTTCTTCTTAAGAAGACTTTTTTTATTTCTCTTTTTTCCTTGCTGAATGTGATGAAGGAGGCAAACAATGGGACTATTACAAGACTTGGAAGAACGGATATTAATCGGGGACGGCGCGATGGGCACTCTCCTTTATTCCTACGGCATTGACAGATGTTTTGAGGAACTGAACGTCTCAAAGCCCGAGGAAATCAAGCGGATACATAAGGCTTACGTGGAAGCCGGGGCAGACATCGTTCAAACAAACACGTACGGCGCGAATTTTATTAAGCTCTCAAGATACGGACTTGAAGATGACACGAAAAGAATCAATCAGGAGGCGGTCAGAATCGCGCGCGCTTCCTCAGACGGCGCTTATGTTTTGGGAACGATGGGCGGCATCCGCACCTTCAACAAAAACGCCTACAGCCTTGAGGAGATTAAACGCAGCTTTCGGGAGCAGCTTTATTTACTGCTTCACGAGGAGCCGGACGGCCTGCTCTTGGAAACATACTATGATTTAGAAGAAGCGCGCGAAGTGCTGAAGATCGCCAGAAAAGAAACGGAACTCCCGATCATGCTGAACGTTTCCATGCACGAACAGGGCGTGCTGCAGGACGGAACACCGCTTCGGGAAGCGCTCAGATCAATTGCCGGCCTCGGCGCTGATATAACGGGAATCAATTGCCGGCTCGGCCCGTACCACATGATTGAAGCCCTTACCGAAGTGCCTATTTTCCGTGACGCTTATTTATCGGTCTATCCGAACAGCAGCCTTCCGTCTTTAGAAGGAGGCCGGCTTGTTTATGATACGGACGATGCCTATTTCCGGGAGAGCGCCATACAATTCCGCACTCAGGGCGCGCGCATTATCGGAGGCTGCTGCGGCACAACGCCCAACCACATCAGAGCCATGGCTGATGCGGTCCACGGACTTTCACCCGTTACTGATAAAGAAGTGAAAATCAGACGGGAAGAAGAAGTCATCTCAGTCCGGGATGAACGGACCGATCCGGGTTTAGACGAAATCGCCGCGCAAAAACGGTCAATCATCGTAGAGCTTGATCCGCCGAAAAAATTGAATTTTGGCAAATTTCTGAAAGCGGCGGCTGAATTAAAGGAAACCGGCATAGAAGCGCTGACGCTCGCCGACAATTCATTGGCGACACCGAGGATCAGCAATGCAGCCTGCGGTTCATTACTGAAAGAGCGCCTTGATATCCGTTCTCTCGTCCACATTACATGCAGAGACCGCAATATCATCGGCCTTCAGTCACATTTAATGGGGCTGGATACGCTCGGGCTCACCGACATTTTAGCCATCACGGGCGATCCTTCAAAAATCGGCGACTTTCCGGGAGCTACCTCCGTCTATGATTTGACGTCCTTTGACTTGATCAGGCTGATTAAGCAATTCAACGAGGGCATTTCTTTATCAGGGAAACCGCTCGGCAAGAAAACGAACTTTTCCGTAGCCGGGGCATTCAATCCGAATGTCCGCCATCTTGATAAGGCGGTAAAACGGCTGGAGAAAAAAATCGAGTGCGGAGCCGACTACTTCGTGTCTCAGCCTGTTTACTCAGAGCAGCAGCTCATTGACATTCATCATGAAACGAAGCATCTCAAAACGCCGGTGTATATCGGCATTATGCCGTTAACGAGCAGCCGCAACGCAGAGTTCATTCATCATGAAATACCGGGCATTAAGCTGTCAGACAGCATCCGGGAAAAAATGGCGCAGGCCGGTGAAGATAAGCGGAAGCAGAAAGCCGAGGGCCTTGCCATCGCCAAGTCGCTTCTTGACACGGCGTGCGAACTGTTTAACGGAATCTATTTAATCACCCCGTTTCTCCGTTCTGATTTGACGTCAGAACTCGCAGCTTATATTAAGCAAAAGGATGAAAAACGGGCTGATGTATATTTGCATTGATGTGAAAACAAGCCGCCTGATATGACAGGCGGCTTTTTCATGGTACGATACAGAAAAAGAATCAAGCAAAGGAGGATTTTTTTTATGGTTGAAGTAAAACCCATCACCGCAGAAGACACGTACGCGATCAGACACAGCGTGCTGCGCCCCCATCAGACGATAGAGGATTGTAAATATGATCAGGACAGCGTAAAAGGAGCTTTTCATCTCGGAGGTTTTTACGACGGACAATTGATCAGCATCGCTTCTTTCTATCCGCAGTCTCAGCAGGCATTAAAAGCTGAGCCCGCCTACCAGCTGCGCGGCATGGCGACGCTTGAGGAATACCGGACACAAAAAGCGGGAAGCACATTAATCGCCTATGCAGAACGGAAACTGGCCGATATGGGGGCGGCGCTTGTCTGGTGCAACGCCAGATATCACGTGAAAGGATATTACGAAAAGCTCGGCTGGACAAGCATCGGCAGCCCCTTTGACATACCCGGCATCGGCCCGCATGTGATCATGTATAAAGAACTCGCTTGAAACAGACAAAAGCCCTTGGCGTCTCTTATAAGGGCTTTGTTTTGTTATTTTTAGCGTTAAGCGAATCCGTACATCACGTCCCACTCCCCATGCTTTTTTAAGCGCCGCTATTGACGCTCTCCCGCTTTTTTATTACCCTTTGTTCATTAAGCAACAAGCAATTCGGCAAGGACGGCAGGTGTGAAACGATATCTGTCAATTGCTGATTTCAGCTATTTTTTAAGAAAAGGGAGTAAAAGATGAATACGATCCAAAAACCGAAAATCCCGAAAGAATTGCCGGTGCTTTCTTTCACCAAAGCGCTTCAGGACGAACAGATCAAAGATGTCATAATTGAAAACGAAATCATAAGCGGAAAACTGCACAGCCTGCGCGCTGAAAAAGTCATATTCAGAAACATGGTTTTTACAGATGTCTCTTTCAGACATATGGAATGTACGGATGTTCTGTTTGAAAAATGTGATCTCTCAAACGCTGATTTCAGCGGAAGCATCATCCATAGAACGGTCTTTCAGCATTCAAAACTTCTCGGCCTGAACTTGGCGGATTCCGCTATGCGCAATGTGCGGTTTGAAGACTGCCTCGCAAATTACAGCTCGTTCAGCTATTCCAATATGAAGCATGTCCGGTTTGACACGTGCGCTCTTTTAGAAAGCGAGTGGAATGATGCCGCCCTTGAACACACAGAACTTAACGCATGTGATCTGAACGGCGCAAACTTCATCGGCACGTCCCTTTTTAACATGGATATCAGTACGTGCACATTTGATCACCTGCACGTCTCACTTGATAAGCTGAAAGGATGCCGCATCTCTCCGGCGCAGGCCGTTACATTCGCAGAAGCGCTCGGAGCCATCGTGACGTAATCCCCTGAACTACAAAACGAAACGGCGGGCGATGTCCGCTATCGTTTGAATGCCTTTTTCCAAGTCCGGCAAGGATGCGTACGAATAGGAAAGACGCAGACTTTGCCGGTCTTCGGGAAGGTAAAGAGCTCCCGGATTGATCAGCACGCCGGCCTCCAGTGCACGGGTGAAAAACGTTTGAACGGCGAACGCTTTATGAAAGGTGACCCAAATATAAAAGCCTCCCTCCGGTACATGCCACTCCGCAATATCTCCCGCGTATTTCTCAAGAAAATGCAATGCCGCATCTCTCCTGATTTTGAGTTCCTTTCTGAGACGCAAGAGACGCGTTTCATAGCGGCCGTTTGACAGCCATTGGCATGCCGCCCATTGAGATAACGCGCTGGAGCCGTAATCCGTCTGCATTTTAATATCGGCAAGCCTGTCTGCAACCGGCTCAGGGGCGACGGCCCATCCGATGCGCAGACCCGGGCTTACGGTTTTTGACAGCGTGCCGATATACAGCACGTTTCCCTCACCGTCCATAGATTTCAACGGAGGCGGCGGTTCTTTATCGATCCATAAATCACCGTACGCGTCATCTTCAATGACAGGCAGGCGTTGATTTCTTGCGAGCGCGATAAGATCTTTCCGCCGCTTATATGACATCACCGTTCCCGTCGGATTTTGAAATGACGGAATGGTGTACAGCAGCCCTGCTTCGTATTGCCATCCGTAAGCGGGAAGGTGATCCGTTTTGATTCCGTTCTCATCCATCGGCACCCCCTTAAGCCTGATGCCGGCTGATTGAAACACACGCAGGGAATGAAGATACGACGGATTTTCAGTCAGCATGACGGAGTTTGGTTTTAACAGCCCGATTGAAATGAGCTGAAGCGCCTGCAGCGCCCCTGAGACGATTAAGATGGATGCCGGAGACGCGTAAATGCCCTTTGTTTTTAAATGTTCCGAGACGCATTGCCGAAGCTTCAAGCTGCCCTTCGGTTCCTCATAGCCGAGCGCAAAGATTTCAGTCCCCGCTTCACGGAACAGTTCGGCCATCTCTTGCTCAGGAAGCAGCTCCGAACTCAGCTCACCCGTTCCCAGCCGAATCAGATCCGGACGCGGCTCGTTTTGATTAATGGCCTGAATCAAGGCTGAATTCGGCTGATGACTTCCCGATGTAACGTATGTGCTCCAATCAAGGGGCTTAGCCGCTGCCATGACGCTCCACGTATTGTTGACGACTTTTGTGCCTCCCCCGCTTTTTCCTTCCAGAAGACCTTGTGCGATCAACTCATCAATTGCTGCCGTCACTGTGCTTCGATTGACTTGAAGCTCCTCAGCCAGCTTTCTTTGTGAGGGGATTTTCGTACCGATCGTCCATTCCCCGTGAAGTATTTTTTCTTTCATATGCTGTTCGATCTGGAGATAAAGCGGTATGTATGACTCCCGATCCGGACGCCAGCTCTTCATACGGCACCCCTCCTTTTTTACTTATTATACATTTGGCTGGTTCAGATACCAACCAAATGGCCGGAGACATCAGCACACGATCCGTCTACAATGAGATTCAGCTGATGATTGGAGGAATTTATGATATGAATGCCATTTTTCACGGAGTGATGCTCGCTTTCGGCCTTATCTTGCCATTAGGCGCGCAAAACGTATTTATTTTTCAGCAGGGAGCCTGGCAGAAACATGTGTGGCAGGCGTTCCCCGCAGTGATAGCCGCCGCGGTATGCGATACGATTCTCATCACCGTCGCCGTCGCAGGCGTGTCAGTGATTATTGCGGAGATTCCTGTCTTCCGGACTGTCATGCTTATTTGCGGCTTTTTGTTTCTCAGTTTTTTAGGCTGGCAGACTTGGCGAAGCAAGCCGCAGGCCGAACAGGCGAAAAAAACGGTTTTCACGGCAAAAAAACAGGCAGCCATGGCAGCCGTGGTGTCCCTTTTGAACCCCCATGCGATCTTGGATACCGTCAGTGTCATCGGCACGAGCTCCGCCGCCTACCCGGGAATTGATAAATGGCTGTTTGCCGGTGCTTGTATTGCGGTTTCCTGGGTTTGGTTCGCCGGACTGGCATTTGCGGGACGGCTCGTCCAAACGGCGGATTCGGGCGGCCGGCTGCTCGGCATCCTGAATAAATGCTCGGCATTGGTGATGTGGGGGGCGGCTGTTTATTTTGCGGCGCTTTTGCTCCGATAAAAAGGAGTTCCGGCAAGTCATGTTGAATGTACCGAAGGGAAAAGGGGGAATTGGAATGTCAGAGATTCTAAAGCTGCATCACTACCACAGGTGGGCGAATGAGCAAGTCATTCAGCACCTGAAGACCATGCCCGCGGCAAGCTTACAGCAGGAACTGAAAAGTGTTTTCCCGACCGTGAACGCCGTGCTTGTGCATATATGCCGGGCCGATTACATCTGGCTTCACGTGCTTTACGGAGAAACTTACGAACAAATCGTCTCGCGATTTGATCAATTTGAAAAGCTTGGCGGAGATTTGGGGGCGATTGAACATAGAATGACAGAGCAGTACGAAGATTACAGCCGATTTTTAAAAGTACTGGAGAATCCAGAAGGTCCGATCTCTATTTCTCACCCGCGCCTGGGAACGCTGAAGACGACATATGCAGATGTGATCCGGCATGTTGTGAATCACGGCACATACCATCGCGGCAACATAAGCGCGATGCTTCATCAAATGGGATATAAAGGCGTGCCGACTGACTACATTTTTTTTCAGACGAATCATAAAAAAGCAAAGGCATGCTGAGCCTTTGCTTTTTCTCTTCGAATCTATCACAACCCGGCATAGCTGGAAGCGCCCGGGGTAAGCTTTACAGCCCTTCCGGTTTTAAAAGATTCCGTCGCGGCGATCCCGATTTCTAAGTTAATCGCTGCATCAACGTCTGTCACAATCGGAGTTTCCCCTTTTTTCACACATTCGGCAAAGTGCTCAAGCTCCAGACGATATGCGTCTTTAAAGCGGGCTTGAAAATCCGGGATAATTTCGTAGCTGCTGCCAGACTGCGTTAAAACGGTAACATGGCTTTTCCGCAGCGTACCGACTAAAATGCTTCCCGTCGTGCCGATAATTTCGGCGCGGATGTCATGGCCGTACGGAGAATTTCGGCTTGCCTCCACATCGCCGGCCGCGCCTGAGTCAAACTCAAGATACGTTAACGCCTGATCAACATCGCCGCATTCCTCCATGAACGGGTGCTTTAAAATTCTCCCGTGCCCGCTGACGGACGTAACCTCGGCATTCATGAGATATCTCGCGATGTCGTAATCATGAATGGAACAGTCAATGAAAAGCCCTCCGCTATGTTTGATAAATTCAGCGGGCGGTGCGCCTTGATCTCTCGTAAACCCTTTATAATAAATGGGGTTGCCGATTTCTCCGGCGTCAATTCTTCTTTTCGCGTCGGCGTAAGCCGGGTCAAACCGCCTCATAAACCCGACCTGGCAGATGACGCCCGTTTCTTCGATTTTTTTCATGACTTCTTTAGATTCCTCAAGACTAAGGGTCAGCGGCTTTTCAACAAAGATGTGCTTTCCGTTTTCAGCGGCCTTGGTAATCATTTCCGCATGTGTGCTTGTCGGGGTGACAATGATGACGGCGTCAATCGCCTCATCTTCCAGCAGATCATTCGGATTTTCCGTCCATTTGGCGATTCCTAATTCTTTCGCACACGCTTCCGCCTTCCCCTTCATTGGGTCACAGACGGCCGCAAGCTCGGCTCCCCGAACTTCGCTGACTAAATGCTTTGCATGAAAAAATCCTAATCGCCCTAATCCCAGCACCGCACATCTGATTTGATCTGTCATATATCTCCGCTCCTTTTACCTTGAGGCCGCATGCCGCGTTAAAGCAAGCGGTTTCTCTTATTAAACTTGCTTTTTTTCATCTATCATTCTTTCATAATCATCATTGAAAAAGCGCTTTATTTATAATGTAAGCTGATTGCTTATTTTGTTTTGCGCAAGCGCTTTCCCAAAAGCTGATTTTATTTTACAATGCTTTTCACTCGTTTGACAATGTTTTTCACAGAAAAAAACGCGCCTCATTGCTGCGGGCGCGTTTTTGCCGGTGCCGTAGACTGCCTGATGACAAGTTCCGGAGATAAAACAATTTTACTTTTTGCTTTTTTCTTCCCTTGAATCTCATCAATGAGAAGTTCAACGACGCGCCTCCCCATTTCGCGGATAGGCTGGGAAATCGTCGTGAGCGGAGGAGCCGTCATCTCAGCGAGAATGGTATTGTCAAAGCCGATGACGGACAAGTCTTCCGGCACCCGAATGCCCCGGGAGCGCGCAGCCTGTATTGCCGCGCACGATAACACATCATTAAAAGCGAAAACGGCGGTCGGAAGGTCTCTGTCAAACAGCTCGGCCGCTGCCTGTTTTCCGCTTTCCAGCGAATATTCCGTCGGAATGATGAGCGATTCATCGAGTGTCATCCCCGCTTGACGCATCGCTTTTTGAAAACCTTTGATTCTGTCTCTTTCACCCGTGGTCGAGCCGTTGCCGACGATACAGGCGATCTTTTTATGGCCTAAAGATATAAGGTGTTGAGCCGCCGTATAGCCGCCGAGAAAATCATCGATAATGACGACGTCCATCGGCGCGAGCGGTTTATCCTGAGTGATCATCGCAAGCGGGGTGCCTGATTTCACAATATCATCAAGCGCCGTGACGCTGTCATCATGATCAAGCCCCGTCGCGAAAATAATGCCGTCCGCCTGCTTCTGCCGCAGCATGGAGAAATACTTCGTTTCTTTTTCAGGCTGGTAATCCGTGCTGCAGATAATGATATGAAACCCAAGGACACCGGCACTGTCTTCAATGCTTTTCGCCAGTTCCCCGAAAAACGGATTTGAAATATCCGGGGTGATCAGGCCGATCATATTCGTCTTTTTGCCCGTCAAAGCGGATGCGTGAACATTCGGATGATAGTCCATCTCCTCCATGACACGGAGCACCATCCGCCGTGTTTTGTCACTGATCCTCCCCGTGTTGTTGATGACCCGCGAGACGGTCGAAATGGAGACGCCCGCCTTTTCGGCCACATCGTAAATTGTCATTTTCATGCTTACTAATCCCTCTTCTGTTCTCTGGTTTTAGGTCAGTCCGTTTTCCTGCTTACGAATTTGCGGTATTCAAGCGGCGTAATGCCTTCAATCTGTTTGAACAGTTTAGAAAAATAGGTCGGGTCCTCCATGCCGATGGCGTCTGCGATTGCCCCCATTTTGTCATTTGTGGCGGACAAAAGACGCTTCGCCTCCGTCATTCTGACTTTGTTCGTATACTGGCCGGGCGTAACGCCGAGCACCTGCTGCATACAGCGGGTCACGTAGTCTTGGTTGTAATGAAGAGCCGAAGAGAGCGCTTTGATGGTGGTTTTCTCCTGATAGTGCTCCTGCAGATACCGGGCGGCCTCCCATGCGACTCTTTCCTTTGCGGACGGTATTTGGAACGCTTCCTTTTGAAGATGAAGCAGCAGCTCTTCAAACAGAATCTGCTTTCTGAGCGGCAGATCGGAGTTCTCTGCGCTGTCATCAGTCAGGACGCTGAATTGCCCGGCCATAAACTGCGGGCGCCTCACCTTACCTTTTTGCGGCAGGGACAGGCGGTAGCGGGCCGGCTCTTCAAAGCTGCCTTTTTTCCGCCTCAGCTCCGCCCAGTTATTCCCGGTTGTTTCCGTCACCTCATATGCCGTTCCCTCAAAATGAAGCCACGAATAGGATGTCGTTTCTTCACTTCCTTTTGTCCCGTAATGTTCAAGGCCAGGAGAAAGCAGAATATATTCTCCGGCTTCTACGGAAAAGGCGTTTTCGTCTTCTGTAATGTAGAGGACGCCTTTTTTCACATACAGCAGATCAAACACCGGGAAGACCCGTCTCACATGGGTTTCGCCTTTTTTGAACGTCCCTTCTCCCGCAGCGATAAAGACCGGGAACGGAGGGACTGTGAACTCGAGAAAGGACATATTTTCGGCCCTCCTTTTTAAGTCGGATTTTTGCAAGAAGTTTCGTTTCTCTCCCTTTTTATTATAAGAAAATGGAGGTACACTTTTAAACGTTGATTTTGTCAGGAAAGGGGTTAAAAGAAATGAAACAAGCGATTTTAAAACGGACTGCATTCAAACAATCCTCTGATCACAAACTCTCATTATACGCGCTGACTTGGCCGATATTTATTGAGGTTTCATTATATATGTTTATGGGAAACGCCGACACTCTTATGCTTAGCCAATACTCTGACAACAGTGTGGCGGCCGTGGGTGTCAGCAATCAGATTTTAAATTTAATTATCGTGATGTTCAGCTTTATCGCAACGGGCACGACAATTGTGATTTCGCAGTTTTTAGGTTCTAAGCAGAAAAAAGAGGCGCAGGAAGTGGCTTATGTTTCGATAGGAGCGAACTTTGTCATCAGTCTCGCCATCAGCGCCGCCGTGTTTTTCGCGGCCGTTCCGATGCTTCATGTTATGGGTCTTTCCAATGAATTGATGCCCGATGCCAAAGTCTTTTTACAGGTGGTCGGCGGGCTGTCATTCATTCAGGCCCTGATTATGACGTTCAGCGCCATTTTAAAAAGCTACGGTCATACGAAGGATACGATGTTCGTTACGATCGGGATGAATATTTTAAATATCGCCGGAAACTTTCTTGTCATCTTCGGACCGCTCGGCCTGCCGGTGTTAGGCGTCGCCGGGGTTGCGATGTCAACGTCCATCGCGCGGATCATCGGGTTAGTTGCTATGATTGTAATCGTCAAAAAACGCATCGGACTCGGTCTGACATGGAAAAAGATCTTTCACGTTCATAAAGAGCACTTGCGGAAACTATTGAAAATCGGGATTCCGTCTGCCGGCGAACAGCTGTCTTATAACATTTCACAAATGGTTGTCACTTATTTTATCGCCATCATGGGCGCCCAGGCGCTCACAACAAAGGTTTATACACAAAACATCACGATGTTTATCCTGCTGTTCGGAACGGCGATCAGCCAGGGCACACAGATTTTGATCGGCAGATATATCGGCGCCAAACAGTTTGACGACGCTTATGACCGCTGCATGAAAAGTCTGTGCTGGGCGCTTGGCATTGCCGCTTTGACATCCGTTATCATGACCTTGTTTTCAAAGCAGCTGATCGGAATTTTCACAAGCAGCCCTGACATTATTACGACGGCGAGCATGCTGATTGCCATGACGATCATTCTTGAGCCCGGCCGTTCATTTAATGTCATTATCATCAACTCGCTCCGGGCCGCCGGAGATGCAAAATTCCCCGTCTATATGGCGATGATCTCCATGTGGGGCATCGGTCTGCCTCTCGCTTATCTGTTCGGCATCCATTTCGGATTGGGGCTTATGGGCATCTGGATTTCATTTATCGCGGATGAATGGGTCAGAGGCATTCTCATGTACAGAAGATGGAAGTCGCGGATTTGGATTCAAAAAGGGATTGCATAAACGCCCGAAGCTTCGTTGTGAAGCCGGGCGTTTTTTTATGCCTGTGTAAGCCGCTTTCTCATGTCATCGAGCTCTGACCGGTAATGTGCCAGCAAACCGGTAACGGCCGGCCTTGAGTATAACGGAAACAGCTCCAGCTCTTCAGACGCCTCTTCGAAATACGCCTCGGCTTCGAAAGTGATATACTCCCATACATTCATAAAAGCTTTGTTGATGGTATGTCTCTCCAGCTCTTCTTCCGTATAGCCGAATTGTTCCATCACCTGACGCGGAAGACGCTTTTTCATCCGCTCATCCGTATGAATCCCAGTGAGAACCCGGGTCAGCTGAACGGCGGCTCCTAATGAAACAGCAGCATGGCGGAGCTTCTCTTGATTTCGGCGCGCGCAAACCGGCAGCAGAAGCAGACCGAGCGCTCCGCCTGTTTGGCCCGCGTACATCAGCAGGTCATCAAACTCTTGATAGGTCTCTTTTTCTCTGTCAGACCTTTGGCCGGCGATAAACTCACAGAACGGCTCTTCTTCCAGCCCAAATTGCTGCCGCACGTCGGCGAGCGCCTCCCACAAAAAGCCTTCGGGGCTTGTCCCGTTCAAAACGTCTTGTGCCGCCTGTTCAAATCCCTCAAATTCCTGAACATCCGCAAGCTTCTCAGCTTCATGAAACAAAGCAAGCACAGCCCATGCGGCCTGCCTGTTTTTTGGCGGCAGGGATGAAAAAGTTTGTTTATATAAAGGAAAATGCGCCTCGGCAAGCTGCGCGCATGTTTCGTATTCGGTCATGGTATCACTCCTCTGTTTTTTAGTGTACCATATGTTTCACAATAAAAAGACCGATATCCTCAGCGGAAACCGGTCGCGGCACTGTTATTCTTCTATATCAATGCGGTACGCCTCAAACCATGTATGGATTTGGGCAAGATGGGCGATCAGCTGCGGGCCTTTCATCAGCTGGCCGAACCATGGAACCTGAAAAGATGAACCCTCTGTTTCCAGCAGCATCTCCAGTTTTTTTCTGTCGAGCAGGGTGTGAAGCACGGAATCTTTTTGTTGTAAAATCGTTTTCAGCCACTCTGTAACTCCTTGCGTGTATTTCGGGTGATGCGTTTTCGGATAAGGACTTTTTTTGCGGTACAAAATGTCTTCCGGAAGCAATCCTTCAAGCGCCTTCCGCAAAATGCCTTTTTCCCGGCTGCCATGCATTTTCATTTCCCAAGGGATATTCCAAACGTATTCCACGAGTCTGTGGTCGGCGAACGGCACCCGCACTTCAAGACTTGCACCCATACTCATGCGGTCTTTGCGGTCCAGCAGATTTGTCATAAACCAAAGCATATTTAAGTAGAACAGCTGCCGTCTCGCTTTGTCTGTTCCCGTCTCACCGTCTAACAGCGGTGTTTCCGCAATGGTTTCTTCATATCTCGCATTCACGTATTCTCTTAAGTTCAGGCGTTTTTGCCATTTTTCGTCCAAGAGGGTGATTCTCTCCTCAGTGGATCTCATCCAAGGAAATCCGTCTTCTTCCGCCGCGGTATGAAACCACGGATATCCCCCGAAAATTTCGTCCGCGCATTCTCCGGAAAGACTCACGACAAAATCTTTTTTTATCTCACGGCAGAACCACAACAGCGAGGAATCAACATCAGCCATGCCCGGCAGATCTCTGACGAGAACGGATTCCTCCAGATGTTCAACCAGCTGATCCTGTGTAATTACGCACTGATGGTGCTGTGTGCCGAATGCATTTGTCATTTTATCGATCCACGGGCCGTCATCATTCGGCTGAAAGGCGCTCGCTTTAAAAAATTTGCTGTTCTCCTCATAATCAATTGAATAAGTATGGAGGGGATCTCTGCCTTCTTTCTCAAAATGAGCGGCGGCTATCGCGGTAATCGCGCTCGAATCAAGCCCCCCTGACAAAAATGTGCAGACCGGCACGTCAGATACGAGCTGGCGCGTCACCGCATCCTGAAATAAGTACCGAATATGAGCGGCGGTTTCATCGAAGCTGTCTGTATGCTTTTCGCTCTTTACATTCCAATAACGCCAGATGGACAAACCGTCCTTAGAAAAAGTAAACGCATGAGCGGGACGCACTTCGTGAATTCCTTTAAAAACCCCGCAGCCCGGTGTTCTGGACGGCCCGAGTCCGAAAACTTCCGAAAGTCCGCTGCTGTCTGTGCGGGCTTTCACATCAGGATGAGCAAGGATGGCTTTCAATTCTGATCCAAACAGAAAGGAAGAACCGTGTTCTTTATAAAAAAACGGTTTGACGCCGAGCCGGTCTCGCGCCCCAAACAGGCGCTCCCGCTTTTCATCCCAGATGGCAAAAGCGAAAATACCGTTCAAGCGGTGAACGCACTCCTCCCGCCACTCAATATAGCTGTGCAGCAGCACTTCTGTGTCAGAGGTCCGTTCAAAACGGTGGCCTCTCGCCTGCAGCTCTTTCCGCAATTCTTCCGTGTTATACAGCTCGCCATTATAAATGATGGTGTACGTTTCCTCTTGATGCGTGCAGGCCATCGGCTGGCGGCCGCCTTCAATATCAACGACCGAAAGTCTTTTATGTCCGAATAAAACATGGGGCTCTCCCCAGACGTTTGAATCATCAGGCCCTCGTTTTGAAAGAGTGTCTATCATATTGTTCATAATATGTTTCTCTTGGACGAGCTGCTTTTGAAAATCGACCCAACCCGCAATTCCACACATGTGATATCAGCTCCAATCCCGTTTCTGTCGGTATCAAATTCATTTCTATCAGCACTTTACCCAGTTTATGCAAAGAAACGCAGATAGTTGATTTGTCCCACTAAGAGTTGTATGAGACAAGCCTGATTTGGAAAGAACGGAAGAGAAGATCAAACAAAGGAGCCTCGTGGTTATGAAACGAAAACAGCTTTTCTCAGAAAAAAACAAATGGGGGCGCGGCACTCTGATGATAGAGGACGGCATCTGCCTCGTCGAAAACGATGAGGGCGATATTCTGCTTGCAGACAGTCTCGGAAACGCCGCCGTATTGATGAAACGTGACGGCAGATGGCAGCCGGCCCGGATTCACGGCGGTACGGCCGAAATCGGCGCAGACACCATCGCTCTCTTCGGCGGAGAAGAGATCCGTTATGAAAAGGCGGTAAAACGGCCGCTTTTAGCCCTGCTGGATTCGCTGGACGATGAAACGTTTCTGCTGTTTCTCAGCCATCTGCACGGGTTCGGCCTGTCTGTATATGATTGCGTATTTTCCTACAATCAGTCGCTGTTTTCCGGTGAAGGCGTCTCGTTTTATCATTTCTCGGCGGATGATGCCCAATGCGCCCTGCAGCATCACCGCGGCGGCTCGGGTAAACATGACAGATTTGAATGGACGGCATCTGACGGGCGGCGCTCAATTATGTATTCAGCGGCAAAGCACGGCGGAACAGCGTAAAAAACAGGCGGCGCCCTTTAAAAGGCACCGCCTGTTTTTTATTTTACAACCGTTACTTTAACCGCTTTGCTTTCTTGTTTATCCGTGTCGGCAGCCGTCACATAAAGCACGGTGCCTGCTTTTTGCTTTTTGATTTTGACGGAGAACGCGCCTTTTTGATCCGCTTTCTGCGTCGCGATCACTTTTTTCGCTTTATCTTTGACGGTGATTTTTGCTTGGCTGTTCGCTTTTCCTTTAACCGCCGTATCTTTTGCTGTCACTTTACTGACCTTCGGCGTGCCGGACGGGGTCCCTTTGGCTACGACAAGCGTGACAGATGTTTTTGCGTCATCTTTAGAAGCTTTCACGTGTAAAACGGTGTCTTTTTTCTGCATCGGGATATTTACTTTAAACTTGCCGTCTTTACCTGCTTTGGCGCTTCCGATCTTTTTCTTGCCGTTCATCACTTCAAGGACCGTGCCCTCTTTCGCTTTTCCTCTGACAGCCGTCTGTGTGCTTTCAAGCTTGTTGATCTCCAGCCCTAAATCAACTGCGCTGACAGCCTTCATAATATTCAGGCGGCCGTGGCCGGAATGCCAGTCAACTCCCGGAATGACGGGAATCGGGATCGGGTCGCCATTGTCATCATACAGCTCTTCTTCCTTGCCGTCCTCGCTTTTAAACGAGATATCGTCTGCGGTCTGCTTTAATTTCGCTTCGACTTCATTCGGTTTAAGCTTCGGATTTTGAGAGAGCACTAAACCCGCGGCAGCCGCAACATGCGGGGCAGCCATTGACGTGCCGCTCATATATGTGACGTTTCCGTTCGGGACAAGACTCGGGATATCAGAGCCGGGCGCCGTCAAGTCAAGCCCTTTTCCATAGTTTGAGAAGTCAGAGGTCATATCCATCCGGTTGCTTGCACCGACTGAGATGACATACTTTGATGATGCCGGGTAGGAAAGTTCGTTCTGAGCTTCATTTCCGCTGGCCGCGGCGATGACAACATTTTTGGACGCCGCGTATTTCAGAGCGTATTCAAGCACTCGGCTGTATGCTCCCCCAAGGCTCAGGTTAATGACTTTTGCGCCTTTGTCGGCTGCATATTTGATGCCGAGGGCGATTTGCTCTGTATCTCCCGAACCTGTTGAATCAAGCACTTTCACGGGAATAATGCCCGCATTGCTGTTTAAACCCGCCATTGAATAGCCGTTATCTCGTTTGGCGGCGATAATTCCGGCAACATGGGTTCCGTGCCCTTGATCATCCAAGGCGCTGTTTGATCTGTCTACAAAATTGCGGCCGAGATCAGTCCTTACCTTTCCTTTCAAATCGGCAAGCGTGCTGTCTACGCCTGTATCAACGACGGCAATGAGCGTGTCAGTAAGCTTTCGCTTCGACAGCAGAGCAGACGCCTGATCAAATTTCACATCGGCTCCCTTGACGCCGCCGTCCGCTCCGCTGTTTTTCAGCGACCATTGATAAGGATACTGGATGTCGGCCGAGAGGCTTTTGTATTCACGCACCGGTTCTGCAAATTCTACAGCCGGCAGTTTGGACAGTGACGATGCCGTTTCTTTTACCCGCTTGGCACTCATCGTGTAAGCGCCGTTCTGGTCTTTCGGCATGTCTAGGGAATAAATACTGTCAAACAGTTTTTCTGCCTGCTTGATGCGGGACATGTCTTTTTTAGATTGCGCGCTTGCTTTAAGACCTGCCGCTTCTTTTGTGACCGCGGCAAGGCTTTTGTTATTTTTCAATTTAAAAATGACTTTCCCGGTCTGAAGCTTGCTTTTTGCAGCAAGATGGTTTTCTGTTAAAAACGCTCCGGCTGTTTTGCCTTTCAGGCTGTGAATGCCGAGTTTATCCGCCTTTTGCTCCAGCTCTTTTTTTATATATGACGGTACTGACTGAAGTACGGCGGCGTATAACCGTTCAATCGCCTTTTGGTCTTGCGCGGTCACCGTGTATGCGGAATCCGCGCCGTTTTCAGCCGTATCGCTGAACATCGGCTTCAGTGTTTTAAGATCCTGATACATTTCATCTCTTGCTTTTTTACTGAATACGAGCTTTGCCGCCATAAACGGAGCGGTTTTGTAATATAATTTTGACAACTCTTTGCCAGTCGGGGTTTGATTGAGCTCTTGATCACGGATCGTCCGCAAATCTTTTAAAATACCGGCTCCCTCTTTTTTCTGGCTGACACTCATTTCAACAGGGCAGGACTCCTCTTCTTCCAAATCTGCCGGCCCAAGCGACGTTCCTTCATAGCCGATGGTGTATTGCGCTTTTTCCGCATTTTCATTCTGAGCGCCTTCATCTTCGGGCTCTTCACCCAGATACTCTACTTTTATATAGTAGGGGCCTTCCCAGGCATGCGGAATATTGATTTCAATTTTTCCTTGGTCCGTGTAAGAGCGGTACATATCAAAGGTGTCATCACTGAGGGCTTTCTCTTTGCTGGGGTAAACGGATACATTTAAGAAAGATTGACTTCTTACAGTTAATGCCATGTGCGAATCTTGTTTCACTTCATCTTTTCCGGGCGTGATTGTATACCAGACTGATTGTTCCGGCTTATCAATGGTGCCGGACTGTTCTTTCCCCTTTGCCAAGGCTTTCGTCTGGCCGATTTGTTCCTCCGCTGACACTTCAGAAAACGGAGCGGCGAGGCTCAGCACTAGAACCGCTGACAAAACGGCTGCCCAAAAAGATGCAAATCTCCTTCGTCTCATCTCAAATCCCCCTATCTTTTGATTCTCTTGAAGAGTAGCATACTGAAAGAGAAACAGATACCTAAAAAAGGAATATTTAAGCTGAAATTAAAATACATGGAAATAGGCGCCGAATATAAAAATTTATGTCCAAATAAAAAAACCCGGATCGTATCCGGGTTTTCAAGCGATTGATTAAAATATGTGAAAGCCGATCGGCAAGTGAAGGCCGAGAAGCACCGTCAGGACGAGCACGATAATAAAACCGATCCACAGTCCTCCGGTTGATTTGCCTTTTTTCTTGCGGATGACGAGCATTTCCATCAGGCCGATGGTAATGATGCCGAGCAGCATTTTTCCGGCGTACTCTCCGTTCCAATTCGCAAAACGGACAAACAGTTCAGCGCCGGTCAAAATAATAATAATGTAGAATAAGCGCAGAATCATATGCGTAATTTTTGCGCCTTTCGCTTTCCCTGAGCCGTACAGCCCGTAGCTGACAAACACCAGTATAAGCGCAACGACCCATGAAGTAATATGCCAATGTGTCATTATGTTCAATTCCCCCCTATCAGATCAATCTGCCTCACTTATGGTACCACAACAAGCCGCTGTGAGCATTATCAATCGCGATAAAGACACACAATTATCCGATTTGGTTCGACAGCGTGCCGATCGGTTCAATTGTAATGTCAACGCGGTCTCCCGGCTTTAAAAATTTCGGCGGCTGAAACCCTTTTCCGACACCGGCCGGCGTCCCCGTCGCTATTATGTCGCCGGCTTCAAGCGTCATTCCTTTTGACAGCGTCTCGATCAGTTCAGCAATCGGAAAAATCATGTCACCCGTTGATCCTGATTGGCGCAGTTCCCCGTTCACCCGCGTTTCAACTTTCAGGCTTTGCGGATCACTGACGGCCGACTTATGTACAATGACCGGGCCCATCGGGCATGTCGTATCAAGGCTTTTGCCGATAAAAAACTGTTTATGCTTTTTCTGCAGATCGCGCGCCGTTATATCATTTACAATGGTATAGCCGAAAATATGGTCAAGCGCATTTTCTTTGGAGATGTGCGATCCGCTTTTTGATATAATAACCGCCAGCTCCCCTTCATAATCAAGCTGCTCCGTTGCATCCAAGTGGCTTTTCACTGTTTCTCCGTGGCCTGTAACGGAAGTCGGGGCTTTCGTAAAAACCATGGGATGCTCCGGAATATCCGCCTCACTTCCCATTTCAACGGCATGATCACGGTAATTTTTCCCGATGCAGATCACGTTCTTTGAAGGTCTCGGAATAGGCGCACAGAGCTTCACGTCAGACAGTGCATACATAAATGAACCGGACTCATCATTCGGTTTTTTGGCCCATTCCGCAAGCTGTCCGGCATGCGCGACGAACTTTTCTCCCTTTTGAATACACTCTATCAGCGAACCCGGAATCGTCTCAAGTTCAAACAATTTTTTTTCAGCCTTTTGCAGATCTAAGATTTTGTCATCATCCATGATCAGGCCGACAAATTTCCGGCTGTTCAGTTCCCCTGTCGCAAATTTCATGTTAATCCCCCATCATTTTTAAATCTGGCATTCCTTTATGTATTCTTTCTCCGGGCGGAAAATCCTCTTTTGAACAGGCTGAAAATATTCGTAAAAGAGTATCAAAAATTGTCACTTTTTCAGTCATATTGACGAAATAAAACCTTCTCAGCCAAAATGGGTTATACTATTACCATCCTATGTTTTCCAAAATAATCGAGAATTGGAGACCACACGATGAACAGTAAAATTGAAGAAAAAAGATTGACTTTATTCGAGACAGCGCAAAAATTCGGAATCAATGCGAGGGAGACCATCAGGTGCAGCCAAGAGCTGGACAGCCTCTTAAACGGGTGCCGGGGCGGGCTCATCCAACAAACGAAAGACAGCGGGCTGAACCCGGCCGCACAGCTTCAGCCGGATTACACTGTAGGGAAAAAAGAGGCTTTCTCATAAACACGATATGAATATAGATTTGAACCATTTGCTTTTAAGACCCGGCACGCGTAAAGCGCCGGTGTTTTTTTATGTCTGAGATTTTTCCGCTCACAAAAATGTGCGTTTGTCATAAGCTATTTTAGGCAGGCAGCCCAAATAAGCTCCTGGAGTGTATTCCATGAAAATCTTTACGAAAAGGATGTGCTCGTATGCCCGCAATTGTCGGAGCGTTTAAAATTAATGCCGTCGGTACGAGCGGAGTCGTTCATATAGGCGACTGCATCACCATTTCTCCAAAAGCAGAGGTTAAGACATTTGCCGGAGCGGGCAGCTTCAATACCGGAGACAATCTCACACTGACGAATTACAGGAATTCAACGAATGTGTACGATAATGATGTAATCGATCAGCCGATGGCAGGTAACGCATAAAGGAGGCGCCGTATGAATTTTTACGTCAATCAGTCGATCCATATCAATTACATGCGTGTAGAATCTGTCAGCAATTCCTCCATACTGCAAATCGGGAGCGCCGGTTCAATTAAAGCTCTTTCCAACCTGTATAACACAGGGAGTTATGTAGAGCCGGCGCCGCCTGTCACCGCGGGGCAGACTGCAACAACAGGGGGAGGTCCCGGCACCTCATCATTTGTACCGCTCCAGCCGCCAAGCCGGTAGTTCAATGAAGGAAACGAGACGCGAGGTGAATGTCATGTATGATCAATCGGTTTCATCCTACCTGCAGAATTTAAATTCCTTCGTCCAGCAGCAGGCGCTTCAGATTCAGGAGCTCGAACGGCAGCTGAAAGAGTTTCAGAACGAAATTTCAACGCTGAAACAGCAGCCGCCATCCACAAGAATCGATCGGCTCGAGTATAAATTTGATCAGCTGAAAATTGAACGGCTGGAAGGAACGTTAAATATCGGATTGAACCCGACTGATCCGAATGCCGTTCAAAACTTTGAAGTCGGCCAGACATCTCCGCAGGTCGGAATGATGCAGCAGGAACAGGCGGGCCAGCAAATGCAGCAAATCCGTCAAAACGTCGATATGTACCTGAATGAAGAAATCCCCGTGCTGTTAGAACAGCTCGAAACCCAGTATGAGAGCAGGCTGGACGAAACGAACAAATATCATATTATTGAAGATATCAGAAAGCAGATGGACAGCCGGATTAAGTATTATATGTCCCATGTCCCGAAAGAAGAAAACACGGCGCCCGCGCAATACGCCGAGGAGATTGCCGAACACGTGAAGCGTGATATTGTCAGGGCCGTCGAGCATTTTATTAAACACATACCTGGTGAAATGAAAGGTGATGATCCGTCATGATTTTTACAGTGATTAACCGGAACATTGAAGTCGGCGATATCCGGTCGACCGGTGTCTCCAGTTCTTCCTTATTATTAATCGGCGACACCGAATCCGTCTACCTGTCTTCCATCTTTGATACACCTCCGGAATCTCTCATTATCGGGCCTCTTGTGCCGCTGGCGCCGGAATAATGTTAAAGCGGATTTCACGCCTCAGGAGCGCCAAAGTCAATTCAGTCGGGATTGGGAGTGTTTTTCAAGCAGGCGATACGAATGAAATCAATATGAAGGTCAAAGTTTTGGCCGATCAGCGTACTCTTGCCGTATACAGAGACGATGAAGGCTTGTTTAACAGAAAAGAATACCAGATCTTCCGGCAGCCCGCCGTCATGCCGTTACCGGAAACGGGAGTCCAAAGTGCATTCTGCCATGAAAATCCTTCGATTCGGGTAAGGAATGTGAAAGTCCAAGGGGTATCGTCAGCGTCCGTGCTTCAAATCGGATCGTCATCGGTCGTATTGGGCGATTCACGGCTGAAACATATTAGGCAGATCGCCTCACCGAGCTCACAATCACCGCAGACCTGACATATAATGACGGTGAGACTTCTATAAAGGGTGTCGTTTATGCCAGCAATTACCGGACCTATAGCTATCAATTCCATATCGGGCGGAGTCGTAAACTTTGGTGATTCCTTTTACCTTTCTCCAAAAAGCTCTTCTAAATCTGCGCTCGGTTCGGGAGCAGGCAATACCGGAGATTTCCTTTTATTAAACAACGTTGTCAATGCGACAAACTATATAGACCCCGATGTCAGCGATCAGAATGTGGCCGGAAACGCATAAAAAGCAGCCGCTCTTTAAGGAGGGGGCTGCTTTTTTGTGTTCAGTGTTTTTTTCGTTCGTTTGATTTTTTTGTTTTCACAAGCTTTTCCGGCGGCTGTTTTCTGATCCATTTCACAAACCGCGCAAGTTTCGGATCACGCCGCAGCTCTTCTATTCCCGCGAGCCTTGCCGCAAGCTCCTGATTCGTATAAAGCGCGTGTACCTGTTTATGGCAGGGAATGCAGAGCATTGCGGTCGGAAGGAATGTCCCGCCTTCTTCCTTAGGCGTCAGGTGGTGTTCCGTCAGCCGCACATGATGGCGGCCGCATAATTCACATGTGCCCTCGGCAGAATCGGCCATAGCTCCTTCTCCTTTCTACATGATCTCCATTGTGACCCGGGTGCCTTTTCCGCCCGGTTCGGACGGATGAACGATTAATTTTTTCGGCAGCCGCGCTCTGAGCTCCTGCACATGGCTGATCACCCCGACGGACAAATTATCCGATTGCAGCTTTTCCAGCGCTGTGACAACGGTGTCTAAAAGCCCTTGGTCAAGCGTCCCGAATCCTTCATCTAAGAAAAAGAATTGCAGCGGATATTGCCCCCGCAGCTGAATCTGGGCAGACAAGGCAAGCGCAAGCGACAGCGATGTCAGAAACGTCTCACCGCCGGAAAGGCTTGATACGGGGCGTTTGACGCCGCCGTTCGCGTCATCGCGCATGACGAAGCCGCCTTCTGAATCGACTAATATGGCATACCGCTGTCTTGTCAGCGCTCCAAGCCGTGCAGAGGCGTCTCGGGCCACGCTTTCCAGCTGTTCCTCCGCTAAAAATTCGACGAATGTATTGCCTTTACATACAGACTGGAGCTTATCAAGCCTGTCAATCTGTGTCTGCCAGCTTTTCAGTTCGGCTTCAATCTCTTTAAAGCGCTTATGCTGTTTCTGCATCACCGCAAAGGCTTTTGCCTGAGCTCCTTTTTCCTCCTTGGCGGCGCCTGACTCAGCCTCTGCCTGCTCCAGCAGAGAAACCGATGCTGTCCATTCTTCTTCCGTTACCCGGCGGCCGGCTAATTTATCAGTGACACGGCGGATATTTGCCGAAAGCTGCTTTGAGCTGTCCAGAAATTCATCAATTTCTCTTTTCATTTCCTCGGCCCGCTCTTTCGGAAGCAGGCTTTTTTTGACTTGATCCGGCTCGGCAAACCCGGTGTCTTTTGATTTCCCGTACCAGTCATTTTGCGCTTTCTCAAGGGCGGACTCAGCGTCCCGCAGTGACATGAGGCTCCCGGATTCCCGGCCTTTTGCGTCATTCAGTGATTGCTGAGCCTGCTGCAGCGCATCGAATAACGACTGTTCTTTCGATTTTAAGAGCTGTAATTCCTGCCGCACTGCGTCAAGCTTTGCAGAAATGGATGTTTCTTCAGCTGCTGTTCCGAGCTCTTGTTCATATCCGTCAATGACCTGCTGCAGGCGCTCTGACGCATAGTGAAGCTCGAGCCGTTCCCGTTCAAGCTGATGCTTCTTCTCCTGCAGCCGTTCTTTCTCATCTTCATGTTCCTTTAGGAAGGCGATGCTTGTTTCAATGCGCTTCTCGAATTCCTCTGCCTGCCTGTCCTTTTCGTCTATCGAAGCCTGCCAGGCGTCAATCCGGTTTAACGGAATATCCCCGCAGGCTTCATTGTACTGATTCAAGCGGCTTTCTGACAGCGATTCGAGCTCTTCTAATGAATGTTTGAGGCGCTCTGCTTCTTTTTCCTCATAGCGGATTCGTTCGCCCAGCTGTTCAGCTTGTTTCACCGTCTTTTGATAGGTACTGATCAGTCTCGTGACCTTCTCTTTTACCGACAGCATATCCTGTTTCATTTGTTTCCACTCCAGGCGGACGGCGCTGAACGCTTCATCAAGCGGACGGCCGCTGATAGAAGAAGCGGCTTCCAGCTCCGGGACCCGGGCGTTTTGCAGAAACGGACATTCTTCGGTAAAACGCCCCGACTGCTCTTCTAATGCAACCTTGGCCGTCAGCACTTCCTGAGAAAGAGCCGCCGCCTCAGAAAGCAGCGCTTCAACCTGCTGCAAACGTTCCTGTACAGCCGTATCGGGCGAATATGTTTCATGAGCGGAGCGCGAACGGTCATGCTGCGTTGAGCCGCATACAGGACAAGGCTTTCCTTCGATTAGTTTTTCCGATAATTCTTTTGTTAATGCAGCCGTTCTCGCTTCCTCTGAGCGCCTGCGCAGGTCGGTTTGCGTTTTGTCCGCCCGTTCGGCTGCGGCTTTCAGTGAACGTTCCGTTTCACAGACCATATGGTAAACGGTTTGAAGTGTTTGATAAGCGCGCGTAATGTCCTCTTCTTCCGATTTCGCCTTTGCGCTGAGCGCCTCGCTTTCTCCGTTCAGCTTCTCCATGTTTTTCAACTGGGCTGTCAGATTGACCCGTTCTTTCTTGATTTGTTCCTGTGTCTGCTGAAAGCCGGCTGCCAGCTGTGCGGCGGTCTGGCATTTTTTCCGTTCATCAGCGGTCACTTGAACTGCTTTCAGCTCTTCTTTCAGCTCATTCTGCCTGTTTTGGCCGCGGGTCAGGCGATCTTTCACTGCGGTCAGCTGTTTCGAGGCGGCTTCGTATTCTTCCTCTTTTTTGCCGTGCTCCGCCTTTGTTTTTTCCGCTTCTTTTTTTGCTTCAAGCAGCTTTTGTTCAATGGCTGACAGCCTTTGATACAGCTCTTCTTCCTTGACAAGCTTCGGCTCTTGTTCAGCCTTATGAATCCGCCACGCTTCATAGGCTTCATTTTGCCGGGTAAATGAAGCGGTTTCCGCCTCTAATTTCCGTTTGGCCAGTTCGTGCTCCTTCTCGGCGCGCTCCTTCCGGCGGACGGCTTCCGTGTAGCGATCTGCATACGGTTCAAGAGCGAGAGCAGTTTCCGCTTCTTTAAGACGGTCAGTCAAATCCGTGATATACGGGCGTTTTTCCTCAAGCTTTTCCTGCCGCACCTCGTATTCGTTTCTCTCTGTCTGCAAGTTCCAAATCTCCTGGTGATTCTCAAAACGTTCTTTTGCTTGGACCCGTTTCTTCTCAGCCGCTTCAAGCCGTTCATTCGCTTCATGAAACTGCTGTTCAGCCAGCTTCAGCGCGTCTTCCCCCGCGTCTCCGAGGCCGGATTGTTCTGCCAGCATCTCATTTTTTTTCGCGGCCGCTTCCTGCGCCCGCCGCCGCAATTTTTTGACAAGCCTGTCACCGTACTGTTCCAGATTAAAAAGGCGCTGCAGCATATGTCTTCTTTCCGCGCCTTTCAGTGACAGAAACTCGGCAAACTTTCCTTGCGGGAGCACGACGGCTCTTGTAAAGTCGTCAATGGTCAGACCAAGAAGCTCTTCCACCTTTTTGTTCACTTCATTCGCTTTATCGGCAAGCACGGTTTGTTCCTCTTTGATTTCAATCAAGCGGCAAAGGGCGGTTTTCACTTTCGTTTCATCCGTTCTCTTAAAAACGCGCTCTACTTTGTAGGACACCCTGTGGCCGGATTGAAGCGCGAATGTAAAAGAGACGGCGAGCTGATCTTCGGCATGGTTCAGAATGCCGTGCGTATTATTTGCGGCGCGCTCCACTTTTCCGTATAAAGCGAGTGTCATCGCATCAAGGATCGACGACTTTCCGCTTCCCGTCGGGCCGAAAATTCCGAACACCCCGGCACCGGACAGTCCGTCAAAGTCAATGGTCTGTTCCTCTCTGAAGCTGTGGAGCCCTTTTATCGTTAACAGAATCGGCTTCATGTCGCATCCTCCTCATCATCCGCTGACGCAAGCTCTAAAAACAGCTTGACCATCTCCTCATCCGGCACGCCGCCGCCCGTTTGTTTTTCATAAAATTTCTTAAACCGGTCCTCAATTGATGTGTTTTTCACTTCAATCCGGTCAATGTCTGTCTCTTTTTCTTCAAAAACCGGCCTGATATGGATAAAGCCTGGATGCGCTTTTCTCAGCCGATGGATTTCTTCAAGAGAAAGCTGATCCGTCAAATGGATATCAAGATCGATCCAGGCATTCCGGTCACGCCCTTCATCGAGCCAGCCGTGAACCTCGCTCAGCCCCTGCGCTTTCCATTTGACAAGCGGTTTTCCGGAAGACAGGAAAATCTCTTCCCACTTCGCTTCTCCGCCCGGCTTCGCTTCTACCACCGTCACCGATTTGGCATAACCGGCTTCTGAAAAGCTGTATGCCAGCGGAGAGCCGGAATAGCGGGCAGCCGTTTTGGCACGCTTGATCGTTTGCGGACGGTGGAGATGGCCGAGGGCCACGTAAGCCGCATCAGCCGGCAGGCTTTCAGCGGCGACCGTGTAAGCGCCCCCGACTTCAATCGGACGCTCTGAATCGGTCTGATTTCCTCCCGCGACATAAATGTGGCTCGCCGCGACTTTCACGGCATCGTCCCGGCACAGACCGCACATGCGGGCAAACGCCTCTCTGATTTTCACATCGTAATGATCGCGAAGAAGCTTTTCCTCAAACGTATCAGACAGCACCTCGTTTAATCTCGCTTCTGACGGATAGGCCAGCGCGGCAACGGCTAACAGCTCGTCCGCCGACGGCACCTCAATATGGACGGGTTCTGTCCGCGGATAGCCGATTAAATGAATGCCGCGCTCATTTGTTAACGGAGAAGCAGCCGCCAGCCTGTCAGGATTGTCATGGTTCCCAGCAATGACGACAACCGGGCGTTTTCCGCCGTCAGAAAGCGCGGAAAGACTTTCGTAATACAGCTGTTCAGCGAGCGCAGGCGGATTGACCGTATCAAATACATCCCCTGCCATAATGACCGCATCAATGTTTTCTTCTTTGACAATGGTATTCAGCTCTTCCAATACCTCGGCCTGTTCACTCAGCCGGCTTCTGCCTTCAAGCGTTTTGCCGAGGTGCCAGTCAGCTGTATGTAAAATGCGCATACCGCATTCACCTCACTTTTCTGATAGAAAAAAAGATCCGCTCCAAAAAAGGAGCTTCGGATCTTATTACAGTGTAAGAACGTGACCTCCATCGAAGAAATAGAGCGCACGCCTTTTCACATTCGTTTTTGTAATTTGTTCAACCGCTTTTGTATACAATTCGATTTGTGTTTCATACCTTTTTTGCAGGATCGGAGCCGCGCCTTCAAATCCGTTCCGGAATTTCCCCTCAATTCGATCCGTTTTATAGTCCAGCAAATAGAGTCCGTCCGCAGTTTCATAGAGGCAGTCAATAATTCCCTGGACGAGCAGCGGTTCACCGGCCGTTTCGGCATCCTTGTACACCTCGCTGGCCGGAAGCGCCATACTGAACGGCACCTCCCGATCAATCCGCAGGGCCCCAACAAGGTCTTTTCCGATTTCAGTGCCGAAAAACTGAATCACTTCATCAATATCAATTGCGTCCTGCTGTTCTTCTGTCAGCAGCTCTTTTTCGTAAAGCATCCGGACCGTCCGCTCCGCTTCTTCGGCAGTCGGAACATGCGTCAGCGGTATGTGCTGCATCACCGTATGCATCGCAGTCCCTTTTTCGGCGGCTGTCAGCCCTTTTTTCATCATAAAGCCGGGACGCTTGTATAAAAGAGTGTCCCCTGACGGTTTGATGAGAGAGCGTCCGCTGTACTCATCCTCGTATTCTTGCTTTCTCTTCAGCTCAGAAACAGACTGCTTCGTTCTGATGGCGGTCAGCTTCCGATACGGATATTCCCATTCAAGAAGACGGCGCGCCTGATCATCGAATGAAAACGAATCAGGAATCGGCTCGCCATGCTGTATCGCTTTTAAACGTTTGCTCTTTTCTTCAGCACGTTCCTCAGGGCTATCTTCCAGCAATTCACTTTGCTGCAGCATCCGGATGTGAAAACGCGCCGGGTCGTGCGCGATATCCTCCGGCGCCAAAAGCCCCGGAGCCCTGTGCGCCTCCATGTCACTGTGACGGATGAGCGCCGGACCGATAAAGTCCAAATAAGATGACGCCTGATAGCGGTCGAATTCAGAAAGGAGCCAATCAGCCCGGTCTGCTTGCGCCTGCCATTTGGCCAGCTGTTTTTCCCGGTTTTTGCAGGAACCGACGAGAAACAGCTTTTCCTTCGCCCTTGTCAGCGCCACATACAATACGCGCAATTCTTCTGATAAAAGCTCTCTGCGCATTTTTTTCTTCATTGCCACAAGCGGCAGAGTCGGATAGCTGATTCTAAGTTCCGGATGAATATACTTCGTGCCGAAACCGAGCTCTTTATCAAGCAGGTATGGTTTGTTGAGATCCATCATATTAAAACTTCTGCCGAGACCGGCGGTGAAAACGACGGGGAATTCAAGTCCTTTGCTGCTGTGGATCGTCATCAGCCGAACGACATCCTCCTGCTCGCTGAGCGCCCGCGCCGTCCCCAAATCATCGCCGCGCTCCTGCATCCGTTCAATGAACCGCAAAAAGCGGAATAACCCGCGGAATGCCGTCGCTTCATACGAACGCGCCCGGTCATACAAGACGCGCAGATTGGCCTGACGCTGCTTTCCGCCAGGCATGCCGCCTGCATAATCAAAATATCCGGTGTCGCGGTATACTTCCCAAATCAGCTCAGACACTGAATGATTCGTCGAGAATGACCGCCACTTTTGCAGACTGTCATAAAATATTCTCAGTTTTTGATACAGGTCGTCATGTCTGTCCCCGTTCGCTATATACGCTTTCAGCGCTTCATAAAACGGCGCTTTTTTCTTTTCAAGGCGTATGAGGGCGAGTTCATTTTCGTCACAACCGACGATAGGCGAGCGCAGCACGGAAGCAAGCGGAATATCCTGATACGGATTATCAATCACCTTTAAGACTGAAAGCGCCGCAGCCACCTCAACGGCTTCAAAGTAACCTGATGTCAAATTGGCGTAAACCGGAATGCCCTGGTTTTTCAGCTCTTCCATTAATTGCGGAGCCCATGGCATGGAACGCAGCAAAATCACGATATCCCGGTACTGGATATTCCGGTGTGTTTTTGTTTTGCCGTCATATACCTTAAACGGAGATGAGACAAGCTTCCGGATCTCCGCGGCTATCGCTTTCGCTTCCCAATGCACGGTTTCAAAGTCTTCAGCATCCTCGGGGCTGTCTGCGTCATCAGCGCTGTCAATCAGCAGCAGTTCCGTTTTCGCCGCGTCATTTGGCGGATACGATGCGCCAAGCTTTAATGCCGCCTGTTCATCGTAGTCCACTTCGCCGATTTTGCCGCCCATCAGCTGCGTAAACAAGAAATTCGTACTGTCCAAAATATCGGAGCGGCTTCGGAAGTTTTGGTTCAGGTCGATTTTCTGCCCGGCGCCTTCCCCATCTTCCGTAAACCTTTTGTATTTCCCGAGAAAAAGCAGCGGCTCGGCAAGTCTGAAACGGTAGATTGATTGCTTGACGTCCCCCACCATAAACAGATTTCCCGACTCTTCATTCCCGCTTTTAACAAGCTGCAAAATGGATTCCTGCACAAGATTGGTATCTTGATATTCATCAACCAGAACTTCATGGAACTGATCTTGATAATAAACGGCCGCTTCACTCGGCACACGCCGGCCTTCTTCATCCCTTGCAGTTAAAATCGCCAGACAGTAATGTTCCAAATCTGAGAAATCAATGATTGATTTTTCCTGTTTCGCCGCTTCAAATCGTTTTCCGTACGATATTACGAGCTGAACGAGGGTTTCAATAACAGGCTTCATGTCTTTTAAACTCTTTAAATGATCTTGCGGGCTTCTTGTAAAGTAATCGGTTTTTAACTTTTCGATCAGTTTCTTCGCGCCGTTTCGCAAATCAGTCGCTTCGTCCAAAAGCACCTTGTCAAATTCATCACCCTTTACCGCCTTGGCCCGTTTAAATGTGACCGCAGGAACCCGTTCATACAGCGCCTTAAAGTCATGCCGGCAGCTGATCAGCTCTTCTATCTGCTGAAGGTCATCCAAAATATTATCAGCACGCGGCGCCGGCCCGCCGGGCGCTTTTGTCAGTTCAAGCGCCTTCTCTAGCTTTTGTTTTGCCCCGAAGAGCGCCATTTCAGCATCTTCTCTCACATACTCGTAAAACGGCAGCTCTTCCATTTTGCTTTCTTCTGTCACATCATATAGGCGGACAAAGCTTTTCAGCCACGCTTCAGGGTCAGGATGCGACCGGGAATACTCATACACCCGCTTGACGAGGTCTTGAAGATCCAGATCATGCCTGTCCGTCGTATATCTGTCCACAAGCTCATAAAACGCCTGATTCCCTTTTGCGTATTCATCCTCAAACAGCTCATCAAGCACTTCGTCTCCGAGCAATTCGCCTTCCGTTTGGTCAGCCATCCGAAAACCCGGGTCAAGATCAATCATATAATAATATTTTTTAAGCACCTGCAGACAGAAAGAGTGCAGCGTCGAAATGCTCGCCCGATTTAATAGAGACAGCTGCCGTCTGATATGCAAAGACCCCGGATTTTTGGCGAGTTCTTTTTCTAATGCTTCAGCGATCCGATGCTTCATTTCCGCTGCTGAGGCGTTTGTAAATGTCACCACAAGGAGCCTGTCAACATCAACCGGCTCTTCTTCCGCGGTTATCTTTCTGATCATCCGCTCTACAAGCACGGCCGTTTTACCTGATCCGGCTGCGGCAGCGACCAGAATATCGCGGCCGGAAGAAACGATGGCGCTCCATTGGTCATCCGTCCATATGCTGTCTTTCGGTTTAGGAATTTGCATCATCATTCGCCTCCTTTTTCAGCCAATCCAGTATAGTGCCGTCTTTTTCCGCTTTCAGGCTGCGGTATTCATTTTCTTTAAGCGACTCATCAAACTGGCACACCGATTTAAAAGCACAGTACGTACAAGGCGTCTTATCTTTCAGCTTATACGGGGTAATGGACACAAGCCCGTCCGTTATCGCTTCGCCCGCCTGCTCAAATGTCCGCCTCACATGGTCTGTCAGCAGATGAAAATCCCGTTCGCTGACCGCCGCTGAATCGGACCGTAAAGATCCGTCCTTTTTCAAACCGGCATTGATAATATTTGAACGCCCTTCCTCCAAAGTCGTGTCCATCAGGCTGATCGCCTCCCGGTCACCGAGGAGAAGGCCTTTCATTTTAAATTTCTTAAAAATTTCCTGCTCGATTTCATCAAGTTCCATCGGCAGACTGGCCTGAATCATCGGATCATGAATATGGAAATACAAAACGCCTGCCGGTGTCGCTTTCATGCCGAGCCAATCCGCTGAGTGTGTAATTGATAAGTCAAGGTATGTGAGCATTTGCAGAGCGAGCCCGTAATATACCTCAGCGAGATCAAGCCCCTTGTCGCTTGATTTATAATCAACGATTCTCAGCAGCAGGCCTTTTGAGCTTTCCGCTTTATCCACGCGGTCGATCCGGCCGACGAGTTCCATCGTACAGCCGTTTTTCAGCGTGAAAGTGAGCGGAGGCAGCGGTCCGCTTCCGCCGAAACCGAGTTCAAGGCCGATCGGGACAAAACCGCTCGCCTTCGCATGCTCGCTTAATATGCCTGAGACACGCGTGACGATCTTCTGCAGTTTTTCCTTCACATAAAAGTGCCTGTTTGAGCTGAGCAGAATCTCTTTTTGCAGCCTTGGCGCAAGCCGTTCCACCGCATCATAGGAAAAATTCCGGCACTGATCTTTCGTCAGATCGCGCCATTCCAGCTTCTGCTCACGAAGCCGGTCTGAAATCAGCTTCAGGCTGGAGTGAAACAGCTGTCCGATATCCGGCGCTTCCAGCTTGAAAAACTGCCGCTCTTTTAATTGCAGCCCGTGAGATGCAAAATGAGAAAACTGGCAGGCATTAAACGCCTCCATACGAGAGACGCTTCCTTTAATGTGCTCGCCGTAAAGCTGGCGCGAAACAGGCCGGTCAAGACGCTTTGCCTCATTTCGGAAAAACAGGCTTGAAAACAGCTTTTTCGCACGCTCGTGATCAGGCTCTTTCATCAGCACATTGTATGCGCTCCACCACACGTCACTGATCTCGTACTCTCTTGTCCACAGCCTGAGCTGGCTTGCCGTATACGTCTGTGCCACCTGTTTATTGACGAGATACTGAAGCTGTTCTTCTTCGCTTACCTGCTCGGGATCAGCCGCTGACAGCTTTTCCTGGTGATCGGGAAACAGCTCGCCGAGCCTGTTTACAACGATTGACGGCAGGAGCGTTTTTCCTTCCGCATCGGCAATCGGGTATGTCACATACAGACGGTCAGACGGACTTGACAGCGCCATATAGATGAGAAAATGCTCATCAAGCAGCCGCTCACGCCCCGCGGAAGAAAGCTCCACTCCGACCGCTTTCAGCCACTCCCGGTCATCATCAGACAGCACGCCGTTTTCATCCGGGCGCGCCGGAAGAACGCCGTCATTGGCCCCGATGACAAATGTGCAGGATGTGCCGTACATTCTGGACAGATCCATATTCCCTACAAATACTTGATCAAGCGCAGGAGGAATTAAAGAAAAATGAAGCGATTCGGTTCCCGTTTCAAGCATTTGCTGGAACAGCGCCAAAGACATTTCATCTTCACCCATCATGCCCGCAAACTCTTCGAGAAGCTGGATAACGGCATCCCACGCCTGGCCATGCTGCTGCGCTTCAACCATGTTTCCGGCCTCTTCGGCCTGCTGTCTTTTCCGGTCCAGCTTCAGGGGAACATCGGTATCTTCCAAAAAGAGATAAAGAGCTTCCGCCATGCTTTGAACCGTTTTCGCTTTTTTCAGCCGGTTTTGAAGCCGGATGAGCGGCTCGGCCATCCACTCTCTCGTCTCATTCAGCATGTGTTCCATCTCTATTTCCTGATCCGTCTGCGCGAAATCCTCATCGAGCGATACGAACCGCCTGTATACAAACCGCTCCCCGTTCGTCCAGCGCTCGCCTTTGATTCCGTAGGCGATACAGTAGTTTTCAAGCTGATCAACCTGCTCTCTTATTTTCTGCTCCGGCTGATCAAGGGGGAATAACAGTTCAGTTTTCGCACAGCGGAACACCGCTTCATATCTCCAATTCCCCTTCACGACATCCAAGCTTGAGCGGATGAATTCAATAAGCGGGTGATGCTGCATAGAAGCTTTTCCGTCTATAAAATAAGGAAGCCCGTAATCTGCAAACACTTCCTTCAGCAAGTCTTTATAATCTTCCGGCTGACGGATGAGAATCGCCATATCTCTGTACCGGTATCCTCTGTCCCGGACAAGTGATTGAATTTCCCGGGCAATACCCTCGAGTTCAGCTCTTCTGTTCTGTGCCTGTATGACGGTAAAAGCTTCCTGTCCGCCCGTATACACAGCCGCGGGACGCACATCGTACTGCGATTCTATACAGGCAAGCTCCGGCACATGCTGATGCCGCTTCGTTCCATGCAATTCCTTGCAGGAAATATCGGCATTCAACTCCTTTGCCGTCTGATAAAGCTTATAGTATGTGCTGCCGGTCATTCTGAACAGATCGAGCTCATCCGGAGCCTGTTCCGCCGAAGGGCTGTCCGCCGTCAGAGAGAATGTGACATGTTCAGCATGCATGATCAGCTGCTCCAGCACCCTTAATTCCTGCGGCGTAAATTGATAGAAGCCGTCAACATAAACACGGGCGCCTTTTATAACATCCGCCAAAGGAATCTGCTGAGCGAGCAGCGTCAAATAATCCTCTGAATGCAAATAGTGGCCGGCGAGGCTTCTTTCCATCTGCTGATATAAAATGCCTAAGTCATGAAGTTTTTCAGACAGCATCCGCTCTCCGCGGTATTCTGACGCCGTTCCGCTTTCTGCCATGCGGCGGACGTCTTCAGGTTCAATACAGTACCGCTTAAACTCTGTCAGCATCCGTTCCACCTGCTCAGTGAATCCGGTTTTGTCACTCGCTTTTTGATAGACTTTAAAATCGTGCTTATGTTCTTCAATCAGTTTCCTTAAAAGCATCTGCACACCCGTCGTCGTCACAAACGGACGGTTCATGCCCCCCGTGTGCTGAAGCACGCGCCACGCCAAACGCGAAAAGCTGAACACTTGAGCGCGTATCATGCCGCCGATATCCGGCGTTTTAGCAAGCTCATATTCCATTAAAAACGTCATTTGATCCGGGACTAGAAAAATGATCGGTTTCCCGAACGGCTCCCGGCGCAGTTCTTCTTGAATGCTGTCGATAATCAGCCTCGTTTTCCCACTCCCCGATCTGCCTACTAAAAACTCAACACCCAAATTAGAAGACCCCTCTCTTTTTATCTTTCTACATTTTATCGAAAGTTGACGAAAATGACCAATCTCATCTGCTGGTAAAAACGGGATGACTGTTTTAAAAAGTATCGTTTCTGACCAAAATAAAGAAAAAAGGACTAAATATGATGTCAGAATATCCCGAAGTGATTGTACGAACCATTCTGTCGTTCAGCATTCTGTTTATCGGCGCCCGGATACTCGGAAAAAAAACCATTTCACAGATGACGCTTTTTGATTTCATTGCGGCCAGCTCGCTCGGCGCCATCACGGCAAATCTGTCGTTTAATACAAAGCTGCCGATTCATTATACTGTCATTGCCTACATTATTTTCGTGGCAATCATTTACCTGGTCGCATATCTTTCGATGAAAAACAGGTCCGCCAGGGGTTTCTTTGCGGGCAAGCCGACCATTATCATTCAAAACGGCAAAATACTTGAGCATAATATGAAAACGATGCGTTATACCATTGACTATTTGAACCAGCAGCTGCGTGTTAATGACGTATTTGACATTTCTCAGGTTCAGACCGCCATCATTGAAACAAACGGCAGCATGTCAGTGGAGGTCAAGCCGGAATTTGCGCCCGTTACAAGACAGGATCTCGGCATTTTTGCCGGGCATAAAAAGAACTTCGCCGTTGAGCTGATTATGGACGGCCAGCTGGTGGCGAAGAACCTGGAAGAAAACCACGTATCGGAAAAATGGCTGAGAAAAGAATTGGACAGGAGAAACCTCAAAACGGAAGACGTCGTATATGCGGTGCGCGGAAGCAACGGCCGGCTGTTTGTCGATACATATGATGACCATATTACATCGCCGCTTGATAAAGAATAAACATAACATCCGCACATGTCACGGGCTGCCGCCGTATAATACCCTATAAACATCCGGGGGTGAGTCCAATGCACGAGCATTTTTTTCATTATACAGCGGTCTGCGGCGACGACTCTGTTCTTATAAAAGATCTGATAAAATCCATTAACGGCGAATACAGCGCCGTGATCTGCTACTCAATATTGGCCGAAAAAGCGCCGACCGCAGAAATCAGAAGACGGATCGAACATATCAGAGAGGAAGAAGTGCGCCACCTGCACGCTTTCTCTTCACTGTATACTTCAATTACCGGACGACAGTTGACTCCGAAACAGACGGAACATTGTCCGCACACATACAGAGAAGGACTGAATGCGGCCTTTCTTGATGAACAGAAAACGAATGATTTTTATTTGCATGCATCCGACAGAGCGGTAAACCCGGAAGCGAAGCGATTATTTGCCCGCACGGCATTTGACGAGCAGCGTCATGCCGTCTGGTTTTTATACCATATGATCCATTCCCCTTCCCACCACCACACAGGGGGAACGGTATCAAACGCACCGAACAAAGGCTATACTGAGGTAAAAACAGTAAATAATGGTCCGGATAGATAAACGCTCTCCCGCCGGAAGTCTTCAGACCGCAGACAAACCCCGTTCTTTCAACATGAGAGAATGGGGTTTACTTTTCGGGCTGATGTTGTATGCTCATCCGCTCTAAAAACAGATAACTTCTTCATTGTATAATCAGCAAAAACACTTTATAATAAAATAAACCAACTGGTCGGTTTTTAAGAAAATGAGCCCTGCTTGCCGGGACAATAACATGAATACGGCGGAAAGGATTTGTGTGAAGTGACAAATACAAAAGGCGGTGCCGGAAAGAGCGAAAAGACAAAGAATAGGCTCGTATCCGCTTCGCGTGACTTATTTGCAAAAAAAGGTTATTCAGAAACAACGATTCGAGACATTTTAGAGGCGGCCGAGATCAGTAAAGGCAACCTTTATCATCATTTTAAAGGAAAAGAGTTTCTGTTTCTTCATATCATGGAAGAGGATCATCGCGTGATGATCGAGACGTGGAGGGAAATGGAAGCTGATCTGAAAGATGCTGCCGAAAAGCTGACGGGCTTTGCAGAGCTCCTCAGCCGGATGAGCATCAATTATCCGCTGATGAGGGCAAGTGAAGAGTTTTATGCGAGTGCGTTCACGTCAGCGGAGGTCGTCAAGCGGCTCAATAAAATTGATATTGAATATGACGATGTGATGAGAGAGATCTTAGAAGAGGGAAATCAAGACGGCAGCTGGTCCATTCATCATGTCGAATCAAAAGTAAAAATCCTGCTATCCGTCTTTTACGGTTTAGATGTGTTATATAAAAACGATTCCATTCAGCAAAGAAAAGAATTGCAGAAGGAAGCCATCTCCGTGTTTATTCACGGGTCGATCAACGCTGATAAACAGAATGACAGCTGACAAAGGAGAAACAACATGCAAAAACCGATTCGAGAACAAAAAGCTGTACTCATCATCTTATTAAGCAACATATTTATCGTGTTTTTAGGCATTGGATTGATCATTCCCGTTATGCCGCTATTTATGAACGTGATGCACTTGACGGGCAGCACAATGGGGTACCTTGTCGCTGCCTTTGCCGTCGCTCAATTAATTGCATCCCCCATTGCGGGGAGATGGGTTGACCGCTTCGGCAGAAAAATCATGATTCTCGCCGGGCTGTTTCTGTTCGCATTATCCGAGCTGACCTTCGGATTGGGCACCCATGTCTCCATTTTGTATTTCGCAAGGGTGCTGGGCGGCATCAGCGCCGCTTTTATCATGCCCGCTGTTACAGCGTATGTCGCAGATATTACGACGGTGCAGGAAAGATCGAAGGCGATGGGCTATGTATCCGCGGCCATCAGCACAGGGTTTATCATCGGGCCCGGCATAGGAGGGTTTATTGCCGATCACGGCGTTCGCATGCCGTTTTTCTTTGCCGCAGGCATTGCTTTTATCGCAGTGATTTCCTCAGTCTTTATGCTGAAAGAGCCATTGACAAAAGAAGAACGCGCACAGCAGATGGAAAGCGTCAAAGAGTCAACCTTCTTAAAAGATTTGAAAAAGTCGATTCATCCAAGCTATCTAATCGCCTTTATCATCGTCTTTGTGCTGGCATTCGGGCTGTCGGCGTACGAAACGGTATTCAGTTTATTTACAAACCATAAATTCGGCTTTACGCCAAAAGATATTGCCATTATCATTACGTTCAGCTCCATTGTTGCGGTCATCATTCAAGTGCTCGCATTCGGCAAGCTTGTCAACTCCCTCGGGGAGAAAAAAGTCATCCAGCTTTGTCTGATCGTCGGCGCTGTTCTGGCTTTCGTATCTACGGTGATGTCAGGATTTTTGCCCGTGCTTGCTGTCACTTGCATCATATTCCTTGCGTTTGATTTACTGCGCCCCGCACTGACTACTTTTCTATCCAAAATCGCAGGAAATCAGCAGGGATTTGTTGCCGGAATGAACTCAACATACACGAGTTTAGGCACCATTTTCGGCCCGGCTCTGGGCGGTATTTTATTTGATATGAATATTCACTTCCCGTTTCTGTTCGCAGGTGTGGTCTTATTTCTCGGACTGGGGCTGACCCTTGTATGGAAAGGAAAGGTTAGTGAGGTTTCGGAGTAGAGTGTACTCACTCTTCTCCGGAGCTTTTTTTGTTTATGATAAGAAAAATGAATGGATTACGAGAAATAAATCATTATTTATTTATCTCAAAATCTATACTATAGTAATAGTAAGGTTAACGAGCTTAACAATTTAATATGAATGTTTCAGGAAGAAGGGTTTTCATTGAAGAAAGACAAACATCTCCTTACGGATATCTGGTTTATTCTTATCAGTGCGGCAGGGGGGTTTCTTCTTTCGCTTACAGGGATGTCGATCGCCTGGATGCTCGGAACGCTTGCCGCCGGCTGCATCCTCTCCATGACGCGGCCCCGCTGGCTGTTCATGGCGGCTGACAGAAGAGGCATTAACCGCAGATGGCTTGCGGCTGGGCAAATGATCCTCGGCATCGAACTCGGCCAGAAACTGAACCTGTCCGTGCTTTCAGTTTTACGGGAACATTGGCTGCCGGTAGGCTTTATGCTGATTTTCTCTATCGTGATGGCGCTTGTTTCCGGATACGTGCTCTTTCGGTTCAGCCGGACGGACATGATGACAAGCTTTGTAGGCACGGCGCCAGGCGGTTTATCCGCCATGCCCGGTATCGCCCAGGAAGTCGGCGCCAATACCGCGATTGTAAGTCTCATTCAGCTGACGCGCGTCCTTTTGGTCGTTATGACGATACCGTTTCTCGTCATTTTCTTATTTACCAAACAAAACGGTACGGCTCAGACATCAGCCGGAGCCGTTTCAGCAGGAGCCTCACATCCGGGCCTTATTCCCGTCTTGTTAACGGCCGGATTTATTTTGGCTGCCTGGCTTGCAAGTAAAGCCGCAAAACGGCTGAAATTTCCCGCTCCTTGGCTGCTCGGCAGCATGATCGGCGTTGCTTGTGCGGAAATCGGCATATCCGCCTTGGCGGGGAAAGACATGCTGGCTTGGTGGCCGCCACAAGCGAACCAACTGTCACAAATTTTTCTCGGCGCCACAATCGGTTCAAAAATGTATAAAAGCATGTTCAGCGGTGTTACTAGAGTGCTGACCGTCGGGTTTATTTCTTCCGTCGGGTTAATCGCCGCAATGATCCTGAGCGCGGTTGCCGTTTCTAAATTAACAGGCATCTCCATGATTACATCGGTTCTCGCCTTCTCTCCCGGCGGGATCGCCGAAATGGCGGCAACTTCGATCACTCTGCATGAGGACTCGACTTTTGTCGTTGCGGTTCAGGTCATCCGGATCGTTCTCGTGATCGCCATGCTCCCGCCTTTCTATCGCCTGCTGCATCACCTTTCTCAGCTGAAACGGGCACACGGCGAGAGAGCCCGGGCAGAAAGAGGAACCTGAGCTGAATAAAAAAACACGCATCCATATGCGTGTTTTTTTATTTTAACAGCTGCTCTCCGCCGCCATTTACAGACCGCCAGTTTGCTGAAAGATCGCGGAACAGCCGTTCAGCAAATAACAGTTCTTCGTCTGTATAGCGATCCAAAAACGCCAAGAGCCGCTTTTTTATCATCTCATGATATTTGTGATGAAGGCAATGCAGCTCTTTCCCGGCAGGGGTCAGCCGGAAGTAGACTTCTTTTTTATTGTCGCTCAGCCGGGTTCTGCGCAGGAAACCGGCTTCCAAAAACTTCGCGCAGCTTCTCGATACGGTCGGTTTTGTCGTTTTCATTTTTTCCGCTATTGATGTGACATTGATCGGTTCATGATCCCCGATACAAGATAAAATGTGAATTTCCGTCAAGGTCAGCTGAAGTTTTTTCCCGTTTTCTTCACGGAGTTCGTCCATCCGTCCTGCTAACGACGCCCTGATGTCCTCCTGACACCTCTCCTGCTCGTGGAAAATATCTGTCAATCCTTCAAGAATCATGTGTTTTGCATGGTCTGGCTGTCTTCTGTCCAACTGCGGGTCACCCTTCCGTATTGATTGTTTCTTTTACTATAACGTTTTGTTACGCAAGAAACAATCATACAAGCGAAAAAAGGGTATCAGATGAATCCCCATCTCTCCATACCGGCCAGAACGGTTTCTTCCGCTTCACGTCCTGAGCCGCCGGCTGCCCATGCCGCATGGCCGTCCGGCCGAATCAAAACGGAGTGGACGTCATCCCAATCGGCACGTGTTTCAGAAAGCTCCGCCCTGACAAACTCCACGCTGTCCGTGCCAATGCCGGCGGGAATGCTTCCTCTTAATGACAGCAGCACAAAGGCTCCTTTGTGAAGAAAATCATACAGCCGGGCCGGCCGTCATGAAGAGTCAGCTCTATATCGGGCAGCCGTTTTCCGTTCAGCCTATGAGGGGGCAGCTCCGGGTCCGGTTCATAATGCAAATCAAGCGCGGATACTTTTCCCGCCAATAAACGGTTCGACTCCTGAAAATCCAGCAAAGCGGTCATCGTATCTCTTAACGCCATCCCTGACTCGGTAAAATCCATGAGCTTTATCTGGGTTTTTATATTGTGCAACACTTCTTTTCCCGTGCTGTGCCTTTCCTGATGGTAGCTGTCCAGAAGATGAGGCGCCGCTTTTCCCTTTATTTGCGCCGCCAGCTTCCACCCGAGATTGAAGGCATCCTGAAGCCCCGTGTTCAGCCCTTGGCCGCCGGCAGGAAAATGAATGTGCGCCGCATCCCCGGCCACAAAAACCCGGCCGGAGCGGTACTGTTCAGCCTGACGTTCGGCATTGCCGAACCGTGACATCCACACCGGATCACTCAATCCGAAATCAGTGCCGCATATTTCCCGCAGATCTTCTTTCAGCTCATTTTCTGTAACCGGCTCTTCTTTCCGCTTTTGCGGAGCGTGCGGAGAAACGATAAGGACACGGAAAAGTCCGTTCGAAAGAGGGACAATGACAACCGATCCCTGCAGACGGCACACTGAAAAAAAGGCGGATTCAGGCGGATTTTTCAAAACGGCATCACAAAGGGTTCCTATTAAGTCGGCATCAGTCCCCAAAAAAGCGATGCCCGCCTGTTTCCGGACAAGGCTCCCCGCTCCGTCTGTACCCGCGGCATATAAGCTGCGCAGGGTGCGGATACCGCTTTCGTCCCGGAACACCGTCTCCACCCCGTCATCCGTCTGGGTAAGAGCCACTGCTTCTGCCCCGCGGATGATATCTGCGCCTAAACTTGATGCATACTCCTCCAAAAGCCGCTCCGTTTCTGCCTGAGGCAGCATTAACGAATAATTCTGCTTAGAATCCAGCCGAGAAAAATCCAGCCGTGTATCCAGCATCGAAAAATGGCCGGAAGACACCTTCGTTCCTTTATCCAAAAAGCGTCCCAAGATGCCTCTCATTGCAAAAAGTTCAAGTGTGCGCGGATGCATAATAAGCGCTTTAGAATATGGCACCGTCTTCTTCAATCGTTCAATGACAGTCGTTTTCACTCCGGCAAGCGCAAGCTCTGATGCAAGCATGAGCCCGACCGGACCTCCCCCGATAATGGCAGCCTGTGTTTCCATCTTATCAGCCCTCTTTCGCATTTTTTGTTGCACACGTAACAAAATAACTAAAAATAAAACGCGTGATTTTTGTTTCGCGCGTAACAATTCTATTATAATCTTTCCTTTGCTTTTTGACAATCATTTCTAAAAAAGACGCCGTTCACTTGGCGTCTGATTCACTGATAACACCGACAATGTCTTTATCCTTAATCGGTCCGAAATGACGGCTGTCGAGGCTGTATATGCGGTTGTCGCCAATCACGAAATATTGTCCCTTCGGTATCCTCTTGCGACCGGTCGTTTCCTTCAACGTATAATCACCGGTCACATGGCTTCCGGCGGACAATGATGACTTTAACGGTTTTAAAAACGGTTCCGCCACCCGTTTTCCATTCACAAACAGCTGGTCCTCCCTGTAAGTGATGGACTCGCCCGGGAGCCCGATGACACGTTTGATCAGCACTTTGTGGTGCGGGCCTTTAAACAGGACAATATCGAAACGGCGGATCGTTTTGTAACGATGGGAAAACTTGTTGACCATCAGCTCATTTCCTTGTTTAAAGGTCGGATTCATGCTGATTCCTTCGACTTTATAATCAATAAAAATGGCATTTTTTAATTGTATGGCCAAAACAACGATAAGCACGCCGGCTATAAACCAAAATCGTTTTTTCAAGATTCCTGTCCCCCTCCGTCTTTCTCATGCTGACTGATTCTCGTCTGTAAACGCCGTTCGATATGCTTTCCGGCATACCACAGCACCGCGATCACCGTTAGGGCGCCCGCCATCCGGAAAGGCTGTGTAATGAGTGCGTGAAGATCATACCCGATAAAGCTGATCATAAAGATCATGACCATTTTCCCCATAGCGGCCGCTGATATAAACTGCAGCGCCCCCACCCGTGACAGGCCGGCAACGACATGAACCGCAGCGGACGGCGTAAAGGGGAAGCAAAGTAAAATAAACAGCGGACCGAAACCGTGCCGCTCAACCCAGAGCATCAACCGCCTTATGGTTTGATGCCTGCGGATGAAACCGAAAGCTCTTTTCTGTCCGAAATGGCGGACGGCGTAAAACATCAGCATTGATCCCGCCGCAGATCCGAGCCACGACAGGAAAAAGCCTTCCCACAGCCCAAATGCATTCGTATTCGCCACCACAAATACAACAAGCGGCAAAAACGGAAGAAACGCTTCAATAAAAGGCAGTAAAACCGCAGCCGCCGGTCCGAAAGCTCTATAGCTTTGGAACCACTCCGTCAGCCGCTCCTCAGTCAAATATGATATAAATTCCTCCAACGTTTATACTCCTTAACGAGTTTGTCTATCCTTATTCTACACATTATCTCCAAAAAACGAAAATGTTTACGAGATTTTCCGACTTGAAATATCGTGTAAACGAGTATAAAATAAGAACAAACGTTCGCACCTAAGAAAGAAGGAGTATTTATGCCTGACATCCGGAACAACACCCGCGATCTCATCGAAAAAGGCCTGTTTCTGCCCATGACGGCTGCCATCCTGAACCGGGACCTCGAAGCGCTTGATTCGTGCCCGTTCAAATTAAAACAACCCTATAAACAGCTTATCAGCTGCTCTTTAAAATTAGCACAAAAGGATTTGAGTGATGTTCGAAAAGAGTTAAGAAAGCGTAAAATCAAAATTTACGAAGCGGAAAGAGATGAAGCATTTACACTTTATATATGCACCATTGACGGCTATGAAGAAAAACACCGTTATTTCAACCCGAGAATACGGGAACAGGTAACCGCTTTATTGGAATATTACCTGTCAGCCGCGACCATTTAAAAAAGCAGCCGGGACTGCTTTTCCTTTTCAACCGGTAAAATTCAGACTATTCACACTATACATTCGACATTATTTTCTTTATAATCGGGACACGCTGTTTTCAATGAAAAGGAGGAATGTTATGAAACTGATTCATGTTCTCGCTGCCCTGCCCTTTTTCGGAATTCTCGCCGGTATTCCATTTGCCAACCGGGTGACGCCTTATGTTTTCGGAATGCCTTTCATTCTTGCATACGTCGTCATCTGGGCGGTGCTGACATCGGTTCTGATGGCTGCGGTTTACAAATTGGACAAAGAAAACAAGGCGGGTGAGACGGAATGAACGCAGCATTTCCCGTAATGGCCGCCGTGCTCCTGTTTTGTGTATATCTCGGAATCCGCGCCCGAAAAGGAAAAAAGATGGACCTAGAACAATGGACGGTGGGCGGACGCGGCTTCGGCACGATGTTTGTCTTTTTATTAATGGCGGGAGAAATATACACGACCTTCACATTCCTCGGCGGAAGCGGATGGGCTTACGGAAAAGGAGGACCCGCCTTTTACATTATCGCCTACGGCTGCCTTGCCTACATTTTGTCATATTGGCTTCTGCCTGCCGTATGGACATACGCAAAAAAACACAAACTGATGTCACAATCTGATTTTTTTATTTCAAAATACAACAGCCCGCTCCTCGGCATTCTCGTATCGCTCGTCGGCATCGCGTCTCTCATCCCCTATCTCGTCCTTCAGCTGAAAGGGCTCGGTTTAATTGTTTCAGCAACGTCATACGGACAGATTCCGTCAGCAGCCGCAGTCTGGATCGGCGCTGTCTCCATCACGATTTATGTAATGATTTCAGGCATTCACGGTTCAGCGTGGATATCAGTCGTCAAAGATATTATGATTTTAGGCATCGTCCTGTATTTAGGCATTTATTTGCCCATTCATTACTACGGCGGGTTTACGGAGATGTTCAAACAAATCGACGCCGCAAAACCCGGATTCCTCACGCTTTCTGATACCGGGCAGAGCGTTTCGTGGTTCAGCTCAACCGTCCTGCTGACTGCCCTCGGCTTTTATATGTGGCCCCACACCTTTGCCGCGTCTTATTCGGCGGAGCATCCGCGGGTGTTTCGGAAAAACGCGATCATCATGCCTCTTTATCAGCTCGTCCTGCTGTTTGTCATCTTTACCGGATTTGCGGCGATTCTGCAGGTGCCCGGTTTAAAAGGGGCAGACACGGATCTTGCCCTATTAAAGCTGTCTGTGAAAACCTTTGATCCATGGTTTGTCGGACTGATCGGATCGGCGGGCATTCTGACGGCGCTCGTACCCGGCTCAATGATATTAATGGCCTCAAGCACGCTGTTCGCCAAAAATGTGTACAAAGCCATTCTGCCGGGCACGCCTGACGAAAAAGTCTCGCGGCTCGCAAAATACGCCGTACCCGTCATCGCTCTGATTTCCGTATATTTTACGCTGAAAGGCGGAAATACCATCGTCACTCTGCTTTTAATGGGCTACAGCCTTGTCACCCAGCTTTTCCCCGCGCTTTTATTCAGCCTGCCGAAGCGGCGGTTTATCACAAGCCACGGCGCTTTTGCCGGCATAACGGCGGGAGTCGGAACGGTGGCCTTCATCACGCTGACTGACTCAACCATCGGAACCCTCTTTCCGTTTCTTCCGCAGACCGTTAAAGATATGAATACAGGCATCATCGCGCTCGTTTTAAACACTGCCGTCATGTTTGCAGTCAGCGCCGCGGTCAGAAAAAAACAAATCAGTGCAGCCGAAAAAGCGGCTTAAATGGTAAGATAGCGGTAAGACACATGAAAGGGGAAAGCCGTATGATTATGACAACGACTGAAACCGTCGCCGGAAAACAGATTACTGAGGTAAAAGGCTTAGTGACAAGCAGCATCGTCCAGTCCCGTCACATCGGAAAAGACTTGCTCGCAGGCTTAAAATCTGTCGTCGGCGGCGAATTGAAAAGCTATACCGAGATGCTGGAAGACTCCAAAAAAGCGGTAAAAGAGCGGCTGATCAGAGAAGCGGAACAGCTCGGAGCCAACGCCATCGTCGGCCTGCGGTTCGAACTGACCGCCGGACAGAACACATCCGAATTAATCGGATACGGAACCGCCGTCACCGCCGAATCCATTTAAAAAAACAAGCCCTTTTAAGCGGCTTGTTTTTTTATTTTTCACAGGCAATATAGTCTTTATCACGGTCGAGTCTTTTATTTGCATCGTAAAGCGCTTTTGATACATACGGCTTGTACTTCGTTCTGCCGCCCTTGTTTTTCACTTTCGACGACCGGGCCACGCCGCCCTTATACACCTTATTCAGCGCCTTGCAGTTTTGATAGGTTTTCACCTTTGTTTTCGCTTCTGCCGTCTGCCCAGCTCCGTATGAACATCCGAATACCAGACCGAAAGACAAAAGCACAGCTGCCGTCTTTTTCATTCTCTATCAATCCCCTCTCTTGAGTCATGCGGTATTGCTGAACATATCATAGTTCAAATAATCTCCATTTTCAAGATAAATAGGAAAAAAGTTTTAATTTACACCCTGACACATTACTTTTATGGAATTTATTCCAAAACCTTTTATAATATGAATTGATAGCGCTATCTGACTATGATGATAGGAGGAGAAATGATGATGAAAAAAGGGATTCTTGCGGGTGTCCTCACCTCAGCCGTTCTATTCGGGGCTTGTGCGGCGGATATTCCCGGGGTAATCAGCCCCAATACGGCGGAAGCGGCGTCCCAGCTCAGCAAAGGAATCGGCGGAAGAGCCTACCTGAACAGTACGGGTTCTGTGCTCGTCACGAAAATTCAGCTTCCAAGCTCGATTCAGGTGTCAAACGGGACAGCCTATATTTACTCAGGATTCACCGGAGGCACAGAGGCCGATATCGGGCTTCAGTACAGTGAAACTTATCATGTATGGAAACCGATCATGAAAGTCGGTTCAAAGGGACAAAGCCAGGTCCGGTATCTGGAAGGAGAAAGCCAATTCACCTATACGAAAGGTTTCCGTCCCGGCAGCACCGTACAGCTGACCATTTACAAAAATATGAACGGCAATACCCGCGCCACATATTGGGGCACGAATAATGACGGATACACCGGCCGCATCATTTCAGAACTCGCCCAGACAAATGTAGGATCTATCACAAAATGGAAAGCGCTCGCCACTGTCGCGGTCACATCAGAGGATCAGCGCCCTTACATCAAATCAAACTTCTCAACAGCTTTTACAAACATCACGATCGACAATAAAGCAGTCACGCCTGTGATTGATACACAGGATTTTGCCAAATTGACGGTGTCAGGCAGCAGCGTCAGCATGTCTGTCGTCAAATAAAGAACCCGAACGCACGATTCCTGCATCGTGCGTTTCGTTATGTCAATATTGCCGCGGGTGAAAAATTGGAAACACGGCGGGTTTTCATGTACACTTTATGTAAACCATAAAAATGATTGACGTTCAGTCATTATTCATACAGGAGTAACATTTATGAACAGAGAAAAAAGGCTTGAATTAAAGAAAGTCGAACCGAAACATTTGCAGCAATTTAATCAGCTGCTCCGATATGTTTTCCAAGTAACGAACAGCAATCTGCATGAAGTGGGATGGAAGGAACCCGAAATCGCTTCCGCGAAACTCCCCGTATTGGAACAAGCGCATGTATTGGGCTGGTTTGACAATGACAAACTCGTTTCACAGGCAGCTGTTTACCCTTTCCAAGTCCGGATTTTTAATAAAACATTTGAAATGGGCGGCGTGACGGGGGTCGGAACATATCCCGAATACGCCAATATGGGATTAATGGCGAAACTGTTATACAAAGCATTAGTTGACATGCGTGAGCGCGGTCAGTCCGTATCCTATCTGTTCCCCTACTCTATCCCTTACTACAGAAGAAAAGGCTGGGAAATTATCAGTGACAAAATGACGTTTGAGGTAAAAGACTTTCAGCTCCCGAAAATGAGAACCGTTTTGGGCGAAGTGGAACGCGTCGATCCGGAACATGAGGTCATTAAAGAAGTATACAGCCGATTCGCTCATAAAAGCCATGCGGCCATGATCAGAAATGAACTAGCATGGGATGAATATTGGCGCTGGGATTTAGAAGATCTTACGGCTGCCGTGTATTATGATCAATCCAGACAGGCAAACGGTTATGTTCTTTACTGGATTGCAGATGAAGTTTTTCATATTAAAGAAATGGTATATGTAAATGAAGAAGCGCGCAGAGGCCTGTGGAACTTTATCTCGGCGCATTTCTCCATGGTGACAAAAGTCGTCGGCGACAATTATTCTAATGAGCCGATCGCCTTTCTGTTAGAAGATGCCGAAATTAAGGAGACGATTTCTCCTTATTTTATGGCCCGGATTGTCGATATTGAACAATTTATCAATCAGTATCCCTTTAAACCGCAAAAAGAGAAACGGACATGGTCTTTTACACTGGAAGATCCGCTGCTTGAATGGAATCAGGGAGTCTTTACCGCGGAGATTTCGCCTGAAGGAAAAGCCGTTTTAAGCCGGGGCGGTGATGCGGATGCCGCAAAGCTGGATATTCAGACGATGACGGCATTATTATTCGCATACCGGAAACCGGAATACCTTCACCGCACAGGCCGGATCGAATGCGCGCCGGACACATTGGAATTCATTGAGGATCTGCTGGAGACGCAAACCCCTTATTTCTCGGATTACTTTTAATAAAAAAAACAGCCCTGATCAGGGTTGTTTTTTTGTTTATTTCCGCCAAAACCCTGAACAGTCTGCCTTTTCCTTAATATTATACTGAATCATGCTTTCAAGCAGATCATATTGCACCGGATCAGTCCATTGAATTCTGAACAAACGGGAAGTGGCGCTGTAGCCGGCACGGGCGATGTCGTCGGCAAAATGCGCAATACCCGCTTCTTCGGGGGAAACACTTACATGATGCTTCGCTGCTGCAAAGCCGATAATAAACGTGCCATGATCAGTAAACATCGGCGTATTCCACTTGATCTGCGGTTTTAAAATCGGAAATTGACCAGCCGTCCACGACAAGATTTCCTCCATTCGCAGGCGATGATCGGGGTTGTCGATTCCTGATACATATTTTGCAAACACATCCATGGCAATCTCTCCTAAAATAAAATGCAATTACTCTTTACATCATCATAGCCAACAGACGGACACGATACAACTCTGCCCGGGCATGTCAATCGTAAAAAGCCCTTCCCAAAAAGGAAAGGGCCCGTCCCTTCACATCACAGCTTTCTCTAATATCTCTCCCCCAGCTCCCGCAAAATAAAGTCGTAGATCATTTTCGTCCGCTCTTCTTTCGGGTACAGCATGAATTCCTGCCGCTTCGGGATATGGCTGCCCATCCTGTCCTGAAAAGTGGTTCTGAGATAGGCGGTTCTGTAGACTTGGTTTTCAAAAGAATGGTAGGATACTTCCAGCTCCATCGTTTTGCCGTTTGAGAACGTGACCGCCGTGTCATCAAATGCGGTCGGCTGAAAATCTTTAACGTGCACGTGAGATATCCAGCCGCATTGAGGCCGTGCTGAAGAAAGTGTAGGGAATAAAAAGATGTGATTTGAAGGGTCCACCATAATCGGCGGCTTGTGAGAAATTTTAATCGCTTCATACGTTCCCGCTTTTCTCCCGGCATAGCTTGAGCCAAAGTAGCGGCAGCTTCTGTCAATGATGTGAATCGGCTTCATGCTGACATACAGAATGCAGTCTTTTTCAATGACCTTCGACCCCATTTTACCGTCTATTTCCTCAGGCAAAACAGCGATGGTTGAACGATTTACTTCGTAGCTTTCTAAGGGTGCGTGTGTTTTCTGGCACATAATGTGCAGCCTCCAATCCTTTTCTTGAAAATTTATACTAATAATCTATCATCTGTCATTGGAAAACGACAGGTTTTTTTTGAATATAGCTAAAAATCACCTTTTAAAGTTATAAATTAGTCTTAAATTACTACTTAAATATTATTTTTCTCTTTCATTTCACATCATTTATACATGGTTATTTTTCGTTTTTTCGTCAATTTGCAGGATATGTCGATATATTTCCAAGTATTAGTTGTCTAAAAATTATAAAAATTAATTGATTTTTCCGGCGGTTATCCATATACTATAAAAAAGGCATTGGGGGGATTCTTTATGAAAGAGAAAAAATCGTACACTGAGCTCATGAAGTCCCGCAACACGCAAAAAGCAAATGAATTCGATGTGACAATGGCCGATATTTACATTCAAATGGTGCTTGATGAATCCTTGTATAAACGCCGGATCGCCATGCTGACAGAGCAGATTAACAAAGCGCTTGATGATAAAAATAAAGAAGCGTTCCTTACGCTGTCCAAAGAATATGCCGCACTCAAACAGAGTGAATAAGCCAATCCATATGGATTGGCTTTTTTATATTATCCGTTTACGATGGTGCCGCCGTTCACATGTATCGTCTGGCCCGTGACATATGAGGAATCATCGCTTGCTAAGTATAAATAGCTCGGTGCCACTTCAACAGGCTGGCCCGGGCGCTGCATCGGCACGTCTGAGCCAAAGACTTCCACTTCCTTTGCCGAGAAGCTCGCCGGAATCAGCGGCGTCCATATCGGCCCCGGCGCCACTGCGTTTACCCGGATGCCCTGAGTGACAAGAGATTGGGAAAGAGACCTTGTAAACGTGACGATCGCCCCTTTTGTCGCTGAGTAGTCAATCAATGTTTTATGGCCCTTGTAGGCGGTAATGGAGGCCGTATTGATGATTGAACTTCCTTTTTTCAGATGGGGGAGCGCGGCTTTCGTTAAGTAAAACATTGAAAAAATATTCGTCTGAAACGTTCTAATGAGCTGGTGGCTCGTGATTTTCTCAATCCCCGGCTGTACGTGCTGCTCACCCGCATTGTTGACTAAGATGTCAATGGAAGGAAAGGCTTGGCCCGCCTGGCGGATGACATCGTTGCAAAAGGCTTCGTCGCCGACATCACCTGCGATCAGCAGACACTTTGCTCCCTCTTTTTCTACATATTGCTTCGTCTCTTCGGCATCCTGATGCTCATCAAAGTAAACGATGACCACATTTGCGCCTTCCTTCGCGAACAAAACGGATACGGCGCGTCCGATTCCGCTGTCCCCGCCCGTAATAATCGCAGTTTTTCCTTCAAGTTTTTTCGCCGCTTTCGGTTTGTCAAACACAGGGCGCGGGTCCATCACATATTCAAAGCCCGGCTGCCGGTTTTGATGCTGCGGCGGCAAGGTTTTCTTCTTCTGATTAGCCAATTTGATCACTCCTTTACATTAATTACTATATTATGAGTAATTTGAGCATCTTATACGAGTTTCATGTATGAATATAGACTTATTGGAAAAATTAAGAATATACAACAGAGGAGGTAATCTGAATTGACTTCTTTTTCAAACGAGGAACCTGCTTCCTATTGGAGAGCAACAGCTGATATTCCTTCCTTTCCCGCCCTGACTGAAGATACGGAATGCGACGTTGCGGTTATCGGCGGAGGAATTACGGGCCTGACAACGGCATACGAACTGACGAAAAGGGGGTTCCGTGTCGCTGTCATAGAAGCGGACCGGATATTAAACGGGACGACCGCAGGGACGACCGCTAAAATCACTGCCCAGCATGATTTTATCTATGCCGATCTTATTCAGCAGATCGGACTGACCAGCGCAAGGCTGTATTTCGAAGCCCATCTTCGCGCTATGGAAGATATGAAGCAGATCATCAAGGATCTTTCAATTGAATGCAGACTGACTGAACAAGACGCCTATATATACACCAATACGGAATCAGGCGTCAAAAAAATCCGCAGCGAGCAGGAAGCTTACACTAAGCTCGGCATTGAACACGAGCTTGTAAAAGAACTTCCCGTCCCCGTTGATTGCAGGCTCGGCCTCGCCATGAAGAATCAGGCGCAATTCCATCCGCTTTTATATGGCGCGGCGCTCGTGAAAGAGATGGTCAAAAACGGGGCGCAGATTTTTGAACAGACGGCGGCAATTGACATTAAAAAAGAACCGCGGCCGGAAGTGGTCACGAAAAACAGACACGGCATCAAGTGCAGCTACATTGTGTGCTCCTCCCACTTTCCTTTTTATGACGGCGGCGGGCTTTATGCCACGAGAATGTATGCCAGCAGATCCTATGCCCTGGCGGTAAAACCGAAACAAGCGTATCCCGGCGGTATGTTTCTCAGCATAGACGAGCCGTCCAGATCACTGCGCTATACAGAGCTGAACGGTGAAGAACTGGTGCTCGTCGGCGGCGAAAGCCACAAAACAGGCCAAGGAAACGAAATGTCTGAACATTATGAAGCGCTGAAACAATTTGCGGAAGATACAATCGGAGTCGAAAGCATCCCATATCATTGGTCTGCACAAGACCTCGTCACCATTGACAAAATTCCGTTCATCGGCCCGATCTCAGGCGGTGAAGAACATATTTTGGCGGCGACCGGTTTTAAAAAATGGGGCATGACAAGCTCAGCGCTCGCGGCGAAGCTTTTGGCTGATCACATCCAAAACAAAAAGAACCCGTTTTCCGGCCTGTTTATTCCGTCCCGCTTCCACGCAGATCCCGGACTGAAAAAGCTGATTTCCTATAATGCCGACGTAGCCAAACACCTTATCTCGGGCAAACTTGAGAGGCCGGACGCTTCACCTGAGGCTCTTCAGCCCGGAGAAGGAAAAATCGTAACGGTCAACGGCAAACGGGCCGGCGCCTACAAAGACGAAAAAGGCTGTCTGCATCTTGTTGATACGACATGCACCCATTTAGGCTGTGAGGTTTAATGGAATGATGGTGAACGGACGTGGGACTGCCCTTGTCACGGTTCCCGGTTCACACCTAACGGCAAGGTTGCCGAAGGCCCCGCCATCAAGCCGCTGAAACGCATCACCCAAGATTGACGAAACCATTCTGAACGAATGGTTTTATTTTTTTTCGCATTAAAATATTTTCATCAGATTCCTTCATTCAAGTTCCTTCCAAACCGATAAAAAGAAAAAGAGAATATCTGGGGGAACTTATATTGTTATTTAAAAAAGACCGCAAAAAAGAAACAGCTTATTTTTCAGAAGCCGATGGCAAAAAACGCATCGAGCTTTCAAATCAATATGCAGATGTCAAAAAGCAGCTGAAAATGGTCAGGCTGGGAAACGAAGAACTTCATGTGCTTGAAGAGCTGCAGCCTCTAATCAAAGAACATATCTCCACAATCGTCGATTCCTTTTACCGAAATCTGGATCACGAAAAATCGTTAATGACGATTATTAACGACCACAGCACAGTCGAGCGCTTGAAAAAAACATTACGGCGCCATATCCACGAGATGTTCGCCGGTACGATTGATGATGAATTCATTGAGAAAAGACAGCGCATCGCATCCATCCACTTGCGGATCGGCCTTGAACCGAAATGGTATATGGGAGCGTTTCAGGATCTGCTTCTGTCGATGATGAACATATATGAAGCATCAATCCCGGATTTGCATGAGCTGTTAAAAGCGATCAAAGCCACGACGAAAATACTGAATCTTGAACAGCAGCTCGTCCTTGAAGCGTTCCAGACCGAATATAACTGCCAGCGTGACGAACAAGAGGAAAAGAAAGCCCGTCTTCATCAAAAAATTCAGGAAACATCCGGATCGCTCGCTGATCTGTTTTCAGAAACGAGCAGAGCCGTACAGGAGCTCGTCGATAAATCCGAGGACATTTCCGAGGCGTCAAAAGCCGGCACCGTCACTTCCGTCCATGTGGAAGAAAAAAAATCGGCGGAAAAAAAGAGCTTGAAAGCCAGCAAAAGCAAATGAATAAAATCGACGCCAGCCTTCTGCAGATTGAAGAAGAAATGGATAAGCTGAATGACATTGCCCAGCAGATCGAAAAAATCTTCGGCATCGTGACGGGGATCGCCGAGCAAACGAATCTCCTGTCATTAAACGCCTCAATAGAATCCGCGAGAGCCGGAGAGCACGGCAAAGGCTTCGCCGTTGTCGCGACAGAGGTAAGAAAGCTTTCAGAGGATACGAAAAAAATCGTTTCCACCGTATCAGAGCTTGTGAACAATACCAATACGCAAATCAACATCGTCTCTAAACATATTAAAGATGTAAACGGACTCGTAGGTGAAACGAAAGAAAAAATGACGCAGATCAACCGTCTGTTTGATGACATCGTCCAAAGCATGAAAACGAGCAAAGACCAGACAGGTAAAATCGACGTTGATTTACAAGCCTTTCTCGGCGGCCTGCAAGAAGTCAGCCGCGCCGTTTCCCACGTTGCATCATCCGTTGATTCACTTGTTATCCTCACAGAAGAATAAAGTTAGACCGACCGGCCTTTTTCATAAAGGGCCGGTCTTTTTTATGTTAACTTAAAATATAATAAAGTTGACATATATAAAGACTCGCTTTATTGTATAAACATATTTTGATAAGCTGGAGGAATACATAATGAAATTAATAGAAATGATGCATATTGCCGTGTTTGCTGCCATTATGGGACTTTTGGGGCTGCTTCCGCCACTTTTCTTATCCTTTACGCCGGTTCCGATTACGCTCCAGACGATCGGTGTGCTTTTATCAGGAAGCATATTAAAACCGAAAGCGGCGTTTTTAAGCCAATTGCTGTTTTTGCTGATCGTGGCATGCGGAGCGCCTCTCCTTTCAGGGGGAAGAGGCGGGTTCGGGGTTTTTTTCGGGCCGAGCGCCGGATATCTCGTGGCATATCCGCTGGCGGCATTACTGCTGAGCCTCAGTATTCGGGGCCTTCGCTCAGCCAGCGTCCCCCATTTGTTTATCAGACAGTTTTTGTTCGGCGTGCTCCTGTTGTATGCTATCGGCATTCCCGTTCAGGCTGTTATGATGCACATTGACATCATGACTGCCGTAAAGCTCAGCCTCATCTATGTGCCCGGAGATCTGCTTAAAGCGGCCGCAGCCTCATTCGCAGCCGTAAGAATCAGAAAAACACTGCAAGCAAGCCGGCTTTTGCCTACGAAAGGAAGCTGATGAGACATCATGATTACATCAACATATTCAGATATAGCCGGACAAACGCCGGACAAAATCGCAATTCAGACAGAAACAGAACAGATAACCTATCAAACTTGGAATAGACTTATAAACCAGACCGCAAACTGGCTTGGCAGCCTTTCAGTTAAGCCGGAAAACATTGCGATTTTACTGCCGAACGGAATGCCTTTTTTACAGCTATTCGCAGGCGCGGCGCATGCCGGCTGCACGGCAATTCCGTTAGACCCCCGCTCGACAGCGGCGGAATTCGCAGATCAGCTGCACATCAGCAACACCGATGTCGTCATCGCTGACCGCCGGCTGAGCGGCAGGCTGGACGGCGTCAAAACGCCTGTTATCCTGTGGGATGAATGCAAACCTTTAATCGAGGCGGAGAAAGCGGAAGGCGCATTTATAAAAAACGCCGGCCTGCCCTTTTATACCGGGTTCACCTCGGGATCGACCGGAAAGCCGAAAGCCTTCACCCGCTCCCACCGTTCGTGGCTGGAGAGCTTTGCTTGTACGAAACGCGAATTCGGTATTTCCCCTAAAGACAAAGTGCTCGTACCGGGCACGATGCGCTCATCACACTTTTTGTACGGTGCCGTCAGCACTTTATTTATCGGGGGAACCGTCATCCTTCAAAGAAAATTCAATCCGGCCGGAATAAAAGACTGGCTGAGACAAGCTGATGTTTTATATACCGTCCCGACAATGACGGACGCCCTGCTCTCGGCCGAGGCGTTTCCTGATAAACCGCTCAAGGTAATTTCTTCCGGCGCGGACTGGCCCGCTTGGTCTAAACAAGCGCTGTCAGATCGCTATCCTCATTTGCTATTATACGATTTTTACGGAACGTCCGAGCTGAGTTTCGTGGCATTCTTATCGCCTGAAGACAGCGTGAGAAAGCCTGACGCGGCGGGCCGGCCGTTTGATAATGTTAAAATCGAAATCCGCCGTCCAGGAGGAGAACGCTGCCTGCCGGGCGAAACGGGGAAGATTTTTGTGAACAGCCCGATGAAATTTTCCGGATATATCAACGGCGCAAAGCCTGATGATTCCGGGTGGATGACGGTTGATGACATGGGGTATGTCGATAGTGAAGGCTATCTTTATATCGAAGGCCGTGAAAACGGGATGATCGTATCCGGCGGCCTGAATGTGTTCCCTGAAGAGATTGAACGTGTGCTCAACGGCTGTCCGGGTGTCAGAAAAGCGGCCGTAACCGGGGTTCCCGATGATTATTGGGGCAGTATCGCCGTTGCGGTGATCGATGGGCATGCAAATGTAAAGGACCTGAAGAAACGGTGCCGCAAACAGCTGGCGGCATATAAAATCCCGAAAAAATGGCTGTTTTCAGATATACCGGAAACAGCCGGCGGAAAGATCGCCCGTGCCGCCATACAAAAGCAGGCAAAGGACATGATGGAATGGAAGCTGTAATTACGGATGCGAAACGAACGATTTTCGCCCGGGAAAACGGCCTGTTAAAAGATTGTCTTCCTGAAAATTTAGCAGCTCCGCTGATCCGCTATTTGAGCCGGAACATGGCAGAAGACATTGATGAAGTTCTGATCGGAAATGCGACAGGCCGCGGCGGGAACCTCGCCCGGCTATCAGCCTTGACGGCCGGGCTTCCTTTGAGCGTGCCTGGGACGACCATCGACAGACAGTGCGGTTCCGGGCTGGACGCCATGAGAATCGCGTGCCATTTTGTAAAAGCCGGCGCGGGGAGCACGTACATCGCGGGAGGAGCGGAGAGCAGCAGCCGCTCCCCTTTTTCTTCCCGCGCGCGTTTTTCACCTGAACATATCGGCGATCCTGATATGGGCATAGCAGCCGAGTATACGGCACAGGCTTACGCAGTCACGAGAAAAATGCAGGACGAATATGCCCTCCTCAGCTATGAACGGAGCTTCAAAGCGCACGAAGACGGCCTGTACCGACAGGAAATCCTCCCGTGTCACGGATTCGCCGCTGACGAAAACATGCTGAAAAAGCGGAACATGGAACCTCTTATCGCCCGCGCCAAACCCGTCTTTCAGTCCGGCGGCTCTGTCACCGCCGCCAACAGCTGCGGCATTTCTGACGGGGCGGCGGCGGTTTGTGTAATGGAAGAACAAAAAGCGCGGTCCCTCGGTTTAAAACCGAAATTGCGTTTTATCGGAAGCACGGTAAGCGGCGTCCATCCGCATTATCCGTCAGCAGCTCCGGTTTATGCCGTCAAAAAGCTTTTGAAGGAGCAGAACCTGTCACCGGATGATATTGATATATACGAAATCAACGAGGCGTTTGCCGTCAAAATATGCGTCTTTTCACAACAGCTTCAAGTGCCATATTCTAAAATAAATGTCCGGGGCGGCGCTCTAGCCGTCGGGCATCCGTACGGGGCTTCCGGGGCGGCGCTTGTCTCCCGGCTTTTTTATGAAGCAAAAAGACGGCCGGATGCCCGCTACGCAGCAGCAGCGATCGGCAGCGGGGGCGGAGTCGGACTGGCGCTTCTCTTTGAAGTGTTAACGTAACGGCAGTATAATAGATGATATTGATAAAAAATGATCGGAGTGAACACATTATGACTGCCGTTTGTTTAGTAAGACATGGAGAGACTGATTGGAACGCCCAAAAAAAGCTTCAAGGCAAAACGGATATTCCGTTAAATGCGACGGGAGAGCGTCAGGCGAAAGAAACAGGAGAATACTTAAAGGTTTTCGAATGGGATGTCATCGTCTCAAGCCCGATGAAACGGGCCAGAAAAACAGCTGACATTATTAACGGATTTTTGAATCTTCCCGTTGTCGTCATGGAAGATTTCAGAGAACGGAACTACGGTGATGCGGAAGGAATGTCTTTACCGGAACGGTCAGAGTGCTACCCGGATAAAAACTACCCGAACATGGAGACCGCAGAGGAACTGACAGACAGAATGCTGGCCGGTTTAGTAAAAGTTCAGGAACGGTTTCCTGACCAAAAGGTACTGATCGTCGCTCACGGCGCAGCCATCCACGCCCTCTTGTCTGCCATTTCTGACGGTGACACCGACATACAAAATGCAAAGCTTGTCAATGCATGCCTGAGCAATATCGAACGGATTGAAAATAAGTGGCGCGTCAAAGATTACAATGTAAGCAGCCACCTTTCGGAATCATAATAAAAAGGCCCGCACTCAGTGTCGGGCCTTTTTGGCGAGCATTTTTTTCTGAAGATCATGTAATATGGCGTCCGCACCGTCAATACTCCGCCGCTCCGTCCAAACCGCCCTGTCCGCGCGGTAGACGCGTCCATTTTTCACGGCTGTCAGCTGTTTCCAGAGCAGATGTTTTTCGAGTTCTTTCTCTCCGCCCAACAGCACGATGTAATCAGGATCGATACGCAAAAGCTGCCCGGGCGTCATTTTAATATGATCGTTTTTCTTCCCGGAAGCTGTCTGGATTGCATATGTAAACCCCGTGAGCGCCAAAAGCCGGGACGTGAAAAACTGATCATTCTTTACGGAAATGCCGCCATTTGCAGCGTCGATTAATAAAATCGAGCCGCCTTCTGCATCCAGCTTTCTTTTGATTTCATTCAGGTTTTCTTCCTGAGCCGATAATTGTTTCTCGATGATGTCCTTTTTACCGACCGCTTTTTCAATGGTCAAGGCAGCGTCAACCGCATCCTGATAATCCGCATCTTCATTTTTCAAAGCGATTGTCGGAGCGATCTTCGTCAGCTTATTGTATATCCCTCTGTGCAGGCTAGAATCTGCAATGATGAGATCGGGTTTTAAAGAAGCGATCTTTTTCAGGTCGGGATGTGATCGGGTGCCGACAGACTTTGACGGGTCATCGGCCGCAGCCGCCGGCTTTATGCCGAGATCATGGAGGGTATCAATAAAGCCCGGATTCAATACGGCGACGCGCTGCGGGTGCGCTGCCACATGCGCGGTCCCGAGATCATGTCTGATGGCGGTCTCATGTTCCGGTTCTGAACATGCCGGTATGAAGAGGACGGATAAGATCAGCAGCATACTGAAAATCGGTTTCATCAGTTCCCCCTCTTTCGTTTTTCCGCAATTATATCATTGACAATATCAAAATCAATGATATTCATTATCATTATTTTTATAAAATGGTTTCACAGCTTTTCTCGGTCAAGAAAGCCAAAGACTGATTTCGCTTACGTTTCCATCAGTCTTCTGTATTCAACAAAAGATGACATTTATCCTATTTTTGGAACAACCCCCAAAAATGGAAACAAACCGTTCGACCCAGGAAACAAGCGAGTGATTGCTCCTGTGTACATTTACTCATGTCCATCCATCGGTTTTTTCCATTAAAATTTAAATATTTCGAGTTCCTACGAAACGAAAGAGAGATGATATACCTAAATAGAAATAAAATAAACTGAAAAAAATTGGGTCTACTAAAATATTATTCCATACTATACAATTAATCCACAGAATAATCTGTCTATTGGTTATTCTGCAAATGAAAAAAAGGAGAGGATAAAGAGTGAGAGGCAAAAAAGTATGGATCAGTTTGCTGTTTGCTTTAGCGTTAATCTTTACGATGGCGTTCGGCAGCACATCCTCTGCCCAGGCGGCAGGGAAATCAAACGGGGAAAAGAAATATATTGTCGGGTTTAAACAGACAATGAGCACGATGAGCGCCGCTAAGAAGAAAGATGTCATTTCTGAAAAAGGCGGGAAAGTGCAAAAGCAATTCAAATATGTAGACGCAGCTTCAGCTACATTAAACGAAAAAGCTGTAAAAGAATTGAAAAAAGACCCGAGCGTCGCTTACGTTGAAGAAGATCACGTAGCACATGCGTACGCGCAGTCCGTGCCTTACGGCGTATCACAAATTAAAGCCCCTGCTCTGCACTCTCAAGGCTACACTGGATCAAATGTTAAAGTAGCGGTTATCGACAGCGGTATCGATTCTTCTCATCCTGATTTAAAGGTAGCAGGCGGAGCCAGCATGGTTCCTTCTGAAACAAATCCTTTCCAAGACAACAACTCTCACGGAACTCACGTTGCCGGCACAGTTGCGGCTCTTAATAACTCAATCGGTGTATTAGGCGTTGCGCCAAGCGCATCACTTTACGCTGTAAAAGTTCTCGGTGCTGACGGTTCCGGCCAATACAGCTGGATCATTAACGGAATCGAGTGGGCGATCGCAAACAATATGGACGTTATTAACATGAGCCTCGGCGGACCTTCTGGTTCTGCTGCTTTAAAAGCGGCAGTTGATAAAGCCGTTGCATCCGGCGTCGTAGTCGTTGCGGCAGCCGGTAACGAAGGCACTTCCGGCAGCTCAAGCACAGTGGGCTACCCTGGTAAATACCCTTCTGTCATTGCAGTAGGCGCTGTTGACAGCAGCAACCAAAGAGCATCTTTCTCAAGCGTAGGACCTGAGCTTGATGTCATGGCACCTGGCGTATCTATCCAAAGCACGCTTCCTGGAAACAAATACGGGGCGTACAACGGTACGTCAATGGCATCTCCGCACGTTGCCGGAGCGGCTGCTTTGATTCTTTCTAAGCACCCGAACTGGACAAACACTCAAGTCCGCAGCAGTTTAGAAAACACCACTACAAAACTTGGTGATTCTTTCTACTATGGAAAAGGGCTGATCAACGTACAGGCGGCAGCTCAGTAAAACATAAAAAACCGGCGTCGGCCTTGGCCCCGCCGGCTTTTTATTATTTTTCTTCCTCCGCATGTTCAATCCGCTCCATAATCGACGGGTGGCTCCCTCTGAAAATTTTTACGAGAAACGGCGGGTTGACCCGACTCAGTCCCGTAACGGCCAAGTCCTGAAACGTCTCAATCGCCGCTTCCCGGTTTCCGGTCAGCTCAATGCCGTAACGGTCGGCGGCGTTTTCCTGATACCGGGAGACGGCATTCGTAATCGGATCAGAAGCAAAACTGAGCACGGATATAAGCAGCAATAACAGCGGGAGAGCGGCCAGATCTTCAGGCCCCTTTATATGAAGCATTCGGCCAAAGGATTTGGACATCCGCCTGTAAAGCTTGTCAATGATATAGAACCCAGCCAATGACAGCAGCAGATACCCGGCCAGTCCGATGTACACGTGCTTCATGACATAGTGCCCCATCTCATGCCCCATAATGAACAAAATTTCCTGATCCTTCAGTTTGTTAAGCGTCGTATCCCATAAAACGATGCGCTTATTCGAGCCGATGCCCGTCACATACGCATTCAGCGCATTCGTTTTCTCCGACATATTTACTTCATAAACATGGCTAGCCGGAATATCGGCCTTGTCGGCAAGCGACAAAATTTTGCTTTCAAGCTCCTTGTCTTTCAACGGATAGAAATCATTGTATAAAGGATCAATCACGACAGGCTGCAGGAAAAACAAAAACAGGGTGAACGGCACCGTAAGACACCAAGCGTAAAACCACCATTTTTTTGTATGCTTTGTGATCAGCCAGTAAAACACAAGCACACACACGGCGAACAGCGGAAAACTGATCCAGAAATCAATGACATGATCTCTGATCCAGCTGGCTGTTGTCTGCGTCGAAATATGATACGCAAGCGAAACCCGGTATCCGATCCACTCAAGCGGAAGCGAAGCCGCCGTAACGATGAGTGAAATCACAAATACGAAGCTCACGATTTGCAGTACCCGAAAGCGCACCGCTGCTTCCAGCCATTGTTTTATTTTTTTGGCAAGCCCCGTAATCAGCAGCAGAAAAAATAAAAACCAATCTAACGGCGCCCCGATGAAAAACAAAAAATCCTTTACATTTGAATAATTTTCAGCGGCTGCCAGGCGGCCCGGGTCCATAAACGAGGACGGATCAGCTTTCGTTCCCTTTACGGCCTCCGGGACGGCGGAGTCTCCTGTCATAAAGAAATACCAATAGAAAAAAAGGCCGTACAGCACATAGGCAAGTCCCGCTGCCGCTATCCATTTGCGCATGGAAGTCTCCCTCCTTACCCTTATGACTTACTCCTATTGTAAGCATAAATGCAAATAAATAGAACCAAGCCTCCAAAACGGATGTTAATCTTTTCACAACAGAAAAGAATGGAACAACAGGAAGCGGGAAAGACTAAAAGACGGAGTGATGAATATGAAAAAAATAATCGCGTTTATCGTAGTAATCGCCCTTTTGGTTATTGCTTTCTTCTATGTATACAGCCGGACCGGCGATGTATTTACATCAAGCAACGCAGATCTGATTATTCTGTCTGAGCACGGAAAAAAAGAAATTAAAATTAAAGACAGGCAGAATGTAAAAGATATGCTCGATATCTTGAACCAAGGAAAACAAGTCAAACTGACCAAAAGCGTGTCTCCCGATTACGACGGAACGGTCAAATACCATGAAGACCGTTTTGATTCATTCAGCATGTGGCTCGAAAGCGGCAATTATATGTTGTACAAGTATAAAAACACGTATTACAAACTGACCCGGCATGATACGAAGCTTGTGCAAAGCATTATTAAGGAAGAATCGCAGAGCTGACCGGATCAGTTCATGTAAAAGCGAAGCCCCCGGCTTCGCTTTTCGTCTGTCATTTCGGAAGCATGTCCCGTACCGCCCGTCTCAGCAGCTTCCCGGTCGCATTCTTCGGAATCTCCTCAAGAAAAATCACTTCCGCCGGACGCTTATATTTTGCCAAATGCTGCTCACAGTAATCAAAAACGGCCTGTTCTGTCAGTTCACCGTCCGCAGGCACAATATAAGCATGCACCGCTTCACCCGTTTTGGCGTCGGGAACGCCGATGACCACAGCTTCTTTAATCCCCTCATGGCTGTAGAGCACTTCTTCTACTTCGCGGGGATAGACGTTGTAACCGCCGACAAGAATCATATCTTTTTTTCTGTCGACAATATAAAAATAACCATCTTCGTCGCGTTTCGCCAAATCACCCGTGTACAGCCAGCCGTCCTTCAGCGCGTGCTCCGTCTCCTCGGGCATCTTGTAATAGCCCTTCATCACATTCGGCCCTTTCACGATCAATTCCCCCACTTGATGGTCAGGCAGTTCGCGACCGAGCGTATCAACGACTTTATTTTCGACATGCAAAATATTCGTCCCGATCGAGCCGGGCTTTCTCCCCCGGTCAAACGGATTGAAACAAGTAACCGGAGACGCTTCAGAAAGTCCGTATCCCTCCAGAATGGTGACGTCAAAGGTTTGTTCAAATGTCTGCAACAGAGCGACCGGCATGGAAGCGCCGCCTGAAATGCACAGTCTGACGGACGCAAAATCCTCCGCCTTGCCGTGCTCATATTGATACAGATAGTTATACATCGTCGGTACGCCTGCAAAAATGGTTGCCTGCCGGCGTTTAATCAGTTTAAAGACAGATGCCGGGCTGAACTGCGGTTCAATTAATACACACGCTCCGCTCATCAGAGGCGCATTCATACAAACGGTTAAACAAAAAACGTGAAACATCGGCAATGCGGCCACAATTTTATCTTTCTCATTCATTCCTAAGTATCCGGCGACATCATTTGCGTTGGAAAAAAGATTCTGATGGGTGAGCATGGCGCCTTTCGGTTTTCCCGTCGTCCCTGAGGTGTATAAAATGACGGCCGTATCATCTTTGGACAATACCGGATAGGTTCTGCTGCGCTCCGCCGGGCAGAGCATTTTTGTAAACGTTTTCATTTTTAAGCGCAATTGAGGGTCTTCTGTCGATGGAGCGTTCTCTGCGGTCTGACTGATGATGATATGCTCCAGCAGCGGCAGCGAGCCGTGCAGGCTTTCAAATACGGGAATTAAAAGATCAATGCCGGCGATCGCTTTGACATCGCCGTTTTTCAGCATATACGCGATTTCTGAAGGTGTGTATGCCGGATTAACAGGAATGACGACGACTCCCGCTTTCAACGCACCGAAAAACGCAATGACAAAATCAGGCGTATTTCCGAGAAGCAGCGCGAGATGATCCCCTTTTTTCAGTCCCCTGTCCTCCAATCCGTTTGCAAATGCTTCAATTTTACCTGCCAGCTCCTGATACGTCATGTACTGATCTTGAAACAGACAAGCTGGTTTTTCCGGTTTCTGCGATGCCGTTTCTTCCAATTTGGAAACCAGATTCATTTTCCCACCCCTTTAAAAATGTAATGAATGAATAGTCATTCATTTCTCCGGAATAAACGTTCACTTTCATTATAGAAAAATATAGAAAAACACTCAAGGGCAAAAAGCCCCGAGTGCCGTAAAACCGGAAATTATAATTGTTTCAGCGCTTCTCTGACCGGCGTGCTGCCCGCCGTCAGATCGAACGCTTTTTCATACGTATTCGGTTCATCAAGGGATGCGATAACCGTATTGGCGACATCGTCTCTTGAAATAGAGCCTCTTTCTAAATCGGCGGCAGCTTTAATATTGCCCGTGCCCGGATCATTTAATAACCCGCCGGGACGGATAATCGTATACGTCAAACCGCTCGCTTCAAGAATTTTGTCCGCGTAATGCTTTGCAACATAATACGGCTTCAATGCTTCATTCCAATTGGCGCGGTTATGAGCCTGAAGGGCGCTCACCATAATAAACCGCTTGATGCCGGCTTTCTTTGCCGCTTCTACCGCTTTCGCCGCTCCGTCAAGATCAATCAAAAGCGTTTTATCATGTCCGGTGCTTCCTCCTGATCCGGCGGTAAATACTATCGCGTCACAACCCTCAGCGGCTTTCGCGATATCTTCCGCACTTCCTTCCAGATCGGCAAGAACGGCTTCTGTACCCGCCGCTTGAAGCGCTTCTTTCTGCTCTTCTTTCCGGACCATCGCCCGCAAGGTATGCGTGCCGTCTTTTTGAAACAGCCCGGTCAGCCGCTGTCCGATCTGTCCGTTCGCTCCGATGAGAAATACTTTCATCATGATCCCTCCTTATTTATTATGGTTCTATCATTTCACAAGAACGGCCGCCCTTTCAAATCATGCGCCCGGCAAATGTTCTAATAAATCAGTTCAAGGAAATCTTCCATCTCTATTTTGCCGAAATACTGTTTCAGATCAATTCCGTCCAGCGCCTCTCTGATAGCGGTTCTGTCATATTGTTTTCCGGTCAGCGCCTGTTCGATTTCACTCACATCTTTCGCACCGAAGAAGTCCCCGAAAATTTTGCAGTCCTGAATGATTCCTTTTTTCACTTCAAGTCGCAGATCAATCGACCCGACTGGATAACGTTTGGAATGCTGAAGATTAAATGCCGGCGACCTGCCGAAATTCCAGTCCCAGTTTTGATAGCGCTCTTCAGAAATCTTCCGGATCGCTTTCCAGTCTTCATCGGTCAGCTTATATTCCGGCACTTCGGAAAGATCATTTGTATTAAAAATATGGTGAAGCAGGTGTTTTTTGAATTCATCAGCCGTCATTTTGTCATCAAGAAACTCGCTGATGTTGGCGACACGGCTTCTGATTGATTTAATGCCCTTTGATTCGATTTTGTCTTTTTTCACTTTCAGCGCTGATACAACATGGTCAATGGCCGAATCCAGCATTAATGTTCCGTGGCTGAAAATACGCCCTTTCGTCGAAAATTGAGCGTTGCCGGAAATTTTTCTGCCATCGGCGACGATATCGTTTCGGCCGCTTAATTCAGCTTCCACCCCGAGCTGGCGCAGCGCCTGAATGACGGGTTCGGTAAATTTTTTAAAATTGTGAAAGCTGTCTCCGTCATCTTTTGTGATAAAACTGAAATTCAGATTCCCGAGATCGTGATAAACCGCGCCGCCTCCTGACAGTCTGCGGACGACGATGATTCCGTTATCCTCTACGTATTTCGTATTGATTTCTTCTATTGTATTTTGATTCTTCCCGATGATAATCGACGGCTGATTGACATAAAACAGCAGGTATGTCTGTTCAGGGTCGAGATGCTTCACGCAATATTCTTCGATTGCGAGGTTGATCCTCGGGTCGGTTATGTTTTGGTTGTCAATAAATAACATGGTGCTCCTCCTTTATTTCTCCCACTTCAATCCGGAAGCCGCGATCTTCACTTTTCCCCCGAATACGGATTCCGCTTCTTCTTTCAGCTTTAGGTGCTCGCCGAAATGCGGCAGATGCGTGAGAATCAGTTCTCCCGCTCCGGCCTCCCGCGCGATACGTCCGGCTTCCGTGCTGTTCATATGGCCTGCCGGCGCGCCGTCTTGGTGCGCGTAAAAATTGCACTCGCAAATCAGCAGATCGGCATTTTCCGCAAACGGAATGAACGCGTCCTGATAGCTTGAATCAGCCGTATACACAACGGTTGCTGTACCGTCGGTAATACGCATCGCATAACAAGTGACCGGATGCACCGTCTTCAGAAAGGTAATGGTGAACGGCCCGGCAGAAAGCGGGCGGTCCGGCTGATAAGCCACTCCTTTTGTATGCGTTTTATATGTAAGACGCTCAAACTGTTCTATATCAGCATCATGCCCGTAAATCGGCAGCGCATCCGCCCCTTTTCCGAGAAAAGAGCCGACCTGCTTGGCAAATTGAAGCGGCCCGATATCAGCGATGTGATCATGGTGATAATGAGACAAAATGACGGCATCAAGCTCTTCTGCCGGAACATAGGCAAACAGCTTTGATAATACGGCGCTTCCGCAATCGACCAGAAGAGAATAACCGCCGGACTGAAACAGGTAGCCTGAAGTTGCTTCATTTGCGGCCGGAAACCCGCCGCAGCATCCAATAACTGTAACTTTCATATCGTCCTCCGAATGTTTAGGATAAAAAGACTCTTTCCTTCAATATACCTATTTTTCGTACAAATTGCATGTTTTAAACATTGTGTCAAAACAGCCGTTGATTTTCACAAACTGTTATAATACAATGTAAAGACAAAACAATGAAAGAGGGATGGGTATGTTGGATAAAATAACAGAATTTTTTAGAAATCTACCCGGTAAAAAGTGTGCGGAATGCGGCAAAGAAATAGCTGAACAGCATGAATGCTATGGAAATGTTTGTGACAATTGCTTGAAAATAAAGGATATGTAACAAAAGGGCGCTGCACATTCGAAGATGTGCGGCGCCTTTTTTTACGGCCGGTATCATACTTTCTGAATAGGGCGTTATTCACCATTATTAGCAATAATCTGTATGTTTTGAACAATTCAGTATTTTCAATCTATATTTTTCTATAGACGGATTGTTTTCTTTTCTATTATAATTTGTTCTAATAGCTATCTTTTTAGATACTTATTGCACTTTTTTCTTCGGGAGGTAATCTATGAAAAAATTACGTTTTGGATTAGCGACGCAAATTTTCGTCGGACTCATACTAGGGGTTGTAGTCGGTGTCATCTGGTATGGCAATCCCGCTGTTCCAACTTTTTTACAGCCTATTGGCGATTTGTTTTTACGCTTAATCAAAATGATAGTGATTCCAATTGTCGTCTCCAGCTTAATCATCGGCGTTGCCGGCGCGGGAAGCGGAAAACAGGTCGGAAAATTAGGCTTCAGAACGATTTTGTATTTTGAGATCATTACTACTTTTGCCATTATTCTCGGACTCGCTCTGGCGAATCTTTTTCAACCGGGGGCTGGCGTTAATATACATGAAGCTCAAAAAACAGATATCAGTCAATATGTTGAAACAGAAAAAGAACAAAGCGGTAAATCCGTAGCGGACACATTCCTGCATATTGTACCGACAAACTTCTTCCAGTCATTGGCTGAAGGAGATCTGCTTGCCATCATCTGCTTTACCGTGCTTTTTGCACTCGGCATCTCGGCAATCGGAGAAAAAGGAAAGCCTGTACTGGCCTTCTTTGAAGGTGTTTCTAATGCAATGTTCCACGTTGTGAACCTGGTCATGAAAGTTGCTCCGTTTGGCGTTTTTGCATTGATTGGTGTTACCGTTTCCAAATTTGGACTCAGTTCCCTGCTTTCACTCGGTAAACTGGTCGGTTTAGTATATGTAGCTCTGGCTTTCTTTCTCATTGTTGTATTCGGAATCGTCGGAAAGCTTGCTGGGGTTAACATTTTCAAATTCCTTGCCTATATGAAGGATGAAATTTTATTGGCGTTCAGTACGTCAAGCTCCGAAACTGTACTTCCCCGCGTTATGGAGAAAATGGAGAAAATCGGCTGTCCGAAAGGTATTGTTTCCTTTGTTGTGCCGATCGGATATACCTTTAACTTAGACGGTTCTGTGCTGTACCAATCTATCGCCGCTTTATTCCTCGCTCAGGTATACCACATTGACTTGTCCATTTGGCAGCAGCTTACCCTTGTGCTCGTCTTGATGGTCACTTCCAAAGGAATGGCTGCCGTGCCCGGGACTTCTTTCGTCGTCCTGCTTGCGACACTCGGCACAATCGGCGTTCCTGCAGAAGGTCTTGCATTCATCGCCGGTGTTGACCGGATTATGGACATGGCCCGTACGGTCGTCAATCTGACCGGAAACGCGCTGGCATCCGTTGTAATGTCAAAATGGGAAGGCCAGTATGATCCCGTTAAAGGCGCGAAGGTCATGAGCCTCGCCAAAACAGAACAAAACACCACCATTTCAGGTTAAACGAAAAACCTGCACGGAAATTATTCCGCGCAGGTTTTTTTATGCCATCGGAGACAGAACATACCGGTGCAAAAGCTTCGCCGTATTCAGAAGCGATAATTCGTGCGTGCGTTCAAAGGCGTGTGAAGCGTCAATTCCCGGGCCGATCAGTCCGTGGACAATGTCATGGCCCGAACGGATGGCTGCTGAGGCGTCAGAGCCGTAATACGGATAAATATCAAGCTGATAGTCAATGCCATAGCGCTCCGCAAGCCCGGCCAGATGTTTTCTGAGCTGATAATGGTACGGGCCGCTCGCATCCTTCACGCAAATGGAGACGGTATATTCATCCGTAGACTGGCCGTCGCCGATTGCTCCCATATCAACAGCCAAGTATTCGACAGTTTCAGGGGGAATGTTGGAATTGCCGCCGTAGCCGATTTCTTCATTATTAGAGATCAGAAAATGCGTTGTATATGGAAGGTCGATCTTCTCTTCAGTGATGCGGCGGATTAAATCCAGGAGCAGAGCCACACTCGCTTTGTCATCAAGATGACGGGACTTAATAAAACCGCTCGGCGTGATCTGCACGCGCGGGTCAAATGAGATGAAATCGCCGACTCTGATGCCGAGATCGGACGTCTCTTCTTTCGTCCGTACATGCTCATCAAGACGGACTTCCATATTCTCCTGATTCCGCTCTGCCTTGCCGGCATCCTTGTAGACGTGCACTGAAGTCTGATGCATTAAGATGGTGCCTGTATAGGTTTTGCCGGAAGAAGTTTGAATCTCGCAATATTCTCCTTCAATCGAGTTGTATCTAAAACCCCCGATCAAGTCGATCTTCAGCCTGCCGTCCGCCTTTATTTCCTTTACCATTGCGCCGAGCGTATCGACATGCGCCGTCAGCAGTCTGTGTTTCTTGTCATCACGGCCGGGAATTGTGACAAAAAGACCGCCTTTGCGGTTTCTGTAAGATGAGACGCCCCAGTCTTTTAAAAGACTTTCTGTATATGCGATAACCTCGTATGTATTGCCCGTCGGACTCGGAATCGACACCAGTTTCTTAATCAGTTCCATCGTATGTTTCATATTTTCCACAGGTCATTCCTCCTATCAATTTTATTCTTCTTAAAATATACTCTTTTGATCCACAACCCGTCCAATCTTTTCCTTCTCTTTTTTCATAAGATGAAGGGAGCATGGGAATAGGAGGGAAATGTATGATCAGCCGTAAACCGCACAAGCGGAAAAGGTGTCGTAATGATTGGTTTAAGGATTGGTTTGAAGATGATTGGTTTGATGAAGACTCCTTCTGGTGCTGTAAAAAAGAAGAAGAACCATGTAAAAAGAAAAAAGAAGAGGAACATTGTAAAAAGAAAAAAGAAAGAAAGCATCATCATTCATGCCGCCATCACTGCCGTCACTGCTGCCGTCATTGGTAATGTTTCACACAAACCCGTTTCACAAATAGATGTCTCATGCTCCCCAACCAGCGGATGCTGCTTGGGTTTTTTTATTAAAATTAGTACCAAGTAATAATATCTGGTGTTATAATCTGATTATAAAGGAGTGAATCATAATGTCAAAATCTAAAATTACAGCAATCGGTACATATGCTCCGGCACGCCGATTAACAAACGCGGATTTGGAGCGCATCGTCGATACATCTGATGAATGGATCGTCCAGCGCACCGGCATGAAGGAAAGACGCATTGCCGGCGAACATGAATTCACATCGGATTTATGTATTGAAGCGGTGAAAAACCTTGCAGAACGATACAGCGGAACCCTTAATGATGTCGATATGATCCTTGTGGCTACAACGACGGCGGACTATGCGTTTCCAAGCACAGCGGCACGCGTGCAGGCTTACTTCGGCTGGCCGCACACGGGGGCGCTTGATATAAACGCCACATGCGCCGGGCTCACTTACGGCCTTCAGCTCGCAGACGCATTAATTACCGCCGGAACTCATCAAAAAGTGATCGTGATTGCCGGTGAAACATTATCAAAAGTAACGGATTATACTGACAGGTCGACCTGTGTCCTGTTCGGAGACGCTGCTGGCGCCCTATTGGTGGAACGTGATGAAGCAGCTCCGGGCTTTTTGGCAGCCGTGCAAGGAACGGTCGGAAGCGGCGCGGACGTGCTGTATCGGACGGGACTGAGCGCTGAATTAAACGGCCAGCCGCTTAAGGGCGGAGGAAACATGGTGCAAAACGGCCGAGAAGTATATAAATGGGCGGTCAGAACTGTACCAGAGGAATTCAACGTCCTTTTAGAAAAAGCCGGCTTTTCAAAAGACGATCTGGATTGGTTCGTTCCTCACAGCGCCAACATGCGGATGATAGAATCAATCTGTGAAAAACTTCCCTTCCCGGCTGAACGGACACTGACAAGTGTTGAATATTACGGCAACACCTCATCTGTTTCTATTATTCTCGCTTTGGATGAAGCCGTGAAAGCGAAAAAGCTGTCGGAAGGCCAGACCCTGGTATTATTCGGGTTCGGCGGCGGATTGACGTATACCGGACTGTTGGTAAGATGGGGATTTTAATAAACAAAAGCATCACTCTCTATAATGAGAATGATGCTTTTTTCAGATTGATCAATAAAAAACCCGCAAGTCCGGCAAGTGAAACCAGGGCATCGTTTACGTGTAAATGTCATGCTGCCCGCTCCTATGCTGACAGGCGCTGTAACGGGGTTCATCTGTTCGGGACATTCCTCTTTAACGTGTTTAACCGTAAAAAGCCCTTTCGGAAGCCTGAACCTCTGTATCTTCTCTTTTGAATAAAAGAGGCCCTGAGCATTTGCTCAGAGCCTCTATTTCTTATGCTGTTATTTCTTCTTCCGCTTTGTGTTCTTTTTTGCTTTTTACCGTAAAGTACACGATGGTCAGTGTGATCATGACAACGGCGATGCCCAATAGAACCGATGCCTGCTGCCACATGTAGCCGTAATCGCCATTTGAAATGACGGCACGGAATCCGTTGATGCTGTAAGTCATCGGCAGTGCGCCGTGAATCACTTGATAGAATCCCGGCAGGAGTTCGAGCGGGAAGGTTCCTCCGCTTGCCCCGAGCTGGAGCACCAGAATGATGACAGCGATAAAGCGTCCCGGATTTCCCATCGTTGTCGCCAATAATTGAATCATGGACAAGAACGCGATGCTGGTAATCATCGTAAAGAGATAGAATCTCCAAGTGCTTTCCACATCAAGCCCGATTCCTTTTAACAGAACCGTTGCGACAATAACGGATTGAATCAGTCCGACAAGCAGAATGACGCTGAATTTGCTGAGGAACCATTCAAAACCGTTTCTCGGACGCCCTGAAGCTTCACTCAGAGGGAATACGACCGTCAGCATCAATCCGCCGACATATAAGCCCATAGAGAGAATATATGGCGTCAGTCCGGTACCGTAGTTAGGCACGGAATGAATCGCGTTATCGTCCGTTTTTACCGGATCGGCGATCATGCTGTACGTTTTGTCATCTGTCTTAATGTCTCCGGTTTGATCGGCCGCATCTTTCAGCTGGCTGGACAATTGTCCGGTACCGTCTAAAAGCTTGCTTAAACCGGTGCCGAGAGACGCTTGACCCTGCTCAATTTTGGATGAGCCGTCATGGATTTTGTTTTGCGCATCCAGCAGCTTCGTTAAGCCGCCTGACACTTGGCCGCTCCCTGACACTAGCGCTTCAGATCCTGATTTGAGCTGGCCGAACTTGCTGTTGTATTCGCCGATACCGGCCGTCAGTTTGTTTTGGCTTTCAAAAACTGTCTGTGCTCCGCTGTACAATTTATCAGTTCCCGCTGTCAGCTGGTTAATCGCGTCTTGTACCGCCGCTGCACCGTTATACAGTTTCGAAGTGGACTGAGGCAGTGCTTTCAGCTGATCAGCCTTCGCTTTTACATCTTGGAGCGCGCTTTTAATGACTGACATATCCGGAAGCTGAATATCTCCGCCGGACGGAAGCTGGCTGACGATATTGTCTAAATCCGGAAGGTCAGCTTTCGGAAGCTTCTCATTCAGAAGCTGAACAAGTTTTGCTTTTTGCTCATCCGTTAAGAAATCACTGTCCTGAATCACCTTTTTGACCGCGTTATCCCGGGCATCGAGGCTGTTTTTCAGATCAGAAAGCTTCTTCTTAAACTGCTGCAATTCCTTTTCAGTCTGTTCGAGCTGCCCAACGGCTTTTTCTATATCTGACAGGTTGACGGAATTGATGGCATCTTCAAATGCCGCCGCTTTTTGCGATACTTCCTGCGCCTTGCTGTTTAACACGCTTAAACCATTCGTTAAATCCGGAAGCTTTTGCTGGAGCTGCTTATGCCCGTCAAGGCTCGTTTTCAGCCCGCTGGCCACTTGGCCTCCGCCTGAAGCAATCTGTCCTGATTTGTCTTGAATTTCGGCGCTTGCGCTCTGGAGTTTTGCGATAGAGCTGTCAAGCGTTTGAATTCCGCTTGTCACTTTTGCTGCGCCGTCTGTAAGCTGCTGCGTTTTATCGCTGATGGTTGCGGTGCTTTCAGTGAGTTTCGCTAAATTTTCCTTCAGCTTGGCGCTGCCGTCTTTCGCGCTTTTTGTGCCATCGTCTATTTTCTTGGCGCCGCTGCTGGCTTTGCCGAGTCCTTTGGCAATATCTTTAAAGTTGTCAAAAATGACTTTTGCGTATTGCTCCGTCACTTCTTTCGACACTGAGGCTTTCAATTTATCGATCGCCTTTTCACCGATTGTCGCGCCGACATAGTTGGAACCGGCATTCGTATGATACTTCAGATCCAGCTTCTTCGGATTTTTATCCATTACCGTGCTGGCGTTTTTAGAAAAATCTTCAGGAATCTCGACCAATAAATAATATTTAGCATTTAATAAGTCCTTTAGCGATTGATCAAGATCGCTTGAAAAATGCCAATCAAAATTATCATTTTTCTTTAACTCTTTTACAAGATCGTCACCGATCTGAAGATGTTTCCCTTCGTAGTCTGCCCCTTTATCCTGGTTGACAACGACAACCGGCAGCTGATCCACCGTGCCGTACGGATCCCAGTACGCCTTCAAAAACACTCCGCTGTAGATCAGCGGAACGAATAATATGGCAATGATGGGGATTAACAGTTTCTTGCTCGTTACAATGTCTTTCCACTGGCTTTTTATTGTATTCAACCCTGTTGCCTCCTTCCGCAAACTGACTCATTTGACAAAACGGTCACGGCACCTAAAAAGTGAAGGATCATCTATTTAGATAATCCTTGACCGACATAGATTTCCAGCAATTCGGCGATCGTCTCTTTTTCAAGAGGCGGATGGTTTTTTTCCCAGTCAAATATCAGCGCGATGTAGAGTTTGAGCATCACAAAAGCGGTGAGCTCCGGATCGCACGGTTTAATGCTCCCGTTTTCAATGGCACATTCTATCTTTTCTTTAATGTATGACAGAATGGCCCGCTCCATTTTCGCAATGACATCCTGAACGGCAATTGTACCAATCTCGGCGTTCTCCTGAAAAATTTTAATAGTCAGCTGGTGTGTTTTTCTGAATTCCAAAATCGCGACCAGCGCCCGATGGACATTTTCATGAAATGAAAGCTCCGGTTTCATCGCTTCGTCAGCGTGTTCCTTCATTTCTCTTAAAATAGTGGTGAAAATATCATCAAACAGCTCTTCTTTGTTTTTGAAGAACGTGTAGATGGTTCCCTTCCCCACGTTTGCAAGCTTTGCCACCAGATCCATTGTCGTTGCTTTGTAGCCGAATTGCGTAAAAGATTTCGTTGCCGCTTCCAGAATGAGCTTTTTCCGATCGACGGACATGTTTCCCACCTCGTTAAATTGACCGTTTGAACGTTTTAGTCATTTTGTACATAAGATAACTTATCACAGTCGCGAAGAAGATTCAAATGTTTTTTCTCTATAATGGTGTTCCCTTGACAGAACGGGAACATGCAAAAAAAAACCCCCGTTTTAAGATAACGGAGGCTGGTACGTTTCAAATAAATAAGCCAGTGAATCATATACTGCGGCTTTTCCCTGGTCGATACAGTCGGGGATGCCCACCCCTTCAAAAGATGCGCCCGTCGCGTATACACCCGGATAGGAAGCTTTCAGCTCATCTCTGAACTCTTTGATGCGCTCTTTATGGCCGACATGGTACTGCGGCATGCTTTCGTTCCAGCGGGTGACACAGGTCATTTCCGGTTCGCCATTGATTTTCATTACTTTTTTCAAATCTTCCATTACGATTTTAATGATCTCGTTATCTGAAAGATCTACGATGGATTCATCTCCGGCCTTTCCAACGTACGCCCTGAGAAGCGTTTTGCCCTCCGGCGCCGCGTGCGGCCATTTTTTATTCGTCCATGTGCAGGCCGTGATGGAGAAATCGCTGTTTCTTGAGATAACGAATCCCGTACCTTCATGCTCCATCTTGACGGCTCCCTCCGGAAAACCTAAGGCGACGTTGGCAACGGACGTAGAATGCATGTCTTTGAGACATGACACCGCCGGCAAATCAGAAAGCATTTTCGCCGCGGCTTTATGCGGCGCTGTCACAATGCATCCTTCCGCATGCAGCACACTGCCGTTATCAAGCGTCACGGAATATCCCTTCTCCTCGCGGCCGATATGGGTAACTTTCGTGCCTTTCATCACCTTTGTCAGTGTAAGCTGCTTTTCCAGCTCCTCCACCAAAGTTTGAAGGCCTGTCGTCAGTGTTAAAAACTGGCCCTGCTTTTTGGCCGTCAGCTGCTGTCCCGAAGGCTGCGGACGCGATTTTTTCATGCCGAGAATCAGACTTCTGTGCTTTTGCTCAGTCTGATAGAATTGCGGAAACGTGGACATAAGGCTCAGCTTATCAATATCTCCGGCATAAATCCCAGACAACAGCGGTTCTATTAAATTCTCAACAACTTCGTCACCGACGCGTCTGCGGAAAAACTCACCCAGAGACTGATCTTCCTTCGGTTTGCTCGCAGGCAGGACAAAATCCAGCGCCGCCCGCGCTTTTCCGGGAACAGAAAATAAGCCGGTGGAGATGAACGGAGCGATTTTTGTCGGGATGCCCATCACCGCGCCCTTCGGCATCGGATGAAGCGTCTCGTTGACAAGCACGTAAGACTGGCCGGTCGCATTGTTGACGAGCAGATGCTCAAGCCCCAGATCCTTCACGAGCTGCGGAGCGCTTTTTTTCCTTTCCAAAAAAGAATCCGGCCCCCGCTCGATGATGTAGCCGTCTTTATGGGCCGTCTGAATTTTCCCGCCCGCTCGCGGGCCTGCTTCGATCAAAGTAATCTCAAGCGGCAGCTGTTTTTCCTTGATTTCTTTTTCCATGTAGAAGGCGGCGGCTAATCCCGTTATGCCGCCGCCGATGATGACCAGATGTTTTTTATCGCCACTCATTTTTATCGCCTTCTTTACCGTTTAATTCTACTTGTCCAGCTCTTTCAGCACGACCGCTGCAAGCGCGTCGATAAATTCAGGCTGTGCGTTCGGCATAGCCGGACGATAGTAGCTTGCGCCGACTTCATCGGTCACAGCTTTGCATTCGTAATCATTATCGTAAAGCACCTCTAAATGATCGGCAACGAAGCCTGCGGGCACATATACAAATGCTTTATAAGGATGCTTTTGATACAGCTCGCGCGTGAGATCCTGCACATCCGGCCCGAGCCACGGATCAGGGGTGTTCCCTTCGCTCTGCCAGCCGACTGCGTAATCGGTAATTCCGGCGCCTTCGGCTATCAGTTTTGCGGATTCCTCCAGCTGGTCAGGATACGGATCGCCGTATTCTTTAATTTTTTCAGGAAGGCTGTGCGCTGAGACGATCAGCATCGCATCATCCCGTTCTTCTTTCGGCATGGAGTCATACGTTTTCTTCACTTGGGTGACCCAATAATCAACGAATTTCGGTTCATCATACCAGCTCTCAACCGACTTGATGGTCAAGCCGCCGAGCTTGTCCGCTTCTTCTTTCGCGCGTTTGTTGTAAGACTTGACGCTGAATGTTGAAAAATGAGGGGCGAGCACAAGGCTGACAGCTTCTGTAATGCCGTCTTTATGCATCTCCGCCACCGCATCTTCAATAAACGGTTCAATATGTTTTAATCCGATGTACACTTTGAATGTTACATCATCCTGAATTTCATTTAAACGCTGTCCGAGCTTCTCCGCCTGCTCCTGCGTAATTTTTGCGAGTGGCGAAATGCCTCCGATCGCCTCATATCTGTCTTTTAAGTCTTGAAGCATATGCGGCTCCGGCTTTCTTCCGCGTCTGATATGTGTATAATAACGCTCTATGTCCTCTTCTTTGTAAGGCGTTCCGTAAGCCATGACAAGAAGTCCCATTTTCTTTTTGCTGCTCATTTTGTTAAACACCTCTTTTGATGGTCTGTCTATCTTGATTTTGACAGGAAAATCTCCTTATAACCAACGATCTGCTCAGGAAGATCGTTCCGTTTTTTTGGCTGCGGAGTATTCATGCACAAACGCCGTCAGCTTTTTCAGCGTATCCGGATTTACATCAGGGAATACGCCGTGTCCTAAATTGAAAATAAACCGGTCCGTTTTCATGCCCTGATCAAGTATCGCTTTCGCTTTTTCCTCGATGACTTCCCAAGGCGCAAGAAGAAGCGACGGATCAAGGTTGCCCTGAACCGTTTTTGTGATGCCTTGTTTTCTGGCGTCATCTATGCTGAGTCTCCAATCAAGACCGACAACGTCAAGAGGAAGGTCATGCCAATCTCCGGCCAGATGGCTTGCGCCTACGCCGAACATGATCAGCGGAACTTGTTCTGCTGAAAGCTCCCGGAAAATTCTGTCCATCACCGGTTTGATATACATCCGGTAATCTTCGCGGTTCAGCGCGCCGACCCATGAATCAAAAATCTGAATGGCTTTCGCGCCGGCGTTAATCTGCGCTTTCGCATAAACGATAATCATGTCCGCGAGCTTGTCCATCAGCATCTGCCACGCTTGCGGCATACTGTGCATAAACGCTTTTGTTTTGTTGTAATTTTTAGAAGGCCCGCCTTCAATCATATAACTGGCCAGCGTAAAAGGCGCTCCCGAAAAACCGATGAGCGGGACATTCAGCTGTTCGTTTACGAGTAATCGGATCGTTTCCAGCACGTAAGGAACATCCTGTTCGGGATTCAGTTCGCCGAGCTTGTCAATATCCGCAGCAGAGCGCACCGGCTGATCGATCACCGGCCCGATTCCGTTTTTAATTTCAACATCCACTCCGATATAAGGAAGCGGCGTCATAATATCTTTATATAAAATGGCAGCGTCCACTCCGTACTGCTCGACCGGGAGTCTTGTCACATACGCGCACAGCTCGGGCTGATGCGTAATTTCAACCAGGCCGTACTTTTCCTTCAGCTTGCGGTATTCCGGCTGCGACCTCCCCGCCTGTCTCATGTACCAGACAGGGACGTGACCCGCTTTTTCTCCCCGTGCCGCTTTTAAAAACGTATCATTAAACGCTTCTCGTTTACTCATCTGAATTTCCACCTTTCCTCCTGCAACCATACGTTCGTGTTCTTCGCCCATTACACTATACCTTGTTTTTTCAAAATGGTATAGAATTGAGGCTTAATGTTCAAAAAATCGCCGAATTCATTATTTAAGAAGAAAAAAGCTTCGGCTGAACGTATTCCGTTCCCTCTCCTTCTTGATTCGTCTGTGTATTATATGGAACGACCTTGTATGAAGCCCCTGAGAACAGATTGGCGTACGGAATGTCAAAGCTGCCTTTTCCTTTCACCGAATCCAGAAGCTTGTCTTTTCCGTCTTTCTTTTCATATATTCGGTAAACAACCCGATCATCCTTTTGAGCATCCCATTTTAATTGAATCGTAATCAATCCCATCGCCTTAAATGTATAACGGGCCGACAGGGACTTCACCGCCTTAAGCTCAATCGGACTGCCCAGTTCTTTCACATTTTCAGGCTTTTTGAATGTTTTGCCGCTTTCTTCCGCTTTTGTGACGATATCTTTAAAGAGCCGGACCGGGTACTGGCTTCCGCCTTTCAGGTAATGGGTTTTATCCGTTTTGTCATAGCCCATCCAAATGGCTCCCGTCAGTCCGGGAGTGTATCCCGCAAACCAGGCGTCCTTCGTGGCACCGGGGACGCCGGTAAATGACGTCGTGCCGGTTTTCCCCGCCATGTCGCCTTGATAGCTTCCTTGTGAAGCGGTTCCTTCTTTTACGACCTGCTGAAGCATTCTCGTCATATTCCATGCGGTCTGTCCGCTGAAGACGCGCGTTTTGCCGTTTTTAGGCCCGGATATCGTTTCTCCGTCTTCGTCCGTGATTTTCTCAATAAAAAATGGCTTCGTATACATTCCGTTCGCCGCAAAGGTATGATAAGCTCCGGCAAGCTGAAGCGGGGTGACGCCTTCTGACAGACCGCCAAGCGCAATCGCGAGCCCGTTGTCAGAAATGTTTATGCCGTTTTTATCAAGATACGATTTTCCCGTATCCACGCCGATCTGCTTCAATGTCCAGACAGCGGGCGCATTTATGCTGTATGTGATCGCGTCCTGCATCGTCACTTGCCCCTTGTACTGCCCGCCATAATTTTTCGGTTCATACCCGTCGTAAGACTGCAGTTTGTCTTGAAGAAGCGAATACGGTTTGAACTTGTCTTCCTGCATGGCGGGCCCGTATACGGCAAGCGGCTTAAACGTTGAGCCCGGCTGCCGCGGCGCAGTTACCCTGTTGTATCCTTTTGTCACGTAGTCGCGCCCGCCGACCGCCGCGCGGACGCCTCCGGTTTTATTATCAATAAAGACGGCGCTTCCCTCTGCCGCCTGATCCGTCCCCGGAAAATAGCCGTTTTCCCTCATTAGTGTGTATGCCGTTTTCTGCAGCTTGGAATCAAGCGAAGTCCGGATCGTATAGCCGCCTTGAAGAAGCTGTTCTCCTGACATCGAATAACGGGATTCCGCCTCCTTGATGACAAGATCGATATAACTGTCAAACCAAGGCGTTTCAGATGTTTTCTTGACATTAAGCCCCAATGTCCTGCCCTGGGCTCTGACGGCTTCTTTGGCGCTGATATAGCCTTGATCGTTCATCATGGAAAGAATCGTATCGCGCCGTTCTTTATTTTTGCCGGGATGCTGAATCGGCGAATAAAGGGATGGCGCCTTCGGTATGGCTGCCAGAACGGCGCCTTCTGCAACGGTTAAATCTTTTACTTCTTTATTAAAGTAGTAGTGAGACGCGGCTTGAATGCCGTAAACGCCATGGCCGAAATAGAGCTGGTTCAGGTACATTTCAAGCAGCTTATCCTTGCTGTAATCACGCTCAAGATTGATGGCAATGATGACTTCTTTTGTCTTGCGCAAAAATGTTTTATCATTAGTCAGAAAAATGTTTTTCGCCAGCTGCTGGGTGATCGTGCTTCCGCCCTCCACCTTGCCGCCTGCTAAAACATCCCGGAACACCGCCCGACCGACAGACTTCACATCAATGCCGTGATGTTCGTAAAACCGTTTATCTTCAACGGCGATAAACGCATCTCTCACATCTTCCGGAACCTCCTGAATGGATACCGGTTCGCGGTTTTCCGTATAAAGGCTCGCGATTTCATCACCGTTTTGATCGACGATTTTTGAAGATGCGTGCAGTATTAACTTCTTTTCATCGATGACATAATGGCCGAGAAATATAATGATAATGTATCCGATTAACGCGAGAAAAGCGGTTGCCGCTGCAATTACAGCCGGAATAAAGAATCTTTTTTTCTTTTTCAGCATAAGTCACCTCGCCTTTCTTAACTTGTAGTATGGGAAATATTGTTTCGATTTATGTCAGAATGAGTCGCCAATAGAAACTTATACCACTCTTTTGATATACTAGCAAGCAGGAGGTGGCTGATATGAAGGTTTATATTACATACGGGACAGCCGATTTTTTAAAGACGATTGCAAAGAAACACCCTGGTGAGAATATGGTGCTGATGCAAGGGGATGAAAATGCGATTTTAATCCATGAGACAAATGGAGAAACCGTTTTCCAGGCGCCCCATTCATATGAAAGCATCGACAGCGTCGGGGAAATCAAAAATCCGGGCTACGCCGTCCTCAACAACATCGCAGTTACCCAGGAAGGCCGGCCGCTGTTTGAAAATCGGTTTAAAAACCGAGCCGGCAAAGTGGAAAATGAACCCGGCTTTAAAGCCATCCGCGTATTAAGGCCGCTCGAAGGCGATACGTATGTCATCCTGACCCTGTGGGAAGAGGAAAAAGCCTTTCAGAACTGGCAGCAGTCAAACTCTTATCAGGAAGCTCATAAAAAACGCGGAACATCAGCAGGCATTGATACGACGTCCATTTTCTCCCGTCCATCTTATGTAACCGCTTATTACGCTATAGACTAAAACCGCCGGAGATTCTCCGGCTTTTTTTTGTCCCGATTTTCAGCTTCCTTCTTTGCACCTTCCGCCCGCCTATGAATAACCTGTAGCAATCCTATTTATAAACGGAGTGGTTCAATTGGGGATCGGCGTCTACTCGATACATCTGCTTTATGTTGCTTTTATCGCAGCCATTATCGTTTTTATGCTTCTCAGAAAAGATACAACCTTTATTTCACTTGCCGGTATTTTTGTGATTGCGCTATGGACGACGCATTCATTCTCCGCTTCGGTCAGCAGCCTGTTTCACAGCTTCACGTATGCCGCCGGGGAATTGCTGCCGACGATTTTTATTATTTGTTTTATCGTGGCGATGAGCGGCATTTTGACCAAAACAGGTATTAATGAAGCGATGATTTCTCCATTTGCGAAGCTGATGAAAGGGCCGGCTGTCGCGTATTGGGTCATCGGCGGACTGATGTTTGCCATTTCTCTTTTTTTCTGGCCGTCACCAGGGGTGGCGCTGATCGGCGCAGTGCTGCTTCCCGCAGCGATCCGGGCGGGTCTTTCTCCGATCGCCGCAGCAATGGCGATGAACCTGTTCGGCCATGGATTCGCTTTATCAGGTGATTACGTCATTCAGGCGGCGCCGAAATTGACAGCCGATGCCGCCGGAGTTCCTGTGGGCGATGTCATGCAGGCGAGTATTCCGCTCGTTTTGATCATGGGGATAACGACGACAGTCACCGCTTTTTTTCTCATCATGCGGGAACGAAAAAAAACGCAGGCCCCCCTCTCCTTTTACAGCTCCGGTTCTTTGGACACAAGTATGTATCTTCCGAAAAAACTCAGGGTCATCCTGGCGGTTTTCATTCCGATTGTTTTTCTTGCCGATATTATTTGCATGCTCGTATACCGCCTGCAAGGAAATGACGCGACGGCACTCGTCGGGGGGACTGCGATCGGCATCCTCCTGATCATTCATTTCATTGTTCATAAGCAGCGGCATTTAGAAAAGATCACTGAGTATTTTATCGGCGGTTTTCAATTCGGCTTTAAAGTATTCGGCCCCGTCATTCCGATCGCGGCTTTCTTTTATCTCGGTGACGCGGGGTTTAAAAGTATTTTGAACACCCCTCTGCCGCAGGGATCTGCGGGGATCGTCAATGACCTCGGGCTGGCGCTGTCCCATTCCTTTCCGATGTCCGGGGAATTCGCCGGCATCGCCCTCACCGCAGTCGGTGCGATTACAGGGCTTGACGGTTCAGGCTTTTCCGGGATATCTCTTGCAGGCTCGATGGCAAAACTATTTTCCGCCGCGCTTCATACGGACCCGGCCGTTTTAACGGCGCTGGGGCAGATTTCAGCGATCTGGGTCGGGGGCGGAACATTGGTCCCTTGGGCGCTTATCCCCGCTGCGGCTATTTGTAAAGTTGATCCGTTTGAGCTTGCCAGGAAAAACTTTATTCCGGTGGCGGCCGGACTTGTCGTCACAACGATCGCCGCCATCATCATTCTCCCTTAGCAAAAAGATTGAAATCTTCTGACATTTTCTATACAATCATGGGAAAAGCAGACGAGGGGGCATCGCTTTGACATTAACGGCACTTCAAAAAAGCTTATACGCCGAGCTTGACGGCCTGTATGAGGAAATGGTTGAAATCAGGCGTCACCTTCACATGAATCCCGAGCTTTCCTTTAAAGAGAAAAAAACACCGGCGTTCATCGCATCGTTTTATGAAAAACTCGGCGTTCCCATCCGGACGAATGTCGGAGGAAACGGAGTCACAGCCTATATTGAAGGCAGTGAACCGGGACCGGCTGTCGCGCTCAGGGCTGATTTTGACGCTTTGCCTATACAGGATGAAAAAGATGCGCCCTATGCTTCACAAATCCCCGGCGTCATGCACGCCTGCGGGCACGACGGCCATACGGCAGCTCTGCTTGCGGTCGGAAAAGTGCTTTCCCGCAACCGGGAAAGGGTCATTTGTGATGATCCACCAGCACGCCGAAGAATTATCTCCCGGCGGAGCAAAATCAATGATTGAAGACGGCTGCCTCGAACATGTCGACGCCATTTTCGGCACGCACCTTTGGGCGACTGAACCCGTCGGAACGGTTTTATGCCGCCCGGGCGCAGTGATGGCCGCCGCTGACGGATTTACGATTAAAGTCATCGGAAAAGGCGGTCACGGCGCGATCCCTCACGATACGAAGGACGCCGTTTTAATCGGCTCACAAATCGTCACCGCCCTTCAGCATATTGTGAGCCGGCGGGTAAACCCCATGCACCCGGCCGTCATCTCAGCCGGCTCGTTCGTCGCTGAAAATCCGTTTAATGCGATTGCGGATCACGCAGTCATAACCGGCACCGTCCGCTCGTTTGACGAAGAGGTGCGCAGCCTGCTCGAAGCAGAAATAGAAGCCGTCGTCAAAGGAATCTGCGCCATGCACTCCGCTTCTTATGAATATCGTTTCAAACGCGGCTACCCCGCTGTCGTGAATCACCCTGAGGAAGCGGCGCACGCGGCTGCTGCCGCAGCGGAAACAGACGGCGTCACAAAAGTCGTTGAAGGAGAGCCGCAGATGGCGGGAGAAGACTTTTCATATTATCTGCAGCATACGAAAGGCGCATTTTTCTTTACGGGCGCCGCTTTAGAAAATGCGGAATCTATTTATCCTCATCATCACCCGAAATTTGATTTTAATGAAAAAGCGATGCTGACGGCCGCCAAGGTGCTTATCGGCGCCGCGGTGAGCTACCGCCGCTAGGCATAAAAAAACAGCCGGTACATTACGTACCGGCTGCTGTAATTCTTAAATGAAAAACATGCCTTGCCGTCTCGCCTAGCTGTGACAGCAGTTTATAATTGGCCGCTCCGCCCACGGCTGCTCCGACGACCGGCAAAAGCTGAAACAATTTCACCACGTCCAGATAATCGCGGTATTCCTGCTGAAAAACTCTCCAATCGACATCATGCTTTTTTGAATCCCAATGTTCAATAATCGAGTATATGTGTTTCCGCCGTTCACCGCTTGAGAAAGCAAGCTGAAAAATAAACAGCAAAAACAATCGTTCATCTCTATCACTCACATCAAAGCCGTAAATGGAGGCAAGATCGAACAGGCATTTCATTTTAATCGACAACAGCAAAGGAAAATCAGCCATTCCTAAAAAAATTCCGCCAGCCCCCGTACCGATACCCTCGGCTGCCGCGACCTTCTGGTATGATGCGATGGTTTGTCTGGCCAGGGCATCTTTTTCTGAAAGGGTCATACCGTTTGTATCCCGATTGCTTTTTGCCAGATTTGAACCCGCCATTGTTGCTTCGGTCATTTTTTTGATGCTTTCTGTGATAACGGTATGAATTTTTTCGGGAATCCGCTCATTTATTTTCGCCTGCATTCCTTTAGAAAAACGTTCGAGCATCGAATCCTTACGCAAAAAACGCGCTTTCCATTGCAAGGCTTCATGTATCAGCTGCTGATCGCCGGTCATCTGCGTCTCCTTCTTTCGCTATAGGTTTCAAAAACCCGATTGATTACAGCTTGCCGTATTTTTTCAATCTGCCTCCCATATACGAAGGCATAATCACAAAGATCAGAACGGCTGAAGCGATAGCGGCATAAAGCGCCCCGCTGACTCCCGCGGCATAGGCCGACGCTGCCGTGAACAGCAATGCCTGCACGGTTAGCACCGATTTCATCAGGGAAAAGAAACTTTGCAGCTTCGCTTTCTGATTGACCGGGTAAAGCTCCTGTAAAGAAAGATGATGAAAATGCCCGAACAGCGGCAAAAGCTGTATCCCCGTAATAAAGACGGTAAATACGGTTAACGCCGCCGTTATCCACGGATTGGCGGAAACGAGCATAATTATCAGAATAAAAATAATCGTGAGCCTGACTTGAATGCCGAGATAATCATTTGAACGAAGAAAGGCCCGCGCATACATATATGAGAACGTTTTCCGCTGTTCAAACGGAATCATTCTGAGCAAGAAGTCGAGATACGCCCGGCGTTTTGCCTGTTTCTTCAGGTGAGGCACATCGGTAAACAGATTGGCGATTCTGTAAAACCGCTGCTTCCTTCTTAATTCATATTCAATATGAGCTTCCCATTTTAACGATTTATGTTTCGCGGCAGATGTGAAATACACATAAAGACCGGCCATCACAATGTAGACGGCGGCAGCGTACAGATAAAACGATTGCAAAATGAAGTATAAAAGCAGCATATTACAGATAAAGCGTATGATCGCATCCGTCATTTTCATGCTTCTGTCATTCATAAATGTCATCCGCCACTCCATGGCCTGATTCCATGCTTTTACCGCCAGCATCTGAATAAAAACGGCGGCATACGACGTAAGTGACGCTCCCGGGCTTACAGCGAAAAACAGAGGCATGCACACAAGCGACAGAGCGAAAAGCGGAAACAGCTGTGACAGATAGCTGTACTTGAATGAATGCTTAAAGTATGTCCCCATTTTCGGTTCAAGCGGCAGAAGGAACACGAGATCCGCTTCCTTTAACAGCGTCCGGACGTATGAGCCCGTCAGCACAAATGAAAAGAGCACCGCCATCACCCAAAATGACGGGAAATGATCGGGAATGTCTTTGACCCATTTGCTGTACCAGCTCGCCGCGCCGGCGATAAAAAAGATCAGCACAATGACGAGATGATCATTGAGCATATATTTCATATACATTCTTGTTTCCTTTATATGCTCCTCAAGCCGGGACTGCCAAATACTAGACATATTATTCATGGCCGGCGTCTTCCTTTGTCAATTCAATATACAAGTCATCAAGAGCGGCGTCTCTCATGCCGAACTGCTCTCTCAGTTCTTCCAGTGTGCCGCTTGCCCGCACTTCGCCGTTATGTAAAATGATGAAAGCGTCACAGTAGCGCTCTGCCGTAGCCAGTATATGCGTTGACATCAGGACGGTTGATCCGGCTTTTTTCGCGGCGTCCATCCGCTCTAATAAAGCATTGATCGCAAGCGGGTCAAGCCCGAGAAACGGCTCGTCAATGATATAAAGCGAAGGCTCTGCGAGAAATGCGCACATGATCATGACTTTCTGCTTCATCCCTTTGGAAAAGTGAGCGGGAAACCATTTCAGCCTTTTTTCCATTCTGAATTCCTTCAAAAGCGGAGGAAGCCTTTTTTCAAGCGTTTCTTTGGAAAGGCCGTACGCCATGGCCGTCAGCTCCAAATGCTCTTTGAGCGTCAGTTCTTCATACAGCACCGGTGTTTCGGGAATGTACGTAAATTGCGAACGGTAGCTTTCCTTATCCTCCGAAAACGTCTTGCCGTTCAGCTCGATTGAGCCTTTATGCGGGTCCATTAAACCGATAATATGCCGGATCGTCGTGCTTTTGCCCGCGCCGTTTAATCCGATGAGCCCGACGATTTGGTTCGGCTCAAGGGTGAATGAAACATTTTTTAAAACCGGGTTTCTCGTATAACCGCCGGTTAAGTCTTTTACCGATAGCAGAGACATAATTTCTCCCCTTCTGATTCGTTTTTCTTCATAGTACCAAAAATAAAGGCTGATTTGAAACGATTCCCTTTTTTTCTCACGTGAAAAGCGTGCATAGTTATCGTGATCTCGGACATCATAATGCGTGTAGAAGGAAACAGCTTTAATCAACTGAAAATGAGGTGTTTATAAAAGACGTCTTTGAACAGTTGGATGAAAATCAACATGTCCTATGCTTACAATTTCTTCACACACTGCTTTGATGATGTTCTTCAATCATGATGAAATAATCAAATGAGGTGTTTGTCCCAGGAATGATTAAGCAGACCCATAAGTCTTCATTTTAAAAACAAATGAGGTGCTTACAAAAGGCATATTAAATTTTCTGTGATAAAGCTCGTACTTCTGCATCAGGATGAACGCTCAGCCGTTCATCCTGTTTTTTGTTTTGGCCGTTTTTGTGGTAGGATGAGAATATACATATATTTCTTTTCAGGGAGGAAACCCATCTATGCACAAAGCGGACGATTGTATTTTCTGCAAAATCATTGCCGGTGACATTCCGTCTTCAAAAGTATACGAAAATGAACACGTCGTGGCGTTTCTTGATATCAGCCAGGTCACAAAAGGCCACACGCTCGTGATTCCGAAAACACATATTGAAAACGTGTACGAGTTTACGCCTGAGCTTTCTAAAGAATATTTTGAGGCGGTGCCGAAAATCGCGCGCGCCATCCGGGATGAATTCGAGCCGATCGGGCTGAATATTCTCAATAACAACGGTGAAAAAGCGGGCCAATCAGTGTTCCATTTTCACATGCACATCATTCCGCGTTACGGAAAAGGCGACGGCTTCGGAGCGGTCTGGAAGACACATGCCGAAGACTACACGCCTGACGATCTTCAGGAAATCGCTTCAACCGTCAGAAAACGGCTTGCCTCATCTTAAGGATGAGGTTTTTTTGCGTCTGAACATATATAAAACATAAAATTATATTTTTTTATATCAAAAAAATCAAAAAATTGTGATAGGATAATTGTATTATTTCTTACACTAAAGCGGAAAACAGGGAGAGATCGTAAACATGGAACGTACAACGAATTTCAATGCAGGACCCGCAGCCCTTCCACTGGATGTGCTGCAAAAAGCACAGAAAGAATTTGTCGACTTCAATAACACCGGCATGTCCGTCATGGAACTGTCCCACCGGAGCACGGAATATGATGCGGTGCATCAAAAAGCCAAAACCCTTCTGAAAGAACTGATGGATATTCCCGACGATTATGATATTTTATTTCTTCAAGGCGGAGCAAGCCTACAATTCTCAATGCTTCCGATGAACTTTTTAACACCGGAGAAGACGGCGCACTTCATCGTGACGGGCGCATGGTCTGAAAAAGCCCTCGCTGAGGCGAAACTGTTCGGAAACACATCCGTCACGGCAACAAGCGCAGATTCAAACCACAACCATATACCGGAAGCGGACCTCTCAGGGATCAAAGACGGCGCCTACTTGCATATTACGTCCAACAACACGATTTTCGGAACGCAATGGAAAGAATTCCCGAACTCACCCATCCCGCTCGTAGCCGACATGTCAAGCGACATCCTCAGCAGAAAAATTGATGTCAGCTCGTTTGATGTCATCTACGGCGGAGCCCAGAAAAACCTCGGGCCGTCCGGCGTTACGGTCGTCATCATGAAAAAATCTTGGCTTGAAAAAGAAAATACAAACGTTCCTAAAATTTTGAAATATTCCACTCACACGAAAGCCGATTCACTGTATAATACACCGCCTACATTTGCGATTTATATGCTGAGCCTCGTCCTTGAATGGCTGGCTGAAAATGGCGGTGTCGAAGCGGCTGAACGGCGCAACCGGGAAAAGGCGGATGTCCTGTACGGCACAATCGATGCGAGCGGCGGATTTTACGCGGGCCATGCCGAAAAAAACAGCCGTTCTCACATGAATGTCACGTTCACTCTCCGCGACAGCAGTCTGACGAAAAAATTCGTTGAAGAAGCGAAAGCGGCTAAAATGACCGGACTCGGCGGCCACCGCTCAGTCGGAGGCTGCAGGGCGTCTGTTTACAACGCCGTCAGCCTGGCTGATTGTGAAAAACTGGCTCAGTTTATGAGAAAGTTCCAGCAGGAAAACGAATAAATTTCTTCTAACATAACGGTTCCTTTGATATACTGTTTGCATATCAATTTTTCCGGCCATCGCAATAAATGACGAGCATATTATTGGATGGCGAAAAAGCTTAGCAGAGGAGAGCTTAGTATGAAAACAAAAGAATTAGTCATTATGGCCCTGTTTGCGGCAATCGGAGCGGTGCTTCACTCCATTATGCCGCCGGTATTATTCGGAATGAAACCCGATATGATGCTTGTGATGATGTTTATGGGCATTCTGTTATTTCCCCGTGTGCAGAACGTGCTGATGATCGGAATTGTAACGGGAATCATTTCCGCACTCACGACATCTTTTCCGGGCGGACAGCTTCCGAATATCATTGAAAAACCGGTAACGGCGTTTCTGTTTCTGGCGCTGGCGCTTTTGATAAAAAAGAGCGTGAAAACAGCGGCGGCTGCCGTCATTACGATAGCCGGCACCTTCATCTCCGGCGTGATCTTTCTGGCGCTGGCCCTTCTGATTGTCGGCCTGCCGGGCGGATTCACCGCATTGGTGCTCGCGGTCGTCCTTCCGGCGGCTGCGCTGAATGCGATCGCCATTGTCATTATGTATCCGATTGTGCAGACGATCTTAAGACGGTCCAATATGATTGAAACGGTGAAATAGCCGCATACTGAAACCTCTTCCGGCCGGAAGAGGTTTTTTAATGTGTTACAGCATGTTTTACACGAGAAGTTTTGTGAAAAAGATAAGGAACAATGCGAGGGCGGTTCCTGCTGAGCAGACAATGGCCTTTTGGCGGACGACCCGCTTCGGCGGATAAGAAGCGGCCTGACCGAGCAGTTTAAGGTAGTAAACGGCGCCCGCCGCGAAGACAAGAGCCATACAAGATAAAACAATCATGAAGACAGACAACCTTCTCCCTCCTTTTCCCTTAAAAAATATGCTAAAATAAAGCAAGCTATGTATAGAAGTTTATTCTTCTGAACAAAAATGATAAAAGTGACAAGAAAAAAACGGGGTGATTTCAAATGGCTGACGGACGTTCCCTTTTAAAAGGCCTTTTCGTAGGCGGATTGATCGGAGGCGCGGCGGTTTTGCTTTCGGCTCCTTCATCCGGAAAAGAGCTGCGGGGCAAAATCAAAGCGAATTGCAATTCAATTGAGGACACAATCAGACGGTTAAAAAGAGACGGAATGGCGCTTAAGGACCAGCTTGTCCAAACAGCGAAAGAAAGCGCCGAAGTCATTAAAGACGTAGGCGGAGAGCTTCAGACCAGCATTAAAAGGTGGCAGGAGGAAATCAAGCCGCACCAGCAGGATCTCCAAAAGGAAATCGCTGATATTGAAGAGAAAATCAGACAGCTGGAGAAAACCTTACAAAACTAATATCCTATACAACCAAAAAAAGTGCGGACATATTGCGTTCCGCACTTTTTTTGCGTGTTTAAAACCTTTCACAGCAATGGATTAAGAATTTATTATAAAATTCTTAAATTTTCATCTTTATTAATCTTTATTTTATTGGCATAATAGAGGGAAAGAAAAGGTGAAGCAGGTGATCTGTATTGAATCGTGTTGAACCGCCTTACGATCTAAAAGAAGCTTTAATCTATACCCAAAAAATGGCTCAGCTGTCCAAAGCGCTGTGGAAATCTATCGAAAAAGATTGGCAGAATTGGCTGAAACCGTACGACCTTAATATTAACGAGCATCATATATTATGGATTGCTTATCAGCTTAAAGGAGCTTCTATTTCAGAAATCGCCAAATTCGGCGTTATGCACGTATCAACTGCGTTTAATTTTTCAAAAAAACTTGAAGAACGCGGATATCTGAAATTTTCCAAGCGGCTGAATGACAAACGGAACACGTACATTCAGTTAACAGAAGAAGGGGAAAATGTATTCGAAAGTCTTCTTGAGGAGTTTGCCCCGTCGAGAAACGCGGTGTTTAAAGGTTCACAGCCGCTCTACCATTTATTCGGGAAGTTTCCGGAAATTGAAGAATTAACCTGTGTCATCCGCCACATTTACGGCGAAGATTTTATGGAGATATTTGAGAAATCATTGACAAACATAAACAATGATTTTGAAAGTGAAGACGGAAGTCTGAAGAAAAAAACGGGCGAATCGGCTGTCCATGAAACGGCTGAAGAACTGGAACCGATCAACAGTTAATCAAAGTGCTTCATAATCTCAATAAATTCTTCCATCAGCGCTGTATAAAGCCCCTGCTCATACAAAGCAAAAATCGTTTCATGAACATCTAATTTTTCGTTCAGCTGTCCCGCAAAAAGCGCAAGGAGTTTGTCGAACGTCACAAAGCCTTGCGCTTTTTGCGACTCCAGCTCGTCCTCCAATTCGCGGCAGATCCGCCCGACCTCTTCACCTTCCTCTTCGGTCAGCCCTTTTTCGATCATCATCGCATAAAAAGGGTACTTATCCATATCCACTGTTTTCACAAGCAATTGTATGTAATATTCTAACCGCCCGATACGCTGATCCATTGAATCCATCCGTTTCACTTCTTTCTATCTTTAATCTTATTTTAGCTGATAATGAATAGAGAAGAAAGCTTAAACCGTACATTTCCATGTTTCACCGCTCTCTTCTGATCTTCCCTTTCCGGGTTTATTTTTTTCTTTAAAAAAGGATTGATTTTTTCTCCTGAAGAGAGTAAATTATTTTGAGATTGTATTCCATCTTTGTACGGAAGGATGACTCTGATGAATTGCTGGAAAACCATTAATCTGATCAAAGATTATGGTGCGGTTCGTTTATTATTGACTGCTGTAGGTTTTATGATCCTGTTTTTTATATGCAACTTCTTGGCATTCGGGCTGCTGCGTCCGAATATCAGTTTAAGTGACGGGCATGTATTTGCTTTTTGCGTTCTGCTCGTCGTTACTTTATTTGTACATAAAGTCATACATGTCCTGCCGATGATCTGTAAAAAAAGAAAAAAGGAAATGAAAATGTACTTTTTGCGGATGCCGACATGGAAAGGCATACCAAAAACAACAATGCTGATTTCAACGATCAGCCCGTTTTTATTCATTACGCCGGTATTATTTTATGCCGGGCTGGCATTTCCGAGTCACGCCCATTACTTTTATATGATTTCGAGCATTCATGCGGGTTATTGCCTGCCTGATCTTCTGTTTGCGCTGCATCTGGTCAAAGCGCCCAAATCATGTCTGATTGACCAGGAATCCGACGGCTTTGATATTTTAGTAAAAAAAGTGCCGGAGTCTTGATGTCCGCTGATTTTTCAGCTTACATTCTATCTTTTTCAATAAATATTTGGTAATGTAATATGGGAGCAGTTCAGAGAGAGGGGGAATCTCCCATCATTTTATTCTATTTTATCGTGGCTGCCCTGTTTATTCTTTATTTCATAAACAGGCTCACAAATACATTATGCCTTGTCAGAGAGATTCCTGAAGACCGGCAGGATAAGGTATTCCGTTTTATTAATGTATCTATTTTAATTTTACTGATCTCTTCGTTCGTCGAGATCTCCTTTACTGTGTAAACAGGCAAAAAAATATGGCTGCCGGCGGATTAACGCGGACAGCCATATTTTTTTCTTAGTAAATCCAAGAAGCGCCGATGATGATCAATAAGATGAACAGAACAACCAACAATGCAAAACCGCCTGCAAATACTTCACCCATCTCCAAAAGCACCTCCTACAAAACGTTTTATTTTTCCAATTACATCATATGCAATTCACTTCAGAAACGATTAGGCGCTCGGGTAAGAAAATGGACCGCTTTAGAAAAAGCGATCCGGTCCGCTTAGCAAATGTAAGCTGCCCCTACAATAACAAGCAAAATGAACAGTACTACGAGCAGCGCAAAACCGTTTGAATATCCTCCGCCCATGGTTCATTACCTCCTTTTCATGATCAATATATTTGTATGTATCAGGAAAAAGTTTGACTAGACGAATGCCCTTTATTTAAAATCTTTTTACAGAAAGCCACAATATGTTATGATACGCATATGCAATTTAATTTGGATGATTAGGAGTGTTTAAAGGAATGAAGAAAATCGCGATAGCAGCTATTACGGCAACGAGCGTCCTCGCTCTCAGCGCATGCAGCAGCGGCGACAACGACGTGATTGCCAAGACGGATGCCGGCAATGTGACAAAAGGCGAGCTCTACACGAACATGAAAAAAACCGCGGGCGCAAGTGTGCTGACACAGCTCGTACAAGAAAAAGTATTAGCCAAAAAATACAAAGTATCGGATAAAGAAATTGATAACAAGCTGAAAGAGTACAAAACTCAGCTCGGCGACCAGTACAGCGCCCTTAAACAGCAGTACGGCGAAGATTACCTGAAAGATCAGGTGAAATACGAACTGCTTGCCCAAAAAGCGGCGAAAGACAACATCAAAGTCACTGACTCCGACACGAAAGAATATTACGACGGCTTAAAAGGTAAAATCCGTGCGAGCCACATCCTTGTCGCTGATAAAAAGACAGCTGACGAAGTGGAGAAAAAGCTGAAAAAAGGCGAGAAGTTTGAAACGCTTGCGAAAGAATACTCAACTGACAGCTCAAAAGACAACGGCGGCGACCTTGGCTGGTTCGATAAAAAATCAATGGATGAGACATTCAGCAAAGCTGCATTCGGCTTGAAAGTCGGACAAGTCAGCGATCCGGTCAAAACAAAATTCGGTTATCATATCATCAAAAAGACGGAAGAACGCGGCAAATATGATGACATGAAAAAAGAACTGAAAGAAGAAGTTCTTAAACAGAAGCTAAACGACAACTCAGCTGTACAGGCAGCGATTCAAAAAGTCATGAAGAAAGCTGACGTAAAAGTTGAAGACAAAGACTTAAAAGACACGTTTAACACTTCAGCTTCAACATCTTCTGAATCTAAATAAAAAAACTGTGCGGGCTCTCGGCGAGCCGCACAGTTTTTTTATGCGATGGAATGATTGGAGTTCTCTTCTGCATCCCCGTTTTCATTTTCGGGCGCCGCCATACGGCGCTCGCGTTCCTGCTCCATCCGTTCAATATACACTCTTCCTTCTTTTTCAATAAACGACTGGTCAAGCTTTTCCTCTTCTTTAGCTGTCGTGAAAAGCTTATAAGCGCTGAAAATAATCCCGATAATGCAGAGGTATACCCACCAAGGAAAAAATAGCACGTTGTTTTCCTCCCTTTTTCACCCAGAGTCTTTATTCTAAGCTATGCTTGATAAAGACAAGTTATGAGAGCTGAACGTAAAAAAGACCGATCGCAGAGGATCGGCCTTTTTTATCTTATTGATGGAAAGTCGGTTTGTAGAAAGAGCGGTTTTCAAGCGCAAATACACGCTCTGTGTACTCGCCCGGTTTCACCCGTTCCAGTGCTCTGTCCATCATGATCATTTTTGCATCCAGATTGTCAATGTAGTGCAGAATTTCCGCTTCTTTCACCATCGGCGGTTTCGGGCTTCCCCACTCCGCTTTTCCGTGATGGCTTAAAATCAAATGCTTCAGAATCAGCACTTCTTCAGCATCAATCTGAAGCTCTTCGGCTGCTTTTGAAAGCTCTGTCACCATGATTGAAATGTGTCCGAGCAGATTCCCTTCCACGGTGTACGTCGTGGAGACAGGGCCTGAAAGCTCTTTTACTTTGCCGAGATCATGCAAAATGACTCCCGCATACAGCAAATCCCGGTCAAGTGACGGATACAGATCGGCAATCGCTTTTGCCAAGTTCAGCATGGACACGACGTGATACGCGAGCCCTGAGACGAACTCATGGTGGTTTTTAGCCGCCGCCGGGTAATCCATAAAATCAGCGGCATATTTTTTGATCAAATGTCTTGTGATCCGCTGGATGTTTGGATTTTTCATTTCAAAAATATATTGCGTGACGGTCTCCATCATTTCATCTTTTGGAATCGGCGCCGTTTCCAGAAAATCATCAATGCTGACATTTTCATTCTCGGCGGCCGGCCGGATATTTCTCAGTTTAAGCTGGTTTCGACCGCGATAATGATGGACATCTCCGATTACCTTCACGATCGTCTGCGCCGCGTACGTGACTTCATCAGTCGGCTTGGCATCCCACAGCTTCGCTTCGATATCCCCGGATTGGTCCTGCAGCATTAATGTCAGAAACGGTTTTCCGTTGCTAGCGATTCCTTTAGTCGAAGATTTAATCAGAAAGTATTGATCGACCTGCTCGCCGACCTCGTGCAGCATAATACCTTTTGCCATTCTATTAAAAGCTCCCTCCATATCTTACATAATACCAGTATAGCACATACCTCTTTTTTGAAAATAAACTCTTTTATGACAGGAGCCGCATGACTTGCCCGCTGTGAAATGACCGGCTGACATGCTCATGGCAGGTGAAATAAAGAATCTGACGGCCGCCTTCTGAAAGCTGATTCAGCACATCAAACAGCCGCTGCAGCCGCTCCCTGTCAAAATGAACAAAACTGTCATCAAGTAAAAACGGAAGTGATACCGCAGATTCCCGTTCTGATGCAAGGGCAAAACGGATCGCCGCATAAAGCTGCTCGCATGCCGCCTGTGACAGCTCGCTTGCAGAAAAAACCGTGCCGTCTTTCTGCATGACCATAATGGAGTCATCAGCTTCAGAGAAATACAATTTCTGATAGCGTCCGTCCGTAAGCGGTCCGTACAATGCACCTGCGGTTTCCAACAGACGGGGAAGCGTGACTTTTTTATGCCGCTCCATTTTTTCTCTGATGATGTGTCTGACCGTCTGCAATGCGGCCCACTCTTTAGCTGTTTTTTTAACGCGTTCTTTCTGCATTTCTGTCTGCTGTTTTAAATCGGATACCAGCCCCGAGGACTCCAGCTGTTCTTGTTTCACCGTTAATAAAGCGATCTGCTCACGGAGATGGGCGATTTTTTCCTCAAGTGTTTCTTTCTCTTGTTCTTTCTGAACGGCTGTATGTTCAAGTTCGGGCACTGTGCGGCTCATGTACGGCTCCAGCTGTTTGCCGCCCTTGCCGGATAAGTGCGTTTTGATTTCGCACAGCTTCCTCTCTGTTTCCCGGCGGCTTTCATTCAGCCTGCCAAGTTCACAAAAGTGTTCACGGTTTTTTGCCCCTGCCTCTGTAAAAAGCTGTTTGACCTGCTGTTCGTAGTAATGAACTTCTTCGTTTAATTCACGGATTTGCTCTTGGGTATGCAGCAGGTCTGTTTCGAGCGCCTGTTTTCGTTTTGCATCTTCACGGGCCCGTTCTGCCTGCTGCAGCAAAAAGTGCAGCCTTTCTTTTACGGACAGCTCCCGGCCGTCTGAAGGACTCAGCTTTTTGACCCGTTCCTCAAATGCTCGTTGCAGTTTTTGCAGCCGCCCCGCTTCAATGGTCAGCTCATGCTTGGTAAGGATTTCTTTTTTGACATCTTTCATCACATGATATGCGTCGAGGAGATGGGACGGGCTGCCCGAAAACCCCAGTTCCTTCATAAAATGTTCCGTCTTTTTTTCAGAGGGCGCCATTTCGGCCTCCCATTCTTCATATTGGCGGATGACTCTTTCATATGCCGCTTCTTTCTGTTCAAGCACCGCTTGATCCGCAATCAGCTGCTGCCGATGCTGGCCGTCACGCCATAGCTCTTCCTGCAGAAGATCAGCCTCTTCTTTTGAGATCAGGGGCTTCTGCTTTTTGTGACCGGGCCGGCTTCTTTCAGACGGCAGCGCCTTTTGCATGCCAGTCAGCACGTACAGCATCAGAGCGCCGGTAAAAAGGGCGGCGGGCAGCCATTCCTTTAACATAACGAAAATCGCAATGAACAGAATGCCCGTACCGAGAAAGAGCTTTTTTTGTTTGGCGCGCTGTTTTTCCAGCTGCCGGAGATGAGCCTGCCATTCGTTTCCTTCAGTATCAGCCGTTTGTTTATATGCTTGTAAGGCGGCTTCTTTTTCTTTTCTGACAGCGGGTTCCAAGACGTTTTCTGCCGTCACGGCATGTTTTCGTTCAGCGTCTTCCAGCTCCAGCCGCGCTTGTTCAAATAGAGAGTCGAGCTGTGTTTTTCTTTCTCTGGCCTGTCCGGCGCTCTGAACGGCTTCTTGCAGCTGCCATTCATATTCATAATCGGTGTTCAGCGAAAGAATGTCGTCTTCCTCATGTCTGCCGAGCTGCTGTAATCCTGAAGAAACACGGGCTGATGTCTGCCGGATCTGTGATTGGATGGCGGCAAGCTGTTCGCCGCGTGATTCGTACATATGCTGCTCGCCGGAAAGCTCCTGCAGCTGCCGCTCTTTTTGTAACATGTCCTCATTTGGAGAGAGCAGATCAGCCTGCCGTTTGATTTCAGCCGCTTTTGCCCGAAGCCCCTCAAGCCGGGCCGCTTTCGGATGGAGATGCGATTCGTATTTTTCCAGCTGATGCATTCCGTCCTTCGGGAATTGCTCCGCTGCTTCCGGGTAAGAAGAAAGTTCGCTTTCCAGCGCTGTTTTTTTGTCCGCAAGCGGCTTTGCTTCTATCGCCGCTTTTACTGTTTTGATTTCTTCAGTTATATCTTTCAATTGCGCTTTGGCATCCTGCAAACGGCCGCCGGCGCTTTTTTTCTCTTCCAGGAGGCTGTGATAGCCCGCTTCCGCAGTTTCCGCCTGTTTGAGCTTGGCGCTGAGCCGCTTTAATGTATCCAATTCCTGATTTAAGCGGGGGTTCCGCCCGTTCGGCTTATACATTCTTTCAAGTTCTTTCGCCAGTCTGCCGTCAAGCTTCGCCGCCGCTTCAGACCCGAATAAGCTGGAAAACAGGAGAAACTCCCCGATTTTGTCTCGGTTAAAGGCTTGAATCTCCTGCAGTCCGAATACATCAAACGAATAGATCGCTTCGTACAGCGCACGATCTGTATCGGAAAGCAGCTGTTTGAGCCATTTTCCGTCCTTAATTTCGCCTGAAGCCGTGTACACTCTGACTTTTTCGGCAGCCCCTTTTGTCCGTTCGATTTTGACAGCACCGTAATCGTCATGATTCAGTTCCACAACGCCGCCGTAAACCCCGCCGGTTTTCGGTTCGTATTTTTTTGATTTCGGAAAACCGAACAGGACGCTTTTGATAAAGGACATCAATGTCGTTTTGCCCGCTTCATTTAATCCGTAGATGACTTGTACGGGGGAATCCGACAGCTGAAAGCTTCGATTGGAAAATTTTCCATACTGGTAAATATAGAGCGCCGTTATTTTCATCGCTGAAGCTCCTTCAGCTGTCGCTTTAAAACGGCTTGGGCCTGCCGCTTAATGTCCAGCACCTCTTCATCTGTAAATGAAGTCATCTGCCGCCGATATACGGGATGACGCTCGAGCGCTTCAAACCCACCACTCATGTCCGCGCATTGTTCTATGTCCTGAAGCAGCCCTTTAAAAAACGGATCGGGCGGGACGGTGTCTGTTTCATCCGTCCGATCCTCAATCGCAAGCGGCCAGACGAAACATTCCTCTTCGGCCTCTTCCTCCTGTAAAGCGGAAAGGAGCTCCTCTGCGATCCCTGCGGGCGCCTCCGTCCAAAAGCGGGGCGCCGCACCGCGGAGCACCAGCCTGATACATGCCGGGCGGCCCGCCGCACGCAAGCCTGAGAACGAATCCGTGGCGGCTTTCATAAGTGAGGTCATATGTTCAGCTCCGGAAATATCAAGGTCAATTTCCTCCCATAACACATCGTGCGCTTCTTTGAATTCCCAAGACATCTCACCGTTTGCCGCCCGGACGAGATAATATCCCTTAGGGCCGGTTTCTTTTAGATGGCGGGCTTGAATATTTCCGGGGTAAATGGCGGCGGGATGCTGAGCGGAAAGAACCTGCCGTTTATGAATGTGTCCGAGCGCCCAGTAATCCATGCCGCTCTTTTCAAGGTCTTCTTTCGTAAACGGGCAGTACGGATCATGTCCTTCCGCTCCTGATAACGTGCCGTGGAGCATGCCGATATGATAAGGCGCGCCGGTCATTTTCCGGTACCGGGCGGCCTGATTGGCCGTTACGCTTCTTTCCTGATAGCTGCATCCGTATATGCTTGCCGCAAGCTCTCCGTTTTTAAAGAAAGATTTTTCCTCCGGTGTATCCGAGGTGAATATATGTACATTTTCAGGCCATTCAATCGGTGTCCACTCACCGCCCAAATGATCATGGTTGCCGAATATGACGAACACTTGGATATCCGCTTCCTGCAATCTGGTAAACTGTTTTCTCAAAAACAGCTGGGCTTTTAAACTTCTGTTGGCTTCGTCAAACAGATCCCCCGAAAGCAGCACGAAATCGACCCGCTCCCCGAGCGCCCCGTCCGTAAGACGGCGGACGCTGTGAAATGTGCTTTCTTTAATACGCGCATATACCGGTTCAGGCAGATGCGAAATGCCGTAAAACGGGCTGTCCAGATGCAGGTCAGCGGCATGAATAAACGTCAGATCAGCCATCTCGCCCTCCCCTTTCTGTAGATTGAATTACCCTTTATTTTAGCATCGTTTTCATGCGAATGCACGTTCTGGATCATAAAAAAACAGCCCGGCTGTCTCGGGCTGTTTGGACTTATTTTTTGGAGATGCGCAGCGCTTGTTTGATCGCTTTGAATCCGCCGGCGTTTCCGTAAATCAAAACGCCGCCTTTGTAAATTTTCGCGCCGACCGTTGCAAAGATCACGATTGTGACCAGAGTCAGGGCGATTCCGGCCGCCGCCTGCCAAAACGGGATATCGAGCATCCCGACGCGTAAAAACATAATCATCGGCGTGAAAAACGGAATGTAAGATGTAACGGTAATAAAGCCCGCATCAGGATTGCCGAGGCCGAACATGGCGATCATAAAACCTGCCACGATTAAAAAAACCATTGGCTGAATCGTCTGCTGCACATCCTCTATCCGGCTGACAACACTGCCGAGAAACGCGGCAAGCGTCGCGTAAAGAAAATAGCCGAGCAGATAGAAAATGACGGCATAGACAATCGTCGAGACGGGAACATCCGTAAAATTGAGAAATGCACTGATCGGCGACGACTCATCATTTTGAGGGTTCAGCTTCAGTGAGAGAAAACCCGCCGCAAGCAGCACCGCAAACTGTGTGATCCCGACAAGCGCGATACCGAACAGTTTGGCAAACATCTGCTGAATCGGCGGCATGCTTGAAATTAAAATTTCCATGACCCGTGACGATTTTTCCGTCGCAACTTCCATCGCAATCATGCTTGCGTACATGATGACTGAAAAGTAGATGACAAACAGCATGATGTATACAAGCCCCATCACCTGACCGAGCTCTTCCTCAGATTTCGCCCCTTTTTCCAGCGCGTCTTTGCTGACTTCAGGCGGAGTGTAGAGGCTGCTGACTTTTTCTGCCGAAATGCCGAGCTTGGCGGTTTCAACAGCGGTCTTTGTCTGTGTTAAAGCCTGCTTGAGAAGTTTATACGCTGATTCATCAGAAATGGTCAGCGCCTTGTAGGCTCCTGTTATCGTTCCTTTTTGATCTTGTCTGATGATAAAAAGCCCGTCCCATTCACCATCTTTGACACGCTTTACGGCATCTTTTTCGGACTCCTTCGTCTGCATCGCCTGCAAATCATTGTCTGTATCCGCCGCTTTAAGCTGTTTTGCAAATGCCGGGTACAGCCCGCCCGTTTCATCAATCACCGCGATTTGCTGCTTGCCGTCATCCGATTGGAACACTGAAATGATCGATTGCAGGTTGGTCACCGCTAAAACTAATAAAACGGTAATGGCGGTCGAAATAATGAATGACTTTGTCGTAATTTTGTTTTTATATGTATGAAACAGCATAATCCAAAATTTATTCATAAACGGCCCCCACCTTTTCTATAAAAATATCATGCAGTGACGGCTCTTCCAATTCAAACTTCCGTATAAAACCTTTCCCTTGCAGCGCCTGAAAAATATCCTGAGACACCGGTTCATTCGCGACCTGCAGCCTGATCCCGTCATTTGTTTCCTTCCATTTCACGACACCTTCATGCGTTTTTAAAAAGCTGAGATCGTCATCTGAATGAACGGTGATATTTTTTTTGCCGAAAGACCGCTTAATGTCTTTCAGATTGCCTTGAACGACAGGTTTTCCCTTTTGGAGAATGCATAGATTCTCGCAAAGCTCTTCCACATGCTCCATTCGGTGGCTAGAAAAAACGATGGAAACGCCGCTGTTTTTTAAAGAAATAACGGCTTCTTTCAGCAGCTCGACATTCACCGGATCAAGGCCGCTGAAAGGTTCATCGAGAATCAGCAGCTCAGGCTTATGCAGGACAGCGGAAATGAACTGGATTTTCTGCTGGTTTCCTTTTGACAGCTCTTCGACTTTCTTATTCTTGTAATCTGTAATGCCGAACCGCTCAAGCCATGTGATGAGCTCTTTTTCCGCATCTTTTTTTCTCATTCCTTTTAATCTCGCAAGATAGACAAGCTGGTCACTCACTCTCACTTTCGGGTACAGCCCCCGCTCTTCCGGGAGATAGCCGATTTTTTCGCTGATAGAATAATTGACCGGCTGCCCTTTCCATCTGATATTTCCGTCAGTCAGGCTTAAAAGACCCAAAATCATCCGAAAGGTCGTCGTTTTTCCCGCGCCGTTTGCGCCGAGCAGCCCGAACATCTCCCTTTCAGGTATTTGCAGGTTCAAATTATCAACAGCGGTAAAGCTGCCGAATGTTTTCGTCACGTGTTCAATTGTAAGCACGAATCCAACTCCTTCCGCTACCCATTATATACTAATAATGGGTAAAAATTAATGGAGGATTTTAAATTCTTTATCAGAATATCATTCTATAAAGGAGGTGACGTGATGGGACAATTTGTATTGACCGCATTCCACGCATCGGGGGAAACACTGCTGAATGAACGGATCGAAGCAGAAAATGAGGCGGAGGCGAAAGCCGCCGGAGAGGCTTTATTAAAAGAAAAAAAGCTTGAGAACAATACTCATCGCTTGGTGAATGAAGCCGGAAAGCTGATTTTATTTCACAGATAACAGAAGCTTTCCGGCTTCTGTTTTTTACCGGTTAAACTGCGGCGTCCGCTTTTCTAAAAAGGCGCGGATGCCCTCTTTATGATCATCCGTTTTTCTCATATTTTCCTGGGCCTTTCGTTCAAGAGACAAAACATCTTTTAACCGGCTGATATGGAGGCTTTGATAGATAGCCTTCGTTTCAATCATTGCTGACAGCGGCGCATGTAGCAATCGGTCGATATACGGTTTTGCCCCCGCCGCAGGGTCACCGCTGAACAGCCCGTCGGCAAGCTTGAGCCGCACCGCTTTTTCAGCCGGCAATTTTTCACCACTCCAAATCAGCTTTTTCGCTTCGATCTCACCGACGCGTCTCATTAATAAGTAATGGCCTCCTCCGTCGGGAACCAGCCCGATGCCGATGAAATTCATCGCGAGGCGGGCGTTTTCTTCTGCGAGCACCACATCGGCGCACAGCGCAAAACTCAGCCCGAGCCCCGCCGCGGCCCCGTGGATGGCGGCTATCACAATTTTTTTCATATCATAGAGGGTCAGTGTAATGGATTCGATCATTTTCATGAGCCGTTCATATTCTCCTGAATCATGTTCCGACGTCATCATCTGAATATCACCGCCTGCGGAAAATCCCCTGCCTTCCCCCCTCAAAAGGACGATAAGCGCCTCACTGTCAGCTGCCATGACGCATGCATTCTCTAATTCCCGCAGCATTTGTTCATTCAGCGCATTGTAACTGTCAGGCCGGTTCAACACTATCTCTGCGATCTTTCCCTTTTCTTCATATCGAATATACTGCATGTTTACATCCCTCTTGTATCCGCTTACATTTTTTGTTCAAATAATATATTCCTTCCGCCGAAGCGAAACTCCTTTATTTTTCAAGGTCAACAGATACCGAAAAATGCATATCATTTGAAACTGAACATACATTTTTATATAGTGAAATTGGCACACAAGACACAAAGGGGGGAACGCCGATAATGAAATATGTGATACTCAGCTTTTTACTGAGCTTTTTTATGGTGCTGTTTCCCCCTTCGGATGTCGCCCTTCCTTCCCAATTGGTGACAGAAACAGACAGCCACGTTCAAATTTCGGTTTACCCGCAGGAGACGGACTCGGCAAAAACGCCGGCTCATACCAAAACCGCTCCGTACGGCCTGTCTAAAGGATACGACGTATTATCCCGGATGGTCACCCTGTTGTCTGTCAAACCTCTTGATCAATTTATTGATTCCACACTGGAAAGGACGTGCGCCATTCCGATACAATACCAGTCAAATTACCTCCGGCATCAGACAATCTCTCAATGCCAGTCTGTATTTACGGTTTAAAAACAGTATATTCCGGAGGGATTTTTTATGAATATTAAAGAAAACGATCTGCCCGGCATCGGAAAAAAATTCGAAATCGAAACGAGAAACCATGAAAAAATGACGATCATTATTCATGATGACGGCAGGCGGGAAATTTACAGATTTGATGACCGAGACCCCGATGAGCTTCTGGCAAGCATTTCACTTGATGATGCAGAAGCAAGGCAGATTGCCGCGATTATCGGCGGGATGGTGTACAAACCGCAGGCGCTTGAATCAATTGAAATGGCGTTCAGCGATCTGATCATCGAATGGTTCAAAGTTGAAAAAGGAGCAAAAGCGGCCGGGCGGACGCTCGGCGAACTGGATGTGCGCCAGAACTATGATGTGACGGTGATCGCCATCATTAAGCATAACCAGAAAAAGTTTTTAAACCCTGGCGCTGATTCGCTCCTTGAAGCAAACGATACACTCGTTCTCTCAGGCGAAAGAAAGCATCTGAAGAAACTGATCCAAGACTTCCTCACCAGAGACGGAGTGTGATCTGTTTATGGACCATCTCGTATTTGAAGTCGGTACGGCGCTAGTTCTTGTGGCCATTGCGAGTGTCATCGCCAATAAAATTAAATTTTCCATCATTCCCTTCCTGATCATTTTAGGGATGCTTGTCGGGCCGCACGCCCCCCAAGCGGGCATCATTGACCTGACGTTTATCGAAAGCCGGGAAGTTATTGAATTTTTTGGACGGATGGGCGTCCTGTTCCTCCTCTTTTACCTCGGACTTGAATTCTCGGTCGGAAAATTAGTGAAATCCGGTCGCTCCATCGCCGCCGGGGGAACGATTTATATTCTGATTAATTTCAGTTTAGGACTGATATACGGCTTTATCACGGGCTTTTCCTTTTTGGAAGTGCTTGTATTGGCCGGTGTTATCACGATATCATCAAGCGCCATTGTCGCAAAGGTGCTTGTCGACTTAAAACGCACGGCCAATCCGGAAACGGAGCTGATTCTCGGCATCATTATGTTTGAGGATATCTTTCTGGCGGTTTACTTATCCGTCGTTTCCGGACTTGTACTTGGAGACGCGACGTCTGTCGGGGGCGCGCTGCTGTCAATCGTGATCGCTTTCGGATACATGCTGCTGTTTTTCATTGCCGCGAGAAAATTGCCGCCTCTTCTGAACAAACTGCTGGATATCCGTTCAAACGAGGTATTTGTCATTGTCATTTTCGCCGCGCTCTTTTTCATCGCCGGCTTTTCCGAAACAATTCATGTCGCTGAAGCGATCGGCGCGCTCTTGCTCGGGCTCGTGTTTTCGGAGACAGCCCATTCTGACAGGATTGAACACCTTGTCGTGCCGTTCCGTGACTTTTTCGGAGCCATGTTTTTCTTCAGTTTCGGTCTGAGCATTGACCCGTTTTCACTGGGAGATGCGGTATGGCTTGCCCTCGGCGCCGTTCTGCTGACGATTGCCGGAAACTTTATCGCCGGCATGATTGCCGGGCGCCGGGCGGGGCTTTCTCATAAAGCATCGTCTAACATCGGGCTGACCATTGTCTCCCGCGGCGAATTCTCCATTATCGTTGCAAATCTCGGCATCGCCGGCGGCCTGTCCGCCTCACTCAAGCCGTTCGCCGCCTTATATGTGTTGATACTGGCCATTCTCGGCCCTTTGCTCACGAAAGAATCGAAGCGGATATATCTCCTGTTGAACAGTGTTTTCAAATGGAAAAAGCCTGAAAAGAAGCTGCAGAAATCATAAAAAAACTGACCTCTTTCTAAGGGGTCAGTTTTTTCGCGCGGGAAGAAATTGCTGAAAAGCTGTTTTTTTGTTAATGGAGAAATGCTCTCTTCCCAGAATCGTATTGATGATTTTTTGGTTTCTGTAAACAGACAGCTTCAAATTCGTAGCGCCCGTTCCGTGGGCATGATCAAGATTCGTTAACGTGAAAAAATGATGCCGCCTATCGTCCTTAAACACAAGACGGGAATCTGCCGTCACTTTAAACCGTTTCTCATCCTCCCATTCGATATCGGGAGAAATTGCCGTAAACCATTCCGGAATATGAGGTTTAAAGCCGGTCGCCAAAATTACTTTTTCTGAATCGGCCGTAAAGCTTTCATCCATCTGCCATTGATGAAAGCTCAGTACACAGCGCCCGTTTTGCTTTTCAATTTTTTCAAGCTCCGCCATCGGCTGAATATATACATCAGGCGAACCTCCGCTGATCGACCTGTGATACAGGGCGTCATAAATGGCGGCAAGTGTGTCAGAATCAATGCCGTGACGCAGTCCGTCCAGCTCCGGCAGTGTGTTCAGCCGTTCTTGAAAAGGCAGGCGGTTAAAATATTCCACATAATCGGGTGTAAACATTTCCTGCCCGAGCTTGGCGGTTTCTAATTCTCGAAATCCGGCGGAACGTGTCACCCATTGCAGCCGGCAGCGGCGGTATTGTTCATCTTGCAATAAATCAGAAAAAATCTCCGCTGCGCTCTGTCCGGAACCGACTACTGTGATTGATTCGGCGCCGGCGAGCTCATCTTTCCGAAACAAATATTCCGTGCTGACCATCGTGTCCTGACGCGCTTCGTCATCAATCTCTGCGGGAATAAGCGGCTCAGAACCCGTTCCCATAACGAAATGCTTCGTTTGATAGACACTGATGCTGCCGTCCTCGATGTTCTTAACGCTGACGTCATAATGCCCGCCGGCATTTTTCACGTCAATCACCTCTGAGCCGAAACGGCATGATTTGATTTCTGAAGCTGCCCAGCTTAAATAGTCATTAAACTCACGTCTTGGAATATCAAATTCATTAAACGTGTAAAACCGGTACAGCCGGTCATGCTCATGGAGAAAATTTAAAAACGTGTAGCGGCTTTTCGGATCAGCGAGCGTGACAAGATCCGCCAGAAACGCCACCTGTAAATCCGTTCCTTTAATTAACAGGCCCGGATGCCACGCAAATTCTTTCTTTTTATCGAAAAAAAGAGCGCTTGTTTCGGGTATATCCTCTAACAATGCGGCAAGGCCTAAATTAAACGGCCCGATTCCCGCTCCTATGACATCATACATATTGTACACCTCTTGCAAATAGCAGTCTGAATGGTCTTTTCCCGTTTTGACTGACGGATAAACATAAAAAAACGGCACGCTGATTCCGTGCCGTTTTTTTATTATAATGCAGATTTGACAAACATCTCATCTAAGTATTTTATTTTCTCTTCTGTATAATGCTCGAATCGGTCATTATATGATTTCGGGTCTTTCGGATTGGCGAAGTGCGTGATTTTTCCGGTTTCCGGATGAATGAATTTGCTTGCCGCGCCGCAGCCGATACCGATAATCGTCTGCACCTCTTCCATAATCATAATGTTGTAGATGCTTTCCTGACCCGGGAAGGAGTAGCCGACATTTTCAAGGTTCCCGAGAATATTTTTCTGCCGGTACAAGTAGTACGGCGTATAGCCGTGCTCTTTTGTCCAGCGCACGGCGTCATCCATCATCCGGGACACTTCCTGCCTGTCGGCAACCTTATACTTATGCTTGTTTCTCGTCATTTCTGACGCCCGTTTAAAAGAAAGCGTATGAACGGTCAAAGATTCAGGCATCAGCTTTTCCGTTTCATCAAGACTGTGCCTGAACTCTGCCGTCCCTTCTCCCGGCAGGCCGATAATCAAGTCCATGTTGATGTTATTCATGCCGTGTTTGCGGGAAAGATGGTATTTTTCGATGGTTTCTTCAACTGTATGGTGTCTGCCGATGGCCTTAAGCGTTTCGTTTTCATAAGATTGCGGATTGATGCTGATTCTGTCAATCTTATACTTATTTAAAACGGCAAGCTTTTCCTCCGTAATCGTGTCGGGTCGTCCCGCTTCAACGGTAATCTCCCTGATATTCTCTACATTCGGGAAAGAACGGACCATTTCTTCATATAAAAGGTCCATTTCCTCAGCCGTAATGCTTGTCGGCGTACCGCCGCCGAAATAAATGGTCGTCACTTTGATATCATGCTGTTTCAGCCATTCTCCGATTTTCTGCATTTCATAGTGAAGCCCCCATAAAAAGGAGCCGACTCTGCCTGCCTGTCCTTGGATGGCGTAAGCCGGAAACGTGCAGTAGGCGCATTTCGTCGGGCAGAACGGGATGCCGATATATATGCTGACTTCATCTTTGACCCGGTACAGATCGGGAACCGCGGCGAGCTGGCGGTCGACAATCTCCTGCATCAGATTGATTTTTTCATCATGTATCAGATAATCTTTTTTCAGATCGGCGTGCGCTTCTTCTTTTGTCAGGCCGCTTTGCAGCTTTTTATGAAGGAGTTTAGTAGGCCTGATGCCGGTTAAGATTCCCCATTTTTGTGTCATGCCCGTATGTGATTGGAGAAGATTTAAGTATACGTACGACAGCGTATTTTTCACCTGTTTAAATACTTCTTTTTCGCTCCAGCCGGCAAGAAGCGGTTTCGTGTGATGCTCCTTTTCGCCGGTTCCTTTGATTTCTCCCGATACTGACACGCTGTCTGCATCTTGAGAAATGGCAAGTGAAATGACGAGATCAGAAGGTTCCTCCGTTTCGCCGTACGCAAGAACACACTCTTCAAAAAATAAATTCGCGATATTCTGCAGCGGACGATGCAGCCTGTCATCCGTTATGCCGTCTATTTTTATTTGCAATGTGATCACCTTATTTTTCAGATTCAAAACTTTCTTTAGTGTACAGAAAGAACAGGCTAAAATCAATCCGCGAAAAAGCCGCAGACGGCGTTTCGTGTCTGCGGCTCTTCATTATGACCGTTTCATGTGGAACTTATCGAGAAAGCCTTTGCGGTGCTGCATGCGGAAGTATTCCTTAATCATATAGGCGACTCCCTGTTCATCATTTGACCTTGTCACCCAGTCCGCTTTTCTTTTTAATTCATTGGAGGAGTTCCCCATCGCGACACCGAGGCCGGCCAGCTCAATCATTGGCAGATCATCTTCCTGATGGCCGATGGCGACAACCTCTTCCATTGAAAGCCCAAGTTCAGCGGCGACCATCGAAAGTCCGCTTTCTTTTGACACCCCTTTAGGCACGATGTTCAGTTTTTCCTCATTGACGCGGATCACGTCCACGGCCGGGAATGCTTTCCCTATCGTATCCGTTATGTCAGCCTGCAATCCGTTTTCAGCATGCACCTCAATGACGGGCGCCGAAACCGGCTCATCAAGAAGCAGATCACTTAATGATTCGACAAACTGCACCGGGTAAAAAATCGGGTCAGACGGATGAATGATCGTTTTCCCAACCAGATTGGAGTTCACTTTCTTCTTGTTTCCGATCGAATATTTTTCGTGAAGAAGCCGGATATTGCATTGATAGCTTTCAAGCACCTGAACAATATTAAACGTATGATCTTCTGATATTTTCTTTACAAAAAACGGCTCATCTATTTTTTCGGAAATGTAGGCGCCGCTGTGGGTAACCAATTTTGCATTCAGCTTTAATATTTTCGCTACTTTTTGAGCGGAGCGAAAGTGGCGGTTTGTGACCAGTGTGACGTAAATTCCCTTTTTCTTGACGTATTCGATGGCATCCTTTGTCGTCTGATGCAGTTTGCCGTTGGAGCGAAGAAGCGCTCCGTCTATATTTAACGCCAGCATTTGTTTTGACACAGAGAAGTCCCCCTCCTTGATGACTGTACTTGTCATTAGGATATGACCCTGTCTCTTTGTTTAGAACAACCTTTTCCGAGCAGCAAAAAAGCCTGCCGTCAGCAGACTTTGAACTGTCGTTTTATTGGGATACGATCGATTTGCTGCCTTCTCCCCAATGTGTACTTCTATTTAAGAAATCTATCAGGAACCCCTTATTTGACCGTTGATGCGCTCGTTTCACTTACTCTCTGTTGCTACCCCTTAACATATCAGGCAGTATCGGCGACCGTATCCTTGGATCATCCTGTAAGTGTAGGCGCTTTCAAGGTTATTATCACACTTTTATTGTCAAAAGACAAGGGTTTTTTTAACTAAAAAAACCAGAAGAAATATCTATGCTGAATGTACGATAAAGCTCAAAAGGAACAGAAACCGCCATCACAAAGCCTTCAGCAAGCAGCATTCCTTGATTTTCAGTTGAATAAAAAAACCCCTCCATATCCGGGATGGAGGGGTCTGGAGCTTATTGCGGGTTTCCGTAAAGCTCTTCAAGAGGTTTCATGATAATTTTGTTTAACTCGCCGATCAGCATGCTAATGCGCTGTTCCGCTTCCATCAGCTGAGAAATCAAATCATGCTGCTGTACGAGAGCAACCGTTTTTTGCGCCTGCTCTACCTCTTCCTGAGTGATTTCTTCACCTGACATCTGTTTTTGCTGCAGCTGCAGCTGTACGTTGCGGAAATTATCAAACATGCGTTTTGCGGATTCATCTGCGTTTACCTGATCATAAAGCCCTCTCAGACGGCTGTATTCATCACTGTTTCGCAAAGCTTTTTCAAGATCATAAGCCGCATCATAAAAATTAACTGCCATAGTAACCGCTCCTTTCTTCCTTACAGACATACCACTCCACTATAACAGACTGCGGAGCGACTTTCATCCTCGGCGGGTGTTTCCCTTAGAAAAGAATGACAAACAAAGCCTGAATTGCTCCAATAACTCCGCCGAGCAGACCGCCTAAATACGTAATCATCTTAAATTCTCTCTTGGAAATCGACAGCACCATTTCCTCCAGCCGTTCAACCGGAAACTGATCGACCTGCTCTTTGACCACTTCCTCAAGCCGCAGGCGTTTCAGCACATCCTCCAAGTGAGCGGCAATACCGCCGAGCGCTGCATCAAGCAGCTTCGGCGCATACGTTCCCGTAATCTCTCTTTCATAACGGGAGATGATCTCACCGAGCCGGCTTTCAAAAAAGGGTGCGGTTTGAAGTGCGGCCAGACCCCGTTTTTTCAGGCTGAACAGCAGATCTTTCGCATTCCACTTTTCATCGGCCTCATAAAGTGTATAGGATTTGAGCTTGCCCCATTCTTGAGAAAGCAGATCAGCCAGAAGCTTTTTCGTTTCCTCATTGCGCAAAAACTTTAACAGCTCAGGCAGCACGCGTTCCGCCAGACTTGAATTGCCGAGGAACATCTGCACCATGCTGCCGAGCATCCCCCTGGCATTCAAAAAGTCGTCAATCATATTGCCGAGTCTGTCTTTTCCTTCTTCACTTTCAAAATAGTCAATGCTCCGCTTCAGGATATAATCAGCGGCCAGCGGGACTTTTTCATCCAGCTTTTTCTGCAGCTCATCAGGGAGCCAGTCTTTTATGGCGCGATGCTCATATTTCGCGTACAGTTCCGAAAGCTTTTCATCTGTAAAACGGTCAATCCATGCATCTGTTTTTTCCTGCGGATTCCGGATGCCTGCAGCGGCCAAGGCTTCCTGCACCGTCATCTCGGACGCGGCCATTTTTTGCGTGAATTGTTCGGCGAATCCAAGCGCCTGGTTTTTAACGGTATCTGACAAAAGCCGCTTTTTTATGCCTTCCGGAGTTAACAGGTGGTTCGTCACCATGAGCCCCATCTGTTTTGCCAATTCGTCCCGTCTTTTCGGGATCAGACCCGGAGTAAACGGAATCCGTTTCCCGAAGAGGTAATACGGGCGGTACGGACGAAATAACATCTGAATGGCAAGATGATTCGTCACCGCGCCGATCGCGGCTCCGATCACAATCATAAATAGAAACGTTCCTGCTATGCCCATTCCTTTTCTTCTGCCTCCATCTTATGTTCTTTTTTTCTAGATGATATATCTATTCGTATTATAGAGGCTGGCGTGAATGCGGGCAAATGAAGAACCTGAATTGTTGTTTGTCAGGAATAAGGCAAGATGCTGTTTCGTACTCTTTACAGTAGATCATCTTTTTATGCTGCGCTTGGCATGTTTATTGGATGGAAGGGCCGTTCCATCAGCGGCTTTTTGAATAAAGGGGGAGTAACAACATGACAACACTCGGTTTTATGTCCGTATCCCGCCGGCACGAAGAAGACTTCGCCGGTGAATTGGCTGAAAGGGCGCCAGAGTATAATGTGCGCTTTGCCCGCTTTACACCGTTTGATATCTCTCCGGATTCTTTACGAGTGAAAGCGCTCGTGTATCATCCGAAAAGCGGAAAATGGAACGAAACAGAAATTGATATTCCTGAATATATTTACGATCGCTGTTTTTACGGAAAATCCGCCGAGGCTCAAAAAGCCAAACCGATCGTCGAATGGCTGAAAAAATATCCGAAAACGGAATTTATCGGCCGCGGGCTTCCTGATAAATGGACGGTCACGAATGCGCTCCAGCAGCATCATCTGATCAGTCCCTATATTCCTGAAACGGCCGAAGTCAGCCGCTATGAAGAGGTGCAATCATACTTAGCGAAGGAAAAAGCATGTATACTTAAGCCCGCTTTCGGCGCGGGAGGAAGAGGCATCATCCTCCTTAAAACAGGCAAAAAATCAATTTCAGCCACTTACTATATCGGAAAAAATAAACAAACAAAAACGTTTTCAAACCACGTATCTTTTAAGTCGTGGTGCAAAAAAGTGCTGCAGCACCGCTATTTGCTTCAAGCCTACTTAAATATTCAGGATAAAGAACAGCACCCGTGCGACATCCGCATTTTCATGCGCAAAAATGAGTCAGGAGCTTGGGAAACGGTCGGAAAAGCGGTCAGAAGGGGTTATCAGAACGGTCTTTTATCTCATTTGCCGGGAAGATCCGAACCGATTAAATTTGACACGTGGTTTGAAGACATTCCGAAAAAGCAGCAGGCTGTATTATTGGATGATGTCTTTTCGATCACCCAGTCCGTCCCTTATTTCCTTGATGAGCAGTTCGGCCCGCTGTTTGAGCTGGGTCTCGATATTTGTTATGCCAAAGACGGGCGCATCTGGCTTTTGGATGTCAATTCAAAGCCCGGACGAAACGCCATTTTAAGCGTGGCTCCCGAGTCGAAAGAGGATTTGTATACCAGTCCGCTGAAACGCTTCAGAGATCTTCAGGCACAGGAAAGCAGGAAAGGAGCACTTCCGCGTGAATCATAAAGGGATGATTGTCGGCATCGATAAAAAAAGCAAAAACACGCTGTATCTCCCTTTTTCCATGAAACGGGAAGGGATGTTATCCGCTGCCTTCGGGACCAAGGTTGTCAAATGCCGTGTGGCCTTTTCTCAATCACTTGAAAAAAGCGCGCTCCTTTCTGAAGATTTGTTTGAGGAGCTGATGATACCGCATAAAAGCCGGGCTGATTTTCTCATTCACGGCCAGACGGTGCACATCGGACCGCTGATCGGCGTTTTCACAGCCGGTTTCACCTCATCAACGTCGCGCCCGTTAAGAGACCGCACATCCTTCTTTTCCAAGCTGCTCTCCCTGCATGAGCAGGCGAACGGATATTGTTTCGTTTTCGGGGCTCATCAGATCAATTGGGAAGAGGGCACCGTCCAAGCGCTGATTTATAAGGACAACAGCTGGAAACGGGCGCACGTCCCGCTTCCGAATGTCGTATATGACAGGCTCCCGAGCCGAAAAACGGAAGAAGTTCCGCTTTTACAGCAGACAAAACAAAGGCTGATGAATGACTATCAGATTCCTTGGTTTAATCCGCAATTCTTTAATAAATGGGACATTCATAAGCTTCTGGAAAAGAACAGCCTCACCGCTTCGCTCCTGCCCAAATCGGTCCTCCATCCGAATGCAGAAGCGATAGAGACGTTATGCGGCACGTTTAACACCGTATATATCAAACCTGCGGACGGCGCTCTCGGAACGGGAATTTACAAGCTGGAAAAAACAGATGCCGGCTTCTCTGTCAAACACACAAATGAGGAAAGAACGGTGTTGACGGCAAACTATTCAGACGCGGCATCCTTCATGAAAGCATTTGAAGAAAACAACGACCCGTCCGCTTTTTTAATTCAGCAAGGGATTGATCTGATCTGTCTGGATGGGCGTCCCGTCGATTTCAGGGTGCATACGAATAAAAATGCCGAGGGAAAATGGACAGTGACGGCCATCGCAGCAAAAATTTCCGGTAAAAACAGCATTACGACACATCTGGCAAACGGCGGTGAAGTCAGAACGTTAGCTGAATTATACGGCGATCCGAAAGAGAGAGTCGGCATGATCCGGAAGCTTTCGAAAGCCGCCTTGGCGGTCAGCCGTGTGTTAAATGAGCATATAGAAGGTTTTATCGGTGAAATCGGCTTTGACCTCGGCGTCGATGACACAGGGAAAGTTTGGATGTTCGAGGCCAATTCCCGCCCCGGACGCAGCATTTTCTCTCATCCGAAGCTGCGATCTGTCGATTACCTGACAAAACGGAGAAATTTTGAATATGCGTCATATTTATCAGAACGGTCCATTACCGCCCCGGAAAAACTTTGGCGGTGAGGCCGTCTTTTTTTCGTTTACCCGGGACAGGCACAGAACTATAAGCTACAATGAACAGGATCAACATTTCCCGATAAGGAGCGTGAACGTCATGATTTCGCACTTCAGCTGGAAACCGTTATTCAAAAAAGAGAAACTGCCCGGATGGCGGATTTCGTTTTACTGGCAGGGTACTCATTACGAAGGGATTTACCATAAGTCCGGAGACATTGAATGGGGACATACACATCCGGGGAAAGAAGAGCCGGCTCTTGTAAAAGAGCTGCATGAATTAATGCTTTATCACATCTATGACTGAAAGTTCAAGCTCAGCCGACAAAGGCTGGGCTTTTCTTTTTCTTCCGCTATTTACCACACCGTTTTCCGAATGAGATGCCGTTTGATTCACCATAATACGTAGTACAAAGCGGCAAACAGCATTGGGTGAAGCCGAGCTGGCAATGGTTTTCATTCCGGAAACCATCAGCTGGTGCAATTCCAGCAAACCCAACCATACTAATTTATAAAGGAGATCATACAAATGGCTAACAACAACTCTTCAAACCAACTATTAGTACCTGGCGCTGCTCAAGCAATCGACCAAATGAAATACGAAATTGCTTCTGAGTTCGGCGTAAACCTTGGCGGAGAAACAACTTCTCGTGCAAACGGTTCTGTCGGAGGAGAAATCACTAAACGTTTAGTATCTTTCGCGCAGCAGCACATGGGCGGACAAGGCATACAATAACTCAATAAATGGCTTGCAGAAGGCGCGGGATACCGCGTCTTCTTTTTATGCCGTCACCCTTTTTTCCTATTCCACATACCCTAGGAAAAAAGGAGGGAAAACATGTCATTCATTGCCTCAGTCAATTGGGAGCTGTTTCAGTTCGTAACTGTTTCTTTGGTCAATGAATATGTTGCCCACCATTTCCCCTTTATTCACAGGTATTCTTTTCCCCGCTGCTTTGAATGATATAATGAGCGGCGAGGAGGTTTTTTACATGAAAATCGCTTTACTCGGAGCAACGGGAAGAGTCGGACAGGCTTTTATAAAAGAAGCGCAGAAACACGGACACAGTGACATATTCGCTCTTGTCAGATCAGCTGAAACAGCCCTTCCCATTCCTGAAAAACATATCATAACAGGGAATGCGAGACGGCGGGAGGATGTCGACCGATTGATCTCCAAAGCGGACACAGTCGTGAGCTGTCTCGGCACGGATGGCGGCGATACCCTTTCAGCCGCTGTGATCCATATAATAGACAGCATGAAACGGCATCATGTTCAGCGTCTGATTACGATCGGCACTACGGGTATCCTTCAATCACGGCTCATGCCTGACAAATACCGTTTTGAATCGCCGGAATCAAAACGAAAAACAGCAAGAGCCGCAAAGGAACACGCCCGCGTATACGAGATGCTTCTGGGAGAGGATGTTGACTGGACGATCATCTGCCCCACCTACCTTCCTGACGGAGATGCTTCCGGCGTTTACCGGTTCGAACAGGATATCCTGCCTGAAGGCGGTTCGCGAATCACCGTCGGAGACACGGCGCATTTTCTGTACCGTGAGCTGTTGAATCCGCAGTTTGTCAGAAAACGGGTGGGACTGGCTTACTAATGAAAAAAGGGCGAATCTTTAGATTCACCCTTTCCGGTTACACCGCGGACTGCGCCGTTCCTTTCTGTAATTCATACATTTGATGGTACTGCCCCTTTTGCGCCATTAATTCGTCATGGCTTCCCTTTTCAATGATGCGCCCCTTTTCCAGCACGAGAATCTGGTCTGCGTGTCTGATCGTGGAAAGCCGATGGGCGATAATAAATGTTGTGCGCCCTTCTTGAACCACTTGCAGCGCTTTTTGAATGATTGCTTCTGTTTCGGTGTCAATGTGCGCCGTCGCCTCATCCAAAATTAAAATGGCCGGATCGAACGCGAGCGCCCTTGCAAAAGAAATCAGCTGACGCTGCCCTGAGGACAGTGTGCCGCCTTTTTCCGTGACGGGCTCCATGATGCCCTTCGGCAGGGATTGCAGAAGGCTTTCGGCGCCGACTTGGCGAAGCGCTTCTTCAGCTTGCTCGGGAGAAATACGCTGATCATCAAGGGTGACATTGGAGCCGATCGTGCCCGAGAAAAGATACGGGTCTTGCAGCACAATGCCCATATGCGACCTCAGCTCCTGTCTCGACATGCCGTAAATGCTTTTGCCGTCCAGCAGTATATCGCCTTTTTGGGCATCGTAAAAACGGAACAGAAGATTAAGGATGGAGCTTTTGCCGGATCCCGTATGGCCGACGAGGGCGACCGTCTCACCTTTTTCAGCTGTAAAGCTGATATGTTTCAGCACCTCTTCTCCCTTTCGATAACCAAAAGAAACATCGCGGAATTCCACAGTCCCTTCCGCCTTTTTGTGTGCGGGAGCGCCTGTTTCTTCCGTTTCCTCTTCCTGTAAAAGTTCAAATACCCTGCCCGCAGAAACACGAGCCAATTCAAGCTTCGAAAATTGGTTGACAATCCCTGTAACAGGCTGAAACAAACGGTTTAAATAATCAACAAACGCATATAACACGCCGATCGAAACAAATCCTGCCGCACTCAGACTAGCGCCTCCGAAATACCAGATCAATCCGACAAACGCAAGATTGCGAAGAACATTGACAAGACTGTGGGACATGAGGGAATTTAAGGACAGCATTTTGTTCTTGAAGCGGAAATGAGCTTCATTTAATTCTTCAAATTCCTTCATCGTTTCCTTCTCACGGCGGAACGCCTGAATAATCGGCATACCTTGAATGGACTCGTTCATTTTCGCATTGATGTCACTGTTAATTGAACGAATTTTTTGGTTGAAGACGGATGCGTATTTACGGTACACAACCGACCAGATTATTAAGATCGGAATAATCAGAAGGCAAACGGCGGCCAGCCTGACATCAAGCATAAACAGCGCCGTAAAAATGCCGAGCATGTAGACGCCGCTTGTGATAAACGTAGACAGCACCGTTACATATAAATCTCTGACCGCTTCTGTGTCATTCGTAATGCGGGCCACGACCTTTCCGGCGGGCAGATTATCAAAGTAGCGGATCGGCATTTTCTGAATGTGCGAAAATACATCCTGCCTCATGCGCTGTATGATCCGGTTTGCTCCCATCTGCAGCAGGTAATGCTGGCCGTAATGAAAGCACACGGAAAACATGAGCAGCCCCGCATATATGGCGGTCAAAGTCAGCAGTCCTTTTATTTCCGGCCGGTAAAATTGAAAAATTTCCTGTTTGGATAACGTAACGGCGGGATATGACCTGCTTTCCTTACCGTTTGATATCGTCAGCCGGCCGTCAGACACCGAACGGTTTCCGTCAAAACTGACGGGGCGGTCAACAAAATAGTAGGCCGCACCGACTTGATAAATGTGCACCTCTCCGGTTTTGTCCGCCCCCGGTTTGATCCGGTCTTCCCTGACATAATCATGCCCCCGGAACCTGACGGCGCCCGGATCGTCCGCAGAGGCTTTATACCATATTTTTTCAATGCCGAGAATATGATCGTCAATCATTTTTTTTCCGATAAACGGGCCGGTCAGCTCAGTGCCGACCGCAATAATAAGCAGAACGACCGCCCAAATCAGCAGTTTTTTATATTGAAGCGCGTAATTCCATAATCTTCTTCCGGTCTTCATGCGCTGGTCCCCCCTTCTTCAAGAGAGGACAGCTGCTGCCTCTCATATTGTTCCCGATACCAGCCGTTCTGCGCCAATAGCTCCTGATGTGTGCCTCTTTCAGACACCCGACTTTCGTCCATGACGAGAATGAGATCTGCGTGTTCAACCGCCGAGAGCCGGTGGGTGGTGATAATCGTTGTTTTATCCCGCCGTTTTTTACGGATGCTGTCAATAATGGCCGCTTCCGTTTTCGCGTCAACGGCGGAAAGCGAATCATCTAATATGAGGATGTCGGGATCTGTCAAAAGCGCTCTCGCAATTGAGATGCGCTGCTTTTGTCCGCCTGAGAGCGCTACGCCCTTCTCGCCGACAAGCGTCTCAAGCCCGTCGGAAAGCATGCCGATATCGTTTTCAAAATGCGCATCTTTCAGCGCGCTGCCGATTTCTTCTTCGCTTGCGTCCTGCCGTCCGTAAAGCAGATTTTCCTTTACCGTCTTTGAAAATAAAATATGATCCTGCGGCACATAGCCGACCCACCCGCGGAGCTGATCAAGCGGAATTTCCTGAATCGGTACGCCTGTGAACGTGATCGCCCCCGCACCGGGCGGATATTCACGCAAAAGCTGCTTAATGATCGTCGTCTTTCCGCTTCCCGTTTTCCCGACAATGCCGAGCGTCTGCCCTTTTTCTACGGAAAAAGAGACATCAGAAAGAGCCGGTCCCGCTCCGCTCGGATACGTAAAGGTCACTTGTTCAAAAACGAGACGCCCGGGCTCCTTGATACCTGCGGGATGCTTGGGCCCGATCACGTCAGGCTCATAAGAAAGCGTCTCATTGACACGATCCAAGGAGGCATTGCCGCGCTGCATGATATTGATTAATTCGCCGATCGCAAACATCGGCCAGATCATCATTCCGAGATACACGTTAAACGATACAAGCTCTCCCAGCGTCAGCCGGTTTTGAAAAACGAGATAGGCGCCGTAGCCGAGACCGATGAGGTAGCTGAGGCCGACGAGAAGTTTCACAGTCGGCTCAAAGAGAGAATCGATAAACGCCACCTTCATGTTTTTCTCATATACATCAGCCGTCATATCTCCGAATCGGCTGACATCATTTTTTTCCTGCACGAAAGCCCGAATGACCCGGACGCCGGATACCGACTCCAGCACCTTGTCATTTAATGATCCGAAAGCATCCTGCGCTTCCGTAAACCGCTCATGAATCTTTTTTCCGTACAGACTGACCGCAGCCGCCATAATCGGCAGCGGGATAATCGCGGCGAATGTCAGCTTCCAGCTGATGACAAACCCCATCGTTAAAAATATCGTCAGCATATACATCGTCGAATCAACGAGCGTTAAGACCCCGAAGCCCGTCGTCATACTGACGGCCTGCAAATCATTTGTCCCCCGCGCCATTAAATCGCCCGTCCTGTATTTCTCAAAAAACGGCGGTGACATGTGAAGAAGTTTTCCCATCAGCTTTGAACGGAGAATCTTCTCCATGACATTCGCTCCGCCGAAAAGCTGATACATCCAAAAATAAGACAGCAAGTAGACGGCTGCCGTTAAAGCGAGAAAAACACATATATAAAACAGCATCCCGCTTTTCGTAAACACACCCGCCTTCATATCGTCTATTGCGTTACCGAGAAGTTTAGGCGGAAACATTTCAATGACATTCACAATCAATAACAGAACAATCGCCGTCGTATAGCGCAGCCAATAGGCTTTAAAAAACCAAGCCAGCTTTTTTAATACAGTAAACAAATACCGTCATCCCCTTTCATTAGTCAGCCTCCCTCAAGCTTTTCCGGATTGTTGTACATTTTTTTCACTAATACCGCCACATGCATCACACCTGTCTTTCTTCATTTTTTTGTATAAAAAAAGACATGAAGCGTCAGCTCCATGCCTCTTATTATGATAAATAAGGTACAGACCCGCCTTTTATGCGCGACTGCACCGTTTTTAAGCAAATGTTCAGAAAACGGAAGGTGTATGGCAGTCACGCCGGTATTTAGCTGAAGCTGAGTTGACACGCTGTAATGTTGACATGATCCATACCTCCTTTTTCCTATATTCTTCCTTCATCATATAAATAAATCCTTTTATTGTCAATCCGGGTTTTAGCTTTTTTCCAAACGGGTATTGTTCTGCAAACCTTTTTTACTGAAAGGATGAGGCCGATGTTTCATGCGGACCGGTTGATTGCAGCTTTTGACGGAAGTGATGACAGTAAGAAAGCGCTACAAAAAGCCATAGACCTTTCAAAAACGTTTCACGCGGATTTAACGGTCGTGCATTCCCACAATGCAAAAGATACCCAGACGATTGTTGATCCTCCGAGGCCGGGAGCCGGGGCGACATATATCGGAGGCGGGATTGCAAGCGTTCCTGATCCGCTCCAAGCGGAAAGAATCTCCCCTGATCCCATGATTTATGAAGACCGCACGGAAGAAATCATTGCCGAAGCGAGAATGCTGATGAACGGCGCTGAGATTGACGGAGATATCGACATTTTAGAAGGTGATCCCGCTGACGCCATTATCGAGCATGCCGATCGCATATCGGCGGATTTGATCGTCATCGGAAGCCGAGACCGGAACAGGCTGAAAAAACTTTTATTCGGAAGCGTCAGTGAAAAGCTGTCGTCTAAATCCGATATTCCGGTGCTTATCGTAAAATGATCTTTCTGTGCAGCAGCTTTATAAAAAGCTGCTTTTTTTCTGTGTTCGTCCGTGCATGAAGACGATTTACATCTCCCGGCTGTTTCCTCTTTTTTTCGGCATTACAAAAAAGCTCGCCATGATCAAAAAATCGATGCACAATACGACGGACCAGCCCTTTAACAGGCCGCTGAGCGCTTCGGTCCGGGAAGCGTCGTGAATGAGAAATACCGTTCCGGCCAAAAGAATGCCGCCGATGATAAACGCTAATACATGCCTCCCCCATCCTTTTGCATAATGTTTGGCGTAATCCAGTCCGTACCGCTTAACTGGTTTTGCCCCTTCCTTTACCACATAATAACGGAAACGCTCATCCGCCCATTGAATCATGCTTTTTCCGAAGGCGACAGACACTCCGATGTAAACGGCGGCCAAAGCATGCGCCAAAGTCGCTGTCGCCCCTCTGTATAAATCAGCCGCAGCCGCAAGAAACAATACGGCATCCAAAAGAGGAATGAGAGCGAAAAAAAACATTCCGAGCTTTTGCCGCCTGAATAAATACCGCGCCGCCAATCCGCAGATGACAGCCGCCCAAAAAGCAGCCTCACAAATGACAATCAACCAAGCAACTGCGTTCAATCCGGTTCCCCCTTATCGTTTTCTAAAAAGCATTGTAACACCTCTTTTTATTTAATACAATCGTATTACAAAATTGCAAGAAAATTTTTTTCCTGTTACACTGGAACCATGCCTAAAATAATCGACCACGAAAAAAGAAGAAAACAAATAGCCGAAGCCACATGGCGGACGATTCTGGAACGGGGCATGGAAGGAGCGACAGTGAGAAACATCGCCCGGGAAGCGGGTCTTTCTTTAGGCGCGCTGAGGCACTATTTCACCACCCAGGACGAGCTTTTGGGGTACGCGATGACACTCGTAAAAGAAAAAGTTGCCGCCAGAATTAACGAAGTCGCCATGACAGATCTGCCGCCGAAAGAAAAAGCGGTGCGTCTGATGCTTGAAATCATCCCGACAGATGAAGAATCGATGGATGAAATGGAGGTATGGTTCGCTTTCACAGCTTACGCCAGACATAAGGGGGAAGAATTTCATCCCCAGCACGACGGGATCTTGGAATATATCCGGAGCCTGATTGACTGGCTGGATGAAAATAAGCATCTGAAACCAAATCTTGATAAAGAGATAGAAGCGGAGAAATTGTATGCCATCGCAGACGGATTGGCGCTGCATGCCATGCTTGAACCGAATCGTCTTTCAAAAGAGAAGATCTCCCGCGTGCTCATTCAGCATATCGAATCTCTTTTTATCTGACAGAAGCAAAAAGGCCGGATGTGTTTCCGGCCTTTTTTCCGCTTATGATTGAACTCCGATCTCCTGCTGAATGCGCGACTGAAATGCCTCCAGTATCGTTTTGGCTACAGGACCCGGCGCACCGCTGCCGACCGGTTTTCCGTCAAGGGTTACGATCGGGATTAGTTCAGACGTCGTTGACGAGATAAAAATTTCATCCGCGCCTCTGAGTTCGTCTTCAGTAAGGGGCTTCTCCCGCACCTCAATCCCGTTTTCTTTCATCAGTTCTAAAAGTTTTATTCTGGTAATGCCGTTTAAAATCAGCTCGTTTGCAGGATGCGTCCGAACGGTGCCGTTAATGACGGCGTATACATTGGATGAGGTTCCTTCCGTTACCGCCCCGTCTCTTATCAGCACTGCTTCATATGCGCCTGCTTCATATGCTTTTTGTTTGATCATCACATTATACAGTAAATTCAGACTCTTAATGTCACATCTCAGCCAGCGTTTGTCTTCCGCCGTTATGGCCTGCGCTCCGGCTTTTTGTTCATTTTCCGGTTTTTTCACTGAAAAGGTGTATGCCGTCGTCTGCGGCTCCAATCCCTTGTCATACTGGTGCTTTCGCGGCGCCTTCCCTCTCGTCGTCTGAATATAAACTCCGCCGTCAATGAGTTTGTTTTCCTGTACGAGCTTTTGCAGATCCCATTCTATGTCTTCTGCGGAGAACGGAAGGGCGATACCGATTTCTGCGGCGCTTCTGAAAAGACGGACGATATGCTCCCGCAGTCCGAATAAGGCGCCGTTATACACTCTGATGACTTCATACACACCGTCACCGAATTGATATCCGCGGTCCTCAATATCAACTGCCGCTTCCTCACGATCAATCAACTGGCCGTTTACTAATGCCTTCATGTAAACCCTCCTAATCGTTATCTGCCGTGATGTGCATTCTCAGCTGTTATTGTCAACTATTCTATCATATTGAACAAGCAAGCCGGCAGCGGAGTTTATTTTTTTCTTAAAATCTTATCATTCGACATATTTTCTATGTCTTTTCCAGTTTTGTTCCTGTATACTTGATTCGACATACATATGCTGTTAACTTATGGCACTTTGCAAGCCTCCGTTGTTACCAGCATTATGAAGAAATTTATGCTACTGGAGAGATTGTTATGCGCAAGACAAAAGAAGGTGCTTCCCCTTCTCTGTTTTCATTGGCTTTTAAACTTACGAGTTTAGCAGTTTTGTGCGGACTGCTTCTGGTAATCGTCATAATGGGTTATTCCGCTTCCGCCGCAAAAAACAAGCAGGTCACCGTGACCGCAAACGGACAGCTTCGAGACGAAACAGAAAGCCTGCGGCTGAAAAATGATTCTCCCGACGTCTTACTTAAACATTTGCAGAAAGAGCAAGACACAGGGAAAAAAACGGTATATTTAACCTTCGACGACGGGCCGTCTCCATATACTGAACAGCTGTTGAATGTATTGAAGGCAAATGGCGCAAAAGCCACTTTTTTTATGCTTGAACCGCGGATGAAAGCCTATAAGCATTCCGTGGAAAGAGCGAACCGGGAAGGAATCGCGCTCGGCCTGCATGGCGTGACGCACGATAATCATCTGTTTTATCAAACACCGACATCGCCGCTGAAAGAAATGCAGCAGGGACGCGATACGCTCCAGGCAATCACCGGAGTGAAAACGGATCTTGTCCGTACGCCTTACGGCAGCAAACCGTCATTGACAGACACCCAGATTAAGCATCTCGAAAAAGGCGGCTTCGTGTACTGGGACTGGACGATAGACAGCGAGGACTGGAAGTACAAGAATGCCCGGTACGTGCCGGAAGTGCTGAATCAGCTCGCATATTTGGAAAGTGTTCATACGAGCAGGCCGCATGTCATTTTAATGCACGATCTGCCTGCGACGGTGCATGCTTTGCCGAGCCTGATCCAAAAACTGAAAGCTCAGGGCTACTCATTTGACGTGCTGACGGATCAAATGATTCCCGTCCATGAATAAGAAAAGCCGGATCTGTATATGATCCGGCTTTTTTTATGTCGCGGCGCTGATCCGCTTTGCAAATTCACCGATCTTCTCATGAATGACAAGATCAAATAAATGGTCGCAATATGTCGGCTCAAGGTTAATGATCACCTGCTTCAAACCGGGAATCCGGCTCACATCCTCAGGGACAAACCTTGCCGGCGCCACCTCAAGCGAAGTGCCGATCACAAGAAGAAGATCAGCTTTATCAAGCTTTTCATAAAGGGTTTCAAAATGCTGAACAAGATCGCCGAACAGGACGACATCCGTCTTTAATACAGCGCCGCATACCGCATGATCTCCGGTCTCCGCCGTACATTCCGGCACTTCTTCCTTCAGCAGATGTGAAAGCCCGTAGCGCGCTCCGCAGCGGGGGCATGCGGCGGTCTGAATTGAACCGTGAAGCTCATAGACACTGCTGCTTCTCGCTTTTCTATGAAGCCCGTCAATATTCTGCGTGAAAATGTCTACCTGTTTTCCCCGCTTTTCAAGATCCGCCAAATACTTATGGCCGGCATTCGGTTCATAACTTCCGCTCATTTTCATCTGAAACAGCTGTTTGAATTTAGGCCAGAAGTCGCGCGGACGGCGTTCAAAGTATTCCCTGCTCATCGCTTCCATTCTGGAGGTGTCTTCGGTCCATATACCGCCCGCCGAACGAAAATCAGGAATGCCGGATTCCGTGCTCATGCCCGCTCCCGTCAGCACCATGATACGTTCAGCCTGATTGATCAATGTCATAACCGCTTCCACTCTTCCACCGCCTTTTTCTTTTTATCATATCATGAAAAAAGAACGGCGCCTGTTATGCCCGTTCTTTTTCTCCGGAATGACCATTGACTTGAACCGGTTCATCCTGATTTTTCTGTTTCACAAAAACCGTTTGGCCCGGATAGGCGAATTCCACGCCTTCCTCCGCAAAAAGATCAATAATCCGGCGGTTGATATCCTGCCGCACATCCAGACTTTCCGCCCAGACGATGGTCTTTGTGTAGAAGTTAAAAAACAGATTGTAATAGCTGTCTGCAAACACGTCAAAATGAACCATAATCGTATCATCATGTACGCCTTCATGTTCACGCAGCATTTCTCTGAGCCTGATGATGCACCGCTCTAAACGGTCAATCGGCGTCGCATAAGAGACACGAATGGAAAACGTAACCTGGCGCTTCGTCATTCTCGTCCAGTTTGTGATGGCTTCCATGGACAGCGTTGAATTGGGCACGGTGACAAGCGCCCCCTGCGCCGTGCGGAACCTTGTGCTTCTGAATGTAATATCTTCTACGCCCCCCGTCACAGACGACGTCTCGACCCAGTCGCCGATCGTAAACGGCTTCTCCGTAATGATGATGATACCGCCGAAAAAATTGCTGATCGTATCTTTAGCCGCGAGTGCGAAGGCCAGCCCGCCAAGTCCGAGTCCGGCCACGAACCCGTTTACATCATAATTAAATTCCTGCGCGATTACACTGACGCTGAGCGCGAGAATGACAAAGCGCAGCACCTTGGATAAAAACGGCGCCAAAATGTCATCCATATCAAGCTCAAAGCGCTGATTGACTTTATGAAATAAAAAGGAAGACGCGGATGTCAGATTGCAAAGCCCCCAGGCGATCAGCGCCACGATCAGGGAGCGGTACATTTTTTTGACAATATCCATCTGCCCGTCTAAAAACGGCGAATACTCAATCGCCAAAAACAGCCCCAGCGCCACGAAAAACCATCTGGCCGGCTTGTCAAACGCGATGGCAATCTGTTTGAATATGTCGGTTTTCGGTTTGTTCGCCAATTTATAAACAAGCTGAAAAAAGTATTTGACAAACAGCTTTCTCAAAATGAGAAAAGCCGCTAAAATTCCAATGCTGATACCGATCTGTGAAATATGGTCAAGAGTAAAAAAGCTCTGAAAATGTGTCATCATGGCATATGCTCCTTTGTCTTGTCGAAAATCCATTATACTAAAACATTCGGACATCAGCTTCTTTTAATGTCTTCAGGCAGCCTAAAAACCCTGGCAGCAGAACACAGCCGGGGTTTTCACAAAATTCGTTCATCTTTCAGCCAGATACAACAGGGGCAGGCACTATTTCTTCTTCGATTGTGTCTGTTTCAGGAGAGTCGCTTTTTGAATTTCAGCATCGGTTTCGGCTTTAATTCTTTCTTCCACTTTCAATCTCCCTTTTCCCATGATCTCGCCTCCTTTTTGCCATTATAAATCACCACTGCGGATTGTAAACCGAAAAAAGCACTATCTTCATTCCAAAAAAATCCTCTTTCGCACATTCACCAGTTTGAATCGCTGTGCATATATGAATTTGATATAATAACAGAAATGCCCTTGAGGGGAGCTGACAAGCTTGTATACCATCGCCCATCGCGGCGCATCCGGTAATGCGCCCGAAAATACATTTGCGGCATTTGATATCGCGGCCGAATTGAACGCTGATTTCATTGAGCTTGACGTCCAGCTCACAAAAGACGGACACATTGTCGTCATTCATGATGACAGAGTCGACAGGACAACGGACGGCTCCGGTTTTGTAAAAGATTACACGCTGAAGCAGCTGCAGTCTTTGGACGCCGGAAGCTGGTACGGAGCTGAGTTTAAAGGAGAGCGGATTCCCCTGCTCGAAGAGGTCTTGAAGCGCTATCATTCTAAAATCGGATTTTTAATTGAACTAAAAGGGCACGCTTCTCAAGTCGGTCTTGAAAAAGCAGTCGGCCAGCTGTTAAGCAAGTTTTCCTTTTCCATTTATCATATCGTTCAATCTTTCAGCCTCAAGTCGATTCAGATCTTTCATGACATGTATCCGTCCGTTCCGACTGCGATCATTGCCAGGCCCAGCTTTGGGATGTTTTCCAAAAGCCAGCTGACCGCCTACAAATCAGCCGCAAATTATGTCAATATTAAATACACCCGCCTGAATCGGTTCTTGATTTCCACCGCCCACAGACACGGCCTGAAAGTATTTGCATGGACGGTCAGAAACAAAAAGACGGCCGAAAAGCTGCAAATGATGGCAGTTGACGGCATTGTAACTGATTTTCCGGATTTTATTTCTAAGGATGGCTGATATGAAACAATACATCGCAATTTTTATCGGAGGGGCGCTTGGCGCTTTGCTCCGCTTTGAATTGAGCACGCACATTCACAGCAGTTCTTTCCCCGCGGCTACTTTCCTCGAAAACGCGGCGGGAAGCCTTTTACTTGGTCTTATCACGGGTTATTTTGTCATTCGGGCAAAGCGCCCTCTTCTAACCGCCTTTTTCGGAACCGGTTTTTGCGGAGGTTTCACGACGATGTCAACCTTCGCAAAAGAAACCGTCTTTTTGCTGCAATCGTCTCCCGCAGCTGCTTTTTGTTATGCTGCCGCGACATTATTCGCCGGCCTTGCCCTTGCGTATGCCGGCATTTTCTGCGGACGGCGGATTGCTCTCCGTTCAGCGGGAAAGGGGCATGAAACGTCATGACGATTGTTTTGATGCTTATCGCAGCGGGAATCGGAGCGGTATTGCGTTTTCTGCTGGGTCAAACCATTTCAGAAAGGACAAAAGGTTTTCCGATTCCGCTTGGAATGGCTGCGGTCAACCTGCTCGGCTCTTTCGGTCTCGGCATGTTCACCGGACTGGGTCTGGATAATCCTTCCGCCGGTATCATCATCGCGACAGGTTTTTTCGGTGCGTTTACGACCTTTTCCACCTTCAGTATTGAAGCCGTGCAGCTGATGATGAACAATCGCATAAAGGAAAGCCTGCTCTACATCGCAGTTTCAGCAGCCGGAAGCCTTTTGGCGTTCTGGTGCGGCCTCATTATCATATCCATTTAAAAAAACCTTGAGCTTATTTTTCGCTCAAGGTTGCGTTATGAAGCATGACCGCTTCAGGCACGGGCAGCGGGCGGTTTATTGTTTCCTGACCGCCAGTGCGGCCCTGTTCTTCTTTTACTTCAAGACGTTTAATAAACCGGCCGTCCATTTCTAATACGAGGACAGTGTATCCCCCGATCTGTATCGACTCACCCGAACAGATATCAATATTCCGCTTCAGCACAAGCCCGCCGATCGTGTCGACTTCCTCTTCAATCCCTGCGCCGAGCAGATGATTCACCTGATCGATGCGAACCTTTCCGTCCAGCACATAATGGCGTTCGGACAGCTTTTGAATCAGCGGCTGTTCGTCTTCATCAAATTCGTCTCTGATATCGCCGACGATTTCTTCAAGGATGTCTTCGGTCGTCACAAGACCGGACGTTCCGCCGTATTCATCAGATAATATCGCCAGATGAATACGCTCTCTCTGCATTTTTATCAGAAGATCGTGTATCGGAATCGTCTCGATGACTTCAATGACCGGACGGACGTAAGAGGCGATGGATACTTCCGCTTTTTCATCTTCTGTCATAAACAGCAGATCTGAAAAGAGATGCTTCGTATTGATCATGCCGATAACGCTGTCTTTGTCCCCGTCCGTTACGGGCCAGCGCGTATATTTATCTTTCAGCATCATATCAAGCATTTCCGGCACTGACATATCAGTTGAAACAGCGGCGATTTCTTTTCTCGGAATCATGATTTCCCTGGCGATCCGATTATCAAACTCAAAAATTTTATTCACAAATGTATATTCAGACGGATTGATTTCTCCGTTTTTTAAACTTTCTGACAGCAGGATCCGCAGCTCTTCTTCAGAGTGGGAGCCTTCATGCTCAGATACCGGCTTTAATCCGGGCAAACCGGTCAAAATTCTCGCGGAGCCGTTCAGCACCCAAATAAACGGGAACATGAACACGTAAAATAACCGAAGCGGCCCTGCAATCCATAACGTCAGCTTTTCCGCTTTTTGAATGGCAACCGTTTTAGGCGCAAGCTCACCGACGACGACATGTAAAAATGTAATCAGCCCGTACGCCGCGGCAAAAGCAATCACATGCTCAGCAGAATCCGGCAGTCCCATACCCCGAAACACAGGATGAAGCATCCGCTCAAATGCTGGCTCTCCCAGCACCCCGAGCCCGATGGATGTCAGTGTAATGCCGAGCTGCGAGGCGGATAAATACTCATCAAGATCCGTAATGATACGCTTTGCAAGCACTGCCCGTCTGTTCCCTTCTAGGATGAGCTGATCGATTCTGGATCTCCTCACTCTGACGATCGCAAATTCACTCGCCACGAAAAACGCCGTTAACGCAATGAGCACACCGATTAAAATCAAACTGTCAATATCGTCCATTTCACCTTATCCCTGATTGAAGGATAAGGACGTCACCTCCTGATTTCATCATTTTTTCTTAAGCGAGAGGAACGAAATGGGTGATTGACTATGCAGAGGGCCCCATCCTGCCACCTCCTAAGTCAAAGCATGATTATAATTTGTATATTTTATTGTATCACAACTCAATTCTTTCTTCATTTTCAGATTTTTTTATCATATAAAAAAACAGCCTTCAAAAAAGAAGACTGCCGTTATCTGCTTCGGAAATGATTTTCTAAACAAAGCGCCGTATTAATCCCTCCGAATCCCATGCTTAAGCTTAGCGCATGGTGTACGGTATGGGCGATCGGTTCGTCCGTCACCCACTGGAATGCGCCGTCGATCGGCTCCGTTAAGTTTCTGGTCGGATGAAGCTTGGATTCCCGCATTTGCAGGAGCGCCGCAATGATTTCTACCGTTCCGGCCGCACTCAGGCCGTGACCTGTAATCGATTTTGTCGCATTAATCCGTGCGTGCGACAGACCGCTTTCAGAAAGCGCCCGGCATTCAGTCTTATCTCCGATCGGCGAACCGGTGCCGTGCGGATTGATGTAATCGATCTCTTTCGCTGAAAGACCGGCCCGCTCCAGTGCCTGGCGGATCACCGTCATTTCACCCTCTGCTGAAGGATTCGGATTGCGGTTCGCATCGGAAGCCATGCCCCAGCCCTTTAAGCCGGCCCATGAACGCGCGCCCCTCTGTTCGGCAGATTCAGCGCGTTCCAGCACGATCGCCCCGCACGCTTCTCCGAATATAAACCCGTCCGTATGCCGGTCAAACGGGCGGCAAGCGGCTTCAGGACGTTCAGCGTATGTATCGGTGCCCATTGCTCCCAGTGAGCGGAGAGCGTGACACTCCATATACGACAGATCGGCCAGCGCCCCGATCACGATACAGCGGTCAAACAGGCCGCCATTGATTCCTTGAGCGGCCTGGATAACCGCCGCCTGACCGCTTGCCGACGCGCCGCCGACCGTAAAGGCCGGCCCTTTTATCCCGAATTGCTCCGTACAAAGCCCCGACAAATCACTATCCATAAAAGAAAGCCCGTACGTCGGATTCACAAATTGCGGCATTTCACCGTTTTTCTCAAAGACCTGCATCAGTTCGCGCTGCGTCGTATTTGAACCGCCGATGATCAGACCGGTGCGGCTGTGATCAGCGCCGTCTAATTGAGCGTCATGCCATGCCTCATATAAAGCGATAAGCGCCGCCTTTCCTGATAATGCGGCCCTTCGGTACAAGCGCTTCGACAGCGCATCAGGCGGCGTTAATCCGCTAAGCTCCGCGCCGATACACGAACTGCCTTTCTGCCGGCCGGGGCGTTTCATCACATCGAAGGCGTGCCGCCCATCCATAAGCGCATCAAGAAACGCCTCCTTGCCTTGTCCGACCGCGGTTAAGACCCCGATTCCTGTAATGCTGATGTCTGACGTGCCATCATTTCTCCTCGACATTTGACCGTTCTCCCATCTTTATGTATTGGAAGCTATGAAGAAAAATCTTGATACAGTGCTTTGAAAATGTCCCGCGACTGTCTGATCTGTTCTGAAGGCACGCTGAAAGATAATCGGAAATAGCCGCTTTTTCCAAATCCGCTGCCGGGTACGATCAATAGTTTATATTTCTGTGCGGCATGCATGCAGAAAGCCACCTCGTCTTCAATCGGTGATTTTGGAAAGACGAAAAAGCCTCCTTTCGGCATTTCAAATTCAAAGCCGGCTTCTGTGAGGATGTCCACCATAAGATCTCTCCGCTTTCGATAAGGTTCGGCGTCAATCGAAAGATCGTCCATTTTCGCTATTGCGCGCTGCATCATGACCGGTGCATTCACAAAGCCGAGCGTCCGGTTGCAGAAAACGAGCGCATCCGTCAGAAGGCCGCGCTCAGGTATTTGGGCGTCTGTTGCGATATACCCGAGCCTTTCCCCCGCAATGCCGAGATCTTTACTGAACGAACTGACTAAAATAACGCGGTGATACGCCTGAAACGGATTCGCCTGTTCTTCTCCGTAGATCAGCTGGCTGTACGGTTCATCAAACAAAATGAAGATGCTTTGCCCGTTCCGCTCCTCGGCTTCTTTTAATAAGGCGCCCAAATCATTAAGATTTTTCTGGTTCAGCACAGTCCCCGTCGGGTTATGCGGCGTATTGACGATCAGTCCTTTCGTACGGGGAGTGATCGCTTCTCTCACCGCTTCAATATCAATCTCAAATGAGTCAGTCAGCGGGCAGATGACGGGGCTGCCGCGGTAATTTTCAACATACGCTTTATATTCCGCGAAATAAGGTGAAAGAAGGATGACTTCTTCCCCCGGGTTCAGGATGCTCTTCAGCGCAACATTCAGCGCTCCGCCTGCCCCGACCGTCATGACTGTATGCCTGGCAGAAATCTCGGTCTGAAACCGCTCTGACAAAAAGCCTGCAACCTTCTCTCTCGCCTCCGGAAGCCCCTGGTTTTGTATGTATCCGTGCCTACCTGTTTCAGCCGCTTCGCAAAGCGCCTTTTTAAATGTTTCTGGCGGCTCCGCAACCGGATTTCCTATTGAAAAGTCAAACACCTTATCGGCGCCGAATTCTTTTTTCAGCCGCGCGCCTTCATCAAATAGTTTTCGTATCCAAGAGCCTTTCTCCAGATTTTCTGTCACTTCCCGTGATAAACCGGCCACTGTCATCTGTCCCTTCTGTCTTTTTCTTCCGTTTCTATTTACAATGATTATGAAAGATTTACATGGCGCAGTCAACGCTTTTTCCGGAAGCCTGCCCCCCGTTTCAGAGGAAAGACGGAAAACAATAAACTTGTGCAAACTCCCCTTCATATATTAAACTATTCTCATAACTATAACGTGATGGTTGGGGAGGGATTTAGATGGGGCTGAGACTTATCGCATCAGTGAATTAGCAGAGCTTGCCGGTGTAACGAAACGCACGGTGGATTACTATACAAACCTCGGGCTTTTGAAGCCTGACAGATCTTGCTCGAACTACCGTTACTACGATACACTTGCACTCAATCGATTACAGTTTATAGTCGCTTGTAAAAAGCAGCGATTGGCCCTGTCTGATATAAAAGACCGACTGGAAAACCAGTTTCCCTCTTCAGCCTTGCCTGACGATATTGGAAATCTGGCATCGGAAATTGATCATATGAATCAAAACATCTCCGGGATCCTGCATCGGTTTGAAAAGCTTGAACCAGAGGAGCGCGCCCAGCTGAAAAAAAGGCTGGCTCCTGAAAAGCTTGCAGTGCTTCAATCATTTATGCTGCTGTTAAGTTAAACCATTATCTTACTAACAGGAGGTGTTACCTTCATCTTCCCAAAAGGAGTGAAGGTTCTAATTGGACATTGTGAATTTGATTTTAGTCGCGGTTTTAATCGCGCTGACGGCATTTTTCGTAGCATCTGAGTTTGCGATAATCAGAATCAGAGGCTCACGGGTTGACCAGCTTATAGCAGAAGGAAATAAAGCCGCAATCGGTGTCAAAAAAGTGACCACGCATTTAGATGAGTATTTATCGGCGTGCCAGCTCGGCATAACATTGACTTCCATTGGTCTTGGTGTCTTAGGCGAATCAACGATTGAACGCTTGCTTCATCCGCTTTTCACAAAAATAAACGTACCAAGCTCACTATCGCACATTATTTCATTTATTCTCGCCTACGCGATCATTACGTTTTTACACGTGGTCGTCGGAGAATTAGCGCCGAAAACAGTCGCCATCCAAAAAGCGGAAGCCGTTTCGATGCTGTTTTCGAAACCGCTCATTTGGTTTTACCGCATCATGTTCCCGTTTATCTGGCTTCTGAACAACTCCGCCCGTCTTTTAACGAAGATGTTCGGTCTGGAGACGGTGTCTGAAAATGAGCTTGCCCATTCGGAAGAAGAGCTGCGCATCATTTTATCTGAAAGCTATAAAAGCGGTGAAATCAACCAGTCTGAATTTAAATATGTGAACAAAATCTTTGAATTTGACGACAGACTCGCAAAAGAAATTATGATTCCGCGTACGGAAATCGTCAGTCTGCCGCATGATATCAAAATCTCTGAAATGATGGAGATCATTCAGATTGAAAAATATACCCGGTACCCTGTCGAAGAGGGTGACAAAGATAATATTATCGGCGTCATTAACATTAAAGAAGTGCTGACCGCCTGCATCAGCGGCGAAGTATCAGTCGACTCGCCGATTACCGATTTTGTCAATCCGATCATCCATGTGATTGAGTCGGCACCGATTCACGACCTGCTTGTGAAAATGCAGAAGGAACGGGTTCATATGGCGATTCTGTCGGACGAATACGGCGGAACCGCGGGGCTTGTCACCGTTGAAGACATTATCGAAGAAATCGTCGGGGAAATCCGCGATGAATTTGATATAGATGAAATCAACGAAATCCGCAAACTCGGCGACGGCCATTACATGCTTGACGGTAAGGTTCTGATTGATCAAGTGAACGAACTGCTCGGCATCCATTTAGAAAATGACGAGGTCGACACCATCGGCGGCTGGTTCCTTACCCAGAAATACGATGTTGAACAATACGATTCGATTATCGAAGAAGGCTGCGAATTTATCATTAATGAAATTGAAGGCCACCACGTCGCATATATCGAAGTAAAGAAACTGGCGTTTGATGAACTGCTGGAAACCGCCGAACAAAAAGAAGCATAATAAAAAAGCTTGCGCGTCTGATACAGACGGCAAGCTTTTTTTGTTTATATTTGATCAAGTTTTTTCTCAAGCTCTTTAATTCTGGCATTCAGCTCTTCTGTCATGGCCGCAAGCCTCTCCTTCGGCGCAAGATCAGAAAAGTCCTCCAAAAAAATCGGCTCGCCGATGATAAGCCGCATTTTTCCCTTTTTAAACAGCTCTTTACCCGAAGACGGGCCTCTGTATGCGGCCGGAACGAGCGGCGCTTTCCCCATTTGGGCGATGGTCACGGCTCCTCTTTTCAGCGGGACGTCTTCTGATGTTCTCGTGCCGCTCGGAAAGATCCCGACAATCTGTCCTTCCTTCAGAAGCTTAATCGGCGTTTTAATGCTGCTCGGACCCGGATTTTCACGATCAACCGGGAATGCGTGAATCTTCTTCAAAAAACCCCCGATCCACTTTTTCTGAAACAGTTCTTTTTTGGCCATATAATGAATCTGATGAGGTAATATTCCGACACCGAGCGTGAGGACGTCCACCCAGCCCGCATGCGTGCACGCAATAACGAATCCTTTATCAGACGGAAGATTCTCCTTGTTGTACACTTTCACTCCCCCGCGCAGGGAAAGAATGGCTTTTATGGCATTTGCACAAAACTTATACATAACGCACTTCCTTTGTTGTAATGATCAAAAGTGTTCTCCCTCTATTATAACAATATTTTTTATTACCTGGTACTAATAATTATATTTTTCCTCTGCCGATCCCTATCTTTTATGACGGATTTTGGGTACTATAAAGAAATGGTGTTTGATTAGGTGAAAATGAATTTAAGCCGTTTGCATGGAACGTGCAACTTTAAACCTTTCTTATGCGTGTATAACAAGGAGAAAAGGCAGTGACGATCGATGAAATTTACCAAATGTATATGAATGATGTTTACCGGTTCCTGCTCTCCATGACAAAAGACAAGCATCTCGCTGAAGATTTGCTGCAGGAAACCTTTATGAGGGCATACATACACATTCACTCCTACGACCACAGCAAAGTAAAGCCATGGCTTTTTCAAGTGGCGAGAAATGCGTTTATAGATTATGTCAGAAAACATAAAAAGGAAGTGACCATTTCCGATGACTTAATTGGGAGCCTTTTTCAGACGGCTGTTCAAAGCCCGGCTCATCAGATTGAAATCAAGGAAGTGCTGACAGGGTATATGTCCGAACTTCCCGACAATTATCGGGAGGCCTTAACACTGTATTATTTAAAAGAACTGAATTACAAAGAAGCATCCCATATTATGAATATTTCAGAGGCTAATTTTAAAAGTGTTTTATTTCGTGCCAGACAGCGGCTGAAAGCACTTTATAATAGAGGTGTTAATGATGAATGAAGAATTTAAAAAGCGTTTTTACCAATACAAAAATGGAGAAATGAGCGACCGGGAAATGGCCGCCTTTGAAGAAGAGCTGGAAAAGCTGGAAGTCTATCAGGAATTGATTGAAAGTGAAATGCAGGACGACCGGGAATGGGAAGTCGGCATCAGTCCGGAAAAACAGAAGGCTATTTTATCATACGGAAAACGCAAATCGTATTTGCGGATTTCAGTTCTCGCCGTCATTTCCACTTTGATGATTTTGCCGCTTTGTACTTTGGGAAGCTACCTCTATTACGGTTTGGGAGGAAAAGAAAGCACAGGCAATCAATTAATGGAAACCGCGGCCGTGACAGTGGCGACCACAATGCCGAACGTCCTCGTCGATACCTCCGGACTGAAAAGCCAGGTGAAACTGTTTGGAATGAATACGGAATTTCCGCTGCAAAAGCAGATTGGCACAAAAACGAAATCCGTCGGCGGAGAACGGATTGAAATGTTTTTAGATACAGTCAAATCGCCTGCCGTTAACTACTATGATCTAGACGCGGCACAGGCAAAGCATTATTTCGCCCATCCTTCCGGCTTAAAGGAACGCACGATTGACAAAGCCGGACAGACATTAAAAAAATTGCCTGAAGGAAGCGTGGCGGAGGTCTATCTTTCTTATGACCGGGCCTATCCTTCTTCTCAAGTATATTCAACTTTTAAAAAATACGATGTGAAGTTTTTATGGAACGCGATCGAAACGGAGAAAAACCTGAAAGACAGTCCTTATGCCGATCCGTTAGGATTTCCCGGGAAAGATTCTAAGCTGGCTCCCTCTTTCGAAGCGCAGGGACAGACAGACCGAGAACAATTTATCAGCGCCCTTGAATTTATGTCCCATCATAAAAAATGGGCGCAGGTGATATCGAAACGCAAAGACATGAAACTGAGCAGCAGAATCGACTATGTTGAACATCACGGAATGAACGTATACGGCTCTGTCGTGACGGGGCCGACAAAAGAAATCGAACGTCTGCTGAAAAACAAAACAGTCAAAGCAGCAAACATCGGTGAGGTGGAATTATGGAATTGGTAAGAATCTTTAAAGAGCATAATGTTTTCGGCTGGATATCGGTCGGTACCGCGATTTTGTCGCTGCTGCTTTTGAATGTGGCGATCATCAGCAATGTGACATTCTATTCTTATCAGATGCTGCCGTTTGCGATGGCCGCCGTGCCGTTCGGCATCATTGAGCTGTTTATTAAAAAAGGACGGACCGGACCGGGACTGCTCGGTGTCATACTCAATCTGTTCGTCATTGTCTGCGTATATACGATCGTTGCGGTTGATACGAATCTGCAATTCGGTTTTTAAGCATAAAATAAAAACAGGCCCTTTTACGGGGCCTGTTTTTTTAAAATGAAAGAACGCCGGTTAAATGCAGCAATACGACAATGATAGCCAGCGGCACAAGATATTTCAGAAGGAAATACCACAGCTGAAAGAAACGGTAGCCGATGGCGGAGCCGCTTTTCATCTCGGCAAACAGCTCCTGCTTCGGTATTTTCAGCGGAATAAAGATTGATATTAATAAGGCGCCGAGCGGAATCAGCACATTGCTGACGGTGAAATCCGCAAGATCAAAAAACGTTTTTCCGAACAAATGAACATCACTGAGAACACCGTATGATAAACAGGACGGAATTCCGACTAAGAAAATGAGCAGACCGCTTGTCCAGGACAGCTTCTTTCTTTTCGTTTCATCCCCTTTCCCCACAGTCGCCACGATAATTTCCACCATAGAAAAGGCCGAAGTCAGCGCGGCAAAGAAAAAGACTGCGAGAAAGCTGATAAAAAACAGCGAGCCGAACGGCAGCCGGTCAAAAACAGCCGGCAGCACGGTAAACAGCAATGTCGGTCCTTCATCCGGTTTAAATCCGAACGAAAAAACCGCCGGAAAAATGGCCAGTCCCGCAAACAGCGTGACGAGCACATTCATGATAACAATTGAACCTGCCGAGCCCGGGAGGTTTTGGGTCTTCGGCAGATACGAACTGTACGTCACCATGACCGAAACGCCGAGCGTTAATGTAAAAAACGCCTGTCCCAAAGCATAGAGGATGGATTCCGGCGTCAAATCTTCAAAATGCGGAACCAGTAAAAATTTAATCCCCTCAACGGCATGATCAAGCGTGACAGAGCGCAGCACAAGCAACAGAAACAGCACGAATAAAATCGGCATCAGCACCGCACTGACACGTTCAATCCCTTTCTGCACGCCTTTTGCGACGACCGCAACCGTCATGATCATAAATACCAGCTGCGCGGCGAGAGTCTGGATCGGATTTTCAATGACCGTACCGAACACCGTACCGTACTGCTCCTGAGTGAGTCCTGATAAAGAACCGGTAACGGCTTTCAGCACATAGAGCAAAATCCATCCGCCGACAACACTGTAAAAAGACAAAACTAAAAAACAGGCCGCCACACCCACATAACCCGTGAGGTGCCATACCGACTTTGGCGCGGCTTGTTTGTAGGCATCAATCGCATTTGTCTGGCCCCGTCTTCCGAAAATAAATTCACCGAGCAAAAGCGGATAGCCTAAAAGTACGGTAAAGAGGACGAAGACAAGAAAAAAAGCGCCTCCTCCGTTCGTACCCGCTACGTAAGGGAACTTCCAAATGGCTCCCAGGCCGATCGCCGAACCGGCAGCGGCCATAATAAATCCTATTTTTGAGGCCCATTGAACCCTTTTTTGGTCAGACACGACTTTCCACTTCCCTTCCGCCCTATATTATCCCTTATTCGCTGCGATAACTTAAGCCCATTTCAATATGTTTCACTCTTCTGAAAAATAAAAGAAGCGGCTGATGCCGCTCCTTACAAATCCCCGTTTAATTTTGAATGCTTTCTCGAATATAAGAAATAAATCACCAAACCGATGATCAGCCAGATAAAGAAACGAAGTATGGTGGCGGCGCCAAGGTTAATTATTAAAAACACGCAGAACAGAATGGACAATGCCGGAATAAAGGGAACTCCCGGGCATTTAAACGCTCTCGGCAGATCGGGCTGTTTCTTTCTCAGCACGATAACCGCCACGGAAATCAGGACAAACGCGGCAAGCGTGCCGATGTTCACCAGCTTCGCCAGTTCATCAAGCGGGACGAGCGAGCCGAGCAATGCCGACAGAATACCGAATACCCATGTGACCACGTGCGGCGTTTTATGCTTCGGATGGACTTTCGAAAGCGCCCCCGGCACTAAACCGTCACGGGACATCGCAAACATCACCCTCGTCTGGCCGTACAGCATGACGAGCATCACCGTTGTCATTCCCAGCACCGCGCCGATATCAATAATGCCCGCCACCCAGTTCTGCCCGGCCATCTGCAGGACGAGAGAAACCGGGTGATCGACGCCTTCAAAGCGGGCAAACGGTACGACGCCCGTCATAATCGCCGATACGGTCACATACAGCACGGTGCAGACGATTAATGAAAAAATAATTCCTTTAGGCAGATCCTTCGCCGGATTTTTCGTTTCTTCAGCTGCGGAAGAGACGGCGTCAAAACCGATAAAGGAGAAGAAAACGAGCGCCGCGGCACTGAAAACACCGCCGAACCCCATCGGCATAAACGGCTGCCAGTTGTGCGGTTTGACATATACAGCCGCAACGGCGATAAACAATAAAACAACAAGAATTTTCAGAATTACCATAATATTATTGACCCGCTTTGATTCTTTAATGCCTAAGTAGAGGATAAATGTAATCGCAAGCACAATAACAAATGCGGGAAGATTAAAGAATGTGACCGTGCCTTTAATTGATCCCGGCGCGGCCGTTAATGCGGCGGGAAGATGAATGCCGAAGCCCGCCAAAAATGATTGAAAATAGCCGGACCAGCCGACCGAAACCGCACTGACAGCGAGCATATATTCCAATATTAAATCCCATCCGATGATAAAAGCGAGAAGTTCTCCCAATGTCGCATAAGTAAATGTATAGACGGAACCTGAAACCGGCACGCTTGAAGCAAATTCAGCATATGACAAAGCCGCGAATAAACACGCAAGAGCGGCTATAACAAATGAAATGGTCAGCCCCGGTCCCGCCGTGACCGCGCCTGTTCCGGTTAACACAAAAATTCCCGTTCCGATGATGGCCCCTATCCCCAGCAGGGTCAGATCAAAGGCTCCTAACTCCCTTTTCAGCGACTTTTCGCCGCCCGTTGCGGCAAGCAGTTCCTGAATGCTTTTCTTTCTGAATATGCTCCCCTTCATCTGCTTCACTCCTTGTATATCAATCTCTTATGTTAGAATATTCAGATAACAATGGCTGTAATGACTAAATTCTTATTTTTCGCATGAAATATTTCAGCACATCATTCCTTTCTCCTATACCATATTATAACGAAACATATAAAAATGAAAATAACTTTTTGAAAATTCTATATATTATTTTTATGATTTCTTAAAGCAAAACGGAACCCATAACGTCCCTTCATACAGCGGGTTCTCACGTATTACAATCTTTGAGTTCACGATTTGACTGACAGCTGCCGCATTATATTGATATGTATGTTCAAATAAAAATCCCGCACCTTTTAGCAGTGCGGGATAAGGCTTACGGATTATGTGGAAATAAATCTGCCGCCATTTACGTGAATGGTTTGACCTGTCATATAGGAAGATTCGTCTGAAGCCAAAAGCACGTAAGCTCCGGCGTGTTCCGCCGGCTGCCCCGGCCGTCCCATCGGGGTGTCCAGTCCATGGTTTTCTACCTTTTCTTCAGTAAATGTCGCGGGAATCAGCGCGGTCCAGATCGGGCCCGGCGCCACTGCATTAACCCTGATCCCCTGATCGGCCAATGACATCGCCATCGAACGTGTAAAGGAAACGATGCCGCCTTTCGTGCACGAATAGTCGATCAATGATGTATCGCCCTGATAAGCGGTAATAGACGTTGTATTAATGATGGCGCTCCCTCTTTTCAGATAGGGCAGCACAGCTTTTGTCATATGAAACATGGAAAACATGTTTGTGCGGAACGTCTTCTCCAGCTGTTCAGCCGTAATATCAAGGATCCCGTTTTGCGGATGCTGCTCAGCCGCATTATTAACAAGAATATCAATTTTCCCGTAGTGATCTAAGACTTGCCGGACTGCCTTCTGACAATGCGCTTCATCACCGACGTCTCCCGGAATTAACAGGCATTCGGCCTGGCATTCTTCCGCGCGCTTTTTCGTTCTCTCGGCATCGGCATGTTCGTCAAGATACAGGATGGCAAGATCCGCTCCCTCCTTCGCGTAAGCGATCGCAGCCGCCGCGCCGATGCCGCTGTCTCCGCCCGTGATGACGGCGACTTTTCCTTTTAATCTGTCCGACCCTTTTACATCCGGATCTTACAGAAGGGGCTTCGGGTCCATTTCCGACTCAATGCCGGGCTGGCGGTTTTGCACCTGCGGTTTTTGTCCTTCCGTTTGTCTGTCCATCGGATTCATATTCTCACACTCCTGCAATTGGTATTACTGAGACGATACCACGCAGTGCGGAGAGCTAAACGGACAAATATGCCAGGCTTAAAGCGGCTGAGCCGTTTCAGGTAAGGTGCCGGTGTATTTCGCAGACGGCCTGAAAATCATATTGTCAGCGGACTGTTCAAGTACATGGGCGCACCAGCCCGTCATTCGGCTTGCTGAAAAAGTCGGCGTAAACAACTCATTATCGACATCAATGGCCTGCATCACAGCCGCTGCGTAAAATTCCACATTTGTATACAGCTTCCGTCCCGGCTTATATTGCTCTAATAAGCGGATGGCTTCCTTCTCCACATAAAGCGCCAAGTCAAGCGACGGATCATTTCCCGCTACCTCTTCAGCCTTTATGCGCAGCGCTTCTGCCCGAGGGTCTTTTGTTTTGTACACTCTGTGGCCGAAGCCCATCAGGCGCTCTCCCCTCATAAGCTTCTGTGTCAAATAGGCTTCTGCGTTTTCTTTTTCGCCGATGTCTTCAAGCATTTTCGTGACACCTGAAGGCGCGCCTCCGTGCAGCGGCCCTTTCATCGTACCCAGTGCGGAAGTGACGGCAGACACTAAATCAGATTCAGTCGAAACGGTGACCCTCGCTGAAAAAGTCGATGTATTCATCCCGTGCTCCATCGCCAGAATCATATACGTCTCAAGCGCTTTCTTCTGAGCTGCGGACGGCTGCCTCCCGGTCAGCATGTACAAATAGTTTTCCACGTGGCCGTATCGTGCTTCAGGTGACAATGCTTTCAGCCCTTTTTTCCGACGATATCTGTACGCAATGATCGTCGGTGTGACGGCAATCAGTTTAATCGCTTCTTCCGGCTGGGGCGGATATGTAAATGAATCTGTGCCCAAACCTGAAATAGCCGTTCTCAGCACCGCCATGTCGTCCATCTCGTCCGGAAGCGTTTCCAATAAGCCGATGAGATGCTGCGGAAGCCCGCGCTCAGCTGCAAGTTCATCCTGAAACGCAAGCAATTGCCGCTCATCCGGAAGCGTTCCGTTTAAAATGAGATACGCCGCTTCTTCAAAACTGCATTGCAGCGCGATATCCTTTGCGTCATAGCCGCGATATATTAAATGCCCCTTTTCTCCGTCAATGTGGCTGATAGCCGTTTCTGCACAAGTAATTCCTTTCAATCCACGATAAATCAATTTCATTCCCCCTTATCCTCTTTCTGTTATTATAGTAAATATAATATTTAAAAAATAATGAATATTTTTAAGGGAATTAATTAAAACTTTTAATCAGAGGAGTGCATCTATGGATTTTAAATGGCTTCACACCTTCGTCACCGCAGCAAAATATGAGAATTTCAGAAAAACGGCGGAAACGCTTTTTTTATCTCAGCCGACCGTCACCGTTCACATAAAATTATTAGAGAAAGAAATCAGCTGTAAGCTGTTTCAGCGAAGCGGGAGAAAAATACAATTAACGGAAGAAGGAAAAGCATACGTGCCGTTTGCCATGAGGCTTTTGGAGGATTATGAAAACAGTATGGCGGAGCTGCACAGGGTGCGCCAGGGCTACTTCCACACGCTGACGCTCGCTGTTTCGCCTCTTATCGCCGACACCGTTCTTCCGTCTGTCATGAAGCGTTACACAGCGGACAATAAAGAGACTGAAATGATGGTCACCATTTACGAGTCGGAAGAAATCGCCTCCCAAATCAGAAACGGCTCAGCCGATATCGGGCTGAGCTGCTTAAAGGTGCAATCATCTTCCCTCACCTGCCGCCCCCTGTACAATGACCCCGTTGTGCTCGTCGCGCCCCCCGGCCGAAAATCAGGATCAGGGAAGGCGGCTGATGTGAAAGACCTGTTCGGACAATATCTGCTCCTGACCCATAACCATCCTGACTATTGGGATGATTTGCTCCGTCAGGTCAGAATACAATTCCCTTTCGTCAGAACGATGAAGGTGACACAGACGCATATTACGAAACGGTTTATTAAAGAGGGGCTGGGTGTCTCATTTCTGCCGCTGTCAGCTGTAAAGGCCGAACTCGCCGCAGGGAGCATGATTGAAATTCCATGCGAATTCGCCCAGATACCGAGCGCAGGCGCGTACGCCATCGCACTACATGAAAATGAAAAAAAGCAAACCTTTTTAGATTTTTTATCACATTTTCATTTTTAAGTGAAACAAATAGAGTTCTGTCCCGTCTAAATAAAAAAACCCGTTCTGATGAACGGGTTTCCCTGGCTGCTAGAATCTTTTCGCGCCCAGGTAGCGAGGCTTCCAGTAGCTGTTATTCAGGTCACTGGTTGTGACGCCGTCAGAACCGGCATGAATGAACTTGTTGTTTCCGATGTACACACCCATGTGTGAAGGGCCGGCCTGATATGTTGTAAAGAAGACGAAGTCCCCTTTCGACGGGCTGGACACGCTCTTCATTGAGCTCCAGTATCCCGCAGTGCTTGTTCTTCCGACACTCGTCTGTTTGTTCAGCAGGTACCAGATAAATCCGCTGCAGTCAAAGCCGGAAGTCGTTGTTCCGCCCCATACATACGGCGTGCCGATTAAAGATTGCGCATCAGAAACAAGCTTGTTTACATTCAGGCTCGTCTGTGCAGCGTTATGGTTAGATGAAGACTGATTTGATGAAGATCCCGTTGACGTTCCGGAGTTTGAACCGGAAGTTGATCCTTTTACTTTAAGAACTTGTCCGATGCGGATCAGGTCTGTTTTTAAACCGTTTAAACTTTTCAATTGGTTTACAGACATTTTATATTTATTCGCAATTTTCCAAAGGCTGTCGCCCTTTACGACTTTATATGTAGACGATGATGAATTGCTGCCAGAGCTTGAACCTGAAGATGATTTACCGTTGATTGACAGCGTCTGTCCGATGTAAATGATATCCGATTTTAATTTGTTCTCAGATTTAATGGAATTAATTGACGTTCCGTATTGATTTGAAAGTCCCCATAATGTATCGCCTTTTTTTACCTTAATCGTTTGCGCAGATGCCGCACCCGCAAACAAAGTCGTCCCTAAAACCACTGCCGTTGTTGCTGTAACAAGTTGCTTTTTCATGTTTTCCTCCCTGAATGATTCTATCTATTTTATAAGTCTCTTTTTTAAAGTTTTTATCTGTTTTCTATTATAAGGTTCAATTTCCACTAGAAATAGACTTGACTTCCCGTGACAAATTTCTTACTAATTCGTTTTTGAAAAAAGTTTTTAAGGGTATTAAATATTTCAATTTGATTTCAAACGTGACGAAAAACGAGCCGTTTTGTCATGTTTTTTTCCTGTGATCCTCGTTTTTTGGAAAAACAAAGAAATTCATTTTCCAAATTGACCCTTGTCAAAAAAATCCTCGTCTTTTTTGAAAAAGTGAATGATTTTCACCTTTTCCAGAAAACATAACCTTACATCGGAATTTACATTTCTAACAATGTTTCACCTGAAATTTACAGGAGGGACAGGCGCTCTTTACAAACATCCCCTACCATTAGACGTACAGACACGATTAAAGGAGGACGATTTGAGAATGAGTTTATTTAAACAGGTTCGATCAAAACTTCTGCCGGCGGCAGCCGTATCCGTGCTGACAGCCGGTCTGATTGCGGGTGCGGGGCTTCAGCACTCTGATCAGGCTGCGGCAAAAAAACAGCCTGAGAAAAACGAGATCAGAAACGTCATCTTCATGATCGGAGACGGAATGGGCGCGCCATACATGAACGCCTACCGTTCGGTCATTAACAAAGGAAAGCCTTCTGACGGCATGAAACTGACGGCATTTGACCCCAATCTTACCGGCATGATGATGACTTATCCTGACGATCCTGATTCCAATATCACCGATTCCGCGGCGGCCGGCACGGCAATGGCCACCGGCGTGAAAACGTATAACGCGGCGATCGGGGTCGATAAAAAAGGAAAGCGGGTAAAATCCGTCCTTGAAGAAGCGAAACAAAGAGGCAAATCAACTGGACTTGTCGCGACTTCAGAGATTGCCCACGCAACCCCTGCGGCATTCGGAGCCCATAACAAATCCAGAAAAAATATGGATGAAATCGCGAGCAGCTACTTTGATGACCGCATCAACGGACAACAGAAAGTGGATGTGCTCCTCGGAGGCGGCAAATCAAACTTTATCCGTAAAGACCGGAATATAACGAAGGATTTCAAAAAAGCGGGATACAGCTATGTTACATCAAAACAGGAGCTTAAAAAGGACCGCAATAAAAAGGTTCTCGGCCTGTTTGCCGATGGCGGACTCGACAAAGCGATCGACCGTTCAAACGCCGTCCCTTCATTAGAAGACATGACAACGGCAGCAATCGACAGACTGAACTCGAATAAAAAAGGGTTTTTCTTAATGGTCGAAGGCAGCCAAATTGACTGGGCCGGACATGACAACGATATAGTCGGCGCAATGAGCGAAATGAAGGATTTTGAAAAAGCGTATAAAGCAGCGATCGCATTTGCCAAAAAGGACAAACATACGCTTGTCATCGCTACGGCTGATCACACGACCGGCGGATTGACAATCGGAGCGAACAACGATAAAAACTGGCATGTTGAACCGGTTCTTGCAGCGAAAAAAACGCCGGCATTTATGGCTGACCAAATCAAAGCTGGCAAATCCGTATCTTCCGTGCTTGCGCGTTATACCGACCTGAAATGGTCAAAAGATGAAATCAAACAGATCGAAACGGCTGCAAAGCAGGATGCTGACAAGGGCGCCTACAAAGCGATCATTAAGCTCTTTAATGCAAAAACCAACAGCGGCTGGACAACCGGCGATCATACGGGCGAAGAAGTTCCCGTTTACGCATACGGTCCAGGAAAAGAATCATTTGCGGGGCTTTTAAACAACACGGATCAGGCCAAAAAGATCTTTCACATCTTAAAAAGCGGCAAATAAAAAAGGATGCGGGGTTTCCCCGCATCCCTTCTTCTTTTTTAGAGATATCTCCGATGCACTCCTTTTCCGTCATACGAGAACATCACTTCTTTATCTTCGAGAACTGATTCGATATGCACGCTCCTGCCCCACAGCTGGTACAGATACGGCAGCACTTTCTCCAAATATTTCAGATCAAGCTCAATTCCCTCATACCAATGTTTAATATAAAGCTCGTTATTCTTCAAATAATCTCCGTCATTGACGGTCAGATAAGGAAATCCCCCGTTCACCCGCATGTTCACGAGCTGGTCGCGCACAGCCTTCCATTCCTTGTCGATCACTTTATAGTCTCTGCCCTGCTTTTGGAATAAATACAAATCCTCGCGCAGCACAAGATCTTTCGTCAAATAATTGCGGATGAATGAAATATCCGATTCAATTTCCCTGACCTCAAACATTTTCTCCCTGCCGGAACCGGGCTTTACTCCTGTTTTTTTCATTTCTTCTGTCGGGTTGTCGTAGCGCTCTTCGATGTCTTCAAAAATTTTCAGCCCTAAATAATACGGATTGATTCCCGTTTTTGACGGCTGAATGACGCCTGCGTTCAGCTTCGCAAACTCGATCGCTTCATCCGAAGTCAGGTCAAGCTCTCGGATAATCCGCTGATGCCAATAGGATGCCCAGCCTTCGTTCATGATTTTCGTTTCCAGCTGCGGCCAGAAATACAGCATTTCTTCTCTCATCATCGTTAAAATATCACGCTGCCACGGTTCAAGCTCCCGCGAATGCTCTTCGATAAAAAGCAGAATATCTTTTTCCGGCCGGGGCGGGAACGGTTTTTTCCTTTTTTTCTTTTTAATCTGCTTCGGCTTATCCATATCCCATAAATCATCGTACGGCGATGACGCGGTTTCCTCTTCGTCCTCCTCCTCATCATCGACGCTCCACAGCAGCTTCGGCCTGACGAGCGACGGATCGATATGCTCCTGAATCGCCAGAATGGCATCTAAAAAGGACTCCACTTCTTTAATCCCGTGAATTCTTTCGTAATGCTTAATCCGCTCCGCTGTAGCCGCCATGCTCTCAACCATGTCCCGGTTCGTATTTTGAAAGCGGCAGTTATTTTTGAAAAAATCACAATGCGCAAGAACATGGGCGACAATTAATTTATTTTGGATCAGCGAATTGCTGTCCAGCAAAAAAGCGTAGCAAGGGTTGGAATTAATGACAAGTTCATAAATTTTGCTCAAACCGAGATCATAATGGAGTTTCATCTTGTGGAATTGTTTGCCGAAGCTCCAGTGGCTGAATCTCGTCGGCATGCCGTACGCCCCGAATGTATAAATAATCTCAGCCGGGCAAATTTCGTATCTCATCGGGTAGAAATCAAGGCCGAATCCCTTCGCAATGTCGGTTATTTCCTCAATTGCCCGCTGTAAACCTTTTGTCTCCTCCGCGTTCAACCGAATCCCCCCTACTTGGACTTATTTATAATGTATGACCCCTCCTCTCAAAAGATGAAATAACAGACGGGTTTCCGTCTGAAAACTTTCGGCACATCCGCCCCGTTTGCTTTATATGTAAGTGGGTAAAACACACACCACACCCTAAAAAAAAGAAAAAGGAGCGATTCTACTTGAACACAGCAGACATGCTTACCACGTATCTCAGCAAACTGCAATCTGATCATTGCACTGCTCGTCCTGCTTATCGGCTGGGGCATTGCGAAAATCATTGAAAAAGCCGTATACAAAGGCCTCCAAAAAACAAAAATCGACGACAGACTGTTCGCCGAAAAAAAGCCGGCGCGCTATTCCTCGGAAAAAGTCATCAGTAAAATCATTTATTTTATCGCATTAATTATCGTTTTTATTCTATTCTTTAACATTCTGCATCTGACAACCGTGGCTTCGCCTTTTGTCAGCATGCTGTCGGCGATAACGGCGGCTGTGCCGAGCGTTTTAAAAGCCGGTTTGATTCTGCTGTTGGGCTGGGCGGCCGCTTCGCTTTTCAGCTATCTCGTCAAAAAAGCGGGCATGAAACTGGCTGAACACGGCTGGCTCAGAAAATGGACCATGGTTTCTGAAGAAGCGGAGATGAGCAGATCCGTTACGGCCGCTTCACGAATCGTTTTTTATTTCGTCTTGCTCTTGTTCCTGCCGGGCGTTTTGTCCGCTCTCCAGATCAGCGGAGTATCAGAACCGTTTACAAATATGATCCAAAGCGTTTTGTCCTTTATACCAAAATTATTCGCCGCGGCGCTGATTGTATTAATCGGCTGGCTTGTTGCCCGTCTCGTCCGTGATATTGTCACAAACTTTCTGGCGAGTATCGGCACGGAAAGACTTGCCGCACGTATGGGGCTTTCTATTTATCTGAAAGATACAAGCCTGTCGGCAATCATCGGAACGATTGTCTACGTGCTGATTTTCATTCCGGTTGTCATTTCTGCGCTGGATCGGCTTGATGTAGCAGGCATTTCTGAACCGGCGTCCGCAATGCTGAACACGGTCTTCACAATGCTTCCTAACATCATCATCGGTATTGTGCTGATCATCGCCGGCATCTGGATCGGAAAATGGGTAAACAGCATTGTAACAGGACTCTTGCACCGGGCCGGCTTCGACTCACTTCTTGGAAAAATGGGCTTTGAACAGGCGGAGCGCCCGAAACTTACGCTTTCTCAGACGGTCGGCATGATTGCGCAGATCATCATCGTCCTGCTCTTTACGGCAGAGGCGCTGCAGCTTGTTCATCTCGAATTTCTCGTCGTCATCGCGACCGGCATTATCGCTTACCTGCCTAATGTTCTGGCCGCTGTATTTATTCTCGGAATCGGGCTTTTGGCCGGACAGCTCGTCAGCAGACTGCTTGTCGGCATGCTGAGCGGAAAAGAATTCAGATTCCTGGCGCCGCTTGCGAAATATACAATTATCACTCTCTCAATCTTTATGGCGCTAGATCAGCTCGGCGTCGCCGATACGATCGTAAATGCCGCGTTTATTCTCATTCTGGGCGGTTTTGCACTTGCCTTCGGACTTTCATTCGGTCTTGGGGGAAAAGAGTTTGCCTCCCGTTATCTCGCGAAATTGGATCGCAAAATCGAAAAACATCAATCGGCTTCTGACGATCGTAAGCCGCCGATGTCTTAATTCAAAAAAAACGTGTGCTCAGAAGGAGCGCACGTTTTTTGAGTTTGAGGGGCAAATTCCTTTTTTTTTATTTTGAATTCCTTTATGATAAAATGTAACAGAAGTAAAATCTCTTTTTTCGAGGTCATTCTATGAAATTAACGAATTACACTGATTATTCTTTACGCGTTTTGATTTTTTTGGCTTCCAGACCTTCCGAAGAACTTTCTAACATAAAAGAAATCGCAGACACGTATTCCATCTCTAAAAACCACCTTATGAAAGTGATTTACCGTCTCGGCCAGCTCGGGTATGTAGAAACGATCCGCGGCCGTGGAGGCGGTATCCGATTAGGAATGATACCGGAAGACATAAACATTGGTGAAGTCGTTCGAAATACAGAAGACGACTTTAACATCGTAGAATGCTTTGACTCCCAAAAAAATCTCTGTATCATATCTCCCGCCTGCAACTTAAAGAACCTGTTGTATGAAGCTCTCCAAGCTTATCTGGCCGTTTTAGACAAATATACGTTGAGGGATCTGGTCAAAAATAAAGAGGAGATTATGAGACTGCTCAGAAGCTGAAGGAATGTCCGCATTCCTTCTTTTTTTATGCCCGCATAAGAAAAAAGGACTAATTCTCTTAATATGATAAATGATTGCAGACAAGTGCCGATATAAAGATTATCATTACTGATATCCTCATCTTGCGGCTGCAACGAATGGGGATAGTAAAATCATCGCAGGAAAAGGGAGATTCACTATGAAAAAAAAGTTAGCGGTCGGTTTGACTGCATCTGCGATTGTCGGGTCTGCATTAGCTGTAACACCGGCAGAAGCACAAACGATTAAGGTCAAAAGCGGAGATTCATTATGGAAGCTTGCCCAAACCTACAATACAAGCGTGGATGCCATTACATCAGCGAATCATTTAAAATCCAGCGTGCTTTCCATCGGGCAGACGCTCACCATCCCTAACGGCAAATCAGATTCCGGAAGCTCATCGTCACCTTCAAAGAACAGCGGCACATCTAAAAGTGTGTATACGGTTAAAAGCGGAGACTCGCTCTGGCTGATCGCATCTGATTTTAAAATGTCCGTGCAGGAACTGAAAAAACTGAACGGTCTGACAAGCGACTTAATCCGCGCGGGACAGAAGCTGCAAGTGACAGGGAAAGTTTCCTCAAGCACCGACCAGACAAAAACCGTGCCGGGCAGCAGCTCAAACAGCAGCAAAAATCAGTCATCATCTTCCGGGACATATAAAGTCAAACTCGGCGATTCACTATGGAAGATCGCAAACAGCGTCCATATGACCATTGCGGAACTCAAAGTTTTAAACAACTTAAAAACGGATACGATCTACGTCAACCAAGTCTTGAAAACAAAAGGAACGTCTTCTTCGGGAAGTACGCCGCCAAAGGACAATTCAAACCAAAATCAAAACCAGACGCAAACGTCCTCTTACACAGTAAAAAGCGGCGATTCGCTCTGGAAAATCGCAAACGCATACAATATGACGGTTCAGCAAATCAGAAGTATCAATAAACTGACGTCAGACATGCTGCGGGTCGGACAAGTGCTTAAGCTGACAAAAACGTCATCTTCCGGTTCTTCGTCTCCGTCAACTCCTAACCAATCCGGAGATACAGGGAAAACCACTACATATACCGTGAAAAGCGGGGATTCTTTATGGGTGATCGCCCAAAAATTCAATGTAACCGCCCAGCAGATCCGCGAGAAAAACAATCTGAAAACAGATGTGCTTCAGATCGGACAGAAGCTGACGATTACCGGACAGCAGACAAACCCAACACCGAATCAGTCCGGCGGAACAGGCGGCACAGGTTCAACAAGCGCGAAGATTAATGTAATGATCGATGCCGCAAAAGCTCAACTGGGCGTACCGTATGTATGGGGCGGGACAACGCCGAGAGGCTTTGACTGCAGCGGCTTTATTTATTACGTTCTCAATAAGGTCACTTCCGTATCCAGACTTTCAGCCGCAGGCTACTGGAATACGATGACATCAGTAAGCCAGCCGGCGGTCGGTGACTTTGTCTTTTTCTCAACTTATAAAGCCGGCCCTTCCCACGTCGGCATTTATCTCGGAAACGGACAGTTTATTAATGCCAACGATTCGGGTGTCGTCATTTCCAGCATGAACAATTCCTATTGGAAACAGCGCTACCTCGGAGCGAAACGCTTCTTCTGATACAGACAAGCTGCATAGCCGCATCAGGCTGTGCAGCTTTTTTTTACAGTCTGAAAATATTAATGCTGATCACATGTTTTGTCACGGGATGAAAATACACTTCAGCACGGGATGAAAACGTATCTTTTTTTGTTTTTACCGTAACGCGAAACACGTCTTTCGTCTGTTCCCGGTTTACTTTCGTACGGCCCATGTATGAATAATCGGTAAGCTCGGCTCCCTCGTATTCACGTTCCAGCTGATTCCATGCGAGCTGCTCCCATTTTTCAACTGATGGATCAAGGTGTTCTGTATGTCCTTTTTCAGCGATCGAGGCGATGAGAATGCCGCAAAACAATAAGGCCAGCGCAAATGGAAGGGATTTCATTGTTATGTTCTCCTGAGTCGTTTTTAGTCAATCTTAGCGTGTCCAAAAAAGGGGCGGATATGCGGTTTTATTTTATGTCTCCCTCATATTGCTATACCGCAGTTATACGGCCACCAACTTTTCCCCCGTTGCATTCAGGCTTCGGCGGCATAAACTAACGGAGAACTTCTCATTGAAAGGAGAAGCGTAAGATGGATCATGCCGATTATGATAAAGCCTTGTATTACACACACCGATCCCAATGGGACAATTTGTTAATTTTGATGGTGCGTACGAAAGATGATTTGTTATCAAAGCGTATTGAGCACTTTCTGCACGCGTATCATTTCGAATATGATGATGCGGTGCTTGAAAAAGAGCTGTATTCCCTTCTCGGGTATATTGATCATGCGGCAGAACTCGCGTATGAAGATCAATTAGCCATGCTGACATAAAACAATCCCGGCGTTAAACGCCGGGATTTCCTGTGTTTATAAACATGTTCAGTTCTTCCATCATGTCTTTCAGGCTGACCGCCATATCCTCAGATACGGTCTGGCGCTCCATGTCAATGTGAATCGGATCTAAAATCAGCTGTTTCGGGATAACATTTGCATAGACGCCCCGCATGACTGTCCGCATATTCGCCAGCGCGTTCATGCCGCCTTTTCCTCCGCCCGCCGCGGCAATGATTGCCACCGGTTTATAGGTACAGTGTTCGCTGCTTAAAAAATCAATGGCGTTTTTTAACGCGCCGCTCATGCCGCTGTGATACTCGGGAGATAATAAGACGACGGCAGACGACTTTTTCACAAGCCGTCTCAGCTCTTGCACTGAGGGCAATTCATTCTGTTCTTCTTCACCGTTATATAGCGGCAGTCCGCTTTCGCTCAAATCAATAAAATCGGTATGAAACCGGTCTCTGATATAAGAAGCGGCAATTCTAGTCCGCCCGTTTTTTCTCGGGGTGCCGCTGATCACTAATATGCTCATTTATTTTACCGCCTTTCCAGAAACATTATATTTTACGGCATACAATGCCGCTTGCGTCCGATCGGAAAGATTCAGCTTTGACAGCAGGTTGGACACATGGGTCTTCACTGTTTTTTCAGAAATAAACAGAGATGCGGCAATTTCCTTATTGCTTTTCCCTTTGGCTATTTCTTGAAGAACATCTTTTTCACGAGGGGTCAGCTGATAATATTTTTCCTTATTCTGATCATCCTGAACCATATGATTGAGCACGTGAGGCACAATGTCCGCCGACAGCCGGTAACGTCCGGAATATACTTCACGAAGTGTTTTCACTAAGTCATCGGGCTGGGCGTCTTTCAGCTGATACGCTTTGGCGCCGGCTTTTAGAGCGGGAATGACATGCTCCCGGTCAGAATAGCTCGTCAACACGACTATGCTGATGTCAGGAAATCGTTCAGCCGCAATGTTTGCCGCTTCAATGCCATCCATATCAGGCATTGATAAGTCCATTAAAATGATGTCCGGCCCCGTCTTTTCAGCTTGCTGAAGCGCTTCAGCACCGGTAGACGCCTCACCGACAACTTCAATATCCTCCTGAGTGGCGAAGAAATAGCGTAGTCCTTTGCGGACAACGTGATGATCATCAGCGATCACAATTTTCATCAGTCAGACCCTCCTATCCCGAAAAACGGAAGCCGAACGGAGACAATCGTTCCGCCGCCAAGCTCAGATTGCAATGTAAAACGGGCTCCGATTGCTTCGGCGCGCGCTTTCATGCCGGCAATGCCGAGCGACGGCAGTCCCGCATGCGCATCAGTGCTGAAGCCGGCTCCATGGTCGCTAATGGTAAGCTCGGCGTAATCCGGCTTTTTAACGGCGGAAATGATAACCCGGTCCGTTCCCGCATGCTTTTTGCAGTTATTCAAAGCTTCCTGGGCGATCCGCCATAGCGCGTGTTCCTGTTCATCCGTAAGCTCCAGTTCGTCTTCCATGTCACAGACTGCTTCCAGACCGATGAGAGCGGCATAGCTTTTGATCGACGCATACAGCCCTTTCGTTAAGCTTTCCGGCCTCAGCTGCCAAATGAGCGCCCTCATTTCTGTTAACGCATCCTGAGAGAGCTCCTGGATGAACGTAATCATCTGCCGGAGCCGTTCATCATCTGTCAAGCTTTTAGCGGCTTTTGCCGTTAAGCTGACAGAAAACAGTATCTGATTGACGGAATCATGCAGCTCTTGCGCGAGTCTGCTTCGTTCCATCAACAGGGCGTTCTGCTGTTCAAATTCAGCCAGTTTCATCCGCTGGATCGCCGTTCCGATTTGAAACGCAACCGCTTCAAGAAGATGCAGTTCTTCTTCATTGAAAAATGTCTTTTCACTTGCAGCGACATTCAGTAAACCGAATTTCCGGCCGCCGTCTTCAAGGGGAACGGTCGCATGATGGGTAATGCCCTCCGTGTCGCGGCAGTTCGTCGTCTGTTCCGCAAATTCAATCCGTTTACAATTCATAATGTTTACAGCCTTGGTCAATCCTCCGTTGCTGAATTTGGTCAGACAATAGCAGTCCCCGCTGCACATTAATGCATTGTCCCGCTGACCGAGAGCCGGCGGTAAATAAGCGGATGCGGCGAGCGTATAGGATCCGTCCGGCTCAATCAGAAAAATCCATCCTGTCTGCAGCCCGGTCAGACTGAGCAGTTCGCGCAGGACTTTATCAAGCGCTCCTTTCATATCGTGGCTTTGGTTTAAGGTTTCCGCAATCGCTTTTAATGTTTTTAACGTTTCTACCGTCGTTTTCGTCAAACTCCCTCACTCCGGCCAATCAGAATTATCCATATTATATCAATTCTCATCTGTATATTCCTTTGTTTTCAGCATGATTTTTTCTCATACTTTCGGATGAGGCGTAAAAAAACCGCCGGATGTCGCTTCCGGCGGTTTGTAGTTTATTTCGTTTTTTCCACTATGCTGTCCACCGTTTTCATGACGGCGTCAGATAATGCTGCAAGACGCTGTTCGCTGTCTTGTAAAGAAGTGCCTTTCACTGCGAAATAGAACTTCACTTTCGGCTCCGTTCCTGATGGACGAAGGCAGAACCAAGAGCCGTCTTCAAGGAAATATTTCAGGACGTTTGACTTCGGAAGATCAATATCCTCTTCCCGATGACCGGCAAATACAGTCCGTTTTCCTGTTGAATAATCCTCAGCTTGCGTAATTTGTTTTCCGGCCATTTGCTTTGGCGGATCATTTCGGAATGAAGTCAGGATAGCGGAAATCTGTTCGGCTCCCTGTTTTCCTTTTAACGTCAATGACTTCAAGCCTTCACGATAATATCCGTATTCTTTAAAGATGGAGAGCAGCGCGTCATAAATCGACATGCCCTGCTTTTTATAAAAAGCGCATACTTCGACGGCTAACAGCGCAGCCTGGATTGCATCTTTGTCACGGGCGAAATCTCCGATTAAGTAGCCGTAGCTTTCTTCATACCCGAACTGGAATGTGTATTGGCCGGATTTTTCATATTCTTTGATCTTTTCACCGATAAATTTGAAGCCTGTTAACGTGTCAACCGTATCTAATCCGAACGATGAAGCGACGGCGCGGCCCAATTCGCTTGTGACAATCGTTTTCATGACAACGCCGTTTTCCGGAAGGGACCCTTGTTTTTTCTTCTCGGAAAGCAGATAGTGCAATAAAAGCGCCCCTGTCTGGTTCCCCGTCAGCACCGTATACTTGCCTTCACTGTTTTTCACGGCAATGCCGAGACGGTCGGCATCCGGGTCCGTAGCAACGAGAATATCGGCATTTTGTTCTTCTCCGAGCTTAATGGCATATTCGAATGCCGCGTGCTCTTCAGGGTTTGGCGATTTGACGGTTGAAAAATCCGAGTCCGGAAGCTCTTGTTCCTTTACGACAGTGACGTTTTTGTAACCGAGTGCTTCAAGACCCCGGCGTACCGGTTTATTCGCCGTGCCGTGCAGCGGAGTGAACACGACGCTGACGTCCACTTCTTCTGAAAGCTCAGGATGAACGGAGATGGAAGTCAGTTTTTCAGTATATGATTTATCAATTTCTTCACCGATAATCTTAATTAAACCTTTTTCCTTCAGCGCCTGTTCATCTTCAACTTGAATCGTTAATTCATTTTCTATGGCATTCACTTCAGCAATGACGATGTCCGCTTCTTTCGGCGGCAGCTGTGCGCCGTCATCGCCATACACTTTATATCCGTTATATTCAGGCGGGTTATGGCTGGCCGTCACGACGATACCCGCATAAGCGTTCAGCTTTCTCACCGCAAAAGAAAGCTCAGGCGTCGGGCGGAGCTCATCAAATACGTATGTTTGAATGCCTTGGGAAGCAAGGGTTTTGGCAGCTTCCATCGCAAACTCAGGGGATTTATGACGGGAGTCGTACGCGATCGCAACGCCTCTTTTTTTCGCGTCCTCGCCATGTTTGGCGATATACGCCGCAAGCCCGGCGGATGCTTTGCGGACCGTGTAAATGTTCATTCTGTTTGTGCCCGGTCCGATTTCTCCTCTCATGCCTCCTGTTCCGAACTCCAGATTTTTGTAGAAAAAGTCTTCCAGCAGCTGCTCGTTTCCTTCTGCGGCCGCCAATAATTTTTTCAATTCTGAATCTAAATGTTCGGCCTGATTCCAGCGTTCGTAACTCTTACTCCAACTCATGTTCGTCCTCCTATAATTTCAGCTTATGACCATATTTTAATATGAAGCGGCTGTCCGTGTCACTTGATAACTTAACTCAACGCTTTATGTAAAAAGAAGGGCTTATGCCTTTTCGGCACAGCCCTCCGATTATTATTGTTCGAGCGGAACAACCGCATCATGCAGCAGCGTGTTTAACCACTCGGTGTGTTTCGCTTTCGTTTCATCATCCCATTGGAATCGGTCGCTCATGTAATCAATCACAGCCGTTTTATACGTTTTCACCCATTTGATGTCGAAGAACAGTCTGCCCGTTCTGCGGACGAAGAAATCAGCAGGTGTCGCAGCCATCTCTTCTTCAATGCTGTAAGCCGCTTCCGCCAAAATGTGAACCGGGATCTGGCGTTTTGCCGCTTCGTCTTTCAGACCTTCAATGCGGTTGAAGACATTATCAACGTTAGAGCCGTATCTGATGGCTAACTGCTTAGCAGTTTCCTGTGATAAACCGATTTTCAAGCCGTCTTTTGTCTTTGCTTCCACAAATGACTCGAAGTTTTTAGAGCCGCCGACATGTCCTCCGGAAATCGGCATCGTCTTCGTTTTACAGCCGCCGAAGTCCTGGCCGCCTTCTTCTTTTAAACGGTCGCGGACAAGATCGACAATGTGCTCAGCCATTTTTCTGTAACCCGTCAGTTTTCCTCCGGCGATTGTAATCAGCCCGGATTGAGATGTCCAGATTTCATCTTTACGGGAGATCTCAGACGGATCTTTTCCTTCTTCGTGAATGAGCGGTCTGAGGCCGGCCCAGCTTGATTCAATATCGTCAGCCGTAATATTCAGTTCCGGGAACATATAATTGATAGAGCTGACGACATAATCACGATCCTGCACCGTCATGCGCGGATGCTCAAGCTTTTGTTTGTAAACCGTATCTGTCGTACCTACATATGTTTTTCCTTCACGCGGAATGGCGAACACCATCCGGCCGTCCGGCGTGTCAAAGTACACTGCCTGTTTAAGCGGGAATACGGATTGGTCGAATACAAGATGGACCCCTTTTGTATGCTGGAGATGCTTACCGTTTTTGCTGTGGTCTTTTTCTCTCAGCTGGTCAACCCACGGACCTGTCGCATTGACGATTTTTTTGGCGTAAATTTTGTATTCCTTGCCTGACAGCAAATCTTCAACTAAAACGCCGACAACTTTTCCTTTTTCATACAGCAGCTCTTTCACTTTAGAATAGTTGACAGGCTCTGCACCGAATTTAACGGCTTCTTTCATGACTTCAATCGTCAGTCTCGCATCGTCCGTGCGGTACTCTACATAGTAGCCTCCGCCTTTTAAGCCGTCTTTTTTGACAAGCGGCTCTTTCTGCAGTGTTTCTTTTGCAGACAGCATGCTTCTGCGCTCTGCTTTTTTCACCCCTGCTAAATAGTCATACACACGCAGACCGATGGAAGTAGAGAATGAACCGAATGTGCCTCCTTTATGGAACGGAAGCAGCATCCATTCCGGCGTCGTCACGTGCGGGCCGTTTTCGTACACAATGGCACGTTCCTTACCGACTTCAGCCACCATTTTAACTTCAAATTGCTTCAGATAACGCAAGCCGCCGTGGACAAGCTTTGTAGATCGGCTTGATGTGCCGGCCGCAAAATCCTGCATTTCGCTCAAAGCGACTTTCATTCCTCTTGAAGCAGCGTCAAGCGCCGTACCGGCACCTGTAATACCTCCGCCTATAATAAACAGATCGTATGTTTTTTTAGTCATGTCTTCCAGCATATGATCCCGTTCCAAACTTGAAAATTGGTGATTCATCATTACGTTTCCTCCTTGTTGTCACGGTATAGAAAAAGAGACCACAACAGCCAAAGCGCTGTCATCACTTTGGTGCTGTGGTCTCTCCTCATCTCAGGACCGTTCCTATTAACTTGTTTTCAGTATACCACAATTTTATCTTATTTAAAAGCCATAGCTGCATTTACTGCTTTTTTCCAGCCGCTGTACAATTCTTCGCGTTTTTCATCTTCCATTTCCGGTTTGAATTGCTTATCCAGATTCCATTGATCAGCGATTTCAGTGCTGTCCTTCCAATAGCCGACAGCAATTCCGGCTAAATACGCGGCACCGAGCGCCGTCGTTTCATTAATTTGCGGACGTTCGACCGGAACATCAAGCAAGTCGCTTTGGAACTGCATAAGGAAATTATTTTTTACCGCTCCGCCGTCAACACGCAATGTTTTCAAAGAGATGCCTGAATCAGCCTCCATGGCGTCAAGAACATCTTTCGTCTGATATGCGAGCGATTCAATCGTAGCCCGGATAAAATGCTCCTTCGTCGTTCCGCGTGTCAGGCCGAAGACTGAGCCGCGCACGTCACTGTCCCAGTACGGTGTGCCTAATCCGACAAAGGCGGGCACGACATAAACACCGTCAGTGGAATCCACACGCTCTGCGTATGTCTCGCTTTCTTTCGAATCCTGGAACATCCGCATGCCGTCTCTCAGCCATTGGATGGCAGAACCAGCGACAAAGATGCTTCCTTCCAGCGCATACTCAACTTTTCCGTCTAATCCCCAGGCAATTGTCGTCAGCAGGCCGTGCTCTGAAGTAATGGCTTTTTCACCGGTATTCATGAGCATAAAGCAGCCTGTGCCGTATGTGTTTTTCCCCATGCCTTCTTCAAAGCACGCCTGACCGAACAGCGCTGACTGCTGATCTCCGGCCGCTCCCGCAATCGGAATATTTTTACCGAAGAAATGATAATCAACCGTTTTCGCGTACACATGAGAAGACGGTTTCACTTCAGGCAGCATGGATTTCGGCACGCCTAAAATGTCAAGCAGTTCGTCATCCCATTTTAATTCATGAATATTAAACATCAGCGTTCTTGAGGCATTGGAATAATCCGTTACGTGTGCCGCGCCTCCGGACATTTTCCAGATGAGCCATGAATCAATCGTTCCAAACAGAAGATTTCCGTTTTCCGCTTTTTCCCGCGCGCCTTCTACATTATCAAGAATCCATTTGACTTTTGTTCCTGAAAAATAAGGGTCGATCAGAAGCCCCGTTTTTTGTCTGAATGTATCACTGTATCCTTTTTCACGAAGCTCTTCGCAAATGCCGGATGTTTGTCTGGACTGCCATACAATCGCATTGTATATCGGCTTTCCGGTGTCTTTATCCCATACGACCGTCGTTTCCCTTTGGTTCGTGATGCCGATTCCGGCAATTTGATCAGCGCTGATCCCGGACTCGGAGATAACAGTCGCGATAACGGCGAGCACCGTTCCCCAGATTTCGTTCGCATTGTGCTCCACCCAGCCCGGCTGAGGGAAATGCTGTGTGAATTCCTTTTGAGCGGAATGCACGATTTTTCCTTCTTTATTAAAAAGAATCGCTCTTGAGCTTGTTGTGCCTTGGTCAATTGATAAAATATAGGTCTCCATGATGCCGCTCTCCTTTTTAAATATATTTAGAATTTGATAATGTTTTCTGTGATTGAGATTTTTTGGTGTAAATATAGAGTATGAAAAGCACGATAACCATTATAACGCTTACAAACCAAAAGCTAGGTGTCACATTCCCTTTAAACGCGGCATTGTAAAATACGCCGCCGAACGCACCGCCCATGATCGGACCGAGAACGGGAATCCAGGCATATCTCCAATTTGACGGCCCTTTTTTCGGAATCGGCAGAAAGGCATGCGCGATTCTCGGCCCCAAATCCCGCGCAGGGTTGATCGCATACCCGGTCGTTCCTCCAAGAGAAATTCCGATGGCAACGATGAGAAATCCGACAATCAGCGGGTTCAGCCCTTTTGTAAATTCATTCGCTCCGATTGCCAAAATGCCGAGCACAAGCACAAATGTACCAATGACTTCACTTATCATATTCCCAAATGTATGAGGAATACTCGGTCCGGTTGAGAAAACGCCCAGTTTAGCGGCCGGATCATCCGTCGCCTTCCAATGCGGCAGATAATGAAGGTACACAATAACCGCACCGATAATGGCTCCGATCATCTGTCCCGCAATATAAACAGGGACGTCTTTCCAAGGAAAACTGCCTTCAAGCGCAAGGCCTATCGTTAAAGCCGGATTCAAGTGAGCGCCGCTGATGCCGCCGACTGCATATGCCGCCATGGCTACTCCCAGCCCCCAGCCAAATACAACAACAATCCATCCGGATTGGTATGAAAGCGATTTCTTTAAGTTGACTCCCGCACAAACGCCGCCGAAAATAATAAGCAGCATTGTACCGATTACTTCTCCCCAAAATGCTGTCATCATCATTCCTCCTAAATGACAAAATAGCAGGTTTGACAGAGTTATAGAGAATAAAAAACCCACAACAAACCGCTTTACGCTTTATTGCCTTTCGTAAAGAGCTGTTGTGGGTCTCCGGGTCTCCATCACATAGTATTAACCTAGGTCTATTGTAACAACGGGTGTAAGCGGTGTCAATCTTTTTTTGTCATAGAATGTTCATATTTAGCCCATAAATCGGTGTCTGAAGTCGTCACGGCCGTAGCCCCTGCCTGCAAGGCGTTTTCAACGTCCTGCTCCGTGCGGATAAAGCCGCCGGCAAAAATCGGTATCCCCGTCATCTCTTTAATTTCCCGGATTAAAGTCGGAACGATGCCCGGTAGAACCTCGATAAAGTCGGGCTTATGCTTACCGACGAATTCCATACTTTTTTCCACGGCGCTTGTATCCAAGAGAAACAGACGCTGGATCGCATATATTTTCTTTTGTTTCGCTTTGGCGATGACCGCGGATCTCGTTGAAATGATGCCGGCGGGCCGGATGTCCTGACAAATGAACTCCGCACCGTATTCATCATGTTTAATGCCGTGAATTAAATCGACGTGAATCATCAGGTGTTTTCCGTGTTTTTTCGCTTCATTCACGACACCTTTTAATTGACCGAGGTGAATATCTAAAATGACGCCGTATAAGAACGGACTTTCTAAAAATGCATCGAATTGCTTCATGTTCCGGATAGCCGGTAAAATCTGCTGGTTGTGAAAACTCATGTTTTACTCCTTTACATTAAAAATCAATGCTCAGCACGCTTTCCTTGACGGTCGAAATGATGAAAGAAAGCTCTTCGTCAGTCAGGCAAAAAGGCGGTGACAGCTGAATGACATTATTATATCCCGCAACAGTATCGCCATTTTTCCCGACAAGCAGGCCTTTTTTCTTACACGAGGTGATGACGTGCTGCACAGCGGCGGCATCAGCGGGTTCCCTGGTGATTTTGTCCTTTACAAGCTCGATGCCTGTGAGAAGGCCCTTTCCGCGTATATCTCCGACCGCGGGATGTTCTCTGAGCGGCTGAAGCTCCCGGAGCAGCCTTTCCCCAAGCTCCCGGGAACGGGCGATCAGATTTTCGTCCTCCATCAATTGCAGGTTTTTCAAAGCGAGAGCGCAGGCTGCCGGATTGCCTCCGAATGTATTCACGTGCCGGAAGCGGCCGTACGGCTCACCGCCCGAGTATTTCTCAAAAATCTCCCGTTTCACTGCCGTCGCCGACAGCGGCAGGTAAGCGCTCGTGATGCCTTTTGCCATTGTGACGATGTCCGGCGAGACGCCGTAATGCTGAAATCCGAACGGCTCTCCCGTGCGGCCGAAACCGCAAATGACTTCATCACTGATCAGCAGCGCGCCGTGGCGGCGGCAAATTTCCTCTACCTTCGCCATATACCCGTCCGGAGGCATCAGTATCCCACCGCCTGTAATAATCGGTTCCATAATAACACCGGCAATCGTTTCGCTTAACTCCCACGTCATGATCCGGTCGATTTCATGTGCGCTTTCCAAAGTGTCAGCATCGGCGGGATTCCGATAGAGATCAGGCGGCGCTGCATGCAAAAATCCTTGTGAGAGCGGCTCATATTTATATTTTCTCTGCGCCTGGCCGGTAGCGGCGAGCGCCTCCATCGTATTGCCGTGATAGCCTCTGTATCGGGAGATGAATTTGAAGCGGCTGTGATCGCCGTTTTCAATGTGGTATTGGCGGGCAATTTTGAACGCGGTTTCATTTGCTTCCGATCCGCTGTTGGAAAAGAAGATTACATAATCGCCGCCGAGCCATTCATTCAGTTTTTCCGCAAGTTCAATCGCGGGTTTATGGCTTTGGGTCAGCGGATAATAAGGAAGCTCCTTCAATTGGCTGTAGGCCGCATCGGCAAGTTCCTTTCTCCCGTATCCGATATTGACGCACCACAGTCCTGACATGCCGTCCAAATACCGCCTGCCGTCAATATCCGTAACCCAGGCGCCTTCCCCTTTTTGGACGATTATGCTGTCATCCGGCTCCGCCCCTTTCATCGCGTGCCAAATCAACTCTTTATCCTTTTGTTTGAGTGACTGATTTTTTTGTACATGTTCCACACCGCTCATCTCCCTTTCAATATCATTGCACTGTATCGAAAGCTGCACGGCTTCTGACGCCGATTTTCTTGGTGAAGTTTTCCTCTTAATAAGAATATAAAGGCGCAGCACGGGCGAGTCAACAAAGCGGCGGCAAATAAAAAACGCTTTCTCCCAGAAAGCGAAAGGGCTACAAGAGCATATCCCGAAACGGGGTACGGTGCAAGTGTTTTTATAAAAAAACCCGCCCCTAAGCGGAGCGGGCTTTCTTTATTTAAGATGCGTAATCCGGTAAATGTCTTTGCGCCGGTCTTTCAGCTGGCGCACGGTTCCGTTTTCACGCTGCCTTCTTAAAATTTCAAGGTCGACGTCCCCGATAACGACCATTTCGATATTCGGATTCGTTTCACCGACGATTCCGTCTCTGGCGAATTCAAAATCAGACGGAGCAAAAATGGCTGACTGCGCGTACTGAATATCCATATTTTCTGTTTGCGGCAGGTTTCCGACCGTGCCTGAGATGACGGTGTAAATCTGATTTTCAACCGCCCTCGCCTGAGAGCAGTACCTTACGCGCAAGTAGCCTTGGCGGTCTTCAGTACAGAACGGCGTAAAGATAATTTTCGCCCCTTGATCCGCGGCAATTCTCGCAAGCTCCGGAAACTCGATATCGTAGCAGATCTGAATGGCGATCTTTCCGCAGTCCGTATCAAATACGCGCACCCTGTCTCCGGCGCTGATGCCCCACCATTTCCGTTCATTCGGCGTAATGTGAAGCTTATATTGTTTTTCAATCGTGCCGTCACGTCTGAATAAGTAGGCGATGTTATAAATTTTCCCCTCTTCTTCAACAAAGTGGGAACCGCCGATAATGTTGACATTGTATTTCACCGCGAGGTCTGTAAAGAGGCTGATATAGTCCTCGGTATATTCGGTAATCCTCTGAATAGCCAGACTCGGAGAACGCTCCTCAAGGAAAGACATCAGCTGCGTCGTGAAAATCTCTGGGAACACCGCGAAATCAGATCGCGCATCGGAAGCCACGTCCACATAATATTCAACTTGATTGGCAAATTCCTCGAAGGAATAAATCTTTTTCATTTCATATTGAATGACGCAAATGCGCACCGGAAATGCCGATTTGTAATAGCGCTTCGACTGCGGCAGGTAATCGACATTGTTCCATTCCATTAATGTCGCATATTTAATGGACGCGGTGTCATCCGGAAGATAATTCGGATTGATCCGCATAAGCGTAAATCCGTTCATCAGCTGGAAGGAAAGCACCGGATCATAAATCTGATGGCGCGTCACCTGTTCAACATAGGCTCTCGCCGTCATTTCTTCCGCATACTTATGGTAATTCGGAATCCGTCCGCCGATAATGATGCTTTTCAGATTCAATCGTCTCGCCAGATCTTTTCTCGCTTCATACAGCCGATGTCCGATCTTCATCCGTCTGTATGCCGGATGGACCATCACTTCAATCCCGTACAAGTTCAGCCCGTCCGGGTTGTGGTTCGTGATATAACCATCGTCTGTAATGTCCTGCCATGTGTGGCGGTCATCATATTCATCGAAATTGATGATCAGGCTGGAGCATGAACCGATAATTTCCCCTTCATACTCCGCGCAAAACTGACCTTCCGGAAAATGCGCGAGGTGGCTGATTAAATGCTCAGGCTCCCAAGGCTCCATCCCCGGGAAACAATCTTTTTGCAGCTCAATAATTTTGTTGATATCTTTTTCTTCCATATTCCGTATGACCATTTTCTTTTCAAAACGGGTCAGATCAAGTTTCTCAGACAATGCTGTTTCCCCCTGCCGGTTCGTTTTGATTGTTCAATCGCTGTAAAAGTAATTCAAGTTCCATTTCCGCCATTGATTCCAGTCTGTGATCGTACTCTTCAAACAACAGAGCGCCCGTTACCTTATTCGGCACGATGACACATTTCATGCCGGCGCGTTTGGCGGCGATTGAGCCGTTGACGGAATCCTCAAAGGCAAGGCATTCAGACGGTTCAACGCCTAAATGTTCCGCCGCTTTCAGATAAAGCTCCGGATTCGGTTTCACTTCCTCTACGTCGTCAGCGGTCTGAATCACTTCAAATTCATCAAACAGACCTAATTCCTTCAGATGGCCCGATACCCATTTGAAATCTGAGCTTGAAGCGAGCCCCACCTTCAATCCTAATTCTTTTGCCGCGGCTAAATAAGCCTCAACCCCGGGACGCGCCGTTTCCGTCTTCATCCGCTGTTCGAAGCGCGCGCCTGATCGCCGTCAGTTCGTCATGATCAAGCTTTCTTCCCAGCTGCTCCTCTAAATAGGCGAACGGCTTAAACCCCGCAGCCGTTCCGATCACCTTTCCCCAGACGGATAAAGGCAATGTCGATCCGTGTTCTTCAAACATTTCCTGCAGCACTTCATATTCGTGGGTTTCTGTATCTAAAATTAACCCGTCAAAATCAAAGATTAATGCTTTTATCACTGTTTACAGCTCCTTTAGCTAATCGTACTGACTTATGTATACACTATACCGTGAATGTCTTTCACGTTCAAAAAGTAACATTCGGACGGAAAGAAGAGCCTGCATTCAGTGCAAGCTCTCTTTATCCGTTACTGTGTGTTTTGGCTGGAAATATTAGAAAGAGCTGCTCCCGCAGACTCATTTGAACGCTGATCGACCGCTAAGTCTCCAAGCGCAACGATCCCGACCAGATGATTTTGATCGACAATGGGAAGGCGGCGGATTTGGTGTTGGGCCATCAGCTGTGACGCCTCTTCAAGACTCATCTCCGGATTTCCGGATACCACTTTAGAAGACATCACGTGTGAAACAGGTGTTTGGCCGTCACGGCCTTGAGCCGTTGTTCTCAATGCGATATCACGGTCTGTCAGCATTCCTTTTAACTCTCCTCCGTCAACGACGGGAATCGCTCCGACATTATGCTGATGCATCAGCGCAGCCGCTTCCTGAATCGTTTGGTTAGGAGAAACGGTAGCCACGTGGGTAGTCATTGATTGTTTGATTGAACTCATTGTAAAGCACCCCTTTCGACATTTATTATGCTCGGGGGTTTGTCTCATTATAAAGGGAGTTAGAGGAAAGAAATTGTGGTATTATGTCAAAGAAGCAAAAAAAGAGCCTGTAAAAAGGCTCTTTTCATCCGTCAGATCAGCCTTCTGTAACCGCAGGCTTCTGATCCGGCCCCTGTCTGAAAATCGTCATAAGTAAACGGAAAATTCATCCCGCAATCATTCAGCAAAGCGCAATTTTTATTAAACAGCGCCCGTTCTTTGGCATCATATACCCGGTGCGGCTTTGACAGCATGCTATGTACCGTTTGCAGACAAGCCATAATTTGAAACGCTTCCTTTAAAGTTCCTTGGTAAAGTTGGTTTTGTAAAGATAATACGCCCCTTTTTTTAAAGCGCTGAATTTCCAGTTCGGGGAAATAAAGAGGAAAGACATTTTGGAACAATTCAGAGGAAAGCTCTTGTATTACGCTTTCTTGTCCGTCAGTCGCTGCGTTCACAATTCTCACATCAATCACCTTTCTTGCCATGTGAATATCCTTAATCTTTATCAAGAATAGCATAGAAAAAAACGCGAAAGCTAAGGTAAGTGTTTCCTATTGAAACAGCCGCTTTCCGCTTGAAAAGGAGCTTTATAATATGAAACAAAATGACCGCGGGCTGGAGCTTCTGATTACGGAAAAACACGCCGGACAATGGCTGTTTTCTGTCCTGAAATCAGAATTCCAGGCGTCAAAACCCGTGATAACTGAATGGATGAACCAAGAAAACATTCAAGTAAATCGAACATCTCCCAAAAACAACATCATACTGAAAACCGGAGACCGCCTATTCATTGATCTTCAGGAAAAAACGGACTCTACGGTGGTTCCGGAATATGGAGAAGCGGAAATTTTATTTGAGGACAGTCATATGCTGATTGCAAATAAGCCGGCGGGGATGCCGACTCATCCGAATGAAGAGGGTCAGACCGGAACCCTCAGCAACCTGATCGCTTATCATTTTCAAATCAACGGCGAACAGGCGAAAGTGCGCCACGTTCACCGTCTTGACCAGGACACGTCAGGTGCGGTCGTTTTCGCTAAACATCGGCTGGCTCATGCAATCCTTGACCGTCAGCTCGAAACCAAAACATTAAAACGCACCTATATCGCCGTGGCGGAGGGGAAAGTGAAGCCCAAAAAAGGCACGGTTGATTCTCCGATCGGCCGTGACCGGTCACATTCCGTCAGAAGGCGCGTCTCCCCCGGCGGACAAGCCGCCGTCACCCATTACAAAGTGAAAGGCTATCATCCCGGCGCACAGCTTTCACTGGTCGAGCTTGAATTGGAAACCGGAAGAACACATCAAATCAGGGTGCATATGGCAAGCATCGGCCATCCGTTAGCGGGAGATGAGCTGTACGGCGGAAGCCGGGCGCTGTTTCACAGACAGGCGCTTCACGCAAAAAAGGTCAGTGTCGTCCATCCGATCTCCGGAGAAGAAATTGTTGCCGAAGCGCCGATGCCGGCTGATCTGGCAAACTTTGCCGAAACGTATTTCTCTTAAACCGGGTCGGCATATATAATATATCGTTTCGGCGCATTTCCGATATAAGAAAACGGGTAGCAAGTGGTCAGGATCAGTTCCTCCCGCTCGTGCTGAAGGGTGATGACGGACGTATCATCCCGGCTGACGATTTTTGTATGCCTGATTTTATAAGAAAACGTGCCGTAAGACAAAATCACGTTCAGTCTGTCTCCTTTTTTCAGCTCGCCGGTCCGGCGGAACACCGTGTCCCTGTGGCCGGATAATACGATTTGGCCGTGTTCATCCGGATAATAGCTGTCTTTGTAATGACCGACGCCTTTTGCTAAATCATCTGCGTCAGTCCCTTCCACGATCGGGAGTTCAGCGTCGATTGCAGGGATTTCTAAAATACCGCTTGCCTCACCTGTTTTGGGGTGAAATTCTTTTTTGCGTTGTGCCAGCACGGCGCTTTTTGTTTCTTTCTTTGCCAGAACGGGTTCTGCCGCTTTTTTTGCTTCTTCAAGCGATTGGTTTGTTTTCATATGTGAATCGACGATCTTCCAGCTTCCATAACATGTGATGACGACACCGATGATGATGACAAGAAGCGGAATGTGTTTCAGCTTGTTCATGGTGTGCGGGTTCTCCTTTTCATTCTGTACAGCCAAAATACGCCGGCGCCCGTAATCACCAGGCCGGCCAGTGCCGTCTGATGGCTGCCCGCTGAAGTATCAGGCAATGGGCGGCCTTTTTGTGTGCCGCTTTCAGTCTGTTTTGTGCTTTGTTCCAGATTTGGAGCCGGCGCAGCGCGGGTTTCAGGAATTGGTTGCACGGTGTCTGAAGCTGTTTCTTCTATGACAGGACGTTCAGGTTTTTTGGTGTGATCAGGCTGTTCTGCCCCAGCAGGTTTATCTTCTTTAGCTGGTTTTTCCGCCGGATCGGGTTTTTCTCCGTTATCAGGTTTGCTGCCTCCGGGTGTTTCCTCTCTCCCCGGCGGGTTTCCGGTGTCATCAGGTGATTCGGTTCCTGATGCCGTGCGGATGCGGCCCTCCGCTTGATAAGTAATCGGAGCTGAAAAGCTTTTGACATAGTCTACTGTCGCTTCCAAATCCTCCGGCCCCGTCACCGGATGTTTCCCAAGTTTCCCGATTGGGCCGTATTTTGCCCCGGCTGCGTTTGCCATAAAATCATTGACTGTTAATGTATATACCTTTTCGGGCTGTATGTCTGTCCCGTCCGCCATTTTCATATCAACCGCTTTTCCGGTTTCCGGGTTCCATGTATAAGAAAATCCGCTGATGCTGTAATCCGGGCCGTAAGCCGGGGAAATTTGCGCATTGATGATGTCTCGCAGATCTTTCCCTTTGATTTCAAGCTTCGTCAGTACATTGCCGAACGGCTGTATATTATAAAGATCTCCCCATGTGATCGGCCCTTTTTTTATGCCGTCCCGGATGCCGCCGCCATTCATTAGCGCAAAATCGGATTTCATCTTCGCTTTCATACCGTCGGCAATCAGATTTCCGAGTGCCGTGTCCCCGTCATTTGAATAGCCGCCCGTTATTTCATGGGCCGCTTCCCCGACCACTTCGCTGACAATCGGTTTCACTTTCTCTTCATATTTGCTTAATATGCTTGCCGCTGCCGGGTCAGGCTTAATTTTACTTTGATCGATGTATTGGATTTCCGCTGATTTTTTTACGATATCCTTCGACTTTTTATCAAGTTCGAGATCGGCGATTCCGATTGCTTTTCCATATTCAAATGCCTGCACGATCAGCTTCCCGTTGACTTCCCCGTTTACGACTTTGTGATTGTGCGCGGCGAAAATCACGTCAATCTCCGAGTCTGTCCCGTCGGCCAGCTTTGCGGATTCTCCCGTGATCGCTGTGCCATTTTGTTCAGCAGACATATGGGCAAGCACTGCGATTGCTTTAATTCCTTTCTTCTTCAGGTCGGCGGCGGCTTCATTTACGGCCTTTACCTCATCGGTAAACGTGATATTTTTGATTCCGTCCGGAATGACCATGCCTGCTGCCGATCTTGTTACAACCCCGATAAAAGCGACCGGAATTCCGGAAACGTATTTGATTTCATACGGCGGCAGAAAGGACTCTCCTGATTTCAGTTTACAGTTGGCGCAAACGAGCGGGAAATTTTGGCCGTCATAACCGCTTGTCCCCTTACCGTCCGGATGATCTCCTCCATTGATGATCCGCATCAGCTCATTTGTTCCTTCATCGAATTCATGGTTGCCGACAGTTCCGACATCAAAACCGATGTCTTCCATCAGTTCAACTGTCGGTTCATCTTGAAAAAGGGCTGACACAGGGGAACTGCCCCCGATCATATCGCCCGCATGCACCACGAGGGCGTTTTCTTTCTCGGCTTTCGCCTTTTTAATATACGCCGCAGCGTAGTCCATCCGGCCGAAGGTGCCGTCCGGTTTACCGTCTCCGTTAAGGTCCAGCTCATATTGCTGATCAATTTTTCCGTGCAGATCATTCATGCTGATGATTCTGAGCGGGACACGGCCGGGGTCTTCTGTCCGCTGTTCTTTATCTGCCTTATCCGTTCCAGATTCATTCAGAGGACCGGCTTGTCCGACTGCTTCCGCATCTTTTACGCTGAAAATCATAAAACAAACCGCCAGCAGACAGAACCACTGACGCATACACCTTTTTTTCTTCATACATTTCCCCCCTTGTCTTCTAAGAAATACGTTAGCTTATTTTCTTAAAAATCACATCACTTTTTTGTAAAGATTGTCTTCGCTGGCGCAAAATAGTAAATAATCACCATGTAACGAATTAGGTCTTGATGTATAACGGATCGGCTTTCTTCACATCTGATTTGACATGAAGGAGGAATACAACCAGTGGAACAGCAGCAGAATCAGCAGCAGCAGTCGCCAGTAAATCAGGGGATGCCGGGTTCACCGCAAGTGAATCACGGAGGACATGAGCTTTTCGATATGCATGAAGTACTGGCCGGAACAGTCGGCGTTTTGGATCAATTTATGATGCTCAGACAATTTATACAGGATCAGCAGCTGGCCGATATCCTTGATCGCCAGTACCAATTCATTCTCGGACTCTATAATCTGACGGCAGAATGCTTTAAGACCGGTCAAAAGCCTTCTCAGGAAACTTCAACATATATGATGAAGGAACAGAACCAAGCCGTGTACGGTATAAAACCGACACAGCCGAAAAAACCGAATCAATCATTAAGTGATGTCAAAGATCTTGGGATAAGCGGCCATATGCTCGGCCTGATTAAAGCACAAGCTTCTCTCTTGACGATGAGCTCGCTTGAAATGACCAATCCTGTGACAAGAAGAGTGCTCTCCGCTCAAATTCAGCAATACGTTGAAATGGCTTATGAAATCTTCTTATACCAAAACAAACACGGTTATTATCAGGTTCCTCAGCTCAATGCACAAGATATGCAGACCATGCTGAATTCCTTTGCGCCGGCGCAGGGGCAGCCGCAGATGCCTCCGACTAAAGGCCAAACGGGACAGCAGCAGCAAAACCTGCATTGATTAAGAAACGGCGTTGGATACCTGTCTCTCCAATGCCGTTTTCTTTTTTTCATATGCTTTTGTGAAATCATGTTCAAAGCGTTTCAGGCTTTCTTTTGTAGCCGCTTCAAAGCCTTTTTCAAAATCCTGTGTTTCGGCTGTTTTGTTAATAATGGTTAAAATAATGCCTTCTCCGAATGTATCGGTTAAATCCTTTATCATATAAAAGCTTTGCAAATACACATCCGTCTCATATTCCATACGCGATTTCTGCCATTTTCGGTCGGTCGTTAATTGATCAAACGGCACGACGGAAAATGTAATCGGATCAATGACTACATCATAATGCGCGACCCACTCGCTCAGCCCCTCATGAAACCAAAGCGGAAATACAGACGTAGCCGTCCCCATTTGACGTGTTTTTTGATGAAACGCATAGTGCGTATATTCATGTATAATCAATTGCTTATACATAAAAACAGCCAGCTCATCTTTTTTCAAAAGCTGTTTTTTCTCTTCAGGCAACAGTCCTATCATCTGCTCCTGCTCTGAATAAAAACCGACTACATTTTTTAACCCTGAATATTGCTCAATTTCAGCTTCATCCGAAAAGAAAATGAGTTCAAGGGGCGCTGTTCCTTTATAACCGACAATGATTTGGCTGATACGCTTTGCGTAGTCTAGCGTAAGCTTGGTCAGATCCAAGAGCGGCTTTTCATCCGCCGTATAGTAAATCGCTGTATGTTTGTAAATTTCTTTATTCATGTGTTCAGTCACTTGTTCCTTCGTCGGAACAGAGCGGCTGTTTTGGCCTGACAGGACGTACATCATACTTACTGAAACGGCTGAACTGACAGCCAATATGACAAGGACTCCGCACAGGATCAGAGTGAATACCGCCCGTTTCCCCATGCTGTCACGCAAACAAGCTCCCTCCCCGATCCTTCAATTTTCATCTCATTCTTTACCTTATGCGCCTGAGCGTTGGGACGTGACGGCAGATAAAATAAAAAAGCCGCAGCAGAATGCGGCTTTTTCATATTCATTTATTTATTGGGATTTGGGAATACACGCTGCACCATTTGACCGAATTCATCAAACAGACCGGATACAGGGTGGCCGTTTTTGATTCGTTTTACGTAGCCTTGCATACGTTCAACGAAATCCGGGTTTGCTGATACATATACTGTCCGGACATGTTTATCGGCTGATTTCACTTTATCGGTAATCTTTTGTTTTAAATGGTTGGCACTGGCGCCTTTTTGCCCATTTGTCAAAACAACGGCAACAAAAGCGCTGTTTCCGGCAACGATCACAGTTGCATTTTTAACTTCTTTCAGATCAGTCACCTTGTCTGCGGCTTTATCAGCTACTCTCAGGTTACGGTTGTTATTATGATCAGTAGGCGTGTTGCGGTAATTTACATTCTGGGTACGGTTGTCATTTCGTTTTCCTTCTCCCTGGTTCCCCATGCTGCACCCTGCGGTAATCAGCATCGGCAGAAGAAGGGCAGAAATAACTGCTTGTTTTTTTATCATGTTGAATTCCTCCTTTCTCACTTTACGTATAGGTTTTTCTATTCGGCGGGATTTATGCACGCCGTTTGCTTTATGCGGCTTGGATAAATTTCAGAAGGAAAGGAAAAGATAAGCGTAATCAATTGAATGAGGAGGGATTTAACTTGTTCAGACAAAAAAAAGGCATCAGCCCGACAGCGCTGCTGATCGGATCATCACTTTTGATCGCAGCTTTATCACCGGAAATCCGCCGCAAAATCACCGGAATGGTTTCAGGACAAATGCAGCATAAGGATGGCGCTCATTCCATGCAGCCTGCTGAGCTGATTAAACAGGCTTTCGGCGGGGAATCCGGCCGCCAGCAGCATACAGACAAAGCCCGGCACTCACAAACCGGCTCCATGCAGCCTGCCGAGCTGATCAAACAGGCTTTCGGCGGGGAATCCGGCCGCCAGCAGCATGAGCAGACTTCCCGCAATCACTCCGGCGCATCATCTTCGTCTCATGAACACAGCCGGAGGCATACAGACGGACAGACAGACCGCAGAAAAGAAACTTCGGCAAAGCCTCACTATACGGAGCCGATTCACTTTGAAGAAAGCGCGGTAAATGTTTTAAATGACAGCACCGTGATGAATATGCTGGAAGAAATCGAACCCGGAAATCAGTAAAAAAACCCACGAATCCTTGTCTAGTAAGGATTCGTGGGTTCTTTAATCCCGCCGGTTTTGGACTCGGTGAGCTAAAAAATCCTTCATTCGTTAACAATTGTCACAACAGGCATCTTGTTTAACCGTAAGGCTCCATCCATCATCCCAAGCTATAAATTGATTTTGATATTAGTCAGACGATAGATTACAAACGACATCTAACAATACATGGGCACCCGCTGCAAGGTCATGATCTTTCGTGTACTCTTCAGGGTTATAGCTGATCCCCTCTACACTTGGGACAAAAATCATAGCCGTTGGACAGATGCGGGCCATCATTTGTGCTTCGTGCCCGGCTCCGGAGGTCATCCGTTTCGATTCCAGCCCTCGTTTATTTGCAGCCCGCTCAATCAATTCAACGATATTTTTATCAAATACCACGGGATTAAAACGGACTAATTGTTCAGATGTAATAGATGCGCTTTCAGACTCTACCAAATCTTTCAGGTAATTGGCTAGTGCCAATTCTTCTTGAGGTCTCTTTTCGTCCGGATCACATAAATCAACTGTAAATGTCGCTAATGACGGAATTACATTGATAGCATTTGGCTCAAAACCTAGTGATTAATACTGAGGGAGACACTGATAGTCTGGGGAACAGACAATTAATGCAGCGGCAAACGTCTTTCTTCTCACTAAAAAAAGCCTTAACTTCCGGGTGAAGTTAAGGCTTTTTAAGGTCGAGAATTTTATTTTTATGAGACCAGCCATGCAGTGTGGCTGACAAAAAACTTATGTGCCAATGGCAGGCTTTAGTTAAGCTTCTTCAGCTTCAATGACGATGGAAGAATCATTATAAACCGAGGTATCGGTTTCCTTCGTCATTTTACTTGTTAACAGTCCCGCAGTCATGCTGCCGCTGACATTTAAGGCGGTGCGCCCCATGTCAATTAACGGCTCAATTGAAATGAGCAGACCGGCAAGCGCAACAGGCATGTTTAAAGCGGATAAGACGAGAAGAGCCGCAAATGTCGCGCCGCCTCCTACGCCTGCTACACCGAAGGAACTGATTGCCACTATCGCGATGACGGAAATGATAAATCCCGGTTCAAACGGATTTTGCCCCACCGTCGGCGCAATCATCATCGCAAGCATCGCCGGGTAAATGCCGGCACAGCCGTTTTGTCCGATCGATAAGCCGAATGAACCTGCGAAGTTCGCAATTCCTTCCGGTACGCCCATGCTTTTTTGTGTTTTAATATTGAGCGGCAAAGCCCCTGCGCTAGAACGGGACGTAAAGGCAAACACCATGACCGGAAATGCTTTTTTCACATATGTGACCGGATTTAAACCGCTGAACGTAATCAGCAGCAAGTGAATGATAAACATGACGATAAGCGCGGCGTATGAAGCGATAACAAACATGCCCAATTTCACAATGCTGTCGATGTCGCTTGTCGCGATCGTTTTTGTCATAATCGCCAATACCCCGTAAGGCGTCAGCCTTAAAATTAATGTAACGACTCGCATAATAATCGCGTAAACCGCATCGACAATTCCGCTGAATGTCGCAGCGTGCTCCGGCTGCTTCCGTTTCACTCCGAGGAAAGCGATGCCGAGAAAAGCGGCGAAAATAACGACTCCGATGGTGGAAGTCGGTCTTCCCCCCGTGAAATCAAGAAACGGATTCGCCGGCAGAAGTTCAACGATTTGCTGAGGCAGCGTTTTGGCCGTCATATCCTCAGATTTTTGCTGCAGCTCCTGTCCTCTTGATAACTCAGTGCTCCCTTGGTCGATATGAACGGCCTTCAGATCAAAGGAAAGCGCCGAAACAATTCCGACTGCCGCGGCAATTGCTGTCGTGGCGATTAAAATTCCGATGATCAGGCCGCTGATTTTTCCGATGTTATGGGTCAGCTTCAGTTTCGTAAATGCGCCGAGAATGGAAATAAAGACGAGCGGCATGACGATCATCTGAAGCAATTTGACATAACCGCCGCCGGCGATATTAAACCAATCGGCCGTTTGTGTAACGATATGTGAAGCCGGCCCGTAAATCAATTGCAGTGCAAAACCGAATACAATGCCTAATCCGAGCGCGGTAAAGACACGTTTAGAAAAGGAAACGTGTTTTTTTTGCATCACAAACAGACCTGCTATAAGCAAAAGCATTATGAAAACATGTAAGACAACAAATAAATTCTTCAAAACAGGTAAACACTCCCTTGTTCATTATCCTTTAACACTATATTATATCAATTCCGATCGGTCAAGTAAGAATTGACAATATATGTATTTTTATAGACTTTTCTCTTTTCTTTCCACCCTTTCTTTAGTAACTTATATAAGGGTGATTGTTATGCCGAAGGAACTGTTTCTTAATTTGACGATTTTAATCACATTTAATTATCTCTTCACCCTTCTTTTTAAAGAGTCGCTTTCGCATAAAGAAGACCGTCCGATGTTTCAATTACTGAAGGGGACGGCCTGCGGGCTTTTAGGGGTTTTTCTGATTGCTTTCGGCTTTTCTTACTCCGATTCCATCATTGATCTCAGAAATATCCCCATTATTATTGCCGCTCTTTACGGAGGCTGGGTGTCTACGGCAGCTGCCTTTATGATTATCGTCGCAGGCCGGATACTGATCAATTTCAATGCCAGCGCCATTTTTTCCATCGTCGCAGTCGGGATGATTGCGATTCTTTCTGTGGCCGTCCTCAGAGGAAAAAAGCCGGATCGCAAAAAGGCGTTCGTTATGCTGCTTTTCTCAAACGTTATTTTCACCTTGACGATGCTGTTACTTATGCCTGAACAGCAGCCTGCCGGGGCCCTCGTTTATTATTGGCTCATTTCCACCGTGGGCGGAATGCTGTCACTGTATATCATCAAACACGAAGCCGACGCCCGCCTTTTATTCAAGCAATACAAGTTTCAAGCGAATTATGATTTTCTGACGGGAATTTTTAATAAGAGAAAATTTGAGGAAGTCTCGCGCGTTCTTTACGACCGGGCGTCTCAATCCGCCTCATCTCAGCTCGCGCTTATTTATTTTGATATTGATCACTTTAAACAGATCAATGATCAATACGGCCATTATGAAGGCGATCAAGTGCTGAAGGAACTGGGGGCGCGGCTGAGGTTCTTAATCAGCGGCTCTGATCCGTCAGCCCGGATCGGCGGCGAAGAATTTGCCGTGCTTATACCGAATTGCACATATAAAAAAGGGCTTCACCTCGCAGAAGAAATCAGACAGGCTATTGACGGGAACCCGATTCTTTTAACGAGCGGAGATACAATTCCCGTGACCGTTTCCCTCGGCATCGCGCATTATCCGACAAATACGGCGGATCCGCAGACATTGCCTCTGATCGCAGACCGGCTGCTGTACAAAGCAAAAACATCGGGACGCAACCAAGTATGCAGCACTGAAAAAAAAGAATGACCGCCGCAAGGGGAATCATTCTTTCTTTTCAGTGAGAACGCTGCTGCCCGGCAGGAAAACAGGAACCAGGCTGCCCTGATATTCTTTTTCAATAAACGCCGCGGTATCATCTGATTGATACAAAGACAGGAGTGTTCGCATCCGCTCATCATCTTTATCTTCAGCTCTGACGGCGATCAGATGGAGATACGCTTCCTTCATCTGCGCCGATCGGATCAATGCGTCCTTCTCCGCATGAAATCCTGCTTTTTTCGCGTCACTTTGACTGAGAACTGCTGCGTCAGCATGTTCCGCCGCTTGAAATGCGTTCTTTTTTGTTTCCGTTTTTAAGATCAGATGTTTCGGGTTGTCCTTGATCATATCTGCTGAACCCGTCCCGTTGAATCCTTTTTTCAATGTAATCAGTCCGGCCTCCTGCATGAGAAAGAGCGCTCTGTCGAAGGCCGCCGCTTCGTCAGGCACGGCAATGACCGCGCCGTCCGGTATATCCTCCAGCTGTTTATACTGCACCCCGATCGACGCCGCATATGTCGTTCCTAAAGGAGCCAGCTTATTTTTCACATTAGGCGGCAGGGATTTAAAATAAGAAACGGTTTGAAACGCATTGGCATCGAGATCTCCGCCGGCAAGTGCCAAATCAGCCTCCGCATAATCCGAAAACGCTGCCAATGAAAGATTCAACCCTTTCTCTCTTGCTTTTTTTGCGACAAAATCCCAGATCATTTGATCAGATTCATTGATTCCGATAGTAATTGTCCGATTCCCCGCGGGGGAATGGCATGAAGTAAGTGACATGATCACGATGAAGAGAAACAGACTGTTTATAAGCCGCAGGTTCAAGATAACCTACTCCCTATCTATTGTTATGTGCAAAAGCTGCACCATGCATTCGGGCTATGATTATGTTAACAATACCGATTTAAAAAAGGGTTGTCAATTGCTTCCTTCACAGGGTAAAAAGCGGCTTTTACCAGCTGAAAATGTGCTGTTCAGTCTCAGATCGGCTTTCCCCACCAGAGTGTTCCGCCTTAAATAATGTTATTTCAAAAAAAGTTACATTTAGCAGTTGTTTTTTCTCCGGATTACTGGTAGAGTAAAGGTAATTATTTTTGTTCGAACTATCTTTAAGAAGAAAGTTTTGTAAGAGTTTTCGTCTTGGAAGTTTGTTTTAGAGCAAGAATAGTGAATTTAAGCGTTATGTCGCTTTAGGAGGAAATTTCATGTTAGAAGGTAAAGTAAAATGGTTCAACTCTGAAAAAGGATTCGGATTCATCGAAGTAGAAGGTCAAGACGATGTATTCGTTCACTTCTCTGCTATTCAAGGCGAAGGCTTCAAAACTTTAGAAGAAGGCCAATCTGTTTCTTTCGAAATCGTTGAAGGAAACCGCGGACCACAAGCTGCTAACGTAACAAAAGCATAAATGTCTTAAAAAACCTGCCGGTGTACGCCGGCAGGTTTTTTAAATTTAAAAGCTGTTTTGCAAAGGCAAAACAGCTTTTTATATCAGGTAGCAATATCCCGTTTTAAGAAGACGCCGAATGCGAGCGCCATAAAAATGATGAAGTAAATCACAAGCATCACAACCGAAAATGTCATCGTCATGCCCTCTACTAAAGGAGTCCCGTTCATATATTGCGATAAATCCGTATTGGCAAATAAAATATATTTTGCCCATTCAAATTTCGCAGCGAGAAATACAGTCGCCGTGCTTCCCATAACCAATAGAAAAATAGAGAATCCGACCGCTAACGAACTGTTCCGGAATACTGCAGACAGCATAAACGCCATCGTCGCAAGCATAAAGGCCGAGACAGATTCATATACGTATGTTTTCGCCAGAAATGCGATGATATTTTGCTCAAAAACTTGTCCGTCTTTGTATACGAGATGAACATTAGCGGCTGTGTCGCCGCTTGTGCCGAAAAAGAGTAATCCCAACAGAGCGGAGCCGGCAAATAAAATTACAAGCATAAGCAGCCCGAACAGCAGCACCGTCATATATTTAGAAAGCAAAATCTGAAAACGGCTGAGCGGGCGGATGGCCAGAAGCTTGATCGTCCCCCAGTTGAACTCATTCGCCACGATGCCTGCGGCAATGATGATCGTAAACAAGCCGGTCAAAACAGTCATCATCGCAGAATCAGCTACGTATGACCATACTGTGTACCCTGTATCTTTCGGGATATTATGATCAATGCGATATTCATTTATCGCGATATTCTGTTTCAGATTATCAATGAGAGTCTGATTTCCGGTTTCCTTCATCTGCTGTTTCATTTCTTTGTTTTCAGCCTGGAGCTCTTGTTTCCAATTCGGATTGGCTTCATTGGAAGTAAAGTGGTTTGACAGAAGCGCAAAGCCTATCATCGCAACGCCTAAAATCACAATCATTGCCCACGTGCCGACACGGCTGAAAATTTTAATCCATTCATTATAGATCAGGTTAAACATATTGAACCTCCTCTTTCGTTCCCCCGGTAATTTCCAAGAAACGGTCTTCTAAAGATTTTGTGACGATTTTCACTTCATATAAGCGGACATTTTCACGGACGAGAAGTGAAATCACATCAGGCACTTCCTGTTTTGACAGCTTGATCTCAAAGCCGTTTGTCTTCTTCACACAGTCAAATTGAGTCAGGACGGCAAGTGCCTCTTCTCTTTGTTCAATATGGAAGAAGTATGTATCTTTATCCTCTTTTCCTTCATCCCTTACCTTTTGTATATCGACAAGCTCCCCCTTTTGCAGAATGCCGATTCGATCGCACATTAACTCCATTTCTGACAGCAGATGGCTTGAGACGATGACCGCCATCCCTTTTTCACGTGTCAGCTTTTTCAGGTGGTCCCTGATTTCCCTGATGCCTGCGGGATCAAGGCCGTTTGTCGGTTCATCCAGAATCAGAACCTTAGGATTATGCAGCAGGCTTTGGGCAAGGCCGAGGCGCTGTCTCATCCCAAGAGAATAGGTTTTTACTTTGTCATGTATTCTGTCCTGTAATCCGACGAGCTCGATGACCTCATCTATTTTTTCTTTCGTAACGCCTTTTACCATCCTTGCGTACTGCTGTAAGTTTTTATAACCGCTCAGGAATTTGTACAGTTCCGGGTTTTCCACGATGGCTCCGATGTGCCTGACCGCTTTTGAATAGTTTTTCGTAATGGATTCTCCGCAGATTACGATGTCTCCATGAGACAGTTTCATTAATCCGACCATCATTCTGATCGTAGTGGTTTTTCCCGCTCCGTTCGGCCCTAAAAACCCAAATACTTCGCCCGCTTGGACGGAAAAGCTCAGATCATGAATAATCGTTCGTCCTTTTATCGTTTTCTTTACCTGTTGCAGTTCCAATACCGTTTCCAATTAGAATCCCCCTTCTTTTTCGTGCTTCTGCATGACGCTTTTATACCATTGAAGCACGGACATTCCTTCCTGTTCGCGAATTTCTTCGACCTCGCGCTGTTCAGCGATTTTCCCTTTTCTGAACACCATCACTTCGTCTAACAGCGTCTCAATCTCATCGATCTCATGTGTGGCGATGACTACGATCTGACTGTCAAAATCAATATAAGATACGAGACTGTTGACAATCGATTCCCTGACCGCCGGATCCAGGCCGGAAAACGGCTCATCCAGCAGAATAACGGATGCTCTTCTCGACAGGGCCAGGACGATTTTCAGCCTGCCCCGGCTGCCTTTGGACAGTTCTTTTATCTTCTGCTCCGCTGAGAGATTCATTTCCGATAATAGGCCGTGTGCTTTTTCCAGCTGAAAATCCGGGAACTGTGAATGATAAAATGCGAGCATATCACCGACAGTCGTCCGGGCGAAAAACATATCATGTTCGGTTAAATAAGCCGTACGAAAAAGCATGTTCCGGCTTACGGCACGGCCTCCGATCCGGACTGTGCCCGCGGTCGGGAACGCAAGCCCGGCAAGCATTTTCAGCGTTGTGGATTTACCGCTTCCGTTCGGCCCTAATATTCCGTAGATCTTACCCGGAGACAATGAAAATGAGACATCGCTGACCGCGAGCCTGCGGCCGTATTTTTTTGTGACGTGTTCAAAATCAAGATTCATCGTTTGCTTCCTCCGCATATTGTTTGATCCCGTCGAGCATTTCTTGAGCAGATAGCCCCAGCTCCGCCATTTCCTGAATAAAGCGTTTGAATACGTCTTTTGTCAGCCGGTCTTTCAGCTCTGCTTTCAGATCAGGTCTTTCTGATATAAAGGTTCCCTGTCCTCTTTTCGTTTCCACGATCCCCAGCCTTTCCATTTCACTGTATGTTCTTTGTATCGTATTCGGATTCACTTTCATCTGTAAGGCCATCTCTCTGACGGACGGCAATTTGTCTCCCGGCGAAAGCTCACTTCGGATCAGCCGGTAATATACACGGTCGGCAATCTGCAGATAAATCGGCTTAGATGACTGAAATTCATGCTCCATCATTACACCTCAACCTTGCGATTCAGCAGCATAGAGGCCAGCGCGAGACAAACCGCCGAAAACACGATCACGGCAAGGAAGCTGAAAAGCGAGAAGTGGACGGCCGTCAGTTCCATCTTCCAGCCGGCCAATTTTGTATAGTGAAAATCAAAATCCGCATACACTTTTACCGGCCATAAATGATGCTGAGATGAAGTGAAAGGCGTCATGATTTTATCGTCAATATAAGACCATACTGCGGCAAGCACGATGCAGATCACCCAACGGAGGACGGGAAAATGTTTTAACGAGTGAAAAACAGTCCAAAATACGGCTACGATCACTGATAAGTACGCTGAACTGATCAGCAGATAAGCATTCAGTCCGGTCATTGTGCCGGCAAGGGGAACGGGCTGTTCAAGGGCTCCTTTTGCAGAAAGCATCCGGTACATCCAAATGCCGTAGCCGGTCAGCGCCAGCTGTCCGATAAACTGATACAGCAGTGAGGCCGTTAGCTTGGAAGCCAGCAGATAAAACCCGCCATTCGGATTGTAAAGCCACAGCTGATTTTTCCCTTCCTTATGGAGGTGATAGTACATAAAAAGCGGCGCCACAAGAAATTGAAAAAACCCCATTGCCGCAAAAAAGCCGAAAATGACGAGCGGTTCTTTCTGCCGGGCAGCGATTATGTGGGCTGTAAGCGCCCAGCAAATCATGACGCAAAGCCAAACTGCGAGCCAGACCCATGAAACCTTCGCATCTTTTTTCAGCAAACCTAAAAACGATGTCATTCTTTTTCTCTCCATTCGAATCCAGTGTATGAGTAACATAGTACACTAGATCATAGTGAATGACAATATCTTCAATAAAAAAAGGCAAATCCGCTCTTACGCAGATTTGCCTTTTCCGTTACTTCTTTTTGTTTTTTAAGGAGAGCAGCGCATCACGATAGCTGCTATCCTGCATTTTGCCGCCGCTTTCGGGATCATTTGTTTCCTGATCCGTGTCAGAAGTCTTAAACTTCTGAAGCGCCTGACGGTACACATCATCGCCCATTGTATTCTTTTTCTCACGGGGAGCTTCAGATTTTACAACGACGGGAACATGCTCGGCCGAGCGTTCCTCGGCCGGATCATGCTTTTCCGGCTGTTCGGCTGCAGTGCCGATCGCTTCTCTGGTTTCTTCTCTGACATTCTGTCCTGCAGCAGTGCTGCGGACATTGAATGTGATAAGAAGTGCAATTACAATGACAGCAGCAATAACCGCTATAATAATGGCCATATAACCCTCTCCTTACTGTCGTCCGGCTGTTAAATTACCTGTAACCTGGCTGACACGTCGGCCAAGCGCTCGGCCTAATTGAAGGCCTTCTTCCGTCATCAGCACATCGCTGTCAACCGGGCATGTGACGCCTGCGCCGTAGTAAGAGCCGTACAGAGCGTTTTCAGGGACGTTTCCGGGAAGGCCGACAACAATCATGCCTTGGTGAAACATCGGAGTAATCAGATTGTGCATTGTCATTTCTAATCCGCCGTGCGTTGTCGCCGTCGTGCAGAATACAGCGCCGACTTTATCAATCAGCTCGCCTTCAGCCCACAGGTAGCCGAGTTTGTCGATCCACGCTTTTAAGCCTGAACTGATAGTGCCAAAGTGTCCTGGGCATCCCCAGATAATGGCATCCATATCTTTCAGCTTGCGGATGTCGGCTTGATCGACATGGTCAATCAGAACCTCAGCCTCAGCGTTTTCTCTTGCTCCTTCCGCAATGGCTTCGGCAAGGTGTTTTGTGTGTTCGCCTTCACTATCGTACACTACGTAAATTTTCATTCAGGAAACCTCCCATTCAGATGATTAAGATTCCTTCACTTCTTTAGGGGCCGGAAGCAATGACAGCTCCTCTTTTTTCTTCGCCCGCTGTTTGTCTTTCCGTACGTCACGCAAGAACAGGCTCAGGACAACGCCGATAACAGCGAAAATCGTCGCCCACATAAACGCGTCATTAATCCCCATAACATTGGAATTAAGTGAAGCTGTTTTGTAGAGATATGAATAAACGGTTTGTTTCGCCGCATCAAGCGACATGTTCATGTTGACCATTAAATTCGAAACCGCGCTTTGGAACGACTGCATGAAGTTTGGATCAGCCGTGCTCGTTTTATCCGCAATCTGCGAATAATGCATAGTCGTGCGGTTCGTATAAATAGTTGTGATCAAACTTGTTCCGATTGAACCGCTGATCTGGCGGAGCGTGTTGCTCATCGCCGTGCCGTGGCTGTTCAATCGTGCCGGAAGCTGGTTCATTCCGGCTGTCATAACAGGCATCATTAACAGTGACATACCGAATGCGCGGATGGCATAGACAAGCATGATATGCGTATAAGGTGTGTCAATTGTCAATTTTGTATACTGGAATGTCGTTGCGACCGTGATGACCAGCCCGATGATCGCAAGCGGTCTCGGACCGATTTTGTCAAACAGAATACCGGAAATCGGCGACATGATCAGCATGACAATCGCGCCCGGCAATAGCAAGAGACCCGATTGCAGCGCCGTAAAGCCGACTAAGTTCTGCAGGTAAATCGGAAGCAGGAACATTCCTGTGTAAAGCGCAATGGTAATAATGATGTTAATCACACTGGAAAGTGAGAAAATATCATATTTAAATACCCGGAAGTCGAGCATCGGTTTTTCAGAGCGCAATTGCTGAATGACAAACGCGGCAATCGCGATGATACCGACAATGACAGTAGACAGAACGATCGGATCTCCCCAGCCGTCACTGCCCGCTTCACTGACTCCGTAAAGCAATGAAGCAAATCCGACAATGGATAGGATCGCACCCAAGCTGTCGAGTTTGATTTTTTGCGGTTCCACCAAGTTCTTAAAGAGGAAGAACGCTACGATAATAACGATCGCCCCGATCGGAACAAGGCCGTAGAACATAATGCGCCATGTGTAATGCTCAATGATCCAGCCGGAAAGAGTCGGTCCGACCGCAGGAGCAAACATCATCGCAAGACCGAAAATCCCCATTCCTTTCCCCCTGCTTTCAGGCGGGAAGATAAGCAGAATGGTTGTCATGACAAGCGGCTGCAGGATACCGCCGCCGACCGCCTGAATTAACCGGCCGATCAGCATGGTTGAGAAGTTAGGCGCGATACCGCAGACTAACGTTCCCGCTGTAAAACAGAACATGGCTACGAGAAAGAGGCTTCTCTGCCCGAACCGGGTAATTAAGAAGGCCGATAACGGAATCAAAACGCCGTTGACCAGCATGTACCCGGTCGTCAGCCACTGAATCGTCGTCGCACTCACACCGAACTCGGTCATTAAGTGCGGCATCGCCACGTTAAGAAGCGTTTGGTTCAAGATCGCCAGGAATAACCCGGCCATAAGCACAATAAGCAATGTTTTAGGACTTTTTACTTGATTATCTGATTTAGCCACCTAAGACAACCTCCCTTCATGGTTTGATGACTGATCTGTATTATTCAGAGATTTTTACAGATGCGTTCATACCAGGAAGCACCTTGTCAGATGGGTTGCTAAGTGAAATTTTAACAGGAACTTTTTGCGTTACTTTTGTGTAGTTGCCGCTTGAGTTTGAAGAAGGCAGCATATCAAAAGTTGAAGTTGTCGCATAACCGATTTCTTCTACAGTTCCGTCAAATGTTGTATTCGGGTCTCCGTCAACAACGACATCTACTTTGTTTCCTACTTCAATGTCTTTAATGTCTGTTTCTTTAATGTTCGCAGTGATGTAAAGGTGTTTCATGTCAATTTCCTGGGCAATTGTCGTACCGGCTTGCACCATTTGGCCGTTTTTCACTTGGTTTTTCACGATTGTTCCATCCATGATGGCTTTTACGTCAGCATTTTGCTGTCCTTTGATTTTTGCAACAACGTCGTTTTTACTTACTTCTTTCCCCTCGTCAAGGTTCCAGTCAGTTACTTTACCCGCAGCAGGAGCTGTGATAGCAGCCATGTCGCCGGCAACTTTCGCTTCATCGGTTTTTACATAGTGTGTGCTTTGATAATAGTAGTAAGCACCTCCGCCTATAATTGCAAGAACAACAATCAAACCGATAATGTTGGTCAGAATTAAACGTCCTCTGTTCATTTTGTTTTCTCCTTTCGTTTCTTCCTCTATCATTTTGTGGAATGATGATAAAAATATGTGGGGATTTTTTTATTTACCGTTTTTCACTGCACAGCCGTTTGCAAGCTTCGTTAAACTTTCGGCAAGCTTGCGCAGGTACTGCAGGTCAGCGGTATTGAGCTGCTGGTATAAGATCGCCGCTTTTTCGGCATATTGAACAGCAGCTTTCTGTAGAAGTTCTTCCCCCTCTTCGGTTAACTGAATCATAACAACACGCCGGTCGTCGTGATAGTCGCTCCGATCCATTAAGCGGCGCTTATACAGAATATCGGTCATTCTCGTGACAGACGCCGGTTTCAGATCAAGCGACAAAGCCAGCCTTGAAAGCTGCGTGCTTTTGCTCTTATGTATTTTGAACATCAGCAGATACTGCAGGACTGTAATATCATAAGGTTCCAGAACTGTCTCCAGAATCATTTTCTGCTTTTTGTAAATCGATCTGGAAGTATCAAACAGCTGTTCAAAACTGAGCAAAGCGAGCTCTGATTCAATCACCGTATTTTCACCTCATTCCCTTAATAATAGTTCACAAGATAAAATATTAATAAATGTAAGAAGGTTTGTAAAGAGAAAAGTTTCATTTTTTAAGGATTTTTTTTATGCCGCTTTTTCTCTTTATTTTTAATTAAAAAAAGCCGAGAGGAAGAATCGCAGCCGCACGATTCTTCACTCGGCTTTTTGTTTAATACGATGCTTTGCTTACACCCGCTTCTTCTTTTTGAAAAAAGCTTTTCAGCGCTTGAAATACGTCTGATTTCTGCTTCAGGATGTAATATTTAAATTTATCATCTTTGACATTTTTATAGGCGGACATGAGTGTGGAATGCCTGTTATATTGATTGACCTCACCGTAGCAGAACAGATTCGATTTTTTCATGATGTCATTGACAAGCTTTACGCACCTCGCATTATCCGATGTTAAATTATCTCCGTCTGAGAAATGGAACGGGTAGATGTTGTAGCGCGCGGGATCATATTTTTCATCAATTAATTCAAGAGACTTCCGGTATACGGAGGAGCAGATGGTTCCGCCGCTCTCGCCTTTTGAAAAGAAATCTTCTTCAGACACAACCTTCGCTTCCGTATGATGGGCGATAAATTCGATATCAACCGTTTCATACTTTGTCCGTAAAAATCGTGTCATCCAAAAAAAGAAGCTCCTCGCCATATATTTTTCCCATACGCCCATCGAACCGCTTGTATCCATCATGGCTAATACGACAGCTTTCGATTCCGGCTTCGTCACATCATTCCATGTTTTGTATTTCAAATCTTCCGGATAAATCGGGTAAAACGACGGCTTGCCTGACATGGCGTTTCGTTTATAGGCCGACAGCATCGTCCTTTTCTTATCAATATTCCCTGTCAGTCCGGTTTTCCGGATATCATTGAACTCGATATCGGTATGGACGATATTGTCCCTTTCTTTTTGCTGCAGATTCGGCAGTTCTAATTCCTGAAACAGCGCTTCTTCCAGATCCATCAATGAAACTTCCGCTTCATAATAATCCTCGCCTGCCTGATCGCCGGCTCCCTGGCCTTTTCCGGCCCCCTGCTTTTTATCTGCGCCGTCTCTTGCGACGACATCGCCGACTTCGCTGTCACCGTCACCTTGGCCGACATGTTTGTTTTTATCATAGTTATAACGGATTTTATATTCATCAAGCGAACGAATCGGGATTTTCACGACATCCTTTCCGTTGGACATAATAATGCTTTCCTCAGTGACAAGGTCCGGAAGGTTGTTTTTTATCGCTTCCTGTACTTTCTTTTGGTGGCGCTGCTGGTCGTCAAAGCCTTTGCGATGGAGGGACCAGTCTTCCTCTGAAATCAAAAAATTTCCGCTGTCATTACGGGACATGAATTCCCCTCCTTAACCGTTATGGTCGTTTTACATGTGTATTCCGGCTTGTTCCTGTTTATGAAACAAGTCCGGCGAAAAGATTTATTCTTATCTTATGCCGGACGGACTTTCCAATTGACAAACAATTGCGAAAAACAGACAAAAGAACCCGTCCTTATACGGACGGGCCTTTCATGAATCAAGCATCAGCGGTTTAACAAGCTTCCGACATACTTCAGCAGTTCATTTGCGCTTGTCGAATTATAGCCGTGTTCATCTATTAACCGCGCCACTACCTCATTGACCTTTTTAAGCTGCTGCTCATCCGGCGTTTTGGTTGAAGTCGTAATTTTCACCACATCTTTTAAGTCGGCGAACAGCTTTTTCTGAATCGCTTCCCGGAGTCTTTCATGTGAATTGTAGTCGAAGCGTTTTCCTTTTCTTGCATAGGCCGATATGCGGATTAAAATTTCTTCTCGGAACGCTTTTTTCGCGTTTTCTGAAATGCCGATCTGCTCTTCAATGGATCTCATCAGCTTTTCGTCAGGATTCATTTCTTCTCCCGTCAGCGGATCGCGGAGCTTATTTTTGTTGCAGTACGCTTCCACATTATCTAGATAATTATCCATGAGTGTTTTAGCGGATTCTTCATATGAATAGACAAACGCCTTCTGCACTTCTTTTTTGGCAATGTCATCGTACTCTTTCCGGGCGGCGGAAATAAAATTCATATACCGCTCTTTGTCCTCGGCAGAGATGGAAGGATGCTGGTCAAGTCCTTCTTTTAAGGAACGCAGCACGTCAAGCGAATTGATGGATTCCATATTTTTTCTGATAATTGTTGAGGAAATGCGGTTGATGACATAGCGCGGATCGATTCCGCTCATTCCTTCATCATGGAATTCCTTCTTCATATCCTCCAGATCAACAGAATTGTAACCTTCAACGCTTTCCCCGTCATAGAGCCTCATTTTTTTGACAAGATCAATATCAGACCGGTTCGGTTCCTTCAGCCGGGTTAAAATAGAAAACATCGCAGCCACTTTTAATGTATGGGGGGCGATGTGAACGTCAGAAACATCACTTTCAGAAATCATTTTTTCATAAATCCGTTCTTCCTCGGACACCTTTAAATTATAAGGGACAGGCATCACGATGATTCTGGAATGAAGGGCTTCATTTTTTTTATTGGCAATAAACGAGCGGTACTCCGTTTCGTTCGTATGCGCAACAATCAATTCGTCAGCTGAGATGAGCGCAAACCGCCCGGCTTTGAAATTCCCTTCCTGCGTGAGTGACAGAAGGTGCCACAGAAATTTTTCATCGCATTTCAGCATTTCCTGAAACTCCATCATTCCGCGGTTTGCTTTATTTAATTCCCCGTCAAACCGATAGGCGCGTGGATCTGATTCCGAGCCGTATTCGGCAATCGTTGAAAAATCAATGCTCCCCGTCAAGTCGGCAATATCCTGTGATTTCGGGTCGGACGGACTGAAGGTTCCGATTCCGGTACGCTTATCCTCAGAGAAGAAAATGCGTTCAACCTTTACATCTTCAATTCTGCCGCCGTAATCTTCTTCAAGCCGCATGACATTAAGCGGAGACAGGCTGCCCTCAATTCTGATCCCGTATTCTCTGTAGAAGTCTTCGCGCAGATGATGGGGAATGAGATGGAGAGGATCTTCATGCATCGGGCAGCCTTTAATGGCGTAAACTGCGCCGTTGTCTGTCAATGAGTAGGCTTCAAGCCCTTTTTTCAGCATGGTGACAAGGGTTGATTTCCCGCCGCTGACGGGTCCCATTAATAGCAAAATCCGTTTTCTTACATCGAGCCGCTTGGCAGCCGGGTGAAAGTATTCCTCCACGAGCCGTTCCAGAGATTCTTCAAGGCCGAACAGCTCCCGCGAGAAAAAGCTGTATGTCTTTTTACCGTCATTCTCCTCGATTCCGCTGTCTTTTATCATATTAAAAACGCGAGAATGAGCAGACTGTGCGACCAATGGATTTTCTTTTATGATCTCCAAATAATCAGCGAACGTCCCTTCCCATTTGAGACGCTGCTCTTCCTCTCTGTACTTTTCAATTTTCTTTAATATATCCATAAGAACCTCCTCTATCATGGTTAATGCACTAGAAATAAGGTACTTTGTTACAATCTATGCGGTGATGTGAAATACATGCTTTTCGTTTCTTAAAAATAAAGGCGTTTTAAGGCGGTCATTGACAAGGGTCCGGTGCACCGTTCATAATGAAAGAAATACAGTTTCATCCAGACTCGGACAGCAAATGGAAAAGCAAAGAGGAGGAGAAATGATGAAAACGATCATTTTACTGGGGGTCATTCTCACTTTTTTAGTATCCATTTTTACGGCGGGTTACGACAGCAAGCCTGAAAACGAATAACGGCAAAAAGGGTGCTCCTTATGAAGAGCACCCTTTCCTGTACAACATAACAATGTTTCATATTTGAATGTGTTCTTGGACAGTTGATTTCTCATGTGTTTTACAGCTTGTTCGATACTCGATTTTTCCGATTTTGCACCCCGGGCCGATTTCCACATGCTTCCCTCTGACGATGTCCGCTTTCGTATATTCGAGGTAAACCGTGTCTCCTTCAATCAATTCAGCAGAAAGCATTCCCGCTTTCCGTTTAAGAAGACCGGGTTTCCGTCTGACGGTAATCGATGTGCCGCCGATTTCTTTGACTTTGCTTTGGTCATAACGCAAATGGATGTTTACGTCTCCCGCGTTTAACAATCCCGCCACATTGATACAGCCGGTTACATGAAGCTGCTCCGTCTCGCAATCCCCGCTGACGGTGAGACTGCCTTTTATATGGCACTGCTCTCCCGCAGCACTGCCGGAAATGTCAGCAAGTCCTTTCAGCCTCATTCGGGTGAAACGCATAGAGCCGCCAATTTTCAGCGTGCCGATCACATTTGCGGAACGAGCCGATAAATCTCCTTCAACCTCATGCTCTCCGAAAATTTTCAGCCGATTGGTTTCGGCATCTCCGAGAAAACGCCCTGTACCGAATATCCGGCAGCGTTCGCTTCGAAGTCCTTCGCCGACAGTCCCTTCGCCTTTAATGCTTACATTCTGGTAGGAGCCTCCGGCCGCGTGTCCGGCTCCGTACATTTTTAAATGACTCAATTTTTTTGTTGTTTCCACTGCAGCTCCTCCTATATTTTCACGACTTTGTTTACTGAAGCGGAAGGATCACATGTAAAATCGCCGCTGTATTCCACCGTCTCAATGATGCATCCCGCGCCGATCCGCACAGTTTTCCCGCGTACTGTCTGCGCGTTTGTGTCCGCCAAGTCAATGATGTCACCTTCAATCAGCTCTGCGGTCAGCACCGGAGCCGGCATCAGTTTAAAACGCGTAAGCACGCTTTTTCTGCTCATCACCTTCAAATGGCGGCAGCCGATTTCCTTCACATGGCTCTCACCCGCCGCCAGCTTCATACTGACTTCATCGGCATTCAGCAGGCCGCCGATCTTGCATTTGCCTTCCGAACGGAACGTCTCTGTCTCACAATCGCCTTCGATTCCGACTTTCCCGGATATGAAGATATCATCAGCTTTCACACCGCCGCCGAAAGATGAAAATCCCGCGACGTTCAACCGCTCCGTTTTGACATCACCTTTAATGACACCCGTTCCGTTGATACGGATAGATTCGGCTTCAGCGCTGCCGGAAATTTTCCCCGAACCGCTGATCGTCAGCGTTTGCGTCTTGACATTCCCGTCTGTTTTTCCGCTGCCGTTAAACAGAAGGCTCGTGCACTCGACATCACCCGAGACCGTGCCGCTTCCGTTGATCTCCACCGTATGAAAACGGCCTCCTTTTGAACTTCCTGAACCGTTGATGACTAATTTATCTGTTACGTCCATTGATGGTCCTCCTGCATCCATTTCGTTTTTAATTCTTCTGATGCCGCAGCAAGCGCCACCCGTTCAACCACTTTGACAGATGGTTCAAACAGAATATGTTCAGCGTCTGAGATGAAGCACGTCGTTACGCCGAGTTTTCGGAGCATGACGAGCTCCGTATTTGCTTTCAGCTCGGAATCCTCATACACTTTCAGCACCTCCGCCGCCATTTTCCCTTCGTCAAGATTGATATTGCCTGACTGCAAAAGCCCTTCAAGCACATATAAAGACAGCAGCGCGCGAGCTGTAAATGTCACGCCGCCTTCTCCGTAAACTTGCAGCGCGGCCTTTGAAATCAGCCCTTTTTGAAGCAGCTCCGCAAACGTTATGTTGACATCAGCCATTTGCGGAGACAGCATTTCCCTCATTTCATCCAAAGACAGATTTTCTTTCATTTTCTGTATTTTTGAGATACGTTTTAATATTTCCGCTCTCGGAAAAAATGTTTCCTGGCCTGTAAACGTTGATTTTCGGATAAACCATTCCTCAGGAATTAAATTTTTCCGCTTCCAGCGGTACAGCTGTCCGTATGAGATTGATGTTTCTTCAAGTAATTCTTTTTTAGAAATCAGTTGTTCCTCCATAAATCCAGCTCCTTTGATGAAAACATTGTAACATAACACTGTTACGTTTGTTAAGCCTATAAATATAAAAATGTCATGAACCACGGCTACATAAAAAAACCGCCCCGTATCCGGGCGGTTTTTTCTCAGGTCAAATCTCTGTAATTTTGCTGGCGCAGCGCTTCATAGACAAGAATCGCGGCAGTGTTGGACAGGTTTAATGATCTCACATGCTCGGTCATCGGAAGACGCAGGCAGCGGTCCATATTGTTTTCGATCAATTCTTTCGGAAGTCCGCTCGTTTCTCTGCCGAATACGAAGAAAACATCTTCCTCCGTATTTGAGTAGTCAAACGATGTATGCGGCTTTTGCCCGAATTTTGTAATGAAGAAAAACTTTCCGTTCTCATATGCCTCAAATAATTCGTCCAATGAATCATGATATACGACGTTGACGAACTCCCAGTAATCGAGTCCGGCGCGCTTCAGCATTTTATCATCGGTTGAGAATCCGAGCGGGCGGATCAAATGAAGCGTTGTGTCTGTTGCCGCACAAGTACGTGCGATATTTCCCGTATTGGCCGGGATTTCGGGTTGATATAAAACGACATGTAATGCCACGATGTTCACCTCTGTTTTTTATTCCGCCCACCATTATATCATTAATTACTCTTTTGTCGTATCATCCGTAATATGAAAAAACGCATATCTGATGGAAGGAGTATACGCCGTTGAATCCTCATATGACCAATATCTCATTCTGCTGTCATACGTTTGGGCATTGACAAGCGGCATATTGCTTTTATCTTTTGCGACGACAATCGTCGTATGATTAAAACGGCCGTCTCCTTCAAAATCATAGCAAATCACATCCCCGGGCATCAGTTCTTCGGCGCTTGACACCTGCACCGCGCGAAGACCGGCCTTTGATTGAGCCAGATACATCTTCATGGAATGCGCGACCGTCCAGCTGTAGCTCCATGAACTTTGCTTCATCCACCAGCCTGAGCCTCTGTTCGGATGCCCGCGCATCGGCGCTTTTCCGGCATGCAAACATTGCGAAATAAAATTTGTGCAATTGTCGCTGAAATTTTTATAAGCGGGGTTTCGTTTATTCCAAAACTTTTCCGCGTACTGAACGGCAGCCAGACGGTCGTATTGAAATGCCCTCCCGAAATCTTCCCGTTCACTCCGCTCATATTCGATTACGCTGTTTCCGTCAGAAAATCCAGCCGGTTTTTTCTTTACTTCCCGATCTTTAATCAGCAGCTGATCATAGAGAAATGCAGTCCGTTCCTCAATCTGCTCTTCTAAATAAAGATGTCCGTCCTGCTCCTTGCACAAATATTCGAAATGAATCGTGTACAATACGCATAACGTGCCGTCGTCCTCAAGACTGCTGTTGACAATGACGGCTTTCGCCTTCGCTTTAACGATGTCAACTTTCCGTTTTTCAAGCAGCTCTTTTTTTCTCGTCAGGGCTTCAAGATCGCCGGCCGGTCCATTCTGCCTCATCTCGGTTCCGTTGACTAAATAATGAAGCCGGGCCTCCGCTAAATCTTCAATAATATGCTTCAAGCGCTCCACCCACCATACTTTTTTATAAAGAAAAAACACTTGAACTCCGGCCAAGTGCTTTTTCTCTATACATATGTCAGGACTGGCCGGTTTTAGTCTTATCAGAAACCGATAGCAGTTCCAGTCCCTTTTTAATTTCCTGTATGGCTTCCTCATCCTGCTCTTTATAAAGCGCTTTTTCTAATTCCGCTGCATATTCCTGATCACCGATTTTCCCGATGGCCCAAGCGGCCGTTCCCCTGATGACAGGGCGCGGGTCTTGGTGCATCAAGGTCGTTAATTCAGGAAGAGACGATGCATCTTTGAAATGGGCCAATGCCAAAATGGCATTCCGCTGAATCGGCTTCTTGCCGCGCCATGAGCCTGATACATGTCCGAATTTTTCTTTGAATTCACGGTTGCTTATGGTCAAAAGCGGCTTTAACAGCGGCTTTGCGATTTCCGGGTCGGGCTCCATCTGCGGATGAAGATGAAAATCTTTCCCTTTATTAATCGGACAGACCGTCTGGCACGTGTCACAGCCATACAGACGGTTTCCGATTTTCGTGCGGAACTCATCCGGCAAAAATCCCTTTGTCTGGGTAAGGAATGAAATACAGCGCTGGGCGTTAAGCTGTCCGGGATTGACGAGTGCGCCGGTCGGGCATGCGTCTAAACATTTCGTGCATGAGCCGCACATATCTTCAATCGGCACATCCGGTTCAAAAGGCAGATTTGTGATCATCTCAGCCAGATATACGTAAGAGCCGTATTCAGGTGTGGTGATCATGCAGTTTTTGGCGCTGAAGCCGATTCCCGCCCGTTCAGCCACGGCCCTGTCGGACAATTCTCCTGTATCCACCATTGACTTGGTGCGGATATCTTCATGTTTGCTTTGAAGAAAATTCTCCAGCAGATCAAGCTTTTCCCGCAGAACGTCATGATAATCCTTTCCCCAGGAAGCTCTGCAAAAAATGCCGCGCCGGCCGTCCCTCGTGCTCCTTGGCGCATCTTTCATTTTGGAAGGATAGGCAAGGGCGATGGCGACGATCGATTTGGCTTTCGGCAGAAGCAAAGACGGTGTGACCCGTTTTTCAATATCCGGTTCTTCAAAGCCGGATAAATAGCCGAGTGATTCCTGAAGAATCAGCCGGTCCCTCAGACTGTCGAATGTATCAGCCGTCGTAAACCCGATTTTGTCGACTCCGATGCTTTTGGCGTATTCGATTAATTCCTCTTTCAGTTTATGGATATTCATTTTTTGCACAGCCTCCTTTCTTTGTGATCAGGCTCCAGCCCGGGTATAATAGAGTTTTATCATCCCGGAATGGAGTGAACACAATTGAACATCAGTTTAGATCCTCTTATTGCTGAACGGGTGCCGGGGATCAAAGCGGCAGCCGTATTATATGAACAGATCGAAGTCGGGCCCGCCCCGCAAATGCTGAAAGGCCGCCTCCGTTTATTTCAAGAATCGCTTTACTTTGATTATGCAGACGGCGGCATAGATGAACAGCCTTTTGTGAAAGAATGGGCGCGTATAATGGAACAGCTCAGCCCCGCCTTTTCTGGACAAAAAACGCCGATGGAACTTATGCTCGGCGATATTTCCCGGGAACGATTCGTCGAAAGTGTGAATTCAGCCCATGATACCATACTTTTTTTCTCCTTGAAATATTCATTGCCCATCATGGCGTATGATGCCCCAGACATCGATGAACCGATTTCCATTACGATCGGAGAAAAAGAAGACGTACTGGCCTTCTCCGGCCCGGACGGCGTTTTCGGCAGCCTTACCGGACATATCAATACCCGCCCCGTTACGTCCGATACGAAAAAAATGCTGCAGCTGATCTTTTTCCCGCCTTCGTTTCACGCCGAAGCGGCCGAAGAGCTGTTATCATCCTTAACCAATATGTTTGAACAAATTCACGGAGGCACCCATACCGTCTCTTGGCTTTCATAAAAAGACACGCCTTTCGTGTCTTTTTTCACATAAAAAAACGCAATACTTCGTTTATCAGAGAAACGAAACACTGCGTTAATAACGTATGTATGGAGCGGGTGATGAGAATCGAACTCACGACATCAGCTTGGAAGGCTGAGGTTTTACCACTAAACTACACCCGCATCAAAATTATTTTTTCAGTACCGATTTGATGTTTCTAATGTTACATGTTTATTTATTTTTCGTCAAGGGAATGTTAAAAAATTTGTCGAAAAAAATTCTTTTTTTGTCCACATGTTAAGTTGAGTTTACATTTTGTTAAGAATCTCATACAATATGAAAAAGAAGAAAACTTGAGGTACGTCTGATGATGAAAAATAAAGTAAAAGAGCTGAGAGCCAGATACGGCTATTCTCAGGAAACGCTCGGAAAAGAAGCCGGAGCCACCAGACAGACGATTGCAGCGATTGAAAAAGGAGATTATGTGCCTTCACTCTTATTGGCGCTTAACATCTGCCGGGCTTTCTCCCTGACGATGGAGGAAGTATTCTGGCTGGAGGAGGAGAAAAAATGAGTTTAAAAAGCAAAGCGTGTTTTCACCTTGCTCTCTACGGATTGTCCTGCTGGACGCTGATTTCTTTTATGGAAGCAATACCGCAGATCGCTCAGTTTTTCCAAACGGAAGGGAGCGGTTCATTTGAGCTGAATATCACTCCGTTTCTGCTGTTTTCCGTTTGTGCCGCACTGTATATCTATGCTGAAAAGAAAAAACGGAACGGCAAACAGCACAGGCTTGTGCCCGACGAATTTGAAGAGCAGGATGAGAGAGAACGGATGATGACGGCAAAAGCATGCCGTTCCTCGTATATCGCCGTTTACTTCTCATTACCCGCCGCAGCCGTTCTGCTTTTGTTTTATCCGCTTATTCAGCCGCATCTTCCCTTTTTTCCGATTCTTTTGATTTTCATACTGATGATGATTCAGCATTTGGCTTATGTTTTCACTTTTCATAGGCATGGCAAAAACTCCGGTTCGTAACAGACCCGGAGTTTTTTATATTACCAGCTCGCTTTTTTCACCCCGGGAATCCGGCCTTTATGGGCCAGCTCCCTGAATGCAATTCTGGACAATTTAAATTTCCTCATATATCCGCGGGGCCGACCCGTCACCGCACAGCGGTTATGAAGCCTGGCCGGAGCAGAATCACGCGGCAGTTTGCTCAACGCTTCCCAGTCTCCTTTTGCCTTTAATTCTCTTCTGATGTCCGCATATTGTTCAACAAGCTTCTGCCGCTTGAGTTCTTTGACCGCTTTTGATCTTTTAGCCATTTCAGCACTCCTTTTACAAATCGTAATCATATCGCTTTAATAGTATCATCTGTATGTTTATAAAGCAAGCTTCCGGCATAAAGAAGACGGGCCTCCGCGAAGCCTACTTGTTCAGCTTCACATAATAGAGTAATGCGTCAGAATGGCTGATCAGCATCTTCTTATCTCGTGACATTTTGACGTGCTCTCCTGAATTCTTCACACTCGCGCCAATCAATACTGGTTCCCCATAAGTCACTGACTCGGCAGAGGAAATAAACACGGACGCTCTGTCATCTCCCTGATTCCGGGTAAAAACAGCGTCTGCCGAGACTTTCCCGCTATCATCGGCGATACCGAAACGAACCTTGTCTTTTTCCTGTTTCCCTTTGTCTTCTCGGTCCGTGTAACAGATGAATTGCAATTCTTTTGGTTTATTCGCATCGCCGCTGTAATCTGATTGAATCGGCCCTGCTTTATCCGTCAGTTTTCCGTTTTGGTAATGTTCAATATACATCTGTGCGGCCGCCAAGTCTTTTGTGACACCTGTCACTACTGCCGCTCCGCTTTCTGACGAGGCAATTTCCATTCTGTATTTCTCTGTCTTTGATAAATCAGCTTCTTTTATCTGCATGCCATTGGAATGTCCGCATGCCGTTAATCCTGCCAGCAGACAGCACGCTGCCGCCCAATTGAATACCTTCACCAAAAAACACCTCTTTTTGATGATTGTAACATTATCAGAAAAAAGAGGCATTTGTTTATTCAGACCGTCGCTTTGTTCCCTCTCGCAAAATGGTCGTTGCCCATTGCTTCGCCCAGTCGGTGCTCAAGTTTTTTAGTCCGCTCATTCTGAAACGGCAGAAGCGGAAAAACAAGCTCAGCCAGATAATAAGCTTCTTCCAGATGCGGGTAGCCAGAAAAGATGAACGACTCAATGCCGAGTGCCTGATACTCTAAAATACGATCAGCGACGGTCTGCGGGTCACCGACAAGCGCCGTGCCCGCTCCGCCTCTGACCAGCCCGATGCCGGCCCAGAGATTCGGGCTGATCTCAAGCTTCGTCCGGTCACCGTTATGAAGATCGGCCATCCGTTTTTGTCCTGAAGAATCAGCGCGTCGCAGCGTAGCCTGCGCTTTCGCAATCGTCTCTTCGTCTAAATGGCTGATTAATCGTTCAGCTGCTTCCCATGCCTCTTCTTCTGTCTCCCGGACAATCACGTGAAGCCTGATGCCAAAACGCATCGTCCTTCCTTCTTTGGCGGCCTGTTTTTTAACGGTTTCAATCTTTTCTTTTACCTGCTCCGGCGGCTCCCCCCATGTTAAATACACATCTGTATGTTTCACCGCAGCCTCAATTCCCGCTTGTGATGAACCGCCGAAATATAATGGGGGATGCGGTGTCTGTTTTGGCGAAAACAGCAGATTGCTGTTTTCCACTTTAATATGGTCCCCTTCATATGTCACCGTTTCGCCCCGCATGAGTCCGCGCCAGACGGTCAAAAATTCTTCAGTCGCCTTATAACGTTCATCGTGACTGATAAACATGCCGTCTCCCGCCAGTTCATAAGGGTCTCCGCCCGCTACGACATTTACGAGCAAACGGCCGTCTGAGAGCCGGTCCATTGTCGACGCCATTCTCGCGGCGACAGATGGCTGCATCAATCCCGGGCGGACCGCCACTAAAAATTTTAAATCCCTCGTTTCTCCCGCTAAAGCCGCAGCCGTCAGCCACGGGTCTTCACATGACCTCCCCGTCGGCAAAAGAACCCCCGTATATCCGAGTCTGTCTGCCGCCTGCGCCACTTGCTTAAAATAAAGATGATCCGCCGTTCTACCTCCCGTTTGCGTCCCTAAATACCGGCCGTCTCCATGCGTCGGAATAAACCAAAGAATTTCCATATGAATCTCTCCTTTTTTATCGGTTATCCTTCATAACTGTTCCGCCATTTTAAGAGTTTCCGTTCGAGCATTCTGACCAGCGCATCTGTCAGCTTGCCGACAGCCGCAAAAATGATAATGCCGACAAACACCTTATTTGTCTGTGAAAATTGTCTCGCATCCATAATCATATAGCCGACGCCCTCACTCGATCCCATAAGTTCCGCCACCACAAGACCGAGCCACGCAATACCGAGAGAGAGCCTGATGCCGAGCAGTATATTCGGCAGGGAAGCCGGAAGAATCAATTTCGTCATCTGCTGATACCAGTTAAATTCCAGCACCCTTGCGACATCAAACAGCTTCGCGTCCACACCGCGGATGCCGAGAAACGTATTAATATACACGGGGAAAAAAGCCCCCAATGCGATCAGCAGAATTTTTGAAGTCTCATCAAATCCGAACCACAAAATAAACAGCGGAGTCACAGCCAAGTGCGGAACAGTTCTGAGCATTTGCAGAGACGGATCAAGATAGGCTTCCGTCCGTTTTGAGAAACCGACCAGCAGCCCGAAAACAAGTCCGAGGCCAGCACCAAGCAGAAATCCGGCAGCCGCCCGGTATAAGCTGATCTCTAAATGACCCCAAAGCTCTCCTGACAGAAGAAGTTCCTGAAAAGTCTGCAAAATGATGACAGGTGACGGGAGCACCGTGGCTGAGACGATGCCCAGACTTGCGATAAACTGCCATACTGCGATGACCGCAGCCGGGAGTACAACCCCTTTCATCCATTGATATGAATACCGCCGGGGCTTTGCCGGAGCTTTCTTTTCTGATTGGCTTATTGCGCCGGCAGCCGTTGATGCTTCTGCTTTCATTATTTACCGCCCCCCGTTTTAAGCGCCTTTTGGATAAATGAATTGTCGACAACGTCCTTTACATCAATTTTCTTTTGAATCGCCTTTGTCTGATATTGAAAATCCGCGGTTTCCTGCTGGGCTTTGACTATATCATCATTGATCGGTTCATTGAGAGGCTCAGTATTGTTGAGCACGTTTCTTACGACTGATGGATCAAGATTTTTGATTTTCGCATATAAGGAGACAGCTTCATCTTTATGTTCCTTTTGCCATGTAACTGCCTTATTGAACACTTTCAGAAAACGGACAACCCCATCCGGGTGCTCTTTGGAAAATCCCGTTCTGACTAACGTGAAACCGGGAGAATATAAATCTGTGCTTTCTCCGTTCGCCAACATTTCCGCGCCGTGCTGCAGCGTCTCAATCGACAAATACGGTTCCCAAATGGACCACGCATCAACTGATTTGTTTTCGAAAGCGGAAACCGCCTCATCAGGCTGAAGCTGGATGATGGTGACGTCATCGGCGGAAAGTCCGGCTTTATCCAACGCTTTATAGAGAAAATCAAAGCCGCTGCTGCCTTTGGCTACGGCGATTTTTTTCCCCTTTAATTCTTGCAGGCTCTGAATCCCGCTGTCTTTGTTTACAAGAATGCCGTTTGCTTTTAACCCGTCCTGAGACAGCCCGATCTCTTTAAAATCAATTCCTGCCGCTTGACCGGAAATGACCGGTGAGTTGCCGACCTGAGAAAAATCAAGCTTATCGGCGGCAAGACCTTCGAATTGCGGGGGACCGCTTTGGAATTCGACCCATTTTACCTTTATTCCGTCTTTTTTGAAGGCCTCTTCAAACCAGCCCTTTTCCTTTGCAATGAGAAGCGGGCTTAAACTCTGCTGGATGCCGATCCGGATTTCTTTCACCGTTTTCCCGCTCCCTCCCGCTCCGTGGGCACTGCATCCGGTTAACATCATGACTGCTGCGGCTAAAAGAATAATGGTTTTTTTCACTTCGCTTCGTCCCTTCTATATTCCAGATCCATCCGCAAACCGGAGGTCTTCCGTTTTCTCAAACTCAGAAAGCACCTTCTGCCTGACGTCCTGAAAATCAGCTGACGTACGATTGCGCGGATGCGGAAGCTGAATCGGCATCAGACTGTGCAGCCGGCCGGGCTTTGCCTTGAGAATCGCCAGCTTATCGCCTAAATAAACGGATTCATCAATATCATGCGTGACCAGAATCATCGTCGTTTTTTTCTCGCGCCATATATCAAGCAGCACATCCTGCAAATGTTTTCTCGTAAAGGCGTCAAGCGCTCCGAACGGTTCATCTAAAAGCAGCACCTCCGGCTCACGCAACAGGGCTCTGGCGATGGCGACCCGCTGCGACATGCCGCCGGATAGTTCGCGCGGATAAGCGTTCTCCGCTCCCTGCAGCCTGACAACCTCAATCAGATCATCCACTTTTTGACGAACGGCCGGGTCGTTGATATTGAGGTCGGCAGCAATGTTTTGTTTTACCGTCAGCCAGGGAAACAGCCGATGCTCCTGAAAGATAAATCCCTGCCGGATGCCCGGTCCCGACACATCGCGGCCGTTTATTGTGACAGAGCCTTCATAATCGGTATCAAGCCCGGCAATCAATTTTAAAAGCGTGCTTTTGCCGCATCCGCTCGGCCCGATCACAGTCAAAAATTCTCCCGATGCAATTGACAGTTCAATATCATTCAGCACCGGTGTTTTCCGGCCTTCATGCTCAAATGCTTTTTCTTGTATGCTGATGGTTACAGCCATCTGTCTTCCCCTCTTTTTCTGCCGCATCGCTCGAAAAACAAAAAGGCTCCCATCTCCAATTGCTTGTAGAGATGGGAGCCTTCGGCGGTCCGATCGGCTGCCCGTTTGTTTTTAAATTTGAATATCATGTTAATTCAAATTATTCCGACTTGTCAACTGTTTTTTGTATGAATTAAAATACGCTCTCCGGCATTTACCTGCCAAAGAGCGCATCAGCTGTATCACGTATTTACTTCCTTTTGCGGCCGGGCGATTTTCAATAATGTTCGCGCATTGTTTCCGAAAATTTTTTCTATATCTTCTTCCCGCATATTGATTTCCCGGCAGGTCCTGACTTGCTCCTGAAGATATCTGTATACATATCCCCGCGGAAAACCGTTTGAATCCGTCCCGAAGATAATGCGTTCAGCACCGATTAATTCGGATGTCTTCCGAAACAGAATTTCCAAATCAAGCGGATACGGCATCCACCTCATCCACTGGTTTGAACCGGACGTGTCAATATACACATTCGGGCAGCTCCAGCACAGCTGAAGCAGTTCCTGATAATATCCGGCGCCGAAATGCGGAATGATGAACGGGATATCAGCATACTCTCTCGCGACGCGATAGATGGAGAGCGGATTGATGTTGCGGTGGCTGACAATGCCCCCGGCCCTTCCTAAAAGCCCGAAGTGAATGAGTACAGGCAGCCTTTTATCAGCCAAATACGTCCAAAGCTTTTTCAGCGAAGGATCATGAAAATCGATGTCTGTCAGCGGACCGAACAGTTTATACCCTCTCAAACCGAGCTCTTCAACCGCTCTTTTCAGCTCTTCATACGCATCCTCCCGCTCCAAAGGGTGATATGCAAATCCGGTAAATTTCGCGGGATTGGCTTGAATAAACGCCGCCATCCGGTCATTGCTCTCCGCTGTTAAAAAATTCAGCACATCGATGCCGTACTTATTTAATTCATTCTCCCACTTTGTCATCAAAGGGGTTTCTCCGTCATCGCCATCAGCATCACGCGGATCAGGAAAATCCCAGGTAAGATTCATTCTGTCTGAACGCTCTTGGTTATAATCGGAAAATGTTTTATCGTTTTTGCCGAAATAAAGGCTGTACGGCAGATGACCGTGAATATCGACAGGTTTAAAATGCTGCCGGAAAAGCATACAATCGCCGCCTCCCTTACCGCCTGACAATGAAAAAAGGCCCTTATCCCATGAAGAATAAGAGCCTCTTGTGTCCAAGTCAGCGGTTGCTATTTTTTCTCATCTTAAACCTATTATTCCTGTCAGTCAAGCAAGCTTTCAAAACTCAAATTCCTTATTTCGATAATACAAATAATTATTTTATAATTATTATAAAATAATATTGACTTTTTATTGATAGGTGATATTATATTTTTATAAATCTAAAGAGGTGATCACATGAGTTCAAATAAATTAACAACCAGCTGGGGCGCTCCTGTGGGAGATAACCAAAACTCAATAACGGCCGGCGATCGCGGCCCCACTTTAATACAAGACGTCCATCTGCTTGAGAAATTGGCGCACTTTAACAGAGAACGCGTTCCAGAGCGTGTCGTTCACGCAAAAGGCGCGGGGGCACACGGTTATTTTGAAGTCACAAATGACGTGACAAAATATACGAAAGCCGCATTTCTGTCAGAAGTCGGTAAACGCACACCGCTCTTTATCCGTTTCTCAACCGTTGCAGGCGAACTGGGCTCTAGTGACACAGTGCGCGACCCGCGCGGATTTGCCGTTAAGTTTTATACAGAAGACGGAAACTACGACATCGTCGGAAACAATACGCCAGTATTCTTCATCCGTGATGCCATCAAGTTCCCTGACTTTATCCATACACAAAAAAGAGATCCGAGAACACATCTGAAAAACCCGACGGCCGTTTGGGATTTCTGGTCTCTGTCACCGGAATCACTGCACCAGGTAACCATTCTGATGTCAGACCGGGGCATTCCGGCAACCCTTCGCCATATGCACGGATTCGGAAGCCATACATTTAAATGGACAAATGATAAAGGCGAAGGCGTCTGGATTAAATATCACTTTAAAACAGAACAAGGCGTGAAAAACCTTGATGTCAATACAGCCGCAAAACTCGCGGGCGAAAATCCTGATTACCATACGGAAGATTTATTCAATGCGATTGAAAACGGCGATTTCCCCGCATGGAAATTATATGTTCAAATCATGCCGTTAGAAGACGCAAACACATACCGCTTTGATCCGTTTGATGTCACAAAAGTATGGTCTCAAAAAGACTATCCGCTAATTGAAGTCGGCCGCATGGTTCTGGACCGCAATCCGGAAAATTACTTTGCTGAAGTAGAACAGGCGACATTCTCTCCCGGAACATTAGTCCCGGGCATCGACGTCTCACCTGACAAAATGCTTCAAGGCCGATTGTTCGCATATCATGACGCACATCGCTACCGTGTCGGCGCAAACCATCAGGCGCTGCCGATCAACCGTTCCCGCAATGAAGTGAAAAACTATCAGCGTGACGGACAAATGCGTTTTGACGATAACGGCGGCCGCTCCGTCTATTACGAGCCTAACAGCTTCGGAGGACCGAAAGAATCACCTGAGGATAAACAGGCGGCATACCCTGTATCAGTTTTGGCAGACAGTGTAAGCTATGATCATCATGATCATTACACACAAGCCGGCGACCTGTACCGCCTGATGAGCGAGGAGGAACGCGCACGCCTTGTCGCCAATATCGTCAGTGCGATGGAACCTGTGGAAAAAGAAGAAATTAAGCTGCGCCAAATCGGCCACTTCTACAAGGCTGATCCTGAATACGGCAGACGCGTTGCCGAAGGACTCGGACTGCCCTTACCAAAATAACATCAAGAAACCTGCCGGTCTGTCCGGCAGGTTTTTCCTGTTTATTATCAACAAAACCCGTTTTTTCTCAATTACACAAAGTGGCATGCCGCAAAATGATGAAGCCCTTTCTCGGAAAGCGGCGGACTTTTTTCGGCACATATCTTCTTGGCGGCCGGACACCTCGTTCGGAATTTACAGCCTGAGGGCGGATCAGCGGGGCTCGGAATATCGCCCTTTAACATCACCCGCTCCCTTTTTGCTCCGGGATCAGGAACAGGCACGGCTGATAACAGTGCTATTGTATAAGGGTGAAGCGGTCTTGAAAAAAGCTCTTCCTTTGATGCGTATTCCACAATCGTCCCTAAATACATAATGGCGACCTTTGTACATAAGTGCTCCACCACGCTTAAATCGTGGGAAATGAACAAATATGACAGCCCGTGCTGTTTTTGAAGGCTGCTGAACAAATTGATCATCTGCGCCTGAATGGACACATCCAGCGCCGCCACGGGTTCATCCATAATGATAAATTGCGGCTCAAGCGCCATCGCTCTAGCAATCACGATCCGCTGCCGCTGCCCTCCGGAAAATTCGTGCGGATAACGGTCGATCAAGTTTGCGGAAAGACCGCAGGCTTCAAGAACCTCCGCCGCTTTATCACGCGCGTTCCGCTTCACCGCCAACTGATGCTCGATCATCGCTTCGCCGATGGCTTCTCCGATCCGGCGCCGCGGGTTTAAAGAACTGAAGGGGTCTTGGAAAATGAACTGTGCTTCCGATCTGAATGTTTTCAGCTCGCGCCGATTCATCTGGAACACATCACGTCCCTGAAAAAACACTTCTCCCCCTGTTTTCTCATGAAGCCTTAAAATCGTTTTTCCGATTGATGACTTACCGCTGCCCGATTCTCCCGCCAGGCCGAACACTTCTCCCTTTCCTATCGTAAAACTGACGCCGTCGACCGCTTTTACGGGTTTTTTATGAGTCTTTCTCATTCCCCCTTGTTCCTCATAATATTTTTTCAGTCCCTTGACCTCCAGCAACACATCACTCATCTGCTTTCTCCTCTCTGTAAAGCCAGCACGCCGCCTGATGTCCTTTCCCAAATTCAGTAAAATGCGGGCTCGATCTCCGGCATATTTCCGTGCTGTGTTCACATCGCTCCGCAAAATAACAAGATGATCCGGACAGATCCGCAAGCTCAGGGACCTGCCCCGGGATGGTGTACAGCGTCTCCCTTCGTTGACCGATGACCGGTTTTGCCGCGAGCAGCCCTTTCGTATACGGATGCTTCGGATCGGAAAACATCTCCGCAACCGGTCCTTCCTCCACAATTTTTCCCGCATACATGACAATCACATAATCAGCCATTTCGGCAACCACGCCAAGGTCATGGGTAATGAATAAAATAGACGTGTGAAATTGCTTTTTCACATCCCGCAATAAATCCAATATCTGCGCCTGAATGGTTACGTCAAGCGCCGTCGTCGGCTCATCTGCAATGATCAGTTTCGGATCGCAGCTGAGCGCGACAGCCGTCATAATGCGCTGCAGCATACCGCCGCTCAGCTCATGGGGATATCGGTGCATGACCTGCTCAGCATGAGGGATTTCGACTAACGTGATCAGTTCGACTGCCTTCCGCCACGCCTCTTTCTTACTCAGCAATAAATGTTCGCGTATAGGTTCAGTCAGCTGCTCACCGATCGTAAACACCGGATTCAAAGAGGTCATCGGCTCCTGAAAAATCATACCGATTTCGCAGCCGCGGATTTTCTGCATTTCTTTTGGTTTCAGCTCCAACAGGTTTCTTCCGGAAAAATGCACCGCTCCCCGTTCGATTCTCCCCGTCTCGGGAATAAGCTGCATAATGGACAATGACGCCATGCTTTTCCCGCAGCCGGATTCCCCTACAATACAAACCGTTTCCTCCTCATGAATCGTAAAGCTGACATCATCCACGGCCTTTACTGTGCCTTCCTCTGTATAAAAAGCCGTTTCCAAATGCCTCACTTCTAAAAGCGGTTTTTTCATTTCACTTTCACCTGCCGTTTTACTTTAGGATCAAAAGCATCTCTTAAACCGTCTCCAAGCAGATGAATCGCCACAACGGTCAAAAAAATGGCCGTTCCCGGGGGAATCCACAGCCACGGACGGAGTGTAAAATCCATAAAATTATTCGCCGCTTCCATCATGTTTCCCCAGGAAGGAGTCGGCGGAGCAACGCCAAGCCCGAGAAAACTCAGCGCCGATTCACTCAGCATCGCTCCCGCCACATGCAAAGTCGCGGCTACCAGTAATAACGGCAATGTATTGGGAAGCAAATGATAGAGGATTTTTCGTCTATCACTAAGCCCCAGAACTTCCGCGGCCATCATAAACGGCTGCTCCTTCAGCGACAAAATCTGTCCGCGCACAAGCCGCGCCAGACTGGGCCACCCGATCAGACTTAACATCATCATAATCAAGTACATTCTGTATTCAGAAGGCACTTTCCATTCCGACATCACCGCAGCTAAAATCAAAAGCAGCGGCAGACCTGGGATAGACATGAGCATATCAGCAATGCGCATAATGATCATATCAGCGGCTCCCCGATAAAATCCGGCCGCTGCTCCGAGCAAAGAGCCGATGACAAGTGACAGCACCATTGAAGCAAGCCCCACGGTCAGAGAAATCTGCCCCGCCAGCATCAGCCTCGTCAGCACATCTCTCCCGTACTGGTCGGTCCCCAGCCAATGATGAATCCCGGGATGCTGATTGGCATTAGAAATATCCGTCCGATCTGTTATGTACGGAGAAAAAGACGGCCCGATAAAACACAATAAAAACATAAAACATAAGAACAGAAGACTGATGACCGTCAGCTTATGATGCAGCAGGCGGCGGTACGTCTGCTTCCAAAGCGAAGGCGGCGTCCCTTTCTGTATTTTCATCCGTGAATCCCCCCTATTTCAGCCTGACTCGCGGATCAATCGCGGCATAAGCGATATCCGCCAAGAAGTTCCCAACAATCGTTAAACAAGACAAAAACAAGGTAAACGCCATCAAAACCGGGTAGTCCCGATAATGCACAGATTCCAGCTGAATACGGCCGACACCCGGCCACCCGAAAATCTGTTCAATAATGATGGCCCCGGAAAACAATCCCGGCAGTTCAAAAGCAAGCAGGGTGACAGCCGGAATGAGCGCATTTTTCAACGCATGCTTCCAAATGACAGTGCGCTCTTTCAACCCCTTCGCCCGCGCCGTTCTGATATAATCCTGCCTGATCACATCAAGCATCCCGGAGCGGAAATATCTTGTCAGCGAGCCGATGCCGAGCATAGATAAAATCACAACCGGGAGAATCATATGCCTGGCGGCTTCAAGCACGTAAGAAAAACCAGAACTCGTGCTTCCGGTATCAATCATCCCTCCGACGGGCAGTATTTTTAAATCCACTCCAAACCATTTAATAAACAGAAGGCTGATAAAAAAAGACGGGAATGCCATGGAAGCAAAAACAAGAAACGTTACGATCCCGTCAAACCATGAGTATTTCCTGACAGCGGATATGACACCCGTTATCATCGCGGCAGACCATGTGATAAGCAAAGCCAGAAACGCGACAAAAAACGAATTCCAGACATATTTCTGAAGCAGCGACAGGACGTTTTCCTGATACTTCAAAGAAAACCCCAAATCTCCGCTGAACACATTGCCGAGCCACGTCACATAACGCCGCCAAATCGGCTGATCCAGGCCGTAAAGCGCTTTTAGCTCCTTCGCTCTTTCCGGAGTCAAGTTTACATTCGAATCAATATAATCGCCCGGCAGCATGGCGAATAAGAAAAAAATAATAAAGGACGTACCGAATAAGATCACAAGCATTTGTATGAATCGTTCTGCGGCATACCGTTTCACAAAAAGCCTCCCCCTTCCGCTGAAAGGGCAAAATACCCAGGATGCACCGGGTATTTTGCCTAATTGTTTTTATTGAATTGAGACCTTTGAGAGACTTGAACTGATTCCCGAATAATTGTCAGGCTCAAGCCCTTTTATTTTTCCGCTGACAGCCCTTGCGCTTTGACGGTAATGGATCAGGATGTAAGGCGGATTCTCCCCGAGCTCCCGATACAGCTGGTGATAAATCTCTTTTCTTTTGCTGATATCAAGCGTGCCGGCCCCTTCCTCTATCAGCCGGTCCGCTTTCGGATTGGAATATCCCGTCACATTATTGGGATGGCCGGAAGCCAGCTTTTCCACCGTGTCATTCGGATCAAGAATCTGCGATGTGGAGACGGCGGCAAGATCATACTGTTTATCATTTATTTTCGCTACCTCTGTATTAAAATCCATCACTTCCGGTTTTAATGAGATTCCGATGTCCGCATAATTTTCTTTCGCGATCGGGATGAAATCATCATCCGCTTTAGAGGTGTAATAGCTGATTTCAAGCTTTTTGCCGTTTTTTTCACGCACGCCGTCTTTTCCCGTTTTCCAGCCTGCTTCATCGAGAAGCTTCTTGGCTTTTTCCGGGTTAAACGTGTACGGATTGACACCTTTGTCATCATAAGCCCACGAAACCGGAGACACCGGCACATTTGCGACCTCTCCGTAGCGTTTAAAGCGGACATCGACGATTTTTTGACGGTCTAGCCCGTAAATAAGCGCTTGGGACACTTTCTTGTCTTGTAAAGGCGGACGCTTATGATTGACGTACACAAGCCCGTAATCATTCACGACAGATACGCTGATATTCGCAAAACCGAGGCTTTTTAAATGCTCAACCGTATCATCATCAGGTGAAAAAGAAGCGTAATCAAGGTCACCCGTTTCAAACAGCTGAAGGGAAGTTGACGGATCGATAATTTTATAAATCAGCTTTTCTGTTTTCGGTTTTCCGGAATAATAGTGTTCATTGGCCTGATAGCGTATTTCCTGTCCCGGAAGGTATTCTGTAAATTGATAAGGCCCCGCTCCGAGCGGTTTGGCATAAAGCTCTTTTAAATAATCCAGTTTGCCGAATTGATAATTCTTTCCGTAGTAGGCTTCTGACAGCACCTGCCCTCCCAAAAGAAGCAGCGACTTCGCACTGACTTTCTCGGTCGTGATTTTAATGGTTCTGTCATCAAGGACATGAATGCCCTCTATCGTCTTTGCTTTTCCTTCTTTATAAGCCTTACCGCCTTTAATATAAGCCGTGGTGATATCTTCATAGCCCGCGTATGCGGGATCATGCAGCAATGTTAAAGTGAATGCGACATCCTTTGCGGTCAGCGGCGAACCGTCGCTGAAAACGAGATTTTTTCTTAGACGGAACGTGTAGGTAAGCTGATCTTTGGAAATCTTCCAGCTTTCCGCAAGAGCCGGTGCGGGCTTCCCCGTTTTATCCAGTTTGACTAACGGTTCAAAAATAGGATCTGTCGCATTTCCGTCCCAGCCGTTTTCATAAAAGTACGGCAGAAATACCCCGCCCGGCGCGGATATCCCCGCAACAAAAGTGTCGGTTCTGGCTTTCGATTTTGCGGGAAGCGCCTCAGGATGAGAAGCTTTGAATTCTTTTGTTTTGACATGGGCGATACGTGTTTCTTCCTTTTTATCCATTGCAGAAGATGCTTCTTCTCCGGCACTTCCTAACGCGCACCCTGATAACATGAAGGCTACAGACGACGCGAGTAAGATGCCCGTTGTTTTTATCTTCAATGTGTTCCTCTTCATTTTGATCGGACCCCCGCATGCTTTTCATCTATCTTTATATAAATCTGCTCCATCTGTTCTTGATTCCTCATAATCTCCCGTTTGTTTTTCTCTACAAGCAGTTCGAAATTCAATGTGTGTTTTCTGTACTTTTTTCGCTTTTTACTCTTTTTGCGCACTTGTGTTGCCTTTTGTAACGCCACTTTTCATCCCTCCGCTTTTCATTCAATGGCTTTTACGCAAAAAAGGCCCTTATCTGTTTACAAGATAAGGGCCTTCGGTGATCCGATCAGCCATAGTTTGGAAATATGTAATGATTATGTTAATTCATACAATCCCTACCTGTCAACTATAATTTTAAATAACGTTTCCTCCCGGGGGTTTTCCTCATACACTCTCTTATTTTTCCGCATATGTTAGAAAAAATAGCAGATTACGAGTGAAAGAGAGTGAGAGTATGGAAAAGACAACATTGACCGGGCGCATCGTCAGAAGGGATGATCCGGACTATAACGAAGCAAGAACCAATATCAACTTAAGCCTGCAGCGATATCCAGACATCATTGTGTTTTGCCAAAACAAACATGATGCCGTCAATGCGCTGAAATGGGCGCGTGAGAATAACGTACCTTTCCGGATCAGAGGCGGAAGACACAGCTACGAGAATTTTTCCCTGTTAAATAACGGGCTTGTCATTGATCTCAGTGAAATGAAGAAAATAAGGGTAGATAAGGATAAGCGGCTGGTCTCGATTGAAGCGGGTGCCGAATTGGGAGATGTGTACCGGACACTCTGGCGGTACGGCTTGACTCTTCCCGCGGGAACCATCGCAAATGTGGGAATCACGGGGCTGACGCTTGGGGGAGGAATCGGATATTTAACAAGGTCTGCCGGCCTTACTTGCGATCGTCTCCTCCAGCTCGAGATGATCATAGCAGACGAAAAAGAGGGTGCCGAATTGATCACAGTCAACCGCGCAAAGCACTCTGATTTATTTTGGGCGTCTCAGGGCGGAGGCGGAGGCAACTTCGGCATTGTCACATCCATGATGTTTAAAGCCGTGCCGATTTCGTACGTGACTGTTTTTTCTGTCACTTGGGGCTGGGATGATTTCGATGGAGTATTTAATACGTGGCAGAACTGGGCTCTTTTTACAGATAACCGCCTTACTTCATCAATTCAGTTTTGGCCTAAGGAAGTCAACCGCATAGAAGCGCTCGGCCAATTTATCGGGACAAAAGATGAGCTGAAAGAACTGCTGGCTCCGTTAATGAAAGCGGGAAACCCGACAAGCGGCATGGTCAAGACAGTTCCGTTTATTAGAGCGGCAGCCTTTTTTAACAGCCCGGGAGGCAATGAGCCGCAAAAGATGAAGCGGTCAGGATCCTTTATTGAAAAACCATTGTCAACACGCGCAATTTCCGCTTTAAAATACTACTTGCAGCACGCTCCGAATAAAAACGCCAGTGTCTGGCAGCAATCTCTCGGCGGGGCGGCCGCACGGATCGCTCCGGATCAAACGGCATTCTACTATCGCAATGCAATCATTGCTCAGGAATATATAACAAACTGGACGTCTCCTGAAGAGGAAAGACAAAACGTCCGCTGGATCGAAGGGCTGAGAACGTCTCTTTCAAGAGAAACGATGGGGGATTACGTGAATTGGCCTGATATAGACATCAGAAACTGGCTGCGAACATATTACGGAAGAAATGTTGACCGCCTCCGTCAAGTCAAAACGGAGTATGACCCGGAAAACGTATTCCGCTTTGAGCAGAGCATTCCGCCGCTTCGCCGGTCACCGTTTTTCTAAAAAGATGAAGATGGACACACTCCATCTTCATCTTTTCTTTTTATTGATATAAACGGCTTCCCTTTTCTGCAAACTCTTTTGCTTTTTTCTTCAATCCTTCATTGACGGCCTCGTCTTCAGTCAGACCGTTTTCTTTCGCATAATCGCGAATATCCTGAGAAATTCTCATGCTGCAGAACTTCGGACCGCACATCGAACAGAAATGAGCCGTTTTTGCGCCTTCAGCCGGCAGCGTTTCATCATGATATTCCATTGCTCTTTCAGGATCAAGCGACAAATGAAATTGATCGCGCCACCGGAATTCAAACCGCGCCTTAGACAGAGCGTCATCACGGATCTGAGCACCCGGATGCCCTTTGGCAAGGTCTGCGGCATGTGCCGCAATTTTATACGTAATGACTCCCTCTCTTACATCATCACGATTCGGCAGTCCCAAATGCTCCTTCGGCGTGACATAACAAAGCATCGCCGTCCCGTACCAGCCGATCATCGCCGCGCCGATCGCAGAAGTTATGTGGTCATAACCCGGAGCAATATCAGTCGTTAATGGCCCGAGCGTGTAAAAAGGTGCCTCTTTACAAATTTCCAGCTGCTTGTCCATGTTTTCCTTAATTTTATGCAACGGCACATGGCCCGGTCCTTCAATCATCACTTGCACATCATGCGTCCATGCGATTTCCGTCAATTCTCCGAGAGTCTCCAATTCAGCAAATTGCGCTTCATCATTGGCATCCGCAATCGAACCGGGACGCAGCCCGTCACCAAGAGAAAAAGCAATATCATATGTCTTCATGATTTCACAGATTTCTTCAAAATGCGTGTACAGAAAGCTTTCCTGATGATGAGCAAGGCACCATTGCGCCATAATCGCCCCGCCGCGGGAGACGATCCCCGTCGTGCGTTTGGCCGTTAACGGGACGTAACGAAGCAATACGCCGGCATGGATGGTGAAATAATCCACGCCCTGCTCCGCCTGCTCAATCAGTGTGTCACGATAAATTTCCCACGTTAAATCCTCGGCAGCGCCATTTACTTTTTCAAGCGCCTGATAAATCGGCACCGTCCCCACAGGCACGGGGGAATTGCGGATGATCCATTCACGTGTCGTATGAATGTCTTTTCCCGTCGATAAGTCCATCATCGTATCGGCGCCCCAGCGAATCGCCCACGTCATTTTTTCGACTTCTTCTTCGATAGAAGATGTAACAGCCGAGTTGCCGATATTTGCATTGATTTTCACATGAAAATTCCGGCCGATAATCATCGGCTCGCTTTCCGGATGGTTGACGTTAGAAGGAATAATCGCCCGGCCGCTCGCCACCTCTTCCCTGACAAATTCGGGAGAAACATGCTCGCGTATTGCGATAAACTCCATTTCCGGCGTAATAATGCCCTTTCTCGCATAATGTAATTGTGTTATGTTTTTCCCTGCCTTGGCCCGCCGCGGCTTCCGCTGTAAACCGGGGTATTCGGCAGTATGATCTTCTTTTTTATAGCCGTTATCCTCAGGCTTCACAGTCCTTCCGGCATATTCCTCTGTATCGCCGCGCCCGGTTATCCACTCTGTGCGGAGCGGCCTCAGGCCTTCATGAATATGAATCTGTACATCCGGGTCTGTATACGGTCCGCTCGTATCATAAACACGGACCGGCGGATTCTCCTCTTCACCGAACGCCCCCGTTGTTGCACTGAGGCTGATTTCACGCATCGGCACTCGTATGTCAGGCGAAGAACCCTTAACATAAACCTTTTTACTGCCTGAAAAACTCGACATAATAGAAATGTTCGCTTGCTGTACTGATTGATTTTGCATACAAATCTCTCCTTTATCATTTGAATAACAGAACCAAGCTCAGCACCAGCACAAAAAACCGGGTTCTCTATAGAACCCGGTTTTGCAGTCAGAAAGAAACTATTATTGTTTCATCAACAATAATAAAACCTTTACTTCCCCACGCTGGTACGAACCAGATCAGGTCCAAAGGGTTAAGAAGCCGCCGCTTCTCTCTCAGCCCGCTCAGACGGGCACCCCCAGTAACTATGAATTTCGGTTTCATCGTAACATAAGTTGCATACAAAAAAAAGTATATTATTAAAATTCAGATAACGAAACGGTCTTAAGCTCTGTTTCCCTAACGCCTTCTTCGGTATCAAAAACCCGATACCCCTTTGCCGTTTTCCAGGAAGAGACAGCTTGGAACAGCTGACCGTCTTTATAATGCAGCGCAGCGCCGTCATCAGCGGCATAGCCCTCCCGGAGTTTCTTTTCTGAAATCAGACGGTGATACGCCGGTCTGCGCTCCGCCTCTCCGTTATAGTGAGGACAAAAGCTGCCCGGCAAAAACCCTAAAGCCCGCAGCTCTCTCAAATCTCCCGCTGAATCCGTCACACCTTCTTCAAACCAGCAAATCGCCCCGGCGCTGAGACCTGCCAAGATGATGCCGCTTTCCCAAGCCTCACGAAGAATAAGGTCAAGCCCCCACTCTTTCCATAAGACAAGCATATTACGGGTATTGCCGCCGCCGACATATATAATATCCTTCTTCATGAGAAAAGATCTGAGGTCAGAACGAGGCGGTTTAAACAGCGACAAGTGATCCGGCTCACACTCCAGCTTATGAAAGGCCTGATAAAACCTGGCGATATAATTCTCCGAATCTCCGCTTGCCGTCGGCAAAAAACAAACTCTCGGCTCTGATCTCACCGACTGCTCCAAAATATATTGATCCAGCACAAGATGATCCGGCTCCATGGAAAACCCCCCGCCGCCCAATGCAATAATCTGCTTCATCGTCCTCACCTCTTTTTTCTCAAGTATAACTTAAAAAGGCGTTATCCCATTCCGGATGCCGCCTTCAAATTATTTCTTTGTTATCTGAAAAATGAAAAGACACCGTATAAAACAACGGAGATCCCTGCAGCGATAAGCGCCGGAACAAGCTTCGAACGGGCATACTTCACAACATCGATCCCCAAAACCGTACAGGTTGTCACCGTATTATCACTGAGAGGGGAAGCAAACGCTCCAAATGTTCCGCTGGCAAAAACGGCCCCAATCGCTAATAATAAGCTGGTATGCGACTGAACCGCCAGCGTCACGCCGAGCGGCATTAAAAGCCCCCAAGTCCCCCAGGATGATCCGATAAAATAGGATATAACCGCTCCAAGTATGAAAAGAGATGGCGCAATAAACATATGTGGGATCCATGACGTTAAATGAGAAGTAACATATTTCGAAAAACCCAGATCCTCAGATACTGCTGTTACGGCCCAAATCAGCGATAACATAATTATAACGTTTACCAATTCGTTTCCGCCCTTAATAAAATGCGTCACAAGCTCGCTTGCGTGAAAACGCTGAAACATAAAAAGAGCAAATGCTGCAATAACCGCTGCCAATAAAGCGGTTAACATGACGCCAAGCATATCGCTTTTGATAAAAGCATTCAAAAACCCTTGTGCTTTTGAATGGCCGTCCCACCAGCTGAGAAACAGTGTTAACAGTAAAAACAGCCCGATTGGAATGATTAAATTCCACGGCCGAATCGGTGTTTCCTTAATATAAGCACGGTGCGCCGAATCTAACTCCTCCTGCTGGTCAGCATGTACATCCCCGCTCTTTTCGAACATCCCCGTATGTCCTCCGTGAATATCCGGGATCGTCCCTGTTTCCATGTTAAATGAGCCGGAGCCTTTTGAAAGCAATACACCGCTGTTCTGCGGAATCGGTTCCGTATGTTTACTATGTTCCCGAGAAGGAATTTGTCTGTTCCGTTCTGTTTTTTCCAAGCTTTCATCCTCTTTTTGTTTCTTAAAAAAGCAGTAATAAATACCGACTAAAATAATCACAATGGAGAAAAAATTGAAGGGAATACTTTTCACATAGACCGTGTAAGCCGGCTGATCTATCCCTGACGTTTTGAGGGCCTGTCCGATAATGGAAACCATGTACCCGACAAATGCCGTTGCTACCGGAATCAAGGCAATGACCGGGTTTGCCGTAAACTCAATAGCATACGCAATTTTCTGTTTTGACAGGTCCAGACGCTTGCTTATCGCTTTCATGATCGGCGCAATTGTAACGATGCGAAAGTCCGGTTCGCTGAATGTGCCAAATGTCGACAGCCATGCAAGCAGCATCGCGCCTTTTTTGGTTTTAACCTTTTTACTGATCAAATGGACGAACCCTTTTATCCCGCCGGTTAACTTTATAATCCCCACAAGGCCGGCAAATGAATATAGAAAAACAATGATTCTAATATTATTGATTACGACAATGTTGCTGATCAAATAATGAACCATATGCTCAATCCCGCCAAGCAAGCTCGGATGTAAAAGATAACTTCCGACCAGTAAACCGACAAACAGACCGGACTGTACTTGCTTTGTAATGATTGAAATAGGAATGACCAGAATAAATGGGATAAGGCAAGCCCAAGTACCTTCCATAAAAAACACCTCTTTCAAAGAACTTTTTGTTAGTATCTTTGAAAAATACGGATTTATACAATCCGCAGGTGTATCATGTTTTTATACAACAAAAAAGGCTTCTACATTATGTAGAAGCCTTTGTATACCGGTGGCCGGGGTCGAACCGGCACTCCAGAAGGAACACGATTTTGAGTCGTGCGCGTCTGCCAATTCCGCCACACCGGCATGTAATGTCGTGTTCAACCGACGTATATAAATATAACATGCATTTTATAAAGTGTCAACGGTTTTAGTAAAGTTTTTTTGATGGTAATGCTGTATACACACGAAATAAGGAGATACCTATATTTATAGTCTTTACGTTTTTATTATAAAAAAAGTGATCTGCAATATGCAAATCACTCTCATATGTGTTTTATAATGTGAAGTTTGATGACCAATTTAACATGATTCGTCCAAAGTTAAATTGGTGCCGAGGGCCGGACTTGAACCGGCACGGTAGTCACCTACCGCAGGATTTTAAGTCCTGTGTGTCTGCCAATTCCACCACCCCGGCAAAAGAAAGGCGACACCCGGATTCGAACCGGGGATAAAGGTTTTGCAGACCTCTGCCTTACCACTTGGCTATGCCGCCGTAATTTGGAGCGGAAGACGGGATTCGAACCCGCGACCCCCACCTTGGCAAGGTGATGTTCTACCACTGAACTACTTCCGCAGTATACACAAGAACTCAATACATCTTATGCAGTTATTTAAAAAATGCAACTGGGCTAGCTGGATTCGAACCAACGCATGACGGAGTCAAAGTCCGTTGCCTTACCGCTTGGCTATAGCCCAATGATAATATGGGGCGATTGATGGGAATCGAACCCACGAGTGCCAGAGCCACAATCTGGTGCGTTAACCACTTCGCCACAACCGCCATAATCTGAAGATGAGTAAAAAATATAGTGGCAGGGGCAGTAGGAATCGAACCCACACCGGAGGTTTTGGAGACCTCTGTTCTACCGTTAAACTATGCCCCTATTGATAAGATGGTGGAGGGGGGCAGATTCGAACTGCCGAACCCTGAGGGAGCGGATTTACAGTCCGCCGCGTTTAGCCACTTCGCTACCCCTCCATCATTTAGAGTGCCGGCCAGAGGACTTGAACCCCCAACCTACTGATTACAAGTCAGTTGCTCTACCAATTGAGCTAGACCGGCAAATGGTGGCTCGGGACGGAATCGAACCGCCGACACACGGATTTTCAGTCCGTTGCTCTACCAACTGAGCTACCGAGCCTTTTTTTATAAATGGCGGTCCGGACGGGACTCGAACCCGCGACCTCCTGCGTGACAGGCAGGCATTCTAACCAACTGAACTACCGGACCATTTTTATTTTTGGTTGCGGGGGCAGGATTTGAACCTGCGACCTTCGGGTTATGAGCCCGACGAGCTACCGAACTGCTCCACCCCGCGATGATAATGGTGGAGGATGACGGGCTCGAACCGCCGACCCTCTGCTTGTAAGGCAGATGCTCTCCCAGCTGAGCTAATCCTCCATCATATAAGTGACCCGTACGGGATTCGAACCCGTGTTACCGCCGTGAAAGGGCGGTGTCTTAACCGCTTGACCAACGGGCCCTGGTATTTTTCATTTGTTATGTATTAATAATTAGTGGCGGAGAGCAAGGGATTCGAACCCTTGAGACGGGGTTACCGCCTACACGATTTCCAATCGTGCTCCTTCGGCCACTCG
>NZ_CM142729.1:12500-880000 GCF_054900515.1 Bacillus sp. Bwzl_19 | reverse complement strand
TGGACATGGGTAGATCACCTGGTTTCGGGTCTACGACCACGTACTCAATTCGCCCTATTCAGACTCGCTTTCGCTGCGGCTCCGCATCTTCTGCTTAACCTTGCACGGGATCGTAACTCGCCGGTTCATTCTACAAAAGGCACGCCATCACCCGTTAACGGGCTCTGACTACTTGTAGGCACACGGTTTCAGGATCTCTTTCACTCCCCTTCCGGGGTGCTTTTCACCTTTCCCTCACGGTACTGGTTCACTATCGGTCACTAGGGAGTATTTAGCCTTGGGAGATGGTCCTCCCGGATTCCGACGGAATTTCACGTGTTCCGCCGTACTCAGGATCCACTCAGGAGAGAACGAAGTTTTGACTACAGGGCTGTTACCTCCTATGGCGGGCCTTTCCAGACCTCTTCATCTACCTCGTTCCTTTGTAACTCCGTACAGAGTGTCCTACAACCCCAAGAGGCAAGCCTCTTGGTTTGGGCTGGTCCCGTTTCGCTCGCCGCTACTCAGGGAATCGCATTTGCTTTCTCTTCCTCCGGGTACTTAGATGTTTCAGTTCTCCGGGTCTGCCTTCTCATATCCTATGTATTCAGATATGGATACCACTCCATTACGAGTGGTGGGTTTCCCCATTCGGAAATCTCCGGATCAAAGCTTGCTTACAGCTCCCCGAAGCATATCGGTGTTCGTCCCGTCCTTCATCGGCTCCTAGTGCCAAGGCATCCACCGTGCGCCCTTTCTAACTTAACCGTTAAAAAGAATCACTACGTGATATCTTGCATTACAATTGAATGTGAATTACTTCTGTTATCTAGTTTTCAAAGAACAACGCATAGGACATGCTAACACATGCGTTGCCACAGGAAGTGGCGCATTTAGCAGGTGTTCCTATGTTTTGAAGGAATGATCCTTCAAAACTAAACAAGACAGGGAACGTTCTGTTTATAAGACCCAAGGTCTTATATTCCGTTAAAATCCTTAGAAAGGAGGTGATCCAGCCGCACCTTCCGATACGGCTACCTTGTTACGACTTCACCCCAATCATCTGTCCCACCTTCGGCGGCTGGCTCCAAAAAGGTTACCTCACCGACTTCGGGTGTTACAAACTCTCGTGGTGTGACGGGCGGTGTGTACAAGGCCCGGGAACGTATTCACCGCGGCATGCTGATCCGCGATTACTAGCGATTCCAGCTTCACGCAGTCGAGTTGCAGACTGCGATCCGAACTGAGAACAGATTTGTGGGATTGGCTTAACCTCGCGGTTTCGCTGCCCTTTGTTCTGCCCATTGTAGCACGTGTGTAGCCCAGGTCATAAGGGGCATGATGATTTGACGTCATCCCCACCTTCCTCCGGTTTGTCACCGGCAGTCACCTTAGAGTGCCCAACTAAATGCTGGCAACTAAGATCAAGGGTTGCGCTCGTTGCGGGACTTAACCCAACATCTCACGACACGAGCTGACGACAACCATGCACCACCTGTCACTCTGCCCCCGAAGGGGACGTCCTATCTCTAGGATTGTCAGAGGATGTCAAGACCTGGTAAGGTTCTTCGCGTTGCTTCGAATTAAACCACATGCTCCACCGCTTGTGCGGGCCCCCGTCAATTCCTTTGAGTTTCAGTCTTGCGACCGTACTCCCCAGGCGGAGTGCTTAATGCGTTAGCTGCAGCACTAAGGGGCGGAAACCCCCTAACACTTAGCACTCATCGTTTACGGCGTGGACTACCAGGGTATCTAATCCTGTTCGCTCCCCACGCTTTCGCTCCTCAGCGTCAGTTACAGACCAGAGAGTCGCCTTCGCCACTGGTGTTCCTCCACATCTCTACGCATTTCACCGCTACACGTGGAATTCCACTCTCCTCTTCTGCACTCAAGTTCCCCAGTTTCCAATGACCCTCCCCGGTTGAGCCGGGGGCTTTCACATCAGACTTAAGAAACCGCCTGCGAGCCCTTTACGCCCAATAATTCCGGACAACGCTTGCCACCTACGTATTACCGCGGCTGCTGGCACGTAGTTAGCCGTGGCTTTCTGGTTAGGTACCGTCAAGGTGCCGCCCTATTTGAACGGCACTTGTTCTTCCCTAACAACAGAGCTTTACGATCCGAAAACCTTCATCACTCACGCGGCGTTGCTCCGTCAGACTTTCGTCCATTGCGGAAGATTCCCTACTGCTGCCTCCCGTAGGAGTCTGGGCCGTGTCTCAGTCCCAGTGTGGCCGATCACCCTCTCAGGTCGGCTACGCATCGTCGCCTTGGTGAGCCGTTACCTCACCAACTAGCTAATGCGCCGCGGGTCCATCTGTAAGTGGTAGCCGAAGCCACCTTTTATGTCTGAACCATGCGATTCAAACAAGCATCCGGTATTAGCCCCGGTTTCCCGGAGTTATCCCAGTCTTACAGGCAGGTTACCCACGTGTTACTCACCCGTCCGCCGCTAACATCAGGGAGCAAGCTCCCATCTGTCCGCTCGACTTGCATGTATTAGGCACGCCGCCAGCGTTCGTCCTGAGCCAGGATCAAACTCTCCGATAATGGATCACAGACTAAGTTCACTGCATCCTGCAGTAACGTCTGTGTGATCTGCGTCGTGCAGACCTTAGTTTGACTGACTACGCACATTGCTGTGCGATTTATTTAAAACTTTGAATTAACAGGTACGTTTTGTCTTGTTTAGTTTTCAAAGATCATCTCAACCTCATCTCGAAGCGACTTTTTTAGTATAACATTTCAGCAAGTTGCTGTCAAATGTTTTTTTGTTTTTATTTCTCCGCCGCTGTGAGCTTTTTGTTGAAGCGCATCAGCGACGTTTAATAATATAACACGCTTATAAATCAGCGTCAACACTTTTTTTAAAAGAATATCCTCGATGATATACTTCTTGTCCTTTGGTTTCTATTTGGGATACTTCAATAAAGCCTTTTTCCGTCAGGTAATCAAGCATGACACCGAGATCTTGAGTGAAGTGCGCCAGTTCAGGATGCTGAAGCAATTCTCCAAACTGCCACATTTCTTTTTCTTTCATCACTTGAAAAAGATGGGCAGAACCGATTTCAGCTTTTGAATGAATGAGAAAATCATTTGCTAAGAATAATAATTCGAGTCTTTTCTCCAGGCTTTCGTGACTCTCGACAAGTTCGGAATATAACTTATACACCTGCGGCTCAATATGACGGACCTGATTCCAGACTGTCGTTTCCGGATAAAACCCCCGGTCAATCACTTCTATGCGGGCCAAGTGGTGAAGAGCATGCACTACCGCATAATATGCGTCCAGAAAATGATCAGCTTCAAAAAACGCTTTTCCTTCTACAAACCTTCTGATCAGCTTGCCGTACTCCATTCCGATTTTTAATTTGCGCTCGGCGAACGGGAATGTGCTGAGCCGGTCAGCAAGCTCAGCTATATATTCATTGCGGTCAAACAGCACCTTGCCGTTGATGATCCAATCTATAACTCTTCTGTTTGTCCCCAGCAAAATCCATTCCTGAAGCAGAGCATCCGTTACAATATGTAAGGAAGCGGTTTTGTGTTCGAATTCATAATGCTTTATAAAAAGAGGCTCTTCAGCCTGTTTGACAATGACAAGCATGACCGCATCAAAGTTATCTGTGATGGATGATGCTTTGCTCCTTCTCTCAATCATAAGGACGGCCAGCGTATCGGGATGACTTGCTCTTTCTTGGTAAATTGGACGGAGAAGATTGTCCATTACGATTCCTCCAATGCGATTGTTTCACTAGCTATTGTTTCTACATTTCTATGATAAAACATGAAAGTCCTTTTTTCTAAACACATTGCACTATTATAACAAATTTCCTTTCGGCTGCCATATTTATTCTTCCCTTTTCTTACGAGAACATGAAGAATATACCATCTGTTTTGTGCTATAGTTAAACCAGAGGGGGATGGACATGGCGAAATACTCAAGCAAAATTAATAAGATCAGAACGTTTGCGTTAAGTTTGGTTTTCGTTGGGTTTATCATTATGTACATCGGGCTGTTCTTTAAGCAGTCTGTTTTGCTTGCCAGCTTGTTTATGATTCTCGGCCTGCTGTCGATCGGGCTGAGCACCGCCGTTTATTTTTGGATCGGCATGCTGTCCACAAAAGCGGTCCGGGTGACGTGCCCCGCCTGTGAGAAAGAAACGAAAATTCTGGGCAGAGTGGATATGTGCATGCATTGCAGAGAGCCGCTTACATTGGATAAAGGGTTGGAAGGCAAAGCGTTTGATGAGTCTTATAACAAAAAAAACAGTGTGAAATAAACAAAGCTGACCGTATCAAAGCGGTCAGCTTCGTTTAATGGTTTTCTTTTTTGGAGCATTCTTGGCAGACACCGTAAATCTCCAAACGATGGTGGCTTACCTTAAACCCCGTTACGTGAGCCGCAAGCTGTTCAACTTCGTCAAGCCCGGGATAATGAAAGTCCACGATTTTTCCGCAGTTTTCACAAATGGCGTGATAATGGTCAGAGGTGACAAAGTCAAACCTGCTGGACGCATCTCCGTACGTCAGTTCCTTTACAAGCCCAGCTTCCCGGAATACACGCAAATTGTTATATACTGTTGCGACACTCATATTAGGGAATTTCCCTTCCAAGGCTTTATATATATCGTCCGCTGTCGGATGAGCCATAGAGTCCACGAGATATTCCAGAATGGCATGACGTTGAGGAGTAATCCGGACTCCCGTATCCTTCAACGTGTCTAAGGCTTCTTTTAATTCATGTGCAGCCATCCGTCATGCACCTCTCTTCTAAAAAAGATTCTTACTTTATAATGTTTATAATTAGTGTACATCTTTTTCCGGTCTCCTGTCAAATGTAATCTGAAGAAAACCCCGTGATTTCAGCATTTGTCCATTAATTTGCCGCAATTTGTTCCAATTCGCGAAGAGCCTCCGCAACATGATCTTTCACTTTTACTTTTCTCCACTCCTTCACAAGACGGCCTTCTTTGTCTAACAGAAAGGTGGATCGCTCGATTCCCATATATTCTTTCCCAAAATTCTTCTTCAGCTTCCACACGTCAAAAGCTTCCGCCAGTTTATGCTCGTCATCGACGAGGAGCTGGAAAGGAAGATCGTGTTTCTGTTTAAATTTTTCATGTTTGTCACGGCTGTCAGGGCTTACTCCGATAATGACCGCATCAAGTCCCGCAAAACTTTCGTGCTGATCACGGAAATCGCATGCTTCCGTCGTGCATCCGGGTGTCATGTCTTTCGGATAAAAATAGAGCACGACGTACTTCCCTTTAAAATCCGTTAATGATACTTCTTCTCCGCTGTCGTTCAATAATTCCATATCCGGTGCCGCTTGTCCGATTTCAATCGTCATTTCTTATACCTCCGGGTTTTTTATTAAGCGTATCCAATTCACGTTAAGATTACAACCGTTATCCCCCGCTCTTTTCTGGAAGCAAGAACCGTTGTGCTCGCAATGAAGCATGCTACAATAGAACATGATGTAAGGAGATATTAGGAGGGTCATTTTTTGTATACAAAATCAGTTGAACTTCATAAGGAAGCGTTAGAACATATCGTCGGAGGCGTGAACAGTCCGTCCAGATCCTACAAAGCGGTAGGCGGCGGTTCACCAGTTGCGATGGAAAAAGCGAACGGCGCTTATTTCTGGGATGTAGACGGGAATCAGTATATTGATTATTTAGCGGCTTACGGCCCGATTATTACCGGACATGCCCACCCGCATATTACAGAAGCGATTACAAAAGCAGCTGAAAACGGCGTACTGTACGGGACTCCGACCAAACATGAGGTCACTTTCGCCAAAATGCTGAAGGAGGCCATCCCGTCACTTGATAAAGTTCGGTTTGTGAACTCGGGCACGGAAGCCGTGATGACAACGATCCGGGTTGCACGCGCTTATACAGGCCGGACAAAAATCATTAAATTCGCCGGCTGCTATCACGGCCATTCTGATCTCGTGCTCGTCGCTGCGGGTTCAGGACCGTCCACACTCGGCACCCCCGATTCCGCAGGTGTGCCGAAAAGCATCGCCAATGAGGTAATCACCGTTCCTTTCAATGACATTGAAAGCTACAAAGCCGCATTGGACAAATGGGGTTCGGAAATTGCAGCGGTCCTCGTCGAGCCGATTGTCGGCAATTTCGGCATCGTTGAACCTGAAGAAGGCTTTTTAGAACAGGTCAACGAATTGACCCATAAAGCGGGCGCGCTCGTCATTTATGATGAAGTGATCACGGCGTTTCGTTTTATGTACGGAGGCGCGCAGGATCTTCTCCAAGTGAAGCCTGATTTAACGGCGCTCGGAAAAATTATCGGAGGCGGCTTGCCGATCGGCGCTTACGGAGGCAAAAAAGAAATCATGGAGCAGGTTGCTCCGCTCGGCCCGGCATATCAAGCCGGCACGATGGCCGGAAACCCGGCATCCATCTTATCAGGCATCGCCTGTTTGGAAGTGCTGAAGGAAGAAGGCGTTTATGAGCGGCTTGATCAGCTCGGCGCCAGACTTGAGCAAGGCATTCTCACCCATGCGGAGACACATGGCATTACCATCACCGTCAATCGATTAAAAGGCGCGCTTACGGTTTATTTCACTGATGAAAAGATCGTCAATTATGAGCAGGCGGAAAATACGGACGGAGAAGCATTTGCCAAGTTCTTTAAGCTGATGCTTGAGCGCGGCATCAATCTCGCCCCGTCGAAGTATGAAGCTTGGTTTATAACAACCGCACATACTGAAGAGGATATCGACGCCACTTTAAAAGCGGTTGAAGATGCGTTCAGACATATGAAAAATTAACTGCCGAAACAAGCGGGAGCCCGGGGCTTCCGCTTTTTCTTTTTGTCCGATTTGTGAGATAATGGTTTTTTCAAAAAAAGACCTTGAATAATTAGCACGATCCCTGTATATTACTTTATTGTTTAGCAAATCAACCGACAGGGAAATGTAAGTGTCAGCCGTTCGTTCGGCACATAATTTATTAGAGAAAGGAATGCACGCACAAACCAATGAAACTTGGTGCCCGCATTTTTAAAACAGGGATTGCGATTACGCTCGCGCTCTACTTAGCATCATGGATCGGACTTCCGTCGCCGATCTTTGCCGGGATTGCAGCTATATTTGCCATACAGCCCTCTATTTACAGGTCTTTTCTTATCATTATTGATCAGGTGCAGGCAAATATCATCGGCGCTGTCATCGCTACGGTATTCGGACTGATTTTCGGACCGAGTCCGATTATGATCGGACTGACCGCAGTGATTGTCATCACGATTATGTTAAAACTGAAAATTGAACACACCATTTCGATTGCGCTCGTGACGGTTATCGCAATTTTGGAAACACCGGGAAACAGCTTCCTGACGTTCGCTCTGATACGAACAAGCACCGTTATTTTAGGGGTGCTGTCTTCTTTCATTGTGAACCTTGTGTTTCTTCCGCCGAAATACGAAACGAAGCTGACTCATCATACGGTTGAATATACCGATGAGATCATGAAATGGATCAGGCTGACGATGCGCCAGTCTACGGAGCACTCGATATTGAAAGAGGATATTGAGAAGCTGAAGGAAAAGATGATGAAGCTTGATCATACGTACCTTCTTTATAAAGAGGAAAGAAGCTACTTTAAGAAAACGACGTATGTAAAGTCACGCAAGCTTGTATTATTCAGACAGGCGATTATTACGGCGAATCGGGCGCTTGATATGCTGAAAAAGCTGCACCGCTATGAAAATGAGATTTATCATATGCCGGAGGAATTTCAGGAGACGCTGACAGAAGAAATCGATTATCTGCTTCATTGGCACGAAAGAGTTCTGATGCGGACAGTCGGCAAGATTAAACCGCATGATGACGATGCTGAAGAAAGCATTAGATATAAACAGCTTTTGACGAAGTCTTTCTTAAAAAACCAGCAGAACTGCGAAGATGAACTGCTTGATTACAATATGCTCAGCATTATGGCTGCGGTTGCGGAATACCGCGAACAGCTGGAGCATCTCGATACGTTAATCACGAGTTTTCAGACATACCACCCGAAAGACAGCGAATTAGAAACAGACGATGAGTAACCCGGTGCTTCAGCAGAACCGGGTTTTTTGTATAAAAAAACTTATGCCGCCAAATCGGACGGCATAAGTTTTTCGGTCAGTTTAAATTCTGGATCGTAAATAAGTGTCTGTACTGGCCTTCCCGCGCCATTAATTCCTCATGCGTGCCGGTTTCAATGACGGCGCCGTTTTCCATAACGACAATTTTATCCGCGTGCGTAATCGTGGACAGCCTGTGAGCGACGATAAATGTCGTCCGGTTTTTCGCAAGCTTGTCCATCGCTTCCTGAATGTAGTGTTCACTTTCAAGATCAAGAGCGGATGTCGCTTCATCCAAAATTAACAGCGGCGGATTTTTTAAGAAAACACGGGCGATGGAGATCCGCTGTTTCTGTCCGCCTGACAATTTGACGCCCCGTTCGCCGACTTTGGTCTCATAGCCTTCTGGGAAGCCCATAATAAATTCATGGGCATTTGCCGCTTTCGCAGCCGCAACCACCTCATCCAAAGACGCTCCCGGTTTACCGATGGCGATATTTTCACGAATCGTCTCACTGAACAGAAATGTATCCTGAAGCACCATTCCGACTTGATTGCGGAGGCTTCTCGCTTCATAATCGCGAATATCGGTGCCGTCAATGAGCAGGCTGCCGCCGGACACATCATAAAAACGCGGTATAAGGCTGACAAGTGTCGATTTACCGCCGCCGCTCATCCCGACGAGTGCCACGGTTTCCCCTTTTGTCACCTTTAAAGAAACGTCCCGCAATATCGATTCTTTCCCTTCTTCGTAACGGAAGGAGACATTTCGAAATTCAACCTCGCCTTTAATGCCGTCAGCTTTTACCGCATTCGGTTTATCAGTCAGTTCATACGGTTCGTCGATAAATTCAAATATGCGGTCCATTGAAGCGATCGACTGGGTCAGCGTCGTCGATGAGTTGATCAGTCTTCTGACCGGATTGTACATTCTGTCAATGTAGCCGACGAACGCAACCATCGTCCCTACGGTCAGCGGGCCGTTTATGACAAAATAGCCCGCAAACGCGATAACGAGCAGCGGCGCCAAATCCGTAATGGTATTTACGACCGCAAACGTTTTGGCGTTCCAATTCGTATGACGGATCGCTTTGTCAAGAAAATGTCCGTTCTTTTCATCAAAATTGGCTTGCTCATATTCTTCAATCGCGAAGCTTCTGATAACGGGCATTCCCTGAACTCTTTCGTGCAAATGCCCCTGCACCTGAGCGAGTGCCTGAGAGCGCTCGCGTGTCAGTTTCCGGAGACGGCCGTAAAAGTATTTCACTGAAATGCCGTATAACGGGAACAAAATGACAGAAATCAATGTCAGTTTGACATCCAATGTGAACATAATGCAGATGACGATCAGCACTGTCATCATATCAAGCCAGATATTCATCAGTCCCGTTATGACAAAGTCTTTTGTCTGTTCGACATCATTTATCACCCGGGAAATGACTTCGCCCGTTCTCGTGTTGGCATAAAACCGCAGGCTCAGTTTTTGAATATGGTCAAACAATACTCCCCTGATATCGTAGAGCACCCGGCTTCCCGTCCATTGCGCGAAATATTGCCGATAATACTCTACCGGGGGACGCAGAACTAAAAACAGCACGAACATGATGCCCATAATCGTGAATAGTGTCGATGTTTTAGCGCTTGCCGTTCCGCTCCCTTGAATAATGTCATCGACCACGTATTTTAACAGAAGCGGGAGAGCCAGCGGGATGGAGAATTTTATGATACCGATTAACACTGTGATAAAGATTTGTTTTTTATAGGGTTTTACAAATTGCATATAGCGTCTGATTACGCCCACACTTTATCCCCCTCTCTCTTTAAGGCGTGTGAGCCCATGTGAAAAACCTGTTGACACCCCAACAGGTTTTTATTGTATTCTTTATTTTGTATAGCGCAGATACCGTTCATACCACATATCAACAAATTCAGGAGCAAAAGGGCCTTTCCGCTGATGAATCCAGTGCAGCAGCGTATTCAGATACTCCTTCAGAATGCTGTCGATCTCTTTAGGATAATTCATTGATTTGCGGTGATCATCGTATTCATCCTCGTCCAGAATGTTATATGTCATATCCGGAAACACTTTGACATCCAAATCGTAATCAATATATTTGATGGCCTCTCCGTCATAAGCGAACGGCGAGCTGATGTTGCAATAATAGTGAACTCCGTCATCTCTCAGCATTCCGATGACGTTAAACCACTGACGGGCATGAAAGTAGCATATCGCCGGTTCTCTGGTCACCCACGTCCGTCCGTCGGATTCCGTCACCATTGTCCGGTCGTTAGCTCCGATGATACACAATTCCGTACTTTTTAAAATCGTCGTTTCGTTCCAAATTCGATGAAGCAGCCCGTTATGCTTATAGCTGTGAATTTGAATCGTTTCTCCTTCCTTGGGATATCCCATATTTCTCCCCTACTTTCTGTAAAGCCCTGCAGTCAATGCAGCCGCAATTGCTTTCCGACAAGTCTTTTCACTATTATAACGTTACGAATTAAAAAATGAAAATAAAAGAACCACTCCGCTTCCGGAATGGCACATTCATTTCTGCACATAGGAAGACGGCTTTTCCGTGCTGCGATAAGACTGGATGACTTGCTCTGTCTGCCTTTGGAATAACTCCTGTATGCCGGCCAGATCTTTTCGCTTTGTCGCAATTTCGTCCTGTACATTGTCCAGCTTTGCATCTCTTTCCAGACTGATGAGTTCCGCTTCCACCTGCCGGCAGCGGTCAAGTTCTGACTGCAGCTCGAGAAGCTGATCCATGATCTTCATCTGTTCACTTACAAGCTTTTCAAACTCTGACATCGGGTTCCTCCTTAGGCTTTTAGGTTGATACTACTTACCATTTCGAGTTTCTGCCGGAAAACCCTTTGACTCATTCTGTAGAGGAATCACAAGTTTTGTCGTTTTGATAAAAGAAAAAAGCACTTCCACCCGAAGATGAAGTGCTTTTTTGTTTCAGTGATTAGCTGTTTTGTTGTTTGTTTTGCTCAGCAGATTGGTTTTGCTTTCTCACCTGCTGCGCATCAGTTTCACTTCCGAATTCAGTACCGTATTGACCTTGGCCGGAAGCTGATTGCTGGTTTTGTTTTTTCACCTGCTGAACGTCAGTTTTGCTGTATTTTGAGTTTTCCATTGTTATCACCTCCACGCAATTTAGAATGCGCAGGAGACGATCAGGCTATTCATCTTTTTAAAAAAACTTACACGAGCAGAGAGCGTCCGCCGTCAATAATGATGGTCTGACCGCGGATCATGTCCGCTTTTGAAGAAACTAAAAACTCCACCGTGTCGATCATGTCTTTAATTTCGACCATTCTTCCGGCCGGCGTATTTTGACGGGCATCTTCAAGCAATTCTTCTCTGTTAGGGAAATGCTTCAGCGCGTCTGTATCAATCGCTCCGCCTGAAACGGCATTCACGATGATATTTCTCGGCGAAAGCTCAACCGCCAGATAACGGGTTAATGATTCTAAAGCGGCTTTTGAGACACCGACCGTCGTATAGTTCTCAAGATAGCGGATGCTGCCAAGTGAGCTGATGCTGACGATGTGGCCGCCTCCGGTTTTTTCCATCAGCTTTGCCGCTTCCTGGGCGCAGAAAAGCAATGCTTTTGCGTTAATATTCATTGTCCAGTCCCAATGCGTTTCTTCAAGTTCCATGACCGGTCTCAGCACGCCTGAAGCCGCGTTATTGACGAACACGTCGAGTCTGCCGAAGGCTTCGTCGATCTGACGGAACATGTCTTTGATTTTTGCCGGCTGGCCGACATTGGCTTTAACGACGAGCGTTTTGACGCCAAGTTTTTCAATTTCTTCAGCTGTTTCTAACGCCGCTTTTTTACTGCGGGCGTAATTGATTACGATATTGTAGCCTTTTTCCGCGAGTCTGATGGCTGCTGCTTTCCCGACGCCGCGGCTGCTTCCCGTGATTAATGCGCATTTATTTTGTTCCATTTTTCCTCAGCTCCTTGCTGCGTATAGTTCTTTTCATTCAACAAACAATAAAAGCATTACCTGTTGAAAGGGGTCTTTTCATATGTATGTCGGACGTGATATGGGCGAATTGGCCATGATGCCAAAAAAAGATTGGAAGGATTCAGAGCTCGCCTATTTCCATCATGCCTTCCAGCAAATTATGCCGTATTTAAACGAAGAAGGCCAGTCCAAATACCGGGAGCTGATTCAGGAAATTGAAGCCCGGGGCGGACTGAAACGGAATGAGGCGGATTACGGCCACGGCACACGCGTCAGCTATGACTGACGCTTCTTACCGGCGGCCGCCTTCGTCCGCCATTTTCCAAATCTTTTGATGGGAAACGGGAAAAGCGTATTCTTCGAGTTCCCCTTTTGTGACCCGTATTAATTCTGATGTGTCCGACACTTGTTTTACTTTACCGAAAAAGACCGAAATATTCCAGACGAGATGAGTGAAAACATGTTCTACGATGCCTTCCAGCTCTCCGATTTCAGCGGTTGCTCCCATTTCTTTTTCTAAAAAGGCTTCGAGCTGCTCTCGTTCGGTTTTGGTTCCTTTTTGGGTTTCGGTATTCGGAAACTCCCACAGATTGGCGAGCAATCCTTTTGGCGGCCGTTTATGAATATAGACATTGTCTTGGTCGTCTGTCAGCACAACGGCGGCCATTGTTTTTACTCCGGGTTTTTTCTTTTTGCTTTTAACGGGCAGCTCCCTCTCTGTCCCTTCTGCAAATGCCGAGCAGTGCTTTTGCACGGGACACAGCAGGCAGGACGGAGATTTCGGGGTGCAGATGATCGCGCCGAGCTCCATTAAACCCTGATTGAATTCAGATGGTTTTTCATGAGAAATGAAAGCTGATACCGCCTGTTCGAAAATCGTTCTGGTTTTAGGTTTTGCGATATCGTCCCATATGGAAAGAATTCTCGACATGACACGCATCACATTGCCGTCTACGGCGGGAATCGGTTTGTTGTATGCGATGCTGAGCACGGCGCCTTTTGTATAAGGGCCGACGCCTTTCAGTCCGCCGAATTCCTTTTCCTCAGCAGGAACGATTCCGCCATACCGCTCGTGCACTTCCTGTACGGCGCTTTGCAGATTTCTCACACGGGAGTAATAGCCTAACCCTTCCCAGGCTTTGAGCACTTTTTCCTCATCGGCCTCAGCAAGCGCCGAGACGGTCGGAAACTGCTCAACAAACCGCCGGAAATAAGGAATGACGGTTTCTACCCGCGTCTGCTGCAGCATGACCTCTGACACCCACACCCGATACGGGTCCTGATTTTCTCTCCATGGCAGAATTCTTTGTTCTCTTTCGAACCATGTAATTAAGTCCTCGCGAAATTTGTCTATATCTTTTTGTTTCATTTTTTCTTCAAGTGCGTTCATATCTTCTCCTCAGATGTTTCGGGTCCCGCTTTTCTTGACACTGTATTTTGGTGTAAACTAAGGGCACGTTACGATAATATGTTACATTAAATAGAGATAAAGAAAAAGCGGAAACATATGAAAACGGCTGATACACGCCATGATTGGGCAAACAGAAAATGGGGAATATCTTATAATGGAAATATGCGGGCGGACTGATTTTTAACGCCTGCTAGGAGGTCACCAATGGATACTGGCACTCACGTTGTCATGGGCATCGCGCTTGGCGGAATCGCAACTCTTGATCCTGCCGTCGGCATGCATACCCCCATGTCTCAGGCAGTTATGATCGCCGCTCTTGCCGGCTCTCAGGCACCTGATATTGATACCATATTGAAGCTGAAAAATAATGCTGTTTATATTCGAAATCATAGAGGGTTCACACACTCCATTCCCGCCGTTTTATTTTGGTCCATTCTGATTCCGGGCATTTTGTTTATATTTTACCCGGAAGCGAACTTGCTGCACCTGTGGCTGTGGACGCTTCTGGCTGTCGTTTTGCATGTATTTGTGGACATTTTTAACGCGTACGGAACGCAGGCCATCCGCCCGTTTTCGCGAAAATGGGTCGCTCTCGGTATAATCAATACCTTTGACCCGTTTATTTTCATCAGTCATTTGGCCGCGATTGCCGTGTGGTATATCGGAGGTCATCCGGGCGTGACATTTTTGACGCTGTATATCATCCTTGCGGGTTATTACGCCGTCCGGATTATCATGCAGCTGCGGATAAAGCTGCGGCTGCGCGAGATGATTGAAGAGGAGATTGAAACCATCATCATTTCGCCGACGATGAAATTCAGGCAGTGGCGTATCGCCGTAACGACGGCCCATGCCTTTTATGTCGGCAGAAGCCTTGACGGTCATGTTGTGATATTGGATACATTCAACCGTGTGCCCGTTCCGGAAACCGATGTGATGAAGGCGGCGAAACAAGATGAAAATATTGCAGCTTTTCTTTCGTTTTCCCCCGTTTACAGGTGGGAGGTCGATACCTTTAAAGATCATTATGAGGTGCGCTTTATTGATTTGCGCTACCGGAGCAAAGGCCACTATCCTTTTGTCGCCATCGTCCACCTCAGTCATGATTTAGAGGTTCTTTCTTCTTACACGGGCTGGATTTTCAGCGAGGAAAAACTGCAGAAAAAATTAAAGCTCGGCTCTGTTTAAGAGCCGGGCTTTTTTTGTCTTCTCACATATATAACGGCAAACACGAGACTGATCACCGATATAGCGGCCGCCGGTTTAAAATACGGCGGATAATACGTTAATTGAATATCATTTTTTCCTTTTTGCGCTTTAAATCCGATAAAGGAATAATCCGCTTTTTCAATCTGTTCTTGTCTGCCGTTTATTTTCAGCTCCCAGCCTTTTTCATATGGAATCGGAAGCATGATATACGGCGCGCGGGTTTTGTTTTCATACGAAATATGAAGCGTATTTCCGCGCCAGCTGAGGTCGGCTGGCGGTTCTTTTTCCGCTTTTCGGTATGCGCTTTTCAGCGTCGCGTACCGTTCTTCGTAAAGCGCCAGTCTGTCGAGCTGATACGATCCTTTCGGCAGCCGGATTTGGATGTTTTTTGTTTTCGGCACTCTGACGGTGAGATCGTTGACACCTGTTTTGTAAATGGATTGATTCGATTTTCTCGTTGTCGTGTAATCGTTCACTTTTAATGTAAAGCCCTGGTCCTTCGCTTTGTTCATTAAATAAAAGCTGACGTAATAATCTCCGCCGTCAGCCGCGGCGCCGTGCGGCGTAATGATCAGGCCGCCTCCGTCTTCGTTTACCGTCAGGATGCCGTCACGATAATCCGCATGTTCGGGGGCTATCTCTGCCTGACGGATGATATTTTCCGCTTCTGGCGGTTTTTTCGTTTTTGTTGTGTTCGATTCCGTGACGATCCCGTCAAGCATTGCCCGTTCCCTGGCTAGGGCGGGCGCTTTTTTCAGGTCGTCCTCGTTATATACTCGATCGGCTGTCCGTACGAACGGAAGTACATATTGATTTTGATAAACCGCATAGCGGGATGATTCCATGATCTTTTTGAACCCGTACGGCACGCCGGCCTCGTTTGTTTTTTCCGTCATATAATATTTTCCGTAAAGCAGGCTGTATAAATTAGCCCTGTTTCCTAATGTCGCATAGCGGCTTACGCTTTCTCTGCCCATGTCAATCTGGAGGTCATTCCAGTAGAAGGACAGCAGATTGCGGTTCAGGATGCTTGAGTAAACGCTGAATCCGTTGAACCCGTATATGATCGGGGTATTATTGAATACGCCGTTCATCCAATCTAAACGGGCAAAGGGGTCCGGGTCTTTTTCTTTCAGACGCTGAATGAGCTCTGCTTGTTCTTTGCCTTTATAGTCAGGACCCGTCATAAATGTATGTGATACCGTATAAATCTTCCCGCCTTCTGATAAAGCATATTTTTCATATGTATTGGCCGTCAGCACCGCAGTCAGCAGAATGACGCCATAAACGGCGGGCACCGCGCCTTTCAGTCTTGCCTTTGCTGCAAAAAAAGCGGCAATGGTCAGCCCCAGAAGAAGCAGGATGGGCAGGTAGGCGTGATCAGAAATATCCAGGCTGAACCGCCTCACCTGGCTCCAATAGAGCAGAACGGCGAGTATGGCGGACATCAGCATACTCTTCCTGCTGATATCCGAAAGCTTAGAAAGCCCTACTGCAACCGTTCCTGCAACCGTGAAGCACAGGACGTATTCAAACCTGTTTTGCGGAGCTGAAAAACCGTTAAAGGCGCTTGCCGCAAACGGACTGAAGTGAAACAGAATATACAGCAGACTGATTCCCGCAAACAGCCGGAACAACCGGTTTTTGTATAAAGAAAATGTAAATAGAAAAAGCAAAAAAGCCGCCGGCAGGATGATAATCCGGCTTGAAAATAAAATGTTGTCGGAAAAATCAAGCCAATCAATATGCTGTGAATACGGCGGCCGCAGATTATGAAGATATCCGTAAACGACAGGGATAAAGGAGACCGCGCTTATACCGAAGCCGAGCAGGCCTGACAGAATAAACATCCGGCATTGAGTGAGCCTTTTCGCCTCATTGTCTTCAAGACGGATGATCCACCGGAATAAGATGTAAATGCCGATGAAAATCAGATTAATATACGCAAAATAAAAGTTGTTGATCAATGTCAGCGCACAGGCGAAGATAAACCACGCCGGCTTTTTTTCCCTAATGATCTTTTCCGCGCCGAACACGAGCAGCGGCAGCCACACCATACTGTCAGTGAAAAAGTCCCAATACACCTCATGCCGGAAGTAAATAATCGAACTCCCATACAAAACGGCTCCAACAAAAGCAGGCACCGGCCGTTTGACGAAATAGCGGAACACACAGGCCGCCGTGAATATGATGAAACTCTGCTTGGCGATGCTGATAAAAACGGAGGCCTGAGCCCAAAACAGTGCATCTGCCTCGCCCGACAGCTGAATAAGCTGCAGAATGCGGACAGCGGCGGAAATAAACAGAAAAAGAAAAGAAGTAGAGAAATAATAGCCGAGCTGACTGTACACTCCCCCGCCCAGTCCGAACGAATAGCTGTAAAACAGCCTGCCGTTCATATATTGGTCAAACAGCAGCTTTTTGAAGACCGCCATTTGGGCGATCCCGTCTCCAGACCCCGTCATATAGCGGCCTGCCGACCACTCTTTTAAGAAAAAGACATGAGCGGCTGCCGCAGCCAGCACACAGGCAGCCGGCAAGATCCATTTATTTTTTTTCATACAACGTCTCCATACCCTGCGCACAGCGGCGGCTGTTTAATGGTTCCACTTGCGCTTTTTTGTATAATTCGTTTCATTTTGTTCTCCGTACGTAATATTCGCTTCTTTAATTAAATAGTGCGGGCGTTTTTTTGTTTCATAGTAAATCCGGCCGATGTACTCCCCGATGATGCCGAGACTCAAAAGCTGGATGCCTCCTAAAAACAGCACGGCGGAAATAATCGTGAAGTAGCCGGGTACGGACACGCCGTGTGTCAGAATATGAATAAATGTCGTGACAATATAAACCATCGACAGAAGCAATATCAGAATGCCGGTGAAAAAGCAAACCCTCAGCGGCTTGTTGTTAAAGGAGACGACGCCGTCCATTCCGTAGTTGAACAGATTGCTGAATGACCATTTGGACGTGCCGTTCTGCCTTTCGACATTTTCATAAAATACGATTTTCTGGTCAAACCCGATCCAGCAGAACAGCCCTTTTGAGAAACGGTTCCCTTCACTCAGCTTCAAAAGGGCATCAACGGCCTGCCGGCTCAGCAGGCGGAAATCTCCGACCCCGTCACTCAGATCCACTTCGACGGCTTTGTTGATAAATTTATAATACAGGGAAGAAAGCACGGAACGCACGGGGCTGTCCCCTTTTCGGTTGCGCTGCGCAATGACTTGGTCATACCCTTCTTCATAGCCTTGAATGAAGTCTTTCAGCAGATGCGTCGGATGCTGCAGGTCGGCGTCCATCACGATTACCGCTTCGCCCTGCACGTGTTCAAATCCTGCCAAGATGGCCGCTTCTTTTCCGAAGTTGCGGGAAAAAGATATGTATTTGACGCGATGGTTTCTGGCGGCCAGTTCTTTAATCTGCTGAAGCGTATCATCCGCGCTTCCGTCATTGATGTAGAAAATCTCATAGTCATAATGAATCGTCTGAAACTCTTTTTTTAAAGATTCATGAATGAGCTTGACGTTATTCCCTTCATTGTAAGACGGAATAATAATTGAGATTAACCTTTGTTTCATGAAGGCACCTTCTTTGTATTATTCTTTTTTAGTACGGCCTTAAAGGCATAGTCCGCAAAACTTCAGTAAGGCTTTTCCTTTTTTTAATGTCGTTTAAACCCATTTTTCGTTACAAGGGTAAGAAAGATGCGCGGTTTTTCGTGAATGACCCAATGGGAGGCATCATCGATGAATATTAGTTCGCCGTTTGGAATCATCCGTTTTGTTTCCGCGGCGAGCTTTTTGCTTAGCGCGCGGTCATTGACGCCCCATATCAATCGGTACGGAACGGGCATTTTAAACGGTACGGCAGGTCCTAAACCGCCGGCTCTGATCGCCCGGTACCAGTTCAGCATAGCTGTGAGCGCTCCTTTTCTGTCCCACGCCTGTTTGTAGCTGTCGACATCTTCCCGTGAAAAAAGCTCTGGTCGTTCGGATAAGCCGATCGCGTGATCCAATACCCGGTAATTGTCTTCAGATAATCTCCGTTCCGGCTTTTCGGGAAGCTGAAAGTAAGCGATATAAGAGCTTTTCTTCCATTGCGGCGGGTAGAACGGGGTGACCTTCCGCATAACCGCCGGATGCGGAATATTGACCGTGATCAACTTTTCAACATATTGCGGCCGGGTGGATGCCAAGTGCCAGGCCACGGCTCCTCCCCAATCGTGCCCGATGACGACGGCCTTGTCATTTGTAAAATGAGTGATCAGCCCGATAATATCGTCTCTGAGCGTATCAATGGTATAATTTTCAATACCCTCAGGTTTATCACTGAGATTATAGCCGCGCTGATCAGGCACGACAACATGGTATCCGGCATCGGCAAGCGGTTTGATCTAGCTCTTCCAGCCGTACCAAAACTCCGGAAACCCGTGCAGCAGCACCGCCAAAGGGCCGTCTTTCGGACCGGCTGAAGCGTGTGCAGCGTCACCCCGTTTGTTTCGATCATATGAAAAGTGATGTCATTCAATCGGTTCTCCTCCCCTTTGTTTTAATCTTCTTTCTGTTAAGGCTATGATCAGGGCGCTGATCGCGATCAATAATACGGCTTGAACGATCAGGCTGTACGGCTGAGTGAGCTGAATAAGCAGGCTGCCCGCAAATCCGGCTGCAGCCATCAGAAAGCCGAACAAAATCATGAGGAGCGCACTGAAACGGTTGCCTTCTCTCCACTGGGATTCATCCGCCATAGAGCGTTTCGTCCGATATCCGTACAGGCTGTTAATTGACTTCGGCGGGAAAAGTGTGACTAAAATGCCGGCCGCAGCCATCAGAAGGCCGCCGATTATCATTATCATATCCGTCACTCTCCTTTTCATTTCATACGAAAGGAAAGGCGGAAAGTTTCAGAAAAAAAGCATGCTCATCCGCCTGCCTGAATCTTTATTTTTGAGCTAAGTCGGCCGTCTTCACATAACCTGCTTTCCCGTCGTATGTGACGTACGCCCATTTACGGTCAAATCCTCCGTCATGGCTGAATCCCCAGCCGAGCACATTGACGGTTTCCCCCGCTTTAACGGAGCTTTTTTTGCCGGTTTCCAAAGTCGGCGTATAAAAAACGGTTTGTTTCGCGGTCACTGCCTTCATCGGCTGCTTCATCAGAAAATGGGTGGAGATATAGGCTTTCTGACCTTTGTAGTCAATCTCGGCCCAATCTGCCCCTTCAAGCTGTTTAACCTTTACGGCATCTTCTGAACGGAGCGTACCGACAATCACCCCTTGTTTATTTGGTTCTTTACGGACGTTAAGTTCTCCTGCTTTCACGATATATGTATCTGCTGCGGTGTCCAGTTTTGTCTGTTGAGCTGGTGCGGCATTCGCTGCCGGATCAAAAAAAACGGTGCCTGCGGCTAAAAATAAGCAAAGTCCTGCGGCCGGAATAAATGCGGTTAACCCTTTTTTCATGTTCATTGTGGTTCCTCCCCGCTATTTTATAAGTTATTACACATTTCCACACTCCGCGGGTTATCAAACATGTTTTTCCTATTTCTTTTATCAAAAGAAAAAACCGCCGGACTGTATCCGGCGGACGCACTGGTATGTTAATGCAGGAGACCCCTGCTTTGATCCAAATAATGAGAAACGTCTTCCCGCATGCTTTGGAACATATGGAGCTTGCTGCCGTATGATTCAATCCATTCCTTGACAACGCGTTCTGTCATTTGCTCTCCTTGATACGGGCGGCCGGCTTTTGCGTAAGTCGCTTCGAAATCTCCCCATAAGAGCTCAACCCAAGTTCGCGCTTGCAAATAGCTGATCATGTCATTTTTCTCAAGCAGCAAATTCGTCAGTTTGTCGATATATGTATTCATGTCTCTGTCTCCTTTCCTTGGGAAAACCTGCTGCTTTTACACAGCTTGTCACAGGCATATACTAACTTTACGTCTTCAGTCCAGAAGGCGCAACCTTTTGATATTGGCCGAGGGGGAAAACAAATGGTCCGGAACAAGGCAAAAGGATTTCCAAATCAGAACAACAATAAGTTTGAAGGCGAACCGCGGGCAAAGGATGACTACGCTTCTAAACGGGCCGACGGTTCAATTAATTCGCACCCGCAAGAGCGCATGAGAGCTTCAGGCAGACGATAACACATAACGTAAAGAGACCGGGAATGGCCCGGTCTCTTTTTTGCGGCGAAAAAAGGTCATAACGCCAAACAGATTCCATAATATGTTAAATGTTAAACCGAAAGCCGGTAGACAAAAAAGGAGGGGGTTTTATACAATGAAGACAGTTTCAAAACGATTGCTGAGCTTTACCGCATTCTTTCTGTCCGTTTCATTATTTGCTGTTTCAGCAGAAGCCCAAGGCAGTCCGCAGACATCTGTTTCAAGCAGCGGTGAGGAGTTTGACGCAAGTCCGAATCAGCCTGTAAAAACAACACAAACATCTCCCGCTTATGAAGGATCGTGCCTCACCAAAAGACAGCCTGCACAAAACAACGGCATAGCCGACATCAAGTCATTAAAGCCTTCCAGTATTATAGGGACAGACGAACGAATCAGAATTTCTCCGACAACATCATTTCCTTATCGCGCGACAGCACAGCTGACCGTTACATACAGCGGCAGCACAAGCACTTACGGATGCACCGGTTTTTTTGTCAATCCCGACACGATCGTCACAGCCGGACATTGTGTGTATGATCAGAAAAATGGATGGGCATCGAAAATCACGGCAGCTCCCGGCCGCAACGGCTCATCGTATCCGTACGGATCATATTCAGGCAAGACATTCTACAGTGTCAAAGGATGGACAGAAAACGGTGATACCAACTATGATTACGGGGCAATCAAAGTAGACGGATCGCCCGGGAATACTGTCGGCTGGTACGGCTACCGGACGACCAACAGTTCCAGTCCGGCCGGGCTGTCTTCAACTGTGACGGGATATCCGTGCGACAAAGTGTCCGGTTCCATGTGGTCTGACAGCAAGCCGATACGTTCGGCCGAGACATATAAACTCACTTACACGACAGATACGTTCGGCTGCCAGAGCGGATCGCCCGTTTATCACGATTACAGCGATACCGGCCAGACCGCCATTGCCGTTCATACAAACGGCGGGTCGACTTACAATCTGGGAACAAGGGTGACAAATAGTGTTTTCGACAACATTCAATATTGGTCAAATCAATAAAGTTTTTATTTTCTTTCTCGCCGCGGCTGTTTTATGCGGATGCGGCAAAGCGGATGATTCCGCCGCCGGCAAAAAAACACTGCCCGTCACTCTCCATTTTGAGGATGCTGACGGCTCACCTGCTGACGGTGTGACGGTAACAGTGATGAAAGCGGCGGAGTCAGATCATCAGCCGAATATAGACCGCGGAGAGACAATAGGCAAGACCGATCACCACGGCAATATTGCCTGGAAAAGCGGGACGGAAGGAACCTATGCCGTCGTTTTTGAAAAAGACGGCATACCGGAAACCCGGAATATTTCCTTAGTTGAGAGCGATAAACATACGGTGATCAGCTTTACATTGAAACATTAAAAAAGCTTGCAGGCGGATTATCCGCTGCAAGCTTTTTGTTATCCTTTATGCACTTGGTATTCATAGACATCTTTCTTCTCAGACAGATGAGCGAATGTGGAAAGCACAAGGCCGAGAGCGGTCATCAGCGCACCGCCTGCAAACAGCCATGAGTAAGATCCCGTTCCGCCGAGAATCAATCCGCCGAGCCAAGCGCCGAGCGCGTTTGCAAGGTTAAATGCGGAAACGCTCACCGCGGCGGCAATTGTCGTGCCGTTTTCAGATGAAGAAATAACCTTTGTCTGTAAAAGCGGCGGCGTGCCGAACGCGCATGCGCCGAATAAAAATGTCGCGGAAACGGCCGCGGCAGGAAAAACAGCGATATAAGGGAAGATCGCCAAGACGCCGATCAAGCCGATCATCACACCGATCATTGTGCGCGTCAGCAGTTTGAGCGGCACTTTCCCTGCGAAGAAATTCCCCGCCACTCCGCCGAGACCGTAGGCAAATAATGCGCCTGTAATGCCGACCGTGCCGAATCCCGCTGAATCTCTTAAAATCGGCTCAATAAACGTGTAAGCAATAAATACGCCGGAGTAGCCGAGAATGGTGATCGCAAAGGAGAAGATCACTTGCTTATGCTTAAAGACACTCCATTCATTCATCAGCATCGGAATCACTTTCGGTTTTCGATTCGGTACGACCAGCATCAGGCCGATCAGCCCGATCATGCCTAAAACGGAAATAATGAAAAAGACGGCCCGCCAGTTAAGAACATCCCCTAAATAAGAGCCGAACGGAACGCCGAGCATCAGCGCCACGGTTAATCCCCCGTTCATGGACGCAGCTGCGGCGGAACGTTTTTCAGGCGGCACCATTTCACTCGCAAACACCATGGCGATCGCAAAAAAGGCTCCGTGGATGGATGCGGATAAAATTCTTGAAATCGCCAGCACGGCGAAGTTTGGCGCAAAGACGCTCATCAGGTTGGCAAGGACAAAGATGCCCATCAAGCTGAGCAGCACCGGCTTTCTCGGAAGTTTAACCGCGATAATCGTTACAATCGGGCCCGTCAGGCAGACGCTTGCCGCATACGCGGTAACAAGCATACCCGCTGAAGAAACATGTATATGAAAGTCATCGGCAATCTACGTCAGAATACCCATGACAGCATATTCCGTATAACCGATGGAAAAAGTGCAAATCATTAAAACAAAAATCATTAATTTCACAGATGGCTGTTTCATTTTGATATTCAACGCTAATCGCCTCCTTTTACTAAAAAACAACGAATTCCATCTTAAAAGATATCGAAAATGAATTCAAACATTTTTTACTGAAAGTGTGAAACGAATGTGCCCGAAAATAAAAAGAGACCGGATCCGGTCTCTTTCGTTAACTTTTTTCTTTTAAAACGGAAATCGGCAGTGCTTCTTCCTGATCAGGCGACGAAGATCTGTGTCCCCAGGCGAATACGCCGTTCATGTAATCAATGCGGAACGTATCATCAGTACCTTCTATCTGATACTCCGCGCCCGGCAGAAAGTCTTCCGGGTTCTGCATGTAGGCTTTGGCCATCGTGATTTTCCGTTCAAGCACGGCCAGTTCATTTACAATGCCCATCTGTTCTGCTTTTCGCGCTTTTTCCGTCAGGCCCGCAATTTCCGTCTGTAGTTCATGAGGCGTCATTTGACTGTATCGTTTGTCCATTTCAGCTTACTCCTCTTCCTGCAAAAATTGTTCAATGTCGTCAATCGAGAATCCTTTTCTGAATAAGTACTGCTTGACCTTCATTCCGCTTTCATAGCTGCCGTCATAGCGGTATTTCCTGATTGCTTTTTCCGCATGAGTCTTCAAAGCTTCCATCTCAGCTTCGTCATCATTCTCATACTCCGTCTGCTCCAGAGCGGCATTGATGACGTCGAAAGGGAAGCCTTTTCGCTGAAGCTGCATCTGGGCCCGCTGTCTGATCTCTTTTGTGGACAGCTTTTTGTCTTTTTTCAGGATTTTTCCGATATGTTTCAGCGCTTCCTGTATCTGCTCATCAAACGTAAACGCACTGAGCGTCTCCTTAATGGTATACTCGTCTATTCCTTTCGCTTTCAGCTCGCGAAACAGGACGTCAGGCCCTTTGCCGTTTGTTTTTTTGTGGGTGCTCGCATAGGCTTCGGCAAATTCTTTGTCATTTAAGTAGCGGTAATCGTACAGTTTGTGGATGACTTCAGAAATAACCATCTCAGGTGTTTCTTTTTTTTTCAAATGGTCCCGGACTTCTTTTTCAGAGCGCATCCGGTATGATAAAAATTCGACGGCGCGGTTAAAGGCTTTTTTCACTTCATCGCCGTGACTGATTTCAAGAATGTCAAGCTCGTCCAGTTCTTTCCCTTTTTTCAGGTCAAAACGAACAAGCACGTCGGCGTCGACGCTGAATGCATATTTCTCATCAAGGAAGATGTTGAAGCGTTCGGTATTTTTCTTTTGGGTCGATATTTTTGTAATAAACGGCATCCCGATCTCCTTTCCCGCCCCGATTTTCAGGCGTTTTTCTTTTAGGCAAATGAGGTAAAGTATATTTATCAACGTGTAAGGAGAGATGGATATGAATATCGCGATGACAGGCGGCACGGGTTTTCTGGGCCGGCATCTGACAGGTGTGTTTACCCGCCAGGGACATCATGTCTATATTTTATCAAGAAAACAAAGAGAAACCGAACAAAAAAATGTGACATATGTTCAATGGCTGGCCGAAAACGCGGCGCCTGAGCGCGAGCTTCCCCCTATTGATGTATGGGTGAACCTCGCGGGCAAATCCATCTTTGACCGCTGGACGGACACAACGAAGGAACAAATCATCTCAAGCCGGGTAGAAGCGACGAGAGAAGTCAGACGGATTATCCGGCAGCAGGCAAAAAAACCCCGGGCTTTAATTCAGGCAAGCGCCGTCGGCATTTACGGCACAAGCACAGAGAAAACGTTCACTGAGCAGTCAGATACGTCAAATGAAGACTTCCTCAGTCATACGGCTCATATGTGGGAGCGTGAAGGCCAGAAAATTGAAGCGCTCGGCATTCGGACGGTATATGCCAGATTCGGCGTGATGCTCGGTGAAAAAGGCGCCCTGCCGCTCATGGTTCTCCCTTATAAGCTGTTGGCGGGCGGCACCGTCGGCTCAGGACGGCAATGGCTGTCATGGGTTCATGTCGATGATGCGGCGGAACTCATCGCTTATGCGGCGGAGCATGATGACTTGTCCGGCCCGATGAATGTGACCTCGCCGAACCCTGTTGAAATGAAGCAATTCGGTAAGACGATCGCAACCGTCCTGCACCGCCCCCACTGGATTCCCGTACCGGAATTTTTTCTGGAGAAGGCATTGGGAGAAATGAGCCTGCTGATCGTAAAAGGGCAGCGCGCCCTGCCTAAGCAGGCGCTGACATCCGGTTTTCAATTTACGTATGAAGAGCTTGATTTCGCTTTAAAGGATCTCTTACCTGCATAAAAACGGAAATAAAAGCCAATCCTATTGGTATTCTGTTTTGAAGGAGGATCTTCTTTTATGGAAAAGAAGCGCGAAAAACATCAGCAGGGAGCCAACCTGAAAAAAATGCAGGAAGTCCTTTATTCCGGTGAATTCAAAAAAGCGGAAAAAGCAGCCAAACGGAAATAAGCTGAATAAAGATCGGGACTGGGCAGATACTATGTTTGTTTGATATCACTTTTTTCAGGGGGCGATTGATATGGGCAGAAATCATACTCACAAAAACCGTGATAAAAACAAACAAAAGCTTCCTCAAGTTCCGGACGCTTTGAAACGCGAAACGGACGGCACATATGAGGAATATTCAAGCGAGCTTGCTGATTCCGCTGACCGCGAAGCGCAGGCGCGGATGAAAGCCGCTGACAACAGAGCTAAAAGCAAAAACCGCTAATACAAAATCCCCGCCTCTTGAAGGACGGGGATTTTTTTACAGTTCGGTAAACAGGCTTTTTGCCGGCGTCCGTTCTTTCGCCTTAGGCTGTTCATCCGGATAGCCCGTTTGAATGATCGCCGCAAAGCGCTCATTGTCTGCAAGGCCGAAGTCTTGATGCATCTGTTTGTCATACATGATACGGCCGCTTTTCCAAACCATGCCGATGCCGTTTTCATGTGCGAGAAGCTGAAGGTTTTGAATCATGCCGCTCAGCGCAGCGAAATCATCGTTTCTCGTAAATTCATTTTCATCTTCTTTTAAGACGACCAATAAAAATCCCGGAACGGCGCTGAGGTTTTTTCTCATGTTCTGCTCTTTTTCCTCGTTGAAATCATCTTTTATCTTCTTGAAAAATGAGACGTAGCTGTCCGCAAGCTTTGCTTTTCCCGCTTCGCTTGCCGCGTAAATAAAACGCCACGGCTCCGTCAGCCTGTGGTTCGGTGCGTAAACGGCCGTTTCAAGCATATCTAATATGACTTCAGAAGGTACGGTTTCCGGTTTAAACGACCGGATGGATCTTCTGTTTCTGATCGTATGTTTAAGTCTCTCGTTTTGCTGTGATTGTTCGGTTTTCGGCATGCCGATTCACCTTCCTATTCAATTGAAAATGATTATCATTTATAATATAACGGATAGAACCGTCTTTTGTAAACCGTTACGGAAGCTGAAGATTGATTGATTCGGCATACACAGCCGTTCCCGTCATCTGGATATTCATCTCTCCGTCTTCCTCCGTGATCCTGATTTCCACTTTTCCGTCTTTCCCTATTTCCTGACCTTGTTCAATCGTCAGCCATTCGGCACCGGAGCCTCCGTATTGCCGCATATAGGCTGCCATGACGCCTGAAGCGGTTCCCGTGACGGGATCTTCGGTCGTTCCGGAAAAGGGGGAAGAAAAATGGCGTCCGTGCAGATCGCTTTCAGAATGCACGGTTTCCAGAGAAAAAGGATGAACGCTCGCTTTCGGGAGATCGTGCAAAATGGCGGGAAATTGTGTGTTGTCCGGCACCATATTTCGTGATGCTTCCAGTGATCTCAGCGGAACAATCAGTGTCCAAATTCCCGTTGATCCGTAAACAATCGGAAGCTCATCGTGAAAATCCTCCGCCGTAATGCCGAGAGAGGCCGCAAGCTTTTCTTTGTCTCCCGTAAACGGCAGAAATTGCGGGGAAGCCTGTTTGAGCGTGATGTACACCCGCCCTTTTCGTTCAGCGGCTTTTACAGGAAGAATGCCGGCTTTCGTTTCAATTTGATACGTCTGATCAGCCTGAAGCTTTCCCTTTTCAATTAATGCATACAGAGAGGCAACGGTAGCATGTCCGCATAAATTCATTTCATGGCCGGGTGTAAAATAGCGGATTTTCAAATCGGCTTCTCCGCTTTTGCAGAGAAATGATGTTTCATTGTATCCTGCCATTTCGGCGATCATCTGCATTTCTTCATCTGAATAATCATCTCCGTTAAGAACGATTCCCGCGGGATTTCCCAAATCAGGAACATCGGTAAACGCTTCGTATTTCAATACGTCCGCCTGTTTCATTCATCAATCTTCCTTTCGCCTTATGATCATGTTATTCAGTATAACAAAAGAAGCGGGAATTTTCGGTTAATTACCCAGAAAAAAAGACGCCTTTTTAACGGCGTCTTTTTTTGGTTTTTCCGATCAGGCGGGTGACGAGAATCATCGTGACGGACAGCGATCTGTTTTTGCGGTACGCCAAGTATTTCCCGCGCCACTCCGGTTTGTATTTTTCTTTAAAGGCCCGCAGACCGCTGAAGCTGTACATATACCGGACGTTGTTAAAGATGACGGCCGCGATTCTTTCCGACCAGAAGGATGAAAAGGCCGTTCCTACGTTTGACAAAGGCGCCATGCCCATATTAAAGGTGGTGTACCCTTGTTCCTGCGCCCAGAGAAACAGACGGATGAAAAGCGCGTCCATGATACCGTTCGGCGCGTTTTTCCGATAACGCATTAAGTCGACTGATATCTCGCCTTCCTGATACATCGGCATAAGGTTGGCAAAAGCGATGATCTCCCCTTCTGTGTCTTTCACGTAAGCAATCGGGGCCTGTTCCAAATAATCCCGGTCGAAGAAACCGAGAGAAAAGCCTTTCTCTTTTTTCGGTCCGAGCCATTCGTCCGAAATATCTTTCAGTTTGGCGATAAACTCTGAGGAAAACGGCGGTTCCCCGACATGAAACGTGTAGCCTTCGCGGTCAAATTTGTTGTTAATCGCCCGCAGACCCGCTTTTTTCTTTCCTGACAGCGTAAATGCCTCCATATCCACGAGCGCCTCTTCTCCAAGCTTGAAGAAGTTATAGCCGAAGTCATGATACAGCGCCATGTCTTCACGTTCAATCTGATAGAACATGACACTCAGGCCCTGCTTATGCGCCTCATTCAGAAATTCCTCAATTACAAGCGGAAAAGAGTCTTTCTGGCCTGACGGATCACCGAGCACGACAAGCCTTCTGGAAATCTGGCCGAACAATAAAAGTGCTTTGCCGTCGCTTGAGAAATAAAACCGCTTATCCCCGAGAAAGCCGAGGTGGCTGAGCGCGTTTCCGCCTTCTTCCGCCAAAAAGGACTTCAGCCGCTCAGGATCGGCCTCTTCCCCGATCGGCTTCGATCTTTTATGATAAATTGCCGTAAACACAAGGAAAAACAAAGGCACAACAATAATGGCCGTCATCGTGGCGTATGTAATGTGCGAATTGTTATGGACGAAATAATCGTGGCGCAGCAGCCGATTCATTTTATCCCAGATAAAGCCGGCAATGAGATTGTAGTTGAACAAGGCGATAATAAACAGAGCGGCCGCAAAAATCATCTGGCCGAGCGTATACGATGCCTGTTCTCTGATAAACTGCCTCTTTAACAGCACAAGCAATACGATAACGACAGGCAGAATAAAGATCGCGCTGATGTTCAACCCTTTTAAGAAACTGAACACAAAACCGCCGACAAGCGCGGCGACCGCCATTGAATAAGAGCGTTTCGTCCGTTTGTATAGTTCAATCGGCAAAATTAAAAGAATCAAAGCCGCGCTTAACGATAACGCGTTAAACGCAAGAAGCGCCGGATGCGGAATATGCGGAATGACCGTCTCCCTGTCGATCGGCAAGGCGACAGACGCAAGCACGACGACTCCCGACACGAAAACCAAAAGCGCCAGCGAACCGTAAAGCATTCTGATTAAGATGGCGCGCTGCAATACGAGAAGCACGTTCGTCGTTTCCACGGCAGGAGCCATCTTCGGATTTGATTCCAGCCGTTTAAGCGTATTTTCCGTTAAGTCGCCGGCCGCAAAGAACAGCCCGAACACAAACGGAATAAATGAATACACAATCCGGTAGATGACGATGGATGTCACAACCGCCTCCTGCGGAAAGCCCATATTCTGCATGCCGAGCAGAAACAGAAGGTCAAACGAGCCGAATCCTCCCGGCACAAGGCTGATGATTCCCCCGATAGCGGCAATGGCAAATACACCGAATACATGGCGGACATCTGCTTGAATGCCCATGACATACAGTGAATAATACATGACGACGGCTGCCGCAAACCATTCGGCAAACGATGCTCCGATGTATGAAAAAACCGGATGCCTCGGCTTGGCTTCACCATCTTCTGTGTCAGCTTTTTTATTGTTGATCCGGGCGGCGATTAAAGCTGCCGGCACAATCAGCGCCACACCGGCGATGACAGCCCACAGCCACGGCTTCTCGCTTGTGATTTCACCCACCGGGAGCACCCGGGCGACGGTCAGAATACTGAAGACCGACAGCCCGAGCAGAGCTGAAGAAGTAAGCCAAGCGATTCCTGCGACAAGACGTTTTACGTCATTCGTGTGCTCTTTGTAAAGCATCGTCCGCAGTCCGACACCCGCCAGACCGCCGAATCCAAGGACATTGTTAAAGGAATTGGCGATAAAGGAAACCCTGAACACTTTCCAATTCGGAATGTTGAGACGCAGCGTCCGTTTCAGCACAAAATCATAAAAGGACATCGCACTGACGGCAAGGAGGCCGAGCAGAACGAGAATAAATAAATCGTAACGCTCAATCCCATTAATAATGTACAGCGTGCGTTTAAAAGAAAGATCTGTCAATTCCTTTTTGGACTGATAAATGACTAAAAGCAAAACTGCAATAGGAAATAATACTTTTAATATCGATAAGGCATTCTTTTTAGTCAGCAATGTTCTCTCCAATCATCATAAAATAGCTTATTTATTATAATTCCCCCAATAATCTCCAACATATTATACACTACCACCTCATATTCAAACAAAACTCGTCTGCAACTTTCTTTCTCAGATTAAAATCAGTAATATGGTATGCAGGAGTATTAACGAGGAAGTGAGACGATGGATTATAATCTGCATGATACAACGGTATTAGGCGGCGATATTTTTTCTCCTGAGGAACGGGATATTTGGGTTTTGTATATGAAAGTGATGACATCGGCGGGACTCGGCGATGTGTCGGAGTGGATGAAGCTTGATATGAGCATGCCGCAAATGAAAGTGCTGATGCTTCTGAACAACCACGGGACACTGAAGGTGAGTGAAATCGCGGAAAAAATGGGCGCTTCTCTTTCAAATACGACGGGGCTGCTTGACCGTTTGGAAAAATCAAGTTTCATTACACGCGCTCCGTCAGAAGAAGACCGCCGTTCAGTCGTCGTTCAATTAACGGAAAATGCAAAAGATATTTTCCGCAGCCTTTATCAAAAAGGACATGTAAAATTGAAGCGTTCATTGGAAACGCTGACCGTCGAAGAAAAACAAACGGTCAATCAAGGGCTCGCCATTTTGGCAAGAGCGCTTGAATCTTCCAATCAGGCATAGAGATGAAAAAGGCCTGCCGGGATCGGCGGCCTTTTTTTGTTTGACATTTAATTCATTCAAAATGAATAATATATTCAAAGTGAATTAAAAATAGGAGGATTGATCAATATGCCGGAACCATTGCAAACAGAAAAAAACCAGAGCTGGGCGATCACTCTCTTTACGATCGGTGTGTTCATGGCGGCGCTGGACAACGGAATTATTTCCGCTGCTCTGACGACGATTAACAGCTCTTTTGGTGTTTCCCCTTCATGGGGCTCGTGGGGAGTAACCCTTTACACCTTGGGACTCAGTGTCAGTGTGCCGATTGTCGGCAAGCTGTCTGACCGTTACGGGCGGAAAAAGCTGTTTATGATTGAAGTCGGGGTGTTCGGTCTCGGCTCTTTGCTTGTCGCACTCAGTCAAAGCTTCCCGATGTTTTTGGCAGCGCGGCTCATTCAGGCGCTTGGCGGCGGAGGGATTTTTATTATCGGCAGTTCGCATGTCTTGGCTGTGCTTCCGAAGGAGAAACAGGGAAAAGCTCTCGGGCTTTTAGGAGCGATGAACGGTATGGCGGCCGTCCTCGGACCGAATATCGGAAGCTTTTTGCTTGATGTAACCGGGTCGTGGCATTGGCTGTTTTTGATTAATCTGCCGATTGCCGCCGCTTTGGTTGTGTGCGGCGGTTTGTTTATCGCTGAAACGAAAGAGCCTGAGGTGAAAAAGCTTGATCTCGCCGGCACGATGATGCTGTCTCTAGCGATCTTATCCTGCATGATCGGTATTACGAATCTCGATGGGGCGAAGCTGTCAGAAAGCATAATGGACGTAAAGGTGTACGGGTATCTGTTGGGGGCGGGACTTCTCTTTGCGGCGCTGCTTAAAGTCGAAAAACGGGTTGAAAACCGCGGGGGCGATCCGATTCTCGCCTGCTCGCTCCTGCAGAATAAAGTGTTTCAATGGACGCTCGTCATCGGATTTTTATCAGGCGGGCTGCTCGCTGCGGTGATTTTTATTCCTTCTTACGCGGAGCAGTATTTGCATGTATCGGCGGAAAAAGCAGGTTATTGGATGACGCCGCTCGCTTTGGCGTCAGGCATCGGGGCATGGCTCGGCGGGGCGGTCACGGATAAAAAAGGGCCGGTCTTCTCTGCGGTTGTATCAGGCGTCATTGCCTTTACCGGATTCAGCCTGTTTCCGTTATGGGTGACGGATAAATGGGAATTTGTCACGGCGAGTGTGATTGCGGGGATCGGTTTCGGATTTCTGCTCGGAGCTCCGCTGAATGTGCTTGTATCAGAAACGGCGGGTCAAAACAAAGGGACAGCGCTCGGCACGCTGTCACTCGTGAGGCAGGTCGGGCTGACGCTCGCTCCGGCCTTATATGCCGGCTTCATTACAGGCGGCTTTGACCGGATCGGAGATGACATCAAAAAACGTTTAGCGAAAAGCGGCATTCCCGCTGATCAGGCGCAAATGCCCGATATCGGCGGCGGACTTTCTTCGTTGCAGGAACAGGTAAGCCGAATCCCCGTCCCCGCCGTCAAAAAAGCGGTTTCTGATGCGATTGAAGCGGGCGTTGCCAGCGGCTACCACCATCTTTATACGGCAGCCGCCGTCATTTCGTTATGCACGATTGTGTCTGCGGCTGTTTTGGCGTATTTCCGGAAGCCGGCATCCTCTAAGAAAAATGCCAGTCCATCCGCCGGGAAAGCTCAGTAATATGGGCGATGTGATGTTCAGAGTGCCAGACATATAATCCGAGCGCCTGTTCCAGCGTAACCGTCTCCTTAGATACAGGATGGAAAAATGTCCGTTTGAATTGAGCTTCCGTCATGGAGCGCAAAAGAGCGGCCCACCTTCTGTGCAGGATCGTTAACAGCTCAAGCGTATCCCCGCAAGCGGCGGTTTTGGAATCATGGAGATCGGCCCAGCCTTTTTCATCATAAGGACGGATTTCCGGTTCATCCTCCGTTAAGCTCAATTTAAACCGGATATAGCTGTTCATGTGGCTGTCCGCCAGATGGTGAACCACTTGGCGCACAGTCCATCCCCCTTCGCGGTACGGCGTATCGAGCTGACTGTCCGACATCTCTCTGACAGCTTGTTTCAGTTTGGCCGGAGCGTGTTCCAGCGTATTGATCCATTCTTGTTTCTGTCCGGCTGAAATCGATTCAGGCGGCTGATATTCTCCAATCGGATAGCTGAGGGTTTGTGTTTCCATATTGTTCATCTCCCATTGATCGTATTAAGAAAGTATGATGGTGATGTCGCAGCCTTCCGCTTTCGCTTCACGGAAAACCTGAAGCACACTCTCGGCGCCATTTTCAGTCAGCTGCTTGCTTTGTTCAAACTGCCTCCATTCCAAAACGAGCGGGTACTCCACCCATCCGGTCAGACAATCCCATAAAGCGTCCAGGTTTTCACCGTAGTATTCCGGAAGGGCAAGCTCCTTTTTCAATGTCTGGTGGAGGTCGCTGATACTTCTGATTTGTTCCCCGTTAATGACTGCTTTTTTCATGTGCGGCTCCTTTCTTATGATTTTATTCTATCAGTTTACCATTTTTCTCTTCAGAAATGGCCGGATTCTGCCCCGGTTTCAGCTGGACGATGTCCTCCTGTCTCGGACGGCTGCAGATTGGATTTGCCCGGCTGCGCTGCTTTTTTAACAGAGCTGATCCATATAAAGTAGGCGGCCGAAACGCCGCCTTTTTTCAGACTGTGCGGCCCGGGGACGCCGCCGTGCTTCTTTTGCTGTGCTTCGGCTGATACACTTTTCCGACAAACAGGTATCCGTACCTGAAATGGTTGCATCCCCACGATACGAAAATGGGACCGAGCGTGCAGATCAAAAATAACAGCAGGATGGCAGCCGGCAAGGGCATTGACCGCAGATAGCTTTCCAGGAGGTACCCGCTGATTAAAAAGTAGGAGTGGAGCAGATAGATTGAAAACGAATAGTTGCTGATCATCATCACCATCGCGGGCACTTTATTGAGCTTTGAAAACAGATGAAAGCACAGAAAAATAATACTGACCGCATAAATCATAATATCCGGACGCTTAGAAGAAATGGAGCTGCCGCTGACATATGAAACGGCCACAATCAATATCGCCGATACGGCCGCACTGAAGTAAACCGCATAGCGGTACTGATTGATGAGCGCTAAAAAACGCCGGTATTCCTTTCCGCAATAAAATGCCAGACAGAAATAAAACAGCCAGCCCGGAAACGGAACCCAAAAGAACGGAAAAATAGAATCAAGCCCCGATGACGCCGGCGGATGAAGAATTGAAAAATAGCCGAGATAGACGGCATTGATGATAAAAGAAACAGACAGCACCCATGCGGGAGATGTTTTGTTCAGCCAGCGGTGCAGCAGCATATGGAGAATGTAAAATTGAAAGATCACAAGAATGAAGTAGCCGATAAAGTTTCCCAAAAAGACATTTTCTAAAAATTTACCCATCACTGAAACGAAACCGGCGCCTTCTTCTGCCACGCTTTTCATTAAAATGGCATCCACCGCGGCAATAAACAGAAACGGCACGAAAATGACTTTTCCCCTTTTCTTTAAGAAACCCGCGGGCACGCCTTCCGGATAGGACCTGGCAAGCAGAAATTCCGAGATAAAGATAAACGCCGGCGTGCTGAACATCAGCAAGGTCCGGAACGCATCAACCGTATGGGCGGCGCTTGCTAAGGACTCTTCCTGAATCATCAGCACCATTGACATCACGTGCAGCAGAACGACACTTAAGCAGGACAGGCAGCGGATCACGAAAATTTCTTTTATCTGCATGCGGCCGCTCCTTTTTCACAAGCACGGCGGACTTTGGCGTACGCCTGGCGCAGCCGCTTTTCCCGCAGCTCGGGTGTGCTCGTTTTGACGGCGGACATAAAGTTCCGTTCGGCTTTTTGAATGCCGCAAAATTGCAGAATGCCTTTTTTCAGCGTAATCCAGTCCGCGTTTTTCCGGAACCACTTTAAGTGCCGGTTCGGGGAGTCCGCCGTATAAAACACCTGTGCCGTCTCTGCCCGGAGCAGTCCTTTTACACGGCCGTTTTCAAATGTGTAGGCTTCTCCGGCGACAAACACTTTGTCAAAAAAGCCTTTCAGAATCGCCGGAACGCCTCCCCACCACAGCGGGTAAATGAAAATGAGATGATCCGATTCTTTCATCAGTTTCCGGTATTTCTTTGTTTCAGCGTCCCGGTTCATATCCCTCCGCTTTTTTTCATCTCCGACCTTCAGCACGGGATCAAATTGATCGGCGTATAAGTCAATGACGGTATAGCTTCGTCCGCTGTCCTTTAAAGCCATGGCGACGTATTTGACGATCGCCGCATTGAAACTGTTCTCATCCGGATTTGCATACACAATCACCGTCTTCATATGTCCCTCCCAGTATTTTTTAATTTTTACAATGATTATATCATTATGCAGTATGAATAAGGCAAAGACATGATGAAAGGCTTTTTCGCCGACTGAAACGGCGGCCTTCCCTTCTGTCTGTTTCCGGCAGCATTTTGATTCGTTTTAAACAGGATTGAAATGCGGTATCCGACACTTCTGCGTTTTTAAGCAGCCGTATGGTATACTAGCTGTCAAATGAATGGGCTTGGAGGACAACATGAGAATTTTAAAGTACGCGATTTTAGGACTTTTGCGAAAAGGCGAATTGAGCGGATATGATATATCGAGCTATTTTAAAGAAGAGCTAGGCCAGTTTTGGAGCGCAAAGCACAGCCAGATTTATCCGGAATTAAAAAAGCTGACGGCTGAGGGATTCATTACGTTCCGCACTGCGATTCAGGGAACGAAGCTGGAGAAAAAAATGTACACGCTGACTGACAATGGAGAGCGGGAGCTTTGTGCATGGCTGACGAAAAAAGATCCGATTCCGGAAACGGTGAAGGATGAATTTATGCTGAAGGCTTATTTTATCTCAGCTTTGACGAATGAAGAAGCGGATGAGCTATTCACCGATCAGCTCGTAAAGCGAAAGGAGAAGTTGTCCGATCTGGAAAACAGTTATCATGAACTGATGACATCCTCCGAGGAGGCGGATTCCTTTTCTTCTCCGGATTTCGGCCATTATCTCGTGCTGACAAAAGCGCTGGAGCGGGAAAGGAATTATATTTCCTGGCTTGAGCATATTTTGGCTCTCATCAAAAAAGCATAAACAAAACGGGGCGGCTCTGTATGCAAGCCGCCTGTTTACGTTCTGAGACCCGCCGTAATAAACGAATCTGCCATTAAAATAAGAAAAAGCAGACTGAAATAAACAATCGAGTAAAAAAACATCCCTTTCGACCATTGCGTGTCATCCGCTGCTCGAAAACCTTTGACGCTCCGGTACAGCCAGATGGCTCCGAGCAGGAGAGCGGTCGCGGTATAAAACGGGCTGACATCGATATAAAGAGGGACGAGCAGCGAAACCGCAGTCAGAACGGCGATATAGCGCAGCATTTTTATTTTTGTGACACGATTGCCTTTTATAATCGGCAAAAGCGGAATTCCGTCAGCACGATACTCTTCCTTTCGCCTGATTCCGATCGCCCAAAAATGCGGCGGCTGCCACAAAAACATAATCGCATATAACAACACCGCCGGCATATCAATGTACCCGGTCAGGGCGCAATAGCCGATCAAGGGCGGAGCCGCCCCCGGAAAGCTGCCGACAAATGTGCCCAGACGGATTGTCTTTTAAACCAAAGCGTATAAACGACGGCATACAGCAAAAATGCAAGCAGGCCGAGAACGGCGGTCAGTACATGAAGCGAAGCAAGCATGATGAATCCGCATGCGCCGAGACAGGCGCCGTATAGGATCATAACCGGCGGCGGTATTTTACCCGTGACGCTTGCACGGGTGCGGGTTCGCGCCATCTTGGCATCCATGCCGCGGTCAAAGAAGTTATTAAAAACAGTGCTTGATGCCATGACAAGCGCCGTTCCGATCATGGCGATCGTCATAGCGGCAAATATACCGGGCCCTTCGCCCGTCCTTTCAGACTGAAGCCATGCGATCCAAAATCCGCCCAATGCGGCGAGTGAATTTGAGATGATAATTCCCGGTTTGGCAAGAATGATAAAGTCCTTGACCGTCACCCGGTTTCCGTTATGCTTCATCGGCTGTTCCGTCCGTGCTGCATTTGAATTCATTTGTTCGGGTTCTCCTTTTTCGGCTTATCATATCAGGAAGAATCAGGAATCACAATTCATTCTGTCTATTTTTCACACAATTGTAAATTATATATAAAAAGCCGCATCTTGACCGGATGCGGCTCATTTCCTTTACTATTCAAAATCTGCCCATAAAACTCCCTGATCCGGCTTGAAGCGAGCAGATCAATTTCAAACACGGGCATTAAGAAGGCTAATCCCGTATCGTTTTTGTTTTCGGGGAAGTTTTCAAATAAAAAACCTTGCCATTGATGGCAAGGTTTTTTTCTTACAGTGTAAATGCGATATCCGCCCCTGACACAGGGTCTTTGACGAATATGCCATCGTTTTTTTCTTCAATTTCAAAGCCGGCATCAGTCAGCGCTTTTGTCACACGTGACAGCTCTTCATGATGCGGAAGCACGATGGTGTAATAATCCAGCCCGCTTGCGTTTCCCGGTTTCGGCGGCGCGTGTTTTCCGGCCCATATATTCAGACCGATGTGATGGTGATATCCTCCCGCTGAAACAAACAGCGCGGACATGGCCGCGTAATTGCCGACAATGTCAAAACCGAGAATATCGGTGTAAAAAGCCTTGGCTTCCTGTAAATCCGTCACATGGAGATGAATGTGCCCGATAACGGTTCCTTCCGGGAGACGGCTTTTCCGTTCAGCTCCGGCTTCTTCCAAAAGCCCGTCCACATCGACGGGCGCCGTTTGCATGACGTAATTGCCCTCTGCATCGCGCTGCCACGTGCTGCGGGGACGATCGGCGTATATTTCAATGCCGTTTCCGTCCGGATCAGACAGGTAAAGAGCCTCACTGACCGCGTGATCCCCCTGACCGAGCGCGATGCCGTTTTCAATCAGCCGGGCCAATGCGATGCCGAGTTCTTTCCGATCAGGCAGAAGAATCGCGAAATGGTAAAGGCCGGTGACAGACCGCTCCGGCAGAATGACGGCGCCTGGATTTTCTTCAAGCACCAGCAGGACGCGTTTTCCGTCTGCTGACAGTTCTGCGGAACGATCGGTTTGCGAGATGACTTGAAAGCCGATCACATTTTGATAAAAGTCGAGCGACCGCTCCATATTTTTGATGGTCAATTTGACATAACCCAGTGCCGTATCTTGATGAATGCCGGTCATCTGAACGCCTTCTTTCTTATGCTGAAAAAGTTTCTCCCTTTTTTGATTTGAAAAGGAGCTGATCCAATGAAAGCAGACGGCTTCCTGAAAGCGCTAAGTGAATTGACGCAACCAGCAAGATGAAATCAAATTCCGATCCGCCCATAAACGGTGAGGAAAGCTTCGCCGTGAAGATGGCGCCGACTAATGTGATGGCAAACAGAACGCCGATAATGCGCGTTGCCAAGCCGAAAAAGATCAGAACCCCGCCAACCAGTTCAATCGTTGCGATGACATAGACCATAAAGGCCGGAATCCCGATGCTCTGGAAAAATTGCGTTGTGCCTTCTAAACCTTGAAACTTGGATAAACCGTGAACAAAAAAGATAATACCTGTTACAACTCTTAAAAGCAGTGTTCCTGTTTCGAATGATTTATTCATAAAATCCTCCTTGAAAATTATTATCACTTACTTTATGTAAGCTAGTATATATACATAACTTATTTACGTCAAGTAATTTCGTTACATTTAACGAAAATAACTTAAAAGTACTAGTTATCCCCGCAAAAAAAGACCTCCGCACTCTGTCGGAGGTCTTTGTTCCTATTTATGATTCCCTGAACTGGCTTTCATATAATTCCCGGTAAAAACCGTTCTGGCTGAGAAGTTCGGCATGGGTTCCTTTTTCAGCCATTTCGCCGTCTTTCAGCACAAGAATCTGATCGGCTTTTTGAATCGTATTCAGCCTGTGAGCGATGATGACGCTTGTTCTGCCCGCCATTAAACGGCCGAGCGCTTCTTGTATTTTCACTTCCGTCACCGTATCAATGTTGCTTGTCGCTTCATCCAAAATGAGCAGAACCGGGTCGGCCAGCACAGCTCTCGCAATGGAAATGAGCTGTTTTTGGCCTTGGCTGATGCCCGCGCCGTTTTGGGTAAGAACGGTATCGTAGCCTTTGGGGAGCCGTTCAATGAATCCGTGGGCATTGGCGGCTTTAGCGGCTTCCTCCACCTCTAAGTCAGATGCATCCAAGCGGCCGTAGCGGATATTTTCCCTGATGGTGCCCTGAAAAAGAAATGAATCCTGCAGGACAAACCCCATATTTTTTCTCAGACTGGATCTCGTCAGTTTTTTGATGTCCGTTCCGTCGATAAGAATTTTCCCTTCATTCGGCTCGTAAAAGCGGGCGATCAGACTTGTGACGGTTGTTTTACCCGCTCCGGTCGGGCCGACAAAGGCGATTGACTGTCCTTGCGGAACGCTGAAGGACAGATGTTTTAAGATCAGGCTGTCTTCCTGATAGCCGAAGGAGACATCTCGGAATTCAATCTCTCCCGTTTTGATCGGCTGGTACAGCGCATGCTCTTCGTCTTCCCGCTCCTCTTTTTCATCAAGCACGTCAAACACCCGTTCAGCCCCGGCGATGGCCGATAACATCGTGTTGAACTGATTGGCTAAATCATTCAGAGGGCGCGTGAACTGCCGTGAGTATTCGGCGAATACGACGATGGAACCGATTGAGATCCACCCTTTCAGCGCAAACAGCCCGCCGACCGCCGCTATAATCGTAAAGCTTAAATTGTTTAAAGAGTTCATTACTTTCGGAATGAATCCCGAAATGGTCTGCGCCCAAAATCCCGATGATTTTAACGCCGCGTTTTTTTCTAAAAATTGCTCCATGACGCGGTCTTCCCTCGAGTAGGCTTTAATGACTTTCGCTCCTGATATCGACTCTTCAATAAAACCGTTCAGCTCGCCGAGGTTTTTCTGTTGCTGCTTAAAGAGCAGTCCCGTCCGGCTGGTGATCCATTTAATGCTCAAAAACATGATCGGAATAATCAAGAGCGTGATCAATGTTAAAAGCGGGCTCATGTACAGCATGACGGCGATTGTGCCGACGAATGTAATGACGCTCGACAGCACCTGAATGACTGATGTATTTAAAGTGGAGCTGACATTTTCAATATCATTGGTGACCCGGCTCATCAAGTCGCCGAGCCGCTGTTTATCAAAAAACGGAATCGGCAGTTCATGCAGATGAGTAAACAGCTCGCTCCGCATTTTAAACACGGTGCTTTGAGAAATATTGATCATCCAATAGTTTTGAAACCATAAGGACAATGATTGCACGAGGTAAATCCCAAACAGTATGAACAGCACCCCCGCCAATCCGTCTGTCGTCCGCCCGACGATGAAATGATCAATCGCTTTCCCGATGACGAACGGTCCGAGGAGGCCAAATATGGCGCTTATGACTACCATGATGATCACGAGGGACAAAAGCCCTTTTTTCTCGGCTACATAAGACCAGATCCTGCGCAGCGTGCCTTTTGTATCTTTTGCTTTCGCGCGTTTTCTGCCGCCTTCATTTGATTTGAGCGGTATTTTCGGATATCGGAAAGGTTTACGAATGTCTTTCTGCACTGTCAGCTCCCTCCTTTCCGAATTGTGATTCATAAATCTGCCGGTACAAATGAGACTCTGCCATCAGCTCTTGGTGCGTGCCTTTTGCCAGCAGCTCGCCGTCTTCAAGCAATAAGATGGTGTCAGCCTTTATCGCGGTCGTTATTTTTTGTGTAATAATCAGTGTCGTACATTCATAAGACCTGATCGCCTTTAAAAGCTTTGCTTCCGTCTGAAGATCCAGCGCGCTCGTACTGTCATCTAACAGCAGGAGGGACGGCTTTCTGATAAAAGCGCGCTCGATGGAAATACGCTGCTTCTGCCCGCCTGACAAATTGACGCCCCGCTGTCCCAGCACCGTGTCGTATCCGTTTGACAGCTTCATAATGGTTTCATGGATTTGCGCGTCTTTGGCCGCTTCCATTACTTCATCTAGTGAAGCATCCTCCCGCCCCCATGCGATATTTTCACGGATTGTGCCTGAAAACAGGAGTACTTCCTGCGGAACATAGCCGATTTCCCTGCGCAGTCCACGAGCGGAGAATTCACTGATCGGTTTGCCGTCAATGAAAATACTGCCCGAATCAGCCGTGTACAGGCGCGGAATCAGCTGAAAGAGCGTTGATTTTCCTGAGCCCGTCGCGCCCATAATGGCAACCGTCTCTTTCGGATTGGCAGAAAAGGAAACGTGATGCAGCGCGTCTTTTTCCATGCCCGGATAGCGGAAGGACACTTCGCGAAACTCAACGCCGCCTTCAAGCGTCTGTGCCGGGTCGTGCCCCGTCCCCTCGCCGCCTTCTGTTTCCAGCACCTCGCCGATTCTTTCTCCGGAAGCTTTCGCCCGGGAAAATACCATGATAAGAAAAGGAAGGACGGACAGCGCGCCTGTAATCCGCGTCGCATAGTTAATGACGGAAACGACATCGCCGACCTGCGCTCCGCCCTGATCAATGCTTTTGGCGCCGAACCATAAGATAAATAAAATGCAAATGTTCATCAACAGCATTAAGATCGGCATCGCCGCTTCCACGAGCCGAAAAGCGGAGACTGTCTTTTCCATCAGCTTCGTATTTGATTGCAAAAAACGTTTCACTTCGTGGTTTGCACGGAGGAGCGCTTTAATCAGTTTGATCGCCGTCAGGTTTTCCTGCATGATCGTGTTGACCTGATCGAGCCGCTTTTGTACAGATCGAAACAGCGCGCCGCCTCTTTTCAGCACCCACAGTAAAAACAAAAGTAAAATCGGCACCGTGACCAGCAGAAAAAACCCGAGTTTCGCATTGACGGTCAGCGAGAGAATAATACCGCCCGCGATCATTAACGGCGCCCGGAGCATAAATCGGAGACTCATAAAAAGCATATTCTGGACCTGCGTCACATCGTTTGTCAGCCTAGTGATAAATGATGTGGATGAGAATTGCGCAAACGTCGAATAGGAGAAGGATTGAATTTTTTGAAAAAGTCCTTTTCGCGTATCATACGCATAGCTCTGGCTGATATGGGCGGAGTAGAAAGAATTTAAAATGCCCGAGGCGAATGAAACAACGGTCAGTCCGATCATCACGCCGCCCCACAGCCAGACCGTTCCGAGCTCCTGCTTCAAAATTCCTTCGTCAATGATTTTCCCGATCAGCAGGGGCTGTATCAGCTCTACCGCAAGCTCGATGAGCATGAAAAACAGAGCGATCCCCGCCAACAGAGAATACGGTTTTACATATGATAAAGCCTTTGACATGTGTAAGCCTCCAAATTCTTTGTTCAGTTGTATGTATATTTATTTTATTTGTTTGTCGTAAATGAATAAAGGATTAACCCTTGAACCCGCACTTTTATTATGTACTTTATGAAGAAAAAACGGAAATCATTGAAGACCAAAATTGAAGAATAAGGGATGCAGATATATGGAGGCTGTCTTTTCTTTTTACCAGCTTTCTGAACCGGAGCCTTGATTTTAAAATGAATTAGCGGAGCCTTTAAAAAGGCGTCCGCTAGTCATTTATGCTTTGTCATTTCATTTAACGAATAAAAACGAGAGCGACCCCGAATCCTTTATCAGCATCAAACTCTTTGATCACTTTCATGACCTGCCAGCGCTGGTCTGGAGAATCGGATTTTGTGGCAATCCCATTATGAGCGTGAATAAAATCTCCCGCTTCCACAGTCTCATCGCATCTGACAAATACCTGACCGATAAGCCCGACAATGTTCCACTCGTCTCTTTCTTGTCTTGAAGCGTAGTCTTCTTCAGGCCGAAAGTCCGGATTTTCTTTTGGCGCCATGACCGTATGGCCGTTTGCATCTTTCTGTTCTTCATAAACATAGCCGCCAAACTCATTCTTTACGTATCGTCCCGACCAGTGAAAACTCGACTCACCAAGAATTACTCCGGCAGTCTCGGAAATAACCCCAAGCATGAGATCACCCTTTTCAGCCGGTCTGATCTTATCACCTTCAAGTGTGACAAGTGTTCCCGTCGGAATCTTCTCCCCGCTCAGGCTCTCAAAGTACTCAGCGTAGTCAGAGAAGGTCGAGGAACCTGTTACGCCTCCCGAAGCCTTAATTGTTCCTTCTTTTGCGTGAAGCTCAATTTTTCTGTTTGCCGATGACGGAGTGCTGCCGGCACCCCAGCCCCATACAGTTGAGTTAGCTTGTGGGTTAATCGTATTATATGAACCGATTACCCCGGATTGAGAACCACCTGCAGCCTGTCCCCGGACAGAACCGACGACAAAGCCATTAGTTCCTGTAACGTGGGAATCTTTAGATGCCATAACAGAAGATCCTTTATGTTTAAACAACTCATACGGTGTTTTTTTACCGCCTACATTAAATGTTGTTTCATATCCCTGAAAATCAATATTTGATATATTCAGATCCGGACCCGAAGAATAGAGTCCGACCGTTCCGCTGCTGGCTCCCAATCTATGCCCGTATACATTGCTCACTGTGCAATTATCAACGCCGCCGCCAAAAGCAAGACCCGTCGTGCCGCCGTCAACTAGAAAAACGCCGTCAATCATGCACTTTCCTACCGCATTTTCTCCGCCGAGAACATAAAGATCATGAGCAGCGGAGCGGAACCCGCGGACCGTAATATTCTTCAGATTGACATACCGTCCTTTGTAATAAATCATAATGATCGTGTCATTGCTGTAATCATATGATCGATCTTCACAAATCGCCTGGAAATTCACTATATTAACTGAATCATAGCCCGAAACAACCAAAGCACTCGCTCCGACGCCTTTATATATAGAATTTTGTTTAGGATTTGTTGCCTGGCAATTTACTAATTGAACATCATGGGCAGTTTTTGATGTCGGCTCAGTCGATAAATGGTGGCCAATATGTCTAATACAAAAACCAATGGCATTTTCGTAAGCACGGCAATTAGCTAGCTGAACCCGTTTAGCTGCCGGTGCATAGTCATGCGCCTTAATTTCAAAACCGCGGGCGCCGCCAATTGCAACACAGCTATCTACAAATACATCTTGGGAACCGTCATCGATCTCAAAGCAATTTGAATTTGACGTGCCATTCCCATTTCCCATCGGGTGATAGGAAATACAATGACTAAAAGTAGTATGGTACCCGAAATGACAAGTAAAGTTATCATCGCCGGACCCTGTTGCTTCACAATGAGAAAACGTTACAAAGTTACAGCCATTGGGCTGATAATAAGTCGGGTCGTCCATTTCTCCATGTCTGTTATAGTTCGGGCTTGTAGAATCAAAGCCGTGCAGGCCGCCGTTCTTCGCAAACACATGTTCGACAAAAGAATAGTCCACATTCGCAAAAAGCAGACAGCTTGAAGTGGGCCCTTTCGGAATCTTCCAGCCGGCAGGACGCGTATCCTTATTCCAGTCCAGCGTGAGATGGCCGACGTAAATATTTTCATTACCGTTCGTATAGTCACTGTTGGTCAGAACAGAACGGCCGACAGGTGTTTCGTCTAATAACTTAATGACCGTTCTTTTCTTACCTGCTCCGACAAGCATTGTATTTGACGGAACAAACAATCCCGATGTTCTGAATACACCTGCGGGAACGGTTACGACATAACCTCCGTCGGCCATCGCATCATGAAATGCTTGCGTATCATCTGTTACTCCGTCACCTTTAGCCCCAAAATCCATAACGTTTCGCTCTGTAACGTGTTCAAACCTGTTTTCATACATTTTAAGTCTTTCGTTTAAGTTTTCATAAGTTGACGTGCCATCGTTAAGGGCGGCACCGATTTTGCTGTCAATCGCTTCAAAGTTTTGAGCAATGCTTTCAACTTCAACACCCTCAGTTTTATCAGGTTTGTAAAGTCCTAAGAAAGTCGTATAGTTTGTCATTGGTTTGCCTCCTATTTTTAATAGCTAATTAAAACACCGAACATCACAGAAGTCATTCACTCCTGCATGTACAGGTGGCAAAGGTATGACAAATTCAGACATTTTTTCAACACACATAAAAAGAGCGCCGGATAAACCAGCGCTCTTCCCGTTCTGCACACAGCCTGCTGCTGCGGTATGCTAACCGTTCAGTATTTTCTCAACACGCTCCCGCATTTGCGGCACGCCTAATCCGACGATGACCTGAAGCGCCCTGCCTTTTCTGACGACGCCGTGGGCGCCCAGCTCTCTGAAATCGGCATCACTTTTGACTTTTGAATCATCAGCGACAGTGACGCGGAGACGGGTGGCGCAATTGGTGACCTCCATAATATTGTCTTTTCCGCCAAGCGCCTCAATATACAAAGCGGCTGTATCCCGCTGTGTTTCGTCTGCCGCCGCTGTTTCTTTTGAAGCCTGCTTCCGTTCTCTGTACTCCTTTTTCGAATAGAGCTTTGTTTCCTGCCCTTCTTCTTTTTCTCTGCCCGGTGTGGCGATGTTGAATTTGAGAATGAGGAAACGGAAGACGAAAAAGTAAATGGCGGTAAAGCACAATCCGATGATGATCTGGTATACATACGTCATGCCGTGGCTTGACGCCAGCGGGATCCAGTTTAAGGTCGCCGTTTCAATCAAGCCGCCGCCCATATTTCCGACGACGCCGGCCATATACATGACGGTTGCCATAGAAGCGGCAAGCAAAGCGTGAACCGCAAATAAAAACGGCGAGATAAAAAGGAATGTAAATTCAATCGGCTCCGTAATCCCGGCGATAATGGATGTCAAGGTGACCGGAATCAACAGGCCGGCGACGATTTTTTTCTTTTCCTTTGAAGCCGTGGCGTAAAAGGCGAGCGCGATTCCCGGAATGCCGAAGATTTTCGAGTTGCCGTGAAGTGCGAAGCCCCCCTGCGGGAACAATTCTTTCAGCGGTTTGACGCTTTGGGAGTATTCTCCGAGATGCTGCGCCCAATAGGTGACGATACCGCCTTCAGCCACAGCCGGACCGTAAACAAACGGCGAGTAAATAAAATGATGCAGGCCCGTCGGAATTAAGATCCGCTCCAAGAATGTGTAAATCCACACGCCGATTGCCCCGGAAGAAACGAGAAAGCTTTGCAGTGATCCGATTCCGGACTGAACCATCGGCCATACGTATGCCACCGCGAGTGAAATCGGTATCATAATGAAAAAAGAAATAATGACGATGTACGAAGATCCTTGAAAAATTCCCAGGAAATCCGGCAGTTTTTTATCAAAATACCGATTGTGCAAATAAACGACAATAGATGAAATAAAGATGGCGCCGATAATATTCGTATCAAGCGTTTTGATGCCGGCGATCATCGTCAGCCCGCTCGTTCCGCCGACTTCCTGATTCATATCGACATGAAAAGCCCCGCCCCAAACCGTCAGAATCGCATTGATAAAGTAATTGAATGTCAGATATACTGTAAGCGCTTCCAAACAAGCCCGCGCCTGCGCTTTTTTCGCTAAAGCGACAGGTATGCCGATCGCAAACAGGAGCGGCATTTGATTAAAGACGGTCCAGCCGCCCTGTTCAATGACGTACCAGCATTGATACCAAAGCCCGTCAGGATCACCCAGCGGCCCCATCAGTGTTTTATTTTTAAAGAGCGTACTCAGACCGACAATAATGCCGGAAAATGCAAATAACAAAACAGGCACAAACATCGCGCTGCCGAAGCGCTGGACTTTTTGCATCATTTCATGTGACCTCCCGCTATTTATCAAAATTTTCAAGCTCTTCATAATCAACATATGCACGGAATAACGCTTCGCCCACCAGAAAAAACGGGGCAAATGCGACGATTTCCGTTTTATCGCTTAACGTCACCGGCTTGCTGGTCGCATAAAGGTTATACGGCGTTGTTTGCGCCAGTACGTTGTTTTTCAGATTGGTGATTGAAATAAACGGAACTCCCTTTGCGGACAGGGTCCTTACCTGCGGAATTAATTCGGGTGTTTCCCCGGATAAAGAAATGATGATGAATACGTCATCGACCTTAAAATCGTCACACATGATATCAAACTCTGTTATGTCCTGAATTAAAATCAGATACTTCCGCCGGGATACAAACATCCGCTGCAGCTCACGGGCGCACACCCTCTGAGCCGTGCCCGATCCGTAAACGAAAATCCGTTTTGCTTCATCTATCAGCCGGCACATCTCCGTCATATCTTTTGACTTCACGTATTTTACGTTGGCTTCAATATCATCCAGAAGCTTTTCAAACGTCATATTCTCGCCCTCTTCAGGCTGATCCTCCCATTTCAGAAAAACCCGGAATTCACTGTAGCCGCTGAAGCCGAGTTTTTGGGCCAGCCGCAGGATGGAAGACCGAGAGACATTGCAGGCTTTCGCCATATCATTGATACCGAGATGGTAGCACGTATGCTTATTGTTCAATATATATTTTAAAATATAAAAATCGTTGTCATTTAATTTCGCGTAATGCTGATTAACCAGTTCTTCAAGACTCATTCCAAAATCCCCCCGTTTTCTTTCTATTATATAGAATAACAGATGAAGAAAACGGGGAAGATTGTCATCAGGAAATATGCGACCGACTTACGTCAAGCTCAGGCCAGTAGTCTTTATTAGCCTCCATCAGATCTTCAAGGATCAGTCTTGCCACACGGGCATTCGGCACTGTTTTTGACAGGATCAGCGCCTGCCACAGCTTTTGAAATGACCGTTCTTCCCAAGCTTCAACCGTCAGTTTTTCGACAGATAACTGCTGCTCCATCAGGCCTTTTTGAAATTGCGGAATGTTCCCGACTGAGAGCGGTTCCGGTCCGTTTGAACCTACGAGACAAGGAATCTCAACCATGGCTGATGAATCAAAGTTTGCGATCGCGCCGTTATTTTCAACGATTAACAGCATTCTCTCCCCGGTGTTGTAAGCGATGGCCCGGGCAAGGTCGACGATATAGGAAGCATGATCGTCAATTTTAATTTCACTGTTTTCCGACGACTGTTCACGTGTAATCATGTCACATTGGCTGAAGATGAAAGCTTCGCGCCCTTCCATGACTTCGTTGGCTCTCGTATGATTCGGATTTGATTTTTTCACCATATCATCCGGGAATAAGTAATATTGCAGATACGTGTTCGGAAGCGTATCCGGATCGGCCGCCTGAACATCGCGCGCTTTTTTGAATGTGTCATTCCAGCTTGCTTCAGTCTGCTCTGCCTCTGTCTTCGGAACGTAGCCATATTCACGGACATGCTCTTTCAGCTTCGGCATTAAATCATTGCCGTGCTGATCTGTAATGGAAGTCCACCAGCCGAAGTGGTTCAAGCCGTAATAGCGGACGTTCATTTCTTTTCGGGAAGATAATCCGAGGATGTTCGCCATGCGATCCTCGATTCCGACCGGCATGTCGCAGATGTTCAATATTTTTGAATTCGGTCTGAGGCGCCGTGTAGCTTCGGCCACAATCGCCGCCGGATTGGAGTAATTCAGCATCCATGCTTCAGGCGAGTACGTTTCCATATAATCAAGGATTTCCAGAACACCGCCGATCGACCGCATGCCGTATGCGATTCCGCCCGGCCCGCATGTTTCCTGTCCGACCACGCCGTACTTCAGCGGGATTTGTTCATCAAGCGCGCGCATCGCATATTTCCCGACGCGGATATGCGCCATAACGAAATCAACATCCGTAAAAGCCGTCTCTGGGTCATCAGTCGCCAAAAATTCAATGTCCGGCGCTTTTTCTTTTAAGAATACCTCACACGCACCCGCAATCCGCTCCTGCCTTTCTTTATCATTGTCATAAAGTTTCAGCTTTCTGATCGGAAACTCTTCCAGGTGATTCAAAAGCATTAATACAATTCCGGGGGTAAATGTGCTGCCGCCGCCTGCAATAACGATTGAGAATGATTTGTCTGTCATGTGAAGCCCTCCTCTGATAACGTTTACATTTTATTTATATCATGAGAACCGCTTCTCTGTACCGGGTTTGGGAGAGTTAGATCATTTAATCATTTTTAGTTATTTTTCTCAAAAAGCGGGAAAGTTCTCACAGGAACATAAAAGGCCTGCTGTGATCAGCAGACCTGTTCTCAAAAATGCTCTTGTAAATCAGAAAGCAGCACTTCCTGCTCAAATTGAGGATTTCCGACCGGAAAAATCCTGGCTGTTTCTTCGTCTTCGTTGACATGCTGAATATAAATCGGGACTCCCTCATACGTCACATACGCCATGGCGGCGGATTCAGCAATGTCTTTCGCACGCTGTGTATTCACGTCTCAAACCTCCTTTGGGCCTCACACATAACGTGTCCGGCAGCCAAGGGAAGTATGCTTGTTTCTTACAATTGTCCGGCGGTGAGTTTGAATTTTTTGAGGCGTTTGTAAAACGTGCTACGCGGAATTCCCGCAATTTTGGCGGCCTGCGTGACATTTCCCTTCGCCGATTCAAGCGCGTTTACGATCATGTTTTTCTGGATGTGCTCCCGGATAGAGACAGGAGGCGCTTCTTCTTGAAAAGGCTGGGCCGCCTCTTTAAGACCTGACGCTTCAAGCAGGGCTGCGAGTGGACGTCCGGACAGCCGTCCGTCCGGGAACATGACGGAAAGACGTTCAAACACATTAAACAATTCTCTGATATTCCCCGGCCATTTCCAGCCCTTTAATATGTCTAAAAAGTCATCAGGAAGCTCCCCCTGCCAGCTGCGGTTTCGCTGAAATTCAAAGAAGAGGCCGGGAATGTCTTCAGTGCGTTCTCTTAATGGCGGAAGATGGATCGGACAGACGTGAAGCCGGTAAAATAAATCTTCTCTCAGCTTTTTGCTTTCGACAAGCTGTCTCAGATCAGTGTGGGCGGCGGTGATGATTCTGATGTCGATGGGAATTTCTTTTGTCCCGCCGACCGGGGTGACTTTCCGTTCCTGCAGCACCCGTAACAGAGCGACCTGCATGGAATGTGATATTTCTCCGATTTCATCGAGGAAAAGCGTGCCCTTATCGGCTTTTTGCAAGGCGCCGATCTGTCCTTTCCGTTTCGCTCCGGTGAAGGCGCCTTCCGTATAGCCGAACAGTTCGCTTTCAATCAGCTTTTCGGGGACCGCTCCGCAGTTGACGGCGATAAACGGGCCGTTTTTTCTGGAGCTGTTGTTATGAATCGCCCGGGCGGCAACCTCCTTTCCCGTCCCGGTTTCCCCCGTCAGACAGACGGTTGCGTCCGTTCGGGCGACAAGCTCCAGCTGCTGCAGCATATTTCGGGATGACCGGCTTTCGCCTGCGGCACCATGAAATATAAAAGCCGGCTTTTCTTCCCGTTTGGTTACATAAAAGCATGTGAAGCCGTTCTCCTCCCGTTTCGCCTGCTTGATTTGAAAGCCCTGTTCCTCAAGCTCACGCAGCATATGGCCGGTAAAATGCTGAACAGGGGGGCTTGCGGCGATAATCCGGTTGATTTCATTGCAAAGCACAATCGGCTCACGAGAACGGGTAAGCCCGGCGAATTTGCTGATCATGTCAAGCTCTGTCATCTTCATCTTTAAGGCAAGCTCCCGTTCCGCCGTATAGGCGATGGAGGAAGCAATTCCGAGCATAAAAGGCTGAGCGCGGGAGGCGGGGCAGGAAATATCAATGACACCCGCCAGCCGCCCGTCTTCATAACGGATCGGCGCGGCGGAACAGCTCCATTGATGGGAAGCGAGCGAATAATGTTCAGAACCGTGTACCATGACCGGCTCATTTGTATAAAGGGCCGTACCGATCGCATTCGTGCCGACCGCCTTTTCTGTCCAGCGGGCGCCTTTTAAGAAATTGATGCGGTTCGCTTCATGAATTGTTCGCGGGTGGCCGTCAACTGAATGGACAACGCCGTCGGCATCAATCAGGAGAACCATCATTTCCATTTCCCGCATCGCCGTTTTCATTTTTTCTGCATACGGTGCCGAGGCCGCTAAGAATAACGCATGCTTCTCGGCCTGCCTTTCTAAATGATCTGCCGGCATCACATTCGGCCCCTTTTCAAGATAAGGATTGACATCAGCTTTTTTGCAGCGGTGCCATGAGGCGGCCACCCGCTTCTGAATACAGGATTCATCAAGCACGCCTTCTTTCACAAAGCGCTTCCAGGTTTTAAAATCATTCCGAATGACATTCATTGTATTCGCTCCCCCCTGTTCAGACCATCTTTTCATATATTGTAGGGGAAAAGTAAAGCGCTTTCAACGAAAAATACCCCTTCTCAGTCCTGAGAAAGGGTATCCCGGCTATACGGAATGCACAGCGAGGCCGGTGACATTCAGAAGGGCTTCCTGAAGCGTTTCCGAAAGAGTCGGATGCGCGGTGATAAAGTGCTCCGACATATCCGCCGTCATTTCGCCGTTCATCAGCATGACCGCCTGCCCGATCAATTCCGTCACGTCAGGCCCGATCATTGACACCCCGACAATTTCTCCGAATTCCGGTTCGGCGATGATTTTCATTTTGCCTCCATGCTGATGTTTAATTAATGCCTTGCCGTTAGCGGAAAATGAACATTCTCCGATTTTTACATCTCCGTATTTCTCTCTCGCCTGTATTTCCGTCAGCCCGACAGCGGCCATTTCCGGAGATGTATAAATACAGCGGGGCACCGCCCGCATATTGGCTTTGCTGTCCTTTCCCGTGGCATGCGAAGCGGCGGTGATTCCTTCATGAATCGCGGCATGCGCCAGCTGCATTCCTCCGGCCGCGTCGCCGCACGCGTATATATGCGAAACATTTGTCTGCATATGGTCATTGACTTCAATGCCGCGCGGAGAATAAAGGATGCCGGCCTGCTCCAGATTCAGCTCTTGCAAACGCGGCTTTCTGCCGATTGCGACCAGAATGTGATCAGCCTGCGCCTCAATTTCTTTTCCGTCTTTTGTCCACACGGCGGTTTTTCTTTCCCTGTCAATCCGCTGGAAGGAAGCTTTCGTCTGAATATCAACTCCGCTGTCTCGTAAAGAGTCTTCAAAAGCGGCCGCGATATCTTCGTCTTCTGCCGGGAGCAGCCTGTCAGCCGATTCAATCATCGTCACTTTCGTTTTAAAACGGCTGAATAAAGAGGCAAACTCACAGCCGATCACACCTCCGCCGACAATGAGAAGGGAGGACGGAATCTGCTGTAAAGAAAGGACATCTTTGCTGTCGATCACCCAATCGCCGTCAAAGGGGGCAAAAGGCAGCCCCGCGGGTTCAGACCCTGATGCGATCAATATCCGGCCGGCTTCCAGAATTTCTTTTTCGCCTCCTTCCCCTTCAATCAGCAAAGTTTGATCTGAGAGAAATGAAGCAGTGCCGCTGATGACTCTAATTTTATTTGCTTTCATTAAGTATTGAATGCCCTGCACGAGCCGGTTGACGATTTGCCGTTTGCGCCCCTGCATCCGGGCCCAATTGAGCGTAATGTTTTGCGGAAGTTCGATGCCGAATGTATTTGCGTGCCTGATTTTATCAAGCACATTCGCGCTTTCCAACAGCGACTTTGTCGGGATGCACCCCTCATTGAGACACGTGCCCCCGAGCGGCCCTTTGTCTATCAGAACGACTTCTGCTCCCCTCCGCGCGGCAGCCACGGCAGCTGCATATCCGGCAGGCCCTCCTCCGATAATGGCTAGTGTCAATCTCTTCACCCCTCTCTATAAAATCAATCCGGCCGGCTCTTCAAGCAGCGCTTTAACCGTTTTCAGGAAGTCCGCAGCCGGAGCACCGTCACATACTCTGTGATCAAAGGTGAGGCTCAGCGGCAGCACGGTGCTTTTGACAAGCTCATCTCCTTTGAACGCCGGCGTTTCATAGCTTGCGCCCACTCCGAGAATACCGGCTTCAGGCGGATTAAGGATCGGGGTGAAATGTTCAATTCCATATCCCCCGAGATTTGTAATAGAAAAAGTCGACCCGTGAAGATCATCTCCGGAAGCATTTCCTTCCCGCGCCCGGCGTGCAGATGTGCTGATTTGATCCGCAAGCTCAAGGAATGAAAGCTTTTCCGCATCACGGATCACCGGCACGACAAGGCCGTTTTCAAGAGAAACTGCCATCCCGAGATGGACATGCGGATAGGTAATGATCCGCTCCTCTTGATAAGAGCTGTTCAGCTCAGGATGCTGTTTCAGCGCAAGCACCGCGGCCCGGGATACAAAATGCGTGACCGTCAGTTTAACACCGCTCCGCTTTTTCGCACTGTCGGCCAGCTGTTTCTGCCATTTCACAAGCTCCGTAATGTCCGCTTTCATGGTCAGTGTCAGCTGGGCGCTGTTTTGCAGGCTTTTGTGCATTCGGTCTGCAATCACTTTTCTCATTGCTGAGGCCGGTTTTCCCTCCGGCTGTGCCGTCTGAACCGAAGACCGCGGTTCAGCTTCCGTCTTCATCGCCTTTATGACGTCGGCTTTTACGATTCTGCCCCCGGGCCCCGTCCCGTTCAGCGTATCAACTTTCAATCCTGCCTTCTCCGCCATTTTTCGGGCCACAGGGGATATTTTCACGCGGTGTTTACGCTCTTTCCCGGCTTTGGGAGCGGGAATAGTTTCAGGTTCTGCTTGTGGTTCCCCGGCATTTTCAGGGGCCGGTGCCTCCTTCTCCTGCACCTTTTCACCGTTTTCCCCGATATAACAGATGGCCGTTCCCGGCGGAACTCCTTCTCCCTCTTTGACTTTAATGTGAAGGAGCGTGCCGCTTTCGGGCGCTTCTACTTCCATTTCTATTTTTTCAGAGTTGATGCTGGCGATGCTTTCTCCCTTTTCAACCGGATCGCCGACTTTCTTATTCCAGACTGATACTTCACCTTGCTTCATCGCCATTCCCAATTTCGGCATTACTACTTTTACAGCCATACTATATCCCTCCTTTAATTCATTGCCGGCTCGCCAAGCAATTCAAGCGTGACGCTGACAATTTGATCTGATGTCGGCAAATATTGATCTTCAAGCACTGGCGAAAACGGTACTGGTGTATGCGGCGCTGTAATTCGTTTAATCGGCGCATCAAGCAAATCAAAGCCCTTGTCGGCGACAATCGCTGCAATATCCGTAGCGATGCTGCAGCGCGGATTGGCTTCGTCAATGATGATCAGCCGGTTTGTTTTTTCTAACGATGTGAAAATCGCTTCCTCATCCAAAGGAGACAGACTTCGGGGATCAAGCACCTCAGCCTCGATGCCTTTCTCAGAAAGCTGTGCGGCCGCTTCAAGCGCGGTATTGACCTGTTTGCCGATTGCAAACAGCGTGATGTCGCCGCCTTCACGTTTGATATCCGCTTTTCCGAGCGGGATTGTATAATATCCTTCCGGCACCTCGCCTTTCATGCTGTAGGACGTTTTGTCTTCAAAAAAGAATACCGGATCATTGTCTTCTATTGCCGCCAGCAGCAGGCCTTTGGCGTCATACGGATTGGACGGAACAACTGTCTTCAGACCCGGGATGCTGGTGAAAAGGCCATACAGCGCCTGTGAATGCTGGGCAGCTGCCCGGAACCCAGCTCCGTATGTGGTGCGGACGGTAATCGGCACTTGCGCTTTTCCGCCGAACATATAGCGGAATTTCGCCCCTTGGTTGATCACCTGGTCAAAGCACGTGCCGATAAAATCATTAAACATCAGCTCCGCAATCGGTCTCAGCCCGGTTGATGCCGCAGCCATAGCCGCACCCATGTAGCCCGCCTCGGAAATCGGTGTGTCCAGCACTCGGCTGCGTCCGAATTCCTGTACGAGCCCCTTTGTGACCCCCAGTACACCGCCCCATGCTTCATCATCCTGTAAATGATCGACAGCCGCTCCCCCGGCGACATCCTCACCGATTAAAAGCACATTTTCGTCTCTTCTCATCGCAAGCTTCATTGCTTCATTGATCGCGTCTGACATGCTTATGACTCTCGCCATCTCACATTCCTCCTTTTTCATATGACACGTAGACGTCTGTCAACAGCTCTGACTCTTTCGGATATGGACTGTCTTCACTGAACGAGACGGCTTTTTCAATCGATTCGCTGACACGCTGTTCGATGTCGGACAGTTTATTGGCATCTGTTTCTTTTAAAAGATAGTTTTTAAAGCCTTGAATCGCATCCTTTTCTTTAATATGCTCAGTCCTTTCATCCTTTGTTTTATAGGTTTGGGCATCTCCTTCGAAATGGCCGTAGTTTCTGTAGGTCATACATTCAATCAAAGACGGGCCACCGCCGTTTCTTGCTCTTTCTATCGCTTCCTCGGCTGCCTGGTAAACTGCTAAAATATCTTTTCCGTCCACCTTGACCCCCGGCATGTTATAGGCAGCCGCCCGATCAGCGATTGAATCACAGGCTGACGCGTACTCAAATGTTGTGGCTTCGCCGTAGCCGTTGTTTTCGGCAACAAATACGACAGGAAGGTTCCATACTGCCGCTAAGTTCAGCCCTTCATGGAAGGTGCCTTGGTTATTTGCTCCGTCTCCAAAAAAGCAAACGCTTACATTGTTAGTCTGTTTATATTTAGCGGTGAGCGCTGAGCCGCATGCGAGCGTAAATCCGCCCCCGACGATTCCATTTGCCCCTAGCATCCCTTTATTGAGATCGGCAATGTGCATTGAACCGCCCTTTCCTTTACACAGTCCGGTCGCTTTCCCGAATATTTCCGCCATCATGCCATCCAGATCACAGCCTTTGGCGATACAATGGCCATGTCCCCTGTGCGTGCTTGTAATACTGTCGCCATCATGTAAATGAGCGCACACCCCTACAGCTACCGCTTCCTCACCGGCATACAAATGGACGAATCCGGGAAGCACTCCCTGTGCGAACAGTTCATGAACTTTGTCTTCAAAGCCCCTGATTTCCAGCATCTTTTGGTACATCCACAGCGCTTTTTCCTCAGTTAATGACAAGCCTTCTCGTTTTAACAATTCCATTTTTTGTGCGCCTCCTTCTATTTAGGGTTCACATTAATAAATGCAAAAAGTGTGCCAGCTTTTTGAGCCCGTAAAATCAATGGTTTTGTTTTTACACTGTGAGACAGTTTGAGACAGGTGTCTCATTTTGTCTCGATCTGATCCACCTGTCTCGTTTTAAGGCACACAAAAAGACCGGACATCACCCGGTCTTTGACAATGATCGACGTATTTATTTCCTCGGAAATGTTTTAATCGCTTCATTCTTCTGCACCTTTTGTCTGAATGGCTGTTTTCAGAAGAAAATCAATTGATATTTGACATAACCGAAACTGCCGCCCCCGTCCTTCTGCATACAGTCTATCGTGCCGTTTGCGTATGCATTTGCTGTGCTACAGTTCTTGCTTTTCTTCAACTGCCCGATTCAGCGCTTGAAGCATGTAGCCAATCCCTTTGTACGAGGACAGAGGCCAGCTGAGATGCTGATGTTCTCCGATGACGGCGTTTAGGACGCTTCGGTATTTTTTCCCGCCAAGCATGATAAGCTCTTTTGTATTAGAAAAGCCCTTTTCATAAAATTGGCGGCGCAGCTCCTCCGCTGTCATGATCTCCGGATGGCCTGTTCCAAAAGTAACATCGTAATTTTCGGGAACGGTATCATCAGGACGAAGGAATCCATGCTTCGCCGACAAAATCACCCACTCATCGAAAAATGCTTTCGCATACCGCTCGCACGCCTGATGAAACGGGCTGAGATAAGCGTCTTCCGCCCTTATCGGCCCTGTATCCGGATGGATGTCCCATATTTTTTTCTTGCCGCATGGGATGATGCATAGTCGTTTCATGTTTCTCTCCCTTGTGTTGTTTCTCATATCAATGTACCACTATCCGCTTATTTCTGCATGACTAATAATCAGGGTGCAGGCGGGGTAAAGGCTGCACACAAAAAGACCCGGAATTCGTATTGAAATCCGGGCCGAATGAGAAATTGTTTATATCACTGCTGCTCCATCCCATCAAGATACTTTCTCTCAAAGTCATCGAGCAATGCACGCACTTCATCTGTTGACTTTGTGTTCATGCATTGATTTCTTAATTCACTTGCTCCTCGAAATCCGCGGAGATAAATCTTGAAAAAGCGAGGAAGAGGTTTGTATGGACGTGCTTCTAATTTTGAATATTTATCGTGAAGATCCAGATGCAGCCTTAAAAGATCAAGCAATTCCTTACTGCTATGCTCTCTCGGCTCCTTTTCAAAGGCGAATGGATTTGTAAAAATACCTCGTCCGATCATAATCCCATCAACACCGTATTGTTCGGCAAGTTTTAAGCCGGTTTCCCGGTCAGGAATGTCCCCATTGATCGTCAAAAGGGTATCTGGCGCTATCTCGTCACGAAGGTTCTTGATTTCCGGGATCAGCTCCCAATGCGCATCTACTTTACTCATTTCCGCTCTGGTACGAAGATGAATGGAAAGATTGGCAATATCCTGCTTCAATACGTGTGTCAGCCAGCCGCGCCATTCGTCTACATCCGTGTAGCCAAGTCTGGTCTTCACACTTACCGGCAGTCCTCCCGCTTTCGCTGCTTGTATTAATTCGGCTGCAACTTCAGGACGGCAGATCAGGCCGCTTCCCTTTCCGTTCCCCGCCACATTAGGTACGGGACAGCCCATATTGATATCCAGGCCTTTAAACCCTAATTCCGCCATCCCAATGCTCATTTGACGAAAGTTTTCAGGCTTGTCTCCCCATATGTGGGCAACCATCGGCTGTTCATCCTCCGTGAAAGTCAAACGGCCGCGGACACTATCCCTTCCATCCGGATGACAATAGCTTTCTGAGTTTGTAAACTCAGTAAAAAACACATCAGGCCTGCCTGCTTCACTTACGACATGGCGGAAAACAACATCCGTCACATCTTCCATTGGTGCCAGCACAAAAAATGGCCGTGGCAATTCACGCCAGAAATTATCTATCATAATAATTCATATCCTTTCATTAGAGACTACGGCTGTATCATGTATTCCAAAATTAAAAAACTGACCATGCTTTCCTTTTACACTTATAGCACGCGAAAGCATTTCTTATCAAACGATAGTAAATTTTGAACATTTCACTTTTTACAAGTTAAAAAGTGAAAAAGCTAACTGAAATAGAACAGATCTAATAGAACACCTTCATTGAGTTAATGTAATAGAGTGTCACTATAAACACAGTCAACTCCTTAACCTTATAATAGGTTCGAGAGCGAAAAAAGTGTGATGATTATCTACACGTATTTTTTATTTATATTGTGGTTTATTAATACTAGCGCTGATCTTCCTCTTTCTTAGCAGCCTTACTTTTAAACTTTTTGGATAAAAAGTATTCCAACCCAAATAGAATATCATATGAGTTCTCCCTATTACCAATTCAAAATAATTATCCTGTTATCGAAGAGAAAATATTTAACACTGCACCATATCCGTATCTCAATATCATTTGCGGAAAAACTAATTTCAAGAGCTATTTGATTAAGCAAATTGAGTTTGGGGTAGTATATCTGATACTCAAGAGAATGTAAAAAGAAAAAGCCCTAACTTGCCGCTTGTGAATCACATGGAGTAAAGAGGATGAGATGAGATGAGATGGGAAGAGAAAATAAACTCGAACTTAAAAGAATTCAAGAACTTCAATCTGGATCATTTGGGATTTGGCTTATGGTTTAGAAATAACCAACGAACAAGCGGCAACCTGACAAAGATTGCTTTTTTCTGGCCTATACAGTATATGTACTAAGGGTCGATTGGCTTTCAATGGTTTCGATTCGGTAATCCTGATCCAGAGCCAATAAAATAGACTGCTGACTAAGTGTCGCAGTCTTCATTCATAAGATTAATAAGAAAGTGTTCATTTTCTTTCATAATTAAATAAGGCATCAGAAGTTATTGCTTTAATTTCGAATATCCTTTGTTATACCGGTGATTATTTGTATAACAGTGAAAACCCCTAAGAAAACAGTGACAATATTAAACCATGGATTTTCATAGAATGAAAGATATTTTTGAAAGAAATCCAGTTCAACTATGTTTGCTGGGAAGCCATTCATTTCTCTATACTTAGGACCCCATCCCGTTAATTCTACAAAATTAAAATAAAGCTGTGAAACTAAAAATGCCAAAACCGTTTGAAACCAACTTCTTTTATATAACGGTCGTTTTTTGTTTACTTTATCCATTTAATTATCAGTTTCCTTTTCTGCAATACTTTTTTAGCCAAGTGTCAATCTAAAATCATTATATTATGAAGCATGATTGTCGCAATAATTACTTATTAAGGATATAACCATTGTAGGTATTACTGTAATAGTTGTTATCGTTGGTCCCACTTGCGGTTCCACCTCGGCACTATTATTTAATTGTTGTAATGCTAATACGTTATTCATAATTAATCCTCCATTCTTCATTTGATAAATTTAACATTTGAATTTAGTCTTACATATAAATAAAGAACTAAGTCACCCACTTCATTCATTTTCCATTGACAATAAATAAGAAGTATGGGATAGTGAAAAGAATTTATATGAAAACTAAATTTATTCCTGTTTAGGCTTTCATATAATGTATGAAGACCAAGCGTACTTTTTTAGTGTGTTTGGTCTTTTATCCGCAGTTATTGCTAATAGTAGATGTGCCAACTACCGTTGTGATTAGTGTAAGTAAGCCACCTTTGCCTTTTGAAGCTTCTACTTCAGTTCCTTCATTCAGTTGTTGAAGTTCCAATACATCTCTCATTCAATTTCACCTCCTTTTTATTATTTATTACAACTATTGCTAATAGTAGATGTATCGATGAGTGTTGTCAAGAAGTGTCCACCCAGCTGTTTCTACTTCAGCACTAGAAATATGCAGAAAATCTTTTTTTGTTATGTTTGGTCTTTTATTAGCAGTTGTTGCTAATAGTAGATGTGCCAACTACCGTTGTGATTAGTGTAAGTAAGCCGCCTTTGCCTTTTGAAGCTTCTACTTCAGTTCCTTCATTTAGTTGTTGAAGTTCCAATACATCTCTCATTCAATTTCACCTCCTTTTTATTATTTATTACAGCTATTGCTATTAGTAGATGTATCGATGAGCGTTGTCAGAAGTGCCCACCCAGCTGTTTCTACTTCAGCACTCGCAGAAAATCTTTTTTTGTTATGTTTGGTCTTTTATCCGCAGTTGTTGCTAATAGTAGATGTGCCAACTACCGTTGTGATTAGTGTAAGTAAGCCGCCTTTGCCTTTTGAAGCTTCTACTTCAGTTCCTTCACTCAGTTGTTGAAGTTCCAATACATCTCTCATTCAATTTCACCTCCTTTTTATTATTTATTACAGCTATTGCTAATAGTAGATGTACCGATGAGTGTTGTTAGAAGTGTCCACCCAGCTGTTTCTACTTCTGAACCTTTACTCAATTGTTGCAACTCTAGTACTTCATTCATTTGTTCATCCACTCCTCTTAAATATCTTAACAGTTGTTGCTAATAGTAGATGAGCCAACTATCGTTGTGATTAGTGTAAGTAAGCCACCTTTGCCTTTTGAAGCTTCTACTTCAGTTCCTTCATTCAGTTGTTGAAGTTCCAATACATCTTTCATTTAGTTTCACCTCCTTTCAAGTACTCTTTCTTAGATTATCCTTCTCTCTCATTAGCAATGATTACTAAGGGTAGATAATGTAACTGAAATAGTTGTTAGAGTAACAGTCCATGCCGTAGGCTCCACTTCAGATTTTTCATCAAATTGTTGAAGTACCAGCACCTCTTTCATTTTCTTTTCTCACCTCCCTTCATAAGTTCTGTATATTAACTGCTTTAATTCTAATCTTCAATGATTATCATCGAATATAAGTGTTAGAGTTTTAATTGTTTAATAACAATTCTTTTTTTGTCTTTCTTAAGAAACTATCAATTTTTATTATTGGCAACCAATATAACGGATTTGAAAACTGGATAGAGTTTATGCCCAATATTATGCCAGCACTTCCGGAGTAGTAATCATCTGCTAAACGAAAGCTGAAGTTTCCAGGGAATAATACTTGATCATCTTTGCGGATAAGAAACAATTCTAGTTTTCTCAATGCCAGCTCAATATGCTGACTGATTTCATTTTTTTCCTTAGTCATTGGCGGGATTAACAAGAAACTACCGATCCCATCAAACAATCCACCGCTATATGCGATCCTTACTTTATTTAAATTGATTATTTGCTCTAATTCTTCTCTAAATAAATTATTATTTTTTACATAATTTAAATACCAAATAGCAATTCCTATTCCGATTGATCCCCCAGATAAATAGGGTAATAATCGAGGGTTTTGATCATCATATGTTTGCAAAGTATTCGTCTCTTCATCTACCTTACAATGTTTTAAATCTCGCTCAATATATTCTTTTGATTTTAAATAATATTTTTCATTCTTAGTAACTGAATATAATGCCGCATAGAATAAAGATATTCCTGACCAACCATCAATCAAACCTATAGGTACTGCTGCAAAATCAGTCACTGATAATTTATCATCTTCAATAATCCTTTTTTCTATCTGATCAGCAATTTTTTCAGAAGTAACCAAAAAATCATTATTATTTTCTTCCATGTATAAGCTAATTAATGAAAGACCTATTCCCGACAATCCTGACCTTAATGAAATATCTTTCATATCTTCATATGACAGATTATTGAATAAGTCCATAGCTTGCTCTATGTATCCCAATTCATACAATGTTGCTGCGATACCAGCTCGTCCTGTAAATAACCCAACATCATCATTAAGAACATTCAATTTTTCAAGTAAAACATTTTCAATCCAATCCCAAACTTCCTTGCTGACGTTTCCAGATCTGTACAATGCCAATGTAGCTCCAGTTCCCCCAGTTAGTACATTTAACTTTCCAGATGGCATTACAAATTGCCGTACATCGCCATGAATTAGCGAGCTGTTGGGCAAAATATTACTCTCTATACTGTTTCTCAATCCTTTTATTACTTTTGACATGTCCATTTCTTTTTGTATTTTACTGTCATAACTATTCTTGAATATCTTTTCTTTGGTGTCAGATAAGTATTTGTCACATAGATTTTCTGTATTTACAACATATTGATAGACATCTTTGCCAAACTCGTCCTCTATCCACATATCATGTTTCTTTTTAATGGTTTCTTCTATATCAGCAACCGGACCTATTGGCAGAATACAAAATCTTAAAACTTTCTTTAGTGCATACCAATCACGCTCTTTATGATTCTTATTTTTCTTATTTGTGTAGCCAATTGTTTGCAACGCTCCGTTTTCTTCAGAGAGAGCACTAGCAGCCTCAAAATCAATAATCTTAACATTTGATTCGGGGGTTATCATTATATTTTGGGGTTGTAAATCTCCCATACCAACATCTTTACTATGCACTAGTTTAATTGTTTTGACCAAGCTATTAATTATTTTTTTCACCTTACTAATGTATTCATTTTTATCATTTTCAACGTTGAACGGATAATTGATTGCACACCAGGTTTGAAGAGTTACACCTTCTACAAACTCTTCAACTAAAAATACATGTTTCCAAGCTTTAAAGTAATCAAGTACATTAACAACACCTTCAACATCTGTAAGTTTATTTAATGCTTCGTATTCTATATTCAATCTATCAATCGCATCATTAAATTGACCATCTAACCCTACTTTAGGTCTTCCTTCTTTGATTACTACTTTTTTTCCATCCAATTTCCTTATTCCAGTATATATACCGCCACCATTATTAAACCTAAGGACTCCTTGGAACTCATAATCATTAAAATTACTTACATCTTGAGTATCTAATAAGTTATTCTTGGAATCTAAATACTGATCAAAATCACTTACGAATTCAGGTATTTTATAATACGGCTGTCTATTATCCGGAATTAGGTTTCCATTTTCGTCTTTAATACAAAGTTCTCCTCTTTCATTGTAAATATTCTTAAACGCACCATATCGGTAATATATATTGCTGTCCTTCCACGATTTATCATTTAGTATGTATGGTCCATTCTCATAATGTTTTAATTCTTCATAAAGTTCATTCAATAACCTGAAGAACATGTTATTAGAGGAAGGATAGATAGCGATAAATTTTCCAGATGAAGTTCGATTACCATGCTTCGAATTCATATTAAATAGAGATTGTTTATCTTTAATATGTTTAAATGGTATCTGATGTTTAAATATAATTTGACTCACAACTTCTAATATATCCTGAGCATTATTCATTGTTGCACTTACGTGTATTTTCCAGCCTTGTTCTTTGAGGGTATGATTTGGATTATTATAAAACTTCCATGGTGATTTGTATTCTGTACTAACAGTATAGTAATTTGGTATATTATGTACTTCATATGGATCAGTCTCTGCATTTGGGCTTTTCTCTATATAGTATTTTGAATCTTCACTCATGTGTTGGAAATAAACTAATTTTTTGTCCATTTTGTTTTCGCCTCTCTTAAGCCGCTCTTAATTGGTTAATACTAATGGATCGGTACTATCTTCTTTAAACTGCTGCTCACAGAATTGATGATACAATTTATGACTATTCTTTAACTCCCAATGATTCCCTTGACCTGTGATCTCACCGTTTTCCATAAAAATGATATTGTCAGCATTTATAATGGTGGATAACCTATGTGCTATTATAATAGCGGTTCTATCCTTCATAAGCTTCTTCATTGCTTCGTTCACAATTCGTTCAGAATGACTGTCAAGACTTGCAGTTGCTTCATCTAAAAAGATTATATTTGGATTCTTCAGAAACATTCTCGCAATAGCAATTCTTTGTCGTTGTCCTCCTGATAAGTTCAGACCTTTTTCTCCAATATTAGTTTCTAAACTGTTAGGCAATTCACTTATAAATTGCCATGCATATGCCTTCTTACATGCTTCTACTATTCTTTTTTCATTTGGGGGATTTTCTAAACCAAAGATGAGATTGTCTCTAATAGTACCGCTTATTAAATCATGATTCTGTGCTACATATCCTATTTGGCTACGCCATGAATTTAATGAAAATAACTCAATATTCTCGTCACCAAAATAAATATTTCCGCTGTTGGGCTTGTAGTATCTCTCCAGAATAGAGATGATTGTGGTTTTACCACTACCACTAGGACCTACTAAGGCATTAACACTTCCTCTTTTTATTATTAAATTAATATTTTTCAAGGAAAATGCTTTATCCTCATTACTGTAGCAAAATGATAAATTTTCAATCACTAAATCTTTATTGGTTTCCGCTAATTCTTTTCCTTTATGCTGATCTTCTCCTTGCTCATATATCAATTGAGAAATTCTTTCTGTTGCACCTATTGTCTTTTGTATTTGAGTAAAGAATAGCCCAAAGTTATTAAGTGGACCCATGATATAGAACATAAGTGTCAGAAATGCTATAAACGTTCCTGGCGATAAACTTCCATTGGCTAATTTAACCCCTCCGAATCCAATTATGCTAATAATGATAAGCATCATCATTAAATTAATGATAGGGTTTAAAATAACCATCCATTTTGTCTGCTTTAGGCCTATGCTTCTTAAAGCTTCAACATCTTCTTTTCCTTTTTCTACTTGTAATTTTTCTGCAGTTGAAGATTTAACCAGTCTTATTGCAGATATTGTTTCAACAGCTCTTACATTTAATTCACCTGTTAAGCTTTGCGTCATTTTAGATAATTTAGATAAAATTCTTCCTAAAGGTATAAAAATTAATAAATAAACTGGAATTGCTACGACAATCACTAGTGTCAATTGCCAATCATAGTAAAACAACCAAAATCCACAAAAAAGCACTATTAATATAGCATTGATAAATTGCGAAAAAGAGTTACTTACTAAGTTGTAAATCACCGTAGTATCATTAACAAATCTACTTGCTATATCCGCAGAACGATTCTTATCGTAAAATTCTACAGGCAGTATAACTATCTTTTCCCATAATAAATTTCTGAGATTTGCGACAACATTATATCCTACTACACTTAACATATAACTACCAACTGCCCCAATTACTCCGCTGCTTAAAAATATCCCTAGCAGTCCTAATAGGTCCCACAAATTGATCTTTTCATGAATATTGTAATAGTCTATTAGACTTTTTAAATAATGAGGCACTAAGGTAGAAGCTATTGCGCTTAATCCACTTAAAAATATTGCCAATATAAATAATCTTATATTCGGTCTGGTTTTACTCAGTAAGAAGAAAAACTCTTTCGATTTAAAATTAGGGTTGGTCATCATTTTCACCTCTTTCGTTTAATTCCAATGTCTCAACTTTTTATATCGAATGACTCTTGAAATGACATACGCCATATCTTTCCTGATTTTCCTATAAACAATATTTCACACCCAATAACTGTAAGTCAATATATAATTTTACAAATTATAAAAAACAGGTCTTTGGTTATACATTATTCTACTTTTGTATATTACGAAATGTATATTCACTCTTAATATTTCTGCCCACAAAACCATAGGCGTAGTATAAAAGAATAAAAAGAAATTTAAATTAATCATACTAAAGGGACGTTTCCGGGGATAATCACTTCTAATTAGAAAAATATGCATTGACTGATTTACTTATATTTTATAAAATTGAATTAAATATACTTATATTTCATTTTTTTGGAATGTGAAGGGTGGGTTATATACAATCTTATAATGAAATGTATAAAGAGAAAGGAGTATAAAAAAATGAAGGATTTAAGAAGAATTTCGATAGTTTTCTTATTTGTAATTGTATCCAGTTTACAACCTGTTAGCTCTCGTGCTGAAGAATCAAATTATGATGAATCTATCATAATTAACCTCGACTCAAAAATTAGTGAATCGACAATAAACAAGGTTCAGGAAAAGTATTCAAATATAGAAACAAATTATATTAAAGAACTAGATTTATTGGTAATAAATAATATAAAACCAAGCCAATTCTCAGCAATCAAAGATATTGCTAAAGAAAAATTAGACGCAAATGAAATTATTGAGGATAAAGAAATTTCTCTTCCTGATAAAAGTAAACATATTCCTGCTAAAGTGGCACCTTCATCACAATTCACGGAAGGTAATGACACTCTTTATGACAGTTGGTTATGGAATATCAAGCAAGTTACAAATGATTATCGAAGTTATCATATAAATAAAGGATCTCATAATACAAAAGTAGGGATAATCGATTCAGGCATAGATTTCAATCATCCAGACCTCAAAAAAAATATTGTAGATACTGGAGAGTCTTTTGTTCCAGTTGAAGATAATACACAAGACTTTTATGGGCATGGAACTTCTGTGGCTGGAATAATTGCTGCTAATGGGGATGTAAAAGGAGTTGGACCAAATCTTGGTTTAGTGCCGTATAAAGTATTTGATAAAAACGGTAAATCTAAAAGAAGTTGGGTTATAAGCGCAATTGTTAAAGCTACGGAAGATGATATGGACGTAATTAATTTAAGTTTATCTACTTTTTTATCAAAAAAAGATAAAGATGATAGAGAGACTATAAAACTTTTTGAAAAAGCTTTTAAATTCGCTAGAAAACACAATACTTTAATTGTTGCAGCAGCTGGAAACCATGGATATGATATCTCAAATTCAAAAAAACTTGCAGAACAATTAGGTAAACCAAAGGACAATATCCTACATCTTCCTGGTGGAGATAACGATGTAATTACTGTATCTGCCACCACAGCGCAAAATACAAAAGCTTCTTACTCAAATTATGGAAAAAACATCTCAATTGCAGCCCCAGGTGGTGATCTGGATACAAATAAGATTGATCTATATAGCTTGGTATGGACTACTTCCCCTGTCAATATCCCGCAAACTCCGCTAAGTAAGTCACTAGGCTTTCAAAAGGGATATGAACCTACTTTAGGGACAAGTGTAGCAGCTCCAATAGTAACTGCTACAGCAGCCCTATTAAAGACAGAATACTACGAAAAATATGGAGAGGAAATGCCAAATCGTAAGGTTGAAGAAAACTTATATCAGAACACAGACCACGTTGAAAACTTAGATAAGAATGAAGTAGGTAGCGGTATCGTAAATGCTTACGAATCATTGCTTAATATTGAGAGATAAAAGATATTAAGTAGTTCTCGAACTTTCACTAAAAATACTTTGATTAATAAAAAAAGATTACTAGACGATAATGATGATGAAGTAGAGATGAAATAAATTGTATTTACGGGATATTGAGAATAACCAAATAAGTTGAGTTCACAAGCAACTTAATATTACTAAGTTGCTTGTGTCATATTTTATTTCAGCCTGAGTATTCAATTCTTTAGCTATTGTTGATTTCTTTATCGCACAAAACCCAGCATGTAGCAGCACCTTATAAACAGACCAATTCTTTCCCTTGCTTTAATCTATCTTCAATAGCCCACTTAACCTTCCTTAGCCTAAATCCCTCTATACGATTTTGTGTACGGACTAAATTTTGATTACGGGACCATGAACCAACTCATAAAGTTCTCCTAAAATTTGCAGGGCTCACTCTAGTTGGTTTTCTTTCTGCTTCTAAAATAATTCCCGCTATTCTTACTTCTTCTTTAGCAGTCCCAAACACTCTTTATCCCTCTTCACAATCAACAGTGCTTTTCTCTTTTTATTCGGCTTTATTCTCGGTGTTACTTTGTAATACCATTCCCAATCATACTTACAAAATCCACGTATGCAGCCCTTTTGCTGTCCTACCCAATCCAACAATTGTCTCATCAAAATAGGGACAGCGATACTTGAAGCAAGTAATGTAAACTAAAACAAGTCGCTCCAATAAATCCAATTATCAGACCTCTTTTTATATTGCTTTTCATTCAAATTCACCCTTAACAAACCATTTCATAATCATAGTGAACAATTAGCTAATTAAGCAAAATGTAACGATGCCAACTATTATTAATACATGAAAAAATGCACCTGTCATAGGACAGTTGCAAAGGCCTTACTAGAACTAGAGCAGCACATGTTGTCTACGCTAAGCCAAAAAGTGGTTATTACATTGTTGACTATTATCAAACCCCTAGTCCAATTAAAGATCATATTGATTTTATCTGCTGATCCGGATAAACGCATTGCCTTATCGGCACTTTAACATTGTATGAATCAAGCGATAGATCATTATAAGGAGCAATTATTCACGTATAGTTAGCAACAGGGGCTTTACTCTTTAAAAAAGGAGTTTACAAAATATTCACAGGAGTTACAAGTATTCACGAGACTTGAACGAGTCGTTATTGCTCTTCATATTTTGTCTGTAATACCGTTTCCAAACGAAAAAAAGAATATGTTTATGGAGCAGCATGATAGAACTTTACTGTTGAATCATGTTACAGCTTTAGGAATTGATCTAAAAAATGAGGGTTTCCGCACGTTTTTTCAGCTCTTTTCGTCAGTGAAAATAAAGTTCTCTGAGAAAAGACAGTCAGGGCAAAGGCTCCCTATGAAAAAGACCCGGAAATCCGCAAGGTTCATTCTGCCGAAATCCAGATCTGATCAGGAATCGTTTTTTAATTAGACGATTTCAATACAAGCTTCGCCACAGCTTCCACATGAGCCGTCTGCGGAAACATATCCACAGGCTGAATATATTCGACGCGATAGTCCTTCGACAGCGCCTGCAAGTCTTTCGCCAGTGTGGAAGGATTGCAGGATACGTAGACGAAGCGTTTCGGTTTTACTTTTTTGATGGTATCTAAAAATGTTCCGTCGCAGCCCGTTCTCGGCGGGTCGACGATGACCACGTCTGGGCGGAAGCCTTCTTTCGTCCATTTCGGGAGCCAGTGTTCAGCTGTTCCTGTGACATATGCCGCGTTTTTGATGCCGTGTTTTTTGGCGTTCTTCTTCGCATCGTCAATTGATTCTTTAATGACGTCCATGCCGCGGATCTCTTTCGCCCCGCTTGAGACCCACATGCCGATCGTACCGACGCCGCAATATGCGTCAACGACTTTTTCTTTTCCGGTCAGCTGCGCCGCTTTTTTCACTTCGTCATACAGCTTGACCGTCTGCTCAGGGTTGAGCTGGAAGAAAGCGCGGGCGCTTAATTCAAATGACACGTCACCAAGTACCTCTTGAATGGCATGGCTTCCGGCCAGCGCTTTTGTTTTGTCCCCGAAAATGACGGATGTGCGCGCGCCGTTGATGTTTTGAATAATCGATTTCACTTCGGGCAGACGATTCTGAATGGCTTTGACGATCTCGTCTTTATTCGGAAGTGTCTCTTTCGCCGTGACAAGCACGACCTGCACTTCGCCTGTTTCAAAACCGACTCTCGTCACGATGGTGCGGACATCGCCTTTTTTGGTCCGTTCGTTATAAACAGATACGTTGTGTTTTTCCAATATGCGGCGGACAATACCCGTTGTTTTGTTCGTCGCCGGATGCTGGACAATGCATTCCTTAATCGGAACAATTTTATGGGAATCAAGTCCGTATAAGCCGGCAATGATGCTGCCGCTTTGCGAGCGTCCGACTTGAAACTGGCTTTTGTTCCGGTAATTCCACGGGTTGTCCATTCCGATCGTTTCTTTAATGTTCATTTCTTCAACATTGAATCTCGTATGACGTTCCAAAGACTGAATGACGATATCGCGCTTTTCGCGAAGCTGCTGACTGTAGGCCAGATGCTGAAGCTGGCAGCCGCCGCATTGATCGTATACCGGACAAGGCGGCGTGACGCGGTGTTCAGACGGCTTGCGGATTTTTTTGACGCGTGCTTCTGAAAATTTCGGCTGAACGTTTGTCGCTTCGGCAACGACTTCTTCGCCGGGCAGAGCGCCGGGAACGAAGACAACCTTTTTCTTAAAATAGCCGACGCCCTCTCCATTAATGCCGAGGCGTTTGATGGTCAGCGGAAATGTCTGTCCGATTTTCAATTCGGCAGGCGCCTTTTTTTGATGTTGATTCACGTTTTATTCTCTCCGTTTCTATAATAAAGCCATCCTCATGGGAAAACGGCTGATTTGAAATATCACATCTTTTCAGTATAACATGCAGCCGGCGGTTCCTTCATGTTTTTCACCGGAAGTTTCCAAAAAATACTCGGAAGCGATCAAATGCCATCGGTAAGCCATCTTGTTTTTATTCAATACTTCTCCACAAATACAAGGACGCGTAGCTTAAATACGGCGCCCATTCCCTGCTTACTTGAAGCATCAAGTCTTTTGACGGTTTATCCTCAAGGGCGAAGCGGCGTTTGACGGCGTTTTGCAGGCCGATATCTGCCAAAGGAAACAGATTCGGGCGGCCGAGGCCGAACATGAGGACGTTTTGGACGGTCCATGGCCCGATGCCTCTGATGGTGATCAGCTTTTTCATAATGTCTTCATCCGATAACTGGGGAAGTTCCGCAAGATTGAGCGCTCCGTCTGCAATCATCCGTGAAAGGTCAATCGCATATTCCGCTTTTCTCATGCTGAACTGAAGCTCCCGCAAGTCCTGATACTCAAGCGCCGCAATCGTTTTCGGCTCGGGGTAGCACCAGACGCCGTCTTTTTGTTCGCCGAAGGCATGGACGAACCGTTCCGTTAAGGTAAAAGCGAAGGACAGGTTGAGCTGCTGGTGGATGATGCATTTCATGAGACAGTTGTACACATCGTATTCCAGCACGAGCGGGGTTCCCGCATGCTCTTCAAAAAGCGCAGACAGATTTGTTTTTGAAAAATGATCAAGCACAGGCTGAAGCGGCTGCTCCCACTGAAAAATGTGTTTGATCCGTTCAATCATCTCCTCGCGGTCCGTTTCGCCGCTGACGAGGAAAACCGGATCTATGGCGGTGCCTTTCGCTTGAACCGTGATGACCGACAGTTTGCCGTCCCGTGTTCTGAGCGGAACTTTAATTGACCTTGCTGTAAGATCGACCGCATTCAGCGGATCGAGTGACAGCCTTTCAAGCACTTTATCAAAATGATACGGCGGCGTGACCGAAACCGTTTCCTCCCACATATGCTCCACCCCTTTTTGTCCAAGTATATCACGAAGCGTTCCGACGGCAATTCGTATACTTTTCTTCATAACGCCGCATGATATAATGGCAGGCGGAGGGTTGTTTATGATACATATAACCGCAATCACAACACATAATGAGATATTAGATAATATCCCCCTATCACGTACAGAACAACCGGACATCGCATGGTACTGGATTGATTTTTTCGGAGCCGAGATGCATGAAACCGAGCTGCTGCGGGATTATTTCCATTTTCATCCGCTCGCGATTGAGGATTGCTTTCAGCACATGCAGCGGCCGAAAATCGACCATTATGACGGCTACCGTTTTTATGTGCTCCACGCCTTGAACCCGGACACACTGGAAATGGAAGAGGTGGACATTTTTCAGTCCGACCGTTTCATCGTCAGCTTCCATCTGCACGAATCGCCCGGCATCTCGAGAGTAAGAGAACGGTTTTTCGCTTCTCCGGGGTTAGCCAAAAAAGGGCCCGGACACATAACGTATATGATTATGGATCAGCTTGTCGATGAATATTTCCCTGTGCTATACAAAATTGAAGACCGGCTGAATGAAATTGAAGACAGCAGAACACATAAATCTTACGGCACTTTAATGAATGAAGTGTTTGAATTGCGGACTGATCTTTTGAACCTGAGGCGGACGATCATTCCGATGCGCGATTTAATGTACCGGATTTTGAGTCTTGACCATGTAAAAGAAAGCCGTGAAACAAAAGCATATTTCAGCGATATTTACGACCACCTGTTAAAACTGGCTGAGCTGATCGAGTCAAACCGTGATATGACGTCAGATCTGCGGGACAGCTATGTGACGCTGAATTCAAACCGGATGAACGCCATCATGATGACGTTAACCATCGTCTCGACCATTTTTATTCCGCTCACATTCATCGCGGGAGTTTACGGCATGAATTTCGATAACATGCCTGAGCTTCATTGGAAATACGGGTATTTTATCGTTTTGGGCGTAATGGCCGCTCTTGTGGCCGCCATGCTGTTTTGGTTCGCCCGGAAAGGCTGGTTTAATATTTTCAAGTAAGAACGGCTGCCGGCTGTTCTTTTTTTTGTGAAAACATGATATGTTGGAAAAAAACGTAAAGAGGTGTGCGCCGTTACCATTCTTTCTCACAAAACCATTTCTTCCGCCCTTCTGCTTCTCAGTGTCATGTCCATTGCCCCGCTGTATAACGGCTGTACGATGTCTGATTACATCTTTGAGTCGCTCGGCTTTTCTTCTTGGTCTGAAGATGGAGCCCATATCTCCGTCATTCCCGGGGTTGTGCTATACTTTGCGGCGTTAATCTGGTGTGCCGCCTCGTTCAGACGGGCGCTTCCCGCTGAGGGGCTGTTTCTGATCTTTCTCAGCATGGGGGTCTCTTCCAGCATCAGTCCTGTCACTGAATATGCCGCTTTTTCCTTAAAACAGTTCGCGCCTGAAAGAAAGGCTGTCGAATATCTGAAGCACCTCAGTGAATGCAGTCATCTGATTGAGCGCAAAAAAGCGAGCATGAGCTGCACGATTTATATCAATTATTATGGAAAAGGGGAACAAACCATATCTGTCACACCTGATCTATCTGAGAACGTAAAGGGCGTCACATTTAAATCAAAAACATTCACTGTAAAGCCCCGGTCGAAAACAATCATCAAGACGCGTTTTACCGGCTTTTATAAAGGGAAAGCCGCATCAGACAGCGGATGGTCTTCAGAACCTGACCTAAAAGTTGCAAGCCTGCACACAGCAGAATAAACGTTTTGCATGTATAACGATGGAAAACATTTCATTGGAGGGTCTGCTAATGAAGATCGCCATCGTCGGACTCGGCAATATGGGACGCCCCATCGCCGAAAATATAATGAAAGCCGGATACAGTCTGACTGTCTATAACCGGACGAAAGAAAAAGCGGCTGATCTGCTGGAGAAAGGGGCCGAATATGCCAAAACGCCCCGTCAGGCAGCTGAACATGCGGACATTGTGCTGTCAATGCTGTCGGACGATGAAGCCGTAACAGGTGTGACTTTCGGGGCTGACGGCATTATTGCCGGGTTATCTGAAAACGACATTCATATTTCAATGAGCACCATCAGCACGGCGCTGTCAGAACAGCTTTCCGCTGCGCATTCGAGCAGAGGACAGTCCTTTATTGCCGCTCCCGTCCTCGGCCGTCCCGATGCGGCTGAGAAGGCCGAGCTCCGCATCATCACAGCCGGTCCTCAGGAAGCGAAGAAAAAGGCCGAACCGCTGTTTAAAAGCCTGAGTCACAAGTATTTGACACCGGTGAAGAAACCAAAACAGCCAACGCGGCCAAAATCAGCATCAATTTCTTGCTCGTTTCTATGCTGGAAGCGTTATCTGAATCATTCTTAATGATGGAGAAGTACGGCTTGGAACAAAAACAATTTTTAGAAATCGCCAACGCGCTCTTTGGCTCTCCCGTCTATCAAAATTACGGAACCATTATGTCCGAGCAGAAATTCGAACCGGCCGGTTTCAAAATGTCTTTAGGCCTGAAAGATACCAATCTGGCGCTTGCCGCCGCAGAACAGGTTGCCGCAAAACTCCCTCTTGCCGAGCTGGCCAAGAGCCATTTTGAAAGCGGGGTCGAACAAGGCTTCGGGGATCTGGATTGGGCCGCTTTGATTAAATGCCTGAAATAACAAAACACCTCTCCATTAGCAGGAGAGGTGTTTTTTACAAGCGCGGCAGCTTCATTTCTTTCTCAAACATAAGGTCATCAATGCTTTTAAATGTGTATCCTTCTTTTTTCAAATCGGTAATCGCATCGTCCAGAGCTTCTGAATTGTCCTTTGAAACGGTGTGGAGAAGGTAGATCGCGCCGGGATGCGCCTGCTTGATCATGTGATCGTAGGCGTATTTTTTCCCTTTCTGCTCCTTAACCTTCCAATCGACAAATGCGACGGACCAGAAAACGGTTTGATATCCGAGGCGCTTCGTTTCCTTCAGGACATATTCACTGAATACGCCGCGCGGCGGACGAAGATACAGGTTGTCCCGCTTTCCGGTGATGTTGTAAACAGCTTCCGTGACGGAATCGAGTTCGTCCTGAATCTGATCACCCGTTTTTGTCGTCAGATCAGGATGATGAAAAGAATGATTGCCGATAATATGGCCTTCCTTTGACATCCGCTTAATCAAATCAGGCTGCTCTTTTACAAAATGGCCTGTGACAAAAAAAGTGCCCGTGACATGATGTTTCTTTAACACATCAAGCACCTTCGGGGTGTATCCATTTTCATATCCGTTATCAAACGTTAAATAAATGGTCTTTTCTTTCGTATTGCCTAAATAAAAGGCATCATATTTTTTGACCAGATTGTCCAGCTGCTTGCCGGCATCCGGCGGCTGATGATTGACGCTGCGTTTAAATCCCCAGTTTATCCGCTCATTCGGCACGGCCTCTGCGCTGTTTATGCCTCCCGCAAGTAAAACGGCCATGCAGCAAATTGAACAAAACCATTTCATGCACAGCACTCCTTCTGCATTTTTCCTTATTTTGCAGTAGGCTCTCCCCTTTTATACAGCCGCATTATGGAAAGAGAAAAACCCCGGCAGATGCCGGGGTTTATTCCCAATCCTTTTTAAACCGTTCGTATTTTGCTTCCAGATCATCAAGCATGCCGATGAGCCGGTCTATATCTTCAACGTCCGTTGATTCAGGGTCTAACGAATCAATGACATTCATAAACATATCGAGTCTGTTCTTCAAGTAATCGAGCTGCTGATCTTTGCTGTTTACTGCATTCCCCATACTTCCACTCCATTCATTTTTTATAATGGTAGCGTATTTTTTGCCGTTTTTCAATGGTTCCGCTACTTGCGATCTTGACAGATCAGGTCTAAAATTAACAGTTGGCAGACATTAGTATGCCCATTTATAAAGGAGTTAGATAGTCATGACACAAAACACAGCACTGCGTCCGATCACACCGGAGTACGACCCTTGGGAAGCGTACATGGATGTGGACCAGTATGGAGATATGAAACTGACGAACGTTGAATTCACAACGACGACCTTGTGTAATATGAGATGCGAGCATTGCGCTGTCGGATACACGCTTCAGCCGAAAGACCCGAATGCGCTGCCGATCGACCTTTTATTAAAGCGGCTCGAAGAAATTCCTCTGTTACGCTCCATCAGCATTACGGGCGGCGAACCGATGCTTTCGCTGAAATCGGTAAAGGAATATGTCGTCCCGCTTTTGAAATATGCGCATGAACGCGGTGTGCGCACACAGATCAATTCAAACCTGACGCTTGATATCGGGCGCTATGAACGGATTATTCCTTATTTGGACGTCCTTCACATTTCCCACAACTGGGGAACGGTCGAGGACTTTGCCGACATCGGATTTGCGATGATGGAGAAGAAACCGACATTTGAACAGCGGGCGCGCTATTTTGACAAAATGATTGAAAACAGCCGCACGCTGGTTGAGGCAGGCGTCATGGTTTCGGCGGAGACGATGCTGAACAAGCGCACGCTGCCGCATATCGAACATATTCACCGACAGATTACGGAAGAAATGAAATGCCAGCGGCACGAAGTCCATCCGATGTATCCGAGTGATTTCGCCAGCGCGCTTGAATCACTGAGCCTGAAAGACATGAGACAGGCCATTCATCATCTGCTCGACATTCGCGATGAAGAGACATGGATGCTGTTCGGCACGCTGCCGTTTTACGCATGCAGCCCTGATGAAGAAGACCAGAAGCTGCTCCGCCGCCTGCGGGAAGCGAAAAACGTTACGGTGCGAAACGACCCTGACGGCCGCTCACGCCTGAATGTCAACATTTTTGACGGAAATATCATTGTGACGGATTTCGGCGATACACCGCCGCTCGGCAATATTAAAACAGACAGCCTTCCTGAAGCGTATGACAAGTGGAGACAGACGAAGCTGAGCAAAGAGCTGAACTGCCGCTGCTCAAACGTGCGGTGCCTCGGCCCAAACGTCCTTGTCAAAAACAGTTATTATCAGGAGACAGATTTTTCATTACGCAAAGCCAGAGGTTAACAGTAGATGGAAATGACAATTACAGATATTTTTAAAAGCAAAGTGGTTGAGATCATCATCGTCGCTCTCGTGCTTTACGCCGGTGTTTTTCTGATCAACCGCTTTGTACAGGTGTTATTTAAACGCACTGATTTCCTGGAGGAACGGAAAGGAAAGACAATCGAAAGCCTCGTCCGGTCCATCACCCAGTATACGGCGACGATCGGTTTTATCTTTTACGTCATTTCATTATTTGTTCATGATTTCGGGCGAATTTTAGCCGGGGCGGGGGTTGCCGGTATCGTCATCGGTTTCGGAGCCCAGTCTTTAATCAAGGACATTTTGGCCGGTGTATTTTTAATATACGAACGCCAGCTGCATAAAGGCGATTACGTGACGATTAATAATCTGTTCAACGGCACAGTTGAAGAAATCGGACTCCGTTCCTTGCAGATCCGTGAGTTCTCCGGCAAGCTGCTTACCATTTCAAATGGTGAGGTCAGACAGCTTCAGAACTATAACATTGATTTTATGCGGATTACCGAGTCTGTCGTGATCAGCTATAAGGAAGACCCCGAGCGGGTATATGCCATCTTAGAAAAAGCCTGTGACATGCTCAATGATGAACTTCGCGATTCACTGAAACGGGATGAATTTCTAAATGCGGCGGAGCCGTTTCAAGTGCATGGAATCATGAGCCTGAACAAATTGACGAGAGGCATTGAATTTACCGTTAAAGGCATGGTTCAAGACAAAGAATACTTCTCGGCAAGCCTTGCGGTGAGGCGCGTTCTTGCCCGGGAGCTGTACAACAACAATGTGCAATTGCTTGAGGAGATGTATTATACAGAAAAAAGCTGATTCCCAAACCGGAATCAGCTTTTTCATTTATCTCGGCTGCGCTGTAATTTGAAAGCCGAATGTGACATGGTCCTGCACCGGAATCCAAGCGCCGATTCCTTGCGAGGTTACATTTTTGACGACAAGTTTCCGCTTGCTGCCTTTCAGCACCAAATACACTTCGCCGTATGTTACTTTTCCTTTTTCATTAACGGCCGGGGCATAGGCGTGTAAATAGCCGAGCCGCCGCGGAGAAATTTTATAGGTTTGATCGCGTTTTGTGCCTGCGCCGATGACTGTTTCAAATGCAAGCGGCAGTTTTGTTTTCTTCATCGCTTTTTGCATCATCATGCTTTTTACATCTTCTGCGTTCGGCACTTTTGCTGTGAGCCCGCCTTTGATTTTGTATTGCTGTTCTTGTGCGTATGAAATTTCCGCGGCTTGCTGCCCGCCCCGATTATCCGCTCTGTTTGTGTTGATTTTTTTATATTCCCAGTTGGCGACCGTTTCGTTCGACTGATAACCGAGCGCCCATTTCCCGAGAAATATTTTCGCCCGGTATCCGATGGCGAGCGGCGAACCGGAAACCGTGGTTTCATTCAGCATTTTAATCAGATGCGGATTTTCGATGTTGATCTCTGATGTATCTAACAATTCCTTTGCCAGTTTGCTCGGCTGAAGCATCGGCTGGTCCTGTGAAGCATTCGGATACGTATTTTCCTTTGAAATGCTTACGACAGAGTTGGGAACCTTAAACGGTTTCTTTGCACCGGCAGACGGCGTTGCGAAAATACTAAAGGATAACAGCAGAATCATTGTGGCATGAAACAGCTTTCTCATCATATCACTCTTTCTATAGCATTTTCCTTTAGTCTTTTCCTCCGCAATCGTTGTTATCCGCATTTTTTTACAGGTTAAAGCAGGAAAAATCCGATCGCCATAATGACATAAGCCGCAAGGAGCGTAGCCCCTTCAAACCAGTTCGAATCACCGTCATTTGAAATCATCGTCATCAAAAGGACGGATGATATCATCGCGACAAGCTCAGGCAATGTGAATACAAGCGGCATATTGACCGGGAAAAAGACGGAACAGATCACAAGCACCGGGGCCACAAACATGGCGATCTGCAAAGTCGATCCGACCGCGATTTCAACGGCGACATCCATTTTGTCTTTGTACGCCATAATGATGGCCGACGCATGTTCTGCGGCATTTCCGACGATTGCGACGATAATCACTCCGATAAACAGCTCGCTCCAGCCGAACTGTTCAGCCACCGCATGAAACGTATTGACGAGATTTTCAGATATGTAGGCGACGATAATGGTTGCGATAAATAAGACGGCTGTCGCTCGTTTCCCAGACCACTCAGGCTGCTCCTCTTCTTCCTTGGCCTCCGGCTGGTTCGGCTGATAAACACCGCGGTGAGTGACGAGCTTGAAATAAAGAGCCGCCACGTACAAAAGGATCATGATGATGCTGATGCCGACACTTAAATTAAGCTTGCTTTTTTCCCCCATATCCATGGAAAACACTTCGGGAATGACAAAAGCTACGATAATGGCAAATATCAGCAGGCCTGAATTATGCCGGGCATCATGAATATTGAATTCCTGCCGCTTGTATTTCAAACCGCCGATAAAAAACGACAAACCCGCGACGAGCAGAAGATTGCCGAGGACCGAACCGGTCAGTGACGCAAGCACGATGCCCGTCAGCCCTTCCTTTAAGGCAAAAAGCGATATAATCAGCTCTACCGCATTTCCGAACGTGGCATTCAGCAGGCCGCCGATCCGCGGACCCGCGATAATGGCAAGAGATTCAGTCGCTCTTCCCATATAACTTGCAAGCGCAATAATCGTCAAGCAATAAATAATAAACAAAACAGCTGACGGCCAGTGTATCAGGCTTCCGATAACTGAAAGCGGCACCCCCGCCGCAGCCGTAAAGAAAAAAATCCGATTCATATTCAGCGTGGCTCCTTTTTCGAATGAGTCTTTTTTATCCTTCTCAAAAACTCCCTCAATTACACTTCCGGAGAAACCTAAATTGGCATTTTCAGGTTGCCGGACGCGAAAAATCCGTGTGCGATCAAAACAGATACTGAAGAAGGAGAAAATACGCGATGTCACGACTGTACTTCTTTATTTTGGTTCTGCTTGTTTCCATCTCCGGTTTTTCCCAAGGCATGCTGCTGCCGGTGATTTCCGTCATTTTTGAAACGAACGGAGAATCAGCCGCCATAAACGGCCTTCACGCAACCGGCCTGTATATCGGCGTGCTTCTTGCGTCGCCGTTTATGGAAGCGCCGCTGAGAAAGCTCGGATACAAACCCCTGATGGTAACGGGCGGATTTCTTGTCATCATCAGCTTATTCAGTTTTATTTGGCTTCAATCCATATGGATATGGTTTTTTCTGCGGCTGCTTATCGGAATCGGCGATCATATGCTGCATTTTTCAACCCAAACGTGGGTGACTTCAAAGTCAACGCCTCAAAACAGAGGAAGAAACATTTCGCTGTACGGGCTGTCCTTCGGGCTTGGATTCGCTGTCGGTCCGTTCATGGTTCCTCTTGTGAAAACAAGTCCGTCCCTTCCGTTTATCGTATCCGGCTGTATCAGTCTTGCCGCCTGGCTGTTTGTGTTTGTCTTACGTAATGAGTACCCGCCGCAAGGTCCGGATGAAACATCCGGGGACAACAGCGCAAAACGTTTTTACCGCGCCGTTCTTTTCGGCTGGGTCGCTTTTCTTCCGGCTTTCGGCTATGGCTTTTTAGAAACGGCGCTGAACGGAAGCTTCCCCGTGTACGCCCTGCGCTTAGGCATATCCGTTGATGCCGTCGCGCTGATATTGCCCGCTTTCGCCATCGGAAGTATTGTATTCCAGTTTCCGCTTGGTTTATTAAGCGATCGGTTTGGGAGAAAACGTGTCCTGCTCGTCATTTTACTGATGGGCGCCCTGTGTTTTATGACGGCCGGATTGTTTCCGTCGCCTGCCGTTATCGGCGGCTGCTTTTTCATGGCGGGGATGGCGGTCGGCAGTATGTTTTCCCTCGGTATCAGCTATATGAGCGACCTGCTACCGTCCCATCTGCTTCCGGCGGGCAATCTGCTCTGCGGCATTTCCTTCAGCCTCGGCAGCATGATCGGGCCGGTGGCGGGCGGCTGGTATATGCAGCGGTTTGAAAGCGCCAATTTGTTTTATTTTATTACGGTGATCCTGATCTGTATTTGGCTTGCGCTCGTCTTCGGAAAAACAAAGCACAGCCCTGCATCTGAATCCCATTCTTTTCCGGTCTCATAAAAAAAGCCGCCTGTTCCAGACCAGGCGGCTTCTTTCTAGTGGTATCCGTTCTGCCCGTTCGCGCTTCCGCTTGTTTTATTCTTCGGGCCGTTTTTTGAGTTTTGTTTATTATGGCTTCCGCCTTTTTTCGTATGCTTGGTCATAATCGGTTCCCCTCCGTTTTCAGCTTGAACGTCATCCGTTCCTCTATAGCTTGCTCCCGCGGTAGGGATTTTCATCAGGAAGCTTTTTACGTTTATGTAAAAGCGCGTTGATTTCTCCTCCTAAAATCAGCAGTGTTCCCGTCAGGTAAAACCAAATCATAAGGACGATAATTCCCCCGATGCTCCCGTATGTGGCGCTGTAGTTGGCAAAGGTGCCGACGTAAAATGAGAACAGCATACTGACGATAATCCAGCCGGCTGCCGCAAATACGGCTCCCGGCAGCACAAAGCGGAGGGAAAGCCTTTTATTCGGCGCAAAAATGTAAAGCGCCGTGAACACGATTAAAAGGATAAGCGGACTGATACCCCAGCGGACAACCGACCACACCTTCAAAAACAGGCCGGGGGCGCCAATAAAATCTGCAGCCAGCAGTCCGATTTCTCTGCCGAACACCGGCAGAAGCAGTGCGATTAAAATCGTAACCACCATCGCGATAGTTAAAAAAATTGAGGTCAGGCGAAGGATAATAAATGAGCGGTTTTCTTCGACTTCGTAGGCATGGTTAAATGCTCTGACAATCGCATTCATACCGTTGGAAGCCGACCAGATGACGGCGATAATCCCGAATGACAAAAGCCCGCCGCTGCGTTTGTTCAGCGTTTGCTCCGTAATGGATTTCACCATGGACATGGCGCTGTCGGGCGCGTATTGATCGACTGCGCCGAGCACGTCTTCTGCCGATATGGGAAGATAGGCGGTGAGCGTCAGTATGAAAATGATTAACGGAAACAATGACAGCAGAAAAAAATACGCCAGCTCCGCCGATTTACTTTGTCCTTCATGCAGAGAAAACCTTGCAAACAGCTCCTTCATAAAACTCATGACATCCCACCTCAATGATCGTTTTTCGAAAAATGCTCCTTCGTTTCTTTTAACAGCTCAATGACCTGCGGTGTTGTCTGCTTCAGCTTAGAGATCTGACTGTTTAAAAAACTCAGATCGTCCGATACGGTATTGGCGATGTTTTTCACTTGATCCATTTTTGCAGAAGCCTCCTGTTTCAGGGCTTCAGGATTTTTCCGGTAAAATGCTGCACGCTGCCTGCACGCGTCCATATTCCGGAAACATGCTTCTCTTGTCGGCTTATGTAATAATGACAGTGCTCCGCCGGCGGCAGCGCCGATCAGAATCGCTTTTGCCATGAAGCGTGTTTGTTTCATCGGTCAATCCCCCTTATAAATGATGGTCTTTTTTAATTGTGTCCAGCAAATGACGGTATCCCGACTCGATCAACGCGTACACCTCGCTGAAATTCCCGGTATAGTACGGATCGGGCACGTCCGCAAGATCCGACTCCGGTACATAATCAAGCAGCCTTGCGATACGCGGCACCTCTTTTTTATAACCGGCCATGCTGCGCAGATGTCCGATATTTTCAGCATCCATCGCAATGACGTAATCGAAATCGGTCAGATCAGACTCACGGACCTGCCTTGCCGTGATGCCGCTTGTGCTGATCCCTTTCTCCTTTAGAATCTCCTCTGTCCCTTCATGCGGCGGATTTCCCGCATGCCAGGCGCCGATTCCCGCTGAATCAATCTTAATCTGATCTTCCAGCCCGTTTTTCTTTACCATATCAGAAAATACCGCCTCTGCCATAGGCGACCGGAAAATATTTCCCAGACAGACAAACAGAACATGTACCATATCGTAACCTCCCTATTCTTTCCCCATATTTTGAGGATCAAAAACCTTATCATCATCTTAGCAACTTTTCTGCGGCTGTGGAAATATGCTTTTATTCTAAATGAATTCTGTTAGAATAAAGGATACGAAAACGGTCATGAAAGGATGCATGAATTTGCCGAGCCAACAAACAGAAACGTTAAACAAGATGATTGAAGACATTTCGCAGAAGCTCAATATGCTCAATGTCGGCGTCATCAAAGCGGAAGATTTCAGTGATGAAAAAATAGAAGATCTTACATATCTTCATCAAATGGTCATGAAAAAGGAATCATTCAGCCCGAGTGAAATGCAGGCCATTGCCCAGGAGCTCGCCTCTCTCAGAAAATAAACCCATGTCAGACCTGCCGAAAACGGCGGGTCTTTTTGAATTAAAAAAGTGAAAAATAAAAGTTCATCGGTTTGACACATATAAAAAGAAGGAGTATAGTAACTGTGAACTTGGTATAACGATATACTAAATGAGCGGGCCGCTTATATTTTTTTATTTAGTAGAACGATATACTTGATTGGTATCAGCGTTACGCGAGTATATCCGTTTGTCTCTGCAGCCGTTTTATCAAACCAGTTTTCAGAGAAAGGCAGTGGTTCAATAAAGGGGAATGGTTCTAGGCTTTTATCAGTTTAAAAAATAAATTAATTCTTTATTAACCGCATTAGGGGATGTCATCATGAAAAACATATACACCAAAATGGCAGCGGGTCTTTATATCAACTATTTCCTGCTGGGCATGATCAATATTATTATCGCATCCAATATGGAGGCATTATCAAAACAGCTTCATACATCAGCAGCCGGAGTCAGCTATTTGGTCTCCGCCATCGGAATCGGGAAGCTGATTTCGCTTCTGTTTGCCGGAAAGCTCTCGGATACATTCGGGAGACGGCCGTTTATCGTGGCGGGCGCATTTCTGTATCTGATTTTCTTAATCGGAATTCCGCTTTCGACAAGCTATACGGCCGCGTTTATCTTCGCCATTTTCGCAGGGATCGCAAATTCCTTTTTGGATTCCGGGACATATCCTGCTCTTATTGAAGGATTTCCGAAAAACGCAAGCTCTGCAACCGTGTTAATCAAAGCGTTTGTATCCATCGGCGCGACGGTGCTGCCGTTTTTTATCGCATTTATTGCGGACAGACATTTGTTTTACGGCTGGACTTTTTTCGTGCCGGGCATCATTTTCTTCCTGAACGGCTTTTTCCTGCTGAAGGTGCCGTTTCCGAATCATAAGCAAAAAGACGACGGCGGCCTGACGGAAGCCTTTCCGCCGGATGACACGTTCAAATCACAGCCGTCGATATGGCGCGAAGGACTTGCCATTATTTTGTTAGGCTTTTCATCTACGGCGCTGTTTATGCTCGTTCAAGTATGGCTTCCTAAGTTCGGACAATCCGTTTTGGGCATGCCGGAGGTGCAAGCCGTTAAGTTGCTTAGCTATTACAGCATCGGGGCGCTTGTGTCTGTGTTATTGTTGGCCGTGCTGTTAAACAGAGTGATTCAGCCGATTACGGTAATGGTGCTGTACCCGGTGATCGCGGCAATCGCGCTGCTTGCTTTGATTTTCATTCATCAGCTGGCCGTATCGGTCATCAGCTCCTTTGTCATCGGTCTTTCAACTGCGGGTATTCTGCAATTGGCGATGACGGTTATGGCTGTTTTATTCCCTAAAAATAAAGGTACCATCACATCTTTTGTTAATATAGCATCAAGCTTATCTTTTATTGTCATTCCGCTTGTAACGGGAGCGATATCCAAAGCGGCCGGCCTGACCCCTGTTTTTCTGCTAGATATCGGAATTGCGGCTGTCAGCGCACTTCTCGCATTGTTTATCGGAATCCGCTTTAAGCAAGTGATGAAAGCCTGACTATTTTTTAAGGGAGAGGATTTATCATGCATACTATTACAATCAAAAACACGGTTATCGGCGAAGGCCTTCCGAAGATCATTGTGCCGCTGATGGCAGCCGGAGAGAAAGAGCTTCTTGAAGAAATGGAAGCCGTTAATAAGCTTCACCCGGATATCATTGAGTGGCGGGCGGATGTTTACGAGCATGTTGACAGCCTGGACGCCGTAAAAGACATGCTTGAAAAATTGCGGAAAGCCGCAGGCGAAACACCGCTGCTTTTCACCTTCAGAAGCCATAAAGAAGGCGGAAATAAAGTCATTGACGGCCGCTTTTACATTGAATTGCTCAAAACCGCAATCGAAACAAAACACATTGACCTTATAGACGTTGAATTGTTTACAGGCGATGCCGAGGTCAAATCAATTGTAAAAACCGCTGAAGAAAACGGCGTATATGTCATCATGTCCAATCATGATTTTCATCAGACACCGAAAAAAGAGGAAATCATTTCCCGGCTGCGCAAAATGCAGGCGTATGGCGCGCATATTCCGAAAATCGCGGTGATGCCGCAAAGCACTGAAGATGTTTTCGTCTTATTGGATGCCACACACACGATGAAAACACAATTCGCAGACCGGCCGATCATCACGATGTCCATGGCAGGCACGGGCCTGATCAGCCGCCTGGCCGGCGAAGTCTTCGGCTCGGCATGCACGTTCGGCGCGGGCAAAGAAGCATCAGCGCCCGGACAGATTCCCGTTGATGAATTGCGCAGTGTACTCAGCATTTTAAATAAAAATATGTAATCAGCGTTTTTCTTCCCCCGAGCGGGATGAAAAACAGATGAATGGACTAACGGAGGAATACATCATGAAGAAAGATTTAGGACGGATTAACGGAAAAACTCAGCTTATCGGATTATTCGCGACACCGATCGGACATTCTTTATCTCCGGCGATGCACAACCTGGCGTTTAAAAAATTAGGGCTGAACTACGCTTACCTCGCGTTTGAAGTCGGCAATGAACAGCTTGAAGACGTGGTAACGGGAATGCGCGCCTTAAACGTCAGAGGCTTCAATGTTTCGATGCCGAACAAGATGAAAATTCTCCCTTACCTCGATGAACTCGCGGATTCAGCGAAATTCACCGGTGCAGTTAATACAGTGGTTAATGAAAACGGCACATTGATCGGACACTCCACTGACGGTATGGGATACGTCCGCAACTTAAAAGAACACGGCATCGATATCACAGGCAAAAAAATGACGCTTGTCGGTTCCGGCGGGGCTGCCACTCCGATTGCGATTCAATCCGCATTGGAAGGTCTCGGCGAAATCTCAATTTTCGCCCGCAATGACGCGTTTTTCGAAAAAGCGGAAGAAAATGTCCGCATCATCAATGAAGAAATGAAAGGCTCTTCTTGTAAAGCGAATATCTTCCCGCTAGAAGATCAAGATGCGCTACGTGCTGAAATCGCCACAAGCGATATTTTCACAAACGGAACGGGTGTCGGCATGAAACCGCTTGAAGGCTTGAGCGTCATTGAAGACACATCCATGCTCCGTCCGGATTTGATTGTGACAGACGTCGTTTACAACCCCGTTACGTCGAAATTGCTCGAACAGGCACAAGAGGCCGGCTGCAAAACCATTAACGGCCTCGGCATGATGCTTTGGCAGGGCGCCATGGCGTTTGAATACTGGACAGGCCGTGAAATGCCGGTTCAGTATATTAAAGAGCAAATGTTTGAATAACCTATTGTAACAAAAGCGCCGAAGGACAATCCGTCTTCCGGCGCTTTATCATTTTCTCCCCCTCTCCCTTTCTTCTCATGCGCCAAAACGCTTATAATGGTTGTAACAATAAAAACCAAGTGAGGAATGCACGTATGAAACAGCAAAAAAAACGCCGGGTGACATTGCAGCAGGTCGCTGAGCATGCCGGCGTCTCAACATCGACCGCCTCATTAATCGTCCGCAATAATCCGCGAATTTCCGAAGCGACCCGTGAAAAAGTGCTGCAATCCATGCGGGAACTGGGGTACGTGTATGATCGGGTCGCCGCGAATTTACGATCACAGACGTCTACAACGGTAGGACTGATTATTACTGACATTTCCAATACGTTTTTCTCAGAATTTCTGATCGGCGTTCAGAATACGCTCGAGGAAGTCGGATTAACGGTGCTGTTAGGCACGACATTTGATTCTGTCGCGAAGCAGGAGCAGCTGATCTCGACTATGCTGGAACACAGGGTCGGCGGATTGATTTTATGTCCGGTTTCAGGCGCGGCCGAGGAAACCCTTTCCCGCCTTGAACAGCTTGACATTCCGGTCGTGCTCGCCGTCAGGGAAATCGCCGATGCCGACTGTGATTTTGTCGGAGCCGATTATGAAGAAGGCACCTATAAGGCAGTGCATCATCTCATTGAAAAAGGCCATCAGGAGATTGCGTTTCTGGGCGGCGTGAAGCACTCATCTACATGGACAAAACGGATGAAAGGTTTAAAAAAAGCGCTCCGTGAGGCCGATCTTGAAGTGAAAAATGAATTTGTCATTGACAGTGCACCGACCCGCGAGGCAGGCTATGAAGCAGTGATGGAGCTGCTCCGCCGGCCTGAGCGCCCGACCGCGATTTTCTGCTTCAGTGATTTGGTCGCGTTCGGTGTCATGCAAGGGATCAGAAAAGCCGGGCTCATCCCGGGCGAAGATATTGATATTGTCGGTTTTGATAACGTGCCGGAAGCTGAAATTTCTTATCCCCCGCTCACAACCGTTTCTTCCTTTCCGCGGCAGTCGGGAAAAGAAGCGGCTCAATTGCTGCATGATAAAATCGCCAGTTCCCAGCACAAAAAACAGCGCATTATTCTGGCGCCTGAGCTGGTCATTCGGGAATCTTCATCAAAAAAGCGGAACGCCTGATACGGCGCTCCGCTTTTATATTACGCAAGCAGTTTTAATGATTCGCGGTTGAATGCCGGAATGTCATCCGGAGTGCGGCTTGTGACCAGCTGGTTCTGGCAGACGACGACTTCTTCATCCACTACATTTGCGCCTGCGTTTTCCATGTCAATACGGATCGATGTAAACCCTGTCGCTTTGCGCCCGTCCAATGCTTTCGCGTTGATGAGAAGCTGAGGGCCGTGGCAAATGGCGAAAACAGGTTTTTTATCATCCATAAACGCTTTGGCAAATTGGACGAAACGGTCATCCGCTCGCAGCATGTCAGGTGAGAATCCGCCCGGGATCAGCAATGCATCAAAGTCTTTCGGATTCACATCATCGATGGACGCATCCACTTTCACTTCCGCTTCCCCTTGTTTGCCTTTTACTGTTTTTCCTTTTTCCTGTTCAATCACTGTTAATTCATGACCTGCATCTTTAAAAGCTTTCGCAGGTTCAGTATACTCGACATCCTCGAAATAATCCGTTAATACAACTGCAATTTTTTTACCCATAGTTACTACCTCCTGCTTTGATGAAGTCTACATAAATCCATGACCCCAGCCAGACTAATATCAAACATGGGAGACACGTTTGCCGCCCATCCGTATTACATAGGTCATTATCCTCATTTTTCATCTTTTTACAAGAATCATCATGAAATCTATATAAACTTTCACAAAATATTCTTACAATGGTACTGCATGACAAAATTTGTTGAAAGGTGGAGAACAGGTGAGAATACAGAAAAGACGATGCAGCGTCAATATGACACTCCGTATTCTGCTGCCCCTAGTTATGATACTTAGTCTAATCCTCCCAACATCACCCATTAAAGCAGAAGAAAACAAATCCTCCAGTGTGAATCTCAGCATTTTAGCGACAACTGACGTTCACGCTAACATGATGGATTACGATTACTACAGCGACAAACCGACAACGGAATTCGGGCTGGCCCGAACGGCTCAGCTTATTGAGAAGCACAGGCGCGAAAACCCGAATACGCTGCTTGTCGATAACGGAGACCTGATCCAGGGGAATCCTCTCGGTGAATACGCAGTAAAATATGAGAAAAATGATATTATCTCAGGTGCAAAGACCCATCCGATCATTCAAGTAATGAATAGTCTGCACTATGATTCAGGAACGCTGGGCAATCATGAATTTAATTACGGGCTTGAATTTCTGGACGGGACGATCAAAGGCGCCGAATATCCGATCGTCAACGCCAATGTAAAAACATTAAGCGGCGAAAACCGCTATACGCCTTATGTCATAAAAGAGAAAACCGTTACAGATGAAAACGGCGGAAAGCATCAGATAAAAGTCGGCTACATCGGCTTTGTTCCTCCCCAAATCATGACGTGGGATAAGAAAAATCTTGAGGGCCGCATTCAGGTCGAAGACATTGTGGAATCCGCAAAGAAAACCATTCCGAAGATGAAAGCTGAAGGAGCCGATATTGTCATCGCCCTCGCCCACAGCGGCATCGAAAAGAAAGCGCAGTCTTCCGGCGCGGAAAATGCCGTTTTTGATCTGGCAACAAAAGTCAGCGGAATTGACGCCATCGTATCCGGGCATCAGCACGGGCTGTTCCCTGATGCCGAATACAAAGGCGCTGATCAATTCGACGTCGATAAAGGCACGATTAACGGCATCCCCGTTGTCATGTCCAGCAGCTGGGGCAAATATGCTGGCGTCATCGACCTCCGGCTCCAGAAAACAGACGGCGCGTGGCATGTGGAAGATGCAAAAGGCAGCATCGAGCCGATTGCCGGAAATGTGACTTCGGAAAACGAAACCGTCGTCAATACCGTCAAAAAAGCGCATGAAGGCACGCTCAAATATATCAGAGAACCTGTCGGCCAGACAAAAGCCGATATCAACAGTTTCTTCGCCCAAGTCAAAGATGATCCGTCCATTCAAATCGTAACGGATGCGCAAAAATGGTACGCCGAAAATAAGATGAAGGATACGAAATATAAAGATCTGCCTATCCTCTCTGCGGGCGCTCCGTTTAAAGCCGGGGGGCGGAACGGTTCAAACTACTATACAAACATTTCCGCAGGTGACCTCGCCATCAAAAATATCGGCGATTTATACTTGTATGACAACACGGTTCAGATCGTCAAGCTGAACGGAAGCGAAGTGAAAGACTGGCTCGAAATGTCCGCGGGGCAGTTTAATCAGATCGACCAGGCAAAAGGCGGCAGCCAAGCCCTCATAAATGACGCCTACCGCTCATACAATTTCGATGTCATTGACGGCGTCACCTATCAGGTCGATGTCACAAAACCGGCGAAATACAATGAAAACGGAACAGTCATTCATCCCGACGCAAGCCGGATCGTCAACCTTTCTTATCAAGGGAAGCCCGTCAGCGCCAAGCAGGAATTTCTTATCGTCACAAATAATTACCGCGCTTCAGGAGGCGGAGGGTTCCCTCACTTAAGCAATGATAAAATCGTATATTCATCAGCCGATGAAAACAGACAGGTCTTAATGGACTACATCATCCAGCAGAAAACGATTAATCCGCAGGCTGATCATAACTGGTCCATCCTTCCGGTCAAAGGGACGAACCTGACATTTGAATCCTCCTTGGCCGCAAAGCCGTTTGCCGACCGTGCAGATGACGTTGCCTATATCGGAGAATCCAAAAACGCTGGCTACGGACAGTACAAGCTCCAGTTCAAGGATGATGAACCGGGCACAGATCCGCCGAAAGATGATCCGTGGAAGCTCACCGTTATGCATACAAACGACACGCACGCCCACCTTGATAACGCGGCGAGGCGGATGACGAAAATTAAAGAAATCAGAAGCGAAACCGACAGCAGCATTTTGCTTGATGCGGGAGACGTCTTCTCAGGCGATCTCTATTTCACAAAGTGGCAGGGACTGGCGGATTTAAAATTGATGAACAGCATGGGCTACGACGCAATGACCTTCGGAAACCATGAGTTTGATAAAGGACCGGGTGCTCTCGCCAGCTTCCTGAGCGGTAACGGAAGCGCGGTTGATCCGTCCGGAAAATATCATTTCCAAGCGCCTGATTTTCTGCTCGTCAGCGCGAACGTTGATGTGTCCAAAGAATCAAAGCTCAGTCCATTCATCAAAAAAGCAGACACGTTTACGGCAGGAAAAAAGAAAAAAGCAGGCATCTATCCATACATTCTGCTTAATGTAAACGGAGAAAAAGTCGCCGTATTCGGCTTAACGACAGAAGATACGTCCGTCACATCAAGCCCGGGAAAAAGCATAGTCTTTAACGATGCCTTCCAATCGGCGCAAGATACGGTAAAAGAGATACAGAACAAAGAACACGTCAATAAAATTATCGCTCTGACCCATATCGGGCATCAGCGCGATCTCGATCTCGCCAAAAAAGTAAAAGGCATCGACTTAATCGTCGGCGGACATACGCATACGCTTGTAGATAAAATGGAGATAGTCAAAAACGAAGAGCCGACCATCGTCGCACAAGCAAAAGAATACGGTGAATACCTAGGCCGGGTTGATGTCGCATTTGACAAAAACGGCGTCGTCCTGCCGAAACAATCCTCTCTTCAGGCGCTGCCTGTGAACGAGCAGACGAAAGAAGACCCGGATCTGAAAGAAGAGCTTGATCCGTTTAAAAAAGAGCTCATCTCAGTCAAAAATGAAAAAGTCGGCTCAACGAAGGTCGCACTTGACGGCCAGCGTGAGCATGTCCGCTCCAAAGAAACGAATCTCGGGAACTTCATCGCAGACGGCATGCTTCAAAAAGCGAAGGAAGCGGCCGGCGCCCAACTTGCGATTACAAACGGGGGCGGCATCCGCGCAGGCATTGATAAAGGAGACATCACACTCGGTGATGTACTGAATGTGATGCCGTTCGGCAACACGCTTTACGTCGCGGATTTAACCGGAAAACAGATCAAACAAGCCCTGGAACAAGGGTTAAGCGGAATTGAGGCTCAAGGCGGCGCCTTCCCTCAAGTTGCCGGCTTGACATACACGTTTACACTGAATAAAAAACCGGGACACCGCGTTCTTCAAGCCGCGGCCGTGCAGGATGACGGCAGCTTAAAGCCGATTTCTGATATGGAAACATACAGAGTCGCCACAAGTAACTTTGTCGGTGAAGGCGGAGACGGATATTCCGTCTTTAACGAAGCATCACATAAAGAAGACCTTGGCTTTGTCGACTATGAGGTCTTCATAGAACAGCTTGAAAAAGCAGGAAAAGCGGTTGAACCGAAAGTTGACGGCCGCGCACAAGAAGTGTACCTGCCGACGAAACAAAAAAACGGCTCATGGACCCTTGAAGATGACAGCGCATTTGCCGTCTATGCCAAAAACGCCAACACTCCGATCGTGTATTACGACAAGAATGACGGCGCCAAAAAGCAGATTGACCTCAGTGTGACCAAAAAACAGATCGGACTGTTAAAGGACAGAACAACTGATTCTTCCCTTACGATCCTGCATGACAAGTTCAGCATGAAAATGCCGATGGCAAACGCAGCCGCAGCTGATACAAGGTTCGGCGTATCGCCGAAAGGAAAAGTAAGCGGGTCGCTTTCAAATGTGTACGATTTTACAATGAAGCAGAACAACAAAGAAGTAAAAACATTCAAAGCGCCGGTAAAGCTCACCCTGCGCATTGAGAATACGAAAAAAGCGAAACAGCCGGGCATTTATCATGTAGACCGGAAAAAGCACGTCTATACAAAAACAGAAAACGGTTCGGTTTCACACGATCTCGTCACGGGCTATACAAATCATTTCAGTGAATACACCATATTAAACGCAAACACGAAGAGCGCGCCGCCGGCAAGCGGAGATCACGGCTCGGGAAAGCAGCCAAACGGACAAAACCCATCATCCGGCCCTGCGCAGGACGGAGTATCGCCGGGCGGCCTGCTTCCTGATACGGCCACAACTATGTATACCATTCTCCTTGCAGGGTTTCTCATCAGCGCGCTCGGAACGGCACTGTATCTGTATCAAAGAAGAAAAGCAAAAAAAGTGAACGAAGCATAAAAAAACCGCTTTTATCGGGCGGTTCGGCACAAGAGCTCCCCTGATCTGATATCAGGGGAGCTTTTCTGTCGGTCCCTTTCTGAGTCGACAGCCGCATGTCCGAATGATAAAATATCGCACAGACGTACAATCTATGGTATGACACTTCATGGCGGGTCTGGCTTTCCCGGCGCCGCCTGTTTGGAGGACTTTTATTGAAGATAACAGGAAAGATACGAAACAGCATGACTTACAAAAAAAAGCTGTTTTACGCAATAACAGCACTTTGTTTTATCGGCTCGCTCATTTTCGTCAATTACAACGCTTCTTTTTATGAGCGCCCGATTGCCAAAGTGACGAAAACAACATTGGAGCATCAATCTGACGTGCAGGACATGCATAAAAACAAAGATAGGATTTTCAATCAGAGGATCACAGCCAAACTTGAAAACGGCAGTCGGAAAGGACAGCTCATTCATTTGTCCAATCAATATTCATCCTCCGGAGCGAATGATCAGAAATATTCAATCGGCGATGAAGTATTCGTTTCTATTGATAAAGGAAACACGTCAAATAAGGATATATCGGGAAGCATTATAGATAAAAAACGGGATAAACAGCTTTTGCTGATCGCTTGGATTTTCATATTCACCTTGCTTATCGTCGGTAAAAAACAAGGCTTCTTTTCGATCATCAGCCTGATCTTTAACGCTGTTTTGCTGTCGTTTGCATTAGATTTGTACCGGAAGCACCAGAACATCGGGCTCATTTTCATCTGCGGTATCTGTATTCTCATCTTTACTGTCATATCATTGCTGCTTGTCAGCGGCTTTCACGCGAAAACATATGCGGCCATAGCCGCGACGCTCGCAGGCACATTTGTTTCCCTGCTGATTACGTATCTTGTGATGACGGCTGCCGGAGAGAAAGGGCTCAGATATGAAGAAATGCAGTATTTAACCCGCCCTTATCACACGGTGTTTATGGCTGGGGTATTCATCGGATCACTGGGAGCGGTCATGGATGTGGCCATTACCATGACGTCATCTGTCTTTGGGTTATATGAAGAAAACAAGAGTATCTCATTACAAGCGCTTAAACGGTCCGGGATGGAGATCGGAAAAGACATAATGGGGGCGATGACCAACATTCTGTTTTTTGCTTATATAAGCGGCTCTATTCCGATGATGCTTTTGTATCTGAAAAATGATTCACCGATAGGATTCACTCTTTCTATGAACATTTCCTTGGAAATAGCCAGAGCATTGGCCGGGGGGATCGGAATTGTTTTAACCATACCTGCCAGTCTGTATGCTTCTATCTTTTTCATTAAACGAAAGAAGGCAAGCTCATGAATGTCATCGTAATTCTTGCGGCGATTTTATTTCTATTGATGGTCATGATCGGCGGTAAAAAGGGAGCGAGATCATTTATTGCGTTATTTTTAAATTTCGGTGTTCTCTTTCTCACCATCATTTTAATGACAGACCCGCATATCAATCCGATTGTTTTAACATTGCTCTCTTCCGCCGTGATTTGCAGCATTACACTTTTTTATATTAACGGGGGAAACGTCAAAACCGTAACCGCCTTTATTTCTGCAATGCTGACGATTGTATTGCTGCTGTTTTTTATTATGGCCGTAACGAAACATACTTCGATTCAAGGATTTGGTGAAGAAGAACTGGGTGATATCGGTATATTCACGCTTTTTGTCGGGGTGGATTTTGTGAAGGTGACCGCTGCGATGATCATTATGGGCACGATAGGGGCGATTACCGATGTGGCGATTTCCATTACCTCGCCCATGAGAGAAATTCACAGCCATAATCCGTCCATGAACAGAAAAGATCTGTACAAATTCGGTTTAAGCATCGGGAGAGATATTTTAGGAACGAATACGAATACTTTATTCTTTGCTTTTTTCGGCAGCTATCTGGCTTTAATTATATGGTTTAAAGACTTATCATACTCTGCTGAAAAAATAGTGAACTCAAAAGTCTTCAGCGCAGAAGCCGTCACCATTCTTTGCGCCGGAATCGGGATCGGCTTGATCATTCCCGTTACGTCCTGGATCACCGCCTATTTTTTAGCGAAACAAAATAAACGTTAAAAGCTGCCGGCAGTTTCCCGGCAGCTTTTTTATCTTATACCCACTTCACAACGTCTTTTGAGACAGATCTTGTTTTCGGGCGCGGTTCTCTGACACGGTACCCGAATGCGGCCATGACGGAGATGTCGAAACTTCCGTCTTCAAGAAGCCCTTCTTCTTCAAGAATCCGGTGAATTTCTTTGTAATTGAAGCCTTCTACCGGGCAGGAATCAATGCCGATCTGCGCAGCGGCTGTCATCATATTGCCGAGGGCGATATATGTCTGCTTTGATGCCCAGTCAAACAGCGCACGATCTGATTCAAGCAGATTGAAATCATGTTTCTGGAATTCTTCCGTTTTGCTGATATAGCCTTCATACATATCATCCGGCATTTTTTTGACTTCCCGCAAGTGGTTTTTGACATAGTCGGCGTCAAAACGGATATCCTTTGCCGTCCGGGCAAGCAGAAGAACGAAATGGCTTGCGGTCGGCAGCTGCTTTTGCGCGCCCCACGTGAACTCGCGAAGTTTTTCGCGAAGCTCCGGATTTTGGACAACGACAAATCTCCAAGGTTCAAGACCGAGTGAGCTTGGGGATAATCTTCCCGTTTCTAAAATGAATTCAAAATCGCTTTCTGAAATTTTTTTCTCAGGATCAAATTCCTTTGTGGCGTGTCTGAATTGATACGCTTCGATGATCTCGTGTTTTTTATCTGACATTCTGATCTCTCCTTTACAATCTCGTATGTACTATTGTAGCCAACATTTTTAAAAGTACCAGTACGCACATTTTTGTTGGATAGTATCCATTTTGATACTGACAAAAAAACGGACTGCCGCGGCAGTCCGTTCTTATTTTTCTCTTCTCGCAAAGTCGACGAAACGAAATTTATCGAGCCTGTGCCGGCTTTCCGTATATTGAAAGAGGCTGGTGTCCTCCAAAAACACACGGTTTTTCACGACCGCCATATGGCTGAATCCGCCGAGATCCAAATACTTTCGGTCTTCTTCCCCTGCCGGCTCCACGACAATTTCTTTTTGCGCGTAGCTGATTGACAGACCGAGCTCTTCTTCGAGATACTCGTAAATCGAATCTTCGCAAATCGCCTTCGTCAAAAGAGGAACGTGCTTTTTCACAAAGTAATCCTTGTCCAAAATAATGTGTTCTCCGTCAATCCGCCTTGATCTGACGACTTCCCACACCTTTTCATCCGCCTTTGTGCCAAGCTCTTTTGCGGCTTCGGCGGGAGGCGGAATCAGCCCGAGACGGTGAACCGTCGTTTTCGTCTCTTTTCCGAGCGTTTCCGAAAGCTCCTTAAAGCTGATCAGGCCTGAGACGGGAAAACGCATTTTTTCTCTGTCTAATATGACGGAGCCTTTGCCTTTGATTTTCTGGATGTAGCCGTTTTGCGCCAGCATATTGAGCGCTTTGCGGACGGTTTCTCTTGATGCGCCGTATTGATCGCACAAATCATTTTCAGACGGAAGAACGTCTTCCGCCTTCCGCATGCCGCTTTCGATTTGCTGCACCATGTCTTTATAGATTGTGATGTATTTATTCACTTTCATTCATGACCACCCAGATTAGTGTATCACGCTTTGGTCAGATGATAAACGATCGATTCATACGGACGGAGCGTCAATCGTTCCGGCCGCCCTTCCCTCTGTTCATCATTCGTCAACAGCACCGTAAACCGCCAGCCGGCCATGTCTTCAAGCGGGAGCGTAAAATCCGCTTCTTTTCCATAGAAGTTGTTGATGCACAGGAGTTTTTCATCCTTGCCGTGTCTCACGTACGCCAGAACCGACGGATCGTCTTCAGCAAGCAGTTCAAACGTTCCTTCGGTCACGATGTCATATTCCTTTCTGAGCCGGATGAGCTTCTGATAATGGTAGAAAATTGAATCCGGGTCCCGCAAAGCCGCTTCTGCGTTAATGTCCTGATAATCATCCGCCGCGGGAATCCAAGGCGTTCCCGTCGTGAAACCGCCGTTCGGTTCGCTGTTCCATTGAACGGGAGTCCTTGAATTGTCTCTTGATTTCTCTTTTAAAATGGCGATAATGTCTTTTTCGGGCACGCCCTCTTCCTTCATCTTCTTGTAAATGTTCAGTGATTCGACATCACGGTATGAGCCGATGTCATCGAATTTCGGATTGCCCATGCCGATCTCCTCGCCTTGATAAATGTAAGGCGTTCCCTGCATCATATGAATCGCCGACGCCAGCATTTTAGCTGATTTCGTCCGGTACACGCCGTCGTCTCCGTATCTGGATACGACCCGCGGCTGGTCGTGGTTGCACCAGAATAAAGCATTCCAGCCCCCGCCTTTTTGCATCTCCGTCTGCCAAAACGCTAAAATCCGTTTCAGCTTCAGAAAATCAAACGGAGCGAGCGCCCACTTTTCACCATTCGGATAATCCACTTTTAAATGATGAAAGTTAAAGGTCATATCGAGTTCTTTACTTTCCGGGTTTGTGTACCGGATGCAGTGATCAGCCGTTGTCGAGGACATTTCACCGACCGTCATGCTGTCATATTTCGAAAACACTTCCCGGTTCATCTCATGGAGAAATTCATGCACACGCGGCCCGTCCGTATAATAAGGACGCCCGTCATGTCCGTCCTTGGCATCAGGAAACGATTGGTCTTTAGAAATGAGATTGATCACATCAAGCCGGAAGCCGTCGATCCCTTTTTGGAACCAAAAATGCATCATGTCGTAAACCCGTTTTCTCATCTCTTCATTTTCCCAGTTCAAATCAGCCTGCGACACATCAAATAAATGCAGATAGTGCTGGCCTGACGCCGGATCGAGCTTCCAAGCGGAGCCGCCGAATTTTGATTCCCAGTTGTTCGGCGCCCGGCCGTCTTCCTTTCCGTCTTTCCAAATGTAAAAATCCCGATACGGACTGTCAGGTGACGAGACCGCTTCTTTGAACCACCTGTGCTCGACGGATGTATGGTTTACAACAAGATCCATGACGACCTTGATCCCTCTTTTGTGCGCTTCATTGAGAAGACGTTCAAAATCCTCCATTGTTCCGTATTCTTCATAAATGGTGCAGTAATCACGAATGTCATAGCCATTGTCATTCTGCGGTGAATCGTAAATCGGCGTAAGCCAAATGACATCAATCAAAAGCTTCTGTAAATAATCAAGCTTCTCGATAATGCCGTTAAGATCGCCGATCCCGTTTCCCGTCGTATCATTAAAGCTCTTCGGATAAATTTGATACACCGCTGCCTTTTTCCACCATGGTGTGCTGTCTGTTTTCATTTTTCTTCACCGCCTGTATTCGTTTGATTTGAAAAGGGAAAGGGACAGCCTGAATGAAGGCGTCCCGCAGGTTATCTATTTTTTCCGCTTCAGCCGCGCATACCCGTATGTTCCCGCAAACGGGAGAATCAGCACGATCAGCATTCCGAGCGCAAACGGCCCCCAGTACCGGCTCATGATGGAGAAAATCCCCGGCACGCCGCCGACTCCGACTGAGCTTGCCAAAACGCCTTTAACGGAGATGTACATCCCTGCGATTCCCGAACTGATCATGGCGATCACAAACGGAAATTTGTAACGCAGATTTACGCCGAAAATCGCCGGCTCGGTAATGCCCAAATATGCGGAAATGCCGGCCGTCAGTGAAAGCCCCCGCTGTTTTTTATCTTTTGTAATCAGCATCATGGCCAAAGCCGCCGATCCTTGAGCAATATTTGACAAAGCGAGCATCGGCCATAGAAATGTGCCGCCGAGCTTTGAGCCGATTAATTGAAGATCGACCGCCAGAAACGTATGATGCATCCCCGTAATCACAAGCGCCGAATACAGCCCTCCGTACAGCAGGCCGCCAATGGCGGAGAATTGGCCGAAAATAGCGATCAATCCCGCTGTCAGCGCGTTTCCGATCGCAAAAGTGATCGGTCCGATGATGACAAACGACAGAAAACCGATGACCAGCAGCGTCACAGGTGCGACGACTAACAGCTGAATGCCTTCCGGCGTCCGTTTGGTTAAAAAGAGCTCAAGCCTGGCAAGTAAATAAGACGCCAGCAGAATCGGAAGCACCTGACCTTGATACCCGACTTTCTGCACCTCAAGGCCGAAGAGGTTCCACACCGGAATATCGCCGCTCTGCTCGGCAGCCCCGTAGCCCCATGCATTCAACAGATCAGGATGCACAAGCATCAGCCCGAGCACGATGCCCAAAAGCGGGCTTCCCCCGAACCGCTTCACTGCTGACCAGCCGATTAAAGCCGGCAGAAAAGCGAAGGCCGTCCCCGCAATCAGATTAATCATATTGGCGAGATCCGCCCATTGCGGATACACTTGGACAATCGATTTTGTGCTGAAGAAAATGCCTTCCGCCGTTAAGATGTTGTTCAGACCCATTAAAAGCCCGGCTGTGACGATCGCCGGAAGGATCGGAATAAAGATGTCCGCAAGCGTTTTCACAGCGCGCTGCAACGGATTCATTTTTTGCGCTGCCGCCTTCTTTACGTCATCCTTTGACGCTTCGCCTATCCCTGTTTCCTTCACTAACTCCGCATATACTTTGTTGACCGTCCCCTGCCCGATCACGACTTGAAATTGTCCGTTTACCGCAAAAGAACCTTTGACAATGTCTATTGCATCAAGCATTTTCTGATTCACTTTGGTTTCATCTATTAACGCAAACCGCAAACGCGTAACACAATGAGTCGCCGCCTCAATATTTTCGATTCCGCCGACAGCTTCAGCGATCTGCCGCGCAGCCCGGTTAAACTCACCCATGCCAACCCCTCCGTAACCGTTTTCATTTTGTCTTGTAAACTTGTATATACATGTTTATGACTCTATTGTAATGATGTATATACATGTCGTCAATCTATTTTTATAGCGCTTTCATCACAAATATACTGCGAAAGACCCTTACACAAAAAAATCCCCGCCGGGACGGGGTCTTGATTACTTGTTTTTCCCGGAGCATGTCCAGGCGGAATCACAACAGGAGCAGCAAAAGCATACAGTACTGTACAACTAAGTTAAAGAGGTGTGAAGAGATGCCATCCACTGTTATCAACCTGTACTATTTGAAGATTAACAGTATTTCTGGCAACGGATCTATTACGATTGGGGAAGCGGCATACAACAGTCCCACCACAAATAACAAATCACAAGGACTGAACTCTTCATTCGGCGATACGTCACCTATAGAATCGATGATGGAGAACTTGTTAAATGATCCTGATGTAAACGACCAGACAGCCATCGGAACCGCAGATACCGCAAATATTACGCCGGTGCCGCCCATTATAGATTAAAGGGGTTTTTATGAATGCCTTACCAAATTAACGTCGTCAATATAAAAGTAAACGGAGCAACGCAAAACGGAAACGTCGATATCGGTCAGACCGTACAAAACAGCCACACCGCCAACAGTAAACTTGTCGGCGCGAACTTTTCTTTAGGAGACTTTTCGCCGGCCGCCGGATGTTTGAATTCGGGCCATCTTGACCCTGACGTGAGCGATCAGGATCAGATCGCCAACCCGTCAATGCCGATCGCAAATCAAATATAGGGGAGCTATGCTGAAGTGGATATCGAAAAAATGAGAAAGTGGCTTGAGATTACGAATGAGCACAAGCCCAGCGACTTTTGGACCAATGTCCTGAAACGGAAATCTCCCGAAGAGTTTTTCTCCTTACAAAAAAACACCCTGATTTATGATATCTATCAGGATGAACAGTACACATTTGTCATTGTGGAATTGCCCGGTGTTTACGAAGAAGAATTAACATTGAGGCTGCTGTCAAGAACACGGCTGCATATAAAAGGAAACATCACGCCCCTTTTTCCCAAGGACATGGGAATCTGCCAAAACCGGTATTACGGGGAAATTGATGAGACGATTGATCTTCCTGAACCGGCTGAGCCCCATCTTTTACAGGCGCAGTGCGTCAACGGCCTGCTTCACATTTCCTATCCGCGTCTGATGGAACACATTCCTTTTCAGAAAAAAATATAAGGAGCCGGCTTACGGGCGGTTCAGCCATCTGTACACTTTCTCCTTATAATGAGAAGATGCGGGTTTTGAGAACATGGCTTTCTCCTCCGTCAGCTTGTCGAGCCTGACTTGTTTTTCCGTCCGTTTGTTCCGCAGGTGATCCAGCTCCGTTTCATTGCGGCACTTGGCGATCAAGTAATCGAGTGTCATCAGCTCTTTCTTCAGCGCGCCCTCATCCTCGGCGATCCCGGCATTTTTCAAGATTCGGTAGCCCATTCTGAGCGACTCCGGAAGATGTGCAGCATCGTCTTTCGGCAGGGGCTTTCCCATTCCTTTGATGCCGGCGAATTCTCCATCCTTAATGGCGCGCTTGATTTTATCTTCAGCCACGATATGGGCAATATCCATCATTTGTCACCTCTTTTTTTCGATTGAACCGGGTCATATCACACGGAAATGATGGTCCCAGTTTATCCCATCTTTATTTTTAAAGCTGTCATTCAACAGATAAACTGCCTTTGCGACAGCGTTTTTCGCCCTTTTTCCGATGAGCCTTTTCCACCTTTTCTATTTGCTGGTTTCATGGTATATTGATTACGTTCGTTTTTTCTATCGTTCCGTGTAAACCGTGATCGGAAAAAAGGAGTGTAACAATGAAAACATTTATAAAAGAAAGAGGACTTGCCTTCTTCTTGATAGCGGTCGTGTTATTGTGGGTGAAAACATATGCTGCTTATATTTTAAACTTTAACCTCGGCATAGACAACACGATCCAGAAAATATTGCTTTTTGTGAATCCGCTGAGCTCCAGCTTGTTCTTTCTTGGATTTGGACTTCTTTTCAAGAAAAAATTACAGCAGACAGCCATTATTGTGATTCATTTTTTATTGTCTTTTTTGCTTTATGCAAACATCGTCTATTATAGATTCTTTAATGATTTCATTACCATCCCGGTCATGATGCAGGCAAAAACAAACGGCGGCCAGCTCGGAGACAGCGCGTTTTCATTAATGAGATGGACAGACGCCTTCTACTTCCTGGATACCGTCATTTTGATTATTTTGGCCCTTAAGATGAAAAAACCGGCTGAAAAACCGGCGAAGAAATCATTCAGAATCGTTTTGGCTTCCGCCGTGCTTGTGTTCCTGATCAACCTGGCCGTCGCGGAATCCGACCGACCTGAGCTTTTGACACGCTCATTTGACCGAAACTATCTGGTGAAATATTTGGGCACGTACAACTTCACGATTTACGATGCCGTGCAGAATGTGAAGTCAAACAGCCAGCGCGCGCTTGCCGATTCAAGCGATGTAACGGATGTGGAAAACTACATGAAGGCCAACTATGACGTGCCGAACAACGTCTATTTCGGAAAAGCCGAAGGGAAAAACGTCATCTACGTCTCATTAGAGTCTCTGCAGTCCTTTATCATTGATTACAAAATTAACGGCAAGGAAGTGACGCCGTTCTTAAACAAACTGGCGCATGACAATCAAACATTCTACTTTGATAACTTTTTCCACCAAACGGGACAAGGTAAAACATCAGATGCGGAATTTATGATGGAAAACTCTCTGTACCCGCTGTCGCAAGGTTCGGTTTTCGTCAATAAAGCGCAAAACACGCTTCAGTCCGTTCCTGCGATCTTAAAAGGCAAAAACTATACGTCTGCCGCTTTCCACGGTAATACGCAGACTTTCTGGAACCGTAACGAAATGTACAAAGCGGAAGGCATCGATAAGTTCTTCGATTCCGCTTATTATGACATGAGCGAAGAGAATACGAAAAACTACGGCATGAAAGACAAACCGTATTTCAAAGAATCCATGCCGCTCTTAAAGAGCCTGCCGCAGCCGTTCTATACGAAGTTCATTACGCTGTCCAACCACTTCCCGTTCGGAATGGATAAAGAGGACACAGACTTCCCGGCAGGAGACTTTGGCGATTCAGTCGTCAATAACTACTTCCAGTCCGCGAACTATCTGGATGAATCAATTGAACAGTTCTTTAATGATCTGAAAAAAGACGGTCTGTACGATAAGTCGATTATCGTGATGTACGGAGACCACTACGGCATCTCTGAAAACCATAATAAAGCGATGGCGAAAGTGCTCGGCAAAGATGAGATCACTGATTACGACAATGCTCAGCTTCAGCGGGTTCCGCTCTTTATCCACGCTCCAGGCGTGAAAGGCGGCCGTAATCATAAATTTGCCGGCGATGTCGATGTCGCGCCGACCGTTCTTCATCTGCTCGGCGTCGATACGAAAGATTATCTCATGTCAGGTTCTGATATCTTATCGAAAGAGCACAGAGAAGTGATTCCGTTCCGTAACGGCGACTTCATCTCACCGAACTATACGAAAGTCGCCGGCAAGTATTACGATACGAAAACCGGAAGACTTTTAGATGATTCAGAAGTCGATAAAAAAGAAGACTCTCTCGTCAAAACCGAGCTTGAAATGTCTGATAAGATCATCAACGGCGATCTGCTTCGTTTCTATCAGCCGAAAGGCTTCAAGAAAGTGGACCCGTCACAATTCGATTATACGAAGCGTGAAGATTCTTCATCAGATGATCAAAAAGAATAAACAAAAGCCAGATCATATTATGATCTGGCTTTTTTATGTTCAACTTCCGGCTGCGGCCATTGAGCGCTTTTGCAGGCTGTCGGAAAGAACCGAATAAGCGACGACTTTCTTTTTCTGCTGTTTGACGACATCTACATGATCTTCGTAGCTGTATACAAACACCGTCACATCTTTTTTTCCTTTTCTCGTCTTAATGACAAGCGGATCGGCTCCGTTTTGCGGATGAAGATAACGCTCTTCATCACCCGGGTATATATAATGCCGTTCTATAAACACAGCTTCGTTAAAGTCATCAATCACCCGGCGTTTGTCTTCGCCTTCCAGACGTTTTCCGCCGAGGGATACGGCAGCGGACTCGTCACTGAGCTTTGAATGGGTTTCAAATTTGCGGAGAATCCATTCCACCGCTCCGGTAGGAAGGCATGTCAGTACAATCTTAATCAGGCTTATGACAACAATTGAAACAACTGCAATCCACGTCACCTTACATCATCTCCATACTTGTTCTACATGAATCTTAACACAGGAGGAAACGTTGTTTTTTGTACATTATGTGAAACTTGATAGATATGCAAAAAATCCGGATCGCATATATGATCCGGATTTTTCAAGTCTACTTCTGATCGTCACGGCGGACGGCCTCTCTCAGCTCCTCCGCGACAAATTCGACGTTCGGGCCGATAATGACCTGCGCCGTTTTATTCCCCGTTTTGATAACCCCTTTTGCTCCCGCTTTTTTAAGTGCCGCCTCATTAATGAGAGACGTATCATGTACGGTCAGTCTGAGGCGGGTCGCACAGTGGTCAATCGTTTCGAGGTTTTGTCTGCCGCCGAGCCCCTTGAGCATGGCATGTTCTTCAACGGAACCGGCCGTATCTTCACTAAGCACTTCCTCTTCCTCATCATCTTCCCGTCCCGGCGTTTTCAAGTTTAACGTTTTGATCAGTACGTAGAAGACGACAAAATAGAGCACCGCATAACAAATCCCGACAACGAGCAGCAAAAGCGGTTTTTCGGCAATGCCGTAGCTGAGGAGATAATCTATCGCCCCCGCTGAGAACGAAAAACCTGACCTGATTCCGAGAATATTGACGATAAATAAAGAGAATCCGGTTAATAAAGCATGGACCCCGTACAGAAGCGGTGATAAAAACATAAATGCAAATTCAATCGGCTCTGTAATTCCGGTAATAAATGCCGTCAGCGCGAGTCCGATCATCATCCCGGCCGTCGCTTTGCGCTTACTTGGCTTAGCCGCAGCAATCATTGCCAGACATGCGGCCGGAAGCCCGAACATCATAATCGGGAAGAATCCCGTCATATAAGTCCCGGCCGTCGGATCTTTTGCAAAGAAGCGGGCCAGATCTCCCGTTTTTCCGTGAAATTCACCAAACTGGAACCAAAAAATATTATTCAGCACATGATGCAGACCGAACGGAATCAAAAGACGGTTAAAAATCCCGTAAATCCCGGCGCCGATACCGCCAAGCCCGATCATCCATTCTCCGAATGATGTAATCACTGACTGAATCGGCGGCCACACAAAGCCGAAAATCCCGGCCAAAATAATGGTGATCAGCGCCGTTACAATCGGCACAAGCCTGCGTCCGCTGAAAAATCCGAGATATTCCGGCAGCTTCGTATCCTTAAAGCGGTTATACGTGTAACCCGCAATTAACCCCGCGATAATCCCCCCGAAAACGGCCATATTATTTGTCGAATTGATTGATTTTACAGCCGCCTCAAGCATTATATAGGAAATTGCTCCCGACAGAGCGGCGGCCCCGTTGCTGTCTTTCGAAATCCCGATCGCGATCCCGATCGCGAAAATCAGCGGCAGATGATCAAATACCGCTGTCCCCGCCGCGTAAATGAACGGAATATTTAATAAGTCCTCCCTGCCGATGGCCAAAATAATACCCACGGCGGGCAGAACGGCAATCGGAAGCATAAAAGATTTTCCGAGTTTTTGCAAAAATTGAAGCATTTTACCCATCCCCCTTCTTTTTTCTTAAATATAACACATAAGTTATCTAGTGATCTATACCAATTTTCCTTCATTTATTCAGACACGGCTTGTTGGTTTTCTATTTATAAACCAGTTGTGGTAAGCTTGAATAAGATGAATAAAAATAGAAAGCGGGAATGACAATGATTGTAACAAACGATCAAGAATTAGAAGGCCTAAAAAAAATCGGCAGAATTGTCGCGCTGGCACGGGAAGAAATGAAGAAAAAAGCCGAGCCCGGCATGAGCACGAAAGATCTTGACCTGATCGGAAAGGCGGTGCTTGACGAATACGGAGCCGCTTCCGCTCCGGAGAAGGAATATGATTTCCCGGGCGTGACGTGCATCAGCGTAAATGACGAAGTCGCTCACGGCATTCCGAGCGCCTCTAAAATCCTAAAAGCGGGGGATCTTGTAAATATCGATATTTCGGCGGAGTTCGGCGGTTTTTACTCTGATACGGGTATTTCATTTGTGCTTGGCGAAGGTGACGAACTCCTGCAAAAGCTCTGTAATTGCGCAGCTTCTGCATTTGAAAAAGGGCTTGAACAGGCGAAAGCCGGCAAGCGCCAGAACCAGATCGGCAGAGCCGTCTACCATGAAGCCCGCTCTAACGGCTTTACCGTCATTAAAACGCTGACGGGCCACGGAATCGGCAGAAACCTCCACGAAGCGCCGAACCACATCATGAATTACTACGATCCGTTTGATAATGCGCTTTTTAAAAACGGAACCGTGATCGCGCTTGAGCCGTTTATTTCCACGAAGGCCGAAACGATTGTTGAAGCGGGAGACGGCTGGACGTTTAAAACGCCGGATAAAAGCCTTGTCGCCCAAGTGGAGCATACCATCGTCATCACAAAAGACAAACCGATTATTTTAACGGCATTGTAATGTTTCATTTCCCTCCCAAACAGGTATACAACAACTAACCCGAAGGAGGGAGACGCATGAAAAAAGATAAAGAACAAATCAAAATCGAAAACGAAATACACGCCATGCACGGCGTAACGAAGCAGCAGATTTTAGAGGATTTCGAGGAATTTAAGGCGTACCTTCACCAGAAAATTTCCGCCGGAAAAAAACTAGGCCTGGATGACAGCAAAATCATCAAAAGCGCCGCCATCCTCGGGGACTATCTCGCCAAGCACGAGGAGCCCCGCAATGCGGAAGAAAAACTCTTACAAGAGCTGTGGGACATTGCGGATGACAATGAAAAACAGCATTTGGCCCAGCTGCTTGTCAAACTTGCCGGACACTGATACAGTGCCCGGCTTTTTATGTTCCGTTATAAGAGATGTGCTACACTGGAGATATGTCTGTGAAAGGAGCCATTTTTCAACATGTGGTTTATTATCTTCGGGTTTATTTTCTTTATTGAAAGCATCATTCTCACCGTTTACGGGGTGAAGAAAAAGAAGGGGCTGCTGATTTATTTCGGCGTCGTATTCGGAATCATGACGCTCGGCACGGTGCTGTTAAAATTGACCGGCCATTAAGCATGAAAAGACCGCCCTTTACATATATATGTAAGAAAGCTTTACATCTCTGAATCGAAAGGCTCAGTTTTTGCTTACCCCCTTTTCAGCGTCTTTTTATAGATGTTACAATGCCAAAAGTTTGGCAAAAACTGAAGAAACTCTCCTAAGCGGGAGAACGGAGAAAGGAGTTTTCTGACATGCATTATGGCAGTAAAGGCTGGTATGTAGAAGAGTTAAAGAAAAAAGGAATTACCCACTATGAAGGAAGAAAGCTTCAAAGCTTCAAAAAGTATTTCCTTGCCAATCTGCTCGAAACAAAGAAACAAGCATAACGTAAATCAGCCGTGCTGTCAGTCAGCACGGCTTTTTTTCTATACATTCATCAGTCTGTCTCTTTTTTTAAGGAAGGAGTCCCTCCAGCTTTCTGACAGCGCTTCTTCCCGCAGTACTTCTTCGATCGCCGCCAGATTGCCGGAATCGCGGTATTTCACTTCATTCGCATACCAGACGGAAATGCTTTCTTTGCCTCTCGACAGACGCTTGAGGACCGGACGCGGATCGACATATCCCTCTTCAAGCACCCTGAAATAAAAGCCGGTAAAGCCGGTCTGCTGTACACGGAGCACCATATCCTTGATGTCATATTTGAGCGCGAGTTTGACGCAGGGCTGGCGCGGCTGGCTCACTTGGACGACGGCTTCCCCCAGCTGAAACACGTCTCCGATCCACACGTCTTGCTCGGCCAGCCCTTTGACCGTTACATTTTCTCCGAACGCGGCGGCGGGAAGTTTTCTCTCAAGCGTTGTTTCCCAATATGAATAATGCTCGGCGGGATACACGCACACCGCTTTATCCGGGCCGCCGTGATGCTTCAGATCAGCTTGTCCGTCCCCTGCAAAATGGGTTTTATACAGCATGACGGGGGAATCCGCGGGCCGCTTTACGATGCCGGAATTGATTTGTCTGCCGGCAAATTCATGAATGGCGGGCTTTCCGAGATTGATAGATAAGACAGAATAGTCTTGCGTCACCTCGTTCACATCCTTTGCGAAATATCATATTTATCCTTTATCATAGTAAGAAAAAGGTGGTTTTTCCATGCTTCAATATCGTATGGTTGCAGACGGCCGGGTTCAGGGCGTCGGTTTTCGCTACTTCGTTCAGATGGAAGCAGACAGACATAAGATCGCCGGATGGGTAAAAAACCGTGATGACGGCCGGGTTGAAATTCTTGCCGAAGGCCCTGAAGAGTCGCTGAAAAAATTTGCCGAAGCGGTCAGAAAAGGGAGCCCCTTCTCAAATGTCACAGGCGTAACCGTCGAAGAATCACGCCATCTGAAAGGGTACCGCACCTTTTCCATCAGTTACTGATAAGGCTTGTCCTGGTAAAAATAATTCGGCTTCACAATCGTATTGTCATATGATTTATGGAAAATGTGGGTGGAAGCAGGCGAGATCGGCGGGATCAGCCAGGTCCAGTCTCCCGTCAGCTTTCTGCCCGCGTCTTGTTCCTGCTCTTCAAAGCGCTTAAATTGGTTCGCCGCCGTATGGTGATCCACGATACTGACGCCGTGTTTTTTATATGAATAGAGCACTGCCTTATTCAGTTCCACAAGCACCTGATCTTTCCACAGATCGGTATTCAGGCTGGCGGAAATCCCCATGACCGACGCGATTTTTCTGAGCAAGTCATACCGTTTTTCATCAGCAAGGTTCCTTGCGCCGATTTCCGTTCCCATATACCATCCGTTAAAAGGCGCCGCGTTGTACGACAGTCCGCCGATTTCAAGCTTCATATCGGCGATAATCGGAACCCCGTACCATTTGAGATTCATATCGGCAAACTCTTTGATATCCGGATGGGAGATCGGCACTTCTTTCACGAGCGTCTGAGGCAGGTCATACCAGACCGGCTGCTCGTCCCCTTTCATTCGGAAAAGCAGCGGCAAAATATCAAAATCGGTCCGCTTTCCGCGCCAGCCGAGTTTTTCACAGACAGCCGTCAGCTCATATGATGCCGGATCGCCGATTCTTCCTTGTTCTGTCTCATACCCCGCATAGCGGATGAGCTGGTGATTCCAGATTTCCACTTGTTTCTCCCCATTCTTCTCAGGGGGAAAAATCGTAATCGTCGGTTTAATTTTTCCGCCGTTCGTCGCGATTTCGATATGTTCAAATAATGCGTCGCGCACCTCTTCTTTCGTGCTCACGCCGCGCCGGTCAATGACGTTCAGCGATTGCCAAAAGAGACGTCCGATACAGCGGTTGCTGTTGCGCCACGCCATTTTCGCCCCGTGTTCAAGCTCTTCCGCCGTATGGACGTAACTTCCCGTCCGATCTATCTCATCTTTTATCGCGTGAAGACGCGCATTGGTTTCCGATTCCATTCCGAGTTCCTGATAGCAGACATCAATAAAAGCTTTCGCCTCATCCCAGAGTAATTCCGTATGTTTCAAAAAACTCTCTCCTTCAATTTACATCTGCTTCCCATTGTATCGTTTTTAGAAGTGAACACAATGGTTTTTTTGTATCATACTGGAAAGTACAAAGAAAAAACACCTGTGATTTTCGCAGGTGTTTTACAAAACGGAATGCAGTTTTTCAGCCAATGTAAGCAAATCCTCACGGTAGTTTTTGCCCGTCATCGGAATTCCGTGACCCGTCAAAAGCGCTTCCGGCTCCAGTTCGGCCAGTTTCCGGACGGATGCTGCCGCAGTCTGCGTATCCGCTGTGAAATACGCCGGCGGGCCGTGAAGCTCTTGCTTTTGAATGACAACGTCCGCAAGCGATTCCTGTTCAACAGTGATGACGGCATCACCGGCAAGCAGAACGCGGTCTTTTTGCCGGAAAAAAGAAATATGGCCGGGCGTATGGCCGGGCGTATGCACCCATTTCCATTCTTCAAGAAACGGAACGGTGCCGTCTGAAGGCAGGGTCTGAACGGACGGAATGCGGATCGCATGGCGCGGAAACAGCGGCGACAGCTTTGCGACAAGCCCTTTTTTCGCATCGGGCCTGGCAGGCGGATAATCCGCTTTTCCCGTCACGTACGGAAGCTCCTGTTCATGAATATAAACCGGCACATCCCACATTTCAAGCAGCTCTTCAATCGCTCCGACATGGTCAAAATGGCCGTGCGTCAGCATGACCGCCTTCAGCTGATACCCATCTCCGAACCGGCGTTTCATTTCTTCTGTAATCATCTCCGCTGATTGCGGCATTCCCGCGTCAACCAGAATGATTTCCCCCGGAGCTGAGGGATTTTCGATAAAGTAAACATTCGCAATCTGGACGGTCAGCCCGTAAACACCGTCCGCCGCTTTAAAACCGACACCGCTTTTCAATGAAAAGAGCGGCATAAACGGATCACTCATCATGGCACCTCCTCTGATGCCTTTAGTGTGCGACGAAGCGGATGTTTTATGTTAAAAAATCGTGATCGCGCCGATGATGAGCGCAAAGGCCGTCATGACGATAACGGCAAGAACCGCCCATTTCATCGCAAATTTCTGGTGTTCATCAATGGTTACCCCGGCAAGCCCGACTAATAAATGCGTCGACGGCACGAGCGGGCTTAACATATGAATCGGCTGGCCGATAATCGAAGCACGTGCGATTTCCACCTTATCCACGCCGTATGCCACGGCAGTTTCAGACAAAATGGGCAGCACGCCGTAAAAATAGGCGTCGTTGGGCATCAGAAACGTAAAGATACCGCTCGTTAAGGCAACAATCGCCGGAATAAATCCCCCCATCTGCTCCGGAATAAGCGATACGAGGGAAATGGCCATTTCATCGACCATCTTCGTCCCCGTTAAAATTCCGGTAAACACGCCTGCTGCAAATATCATCGAACCGATCGCAAGCACATTGCTCGAATGGGCTGAAATTCGCTCCCTTTGATCGTTAAGCCTCGGATAATTGACAATCAGCGCGATACAAAACGCAATGATGAACAGCACGGTTAAATTCACTTTTCCCGATACTAAAAACCCCACTAAAGAAAGTGTTAACAGCAAATTGAACCACCACAGTTTCGGCCGCTTCCATTCATCTTCCACTGCCGCAGCAGTTTCATTTGTATGGGACGGCTGCTTTAATTCGATCACCCCGAGCCGTTTCCGTTCTATTCTTCCGAGCACATAAGCGGACACCATCATACATACCATGCCGCTGGCAATGACAGGAAGCATCGGACCCGTCAGCTCTGCCGGGTCCACACCGAGCGCGCTTGCCGCACGCGGCGTCGCGCCGCCCCATGGAATCGTGTTCATGATCCCCATGCCGACACCGGCAATTCCCGCTAAAATAATCGGACGGATTCCGAGCATAATATACAAAGGCAGCATCGCGCTTGTCGTAATCATATACGTCGTCGAGCCGTCACCGTCCAGCGCGACGAGCATGGTCAGCGCTGCTGTTCCGACAACAATTTTGAGCGGATCGCCTTTGACCAGCTTTAAAATACGCGCAACCATCGGATCAAATAAACCGGTATCAATCATAATGCCGAAATATAGAATCGCAAACATAATCATGACTGCAATCGGCGCCACCTGTTCAATACCGGAGATCATCATCTCGCCGACCCGGTTAAAAGAAAAGCCGGCAATCAGCGCGAACACGATCGGCGTCAACACGAGCGCCGTTAACACCGAAAGCCGTTTTGTCATGATCAGCACCATAAAAACAAACATCATAAGAAAGCCTAAGATTGCTAACACAGTATGTCCCCCTTATCATGAATACGCTTACATTTTAAAGGCCCGATTCCCCTTTATCTGCCTTTTTGCTATCTTATGAGAATTGCATAATGAAGTAAATATTTTGGATTTTAAAGATTTTTAATTTTTTATAACCTTTTTGATCATTTTGTTCATTTATAAATAAAAAAGCATTCCGCAAGTCTGCGGAATCCTTATTTTTCGCTGCTCATCATCTCTTTATAAAACTCAGTCTGCTCTTCTAAAAAGCGTTTTGCGCCGCTGCTGTTTTTATAAAAGCTCTCCCAATCCCGTTTTTTCATCATTTGCTTCCACTCCGCGGATGAGGTAATCTGTTTCAAAGCCTGATCCCAATAAGCGATCTCGCCTTCGGTCATGTCTTTCGGCCCCATGATGCCCCTCCAGTGCGCAAAGACAAACGGCACCCCTTGCTCTTTCCAGGTCGGGACATCGCTAAAGCCGGAGAGCCTTTTGTCAGAAGTAACGGCCGCTAATGTGATTTTTCCCTTCTGATAGGCGGCTCTCGCTTCTGAAATGGTCATTGAGGCGGCATCTATATCGTGACTGATAAGCGCTTCAATAACCTCATTGCTGCTCCCGTATTGAAAAAAGCGGATATCAAACGGAGAAATTCCGGCCATTTCCGCGGCTCTCGCAAAGGAGAGCTGGTCATCATTTCCAAGACCTGGCGCAAATCCGATTTTTATGCCGCCCGGATGTGTTTTAATAGCACCGAGCAGCTGCTTCCCACTTTTTATCTTTGAATTTTTCGGAAGAGCGACAGTCTGCCACTCTTTTGCGATAATGGCCAAGGGCGTAAAATCAGCTGCCTTCAGCCGGCTTTGGCCCAAGATTTCATTGCTTAACAGCAGGCTTGAATTCATACTGATGACATCCGTTTTTCGTTCATTCACGTATTTCCACCCGCTGTCTCCGCCTCCGCCGGGCTTATAGACGATCTTTACAGGCCGTCCCAAAATATGTTTCCGCTCTATTACTGATTGCAAAGCCTTTGCCGTTACATCCCAGCCCCCTTGAGGCGCTGCGGGTACGACAATTTCAATCGGTCCCCCGGCTGAGCGGATGCCCGCCATCTGCCGTCCGTCCAAAGAAACCAGCGCCGCAAGCATAATAAGAAGCACTCCAAACCGCTTCATTTCTCCCATCCCTTATTCATGTGCTAAATAATATTTTCGTTCCGGCCTGCCGATAATGCCGTATTCTAATTCAGCGAGCGCTTCTTCCCGAGAAACGAGAAACTCGGCGTAGCGCCGCGCCGTTGTTCTGGAGGCGCCCATTTTTTCGCCCAGCTCTTCAGCCGTCATCCCTTTTTGGGCAGTCCGGAGCGCGTTTTTGATTTTTTGAAGGGTAATAGAGTTAATGCCTGTCGGCAGATCACTGAGCTGTTTTTGTTCTTTCTGACTGCTTCCGAAAAACATGTCGATTACGGATTGGCTCAGCTCCGGCTGTGAGTGCAGCCATTCTCTTTTTTCACGGTACTGCAAAAGCACATCTGTAAATTTACGTGCCGAAACCGGTTTTATGACATAGTGGGAAACGCCTGATCTGAGCGCTTCCTGCAGCAGCCTTGTTTCAGCAGAAGCCGTAATAATAATGATATCAACGGAAGGAAAACGGCGGCGGATGAGCGGGAGCAGATCTGTTCCCAGCTCATCCGGCATATAAATATCCAATAGCAGCAGATCAGGCTGCTGTTTCTCAAGCAGAGATAAGGTGTCTTTGGCGTTGATTGCTTTGCCGATGACATTGAACCCATCCAGATGTTCGATAAATTTTTCATGGATTTGCGCTATTCGAAAGTCGTCCTCTGCAATCGCGATGTTAATCACACGGATTCCCCCTTTGGCCTTTCTTTCGGTATAAACACCGTAAATACGGCACCGCCGCTCTTTTGCTGTGAAATCTCTATCCATCCCTGCAATTCACTGACGGCTTCCTTCAGATTGGCTAAGCCGTATCCTCTCCTTGTCCCCTTTGAAGAGTATCCCTTTTCAAATATCGTTCCTGTTTTTTCCTGAGGCACGCCGTCCCCTGAGTCCGCCACTTCTATGACGATATCCCTGCCGATATCGGTCATAAAAAAGGCAACCTCTTTTTTCTCTTTTTCGGCGACGGCGTCAAAAGCGTTATCAATAAGATTTCCGATGATCGTAATGAGCTGGGATGAACCCACATGCTCCGGCAGCGACTCTAAAAAGCTGTTTTCATCTATCGAGAGCTTCACTTTTTTCTCAGAGGCTTTTCCCATTTTTCCTAATAGTATGGCCTGAACACGCTGGGAATGAATGTTTTGAAATAGGATTTCATGCTGTTCATTTTGGATGGCATACTCTTCTTTAATCAGTTCAATGGCTTCCTCGTATTCTCCCAGCTCTAACAGACGGAGTATCGCGTAAAGCTTATTCGAGAATTCATGCGTTTGCGCCCGCAGATCCTCCGAGTATTTTTTCATTTCGGTCAGCTTGTTAATCAGCTTTTTGAGCTCCGTTTTTTCGCGGAAGCTTATGACCGCTCCGTATACTTGCCCGGCCTGCCTCATTTCTTTCACGTTTAAGATGAATACTTTATCTCCGGCACGCACCTCAACATTCGGCGGCACTTCTCCCCCTGACAAAACCGGCATGAGCTTTGCGCCGGGCATGATTTCTTTTATATGCCTTCCGATCATCGGCTCCGGAAGATGCAGCATATCAGCCGCGGATAAATTCATCATCGTTATCGCGCCCTCTTTGTTTACGGCGATAATTCCTTCTTTAATCGCAAGGAGCATCGCATTGCGCTCCCGATACAGCGCTGCAATTTCATGCGGTTCAAGGCCGAGTGTATCTTTACGGATGCTTTTTGCGAGTGCCGCCGCTCCCCCGATACCGATAAGAAATACCAAACATGCAAAATAGCCCAAATGCCGCAGATGCGCTTTCATATCTTTTTCTATCTCATCTTGTAAAAACTCGACTGTCACCGTTCCGACGACTTCGTTATGATTTTTTTCATCCAGAATAACCGGCGCGCTTCCCCGGACGGCTTTCATTCCATCGGAAACCGGAGATCCGCCGAACATAACGGTTTTATTTTGCAGATTTTGATTTTCTTTTGGGATGCTGCTGCGGGCCGAATGAAATGCAACATGCCCTTTTTGATCAGTAATGTAGACGGCGTGCGCACCTGCCTGTTCTTTCATTTGTTCAATGACGTCTAACTTTGTAAAAGCACCTTCGTCCGCAAGCCGGAATGCCTCTTTTACAGGCGGCATGTAAGAAATGGTTTTTGCTGTTTGCACCGCCAGCTGTTCAGCCTGCTTCTGCCCTTCATTTAATTGCTGAAAAGCAAATATAACGGTGAGCGTTCCGATGACAAGTATTAATAAAGCCGTGATTAATCCGGCTATTTTCATTTGCAGAGAGACATAAAACCGCTTCTCTTCCAACACAGCACCAGCCGTCCTTTCCTCCTAAAATGATACCACTTTTCAAATCTTTATTTCTCATTTTTATGAATTTTCGTGATCTTTTTCTCTTGTAATTCCTGTAAAAAAGTGCGATAGGTATCATTTTCCTCAAGAGAGATAAGCAGGACGACCTTTTTATAACCGCTGTGCAAAAAAGAGACTGACAGAAGCCAGTCTCGGGAAGTTTAATTACTGACGTATATCCAGTTGACAGAATGATTCTCTAAGATGGCTGAGATACATTTGAATGACCGGCAATATCAATCAACTTTCCTTTGACGGCCAGACGTCCTTCGGTATTTACCGCTTTGTCACATGTGATTAAAGTAATCTCTTTTTCTTTTGTCTCCTGAATTATGTTTGCTTCTATTTCTGAAATCGTGCTTTTTGATGTTACAGAATAAATATAGTCTTTTCTAAAATCGGTAATTACGATTTGCGCGCCTTTTTTTATGTGTAAAAGAGGGCCGAACAATAGGTTCTCCTGCCTCAGATGGTGACCAGCCAACGGGTAGTTTCCCTCTCCCATTTTCTGATCCGGCCGCATAGTTGCCGCGCCGATCAGCAGGTTTTCATTGGTTGTGCCTTTTAAAATCGGGAGCTCCAAATTGACGCTGCTGATGGTGATCCGTCCGATTATCGGTTTCGGTTTGCGGTTAAAACTCGACTGAACGGTTTCCCTAAAACCGGGAGGATGAATTGAATCAAATGCATAATCCGCTTTTTTCATGTTGTTTTTCCGCGCCTGTTCTGCGGTCAATTCAGCTTCACTATGGCTTTTACTGAGGTAAGCGATAAGGCACCCTTTCATGAGAGGAGAGGTGACAAGAAGCAGCCCGGATAGAATCAGAACAGCAATGATCGTTTTTTTAAACATGAAGAAAATTCCTTTCTTGTACATAATACGGGATGGGTACTTGTTGTGAAATGACTTTCGTTTTAAAAAAGCACCTGATCGATTCTTACATGATCAGGTGCGGTAACGTCTATCTATTTCTTGCCTTCTTCTTTCTTGATACAAGAGCCGCGGCTCCGCCGGCTAAGAGCAGCAGAATACCGGCCGTCACCTGCATCATACCGTCCGTATCACCGGTTTTCGGCAGGCTTTTGCCTGTATCCGGATGATTGGCATTACCATTGGTATCAGGGTGATGCCCGCCTTGCTTCGTTTGATGATTCGGTGTGTCTTTCCCAAGTGCGGGATTTTTTAATTTCTTATTCGAAACGACAACTTCAACAGCTTTTGACTGTCCTTTTTCAATTGTGAATTCAATTGGTTTTTCGTTCAGCTGATAGCCGTCAGGCGCTTTTGTTTCGATAAATCGGTACTGTCCCGGGGCTAAACCTTTCACCGTAAACTGTCCCTTTTTATCCGTTTTCCATAACGCCGGCCGTTTTTCGCTGGTTCCGCCGGTGTTTACCGGATGTCCGCCGGAATCTGTTATCTTGAATTCAGCACCCTCTAACACCTTATTTTTATCGTCATGATCCACTTTTGTCAGTGTTACATCGCCAGGTGTTAATTTGTTCTTCGCACTGATTTCGATTGGTTTTATGTCGGTATTTGTAACCTTGAATGATATTGGCGTTTGATCCAAACTGTAAAGTTCAGGCGCTTTTGTTTCGATAAATTGATATTCGCCCGCTTTCAGTCCCCGCACAATAATCCGCCCGTGCTGATCTGTAGTCAGACCCTCTGTCAGCACTTTGCCGTTTGCATCTGTCAGTTTGAACTCTGCATCTTTCAGGACTTTCCGTTTGTCGTCTTGATCGAATTTTGTGAGAACAACACTGTTCTTGATGTTAACTGCAGTCAGGACAGCCTGATCCGGTTTTCCGCTGTTCTCAGCCTTAATCGTAAACGGCACAGGTGTTGTTGACAGCAGATAACCATCCGGTGCTTGTTTTTCAACAAATTGATAGCTTCCCGGTGCCAAACCGTCGGCGTCAATCTTGCCGCCTTCTTTTGTCATCAGATCGTCTCTTACAGTTTTTCCATCACTGTCAGTGATTTTGAATACTGCACCGTCTAAAACATTTCCGTCTTGATCCTTCTTGACCAGCTGGACAGAGCCTTTGTAGTTGACGGCCGTTCCTGCGTCAGACGGCTTCGGCTTTCCTTCCGCCGATTCTGAGATCGTAAACTCCACTTTCTCCGTATTTAACACATAACCGGCTGGCGCTTTTGTTTCGATAAAAGCGTAGTGCCCCGGTGCAAGTCCGGATGTTTCTACTTTTCCGTCCTGATCTGAAACCAGATCTTTTTGAACTGTTTTTCCATCCTGATCGATAATCTGGAAGACTGCACCTTCAAGTTTCCGGCCTTCCGCATCTTCCTTCGTCAGCTGAACAGAGCCTTTATAGTTGACGGCCGTTCCTGCGTCAGACGGCTTCGGCTTTCCTTCTGCTGATTCTGAGATCGTAAACTCCACTTTCTCCGTGTTTAACACATAACCGGCTGGCGCTTTTGTTTCGATGAAGGCGTAACGCCCCGGTGCAAGTCCGGATGTTTCTACTTTTCCGTCCTGATCTGAAACCAGATCTTTTTGAACTGTTTTTCCATCCTGATCGATAATCTGGAAGACTGCACCTTCAAGTTTCCGGCCTTCCGCATCTTCCTTCGTCAGCTGAACAGAGCCTTTATAGTTGACGGCCGTTCCTGCGTCAGACGGCTTCGGCTTTCCTTCTGCCGATTCTGAGATGGTAAATTCTTTTTTCTCCGTGTTTAACACATAACCGGCTGGCGCTTTTGTTTCAATGAAGGCGTAATGTCCGGGTGCAAGTCCGGAAGTCTCTACTTTGCCGTCCTGATCTGAAACCAGATCTTTCTGAACCGTTTTTCCTTCCTTGTCGATGATTTTGAAGACTGCACCTTCAAGCTTCCGGCCTTCCGCATCTTCCTTCGTTAAAGCGGCTTTTCCTTGATAATTAACCATTGATCCCAATTCAACATCAGGCACTTGATTCTTTTCGTTCTTTGCGACTGAGAAGTGAATCGCTTTTGTGTTCACGATAAACCCTGAAGGAGCTTTCGTCTCCATCAGTCGGTAGTACCCCGCTGGCAAACCGTTTATTTCAACCTTCCCGTTTTTATCGCTTTCAATATTACTTCTTATTAATGTATAGGTACCGTCGCTTGATTTTTTCTCCAGCTTAAATACGGCACCAGCCAAAGGATTGTTGTTTTCGTCTTTTTTGATAAGCGTCACCTTATTTTTTTGATTTATGACTTTGTAGGGAGCACCCGCCCCGGAGGATTTACTGTCGACCGTTACAAGGACCCCGTTTACATAGGCGTCGCTGATGGTGTAGCCGTCCGGCGCTTTTATTTCTTTCAGTACGTAGGTTCCGTAACGGATATTCCCAAACGTAAGTTTACCGGCTTCATCTGTTGTGCCTGAACGCAGCAGCTGCTTGCCGTCTTTAGACCATAATTGAAAATCTGCTCCCGGAAGAGATGCACCGTCTGATCCTGTTTTGGATATCGTCATGCTTCCCTTCTCTCCTGATCCTGAACCGCCGCCGCTTGAAATGGCGACAAGCACTGAGCTGTTATTCTCCTGGGTCTGCTCCTTAACACTTGTCCCTGATATTGATACTTTGTTGTTGACCTGACCGCTGCTGCCGGAAATATTAATGAGAGAACGATATTGTATGACATACGCACGGTCTATTTGTTTATAGCTGCCTGTAAAGGTGAGGACAAATGATTGTTCACCGGTGGCATTGTCGGTTTTAACATCTAATTTATAGTCCTTATCTTTCTCAAGCTGCACATCACCCGCAGCAAGGTTTCCACTGCTGTCTTTCATAACGCCGTTCTCATCATATTTTGCTTGATATACTTTAAAAGAATCTTCATCTATTATTTGGTTCTCATCTGGGGTGTCTTTGACTTTTACGTCATCCAGTGTCGATTGGCTGGCATTGACATTGATGTTCCAATCGATATAGTTCCCGCTCTGTTTACCGCCTTTAGAAACCAGGTTTCCGCCGTTTGCGATTGATACTGAACCCGTCAACGTTCGGTCTGCATGGTCATCATTATAGTACTCTGCTTTGTTTGTGTATTGATTCTGTTTAATGACCTGACCTTTCAGTGACGTTTTGAATTCAATCAGATATGGTACAGAGTCCTCTGTTTTAAGATGTACGGTTAATGTATTTTTGTTGCCGTCTGACGGTTCTTCCACTTCGTATTTCGAAGGATCCAGCGCCTCTCCTTCAGTGATGGAACCGTTTTTACTGATGGTGTACTTTTTGACGGCAACCGACCCGTGCAAAAATTGCTGACCATCTGTTAGCGTATCTTTTATATAAGGATTCTTTGAAGGTTCGCCATTGTAATTGATGCCGACTTTCCATGTGATTTCTTTTGAAACGGCGTTGTATGAGCCGTTTTTGAATCCGTTATGGGAAGTCTGATTGTTCGGTGTGAAGCCGCTCGATTCCTTATTTGTGCGTTTGCCGCCATTTTGATCGGTCCATGTCGACTCCGCCGTATTCTTGATGTTTTCATTAGAAAAGTCAGTGTTGAATTTTGTCGTATACGTGATCTTAAACTGACTGTTTGTTTCTGCGTAATCCCCGATCAATGCTATTGTAAAGCCTTGATTTCCGGGTTTTTTTGTTATTGTATAATCTGTTCCTTCTTTCAGCGTTTTGTTCTCAGTCGTATCTTGCATGTGAAATGAATCATCAATGAGCGCCAGACCTCCGCTGGTGAATTGATCATCCAGAGTCCAGTCTTTCATTGTGTAACGGTTTTTATTGATTGTGATTGTCCAATCAACCGTCTTCTTCTCATAGTCTGCGTTTGAATAATTTTTGATCAGATTCTGCTGAATGGCTGTCCCCGGAGTTTCCTTTGATTCCCCCGTATCTGTAACTGCTGTGTTGGTGTATTTGACAGGACTGTCAATAATGACCCCATCGTTGACTTGAGATTGATAATTGATCTTATATGCTCCTGTGACAGTTTGCTTGAATTTGATCTCAAAGCCGTTCCCGTTATCAGTCAGCGTATAATCCCCGCCTTCTTTTAATGGGGCGCCTTCTTGTTCGCTGCCGTTTTGGCTGAATGTAATCGGAAGGACTTTCAAAGATCCGGGAACAAGGTGCAGATCGTCTGATCCGAACGTATCCTTGATGCCGGCTTTGGATTGATCAATCTTTTTCTCACCGTAATTGTACATAACAGCCCAGCTGAACGTTTGGGTTTCCCCTTTATAACCGGTCGAAGATTTTTCAATCATTTTTCCGTAGCCCGCCGTTACGGAGGCTTCCGCAGAAATCGGCTCCGCATTATCCCCGCTGAATGCCGCCTTGTTTGTCAGCGTGATATTTCCGCCTTTAGCAGGCTTTGCATCGTCATCAATAACTGTATCATAGATGAGCCGATAGGCTGAATCAATCGTCCCGGCGAATGTGACATTTCCTTTGTCGTCGACGGTATAGCCTGACGTTATCTCACTTCCTTGACTCACCGAGCCGTCAATATTCACATCGAGTTCATACACTTTCACAGAGCGGAAGGTCAAACCGTCCGGAAGACTTTCCGTCAATTTCGCATTTTTGACTTCTTCTTCCTTTTTATTAAGATCAACCGTCCACGTTACCTTTCCGGGGTTAATGCCTTTATCCAATGACCCTGATTTATCAATGGTTTTAGTGACATTCGGTTTAAAATAAACCGTTACTTCCGGGGTATCAGAGTTAACCGGAAACTTAATCTTTTGTGTGGTTGACCCTTTTATTTCTTTCTGATTGAATTGGGTGTTTACATACAATGACCCTTTGACATTAAAATCTTCTTTTACCTCGCCGTTAAACGTCATGATGACATGGCCGCTCGTATTAATGGAAAAAGTTCCGTACGTCATGTCGCCGTTGGTCAATGGCTGGTTCGTAATGTCATTGTGCATGATAAATTCTTTAGGCAGGTCAAATTCATATCGATCACCGTCGTTTATTGTTTTCCCCAGCTCATTCGGGATCGCCCATTGAATGGTGATATTTGCCGGAGAATTCGTATTCGCACGGTTGTTTTTGTCAAATGGTTTTCCTTTTTCATCCGTCAATTTCACATCAGTTAAAATATTTTGCGTAATCTGGCTTCCGCCTGATTGAAGACTTTTAACAGCAGATTTGCTTGAAATCACCATTTTTGATTGATTGCGTTCAGCAGAAGGGCTTGATTTCGTTGTCTGTTCTTTCTTATCCCTGCTGTCTGCAGATGTTGACTTTTTCTCTGCTTCTTCCTGAGGTTCAGCAGGTTTTGAAGAGGTGTTTTTTTCTGTTTCGGAATTCGTTGTCTCATCTTTCTTCACAGGTATGATCACCTGCTGGGTCTTGCCGGCGTCCAGTTGAAAAAGAGCTTTTGCCGTTTTCGTTTTATCTGTTACGTCAGGTGTAAACTTCGCCGGCAGTGTAATGGAGCCTTTGACATCATCGGCCTCCGCCTTTTCCTTGTTCACTTTCACCTCAAGAGTGCTGCTTTTTGCTTCAGCTTTATATATACCGATCACCCGATCAGCTGATTTCAGCTCACCTTCGATATCGTTATCTAATGTAAAACTTTCAGGGATCTTTAAGGTGATATTTCGGTCACTTGCATCTTCCTTGTTTTTCAGAGACCATTCGTATGTCAGTGTCACTTCATCTTTCGGTGCTAAAGCCGGCTCACTGCCTTTTGATCCGTCAACGGTCTGATGTTTGCCGTCTTTGACCGTGACTGAATCAAAGAATCCGCTCTCGCTTAGCTGCGATCCGGAAGCGGCTGCGATCGGAGTAAAGCTGACAACTTGGCTGAAGATGAAAAACAGCGTGAAGCATGTGATCAATGCTGTTCTCAGCCTTTTGCTTTTTTGCGGGCTGAACGAAAAGTTCCTCACTCCCAATGTCTTATTCCTCCCCTTTTATATAGACTTACGTTCGAACAAGCCCGTAAGCATGGGATTCTCCTTATCCGAACCAAACTACATTGTATGAAATCGACCTATACAAATTCTGTACATAGGATCATTTCAGAAATAACGCACAAAAAAAGACCGGCATCAGCCGGTCCAGTCCTTCACTTGTTTATAGCGTTCATATTCTTTTATCGCCTCTTCTACTTTTCCCAATTGATTAAATAACTGCAGTTTGTATTGTATAATTTTATCGTCACGGGGCTCTATTTTCTCGACCTGCAGGCAAACGTCCATTGCTTGATGCTCGTTCTTTTCTTGAATGAGAAAATCAATCAGTTCGTACGCCTTGCTGAGCCACAGATGCGCCAGACGTGTTTTTTCCGGCTCCGCCCACAGGTAGCCATTCTCCATCAGATAATGGTTCTCATATGACATGACAATGTCCATGTGCCGGGTTAATGCGGCTTGACTGAGCGGGGGAGCTTCTTTTAATGTATTTTCCCAGTCAACTGTATCAACCTTTACCCCTGAAAGCCGAAGAATATATCCTATATCGGTATTTTCTATGGATTGGCTGAAGGGAAGCTGACTGATTAATTTCCGTATCTGATATATTGTCGAGTAGAGCTGAGTGCTCGCTTTTGAAACTTCATAAGCAGGCCAAAACATCTCAATCAGCATGTCTTTACTGACCGTGCGCCCTTGATTAAGAAGTAAAAATGCATACAGTTCACGCGCTTTGGATGTTCTCCACTTGACTGTTATGTATGTTTTGACACCATTTAACGATTGATAAAAGTCCAGGTTTCCAAAACATTGTATAAAATAATCCGTCCCGGTGTTTTCGTCTGCCGTCCTGAGCTTTTTATTCATTCGGATTCGCTCAACGGTTGTCAGCAGCCTGGCATTGTCAACCGGTTTTAAAAGATAATCAACAGCATTTAACTCAAACGCTTTTATAGCGAATTCATTATAAGCGGTGATAAAAATAATTTGAATATTTTCATTAATTGCCTGAATTGATTCAGCAAGCTCAATACCGGCATTTCAATGTCAAGAAACACCGCATCAGCTGCTGAAAGCCCCGAATACTCCAGAACGTCCGCCGGATCTTGAAACATTAAAATAGATTGAAAGGCGTTTGTCCGCTCAAGCATATGATTAAAATGAAGCAATGCCAATTCCTCGTCATCCACAATTATCGCTTTCAAAACGCATCCCACCCGTCAATATAGATATCTGAAAATAATTTCAATTATACCATGCCCAACGCCCTATATAGTTGGATTCTTTTTCTTTCTCTTGTTGTTTTATGAAGTTTAGGATTACAATATTTATACATTGAATAGGATAATAGAATGACCCTGAATGGGATAAAGGAGTAATGATGTGAAAGAAAAATTCATTTCTATTTCGATTATTTGCGGCTACGCTGCCTTCTTTATCATTTTTATAGCCATGGATCATTTCTCCGGAACAACTCTCCCTAAAGCAGAACAGGGAGTGATCAATCTGAAGAATTGGGATTTTCATAAGGACGGGAATGTCCAGCTGAATGGGAAGTGGTTTCTGTATCCAAATCAAATGCTGTCACCGCGGGATCTTCATTCAGAAAAAGGAAAAAAACCTGTACTCGTTGATGTCCCTGTCAATGTGAAGCTGTTCAGAAAAACAGCCGATACGGATTACGGAACGTACAAACTGACAATCCGCTCAAATAAAGAGAATCAGGTTTTCGGAATCAGCACATCTTTTATCTACAGTTCAAACCGCCTTTATCTTAATGGACAATTGATCGGACAGAGCGGCAGCCCTTCAGAGAAAGCTGATTTTGAGGCTCAGAACAAACCGTATACTTGCTTTTTCATGCTTCACAAGGGTGATAATGAACTTGTCCTGCAATTTTCGAATTTCGGAAAAGTGCCTGGCTGGGGGATCGCAAAACCGATAACGTTTGGGACTCAAGAACAAATTATACGCGAAAATCAAATTTCCTTTCTTAATGATTCCATTATGATCACGGCTTTTTTCATTACCGGTTTATATTTTCTCGGTTTTTTTCTGCAAAGAACAAAGGCTAAACATTTATTGTTCTTTTCTGTGATGTGTCTGCTTTTTTCTGCGATTATTCTTATGATCGGAAAAGAAAGAATGATCTTTCTCATCTTTCCGTCTATATCATTTTCATTGCTGAATTTGTTGCGCAGCACCTCTTCCGTGCTTGTCAGCATTGCGGTTTTTCTCTATCTCTTTTATGCATACAGAGAAATTGTGTCAAAAACGACAATAACCATTTTAACTGCTTTTTCGGGGATCATCTTGGTCACTGATTTTATGTCTGTAAGTTTTATTGACCACCTCTCTTACATTTTACATTCGGTCCTTGCCGTTACGACTTTGTTTTATATTACATATATTTTTACGATTGCTGCCATACGGAAGATAAAAGGAAGCATGTACCTTACGCTGGCATCTGTTTCAATGAGCGCCTTTGTGATTCTTACGACAATTTCAGCTTACAGCGGCAGAACGGCTGTTTCTTTTAATTCGATTTATTCATTGCCGACAGTCATTGCTTTATTGGCACTGGTTCTTCTGATGGCGCAGCAATTCGCCGGGGCTTTCCGGGACAATGAAGTCCTCTCACGTAAATTAGTCAAAATGAACCAGCTGAAAGATGAATTTATCGCCAAAACTTCACACGAATTCAAAACGCCGCTGAACAGCATTATTAATATATGCCAGACGCTTGTAGCCGGCAGAAAAAAGAAGACGATAGAGGAAGAGAAAGAAAACATGCAGCTGATCATCAGGATGGGCTACAGACTTTCCAATCTCGTAAATGATATTCTTGATTTGGAAAAAATGAAGCAGGGTCTGCTGCAGATTCGTCCTGTTCCTGTTGATGTGCATGCCGCAATATGCAGTGAGATGAACTTCTACCGGCTTTTGTCCAAGCATAAAAATCTCGACATTCTTAATCATGTACCGGACGATCTCCCCTTTGTGCTTGCAGATGAAAACCGATTTCGGCAAATCTTAACGAATCTTGTTGAAAATGCAATCAAGTATACATCCGAGGGGAAAATTATTCTTTCTGCCGAAAGCCTGAATAACAGCATGATTCAAATAACCGTGGCCGATACCGGCAGCGGCATTCCTGAAGCTGATCTTGAAACCATTTTTGATTCTTTTCAGCAAGCGGGAGGAAATAACGAGGATGGAACGGGTTTAGGTTTAAGTATTGTGAAACAGCTCGTCAAGCTCCAAAACGGGGACATCTGGGCAGAGTCGGAAGAGGCGAAAGGTTCAGCATTTCATTTTACATTACCCGCCGCTCAAATTGATTCTTTACCGGAAGCAAAGATCGGACTTCCTAAATCGCAGCCCGGACAGAAAATGCCGGATATTTCTTTGAGAACGCCTTATCACTCAAAAAAAATCGATGCTCCGACAATTCTGATAGTCGACGATAACATCGAGAGTTTAAAAATTTTAACTGATATGCTTGAAGGTGTTCCTTATAACGTAATCGCAGTAAAAAGCGGAAAAGAAGCGCTTCAAGCTGTCTCTTCCTCGAAGCTTGATTTGGTGATATTAGACTTGATGATGCCCGACATGACGGGATTTGAAGTCTGCACAAATATCCGCGAAAGATTCAGTATGGTCGAGCTGCCGGTTCTTATCGTTACGGCAGCCATAATCAGCCATGACAAATACAAGGCTTTTCATGTCGGTGCAAATGATATTTTACAGAAGCCTTATCATTACTCTGAATTCACCGCGCGTATTAAAAATTTAATTTTGATGAAGCATACGGCTCACCAAGCCACAAATTTGGAAATGGCATTTCTTCAGTCGCAGATCAAGCCTCACTTTCTTTACAATGTATTAAATACGATTATCGCGCTTAGTCATTTGGATATTGAAAAAGCACGGGAAACCACTGCTGCATTTACAAACTATTTAAGAATGAGTTTTGATTTTCAAAATACTTCGGACATCAGCTCATTCAAAAACGAACTTTCTATCATTACGTCGTATCTGGCTATCGAAAAAACACGCTTCGGCAAGCGGCTGGAAATCCTTTTTGACATCGATGAGGACATGGACTTCAGCCTTCCGCCTTTAATGATACAGCCATTGGTGGAAAACGCCGTTCATCACGGGATCAGCAAGAAAAGAGGCGGCGGATGGGTAAAGCTGACGGCAAAAAAACAAAGCGAAAACACATATTTAATTAAAGTGGAGGATAATGGAACCGGCATCATGCCGGATATACAAAAAGATATATTGTCTTCCCATGTTGACCGCAGTGTCGGCCTGAAAAATATCAATCGGCGGCTGAAGCATTTTTGCGGAAGTGAATTGACTATTGAGAGCACACCGGATGCAGGCACCGCGGTTTCGATGATGATTCACATCACCGGCACAACGGATGATTCAAACTCATTAAAAACGTCTTCATCTGTTTAAGATACTGATTAACTTCAGAAGGATGAAATACTTCTGCCGGCTGTCGGGAAATTCCCGTCAGCCTTTATTTACTCAGAAAGACGAAAAAACAAAAAAGCTTGAAGAAAAAGTGATACCTTCTCCAAGCTTAGATGATTCACACCAGTCTGGCCGTTTTCACTTAAGAAATCGTAACTCCCGCGCTTGCATATCCCGCCACTGTATTAATAAGAGAAAGACCTGTCGCAGTGGCGGAGAATACCATTAACAGCCGGGTTTGAGGAGTTACCGCAATGTTCAGCCCTGTAGTGATTCCATTGCTGATGCTGCCGATGGATAATACGCCGGTAAGGGCAGGAGCCAAGGTGACAGATGCTCCGGGAATCGGTGTGAACGTATTGTTCGGCACAGTTGAACTGTATAATTGTGCAGTTATCGTGACAGTCGAGCCGACAAGTGACAATGCTGCGGTTGTACTGAAATAGGCGGCAATTGATGTAATGGTTCCGCTTCTCGGAGCAGAAAAAGCAAAGTTCAGCAGAGTCCCTCCGGCCCCGGTAAGATCAATTGCACCTCCTCCTCCGACATTGACGCCCGTCACAGAACTGCCGAACCCGACAAGGCTCACCGTTCCGATTAATCCGCCGGCAATGGTGGTCACGGCAGTTGGAAGGCCTGAAGCATAAGGAATGATCGCGCCTGCTCCGGTGGCTCCAGTGGCTCCGGTCGTTCCGGTTACTCCGGTTGCACCCGTTACTCCTGTGGCGCCAGTTACCCCTGTTGATCCAGTGGCTCCAGTATCTCCGGTCGAACCCGTTACTCCCGTGGCTCCGGTGATTCCCGTGGCTCCGGTGATTCCCGTGGCGCCTGTTACTCCTGTGACGCCGGTTACCCCTGTTGATCCGGTGGCGCCGGTGATTCCCGTGGCTCCGGTTACCCCTGTTGATCCAGTATCTCCGGTCGAGCCCGTTACTCCCGTGGCTCCGGTTGCTCCCGTTACTCCTGTGACGCCCGTTACCCCTGTTGATCCGGTTGCGCCGGTCGTTCCAGTGGCACCCGTTACTCCCGTGGCTCCGGTATCTCCTGTTACTCCTGTGACGCCGGTGATTCCAGTGGCTCCGGTTACCCCTGTTGATCCAGTATCTCCGGTCGAGCCCGTTACTCCCGTGGCTCCCGTTACTCCCGTTACTCCTGTGACGCCAGTTACCCCTGTTGATCCGGTTGCGCCGGTGATTCCCGTGGCTCCGGTTGCACCCGTTACTCCGGTCGTTCCAGTATCTCCGGTCGAGCCCGTTACTCCCGTGGCTCCGGTTACCCCTGTTGATCCGGTTGCGCCGGTCGTTCCGGTTACTCCGGTTGCTCCTGTGGCGCCGGTGATTCCTGTTGTTCCGGTATCTCCTGTTACTCCGGTGGCTCCGGTGGCTCCGGTGGCTCCCGTTACCCCGGTGGCTCCTGTTACTCCTGTTGATCCGGTGGCTCCGGTGATTCCTGTGGCTCCAGTGGGACCGGTGGCACCCGGGTCTCCAGTCGCTCCCGTTACTCCTGTTGCACCCGTTACTCCTGTGACGCCTGTTGCTCCTGTGACGCCGGTTACCCCGGTGGCTCCGGTGATTCCCATGGCTCCCGTCGCACCAGTTATTCCTGTTGCTCCGGTGACTCCTGTTATCCCTGTGGCACCCGTTACTCCAGTCGTTCCGGTTACTCCTGGATCTCCTGTTGGACCAGTTACTCCTGTGGCTCCAGTGGGACCGGTGGCACCCGGGTCTCCAGTCGCTCCCGTTACTCCGGTGGCTCCTGTTACTCCGGTGGCTCCAGTCAGCCCCGTTGCCCCAGTCTCTCCTCTTCCATGATAATGATTCGGATGACAGCACGGACACCATCTTTCATGACAGCAAGAGTTTTCGCAACAGCATCCTTCACAGCAATGTGCCCGATTATGATAGCTGCGCCTTTGATTTCTTCTTTTATGTTGAGAATGACAGCAACAATCATTACAATGCCGGCAGTCGCAATCCCAAGAATCACATCTGCTATACCAAGTATCTCCTTTTCTCATTACACCACCTCTTCTTGCATAATATTTTCACAAAGACAAATGGTGTTTCAAAATTCCCTTTAAAAATATCAACTGGTCTTTAAGTTTGCATGCTGCACAGCATTTACAGAAAAAAGACCCGACCGTATATCAGTCAGGCCTTTCACCTTTAAAATATCAGTTTGCTATTTTCATGAGGTTGTCGGAAAACTAATGCTGTTAAAATCAATATTGAGAGCTGTTGCTGTTGTTATATTACTAGCAGTTGTGAAAACAACTCTCAGCTGGTACGTGTTTGTTCCTGCGGTCGGAGCTGTATCTACTGTAGTATCAGCAATCGGAAACCTTTCAGTAGTTGCGCTAATAATAGATCGCGACAAAAGTCTTGTATGAATCTGTACTGCTCCCCTATATAATCTTATTTCAAAGACAAAGTTTGAATTGGCTGTAGATGTTACCTCGACGCTGACTGAATAATCCAGCTTTATATTCTGCAAAGCATTAACTGGGATTGCCAGCGTAGCAACAGGAATTTCTGTATTTAATGGCGGGTAAACAGTGAGCGGCCCGTTGGTTCTTGTGAAGAGCAAGGTCGGTGTACTGCCTGTTGAGCCTGTTGGGCCGGTTACTCCGGTTGAGCCTGTTATTCCTGTTGCACCGGTTACTCCCGTTGGGCCGGTTGGTCCGGTTGGACCGGTTGCTCCTGATGCTCCGGTTGGACCGGTTGCACCTGTTGCTCCGGTTACTCCTGTTGCACCTGTTACTCCGGTTGATCCAGTTGGGCCGGTTGCACCAGTTGACCCCGTTGGGCCGGTTGATCCAGTTGACCCCGTTGGGCCGGTTACTCCGGTTGCTCCTGTTATTCCTGTTGCTCCAGTTGGGCCGGTTGCTCCTGTTGTTCCAGTTACTCCAGTTGGGCCGGTTACTCCGGTTGCTCCTGTTATTCCTGTTGCTCCTGTTGATCCAGTTGATCCTGTTGATCCTGTTGATCCAGTTGATCCTGTTGATCCTGTTGATCCTGTTGCTCCTGTTGATCCTGTTGATCCTGTTGATCCTGTTGATCCTGTTGATCCTGTTGCTCCAGAAGCACCGATTTCTCCTGTTGGTCCTGTTGATCCTGTTTCTCCAGTTACTCCGGTTGCACCTGTTGGACCGGTTGCACCTGTTGACCCCGTTGGGCCGGTTACTCCGGTTGAGCCTGTTACTCCTGTTGGGCCGGTTGCACCTGTTGATCCGGTTATTCCTGTTGATCCGGTTATTCCTGTTGATCCAGTTGGGCCGGTTACTCCGGTTGATCCTGTTATTCCTGTTGCTCCTGTTGATCCAGTTGATCCTGTTGATCCTGTTGATCCTGTTGATCCTGTTGCTCCTGTTGCTCCAGTTGATCCTGTTGCTCCTGTTGCTCCTGTTGATCCAGTTGATCCTGTTGGGCCTGTTGCTCCGGTTGGACCCGTTGCTCCAGTTGTCCCCGGTGATCCTGTTACTCCTGTTGGCCCGGTTTCTCCTGTTAATCCCGTTGGACCGGTTACTCCTGTTGAGCCGGTTGCTCCAGTTGATCCGGTTAAGCCGGTTGGCCCGGTCGACCCCGTTGGGCCGGTTACACCTGTCGGGCCAGTTGCTCCGGTTGAGCCGGTTGGCCCGGTTGAGCCTGTTATTCCAGTTGAACCTGTCGGCCCGGTTTCTCCCGTTACTCCAGTTGATCCGATTTCTCCTGTTGCACCGGTTACTCCAGTTACTCCTGTTTCTCCGGTTGGGCCGGTCGATCCCGTTGGGCCGGTCGATCCCGTTGGGCCAGTTGCTCCGGTTGAGCCGGTTATTCCTGTTGGGCCGGTTGCACCTGTTGCGCCGGTTGATCCCGTTACTCCGGTTGGGCCGGTTGGACCCATTGTTCCTGTTATTCCTGTTGCTCCAGTTTCGCCGGTTGATCCCGTTGCTCCGGTTGGTCCGGTTACACCAGTCGGACCAGTTGCTCCTGTTGCGCCTGTTACACCAGTAGGGCCAGTTGCTCCGGTTGAGCCGGTTGGCCCGGTTGCTCCAGTTGTCCCCGGTGATCCTGTTACTCCTGTTGGACCGGTTTCTCCTGTTGATCCCGTTGGACCGGTTACTCCTGTTGAGCCGGTTGGCCCGGTTGAGCCTGTTATTCCAGTTGAACCTGTCGGCCCGGTTTCTCCCGTTACTCCAGTTGATCCAGTTGATCCGATTTCTCCTGTTGCACCGGTTACTCCAGTTACTCCTGTTTCTCCGATTGGGCCTGTTATTCCTGTTGGGCCGGTTGCACCTGTTGCGCCGGTTGATCCCGTTACTCCGGTTGAGCCTGTTGATCCCGTTACTCCAGTTGATCCGGTTTCTCCCGTTACTCCGGTTGGCCCGGTTGGCCCTGTTGCACCAGTCGGGCCAGTTGCTCCGGTTGAGCCTGTTGATCCTGTTGCACCCGTTGGGCCGGTTGGACCCGTTGAGCCGGTTTCTCCCGTTATTCCGGTTACTCCAGTTGAACCTGTTGCTCCAGTTGATCCTGTTACTCCGGTTGGGCCGATTTCTCCGGTTGTTCCAGTTGATCCAGTTGCACCAGTTACTCCGGTTGAGCCTGTTGGGCCCGTTGTTCCGGTTTCTCCCGTTACTCCGGTTGCTCCGGTTGACCCCGCTACTCCTGTGACGCCAGTTACCCCTGTTGCTCCAGTTGTCCCAGTTGATCCTGTTACTCCTGTTGATCCGGTTGATCCTGTTGCTCCGGTTGAGCCCGTTGCACCAGTTTCTCCTGTTGCTCCTGTTGTTCCTGTTGGACCGGTTATTCCCGTTGGACCCGTTGGGCCGATTTCTCCTGTTGATCCGGTTGCTCCAGTTGATCCTGTTGCACCAGTTGATCCTGTTGATCCTGTTGCACCAGTTGATCCTGTTGATCCTGTTGCACCAGTTGAGCCCGTTGCTCCTGTTACTCCGGTTTCTCCAGTTGCGCCGGTTGATCCTGTTACTCCAGTTGATCCTGTTACTCCGGTTGGGCCGGTTGCTCCTGTTGGGCCGGTTGCTCCTGTTGGGCCGGTTGCTCCTGTTGTTCCAGTTACACCAGTTGGGCCAGTTTCCCCGGTTGGACCTGTTACTCCGGTTGAGCCGGTTGGCCCGGTTGAGCCTGTTATTCCTGTTGGACCAGTTGATCCGATTTCTCCTGTTGCACCCGTTGGGCCAGTTACTCCAGTTGATCCTGTTATTCCTGTTGCGCCGGTTGATCCCGTTACTCCGGTTGGGCCGGTTGGACCCGTTGAGCCGGTTGCTCCCGTTTCTCCTGTTGTTCCAGTCGGTCCTGTTGCTCCGGTTGCACCCGTTGATCCTGTTATTCCTGTTGGACCAGTTGAACCTGTTACTCCCGTTACACCTGTTGATCCGGTTATACCGGTTGGACCCGTTACGCCGGTTTCTCCGGTTGAGCCGGTTGCTCCGGTTGTACCAGTTGATCCTGTTATTCCTGTTGCTCCTGTTGGGCCAGTTACTCCGGTTGCTCCGGTTTCTCCCGTTACTCCGGTTTCTCCCGTTACTCCCGTTGCACCGGTTACTCCGGTTGAGCCGGTTGGACCCGTTGGGCCGGTTTCTCCAGTTACTCCCGTTGCACCGGTTACTCCGGTTGGGCCGGTTTCTCCGGTTGAGCCGGTTACTCCGGTTGAGCCCGTTACTCCTGTGACGCCAGTTACCCCTGTTGATCCGGTGGCTCCGGTTGGACCTGTTATTCCGGTTAGACCAGTTGCGCCGGTTACTCCGGTTGCACCCGTTGATCCTGTTATTCCTGTTGAACCTGTTACTCCCGTTATACCTGTTGATCCGGTTGATCCTGTTGATCCTGTTACTCCAGTTGCTCCAGTTACTCCTGCTGCTCCAGTTGATCCTGTTGATCCTGTTACTCCAGTTGCCCCGGTTGCTCCGGTTGCTCCGGTTACACCAGTTGCTCCGGTTGGGCCTGTTACACCAGTTGCCCCGGTTGAGCCTGTTATTCCAGTTGAACCTGTCGGCCCGGTTTCTCCCGTTACTCCAGTTGATCCTGTTACTCCCGTTTCACCTGTTGGACCCGTTGGGCCGGTTTCTCCCGTTACTCCGGTTGCTCCGGTTGACCCCATTACTCCTGTGACGCCAGTTACCCCTGTTGCTCCAGTTGTCCCAGTTGATCCTGTTACTCCGGTTGAGCCTGTTGATCCTGTTATTCCTGTTGGACCAGTTGCTACTGTTGAACCTGTTAGACCAGTTAATCCTGTTACTCCCGTTTCACCTGTTGGACCCGTTGGGCCGGTTGCTCCGGTTGTTCCAGTTGCACCAGTTGGGCCAGTTGCTCCTGTTGAGCCTGTTGCTCCGGTTACTCCAGTTAGCCCGGTTATTCCAGTTGGACCCGTTGGGCCGATTTCTCCTGTTAATCCTGTTGGTCCGGTTTCTCCCGTTACTCCTGTTGAGCCGATTGATCCCGTTGCTCCTGTTGTTCCAGTTGGACCGGTTGAGCCTGTTGCACCTGTTGCGCCGGTTGAGCCGGTTGCACCTGTTGCGCCGGTTGAGCCCGTTACTCCTGTTGGTCCTGTTGTCCCCGTTGGACCGGTTGCTCCGGTTGACCCCGTTGATCCTGTTACTCCTGTTGGACCCGTTGGGCCGGTTGAGCCGGTTGCACCTGTTGGACCGGTTACACCAGTTACTCCAGTTACACCTTTTGATCCCGTTACGCCTGTTGCTCCTGTTGCGCCGGTTGGTCCTGTTGGGCCTGTTACACCAGTTGCTCCGGTTACTCCCGTTGCTCCAGTCGCCCCTCTTGCTCCGGTTACTCCTGTCGCTCCCGTGGGCCCCGTCGCTCCCGTGGGGCCTGTAATTCCTGTTGAGCCAGGGTCACCCCCGGTTTGCGCCAATGAAACGTCGTCTATTAATACTGTGCCAGAAGAAACTTTACTTAATATAATGACAGCAGAGGCTGTGCCAGAAGGAACCGTACTTGTTTTATAAATTTCAGACCATGTATGAAAGAGCACGTTCGGCAAATTTCCGGGTGTGATATTTTCTTGAATGGAACTGATTTCTTCACCTGCTGCACTGACAAATATGATCTGGAGGGTTACCTGGGGACTTGGCTCATTTCCTAGCGTTGCCAGTGATACGAATAGAGTCAGTGACTTGGCTGAAATTGGGACAATTTGACTGAGGTAAGCATATGGCTGAGTTCCAATAAATTGCGCTGAGTATCTCCCTGAATGTGCAAACAAACTGTTAATCTGGGTATTTGCCGAACTCCATCCTGCTAATGTGCCGGTTTCAAAGCCTCCGTTCATAATCGGATTATTCATTCAATCTTTTTCCCTCTCCTTCCAGTAGACAGCCTTACTTTTTAAGACAGCATATTAATACGGGCTCTCTTTTGACAACCTAAATAAAAAAGGTGATTTCTTTTCATCACCTTAGTCCGATCCTTGAACGGGGAATCCCGTCGCGATAAGGGAGCCGTTTTCCGCTGTCACTTGTGTTACATAATTCGAAGAAAGCACGGATAAAAAGAGCTGGTACGCGGCTGTTTCTCCCGCTGCCATTTCGTCGATGTACGTAAAAGGAATTCCTATGATTTGCCCGCCTGAAGAAAAGAGGTTCCGCTCTTGTCTCTGTGTTTGAATAGATACCCCATTTCTTTGCAGATCGACAGCTAAGACCAGTGAGAAATTAGACGCGAGCGGATCCAGTTCCACATTTACTTGTATGACGGCATCCGTTTTTACAAATTGATCCGTCGGCGCATCTATCACAGTGCTTAACACGTTTATCGGTGTTCCTTCTAACGGAATCGTCATTTGTTCTGTATTATTTTGAAAAGCGACAACCGGAACCGCTCCCGGCGGTCCCTCAGGACCCGGAGGACCGGGCGGACCTGCCTCCCCTTGCGGACCTCGGGAGCCGGCGGGGCCTCTTTTGCCTTCAGGGCCTCGCAGCTGGGGTGCGCACAAGGCGGATCGATTTTCATCTAAAGACGGAAACTGTTTTTTCGTCACTATTTCCGGCTGTTCATTATCACATAGTAACTGTTCATACCAGCGTTTCATATGTCTGCTCATATATTTGTAAGGCTTCTGTTTCAATATCATGTATTGATTACGGCTGCTGCTCATATTATCACCCCGGCAATATTGTATTCCAACTGAAGCCATCATGTGCTGGGCCTTCCCATCCCTTATAGAAACAAAAAAAAGGCAGACCTGAGTCTGCCTTTTTTCTTCTACCATAAACCTAAAACTTTCCACCATAATCCACCGATGACAAGCCATGTCACAATATGGACGATCGACAGGATAAAGCCGATGGACCACCATTTGCTTTGTGATATATAGCCTGCTCCGAAAAAGACCGGAGCCGCTCCTGAGCCGTAATGCGTCGTCGAACCGAAGAGGTTGCTGAAAAACGCCAGGCTGAGCGCTGCCAATAGCGGCGGCGCGCCCGCTGCCACGATTACGGCGAGAAATGCCGCGTACATGGCGCTGATATGCGCGGTTGCGCTCGCAAAGAAATAATGAGTGTAATAATATACGACAATTAAAATCATAAATGCCACAATCCATGAAAAACCGGAAACAGAAGATTTCATCATATTGCTGAACCAAGACACCATGCCGAGTTCATTCAGGAAATTCGCCAGCATAACAAGCGCCGCGAACCAAGTCAGCGTATCCCATGCACCTTGTTCCTTTTTGATGTCCTCCCATGTTAATACCTGTGACAAAAGCAAAACGGATAATCCGATCAAAGCCGTTGTCGTTGCGTCGATATTTAAACTTCCTCCGAAAATCCACAGCGCAAGCACCAATAAAAAGACGATGACCATGGAGAGTTCGGATTTTTTAAACGGACCCATTTCTTTCAATTTTTCCGTTGCGATTTTAGCCGCGTCCGGTGTTTCTTTAATTTCCGGCGGATACAGCTTATAAATGACAAGCGGCGTAATGATTAAGCTCGCCAATCCCGGTACAATGGCCGCGATTGCCCAGCTTGTCCATGTGATGTCCACCCCTGCGACATCATGGGCCAGCTTGGCGATCAGCGGATTCGCCGCCATTGCCGTCAAAAACATCGCAGACGTAATCAAGTTTCCTTGAAAACCGGTCTTTAATAAGAAAGCGCCGATTTTCCGCTCTGTTCCGTCTGCCGGCGTTGATCCGAATGTTTCGGATAATGATCTGATAATAGGAAAAATAATGCCGCCCGCCCGTGCCGTGTTGCTCGGAATGGCGGGAGATAAGATTAAATCACTGAAAAGCAGTGAATAAGAAAGGCCGAGTGTTTTCTTCCCGAACCGTTGTACGAATACGTAAGAAATTCTGGCGCCGAGCCCGGTTTTGATAAACCCCCGGGAAATAAAAAAGGCGATGACAATCAGCCAGATTGTCTTGTTTCCAAATCCGCTTAACGTATCTTCAATAGACAGCGTTCCCGTTAACGCGGTGACTGCCAATGCAAAAATTGCAATTGCGCCCATTGGCAAGGGCTTGGAGATAAAGCCGATAATTGTTGCGACAAAAATAGCGAACAAATGCCATGCTTTAGGTTCAAGTCCGGACGGCGCGGGAATAAACCAAATGATTAATCCCACAGCAACAGTAATAAGCAATGGAATGATTTTTACTGCCTGCTGTTTTTTTGCGTCTTTTTCTGAAGCCATTACAGGTCTCCTCCTATTTTGTTATCTTCCATCCCCTATCCCATTTTACTACTTAACTAAGTTAATAAATGTTTTTGTTAATTAAAAAACACAAAGGAATATTTTCCTTTGTGTTTCTTGTTTCTTATTTTAATATTCCCGCACCGGCATTAGATATAACATCGGATGTTACATTTGATGATGAGCCGATGGAGCCGTGCAATGACGGTGTCCAGCCGACGGACTGACTTAATCCGTTGGCGGCTGACGCGTTAATGGCGGCGCCGTTTAAAAGCGTGCCGTCTTCATGAAGCGCTTTTCCGCCGCTGAAAACGCTGATGACCTTATCAGCAGCCAGTCCCGGCACTTCAAAGACATTATTCTGGGCATATATTTTTGACGCATGTCCCGCGCCCCATGCATAGCTGAACGGGTATGCGGCGCTTTTCGAGCCTGCGTAAAAATTATTATAAATGTGAACCTGCCCGTACCGGACCCGCGGTGCGCGCTGGACGATGTTCTGGTAATAGTTATGGTGAATGGTCACCTTCAATTTTCCTTCATCTGACGTCTTGCTGTCGCTGTTTCCGATGACGGAGCCTTTGTCATGGTCATGATATTTATTATAGGATAATGTCACATAATTCGCCCCGTTGGCCATATCCGTCTGGCCGTCATGGTGCTGATATTTTCTCCCGTAATAGTAGGGAAAACCGCTGTCAGGATTCGATCCGTCATTAAAGGTGCAATGATCGATCCATATGTGCGTCGCCCCGTTAATGGTGATATTGTCATATTCCGAGTTCCAGTTGCCGCTGTCCCCGTCAGTCGGGTCCCATTGCGGAAAATAATCATAAGCGTCTTGAAATTCAATATTGCGGATGATGACATTGTCGACGCCATTCTTAATATTAAAATTTCCGCCTGTCACTTTGGCATTTGAGCCTGAGCCGATGATGGTCGTATTTGAAGGGATGTCAATCACGACCTGCGCTTTCTGTTTTTTTTGGGATCGCTGTCTGGCATCTTCCTGGGTGCCTGACGGCGCTTTTTTCCCCCATTTAGCCGGGTCGTACGCCTTCAGATATGCGTTTAGATCATATGCCGGATCTTTATAATCATTAAAGCCGAGCGTTTTATTGTTATCGTTTGTATTCATATTGATTGTGCCTTGTATGTAAATAATCTTCGGCGTGCTGTTGGCGCTTCCCCCTAATGCAGAAACAAGCTGCTTTCTGTTTGATACGGTGTATACGTTGGATGATGAGGCTTTCGCTCCCCCGGTTGTTCCGCCAAAAGCAGCTCCCCAGCCGTCATTTGTTCCTAACGTCTGCCGGCCTAGGTCAGCGGCATGGACGTCCGCTGGGATCATACATAAACAAACCGCCAGCATAAATAGCATTTTTTTCATAAATTGTGCTCCTCCTGATTTACATTCCAATTTATTGCAATCAAATTGTATCAAATCAGTTGAAAAACAGCACCGCAAATGTAGTGAAGGTGCCTTTCGGTTTTATTGCGGAACCCGCAAAAAAATCCCAAGGGACCGAAAACCCCTTGGGATCTAATTCAGCTTACGCCCATGATTTTACTTTTTCGTTATCCGTGACAAACAGAAGAACTTTTCCTTCATCTAAGCGCTTTTCAAATTGTGATGCTTCCTCCTCCGAAAAGCCGATTTCGTGAATTTTGTTGCGGAGCTCGTCGCCTTTTTTATTAAACATATTGCCGACCGCGTGTTTAATGCCCGTTTCTTTCGCTCCGATGGTATTGACATCCGTATTGTCGGCCAGGCGATCCGTTCTGTCGTCATCATGAGAAAGCACATATACGTCTTCTTTTGCGACACCCAATTGCTGAAGCTCTTTTACGTCCTGCATCAGTTTTTGATCATTTGTATATTCTCTTACTACCGGTTTCATTGATAAGTCCTCCCTTTTGTTTTTGTATATTGGTTGTTTACCCGCTTCATCGAGTATCAAACAAAAGAAAGAGAGTTCCATAAAAATTCAGGAAGATTGTCAGTGGATATTTTCTTCCGGGACATGTTACAGTAGGAGAAGACACTTTGTCAGAAAAATAAAAACCTTTACGAGCCGATCAAGCAGGGAGGTGCTTCCTATTCATTATTTTTCACCGGAACAGCGATTTAACGCTTGGGTTGTCAGTGATTTAGTGAAGCAGGTATTCCGCCGGCATACCCGCTGCCCGGACGGAATAAAAGAGCTTACGGCCTTTGCTGAAGATACCTTTCATATTAATATCGATTTCGTTTTCTCTATTATTATAAATATCGGTGATATAGAATCCGTTCTGCCGAAAGAAATTGAGAATACGCTCGGTTCTTATCTGACCGCGCTTCGGCCTGTGATCACCGCCGACATGCTTCATTCTTCTAAAACGAATGCCTATGAATATTTGGAACATGAGAAAAACACCGACATATATCAGTTATTCTTTTAAATGACGCTTATGAAGAAAGAAGGGCCCCAGCCCTTCTTTTTTTATGCCGGCTGACGGTTTGATTTTGTATTCGGGAAATGGTTCGTGTTACATTTGGAACAAACACTCATGTTGAAGGAGGATGTAGTATGACGAAAAATCAGCAGCAGATTCAATTGGCAAGACGCCCCCAAGGCGTTCCCGTCCATGACGACTTCCGATTTGAAACGATTGCCGTTCCCGAACCGAAAGACGGCGAAGTGCTTGTAAAAACGAGTTATGTTTCCGTTGATCCGTACATGCGCGGACGGATGCAGGATACCAAATCATATGTCGAGCCGTTCGCTTTAGATGAAGCCATAACAGGCGGAGTTATTGCCGAGGTTCTGACAGACGGAAATAAGCTAAAAAAAGGCGATGTTGTGATCGGGAATCTCGCGTGGCAGGAATATTCAGCCGTCAATGAGTCCGCCCTCCGCAAATTGGATACGGATATCGCACCCGCCCAGGCCTATCTCGGCATTTTAGGGATGACCGGACTGACCGCTTACTTCGGGCTGCTTGATATCGGCCGTCCGAAAAAAGGCGAAACCGTCGTCGTTTCAGGAGCTGCGGGCGCCGTCGGCTCAACAGTCGGGCAGATTGCTAAAATCAAAGGCGCGCGCGTTGTCGGCATTGCCGGATCTGACGAAAAAATCGCGTATCTGAAAGAGGAGCTTCAGTTTGATGAAGCCATTAACTACAAAACGGCAGATGATATTCAAAAAGCGCTTGAACATGCATGTCCTGACGGCGTCGATGTCTATTTTGACAATGTCGGCGGACCGATTTCAGATGCGGTGATGAACCTGCTGAATGAATTCGCCCGCATTCCGGTATGCGGAGCAATCTCTTCATACAATACCGAAAGTGAAGAGGAAGACATGGGCCCCCGCGTGCAGGCGAAGCTGATCAAATCAAAGGCGCTGATGCAGGGATTCATCGTCGGTGATTATTCTGACCGCTTTTCTGAAGGCGCGAAACAGTTGGCTGAATGGCTCAAGGACGGAAAGCTTCATTATGAAGAAACGATTACGGAAGGATTCAGCAATATTCCTGACGCGTTCCTCGGCCTGTTTAAAGGAGAAAATAAAGGCAAACAGATCATTAAAGTATAAATCAAAAAAACGGAGGGCTTTTTTGCCCTCCGTTTCTTATTTCTCAGATAGTCTTCCGCCTGAATAGACAGCCTCTTTCAGTTCAATTCCGAGTGACTTGGCCATTTTTTTCAGTTTGGATTCTTCCATCGGCGTGACAAGGCTGAGTACGGTTCCTTCTTTACCGGCACGCCCCGTCCGGCCCGATCTGTGGATATACCCGTCTTCATTCGGTATGTCCGCGTGAATGACATACGGAAGATCATCGATATCGAGTCCGCGCGCCGCAATGTCAGTGGCCAGAAGCAGCGGAAATTCTCCCCGTTCAAACGCTGATAATATGTTTGCCCGCTCCATTTTTTTCGCTTCCCCGTGCAGAATGCCGAGACCCACATGGTGATACGCAAGTTTTTCCGCATAGACGCTTAAATTCCCGATATCTCTGACGAAAACGAGCGCATGCATGCCGTTCAGCCGTGACAGCTTTTGCAGCAGCTTCACTTTATCCCGCTGATCGCAGACGAGGTATTGATGCGTGACCCGCGCCTTTTCCTCCGTATTCCGCTTCACTCTCAAAACGGACGGTTCGTGTGCGATCGCATTCAGCACCTCTTCTGTCTCCGGCTGCAGCGTAGCTGAAAAGCTTAAAAGCTGGCGGTCTCTCAGCGTCGTTTTAATGATTTTTTTCATCGTTTCGCGGTGTTCCTTTGTCACAAGCTGATCAGCTTCGTCAAGAACGATCGTCTTGACTTCATGCATTTTCAGCTTTTTCGCCTGAATCAATTCAAGCACCCTTCCCGGTGTGCCTGCAATGATATGCGGTTTATTTTTGAGCTTTTCCACCTGCTTTTTCACGTTTGCTCCGCCGATCAAAGACAAAGCGCGAAGATCAGAGCCTTTTTTCCAATCTTGAATCACTTGGAAAATCTGCATCACAAGCTCGCGGGACGGCGCTAAAATAATCACTTGCGGATGTTTTTGCTCCGGGTTGATCCGCTCCAAAACCGGAAGCGTGTACGCCAATGTTTTTCCCGTTCCCGTCGGGGATTCGGCGATGACGTCTTTTCCTTCCATGATCACCTGAGCGGCTTTTTCCTGAATGACGGTCGGCTCCTGAAAGCCTGACGCCTCCCAGTTTTCGGCGATAAATGGTTGTGTATGCTGTAAAAATGGCCATGTTTGGGTCATGTCGTTCTCCTCAATTCTTAAAATCTACTCCATAGTATCTCAAATGCACGCGCCAAACGCAATTTTCTTTTTCCTTCCAAGCCTTTTAACAAACGGTCTCCTCCTTTATAATCATAAATGAGAAAGACACATGACGAAACAGCGTGTCTGATAACGATAGAGGTGTAATGATGAGTATTTTATCCGTAAAAGATTTAAGCCACGGCTTCGGTGACCGTGCGCTTTTTAACAATGTATCGTTCCGTCTTTTAAAAGGGGAGCACGTCGGCTTAATCGGAGCAAACGGCGAAGGTAAATCAACGTTTATGAATATTATTACCGGAAAGCTTGAGCCTGATGAGGGAAAAGTTGAGTGGGCGAAAAACGTGCGCGTCGGCTATCTCGATCAGCATACCGTGCTTGAAAAAGGGAAAACGATCCGCGATGTGCTGAAGGATGCGTTCCATTACTTATTTGCGATGGAAGAAGAAATGAATGAGATTTATAACAAAATGGGCGAAGCGGACCCTGACGAGCTTGAGCAGCTGCTGGAAGGTGTCGGTGTCATTCAGGATGCCCTGACGAATAATGATTTCTACGTGATTGACAGCAAAGTCGAAGAAATCGCCCGGGGCCTCGGCTTGCAGGATGTCGGACTTGACCGTGACGTCACTGACTTAAGCGGAGGACAGCGGACGAAAGTGCTGCTCGCCAAACTGCTTTTGGAAAAGCCGGAAATCCTTCTGTTGGACGAACCGACCAACTACCTCGATGAGCAGCATATTGAATGGCTGAAACGCTATTTGCAGGAATATGAAAATGCGTTCATCTTAATTTCTCACGACATTCCGTTTTTAAACAGCGTGATCAATTTGATTTATCATGTGGAAAACCAAGAGCTGACGCGTTATGTCGGTGACTATCATCAATTCATGGAAGTATACGAAGTGAAAAAACAGCAGCTCGAAGCCGCCTATAAAAAACAGCAGCAGGAAGTGGCTGAGCTGAAGGATTTCGTCGCCCGAAACAAAGCGCGGGTCAGCACGAGAAACATGGCGATGTCCCGCCAGAAAAAGCTTGATAAGATGGATATGATTGAACTGGCGGCTGAAAAACCGAAACCGGAATTCCATTTTAAGCCTGCGAGAACGTCAGGCAAGCTGATTTTTGAAACGAAGGACTTAGTCATCGGCTACGATACTCCGCTGTCACGCCCGCTCAATCTCAAAATGGAACGCGGCCAGAAAATCGCCCTGTACGGCGCAAACGGCATCGGGAAAACGACACTGTTAAAAAGCCTGCTCGGTGAAATTCAGCCGCTCTCAGGCACGGTGGAACGGGGCGAACATCAATACACGGGCTATTTCGAGCAGGAAGTGAAAGAAACCAATAACAATACGTGTATCGAAGAAGTGTGGAGCGAATTTCCTTCCTTTACCCAATATGAAATCCGCGCCGCCCTCGCCAAATGCGGCCTGACGACCAAACATATTGAAAGCCGCGTCTCCGTTCTCAGCGGAGGAGAAAAAGCGAAGGTCAGACTGTGCAAACTGATCAATTCAGAAACAAACCTGCTTGTGCTTGACGAGCCGACAAACCACCTGGATGTCGATGCGAAAGAAGAGCTGAAACGCGCGCTGAAAGAATACAAAGGCTCTATTCTGCTGATTTCCCACGAACCGGAATTCTACATGGATATCGCGACGGAAACATGGAACTGTGAGTCTTGGACGACGAAAGTGCTGTAAATACAAAAAGGAACTCCCGCCTGTGCGGAAGTTCCTTTTTTTCTTAATGTCCGGCTTTTATTCCGGCGAGATGTTTGCGTCCCAGAAGCAAGATCAGCATACCCGCCAGCACGACCGCTCCTCCTACAAGGTACGGCGTGTGGGCTGTAAAACGCTCTGACAGCATTCCCGCAATCCACGGCGCAATGGCTCCCCCGATGAACCGGACAGAGCTGTATGCAGAAGATGCGATGGAACGGTCGACAGGAGCGGACCCCATGACGGCTGTCGTCATGATGGTGTTGACCATCCCGAGCACAGCGCCTGCGATGACGATGCAAGTAATGACAAGCGCCATGTGTTCTGTCCAAATGCCCATAATAAACAAAATCACGGCAAAAGAGATGAACAGAACGACGAGCGAACGGACTGTGCCGAGCGCTTTATGCAAGGCCGGCGCTGTAAATACAGACGTAACCGCAAGCAATAAACCCCAGCCGAAAAAGACATAGCCGAGACCGTGCTCATCCAGATCAAGCACAAACGGTGAATAGGCAAGCAAAATAAAGAAACCGAAGTTGTATAAAAACGCCGCCGACGCCATGGTCAGCAATCCTTTATACTTGAGCGCCTTCATTGCGTCAAACACACCGACGCGTTTCGCCGGTTTCGGCAGCTTCGGCAGCATGAGCGAAATCGCACAAAGTGCGATTAACATGAGGACAGACACTCCGAAAAACGGAGCGCGCCATGAGATGCTCCCAAGCTCTCCGCCTGCAAGCGGTCCGACGGAAATCCCCAGACCGAGCGCGGCCTCATACAAAATAATGGCTTTGGCGCTGCCCCCGACGGACACTCCGACGATGACGGCAAGCGCGGTTGAAATAAAGAGAGCATTCCCGAGTCCCCAGCCGCCGCGATAGCCGACAAGCTGAGCGATTGAACCTGAGCTTCCGCCAAGGGCGGCGAACACGATGATAAAAATAAGTCCGAGAAGCAGTGTCCATTTTGCGCCGATCCGGCTGGAAATCGCCCCGGAGAAAAACATCATAAAACCGGTCACGAGCAAATAACTTGTAAACAGCAGCGATACTTCACTAGGTGAAGCATGTAATTGTGCGGCAATTGCCGGAAGAATCGGATCGACAAGTCCGATTCCCATAAAGGAAATAACACAGGCAAACGCAACCGCCCAAACGGCTTTCGGCTGGCTGAATAAGCCTGTTTTCTGTTGTGATGATGTATCCATTTGATCAGGCCTCCTATTTGATCCATTAAAAGAAACGCTATATCCATAGCGTTTACAGCAAAATCATTCGATTGATTGAATGGCGCGGTCAGCTTTTTCTTTCATTCCGTTAAGGCGCTCTTTAAAATGCAGGAATGTGCTGATCTTTTCATCAATCATCTCAAGCTGGTGATTCAAAGCGTGCTGAATTTCTTCCAGCTTTTCTTTCCGTTCCTTCGGATCCAGTGACAATAAGTACCCCTCTTTGTTTAATTCCAGCTGACGGCTCATCTCCATAAACTGCTGAAGCTCCTGAAGGGAAAAACCGAGCACTTCTTTTGTGCTTGTTACTTTTTCAAGTTCCTCCATATCATCCTCAGAGTAAAGCCGGACGCCGCCTTCTGTCCTTTTAGGAGCAGGAATTAAACCAATCTCCTCGTAAAACCGAATGGTTCTTTTTGTCAATCCGCTTCGTTTGGCAACTTGATCAATCTTCATCCATTCCAAGGTGAATCCCCCTCTTGTCGTATCTGATACTATTATACACCTTTTGAACCTTAACGTAAACGTAAACTTTTAAAGAAAAAATTTTGTTATAATATGCTATCATTAGATATTTCGATGCGATTTGTGTTTAAACTTGGACGGTTTCGGACGCTTTGCTGGGATTGCTTTAGACGGACATGAACAAGAACATATCGCTCAAGCGGTATGTTCCGGCAGACATCTGTTTATGACAAAAAAGCCGGTATGACCTGGGGATCATACCGGCTTTTCTTAATTCTCAAGTTCTTCAATCATCAGTGACAGTTCAGTCCAGCGTTCCATCGCCGCTTCAAGCTCTTCAGCCGTTTTTGCCTGTTCGGCCATCAGTTCTTGAATCTTTCCGAAATCACTTCCCGCTTCGGCGATTTCCGCTTCCAGACGCTGATGCTTCTCTTCAAGACCGGCGATTTTGTCTTCGATGCCGTCCCATTCGATCTGATCCTTATACGAAAGCTTTTTGCGCTTTTTCTTCGGCTCTTCCTCCGCCTTTTTCTCTTCAGCCGGCTGTTTTACCGACGTTTTCTTTGCTTTTGCATATTCCATGTATTCGCTGTACGAACCTTGGAAACGGGAAATGACGCCTTGCCCTTCAAATACGATCAGGCGGTCAACGACTCGGTCAAGGAAATAGCGGTCATGGGATACCGTGATGACGACGCCCGGAAACTGTTCGATATAATCTTCGAGCACGCTTAATGTTTCTGTGTCCAGATCATTGGTCGGCTCGTCTAAAAACAGCACATTCGGCTCCTGCATCAGTACATTCAGCAAGTACAGACGGCGCTTTTCCCCGCCCGACAGCTTTCTGATATACGTCTGCTGCATCGGGCGCGGGAACAGAAAGCGCTCAAGCATTTGTTCCGCGGTGATGACATCGCCCTCCGCCGTTTTGACGATTTCAGCCGTCTCTTTTATATATTCAATGACTTTCATATCACCGTTCATTTCACTGTGATCCTGGGTGTAGTAGCCGATCCGGACCGTCTGCCCGATGGTGATATTGCCGCTGTCAGGCTGAACTCGGCCGGCGAGGCTGTTTAATAGTGTTGTTTTCCCGATTCCGTTCGGCCCGATGATGCCGATTCTTTCCCCCGGGATGACAAGCTCGTTAAATTGGCTGATCAGCGCTTGGCCGTTATAAGTAATGGTGACGTTTTCCGCTTCGATCACCTGTTTTCCGAGACGGTGGGAGCCGATCGCGAAATCGAGCGATCCGGAGACTGCCGGCCCTTTTTGCTCCTTGAGCGCCTCTGCTCTGTCCACTCTCGCTTTTTGTTTTGTCGAGCGCGCTTTCGCCCCTCTTCTGAGCCATGCCAATTCGCGGCGCAGAAGATTTTGACGTTTTGTTTCTTTCTGCTCTGCCAGTGCTTCCCGTTCGGCCCGCTTTTCCAGAAATACTTCATAGTTTCCCTTATACGTATAAAGGCTGCCTCTCTCAAGCTCGTAAATTCTGTTCGTCACCCTGTTCAGAAAATATCTGTCGTGCGTGACAAGCATGACGGCGCCCGGATATTGCGATAAGTAGCCTTCCAGCCATTCAATCGTTTCATTGTCCAAATGGTTTGTCGGTTCATCCAAAATGAGCAGGTCAGCCGGCTGGATGACGTTTTTCGCAATCGCGACGCGCTTTTTCTGGCCGCCGGACAGCTCGCTGACATCCTTCATTAAATCGGTAACGCCAAGTTTTGTCAAAACCGTTTTGGCTAACGTATTCGCTTCCCATGCATCATTCGCGTCCATTCTGGCCTGCGCATCAAGCAGGTGCTTCTGGCGCTGTTCATTTTCAGGCTCTTCATTCAGCGCCTGAAGCGCTTTTTCATACTCTCTCATCGTTCTCATGACTGCCGAGTCGCCGGAATAAATATGTTCAAGCACGGTTTGTCCGGCAGGAAGCTCGGGGTCCTGATGCAAAAATTCAATATGCACGCTTCCTGACGCCGTAATCTCGCCTTCTTCCGTTGATTCAAGGCCGGCAATGGTTTTCAGAAGCGTTGACTTGCCCGTTCCGTTCGGGCCGATTAAACCGATTCTTTCATTCTCTTCAATATGAAAGGAGATATGGTCGAATAATGTCTTATCTCCGTATGTTTTATAAAGGTTTTCCGCTTTTATGATGCTCATGGTTCCTATCAATCCTCACGTAAGTTCATGTGTTCATTTTAAATCAGGCGCTGGAATAAAACTAGTAAAAGGGCAGACAAATTTCTTGGAAGAGATCATTTTGTCCGAAGAATGTTTCCGCCTCTCCTTTTATACACTGGAGGTGAAGAGGTGATGACATGATCAGCGTCAGTTTGTGCGTTATTGTAAAAAATGAAGAGGAAGTGCTTGCGGGCTGTCTTGATTCCGTCAAAGACATTGCGGATGAAATGGTGATTGTTGATACGGGCTCAACCGACCGGACGAAAGAAATCGCGGCCCGTTATACGGATAAGATTTATGATTTTGAATGGGTCGATCACTTTGCAGCCGCCCGGAATTTTGCGTTTTCCAAAGCGGAAATGGATTATATTCTGTGGCTGGACGCCGACGATATTTTTTTGGAAAAGGACCGCGAAAAACTGCTTGAACTGAAGGCGTCACTTTCAAAAGAAGTTGACGCGGTATCCATGTATTATCACGTCGGCTTTGATGATCGGGGAGAGGTCAGCTTCAGATACCGGCGCAACCGTCTCGTCAAGCGGGAAAAAGGGTTTCACTGGATCGGAGCCGTGCATGAATATCTGGAAGTATACGGAAACATCATAGAAACCGAGATCGCCGTCACACACCGCAAATCCGAGAAGCAGCATTCGCCTCCCTCAGACCGCAACTTGAGGATTTACGAGAAAATGGCGGAAAACAATGAAACGATGACACCCCGCGATTTATTTTACTTTGCGAATGAATTAAAAGATCACGGCCAGTATCAGCGCGCCATTACGTATTATCACCATTTTCTTTCCACAAAACAGTGCTGGATCGAAGATGAGATCAGAACATGCCAATACTTATCCGATTGCTACAGGGCGGTCGGCCATGAAGAGGCAGCCATGACGTCTCTTTTAAAATCATTTTTGATCGATTGCCCGCGGCCGGAGTTCTGCTGCAGGCTGGGTGACTTTTTTGCTGAGAAACGGCAATACCGGCAGGGCGTGTTTTGGTATGAGCTCGCCCTATCCGCCAAAAGCAGCGATGCAGGCTTTACCCAGCTCGAGTTCTCCACCTGGTATCCCCATCTGCAGCTCTGCGTCTGCTACTGGCAGCTCGGCGACAGAGAAAAAGCGAAGATTCATAACGACAAAGCCGCCTCCTACCACCCGTCACATCCGAGCGTACTGTATAATCAAAACGTGCTCGGCACATAACATCAAAAAAAGAGCTGCCCCGTATGAAGGGCAGCTCCTTATTGATTACGCTGTCGGAATTCCTCCGCTTACACTATAAATTTGGGATGTCACATAGCTGGATTCCTCTGAGGCCAAAAAGACATAAATCCCCGCAAGCTCCGCCGGCTGGCCGGCACGATTTAATGGAACGGCCGGTGTTTCCTTGCCGAATTTCGGAATGTTTTCACCGGGCTGTCCTCCCGAAATCTGCAGCGGCGTCCAGATCGGCCCCGGCGCTACCGAGTTGACTCTGATTCCTTTATTCGCCAGCTGCTTTCCTAAGCCGACGGTAAAACCGATAATAGCATGTTTCGTCGCGGCATAATCCAATAGCATCGGGCTTGGATTATACCCTTCTACGGACGTTGTCGTGATAATAGACGCGCCTTTTGGCAAATACGGAAGCGCCGCCTTGACGAGCCAATACAGTGAAAATACATTGACTTCGAAGGTTTGATAGATTTGTTCTGTGGCAAGATCGCTGATATCATCCACTGCCTGCTGTTTGCCGGCGACAAGAGCGAGCGTGTCAAGACCGCCAAGCTCTTGATACGCTTTTTCCGCCAATTCTCCGCAAAACGCTTCATCGCTTAAATCACCCGGCAGCAGAACGGCTTTTCTTCCTTCTTTTTCAATTAATGCTTTTACTTCTTCGGCATCCGGCTGTTCCTCAGGCAGATAGTTAATGGCTACATCCGCCCCTTCCCGGGCATAGGCGATTGCGGCAGCCCGGCCGATTCCCGAATCGCCTCCGGTAACAAGGGCTTTTCTTCCCTTCAGCTTTCCTGCTCCTTTGTAGCTTGTTTCACCGCAGTCCGGCACAGGCTTCATCTCTTTCTGCAAACCGGGCGGTTCCTGATATTGTTTTGGAAATTCATCATGGTCATATTTCGTCTGCGGGTTGTGCAGATTTGCATCAGACATACAAAACTCTCCTTTATCATTGGTGATGTATTCGTATGTGTACCCTTGAGCATGACGGGTCAAACGTGTGAGGAGCAGTTTCCGAATGCTAAGATAAAACAAAAAAAGGAGCCCGTAAGCTCCCCCCCTTTTTTATGAATCTCCGAGCACGTTTTCAGCCATTTTCGCTAAATGCTGGGCGCTTCCCGAAATTTCCTGCATCGTTGCAGAAATTTGTTCAACCGCCGCCGCTTGGCCGTCTGTGTTCTGGTTGATGGATTCAATAGAATCCTCCAGCCCTTTCAGCAGGCTGTGGATTTTTTTCGTAATCTGGTCAATTTGGCCGACATTGTCTTTTGAATGAGTGGCAAGCTTGCGGATTTCGTCCGCCACAACGGAAAAGCCCTTGCCGGATTCTCCGGCTCTCGCGGCTTCAATAGCCGCATTTAAACCGAGCAGATTGCTTTGATCTGAGATGCCCTTGACTGTGACGGAGATGTCTGCGATTTCTCCCGCGCTTTCACTGACTTGTTTCGCCTGAGCGGAAATCCCGGACATCTGTGACGAAAAGCCGTTGATGGATTCTGAAATATCCGCGACCGCTGAAGCCGTCTGTTCCACGACGGCGGACAGGCTTTCAGCGACATCATGAAGCTTGGCTGATTTTTCAAGGCTGGTGCCGAGACCGACGCCGCCGATAACTTTTCCGTTTTCATCGTGAAGCGGAATCGCTCTGGCAATCAGCGGAAATCCGAACAGCTCTTTCGGCACCATGCTTGTCTTCTTCTGATTCATGCGGATCGCGTCTGTAATGATATCCCCTTTTTGCAGCGGGTCGCCCGGCTTTACGTTAAGAGAAAAAGTTTTAGCCGGAATGTTCACGATTAATTTTTCCGTATCATAAATCCCGATGGTGATGTCATCTTGGATCAGACTGTTTAAAAAAGGCGCAACTTTGACAAAAGCGTCAAGCAGGCTGTGCGTTTGCTGCTCCGTCTGTATACTCATTTCTTTCACTCCTTCTTAATATGGGAATTGCCGTTTTTCATGCTGAACCGAAATCCATTTCAGCGTGGTGAATTCTTCAAGGCTCCATTCGCCGTTCAGCCTGCCGAGACCTGATTGCTTCTCGCCGCCGAACGCGACATTCGGTTCATCATTAATGGTCGTATCATTGACGTGAATCATGCCGGTCTCGATCCGCTTTGCAAACTCAACGCCCCGCTCAACGTTTGCCGTATGCACGGCTCCGCTTAAACCGAACGGTGTCGCGTTTGCGATGCTGACAGCTTCATCCTCCGTTTCAAACGGCATGATGCAGACGGCCGGGCCGAACAGTTCCTCCTTCGCGATGCTCATATCAGGCTTCACATCTTTTAAGATGACAGGTTCAGCGATCGTTCCGCTGAATCGGCCGGACAAGACCGGAACCGCTCCCTCTTCTATCGCCTTTTCAACAGACCGTTTTAAACCTTCCGCCTGTCTCTCATTGATTAAAGGCCCGATAACCGTATCAGGGTCCATCGGATCGCCGACTTTCAGCGATGACACTTTCGCTTCGTAAAGCTCTGTAAATTTGTCATATACAGACGTGTGAACGAGCACGCGGTTCGCCGACATGCAGATCTGGCCCTGATGCGTAAACCGGCTGAATACGGCCGCATTGACGGCGTATTCGAGATCAGCATCCTCAAGCACGATCAGAGCGCTGTTTCCGCCAAGCTCCAACAGCGGTTTTTTAAAGTGCTTAACCGCAAGCTGTCCGATATAGCTGCCTACCCCTGTTGAACCTGTAAATGAGATAATTCGCGGCACGGGATGCTCGACAAAGCTGTCGCCGATCTCCCCGATATCCGTAACGATGACGTTCAGCAGCCCGTCCGGTACGCCGGCCGCTTCAAAAATTTTCGCGATAAGCGTGCCGCCGCAGATCGGTGTTTCTTCATGAGGCTTCAATACAACGCCGTTCCCCGCGCCGAGTGCCGGCGCAACAGATTTCATTGAAAGGAAAAACGGGAAATTAAACGGGCTGATCACCCCGACGACTCCGGCGGGTATTCTGTACAGCCTGTTTTCTTTTCCGTCAATCGTCGACGGGAGAATTTTCCCTTCCATCCGCACCGGAAATGTTGCGGCTTCTTTTATCATATTTTTAACAAGTCCGATTTCAAACTCAGCCTTCAGTCTTGTTCCGCCAAGTTCCTCCATGATTAAGTAAACAATCGCTTCTTCATGCTCTTCGATGAAAGATACCGCTTTTTCCAAAATGGCCCGCTTTTTAAAAGGGTTTACTTTGTCCCATTCTTGTTTCGCAAGAGCCGCGGCACGGTACGCCGCATCCACATCATCAGGCGTCGCTTTTCGGAATGAGGTGATGACTTTCTGAGTATAAGGATTTCTGTCTTCCAATACGTTCCGGCTGCTTCCATCCCTCCATCGGCCGCCGATAAACTGCTTATTTAGTTCTTCATATTGAAACATGTAAACATCTCCCTTTCACCGAAACTTGAAAATAGTTAATGGGTCATTTTTTGTATCGGTCTTAACGTGAGAAAATTGAACTATTTCACGATAAAATTACTTTCTCTTCCTCACATCGACGCTTTTGAGCTTTGTCCTTTTAAAGTGGAAAATTCTTTAATTGACTGCGCGAAATTTCAACAATATAATACAAACGTCAGTGTATATAATGATGAGAATATTATGAATTTTCAGGAGGACCCATATGTCTTTACTATTTCGGAAAAAGCCGCTGGCCGACTTAAAGGCACAGAGCAGACAGACCAGTCTGGCCCGCTCGTTAAGCGCTTTTGACTTGGTTTTACTCGGAATCGGCTGTGTTGTCGGCACGGGGATTTTTGTGATTACCGGGACCGTGGCCGCGACAGGCGCAGGGCCGGCTTTGATTCTTTCGTTTGTGCTCGCGGGGCTTGCCTGCGCGCTCGCCGCGTTTTGTTATGCGGAATTTTCTTCATCCATTCCGATTTCAGGCAGCGTATATACGTACTCATATGTCACCCTCGGGGAATGTCTCGCGTTTTTAATCGGATGGGACTTAATGCTTGAGTATGTCATCGCGCTCGCCGCCGTCGCAACCGGCTGGTCATCGTATTTCCAGTCGCTTCTCGCAGGCTTCGGGCTGCATCTTCCGGAGGCGCTGACCGCCGCACCCGGAAGCAAAGCGGGCGCCGTGTTTAATCTGCCGGCCGTTATCATTATTTTGGTCATTACCGCAATTGTTTCAAGGGGCGTGAAAGAAAGCACCCGCTTTAACAATGTCATTGTATTGATGAAAATTGCGATCATTCTGCTGTTTATCATCGTCGGTTTCGGCTACGTGAAACCGGAAAACTGGTCGCCGTTTATGCCGTTCGGAATGAAAGGCGTCATCGCGAGCGCCGCGACCGTTTTCTTCGCGTATCTCGGATTTGATGCCGTGTCAAACGCGTCAGAAGAAGTGAAAAATCCGCAGAAATCAATGCCGATCGGAATCATCGGCGCGCTCGCCATCTGCACCATCCTTTACATTACGGTGTCGCTCGTTCTGACAGGAATGCTTCCGTACACCAAATTAAATGTCGGAGATCCGGTATCCTTTGCGCTCCAATTTGTCGGCCAGAACAAAATAGCGGGCATTATCTCCGTCGGCGCGATTATCGGGATTACAACGGTAATGCTCGCTCTGCTTTACGCTCAGGTGCGCCTTACATTTGCGATGAGCAGAGACGGCCTTTTGCCCCGCATGTTTTCCAAGGTTCACCCGCGCTTTAAAACACCGTTTCAAAACACTTGGGTGACGGGAATTGTCGCTGCCGGGATCGCGGGTTTTATTGATTTGGGAACCTTGGCGCACCTTGTCAATATGGGCACTTTGGCGGCCTTTACGGTCATCGCGATCGCCGTCATCGTTTTAAGAAAGAAACATCCGGAGATCACATCTTCCTTCCGTGTTCCTTTCGTGCCTTTTGTGCCGATCATCAGCGCATGCTTATGCCTTTATCTCGCATGCAGCCTGCCGGGCGTGACGTGGCTCTCCTTTGTCATCTGGATCGCCGCCGGGATCGTCGTTTACATGGTGTATTCGAGAAAACACAGTTTGTTAAACAAATAAAAAGGGAGGCTCTTTTTTCGGTTTGAGAAAGAAGAGCCTTTTTTGCTCTTGATAATTCATTCACCTTATGAATAATATGGTGTATGCTTCGCTTACAGAAAAAGGAGGAGAATAACTGTGGCAATTGCCGCCCCGCTGAAAGAAAAACCTGTCCAACGTCCCGAGACAACCATGTATTCCATTTTATTGATTATCGGGATCTGTCATTTGCTGAACGATTCGCTGCAAGCGGTGATTCCTGCGATGTTTCCTATTTTGGAACGTTCCATGAGCCTTACCTTTACGCAGCTCGGAATCATCGCCTTTACGCTGAATATGGTGTCATCCGTGATGCAGCCCGTCATCGGCTGGTATACGGATAAACGCCCGATGCCGTATGCTTTGCCGCTCGGACTCACCTCAAGCATGCTCGGCATTTTAGGCCTCGCGTTCGCCCCGTCTTTTCTGACGATTTTATGCTGTGTATTCTTTATCGGCCTTGGCTCCGCCGTCTTTCATCCTGAAGGGTCGCGTGTCGCTTACATGGCGGCAGGCAATAAACGCGGCTTGGCGCAATCGATTTACCAGGTCGGCGGAAATACCGGCCAGGCGATGGCGCCATTGATTACCGCGCTGATTCTCGTTCCGCTCGGTCAATTCGGTTCTGTCTGGTTTACGCTTGTCGCCGCAATCGCTGTGCTGTTTCTCATTTATATCGCCAAATGGTACAAAGACCGCCTGATTCATTTGCGCGCCGCAAGTAAAAAATCGCCGGCCGCCGCTGTACAGACCGTGATTACAAAACCGATTATTCTTGCCCTTATCATGATTATCTTCTTAATTTTCGCACGCTCCTGGTATGTGAGTGCAATCGGCAACTTTTATACGTTCTATGCGATGAATGCTTATCATGTCAGCATTCAGCAGGCACAGAGCTACATCTTCGTCTTTTTATTTTTCGGCGCTGTGGGAACGTTTCTCGGCGGACCGCTTGCAGACCGTTTCGGAAAGCGGAACGTCATCATCGTTTCGATGATGGCATCGGCTCCCTTGACGATTTTCCTTCCGTTTGCGGGCCCTGTCATCGCTTATGGCGTACTGGCCCTGATCGGCGTTGTCCTGATGTCCAGCTTCTCCGTAACGGTTGTCTACGCGCAGGAGCTTGTTCCGGGGAAAATCGGCACGATGTCAGGGCTGACGGTCGGACTCGCCTTCGGAATGGGAGCGATCGGAGCCGTTGCGCTCGGCGCCCTCATTGATTCGGCGGGATTAACGCCGACCATGACAGCCGTCGCCTTTCTGCCCGTTTTAGGCCTGCTCGCCTTTGTCCTGCCGAGCGACAAAACCTTAAAAGAATGGCACTCATAAAAAAATCCCTGCCAAAAAGGCAGGGATTTTTATGTTTCAACCGTATAAAAATGAGTGTCAGGAACCGCATATCTCGGAATAAACCCGTCTCTGAAATCTGGGAACGCTTGTTGAATTTCATCAATCCATTTTTTAATATTTTTGATATACGGCACGTAAATATAGCTGACTGTCGCCTTGTCATCGATGTGATAGTACCAGCACAGATTGAATTCGTTCTCCGTGACGAGTGTAAAACCGGAAAAATGATAAAAAATCAGCGGGGTGTCATTGACATATACAGCTCCGTCGCGCAGGCTGACTTTATATTTCTCAATATTCCACAGCGCCGCATTCGCGCCGATCGACTCCGAGACATGGACGTGTTCAAATTGCGCGGGCCACTTTTCAACATACCTTTGATCACCGTATGTCTTTTTTTCTTCATTCATCTCCACGGTACAATAAGAGATACAATCCTGTCTCCATTGCCAGACCGCCCGGTACGCTTCCTCAGTATTCCGCGCGCCGACAAACCCGGTGTTGTACTGCCCGGTCAGCTTGTAATAGGACGCAAACCGTTTTGAATTGCGGTGATCCGTCAGAAAAAGAGAAGCATCCGGCTTTTCCGCAAACAGCCTATCCACATCTGAGAAGAAAAAGAGATCGGTATCCAAATGGGCAAAATATTCGGCTTCCTTATACTCCGTCATCACATGGAAAAGAAATGCCGGCTTCAGCGTCCAGCAATATTCATGAAACGTCCGGCCGCCCTTTGCTTCAAGCAGCTCCGGATCCTCCATTTCATGGAGCTGAACCGCCGTGACATGCTCCCACGGCACCTGCTGAAGCAGTTCATACGCCTTCAGGTCGACACACAGCACATACAGATGAAAATCACGGCAATGCTCATGGAGAGAATGAATCATCGGCATCAGTTTAAAGATATGCGTTCTTGAAACAATGGTTGAAAAATGATATTTACTCACCATATCACATCCAGTTTATTTAAGATCCACATGCAGTAAATCAGCAATCAGCGCTTTGAACGCCCTGGCAAAGTGCGTGACGCCCAGCTTTTTTTCCGCTTTTGACAAAAGCTTTTGGACCTCCGGCAGATGAAAGCTGTTCGCCGTGATACGCGGGCTTTTCGTCTTCCAGTCCGGGTCGAGGTTGCGGTCTTTAACCACGTGCAGCAGCTCGAGAAAGATGTGCAGCAGGCTTTCATATTTCTCATAATCAAGCAGTTTTTCGATGTCTGCCATAATGCTGTTGGTCAACTCCGCATCAAATGGGCCGTTAAATGCGAGGTGCACGTCAAGCGAATGAATATCATTGTACTTGTCGCACATGTACGCGATATTCGTCCTGATGTCATCAACGGAAGCGCAGTTGCTCGGATGCTCCTGATGGACGCTCATGATATCGCGCCGCAGCTGAAACGCCAATCCCGACTGATGAAGCCTGATGCCGAGATCATAATCCTCAAAGCCGTATCTGACAATGCCTTCATCAAACAGGCCGAGATCTTCCACGTGCTGTCTTTTCACTGATGAATTGTTCGTAATGAAAAAACGCCACGGCAGACGGTAGCCTTTCAAATCGTCCCCGTATTTTCCCAAAATACTTTTCAGCGCGCGGATAAAATCGGTATCTAAGTCAAAGCATTGGTCAAGAAAGCTTCCGTCTCTGATCGCACTTTCATCAAGAAGCGGCTCTTTATCTCCCGGCAGATCTTCATACAGTTCGGCTAGCTTTTCCTTATGCTCTTTTCCAAAGCGGTCATAATAAAAGCTGTACAGCCGCTTCCAGAACATACCGCAAACGACAAGATCGTCCCGGTTCTCATGAGCCTTGATATGCTTAGCCACCAAATCCTTTTCGGCAAGCATGTCACTGTCATGGAAAATCAAAATATCGCCTCTGGCATTGCGAACCGCCTGATTCCGTCCGTAAGCGATCCCTCTGTTTTCTTTAATTCTCACAAAAATCAGCGGAAAATTCGCGCTGAATGATTCAAGCATGGATAAGGTTCCGTCTTCTGAACCGTTGTCAGCCACAATTACTTCGAACGGCTCTGTGCATTCCTGTTCATTCAGGGAGAGCAGGCTGTTATACAGCCTCTCCTTGGAATTATATGCGGGAACAATGACGCTTGCCTTCACTTTTTGTTCACTTCCTGTATATGATCATTTATTTGTTATCATCCTCAGATGCAAAGCCGCTGAACTCCGGGCAGACGGCGCTGACCGTCCCGATCACCTGCTTCAGAATGTCCTGGTAAAGCTGATGGACAAACGGCAGGTCGGTCCGGGTCGTCTCATGAATCTGCCGAATGTCGTTGGCTGTGACGATCCGATATCCGCTGAAATGATAGAAAATCAGCGGACTTCCGTCTTCGAGCACAAGGCGCCCGTCCTTCCATGAAAACGTATGCCGTCCGTAATTCCAATGGCCGATATTCACGCCGGGCGTGGCAATGTCACACACATTCGGGAACAGATCAGACATGTAATCCAAATAGCCCTGATCTCCGAATTTTCCTTCCCCCGGCGCATTTTTGCATTCTTCCAGGCAACGTTCTTTCCACCACTTGAGACAATCTGTGCCGGCCCGGTCGGCTTTGAAGCTGAGAAAACCGGAATTATACCGGCCTAAAAGACGCTGCAGCATGTCAATTTCCTGTTTTTCAAATGAGGGGATGACGATATCGCCCCGTGACAGAAGCACCGAACAATCCGGCTGATTTTCAAAAATCGGGCGCGGATCAGCGAAGAAAAACAAATCGGCATCAATGTACGTGACACGCTCTAAGTCCGGATGTCCGTCCAGTACGAATTCGAGAAATACCGGCTTCACCGTCCAGCAGTATTCGCTCTGATCCCTCGTCCGCTTCAGTTCAAGGAGCTCCTCATTTTCCAGTGCCGACACCTGAATCAAGGTGACATTATCCGGCCGCATTGCTTGAAGCACGTCATAGGTGTCTTGATCCATGCACAAAGTAAAAATGGGGGCGTCCGCCTGAACCTCTTTCAATGAGCCGAATAAAGCGATGGCCTGATATAGCCTTCCTTTTGATAAAACTGTGCAATATGCGCTTGTCACGTCTTTATCTCACCTCTGTTTTTGTTACTTTTGAAAAAAGGCTTTATACCATTCAATCGTTTTTTCCAATCCTTCATCAATGGCATGCGCGGGTGTCCAGTTCAGAAGCTTCCTCGCCTTTTCAGCCGATAAATATTGATGCTTGATTTCGTGGCTTCCCTGGTTGAGCACCTTCGGCTTCAGATCACTGTCCATGGCCTTAAGAATTTTTTCTACCAGTTCCAGCACCGTCAGCTGAATCTCATTGCTGAAGTTGAACGCTTCTCCCGCAAGATTGAGCTCCTCCATCTTTTCCGCCAGCAAAAGGTATGCTTCGACCGCATCCTCGATATAAAAATAATCACGGATAAATGTGCCGTCGCTGCGGATTTCCGGCGCTTCACCGTTCAGCACGAGCTGAATCGTCTGCGGAATGATCCGGTTGAAATTCAAATCCCCGCCGCCGTACAAATTGCCGCAGCGCGTAATACAGACTGGAAGGCCGTACGTATTAAAATATGTGTGGCTTAACAGATCGGCACAGCTTTTTGACACGTCATACGGATGTTTGCCTTGAAGAGGCATGTTTTCATCGTACGGCAGTGTCGGCTGGTCGCCGTATGCTTTATCACTGGAAGCGACGATCACACGCTTGATAAGCGGATGTCTGCGGCACGCTTCAAGGATGTTCCATGTGCCGAGAATATTGGCTTCAAAAGTGGAAATCGGATTGCGGTTTGCGACACCGACGATCGCCTGAGCGGCTAAATGAAAGACCGTGTCAATTTCATATTCGCCAAGCGCCCGCTCAATCACATCCAGATCTTCAAGCGCGCCCTGCACGATATTCATTTGCTTCACTTGTTCTCCCTGATACAGATTTGATTTGGGCACAGTGTCACGGACAAGTCCTGTCACATTGGCCCCCTGATCGATCAGTTCCTTCACCAAGCAGCTTCCTAAAAGACCTGTACATCCCGTCACAAACACATTTTTATTTTTCCAGAAACTCAAACCTGATCACCATACCTTCCATACATGTTGTCCTTGATCCCACATCTTGTTGATTTCCAGCAGGTTTTTATACGTATCGATCGCCGTCCAGAATCCGTAATGCCGGTATACAGCTAATTCGCCGGCCTTCGCCAGCTCCTTCAGCGGTTCTTCTTCAAACATGACATCCCTGTCTTTCGGCAGATAATCGAATACCTTCGGGCTGAGCACGAAGAATCCGCCGTTGATGATGCCGTCGCTTGAGGTTTTTTCAGAAAAGCTTTTCGCCATGCCGTCTTCGACTCTCAGCGTCCCGAATTGCGAGGTCTTCTCAATACCGGTGACGGTTGCCGCAGCCCCTTTTGATTGATGATAGCTGATCAGATGAAACATGTTGATGTTGGCCAGTCCGTCCCCGTACGTCATTAGAAAGGTTTCATCCCCGATGATGTCCTTTGCCTGTAAAAGCCGCCCCGCCGTCTGCGTGTGTTCCCCCGTGTCTAAAAAAGTAATTTTCCACGGCTCGGATTTTCCCAATATCCGCACTTCTCCGGTAGAGCTGTCCAGCGTCATGCTGTGATTCTTCCAATCATAATCTAAGAAATATTCCTTAATCATCTCTCCTTTGAAACCAAGAAGCAGGATAAATTCGTTCACGCCATAGTATTGATAGAGTTTCATAATATGCCATAGAATCGGTTTTCCGCCAATCATGGCGAGCGGTTTAGGACGTTCATTGGTGATTTCGCTCATTCTCGTTCCTTTCCCGCCGCAGAGAATGACTGCTTTCATCTCTACCCCTCTTCTCTGTGAATATTGGATTCGAAACCGCCCGTACAAGAGAAACCCAACCCGATAATTTGTCCGATTCTCTATTACCGGTTTCAAAATCTACTGTAAGATATGAGAGATTGGCGCCCTTTGTGACCAAAAGCTCTCCCTTTTTTCAGATTAGTGAAGATACACACAAAAAAAAGAACCTTACGGAAGATATTCCGCAAGGTTCTTTCTATTATTTATTATCCTGATTGAGCTTTTCTTTGCCGTAATGATATTTTGACGGATCAACCGGCGTAAAGTCGTTCATTTTGTGGAATCTGAGCAGGTCTTTGTACATAACGCTGTCAGACAGCTTCAGCTGCTCTGTGACTCTGGCTTTCAGGTTTTTCGTTTCCTGATTGCCTTTCAGTTCTTTTCCTGTCTTCGTATCGTATACGACATTGGAAATAGAAGTATATTTCGGCGTGACGTAATCTCCGTTACGGAACGTCACCGTGTCATCATGGTCTTTCGAGAAGAGATCGGTACCGAAATTAATATATTTCTTAGAATCGATGCCTTCTAAGTGAAGGATCGTCGGCATTACATCCATTTCACCGCCGTACGTATGGTTCACTCCGCCTTTTTTGCCAGGGACGTGAATCATAAGCGGCACACGCTGGTTCTGCGCGTTTTGATAAGGCGTAATTTCTTTGCCGAGAATTTCTTTCATCGCGCGGTTATGGTTTTCAGAGATTCCGTAGTGGTCTCCGTAAATCATAATCACCGAGTTGTCATATAAACCGGACGATTTCAGGTCTTTAAAGAACTGTTCAAGCGCTTCGTCGAGATAACGTGCGGTCTGGAAATAGTCATCCACAGTCGCGTCTCCCGTTTTCGCTTTTTCGATCGTTGCGTCTTTTTCATCAAGCGTAAACGGATAATGGTTCGTCAGCGTGATTAAATGCGCATAGAACGGCTGTTTCAGCGATTGAAGCTTCGGAATGGATTCTTTAAAGAATGGTTTATCCTTCAGTCCCATATTGACAAGGTTGTCGTCAGACATATCGTATGTGCTGGCGTCAAAGAATTTGTCATAGCCGATATGTTTGTAAATCTGGTCACGGTTCCAGAATGATTTGTAGTCACCATGTAAAACGGCGCTTGTATAGCCTTCACTTTGGTCAAGGATGGCAGGTAGCGATTGATACGTGTTTTCTCCTTTTGTCACGAAGGCTGACCCTTCAGGCAGTCCGAACAGGCTGTTATCCATCATCAGCTCTGCGTCAGATGTTTTACCTTGGCCTGTTTGGTGGAAAAAGTTATCAAAGTACGTCATGTCTTCTCCGCCGCGGGCGAGTTTATTCAGGAACGGCGTGACTTCTTTACCGTCAAGTTTGTAATTGATCAAAAACGATTGGAAACTCTCCAAGTGAATCTTAATGATGTTTTTGCCTTTAGCCTTGCCGAAATACTCGGCGTCCGGCTTCGCGTAATGCGACGATGTGTAGTTTTCAACGCTCGTCAGGTCATCGCTGCTTGCATATGCCCGCTGCGTTTCCGTCTGTGCCGTCTGCACGCCGTCATAAATCGTGTAATTATAAAGGCCTAAGTATTTCACAATGTAGTTGCGGTCGAATGTTCTTGTCAACAGCTCCGGGCGGTCCTCTTCGGCAATCGCCAAGTTAATGAAGAACAAAACGATACCCGTAACGATAATTAATGACGTATAACGTTTTTTCAGCTTGAATTCCTTCAGCTCACGTCTCCACACCAGCAGTGCGATTAAAATAATAATGTCAACAAAGTATAAAATATCATGGCCGGACATAATGCTGAAGATGCCGTCTCCCATATTTCCGACATTACCGGATTGCTTTAAGTTAGGGAATGTCAAGAAATCATCGAAGAATCGATAGAATAGGATATTTGCATACAAAATAAACGTCATGATGAAATCAATAATCACCATAATAATCGCTGATTTGCGGCCTTTCGCAAACAATGCCAGTCCTAAAAAGAAAATGGCGCTTGAGAACGGATTGATCACAAGCAGAAACTGCTGTGTCGGCCCCTTCACCCCAAGGTTGAATTCAGCATGATAGGCTAAATACGTTTTGGCCCAAAACAAAATAATAGCCAGTACAAAAAAACTAAGTCTGTAAGAAAATAATTTCTTCATGGCAACCTCTACTTTCCTAAACACTTTAAATCTGTATTCTTACTTTTTGCTTCAATTCCTGCTTTCCGAGCAAAACGAAAGCATCACACAGCCCCATAAACACACCATTTTTAAAAACGATATATTTATCATTCGTGTCATGCCCATTGAACATCTTATCCCGCCAGCCATTAGACGCAGGATATCCGTTCTTCGTTTCACATTTTTTTCTGACATTAAAAGGATACCGTATCAAACCGGGTCTCCAAAATATGAGATACCAAATATAAGAATAACACAAACTTGTAAAAACGAAAAATGAATATCAAAGACAGCCGCCCACCAGGCGGGCTGAAGTTATTGTATGCAAAGGGTTTGAAAAACTTGAAGGTTTTTTTCGGCTGATGCAAAAAAAGGACTGGAGTGATCCAGTCCCCATATGCGTAATTTTTAAATTCCCGCCCAGACATCTTTTGCATAAATGCCTTTTGTCTGGAGATCCAAAAGCCACTCTTGTGCTTGCCGTTCATCTGTTCCGTGAGCCGACTGATATGCTTTTTGCAGCGTTTCCTCTACATCAGGCGCCATCTTGCTTCCGTCGCCGCATACGTATAGATGCCCTCCCCTGTCAAGGATCGAAATTAAAGTTTCGGCATCTTCCGCCATTAAGTGCTGCACATACGTTTTCGGTACGCCTTCTTTGCGGGAGAAAGCCGTATGAAGCGTCACGATTCCGTCTTTTTCATAAGCTTCAAGCTCGTCACGGTAAATAAAATCATAATCGTTTCTGCATCCGAAGTAGAGATGGGCCTCCCCCAGCTCTTTTCCTTCTCCTTTTAATGCCGCCCGCGCCTGCAAAAATCCGCGGAACGGGGCGACTCCTGTGCCCGGACCGACCATAATAATCGGTTTTTCCGGATCTTCCGGAAGCCGGAATTTTGTTTCCGGCGTGCGGACAAACATCACGATACCATCGTCAGGACTGCGATCCGCCAAATAGTTCGAAGCGACTCCGCGATACTCCCCCAAACCGCTGCGGGCGGGGCCGCGAACGACGCCGACGGTAATTGAAGCCTGCCCGGGATGTTTCAGCGGCGAGCTTGAAATCGAATAATAACGCGGTTTCAGCGGACGCAAAAGCTCCAAAAATCGTTCAAACGGAAGCTCACACGCTTCATATTTTTCAAGGAGATCGAGCATTGAGACGCGCAATGTCAGGATTTGCTCCTGATAGACACCCTCCTCAAGAAGACCTTCCAATTCATGTTTGTGCGGCGGGCAGACAGTATAAGCGGCCATTTCACGGATTTGAGCTCTTGATGCCGCTTCCTGCAATTCGACGCAGCTGCTCAGAAGATCGTGCAGCCTGACCGGCCGATCGAGCGGGAGATGAGCCGCGCTCTGTCCGCTGGCCGTCAGCAGCACTTGGTCGTTGCCGTTCAGATTGTACCGGCGGAGAACACGGCTGACCTGCTCTTTGCTGTTTACAGGCAGAACGCCGAGATGATCCCCTTCATTGTAAGCAGCCTCCTTCGGCAGAATGATTTCAATATGCCTTGTGCTTCTATCGCTTTCCGGCGCTTGGAGCTCCCTGTTTTCCGCAACGGATGCGTAAACCGCTTCATACGTCTGAGCCAAGGGAGAGCCGCCAAGCCCGCTCACAAATTGAAGGCCCAGCGTACTCCGCTCTTTTTCGGCATTTTCATTCAGCTTGAGACCGAACGCTTTCATGGCGTCCTTCCACATACTTTTTTTCCATTCATCAAGCTTTCCTTCAAAATCGCCGCTGACATCACCTTCACCTCGTGAGGAAAAGCGTTCCGCCCCTTTTTCAGCAAGCTTTTCATCAATAAGTCTCGGAACGGCCTGATATGTCGCCGCCCAGTTATGATCACCGCAGCCGAAGACGGCATATCGGACGCCTTCCAATTCCCCTTGTTTGACTTCTTCAAGCCATTGAACGAATTGTCCGGCGTTACTCGGAGGCTTTCCGTTATAAGAGGACGTAATGATCAAGAGAGCTCCTTCTTTCGGCAATTTTCCGATCCGGTCATTCAAAGGTGCCGTTTCAGTCCGGACGCCGTGCATCCCGGCAGTATCGGCAAGCTCCCACGCAACGCCTTCTGCGGTTCCCGTATCTGAGCCGTACAGAATCAGAAGCGGTCGGTTGTCAAGCCCGATAATGGAAGCGCCTTTTGTCTCCTGTTTTTCTTTTGTTACGTCTTCCGCCGCTTTTTCAGCCGCCGTGAAAGCCGCCGGAACGGCTTCTTTGCTCCGCGGCCGCACCCGGATATGAAAGTCGTTGGGCTTGAGCGTTAACGTCTGTTTAATATCCAGCTCATAATCGGTATGGTCTGTAAAGGTAAAATGCTGAAGAATCATCCCCAGTACAAGAGTCGCTTCATGCAGCGCGAACTGCATGCCGATACACGCCCGCTGACCGTTTCCGAACGGCTTGTACGCATGGTGGGGCACTTGATCAGGATGTTCAAACCGCTCCGGATAAAATTCCTCCGCATTGTCTCCCCACGCGTCTTTATCACGATGAAGCTGAGGAATTAAGACGGAAATTCTGTCTTTTGTCGTGATCGGATATTTCCCGCCGATCACCGTATCCTCTTTCGCATAAAGACTGAACGCAGGCGCGGTCGGCCATAAGCGCAATGACTCCTGCAAAATCATCCGGATATAGGTAAGCTCCAGCACTTGTTTATACGAAGGAACGGGATCGGTCAATACCCGATCAGCTTCCTCATAAGCTTTTTCCAAAACGCGGGGATGCTTCAGCAGAAAGTAGATGGCAAAGGAAAGCAGGCCGCTTGTCGTTTCATGGCCGGCAATTAAAAACGTGATGATTTGAAAGCGGATATTTTCATCATCAAGTTTTTCACCTGTTTCCGGGTCTTCAACATTCAGCATCCTGGCCAGCAGATCTTTTTCATCCCGGCCGCCGTCTGACCTGCGCTCTGCGATAATACTGTCTACCAACGAAAACATCGCCTGAATATCATGATGAAATTGGCGCTTCGTCCTGATCATGAGCTTATCCTGAACATCAAGACGCTGCATTTGGTGCATCGCTTCATCAAGTGCGCGCACCATGCTGTTAATAAACGGATGAGGCGTTTCTCTGTAATAGCTGTTAAACCGATAGTTAAAACCGCACAGTCCGATCGTATCGAGCGTCAGCCGGGTCATATCAGCAGGCACATCAACGGCCTCATCAGGATTCAGCCTTGCCCATTTTTGAATCAGCTGCACCGCGATATCAGTCATCATCGAATGATAATCTTTCATCGCGCGCTTGCTGAAGGTCGGCATCAGAATATTGTGCGCCTTTCGCCAGTTAGGCTCGTGCGTCCAGCTTGTAAACAGCCCGTCACCGGAAAACGCGCGGACTTTTTCCAAAGCCCCTTCAATACTTTTATCAAACCGCTCTTCGTCACAAACCTCTTTCACCAGTTCATGGCCGGACACGACGATAATGGTGCCCGCCGGTGTATGCAGCTGAAAAATGGGCCCCTGCTCTTTGGCCAGTTTGATAAGCGACATTGTGGGCTTGTCTTTATCAAGCAAAGGGAGATTGCCGAGCGGCCCGAACGTCTTCGGCTTCGGAATCGGACTTGTTTCCTTCATTTACAACACCCTTTCTTAAACGTTGATGCGTTCCTTCCAACTACAGTGCCCTTTTCACCGGCCGATTATCCGCCAGGACGGATCAATCCTCTGATTGACGATCGATTACGGTTTTTTCTATACTGGAGAGGCTTGTCAAATACAGAAATAAGGTGAGTTCACATATGGATTTTGAAATCAAGTTTTTATCGTTTTATGTCATTCAAGTGGAAGGAAAAGACGATCAGGCAAACAAACAGTTCAAACATTTCCAGACGCTTGATACGGAAGAATTTGAAGAAAGCGAGCTGAAGGATTTTCTTGACGGGGAATTGAAGAAAATCGTCAAACGGAAAGCCGAACGGCACCCGCAATCAGAGCAGGTCCCCACAAAAATCGGCCATTTTATCACGGAGCCGGGTCATGAGCTTGATTCAAATCCGAATTACAACCTTTTCAACCGCGCCCGGCTTGCGGATACGAAGGAAGCATTTATAGAAGCAAGTGAGCAGTTCGTCCGCACGTACCTCGATACAAGCGCCGTTCGCGGCGGTGTTTTCATTGTGGCATCGGCCGTGCCCCGCAAATATTTTGAGGACAAATTCGTCTTTATGATGAAATGCGATTTCGAGCCGAAGGTCGCCCGCATCTCAGACGCCGCGTCTCTCATTAAAAAAGTCGAAATGGCCATCACGACAAAGAATATGAAAAGCATTCAATATCCTTATATGCCGGAAGAAGGCATGACCGAAGAGCACGAGCTGAAAATCCATCAGGCCTCGCACGCCCGTTATTTCGAGGATTTTCTCAAATTTGTCGAATACGGCGAATCGATGCCGGAAATCATGAAAAACCAAGTCATAAACATGGTGCAGGAACACGTGTATGAAACCTTTGAAGAAAACAGTGAAGAGCTTCAGCAGTTTGAGCACGACATCGAAATTTGGGAAGCGAGTGAAAAGCGGGAAATTCAGGAGCGCCTCGACACCCATCAAGTCATCGAGGCATCCGCGCAGATCATTGAGCATACGCCTGAGGCCGAGCTGAAAATGAAAGTCGGAGAAACAGAGATTAAAGGACTGCTGGCCGATTTCGGCGAATCCATCCATCTCGCGAAAGTGAACGGACGCTATGTCGCGCTCATTGAAGCAGAAACGATTTCGTTTGAAAAAGGCAGTTCACCGGTGGAGTTTCACAAGCCTGAGGGGCTGCATGAGGTGATTGAGCGGATCCGGAATAAATCTGAACAAGACTGACAAAAGTCCAGACGCCATGTTCTGGACTTTCTTTATTTAATAAGGCTCTTTGAGCAGCCGATGGCATTCACCGATGATGTCTTGGACACCGGGTGTTCCCTTTATCTCGCGGCGGACGATTTCAGATGACAGATTCTGTATCTGTAAAGCCCGCTCCGCCCGTCTTTCGAAGTATGCTTGAAATGCAGTTTCATGGTTTTCATCATTTTGCAGTTCTTCACTAAGAACGATCGCGTCTTCAATCGCCATCGCCGCTCCCTGCGCCAATGTCGGCGCTCCTGCATGAACGGCATCCCCGCCCAGAACGACGCGGCCTCTGTGCCACGGTTCTTTGACCGCCATCTGCTCAATTTTATGAAACAAAACAGGATATTCCTTTGACATATTCCCTGTCACAAACTTCACTCCCGGAAATCCGTGCAGCAGGTCTTTCACCCGTTCAAAACGTGTATCCTCGTCATCCGTACAGTCAGCGTCATACGGCCGGATGATAAATACGTATCCTGTTTTTTCGGACAGCGGCACGACACCGACCTGCGTCTGCCCCTTTTTATACATCAGTGTCGAATCATGAAAAACCCGCTCGGGAAAAGAGATGAAAAATCTGTGCGCTCCCATGCCGAGATACTCCGTTTTCACTTCTCTTTGCAGCATTTGATCACGGACAACAGAGCGGATGCCGTCAAAGCCGGCGAGAATGTCCGCCGTCATCACGGTTCCGTCTGCGAAATGCACCGTTATTTCATCCGCCGTTTCTTCGTAAGACACGACTTTTTTCCCCAGCAAAATCGTGGCCCCCGCCGCTTCAGCATGCTTTCTGAGGATATCATTTAACGTTTGCCGCAATATATTATTCCTCCCCGGCAATGAATCATCTAAAAACGCCTCTCTCACTTTAAACAATAACGACCCGTTTTCATCATGCTGCTTCAGCCATTCCGTTTGAAAACCGTTTTGGCAGCATTCTTCATACACACCGATTTCACGCAGCACCCCGAGCGCATTTTGAGGCTGGAGAATGCCCGCTCCGCTTTTACGCATTTCAGAAGCCGCCTCGCAAAGGGTCACTTCAAACCCCGCTCTCCCGAGAGAAATCGCTGCACACAGGCCGCCGATCCCACCGCCCGCTATGATGATCTTTTTCACTTCATGGTTCATTACGATACCGCCTTCTTATTTATTATCTATTAACTATTAGCCACATTACTATATTGGCTGAAAAACTGTCAATCTTTATAGGTTGCCTTTTGAATCCGGCAGGCTTATACTTTGAATCACTAAAATGGTACGGAGGCTTACAAAAATGGAGTTGAGACATTTGCCGGATTACTCGCAGATTGCCGGACACGCTGAGATTTACGCCGATATGGATGCTGAATCATTGAAAACATTTTTGACGTTATTAGATATGTCGAAAAAAATGAATCAGGTCATGGAGCATTATTTCTCAAGTCATGGACTGTCCGAAGGCAAATTCAAAATTTTGATGTTTCTGTTTGACGCGCCCGGCCACAGCCTGAGTCCGACGGAGCTGGCGAAAGAATCCAATGTCACCAAAGCGACCATTACTGGATTGATCGACGGACTTGCCCGGGACGGCTTTGTGAACCGCAGGCGGCATACCGGCGACAGACGAAAAATCAGCATCGACCTGACCGAGGAAGGAAAAGAAAAGCTGATGCGGTTTCTTCCCGGTCATTTCTCCAAAATTTCAGGTGCCATGGAAAGCTTCACCGCAGAAGAAAAAGCGGAATTGACAAAAATGCTTGAAGTTCTATTTGATAAGCTTCTGCTGTTTTCCGGCGGCAGAACATAAAAAGGCGCCCCTTTTAGAGGGCGCCTTTTCCGTGCGATTAATCATCACTGTTTAAAATTCCGAAAAACCGGAGCAGGTTGATAAACAGGTTGATAAAGTCGATATAAAGCGTCAATGCCATCAAAGGAATCAAATCCGCCGTGATGTCCCGGTGTTTGATCTGGTTCAGATCGTATAAGATGTACATTGAAAACACAATCGTGCCGATGACGGAATACGCCATCATGGCGGCGGAATTCAGCGGGCTGAAAATATTAAAGATCCCCACCGCGAGAAGCGCGATAACAGCGACAAGCAAGAAGGACCATAAAAACGACAAGTCCTTTTTCGTCTTAGCGCCGATCGTGCCGAGCACCGCAAAAATCACAAATGAAGAGCCGAATGCCTCCAATACGACATAGGCGCCCGCTGCGGACGCATAATGGCTGATAATCGGAAACAGCGTCATTCCTGAAATGAAAGCGAATGTAAAGACAAACGCATATCCGACGGCTTTTTTACGGCGCAGCCAAAACGCGGCGAAGATCATGATAACCTCTAAGACCGACAGCGGAAGCATCAATGCCGGCGGAATGAACTGGCCGGTATACAGGCCGATTGTCGCAACTAACAGCGTAAACACAAATACCGTTATAATGCGCTGCATAATAGATTGTTTGCTCTCATAAGCAGCAGTTTGCATGTCAAAAGTCCTCCCAAAAAATGATCGTGATAGGTCTATTATAAATAAAATGGGAGAAATTTGCATGATTTTAAGAAGATTTTAAGGATATTCAAGCCTGGCGTTTTGCTGCGCACTCCTGCATATCCATGAAATCATGCAGTTTTTTCGTCAATCCCCCGTGCCCGAATCGGATATTCCCCTTCTGTCCCGGCGTTTTCGCAAAATCGAGAAACGCCAGCACATAAAGACGCCTGACGGGAATGGGAATGATGCCCGCATCATAAAACCAGCCGTCAATTGTGTTCAGCACTCCTTTGTTAATGCCGTATTGCTTCGTGCACCAATGCAGAAAGCGCACTTCAGGCAAGTGCAGATACCGGCTCTCCCGGAAAGGGACAGTTGAATGCTTCATATGTACCGCCTCCTGTCATCGGCTGTTTTTTAAGATTGCTGTTTAGCTTCTTTGCTCTTCAGGGAAAAGCGGTATTTCTCCACCTTATCAATTTGTGTTACTTGGGAATTATGAACCGTAATCTGAACAGTCCCGAAATCGATCGTTTCCAGCGCACTGATAATCTTTTCAATCACATGCGGATCTACGCTTCCTTTGGACGTCATCATGCTCCCCCTTTATGTCTGCCCGTTCGTCTTTTGACAATGGCTTTTTAATTCATACTATTCTGATAAGAAATATACACTTATACTATTATGTTTTCTTTCAGAAATCAATAACATTTACACAATTTTTGGATTTGATTTCTCCACTCTTTTCCTGCTTAAAAAAGAAAATCAGTTGACTGGCGGCCAGCTTTCGTTTGTGTACGATCAGCTATTTGTGCCGGTTCGATGTGCTGCCTAATTAAGTTTTTGAACATTTAAATTTCCCGCCATAAAAAAAAAGCGCCCCGCCTCTGGCCGGAGCACCTTTTTCTCACACTTTTGTTTCCTCAATAATACATGTGACACCCATGCTGGCGAGCGCTTGCTCCAGGCTGCCGTATGTTTGATACTCTGAAAAATCAAGTCCCAATTGGATTGAAGTCTGTGCCACATCAGGCCGAATGCCGGAAAATACTGTTCTGATGCCGAGGAGAAATAACGTTTTCGACAGCATGTACAATTGCTGCGCCACCATCGTATCGACAATGGGCACACCGGACAGATCAATCACAAGGTTTGTGATCCGTTTTGCGACACAGTTTTCCGGAACTGTCTCCAAAATCACACGCGCCCGTTCCGTATCAATCGCACCGATGAGCGGCAAGGTGCCGATCGTATCCGCAATCAAAATAACCGGACAGCTCAATTCGGAAATAAGCTCCTGCTGAGATGACAGCCTCGAAATCATTAATATCTGATACTGTTCGGTAAAATCCGTCATCAGCTGATCAATTGAGCCGTTGACAAGGTGATTCCAGCGGCGGGCATCCTCGCTTGTTACGATGTCCTGATGCTCATCCATAAAACGGGTGACCGCTTCCCAAAAGACGGTTCTTGAATTGCCGATCGCCTCAACGACCTCATGAACCTGAGCGTCCTGCTCCACTCTGCTTTTCGCTACCTGTGCGGCCCATTTTTCTTTGTTCTGCTGAAAAACGGCCGGATCTTCCAGCAAAGCGCTGGCGATGGTTGTGTTCGTAAACGTATGCTGCTCGATCAGCAGTTGTTTCTTTTCTTCACTTAATTGATCCTCGGAATAAAACCGCCCTCTCAGCTTCCGTCTCAGCTTGAGCCATTTTTCCGTCAGCTCGGCCGAATGTGTAATGATATAATCATGAAGTAATTGGTCTTTGTTCACTGCCGTCTCCTCTTTCAAGATATGTACTTTTATAAATTATAAATCGGAAACGCCGTTCGTACTAGAGGAATTAAAAAAAGCCGGCACATTGAAGCTTTTGGTTGCTTTTTTCGGTTGCGGGATACAATATAAAAAGAAATGAAACAGGAGGTCGTAAAATGATTAAAAAAATCGCGACAGTCGCCGTATACACTAATGATCAGCAAAAAGCGAAAACATTTTGGACGGAAAAAGCGGGGTTTGAAACCGTCGCTGAGCATCCGATGGGCCCGAACGCCTTTTGGCTTGAGGTAGCGCCTAAAGGAGCCGGCACTCATTTGGTTATCTATCCGAAAGCGATGATGAAAGGAGCCGAGCATATGAAGGCTTCTATCGTATTTGAGTGCGAAGATGTGTTTGCCGCATACGAACAGATGAAAAAGAACGGCATCACCTTTTTAGATGAACCGAAACAAATGGAATGGGGCACCTTCGTGCAATTTAAAGATGAGGATGGGCATGTTTTTCTCCTCAAATCGTAATCAGGTGTCTCAATTGACTTTGAGAATCATTTTCATTTAAAATAAAACGTGAAAATGATTGGAGAGATGCCAGATGTTCGTGCAAATCAGAAAAATGACCGTAAAAGAAGGACATGCCGACAAAGTGATCGAACGATTCAGCTCAGAAGGCGTGATTGAAAAGCAGGAAGGTTTGATAGACGTAACGGTTCTGGAGAAAAAAGTCCGCCGCGGCGATGAAGAAGTCGTCGTGTTAATCCGCTGGGAGTCAGAAGACCATTGGAAGCAATGGGAAAAAAGCGAAGACCACATCGCGGCCCACAAAGCAAACCAAGGCAAGCCGAAACCCGATTATATGCTTGGGACGGATGTCGGTATGTATCATGTCAAAGCCGTTAAAACAGGCGTGTACGGAAAATAATAAAGAGCATTTGCCCCAGGGCAAAGCTCTTTTTATTTTTTCTCCTCATATGGAAGGACGAACAGCGGTTTATCATGCTTCCATTCCGCATAAAATACATCCTCCGTTCTTTTGATGTTCTGCTTTTTCAGGTCCTGAATCAGCTGTTCTTCTTTCACCCCGGCTTCTTTCAGATTTTCATACAGCACTTCACCGTCAATGATCAGTGTGACCGGTAAAGAGACCTGCTTCGGCTTGATTTGCATGTCGCCGTTTTTCGTCGTGTCATACGGAAATTTCGGCAGGACACTGACCATCCCGTTTGTTTCTAAAATCGCGTATTCAGCTTCCTGTATGGAAAAGCAATTCGCCTGTCTGAGAAGGCTTTGCAGCTGATTAATATCCAGTTTATTCTTTTTCAGCACATCATATTTCAGTTTTCCTTTATGGATAACAATATTCGGCTCGCCTTCCAACAGCTTTCTGGAGCTTTTGACTTTCTGCGTAATCAGTTCGATGAAATAAATTAAAATACCCCATAACAGAGAAGCAAAAATGATTTCGACGATCCTGACGCCTTTATCATACACCGCATTTCCGACCAATTCTCCGAGGATGAGCGCGGAAATAAAATCAAACGGCGTAATCTGCGAGAATTGAGTTTTTCCCAGCAATTTTAGAATCACAAATAAAATACCCAAACCGCATACTAATTCCCAAGCCACTGTAAATAAATGTCCCATATCTGCACCTTCTTCTTAAAAGTCATTACCATTATGGACATTCGCCTGTTTTCTATACAGCGGCTGACAAACACAAAAAAACGCAGCCGAGGCCGCGTTTCTCTATTTCTGTTTAATGTTTTTGATTCGATCTCACGACCCTAACGCACGCCTCAGCGGCATAACCGGCGGCCGCTCCGAAACCGGCAAACATCGCGGCAAGCCCCAGGCCCATCCCTTCCCAGCCGCCGACACCGACCATACTGTAAACAACCGTACCAAATGCAGCAAGGCCGAGCACCGCCAAAAGACATTCGGGCCACATCTTTTTCGGCCATTTCTTACGGAGTAAAGCAGATATCCCAAAATTAAGACAGAACGCGGCCAGACAGATCAGATAAAAATACCACATGTCTTTTGCACCTCCGTCGTGAGGAGCTTTTTATTTGCTCATCTCTTTTTCAAATAAATGATAACCTGACGCCAATCCCTTTGATTCATATCCCATCCCGCTGTAAAAAGACTGAAGCGCCTTATTTTCGGACACGCAATCGAGCCGGATTTTCGTTTTTCCCGGACAAGACACACCCGTCTCCGCCCATGTCATAATCGTCCGTCCGAGCCCGGCGCCTGCAAACCGCCTGTCAATCGCCAGCCGGTGCAGATACACGGACTCTCCGTGGCCCTCATCGCCCCAAAGACGTCTGTCCCACTCGCTTGCTTCGGGAAGCAGCATGACGACGCCGGCCAGCTCTGCTTTCTGCCTGAATAAAAAAACATGTCCTTGGGCGATCGCCTTCCGCATATTGTGGGTATCTTCCCCCTGTAAAAGGCCGCTCCACTGGCTTGACCCTTTATCCCGAAGCCATTCTGCCGCTGACACGAGCAGATCCATGACCTCTTTTGCATCATCCTTCCGGGCGGGGATGACCCGGAATGCCCCCGCCGTCTCCTCCGTGATCGTAAATGGTGTCATAAAAGCCTCCTGTAATCAGAATATTCGACACCTTTATTATAGACCAAGCGCAGGACGGAAAAAAACAGCCGTCATGTTTGAGGGCCGTTTAAAAAATCTTCTTCTTATCACGTTCTTCTTTTAAAATCTCAACCGCTTCCCTGAAGCGCATGGAGTGAACGATTTCACGCTCACGCAGAAAACGGAGTGAATCATTCAGATCAGGGTCATCGGAAATATCAATAATCCATTGATACGTCGCTCTCGCCTTTTCTTCAGCCGCAATATCTTCATATAAATCAGCGATCGGATCACCCTTCGCCTGTATGTAAGACGCTGTGAACGGAACTCCGGCCGCATTGTGATAAAACAGCGCGCTGTCATGGTTGACGTAATGATCGCTGAGCCCTGCATCACGCAGCTGCTGCGGGGTCGCATCTTTTGTCAGCTTATAAATCATCGTCGCAATCATTTCTAAATGCGCAAACTCCTCCGTGCCGATATCCGTCAATAGGCCGATCACTTTATCAGGAATCGTGTAGCGCTGGTTTAAATACCGGAGCGCTGCGGCTAATTCGCCGTCAGCCCCGCCGTATTGTTCAATCAAAAACTTAGCCAGCATCGGGTTGCATGTGCTCACTTTAACCGGATATTGCAGCTTTTTTTCATATACCCACATTTACAGATCCCTCCTTATACTTGCCATGGCCAAGGACCGCGGCTCCAATCCCACTGCGCGTCGACCTGACTCACGCCGAATTGCAGAAGCGGTCCGTACTCAGGCTCAAACCGCTTTCTCAGCTGCCTTGAGTACCGGGAATATTCATGAAACTGCTGAAGCGCGAGGCGGTCGTGTGGATGCGTATCCAGATAAAGCGTCAGCTCCACCAGCACAAAGTCCGCCGCCTGGATTTGCTCCAGCAGCCGATAGTATTCATCATCAATCTTTTTCGCCATATTCGATTCCCCCCCGATAAGGATTATCATAGAAATCGTAAAGATCCTTCCAAAGGGTCCCTTTTTTCAATGCCTCCATCGGAGAAAACTGCTCCAAGTGATACGGCTGAAACCGCATATAAAGATGCGGCGGCGTTCTGAAGTATTTTCTCCCGATCGGCGGGCAGGGATCAAACCGGCTGTGGAAGGGCTTATAAGATTTGACCGGTGTAAACGGCTGATTTTCTTTCATTACGATCCTCCTTTCCTAAACACATGACCTTAATAGGTATGAATCCGTATCAGCTTTTATGCTCCGCAAGAAATAAAAAAAGCCCGTTAAAAACGGACTCAAGGTAACGCTCCGGAATTTGAAGTGAAAAAATCACAATGAAAACTCTGATTGAAAACGCTGATAATGTGTCAACGTATATTCCGTAATTTGCTGATCATATTCAGGATATTCATATCTCAATAAAACAGCGACTGACTTTGAATATGCTCTAAAGAGACCCTGACAGTCAAACAATGCCTTCCACACGCTTTCATAAGTATTGCCGACAAAAGTATTCAGCAGGATTTCCCAATCTTCCGCATTCATGTATTTTTGAATATACTTATAATTCTTCCCTACACTTAATGAAAACTGATTCTCTATCCCGATCTTCCACGCAATCATACGCAAAACATTAGGCCTTAGAATGTCATTCATATGATCCAGCGCAAACAGTATTTCTTTACGCATTAATCCTTTAATCACATAGGTTGAAACCATCCAAAATTCATTGCAGCAATCATCAAACTCTCTGGGAGTCGGTTTCTTTATATGATATTGTTCATCACTTGCAATAATCTTGCGCTTGATCCGGTCATCCTTGTCTAATAATATTTCCGCCAAACCATCACTCTGTGTAAAATAATGCTCTGTTTGATTTACAGGGATCAAAGTTAAATCGATTTTATGATGATCTTTAAAAAGCATTAAGTAGGAGAACCAGTCTCCGAGTTCTGGAGGGAAAAGTTCCATATCTTCAGGTTTTTGCATCATCATTCTTTCGCCAAACTGATCCAGCCAGCTTTCGTCAGATGTGAAGGAGTCCATATCGGTCACAAAATAAGAAATATCATAGTCTTGAAATCTGTCTCTCGGTACATTTTTATTGGTTCTTGATCCTTCCAAGGTCACAAGCCGGATTCGCTCGTCCTTCATCGCAATATCAAGAATCAATTTCATCATTTCGTTTTCACTTCTCACATGTAAAATCTCCCGCATAAAGAGAGCCTTTAGGGATGCTGTAAACGGCAGTTAAAATTCATAAAGAAAAAGTTTGTGAGCTTGCTTATAATTTACAGAAAAGCCCTATGTACTCGTGATTTTGCTCAATCGTAACACAGCTGCAAGAACATGAGTAGGGCACTCCTGCTGCTCAAGAGTGCCCTTCTCTTATGGTCAGATATATTGGCTGTCCCGATGATGATGATGGAACGGGTAGCCGCCGTAGCCTCCGCCATAGCCGCCAAAACCGTACCCCGGATATCCCCCGAAGCCTCCGTAGCCGCCAAAACCGCCGTAACCCCCGTAACCGCCAAAACCGCCAAAACCGTACCCCGGGTAGCCGTAGCCTCCGCCGAAACCGTACCCCGGATAACCTCCGAAGCCTCCGTAGCCGCCAAAACCGTACCCCGGGTAGCCGCCTCCGAAGCCTCCATAGCCTCCGCCGTAGCCTCCGCCGTAAATCGGTCTTCTTTCATTCATGATTTATCGCTCCTTCACATAGGTTACAGTCCAGCTTATGACATCAGGAACGAAACGTATGGGCATCCGCCCATTTTTAACGAAATAATCAAAAAACGCTTTACGGAGGAATCCGATACAGGGCGGCCGCACAGGCAAAATAAAAAGCCGGAACATGCACGGTCCCGGCCTTTTCGTCTTTATTCGCCTAAATCTACATTGTGATAAACCTGCTGTACGTCTTCCAGGTCTTCCAGCACATCAATCAGCTTTTCAAATTGAGCTTTCGCATCTTCCGGAAGCTCGATTTCATTTTGCGCAAGCATCGTCAGCTCCGCAACTGTGAACTCTTCAACGCCGGCATTTTTGAATGCCTCCTGCACGGCATGGAATTGATCAGGCTCGGCATACACGATAACACTGTCATCCTCTTCTAAAATATCGCGAACGTCCACATCAGCTTCCATCAGCAATTCCAGCGCTTCATCCGCCGTCTTGCCTTCAACACCGATAACGGCGGTCGCATCAAACATGTAAGCGACAGACCCGCTCACACCCATATTTCCGCCGTTTTTTCCGAATGCGGCGCGCACTTCAGGCGCCGTGCGGTTTACATTGTTCGTTAACGCATCAACAATGATCATTGAACCGTTCGGCCCGAAACCTTCGTAACGCAGCTCGTCAAAGTTCTCCTCCGCGCCGCCTTTCGCCTTTTCAATCGCACGCTCAATAATATTTTTCGGCACACTGTACGTCTTCGCGCGCTCAAGCACCACTTTTAAAGCCTGGTTCGATTCCGGATCAGGCTCGCCCTGTTTTGCCGCCACATAAATCTCACGGCCGAACTTCGCGTAAATCCGGCTCGTATTTGCGTCCTTTGATGCTTTCTTTTCTTTAATATTGTTCCACTTACGGCCCATTTTGTTCCACTCTCTTTCACGAATTGAATCTGTATGATAAATACTCTGTTTCTATTATACCTCAGCGGTTGGGTTGTTTCGAGTGTAAGACTTTAGAAAAAGCAGGGACGCTTAAAATAGCCGCGGCGCACTAAGCCGAATCTGAGGGTTACTGTACAAAACATAAAAAGCCTCCCTTCATACAGGAAGGAAGTCGCAAGCCAAAAGATTCATTTTATTCTTATTACCTATTTCCTACACTGTATATCCCGACTCACGTGGTAAAATTTTGATATCGAACAAAAGAAAGGATATGGTCATGAAAGTTTTCGAAGCAAACAGCCTACTGGCCGCCGCCAAGCAGCGTGCGAGTGAATACAAAGAACTCCGCGGCCAAATGGTCAATCTAAAAAAAGCCTTCCAAGGCATGGCTGATCTCGGTGACGGCGATTTCTCTGGCCGGGGCGCAAATAACATTAAAGCTTTTTTCAAGGACCACGCCGGCGTCACAGACAGCTGGCTTGATCTGATCGATATGAAAATCGCATTTCTCACAAGCCTTCCCGGCAAAGTCGAAAATGCCGAACTTTCCAATTCGCATGTGGAGGAATCATTTCTGGAGCACGAGCTTACCCACGCCCTCAGAAAATCAAAGGCGATTATGGAAGAGCAGAAAAAAGACATGCGCTCCATCCTCGGAGAGATCGAAGACATCATTTCGCTCGAATTGTTTTCAACCGAGAGCACAGATCAGAAGCTTTCCTCAGCTGACAAAAAAAGAAGCGAAACCATACATAAGCTCGGCAAGCTCGATCACGATCTAACGAAAGAATACGCAGAAACCGAAGCGAACGAACAGTTCATCAAAGCCGACTTTCAGCAGCTTCAAAATGCCACGGGCAAAGGAAAAAGCGCCACGCCGCTTCATTACAACGCCAAAGCATACCGAGAAAGCGACATCCATAAGAAAAAAGGCGAGATTGCAAGACATTCGGATGCTTATTTGACGATTAAGAAGGAAGAAGCGAAAGAGCGGGGAGATTGAAAAACTGAAAGAAAGATTGAAAAACTATGATTATGCGAATGCCGATGAATTCTATGAAATGGCCAAAACGATCGGCTATAAAAACCTGACAAAAGGACAGCAGCGCTACTTCACTCAAATTGAAAACACGCGTGAACTCACAGACGGTTTCAAAGGCGTTGCCGTCGGCCTTTATGATTCCGGAAAAGACGCGGTCACAGGCCTGTGGGATATGGTCACAGATCCGGGCGGAACCGTTAAAGCCATTACAGGAGCGGTGGCTCACCCGATCAAAACGTATGAAGCCATTTCAGCCGCAATTGAAGAATCGTACCAAAAAGACATGGTCAACGGTGACACCTACTCAAGAGCAAGGTGGGTGTCATATGCGGTGGGCACAGTTGTGACATCAGTTGTCGGCACAAAAGGCGTCGGCGCCGTCTCAAAAACAGGCACAGCAGCCAAAGTGACGACCAAAGTCAAAGCAGCAGCAAGCAAATCAGCAACAGCTCAAAAAGCCATAACGGTCTCAAAACAAACCGTTGATCACATCAAGCAAAAGGTCAACACAGGCATTGAAGTATCAAAAAAGCGCGTCAAAACCAAGTTGAATCAAATCGGAGATCTCACTCTAGCTGATATTCTCCCGTATCATCCGCGTCACGACTTAGTACCGGCAGGCGTCCCTTACAACGCAGTCAACGGGGTCACACTTAAAGAGGGACTGCAAAAATTCGCCAAGGTCATCCTCCCGAAACCGTACGGAACCTCCGCAAGCGGCAGACGGACACCGGCACCGCATGTACCGCCGGTAACGGTCAAATACGGCGAGCATTTTGCGAAATGGACCAGAAAGAAAGTATTGAAACCGAATGTCATCTACAAAACAAAAGAAGGCTACACGTACACCACTGACAACTATGGTAGAATTACAAGTGTCAAAGCAGACTTGCAGCTGGGAGAAGCAAAACGCAACCAATATGCACAGTCAAAAGCAGGTAAACCAGACCGTCTGACAGATGACGACGGAGGCCACCTAATCGCCACTCAATTCAAAGGCTCAGGCCAATTTGACAACATCGTGCCGATGAATTCTCAGATTAATAGGAGCGGCGGGAAATGGTATAAGTTAGAACAGGCATGGTCGCAAGCGCTTAAAGAAGAGCCTCCAAAAAAGGTTACGATCACAATTGAAAATGTGTATGAGGGTGATTCGTTAAGACCCACTTTATTTGATATAACATATAAAATTGGAGAAGAAAGAACAAAGAGCATCACAATTAGAAACCAAATTGGAGGCTGATGAAAATGGAAACTTCAAAAATGGAACAACTATATCAAAAGATTGCTGAAAAAATAAATGATATGATTCCCTCCGAATGGATGAGGGTTACTTTATATGCCGAAATTTTGGACGACTCCAGAGAAGTTTATTTTTTCTTTAACACACAAGAAGACGAAGAATATATTTATTCACACGATATTCCAGAACATTTTCAAGTAAGTAATCGAATTTACAAAAATATGCTACTAGACCTTCAAGATTTATTTGATGAATTAAGGGATGAATTTAAAAAGCAATCTTCAGATATTTGGACTAACCTCACACTAAATTTAGATAGAAACGGTGAATTCTCAATCGATTATGATTATGAAGATGTACTCGCTTCAAAATATACTGATACTGAGCGACAAGTAATTTGGGAATATAAGCACTTGGGAATTACGCCAATAAGCGAGAGCAGCAGAAAGTTCCTTGAACAATATCTAAATGAACAATGAAAAAATTGGTGAACTATATCAAAAGATTGCTGAACATCTAAATGAAATGATTCCATCTCAATGGGAAAAGATCATTTTATATGCTGAAATACTTGAGGACTCAGCGGATATATACTTTTATTTTACAACACCAAATAACAGTGATTATTTATTTTCTCATTATATACCTGAACACTTTGATGTGAGTGAAGAGATTTACGATCAACTGCTAATTGAACTTCAAGAGCTATTTGAAGAACTAAAAGAAGAATTTAAACTAGGCAACCAAGATATTTGGACTAATCTCACTTTAAAATTAGAAAACACCGGAAAGTTTTCAATTGATTATAATTATGATGATGTTTTATCCTCTGAACTTGATGACCTTCAAAGACGAGATGTTTGGAAATATCAAAATTTAGGGATATTGCCTAAAGATGAGAACGATAAAGAATTTGTAATAAACTACTTCGGTCTATAAATCAAAAAAATGGCTCAGCCCTTCTCTGCTGGGCTATTTTTGATAACTAGGATTTCTCGATGGCTGGAGGTGAAAGATTGGAGACTAAAAAAACGCAAGATTTGTACCAGCTTATTAGTCAGAAATTAAATGACATCATACCTTGTGAATGGACAAAAATTTACCTTTATGCAGAAGTATTAAATGACTCTACCATGGTTCTTTTTTACTTCAGAACACCAGAAAATAATCAAATTATTTATTCACAAGATATACTTAGCCATTACAGCGTAAGTAAAAATGTCTTCAAAACTTTATTAAGGGAAATCCGTGAAATTTTTGAGGAATTAAGAGTTGAGCACAAAAATAATATTGATCAGGTCTGGACTAACTTACATTAACATTGGAGAGCAATGGTCAATTCTAACTTGATTATAATGATGACGATATTTTGGCATTTGAGTTAGATGGGGATCAAAGAATTGCATTAAGGGAATAAAAACCCTTGGAATTTTGCCTGTAGACGAGGAAGAAGAGGATTTTTAATTACTTATCTAAATCAATAATAAAGACTGGAGGCATCATGAAACTGCAAAAATGGGTGAATTATATCAACAGATAGCTGAAGGCATTAACGAAAAAATCATTCCTTCTGGATGGTAAAAGGTCTTTCTTTATGCGGAAATTCTCGACGATTCATCTGAGGTTTTCTTTTATTTTAATACCCCCCAAAGTGAGGATTATATCTATTTTCAAAACATTCCAGAACATTTTCATGTCAATGAGGGGCTGTTATTTGACTTACATAACGTATTCAAGTTTTCTTTCAAAACAGGCAGCACCCCATAAACGGATGCTGCCTGTTAAATCCTTATGTATAGTCTGAAGAGGTCATTTATTTTGTTTTTTAAATATGAAAATAGATATGACGGTAAATATGATAGCTGTAATAACAATGATCCATAAGCTTGCAGCCGTACTGATAAAATGGCCGTTTAACTTGTAGACGATCCCGTAATGCTTTTCATATTCCTGTATTTGGTCCGCAGAAGCATGTTTAAATACTTTATCAACCGAGTCCGTCATAAACGCTTTTCTGAACAGAACAGCGGTGTGGCTGATAGGGAAATACATAATAATCTTCTGTACAAACACCGGTACGCCGCCGATCGGTACATATACTCCGCATAAAAAACCGATGGCTGTTCCGACGATCGTACTTAACGTTGAAAATGCATTTTGTGTGTGAATAAACAGCGTTAAAAATAAATTAATGGAGCTTGACAAAGCAACTGAAAGAATGATGATACCCAATACTTCAAGTATATCAGCTCCGCTTAAAAGCTTGCTGCCTGTTGAAACGAGAAAAATTTCACAGCCTAAAAAGGCGATGAAGGAAAAGATCAAGCCGATAACAAATGAATGAATGACGTAGCTCAATTGAATGGTCGCTCTGGATAAAGGAGCTGTTAAAAAGTCATACGTTCTCTTGCTTTCTTTATCTTTCACCATAATTCCGAAAGCGCCTAAAGTCGTTGTTACAGCTGTAATGGACAGCAATCCCGCCACCATCCATTCGTTCACCATGGCTTTGGAATCATCTGTCGAACCAACCAGCGCCTTAATGGCGTCCAGCTGTGTCTGCTGCAAGAACACGGCATATAACAGAATGACGATAAATACTGACAGCAGAGAAAGAAGCAAAAGCGTTCGATCACGGAAGTAGATTTTTATGTTTCTGCTGATTAAACTGGATAAAGACTTCATTTACGCAATGCTCCCCTTTACTGGCAAAGTGCTTCCTTGTTCTTCGATAATATGGATAAACACATCATCCATATTCCCTTTGATCACCTCGAAAGATTCGACTTTTCCTTCAAGACTTTTCAAAATGTCAAACGCATGGAGAGTGGACTCTACACGAAGAGAATAAATAGAGTTTTTAACCGTAAAGGCCAGTTGTTTACTTTCAAACCATGCCGTCGGATCAACGTCTTGCTTAAACAAAATATGCAGACTGTCAAACGCATATTGATCTTTCAGCTGACTCGGTGTGCCCTCTGCAATCAGCCGTCCTTCTTTGATGACCACAACGTTATCAGCCACAGCGGCCTCTTCCATGTAATGGGTCGTTAAAAAGATCGTCATGTTTGTTTCTTCCTGCAGCCTTTTAATCGCATTCCAGACAAATACCCTCGTTTGCGGGTCAAGACCTGTCGTAGGCTCATCTAAAAATAATATGGTCGGTTTATGGATGATGGCGCGGGCAATATCCGCTCTTCTTCTTTGTCCGCCTGACAAATCGCTGTATTTTTTCTCCTTAATATCATCCAATTTTAAATAGTCTGATACAAACTGATAGTTTTCCTGAACTTGTGCTTTGCTTAAATGATAATATTGTCCGCGATTCATGATATTTTCAAATACGGTCAATCGTTCATCCAAAATACTCTCTTGAAAGACAACCCCAATCTTTTTGCGGATATGATTGTTCTCTTTCCCCTCACCAAGCGTAAAACCGTCAATTACCACTTTTCCGGATGTCTTTTTGATCAGTGTACAGAGAATGTCAATAGTGGTTGATTTCCCCGCACCGTTCGTTCCCAGAAATGCAAACAGCTCACCGCGTTTGACAGAAAAGGATATCCCTTTAACTGCTTCAAATGATCCGTATTTTTTGCGCAGATCCGTTACTGTAATAATGTCTTGTTCTTCTCCCATTCTGTTCACCTCGAAAAGTAAGATTTTATGCCGTTGACCACTAACTTTATATCGACTTTGCCGCTAGGATTTTTCTCATTTTTATCCAACTTTATTATCTTTTTATAAATAATTATCTTGATTATGAAGGTATACGCACATAAAAAGGCTTCTTAAAAGAAGCCTTTTTATCGTTTTACGTTAATATTATGCTTTAATTCCCCAAGTCATTAACCATCGCCACTTTGTTGAGAAGCTTTGTAAGGATCTCCTGCACAAATAGATTTTTCTTTTTCTGCAAAAACGGTAGAAATTTTAGTCGCATTCGTTAAAAAGCCTTTAACAGTTATCGCAAAATCTTGCCTCCCTGCTCTTTTTAAAGGTATAAGATCATAGCGTGATGTTTTTCCCAATTCCGTTTTAATAAATAATTAAAAAAGGTTTCATTGGTGCTTATATGTGGCTTTTTCTTCAGCAACTAATGAAGACTTAAAGAACTCATTCTCTTTGTAATTCATTTGCATATGTTTCAGCCTTTTAAAAAAGTAATTTTCTAATTGTTTGTCTATACAATAAATAAAACAGCCTTTTTGTCCCCGGGTCATCAAAGTTCTGTATGTGTTGCGAATAATTTCGTCTGCAAGCTTCTCAGCTTCTTCTGAATTTTGCTTTAGCATTTTCTTCAAACCACGTAAGGAGGTATCTGTTTTCGCCCGCTTTGAATGATCAGTCAATACTACTCCATCCCTGCACACTAGATCATTTCCTATAATTACACCTACATAATCAAATTCCAAACCTTGGCATGTGTGTATACAACCTATTTCATTAATAGAATCTTCGCCAATTGCCCACGTGTCTGAGTTATTTAAATTCCAACTCATTCCGAATTGATATTCAGGAATCTCTATATCATGAAATTCTGTTTTAGCTTTTCCTTCCTTCACCCAATCCCAACAGTAACCAGCAACTATTCGAGCTTTATTATTAACTTTATTCAGATCTTCTATCTGTTTACGCAATTCATTTGGATTTCTATATATACGAAAATCGTAGTTCATTCCAATATAATTAGAATTCGCAGTTTCCCGAATTTGAAGAACATCATCTAACCAGCTTATATAACCATCTGAACCATTGCAACGAAACTGTGAATCCAGTTTCATATTTGTAACCTGAGCATCTAATTCTTTTGAGAATTTAAGGATTGTATCAGTACTGCCAATATCTTTTAACGTTACTCTTTGATGTTCATCTATGAAAAAAACAGAAAGTTTGGAAGCATTTATTATTTCCTTAATTTGATTTTCCCCAAGGTTATTAAATAAACCGGATTTCTCATTTAATCGATGCGCCTCATCAACAATTAAAACGTCAAATTCACCTGATGGAGCATTGACATAACTGCCCGATCCTTTAAATAAATTATCAATGTGCCCTTTCCGAAAGTTTTGTTTTAACTTAGTAGCATATACATTTCTGGGAGCTGCATTTTTTGTTACATATTGTGCAACGAGACTTCGGTTTGTTGCTTCTACTAATAAATTTACAGCAAGAACAGATTTTCCTGTACCTGGCCCGCCTTCTACAACTAAAACTTGTTTAGTGTTTGTACGTAATGCCTCATTCGCCAAATGTAAGGCCGTCTCATACACAACTTTTTGATTATCAATCATCATAAACTCTCGATTACCTTGAAGCATACTGTTTAACGAATCTTGAAGAGACTTTGAAGGCCGTATTCTTCCTTTATCTATTGTATATAGGATTTCTTTGCTGTCTCCATACTTAATATACTTTTTAATGAAATCACGAAGCTTACCTGAATCACCTTTGATAAAAACCGGAGCTTCTTTTATATAATATTCATATATTGAATCAGTTAATGGATCGTCTGTACCCTGATTCAAATAGTTATGTAAGTATGTACAAGGATATAGGTTGATATCTTCTTTTTGCGCATTTTCATTGTAATCCTTTATTAACGATGCGTATGACCAGGCTTGATAAGATGGATGGGTTGTTTCGCGAATTCCTTTATTTATAAACGTTTTAACGATGGCCTCTTTACTATCAATTTTCTCTACCTTCTCCCATTGTTTAAGTTCCACAATCACAACAGATGAACGATCATTCTTATCTGATCCAGATATAAGAAAATCAATACGCTTTGAAGTATTGGGTATTTTGAACTCAATAGCAATTCCTGCGTCCTTAGGAATTTCTCTATCACTTAATACCCTATACATATACTGCATAGAGTTATCCCAAGATCTAACCTCTCTCTCATTGATTTTGCCAATTTTATCATTGTAGTTTTTACAAATATTTGTTACCAACTTATCGTCAAACACATCACTTAAAAACTCTTCTTTTGTAGCTTCATAGACTATCATTGTTTCACCTTTTCATTAACTTTTTACGTTATCTCTATAATTCGCCACTCAAAATAACTAAATTGAGTTATATTGAGAATACCATTTTTCTTCAAATTAATCTGTTTTAATATGCTCTTTGTAATTAATAATTAAAAAGGATCCTTCACATACTAATATAAAAAAAGCAGCGTTCTCAAAAAGAGAACACTGCTTTATTTCAATTCGAGCTTTGCCACACACTCCACATGATTCGTATGCGGGAACATATCCACCGGCTGCACTTCGAGGGTCTGATATCCGCCATCCTCAAGCACCCGCAGGTCTCTTGCAAGCGTGCCAGGATTACATGACACGTACACCACCCGCTTCGGTTTCATCTCGATGATCGTCCGCAGGAGGGCTTCGTCGCAGCCTTTTCTTGGCGGGTCGACGACAAGGGTGTCGGCCGTGATGCCTTCTTCGTACCACTTTGGAATCACGGTTTCTGCTTCTCCGACTGCGAATTCCGCGTTTGTGATACCGTTCAGCTCAGCGTTGCGTTTCGCATCCTCGATGGCTTCCGGCACGATTTCGACGCCGTATACTTTTTTCGCCTGCTTCGCCAAGAAAAGAGAAATGGTTCCGATGCCGCAGTAGGCGTCGATGACGGTTTCTTTGCCTTGAAGCTCTGCGTACTCAAGCGCTTTGTCGTAGAGCACTTTTGTCTGTTCCGGGTTGACCTGATAGAACGATCTGGCGGAGATGGCGAATTTGACGTCTCCGATGAGGTCGTAGATGTATTCTTCGCCCCAGATGACGCTTGTTTCGTTTCCGAAGATCACGTTTGTTTTGTTTGGGTTGATGTTTTGCACGATTGATTTGACGTGCGGAAATTGCGCCGTGATGTCTTCGATGATCTTCGCTTTGTGCGGAAAATCGCTTGTTCTTGTGATGAAGACGATCATCATTTCGCCTGTGACGACGCCGTATCTCACCATGATATGGCGGAGCCAGCCTTTGTGGCGTTCTTCATTGTAGGCTTTGACGCCATAATTTGCGCAAATGTCTTTGACCGCTTGGACGGCTTCGTCGTTTTTAGATTGCTGAATCAGGCAGGCGCTCATGTCGATGATGTCATGGCTTCTTTGCTGATAAAATCCGGCGACGAGTCCGCCTTCTCTTTCTCCTACCGGCACCTGCGCTTTGTTTCTGTAGTTCCACGGGTCTTCCATGCCGAGTGTCGGGTGCACGATAACACTGGACAGATCCAGCTTGCCGATCCGTTCTAAAACGTCTTTGACTTGTTTCTGTTTAAACAAGAGCTGGCCCTCGTAGGTCATGTGCTGAAGCTGGCAGCCTCCGCATTGCTTGTAGATCGGGCACGGGGCATCCGTTCTGTGCGGGCTTTCTTCCTTCAGCTCAATCAAGCGGCCGAAAGCGAAGCCTTTTTTGACGCGTGTCACTTTGATTTGCGCTTTTTCCTCGGGCAGGGCGTTCGGCACGAAGATCGGGAAGCCCTGAATCTTTGCGACCCCCGCTCCTTCGTGCGTCAAATCCTCAAATGTCACGTCATAGTATTCATTTTTTTCTACCGGGGGTTTCATTTTCATCTATAATCACCTCTAGTTTTACCAATAGCCTTGTTTCAGCGTGCTGGCAAACCTTCAAATCTGTCAGGCCTTCAAAGGTTTCCGATCACGCTGAAAAGATGACAAAATCCTAAAACGAATACTGTTTTAGGATTTTGTCCGCGTATTAATCATCCAGCTGTTCAGCTTTCTCCTTCGGCATGACGACGTGAATATGTCTGTACAGATTCACGAATTCGCCTGGCAGCATGCCGCCGTATTCGCCGTCCAGGTTCAGCTGCATCTTTTCTGATACATTGACTTTCACACGGTTCGCTTTTGTGTAAATAATGTGCTGATCGTTAATATGATCGCCTCTGAGCGCCATGCTCGCGACTCTGATAAACTCCGCGAGATTGGCTTTTTTCAAAATAATTAAATCAAACATGCCGTCATTCAGGCTGGAATCAGGGGCCAGCTTCTCGAATCCGCCGACCGAGTTGGTCAGCGTCACTAAAAACAGCATGATTTCGCCTTGAAACAGCTTGCCGTCATATTCAATCTCGACTTCTGTCGGACGAAGTGAAGGCAGCATTTCCATTCCTTTTAAATAATAAGCAAGCTGGCCGAGCATCGTTTTCAGTTTGCTTGGCACATCATACGTCAGCTCCGTCAGACGGCCTCCGCCGGCGATATTGATAAAGTACTGTCCGTTCACCTGGCCGATGTCGATCGGGCGGGCCACGCCGTTAATGACGGTATCAGCGGCATTCAGTATATTTTCTCTCGGAATGCCCAGCGCTCTGGCGAAGTCATTTGTCGTGCCGACCGGAATGACGCCCAGCGTCGGTCGTTTGTCTAACGGCGCAAGGCCGTTGACGACTTCATTAATCGTTCCGTCTCCGCCGGCTGCGACAATTAGGTCAAACTCCCGCAAAGCGGCTTCTTTTGCGGCATGAGTGGCATCTCCCGCACATGTGGTGGCATGGGTGGAGGTTTCATAACCGGCTTGTTCAAATTTTTGCAGGACCTGGGCAAGATTTTTCTTAAAAAGCTCACGTCCTGAAGTCGGATTGTATATTATGCGTGCACGTTTCATTATCTCATCATCCTACTTAAGAGTATCCGATCCATTATTAACACTAACAACCTTTAATTATACTATGACTTGAGAAAATCGCAACAATATGTACAGGAATTGGCAGAAGAAAAAAGGCCCTGGCTCCATTTAAGGAGCCAAGGCCCGCTGTCTTACTCTTCTTCCGTTCCAGGTTTTTTCTTACGGAATTTCACCAATACTTCATATACGATCGGTACAATCAGAAGGGTAAGCAGAGTTGAACTGATTAAACCGCCGATAACGGTGACACCGAGTCCTTTAGATATGACCTGACTTCCGCCTTCGAAGCCCAATGCCAATGGAAGCAGGGCGCCGATTGTCGCGATCGCCGTCATCAGAATCGGACGCAATCTCGTAGAGCCGGCTTCAAGGAGCGCTTCTCTCGTCGATAAGCCTTCCGCTTCTTTATGGATGACGCGGTCAATTAAGACAATCGCGTTTGTGACGACGATTCCGATCAGCATCAGCATACCGATCATGGCATTCAGGCTGACTGTCTCTCCGGATACATACAGTCCGACTAATGCGCCGATGACCGTAAACGGAAGCGAGAACAGAATCGCAAACGGCGCTAATGCTCCGCCGAACGTGATCACAAGAACGAGGTATACGATGGCGACTGCGGCAAGCATCGCTAAGCCGAGTTTCGTAAAGGAATCAGCAATATCCGCTGATACACCGCCGGTATCGATCGATACATTGTCCGGCTTATCCAGTTTGTCAACTTTCTTTTGAACGGCTGATGACACCTTCGTGATGTTGTCAGAAGTGACGGTTGCCGTTACGTCAGCGTACACTTTGCCGTCGCGTCTGGAAATGGTGTCAGATGTCGTGCCGTTTTTCACTTTCGCCACATCGCCGATTTTTACTTCTTGGCCTGCAGGCGATGTGATGGTTTTATCCTCTAATTCTTTCACACTCTTATACTGGTCTTTTTCAGTCTTGATATTCACGTCAAGCTCTTTGCCGTCTTTTTTCACCGTTGTCAAAGGAGACTGTGACGTTTGAGACATCAGGGCCTGGGAGATTTGCGAAGCCGTTAAGCCGAGCTTGCTGAGCTTCTCCTGGTCAGCGACGAACGTGTACTCATCATATGTGCTGGAAAGGCCTGAGTTTACGTCCTTCAGATCCTTTTGCTTTTTCATGATGCTTTCGATTTCTTTGACCGTGCCTTTAATATCAGACTCTGAATCTCCGTACACATAGTACGTTAATTCATTGTTGTTGCCTGACGAACTGAAATTTTGCGTTTTCCATTCGCCGCGGCTGGATGTTTTTTTGATTTCTTTTAAGACATTGTCTTTTTCTTTGTCAAAATCAGGTGTGTCTTCTTCGTATTTCACGTAGAACAATGCGCCGTTCGAGCTTCCGCCGAGCGGGCTTTGCGAGCCTAATGAATACTGGACGGTATCGACATGTTTGCGTTTAAGCAGCATGTCTTCCGCTTTTTGCGCAGCTTTTTCAGCTTCGCTTTTCGTTTCACCCGGTTCAGGTGTATATGTGAGCTGCATCGTTTTGTCCGCTTGTGCCGGCAGATAGCTCGCGCCGATCAGCGGTACGAGGAACAAACTGCCGACAAGCATCAGAACCGCGATGATGGATGTAATCCATTTATGGCTTAATGACCAATTCAGCACTTTTTTATAGAAATCGGCCAATCTGCCCGGCTTATGCTCTTTCGCTTTAACAGGCGCGCCTGTGAGCGATTTTTTGAATAAACTGTGCGCAAGCATTGGCACCAGTGTGATGGAAATCAACAATGATGCGGCAAGCGCGAAAACAATTGTTAATGCAAACGGCATAAACAGTTCGCCGATCTGTCCGCCGACCATGGCAAGCGGCAGGAATACGGCAATGGTTACGATCGTTGATGACATGATCGGTTTAAACATTTCTTTCGTCGCTTCACGCACCAACTGTTTTCCGCGTAAAGGCTCATCTTTCAGCCTCATGCGGCGGTAAATGTTTTCGATAACGACAATGGAGTCATCGACTACCCGTCCGATGGCGACCGTCATCGCACCGAGCGTCATAATGTTTAAAGTGACATCAAGCTGATTCAGCACGAGAAGCGCAATCAGCAGTGACAGCGGGATGGAAACGATAGAAATCATCGTTGATTTAATATCTCTTAAGAATAAGAGAATGATCACGACCGCAAAGATCGCGCCGAAAATCGCTTTGCTTAACATCGTATCCACTGACTCTGTAATCGGCTTGGCCATATCAAGAGTCGAGCTGTACTTGAACCCTTTATGGTCTTTTTTGTATTGATTCAGTTCATCTTTAATCGCATCGGCCACTTCTACCGTGTTGGCGTCATTGGCTTTTACGATATTAATTCCGATGCTGTCCTTTCCGTTCGTGCGGGAAATGGATTCTGCTTTTTTCACATCTTTAATGTCGGCAATGTCAGAAAGCTTAACCGTCGGAACCCCTGCTGATGCGCTTTGCTGTGCCTGCTGCGCAGCCTGAGCGTCCGCCGCAGATGCCGCACCCGCGCCGCCTGCTTGACCTTGAGCTGCGGAAGAAGATGTGACCGGAATTCTCATATCTTTCAGATCTTTAATTGACGTAATATTTCCGTTAACGACAACTGATTTTTCCTTGTTGCCGAATGTGTATAATCCAAGCGGCGTATTGACGTCAGAGCCTTGGATTACTTTCTTGACGGTATCTTCATCAAGTCCGTACTCTTTCATTTTTTTATCTTTGAAAGAGAATTCCACCTGCTCTTCCTGCTGTCCGGAAACTTGCACGGACGCAACGCCCTGGATGCCTTCAAGCTTAGGAACGAGAGTGTTTTCCACGTTTTTGGTCAGATCTTCAAGCGAGCTTTTATCACTTGTCACACTGAGCGTCAAAATCGGGAAAGAGTTGATGCTGTAACGGGAAATGTCGGGCTTTTTCGCGTCGTCGGGAAGGCTGACATTATCCAGCGCTTCAGCGACTTCGGTTTTCGCCTTGTCCATATCCTTGTTGTAATCATATTCAATCATAACCGATGAGACGTTTTCAGAGGATGTGGACGATACGACGTTCACTCCTTCTAAATTCTGCACCGCCTGCTCGATCGGTTTCGTCACGTCATCCGCAACTTGACTCGGAGCAGCTCCGGGATAAGTCGTATTTACTGAGAGGTAAGGCATGTTGACGTCCGGTATGGATTCCTGCTTCATATTCAGACCGGCATACAGCCCTGCTACAGTAACGATAATCGTCATCAGCCAAACTGCGAATTTGTTCTTCAGTACAAAGTTAATAATGTGGTTCATCATGTCCTCCGTTATTTTTTATTGACTGACTGGTCATTCTATATAATACTAAACGGTATAACTCAACATCGTCAACCAATAAGGCAGTAAATTTTTCTAAATTTTTCAAGGATTAAGGGGAAGCACGTCATGAACGAAAAAAAAGAGAAAATCATTAAAACAGGCATCCATTTATTTGCCAAAAAGGGGTTTTCTTCAACTACAATTCAGGAAATCGCCGGTGAGTGCGGGATCTCAAAAGGTGCTTTCTACCTTCATTTCAAATCAAAAGAAGACCTTTTGCTGTCAGCATGTGAGTATTACATCGGCATGTCTATGGAAGAAATAAAGAAAATCAAAACAGAACATCAGCATAAACCGCCTAAGGACGTATTCCAAAAACAAATTGCTTATCAATTCCGGGAATTTATGGAGCACAAGGATTTTATCATTCTCTTGCTGAGCGAAAAGGTCATTCCCGAAAATCAAAAGGTAAAACAGTATTTTCATGAGGTCAATATTCAATTTAACATGCTGTACCGGGATGCTCTGCTCTCCGTTTACGGAGATGCCGTCACACCGTTTCTGGCGGATGCATCCGTTATGGCGCAAGGAATTGTAAGCTCTTATATCCATTTCTTGATTTTTAATGAACATACGGCATTTCAGACGGAAAATGTGGCGGCCTTTCTGATTGCCAGGATTGATGATCTGATTACGGGACTGATAAAAGACAATCCCGACCCGCTTTTATCTGAGGATATCTTTACTCAGCCCGCGGCGGACAGAGAAAAACTGCTCGCGGATATTCAAATGGCAAAAGCGCAGCAGGGGCTGCCTGAGGACGTTCTCGTATCGCTTGAAGTCATTGAAGAGGAATGCCAGAAGGAAGAGCCGCGAAAACCGATTATTAAAGGAATGCTGTCCAATTTGGCCGGCAGCGGAAATGAACAGATTGAAACACTGCGGGCTTCCATTGAAACTCATTTCAGCCTTACCATATAAAAAAAGCAGCGCCCTTACAGGCGGCTGCTTTTTTTTATCGTTTTTTGATTTCTTCAAGTAAGATCTTGTTGACCATCGGCGGGTTGGCCTGTCCTTTTGAGGCTTTCATAATCTGCCCGACAAGGAAGCCGATCGCGCGGTCTTTTCCGTTTTTGAAGTCTTCAATTGACTGCGGATTGCTGTCAAGCGCATCTGTGACCAGCTTCAGAAGCACGCTTTCGTCAGAAATTTGCACAAGGCCTTTTTCTTTGACGATTTTTTCAGCGTCGCCGCCTTTTTCAATTAATTCTTTGAAGACTTTTTTCGCGATTTTAGATGAAATGGTCCCTTTTTCAATCAGCTTAATCATGCCGGCAAGACCTTCCGGAGTCAGCGCGACATCCTCAAGCTCTTTTTGTTCGGCGTTCAGGTAAGCTGAAACTTCACCCATCAGCCAGTTTGACGCCTGTTTGGCTTCTGCGCCTTTATTGACCGTTTCTTCGAAGAAATCAGCCATTTCTTTCGTCAGCGTCAGCACCATTGCGTCATAAGCCGGCAGGCCGAGCTCTTCGATATACCGCTTGCGGCGCTCGTCCGGAAGCTCAGGAATGGTTGCTCTTACGCGTTCTTTCCATTCGTCATCAATGTAGAGCTCGACAAGGTCAGGCTCTGGGAAATAGCGATAGTCATCTGAACCCTCTTTGACACGCATTAAAATGGTTTTTTTCGTCGCTTCATCGTAGCGGCGCGTCTCCTGCTGAATGACTCCGCCTGACAGAAGCACCTGCTCTTGGCGTTTCTCTTCATGCTCAAGGCCTTTTTGCACGAACGCGAAGGAGTTCAGGTTTTTCAGCTCTGTTTTTGTGCCGAATTTCTCCCGGCCGATCGGACGGAGGGAAATGTTGGCGTCACAGCGCAGTGAACCTTCTTCCATTTTACAGTCGGAAACGCCTGTGTATTGGATAATTGATTTCAGCTTTTCGAGGTATGCGTAAGCTTCCTCCGGTGTGCGGATATCCGGCTCAGATACAATCTCGACAAGCGGCGTGCCTTGGCGGTTGAAGTCAACGAGGGAATAGCCGTCGCCCGTATGCGTCAGTTTTCCCGCATCTTCTTCAAGGTGAAGACGGGTAATGCCGATTTTTTTCGTTTTTCCGCCGACTTCGATTTCGATCCAGCCGTTTTCGCCGATCGGCTTGTCAAATTGAGAAATTTGATATGCCTTCGGGTTGTCCGGGTAGAAATAGTTTTTCCGGTCAAACTTCGTATCCGTTGCGATTTCACAGTTCAAAGCCATTGCGGCTTTCATCGCGAATTCGACCGCTTCTTTGTTTAAAACGGGCAGCACGCCGGGATAGCCGAGGTCGATGACGCTCGTTTGGGTATTCGCTTCCGCGCCGAATGGCGTCGGTGAGCTTGAGAAAATTTTAGATTTTGTTTTTAATTCCACATGGACTTCAAGTCCGATTACCGTTTCAAAGTTCACTTCATTTCACCCCTTACAGTTCAGGTTTCGCTTTATGATGATCTGTTGCCTGCTCAAAAGCATGAGCGACACGATATACAGTGCTTTCATCGAAGTGTTTTCCGATGATTTGCAGTCCGAGCGGCAGGCCGTCCGCAAATCCGCACGGCACGCTGATTCCCGGCACACCCGCGAGGTTGACAGGGATCGTTAAAATATCGTTGGCGTACATTGTGAGCGGGTCGCTCGTTTTTTCGCCGATTTTGAATGCCGGTGTCGGTGTTGTCGGTCCGACGATGACATCGTATTTCTCAAATACGTCTTCAAAATCTTTCTTAATGAGCGTGCGCACTTTTTGCGCTTTTTTGTAATACGCGTCATAGTAGCCTGAGCTGAGCGCGAAGGTGCCGAGCATGATGCGGCGCTTCACTTCGTTGCCGAAGCCTTCAGAGCGTGTCTGTTTATAAAGATCGATCAGGTTGTCCGCATTGTCTGTGCGGTATCCATAGCGGATGCCGTCAAAGCGCGCAAGGTTCGCGGACGCTTCGGAAGAAGACAGCAGATAATATGTCGCAAGCGCGTATTTGCTGTGCGGCAGAGATACTTCTTCCCATGTCGCTCCGAGTCCTTCAAGCACTTTTAAAGCGGCTAAAACGGATTCTTTCGCTTCTTTGCCGACACCTTCTCCGAGATATTCTTTCGGTACGGCGATTTTTAAGCCTTTAATGTCGCCCGTTAATGAAGAAAGAAAGTCCGGCACTTCGACATTGGCGCTCGTAGAGTCCATTTTGTCCGGGCCTGAAATCGCCTGAAGCAGGAATGCGTTATCTTCCACGGTTCTTGTGATTGGTCCGATCTGGTCTAATGAAGACGCAAAAGCGACCAAACCGTAACGGGACACGCGGCCGTATGTAGGCTTTAATCCGACGACGCCGCAGAAAGAAGCAGGCTGGCGGATGGAGCCGCCCGTATCAGATCCGAGTGAAAACGGCACTTCGCCCGCGGCAACCGCAGCTGCGGAACCGCCGCTTGATCCGCCGGGAACCGTATCAAGATTCCAAGGGTTTTTCGTCGCTTTATACGCGGAGTTTTCAGTAGAAGAACCCATCGCGAACTCGTCCATATTCAGCTTACCGATTGTGACAGCTTCAGCTGCTTGAAGGCGCTCCACTACCGTCGCATCGTAAATCGGATCGAAGTTTTCGAGGATTTTGCTTGAGCATGTTGTGCGAAGCCCTTTGGTCACGATGTTGTCTTTGACGCCGATCGGCATTCCGAAGAGAAGACCGTGTTCAGACCGTCCGTCAACCGCTTCGTCAAGCTCTTTCGCGTAAGCGCGGGCTCTTTCTTCATCAAGCTGCAAAAACGCCTGCACCTTATCATCCACGGATGCGATCCGTTTGTAAGATTCATCAACAAGATCGGAAATCTTGATGTCTTTTTTATGTATCATTTGTTTCAGTTCTGTGATTTTGTGATCAAATAATGACATACTGTCTCCCTCCTTTAATCCAGAATAGATGGCACACGGACATAGCCGTCTTTATGATCGGGAGCATTTTTCATGACATCCTCGACCGGAAGGCCTTTACCCGCTTCATCTTCTCTCATTACGTTCTTCATTTTCAGCACGTGTGTTGTCGGTTCCACGTTATCCGTGTCCACTTCATTAAGCTCCTCGGCAAACGAGATGATGCTGTCAAGCTGTTCTGTGAACATTTCAGCTTCTTCATCCGTAATGGCGAGTCTCGCCAAATGAGCGACATGCTTTACTTCTTCTATAGAAATTCGTGACATAAGATCCACCTCCGCATAATTCTCCGTTTCGTCATATAATACTGATCATATCAAAAACGAGCCCTCTAAAGCAACAAAACGCCGCCTTCTGAGGCATGATGAAACCTTCTCTATTTTATCCTAAATCGGGGAGAAAGAGAAACGAATTATATGTCAGAAAATTTTTACTTTTATAATTTATTGGTAGCGTTTTCATCTTTAAGCTGTTCTATGTTGGCGGGGATTTTTTCCTTGAATGGGGCGGGTTTCGAGAGTTGATTGATCGGGGATACTTTGTTAGGTTTAGTAACCATAGCCTGCACAAAATCATGCGAGCCGCATGTAATGATGACTAAAGGCTCACCGCCGGCGCAAAATTCCGGCACTACTAATCTACAGAGGTGATGCAACATTTACTTGAAAGAAGAGAGGGTCCAAAAACGTGAGTATTGAATTAATTATATCTCTTGGGATTTATTTTGCTGCCATGCTGTTAATCGGCTGGTACGCATTCAGGAAGACAACGAATATCAATGATTACATGCTGGGCGGAAGAGGACTCGGCCCGTTCGTAACGGCGCTGTCCGCGGGTGCTGCGGATATGAGCGCATGGATGCTGATGGGGGTTCCCGGCGCAATGTTCGCAACGGGCTTATCAACCTTATGGCTGGCGCTCGGTTTGACGATCGGCGCGTATTCAAATTATCTGCTGCTTGCTCCGAGGCTTCGCGCGTATACGGAAGTTGCGGATGATGCGATTACGATTCCCGATTTCTTCGATAAACGGTTCCGCCATTCATCATCATTGCTGAAAATTGTTTCCGCCGTGATTATTATGATCTTTTTCACACTGTACACATCGTCCGGAATGGTATCCGGAGGCAGGTTATTTGAATCGGCATTCGGCGCCGACTACAAATTCGGTTTATTTTTAACGGCCGGTGTTGTTGTGCTTTACACGCTGTTTGGCGGTTTCCTTGCTGTCAGCCTGACTGACTTCGTACAGGGAGCGATCATGTTTGCGGCATTAGTGCTTGTGCCGATCGTTGCTTTTACCCAGCTCGGGAGCGTTTCGACGACGATTGATTCGATCAACGCCGTAAACCCGAAACTATTGGATGTCTTTAAAGGCGCGAGCGTCATTAGCATTATTTCTTATTTGGCATGGGGACTCGGTTATTACGGCCAGCCTCATATCATCGTACGATTTATGGCGATTAAAGAAGTGAAGGATTTAAAACCCGCCCGCAGAATCGGGATGAGCTGGATGGCTATTTCAGTTGTCGGTTCATTGCTTACCGGGATTATCGGGGTTGCTTATTCTCATCACTTCGGAGTCTCCGTAAAAGATCCGGAAACGATTTTCATTATTTTTTCTAAAATCTTATTCCATCCGCTGATTACGGGCTTCTTGCTGTCCGCGATTTTAGCGGCGATTATGAGTTCCATCTCGTCACAGCTTCTCGTAACGGCAAGCGCCATTACGGAAGATTTATACCGCGCCTTTTTCAGACGGGAAGCGAGCGATAAAGAATTGGTCATGACCGGACGCTTGTCGGTATTGATCGTGGCCGTTATCGCCATTTTGCTTTCCATGAATCCGAACAGCACCATTCTTGACCTGGTCGGCTATGCGTGGGCAGGCTTCGGTTCGGCTATCGGCCCGGCACTCTTGCTCAGTCTGTACTGGAAACGAATGAATGAATGGGGAGCGCTTGCGGCGATGATTACCGGAGCCGCGGCCGTTTTGATCTGGATTACGACAGGGCTTGCCGCTTCAACCGGCGTATACGAAATCATTCCGGGGTTCTTCCTCAGTCTGATTGCCGGTATTGCCGTCAGCCTGCTGACCAAAAAACCGGCCGATGCTTCTTATCAGCTGTTCAGCCGGATGGAAGCTCTTTTGAAAAACAAGAAATAGACAAAAAGCCGTCAGATCTTATCCCTGACGGCTTTTTTCTTGCGCACTTGTCCTGCTATAAATACTGTGAGAAAATCATATCAATTTACTATAAGAAAAACTGCGGAGGTGCTGTGTAAATTGAGCTGGCCTATCGAACCGGACATTTTATTAAAGCTGGGCATTGCCACGCTGATCGGTATGATCATCGGTCTTGAGCGTGAGTTGAAAAATAAACCGTTAGGACTGAAAACCTGTATCGTCATCGCCGTCAGCTCCTGTATGCTGACGATCGTCAGCATTAATGCGGCATATCACTTTCCGAAATATTACCGTATCATGATGGACCCGCTCCGCCTTCCCGCCCAAATCATTTCCGGCGTCGGTTTTATCGGTGCGGGCGTGATCCTGCGCAAAAGCAATGACGTCATTTCCGGTCTGACGACATCGGCTATCATCTGGGGCGCAGCCGGGCTGGGTCTGGCCACAGGCGCCGGCTTTTATAAGGAGGCATTCGCAAGCCTCTTGTTTATCCTGATCAGCGTCGAATTTCTTCCGTGGCTGATCAGAAAAGTCGGTCCCAATCGCTTGAAGGAGAAAGATATCCGCGTGAGGATGTCTCTTTCCGACAAAGATAAAATGACCGAGATTCTAAAGGAAATGAAAAGCAAACAGCTCCGCATTCACTCGGTCCGGATTGACGATCTGCGTGAAACAGAAAATCCGATTATGGAAGTGAAAATCAGTGTCCATAAAAACCGCTACACCACTGACGTGTATTATGATATTAAAGAAATCCAGGGTGTCGTCGGAGTGAAGTGTGATACGTTATAAAAAACGCCGGACTGGATTCAGCCGGCGTTTTTCTTTTTATACGAGGGAGGTAAAGTTATATTCAGTAATCGGTGTTTTGTTTTCGATATCACGCCTGAAACCTTTCAGCATCTCAAGCTCTTCATCCCCGAGTGAGTCAAGATCAAACGCCTGATGCAATAATCCGTAGATCAGCATATGGCGCAGGCGGAGGAAATCCGGAATTTTTTCAAGCCATGCAGGATCAAGATCATTTTCTTCCTTGTACCCTTTCATAAAATGAGTCATAAACTCCTCTGTAAATGCAACCTTGTCTTCATACGGGATGACCGGATACCACAAAATATTGTACAGCAAAATACTGATATCATTCACAAACCAATTGTAGCCGCTGTCATCAAAATCAAATGCAGTGATTTTTCCGTTGTCCCAGTTGAAATTGCCATGGTGCAAATCGGCGTGCACAAGGCCGTAGTTTTCCGGGTTCTTCGGCAATTGCCGCAGTTCTTCCATTAAAGCATCCGCCCGTTCGAATACAAGATGCTGATCTTCGGGCACATATTTTCTTAGCTTCAGCTGCTCCTCTTCATCCCATTCTTGCCTTTTATATTTCGGGTCGCTCAGACTGTAGCTTTTCGTCAGCCGATGCATGTTCCCCGTATACTTGCCAAGCTCATAAAACAGAGACCCGTTCCAATCTGATTCCTCCACTTTGCGTCCGGGCGCTTTTTCATAGACTCTGAACAAAAACGCTCCGCCTTTTTCGTCCGGCACTTCTTCGACATCTCTGCCATTTAATGAAGGAATCGGTTTTGCTGCCGAAAGCCCGCCCTTTGTCAGATGATGAAGCCATTCCATTTCCCCGAAAATATATTCCGGTGTTCTGCGGATCGTATGCGTAATTTTTAAGATATAAGCTTGATTATCTTTTACAATTTCGTATACGTAGTTCTCTGCGTCCGCAATAAATTGAAACTTAGTAAATCCGTATATTTCACCGGCTTTGGCCAGCACCTTATCTTCCTCAAAAATCGCTTGAATATCTTTATGCATGCTGATTCACCCTCTTCTTAACTTTTGTCGGTGACGTGAGTACTCAGCAAATGTCATTCATCAACATTCCTGCCCTTCTTTTGTTCATAGCAGATTAGTAAAATCCGCCTATAAACGAATGTATTTTCCTGTTAATCCCTAATTATACAAATATCATAACATACCTCATCTCTCTCACCAACGATATACACAATAAAAAACCCTTGCTCATATAGACATGAACAAGGGCATCTTGGTTAATCGTAAATATGGACGGTCGGTTCTTTGTCACCCGCATTGCGGACGATAAGCGCTTCCTGGCCGTCTGATGAGGTGATGTTGATTTCGACATCGACTGAGCCTTTTGAATAATAATCCATCAGCTCACCCGTTAAGTATTGGGTAAAAGCGATGACTTCGCTTTTTCCGTAAAATTGCATCGGGATTTCAATTTTCATTTTTCTCATTTCATCATTTTCATACATCGCCGTTCCGACTACTCCGGTGTAGTTCGGGAAGTAGCTGTCGATCGCGTTTTTGAAGCGTTTAAACACTTCGGAATCGTCAGGGTATTTCTTTGCTGTGTCAGTATCAGCCGGATAGAACACGTACTTTTCTTTGACATCATCCCAGTTTGAAATGGTGGATGAGCCGGCTTTGACTTCTGTTTTCGCAATGTAATTCCCCGGTACGATTGATGTCTTCGGCGCTTGTTTATAAAGGGCGACGGTAATCGGCACATTTTTCAGGTTATCCATTTTCCGGAGACGGTTAACGACTTCCTGGGCGATTTCTTCACCATGACTGCGGATCGTTTTGTCGCTGAGCTCCACTTCCTGCTGCGGATCCCCTGTATTTTCGCGATAATAGTATACAGAGTTGAGAGCGAGACCGATCATGATACCGCCAAGCTGGATGCTGTTTTTATCTTTTCTTACTAAGTAATCCTGCTCAAGCATAGACGCTAAGTAAATCGGGCTGTTTTCGTTTTTCTCTTTTGCCGATCCCGAGTTTGGCAGCACCGGATTTAAGCCGAGATTCTGGAAGTTGGCGTCTGCTTTTTTCGCCTTTTTCAGATCACTGCCTTCTTTTTTGCGGTCAAGCCAGCTGAGTACCGTATCCTCATCTAAATACTGGCCTTCCTGATACAAATAGTCATCCGTCGGGAACGTGTCTTGGGCGAGCCGCATCAGTCCCGTCTCGAATTCATCGATGTCCAGCCTCGTATTCAGCCGGTCCGCGGTCAGCCCGCGCGCTTTTCCGGCCTTAAACGGAAGCACCATCTTATAGTAGCAATCAGAGATATTATATTTCGGTATGATCGCTTTTTCAGAAGACTTTGCCGTTTTCTGCGTGATCTCTTCCTCTTTGTTTCCCCCGAAACTCGGCGAACAGGCTGACAGCATCAATACTGCCGCCGTTGCCGTCGCCGCCAATGCCAACATCTTTTTCAATAGAAAACACTCCTCTTATTTCTTTAGCTCTCCCAATAGCTGTGCTTCATCCCATACTTCAATGTTTAATTCCTGCGCTTTTGTCAGCTTGCTTCCGGCCGCTTCTCCGGCAATCAGCAAGTCTGTTTTTTTGCTGACAGATCCCGTCAGCTTTCCGCCGAGCGCTTCAATCTGCGTTTTGGCTTCATTTCTGGACAGCTCTTCAAGCTTTCCGGTTAACACGATGGTTTTGCCGGCAAAATAAGAGTCGCTGTCCTCCGCTTTTACTTTTTTCGGGCCTTTATAGAGTGTGTTCACACCGAGCTCTTCCAGTTCATTCAAAAGCTCAAGCATTTCTTCTTTTCGGAAATAGGTGATGACGGCATCGGCCATCTTTTCACCGATTTCATCTACTGCCAGCAGCTCTTCTTCCGTGGCTTGTTTCAGATTTTCCAGGCTTTCAAAATGCATGGCGAGTGTTTTGGCCGCTTTTGAGCCGATAAAACGGATGCCGAGACCGAACAGCAGGCGTTCCAATGAATTCTCTTTCGATTTTTGGATGGAGCTGATCAGATTGTCAGTTGATTTTTCTCCCATCCGCTCAAGCCGGATGACCTGTTCTTTTGTCAGCTTATATAAATCAGCGACATTACGGACGAGATGTTCACGGAAAAGCTGTGTGATGACACGTTCTCCGAGTCCGTCAATATTCATCGCGTTGCGTGAAACAAAGTGGATCAGGCCTTCTCTGATTTGCGCCGGACATTCCGGGTTGATGCAGCGCAGCGCGACTTCTCCTTCAATGCGCACAAGCTCGCTTTCGCACTCAGGGCAGACGGTCGGCATATTGAATTCTTTTTCTTCTCCGGTCCGCTGTTCAATTAAGACATTGACGACCTCAGGGATAATGTCGCCCGCTTTTTTAACGACCACTTTATCGAGAATGCGGATATCCTTCTCTTTAATTAAATCTTCGTTATGAAGCGATGCTCTTGAGACCGTCGTTCCCGCGACTTTTACCGGTTCCAGAACGGCGGTCGGCGTAATGACGCCTGTTCTTCCGACATTCAGTTCGATATCGAGAAGTTTTGTCACGACCTCTTCTGCCGGGAATTTATATGCAATCGCCCAGCGCGGGCTTTTTGCCGTATACCCGAGCTCTTCCTGCTGGTCGAGCGAATCGACTTTGATGACGATTCCGTCAATTTCATACGGGAGGTCGGCCCGCTTCGCCTGCAGCTCCTCGATCATTTCAATTACTTCATCTATCGTGGCGCATTGTTTCCGTTCCTGGTTTGTTTTAAAACCGAGCTCATCCAGAAAATCCAGGCCCTGACTCTGTGTTTCCACACCCATTTCGTCAAGCTCCGCTATACTGTAGACGAAGATGTCAAGATTTCGTTTCGCTGCAATTTTCGGATCGAGCTGTCTGAGTGAGCCCGCAGCAGCATTCCGGGGATTGGCGAACGGCTCCTCTTCATGTTTCAGCCGTTCTTCATTGAGCGCTTCAAATGACTGTTTCGGCATGAACGCCTCTCCGCGCACTTCTATGGAAAGGTTTCGTTTCATTTTCAGCGGAATGTTGCGGATCGTTTTTAAGTTTTCCGTAATATCTTCGCCCGTTGTTCCGTCTCCTCTTGTCGCGCCTCTGACGAAATAGCCGTCTTCATAACGGAGAGAAACAGCAAGACCGTCTATTTTCAGCTCCACATTGTAAGCGACGCCGTCCCCGACAGCCTGACGGACGCGGCGGTCAAAATCGCGAAGATCATCATCGTTAAATGCGTTGCCGAGACTGAGCATCGGCGTGCCGTGCTGCACCTTTTGAAATGATTCAAGCACCGCTCCCCCGACCCGCTGTGTGGGCGAGTCAGGCGTTCTGAGCTCCGGGTGCTCTTCTTCTATCGCAATCAGCTCCTGCATCAGTCTGTCGTACTCGGAATCCGGTACGCTCGGTTCATCTAAGGTGTAATATTCGTAACTGTACTGATCGATGGTGCGGCGCAATTCATCTGCCCGGTGTTTCGCTGTTTCTTTGTCCATCATGTTCTTCCTTTCCTCTTCAGGTTACTGCTTTTCAATCGGCGCAAAGGCGGCCAGCAGCCGCTTCACGCCGACTGGGCTCGGGAATGCGATATCAAGCTCCGTGCTTTCGCCTTCTCCTTTTACGCTGACAACCGTTCCGGTGCCCCATTTTTTATGGCCCGCTTTATCGCCGACAGCCCAGCTGAGCGAGTCGCCGCCTGTTTTATTCGCGTAGGAAACAGGACGGGATACGGGCCCGCGTTTCGGCTGCATTTTTCTCCCCGGCTGCATGCGCGGGTTTTTCTTCTCATTTAGGTTCTCCAATAAATCGCCAGGTATTTCCCTGATAAAGCGGGATTCCGGATTCATATTGGTGCGTCCGAATAGGGTGCGCATTTTGGCATTCGTTAAATACAGTTCTTCTTCCGCCCTTGTAATGCCTACATATGCGAGTCTGCGCTCTTCTTCCATCTCAGCTTCTTCCATCAGGGAGCGGCTGTGCGGGAACACGCCTTCTTCCATGCCCATTAAGAACACGACAGGAAATTCAAGCCCTTTAGCGGCGTGCAGAGTCATTAACGTGACGGCATCCTTTCCGCCCGATTCCTCTTCCTTCTGGTCGAGCTGGTCAATATCCGCAATCAGCGCCAAGTCGGTCAGAAACGCGACGAGAGACTTGTCTTCGCTTTTTTGTTCGAAGTTTTTCGTCACAGAAAGAAACTCGTCGATATTCTCAAGACGGCTTTGGGCTTCAATTGATTTTTCAGCCTTCAGCATTTCTCTGTATTCCGTTTTATCGAGAATTTCTTCCATGAGTTCCGTAATGGACAGGTAATCCTGCATATTCGTCAGATTTTCAATCATTGCGCCAAAGCCGTCAAGCGCGTTTGCCGCTTTGGCACTGACGCCGATGAAATCAACCTGTTTGATCGCCTGGAACAGTGACATCCCGTTCATCGCCGCGTATGAAGCGATTTTTTCAAGCGAAGTGGCGCCGACACCCCGCTTCGGCACATTGACGATCCTTGTAAAACTGATATCGTCGTCCGGGTTTGACACAAGGCGCAGATACGCGAGAATGTCTTTAATTTCTTTCCTGTCGTAGAACTTTGTTCCGCCGACGATATTGTAGTTCAGTCCGGCTTTTAAAAGGGTTTCCTCAATAACACGGGACTGGGCGTTTGTCCGGTATAAAATCGCGATATCGGAAAGCTTCCGCCGGCCCGAGCTGTTCAGCTCATAAATTTTGCCCGCGACGAATTGGCCTTCGCCGAATTCATTGTCGCCGCTGTAATAAGAAAGCTTGACTCCTTCGTCATTCCCCGTCCACAAGTTTTTCGGCTTGCGGTTTGAGTTGTTTTTAATCACTTCGTTGGCCGCTTGCAGAATCCGCTTTGTGGAGCGGTAGTTTTGTTCGAGCAGAATGACGTTTGCGCTCGGGTAATCTTTTTCAAAAGAAAGGATATTCGCGATATCCGCGCCGCGCCATCTGTAAATGGACTGGTCGGAGTCACCGACGACGCAGATATTTTCAAGACGGGCAGCAAGCTGCTTAACAAGCAGGTATTGCGCTCTGTTCGTATCCTGGTACTCGTCTACGTGAATGTACTGGAATTTGCGCTGGTAAAACTCAAGCACTTCCGGCACACGCTCGAAAAGCTTAATCGTCGTCATGATTAAATCATCAAAATCGAGCGATTGGTTTTTCAGCAGTTTTTTCTGGTAATCGGCATACACGTCACTCGTGACCTGGTCATAGTAGCCGCCGGCCGTTTTTGCGAATTCCTCCGGTTCGATCAGCTCGTTTTTTGCGCTGCTGATGGAGCCTAAAATACTTCTCGGATCAAACTTTTTCGGATCGATATTCCGCTCTTTCAAAATCCCTTTAATAACGGAGAGCTGATCAGCCGTATCAAGAATGGAGAAGTTACGGTTGATGCCGATCCTGTCAATATCCCTGCGCAGTATCCGCACGCACATGCTGTGGAAGGTGGATATCCAGATTTCATCCGCGCCGGGCCCGAGAATGCTCTCGACCCGCTCCTTCATTTCTCTGGCGGCTTTATTTGTAAATGTAATCGCCAGAATATTCCATGGCGCGACGTGTTTTTCCGCCATTAAGTATGCGATTCTGTGCGTCAGCACACGTGTCTTTCCGCTTCCCGCTCCCGCCATCAGAAGCAGCGGACCGTCCGTCGTCTTAACCGCTTCCTGCTGAACGGGATTTAATCCGCTTAATAATTGATTGCTAATATAATTCATATCCGTTCACCGCCTATCAAACATATGTTCTATCATAAATCAAATTCGTCTGCTTGGCTACTTCGTCTTTACAGCCGCCACCGTTTTGAGCGCCTGATCAAAATCTTCATATACGGCATTTCCTACAACAATGACATCGGCATGGCGGCCGAACCGTTCCGCCGTTTCCGCATCTTTAATGCCGCCTCCGTAAAACAGGACGGACTTGTCCAGCACAGCTTTCGTTTTCTCCACCGTTTCTATGTCCGCCAGCATTCCGCTGTATTCCAAATAAAAAATCGGAAGATGAAGCAAATGCTCCGCGACCCGCGCATAAGCGAGAATATCTTCTGTTTCTATATGTGTATCCGCCTCCGTCAAAGCGGCCGCTTTACAATCAGGGTTGACGATGCAATAGCCCTCCGTCACGATTTCCTCCATGGACATCAGCTCGCCGTATTCTTTCATCGCCTGATGGTGCATGCCGACAATCCAGTCCGCATTTTTGCTGTTGAGCACACTCGGAATGAAATAAAGATCAAATCCGGGCACAATGGAATCAATCGTCGATACCTCAAGTACGCACGGCACTAAAAAACGCCGCACCTTTGACATCAGTCTCAGCACATTGTCCTCGGTGATATTGTCGCTTCCTCCGATCACAATGGCGTCAGTCCCTGATTCACAAAGCCGTTCCAGCTGTTCATCCGGTAAATCTTTATTCGGATCGAGTTTAAAAACGTGCTTCCACTCGTTAACATCGTACATGCGTTTTCGTTCCTCCATTCGTTTCTTGCCATTTAAACATTATAACAAATTCATTTGGCCCGGAAAAACGGAAAAAGACGTCATTCATCTGATTCATAAAAAAAGATGGCGCTCCGGCGGACGGGAAACGGCCATGTTTGAAAACAGACAAAATGTGGAATGTCAAAGAGAAAAAAGGCAAGGAGTCTGATTTCAATGGAACAAGCCATTATCGTACTGATATGTATATTGATTTTTATTATTTTAGTTCCCGCCGTATTGCTGCTTTGGATATACATAAGAGACGAAAAACAGGAAGAACATTCAGTGCTGCGCAATTATCCCGTAGCGGGAAAGCTGCGCTATATATTTGAAAAAATCGGACCAGAACTGCGGCAGTATTTATTCAGCAATGATAACGAAGAACAGCCGTTTTCCCGGAGAGAATATGAACAGACGGTCATGTCGGGAAAGTATAAAAGCAGAATGATGGGCTTCGGGTCAGAACGGGATTTCGATCAGCCGGGCTATTATATCCGGAATGCCCTCTTTCCGAAACAAAGGGAGGAGCTGCGCACAGATCAAACGCCGAAGAACGACACGATGGTATACAAGATTGACAAGGACAACCTGCTGAAACGCAGCGAACACCGCGAAAAAACAAAAGCGGATCCTTATTACCTGCATCCGGACGATGTACAAGTGATCGGCCGTGACACATGCAAGAAACCGTTTTATGTGAAAGGATTAATCGGACAATCAGCGATGAGCTACGGCTCACTTGGCGACCGGGCAATTACCGCCCTGTCAAAAGGGCTGCACCAGGCCGGAGGCACGTGGATGAATACAGGCGAAGGCGGCCTGTCTGAGTATCACCTGAAAGGCGGTGCGGATATTATCTGCCAAATCGGCCCCGGACTGTTCGGCGTCCGTACCGAAGAAGGAGAATTTTCGTGGGAAGAATTTAAGAAAAAAAGCCGTCTCGAACAAATTAAAGCCTTTGAATTAAAGCTTGCGCAAGGAGCGAAAGCAAGAGGCGGGCATATTGACGGTTCAAAGGTTACCGAAGAAATTGCCGCCATCAGAAATGTGCAGCCCGGACAATCCATAGACAGCCCAAACAGGTTCAATGAATTCTCAAATGTTCCGGACATGCTTGATTTTATTGAGGAATTAAGGACTGTCGGTGAAAAACCGGTCGGCATCAAAATTGTCCCGGGCAGCCGAAAAGACCTTGAAGATCTTATTTCCCGTATGAGTTCATCAGGCAAGCTTCCCGACTTTATTACCATTGACGGCAGTGAAGGGGGAACGGGTGCTTCCTTTCATGAGCTGGCGGATTCCGTCGGTCTGCCGATTATGACCGGCCTCCCCCTTGTTGACGGCCTTTTGAAAACATACGGTATAAGAGATAAGCTGAAAATTTTCGCATCCGGAAAGCTGCTCACTCCGGATAAAATCGCCGTCGCCCTCGCGTTAGGCGCGGATTTTGTCAATATTGCCCGGGGAATGATGTTTTCAGTCGGCTGTATCCGCGCTCAAGTATGCCACACCAATCATTGTCCTGTCGGAGTGGCAACAACCGATCCGAAGCTTCAGCGCGCGCTCAGTATCGAAGACAAACAGCACCGCGTCTGCAACTACGTGCTCTCCTTGCGTGAAGGACTGTTTCACCTTGCCGCGGCGGCGGGCATCAGCTCGCCGATTCACTTCTCAGCTGAACACATCGTATACCGAGAGGAAGACGGCAGCCTGAGGGAACTTCCCGGCCTTATGAATATGAATCAGCACGCATAAAAAAAACCGCCTGCCGTCATCGGCAGAGCGGTTTTTTACGTTGCTGAGGAGGATTCTCCTTTGTTTACACGGTCAAGCGCCATTTCATAGGCGTCGTTGCCATAATTTAAGCAGCGTTTCACCCGGGAAATCGTCGCTGTTGAAGCACCCGTTTCGCTTTCTATTTTGTGATACGTGTTTCCTTCGCGGAGCATTCTTGCCACTTCCAAACGCTGCGCCAGCGATTGGATTTCATTAATCGTACAAAGATCATCAAAGAAACGATAGCATTCCTCCAGATCTTTCAGCGATAAAATAGATAAGAATAACTGGTCCAGTTCTTTTCCGCGTAATTTATCGATTTGCATCGTCAAACACCTTCTCCTTTACTAATGGAAGCTGCATCGAGATCAGGCACGATATTAATCCATGTCTTTCCTGGCACAAACGGAAGAATCTCACCGCCTTTTACGGGCAGAATACGTCCGTCTTTATATTCCCAGTCTGACTCAATAACATCGCCGTGCTGAAGCAGGAGGCCCTTTCCCCCTGATTGAATATCGATGGCCCGCCTTCCATCTTTGTCTGTAATGCGATGGCCGGCTTCAACAATAAAAATGTTGTGCATGGCTAAAGGCTTTCCGGTCTCCCGGTCTGTCGCTTTCACACCATCAGAGCTTCTTGTATAAGCATCAGCTTTTTTATCATAATCGTATTCGACAAGATTTGTAACGTTTTGTGTTCCATAATCTATCCGAATATTGTAGGTTTCGTTTCCGGGTTTTGCGTCTGATGTCTGAAATGGAAGCGGTTTTGTTTTTTCGTTCAGCTTGTATCCCTTTTGTTCCGCCGCCTTTCTGATATTGTCATAAGACGTGTAGGAATTGTGGGGAGGCTTGCTGAAATCGGCTCTCCAAAACAGGCTTCCGTCAAAATCCAAACCGTTTATATAATCGTAAGCTCCGGACTCCAGCTGCTTTTTAGCGCCGGGACTCCAGCCATGATGGACAAATATGCTGTTAAATCCGCTGCTGAGGGTGACAAAATATTCCCTCGCGCTCCGCACAGGTCCGACCGTTTCCGGCATCTCACTCTGAAAAATCGCGAGAAACCGCGTAATCCGGCCCTCTGCCAGCGCTTCGATGACAACATCCGCCTTTGACAGCCCGGATTGGGGCCTCGCCTTCGGATGATTGTTCACTGCGACTGCAATCGGACGGCGTTCTGCAAGCTTCCGCTCAGTTTTCAACCCTGTTAAAGGGGCTTCCGCCTCTTTCGGCTGCACCTGATCGGCATCATTCTGCCGGCAGGCGGCAAGCAGCAAAAACGCAAAACAAAGCATACAAACGGTTTTCCATCTTTTCATATGTCGGCTCCCTGCTTTTATATTTTAACGCATTATCGATGGAAAGAGTACAGTTTTTTTCATCACGTCGAATATTCCTCTCGGCGTAATGCGAATATAAGGCAGGTGTGTGCTCTGCAAAAAGAGCAGCGTATAGATCGGATCGCAGAATCGGTAGCCCCGCTCCTCCAGCAGAATCCTCAGTTTTTGTTCTTTCTCAAGCACCTCTTCATAATTCTCCGCAGATGCGGAACCATTTAAGGCGAGGGGAATTTCATGAAGAATTTTCCCGTTTTCGGCAAGCACGATTCCCCCGCCGATTTCTTTCATCCGTGAGAAGGCGAGCAGGATATCTTCCTTATTTTTTCCGACAGCGATAATATCTCCGGTTGTCGTGTAGGAACTGACAAAGCCCTGCACCCGCTCGGCAAAACCTTTCAGCATTGTATTGACCCGCCATTTTCCATGCTTATCGAGAAGCGTGAGATAGCTTTCATCATGATCAAAAGAAAGCTGGTCAACAGAATTATCAATCGCAATCATATACGGCTCCATAATGACCGCGTTGCGCATTTTCACACCCATCGGCATTGAAAACTGTAAATCATCCATCTTCATATCATATGAAAGCTCAAGAGGGACAAGACCGCCCTTTTTCCAATCCGTTTCTGTAAACGCCTTCATATTTCGGCCGTCTTCTCTCAGCAGGATGCCTTTGGATATCACCGTAACCGGGTCCGGATTCATAGGGTCATCAAGAATGTTCAATGAGGCAAGCCGTCCCGGGCCGACTACACCGAGAAAGTCGTCCATCTGATAATACTTCGCGATATTAAAGGACGCCATATTGTAAGCGTCAATCGCCGGAACTCCTTCCTCCAGAGCGATTTTGATTAATTCATTCGTCATGCCGCCTTTATAAAAAAGCGGCGACGCCCCATCCGTCGTGTAAAAGAAATGATCATAATGCCGGAAGCCTTTTTGATGGAGGTCCTGCAGAATCGTCCTCAAATCAGGGCGGATGGATGAATGCCTGAGCGACACATAGTAGCCCAATTCAAGCCGTCTCATCACCTCATCGCCATTCATCGCCTCATGATCGGAATCAGCGCCGAACAGTTTCATCTTCGTAAGTGTTTTCTCAGAAGCGCCGGGGAAATGCCCTTCGATCCGCTTGCGCAGTTTCTTTGTCGCCTGCATGCAATGAAGCATCAAGTCATCCCCGTCCATGAGCCGCGGCCAGCCGGTCAATTCTCCGCCTTGAATGACATCCGGGTGCTCAATCCATTGCTTGCGGACATCAAAAGAAAGAAGCTGGTCCTCATTCAGCACTTCAGTCTGCAGATCATATCTGGACCACCAGAAATATTGCACCGGCTGTTTTTTCAGTTCTTCTAATATGGTAAGCGCTTTCTTTTTTCCGCTGTGCAAAAGGAAAAACAAGTTATCATTAACAAACGTCGTTGTTCCGAATTGAGACACATATTCGGCGAGCGTTTGGGGATTATATATTTGAAAAGGATGTGTATGCGGTTCAATGTAACCTGGCACAATGTATTTTCCTTCACAATTTATGGTATGAATGTGCTCTGCTGCATCAGGAAGCTCATCACCGACATATACAATTCGGTCTCCGTAAATCCAGATATTCTTTTTCAGCCATTGTTTTAAAAAAGGATTTAAAACGAGAGCGTTCCGTAAAAGTAGCGTTGGAAGCAGCTTTGAGTCTACAACATCCGCCTGTGATCTGATGTCTTTATTTTTCCAGTTAAAGGTACGTTCGGACATTCACATACTCTCCTTCGCTTATATTAGACTCATCGTATCACATCCGCACAATTATCGCACGGTTAAAACGTTACAAATTATTGAAGATGAACGAAAAGTAAAGGAGCTGAAATAATGAAACCGAATATCAGTTTATTAAACGCCGTTATGCGAATCACTTGCGGCCTTACCATTTTGTCTGCTGCGTCAGCAAAATACACGAGAAAACCGTGGTGCAAAATGCATCTTTTCTGTATGATGATGGGCGCAATGAAAGCGGCGTCCGGCATCCTCCGCTTCTGTCCGGTAACATATATGTTCCAGGCTGGAATGAATCAGGATGACAGCCGCCAGTAAGAAAAATAACAAGCCGTTTCGGCTTGTTATTTATTTTCTCCTGTTATAAAAGAGTCCGGCGAGTCCGAGAAGGATCGGATAACAGAAAGCCCAGCCGCTGAAGCTGTATATGCCGATACAAAGTCCGAGTGACGCCAGCGCGGACCACCAGCCGATACCGAAGCGGCGCAGCAGCTTGAGCCCGGCCGCCATCGTAATGACGTATGAAGCGATAAATGCGGCACTCGGGCCCTTCAGCAGCACTTCAGGATTGAGCTGAAACACCCATTGAATCAAAAGCACCGTAAAAAATATGGCGCCGAGCGTCGTCAGCACACGCACAGGGGTGCGGTTTTTTTGATGCAGCCGGTCAAAGTATTTCGGAATATGCCCTTCCCGCGACATCGCATACACCATTCTTGAAAAGCCCGCAATATTGGCATGAACGGTGCTGAATGTAATAAACAGCGCCAGACATGCGGTTATGTATACTCCCGTCCGCCCCGTTCCGTTTGCCATCAGCAAATTGAGAGACGCGATGCCTTTTTCGTCTCCGTAAGCATGGGTTCCGACCGTAACATAAGCAGTCAGCGTATATAACAGTCCCACACACGCGGCAGCCGCAAACAGGCTGATCGGAATATCCCTTTTCGGATGTTTAAACTCTTCGGCAAGCGGCGTAATCATTTCCCAGCCGACAAAGGAGAAAAAGATCATAACTGCGGCCGAGCCTGCGGCATGCCATCCGTGCGGGAGAAACGGATGAAAAGAGCCGGACGTGACATGCGGCAGTGAAACGGCAACAGCCGCGGCTAACAACAATATAATCAAACAAATGATCAGCGTGCCGATCCCTGCGGATAGCTGAAGCCCTCTTAAATGAAGAAACAGAGATAAAGCAAGCATCGCTGCCGCAATCAATGTAACGGCACCCGCACCCGCTCCGGTGACGCTTGTGATGTACTGAGCACCGGTCAGCGCGATAATCGGGACGCCGATCGGAACTGATCCAAGCATGATCCAGCCTGAAACCGCTCCGGCCTTTTTCTGAAAAGCAAGTTCCGCATATGCTGTAATCCCTCCTGCACTCGGCACTTTCTGCACCAAGGCGGAGAGTGTCCCCACAATCGGAAAAGCCGCCAATGACATTAAAAGCCAAGCAGCGAGCGAAGCAGGCCCCGCTGTATTTGCCGCAACAGAAGGCAGAATTAAAATCCCGCACCCCAAAACAGCCCCTATCGTCAATGCGGTTCCCTGCACCCATGTGAGAGAGCGGCGCAGCGTATTCATGGTGATTCCCCCTTTTTGAAAAGCTGGCTTTATTATAAAGAAAGAAAACGGTCTTCCATATGCTACAATTAAGCAAAAACGGTTTCTTTCATTTAAAAATAAAGGAATTACAGGAAGATCACTTAAAATGAAAAGGGGCAGCCTTATGGACCAAACAGACTTACATATTTTATCGCATTTGCAGAAAAACGCCCGGCTGACAATGGTGGAGCTCGGCAAGCTTGTCGGGCTCAGCTCTCCAAGCGCCGCTGAACGGGTCAAAAAACTTGAAGAAAAAGGCGTGATCACGGGCTACGGCGCCAATATCAATTTTGAGAAACTGAATAAGCACGTTACGGCTTTTATCCTGATGGAACCGAGAAACTGCAAGCATTATGCCGCATTTGCCGGCAAGCATCCGGATGTTATAGAGAACCACAGAATCACCGGCATGTACAGCTACATCACAAAAGTCGTGACAGAATCCGTCCATACGCTGGAAGACTTTATCGATGAATGCATGTCACACGGCAAGCCGACAACCTTGGTCGTCCTGTCTTCCTCAGCCTTTGAAGGCGCCCTTACGTAAAAAGAAACCCCCCGCATCTTCATGACGCGGGGGTTTTCCTCATTATCGCAGCGATGCTTTCAGCGCACGGACGCCGATATCGCTTCTGTAAAACAGTCCGGGTTTTGTCAGACCGGAAACGGCGCTGTACACTTTATCTCTCGCCTCTTCAAATGTCTCAGCAAATGCCGTGACATTGGCGACCCGGCCGCCGTTTGTGACAAATTGATCGCCGTCTTTTTTCGTTCCGGCATGAAAAACGGCGATCCCGTCTTCAGCGGATGTCAAACTGCCGATCGGTGTCCCTTTCGCATAGCCTTCAGGATAGCCCTCAGAAGCCAGCACAACGCTGACAGCGGCCGTATCCTTCCACCTTAGGTCAACATCCTTCTCATGAAGCAGATCCAAAAGCACCTGAATGAGGTCTGATTCCATTCTCGGCACCACAACCTGTGTTTCCGGATCACCGAAGCGCGCGTTGAATTCAATGACTTTTGATCCGTTTTCCGTCAGAATCAGCCCCGCGTACAGCACGCCTGTGAAGGAGCGTCCCTCTTTCACCATAGCTTTTGCCGCCGGCTTCACAATCGTTTCGACAGCGCTTTTGACGATGTCATCGGAAATGTGCGGCACCGGTGAGTAGGCGCCCATTCCGCCCGTATTCGGCCCTTTGTCTCCGTCGAAGGCGCGTTTATGGTCTTGGGCGATCACCATCGGATAGACGGTCTCCCCTTTTACAAACGCCATTAAGGAAAATTCTTCACCGGCGAGAAATTCTTCAATGACCACGGATGCGCTCGCCTCGCCGAATTTCTCATCCTCGAGAAAATCATGAAGGCATTCAATCGCTTCCTCTTCCGTCATCGCGACCGTCACACCTTTTCCGGCGGCAAGCCCGTCCGCTTTAATGACAATCGGCGCGCCTTTCTGCTGCACATATGCTTTCGCCTCTTCAAATGAAGTAAACGTCTCATACTCCGCCGTCGGTATACCGTATTTTTTCATTAAATCTTTCGCAAACTGTTTGCTTCCTTCAATGATTGCCGCTTGTTCGGACGGTCCGAAAACAAGGAGTCCGGCTTTTTCAAAATCGTCCGCTATCCCTTCAATGAGAGGAACCTCGGGGCCGATAATCGTCAGGCCGACATGATGTTCTTTCGCAAAGGCAATGAGTCCGGCATGATCGCTTTCTTCGATGCTGACCAGCGTCGCGCAGTCTGCCATACCGTCATTTCCGGGCGCGGCGTACACCGTGTCAGTAAGCGGGCTTTGCGCCGCTTTCCAAGCCAATGTATGCTCTCTGCCGCCTTTACCGATAATCAATACATTCACGCTTCGTACCTCCCTTAATGTTTGAAATGTCTGATGCCTGTGAAGACCATGGCGATGCCGTATTCATCCGCTTTTTTAATTGAATCTTCGTCGCGGACCGATCCGCCGGGCTGGATGATCGCCGTGACGCCCGCTTTTGCGGCTTCTTCGACCGTATCCGGCATCGGGAAAAACGCGTCTGATCCGAGCGCGCTGCCTTTTGCTTTTTCTCCGGCCTGCTCGATGGCGATTTTGGCTGAACCGACACGATTCATCTGTCCTGCACCCACACCGACCGTCATATGGTCTTTTGCAAGAACGATTGCGTTCGATTTCACGTGTTTGACGACTTTCCAAGCCAGCTTCAGATCTTCCCACTCCTGCTCGCTCGGCTCTCTTTTTGTCGGAATGCTGATTTTTGCGTCATCAAATCCGTGCACGTCTAAATCTTGAATCAAAAGGCCGCCCTGTACGGAAGTCAGCTGTTTTTCTTTCTTCCCTGCTGCATTCACGTCAAGCGTGAGCAGACGAAGATTTTTCTTCGACGTCAGCACGTTCAGCGCTTCTTCACTGAAAGAAGGGGCGATTATGATTTCTAAAAAGATGCCGTGAAGGGCTTCGGCCGTTGCCTGATCAACTTCACGGTTCAGCGCGATGATGCCGCCGAAAATGGACGTTTTGTCTGCTTCATATGCTTTATTGAACGCTTCCTCAATTGAAGCTCCCGTACCGACTCCGCATGGGTTCATATGTTTAACGGCAACAGCAGCGGGTTCTGTAAATTCCCGGACGATTTGAACGGTCGCATCCGCGTCTTTAATGTTGTTGTAAGAAAGCTCTTTGCCGTGAAGCTGTTTTGCCGCCGCAATGGAACCGGAGACAGGCAGTGCGCTTTGATAGAAAACAGCCTCTTGGTGAGGGTTTTCGCCGTAGCGGAGCGATTGTTTTTTCTCAAATGTAACGGTGAATTGCTCAGGGTCTTTCTCACCGGCCTCGTGTGTTAAGTAATCGGCGATTAATGCGTCGTATGCCGCGGTGTGGCGGAATACTTTGGCCGCAAGCTCGCGTTTTCTTTTAAGCGAAACGCCGCCGTGTTCTTTGATCTCATTGAGCACGGAGCTGTAATCGGCCGGGTCCGTGATGACCGTCACATCCTGATGGTTTTTCGATGCGGCGCGCAGCATGCCGGGACCGCCGATATCAATGTTTTCTATCGCTTCATCGTATGTCACGTCTTCTTTTGAAATCGTTTCTTTAAACGGGTAAAGGTTGACGACCACAAGATCAATGGGTGCAATGCCGTGTTCATTGATCTGCGCCATATGCTCTTCATTGTCTCTTACGGCAAGCAGGCCGCCGTGAATATTAGGATGGAGCGTTTTTAACCGTCCGTCCATAATTTCAGGAAATCCGGTCACTTCCGAAATGCCGATGACATCCACACCGTTTTCCTGGAGAAGTTTTTTTGTTCCTCCGGTCGAAATGACTTCGACGCCGAGCTCTGTCAGTTCCTTTACGAAAGGTACAAGATTTGTTTTATCAGAAACACTGATTAGTGCGCGTTTGATTGTCATGCCTTTTCACCTCTGTTATTTAGTCCCAGCAGCTGTTTCACAACGCTCGGATACCATTTGTGCTCAAGCTCGTGTATTGTATGTTCCATGTCTTCAAGCGTATCGTTTTCCTGTATCTCGAATGCTTTTTGCGCGATAATCGGTCCGGTGTCCATGCCTTCGTCGACGTAATGAACGGTAATGCCCGCCACTTTCACACCGGCACGATGCGCCTGTCCGACAGCATCAATGCCCGGAAATGCCGGGAGAAGCGACGGATGTATATTGATAATCCTGCCTCCGTATGCTTCAAGCAGCGTATCTCCGATCAGTCTCATATAGCCGGCGAGAACGATTAATTCAACCCCGTGCAGACGAAGCTGTTCAATAATGGCCCGTTCAAAGGCGGCCTTGTTTTCAAAAGCTGACGGTTCAAAGGCGAATGACGGGATATGTAAAGCCTCCGCCCTTTCCACCGCCTTTGCCTGAGGCTTGTCCGTCACGAGAAGCGATAGCTCCGCGTCCCACTTCTCTTCTCTCATGCGTTTGGCAATGGCCTCGAAGTTCGATCCGTTTCCTGAAGCAAATACCGCAAATTTTTTCATGAAAGAGCCGCACCGCCGAAAGAAATGCCTTCGCCGTGCTTGACCCGCCCGATCAAATAAGCCTTCTCGCCCTGTGCTTCAAGAGTGTCGATGACGTCTGTCAGGTTTTCTTCTTTAACGGCAAGGACAAAACCGATGCCCATGTTAAAGACGTTAAACATTTCTTCTTCTTTCAGCTTGCCGTGCTCCTGCAAAAACGGAAAAATCGGCGGGATCGGCCATGACCCGTGATCAATTTCCGCGCTCAATCCGTCCGGCAGCATCCGCGGAATGTTCTCGATGAATCCTCCGCCTGTCACATGCGCCATGCCGTCCACCTTACCGCTTTTTACCGCTTCAAGCACCGGCTTCACATATATTCTCGTCGGTTCCAGCAATTCTTCTCCGAGCGGCCGCGCAAAGGGTTCATAGACAGTATCCAAATCAAGTCCGCCGTCATCAAGAAGCACCTTTCTCACAAGGGAAAATCCGTTGCTGTGAAGGCCGCTTGAAGTAAGTCCGATTAAGAGATGCCCTTCCTCGATATGTTCACCGGTGACGATTTCGTCTTTTTCCGCGACACCGACTGAAAAGCCGGCAATATCGTATTCATCAGCCGTATAGAGCCCCGGCATTTCCGCCGTCTCACCGCCGATAAGCGCTGATCCTGACTGCTCGCAGCCATCTGCCACGCCCTGAACGATCTGCTCGATTTTTACCGGATCGGCCTTGCCGACTGCTAAATAATCAAGGAAAAACAGCGGCTCCGCTCCTTGGGCGAGCACATCATTTACACACATGGCCACCGCATCGACGCCGATCGTGTCATGCTTATCCATTGAAAAAGCGAGTTTCAGCTTGGTGCCGACACCGTCTGTTCCGGAAATTAAAACAGGCTTTTGATACGGGAGCTCTGACAGATCAAACATTCCGCCAAAACCGCCCAAGCTTCCCATAACTCCGAGCCTTTTCGTGCGCTCCACGTGTTTTTTCATTCGTTTGACGGCTTCATATCCGGCTTCGATGTCAACTCCGGCATTTTTATAAGCATCAGACATCCCTATCACTCCTTGTCAATTCGTTTCTCCTCAAAAGGCAGAAAGAGAAAGGCAGCCTGAAATCGCGCTGCCTTTATATCATTTTCAGACTTTATTTTGTCAGCACTGCTTCTTTTACGTGAGGAAGCACTGTATCCTGATAAATTTCCGTCGGATATTTGCCCGTAAAACAAGCGAGGCATTGTCCGCAATTGGTGTCTTCAAATTTCCGGCCGACTCCTTTTAACAATCCGTCTACACTTAAGAAAGAAAGCGTGTCGGCGCCGATAATCTGGCGGATTTCTTCGACTGAATGTGAGGAAGCAATCAGCTCCTCATGGGTCGATGTGTCGATGCCGTAGAAGCAAGGATGGGCGATCGGAGGCGAACTGATCTTTACATGCACCTCTGTCGCTCCCGCTTCTCGGAGCATTGTGACAATACGGCGGCTTGTCGTCCCGCGCACGATGGAATCATCAACCATGACGACCCGTTTTCCTTCAACAACACCGCGGACGGCTGACAGCTTCATTCTTACTCCTTGCTCACGAAGAGCTTGAGACGGCTGGATAAACGTTCTGCCGACGTAACGGTTTTTAATAAGACCGAGTTCGTACGGAATGCCCGTTGCCTCGGCATAGCCGATAGCTGCGGAAATACTAGAATCAGGCACGCCTGTGACGACATCCGCTTCAATCGCGGACTCTTGAGCAAGCATTTTCCCGAGGCTTTTCCGGGCGCTGTGCACGTTAATACCGTCGATATTGCTGTCCGGACGAGAAAAATAGATATACTCCATGCTGCAGATAGAACGGTTGATATTCATGGAGAAACGCTCTGATTTCAAGCCTTCATCGTTTATGATAAGCATTTCGCCCGGTTCTACGTCGCGAAGGTACGTCGCGCCGACCACATCAAATGCGCATGTTTCTGATGCGACGACGTAAGCGTCACCGAGCATGCCGAGTGAAAGCGGTCTGAGTCCGTTCGGGTCAAGCGCTACAATCATTTCTGTTTCTGTCATGATTAAAAAGGCGTAAGCGCCTTTCAGCATGGATAGCGAATTTTTGATCTGATCCTTCAGTGAAAAGTGGCCGCTGCGTTTAATCAGGTGAGCCAGCACTTCCGTATCGGAGGAAGTCTGAAAGATGCTCCCTTGGTTTTCCAGCTGCTGCTTCAATTGTGTGGCATTGACCAGGTTGCCGTTATGGGCGAGCGCGAGACTGCCGTTGTTTTGCGAACGGAACAGGAGCGGCTGGACATTTTCATATCCGCCGCCGCCGGCCGTCGCATAGCGGACGTGACCGATCGCGCCTTTGCCTTTCACTTTGCTCAGTTCGCCGTTTTGAAAAACTTCGGTAATAAGCCCCTGCCCTTTATGAGCCGTCAGTTTTTGGCCGTCGGTCGCCACGATGCCGGCGCCCTCCTGCCCTCTGTGCTGCAGGCTGTGCAGGCCGTAATACGTAATCTGCGGAGCCTCTTCATGCCCCCAGATGCCAAACACACCGCATTCTTCATTCAGGCCTTTGATTTCAGCAAGCATGGAATAGCTCCTTTCCACGCGCGCTCAAGTTCTTTCGTTTGCGCGTGAACCAATTGTTGTCCTTCTTGGCTTCGGATCGTCAACTGTCCGTCCCCTGTCACTTCACCGATATGAATGGCATCTGCCGCAGCCGCTTCAAACGCCGCCTTGTTTTCTTCCTTTACGGAAACGACGAAGCGGGATTGAGACTCACTGAACAAAAGAGCTGCTTCATTAAATGCCGTGATGTTTGCGCCGAGTCCGTCTGTCGTCATGACGCTTTCTGCAATCGCCACAGCCAAGCCGCCTTCTGACACGTCATGCGCAGATTGGACCAGACCTTGTTTAATGGCGTCCAGAAGCGATGTTTGGCGGGCTTTTTCAACGTCAAGATCAATTTCGGGCGCTTTGCCATAGATTTTCCCTTCAGTCATTTTCTGAAGTTCACTTCCTGCATACTCAGGCTTCGTTTCACCGATGACGTAAATCAAGTCCCCCGCCGCTTTGACATGCTGTGTCGTAATATGAGCCGTATCTTCGATTAACCCGACCATACCGATGACCGGCGTCGGATAGATGGCCGTGCCGTTCGATTCATTATAAAGTGATACGTTTCCGCCGATGACAGGTGTGCTGAGAACATTGCACGCCTCGCTGATGCCGTCGGCCGCTTTTTCGATCTGCCAGAAAATTTCAGGTTTTTCCGGGTTTCCGAAATTCAGATTATCCGTGACCGCAAGCGGCTCGGCACCGGAGCAAACGATGTTGCGCGCCGCTTCGGCAACGGCGATTTTTCCGCCTTCTTCAGGATCGAGATACAAATAGCGGGCGTTGCAATCCGTCGTCATTGCCAGCGCTTTTTTCGTACCGCGGATTCTGAGCACTCCCGCGTCAGAGCCCGGAGCCACCACCGTGTTCGTGCGCACCATGTAATCATATTGATCGTACACCCACTCTTTGCTCGCAATTGTCGGCTGCTGCAGCAGGGCAAAAAGCGTCTCTGTCGCGTCTTTTACTTCAGGCGCGGGAACTTCAGTTTCCTGAAACTCGCGGTAGTACGCGGGTTCTGCTGACGGCTTATGATATACAGGGGCTTCTTCCGCCAGCGCGTCGGCCGGAAGCTCGCAAACAACCTCTCCGTTATGGCGGAGGCGGAGCATTTTATCATCCGTGACATGACCCACGGAAACCGCTTCAAGATCATATTTATTAAAAATATCGACAATTTCCTGTTCACGTCCGCGTTCAATGACGAGAAGCATGCGTTCCTGAGACTCGGAAAGCATCATTTCGTAAGCGGTCATACCCGTTTCCCGCTGCGGAATGAGATCAAGGTTCATTTCAATGCCGGAACCGGCTTTGCTTGCCATTTCAGCGCTTGAACTTGTCAGACCGGCCGCTCCCATATCCTGAATGCCGACTAACGCGTCACACTGGATGACTTCCAGGCAGGCTTCAAGAAGAAGCTTTTCCATGAAAGGATCGCCGACCTGCACTGCTGAGCGTTTTTCTTCAGATGAATCTGACATTTCTTCAGATGCGAAAGTAGCGCCGTGAATGCCGTCGCGTCCCGTCTTAGCGCCGACGTACATAACCGTGTTGCCGACGCCTTTCGCCTGGCCTTTTTTAATATCCTTATGATCAATTAGGCCGACGCACATGGCATTGACAAGCGGATTGCCCTCATAGCTTGCGTCAAACTGAACTTCCCCGCCGACCGTCGGAATGCCGATACAGTTTCCGTATCCCGCGATTCCCGCCACTACTTCTTCAAACAAGTACTTCACACGCGGTGAAGTGAGTTCACCAAATCGAAGAGAGTTTAATACAGCTATCGGACGGGCGCCCATTGAGAAAACGTCACGGATGATGCCGCCCACTCCCGTCGCAGCACCCTGGTACGGCTCAAGCGCTGACGGGTGGTTATGCGATTCAATTTTGAACACAACCGCCTGATTGTCACCGATGTCAACGATCCCCGCGCCTTCTCCGGGACCTTGCAGCACGCGTTCGCCGGTTGTCGGGAATTTGCGTAAAATCGGCTTAGAATTTTTATAGCTGCAGTGCTCTGACCACATCACGGAAAAAATCCCGATTTCCGTGTAGTTTGGCAATCTTCCGATAATAGATTCAATGAGTGCGAACTCGTCATCACTGACACCCATTTGCTGATAGAGTTTCTCTTCTTTTATTTGTTCTTTACTTGGTTCAAGCAGTAGCGACATGAGTTTCCCTCCAATTTTTCACGATAGACTGGAACAATGTAAGACCGTCTGCGCTGCCGAGCAGGTCATCGACCGCGCGCTCCGGGTGAGGCATCATGCCTAATACGTTGCCTTTCTCATTCACGACGCCGGCAATGCCGCTGACGCTTCCGTTAATATCGCCGCCGTATGTGAAAGCGATTTGATTGTTTTCTTTTAATCTTTCAAGCGTTTCGTCATCACAGTAGAAATTGCCTTCGCCGTGGGCAACGGGAATCGTAATCGATTGTCCCTCTTTGTAGGAAGAAGTGAACATTGTTTCGCCGTTCTGCACGATTAATTCAACCGGGCGGCAAATGAATTTTAAATCTTTATTGCGTCTCATGGCGCCGGGCAGCAGTCCGAGCTCCTGCAGAATCTGGAATCCGTTGCAGACGCCGAGAACCGGTTTTCCTTCAGCAGCCGCTCTTTTCACGGCCGGCATGATGTTGGCGAATCTGGCGATGGCGCCGCATCTCAGGTAGTCGCCGTAAGAAAAGCCGCCGGGGATGAGCACGCCGTCAAACCCGTCAAGGCTTGTTTCCTCGTGCCAGACATACTCGACTTCTTCGCCAAGTTCGTCCTTTACGGCGTGATACATATCAATATCGCAGTTAGAGCCGGGTAACACAATCACCGCAAATTTCACTGTGCGACAACCTCCTCAACTTCATATCGGTAGTCTTCAATGACTGTATTGGCAAGGAGCTTCTCACACATTTCTTTAACGAGTTCATCAAGATCGCGGTCTGATTTTTCCAGCGTCAGCTCCATGTATTTTCCGATGCGCACATCCTGCACTTCATTGTAGGTCATACTGTGCAATGCATGCTGCACCGCGTTTCCTTGAGGATCAAGCACACTTTCTTTTAAGCTGACATAAACTTTCACTTTATACATTATGAATTGCCTCCCAGTCTTTTGAAAATCTCTTCATATGCGTCGGTTAAGCTTCCCAGGTTCCGTCTGAACAAATCTTTATCGAGCTTTTCGTTCGTGTCTTTGTCCCACAGCCGGCACGTGTCAGGAGAAATCTCATCCGCTAAAAGCACCCGTCCCTCTGCGTCTAAGCCGAATTCCAGCTTGAAATCTATTAATCTGACACCGCAGTCTTCAAAAATATGCTGCAGCTCTTTATTCACCTGTCTTGTAATTGATTTGATCGTTTCCACCTGTTCGGATGAAGCCGCTTTTAACAGCCAGATATGATCTTCGGTTATGAGCGGATCACCGAGTGCGTCATCTTTATAGTAAAATTCGATAATCGGCTGCGGAAGCTCTGTTCCTTCCGGGATACCGAGGCGTTTCGACATGCCCCCGGCGGCAATGTTTCTGACCACGACTTCAAGCGGTATGATGCTTACTTTTTTGATAAGCTGCTCTGATTCTGAAACACGCTCCACAAAATGGTTGTCAATTCCTTTGGCGTGCAGATGTTTGAAGATCAGGCTTGAAATTTCATTGTTCAGACGTCCCTTTCCAGTGATCTCCGCTTTTTTCTCGCCGTTAAAGGCTGTTGCGGAATCCTTGTAGACCACACGGAGAATCTGTTCGTCTTCAGTTTGATAAATTCGTTTCGCTTTTCCTTCATAAAGAAGATTATTTTTCGCAATATTCACGGAAGTCCTCCTAACCCGAATGTTGGGAATATTCAATCTATGGGGGGGGGGGCTGAAGAAGCCGCCTCCGGCTGGCTTCTTCTATAAACCTAAACGATCAAAGATCAAGTCGACGTTCTTCAAATGATAATTGTAGTCAAAGCAATCGGCAATCTGTTCCGGTGTAAGACGGGACGTGATTTTTTCCTCCGCTTCGACAAGCTGACGGAACGGCACTTGTTTTTCCCACGCTTCCATCGCTTTCGGCTGAACCGTGTCATATGCTTCTTCACGTGGCAGACCCGTGTCAATTAAAGCGAGCAGCACGCGCTGAGAATAGATTAAACCCAGTGTGCGGTCCATGTTGCGTTTCATATTTTCCGGGAATACCGTTAAGTTTTTGACGATATTGCTGAAACGGTTCAGCATGTAATTCAGCGCGGTTGTCGCGTCAGGAAGAATGATGCGCTCAGCTGATGAGTGAGAAATATCACGCTCATGCCATAACGGAACATTTTCGTACGCCGTCAGCATATAGCCGCGGATCACGCGCGCCATGCCCGTCATATTTTCAGACCCGATCGGATTCCGTTTATGAGGCATAGCCGATGAGCCTTTTTGTCCTTTTGCAAAAAATTCTTCCACTTCCCGTGTTTCACTCTTTTGCAGACCGCGGATTTCCACTGCGAATTTTTCAATGCTCGTCGCGATCAGGGCAAGTGCAGCCATGTAATCCGCATGACGGTCGCGCTGTAATGTCTGAGTGGAGATCGGCGCCGCTTTCAGGCCAAGTTTTTCACAGACATACTGCTCTACGAACGGATCAATATTTGCATATGTGCCGACCGCGCCGGAAAGCTTCCCGACTTCGATTCCTTCTTTTGCCTGCTTGAAACGTTCAAGGTTGCGTTTCATTTCTTCGTGCCAAAGCGCGAGCTTCAGGCCAAATGTCGTCGGTTCTGCGTGTACGCCGTGCGTGCGGCCCATCATGACCGTGTATTTATGTTCTTTCGCTTTTTCTTTTATAATGTCAACAAATCTCTCAATGTCCTTGAGTAAAATCTCATTCGCCTGTTTTAATAGATAGGAAAGAGCGGTATCCACGACATCTGTTGACGTCAGGCCGTAGTGAACCCATTTTCTTTCTTCGCCTAACGATTCTGAAACCGCGCGTGTGAATGCCACGACGTCATGGCGCGTATCCTGCTCGATTTCCAAAATGCGGTTAATGTCGAAAGACGCGTTTTCGCGCATGACTTTGACGTCTTCTTTCGGAATGACGCCAAGTTCAGCCCAGGCTTCACAGGCTAAAATCTCAACTTCCAGCCATGCCTGGTATCTGTTTTCGTCCGTCCAGATCGCGGACATTTCAGGTCTTGAATAACGTTCGATCATTATGCTCGTCCTCCGTCTCTTTTCATCCATATGTTCGTGATGTCCTGAATCCATTTTTCATCAGGCTCCCGCAAAAATGTCATATGCCCCATTTTGCGGCCTTTTTTAATCTCATGTTTTCCGTACAGGTACAGTTTGGCTTCCTTCAAAAGCTCCGGATGCTCCTCCGCCAGCTTCACTTCATCACCGAGAAGATTCACCATCATCCCCGGTTTGAGCAGATCGGTTCTGCCGAGAGGAAGTCCGCAGACCGCTCTGATGTGCTGTTCGAACTGGCTCGTTTCACAAAGATCGAGCGTATAATGCCCTGAATTGTGAGGACGGGGCGCCAATTCATTAATCAAAAGGTCTCCGTCTTCCGTGACGAACATTTCCACCGCAAGCGGTCCGACGAGCTCCAGTTTCTCCGCGAGCTGAACGGCAAGCGCCTCTGCCCGCTTTTGAACCGTTTCCTCCGCTCTCGCGGGCACGATGCTTTGGAACAGGATATTATGGTGGTGGATATTTTCAGCAGCTGGAAAGGTTGAAATCTCTCCGTGCACCGATCTCGTCACGATAACGGAAAGCTCCATTCGGAATGACACCCAGCTTTCAAGTATGCACGCGCCGTTTTCTAACAGTGCGGCCGCTTCATCTGTCTGTCCTTTTTCCTTAATGACAAATTGGCCTTTGCCGTCATATCCGCCCCGGCATGTTTTCAGCACCGCCGGAAGTCCCAATGACTGAACGGCTTCCTCAAGCTCCCGTCTGCTGTTTACGATCCGATAAGGAGCGACCTGACATCCAGCTGACTGGATCGCCTTTTTTTCCGTTTCCCTGTTTTGGGTGATGAGCAGCAGCTCGCTTCCCTGGGGAAGATATGCATGTTCTTTGAGCCAGTTGAGCGCCTCGTAATCAATATTTTCAAATTCGTAGGTAATGATGTCACTGACACCGGCCAATTTTTGAATCGCTTCACGGTCATTGTACTGGGCGGTAATCTCAATATCGGCGATCTGTCCGCATGGCGAGTCTTTTACGGGATCGACGACTGCGACTTTATACCCCATCTGTTTTGCGGCGACAGCCATCATTTTTCCGAGCTGTCCGCCTCCGATAATGCCGATGACGGCGCCGGGAAAAATCGTTTTTTTATCAGACAAGCTGATCACTGCTTTCCAGCACCGTTTGTTTTGTCGCATTTCTTCTCGCCTCTAGTTTATCCGCAATGTCATCGTCAAATGCCGACAAAATTTGCGCAGCTAACAGACCCGCGTTCACTGCGCCCGCTTTTCCGATCGCTGTCGTCGCGACCGGCACGCCGCCGGGCATCTGTACGATAGACAGAAGAGAATCAAGCCCGTTAAGCGATTTTGTCTGAACCGGAACACCGATCACCGGCAGTGTCGTTTTGGCCGCCGTCATTCCCGGCAGATGCGCCGCTCCTCCGGCTCCGGCAATAATGACTTTTAAGCCCCTGCTTCTGGCGCTTTCTGCATATTCAAACATCAAATCAGGCGTCCGATGCGCGGATACCACCTGTTTTTCATAAGGAATGTGAAGTTCGTCAAGTATGTCGCATGCATGTTTCATTGTCTCCCAATCGGAGGTGCTTCCCATGATGATTCCTGCTAGCGGCTGCATTCTGTTCCCACCTTCTCATGCTTTGTTTTTCAGAAAAAAAAGCCCGGCTCGTATTGCACTATGAGGAAGCAATACAAACCGGGCATGGCGCGTATCGGCAGTCGTTCGCTTCTGCGATATCCATGTCAGCTGTTTATCACTTTCCTGCATAGTCCGGCCGTTTACGGCAGCCGGGTAGAAACTTATGGGCCATATTCCCAAGATTATATGAGGTCGTGTTTTGATTTCATGTTTATCTTAACAACGGACTTGGATAATGTCAACGACATTATCGAACGATATAAAAATTCTTTCTTTTAATGTTCGTGTTTAGATCAATTTCCCTTCAAATACGATTTTTCTCCCGCAAGGAACGACTTGAATTGACCCATTTTCTTTCTTTTCTGTAAAGATCGGCTCTTCCATCCGCCGGACGGGCATATAGCCCTCTTCCTTCATTAAAGTGAGAATGGTGTCGATCGTTTCATGTTCCGTTACTTCAAACCGTTTCTTTTTTGGCTTTGTCATTCCTTAATTCTCCTCTTCTTCACTGCTTTCACCCAGAATCCGCCGTGGATCGTTTTGGGCTCAAAGGCGATGATAAACGCTTTTTCATCAAGCGTTTTAATCGTATCATAAAGCTGAAGCTCATATTTGCGCGGCGTCAGAATCTGCATGGCGGTCCGGTCTCCTTCAAGTCCGCCCGCCACCCAGCTTGTGACCCCGTATCCTTTTTCCCGAAGCTGTTTCGGCAGGTCCAGATCAAGCTCTTTCGTAATGACGTTGACTGTAATATAGCCGAGCGCCAGTTTTTCTTCAATTTTCATACCCACTATGACGCCGAGGCCGTAGCCGAGCGCATAGGCAATGACATTTTGAATTTGATTCAGATTGCCGAGCACGAGACTCAAGCCGGTCACATACACAAGGATTTCAATTGTACTGATGCCTGCGGCGAAATAGCGCTGCCCTTTTAAGGTAAGGATCATCCTGATCGTAAAAAAAGAGACATATATAATGTTAATGATGAGAATAATGAGAACCATACCTATACCGTTGGATAAAATCGTCTGCATCATTGATTCCCCCTCCTCTGATCTTTGAAAAAACTGACCGGGACGGCCGCGTCAATCTTTCAAGTTAAGGATAGTTTACCCTCTTTTGATCATTTTCAAAAGAAAAAAAAGCCCGCCCCGGAAGGCAGACTTTCAAACTCTTATCAGTGAAGCTCAGCTTTTTTCAATCGTTTGACGGCTTCATATTCCTTTTCTAGTTCACTCAGCGTATATCCGGACAGTTCCTGAACATGGTTTTGATAAAACCCTGAACGGATAAGCTTTGTCCTCAGATGCTGTTTTTTCCGATTAATGGCTTCTCGCAACAACGGGGCCATCCTCATCATCCTTTCCGAATCATAAAGATTAATGCCGTTTTCAACTTGCTGTTGTTCCCATCATATATCGGACGGCTGCTCAAAACAACACGCTTTATTAGAAATATTTGTAAACATTGTGAAAGACAAATTTCGACTTATAAAGGAATCAGCGAGGCGGTAAAGTACTCTGAAATAAGCGGCCATGTCACAGCCGTAAAGACGAGCATGATGATGACTGCCGCAGTAATACAGTACATCACGTCAGCCGCAGGCTTTTCAGCCGATTTGTACAGGATCTGCACAAACTGCACCATTGCCGAGACGGCCAGAAACAAGGTCAGCGCCGTAAACACCACGGTGATGACCGGCAGATTCAATATCGCGAAAATCATCCATACTATAGAGCAGGCGACAGCCGGAACCAAAAGCGAACCGACTCCAGCCGCCGCATCCCGCATCGTAATTTTCTGTTTCATCATATAGCGTGATACAAGCCAGACCGCGCCGGCCGCAGCTGCAAAAAAGACGAGCGAATACACGAGAACGACGGTAAAGCCGTCAAAAAACGTATGATGCCGTTCCCCGTAACCGAGCGGTCTCTGCTGGCTTGCCCTCAGCTGAAACCAATTTCCGATTGAGAAAAAGATACTGAATACAAGCATTGAAATAAGAGCATATTTAAAGCGGTAAAAGCCGTCTTCCCCAACGACCTTTACCGGTGATGTCAAAATGCGCAGCGCGAAACGGCAATAACGTTTGACCGCAGCCCAAGCAGAAGCGAGTTTTTCCGTAAAAGCCGGAGCCGGGCGCCGTTCCTTTTCTTTTTTCTTTTGTTTTTGATAACGTCCCGCATTTCTGGACATTCTCGACAGCGGTTCTTCATCAGTTCCCTGATGCTGTTTTTCTTCTTCCAACGTTTCTTTTCTTTCTTCCGTCATGTCAGCAACTCCTATCAAAAAAATACGGCGGAATTTGTTAAACAAGAAAATAAAACACTTATATAAGGTACCGAAGCGTCCTTAAACAGTCAAGCGGTTTCTTCACCCGGACACCCATATGACGTTTTATCTTATGTATTGGTTTTACGGAATAGGACAAAAACAAAAAACCGGCTGTCTTCAGCCGGTTTTTCCGTTATTTCAAGAAGATGAAATACAGTATAAAGATAACGAACAGCCCGTACATAATCGGGTGAACGCTTTTTCCTTTTCCTTTGCAGATCATTGTAATCGGGTAGAAAATAAAGCCGATCGCAATCCCCGTCGCAATGCTGTATGTCAGCGGCATCATAATCATCGTTAAGAATGCCGGCACAGCCACCTCGAATTTATCCCAGGCGATTTTACCGAGCGGCGCCACCATCAGCGCGCCGACAATAATTAAAGCCGGAGCCGTCACATTCGTAGTGACAACTGACAGAAGCGGCGAGAAAAACATCGCCAGTAAAAAGAGAATGCCCGTCACAACAGCCGCGAATCCGGAACGCGCTCCCGCCGCAACGCCTGAGCTTGATTCAACATAAGAAGTCGTTGTAGACGTACCGAGCACCGCTCCGATAACGATTGAAGTTGAATCCGCAAGAAGCGCTCTCCCCGCACGCGGAAGTTTGTTTTCCTTCATCAGCCCTGCCTGTGTCGCCACAGCCACCAGCGTTCCGGCCGTATCGAAAAACCCGACGAACAAGAAAGTTAAAATGACAATCAGCATTTGGACGGAGAAGATATCCGGAAGGTGCATCCACGCCTGTCCGAAAGTCGGCGCAAGACTCGGCACACTGCCGACAATGTGCGTCGGAACCGGAATCAGCCCGCAGATCATGCCGGCAACCGCCGTCAGAAGCATTCCGATAAACACGCCGCCGTTTACGCGAAGCACCATCAGAATGACCGTCACAATGACACCGAAAACCGTCAGAAGCACAGGACCGCTGTGAATATTGCCGATAGACACCAAGGTCGATGAGTTCGCTTCAATAATGCCGGAACCTTGCAAACCGACAAATGTGATGAATAAACCGATACCAGCGCCGACCGCCAATTTCAGCTCGGGCGGAATTGCATTAATGATTTTTTCCCGCAATCCCGTCAGCGAAAGCGCCACGAAAATAATTCCGGAAATCAAAACGCCGGAAAGCGCAGCCTGCCAGGAAATTCCCATACCGAGTACGACAGAGAAAGCAAAAAACGCGTTTAACCCCATACCCGGCGCAATCGCAATCGGATACTTTGCTATCAGCCCCATTAAAATACAGCCGGCCGCAGACGCAAGGGCTGTAGCGGTGAACACCGCGCCTTGATCAATTTTTAATGCTTCCGGAAATCCCTTCACACCGTTTAAAGACAATGTCAGCGGATTGACGAACAGAATGTACGCCATTGACAAAAAGGTCGTTAAACCGCCGATGATTTCATTACGATAGCTTGTCCCCAGCTCATCAAACTGAAAAAATTGCTTCAAGCCAATTGCCTCCTTCATTCTCTCCCATTTATTCTGCCCGTTATCCGCCAAATAAAAAACGCCCCAAATACATTGGGACGCTTGACTACATACGTTCAGTCTGAATAAATAAGAATGGATTATTTATATCAAACGATTGAGATTGATCCGTAGTCAAGCCATTTACGGTAGCTTGGTAGAAACTTGCGAGCCATATCCCCGCCATTATACGATATCTGCATATTTGATTTCTGAGTCTATTGTATCAATACAATTTTGAAAACTCAATATAAAAAACGAACAATCCCGTTAAAAAAAATTAGTTTATTCGTTAATTGATCAAAAATGGAAGACGGCAAAAGCCGCCTCCCTGTCATCATTTTCCGTCCGCAGGCCGTACCGGAACCGCGAATGTGATCTTGCTGTCACCTGCTAAAGTGTTCATGGCCGTTTGATTGACATACAAAGCATATGAATCGAATGAGAAATCGCGCAATGAATAGTCATTATCAGATGAATCATCCAATTCAAAAACGGATTCCATTTCACCCGTTTTAAGATTCGTGACTTTCGCCTTATTCCCTTTCAGATAATAGCCTTTTTCATACTCATCAAGCGATGGCCAGGTTTTCATTTTTTTCGTATCGCCGAGACCGATTGACTCACCGACATTCATCAGCTGATCTTCATCCGTCTTGCTTACATTAATTCCGCTGAATTGATAATTGACAATCACCCGTCTGCCTTGCTGTTTGATCTTTTTGATGGTGATGCCGACATGGTGATGTTTCGTTTCATAGCTGGCGGGCAGTTTTGTTTTCAGTGGGACGATTTCTCCCGGCTCTGATTCTGATTTTAAATTACCCGTTATGAAAAGTGTTTTCGCTTTCGGGTCTATCGGTTTGCTGAATTGAGTTTGGCCGCGTACTCTTTTCCCGCCGCCGGGAAGGTTCTTTCTGCTGCCAAGGTCAATATTTGACATCGTCATTTCATAATGGTTTCCTGCATCATCCGTTGCTTCGTCAATCGAGATGGCATCATTTTTGGCTGCATCGTGAAAGTCGACTGAATATAAGAGTGCCGATCCCATCGTTCCGTTTTCCGCCCGGATATCGAAAAAGCGGTATAATCCGTTATTTACATTGACGGCTTTCGTTCCTTCCAGGGAAACTGACTTTTGTTTTTTGATCGGGAGTGTAAAGCGCCAGTTTCCCGGGATGTCCTTGATTTTTGTAATGACAAGCGGAAGCTTATCACCGTCTTTCAGCTTTGAACCGTCCGTGAACAAGCGAAGCTGCCCTCCGTACCGACCGTCTTTCATTTTTTTCATATCAGTCCTGTCATAATCCTCAGATAATATATTCCGGGTATCTTTATAATCGACTTGAAGAGGAATACTCTCCTCATCTGATTTCAAATTGTCAACGATAAAGTTATAAACGAGCTGTCCGCTGTCGTAATATACACTTTTTACTGTCACCGTGATCCCGCGTGATTCCGCTTTCTCGTTCAGTTTTGTCACCAGATTGCTTTTAAACAGCGCAGAACCTGCCTTATCCTGAAACAGACTGTAAATTTGTCCGGCAGCAGGAATGTTTCCCATAGCCGTATTAACGGAGGGCATGAACAAGCCTGAAGACAGATACAGAAAAAACAAAGCAGCAGCAACCGCGAAGCCGTTTATCAGTTTTCTTCCCCATCTCCGTCTGACGGCGCCTTCTTTTCCGGCACGGACAGCCGCGCTGTGTATCACGTTTTTCAATTCAGCTTTCGGCACGTCTATGTCCTGATACAATTGCTTCATTTGATGCTTTTCCATATTTGTTTATCCTCCTTTTCCAGCTCTTGCTTCAATGCTTTTCTCGCCCTGTGCAGATGCGTTTTTACGGTGCCTTCCGCCATGCCGGTCTGTTCAGCGATAATGGAAATCGAAAAATCCTGAAAATAATAAAGCTGAATGGTCAGCTGTATATGTTCATCAAGTGTTTCCAGAGCATTTCGAAGGTCTATGTATTCTTCAACGTTCTTGTTCTCCGCACATGTATCGTGGTGCGGCTCAAACGGGATGACGTCACCGTGCTTTTTCCTCATCGCAAAAATCGTATTAAGCAAAATCCGGATCAGCCACGTTTTAAAATATTTCGGCTCCTTCAGCTGCGCGATATGAAGAAAAGCCTTGTAAGCCGTTTCCTGAACAGCGTCCAGGGTGTCTTCTTTGTGATGCAAATAGAGATAAGCTGTTTTATATAAAGTCTCCTGATGAGCTGTGATCAGTTTTTCAAAGGCTGAGGCATCACCTTTTTTCGCCTTTTTGATCAATCGTTCTTCCTTCACCTTATCCACCTCCTATGCTGTTAGATACGAATCGGGGCGAAACGGTTTCAAAAAGATGACAAAAAAAACGCCTCTTTTTTAAAAAGAGACGTTTTTTATCTTGATTTATTCCCACTCAATCGTCGCAGGCGGCTTACTTGTAATATCATACACGACGCGGTTGATGTGTTTCACTTCATTGACGATACGTGTCGAAATCACTTCAAGCACATCCCAAGGGATACGCGCCCAGTCAGATGTCATGCCGTCGATTGAAGTTACGGCACGGATACCGATTGTGTAATCATACGTTCTCGCATCTCCCATGACGCCGACGCTGCGGATGTCAGGAAGAACCGTGAAGTACTGCCAGATGTCGCGCTCAAGGCCGTGGTTTGCCACTTCTTCGCGCAGAATCGCGTCTGATTCACGAACGATTTCAAGTTTTTCTTCCGTTACTTCGCCGAGTACGCGGATGCCAAGACCAGGTCCCGGGAACGGCTGACGCCATACGATATCATCCGGAATGCCGAGCTCTGTGCCGAGCGCGCGCACTTCATCTTTGAAAAGAGTGTTAAGCGGTTCGATCAGTTCAAACTGCATATCTTCAGGAAGACCGCCGACATTGTGGTGCGATTTGATCGTTTGCGCTGTTGCCGTTCCGCTTTCAATAATGTCTGTGTAAAGCGTTCCTTGCGCAAGGTAATCGATTCCTTTCAGCTTGACCGCTTCATCATCAAATACGTAAATGAATTCGTTGCCGATGATTTTGCGTTTTTGCTCAGGATCAGAAACACCTTTCAGCTTATTTAAGAATCTGTCTTTCGCATCAACTTTAATGACATTCATATTAAAGCCTTCGCTGAACGTTTTCATGACGCCTTCCGCTTCGCCTTTACGGAGCAGGCCGTGGTCGACGAAAATACAAGTCAGCTGGTCGCCGATCGCTTTATGAATCAAAACGGCTACGACAGAAGAATCAACTCCGCCGCTCAAAGCGCAAAGCACTTGTTTGTCTCCGACTGTTTCGCGGATTTTTTGCATTTCGATTTCGATAAAGTTTTCCATTGACCATTCGCCTTTACATTCACAAGGACCGAAGACAAAGTTTTTCAGAAGGTCATTTCCGTATTCTGAATGGCGGACTTCCGGGTGGAACTGAACGCCGTACCATTTTTTGTCTTTTTTACTCATCGCTGAGTTCGGGCAGTGATGGCTTGTCGCATCTACCGTAAACCCTTCCGGCACTTGTACGACTAAGTCGCCGTGGCTCATCCATACCACTTGTTCTTCCGGAAGATCTTTGAACAGGTCAGGAGTTCCTTGAATCTGAATGTTCGCTTTTCCGTATTCGCGCTGGCTTGCCGCCTCGACTTTCCCTCCGAGGTAATGAGTCATCAGCTGCATACCGTAGCAGATGCCCAATACAGGAATATCGAGTTCAAAGATTTTTTCGTCACAGCGGAAAGATCCTTCATCATATACACTGTTCGGTCCGCCTGAAAGGATAATTCCTTTTGGATTCATTTCTTTGATTTCCTCAGCTGTCAACGTATGGGGATGCAGCTCGCTATATACGCCAAATTCACGGATCCGGCGGGTAATCAGCTGGTTATACTGACTGCCGAAATCAAGAACAAGAATCATTTCATTCACTAACTTCGTCATGGTTGTCACCTAATCTCCTCTAAGTTTTTGACACAGAAAAAACGGAGGACACACGTTCAGCCCTCTGTCGCGCAAGACTTGTCCGGAAGCCCGGCTTTTTAACGCTCCCGGGCTCCCATTTAACATTCATTTATTCTAACAACAGGACGATATGCGGTCAAGACTATCTTGTTTTAATTATATTTTCCCACAACTGTACCGATTCATTCCAAAGCTCTGCGGCATTATCGCTGCGGTATAAAGCACGCTCATAGCGCAGCGTCAGCTCGGACATGTCGTCTGTATGGTACGCCTCATCAATCCTCGCGGCAAAATCACGGAGCGTTTCTCCGTCTCCCCTGCTGAACCCTTTTCGTTTCAGCTGGCGGAGCAGCGCGGCATATGCGTCGAAAAAGACGTCTTCATCCGTGCGCCGCTTCAATCTGGCTGCTGCAACATGCGGAATCCAGCGCGCCCGCAGCACCCAGACGAGCGCGGCCGCGGCTGAAATCACGATGATGATAGCTGCATACGGCCACAGCTGTGCCGCGGTTTTATTGTGCATCACAGGATGCGGAGCCGCACTGTGCTCCCGCTTTTTCGGCGTTTCTTTTTTTTCGGGCTTTGTTTCCTGGCGCTGCTTGTCAGACGGTGTATCCGAATTCCCCGCTGAGCTTCCGCCATCTTTTCCCGCTGTATGATTCTGCTCTGACGTAAACTCCGTCGGATTGGTGAAGCCTTTCGTCGGCTCAAACGTCACCCAGCCCTGATCCGGAAAATATACTTCTACCCACGAATGGGCATTGTTGTTTGTGACTTCATAAAGATGGCCGTTTTGATCGCCCGCGCCTTTATATTCTCCGGATGTATAGCCTTTCACCCAGCGGGCGGGAATTCCCGCAGATCGCAGCAGCACAGCCATTGCCGAAGAAAAGTTATCACAATAACCTCTTTTCGTTTCAAACAAAAATTGATCCACATAATCCTGGTTGTGCTCCGGAACGGCGACATCCTGTGTATCATACGAAAATGCGGAAGATCCCAGATAATCCTCGACCGCCTTCGCTTTATCGAACATATTATGATGATCCCGCGTCAGCCTGTCGGCAAGCTGTCTCACTCTTTCCGGAAGGCTGTCGGGAAGCTGCAGATACCGGTCATTGAATTGATTCTGCTCACGGTATCGTTTCACTTTCACTTTTTTGAGGTCATTCAGTTTAAAGACGGGCGCGTGAAAAGTCACCGTGTACCGTCCCATATTGCGGATGCTGCCCACTTGTTCACTGATCGGCGTGATTTGCTCGGTGTTTCCGTTCATTTCAAGCTGAATCGAGTGCTTCGGTTTAATATTGGAGACGCCGATCGGATACATGACGTGATTATAAAGATAATTCTCATCAATGGACACCTGCGCCGTATAACGTCTCGTCTGCACACTCCGGTCAAACCATATATCTTCCACATTGCCGCCATTCAGTTTATAGGACATGCCCTGATCGGTCTCCACCCAGCCTTTTCCCGTGTATGTATCCTTCGTTTCCACCCGGAAGTACGCCCGCTCTTTTCCCTTCCATGTGAAAACCGGCGTATCGTCCTGCTGAAAAGGCCCGCCTAATGTTTCATCATGGTTGCCGTAGCCGATTTTGCTCTCAGCGGCGGGCACCTCTTTGTGATTTGTTATTTTTTTCAGAAACGGCACGGGGTCCGGCCAGTTCGGATCTGATTTCGGAGCCGCCAGACCGAATAGGACGGAAGCGCAGATAAACAGCGCCAGCGGCAGAAACCATTTGATGATCAACCTTTTTTTAAACGCTATGTGTTCCGTCAGGCGGATGCGCTCCATATTCAAAAGCCCCATCATCAAAAAGCCGATAAAGACAATCCGGATGACGGCGTATGCGGCATCATAGGGAGTAAACGTATCAAGCACGGTGATATAGGCCACCGTCATGATAAAAAAGAATAATATTTTCCGCTGATAGATCACCCAGTAATGCAGTAAATATACGAGCAGCCATAATAGCACAAAAAACAGCAATGTGCGGAATGACGGGTTCATATCATTCCATCTTCCGGTCCCGATGTGCCGGGCATTCAGCATCACGTCCCGCAAAAAAGAAGCGAGCCATTCCGGCTGAAAAACCGAACCTTTATAAAACAGCATATGAATACTGATCAACGTAAACAGAATGCAGGACGGCACGGTGACGTACCACCTCATCCGGAAGAATGACAGCAGAAATGCCAAACCGATAAAAATGATGAAAAAACCGGTATGTTTTGTATCCGTAAAATTGTGCAGCGGCCTGAGCCATTCCCATAACAATAAAAAAGCGAGAAAATAAAACAGCAGCAGACTCAGCCTGCTTCCCTGGTTCTCGTCATGCGGCATGGCGCGCCACCTCTCTTTCTAAACAACATGGGACACCCGTTTGTCCCTGATCATTTGCACCTTGATATTCTTCTGAGCGAAGATGAGAGCGAGATTCCGTTCTTTTTCCGAAAGCACGGCATTCGTTTCTTTCGCCAAAAACACCGTCATGTCAAAAGGTCCTGCCTCAGCCTGTTTGAGAAGCTCTTCTGTAAGGCTGCCCGTCACGACGGCAATAAAAGCTTTGCGGACACGCGGATCTGCCAGCTCTTTTCTTAAGCGTCCGCCGGCATCAGCTTCTTCCGATTCTGAAACTGCAGCCAGATAACGCAGCACATTTCTGAAATGCTGCTCTCCCTCCCGGACGGGAAAAACAGTCCGGTCGTTCCCCAATGAAATAAACCCCGCGGGAGAGCCCTTCACAAGCGCCGTGTAAAGCAGGGATGCCGAGGCTGAGACCGCGGCTTCAAACGAAGGGGACGGCGTGCAGTCCAAAAGGAGAACCATATTCATACTCTGCAAGGGGTCAAATTCCTTCGTCATCAGCTCATTGCGCCGCGCCGATGTTTTCCAGTCGAGTGCGGAAAACCGGTCGCCCGGCTGATAATTTCTGACGCTCGCGGCCATTGCGGAGCGGTGAGTCTGAAACGGCGCGCCGGCACCCGCACCCTCTTCTCCGGATACGGTCTGCGTCTTATAATGTACAGACCCGTACGCCGGGAAAACTAAGACCGTATCCGTTACCGAAAACGAGGCCGTCTTGTCCAAAAGCCCGAGAACATCTCCGGTCCGCACTCTTATCGTATGTAAACGATGCTCTCCGCGCGGAGCCTGCGGCAGCTCATATTGAAACGTCAGCTTTTTTTGAAACCACGGAAACACGAGCTGTTTCGCACAGCGCCTCTCGCCAAGCGTTTCCGGCATCACATCTTCAATGACCATATAAGTCAGCGGAAACGGCAGGCGCCTCGTCAGCCTGATGGTGACAGACAGCCTGTCACCCGAGGTTAATTGAGCAGAAGAAATCTCACGCGTCACCCGAAACGCCCGCAGCGGATACACAGCGACCAGCCCGGCGTAAACGGTAAACGGCAAAAACGCATAAAATAAAAACCAGCTCACAAATCCGCCCTGAAACATGGCATAAGAAAAGACCGCTGCCGTCAATACGGCCAAAATAAGCAGCTTCCAGCCGTATAGCAGCCAATGCACTTTCTTTCTCATTATCGGACCGACATCCTTTGAACGGGAACTTTTTCCGTCTGCATGATGTCTTCGATCACAGCTTCCGGCGTGACATCATTAAATTTCGCCTCGGCCGTTAAGATCATTCTGTGAGGCAGCGTATACGGAGCCAAATACTGGACGTCATCAGGAATGACGTAGTCGCGATCATGAAGCAGCGCGTATGCCTGTGCGGCTTTCATTAATGAAATCGAACCGCGCGGACTTACGCCCAAATGTACGGACGGATGCCGGCGGGTATGCTGAGTGATGCCGACGATATAGGCTTTAATGCCATCATCCACCCGCACCTGCTCCAGCTTTTGCTGAAGACTGATAAATTGTTCTTTAGAAATGACGGGCTCAATTGTTTCAAGCGGATTGCGCCCTTCCTGCAAAGACAGAACCTTAAGCTCCTCCTCGGCAGTCGGATAGCCCATCTTCAGCTTAAATAAAAACCGGTCAAGCTGGGCTTCAGGAAGCGGATATGTTCCTTCATATTCAACCGGGTTTTGTGTGGCCATGACGAAAAACGGCTCAGCCAGCCGCATTGTCTTTCCGTCAATCGTGACATTTCCCTCTTCCATCGCCTCAAGCAAAGAAGACTGCGTTTTCGGAGAGGTTCTGTTAATTTCGTCGGCCAGCACGATATTCCCCATAATCGGTCCCGGGCGGTATTCAAATTCCATCGTTTTCGTATTATAAATAGAGACACCCGTCACATCTGACGGCAGAAGATCCGGAGTGAACTGAATCCTCTTAAAGTCAGCTCCGATCAGCTTGGCCAAAGCGCGGACCATCATCGTTTTTCCGACTCCCGGCACGTCTTCCAGCAGCACATGCCCTTTTGCGAGAATGGCGGCCAAGCTGAGTATGGCGATATCCCGTTTTCCTATGATGATGTTTTCAATATGCTCAACGGCTTTCTCCAGCAGCGGATGCAGCTCTTCTTTATAAGCCATTCTTCTCCTCCTAGTCATCTCTCAAATTTCAATTATCGTAACCTAACTTTACCACAAAATATAAACAGTATAAAAAAACGTTTCCAGCGAATTGTTTCCAGTCCGCAAAAGGAAAAAAGCTCCCTTTAGAAAGGAAGCTTTATTTCAGCTGGAGAGGCTCCATATGAACATGTGAATGGTCGATGGCATGTTCATCTTTCATCTTTCATCTTTCGTTCTACCTCATTTGCGATATCATGACTCTCTTTAATATTCATATCAGACGGCACTTCAATGACGACATCAATATGAACGGAGCTGCCCAGATATCTCGCTTTAATATCTTTTAAACGGCTGACGCCCGCAATCTGTTCGATCGTCTTTTTATAATCAGAAATATTTTTGACATCAAAACCGTCAGTCAGCGAATGAGAGGATTCTTTGAAAATATCCCACGCGGTTTTGCAGATGATCAATCCGATGATAAACGCCGTGACCGTATCAACCCAAGCCAAATGGAACTGCGAAGCAAAAATTCCGATAAACGTGCCGATACTGACGAGCGCATCTGATTTATTATCAGCAGCCGCGGCTGAAAGGGCTTGGCTGTTTACCTTTTTGGCAAGCCCTTTTATATAGCGGTAGACAATCAGCATCACGACGGCGCTCCCCGCAGCCGTCCAGGCAGCAATCATATCCGGTGTTTCCTCTTTTACGGAAAAAATAGATTGTGCGGCGCTGAACAGCACTTGCATTCCGACAAGCATCATAATAATGGAAGCGATAAGTGACGCGACGGTCTCCGCCCGAAAGTGGCCGTAAGGATGATCTTCGTCAGGAGGTTTCTGAGAGATGCGCAAACCGATGAAAACAGCGGCAGATGCCACGATATCAGTCGTGTTGTTTAAACCGTCGGCTTGAAGCGCCTCTGAGTGAAACAAATAGCCGATCACAAGCTTCACAGCCGACAATACTGCATATGCGGCAATACTGACAATCGCTCCGGTTTCGCCTTTTTTCAATTCATGATATCTCTCCACTGAAAACCCTCCTTCCCGTTCATTTTTTCCTTCATTATCATACAAAGCGAAGGCACAGTGGGTCTATAGAAACATGATTCACTTTCCACAGAAAAATAGTAATCATAGAACATTTGTGCATACAGGCAAATTATTTTTATTCACGAAACCCCAGTCATCCCAATCGTACCAAGGCTTCTTGCCGCTCTGCTTATATGGAATTATTTTCAATACCATCAAAACATATAAATCACAGAAAATTATTTCTTTTCCTTCTGCTGTACGAACGAGAAAAAATGTCATATTTTCTTACATCATTTTCAAAAGTCATATGTATTTATGATAAAATAAAACTTGTCGGAATATTCAGCATAAACAAATTAAAAGGAGGCAAAGAATGAATCAGCCTAATTCTTTATCGAAGGGATTAAAAACCCGGCATATGACAATGATTTCAATTGCCGGCGTGATCGGCGCCGGATTATTTGTCGGAAGCGGATCCGTCATTCATTCCACCGGACCTGGAGCAATTGTCTCCTATGCATTAGCAGGACTATTAGTGATTTTTATTATGAGGATGCTGGGGGAAATGTCCTCCGTCAACCCGACAAGCGGTTCGTTTTCACAGTACGCACATGACGCCATCGGTCCGTGGGCCGGTTATACCATCGGATGGCTGTATTGGTTTTTCTGGGTCATCGTCATTGCCATTGAAGCAATTGCGGGCGCCGAAATCATCCAGTACTGGTTCCCCGGCATTCCGTTATGGCTGACGAGTCTGCTTCTGACCGTGCTGTTAACACTGACGAATATTTATTCAGTTAAATCGTTCGGCGAATTTGAATACTGGCTTTCCTTAGTGAAGGTGGCGACTATCGTTGTCTTCTTAATCGCGGGTTTTGCGTTTATTTTCGGCCTCGTCCCCGGCAGCAAACCGGTCGGACTTGAAAACCTGACGGGCAACGGCGGATTTCTCCCAAAAGGGCCAAGCTCCGTTCTGCTCGGCATCGTCGTCGTTATTTTTTCTTTCATGGGATCTGAAATCGTCGCAATCGCAGCGGGAGAAACGTCAAACCCGGTCGAATCCGTAACAAAAGCGACCCGCTCAGTCGTTTGGCGGATCATCATTTTTTACGTCGGCTCCATTACGGTTGTGGTCACGCTGCTTCCGTGGGATTCAGCCAATGTTCTGGAAAGCCCCTTCGTTGCCGTTTTAGGCCATATCGGGGTTCCCGCGGCCGCTCAGCTCATGAATTTCATCGTCCTGACAGCCGTTCTGTCCTGCCTGAACTCCGGGCTTTATACAACATCACGGATGCTGTATTCACTGGCAGAGCGTAATGAAGCGCCGCGGCGGTTTATGAAACTGAGCAAAAGAGGCGTACCGGTTCAAGCCATTGTCGCCGGCACCTTTTTCTCCTATATTGCCGTTGTGATGAACTATTTTTCTCCTGACTCCGTATTTTTGTTTCTGGTCAATTCATCAGGGGCAATCGCACTGCTCGTCTATCTCGTCATCGCAGTCTCACACCTGAGAATGAGAAAGAGAATTGAACGGACAAACCCTGAATCTCTTAAAATCAAAATGTGGTGCTACCCATACTTAACCTACCTGACGATCATCGCTATTTGCGCCATCTTGTTATCTATGCTGTTTATCAGCTCAATGCGGTCTGAATTTCTGCTGACAGGATTTATTACATTAGTGGTCCTTGCCTCATATGTATTCCACAAAAAACAAAAACCGAAAGAGAACGCTTCCGCAAGCCGGGTTGCGCAATAACCGCAAACACCCGCCCTCAAAAAAGGGCGGGTGTTTTTTTAACCAACCTGTTCCAGACAGCATTAACTGTAGTACAGGATTTCAATAAATGATAAGGACAGGATGAATAATGGCACTTGAAAAATTTGCAGATGAACTGCCGATTATCGAAACACTGAAGCCGCAGAAGACATCAAACGGCAGCACGTATTATGAAGTCACGATGAAGGAATGCTTTCACAAGCTGCACCGTGATCTCCCGCCGACCCGGCTGTGGGGCTATAACGGTTTGTTTCCCGGCCCGACGATCGACGTGAACCAAGATGAGAACGTCTATATTAAATGGATGAATGACCTGCCGGATAAGCATTTTCTCCCTGTGGACCATACCATTCACCATTCAGAGGGCGGCCATCAGGAACCCGACGTCAAAACCGTCGTCCATTTACACGGAGGAGCAACGCCGCCGGACAGCGACGGCTATCCGGAAGCCTGGTTCACACGGGATTTCAAGGAGAAGGGGCCTTATTTTGAAAAAGAGGTATACCACTATCCAAACAAACAGCGCGGGGCGCTATTATGGTATCACGACCACGCCATGGCAATTACGAGGCTCAATGTGTACGCCGGGCTTGCCGGCATGTATATCATCCGCGAGCGAAAAGAAAAGCAGCTGAAGCTTCCCGCCGGAGAATACGACGTACCGCTTATGATTATGGACCGCACGTTAAATGACGACGGTTCCTTGTTTTATCCGAGCGGGCCCGATAATCCTTCCGAAACGCTGCCGAATCCTTCAATCGTTCCATTCCTTTGCGGAAATACCATTCTCGTCAACGGCAAAGCGTGGCCGTATATGGAAGTCGAACCGCGGACATATCGTTTCCGTATCCTTAACGCCTCAAATACGAGAACATTTTCCCTCTCGCTCAATAATGGCGGCCGGTTTATTCAAATCGGTTCTGACGGCGGACTGCTCCCCCGTTCTGTCAAGACACAGTCCATCAGCTTAGCCCCGGCTGAGCGGTATGATGTGCTCATTGATTTCTCCGCTTTTGACGGAGAACATATTATTTTAACGAACGGCACCGGCTGCGGGGGCGACGTCAATCCGGATACCGACGCCAATGTGATGCAATTCCGCGTCACAAAACCGCTGAAGGGAGAAGACACCAGCCGGAAGCCTAAATATCTGTCAGCCATGCCTGATATGACATCAAAAAGAATACACAATATCAGGACGCTTAAACTCACAAACACGCAAGACAAATACGGCCGGCCGGTTTTAACACTCAATAACAAGCGCTGGCATGATCCCGTGACAGAAGCGCCGCGGCTCGGCTCAACGGAAATCTGGTCGATTATCAACCCGACGCGGGGAACCCATCCGATACACCTGCACTTGGTTTCCTTCCAAGTCCTTGACCGGCGTCCTTTTGACTTAGAACGTTATAACAAATTCGGCGACATTGTGTATACAGGCCCCGCCGTCCCGCCGCCTCCAAGTGAAAAAGGCTGGAAAGACACCGTGCAGGCGCACTCCGGAGAAGTCATCAGAATCGCGGCGACATTCGCGCCTTACAGCGGACGGTACGTATGGCATTGTCATATTTTAGAACATGAAGATTATGACATGATGAGACCGATGGACGTCACAGAAAAGCAGTAATCCCCCTTTTTGAGAAGGGGCTTTTTTATTTATACAAAAAGAAAAAATAAGGATCCGCTTATTTGCATATACTGTAATAACAGGAAGACGGTGCACCCTCATTGGAAATATGGATAGAAAAAGGAATTAGGAGATTAGGGAAAAGTATGAGACAATGAAGGTGTGCACGAAAATTCATAAGGGAAGAAGTGACTTTATGTCTTACTACAACAAACGTAATCAGGAACCGCTGCCTAAAGAAGATGTCAGTACGTGGGAATGCACAAAAGAGGACTGTATCGGCTGGAGCAGAAAGAATTTTGCCGGCAGTGATACCCCGACTTGCCCCCTTTGCGGCAGTAAAATGATCGACGGCGTCCGTTCGTTGGTGAATCTCCAAAACAACAGTCAAACGGCATCAAGTTAGACCTCCCTTTTACGAGTCTCAACATAGAGAAGGCCTCCATGTCTCATGAGAGGCCTTTGCGTTATCATGTCCTTTTACGATGCAAAGGAGCAATGAACATGAAAAACGATCGGCAGCAGAAAGATCTCAAGGAAATGGCAAAACAGCAGAAAATGAACCTTGCCGCACAGTCATTCATCGAATCACTCCATTTTGCCGTTCCGATTCTCCGTTTTTTCAAATGGCTCGCCTCAGCCGCAGCCAGCTTTGTTCATTAAAAAACACCCAGCGGGCGCTGAGTGTTTTTTTCATGATTGGATAACGGAAAAACTGTTGATAATGCCATTGTCATTTTCCCAGACTTTTTCACATTTTTTCGTATCCAAATGATAAGCATAAATGGTCCTGACCTTCGCGTTCCGTCCTGTTTCATCCTTCAGACGCTTAGCGCCTTTGGCTTCCGCCATGAAATAAATGATGCTGCCGTCTTTAGAAAACTGAGGCTGGGCATCAATCAGCGGAGTGAAATCCTTCCCGTTTGAGATAATCGTTTCATCTTTTTTCGTTTTGACATTCATCAGACGGATGGACGCTTTTTGTTCAGTCCCTTTTTGTGTATAAGATGTAAAGACAAGATTTTTGCCGTCCGGTGACATCGCGATGTCGCTGATAAACTGTTCAAGGTTTGTCAGATCCTGAAGGTGATCGCCCGCCCCTGCCGCAAACCGTATATTCGTCGGTTCAGGGTCAACCCCCTTCTCATTTGCCTCATCCGTTTTTTTATAATCCTCTTTCACGGAATAATGCAGCAGCGCAAAATCGTTTTGGCTGCGGTTATAAAAGAAGCCGCTCACACTGTCGTCTTTCTCATCCGCCGCAGGGTACAGGTTTTGATAGCGTTTCGTTTTCAGATCAAAAGACGCGAGACGGAAAATATCTTCATCCGCTTTTCCGAGACGGAAATAAATGTGCGTCTTATCCTTGGATAAAAACAGACTGTCAGCGCTTGCCGATCCTTTATAAAGCACCGTCTTCTGTTTCGTCTTCAGATCAAGCTTATACAGACGCATCTCATTCTGATCATTATTACCGACATAATAGAGCACCTGATGGGCGTCATCCAGCGCAAACGCCGGATATGCCGAAAGCTTTTCCTCGTACAGCATACGGCCGTCTTCGTAATATTTCGTCATCAGATCTTTGTCTGTAATGGAAACAAGCAGCTTGTCATGGCCGCCGGAGACAACGGCTTTTCCGCCTCCGTCGCTTTTTCCTTTGATCAGTAAAACGGCCGCGATGACCGCCGCCGCCAGAACAGCGGCTGCGAGGATCCAGATCCATCGTTTCTTATTCATTATCAATCTCTCCGTCAATCAGAAAAAGCAAGAATAGTCTCCTTGCTTTTTCTGATGGTCTATTTTAATAGCTGTAATGTCCGGATACTCTTCCTTTGCTTAACGGATATCCGAGCGCTTTGAACGCTTTCGGGCTGACATCCAATACGGCATTCGGCAGACGGCCTACATCATTTTTATATACTGTGATAACCTTTTTCGGTTTTGCTTTAGCATAAGCTCTGATTTTCGTTCCGTTTCTCGGAACGTCAAATCCTAATTTTGTCGAGCAATCCCAATGTCCCAGTTTTTTACCGGAAGATCCTTTTTTACCGACTCCATTATACCATGTAATATTTCCGTTCACTTTTTTAGCACTTGCATCAGAAGAGTAACTGATCGCTCCCAGCGTACTTCCTGCTAAAATCAATAATGCTAAGAATAACTTCTTCAAGCTTTCGTCCCCCTGATTCTTTATTCTAGGCAAAATTATACACCAAGAAGACGATTATAATATTTCAATCACTTTACATGTTCATTACAACGCGACGGAGACACGCACACAATATTGACACAATTTCCAATTCTATATAATCCCATGGTAAATTATACTACAAAATTTAATTCATAAGCGTTATAATATCCCTAGAGTATTTCTGCATTCAATATGGACTTTTTATAAGGCCTATTGATAGTTGCGTAATATGATATATTTTGAGAAATCAGGCTTTAGGAAGCACTTTTTTTCCTTTTAAACCGTGGTTCATATTGATCATGTACCTATACTCGTTTCCATCAGACTAGGAGTGATAATCAATGAAAGCGGCAAGATGGCACAATCAAAAAGACATTCGAATCGAAAACATTGATGAACCTAAAGCAGAACCGGGAAAAGTCAAAATTAAAGTCAAATGGTGTGGGATTTGCGGAAGCGACCTTCACGAATATCTGGGAGGTCCGATCTTTATTCCGGTCGGCGAACCCCATCCGTTAACTAAAGAAACGGCGCCTGTCACAATGGGTCACGAATTCTCAGGAGAAGTCGTTGAAGTGGGCGAAGGCGTCAAAAATTACAGTGTCGGCGACCGTGTCGTCGTGGAACCGATTTTTGCCACACACGGACATCAGGGAGCCTATAACCTTGATGAACAAATGGGATTCTTAGGCTTAGCGGGAGGCGGCGGCGGATTTTCTGAATATGTGTCCGTTGACGAAGAATTGCTGTTTAAGCTTCCTGAAGAGCTTTCTTATGAACAGGGCGCGCTTGTTGAGCCGTCAGCGGTAGCGCTTTACGCCGTCCGTCAAAGCAAATTAAAAGCGGGCGACACGGCAGCCGTTTTTGGCTGCGGACCGATCGGGCTGCTTGTGATTGAAGCCCTGAAAGCAGCCGGCGCCACAGATATTTACGCGGTTGAACTTTCACCGGAACGTCAGGAAAAAGCGAAAGAACTCGGCGCTATCATCATCGATCCGTCAAAAACGGATGATGTCGTTGAAGAAATCGCAAAACGCACAAACGGCGGCGTTGATGTTTCTTATGAAGTGACAGGCGTCCCTGTCGTTCTCCGCCAGGCGATCCAGTCAACAAGCATTGCCGGTGAAACGGTTATCGTCAGCATCTGGGAAAAAGGAGCGGAAATCCATCCGAACGATATCGTCATCAAAGAACGTACCGTAAAAGGCATTATCGGATACCGTGACATCTTCCCTTCCGTTCTCGCACTGATGAAAGAGGGCTACTTCTCAGCAGATAAGCTCGTCACGAAAAAAATCGTGCTCGACGATCTGATTGAAGAAGGCTTCGGCGCTTTAATCAAAGAGAAAAACCAAGTAAAAATCTTAGTAAAACCGAATTAAACCGTTCAGCAAAATAAACAGACACATCCAAAAAGAGCCGTTCAGGCTCTTTTTTTCGTCCCTTCGTCTTTCCTTCCTTTTCCTTTTAAAAATGATCCGCTCTGCGCAAACTATTTTTCACCCTGTTCCGTCTATCCATAGGTAACAGCCTATGATACGTATTTTTAAAAAAGGAGCCCTTTAAAGCAATGAAGAACGAAACAGCCAAAGCGTCGCTTGTGACGTGCATAACTGAGCGCAAAGAAGACTTTTACCGCCTGGCATACAGTTATGTAAAGAACAAGGATGACGCGTTAGATATTGTTCAGGAATCAATTCAAAAAGCGCTGACATCAGTCGAATCCGTCAAAAACCCCGATGTGATAAAAAGCTGGTTTTATAAAATTTTAGTGCGTACGGCCATTGATTATCTCCGCAAACAGAAAAAACTTAAAGTGATGGACGATGAAACGATCGAGTTTTTAAGCCGCGGAAAGGAAGATCACTACAAAGACACGGACCTTCATGAAGCGCTTGACGACCTGCCGCATCAATATAAAACCATTATCATTCTGCGTTTCTTTGAAGACTTGAAATTAGAAGAGATCGCGGACATTACGGGGGAAAACATCAACACCGTCAAAACACGCCTTTACAGGGGGCTGAAGCTCATGCGCATTCAGCTGACGAAGGAGGATCTTTCTTAATGGAAAAAAGATTAGAACAATTAAGAGAAGAGTATAAAAGTGTGCCCATTCCTAAAGAACTGGACAGCATTGTCGAAAAAGCCCTTCAGCACAAACCGAAGAAAAAACGAATCGTGATGTGGCCGACATCCGCGGCAGTCGCTGCGGCCGTCTTATTTACCGCCGTAGTCAATATCAATCCGGATGCCGCACAAGCCATGTCTAAAATCCCCGTCATCGGGAAAGTCGTCCAAGCCATCACATTCGTGGAGATGAAAGAAGAAAAGAACCAATCAAGCATCGATGTGAAAACGCCTGCTCTGTCCGGCCTTTCCAATCATGAACTTGAAGACAGCATCAACCGGCATTATATGAAAGAAAGCAAAGAGCTCTACCGGGAATTTATGAAGGCGACCTCAAAAAGCAAAAAAGGCCACCTCAGCATCTACAGCGATTATGAAACCGTAACTGACACATCGGATCTGATCTCAGTCCGCCGTGATATCGAAAAAACCCAGGCTTCATCTTATACCCAAAGCCGATATATCACGATTGATAAAAAGAATGAGGCCGTGCTTACGTTAAAGAGCTTATTCAAAGATGACCGTTATATTAAAGTCATCAGCCAAAATATTAAAGAACAAATGAAAAAACAGATGAAAGAAGATCCGAATAAAATATATTGGGTCGAGGAAGATGATATGACGGAGCCTTTCAAATCCATTCATGCCGATCAGAATTTTTATATTACAGATCAGCACAAACTTTTCATCTCATTTGATGAATACGAAGTAGCACCCGGATATATGGGCGTTACAGAATTTAAAATACCGACCTCCGTCATCTCAAAGCTGCTTGTCGGAGACCGCTACATCAGATAAAGAAAGAAAAAAATCCATGATATCCGCAGATCATGGATTTTTTCTTTTTCCCCGGCAACAGCCGCTTGCACAGGGGAACCCTTTCATATAACAGACGCCGGACGAGGGCTGAAAAGTTTAAGAAAATCACAACATTTCATTCATTTTTTCTGAAACAAAATCCCCTTCCGAATGCGTCTATCTAACGGAACAAATGGAAGACTGTACAGAAATCTGCCATAACCATCCGCAAAACAGCGAGAATTTCCGCACACATTATTGGAGGAATACCATGTCAGACAAGTCACTGAATCATCGCTATATTCCCGGACTGGATGGACTTCGCGCCTTTGCCGTCCTCGCAGTTATCGCATATCACCTGAATTTTAATTGGGCCGACGGCGGTTTCATTGGTGTTGATATCTTTTTTGTTTTATCGGGGTATTTAATCACATCTATTATATTGCCTGCCCAAGGCAATGACATCACCCTTGATTTGCGTGATTTTTGGGTGCGCCGGATCAGACGGCTTCTGCCGGCGGCTTATCTCATGATTATCACGACAGTCATTTGGGTCGTATTATTTAATAGCGAGCTCCTGCATACCGTACGCGGAGATGCGGTCTCCTCACTTTTTTACATAAGCAACTGGTGGTTTATCTTTCATAAACTTTCTTATTTCGACAGCTTCGGCTCTCCTTCGCCATTAAAAAACCTTTGGTCGCTGGCGATTGAAGAACAGTTTTATATCATATGGCCTTTCCTGCTGCTTGCAGGAATGCACATATGTAAAACACGGGCCCGGCTTGCGGCAGCGGTCACATTCATCGCGTTATGCTCAGCAGTCGTGATGAGTATGATGTATGTCCCTGGCGGAGATCCGATCCGCGTTTATTACGGGACGGACACCCGATCATTTGAATTGCTTATCGGCTGCGCTTTAGCTTTAGTGTGGCCGATGAAACGATTATCTTCCAAACGGCTGCCGAGCAGCATGAAACACCTGCTTCACGGGACGGAGCTTGCCGCTTTTGCCGCGCTGTTGCTATGCGTCTTTTACACGGATGAATATGAACCCTTCCTGTACAAGGGCGGCATGCTTTTGATCAGCATCACCGCAGCGGTCCTTGTCGCATGTATATGCCATCCGAGCAGTTTTTTGGGACATGTCCTTTCATGGAAACCGCTTCGCTGGATCGGAACGAGATCATACGGAATCTATCTTTGGCATTATCCGGTTATCGTGCTGAGCACACCCGTGCAGGAAATCGGAAATCCGGTTTATTGGCACCGTCAGAATCGGCGCCACTTTCATTCTTGCCGAACTTTCTTATCATTTCATTGAGAAACCGATCCGCACTGCGGGCTTCAGGCCTTTTTTCCGCCGCGTGTTTTTGAACCGCTTTCTGGAATGGAAGACGTCCTCTGTCATCAGCAGAATGTCGCTCGGCCTCATTCTTGCCGCCATCCTCGTATTTGCGGGCGGGCTGTCAGGAATAGCCGAGGAGAAAAAACAGCCGCAATGGACATACGCGCAAAGCGGGCAGCAAGAAACAGCCGCCTCTTCACACAAAACGGCTGATCATGATAAACCGGCAAAAGAAGATGACAGCCAGAAAAAATACGGCGGCGAAAAAACAGACGCCGCATCAGACAAAAACAAGAAAGAATCAACAGGCAAATCAGATACGAAGAAAAACGAAGACAAAAAAGAGCAATCATCTCAAAAAACGGCTGATTCAAAACAAACACAGCCAAAAAAAGAAGTGCTGGCCATCGGTGACTCCGTGATGCTCGACATTGCGTCATACCTGCGACAGTCCCTCCCTCATGTCACCATCGACGGAAAGGTAGGAAGACAAGTCTCTCAAGCACTCCAGCTCACATCGGAATACGCGTCATTTAATCAGCCGAACAAAGCGGTCATCATCGAGTTAGGGACGAACGGCTATTTCACAAACAGCCAGATTGAATCACTGATCAGCTCCTTTTCAAAAGCTGATATCTATCTTGTCAATACGCGTGTGCCGCGGCAGTGGGAAAGCAAGGTAAACGAGTCATTGCGCCAGCAGGCCGAATCACGCAAGAATGTCACCCTTGTCGATTGGCATGCAAAAGCATTGCAGCACCCTGAATACTTTACACCCGACGGCGTACATCTCATCCCTGAGGGATCAAAAGCGCTGACATCCCTCATCGTCCAAACCATGAAATCATGACAAAAAAAGAGGCCTCAAAAGGCCTCTTTTTCGTATATCGTCAGGCAAGCTTCTGTCCGCAATTCGGGCAAAAATTCGCGCCTTCCGTTTTCGTTCCGCAGTTCGGACAGAATTTCGGCTTAGCCGCTCCTTCTGAGCCATTTGCCGGTGCCGTCCCCTGATTCTGCTGATTTTGACTTTGCTGCGGCTGGTTCTGCTGATTTTGATTCATTTGGTTCATCATTTGATTTGCCATATTCATTCCCATCATCATGCCGGCCATATCGGAGGCTGTGCCGCTTCCGCTCATTTTGCCGGATGACATTCCGTCAGTCATGGAAATCTGCTGATAGCGATTCACATCGCCCACCATGCCGTAAGAAGCGTTCTTCGTAATCATATCCTGAACTTCCTGCGGATAGTTAAAGCTCATGATATTGAAGCCCGTAATCGACATCCCGTCTCCGATCAGCTGCATATCAAGATCTTCTTGAATCCCTTTTCCGATTTCAAATGAATTCGACTGCAGATTGAACATGTCTTTTCCTTCTCTGGTGATCCATTTCATCAAAAGCTGATCGAGAATAGACGTAATCCGGATTTTAATGTCCTCTACTAAATAGCTGTCTTTGACACCCGCAATCTTATCAATCAATCCGATGTAGTCAATGACCTTGAAGTTAAATGTACCGTTTGCGCGGATCGGCATACCGCCCGGCATTCCCGCCGCCGGAATGTTGATGGCGTTTTTTGTGCCCCACTTCACGGTGAACTCCTTCGTATTCACAAACAGCACTTCCGCCCGCATGCCGCTGTTAAAGCCAAACTTAAACCCTTTTAACGTCGATAGAAACGGAATGATTTCTGACTCGATATCATAATCGCCGTCATCACGGAAGATCCCTTCAATCTTCCCGTTGTGTAAAAAGATGGCATCCTGTCCCGGCCGGATGATCAGACGGCTGCCTTTTTTAATTTCACGGTTGTTCCATTTATAGAAAACCATGTCGTCTCTGAATTCTTCCCATTCCACCACATTCGCTAACTGATTTCTGAAAAAACCCAAGTATGCTCAAATCCTTTACGTAAAATTTAAAAACTTCCTTTGCTTCCGCTGTAAGACGTGCCGCCCCTCGTGACTCCGCCGTCATTGTCATTATCTTTGTCAGGCTTTCTTTCTCTTGTAACGTCCGTCCGGATATATGTGTCGTGCTGGTCCAGCACTTCAGACGTATCGTGATCCATATACGTGCTGCCGGTGACGGTGACCCTGCCGCCGGAATTGTACACCATCACAGTGACGGCAATTCCGGCTGCGGCTGCGGCGATAATCAGCTGAAACCACCACGTGAGCAGCAGATTGTCAGACTTGTTCTCAGGGTTTTTCCCCATATCTTTGTAGGACATTTTAATATAAGTCTCAAACGCCTTTTCGTAATGGCCTGCGGAAATGTCTGACGAAATCGTATTCCTGATCGTATTCAGCCGGCTGCTGTTCAAATACGTCTCCGCCTTTTTGTATCCGGAGATAAATACTTCCCGATCTTTCATATCAATGGTCAATATCGCCGTGCTTCCGTGAAAATGACTGTCATAAAAATCACCGGCGTACTGCGCGATGTCCTTACCGCCCGTTCCGTTTGCGGTAAGAATAATAAAATCGGTATGGCGCTTTGCCCCCAGCTTCCCCGCCAATTCCTCGAGTTTCTTAGTTTCATCCTTCGTTAATAAGTGAGCATTGTCATAAACATATTGCTTCTGTTCAGCGGCAGACGCTGATGTATGTAAAGAAAAAGACAGCATCAGAAAAAGGACGAAGCAAAAGAGACACGCTTTTTTTATCGATACTTTCATCAAAAACCGCCCCCTATCATAAGTGAGACGAGTCTTAATGCTAAAAACGTGCCGGCTGTAATGCCGCCGAACCACGCGGCCACTTTTCCGGCGCTGATCGGCGGTTTGCCGACAACCTTGCCCGTCTGCCCGTTCATCGCAAAAATGTGCTCAGTCCGCTCATAATCATAGCTGACCATCCAGACCGGAAGAAGCACGTAAAAACTGCTGAGTTTATCCGTCTGAATCTTTTCATCTGTAATGTCAGCCGTCGTATAGCCGGAGAAGGTGGATCTGATATAAGAATCAATATAATGGCTGATTTTATCCTTCGCCCGCGGAAAGAGATCGTCATCGGTATAATTGTACTTTTCCGCTATATATCCCGCCAAATAGGCTGTATTAAACTCCTTCAGCTCACTGTAAGAATAAGGCTCCAGTTTGTCCATTAATTCATCATTCATTTTTTCTGAAGCGTCGACCGGAATTTTGAGATAATCAAGATTAATATCGCGGTACGCGTTGTAATACTCGGTCTCCGTCACCCGGTATTCTCCATCATCATAGTGATGCACTCTCGTACAAACGGCATTGACCTGAACCTTGCTGTTTAAGTCAAACATCCAAAACGGCACGTACATACCGGTTATGTTCTTCACCCGATCGGCATTCATAAATCCCTTAGGTGTCAGGCGGCCGTTTCTGCACCACTTTTTAAAAGCGCTCATGGCCTCTTCTTTGCTGATCGTAAAAGGAATCACCATGGAAGGCGCGAGATTTCCCGATAATCGATCGGCGAGAACGGCCGCACCTCCGCAAAACCCGCACATCGTTGCAGTCGTCTCCGCCTCAGTCATTAATACCGCGCCGCAGTTCTCACAGTGATACTCCTTCGCCTCATTTTCAGAAAATCTGGTCGTAATATACTCTTTAGGCAGGCTTTCTATTTGATCCTGCCGCCCGCAGCTGCGGCATGTCAGCTTGCCAGATGAACTGTCAAAGACCATATCATCGCCGCAGTTCGGGCATTTATAAGAAATGATCATTCTGTTTCTCTCACTTTCTCTTTATATCGGACAAAGCTCAGCCCGCTGTCTATTGATCTTTACTGAAAAGCATTTTCTGCTTGAGCGCCGCCAGTTCATCATCGACACTGCTTTGATTGCTGTCATATTTAGCCGTCAGCTCGTCAATATCGTCTTTCGGAGACGCATTCAGCTCCGCCATCGCATTGGCATGATCAAGCGCCCGGTTGACCTTGTCTTCCATTCTATCGAAAGCTGTCATCGATTGGCCCGCATTTGAAACAGAGGATCCCAGTTTGTTCATTTTCTCCTGTGTTTTTGCCACAGACCACTTCGCTTTAATGGCATTTCGCCGCGACTCAAGCTCCCCGATATCGGCAACAAGCTTGTCATGCATGCTGCGCATTTGAGACGCGTTGGAAGAAGCAAGCTGATAAGCCGTTTGCAGCTCAGTCAGCCTTGATTCAACGGCTGCTTTCCTTTCCAGAAATGTCCGCGCATCAGCTTCATTTCCGGCCTGTAAAGCTTTCATCGCGTAGCTTTCCATCTTTTCGGCCTCAGCCTGGCATTCCGTTAACGCTCTTTTCGCCCGCTGTTCCTCAGCCATGACAGAAGCCGTCTCCGCCTTCACTTTTCCTAAATCACTGTTCAGATTCCGCAAATATTGATCAACCATTTTTTCAGGGTTCTCAGCTTTATCCAGCAACGCATTAATATTGCTTGACATAATGTCTTTAAATCGTCCTAAAATACTCATTTTTCATTTTCCTCCCAAAATTAAATAGTAACAAGTTCACAGTTATATATACTGGTTTTTTTCAAAAAAGTTTCATTTTCTCATGAGTTTATGTATAAATATATAAAAAAAGTCTCATTCAGCCCATTTATGCCGGCGGATATTCTTTATAACCAAATACAATGAAAACAAAAAATAAATAAACAGCCCGATCATCAAACCGCTCACTAACGGATAATGCTTCGCAGAATACACAAAGAAATCCAGCTGCGATATCTGTTCGGGACTTGTGATCGTATCCGTATTATTCAGCAGCTTTGAAAATTTAGCCGTATAATTCCAATCAAACGAATCAGAAACAAGCTCACTCCCCTGATACCAATTCACAGCGGCGAGGCAGAAAAAACAAAAAACAGAAAACGCGCATTGCACGATAAGAAAAACATTTTTCATGTAAAGCATTCCTCCGCGGTTCAATTTCTTATGCCGTCACACTATACATGACGGCAGCAGCAGAAACTTGGTTTTACTTCGATTTTATAAAAACATTATTGTATGTACTTCACATTGGTTCAATTTACTGGATATCCCTATAAAGTATACCGTATATCAGAATGGGTTTCAGACCTAAATAAAAAGGATGCTTCCCGAAGTCCGATGAATTTCAAGAAACATCCCCGATATTTTACAGAGAGACTTCAACCTCTTTTAAGCTAGGCAAAGCATCGATCGCACCGATTTTAGTGCACACGAGCGCCCCTGCCTTATTGGCAAATGACACAATATCACGCAGCTTCGCAAAATCTTCAGCTGCCGTCTGAATTTCATCCGTGCGTGCCAGCTGATACAGCGCTGCGCCGACAAACGCGTCTCCCGCTCCCGTTGAGTCTATTGATGTCACCGGAATGCTCGGAATGATATCAAGATCCTTCCCATTTGAAAGAAGGGTCCCGCTTTTCCCGAGTGTCACCGCCACAATGCCGGCCCCGATCTCATGAAGGATTGCAACACCTTCTTTATGATCTTTCGCACCGCTGCTCAAGCTCCTCGTCACTGACTTTCACAAAATCACTTACAGCAATTGCTTTTTTGGCGGTGCTTATAAACTCTGAAACTATTCCCTTCCATAAATCCTCGCGGTAGTTAGGATCGAAGGAAACAAACTGTCCATTGTCTTTCGCAATCGACATCAGCCGTAAATAGGCCGTGCAAAACGGATCTGATAACAATGCCGTCGCTGAGCCGAAATGAAGGATTTTCGCATCGTTTACCTTTTCCAGATCAATATCCTCCAAAGTAAACAAAGCATCCGCTCCTCTGTTAAAAACAAAGTCGCGCTCCCCATTTTGTTTTAATGAAACAAACGCAAGCGTTGTAGGCGCTTTCTCATCCATGATGAGCATAGAAGTATCGACGTGTACGGCGTCTAAAGTCTGCTTCAGAAAGTACCCAAACGGATCCTTGCCTGTTTTTCCGCTGAAAGCCGCGTCTCCGCCCAGTTTCGCGATGGCCGCTGACACATTCGCCGGCGCACCGCCCGCACTTTTTAAGAAATTGCGTCCTTCCGTCAAATCAACATCATCGGTACAAAAGAAATCAATTAACAATTCTCCAATACAAATAACAGATTGGCTTCCCACATTATCACACTCATTTGTCAGTTCTCGATTATAGTTTCAGTATAGTGCTTTCTCTCATAAATACAACCGTTCACATAGAATATTTTAAATTTTACATATACTCATCTTGCAGCCCTTTGCTCCAGTTCAGACATCATCTGCTTATATTTTTTTTCAGTTAAAGGATAAAGAGAAATGAGAATAATAGACAGCAGAATGAACAATCCCGGAATGAGCGCATTCATATTTTTAATCGCATTCAATGACGATACCGTCTGATCGGTATTCGCGGCATACCCGGCGATTCCGAGATAAACGGCCGAAAATGACCCGGCTAACGCGACTCCGAGCTTATTGATAAAGCTCATGCTCGATATCACCACGCCATCAGCCCGGACTCCGGTTTTCCATTCCGCATAATCAACACAATCGGCAACCATTCCCCAAGCAAGGGTATTCAAAGGCGTCGTGAAAAATCCAGAAACGAAGAGCCAAAAGAAAATAAGCGGAATCGAAGAATACGATGTAAACTGAAGGCCCGCATAAGAAATAAGCGATAACGCCGCCGTAATCATCATGACTTGTTTTCTGCCCCGCTTCTCAGAAAAGAAAGGAATAAACAGATTGCTGATCAGCGCTGCCCCGAAAAACAACACGGTTCCTAAAAACACAAATTCCTTATGATTGACGTTATACGTAAAATAGTACACCATCGTGCTGAGTTTAATGTTAAACCCGATCGCAAACGCCAAAAATGAAGAAACCAAAATGAGCAAAGGCTTGTTTCGGAACAAAACAGATAATGTTTTTTTCATTCCTTGTTTTTTTCTTTTTTCAGGCTGAATCCGCTCCCGTACAGTAAAGAAACTGAACAAATTCAAAGCGATGCTCACCGCCGCATAGATAAGCGCCGTCATCTGGAATCCAAACGCCTGGTTTGTCCCGCCGATGGCGTCCGCAAGCGGTGTCGCACAGGAGATCGATAACAGAATTCCGATATAAACCAAAATCATCCGGGTCGTCGTCAGAACCGTCCGTTCCTCCACGGAATTCGTCATCCGCCCCGTTAAGCTGTTGACCGGAATCGTCTGCATGCTAAAGGACATCCCAAGCAGAATATAGGTGATGTACGCATAGACCATGTTCCCCGTCTCGCCGAAATGAGGGGTCGTAAAACATAAGAACGTAAATAACGCAAAAGGAAACGCCACCCACAGCAAATACGGCCTTGCCTTTCCCCATCTTGTATTCGTCTTGTCTAAAATCACGCCCATAATCGGATCAAAAATAGCGTCCAGCACTCTTACGATCAGAAACAAAGCTGCTATCACCGCAGGCTTAATGCCGCCGACGTCTGTATAGTAGAATAATAAGTATGCGTTTACAAATTGAAAGATAATATTGTACGACATATCGCCGAATCCATATCCGATCCGTTCAATCCAGGTCAGGCCGTGATGTTTCGTCTTTACTGCCGCTGCTTTTTCTGTTTCAATCATCATATCCCACCCCAAGAATCCGTTTTCATTTCCAGTAAACAAAAGGGAGAATGCAAAGATCCTCCCCATTCACTCAGCGATTTGGATACACCATCACTTTTAAGCATTCATTTTTAAATTGGAATGCCCGTTCCATCGCTTCTTGTGTCTGCTCCAGTGAATACTGATCCGTTACAAGATGCTTCGTGTCCACAATGCCGGAAGCGAGAAATTCAATTCCCTTCGGATACGTATTGGCATAACGGAAGATCCCGTATATATCAATCTCGTTATCTGCAATAAACGGCACATTGAGCGGGATTTCGTTCTGAGAAGGCAAACCGACAATCGCCAATTTTCCGCCCCGGCGCACGGAAGCCAGTGCGGATTGCAATGCCGCCGGATTCCCCGCTGTTTCCCAAGCAGCATCAACGCCTCTGCCATTTGTGATCGTTTTGATTTCTTCACCGGCATCCTGTTCCCGGATATTGATGACGTGCGTCGCTCCCATTCTCTTCGCGGCATCTAACCGCAGCGGCTCCAAGTCGGTCACAATGATTGTGCCTGCCCCGTATGCTTTCGCTGCCGCAACGGCCATTAACCCAACAGGGCCCATTCCCATGATCGCAATCGTTGTCCCGGGCTGAAGCTTCGTTCTCACGGCCGCATGAATGCCGACAGAAAACGGTTCAATCAAAGCCGCATCTTCATAGGAAAGAGAATCCGGAATCGAAAAAACAAAGTCCTGACGCATTTTGATATATTGGACAAATGCGCCGTCAACCGGCGGTGTCGCCAAAAACTGCACATCCGGACAAAGATTATAACGCCCTTCCTTGCACGCCTCACAGCGTCCGCACGTGACACCAGGTTCGACAGCGACACGGTCTCCCACCTTGAATTGATCGACAGACGATCCGACCGCGGCAATTTCTCCCGCGCATTCATGACCGAGGATAAATGGTTTTTCCACTATATAATTGCCTATTCTGCCATTTGTATAGTAATGCAGATCCGATCCGCAAATTCCGACAGCCATCACCTTTATCAGCACTTCATCATGATTGATGTCAGGGACGGGCAATGTTTCGATTTTGATTTCTCTCGTGTTATGCATAACTGCCGCTTTCATGTTTTGAGGCACTTTGTGAGTCATTTGGCAAATTCCTTTCTCTGCTCTGAAATGTAAGTGCATACATTTTTGTTTTCTCTGTTACTGCCACCATTTTAACTTCTTTTCAAGACGTTCAACAGCCTTTCCTGCTGTATAAAAGGACAGCCGCACTGTACTTTTTATTTTTTCATATACAAAAAACACTGAATTGATAAAATAGTACTAATAGGAGGTGCAGGCTAAATGGCTGAACTAGAAAACCGGATACAATTTGCAGAACTGCTGGCACCTGCTGTCAAATCGCTGAAACTTCATCCTGATTACAAAGTCAAAAGGACAAAAAACGTAAAAGCAGGACAGACTTATATAGACAAAATTGCACTCAGATTAGGCGTTTCCTCTAACACGATCAAAAGCTGGATCGGACAGATGGGCGCAAACTATATCCCCGGACGAATGGACGACGGAAAACTGTTCGGAATGATCTGGATCATTATAGAAAAGACTGACATGGGTCCTGAATGGCTGACCGGCCTTCTGGAAACCACCACCATTCCCGTCATCAAACCCGCATTGCCCGCTTGGACAGCGTCCTGTCTAAAAAAAGCAAAAATACTCCGGAAAGACGGATCATTCGGAGCGCCGAGTGATGAAGACGTTGAAAAGGCAGTGAAGCGGCTGTTTCACGACAGACCCGGCCTTGAAACGAATGCGCTTACAGAACAGCCTGTGACACATAACCTGCCGTCACGCCGGACGGGGAACTTTATCGGCCGCGGCTTTGACATGGAAGCGATCCGGCAATGGATGCTGTCTCCGTCACCGGTCTGTTTAATCACCGGCTGGGCCGGCATGGGAAAAACGACAATCGCCCTTGAAGCGGCCTATTCGTGTATCGGCGGTTCTTCAGATTGGACGGCATTTTGCAGCATCATCTGGATCAGTGCTGACTGGAAAGGATTGAGCTTCAGCGATTTTTTAAACACGATCGCCTATCACCTCGGACGCACCGAACAAATCGACAAATCAATCAACGAGAAACGGTTCGTCGTCCGCAATGCATTAGCCGCTCATTCAAACGAAAAACCCGTACTGCTGATTATTGACAGCATCGATATGGCGGAACGTGACATTCACGAATTTATCATCAGCCTTCCGCAAGGTGTAAAAGTCCTCCTTACGGCGCGGGAAAACGTAAAACAAACATACCGGGACGGCCTCGGAGAAATGGAGGCCATCCAGCTGAGCGGCCTTGAGCAAACGGATGCCCTTGAATTTTTTCAGCAAGAAGTGCACCGCTGTCTGAAAACATGCAACCTCCCGCATAAACGGGAGAAGCTGGAGCAGCTGTTGAAGCTATCGCCTGACCTTAAGAATGAATTCATCTCGGCAGCCGCCGGCAACCCGAAGGCCATGGCACTCAGTATCGCTTACATGTCGGACGACGACATCCCCGCTCCGCAGCTCATTCAAGAACTTAAACAAGCGGGCTACTCATTATTGGAATTGTTTGAGGTTCTCTTTGGCCGCACATGGGACAGATGTCATGAAGACACACGGAAACTATGGCAGACGCTTTGCTTTTTCGCTAAGCCCCCTGATGAGAAAAGTTTAGCGGCAGCGGCCGGATTAGACGCCCGCCGTTTTCATTTCGCTATTGAACAAATGCGGTCATATGCCCTGATTCAGCCGGAACGAAACGAAGGAAGAACACAGTACTCAGCGCATCAAACCGTTGTTGCTTACGGAGAACAGCACTTATCCGAACATCAGGAATTTGAAAAAGAAGCCCGCAGCCGCTGGGCGCATTATTATATTGATTATGCGGAAACCCATATAAAACGGGAACAGCCCAATTCTGTCTATTGGAGCTATCTGCTGGGACGGAATTTAGAGCAAATGAAAAAGGAATGGCCGAATATCCTAAAGGTCATCGAATGGTCAAGCGAAACCGGACAACATGAAACCCTGATCGAACTCATCACCCGTATCAGTCATTTTCTAAGCAGAATCAACCTGCCCCTGCGAATCGAATACGGATTAAAATCCGCCGATGCCGCCCGTCAATCAGGCGAACACACGCGGGAAGCTTACTTCAGGATCGACACGGCAGGCTGGGCGCTCATGGAAGTCAATGATTTAGACGGAGCTTTGCAGCAGGTAGAAACCGGCCTGAAGATTCTGGAACAATCAGGAGCGCCGGATCACGACGACTTGAAAGTATGGGGGCTCGCCCTGCAATCGAGGCTGCTGTTAAAAACCGGAGACCCGGAAAAAGCGGCAGCAATGCTGGACGACATAAAAGATCAGCCCGTCTCGCCCATTATCCGGCACAGGGTTCTTCTGGTCCGCGGCGACCTGAGTTTCGCCCATTCTCACTACGAAGAAGCCATCACATTATACGAAGCGGCAAACACAACCAGCGCCGCATACGGCGGCGAAAAAACGATAGAAGCCTATTTCAATTTGGGCATGGCTTACGTGAAGTGTAATCAGCTCGAAAAAGCGGAAAAAGCCTTTGAACAGATGCTCTATGACAAACATAACGCCAATCAAGTTGAGCTGATCTATTACTATTACGGAATGGCACAGCTGTTGTACCGTAAAGGAGAGAAACCGAAAGCGATCGAATCGAATCAGAAGGCGATTCGTCTGATTGATTCGTGGGAGCCTGGGATTGGGATTCGGGGTGAGGTGGAGCAAATGGACATTCTCATTTAAAAGACAACTACATTGCGGCTAGCGGTACGAGCTTTGAAAAACACTCATAACCTTGTTGTTTTTAAAGATAAAAAGGTATCTTTATCAGTACAGTAAATTGATTAAGATACCTTGATTGAAAAATTAATATTTCACAGAAAACAAATTTCTAAAGTTAAACTTTTTAACAAGAAGAGGTTAATACTTATACAGCCGTATTAATGCTGTACTGTAATATAATGTTTTAGTTCACCTGACCAATATCTTCCTCCCCACTCCTGTCCAACTTGCACATCATACTTACCTGCAGGAAGATTTTTCGTTGAAAAACTCACACGAAAATTACGTGAACCAATACTATGCAAAATATCTTTTCTGGCAATTACTTTACCTTTATTATTTAATATAATTACTGAAAAGCCATTATCTAAATCCCTAGCCAAAGTACCAGTAACCACAATGGAAGTAGCTCTTTTCGTATATGTATTAGCATCTGTTTTAAATTTGATTGTACCTTTCGAATCCATAGCAAATGCTTCTGACCCACCTGCGAAAATGATAACTCCCAAAAGTGCTGCTGTAAACAGTGTCATTACTAACTTTTTCATCTTTAAAATTCCCCTTTTCTTTTTAATATTTTAAATCCACAATTATAATAACATATCCCCCTAAAAAAAAGAGGTTTTTCCATATCCTTCTTCTGAGAAATGAATAAGTATGATAGAAATTTATTAATATTAATGCAAATTTGAGTTTCTTGTGAAATGAATCTTAAAATTTGAAGTATCATCTATAAAACCTTTGCCAAGGTGGCCAATAAACCCATATACTCGAATAAAAAATTACAAAGTGTTAAACAAATACACTTTTACAAAAAATTTTATTTTTTTCAATTCTAGTAGGCGGATGTGAGGAGAATTTGTTCGCGCGCATTTTATTTGCCTGCTCGAAATAACGAATCAGTTATTATTTTCATCTGCAGAATCGCGTTCTATTTTTTCATAGGATTTTTCCTGAAACTTTAAGTGTTTTTTCCAACCTCTTCTTTTCTTATGGTTTTCCCATACATGCAGGGTGATGACTTTTCAACGGATCTTTGATTTTGTGCAGTTCTAAAGCAGAGGGTATGATGAACACATTTAAGAATTGATCTATATCATCAAAGCCTTTTCAGTCAGTTATTGTGTATGTGAATTTTTGTATATCTTTTCGATTGTTTTCTTGTGCATTTACTCTTGTTGGACATTGGCTTTAAAATAAGTGAAGACACGTCCGGCTATTATGATTGATAGCCTGAAGTACAATTTTATCAAAAACACCTTGTAAGTCGGTTGTATTTTCATAAAGTTAGTGCATTTCTTCTAGTCTATAATGAGTGGTGCAGAATATTATATCGTTGATATTCAATCCAAGAAACCATATGTTACGCCCCTCCCACACAACTATTCCTAGAATTCCAAGCGCCCAATGGATATGGGTAGAAAACACAATGTGAATAACAGCATGATAAGTGACACTATCCCTAAATATCTCCTCATGTTTCCCCCTTTCTCTTTCCTTCCATACTATTAAATTTATTTTTATAATAGCTTATATCTTGAGAAAACAAGACTATTATAATACTCTTGATCTGCATTTAAAATTGGCTTAGTGTTATTATTTAATAAAGATCTGTGCAATGAAAACTCTTTCTGTCCGATATACCCTTAAGTATTCCTAATCAACATTATGCTGGTGAGTTCAAATATTTCTTCATTCAAACTCTAGTTCTTCTGCTCTTTTTCAAGATCCAAACAATTAATGCAATAAAAACGATGTTAATTATAAACGCAGAAATAACATAAGTTTCATCTGAAACGCCAATATACTTCCCTTTCGATTCTAAGAGATTCCTTACTTGCTTACTCCATAAAGAACCATTCAGCGAACTATCGTCTGCTCCAAATGTAATTTGTGCTGTTTCCTTATTGTTGCTTGTAATATTAACACCATAAAATACTGTATACCTATTGTTATAAAAGATAGGCATATAAGAATAGTCAGAAACTAAAGGCTTTACCTTTTTGGCAGGTAATGATACGTACAAAATCGCAGAATAATTACCTATCCCTGTTTCAAATTGCTCTGCTTTAATAAACTTCGTGTTTGAAGGTAGATCAATATTATAAAAATGCTCAAAAATTTGAATATCTTCTTCCGAAAAATCTGTTAATTGGTAGTAATGCGGATCAATAATACATTTATGAAAATACCATCCATTAAACAATAAAAAACAGGCACTTATTAAAATTACTAATACTGCCTTATATATAATCTTTAACTGTATCACAATGATATGCGCCCCCCTCATAATATGCATTATAACGCTTTTCCCAAAAGTAAATCAAAACAGCGATTTACTTTTGGGAAGAATTAATTATTCAGATTTTATTTTTTCTTTAAGGCAATCTGCAAATGCTTGTGCAATTGCTTGACCATCCTCTTGGGTATAATTATTAACACTAAAATGCTGTTTAAATTCCAAACAGACAGGATTGTTGGTGTTTAAATAGTACTCTGCATCCTTAGTAACTGCTTCAAATGAATTATTAAATCTGTTTTTGAAAAATTGAGAGTATCTTGTACTATAGCCGGTAGTATAGTATTCTTCAAATACCTTGTAAACTGGTTGTGAGGCAATCCCTGTTCTTGTATTCATAGCAAGGTTAACAGCGTCTACATCTCCTAATAAATCCGGAAGTCCAAATGTACCAATTTGACCTCCTATTAAATCTATTGCAGCATCATAAGTTGTTTTATAATTAGCATTATATTTGACAGTGTCTCCCCCTACTGTAATTAAATCACCTGCCCATCCTGCAAGATCTTGTATCATTCCTACAGAACTATGAATTATTGCATTAAAAGTGGCCATCATATGTGCGTCATCTAGTGTCAGTTTAGAAATTGGATCTATCAGGATTCTCTTTTCTTGTCCCTTCAATACATCATCAGCTATTTTAACAAAATCTGATTCAATAAAATCCGCTGTTAAAATCCACAATAAACCATCATATTCATCTTTTCTTAGATACTGGGCAACTAATTCATTTGCCTGTTGAGTAATATTCCCGACCGGATTAGGTTTATTTCCTTCCTTTTTAGTAACATAATCTACTGCTGTATTATATAAAACTTTTAATTGATTTAAGAACTTATTATTTGTCGTCGAAACATAATCGTTACTATTTTCTTTATTATAAACTATAGAATTAACGCCTTTATCCTTGCCCGATGAGATATTATTATCAATCTCTATTTTCCCAAGCCCATCCCCTATACTCCTTGTTTTAATTTGGTCAAATGCCCAATCGGTGGGAAGTGAATAGCCGCGGTTACCGCTAAATCCTGAAGACATATCACATACAAAACTACTGACTGAGTAACCTGCTGCGGCCACGCGGCTACAAACATTTCTCGCGCCATAAATACCAATTTGATAACCCCTATTGAGTTGGGCAAATGTCCTTTTAATTGCTTTAAAATAAGGGAGTATACGACTGGTAACCTCACCGTCAACAGCGTCGTAATCTACAGTAAAATAAATAATAGTATTTTCTTTAAAACCATATCCCTTAGCCGCACCAATAGCTGCTCTTGCATCGAATACCCCTTGAGTTTCTGTAAAATAAGAAGCTTCAGTTGATTTTCTCTCGTAAATTGGAAATACGCTAAGACCTGCAGCAAATATAGTCTCTAATTCAGGCAACGTCATCTGATGCGATCCAGTAAGGTATCTCCCAACCGTTTTATACCCGTTGGATTTCAAAGTTGCTGCTCTGGCAGCATTAATTGGTGTCGCACAATCACAAGCTGTTCCTTTCCTATCTTCGTCACCTTTGCTTACTAAAAGAGATGCCCAGGTCTGCATTCCAGCCACTCCATCGGCAGGTAATGCTGAAAACCTTTGAAAATCAATAAGTGCTGTTCTCATATTTTCATCGAAGATACCATCAAATCTTCCTGGATTACGATTATTACAGTACAAAGCATATTGTAAGAGCTTTACAAAATTAGCTTTTGTGCTACCCATTGAGATTGTCGGGCATTTTGATTTTGTAGCAGGTCCAAATGTTCCAGTTGGTTCTGCTATTCCTTCTTCGACCTGGAGTGCGTAAATTAAAGCCTCATTAGTTTGTCGGGAGTATCTACCGTCACATGGATTAAGGCCAGTGACCTTATAATATTTCCGATTCAGCTCTTGTTGAATATTACGAATTTTGGCATCTCCTACATTTACAAAAGCGTCCATATTTAATAGCGCTTTAAAGATTATAGGAGTTGCAATTCCATCTTGATTAGACAACCCTGCATCAGTTTGAAATTTTTTTATAGCAGCCTTTGTACCATCACCATAGGTTCCTGTAAAACCAGTTGGATTATATCCCTTGCAATACAATGCACCTTGAAGAATCATAATTTGATTTCTTGTTTTTTCATTCGAAGAATCAGATTTAGTTGATAATGTAGGACATTTTGCCATAGTAGCCGGTCCAAATGTTCCAGTAGTTGACGTAATTCCTTCTTCAATTTGTAATCCTGTAATCAAAGCCTCAATCACAGGCCACCCTGTTTTTCCATTTTCATCAATTTTTACATAACCTGGCCTGTTTAAGTAAACAAGATTTACCCATTGTTGAACTTTTTTTACCATTTCATCCATTTTTCCCACTCCTTATTTTTTGTTAGTATGGTACTTTCATTTAAAGGTGGCAAACGTATGACAAATTAAGAGTATCTACTCTTACTTCAAAAGATGTAAAGAATAAAACCTATGAACACAAATCCTTCTACAAGATTTGTAACAAAGTCATATACCTTGATGCAATTGAATAAATTATTCTAATTTATTCGTAATTTGAGATTAATGATAGAAATAAAAAAAGGCCTCTCACAAATTCATTGAACTTGTGAGAAGCCTCGAACATTCATAAATAGATCAAAGGGGCATCAAAATGACGTCCGTTGCCGACAAACCCTTGTAAATCAAGGGTTTTTTGTCGGTTTTACATCATTCCGCCCATAGATCAATCTCTTTCAAGAACATACATTCCTATTCATTTGAGCAATTCGATATTTGTTTTTTCGCTCGATTGCCCTCATATCTCTCATTGATATTCATATTTGAATTTATAAATCGTGACCAATTGTGTGACCAAAATTGAACCCTTTTTTATTGTGATGCAATTAAGCGGGATGGTAAAAATTATATTTTTTTAAGTCCTCCGTAAACTGCTCCATTTGCTCCGGCTCCAATGTAAGCTTCCACCGTTTTGGAATTTATAATAACTCCAAGCCATTTGAAGCCGACAACAGACTCTACATAAATCCGGGAGTAAACTTCTCTATATGCATATCCCCCATAACTCGCGTCTCTTTCAGCACCTAATTTTCGTACTGATATGTCGAGGCCCGAACCACCGAAATGTTTGTTATAATCTCCGTCCTTTTGTGCAACAGAGACTTTTTTTCCGTTATATTCAAATCGGCCTTCAGCCCATAATGTAAACAATTTTGCTCCATTAGTACCGTAACCGATTCCAGTAGTTCTTTCTGTTCTTGTACTAAGTTTTGCACTTGCTTGATCGTCGGAATCTTTAGGTGCAGAGACAGTTTTTCTCTCAATAATTTGAATATCTCCAATATCGCCCACGAAGACTTTCACAGTGCTGTTTTCATTTTTAAACGTGAAGACTTTTCCTAATGATTCTGTTTTATCTTGTTCAAAAATAAAATCGTTAATATTCAATGCCTTCCCTTTATATTTATCCAGTTGGGATTTCATTTCAGGAAAAACATTATTTGTTGATAAGTTGGGATTGTTAAATGCACTTGGTGTAGGATGATTTTTGTAGTGTTTGGAAATTGTTTTTTCAATTTTTTCTAAAGAAGAGTCTTTTGGCAGAAATTCTATGCTGTCTTGTAATAATGGCACAGCATTTTCAACGTAATTTTTAATCTGTTCTTTGTCCCTCTGAGAGTCTTTTGGTTCGACCGCACTTGCCGTCCCTCCGTAAATACTGGTAACAAGCGAAATACTAAGTAAAAAGAATAGAATCTTTTTCATTTTATTACCTCCGTTTATATTCACCCCGCTTGTTATACATTTCTATACATTTTTACTTTTCCCTTCCAATTATTTTTCGGGAATAATGATAAATCAGATAAATAACTAAAAGTATCAATAGTGCAAGTGCAATTATATAGATCGGGAGAGCCAAAAACGAAGCATAATTTGCTACTAAAACCAAGCCAAGCACAGTAAGTGCCATTAAGCTTATAAACCTCAGTAAAATCATATCTAATCCTCCCTTTATGATTTATCCTCATTTTAACAAAAAACAACCCCGACCAAAGGGCTGTTTTTTGTGATTTGTGAACATCTACATATTAATATTCAGTTTAATGCAAAATATCCTCCAGTTTCGCTTTTGTCTTCGGCCCATAAATCCCGTCAGCAGGAAGACCATACATAGATTGGAATCGTTTGACCGCGTTTGCTGTTTTCGCGCCATATGCGCTGTCGATTCCGAAATTCTTTGCGCTCTTATCCGGGTAGTAATGAAGAGCCGCCAGCGCCGTTTGAATCTGTTTTACGGCCTCCCCTCGGGTCAACGGGCTTGTGACTTTAAAAATACCCGCTGGCAGGCGGAAAGATGATTTTTTGCTGCTGGATGGTGAGCCGGCCGAATCCGTCAGCTTTATTACCTGTCCGACTTTGATTAGATTTGGATTCTTGATGCCGTTCAAGCTTTGCAGGGTTTTCATGCTTACTCCTGTTTTCTCTGCAATTACAGAAAGGACATCGCCTTTCTTGACGGTGTACGTCGCCCCGCTGGTCTTTGAATCTGTTTTTTGTGGTTTGGATGCTTTTTCACCCCCAAGACGTTCTAATTCTGCAGCAATGGCCGCTTTCACTTGATCCCAGCGCCCCTCAGAAAGAATAAGATGCGGACAGTATTTTCCGTTCCAGTCCTGATGCTTTCTGATTTTGTCAACGCCCCATCCGCGTTCTTTAAGAAGTTGCGCCACAAACTTGATAGCTTGCGCCTCTGCTGCTCGGTACCGCGCGCCACCTGACTTACTGTAGCAGATTTCTACCGCGATAGACTTACGGTTCCCGGTTCCGTTTGTGCCGTCGCCAGAGTGCCAAGCGTTCCGATCCAGGGGAATTCCCTGAATTACCTCTATATCATCGACGGCAAAATGATAGCTTGTCGATTCGCTGTTACCGGTCATATAACTGATTTCATTGGCGGCTGATGCATCGTTTGCCGTGTTATGAATAGTAATATACTCTGGCGTCATTGGGTTCGGGCATTTCAGGGCGTATTTTTCACTTGGAACTAATCTTTTTTTGACTGCAATTGTCATGAAAAATCTCTCCTATTCTGTTTTGAAATATAAAAAGGCCGCCGAACGGCAGCCCTTACTTGGTTAAATCGTTCTGTTTTAAAACGGCTTTTTGCTTATGGCCTTTTTCAGTCACATAGTTGTTTTTGAACCATGCTACCAGTGACATGATGATCGTAAATCCGATGGAGCCGCCTAAATAAACCGCGTCCGCAAGGTCATTCACTTGATCATCTGCAATCGGTAGCACATCCTTACCAAACATCACTAAAACTTGGTTTACGAGAGCAATAAAAAGAAGCACAGTCCGGACGACTGTACCTTTGTCGAATTTTTTCATATGTTGTTTTCCTCCTTATTTTTGCAGCAGGTTATACATGATCGCGATAGCCCCGCCGATAAAACCGGTGCTGACTGCTGTTATTATGGCCCCTGTGATGGTCCGTTTGATCCAAGTCGTATTTTCATCAATTTTGTTCAGCTTTTCATTTAATGAAATGATTTGCTGATCATGCCTGTCTGAAGAACGCTCAAGGACACTCACTCGTTGTTCAAGAGTCTTTTGCCCGGCTTTAACCTCTGTAATTTCTTTTTGTAAAGCATTCACTTCCGGTACCTCCGTCATTTGTGACATTAGTACGCCCCCCTTTTATCTATCTCATACGCTTCACCTCCTTCGAGGCAAAATAAAAACACCTATTCGGTTACAGGTGCTGGTTCACTACGGCCTTCATTTGCTGACAGTGCAGCATTTAATTGTTCTTGAAGTTCCTCGCGCTTCTTTTGAGCAAATGTATATAAAGCTTTGTATTCGGCGCGTTCCTTATTCTTTTGATCCAATTCTTCTTGCAGTGAAATAGATTTATAGATTTCAATCTGCAGCTGTTCCTGAAGCTGCTCTTTTGTCATTTCTTGCACCCTGTTCCCCTCCCTATTCTTGATCCGGATACGCATTACCGCGTTCGTTTTCTGTAATTTCATCATATTCCGCTTGTGTGATGCGGCCTTTCTCAACGGCTTTTCTCATTTCAACGGTCAAAACAGTTCCATTTTTCCAGCAGTCTTCAAAAAAACCGAAGAGAACGCTTCGATTCTCCAATGAAATTTCCTCCGCTTCTTATGATTGATTCATTAAGAGATTGCAAACACGCTGAAGATCAAGAGTTCTAGCTTTCAAATTTTCCTCTTCATCAGTTTGAGAACCTTCGCTTTCTTCTTTAATACGTTCAATATCTTCCGTTGATAAGCCCTCAGTCCAGCAGTTATTTTCAAAATCTCTTTTAACCATAAAAAACTGTTCGGCCGGAGCTTCATAAAAACCTTCAGGTGGCTCACGATCTTCAGAATTCTGATAAAACACGCCGTTTACAAAACCTTCTTTATCAACTCCTAAAAAAGTTTTCATGGCAATCCCACCTATTTATCTTTTGGTCTAAAATGGATGTTACTTATTGATACTTCATATTCTCGTCCGTCAGTCGGTCCATAAAATAGCTTTATATCGCCGCTCGGATACACAGTAAAACGTTCCTTTCCGGTTCCGTTCCAAACGTAAGCAGGAAAGATCTGCTGATACTCCGGTGCAACTTCTTCAGGCAGACTGCAAATTACATAATCACGCAGTTCCCCAGCACCCATTTTCCTCAAAAAGCCCCGCAACATTACATCGCCGCTTTCATTAATTCGATATTTAACCGGACCAAAAGAGCCTCCTTTACTTGCGAAAGGACTCATAACCTGCAAGAATTCCCACCCACTGTCTTTATTTCTTATCACAAATCTTGATTTTTTGTGCTCCAAAACCGCTTCATATCTATCTCCAACTAAGCCGTCGTAATTTACTGTGTTTTTCAACTGCATAACAACCTCATTGTTCAGCGAAAAATCAAAATATGTGCCAGCTGAATCACGAGTATCAATTTGATTTTGTGAATAGATTTTCAGGGCCGAAGTATAAGTTTCTTCCGGAAATGTTTTGCCTCCGTCTATCGTAATTGTGCCATTCTCGATTAACACACGGTTTATGTCATATTTAACATTCCCACTTGTATCTTCAGCCTGCCTTCTTTGTGAGAATGATGAAGCTGTCAATTCTAAAACATCATAGTTTAACCCTTCACTTGCTCTTTTTCTTTGATATATTGTACCCGCTTCAATATAAGCAGTCAGTGAATCCGAGTTTGAGATTGGCTCAAACCGGGCTCCTTTTATCAAAGAACCTTCTATCGTGATCCCCTTGATCGTGCCGGCGGTTATTTTATCAGCAGACAGATTGGCGATTTTTGCGTTTGTAATTGCTCCATCAATAATATGTGCGGTGTCAATTATGGCCGTTCCAAGGTGTGCCTTTTTAATTGCGGCGTTCGCAATAGCAGCAGACCCTACCGCCGCATCTGCAATTTTTGCTGATGTTATCGCGGCTGATTGAATATTGGCTGAACCGACCGCAAGGTTTGCAAGATAGTTATTCGTGATGACCCCATCAACCAGGGCTACGTCATAGGGACTGTAGCCATATTCTTTAATTACCGCTCCTTTTCTGACTTGAATTTTTCTTACGACATAACTGCAATTACTGTTATCATCCGAACCACGGCCGCCCAAACCAATTGTGTAATTATTACCGGTTTCTGGTGCCGTGAATTGAATATTCACTCTCACGAATTCATCAGCCGGGTAATTGCTTATGTCAGTGAGCCCGCTTGCATCCAATGAAATGAATGTGCTTCCTTTTTTTAGATGATTCCAAGATATATCTGTTGTATTATTTCGTTTCACTTCAAAAGACAAAGTATATACTTGATCTTTCACAAGCGCCATCGTCTGTTTTACAGAGAGTTGACAAACACCAAAAGCCTTGGTGCCATCCTGAGAAATTGTCATTTCATTGAATTCTTTTTTGTCTATCGTGTACTTGGCGCCTGAATAGGCATACCACCAGTTGCTATCCAACAATGAACCCGGCAAAATATTGGCATCATCAAAATTTCTGGAAAGCTTATCAGCATCAACGGCCAGGTCGGCCAGTTTTTCTTTCGTGATCGCTCCGAAAACAATGTCATCAGTCAGAATGCGCTGAGTGGTCGCGGAAAACTGATCCGTGAATTCGCTCGCAGTGCCCCGTGTGTTGATTGAGCGCAAGCGATAATACCAAACTTCATTTACTCCCGTAAAATGCTCGTATCCGCCTGTTTTGCCTCTGAAAATACGATTCTCTTTTAATGGGGTGAATCCATTTACTTGTGAAGCATATACCTCATAAGCTGCGATATAACTGGACGGATCATAATCCCATGTCAGGGCCACATTCTGAAACATTGGCTTGATCACTACATTCGACGGAACAGGCGGGGCTTTATCAGGGAAACTGCCATCCGTAACCTCTCCGGCGTCCGGTTTGCTTTCCCAAGTGCCACGGTTCTTTTCGATCACACTTTCAATCTGCTCAAGCCTACCGTCTTTTTGTAATGCCGATAAAAATTGCCCGATCTCAACAACGCAAGTATTTTCAGGATCGGTAATATCGTATTCCATTGAAATAACGCGCTGTGATGTCTCAATTGGGATAGCGAAATTTCGATCAATTGCGATCGTTGTATCTCCCAATTCCACATGTTCGTGTTCGTGTCCCGGCACGCTCTCGAGCAGTTGCACGGACAGTTCGTAATTGATTTCTGTCTTACATGCAGTCGTAATCAAATGATCATATGTGGCCTTTAAGAGCTCTTCCGGCTCCGTTATGTCTTCATTATTGAACTGGCCTTCCCGATGGATCAGCTTTCCATCTTTAAGGCGCCCCAATCGTTCTAATAAATCCGGATCGCCAACCCATTCCTGGCCTAAAGGCTTATCGACCGGGTCGCCTTTTGATTTTTTCCATTCTACTTCAGAGAAATCAATAAAACGGGAATAACCGCCCGTTTCCTCTCCTTCCTCATCCGTAGACGCTATGGATGCCCCGTAACCCCAAAGGGCTGTCACCGGGTAACTGATAACGGTCCGCCGGATATTCGTTGTATCCTTATCACTCTCAAAGCGCTTCCCGCTGTCTTTACCGCGACGAGGAAGTATTTTTATGATTCGTTTAACGACCTTATTTCCATCAAATTCTATAGTGTCCTGAAGCTCTCCGCCCCATATATTGATCACATCAGCGATACAATCCAACGCTGTTTTTTTATAGAAGGTAGTCGAATTCACTCCAAGCTCCGCCGTTACTTCCGCCACCCATCTTGACCGAGAAAGAACATTATCCAGTACAAACTGAGCAGTTTTATTGGTAGGGCGAAAATCTTTTACAAAGGTTTCAGCAAGCTCCATCATGGCAGCTTCACAGGTAACCTGAGTGTTAATCTCTCCTTCTTCACTTGTATCATCCAGTTCCTTGATGACAAACAGACGCATTACACCGTCCTTATCGTTGAATACCACTTGATTCTCTTCGAATAGGAAGCGCGCGTCAGGGTGGGAGGCATCGGCTACAAAAGAAAAAGAAGAGCCCTTGTTGAGCTCTTCCTTGTATTTTGCATCCCAGAACGTACAGGTTTCTCGTCCGTGGCTGGACAGCACTGTCAATAATTTATCATCTGGTGAAAGTATATAAATGTCAGCCATGATCGGACCTCCTTACAAATATGCCTCATTAAATTTGATACTGCTCTTATGACTGAACTTGATTTTAACTGGCGTCCTGGGCGGCAGCAGAAACCAATCTGATTGAATTTGAAGTGCTGTCATGATTAAATTACCGCTGCAAGTGACCTTTCTTTTTGCTGAATCAATTACAAGTGTGTCACCAGCGATGAAATCGTACAGCAGCTTGATCGTTTTCGATACAGACCCATCATCATTAAGAAGAGCCACCTCATATGAAGTGGCTTTCTCTTCAAAGACGCATTCGATTGTCGGGTCTACGGCCGCATATCCCGGATTAATGATAGTCTGAATACCTGAATTAAATTCAAAATCCTTCGCCGGGCCGTATTTTTTTGGGTCAGGACAGATAAAAGTCAATGTTGCAGTCTGAAAGCCTCCCTGTTCTTCGCCTTCTGAAATGCTTTCAAAGACAGCGTTATAGAATCTGTCGGGCTCATCATGAAAAATTAACGGTTTAGGCTCTTCAGTGTGCAGAATAAAAGTCAATTCCTCCTGCTTTTTCTTCAACTCTTCTTCACTGCTGAAGGCAAAAAGAACCTCAATGGTTATGACTCTTACAGGGATTCTTGTGTTCCGCAGGAAACCGCCGGGGCGATTCCCGATAGTGGCTGTATTCACTTCTCTTCCTGTCACTCCCCGGCCGCCCGTGGTCTTCACATAAAAGAAGGGTGATATATCAATACCATCAAACGTGATTTTCCATTGGTTAGGCAGTAGTTCCTGATAATTGATCAATTAATTCTCGTCCTCCTTGCGTTCGACCTTTTCTGAGCGTCTGTGACAGGTTTTTCTACGCCTTGACCGACCTTCTTGCTGTCCAGCTCAACAACAATCATTCTGTCAGGCAATTCAAGGTTCCGGATGTCCGCGCTTAATTCTTTTCTAACCGTGCCGAGTTCGCTGCTAGAAATGGATGTGTCATATGCAAAATTCATATCCTCTTGCTGAATAGTCATAGCTTCACTGACGGCTCCCATAGCTTTTTGAACAGTGCCGATACCATTCTGAATCCCCACAGCGATACCAGCAGGAACCATGATCCCCACCTGATCCCGCATCAATCTGGATGGGGAGTGGATTTTCAATTTTTTCTTAATGGTTTTCTCAATTGTCGAGGCGATGGAATTTGCTTCTTTCGCCAGCTCGCCTTGCATATTCTTCATTCCAGAAATAATGCCAGCCATTGTATTTGAACCGATGGCTTTTCCGCTTTTCTTGAGAGAACCAAGCTGTTTTACATCCACTGTAAGCTCCCCAATTTTGCGGAGATAGTCATTTTTCAAAAGTGCCAGTTCTTTATTTGCGGCAGATCGTAATTCAACTATTTTCTTGGTTGTCTCGTTCTTCAGTCCGGTTAATTCTTGTTCCGCCTGAGTGCTCGCCAGCTTATGCTTTTCCTGCCACAGCTTGACATACTCATTTAACTCGGAATCTGTCATGCGTGAAATCGCATTAATCTGATCAGCTGACCCGATACCCATTTCTTTCAATTCGTCTGTGAACGCCTTCGGTGCCCGGCTTGCTATTTTTGAAATGTCATTGTTGAACGTTTTGATCTTGTCCAGCTGCTTTTTAAGATTTGCAGTCAGCTTGGAGCCGTTCACTTTTTCACTTGAGACATCATCAAATAGACCGATGGCGTTATAAATCGCGTTAGTTCGGTCTTGCAGCTCCTTTTTATAGGCATCGTTGGCCGCCTTGGTATCAGCAGTCAGTTTATCATTCACACTTTTGAATTTTGAGAGATAAGTATTGTTTGCGGAAAGAATGCCCTTGTTAAGCTTATCAGCCGCTTTCTTTTCGGCTTCCTTCTGCTTTCTGGCCTTATCAGCCATCGTTTTTTGAGTCTGATAGATTTCCCGTTGAACCTTTATTTGCTGGTCAGAATTCAGCTTGTTCTTCTTCTTGATTTTCTCAAGTGTTTTGATATACGTATTCCCGCTGATTTTTCCTGTATCGTATTTTGCCTCAGCTTTCTTAATCTGATCTGATACTTTCTTGGTATGCGCCAGCTTCGCCTTCGCTTCCTTGCGCTGCTGCTCTTTCAGAAGCTTCTTCTGCTTATCAGAGGCGCTTTTGGATGCCTGATATATCTCGCGTTGGATTTTTCGGTTTTGCTCGCTGGTAAGCTTGTTTTGCTTCTGAATCTTCTGCAATGTTTTGATATACGTATCGGCGCCCATTTTCTTGGTGTCATACTTCACTTCAGCGTTCTTAATTTTATTGGAAACCTTTACCTCAGCCGCCTTCTGAGCCGCTTTCGCTGCTTTTGCCGCGGCCGCTTTTACTTTGCCCTGCGATTTATCAATACCAGCCGCCATACCGGTGCCGACGTGATATCCGACCTGGTCACGCATTACCCTTGACGGTGAATGGATTCCCAGAAGCTTTTTCATGCCGTTAGGAATTGCGTTTGCCATTGATTTAACTTTGCTCGCTAATGCACCCGCCATGCCGCTGATACCATTTATTAAGCCTTGTATGATGTTGCGGCCAATGGACTTGAGGTTGATGCCTCTAAAAAATTTCATGACACCATTCCAAATGCTGACAATGCGTTCTTTCGTTGCTTGGATACGGTTTACGATTTGCGCTTTCATATAGCTGAACGCTGTAGAAGCTGCGCTTTTAATGCCGTTCCAAATGGACATCACTTTGCTTTTCACTGTATTCCAGAGGCTTATTACTCTGTCTCTCGTCGCTACAATTCTATTGACGATTTGCGCCCGCATGTAGTTGAAGGCTGTTACAGCTGCACTTTTTAAAGCATTCCAGACAGATGTCACTTTGCTTTTTATCGAGTTCCACAAACTGACCATTTTGTCTCTGGTTGCAATAATGCGATTCACAATTTGTGCGCGCATATAGGTAAAAGCAGTCACTGCAGCACTTTTCAGGGCATTCCATATGGACGATACTTTACTCTTAATTGCATTCCAGATGCTGATCATTTTATCTCTCGTCGCAATGATCCTGTTAACGATCTGCGCCCGCATATACGTAAAGGCTGTGACGGCCGCCGATTTAAGCCCCGACCAAATTGAGGTAATAGTGTTCTTAATGCCGTTCCATACTGAAGTCGCAGTCTTTTTAATACCATTCCAGACAGAAGAGGCAAACGATTTTATAGCATTCCAAACTGTTGTGAAAATGGTTTTGTACAAATTGAATTCCCATTTAAAGAAAGCAGATAGCCCGTTCCAAATGGTTTTAGCTGCCGAAACAATTCCATTCCAAACAGTGGAGAAAAACGACGTTATTGCGTTCCATGTTGATGTTGCCGCTGTTTTAATGCCTTCCCATACAGATTGGAGCCACTGAGATATGACGCCCCAAACTTGAAGGGTGTACTTCTTGACTTTATCCCAATTGGCAATAATGAGAACAACTAAGGCTATAACCGCCGCTGTAATCCAACCGATAGGCCCCATTGCGATGATCCATGACGCTGCCATGCGCGCCGCATTTGCCGCTGCTTGAGCTGCCAAAATGACCAAGCGTTTACCAAATAAGATCATTTGTTTAATACCTGCCGCCAACATTGACACAAATGAACTGATTTTTGCCGCAGTCCACGCCGCTGCCATTCGTGTTGCTTGGGCTGCTGATTTTGCCGCTAAAACAGTTATTCTGGCAATGAAAAGCCCCATCTGCTTAATGCCGTTTTTCAGCATTGTTATGAAAGAGCTGATTTTCATCGCAGTCCATGACGCCGCCATTTTAACAGCATTAGCTGTTGCTCTTGCTGCCATCGCTGTATACTTCGCAATGAATTGTCCCATAGTTGCTATCGCTGATTTTAATTGACCAATCAGGCCGGCCAGCTTTATACCCGCAGCTGTGGTTTTGAAGGTTCGTAGATATTCAGCTGCATCTTTAAAATCTTTAAGACCGTTGGTAACAGCACTGACTGCTACTATCGCCGGAACAATAGCTCTTAAAGCACCGATTAATGAAATGCCCGCTGCAATGAACTTCCCAATTGCCGGGTTTGCTTCCATCGCCGCATTAGTAAATTTCAAAAACCCGTTTACATTCTCCAAGATCGTTTTGCCGAGTGGAGCCATGCCAACAAGCAAGTTGATGATAGTCTTCGCGATCTGCCCCAATGTGCTCCATACTGTAGGGCCGTTAGTTTTGATATAGTCAATGAACGATTGAAATTCTTTTGTTTTCGTAACGCTGCCAGCCCACTCATTGAACCGCTTTGTCATACCTACCAGCGATGTCATCATGTCTTGAGACATAGGAGCGAATCCAGTAAACAGCTTAGTCAGACCGCCCGAAAAGTTTCTGATGATCTGCAGCAGTTTCGGGCCGTTGGTTTTTGTATACTCCACGAAAGCCTGAAATTTCTTTGAGGAGCCCAAGTTCGCTGACCACTTCACCCATGATTGGGTCATTCCTTCGATGGATTTTGTCATGCTCTTTCCGGTCGGTCCGAATGCTACGATCAGATTAAAAACTGTCCGTAAGACATTCCCGGCAGATCGGCCGAATGAAGCAAACGCCCCCGGAGCTTCTTTGTTCAGATAGGAAATGAATCTCTGCATGTCCGGAGCTTTAAAAGCCTTGTCCATGCTTTTAGCCAGTCCCACGCCCTCTTTTGCCAGTCCATCAAACATTGGAATGAGTGAGTTAAGCGCGAGTTTAAACGTATTTAGAGACATACCGAATGTTTTTAAGATCGGCTTTTGAACCATCGTACCGATGTCCCGCCAATTGTCTTTAAAGTCTTCGAGGTTCTTTAATGCCTCTCTCTCTTCTTTTCCAAGAGATTTTTGCAGATTATTGATCTGTTTCATGATTTTAGCGCGCTCTTTCGCGCTTGTTGCATTGTCCAGCTTCTCCTGCAGCTTGGAAAGGTCTTCGGATGCTTTGAATACACCGCTTATCGAAGTAATAGCAAGGGCGCCGAATGCCGCCGCGCCTGTTCCCGCTGTTGCAAATGCACTGGTTAACCCCATTACTCCGCCGGCTGCCACCCCGAGCATAGGACCCAATGAGCCGATTACCCCGACAATACTTGCAAGGGCTGGCGAGATTGCAGGGAGTAGGGACGTTAGTGCCCCGGCAATTGAATGACCGATGACCGTTGAAACTGAGTTTGTGATCTTGGCAAGCCTGTTCATTGACGTTTCAAACCGATCAATTCGAGCTTCTATACTAATCCATACTTTTCTCGGCAAGGACGCCAGAGCAGCGCGTGCCGTTGCTACAGAGCGCATAAGCGCAGCTGTGTTTCCGTTTATGACCGTGGTAATTCTGTTTGGCAGTGAAGCCAAAGCTGAACGGACTGCCGAAACCCCGCGCATGATAGGCGACGTGGCCGCATTAAAAGTGGTAGTTACGTTATGAGATACTGATGCTATGGCTGACCGCGCAACAGCGACAGCACGCCCTAAAGGAGTGGGATTTCCGTCTATCGTCGTTGTGATTCTGTTCGCCACCGCCGATAGCCCTGCTTTAGCGCGTGCCAATGCGGAAGATAACGGCCGCACATTCCCCATTAATTGCGTGGTGACAGTTTGGGGAATCTGTCTTAATCTTTGCTTCGCCCAATTGATGGCCCGTGTTAAAGGGTCTGAATCCGCATCTAAATCAACCCGCGTTCGTTCATGTCGATGAACAAAATTATCTATTTGTTGCGCCGCCTGCCGTACTCTTGCTTGAAAGCTGGCAATTTCGGCGTCAATCTCGACAGTGTGATGATCAGCCATCCGGCGCATTATATCGTTGACACGATCCATACTGCGATTAAATTTTCGTGTCTGTGCTTCAACTATCGCTGTCAGTCTTTCGATCATTCCCTCACCCCATTCCTTGTCCGGATTTTGAAAAGTGGTTGCGGATTGCATCATTAAACCGCTGAACCCCTTTGGCTCGTTTGCCAAGCTCGTTTACATCTGACTTGCGCCATTTGTCGTTATCGCCAGTGATATTGCGCTCCAATTGACGTCTGGCCTTCTTTGCATCAAACATTTTCGTTTCTTTGGGGCGCTTCTCATTCATGGCGTAACGGTGAAACATGGCGTTTCTTGCCATAAGCTCCAATTCATCTATTTTTCGCAACTTGGCCCCTTTGAGCAGAAGCTTGTACTCGTTAGGAGTCCATGACATGATTAAATCCACATCATAAACCCCGAGCCAATGTGCGGAGTTCGTAATTATTTGGTCGTAGTCGATCCCGTTCTCTCTTTGTATGCCTCTTTCATCATCTTCAAGACTTCCTTGCCGTTCTCTTCGTCCTCCAACCGTTTCGCTTCCATTTCCGGTGTTTCGTTCGGAGCCGGTTTCTTCCCTTTGTTCATCTTCTCCATCATCTTCCAACGCTGACGGATCACACCTTTGAAAAAACCCGCTGAGTCCAGTGTCGTGAATGCTTCATTGATCATCTTGTCAATTGCCTCGCCTGTCTCGTCTTCATCAATGATTTTCATGATTGCTTCTTCAATAGCCTCAGTTGAAGGCTTTTCTTTCTTCAAGTAAGCAAGTGCGCAATCCCAAAAAGCAGAAAGGTAGGAAGCCTCTTCATTCAGCAGACTCATGTAAATATTCATTGTGCCGCCTTTGCCCTTTTCGTCCTCAGTGGAGTATTTTTCGTTTGCCAATCTGTCAAAAGCAAAGTCGCAACGTGATTTGTATTCTTTATCTCCGATAGTTAAGTAAGCCATTTATAAAACCTCCGATTATTTTTGTATGTTAAAAAAGAGCCCGGGAAGCCCGGACCCTATGATTCCTTTTCTGTTCGTATCGTAAAATTGGCCGATCGTTCCGATTCCCCGGCCGAGTTCACTGCCGACACGTTAAAAATGTAGGCGGTATCCGGCTTCAGGTTAGGATTCGACGTGTACGAGTTCGTTGAGACAGTCGCTATTTTTGCGTAAAATCTGTAAATGTTGTAAGATGTCGCCCCTTTCACCGCATCCCATGAAAAACTCACCTGATTTGAAGTGGCGCTTTTCGCAGTTATATTGCGGGGTACGTTAGGGCGTAACCGCTTGTGTTTGCGTAACAATCTCAGACATTGAGGACTCGCCCGCATCGTTCACAGCAGAGACGTTGACCGTCAGTTTCGTGTCGGCCGCAATTCCTGTCAAGGTGTGGGATGTGCCTGTGACATTTGCGTCCAGTTGCTTGCTCGCTCCCCTGTATACCTTATATGAAGTTGCCCCATCTACCGCATCCCATTTCACGGTCACGCTGTCAGTCGTAGCCGTGAACGATAGATTTTGGGGCGCATTAGGGCGTAGTCGTGCCGCCGAATTCCTCAAACTTAGTCGCGCCGGCAGAGGATTCAATCATCGCTAAAATTTCATCTGATAGTGGCGGCAATTCGCCTTTGAATGTTTTCCCGAGCACAGGCAGAGTTATTGAAACCTCAACAAACCCATCCTGCGGCTGACTGAATTCCAAACTTTCAATAATTGCATGTCCAAAGACAGAATCATGCTTATCATTTTTGTTTTTGTTTTTATTGACTTTCCAGACCTTAATTGCCTTTTCGTTATCATAAGCACTTTCAATCGCTTCCTGCCCCGGATCGGTCACAGCAGCATAATAAGTCAGCTCAAAGCTTTCATTTTTTGTACCATAACCGACAATACGGCCTGATTTTGTGGACTCATCCAGCGTGTCCTGTTCTTTCGTGTGTGACCCTTCTGTTTGAAAGGCGATGAACAGCCCGTCTGCCCCTTTTGCATCCATCGGCTGCACAAAATAAATCTCATCTTTACCGTTTAATAAATCTGGCATTTCTTTCATCCTCTCAATTGTTTATTGTGAAGCGCATTCTGAGAATGCCGTGACGCGTGTACCCGTCAATATCGGTGATCACCTGCATGCTGCGCATCTCAGAACGGCATAAAGAAAAGCCCTCTATTGTTAGGGGCCTGCTTGTTAACGCTTGAAGCATGAGGCTCAGAATCTCCATTGCTTCTTTTTTTCCGTTGTAACCTGACCAGCAGTGTAAAACCACATTGATTTCTTCACCGCTGGATGTCTTGGTTTTAAATGGGGATACATCATCATCGCCCATTGTCACATAAGGCTTTTGCTGATCTTTCGGGACTGCATCAAAGACGCCCGTGACGCGCCCGTCCAGCTCTTCGTCTGTTGATAACCTCTTAAATAGAGCAGCCTGCAACGGCCACAGGGCAGATCGCATGATGACAGCTCCTTTCTATCACATTTGACTGGCAAAATACCGCATGCCTTCGTCCACAGCTGGATTCCAGAACGGCTGCGCCCGCATTCCCCGGGTGACTACCCATCTATTTAGCTTGGTGTCGTAATAAACCCACGGCGTTTGCCGGCCGCCGCCTTCCTCTGCGTAAATCCCTGTTCCGTATTCCACATATACGGCATAATCGGCACCAACAGAAATAACGGCCCGTAAGCCGCCCTCTTGGTAGTCGATTTCAATTGAATTTTTCAGGTTCCCCCCGTCTATTGCGGCGGTCGGAGCATTCAGAACAGCATGGCTGTAAATCAGCTCGGCCGTGTCTGTGACCAGTTGCTTAATATCATCTATGACCCGGCTTCTGAATTCGCTCGTGGCTCTTTGCATCTGCCTGACCCATCTTCCGCTCACCTCAGCCATTGCCCTTCAGTACCCCCGTTACCTGACATTTCAAATTCATAATCTCATGCATGCCGCCCTGGTCGATCGGATCTGATTTGAGAGTCAGCACCTTGTTTTCGTAGATGATCCGCATTGTCTTCTCAATATCATTGCGGTACGGGAAATACACATTGCAATCAACCGGATTCTGAAGCTGTTGAGCCTGATAATATTCCCGGGACGTAATCCCACCGACAAAGGCCTCTGTTGTGAGATAATCAGTGAATTTTTCAACATAGCCCCCGCCGCCGTCCGGCACCTCTTCCCACCGCTGAAACGTTATGACATGCGGGAATTCTTCATAGATCATCGGAATGCCTTTCTGTATGGGTACAGATTCTTCATAATGTGTTGCGGGAATTCCGTGTTATACGAATATGACACATCCCCCATACTTCTCCCAGACAGACCAGACGGCGTCATATTGTATTCAGCCGCTTTCGCAACAAATATTTTTACACCAGCGGGCAGCGCTTTTGGATCAAAAGTATTTTTGCATTCGTCTGCGGCAACCTCAATTAAAATAGGGACAACCTCAGACAAATAAGCGTCATGCTTATCGGTTGTTATCCCTATCATTCGTTTCACTTGTTGGATGTCCATTGGATCACCCTTTCAATTTTTCGAGAAGTGTTTCTCGTTTCATGTTGTAATAACCTGAGATCCCTTTATCCTTTGCTACCTGCTTGAGTTGCTCGACAGTCATTTCGTCATAAGACAGTTTTTCTTGAGCTGCCTTATCGATGTTTGCACGCCTTTTCAATTCTTGTTCCAAGAGCCAAAAGGTTGTTGCTCCCATTTATTCGCTGCCTCCCTCTGCATTGGTTTTAGTTGCGATTTCCGACATTGCAGATTCGCCGCTCTCATTAACAGAAGTGACATTGATTGTTAACTTAGTATCAGGCGTTAGACCGTCCGTGCTGTATTCAGGCTTGGTTACATTCTTATCAAGACGTTTGTCTGCTCCCCGATAAACATTGTATGAATCCGCCCCAGCTACGGCATCCCAATTGACAGTCACAGAATTACTCGTGCTTGTAAACCGTAGATTTTGGGGCGCATTAGGGCGTAGGAGTAGGCTCATCTACTGGAAGTGAATCATCAACAATAATGGACTTTTGAAGGTATGTTCCAAAACCTACATCAGCCCTGTTGTTAGGAATGAACTCAATCAAGTTTTGTTTCTGTAAATTTGTATGCGTTACTGAATGCATTGCAATTGAAGTGAATTTCCCTTTAGCATCCCCGAGTAATTGAGCTGCATCAAGAATCACTTCACCGCTTAATTTTGATTTAGTTGCTGCTTCTGGTCCTTCATTGGAAATGATCTTCACAATTCGGACTTTCTTTTTGTCATAAACACGTTCATAGTTCTTTGCGCTTGCCAATTCTTTGAATGTAGGCATTTCAGCAGCAACATCAGCTTCGGTCCATTTGAAACCACGAGGATGCATAATGAACTTCTTACGATTGATCAAAATGTCCTCACCTTTTAGTGAGTTTCGATCTGTTTCGGTTGGTGTTTTCGGCATACCTGGGGCATAACCAACGGCACCTCCAGCAAATAGGTAAGTTGTGTACTTTTTCCCGTCACCGCTCGAAATATCTAATACAAGATCGCCATCATTATTAGTGATGTTGCTACCAAAGACACCATCCAACATAAGGAAGATCATTTTTTGAAACTGTCTTTCCCAATAGTAATTGACACGATCCCCAATTGCTCTCATTGGATCTGATCCCGCAAGCTCTCCCGCTAAATCTTCTGCGCTCCAAGCCTTACCATATTCGAATACCCGAGCAACGTCTTTCCCTGCTTTGATTTTTTCTGGAGTCAATGCAAAGTTTGATTGAATCGCCTCTGGATCTCCTTCAAGATCGTTCCAAAAAGGCATATTGACTGTATCCCCACCACTCGGAACAATTAAGCCCGGTACAGGCTGAATAATTCCACTTCGATATACCGCTGTTTGTTCAACAGTATTGTTCATTGTGTATTGGTTAAAAATTTCTGGGATGATAACATCCTGAACTCTAGTTACTGTCATTTAAATTCTCCTTTATAATCCATAGATTGCAGGATTTCCGCCTGCTTGGATAATTAATTTTCTTGCTTGTTCTGGATCACTTTTCAAAATGTGACCTTGCTCAGTCAGGTTTAAATGGTCCTGACTAAATGGATTCTTGCCTGTTGGTGAATGAACACCTGAATTTGCTGTGTCGTGTGGCTGCCTACCTGCTAAAGACGGAGCGCCTTTTTGGTCTTCCTCAAAAAGATAGCTGTCGCTTTCCCTGAGAGCCGTTAGCTGTTCGTCAAGACCAATCACCTTGCCGTCAGCTAATTTCAAACCATCAAGATTTAAATTGGCTTTAACAGCCTTGATGTTTTTTGACTTCGCATCCCGCAATGCTGATTCAATCGCGAAGTCAAAAGCCTGCTGATCTAATTTTTGCTGATACTCCTCAGCAGTTTTTTTGTTGTCTTCTTGCAATTGTTCAATTGCCGCCTGAAGCTCTTCGTTTCCTTTAGCCTGTTTCTGCAAGGCAGTCAATTGCTGGTCCCGCTCGTCAAGCTGGCTTTTCAAGTCCTTCTTCTCATTGTTGACTGCATCAAAACGCTCCTTTGGGAACCATTGGCCGTTACTGACAATATCAATCTTTTGATCTCCGGCTTTTTCGATCACCTGAGCATATAAATCATCACCGAGCAATTCTTTTAAACTCATTTCATTCTCTCCTTTGATGTTTTTTTGCGTGTCCACCTCACGCGCAGGATTTACGTTTGTTTTTGCTCTAAACCTTTAAAACGAGCAGACAAAAGAGCCTTTTAACGTCATGCTCAGGACAAAAGAAAAAAGCTGTCACATGAGTAACCAGCTTTAAAGCTTACCTATTTTGTTATCGAAAATGTTTGTTAGCTTAGGAGCAACAATGCCCCATCCATTAAATTGACTAGAGTGATTGTCTTTCGCTCTGTACTCTTTCTGTAATTCAACCATTTTTTCAGCAGTCTTTGTATCAAATGCTTTAGGAGTAAACAGTGATTGCTTCAACTCACTGATAATCTCGTTGTAGCTATCAGAGTCATTATATTGAATTGCACTATTCAACATTTCTAGGAGGTATTTAATACGTTCGTTCTCTTTCATGAATCATTTCCCCCTTTCCTCAATGGATTTGTACCACTCTTCATAGGTTTGGTATGGGATGGTCTCGCCAGCTCCATTCCCGCGCTTACGGGCCCTTCTTGTATCCGGCAGCACGCCGTTTACTTTGAAAGTAATCGTGCAACGGCAGTTAATATCATCCTTGGCATTATTCATGTGCCCCGGAGCCGGCCCGACGCCGCCGTAAATTGATTTGAAGAGCCCATTGCGCTCTATTGTCTTCCCGTCCAGCTTCCTGTGCCCGGCTCGTGTTTTAAGATCAAGGGTAGCATTCCACATTTTTTCAAGATTGCTCCGTTTTGAGGCCTTCTCAGCGCTTTCCATCCTCGCCGACACTTGTACCCTATGAGCTTCTGTTCTCGCTACGTCACGGGCTTTTCTGCGCGCGAATTCCGTCGCTCTTTCAATGCGGCGGGCGATCTTTGAATAATCCTCCCCCGCTTGCAGGCCCTGAGCGACGGAAATTTGAATCTGTCGGACATAATCGTCTCGATGTCGCCTGTATATCGCTGACAAAGTCAATTCGGCTATAGGGTTTAGAATGGCCTGCCGAATGACTTCGGCTGTCGGGATGCTAAAACCCAAGTTTACCACAGATTCCAATTCAAATAGATAAGCAGAACGCATGTAATTCTCTAAAAACTGCTTGGCTGCTAATGCCTCAACAATTGTCAGAATGGTTTTGAAAGCCTTGTGAGATTCCTCGGCCATCCTCTCCATTTCCTTGTTCAGACGATTGTATTTGTTGGCATCGGCAAAAGTAAGCTGGCCGTCCTTGCTGTACTTCGCATACAGCCGGGCAATTTGTGCATTGATCTCCTTTAAGCGAGACGCAAAAACGACATCAATCTTCTGAGCATCCTCAGTGATCATGTCGTCCAGGTACTTATCAATATCATTCTGGTTCATCTTCATCACCGCCCGCGTCTGTTTCCACATCCGTTAACGGCGGCATGCTGTTCCTGTATTCGATTTCTTCAGATTCAATTCGCTTCATTTCAGCTTCTACATCGTCAACCCATGGATGATGAGCGAGACGGGTTTCTTTGCTTAAATCAGTGCTTTGATTACCCATCTGCACCTCTTCAAGTTCATTGGTCATACGTGAACGATTGAATGTCATTTGTAAGAGAGTGTGATCGTATTCCCCTTGGCCGGTCATCCGCAAATATTCAGTAAAAAACCAAAAGAAGGCATGCAAAGCCGGACGGAATTTCCTCTCAGCTTCATTTGCCTTCAGATCAAGTAAAGAATATAGGTTTTTAATTGCAACGTTCGTCGGTGAATTTCCCACTTTGTCAGGATTATTGTTAACTCCCTGCCCGAACCGGTATATATTTTCTTCAAGTCGGTCAAGGTGGGTGTTCGCGCTGTCAATCGGTACTTCAGCAGTTTTCATATCCATTCCGCCATCCGAACCGACTTCAACGGCCTTGTAATAACGTAGATTTGTCATGAACTCGCTCAAATTTTGACCGCCGAAGTTTTTAAGGATGTAAATGAAGTCTTGCATTTCATCAAAAGTATTTGCGTTATTTGAAATGTTGCTGTTGTATTGATCAATTAAATCCTTGTAAAAAACAAGATCGCTGACGCCTTCTTCATTGTTCTTGAACTCGATTAAGGGGACTTTTCCCCATCCATACCCGGCATTACCTAAATAAAAATGACTCTCCGGGTTTCGTTCGTAGTCAAAATCAAGAACGAGAGTGCCATCGTGCATTACGTAGTAGAATATCTGCTCATCCGTATACAATTCGACCTTACGAGTGTATTCATCATCAATGTTTTTCACATCATAATACCTGATTGCATACAGAAGCTTCCTCTTTTTCGTTGTATCGTATACCGCAATGACTTCTTCAGCAGGAATCCGGATAAAATCAAATTTCCCGTCTTCATCAACAAACGGGTGGAGCCATTCACTGCCCTTATTACTGGCGTTTTTCAAAAGCTCATTCATTACGTCATCAAAATCTTCGTTTACAAAGTCGTTGACCAGCTCCAAGAACTTTGAATCTTCAGCATTAAAAGTGATTGGTTTCCCGACCAGATATTGCACTTTCTGTTGGACCAGCAGCTTGTGCCAGTTATGAGAAATACGGTTATTGGGCTTTTCCGTATCTATTTTGCGTACGCCATCCTCATAGAAATAGCGCAGTCTTTTTTTTATGTCGGCCTGATTCATGTAATATGCGACGCCCTCAAGCATTCGGTCACGATCTAATTCGTGTTTATCAATCATCTTTTGAATAACCGTAGTGTCCGGCAGAGTATCTGATGTTTCTGCACTGTCCTCAATGATTTTCAACAGCTCTTCTGTGTGTGTTGGGGTTATTGGATACAATAGAAATCAGCTCCTTTCTTTTTATCTCGTCATGACCCGTACGCCCGGCCGCTTCATATCCCGTTCAAAAGCATAACGAGTGGCATCTATAGTGTGGTTGTCAGCGTCCTCAAGCCGCGCCTTCGGATTGCCATCTCTATCAGTCTGATAGTCGATATTCTCGAATTCCCGGGCGATATTAGGAGTTCTCAACGGATCAATGATAATGGCGTCTAAATCATCAAGCCATTCCTCGCCATATTGAACCGAGTCAGGTCCTTTTTTCGCGCCTGTTATGCGTCGGATACCGTGATCGATTTTCAGTTCATCAATACTCTTAGGCTCGGCACTGTCAGCAGTAATTTCCTGACTCTCATATCCTTTTGACCTGATCCATTTTGCCAGCTCTCTATTGGAAACCTTTTGATCATAAAGCTCATCAATCGCATAGATACTGTTCCGCTTCTTGTCATAGTGCCACCTGACGTAAGCGAGAGGATCAGGACCATATCCAAAGTCAACGCCCTGCCGGATGTTGTCGAATGAACGAACCATTTCATCAGTAATGCAGCCGTTCTCGATTTTCAAATTATCAAATGGCACAACACCACTCCCTAACGCTTCGCCGAGATATTCCCATCTGTACTTTAGTGGGTTCCGTTCCTTAACGATCTCAGCCTCTTCCTTAAAGGCTTTTGAGATATAAGGATTTTCGAGATATGTTGAATGATGGATATATGTGTTCTTTGGTACGAATGAAGATTCATATTTTTTGTTAACCCACGATTGCTTTCTTTTCGGCGGATTGTATGAATAATAAAAAGCATAAAAAAGACCGTCCGGGAGTTCAGCCCGCAGGACGGAATTTTCGATCATTGAAATTTCTTCTTCAAGTTTAAATTCGGCCAGCTCTTCGACCCACAGGAAGGCAACCGGAAATTTTGCGATCTTGAGTGACTTGATTTTTGCCGGATCGTCCGCACCCCTGAAAATGATGCTGTTTCCCCTGGGTTTGTACGTGAGCCTCATCGGCGATTTATTGACATGCCAGTATTCACCCACGCCCAGCAGATCAATTGCCTCTTTAAGCTGCTCGAAAACCGATTCCCCTAATGTGTTGGCGACTTTCCGCACCACAAGTGTACTGACCGGGTATTTCATCATGTCGTTTACTATTCGGGTGCCAATATGCGTCGATTTCGAAGAGCCACGGCCTCCCTTTAAGACATACCGAAGATATTTGTGACTGTTGGCTGCCGCCCAGAACGAACGGAATTTCGGCGTTACGATGTCCGATATTCGCTTAACCTTCGTCAACGTCTTCACTTCCTATATCATCAATGATCGTCACGCCGCTGTCTTTTGGAGCGTCTTTCTCGACTTCGTTCCGTGTTTTCTCGATATTTAAGCGCATTTGTTCCAATTTAAGGCGCCGTTCATCTTGCTCATGCGCCAGCTGGTCGAACTGCTTGATCAGACTCCGGAGCTCACCCATTGCCCGAGATTGAGCGTTCAGGAATGTTGCATGACGATCCCATGCGAATTGTATCTCAAGTTCTTCTTCTACAATGTTTTTTTCATATGTTAAATTGCCTTCTTCGTCCTCATCTTGATGATAAGCGTATTTTGCCTTTTTAAGCTCTTTTGCCGTATCATCTTTATTCTGCACAAACATAATGCGTTGCGCTCGTAGAATGGCTGCATATTGTATCTGAATCTGATCCCATATCATATCAGCAGGGGAACGTTCCTGAATCTCTTCCATAATGGACAGCGTTTCCTCTGGCAGATACTTTGAGAAAAATCCATGCGAAACCGCGTTTCGATTTCTCTCCGGGGCGCCGCCGTTGTTTCCCAATGCATTTTTATTACCGGGTGGGGCGCCTGCCTTTTTTGTGTGCACACTTTTTTCAGAGGGTGCACCCTTTTTTCGTTCCCAACCATGCCGCTGCTTCCACGATTTAATGGTGTTCATTGACACCCCGTATTTTTCGGCAAGGTCCTTGTATTTCATGCCTTTGGCGTAATCCTTATACGCCTGAATGTGCTTTTCAGCCATCTACATTCACCGCCGCCTCCTTTTGAATTGAGTTGTTTTGGAGATTATTTTCTCGGACTAAACTCGTCATCGTGTGCAAGCTGATGGATAGTGTCTTTCCCTATTTCTACGAGTCCAACAGCCTGCAAATATGATTCTGCGTCGTATACAGTCATCGTGGTGCCGTCTTTCATGTTGAAAGTAGCGACATAGCCATCAATCTCATGAAAATTCTTTTCCATCCAGTTAATAAGTCCGTTTGTAGGGCCGGGAAAAACTCTTTTCACTTTACTCATCGGATCATCCCCTTCATATTCTCTCTAAACCAAGCCCACACTCAGAGGCTGTCAGCCGCCAATTGTTTTATCTGAGATTCACTGGACCCGGTTTACAGAGAACATAAAAAAACACCCCGAAGGGTGTTCATCACATTAGCTTATCTCCCAAACAATCAGTGTTTCTTTGTCATTAAGTTTAACAAATTGAGTAAGTCTCACATTTGTTGCTTTATGCTCTTCACCCAATTCTCTGCTAAACTCTCCAAGGAATTCCGCCCAATCTTCTTTAGGTTCGAAGACATGTTGATAAAATTGCTTTACCTTCACACCACTAACTATCATAATTCTCACCTCCCACCTTATTATCGGTTAAGGAGTATGACAAAGGAACTATTTGCAAAATTTGTCGAACGAAAGCGCCCTTCATAAATAGGTGGCAACCGTAAGACGAAAAAACACCCTTTTGACAGGGTGCTCATTTCCGCCTATGCTTTTGGAAATCCAAAATATCCTCTTTCAGAAAAAGCCTGTCCCGGGGCATTTCTTTCATCGGCTCCAATTCCCCGGTCTTTACTAACTGGTTCAGATACTGACGGGTGAACCCCAAAATCTCAAGCGCTTCACTTGTATTGAGTATCTCTTCATTCAGGAATTTCTTGATTGCGTCACGCTCTTTAGGCTTGTACATTTTTGAATCATCCTTTTTTCTCGCGATATTTCAAGTAAAGGGAAAATGCTTTCTCGATGATCGAAACAACAAATAAAATGATCAGGCTAATGTCGAGAGCCGTTTTCAATGGTCCCGCTGCCACATCCTGACGGAAAAACAGCATATACGCCAGGGCGAGAAGAACAACAATATCGGTGGTGGACTGTACACTTTTCATTTTTTGAAAGTGGCTGGCTTTCAGGTATTTTTCTTTAGTCGCCGCATTTGCTATACTTGGAGCAAGGGAGAAGCGCTACCTTCTCCCTCGGCTCAAAATCATCTGCGCTTTCTTGGACGTCTGCGTTTTTTGATTTTGGGCTTTTTTGTTTTAAGCTTTTCCCTGATGATGAGGACTTTCTCAACAACTGTGAGAGTTGTGAGGATAATCCCCAGTAACAATGCGATTTCAGCCACTTTCTTTCCCTCCTTTCTATACTTTAATTATACCTCTTTTATTTACTCACGTCAAGTAATATCGTGGGCTTTTTTCATTATTTCTCCAATAAAAAAGAGCCTATTCACGCTAAACAGAATAGGCTGTGATCTGCTCTATTTTTCATTTTCAGGCGGGAACGTTCAATGTTCTTTTGTACGGTTCCTTTTTTAATCCCCAATAACTGCGCTATCTCTTCGAATGACATGTTTTGCACAGCATGCATCATGAATATGTCTTTTTCTCTTTCGGTAAGCACGGATAGGGCATCAGCGATTCTTTCCTTATCCCAGTCACTTACCTCTCCCTCAGCCTCTTGAACGATTGCATATTCTCCCGGCAGCGCATCAATTAAGCGCGGATCAGCAAGAATCGTCCTTTGGTATGCATCTCTTCTGTCAGCACCTCGGCGAGCGCCCGGCTGTCTTCCGTTCTGCAGCCATTCAAGAGTGAATTCAATATCGCTGATCATGCTACTGATAATCTTTTTGTCGTTGATCTGTTCAGCTGTCAGATTGACTTCAGCTGTATCTTTGTAGAGCCGATACATTTTTCTCGTTTCTCTTAAAGCCCGTTTGTATTCAATGATTAAATCTTGCATTCTGATTCCTCCCCTTATTTGCGCTTAAATGCGCCGCCCTTGCCTCGTTTAAGCCTTTGCATGTCTTGTCCCATCATTTGCCGCCAAAAGCGTTCAGATCGCTCCTGCGCGTTTTTATTGGGCTTTTTCTTTTTCTGCTTCATGTCATCCCTCCGCTCAAATAAAAAACGGACACCAATCAGAGCACAGTGATTCTGTGCAATGATCAGTGTCCGCAGGCTCTCCGTCTTGGACATAGTTCAATTTTCAAGAAAATATTGCTGGTTATATTGATTCTTTCTCAAATTCAAATAACTCTTTTCGCAACATTGGATATATAAGTTTGTAAAAGGCATATCCCACGGCAATACCTAAAGTATTTAATATTAGATCATCAACATCAAAAGTTCGATATGTAGCCCCAATTATACTTGAGATTGTTAATTGTGATATTTCAATAAGAAGAGACACACAAAATCCTACTATTATCAAACGTTTTAATTTACAAAATTTCTTTGATAAAACAGGTAGAAATACTCCTAGCGGCGACAAAAGAATTAAGTTTCCACCGAGTGTACGAGTAATTATAAATAAACTTCCAAGACTAAAAGTTGAAGCCATGCTTTTGAAAGGAACAAAGTTATTATGTTCACCCATGTTTTTAGTTTCTTGTATATCAACACTACTGATTGGCAAAGGGAACAATGTAACAGCTATTAATGCTCCAAAATAAATGAATGTCGCGAAAACAATGATATGCTTTTCAAAATCCCACTTATTTTTTTTCAAGACTAGACGAGCTATTACTCTGTAAATGAGAAAGAGCAAATAAGCAACGACCGACAAAAATAAAGGTAAGGTTCCACGAATCACAAATAATCCCCACTTTTCAAATTATTTGTTCTTAGTTTCTCATATCTACCCAACCTTGTGTAGGGATTCCATTATTGGTTTTTGTGAATTTCAAAAAATACTTTCCACTTTTGTTGTTTTTATAAGTTTCAGTTGATGTAGCATTCCCGGGGAAAGACTTTGTACCAATTGATTCATCACTAAACCAACCTGTAACCCTTCGAACATTAATGTTAAATTTAATTGCTTTTCCATCTGTATGGGCATGTGCTGTCAACTTAATATTAGAACCACCCATACTATAATTTGGTGTAGTAAATTGATGATAAAAATCGAACTTCGGACTATAGCTTGCAGCTAATGCCCCAATTGGAATCAATAGAATAGCACTAAAGACTACAGCAAAAATACTTTTTCTTACTTTCAACATATAAATCTCCCCTTTCATTTTCCATATTATTGTAACATTCGTCCCGAAAAAATCAACTGAATTTGTAAAATTATCAATAAATTTGTAAAATCGTTTAGGGAAATGATTCATTTTACTCGCAACAATTGGGCTTATTGATTTTTGATTACTTCACATAGAATTTAGCTGATTCAAATGTTCCGATGTAGTTCCGCTTGCCGGAATCAGAGTAGCAGTCAAGCTGGATGACATAGGTTCCCTTTCCGGTCTTATTCCGGATCGTTTTCACGTTGAATGATTTCAGAGGCGTTGCCGTTTTGAAGCTGCCCCGCTGTACTAAATTCGTATCAGTCAGCCCGCCGCCGCTGCGCTTCTTGTATACGCCGGCCGTGTAATAAAGTGTTCTTGAGCCTTTTTTCTCGGCTTTCCAGTCCACCGTTGAGGCGCCGGCCGTGTAAGTCGTGGCATCCGTAAACACCCGGCCACTGTACCCGGATTCGTTTTGCCAGCCTGACCATGCGGCGGAAGCAGACGGCGCAACGGCCGCGGCTCCCGTAAGTAATACTGCTGATAGAATGATTGATTTGAATAATTTTTTCATAGTCATTAATCCTCCGTCCTTTCGGATACTCCATTTAGTTTTTTAGAAGTGAAATGAAATGTAGTGTTAAAATCCACATGGAAAGGCTTGCGGCACTTCTCGCAATTCATTTCAAATTCACCCGACATATCGCCTCCCTCAATGTAATCGTAAAATTCCATTAAATACTCGCAATGCGGGCATTTGATTGCGTCAATCACTGAAACTGATTCATTTTTCGTCAATTTATTCCCCTCCTTTTCCTTTGAACCATCCACGGACTACAACATTCATTCCGCGCTCTTCTTCTCCAATTGTTCAAGCTCTTCCCTGATTTCCATGATTTTCTTCCTTCTTTTGTAAATCTCTTTAAAGATACCCTGTTTTGTATCAGGGTCATCGACGATCAACAAAGCCTCTTCAAGCGTCTTCCACTCTTGTTTTTCTCTATGGTAAGCCTGTGCCATTGTAAGTGCGTTCACGATTGTTCCTCCTTATTGTTTTCAATATATTTCATGATTTCTTCTCCGGTAGCAGGCCGTATAAAATGCATTTGATTAGCAAGGTTTGCTTGCGTGGAAGATTCTATTCTTGAAACCTTCTGCGATATTGAAAGAAAAACGTAATCACCGATCATAAATTCTATTTTGCTTCCCCGGTTAATATCTGCTGTTTCCTCAATGTATTTTCTCATGGTATCTGTGGCTTTGAATTCCAATTCGGTTAAGCATAATGCACAAAGTGTAATGGTTGTGGAATGGTCGTTGTCATCAGTAAACGAAACTGATCTCACTGCTTTGCTCCCCGGATGCATCGTGCATGTTTTCTTCATAGGTATAGGCCTTGTAAATTCAATCATTTTGCTTTTTCTCCTTTTCTCTTTGTTCCTCTAGCAATGTTTCTATTGTCATCCCGGTATGCTTCAGAATTTCGTCAATAGCATGACGGACACCTTGTGTGAACTGCGTTTCACGCAACAAAGAACCGTGCGTCAAAGAAAGGACTTTGATATTTTTCTTTAATATTTCTAGCTGTTTGTCTGGTGTCAATCCAAGAATATTCTTCATTTCTTCAACCGAATGTCCGCTATTGAACCAGTCGCCGTTTTTCAATTCAACCCGAGAACCTTCCGGAATTTCTTTGATGGCCGCTATATCCTTTCTGTCAAAAGCCCATAATATTTCCGAGCCGCGCCAGATTTTAATGTCTTTGCTCATTTTTCTTTCGTACTCCCTCTGAGTTATTGGGTCGAAAAATATTTCCGGTTGCGCTTCAGGTTCTATTTCCGCAAATACTTGATCCTTTGATTTAAAAAGAGCAGCAGCCGTTAAATGTTCATTATTCGGCTTTTTCGCTGTTATAGCCATCATTGAGCTGTATGGCTCCGGGAATAATGTAGTCTTCACTCCGCGCCCTCCAATAACTCAGGATTCTGAAATACATCCCCTAGAATTTTGTTTTTCGCTGTTTCCGAAAATACCGGACGCACTTCTCCCTTTTTCTCGTTAACGATGCACCATTGGCCGTCCAACATATTAACCGACCCAATGATTACACCCTCATATGGACTCCCTAGTTCCGTTTCCTCCTGCTCGATAACATGACCTTCATAGACAGTAATAACTTGATGGTTGCATATTTCCGCTCGATCTGTTCCCCACATGAGAGCCGCATCCCAGTCATCACTGGACGCAACAATAACTCTGCAACCATCACGCCATAAAATCCATTTTCCCCCTTTGAGTTCAAGGCTCAACCCTTCATCATCCCAATAATGCATCTGCTCGCCGTCCCACACTCTGTATGCCGTGTTCATAGGAGCGAACCGTCCATGATAAGGACTTTAATGTCCGGATCGTTGAAAGTCCCTGAAATATAGGTGTAAGACATCAACTCTCCATCTTCACCCTTTACTTGCGAATACATAATGAGCGCATAGTCTCGTTCCACTTCTCGGATTTCATCGTCTTGAAAATTTTCGTAATCGTCCGTGTCAGAAATATACTCGTTGTAAATCCTTTCAGCATCCGCCTCGTCTTTCGCTTTGAGAAGCGCGTAATATGGATCATGGATTTCATAGAATTTCATTGTTCTTCCCCCTTCAATAATTGAGCTGATTTGAGAATCTGTTTAAAATGTGACATTGCATGGTCCCAACCGTCGTAATGACAGGGACGATTTAGTCTCTTGATGTCTTCCCTACCTGCTTCCATTTCATTGAACCCTTTGATGACTTCTTTGATATTTTGATTGTCGTACAGCGTTTGGATAGCCGCTTCCAGATAGACTGCCTGGTCAAGAGTTTCTTCAAGTGCGTGCTGCAACCAGCCGCGCAGATCATAGGCATTAACTTGGACGGGCTGGCCGTACTTGGCAAGCCCCTTTTCCTGTTGTGCGTTTAATTTGCTGATGACGGCTGAAATGATCGGGTTGTCGGTGTGGTTCATCAATACCCCTCCTGCTGCCGCTGATAATTGACGGCGTTTTTGTCCATGTAAGCCGCTTCGATCTGTTCCAAAGTAAATCCGAAACCGATAGTTCCAATGCTCAAGAACAAGGCCCAAGCCAAACTGAAACTGGTCTTTTTAGTGCTCTGATCTTTGGACATGTAAGAATTTAATAGCATCCATTTCATTTCTAGGAACACACCTGTTAAACCGCCTTCAAATCCCTTTTTCTTCATTTCGACAAACCCTTCTTCCGGTAGACTCATAGCATCTTCCCAGCCTTTTTTAATGGCTATTGAAAGGAAAAAGTGTAGGCAGTCGACAAATTCTTCAAGCAAAGAATACGATTTGTAGCCATATTCAGGTTTCCATTCAAGGGCGCCTCCGTCCTCAGATGGTTTCCAGTTATACTCCGGTTTTTTCGGCAGCTGGTTATTACTCCAATGCTTGAACCAGCGTCCTTCATTTGCAAATTCAGCTAATTCAGTATCCAGAGCAACATAAGTGTTTGGGAGCAAGTCCTGCCCCTCAAGCCCCTTTTCTTTGATGATCCGATCGTCAAGCACCTTTTGCATTTCAAACATTTTTTGTAGATTCATGATTCAACTTTCTCCCTTCTCCGTTTACGCGGAACGCCTATTTTTCTTGCATGATAGAAATAAGTATCAATACATTCGAAACCGAAATGCTGTGCAATTTGGAAGTGTGTCCAATTCTGGTTACGAAGCTCCGTCCATTCTTCCAGAGTGAACAGGCGATACGGTTTCTGGATTACTATCCCGTTAGCCTTTTTCCAGACGGAAAGAGTAGATGGAGAGCAATGGAGTTCCTCTCTCGCTATTTCCGTGTCAGACAAACCGATTTCACGAAGCTCTCGATATTGCTTTTCTGTGAAGCCGATATCATCAAGTAAAGTCACACTATTCCCTCCTAATTAGCCTTTAGCCTTGTAAACTTGGTCATATGTTCACTTACGCAGAATTCAGGAAGGTTTGCCCTGACAAGCTGCTCGGCGAAGGGCGGCGGAACTGCGTTGCCACATCGCTCAATCTGCTTCTTTTTCGAATACGCTACGCCGTTTATATCCCTATCAATCACGTAATTAGTCGGGAATCCCTGCGCCGCAAATAATTCATGAGGCTGAAGCATCCGCATCCCGATGTCTACGATCTGATAGTTTTCGCCTTTAATCGTGACCAGGCCGAACCTGTCTTTTGTGGTGACTGTATGCAGAGGGTCACTGAGAGCCTGCCCCGTGTCTGACCCGTAATATTTCGTCAGGAAAGCCCTGACTTCGCCAACGTGCAGGCCGCCCGCGGTTATCGTAGGCATTGGGTTCGTCACCGTTTGGCCGTCTCTACAAGTGCCGCGGAGCTTGATCAAGTGACTTGTAGCAAGAGCGAATTTATTGCCGCCGGCCGTTATGGTGCCGAGTGGTTTTTTCAGATCGAGCACCCGCCGGCCTTCCGGATCGCCGTATCCCATTTGAATGAGTGAATTACCGCGCTCCCCTATAACAAAAGGTTTTTTACTGTCAATGACAAAACGTTGTATACCTCGAGCGATGCGCCGCATTGTATTTTCTGAAAGAGGCTTTTTCCTGTTGAAAATTGACGGCGTTTCCAGTGACCAGTCCATAATCTCGGAGGCAGTCCGCCACGGTTTAAGCTTTCCGGACTTCACTGTCGCACTTTTTGGATCGCCATGTGTCGGCTCGGGCCATATGATCGGCCGCCCGTCACGCCGAGCGATTAAGAACAGCCTTTTCCGTATTGTCGGGGCGCCGTAGTCGCACGCCTTCAGCTCTTTCCATTCGACTTTATATCCGTGTCTGTTTAACGCTCTGACAAAGGAACGGAACGTATATCCTTTTTTGTCCGGGTCCGGCCTTCCATCTTTCCCAAGAGGCCCCCACGTCTTAAATTCTTCGACGTTTTCAAGAATGATTACCCGCGGACTTACCGTTGCCGCCCACCTGACCGCTACCCATGCAAGCCCCCGGATGCTCTTCTCAACGGGTTTGCCGCCCTTGGCTTTCGAAAAATGCTTGCAGTCCGGGGAGAACCAGGCTAAACCAATCGGCCGCCCCTTGGCTGCTTCCCTTGGGTCTACTTCCCAAACAGACTCACAATAATGTTCTGTATCCGGGTGGTTTACCTGGTGCATGGCAATGGCCGCCGGATCATGGTTAATCGCAATGTCCACCGAAAGCCCGGTAGCCAATTCAATTCCGGTACTGGCTCCGCCTCCGCCCGCGAAGTTATCGACAATGATTTCTCTGAAAAGTCCCAGTTGTTGCTTGATCATCCCGTCACCCCATCAATCCCGGCAGGACAGCGACAGCGAAGAAGAAAAGCCCCACGCATGCCCCGACCAGCCAGATACTTGTTTTATCCCGTTTAGCGATAATGGTATCGCCGATCATTTTGAGATCGTCAGAACGAGCGACAAGCGTCGGGATGTAGTCCGGGTGAACCTTTAAAAGCTCGGCCGCCTGCTCGACGGTCATTGCTTCGTCCTTCGTGGCCTTCACGTTCCGTTGCAGTTCTACTTGTAATGGCATCATTCCGCAGCCCCCTCCAGTGCCTGAGTTGCAATATGTTCAGCTATTTCAAGAGAATCAACTTTAGGATTTCCGGCTATTATATCGAGAGATTTTCGATAGTGTTCTTTTTCCTTAGTAAGCCGCTGAATCTCTTCCCGCGCCTGCCGAAACTGATTGACCGTGACTTCCTGCTGGCGTTGGTGTTCCTCAATGATTGCCTGCTGCTTAACAGACAGTTCAGTTCTATCAATCAGAAAATCAACATGTTCTTTAGTCATCCAGTATTGATCTGTTGACTTAGCATTTTCATAGCCTTTTAATTTTGAAATACGCGCTTTAATTTCCTGTAATTTATCCATGCCCGTTCCTCCCCCGCAGGGGAAACCCCTGCTATTTGAATTTGTGGCCGATCTCGTAATCACAACGAGCCAGGCCGCCTTTTATTGTTTGAATGATTGTTTTACCGTGTTCCGGGGCGTCCATTAAATGAGCAGTCCCTTCAGTGCCATCTAAAACGATGATGCGAACTTTCCCCGGCTCGATGCTTTGCTGAATAGTTGTTTCATGATTTTTTATTTCTGTTGGCTTGTTCACTCTGGCCGCCCCCTGTGCTATGATAGAAGTACCAGTTCATATCAAAGGCACTGAGGCGCAGCTTCGGTGCTTTTTTACGTTTTACGACGGCAGCCGCATCGTTAAGCCGGCAGATGGCTTTAATTCCTCACGGTAGATGATTGGATGCTTTTCGACGTATGCCGCCAACTGCTCCGCCGTCATTTTCCACTCCTTAACTGGACCAGGCTTGTATGGATCGATTTTTTCTTGCATAGCGATAACCTCCTGAATTGATTTTGGGAATTTCTGAACCTCCAAGCTTTTTGCAATCCGCTCCCATGCGGCTGGCGCATCGTTTGTAATCGGAACAGAGCATCATGCAGGCCATGAGCTTATCTTCTTCCTGCACCCACAACGGCCGATCGTCTACGATTACCACGTTTCGCAGTGGTCTTCCCCGCCTTTCTTTTGAGTTTTTTCAGCTCGTCCAGCTCAATGAAGCCGAGTGCCTTATCCAGCGCCAGCACCTTGAGTGGCGTCTCGTAAAGCCGCTCATACAGCTTGCGTTTGATGGCAAATTCCTTTGTTTCCACGCCCTTGATATCAATGATCTCGATACTGCCGTCAAGGTTATGAACCTCAAGTCTGCAATATATTCAATCTTCCGAAAAGTCTTGCCGTTCTTTTTGAATGCCTCTTGAAGCAGGAACCGCGGCTGCAGCTTAAAATCTTTGATCTGCTTGCTCATCTTGAGCCATTTCAGCTGTTCATAGTATTTGGCTTCGGCCCGGCTATCGAACGTGATGCCGTCCATCTGCGTTTTTCTGGCGCCGTACTTATTTGCTGGCATGCGATGCCTCCAAAAGCTCAGGATTTTGGTGAATATTGCCGATGACTTCTAAATCAACATGAGCTACAAATACAGTAGTCAAGCCTCGCTTTATTCGCTTGAATCTAAAACCTGGCACCTCTTTTGTCCAATAGATCCCGTCTGAAGCATGTTCAGCCACTTCTTCCTGCCATAAAACTTCTAATAGCTCATTTGAATTATCACGGTGGTTCCTTACAATGTCTCCCTCATAAATCTCCCGGCCGTTTTTGTCCTTTAATCCAGTGAATTGCCCAACTGTTTCCTGCCTCACACTGTAAGCGAATGGAACCCCAGCTTTATTAGAGATATAAGAACCAGGATCAATGCCCATGCTCTTAATTCTTTGTTTAATGATTGATAGGTTCCCGCAATACCATTCTCCGTTGATGCCCATTCCTCGAAACTTAACTTCTCTCATTCTTCCGCCTCCATATCTCTGACTATTTCCTTATCGGCCCGTTCCCGCGTGCCGTCGTTACCTCCCGTCAATTTGTTCCCAGTGCTGAATTTGCTTTTCCTTGTACGGCGCTGTGAGGATGATGGCTGGCAGCAGGATAACCGCTTTAAGCACTGTGCATCAGCTCCATTTGTTTGATTTTTTCCTCAAGCACCCGGATCGCCGGAGTAAGGTCCTGGCCGGCCGTTTGCTCGGCGGGCCCGAACAGATACATGCCGCCGGTTGCTGTGAAGTTCGCTTTTTCCGTCATTCCCAATCTCCTAACCTATGATTTAATTGCATCCGGTCGCCCTTAATGATCACCGTGTAATCTCTGCACATTTGATGAATCCGGGAGCCCAGCGCCTCGTCAATATCCAAAAGTTCACCCGTGTCGAGTTCGGAAGAGATTAGCAGAGGCTTGTGATTCAAGTACCGGTAATTCACAACCGATTGAATTTGCTCAATCTGCCATTCGGTAGCACGAGGCTTTTTGATTCGCCCCTCCATGGTCGTTGCAAAAACTGGCTTGAATAAATCATCAATGAACAGAACCTCAGCTTTTCGCATGGCGTCGAGCTTTGTTTCCAGCTGGTCAAAATCATTTCGCAGATCGCCCATTCCCTCAACGTACGGGAAATACATGCAGTAAATTGATTTTTTCTTGATCAAATTGTTCATGATCGCCGTTAACAAGTGCGTTTTTCCGCTGCCCGGTTGCCCGAGCAAAGCGATGCTGTTTGAACGATTTCCCCTAATGCTCTGAAAATCCTTATAGTATTCCACCGCGCACTCATAAGCGTCCTTGATCATGTCCGGCTTCCCGTCCTTAATGAAGTTTCCAAAAAGGAGCTTTTCGAATTCCTCCGTGATGCCGCTGGCCTTCATAAGCCGGGCGATCTTTTTCCGTTTTACACACTCGCATTGCTTTGAAAATGTGGTTTTCCATTCCCGGGCCTTATCCGGCAAGCATACTTTCCCTGCAAGATAATCCTCTTCCCTGACCATTTGATCGGGGGCCAGGCTCTCCATTGTCTTATGATCTTTCCTCAGTTGGCGCTCTGTGTCTTGGTGAATACGGTAAACAATAATGCCCTTATCCTTGCAGTCAGAGCACTCGTATTCAGCCTTTTCTTCTGAGGCGGCCTGTCCCGTTGAAGATGCTGCTGACCGATCCCGGAGCTTGGTTAGAATGGCCTTCATTGCCGCGTCCATATCTTGCGTTTTGCGAGCTTCCATACTGCTGTTTCTCCTTTCGTCTCTGGCTGAATGGGTTTGAGAGGATTGCTTCAATGTAATTCAGATTGACGTTGTTGCCCTTGCTTCTGAAAGCCTGTTTCATTGCTTCCATGACTTTCTCTTCGCCGTAATCATCCACCATATACCCGAGCCGCTGAACCTCCATTGTGCCAATTGTGCGGGCTGTTTTGTTTTCGAATAGTTCAAATGCGTTTTTCATTTTTTCGTCAACCTCCTGCTGTGCTTTTGGCGCTGATTCTTTTGGCGATGCTGCGTCTGGTATATCTGCTTTACCGTTCTCTGTTTCCTCATTACGCACTGGATTTTCAAAAGAGATCAGTTTGTATTTCCCGGCCTTTCTCCCCTGCGGCTCATATTCTATTCGTTTGAGCTCGATTAGAATTTTTCGATGCTTTATTAGTGTTGCTTCTGTGATTTCTATTTTGGCTTGAAGAGTGGTATTTGAAGTGGTGAACCACTCCCGCCACCCGGTTTTATTGTTGATGTGCATCAGATGGAACCATAACGCTTGTGTTGTTGCAGACAACGGATTCGTTTCTAACCAATTCATGAAGCCGTTCATTTCTTTCAGGTAGTTCATGGCTCACCTACTTCCTTTCACACAGTGCTGTCATGCCGCTGATGCGGACTAAACGTAAGCCAGGTTCATTTGTTCTGAGATAGCCTTCGACATAATCACGGAACAGCTGGGCGCGATTTGGTGCCCCTTCCGTCATCCACTTGTAACAGAAAGGGATGCCAACCTTAATCAAATGGCAGGTCATTTTCACTAATATCAACAGGCTTACCATCAAAAGGATCAGCATTCTGCGCGCTTGGCTTTTCTTCCGGTGCTTCAGCATCAATAATCTCTGGCTCTGCCATTGCGTCAGTAATGTCAATCCGCTCACGTTCCTCGTTATCCTCGATGACTGCCTTTTGCATTTCAACGGAGAGAATCCCCCATTTACTAAGCATGGATTTAAGAACGGTTTTAAGCGCCATTGCGTCCCAGTCCTTGCCCCAGCCAAAGTCCGACTTACTAAACTTCTTTTTGTGTTTCTCTACTTGCGTCTTTGTCCAATACACTGTTTTCCGGAAACCGTTTAAAAGCTCAAAGTAAGCAGCGTAGCCAATAACCGCATCTGATTCCCGTTTTTCAAAATCAATCTCTATTTCCTCGGTTAGTGGGTTCCACTTTTGCAATTCTCCTTTATGGACAGGTATGCAATTGATAGATTTATATTGGCCTGTCCGCAAAGCAAGCTGAATGTATCCTTTGTAACCAAGCTGAAATTGCGCGCGCCCTTTATACGGAACGATCCAGGCATAACCCAAGTTCTTATCCACTGGCAGATCAAGCGTTGCCGCCACCATAGCCGATGAAATTACACTCATAGGTTCTGCTTTTTGAAGAGTATTTTCACTGTTGTACAGACTTAAAATTGATGCTGTGAATTGAGACGCCCTTTTCCCCAGAACTTCTTCAAACCGGTTCATGACTGCCGGAGAAGAAAGCAGGCCTTTCATCGTTGTTCCCTGCGGCTGCCCTGGCGCGTTATTCTGTTTTTGAATGTTATTTTTAAGTGATTCATTTGTAGCCATATTTAGCTAACCTCCTTAATTCCAAAGCGTCTGTATTGAACTTCTTTTGTGACTTTCTCATATACATCTGGAAACTGCTCTTTCAGTTTATTAGTGTCGATCCGGTTAGTTATAACCGGTTTCCAGCTGGTCTGATAGTTTCCAATGAATCCGTATTCTGCTTCCTTCATTTCGTGCTTGATTTGGTTTTCTAATTCTTTCGCCTGCAATTGCAATTCAGCGATGCTTTCCTTTAATTGCAAATACTGCTTTATCCGTTCACGGTTTACCGCTGTAAGATCAATAACCTTGTTGCTTTCCGTTTCCGCATACCTTTTTTTCAGATATTCTTCTGCTGCGCTTGATCCGTCCAATGCGGGAGCAACCCCACCCAACACCGCAGTATTCCAAAACTCGACTTCGGCAGTGAATATCATTTCGATTAATTCATCATCCCGCTCAATTTCTTTCCAGACGAATTTATTGCCGCCGATCAGAACAGCAAAGTATGCTTTTTTATACTCGGGACCAAGCACTCCAAGATAGTGCTGGACCTGAACAATATAGTCAGCAGGGATCTCGTCATTTTCCCATTCTTTCAAGTTGTATTCCGATGTGGTCTTACATTCCAGAATGGCCTTTTCTCCAACGATCATTCGGTCAATATTCGCCAAAATGAAATCATGTTCAGGATGCTTCAGCATGGACCTTTTACGCCTAACTTTTTTCCCGCTCCGCACTTCAAATTCTTTTGCGACAATGTCCTCAAGGATTGAGCCGAAGTAAGCCGCCTCACTGGCTGACTCACTGACCGGGACTTGTCCCGTTTTGTCCAGCCATAATTCAAATGCGGTTCTCCATTTGTTTAACCCCAAGATTACGGAGGCATCTGAACCACCGATGCCCTTCCGTCGCTCAAGAAGCCATTCGTCCCGACTCATGTCCGCTGTCGAAGCGAAAACCTCTGCTTGCATTAAATAATCCCTGCCTTTCTTTTGTATGCTTCCGCACCAAGCCGCTGCCATTCTCGGTATGCGTCCATTGACGGGAAGGAAAATATGGGTTTGCCTTTACTGAACATGATTGAGCCGCCGACTTCTCTCAGGCGCTGTTGATCGTCCGCCCGGTCACTGAAAGATGCTGTTATTCGTTTAGCCATGTATAAAACCTCCATTGTTTTTTATGGGGCGTTTTGGTATAATAGGAATACAATCAATTACCAAAACGCCTTACCTAGTCCACTCTGCCAAGTGGGCTTTTTTATTGCGCTGAATGAAACCTAAATCCGAGTTGTTCCTTTAAATAGCGTTTAAGATTGTCTTGTAAAATCATCTCGCCGCTGTCGATTACATAATTATCTGCTGACGTTACTTCATCCCCGAAAAAGTCCTTTTTTGTTTCCGGTTCAGTCGCCTTGTCATGCCAGTTGTTCAAGACCATTGGATTTTCAATATTCATTGTGAACACCTACTTACAACACTCAGGTGAATCCCTCGGGCCGCCATATTTAAAACGGTTTGATGTAAGCGCCCTTTATTCGCCAGTCGGCTGATATCCTCTGTAAGAACCTTGATGCTCCCTGCAAGACTGATAGCTTCTTCATAATCGCCATCCCGTAACGCCTCCGATAGCATGATAGAGAGCTCTTCCGCCGACTCGATTTTTCTTTTTGCTGAATCTGCATCCGATTTAAGAAACTGATTGATCTTCATACCAGCACCGCCTGCCTTTCTTCTGTTTTCGCCATTGCAACCTGACTCATTAGCGCTTTCCGTGTCCACCTTTCAGCCAGTTCCTTCATGTTCAGTCCATGACTACGGGCCAGCGAATATATCAGCGTTTTGTTTGCCGGAATTAGATCAAAAATCTGCTTAATATCGGCCATGGGCAGTTCTTCAGGTTGTCGGCCTGGCCTATCGTTTGCCAGCCAGCGCGCTAAATGCCTTGTTGCTTGCAATGCTTCTTCAAGCTGATGAATCATATTGATTACCGCCGCGCTTGCGCTCTCGTTAAGTGCTGGATCAATTGGTGCCGCCGTCGTCGGGTGAAGTTTGAAAAGGTAATGTACCAGATCAATATGTTCGTACGCCTCGCACGCCTCAAACCACTTGATGCATAATTCCGGAGTAAGCTTACTGAATCCATTTTCAACGTCCGAAACATACCGCTGATCTTTCCCCCCTATCAAATTACCAATCTGATACTGTGCAAGTCCTGCCGCTTTGCGGACACTACGCATGATCCGGGGTAGATTATGCAAATTGTATGGGTTGTTCTCCATATGTTTGCCTCCTGATATATCCAGTTATTCACTGGTAAAATTTAATTAATGAAGGGACAAGCTTGTCCTTTTCTCGAACATTAATCTCCCCAAATTTGTGGAGATTGTTTCAAGCTGTTTCTGATGAAATGAATTTATTCACAAAATAAATCTGACCTTTTCCCGTAACCTTTGGCGTTCGGGTAGTTCTAATTGAACCATCAGGGTTATTCATTGTTCTCTTCTTAATTTCAAAGAGACCCAAATCCATACTTCGCTGTGTTGGTAGATTGAAAGACTCGCCTGTCTTACGAATTAAATAACCATTATCACGGAGCCATTGAAATAACTTGTTAGGTCCAATCTTTACGCCGTTCTGTTGAATGATTTTCGCTAACTCGCCAACAAGCACAGATGATTCAGATGCTTCCACGGATTCGGCGAAAAGAGCTTTTGGCTTCATAGATTCAATTTGCTTATTTTGCTCCTTTAGTGCGTGAAGAGTTGTTTTGAAAAATAATTTGGTATTTTCGTCTGCGTTGGACAAATACGTCTGAATGAACTGTTCATCATTTGCGACATATCCCCCGGTTTTTCTGATTGTGGGTATAACTTCAAAGGCTAACCAATCTTGAAATTGTTCGGCAATTTGATTAGATGCTCTAAAAGCCAGCTTGTACACCAATGGTTCAGGAATAAAATCACCTTTCTCTACTTCTGGAAAGTTATCCGGAAGGTAAGTATTCACACGGCTCCATCGGATTGTCACGTTGCCACTTTTGGCAACGGTAGTGAGGCCTAAGTTCCGAGCAACTTGCTCGGCATCAAAAAGGATTTGATCATTCTCAATTTTGGCTGCAACTTCGAAAATTTCATTTTTGAATGTTTGTAAATTATTCATGCCGAAGCTCCTTTCTGATAGTATGCGGTGTTCTCAGCAACCCAACGCGTGTTGCTCTCAATCCATTTAAAAAGCAAAGTCGTAGGGATTTTTTTGCCACATTCTTCGTTAACCGGAAAATCCGGACGGGCCATCAGTTCCGACATTTTAGTGGGACCGCACCGCAGCACCTCCATCGCTTCAGTTCTCGTCAAGATGTGAGGAAGCTCGTTCAAAGAGCTGAGCCGCTCTACCAACATCTCTGTTGCTCTATCAGCAATTTTGGCAGCGATCTGATCAATGAATTTGTCGTCGTATTGCATAGTGAACATGCTTTTAACCTCCTATGCTGTGTTGAATTTGAGTTCACTACTCGAAACGCGTAGTTCCTCGTCAAAAAAAAGGGTCCAATGGAATCCAAGAACCTGCGCGATAGCCTTAGCTGTTGAGACACCAGCATTTCTTTCGCCTTGCTCAATAGATGCGTATGTTGTTCTTGCGATGCCCGCTCTATCAGCAACTTGTTTTTGGGTAAGATTTTGGGATAATCGTATTTGCTTTAACCAATCCCTTACAATTGCAGGCATGTTGTTCACCTCCATAACTCATTTCGTGTCGTTGAGTTAAATATACTACGCAATTCGAGTCTTGTAAACCCCTTTTTTAAAAAAAATGACTCTTTTCGAGTAATCTATATTACTACGCTTATTGTGTAGTTATAATGTAGGTAGTTCTAAAAACGTGATGAGGCGATACTATGAATTTTTCATTTAGACTTAAAGAGCTCCGAGTGGGGAGAAAATTAAATCAACAAGAGGTTGCAGATAATTTAGGCATTGCCCGCACAACATACGCATCATACGAACAGGGCAAAAGAGAACCGGACCATGAGACACTTGTTAAAATTGCGGATTTCTTTGATGTTTCTATAGATTTTTTGCTCAGAGGCGAAGATCATTATAGAGATAAGGCCAGAGAACTCCGTAAACATAATGACGTTCGTTTTGCCGCTGTCGATGGTCGGGAGTTCTCTGATAGTGAAAAAGAGGAGATTCTTGCTGACGCATTAAGGCGCATTGACGGAATCGAAAAAATTATTGAAGAGAGATTCAAAAAGAAGAATGAAGATAAGAATTAATTATTTATTATTGTTTTGTTTAGTTTAAATAATGCTGAACAGATCGCTTTAATTTTTAAAGTTTAGTGTTAAGTTGACTGATGTTCAACTTTAATTTTTAAAGCGAAGCTTGTAATGAAACCTTCAGTTATTTTCCTTTCAAATGAACTTAGCTTTTTTAGCACGCCTCATGAAATTATTAGCAAAATTGGTAATTACCCCTTGAACTTTCAACAATTATAGTCGATTATATATAGGTATTCTATTATATGAACTGGGGGAATCAGGTTGAAAAAGTGGTTAGTTTTATTCATGTCTCTGGGCTTGGCTCTAGCTTTAGCAGCATGCGGGTCGACAGACGATGTCTCTACTGGCAGCAGTGATTCAAAAGACAAAAAAACTGAAGAGAAGAAAGACGACAGCTCCAAAAAGATTGACGCTAGTAAGCAATCTACAGAAGCACTAGGAATGAAAGTTAACCTAGGCGACGTCAAGATTATGAAAGATAAAATAAATGTTGGGCTTAACATTGAAAACACTACAGGAAAAGTCCTTACTTTTTATCCCGATCAAGGTAATGCAGTCATTGGCAGCATGCAATTATCGGCAAATATGTTCCTGACTGACGGAGAAGTCGGCGGAGACGTTCAAGGCGGAGTGAAACAGGAAGGTGTACTTGAGTTTTCAGCGCCGGACGGAAAAGAAATTGATGTTGATAAAGTCAAAGAAATCAAATTAAATTTCGGTGATGTGGTCACAGATGACTTCATGAAAACTAAAGCAGTAACAATCACTGTACCAGTTAAGTAAGGGAGAGTTAACAATGAAAAGAACAACAGAATTTGTTTTAGGCTTATTGGGCGGAATTTTCGGTTTTATTGGAGCAATTATGGCATTAATTATCGGTGGACTCGATGCCTCTTTTAATTCAAGTGGCACAAGCGATATAATTGGTTTGGGCTGGGGCGCTGTTTTCTTATCAATCTTAGGCATCGTTGCTTCAGTTGTAGTTAAGAAGAAACCTAAAGTCGGTGGAGTATTACTTCTCATTTCAGGAATCGGTGGATTGATTTGTATATCCCTCTTCTATTTACTACCTGCTGTTCTTCTTATTATCCCTGGTATCATGGGACTTGTCAGAAAAGATAAAACAGTAACGACAGCAGCTTAAAGAAAGGCCCTTGAAAGGGCTTTTCTTTTCCAGTAAATACAGAACAAACGTTCTTTATAATGCCACTTTAATCTATTTATGGACGCATTTACCGGTGTAAAATGGTACATTTTTCCCCTATAATTACATACAATCAAACAGATTTTCCACAATTTAAGCATTGACAAGGTAATGAGGGGGTCAATTACAACATGGGGTATACGCAAAGTCACTTAGAGGATTGGATCGAAAGTTTTCTCAGGGAACACAAAATAACAACGCCTTCAGAACTTAAACTTGTTAAATTATGCAGGAAGCTCAATGTATTTGTACTTTTTGATGATCGAGAAAGTTATATGTTAGATATTGCGGGGGTTCATATCGTAGGCATAAACAACCGATTAAGCTATCAACAGCAACGATCGGATTTAGCTCACGAATTATGGCACATCTTATTAGAGGGCGGCGACAACGAGCTTATGCCGCCCCACTGGAAACAGTATCAAGAATCAAAAGCAGGTTATTTTTCATATCACTTTTGTGTCCCAACATTCATGCTGCGACAGATGAACTTACCTGCAGATGAGGAAGCCGCTGCACGGTTGGTATCAGATACTTTTAAGGTAACTTTTGATTTTGCAAAAAAGAGACTAAGAATTTACTTTAATAAATTAAACTATCGTTAAGGAGGATTAAAATGGTTGTCTTTAAAAAGGAGAAATCAAAGCGTTCATCTAAAGGATATACTTGGTATTTTGTGATGGAAAACGGCCGCGATCCAAGAACAGGAAAACGCAGACAAATAAAAAGACGTGGTTTCCTATCAAAAGCATCGGCGGAGGCCGCTTATCTTGAATTGAAAACGAAGCTCATTTCAGGGATTGATGTCGGGAAAGAGAACATTCTTTTTCAGGAAATCAAAGACCTATGGTACAAAGAATACAAGCATACCGTCAAAGTCAGTACCCTGCGAGCACGAAAAAGTGAAATAGAGAGTTTGGAAGAATACTTCGGAAAAATGAAAATTAAAGACATAACCAGGGGTGTTTATCAAAAGTTTTTAGATTATCTAAGGGAGGAAAATTATTCCTTCAATACAATAAGTGGTATCCACACTACAGCAAGCATGATCTTCAAATATGCGAGACAAGAGGACATCATAAGCAAAAGCCCGACGGAATTTGTAAAACCTCAGCGTCCAAAGCTTACAGTAGAAGATATTGAATCACAAGAAGAAGCCGAAAACTTTCTTGAAGGAGAAGAACTTGTAGAGTTTTTAGACCTTACAGAGAAACACGGCCTTTTTCTCGACTTTGAATATTTCTGCATGGCTGCATTTACAGGCACTCGTTCCGGGGAGCGATTGGCCGGCAAATGGAGAGACTTAACTTTAGAAGGAGACGACCTCAAAACATTTCGAGTTACCAAAACGCTTTATTGCCCATCAAACAAAGCATCTGACTATGAACTGCTGCCACCGAAAACGCCAGCTGCTGTTAGAGATGTACCTTTATCGGACTTTTTAGCATCTTTGTTGAAAAGACTGAAGCTCAAACAAGCTAAAATAGCATATGCGAATGGGCGAACATTCAGTGATGATGATTTTATATTCGCTCGTCCTGACGGCCACCCTGAGAACATTAAAAAGATGGATACCAGAATGAGAAGGATTTTAAAACGGATGGACATAAACAAACATATTACCCAGCATACTTTTAGGCACACATTCACTTCGCTTGCTGCTGAAGCAGATGTACCTTTAGAAGAGATACAAAAAATATTAGGCCATCAAAATGATGACATAACGAAAAAAGTCTATTTACACACTACTAGAAAAACCAAAGAAAGAACTTCGCAAAAATTCAATTCTTTCATAGGTGACCTCTCAATGAAAATACAGTTATCATGACTCCTATGTGACCAAAATGTGACCAATTTCATAAAACAAAAAGAAAAACCCCTTGAAATCAAGGGGTTTCGGCATTCTTTACATCATTCCGCCCATACCGCCCATGCCGCCCATGTCAGGCATTCCTGCGCCGCCGGCATTTTCTTCTGGTTTGTCAGCAACAACCGCTTCAGTTGTTAATAGCATTGCTGCTACAGAAGCTGCGTTTTGAAGTGCAGAACGTGTAACTTTTGTCGGGTCAACGATTCCTTTTTCGATCATGTTTACCCATTCGCCAGTTGCAGCGTTGAAGCCTACGCCGATTTCTTCGTTTTTCAGGCGCTCAACGATGACAGATCCTTCAAGACCAGCGTTGTGCGCGATTTGACGGATCGGCTCTTCAAGCGCGCGAAGCACGATGTTGATACCTGTTTGCGCATCGCCTTCAGCTTCAACTGCAGCGACTTTGTTATATACGTTGACAAGCGCTGTACCACCGCCGGATACGATGCCTTCTTCAACAGCTGCGCGAGTTGAGTTGAGGGCGTCTTCGATGCGAAGTTTACGCTCTTTCAGCTCAGTTTCAGTCGCAGCGCCGACTTTGATGACAGCTACGCCGCCAGCAAGTTTCGCAAGACGCTCTTGTAATTTTTCTCTGTCGAATTCAGAAGTTGTTTCTTCCACTTGAGCACGGATTTGGTTGACGCGTGCAGCAATTTTTTCAGTATCGCCGGCGCCTTCTACGATTGTTGTGTTTTCTTTCGTTACCACAACTTTAGAAGCGCGTCCCAATTGTCCGATTTCAGTAGATTTCAGGTCAAGACCTAAATCTTCTGTGATGACTTCTCCGCCAGTAAGAACAGAGATGTCTTCAAGCATTGCTTTACGACGGTCACCGAAGCCAGGAGCTTTAACGGCAACAGCGTTGAATGTGCCGCGAAGTTTGTTGACAACGAGTGTAGCAAGAGCTTCACCTTCAACATCTTCAGCGATCAGAAGCAATGGTTTGCCTTGCTGTACAACTTGCTCAAGCACAGGAAGGATTTCTTGAATGTTTGTGATTTTTTTGTCTGTGATTAAGATGTAAGGATTATCAAGAACCGCTTCCATCTTATCAGAGTCAGTCACCATGTAAGGAGACGCATATCCGCGGTCGAATTGCATACCTTCAACCACTTCAAGCTCAGTTGTGAAGCCTTTAGACTCTTCGATTGTGATAACGCCGTCGTTTCCTACGCGCTCCATTGCTTCAGCGATAAGGCTTCCGACTTCCTCATCAGCAGCAGAGATTGCAGCAACCTGAGCGATAGACTCTTTGCCTTCGATCGGCTTAGAAATTTCTTTTAAGTTTTCGATTGCCACGGTTACGGCTTGTTCCATACCTTTACGCACGCCGACAGGATTAGCTCCCGCAGTTACGTTTTTAAGGCCTTCGCGGATCATAGCCTGTGCAAGCACAGTCGCAGTCGTCGTACCGTCACCGGCAACGTCGTTTGTTTTGCTGGCTACTTCAGCTACAAGCTTCGCACCCATGTTTTCAAACGCATCTTCAAGTTCAATTTCTTTTGCGATTGTCACACCGTCATTTGTAATTAACGGAGAACCGAATTTTTTCTCCAGAACCACGTTGCGTCCTTTTGGCCCTAAAGTTACTTTTACAGCGTCAGCAAGCGCATCGACACCGCGAAGCATAGCGCGGCGTGCTTCTTCACTAAACTTAATATCTTTTGCCATGTTAACGAAACCTCCTCGAATTTTTAAAAATATTTATTTGCTTAGCCGATAACAGCTAAAATGTCGCTTTCACGTAAGATTAAGTATTCAGCACCTTCGTATTTCACTTCAGTACCGGCGTATTTTGAGAAGATAATGCGGTCGCCCTCTTTTACTTCTAAAGCAACGCGCTCTCCGCTTTCCAACACGCGACCTGAACCAGCTGCCACGATTTTGCCTTCTTGCGGCTTTTCTTTTGCAGAATCCGGTAATACGATTCCGCTGGCAGTTTTTTCTTCAGATTCTACGAGTTCAATGACAACGCGATCACCTAATGGCTTTAACAATGTAATAACCTCCTCAATAGTATGAATATGTAATTTTAGCACTCAGCTCTAAAGAGTGCTAACACATTTATTATAATAAAGAATCTCACTTCCAATTTCAAGTCATAAGAATAAAAAATTTTCACGCTTACATGATTCTCTCTTACACCGATTTTCTCCTTTTTTCACGTCAAGTTCACTTGTGTTACAATAAGAACAAATAAGTTGATTTTATAGGATAAAGGAGTACATATCATTTGAGAAAACAGTATTGGTATATCATTTTGACATATGTTATCATGCAGCTTTCCGCATTGATCGGCATTCCTTTAATGTACAGATTCGGCTATGCGGGCGGGCAGCCTACGAATGCGAATCTCACCATGGCTCAGGGGATTTATTCCGTCGTAAGCTTTTTTATCTGCCTGATTATCGTTCTCCTGATTTTGAGAACCGCGCCGAAGCAGACATTAAGAAACGGGAAGAAAGCATCCGCCGGCATGTCCATTCTTTGGGCGGTCGCGGGAATATGGCTCGCTTTATTTTCTCAGGGAATTGCCGGGATGATTGAGCAGTATGTCTTTCACGTGAACAGCGGTTCGGAAAACACGAAAGCCATTCTCAACATTATCAAAGCCATGCCGCTTATGATTATCGTTTCTTCTATCGTCGGTCCGATTCTTGAAGAAATCATTTTCCGGAAGATCATCTTCGGTGTATTATATGAAAAAACGAATTTCTTTATCGCCGGACTGATCAGTTCCGTCATTTTCGGCATTGTGCACCAGGACCTCACACACCTGCTGCTTTACACGGCCATGGGCTTTACCTTTGCGTTCTTGTATGTGCAGACGAAACGGATTATTGTGCCGATATTCGCCCATGTCATGATGAATACCATTGTCGTGGTCATGCAGCTCGGCCCCGCCCAAAAATATATTGAACAGCATAGTGAGCAAATGCAATTAATTATTGGAGGATTGTTTGTATGAGGAACCCAATGACTTGGGGCTTGATTTATTTCGCAGTCGGCTGTATCTTTACGTATTTGGCCGCAAGCTCGCCGGGAAGCATGTGGTCTTTTTATTCCATACTGCTGATGGTTTTCGCCGCTTATAATATCAGCATCTCGTTTAAAATGTTCGCTTTCTCATTTAAAGTGAAGAAAAATCAAAAATAAAAGAAAAGCCATTTCTCATCATTGAGAAATGGCTTTTTTTATGCTGATACATCCTGGTCAGATTCGCTGCTGCCGGTCTGCTTTTTCCGATATGCGGCTTTTGAAATAAGAATACTGATCTCGTATAAAATGCAAAGCGGAATCGTAATCATCATGTGAGACAGCAGCTCAGGCGGCGCAATCATCGCGGCGATCACAAGCAGCACAAAATACGCGTACTTCCTGATTTTCGATAAAAACATCGGCGTTACAACACCGAGCCTCGTCAAAAACATGATCAGCACCGGCATCTGAAACAGCAGCCCGAACGGAATTGTCAGCTGCAGCAGAAAATGAAAGTACTCGCTGATTCCGATCACCTGATTGACATCCAAGTCATTCGAAACCCGCTTCATAAAATCAACGACCAGCGGAAATAAAATATAATAAGAAAATGACACACCGCTGACAAACAGCACGATTGAAATCGGAATATAGCTGAGTGTTACTTTGCGTTCCTTCTCATACAGCCCCGGACTGACAAACGCCCAAATCTGATATAGAATAATCGGCGAAGTCAAAATGATGCCGATAATAAACGCGAACTGCAAAAAGATAAACAGCGGATCCGTCAGGTTAAAAGCATTAAGGGTGAGCTCTTTTACTTCATCGGCTTTTTGAAGATACACAATGATAGGTTTTGCCAGAAAAAAGCCGGCAATAAAGAAAACCGCAAAGGATAACGCCACAATCAGCAATCGTTTCCGAAGTTCGGCAATATGCTCCACAAGCGTCATTTGATTCACTCTCATACGTGTCATCCTATCTTACTGTTCTTCTTTCTTTTTTTCCTCTTCTTCACCGGCTAATCCTTTAGTAGCGTTCTTAAATTCTCGAAGCGTGTCCCCCGCAGCTTTTCCTAATTCGGGAAGCTTCTTCGGACCGAAAATAATCACCGCCACCACACCGATAACCGCCAGGCTTCCAGGACCGATCATGTGCAGCTCCTCCTTTCGTTATTCAATTTCTTCCAAAACAGAATAATGCTTTAAGAAATAAACCAATGATTGAAGCTCTACAGCTAAATCTATATGATGAATTCGAATGTGATCCGGCACATTCAAACGGGCCGGCGTAAAGTTAAGGATTCCCTTGATTCCGAGCGCCACGAGCCGGTCGGTGATTGACTGAGCGGCAACCGCCGGAACGGTGAGAATCGCCACGGGTTCATCCTTAATGTGAAGCTCTAAATCATCAAGATCAAAGACAGGCACACCGCCTACCTCAGTTCCTATTTTACTCTGATTCACATCAAAAGCCATAGATATTTTTGTGTTATTATTTTTTGTGAAATTATAGTGAAGAAACGCTGTCCCTAAATTCCCGACACCGATCAAAATGACATTTGTCGTTTCATCCTGATCCAGTGTTTTTCTGAAAAATGACAGCAGGTAATCCACATTATAGCCGTATCCTTTTTTGCCGAGCGCCCCGAAATAGGAAAAATCCCGGCGGATCGTGGCCGAATCGACTTTTACCGCATCGCTCAGTTCAGCTGAGGAAACACGCTGCTTTCCTGACGCGTGTAAATTCTTTAAAAAGCGATAATAAAGCGGCAGCCGTTTTGCCGTCGCCTGCGGAATTTTTGATTGATCCTTGTTCATGATTGGTCCTCCACTTTATACTCAGATGCATCTCTTTTAAAATCACCGTTTTTGCCGCCCGTTTTTTCCATGAGGCAGGTCGGGCCGATGACCATTCCTTTATCCAGCGCCTTGCACATGTCATAAACGGTCAATGCGCAGACTGAAGCGGAAGTTAGCGCTTCCATTTCCACACCTGTACTCCCTTTCGTTTTTACGCTTGCCTGTATATGAAGAACGGCTTCGGAATCCTTTTCCTCCCAGCCGAATGAAATGTCGACGCTGCTTAAAGAAAGCGGGTGGCACATCGGGATAATCGCTGACGTCTGCTTTGCAGCCATGATTCCGGCCACCTGTGCGACAGCCAGCACGTCTCCTTTTCCGATCTCCCGGTTTTTGATTCTGCTGTACACGTCATGCTTCATGTGTACGCTCGATATCGCAGCGGCAGTACGGACTGTTGAAGATTTATCGCTTATATCCACCATGCGGGCACGGCCTTCTTCATTAAAATGAGAAAATCCATTCATATTTAAACTCTCCTTACTTCTGATCATACACTATTTTCTCCCTGATGTCTTATCCTATAATGTTCCAATTCTGATGTATTGTTTGCTGACAGCAGGTTGATAAGCTACACTTAACTTATTATAACAGAGGTGAAATAATATGATGATCTTACAAATTAATCAGCTATCCAAATCTTTTGGCGCTGATCCTATTTTAAACAATATAAAGCTTGAAGTCAGATCCCGGGATCGCATCGCCATTGTAGGCAGAAACGGAGCCGGCAAATCAACTCTCCTTAAAATTATCGCAGGTCACCTTTCATATGAAAAGGGTGAATTAATCAAACCGAAAGAATTAACGATGGGATACCTTGCCCAGCACACAGGCATGGAATCTCAGCTTACCATAAAAGAAGAATTGCTGAGTGTTTTTGATTTCCTGAAAGCAATGGAAAAAGAAATGCGCTCTATTGAAGAAAAGATGGCCACTGCCGCCCCGGCGGAGCTTGAGACGCTGATGAAAACCTATGACAGGCTTCAGCAGGACTTCAAGAATAAAGGCGGCTATCAATATGAAGCGGATGTCCGGTCTGTCCTTCACGGCCTCGGCTTCGGCAAATTTGACGATTCCGTGAAAGTGCAAAGCCTGAGCGGCGGTCAGAAAACAAGGCTTGCTCTCGGAAAGCTCCTTTTGACCCAGCCTGATCTGCTTATTTTGGATGAACCGACGAACCATCTCGACATCGACACGCTCACATGGCTTGAGCATTATTTACAGGGATATTCTGGCGCCATCCTGATCGTCTCCCACGACAGATACTTTCTTGATAAAGTCGTCAGCCAAGTGTACGAGGTCTCACGGACAGAAAGCAAAAAATACCTCGGCAACTACAGCGCCTATTTAGAACAAAAAGCCGAGCAGTACGAGAAAGACCTGAAGCTGTATGAAAAACAGCAGGACGAAATCGCCAAGCTTCAAGATTTTGTCGACCGCAATCTGGCCAGAGCATCAACAACGAAAAGAGCCCAGAGCAGACGAAAACAGCTTGAACGGATGGATGTCATGGCAAAGCCGCTCGGTGATGAAAAATCAGCGGCCTTCCGTTTTGAAATTACAAAACAGAGCGGCAACGACGTGCTTCGCGTACAGGATGTCTCCATCAGCTACGACGGCCAGCCTCCGCTCTTGAAAAACCTGACCTTCGGCGTTACAAGAGGCGAAAGCGCCGCCCTTGTCGGACCCAACGGAATCGGCAAGTCAACCTTGCTGAAAACCATTATGAACACGCTCAGTCCCGAATCCGGGTCGATCTCGTACGGTTCCAATGTCACAATCGGCTACTACGATCAGGAGCAGGCCGAACTGACCTCGTCCAAACGCGTTTTGGACGAGCTGTGGGATGAATATCCGGACATGCCGGAAAAAGAGATCAGGACATGCCTCGGCAATTTTCTGTTCAGCGGAGACGATGTCCTGAAACCGGTCCGTTCTTTAAGCGGCGGTGAGAAAGCAAGAGTCGCGCTTGCCAAGCTGATGCTTCAAAAAGCAAACTTTCTCATCCTTGATGAACCGACAAACCACCTTGACCTGGACAGTAAAGAAGTGCTGGAAAACGCCCTGATCGACTATCCGGGCACACTGTTATTTGTATCGCATGACCGCTACTTTATTAACAGGATCGCCACAAGAGTGCTGGAGCTGTCTCAAGACCATGCAGAAGAATATTTGGGAGACTATGACTATTACACCGAGAAAAAAGCCCAGCAGCTGGAACTGGAAGAAATGAAGCGGCAGGAAAAGGAGCAAGCACAGCCTGCCGGCAAGGTCAAACAAGACACGAAAAGAACATATGAAGAAGAAAAAGAATGGAAGAAGAAAGAGCGGCAGCGCCTGAGACGCATTGAAGAAATCGAAGCGGCCGTCTCATCCGCCGAAGAGAAAATCAGCGCCAATGAGGAGCTGCTGTGCGACCCTGAGGTGTATCAGGATCATGAAAAAGTACAGACCATTCACGCTGAGAACGAAGCTCTGAATCAAGAGCTGGAACAATTATTAGCGGAATGGGAAGAACTCTCATCAGAAGAATAGTAAAAGTCAAGCACCTCTTTAAGGGGTGCTTTTTTATCCACAGCTTTCTTCCTTGTCAGCCATTTAAGTAAGCGCTTTATACACACTATCCACAAAATTTTCTGATTTTATCCACTTTACTCACAACTCGCAGCCCCTTATCCAGTATGGATTTCTGAATATATACACAATCCTGTGGATATGTTTGAATTATCTGTTAATAAGTCAAAAAAAAGCCTCACGTTTTACAACGTGAGACGATCAAAAGACATTAATTCCAAACCAGGCTGTCCGTTCATATCGTATGAACCCCGAATCCCCTTTTCAAAAGCAACAGTTCCGGCAGCCGCAATCATCGCTGCATTGTCCGTGCATAAAGAAAGCGGCGGGATGATAAGTTCAGGATCTCCCGCATGGCTGAATTCCTGCTGCAGCGCGGCTCTCAAGCCCTTGTTCGCGGCTACGCCCCCTGCAAGCAGCACTTGTTTAACCCCGTATTCTTTCGCGGCCTTAGAGGTTTTTGCCGTCAGTACATCAATGACACTCTGCTGAAAGCTCGCGGCAAGATCCTCCGGAGGAATCACCTCATTTTTTTGCGAGGCGTTATGAAGCGTGTTAATCACGGCTGACTTCAAGCCGCTGAAGCTGAAATTGTAAGACCCTTCTTCCAGCCACGCGCGCGGAAGCGGAATGGAGTCCGTTCCCACAGCAGCCAGCTTATCAATCTGCGGTCCTCCCGGATAAGGAAGCCCCATCGTTCTTGCCACTTTGTCGTATGCTTCACCTGCTGCATCGTCCAGCGTTTCACCGATAACATCGAAGGAACCGTGCTCTTTCATATAGACCAATTCCGTATGTCCGCCCGACACAACCAAAGCAAGCGCCGGGAACTGAAGCTCTCCTATCAGCCTGTTTGCATAAATATGGCCGGCAATATGATGAACGCCGACTAACGGAATTTGATGGGCGAAGCTTAACGCCTTTGCCGCATTGACGCCGATTAAAAGAGCCCCGACAAGACCCGGTCCTTCCGTTACGGCAATCGCGTCAAGGTCATCTAAGCCCAACTCCGCTTGTAAAAGAGCTTCCTCAATCACAAGGGTAATCTGTTCCACATGATGTCTGGACGCAATTTCAGGTACGACCCCGCCGAACCGTTTATGGCTTTCAATTTGAGAAGCGACAACGTTTGAAATGATGTCTTTCCCGTTTTTCACGACTGAAGCCGCTGTTTCATCACAGCTTGTTTCGATTCCTAATACATATATATCTTGTTTTTCACTCATGTAATGTCACCCACATTAATAACGCATCTTCCCCGTTATCTGTATAGTATTGTTTTCTGATTCCTCCGGCCTGAAGACCGAATTTTTTATATAAGGATTGGGCGGGATGATTTGAGACCCTGACTTCGAGAGAGAGCCTTCTTGCCTTTTTTTCTCTGCACAATTCTATCGCAGAGCCAAACAGCGCTTCTCCCAATGATTGGCCCCGGTATTCCGGCTTAATGGCTATGTTCGTAATCTGCGCGTCATCTATAATAATCCAGATTCCGCAATAACCTGCCAGACAGCCGTCCTTTTCAATGACAAGGTAGTGCGCATACGGATTTTCCAAAAGCTCATGATAAAATGAATCCTTCGTCCACGGAGAAGTGAAGGATGCTGTTTCAATTTCATAAATTTGATCAATATCTTCCGGCCGCATGCTTCGAATCGCCGTTTTCGTTTTCATCCCCATCACCCTATTTTTGAGATTCCATCCATTTCGCTTCAGCCTCTGCCAGACGCAAATAATCCGGAACAAGGCTGTGGACATCCGCTTCTTCTTTTTCCAAGCCTAAAAACGCCAGCTCTGACGGCCGCGGATTATGCTGCGCAGCCGTTCCTATCACTGCTTGAGAAGCCAATTCATGTTTAATGGTTTCTTCATGAATGGCTGTATCGTGCCCTAAAAATAAAACCGGAGACGCTTTTTCTCTCAGCATGCCAAGCCAATCAGTCAAAAGCACATTCTGGTCAGGAAGAACGGATTGTAATCGGCCGTCCTGATATTCATAAAGACCCGTATACACTTGTCCGCGACGGGCGTCAAATAACGGGCAGATCAGCCCTTGAAAGTGCCGTCCGTTAGCCGCCAGCACCTCCAGGCTCGATACAGCGGAAATCGGAAGCTTCAGCGACCAGGCCAATGTCTTCGCCAGCGTCACACCGATTCTGACACCTGTGTACGATCCCGGCCCTTTCGCCACTACTATTTTCGTAAGGTCCTGCGGTGTTAAACCGCAATCCGCCAGCAATGAATTGACAGCAGGCATCGCCCGCACGGAATGATTCTTTTTTAAATATGTAATATACTCCGCCATCACCGTTTTTTCACGAACGAGCGCGGCACCCAGCGTGTAATTTGACGTATCAATTGCCAGTATTGTCATGTTTACTTATCTCCTCACAAAGCGTTTCATACCGTGTTCCGCAAGCCGTAAAGGTAATGTCCCTTTCCTCATCACCGGCTCTCTTGATGACGATCTGCAGCCGTTCGACAGGCAGCTGCTCCTGAATTAAATGAGCCCATTCAATTAAACAGACGCCTTGTCCCTCAAAGTATTCTTCAAGTCCCAAGTCTTCGCTTTCATCCTCCATGCGATAAACATCCATATGATATAGAGGAAGCGAACCGTCATGGTATTCTTTTATAATTGTGAAAGTCGGGCTGTTTACCACTCTCGTGATCCCCAGACCTTCGGCAAAACCCTTTGTAAAAGTCGTTTTTCCCGCGCCTAAGTCGCCTTCCAGTGTCAGAATATCTCCCGGCTTTGCCAAAGAAGCGGCAAGCTTGGCAACGGCTTTTGTTTCTTCGGGGTTTTTCGTTCTCCATTGTAATGTCTTCAAAGTGAGTCACCCGTCTTATTTAAAATGATTGTATCCTTTTTTCTCAAGGACGATTTGTCTCTGATCATTGGCTGTCATAAGAACACTTGCTTCCTTCCGTTCAGAAACTGCTCCAATCTTAGCAATCGGAATGCCTGATTGAGTGCAGTAATCAAGCAAAGAAGTCCACTCTTGCTGAGATACCGTTCCAACCAATTCAAAATCTTCACCGCCGAATAACACCCATTTCTCCCACTGAGGATCCGCCTCAGGTAAATCCGGATGCACGGGCAGAAGCTGTTCTTCAATTTCTATCGTAACTGAACTTGACTCAGCTATTTCATGCAGCTCACTGGCCAATCCGTCACTGATATCATTCAGAGCCGCTCGCTGAAGCTGGGAGCAAAAGCGGCCGACCTGGACCCTCGGAACGGGCCGTTTATGTTTTTTGATAAAATAATCACTCGTGTGAAAAGCAGAGGGAGGTGTTTCTCCCAATAAAAGAGACAGCCCAGCTGCGGACGAACCGATATCTCCCGTAACAAAAACAACATCCCCGGGCCTTGCCGAGCTTCGCAGACAAGCGCGATCCTTTTCGACTTCTCCGATGACAGTAACAGTAATAACGGCTTGACCGGAAGCGGAGACGGTATCTCCTCCGATCAAATCCATCCGGTATAGTTTCGCCAGTTCCGCCATCCCTTCATACATTGCCTGGACATCAGCTTTCTGCCAGCAAGAAGGAACCGCAAGAGATACCAGATAAAACTTCGGAATGCCTCCCATCGCCGCCACATCACTAATGTTAACAGCAAGCGCCTTATAACCGATATCTTGAGGAGAGGAATACTCTGATTTAAAATGGACATCCTCCACCATCGTATCAAGGCAGACAATTTGCTGCATATGAGATGATGCTGTATAAACTGCACCATCATCACCGATCCCTACATTGACGGAAGGATGATAATGCGTATGCGGCGTAATACTGTGAATCAAATCAAACTCGTCCATGTTTCTCCCGTCTCCCTTTCTGACGCTCTTGTGAACAGCTCTTTCTAGTGTATCGGATTATGTTTCAATATCCAAGACTTTAACGATATAAAAGAAAGCTTGGTTAGATACCAAGCTGCCAGCATTTAAAAGAAAACACAAAAAAAACGAAAACATGATCGTTTCGTTTACAATGAAAATGGCGGTCCGGACGGGACTCGAACCCGCGACCTCCTGCGTGACAGGCAGGCATTCTAACCAACTGAACTACCGGACCATTTTTATTTTTGGTTGCGGGGGCAGGATTTGAACCTGCGACCTTCGGGTTATGAGCCCGACGAGCTACCGAACTGCTCCACCCCGCGATGATAAAATTTTAGAAAAGCTTGGCGGCGTCCTACTCTCACAGGGGGAAACCCCCGACTACCATCGGCGCTGAAGAGCTTAACTTCCGTGTTCGGCATGGGAACGGGTGTGACCTCTTCGCTATCGCCACCAAACCATTGAGAGTGTTCTCTCAAAACTAGATAACAGTGAGTATACATTCAAAATTGGTTAAGTCCTCGATCGATTAGTATCTGTCAGCTCCATGTGTCGCCACACTTCCACCTCAGACCTATCAACCTGATCATCTTTCAGGGATCTTACTTCCTTGCGGAATGGGAAATCTCATCTTGAGGGGGGCTTCATGCTTAGATGCTTTCAGCACTTATCCCGTCCGCACATAGCTACCCAGCGATGCCCTTGGCAGAACAACTGGTACACCAGCGGTGCGTCCATCCCGGTCCTCTCGTACTAAGGACAGCTCCTCTCAAATTTCCTGCGCCCGCGACGGATAGGGACCGAACTGTCTCACGACGTTCTGAACCCAGCTCGCGTACCGCTTTAATGGGCGAACAGCCCAACCCTTGGGACCGACTACAGCCCCAGGATGCGATGAGCCGACATCGAGGTGCCAAACCTCCCCGTCGATGTGGACTCTTGGGGGAGATAAGCCTGTTATCCCCGGGGTAGCTTTTATCCGTTGAGCGATGGCCCTTCCATGCGGAACCACCGGATCACTAAGCCCGACTTTCGTCCCTGCTCGACTTGTAGGTCTCGCAGTCAAGCTCCCTTGTGCCTTTACACTCTGCGAATGATTTCCAACCATTCTGAGGGAACCTTTGGGCGCCTCCGTTACCTTTTAGGAGGCGACCGCCCCAGTCAAACTGCCCACCTGACACTGTCTCCCCGCCCGATAAGGGCGGCGGGTTAGAAGGTCAATACAGCCAGGGTAGTATCCCACCGATGCCTCCACCGAAGCTGGCGCTCCGGTTTCCAAGGCTCCTACCTATCCTGTACAAGCTGTACCAACATTCAATATCAGGCTGCAGTAAAGCTCCACGGGGTCTTTCCGTCCTGTCGCGGGTAACCTGCATCTTCACAGGTACTATAATTTCACCGAGTCTCTCGTTGAGACAGTGCCCAGATCGTTGCGCCTTTCGTGCGGGTCGGAACTTACCCGACAAGGAATTTCGCTACCTTAGGACCGTTATAGTTACGGCCGCCGTTTACTGGGGCTTCAATTCGCACCTTCGCTTACGCTAAGCGCTCCTCTTAACCTTCCAGCACCGGGCAGGCGTCAGCCCCTATACTTCGCCTTACGGCTTCGCAGAGACCTGTGTTTTTGCTAAACAGTCGCCTGGGCCTATTCACTGCGGCTCTCTCGGGCTTGCACCCTAACAGAGCACCCCTTCTCCCGAAGTTACGGGGTCATTTTGCCGAGTTCCTTAACGAGAGTTCTCTCGATCACCTTAGGATTCTCTCCTCGCCTACCTGTGTCGGTTTGCGGTACGGGCACCTCTCACCTCGCTAGAGGCTTTTCTTGGCAGTGTGGAATCAGGAACTTCGCTACTATAATTCGCTCGCCATCACAGCTCAGCCTTCACGGGAAACGGATTTGCCTATTTCCCAGCCTAACTGCTTGGACGCGGATATCCAATACCGCGCTTACCCTATCCTCCTGCGTCCCCCCATTGCTCAAATGGTGAGGAGGTGGTACAGGAATATCAACCTGTTATCCATCGCCTACGCCTTTCGGCCTCGGCTTAGGTCCCGACTAACCCTGAGCGGACGAGCCTTCCTCAGGAAACCTTAGGCATTCGGTGGAGGGGATTCTCACCCCTCTTTCGCTACTCATACCGGCATTCTCACTTCTAAGCGCTCCACAAGTCCTTCCGGTCTTGCTTCACAGCCCTTAGAACGCTCTCCTACCACTGTTCGAAGAACAGTCCGCAGCTTCGGTGATACGTTTAGCCCCGGTACATTTTCGGCGCAGAGTCACTCGACCAGTGAGCTATTACGCACTCTTTAAATGGTGGCTGCTTCTAAGCCAACATCCTGGTTGTCTAAGCAACTCCACATCCTTTTCCACTTAACGTATACTTTGGGACCTTAGCTGGCGGTCTGGGCTGTTTCCCTTTCGACTACGGATCTTATCACTCGCAGTCTGACTCCCAAGGATAAGTCATCGGCATTCGGAGTTTGACTGAATTCGGTAACCCGGTAGGGGCCCCTAGTCCAATCAGTGCTCTACCTCCGAGACTCTTACCTTGAGGCTAGCCCTAAAGCTATTTCGGAGAGAACCAGCTATCTCCAGGTTCGATTGGCATTTCACCCCTACCCACACCTCATCCCCGCACTTTTCAACGTGCGTGGGTTCGGGCCTCCATTCAGTGTTACCTGAACTTCACCCTGGACATGGGTAGATCACCTGGTTTCGGGTCTACGACCACGTACTTAATTCGCCCTGTTCAGACTCGCTTTCGCTGCGGCTCCGCATCTTCTGCTTAACCTTGCACGGGATCGTAACTCGCCGGTTCATTCTACAAAAGGCACGCCATCACCCGTTAACGGGCTCTGACTACTTGTAGGCACACGGTTTCAGGATCTCTTTCACTCCCCTTCCGGGGTGCTTTTCACCTTTCCCTCACGGTACTGGTTCACTATCGGTCACTAGGGAGTATTTAGCCTTGGGAGATGGTCCTCCCGGATTCCGACGGAATTTCACGTGTTCCGCCGTACTCAGGATCCACTCAGGAGAGAACGAAGTTTTGACTACAGGGCTGTTACCTCCTATGGCGGGCCTTTCCAGACCTCTTCATCTACCTCGTTCCTTTGTAACTCCGTACAGAGTGTCCTACAACCCCAAGAGGCAAGCCTCTTGGTTTGGGCTGGTCCCGTTTCGCTCGCCGCTACTCAGGGAATCGCATTTGCTTTCTCTTCCTCCGGGTACTTAGATGTTTCAGTTCCCCGGGTCTGCCTTCTCATATCCTATGTATTCAGATATGGATACCACTCCATTACGAGTGGTGGGTTTCCCCATTCGGAAATCTCCGGATCAAAGCTTGCTTACAGCTCCCCGAAGCATATCGGTGTTCGTCCCGTCCTTCATCGGCTCCTAGTGCCAAGGCATCCACCGTGCGCCCTTTCTAACTTAACCGTTAAAAAGAATCACTACGTGATATCTTGCATTACAATTGAATGTGAATTACTTCTGTTATCTAGTTTTCAAAGAACAACATCTCGAAGAATCGAATGATCCTTCAAAACTAAACAAGACAGGGAACGTTCTGTTTATAAGACCCAAGGTCTTATATTCCGTTAAAATCCTTAGAAAGGAGGTGATCCAGCCGCACCTTCCGATACGGCTACCTTGTTACGACTTCACCCCAATCATCTGTCCCACCTTCGGCGGCTGGCTCCAAAAAGGTTACCTCACCGACTTCGGGTGTTACAAACTCTCGTGGTGTGACGGGCGGTGTGTACAAGGCCCGGGAACGTATTCACCGCGGCATGCTGATCCGCGATTACTAGCGATTCCAGCTTCACGCAGTCGAGTTGCAGACTGCGATCCGAACTGAGAACAGATTTGTGGGATTGGCTTAACCTCGCGGTTTCGCTGCCCTTTGTTCTGCCCATTGTAGCACGTGTGTAGCCCAGGTCATAAGGGGCATGATGATTTGACGTCATCCCCACCTTCCTCCGGTTTGTCACCGGCAGTCACCTTAGAGTGCCCAACTGAATGCTGGCAACTAAGATCAAGGGTTGCGCTCGTTGCGGGACTTAACCCAACATCTCACGACACGAGCTGACGACAACCATGCACCACCTGTCACTCTGCCCCCGAAGGGGACGTCCTATCTCTAGGATTGTCAGAGGATGTCAAGACCTGGTAAGGTTCTTCGCGTTGCTTCGAATTAAACCACATGCTCCACCGCTTGTGCGGGCCCCCGTCAATTCCTTTGAGTTTCAGTCTTGCGACCGTACTCCCCAGGCGGAGTGCTTAATGCGTTAGCTGCAGCACTAAGGGGCGGAAACCCCCTAACACTTAGCACTCATCGTTTACGGCGTGGACTACCAGGGTATCTAATCCTGTTCGCTCCCCACGCTTTCGCTCCTCAGCGTCAGTTACAGACCAGAGAGTCGCCTTCGCCACTGGTGTTCCTCCACATCTCTACGCATTTCACCGCTACACGTGGAATTCCACTCTCCTCTTCTGCACTCAAGTTCCCCAGTTTCCAATGACCCTCCCCGGTTGAGCCGGGGGCTTTCACATCAGACTTAAGAAACCGCCTGCGAGCCCTTTACGCCCAATAATTCCGGACAACGCTTGCCACCTACGTATTACCGCGGCTGCTGGCACGTAGTTAGCCGTGGCTTTCTGGTTAGGTACCGTCAAGGTGCCGCCCTATTTGAACGGCACTTGTTCTTCCCTAACAACAGAGCTTTACGATCCGAAAACCTTCATCACTCACGCGGCGTTGCTCCGTCAGACTTTCGTCCATTGCGGAAGATTCCCTACTGCTGCCTCCCGTAGGAGTCTGGGCCGTGTCTCAGTCCCAGTGTGGCCGATCACCCTCTCAGGTCGGCTACGCATCGTCGCCTTGGTGAGCCGTTACCTCACCAACTAGCTAATGCGCCGCGGGTCCATCTGTAAGTGGTAGCCGAAGCCACCTTTTATGTCTGAACCATGCGGTTCAAACAAGCATCCGGTATTAGCCCCGGTTTCCCGGAGTTATCCCAGTCTTACAGGCAGGTTACCCACGTGTTACTCACCCGTCCGCCGCTAACATCAGGGAGCAAGCTCCCATCTGTCCGCTCGACTTGCATGTATTAGGCACGCCGCCAGCGTTCGTCCTGAGCCAGGATCAAACTCTCCGATAATGGATCACAGACTAAGTTCACTGCATCCTGCAGTAACGTCTGTGTGATCTGCGTCGTGCAGACCTTAGTTTGACTGACTACGCACATCGCTGTGCGATTTATTTAAAACTTTGAATTAACAGGTACGTTTTGTCTTGTTTAGTTTTCAAAGATCATTATAATGGAGCGGGTGATGAGAATCGAACTCACGACATCAGCTTGGAAGGCTGAGGTTTTACCACTAAACTACACCCGCATTTAAATTGGCGCGCCCGAGAGGAGTCGAACCCCTAACCTTTTGATCCGTAGTCAAACGCTCTATCCAATTGAGCTACGGGCGCTTATCAGGCGACTTAACTATCATACCACTAATCAGTTATGATGTCAAGCGTTTTTTCATTTTGTTTCGAAGTCTTTTTCTCGACCTCATTTATTATACACACTTATGAGAATTTGTAAAGTCTTTTTTCAAAAAAACATTTTCTCATTTGGCGTTACCGCTTTGTTCATCAGCGACGTTTAATAATATACCACGCCCCTTAAAACACGTCAACACTTTTACACAACTTTTTTCTCGCTTATTATTTCCTTCTATATAATAAAAGAATGAAAAAGCAGGATCCCTAAAAACCCTGCTTCTCTCCTGATTACCCGCTCACCTCGGCTTCAACGGTTTTTCGATCTGTTTTTTCATAGGCGCGGAAATTTTGTTCAAGCTGTTCGAGCGAAAGACCTTTTGTTTCCGGCAGGAACCTTTTTACGAATATGACGGACGCTATCCCTAACAGGACAAAGATGAAGAAGGTTGCAGACAACCCGATGTTTGCGAGCAGAACCGGGAAAGTCAAACCGACAAGGAAGTTCACGATCCAGAGGCAGAAGACAGTGACTCCCATACCGAGCCCCCGCAATCGAAGCGGGAATATCTCCGACAGCATCAGCCAGGTCACCGGAGAGACAGCTCCCTGCTGAAACGCAAGGAAAGTGACGGTTAATGAAAGAATCACATAAGGAAGTGCAGGCGATCCTTTCAGCATGACAGACAGAATCCCGATCAGCAGCAGGACGACAGTCGTTCCGATCAGCCCCGTCATCAGCATCGGGCGGCGGCCGACTTTGCCGAGAAGCCATATGCCCACAAAAGTCGCGAGCACAGAAATCACACCGTTAGCGATATTGCCGATCAATGCAGCCTTTGTTTCGAAGCCGGCATCTTTTAAAATTTGAGTTCCATAGTACATAATTGAATTTACGCCGGTGAGCTGCTGCACTACCGCAATTCCGATTCCGATAAACACAATGCGGCGCACCCACGGGACGGCAAGGTCCTTAAATGTCGCCTGCTCCATCTCCGCTTCCTTATGAAAAGCAGATTCAATCTCAGCAAGCTCAGACTTTGCTTTTTCTTCATTGCGTATTCTCCGGAGTACGCGCAGAGCATCTTCTTTTCTTCCTTTAGAAACCAGCCAGCGCGGACTCTCAGGAACTTTAAGCATACCGAAAAACAAGAATACCGCCGGAAGCGCCGCGATAACAAGCATGTAACGCCAGGCATGAGAGGTATCACCGAGCACATTGCCGATAATAGCATTACACGTAAAGGCAAGCAGCTGGCCCGTTACAATCATCAGTTCATTTTGGGTAACCATTCTCCCGCGACTTTCCGCCGGAGACATTTCAGCCAAGTATGCCGGAACTGTTACGGACGCTCCCCCGACAGCAAGCCCCAGCAGAAAACGAGAGATAATCATAACCGATACATTAGGCGCCAGCGTACATCCAAGCGTCGCCACAAAGAACAGAACGGCAAGGATAAGGATATTTTTACGTCTGCCATTATAATCCGACAGCCGCCCGCCAAAAACCGCGCCGATCGCAGCGCCCAAGAGCAGGGAGCTTGCCACCATGCCCTCAGTCAGAGCCGTAAGATTAAGCTGATCAGGTTCCGCCATAAACGGCAGCGCTCCATTAATTACACCTGTATCGTAGCCGAAAAGAAGTCCTCCGAACGTCGATACTAAAATGATGGTCCTCAAAAATGAATACTGGCTGCTATTTTTATTCATCTTCAAATCCTCCTAGCTTTTATGCTGAGATAATACCTGAATATTCAGTTATCGATATTTACACCTATACCGTCTGCACACATGCTCCGACCGCCCAAAACAGTCCTATAATGAAGAAATCAATATGAAAGCGTTATCATTTATAATTAATATTCACTTCCCTTCCGACAAATTGTTATTTTATAGTTACTTTGTAGTGAAGTTATAATGATATTATTGGCACTTATGTTATTATCATAATTTTAAAAGCGCTTTCAGTCAATAAATATTTCAGAAAATTTTATAATTTATCTATATGTGACCTATATATAATCATTTCATATTTATAATCAGCTTACTTTTATAACTTACTCAATATTTAACCTTACTTTTAACCAATAATTGATTATATATTGAAAAAACCCCCAACTAATGTTGAGGGTTTTCGCTTTATTCTTCATTCAATTTAACGATCGTTCTTCCTCTCGCTTCTCCTTTTAAGAGAGCAGGAAGCGTGTCCGGCAGCTCCTCAAGTGTAATTTCCTTTTGAATAAAGGCCTCCAGATCTGCAGGCTTGAAATCATCAGCTAAACGCTGCCATGTTTTCTTTCTTATTTCCATTGGACAGAATACGGAATCGATTCCCAAGAGACTGACGCCGCGCAATATAAACGGGAATACAGTAGCCGGGAGTTTCGTTCCGGCTGTCAGTCCGCTCACTGCCACTGCCCCGCCGTACTGAATCTGACTGAGAACTGACGCAAGCGGCTCACCTCCGACCGGATCGACGGCCGCTGCCCATTTTTGTTTTTGCATCGGTTTTAACGTGCCGTTATAAACTTCGTCACGGTAAATAACCGTCTTCGCTCCGAGACTTTTCAAATAGGCGCTTTCTTCTTCTTTTCCCGTACTGGCCTCAACGTCAAAACCTAAGGAAGAAAGAATGGAAACCGCAAAGCTTCCGACACCGCCTGTTGCTCCCGTCACCAGGACCTTCCCTTTTTCAGGGGCGGCATGGTTTTCTTCAAGCCGCTGAACGGACAACGCAGCCGTGAAACCGGCGGTTCCGATCGTCATGGCTTCTTTAAGTGTCAAACCATCAGGCAGAGGCACAACCCAATCTGCCGGAATGCGGGCCATCCCGCTATAGCCGCCGAAGTGGGAAACACCTATGCCGTAGCTTGTCGCAATAACTTTGTCCCCTTCTTTGAATCGGTCGTCATCTGAGGAAACAACGATTCCCGCTAAATCAATTCCCGGTACGAAAGGATACGAGGTTACGATCTTGCCGTCCGGAATGGCGGCCAAGCTGTCTTTATAATTCACGCCTGAATAGCAAACCTTAATCAGCACTTCGCCCTCGGGAAGGTCCTGAACAGCCAGCTGCCGTACGCTTACTGAAAACCGGTCTTCACGTTGATCGACTACTAACGCTTTAAATTGATCTGTCATCACTACGTCTCCCTTAAAATGAATTGAATTGCTTTGGAAAAGCATAAAATAAGTTTGATTTGTTTTCAAATGTCCTGCCCTGTGTAGTATGATCAAAAGAAAAAACAGCGAAAGAGTGGTTACACAGCATGTCTGATAAACAAAACAATGATAACAAAAACAGCAACAGCGGTAATCAAACATTACCGGACATTATTCATACCGCCGTTTTCAAGGCGCCGATACAAGTTGTCTGGGATACGGTCTCCACTGCAGACGGACTGTCCCTCTGGTTTATGCCGAATGATTTCACGCCTCAGGAAGACAGTGAGTTTCAGCTGGAATCCCCATTCGGTCCATCTCCGTGCAAGCTGTTGGATATCGAGGCGCCATACCGTCTTTCTTTTTCGTGGGATACGGAGGGCTGGATCGTTTCTTTTGTCTTAAAAGAAACGGAAAGCGGAGATACGGAATTCACTCTCATTCACGGCGGATGGAAAGAACCGGATGCCGTCATCAATAAAGTCAATCGGAAAAGCTCTGAGATTCACAGTACAATGGATCAAGGATGGAACGGACTTGTGAACACAAAACTCCGCGGGGCGGTCGAAGCTTAAAACAAAGGGACGGGATACGCTTTCCGTCCCTTTGTTTGCTGCCGATACATAAAAATCGACTTTGCAAAGACACTAACAGAAGAACCGAAAACTTATTTCAGGGGGCGCTGTTTGTGTATTATTACAAAGAAGAGCTGATCAATATCATTAAACCGGACAAGCCGGACCCGGCCGCAGCCAAGGTGCTTCAGGAAATTTTAGGCGGGCATTACGGGGAAATGCGGACGATGATGCAATACTTTTTCCAAAGCTCTAATTTCAGAGGAAAAGAAAAGCAGTTCCGCGACCTGCTTCGCGGTGTATTTTTAGAAGAAATTGCACACGTTGAGCTCGTCCAGAATACGATTAATGCGCTGCTCGACGAAAGCGGCGCTGAGGGTGCCGGAAATCAGGCAGCAGATCAGGCGCCGATTGATGAAGCGGTGAAGCATGCCAATCCGCACCATTATATTATCGGGGCGCAAAGTTCCCTGCCTGCAGATGCCAGCGGCAACCCATGGAATGGCTCTTGGGTCTACAATCACGGTAATCTGATTGCCGACTTATTGGACAATGTTGTGCTGGAATCAACCGGCGTTCTGCAAAAAACGCGCATTTATGAAATGAGTTCAAATCAGACGTTCAGAGAAACACTCGGTTTCCTGATTGTCCGTGACAACGCCCATCAAAATGCTTTTACAAAAGCGCTGGAAACTCTGGGTGTTGAATGGGGGAAATTATTCCCCGTGCCGAATTATGATATTGAAAAATATCCGGAATGCCGGAAATTCGTTGAGATGGGTTATCATAATACCCAATTTAATTTCAGGCTGGACCCGACACGGATCGGAGAAATTCTGCAGGGAACGACGCCGAGCCGAAACGGCGGCGAATTAAGTGTGTCCGAACCGCCTAAAGGTTTTCCTGTGCCTGAGCTTCCGGAGCTTCCGAATGAGCACAGCCCAGGACTGAAAGATATGAACTTGTAATAAAAAACGCCTGCTTCGTTCGGGCGTTTTTTTAATTTTTATGGGAATGAGGTTTGAACGCGGTCAAAACAGGGAATATATGCGGGGAGATCTTGAGATACGGCCGTTTTTCAAGTCACTCCATTATAATTTGAGCACATTGCTGTACATACCATCAACTCGAAAGTTGTCCTAATTTTCCAGCCGGCCGGCTGGGTATGTTCGAATGATAATGGGAATTATGTAAATAGAACAATGTCTTTTTAAGGAGGCAGCGAATGTCTAAGCAAGGAAACTTCCAGAAATCCATATCACTATTTGATCTTATTTTAATCGGCATGGGAGCCATATTCGGTTCGGCATGGCTGTTTGCCGTCAGTAACGTCGCCTCTAAAGCGGGTCCATCAGGGGCTTTTTCCTGGCTGATCGGCGGGGGGATTATCTTATTGATCGGCTTGGTTTACGCGGAACTGGGCGCCGCTCTGCCGCGGACCGGAGGAATTATCCGGTATCCCGTTTATTCACATGGACATCTCGTCGGATATTTAATTTCCTTTGTCACCATTGTGGCATACACGAGCCTTATTTCTATAGAAGTCACGGCAGTCCGCCAATACGTGGCGTATTGGTTTCCCGGTTTGACCGTAAAAGGCTCCGATTCGCCGACAATTGCCGGGTGGATATTGCAATTTGCGCTGCTCTGCCTGTTCTTCCTCCTCAATTACTGGAGTGTCAAAACCTTTGCGAAAGCAAACTTCATTATTTCGATTTTTAAATACGTCGTTCCGATTACGGTTATTGTGGTACTGATTTTTCATTTTCACCCGGGCAATATGACCGTTCACGGATTTGCGCCTTTTGGTTTCACCGGTATTCAGGCGGCGATTTCCACAGGCGGTGTCATGTTTGCCTACCTCGGGCTGCACCCTATTGTAGCTGTCGCCAGTGAAGTGCAGAATCCGAAGCGCAACATTCCGATCGCATTAATTGTCTGTATTATTGTTTCTACCATAATTTACACCGTGCTGCAGATCACTTTTATCGGGGCGATTCCGGGAGACACACTGAAGCACGGATGGCCGGCTATCGGGCAGGAATTCTCCCTTCCGTTCAAAGATATCGCCGTTTTACTCGGTTTAGGGTGGCTGGCGACATTGGTTATTTTAGATGCGATTTTATCACCGGGCGGCAACGGAAATATCTTTATGAATACGACTTCACGTCTCGTCTATGCCTGGGCCAGAAACGGAACATTATTCAGCATCTTTTCTAAAGTCAATAAAGAAACCGGAACACCGCGTGCCTCTCTTTGGCTCTCGTTCGGTCTGGCTGTTTTTTGGACGCTGCCGTTCCCTTCCTGGAACGCTCTCTTCAACGTATGCTCCGTCGCATTGATTCTGTCTTATGCGATTGCGCCGATTTCTTCAGCAGCGTTGAGGGTAAACGCGAAGAATATTAACAGACCGTTTTATTTAAAGGGTATGAGCATTATCGGACCGCTGTCATTTATTTTTACTTCTTATATTGTATATTGGTCCGGCTGGCGCACTGTTTCCTGGCTTCTCGGTTCTCAAATTGTCATGTTTCTCGTCTACCTCTGTTTCAGTAAATATGCCCCTAAAGATGATGTCAGCATACGGCAGCAGCTGAAATCAGCCTGGTGGATCGTCGGTTTTTATGTCATGATGCTGATTTTCTCCTATATCGGCTCGTTCGGCCATGGATTGGGCATTATCAGCAATCCGCTTGACCTGATTCTGATCGCCATCGGTTCGCTCGGCATTTATTACTGGGCAAAATATACAGGGCTGCCGAAGGCTATAATCGACAGTGATAAATGACGAATGCCGGAAAGAAGCACGATCTCTGTTAAGGATGACAAAAAAACAATCATATGATAAAATGAATGACAGTCATTCACAAAGGAGGAATCCCTCTATTGGCAAAACAAAGCTCGGGAAAATATGAAAAGATCCTGCAAGCCGCGATTGAAGTCATTTCTGAAAAAGGGTTAGACAAAGCATCCATTTCAGAAATCGTCAAAAAAGCCGGAACGGCCCAAGGTACGTTTTACTTATATTTTTCTTCCAAAAACGCACTGATATCAGCGATTGCAGAAAACCTGCTCGACCTTACGCTGGACAGAATTAAAGGGAAAACCGACGGCACGGAAGATTTTTGGACGGTGCTGGACATTTTGGTTGATGAGACATTTCACATCACCCAGCTTCATAAAGATATTATCGTCCTCTGTTATTCCGGTCTTGCCATCGATCACTCAATGGAAAAATGGGAGGCCATTTATCAGCCTTATTATTCCTGGCTGGAAGACGTGATCAATACCGCCATTGAGCAGAATGTGGTTATCAGCGGCATTCATGTCAGATGGACGGCCAGAACGATTATCAACGTTGTCGAGAACGCGGCTGAACGATTTTATATCGGCTGTGAACAGGATGTCGATCTCGAAGTGTATAAAAAAGAAATATTCAGCTTTCTTAAAAGAAGCTTGCAGAAATGATTGGCAGAGACCGATCATTTTTGACCGCCATAAAAATGACTGACATTCATTCATAATTGAGGTGACTGTAAATGTATTGGCTGCTTGTACTGATAGCCGGACTGTTAGAAGTGATTTGGGCGTCTGCCCTGAAGCATGCGGATTCGCTCATTGATTGGATTGGTATTTTCCTTCTGATTGCCGTCAGCTTTCTGATGTTGATCCGCTCTTACAAAAAAATCCCCATGGCTGCCGCGTATACCGTTTTTGTCGGAATAGGCACGGTCGGCACATATGTAACGGGGGTTATTTTAGGAGAACCTTTTTCAATCGGGCAGATATTCTTTTTGGCTTTGCTGCTGTCCGGCATTTTAGGAATGAAGGTATTTACGAAAGAAAGTAAAACAAGGGGTGAACATTAATGGCTTGGCTGCTGTTATTTATTGCCGGAGCGGAAGAAGTTGTAGCGGCCGTTGCCATGAAACATATTGACGGCTTTAAGAAAAAGTGGCCGCTGATTATCATGACAACAGGCTTTATGCTTTCATTCTTTTGTCTTTCTGAAGCGATGCAGGTCCTTCCCACAGGTGTTGCGTATGCGGCTTGGACCGGCATGGGAAGCATCGGCGTTTCGGCCGTGGGCATACTCTGGTTTAAAGAAAAATTCAATCTGTCACAATTGGTGTCTCTGGGGCTTATCCTCATCGGTGTCATCGGTTTAAAACTGACGACATGATGGTCGGAGACTGCTTTTCAGATAAAAAACAAAGGACCCGTCTCGGGTCCTTTGTTTTTTTATGCTGTTTTGATCTGTTCTGCTTTTCCCGCTCCGACTCCGAAAATAAAGATCAGAACGGAGACTGCGATCAGCATGAATAACGGAACCGTCCAGCCGTGCGTGATGTCATGCAGCAGGCCGAATACAAGCGGCCCGAAGGCGGCAAGCAGGTATCCGAATGACTGGGCCATGCCGGAAAGCGCCGCGGCTTCATGAATATGCCGGGTCCGCAGGCTGAAAAACATCATCGCCAGACTGAACGCACAGCCTCCCGCAATTCCGATCAAAATGACCCATAGCGGAGTAAGAGACGGGCTCCCGCAAAGAACACCGGCAATGCCGATGAGGAAAAATAAGGCCGTCAGTCCGGCGAGAGCGCGCTGATTTTTCATTTTAGCGGCAGCGATCGGCACGATAAAGGTAATCGGCAGGAGTGAGAACTGCATTAACGAAAGCATCCATCCCGCCCTGCTTGAGCTGAGTCCATTCTGCTGAAGAATTTCCGGCAGCCAAGCGATGACTGTGTAAAAAATAAGGGATTGCAGGCCCATAAACATCGTCACCTTCCAAGCCAGCGGGGACCGCAGCAGACTGCTTTTCTTCCCTCCGTCTGCCCCCGGCGTGCGGACGGGCAGTTCGCGTCCCCTCATTTGCGGAATCCACATGACGAACGCTATTAAAGAAAGAATGCCCCAGCAGCCGAGCGCGCCTTTCCAGCCCAATCCAGCTGAGTAGGCGATCGGTACGCTGATGCCGGATGCAATCGCGCCGCATAGATTCATAGAAACCGAGTAGACGCCGGTCATGACGCCTAAATTTCCCGGAAACTTATGTTTAATGAGGCTCGGCAGCAGTACGTTGCATACAGCAATCGACAATCCCAACAGGATCGTCCCGAAAAAGAGAGTGCCGATCCCGGCGATTGAGCGCAGCAGGATACCGGCTGTCAGAATAATTAATGATGACAGTAAGACAAGTTCAGTTCCGAAGCGCCGGGACAATAAAGTAACAAACGGCGACAGACATGCAAAGGCCAAGAGCGGCACTGTGGTAATGGTGCCGGCAGCCGCATTGGTCATTCCGAGGCTGTCCCGAATTGAGGAAACCAGCGGTCCGACCGATGTCAGAGGCGCTCTGAGATTGGCCCCTATCAATATGACTCCGATGATCAGCAAGATCAGTTTCTTACGCTGACTTGCTTGTAACATTTGATGTTCGTCTTCAATTTTCATGTTTATCCTCCATGTGTATTGTATCTTTAAATCCTGTGATGTATTGATTGACAGCCTCCATGGCCTGATCCGGTTTCTGTCCGGCAATCGCATCGGCAAGCTGGCTGTGGACCCTGATATCAGGGGTGATTTCCAAAAGGTTATGGACTGACGCACAAAGCGCCTCCGTCATATGTTCGTATAGATCAGAAAGCATATTGTTATGGGCCGCCTGTACAATTGTTTTGTGCAGCTTAATGTCGGCTTCGGCATACCGTTTTCGATCTTCGTTTTGCAAGGCCGCTTCACATTCATCCAGACATGCCTTCAGTGCCTCCAAGTCTTCATCAGTACGCCTTTGGGCCGCCAATCGTGCGGCTTCTCTTTCAAGTGCGTATCTGACTTCCAATGTTTCAAGCAAATTTGATTTTTTTATGTGACGGTAAAATGCCGCGCCGAGGACACTGGATGAGCTGACATACGTACCGCTTCCCTGCCTTGTCTGAAGCAGGCCGGCATGTACGAGCGCCCGGATGGCCTCACGCAGCGTGTTTCGGCTCACATCAAATTGCTTCATTAAATCCAGCTCAGGGGGAATGCGCGTCCCGACCGGCCATTTATCCGATTGAATTAACGATTCAATTTGCGCCACCACTTGTTCTACGAGCGACAGTCTGCTTGTTTTGGATATATCCATCAAAACACCTCATGTAATTTGTAGGATGATTCTATCATTGGATAATATAACATAAAATCAGCGAAGGTGTAAATCAGGCGCAACGAAAAAAAGAGTGAGTTTTTTCTCTCACTCTTCGGCGCTTTTACGAACGTTTTATATTAACTGAGGTCACGACAAACTTGTCATGGCGGTGACGGGAAAATGAATATTCAAAGGGGGTGCCGTTATCCAAAAAGCCTACATGCTCGACTTCCAGTATCGGGTCATCCGACCGGCAGCCGAGATATTGCTGATCCATATCATCCGACTTGCACGCTCTGATTTTTCTGTGTGTGCCTGCGATTTTGAGCTGCAGCTCTTGCGTAATATGATCGTAGATGGAATGGTTGAGCACCTCGTCGTTAATGCCGGGTATAAGGCTCGCCGGCATGTACGTTTTTTCAAGAACGTACGGTTCGCCTTCGACGATTCTCAGCCTCACTACATAATAGACGGGAGTCTTTTCGTCGATGGCCAAATGCGCGGCGACATCTTGAGACGGGAACTGCACTTCAAACCGGATGACCTTGCTTTTGACGTCTTTGCCTTTTAACAAATTGCTCAAGCCGAGAATTTCGTTGCTGACTACGTGAACGTGCTCGTCCTGCATGGCTGATTGAATAATAAACGTGCCGTGCCCTCTTTTTCTGAAAAGCATCCCTTCAGCCGCAAGTGTGTCGAGCGCCCGCTTCATCGTCATCCGGCTGCACCCGAACTCCAGTGCGAGCGTTTTTTCATCCGGGATCGGCTGATCTATGTCATAAACACTGCTTTTAATCCTCGTTCTCATTTCGTTGGCGATTTTTTCGTACTTATTCATCGGTTTCCTCCGGCTGTGTAATGTTTGATCTGTATAGACTCCTTACGGTTATCATAAATTTTTTTCCCTGCTTCATCAATGACGTTACAGCCGCCGTTATTAAATTTGAAAGGATTTCCTCGAATTTTCTATGGAATCTCTCTCACTATTATGGTAGAATTTTTTGCAGAAACGGACACAAACGAATATTGCATACATTGTATAACCTCAATGATATGGTTTGAGGGTGTCTACCAGGAACCGTAAAATCCTGATTACAAAAAACTGTCCCGCACACTTTTTGTAATCAGGATTTTTTATTTTCTAAAAAATAAAAAAAGGAGTATCTGTACATGAATTTCAAAGTATTTCTGCTTGCAGCATCTACTATTGCAGTCGGATTGGTTGAATTAATTGTGGGCGGTATTCTTCCGCAAATCGCTTCCGACTTAGACATATCCATCGTCAGCGCCGGGCAGCTGATCAGCGTGTTCGCGCTCGGTTACGCGGTATCAGGCCCTCTGCTTTTGGCAGTGACGGCAAAAGCTGAACGAAAGCGGCTTTATTTAATCGCACTCTTTGTTTTCTTCCTGAGTAATCTGGTCGCTTATTTCAGTCCCAATTTCGCCGTACTTATGGTGTCACGGGTGCTCGCTTCCATGAGTACAGGACTGATTGTCGTCCTTTCTTTAACGATTGCTCCTAAAATCGTGGCGCCGGAATACAGAGCGCGGGCAATCGGCATCATTTTCATGGGCTTCAGCTCCGCAATCGCTTTAGGCGTGCCTGTCGGCATTATCATCAGTAATGCCTTCGGATGGCGCGTGCTGTTTTTGGGAATCGGCGTATTATCTCTGGTTTCCATGCTGATTATCAGCGTCTTTTTCGAAAAAATACCTGCTGAAAAAATGATTCCGTTTCGTGAGCAGATTAAAACGATCGGGAACGCCAAGATTGCCAGCGCGCATCTTGTCACCTTATTTACATTGGCGGGGCATTATACACTCTATGCCTACTTTGCGCCTTTTTTGGAAACAACGCTTCATTTGAGTTCTGTTTGGGTCAGTGTATGCTACTTTTTGTTCGGCCTGTCAGCGGTATGCGGCGGCCCGTTCGGAGGCTGGCTGTATGACCGTTTAGGATCATTTAAGAGCATCATGCTTGTGACCGTTTCTTTCGCTTTGATCCTGTTTATCCTTCCGCTGTCAACGGTTTCTTTAATCGTTTTCCTGCCTGCGATGGTCATTTGGGGATTGCTCAGCTGGAGCCTTGCGCCGGCCCAGCAAAGCTATTTGATCAAAATCGCGCCTGAGTCTTCCGATATTCAGCAAAGCTTCAATACGTCCGCTTTGCAAATCGGCATTGCGCTCGGGTCAGCCATCGGCGGCGGCGTGATCGGACAAACGGGTTCTGTCACAGCAACCGCCTGGTGCGGCGGTTTGATTGTCATTATCGCAGTCGGCTTAGCCGTATTCTCTTTAACGAGACCCGCTTTGAAAAGAAAATCCGCATAAGTGTGAGACCGCAAAAAAGCCAAAGGAGTTCCTTCGGCTTTTGCGGTCTTTTTTATTTGGCGGCGGTAAGCTCATCTTCTGTCACCCATTTATGGTTGGTTACTTTTTTGCCCCCATCAGTTGGTGTATAGTCGACCATGTAAACGGTTGTCTTTTTGGCTGAATCAATGACGGCTTCAGCACCCTTCATGCCTTTCATATGGACTGCCTCGATGACTGCCTTGTCACCCGGCTTTAACGTTTTATCACCGGCGCCCTTCAATTCTTCCTGAATGACCCATTTATGATCTTCAACGCGCTTTCCTCCCGTTTCCGGAGTGTAAGATACACTGTAAACCGTTGTATCATAAGCACCTTTTACGGTTCCTTGCGCATTTTTCATGCCTTTCATATGAGAAGCTAAAATCATGACGTCACTGCCAACTTTATAAGTCGGATTTTCAGCCTTCTTTAAACCCTTCGGCACCTCGGATGAACCTGAGTGATTCATGTCTTCGTGGGAGTGCGTTTCTTTGTCTTTCGCTTTTTCGCTTCCTCCTGAAGATTGGCTGTTGCATCCGGCAAGCGCCAGAACGGGAATCAGGAGAAACATGCTGAATAAAAATAGTCGCGCTTTCATTTCAATTAACTCCTTTGCTTTTTTGATATTTTTGCGTTTCCCTTTCGGTTCCTCAGTAAAACAAAAGATGAATTGCGGCCTGTCATTTCTCCTAATTCTTCAAATCTCTCTTTATCGCCTTTCGTCAGGTGAAATTGTTCACAAAATGTACACATTAATAGAAATGCAGTATAATTCAATTATCAGATAATAGGGGGTACTCATCATGAAAACGAAGGTTTTTGCGGTGGTATTGGGCGCTGTTTTAATGATTGCGGGTTTGCTTTTGGCAGAGGTTTCACTTTATATGGAATACATCACAATGCTTGGAGCTATGATTTTTTCTTCTATATTTATGTCAGAGCCGAAAAGAAAATTTCGCATAATCAAAGGGGTTTGACTTTTCTGTTACCGCCGTCTTCTCAGGACGGCGGTTTTTCTGTATGTCACTCAGTCTATTCGCAGAGCTGTTTCTTCTGTGGCGTCCTGATATAAAACGAAATGTGAGGCTGTTTGTGCTTTATCACCTGCAAATTCAATTTCAATCGGCAGCGCCCTGACAAAATAACGGGTTTCTGTCATTGGGAATAATTCGAATGGTGTTTGTCCGTCTATTGTAATATACAATCGGTTTTCTCTTACCGTCACCGCTGCATAGGTACCATCCTGAAATGAATAATTACCGATAAATCTGCTGTAAACGGCGGGGTCGATGTCTGCTTTTTTCTGATCCGCCGGACGTTTCGGAATCACATATGGCTGATCAAATAAGATGTTTACCGCCGCTTCGATCACAACTTGTTCAAATTGATCCGATTGTTCCATGTTGCTGAGATAAATCAGAGTTTTATTCTGATCAATATATCGAAGCATCAGACTGGAATATCCCGGCCAGCCTCCGTCGTGGCTGATCATCTTCCCTTTTTCGCTGCTGTTTCGGATCATCCAGCCAAAACCATATCCGAATTGCTCTTCTTCATTCCAATAGCCGGGTGTAAACGCTTGATCTTTAGATTCCTTGCTGATAATTTCTTCCGTATAAAGAGCCTGATCAAACAGATATAAATCCTTTATGGCAGAGTTAACGGTTCCGTCGCCTTGAATCCCGTCAAGAAAGACGACATAATCGGTTTCCTCAAGTTCATCCGGCAGCACATACTCTCCGGAATGAACATCATAGACATAGCCATATGCATAGTTCGGAATGGTTTCTTTGCTCAATCTTCTGTTATAAATCCGCGTATCGTGCATACGAAGGGGATGAAATACGGCTTGTTTCATAAATTCAGCAAAACTCATGCCTGATACAATTTCAATAATAACCGCTAACACAACATACCCCGTATTACTGTAAAGCCAGCCTTTATTCGGCGGGAAATAAACATCCGGCTTATGCCGTTTGAGCATATTCATAACATCTTGATTAACGGCAATTTTGTTCCGATCCCAATGTTTTAAGAACAACTCTATATAGTCCGGCAACCCTGACGTATGATGAAGTAAATGCCGAATGGTAATGCCCGGGTAAGGAAAATCAGGAAGCCACCGCTCTATCATATCGTCATAGCGCAACTTCCCTTCTTGCTCTAAAATGATGACACCCAGAGCTGTAAACGGCTTCGATACTGAAGCCAATTCAAAGACCGATTGGTCATTCAGCATCCTGTTTGTTTCCAGTTCTGCAGTTCCGAATGAACCCTGATATAAAATGCGGCCGTTTTCTGCTGCTAATACAGCTCCGTTTATTTCATGTCTTCCGTCTAATGTGCTGAAAAGCTGTTCAAAAGCTTGTTTTTTCTTATCGTTCATTCGCGTCCTCCCTTCTAAAAACTGATTCTCTCTTTTATACGGATACCTGCTTTATAGGTTTCAATATTTTTCCTTTTTAATGTGATTCTTTTATTCACACCATACAGTGCAGGCTTCGAATTCAACATGCTTCTCGTCTTTCTTTGCCCCGGCAATTTCCATGGTTGAAAACATCGCACAGACGACAGCTTTGTATTCGTTCATGACGGTTTGTGTTTCAATCAGGAACCGTTCGGATGAAGCCGCATATTCCATTACGTACTCTTTCATTTTCCCGATAATATCATCTGCCTGACGGCTGAACCCGGCCGCCTCCAAGTCACTCTCAAACTGGTTTTTGTTGATCATATGAATATGCATTTTTAAAAGCCCCTTTCAGCAGCGTATTTGTGATTATATTCACTGTAAAGGACAGGCTTGGATAAACTTTTAATAAAATATGAACAAAATATGAATTGGCTCATCCGCCAAACCGGCGGTGAAACTTGCAAATGAAGAGCATCATATCATCTGAAAGCCATTATAAAAAGCCTGTTTCCCCTTTGGAGGCGGAAACAGGCTTTTTTTCATTTTAATGAGCATTTTTCGTTTCAATAAACCGGTCGATCCGTGCCAGAACATCCTTCATGTCCATGCATTCTTTAAAGCTTTCATTGATGGCTTGAATGCCTTGTTTGTATTTCCCGTTGTGAAGGACTTCTTCTGCGGCAAGCTTTAACTTTTCAGCGCTTACTTCATCTTTTTGCACTGTAAAGCCCGCATTCAATTCAGTCAGCCGGCCCGCAACCATCGGCTGATCTTTATCGTGCGGGATGACGACCAGCGGCACTTGATAATGAATGCCTTCATTTACACTGTTCATTCCGCCATGTGTAACAAACACGTCTGCCTGCTCCAGCACTTCAAGCTGCGGCACGTATGGAGCGATGATAAAGTTTTCGGGCGCCTGTTTGATTTTCGACAGATCGGCTTTTTCCCCGGCGGCAATGACAACCTTGCCTTCAAAATCTGAGAACGCGTCTATGCACAGATTAAAAAACGCTTCCGTGTTCCCGAGCACCGTTCCCATTGAGATATAAATGACTTTTTCATTCTTTAAAGAGTCAATCGGGAAGGCGGTGTCCCCTTTTCTCTTCGGAAAACTCGGACCGATAAATAAATACTCATCTCCGAATGTCTCGCTTTCGGGCTGAAAATATCTGCTTGTATAGACGACGTTCAGTTCACCCGTGTTGTTCATAAACTGAACCAGGCTGTCAGGAGCAACGCCGTATTTGTCTTTCATCTCGGCCAACAGCTCTTCACATTCCCTGTCCGGCTTAAACGGCACGCCTGATTCCGGATGGAGCGGCAGTATTTTCAGACGGTCTTCATTGAACAGGAAGGATGCTGAAGAAGAGATGCCGGGGATGTTGAGATAATCTCACACCAGCTCTCCCGCACCGAATTTATCATAATAGACGGCGTCGAATTGAATGTCCTCAGCCAGACGCTGCACAATCTGTAAAATCTCCAGTGACGTTTTGATATGAACCTTTAAAAATGCAAGTATACCGGCCGGGGTGCCGGGATCAATGGGTGTCATTCTGAGCAGATCGCGGTGAAGATGGACCTCCGCCCCTACTCCTTCCAGCCTGCTTTTGTATTTTTCCGTTGAGATATAATGAACGTGATCGCCCCGTTCACTGAAGGCCTTTGTCACACCCAGAGTCGGATTTACGTGTCCTTCTGCGGGAAAATTGATCATTAGAATATGTTTAGCCATTTTTTCAAACTCCTTTGCCTTTTCGCCCTTTTTCCATATCCATCATAAATGATGCGAAAAAAATCATGCAAGGAACATCCGTCGGGTCTTTATGGCGATTTAATGACACCAACAAAAAAAGACAAGGCTTTTCACCTTGTCAATCGTGACGATTCGTCTGTTTCTTCCGCTTTCAGCACGCCTTTCAGATGTTCTACATCATGCTGGAGATGCTCGGTCATATATTGCACGGCTTTTGCTTTGTCGCCTTTTTTTATTTCTTCAAAGACTTTCCGGTGCTCATGCAGGATAACCTCCGCACGGTCATCTCCTTTAAAATTAAGAACTCTGCAAAAATGAATCAGCACATTGACATGCTCAAGCAGCTTGGCCAGCTGGCTGTTGCGGCTGAAATCCACAAGGAGCTGATGAAACGTTTCGTTCAAGGAAATAATCTCAGTCTCTTTGGCGCCTTTATGAATGGCTTCTTCCGTCTCCCGTAGCTGCTGTTCAATACGTTCAATTTCGCTCTCAGCCGCTTCATCAATGACGAGTTCGACCGCCAGTGATTCAAGCGATATTCTGATTTTGTAAATCTCTTCGACATCCTTAATGGACAGCGAATAGATGACAAAGCCGTTTCGATCGTCTGCCGTCAGCAGCCCGTCCTTTTCAAGGAGCCGCATGGCTTCTCTGATCGGTGATCGGCTGACTCCAAAATCCTTGGCCAGCTGTGTTTCATTCAGCCGTTCTCCCGGTTTAAACACCCCGTCGAATATCATTTTTTTCAATTGAGAATAAAATTGCAGATAATACGGGGTTGGCTTATCTAATTTAAAATTATCCATCTTTCCTACCTCTTCATACAATTTAGGCCTTATGTTACCAAGATCATATAACAGTTTATCTATGGAAGCAACATTCCCAAGCTTGTCAGCCCAGCAAAAGTGGCGTAATATGGAATTATTACAAACGACGGTCGACGGTCTTCCGTAAACCGAAACAATTCATTCAGAGGTGATGGAAACATGAAAACATACAAGATTGCCAGCATACCGGGAGACGGCGTGGGAAAAGAAGTAGTCCTGCAAGCGGAGCGGGTATTGAATGCGATCGCCGAATTACATGGGGGCATTGCATTTGATTTTACTTCTTTTCCGTGGAGCTGCGAGTATTATCTGGAGCACGGAACCATGATGCCGGATGATGGATTAGAAACGTTACAACACTTTGATGCTTTGTTTTTGGGAGCGGTGGGAAATCAAAAACTCGTCCCCGACCATGTTTCGCTGTGGGGGCTGCTCATCAAGATACGCCGGGAATTTGAACAGGTGATTAATGTACGGCCGGCCAAGCTGCTGCCGGGAATCACCTCCCCTCTCGTGAACCCGAAGGATTTTGATCTGTTAGTCGTCCGCGAAAACAGTGAGGGCGAATACAGCTCTGTCGGCGGCAGAATCTATCAGGATGAAGACGAAATCGCCATTCAAAACGCGGTCTTTTCCCGCAGAGGAACGGAAAGAGTGATGCGGTATGCCTTTGAACTGGCGGCAAATCGGCGGAAACACGTCACAAGCGCGACGAAATCTAACGGTATTGTACACTCTATGCCGTTCTGGGACGACATCTTTAAAGAGGTCAGCCGGGATTACGCCGGGATTAAGACAGATTCGCAGCACATCGATGCACTGGCGGCCTTTTTTGTCACTCATCCGGAACGCTTTGATGTCATTGTCGCTTCAAATCTGTTCGGAGATGTGCTGACAGATATCGGCGCGGCGATTATGGGAAGCGTCGGAATCGCTCCTGCGGCCAATATCAATGTAAACGGAAAATATCCTTCTATGTTTGAGCCTGTTCACGGCTCCGCTCCGGATATTGTCGGGAAAGGAATTGCCAATCCTATAGGGCAAATATGGACGGCAAAATTAATGCTCGATTCATTCGGAGAAGAGGAACTGGGCAATCTCCTCTTACAATCAATTGAAACCGTCACAAACAGCGGCGTCCTGACCCCTGATGTCGGCGGAAAGCATTCAACGGAAGACGTCACCTCCGCTATTATTTCTCAAATAAAAAAATAAAATTTTATGAGGAGAGAGAAAATGGATTCTTTTCGTGAACAATTTGAAAAGCATGTGACCCATGATTCAATTGAGGTAAATGGCATCCGCCTTCATTACGTCTTTGCGGGAAAGGAGGATGCTCCCCCCGTCATCCTCCTGCACGGCTTTCCGCAAAGCTGGGTGACGTGGCGTTATGTAATTCCGACGCTTGCCGCTTCTCATAGAGTCATCGCTGTGGATCTGAGGGGCTACGGCGATTCTGAAAAGCCGAGCGGCATAAACGGTTATGATAACAAAACGATGGCAAGCGATATACAAGGTCTGATGCGCCGCCTGCATATACAAAGAGCGTTAATTGCAGGGCATGACAGAGGCGCAAGGGTAGCAAGGCGGCTGACTTTAGATGCTCCGGAGCTGGCGGCTGGCCTTGTGCTCATTGACATTATGCCGACTGAATACGTCTATGATTCTCTGACCGCAGCTGAAGCGGCAAAAAAATACTGGCACTGGACATTTCAAGTCGTTCCCCATCTGCCGGAAGAATTAATAAAAGGAAAAGAAGAGGAATATCTTAGATTTTTATTAAGCAGAGGTGACGGGCTTTTTGACCTGCTGACATCAGACGGCGCCTGGGACCGGTACTTAGCCGCCTGGAAGCAGCCCGGCGCTGTCCAGGCTGCGCTTAATGACTACAGAGCCGCTTATCAAATTGATTTGCCGAGATATCGTTCAGAAAAGGAATCACAGAAAAAACTGGATGTTCCCACACTTTTGCTGTGGGGAGAAAAAGGGAACTTAGCCGGTCTTCCCGTGCTTGACACATGGAGAGAATCAATTCGTGAAGTCAGTGGTGGATATGAGGTAAAAGGCTGCGGCCATTATGTCCCCGAGGAAAAACCGACAGAAACCGCCCGCAGGATTATCGATTTTTCAAAAACGGTTTTTTAAGGGGCGCACCACACCGAAACAGGCAGACTCTTAAAACCCGGCCTGATGACTTACCTTCTCTATCACAGGCCGGATCATTCATAAGTGAAATGGTTCTGAACCAGCCCCCTCTTTTTCCTGCTTGCTGCCTTAATCAAAATAAACGGGTTTGTCCGGATGTTTGAGATATGAAAACATCCTTTCAATCTGACTTTCCGTATTGCGGGCGGCAGATAGCGGCGGCAGCTCCGTTTCCGCAAAAAAAGCGGCCGCGCTGGTTTCCGTTCCCTCCCTGAGCTGTCCGCCGATGATCTCACATTTGATAAACACTTTGTAAACGTGGACGGCGGACGGCGGATGGGAATGGCATTTCTTATCCATTACAGCTAACAGTTTGACCGGCTTTACGTCGATTCCCGATTCTTCTTTTACTTCTTTGACAGCGGCTTCGCCAGGAGAGATCCCGATATCAGCCCACCCGCCCGGCAGCGCCCATTTGCCGTCGCTTTTCTCTTTCACCATTAATATGCTCTGATCTTTAAAAACTGCCGCTCTGATATCAACTTTCGGAGTGGGATAGCCCCTATCACCGGCGAATATGTCTTTTATGATCCTTTTCTCGATGCCTGTATAATGCACCATGATATCCACGCTTATTTTTCTTATTTCTTCAAATCTCTCAATATCATATATGTCTTTGGAATAAGCCAGCCCCGCTTGCGCCGCGGATTGAAGCTGTTTTGCCCATTCAAGCCATTTTGGCTCCATTATTTTCACCGCCTAACTTTGATTCACGAACTCCCGAGGACCCAGGTATTGCACTTTGAGAGTACTCATGATCCGTTTCTGCTTCTTGTTTTCTGTGTATGGCGGGACGAATCCTGCTGTTACACATCAGAAAAAAGCCATTCTGCAATGAATGGCTTTTTTTCAGACACTATTTTTCTTTAATAACGAGCACGACGCCTGCAGCAATAAGAGCCGCCCCGATCCAGAAGGTTCCTCCGATCTTCTCCCCCAGCAGCAGCCAGCCGAGCAATGTCCCGGAGAGCGGCTGAAAGAAGAAAAACAGACCTCCGCTTGCCGCATTCAGCAATTGCAATCCGCGATTCCACAGCATGAACGCACAGGCCGTTGAAATCACACCCAGATATAAAAGGCCGCCCCATATCTCAGGCCGGGCAAGCTGAGACAACGGAATCTCCTGAAGCGGGCCCGCTGTAAACGGGGTCAGGATGACAAATGCGACACAAATGGAATAGGTTGTGACGACAAGCGGTGAGTAACGGCCGGGAACCCGTTTAATCAGCACGGACATCAAAGCCCATGTCAGCGCCGCAGCCAGAAGCGAGAGACCGCCGAGCTGGCCCGACATATTGATATCTCCGTTCCCTACGATGAGCAATACCCCGATGGTCGCCAGTCCTACCGATATTCCTTTTTTCAGCGTTAACCGTTCTTTCAGAATCAGACGGGCAAATACAACCATAAATGCGGGAGTGGATGCCGTAATGATCGCTCCCATTTGCGCGGTTGATAATTTCGTGCCGATCTCCTGCGTGACGATCGAAATCGTGTTGCCGATCAACCCGATCACAGCAATCAGTAATAGATCACGTTTATGAACTTTCCAGGATTGACGTGTAAACAAACTGAGAAGTAAAAGCGCCACAAGCGCGACCGCATATCTCAGCCATACCAGTTCAAGCGGCGGAATGACCGCTACCACAACTTTTACAACGACATACATACCGCCCCAGATACTGGCGGCCAATGCCAAATAAATCGAACCGAACAACGTATTTTTCAATTTGATGCACCCTCCGTTATCATATTAGGTCATGTGACATGCCCTAACGGAGAGAAGCGCAGTCACTTTCCTCCATTAAGGGCGGAGAAGTGCTGCCGGTACATCATGTTCAAATAAAGGCGCCAAAAACATATCGCTTTTCACCTCAATTTCCAATCTGATTTTTCTCATTATACAAGGTTTGTTAAAAGGCGTAAATGATCAGCTTTATGTGCCGCGGACTTGCAGCTGAATTCTTGTGATTTGATTGTCAAACCCATCCGCCACAACTTCATCGAGCATGTATTCTTCATATGCATAATCCCCCATTTCCAGCCCATACTCTTCAATGAACTGCATGATTCTGCGGTAAGCCGCTTCCGCTTCATCTCCTATTTGATACCCGACCGCATAAAGCCCTTTCGGCTTGATATGGAGGTCTTTATTCACTATGCCTTCTTCTGTCTTGATATAAAAATGAGTGTAGTTGTAGAATTCTTTCTTCAGAATCTGCTCCCGCGCAAACAGGCCGCCGACCGGGTGCCCCTGATCGAGTTCATGGATTTGCCTATAGCGGATCAATTCGGAAAGAGCGGCGGTGTATTGCCGTTCAGGCAAATTGAGTACAGGACGCCCGATCATAAGCGGTTCTTCATCTGAGTGCTGCAGAGAGACGGAGGAAAAGTCCGTCTCCAAGGCCTGTTCGGTCAGTTTCACCTTTGTCTGAATCATCCTTTGCAGGTGTTCGAGCTTTTTGATTTTGCTTTCGATTTCTGAGGATTTCTCCTTTAAAAGCGCGATGATATCCTCGGGGGTTTTGTCTGTTAAGAGCGGTTTGATACGCTTTAAGGGTATGCCGACCTCCTTAAACAGACTGATGACCTGAAACAGCTCGAATTGATGATAGGAATAATATCTGTATCCGTTCGCTTTTTTGATTTCCGGAGAGAGCAGGCCGATCTCGTCATAATGGAACAGGGTTTGTTTTTTTACGTGGCAGAGTTTTGCAAATTCACCCGTTGTAAAGTATTTTCTGACGTCTTCGCTCATAATACCTCCTTGACTATACGGTAACCATATCCTTTATGATGTTCATTGTATCTGAGAGAAGGCTGACTCACAAATCAGCTTACCTATGGACGGACGCTTACGGCAATCGAAGCTTTTAACCGTCTCAGAAAAAGCGGAAGAGGAGTATTAAGTATGACTATTGAAATCAAAGCAGTCACGGAAGAAAACCGTGCTGATATACTGGCGCTTCATGTAAGCGAAAGCCAGACTTCATTTATTGAAACCGTGGAAAAGTGTTTACAAGATGCTGAGGATTGCCGGCATTATCAGCCGGCCGGCCTTTATTTTAACGGAGAATTGGTCGGCTTTGCCATGTACGGATGGTTTCCGGAATATGATGAGGAAAACCAAAACGGCAGAGTGTGGCTTGACCGTTTTTTCATTGATGAACGATATCAGGGACGCGGTTTGGGCAAACTGATGCTTGATGCCCTTATCCGGCACCTCGCTCGATTATATGATTGCAGACGGATTTATTTAAGTCTGTTTGAAGATAACGTGCACGCATTGCGCCTTTATCAAAGATTCAGCTTTATATTCAATGGAGAGCTGGACTTCAACGGGGAAAAAGTGATGGTCAAAGAGCTGTAGACTCTCTGTATAAAAGCCATTCGTCTTCTTGCCAATACCTTAAATTTGAGGTAACATAAAAGTATTGAACGACGGTCGACGGACGACCAATGTCGATTGTTAAAACCTGATACAGCGGATCGGAATATTGTGATCAGGCATCTAAATGGAGGAGAAGATTGTGCTTATTATACTCGTTATGTTTCTTCTCGGGATTATTCTCGGGTTTATCGGCGCGGGGGGAGCCGGTTTTGTCATTGCGCTTTTAACCATACTTTTTCACGTACCAATTCATACGGCTTTGGGCACTTCCCTTGCCGGAATGGCTTTCACAAGTTTATCGGGGGCTTTCAGCCACTACCGTGAAGGCAATATTCAGATGAAAATCGGTCTCATCGTCGGCGTTTTTGCGGCATTCGGTTCGTTTTTCGGAGCCAGACTTACTTCTCTTATTCCCGCAGATTTGCTGCATTACTTGACGGCGGGCATGCTGTTTTTATCTGCTCTGCTTATTTTGGTCCGGTTATTTATTTTAAAAGAAACACAAGAAGACTCCGGACGGCAAAGCAACCTGAACATATGGGTGAAAGCCGTTGTGCTCGGTATCATCGCAGGGATCTTGTCCGGAACGTTCGGCATCGGTTCTGCCCCCTTCATCCAAATCGGCTTAATGATTCTTTTGCGCTTATCCATCCGCCAGTCGGTCGGCACCACCATGCTTGTCATTATCCCGCTTGCAGTCGGCGGAGGACTCGGTTATGTGACGGAAGGATTTGTCGATTATATGCTGTTGGTCAAAGTGCTGATCGGAACGATGTGCGGCGCGTATGTCGGAGCGAAATTCACCAATCTCGTGCCGAAAGTCATTCTGAAATCAGCCATCTTTTTAACACCGGCCATCGCCGGTCTGATGCTTTTATTTTAAACTGAAACGGAAGGCAGCCGCCTCCCGTTTTTTTCTGTTCTTTACCGGTTTTCGCAGAGCTTTTTCAGCTTTGCCTCCGTTTCGGTGTGATCTACCGGCGTATACACGCTGCAGCGCAGGTCACTGTTGCCCTGAACCTGAAAGGAAGTCAGGTTAAAAACCATTTTTCCCGCCTTCGCGTGGCGGAACTCAATTAATACTTCGGGAGCCGAGCTGACTTCGCTCTCATTCCACAGCGTATGAAACTCTGAATATGTCTGCTCCATTTCTTCTATAAACTGAGAATACCACGTATCCGCGACATACTGGCCGTAATACGTTCTGAAAATGGCGATGAACCCTTTCACAAAATGCTCCCAGTTCACGGCTAGACTTCTTAATTCTTTTCTGGAAAACAATAGCTCTATGAGATTCCGCTTTTCAGGAGGAATTTGTTCAAAATCCAAAAACACGTGAGCCGCCGCCTGGTTCCACCCTACGATATGGCACCGCCTGTCCGAGATAATGGTGGGACAATAACGGAGCTCCTGGAGGATTTTTGAAAGGGACGGGCTGATGACCGCTTCTTCCTCCGCTGTAAACGGCTGCTTCACGCCCTCATCAATGGCAAGCGCGTACAAATAATTTCTCTCATCTTTATTCAGCTGAAGCGCATCGGAAACGGCGTCCAATACGGCTGCTGACACTTTAATGTCTCTGCCCTGCTCCAGCCACGTATACCACGTGGTGCTTACGCCGGCTAATTGCGCGACTTCTTCTCTTCTGAGGCCCGGCGTTCTTCTCCGTGTGCCCATTGGCAGCCCGGCCATCTGCGGAGAAATTTTGGCCCGCTGCGTTTTTAAAAACTCAGAAAGAGCCTGCAATCTTGCTTCTGGTATCATTCTGACCCTCTCCTTTCTTACCCTGGTACTTATTATACTAGGATAATCAACAACTTGTAATAGGATAATTGCGAGTTACAATAAATACATACCGAAGGAGGAATGACCATGAAAAGAGTTGTGATCACCGGAATGGGAGTGATTTCACCTCTCGGCAATGATGTGCATACATTTTGGAAACACCTGACGGAAGGAAAATCAGGAATCTCTATCATAGATTCGTTTGATGTCTCCGGCTCCAAGACAAAAATAGCCGGCACCGTCCGCGATTTCGACGCAGAAGAAAGATGGGGCAGAAAAGAAGCGAGAAAGCTTGACCGTTTCAGCCAGTTTGCTTTAGCCGCAGCGGAACAGGCGCTGGAAAGCTCCGGGATTCAGCTCGAGCAAATTGACCGTGAACGCCTCGGCGTGTACGTCGGCTCCGGAATCGGCGGCATCACGACCTTGATTGACAATGTCCGTACGTTAAACGAACGGGGAGCGCGAAAAGTGAGCCCGAGCCTTGTCCCTATGATGATTTCAAATGCGGCCGCCGCTCAAATCAGTATCAGATTAGGCGCGCTCGGTCCCTCACTTTCTCCCGTCACCGCGTGTTCTATCGGCAATACGTCGATCGGGGAAGCATTTAACGCCATTCGGAATGATGACGCAGATATCATGTTTGCAGGGGGTGCGGAGGCGGCGATTACAAACCTGTCATTAGCCAGCTTCGGCAATGCCCACGCGCTGTCAGCGAGAAATGAAGACCCCGCCGCGGCAAGCCGGCCGTTTGACGCGGATCGCGATGGTTTTGTCATGAGTGAATGCGCGGGTATTGTAGTATTAGAATCATTGGATAACGCAATCAGCCGAAATGCTCCGATCCTCTGTGAGGTGCTCGGCTACGGCGCAAGCTCGGACGCGTATCACATGGTAGCCACCCATCCTGAAGGAACGGGCGCATACTTGGCGATGAAAAACGCTTTGAAAAAGGCGAAGGTTTCAGCGGAAGACATTGATGTCGTAAGCGCCCATGCGACAAGCACTAAAGCCGGAGATCTTTCTGAAACATTGGCAATCAAGAAATTATTCGGGGAGCTTGCCTATGACATTCCGGTCACGGCAAACAAGTCAATGCTCGGCCATATGCTTGGCGCGGCAGGCGGAGTTGAAGCCATCGCTCTGACAGAAAGCTTGAGACACGGCATCATCCCGCCGACGATCAATCTGCAAACCCCTGATTCGGCGTGTGATTTGGACTATGTATCAGACGGTCCGCGTCAGCAATCTTTAACAATCGGCCTCTCCAATTCATTCGGCTTTGGCGGACATAACTCAGCGATCATCCTGAAGAAATATGAATAGCGGGCATAAAAAAAGGAGTGAATCATTTCACTCCTTTTTTGCTTTCTCCTGTTTTGTTGTTAAGGTGAAAAAAGCGATGGAACCGATAACGGATGTCGCAAACATGATCAGCCCCATCGGCACGGCCGTCGCTTCATTCATTCCCACAAGCGGCGACACGATGGAACCGAGAAGAAGCGGAAGCATGCCGAGCAGTGCGCTTGCGCTTCCCGCGCGGTGTCCCTGCTTTTCCATCGCCAGTGTAAAGGTGCTTGTCAGCGTCATGCCGATCGTAATCATATAAATAAAAATGGAAATCACCAGTGCCGCCAGCGGCCCGTGAATGATCGTCATGACAAGCAGAACGGCTGTCGCCGTCATCGCTGTAATGACACCAATCCTCAGCAGGCTTTTTTCATGAATGATTCCGCCGAAACGCCCGATGATAAAGCTTCCTGTAATGATCGCCAGCCCGTTTATGCCGAATAAAACACTAAAGACCTGAGGCGATACTCCGTAAATATCCTGATACACAAAAGGCGTCCCCGAGACATACGCAAAGCTCCCGCCGAACGCATAGCCGATAAATGACCGATCTTTCAGCAGGCTTCCCATTGTCCGCACGGAATTTCCGATAGAGCTCGGGATACGCTTTTCCGGCGGCAGGGTTTCTTTCAGCTTGAGCGCAATGATGAGAACAAGCAAAAACCCGATAACGGTTAAAAAGAGAAAAATCGTATGCCATGATGCAAACGGGAGCAGTAAAATCGCGCCTCCCGTCATTGGCGCCACCATCGGCGCGACGGCGGTAATGACCATTAACAGCGAGAAAAATTTAGAAAGCTCTCTCCCCGTAAAGACATCTCTGACGATCGCACGGGACAGAACGAGTCCTGCCGAAGCGGTGAACCCTTGAAGAAAACGGGCAATCACTAATGTTGTAATGTTCGGCGCAAGCGCGCAAAACAGAGAAAACAAGGCAAATAAAAAAATACATAGTAATAACGGTTTTCTTCTTCCCTGCGCGTCACTTAACGGGCCGACAACAACCTGTCCGATTGTCAAGCCGATCAGACATGCGGTTAAAATGAGCTGGACAAGCGAAGCGCGGGCGCTTAAATCTTCGGCGATTTCAGGGAAACTCGGCAGATACATATCTATATTCAGAGGCCCCAGTATCGCAAGCATGCCGAGAAGAAAAGCCAGCGCAAGCCGCTCCTTGCCGGTCGGATTATGCAGCATATCGTTCCCACCTTTCCTTTGTCAATCTCTCAAAACATTTGTATATTGTATCATAATTTTTTCTTTATTTTTTAAAGTTTTCAAGGGCGGCAGGAAGACATAAAAAAACCAAGGGCCATAACAGCCCTTGGTCTCCGATCTTGCGGTGAAACGTTTTACGCATGCTTTTCTTTAAACGCTTTTGCGTATTGGTCGGCCGCTATAATGGCATCTGCCACGTCATCAGCCGTGACATCAAAAGCGGCATGTATCGTTTCTTCTTCAATGGTTGCGGCTTCTGCCACTTTCATAATGTCCTCTTTAGATGCGTCTTTCAATTTGATGTCTTCAAGTGTGACAGGCAGCCCCAAGCTGATATAAAACGCGATATACCGCTCAATTTCTTCAAGCGAACGTTTTTCCAGCGCCAGTTGAACGAGCGTGCCGAATGCCACTTTTTCACCGTGAGTCAAGTGATGGATCTCACCTTCAAGCGCGGTGAAGCCGTTGTGAATGGCATGCGCCGCAGCCAAGCCGCCGCTTTCAAATCCCAGTCCGCTCAGAAGTGTATTGGCTTCAACCACCGCTTCCAATGGAGGAGTGACGACTTTCGCTTTTACGGATTCATAGGCGAGATGGCCATATTTGAATAGTACTTCTTCACATTTTTCCGCGATGGCTTCTCCTGCGATTGTAGGAATTCCGCCCGCCATCGTTTTACCGCCATTGGCGATGACACTGCGCGCCTCTACCCACGTCGCCATCGCATCGGCAATACCTGATGCTAAAAAACGCGGCGGGGCTTCCGCGACGATTTTCGTATCGACCAGAACCAGGTCAGGATTCTTATGGTAGAAACGATAGTTTTCAAACGCGCCTTGTTCTGAATAAACGACAGACAGTCCGCTTGTCGGAGCATCCGTTGAAGCGGCCGTCGGCACGATAACCGTGTAGCCGTTTATTTCATCTGATACGGCTTTGGCCGTATCAAGCGTTTTACCGCCGCCGACTCCGATCACAATGGACGCACCCGCTTTTTCTGCAATGCCCGCAATTCTTTTCATTTCTTCCTGGGAAGCTTCTCCGTTGAAAACCGCCTCTTCAGAGGAGATATTGCTTTTCTTTAATTCAGCCGTCACTTTGTGACCAGCGATATCCCATACGGTTTTGTCGGCAATGACGACGGCTTTTTCACCAACGCCCTCCAGATGTCCGCCGATTGTTTCAATTGCGTTTTTTCCTTGCACATATTTGGCCGGACTGATAAAAATTCGTTCCAATGTCATCATCCCTTCTTTGATGTCTTCCATACATTTCTCTTAATGATAGAGCAGAAATGAAAACTCTTCTGATATAATTCCTCTTTTTTATTTGATTCAAACCTCATTTACATAATAGAAAAATCAATTTTCACAGCATTGACAAGATGTGAAGGTGTCTATATAATCTTCGATATTGAAGCTGATCATTCTTTACTGAATGAACAAACGAGATTGTGAATGATTCGTCTTAAAAATTATTTAGTTCTGCTGGATAATTTTTGAGGCGTTTTTGTTTTTTATATATTTTTGACTGCAAAGGAGGTCTACACATGAAGAACATTTGCAAGGATATACTGATGATTATGGCCGGGGCCTTTCTTATCGCGGCGTCCGTGGAATTTTTCGTCATCCCGAATCACTTAGGGGACGGCAGCACCGTGGGAATCGCTCTTGTTTTATATTATCTTTTCCATATACCTGCGAGTATTACAACACTGGTTGTAAATTTGATTTTTATCGGACTGGCTTATAAATTTCTAACGAAAAAAACGATTTTATACACGATACTCGGTACGGGGATGACTTCTGTTTTTCTCAGCATCGTCAGCTTTATTCCGTTCGGGGTTCATGACATGGTGCTCGGGATCGTGTTCGGCGCTCTGCTGATGGGAGCGGGGCTGGCTTTAATCTTTATCGCTGACGGATCTACCGGCGGGACCACGCTTTTAGCGTATTTATTAAATTACACAAAGGGTTTTAACATCTCCAAAAGCATGTTTTATATGGATTGTGTCATTATTGTCGCATCCGTTTTAGCGATCGGCATCAATCATACGCTGTATACGTTTATATTCGTTTATCTGTGCGCCAAAATCGTCGATATTGTCATTGAGGGTTTCCATAATAAAAAAGCCCTCACCATTATGTCTGACCAATACGAAGAAATCGCCAAAGCGATCACCTCCGTATACGGCAACGCGGCAACGATTTTTTACGGATACGGGTATTACGGCAGCAAAGACAAGCGCATTATATATGTCGTCATTAAAAAGAACGAATTACTGAAAATCAAAAAACATGTTCAAAAAATTGATCCGAAATCATTTATCGTTATTCATGAAGTAAAAGAAGCTGTCGGAGGGCAATTCGGCTTTACAAACCTGCCCGCCGCCGCGAATGAGAAATAACCGCCTGCAGTGTATATCTGCAGGCTTTTTTATATTCGTCCCTCCCCTCTCAAAGGTTTTTACACTTTTTGATTGAAGTAATAAATGAAATCTTTTTTGATGGGAGAACATAATATGAATATCAAAACCGACAGGCTCGTGATCCGGACATTTGAACCGGAAGATTGGAAAGATGTCTATGAGTACACCTCAAATCTGAATGTCATGAAGTATATACCGGAGGGTGTCTTTACCGAAGAAGATGCCAAGAAATTCGTTATTGATAACAGCGGTGAACATGCCGAGATGTTCCCTGTTGTATTGAAGGATGAAAAAACGGTCATTGGCCACATTGCTTTTTTTAAGTATTTTGGTGACCATACGTATGAAATCGGATGGGTGTTTCACCCTGATTATCAGGGCAAAGGATATGCTTCAGAGGCTGCAAGCGCCTTGCTGGGATTCGGGTTTAAAACGATGAAATTACACCGGATCATTGCGACATGCCAACCGGAAAACACTGCCTCGCATCGGGTGATGGAAAAGATCGGAATGCGGCGGGAAGGCTTTTTCAAAAAATGCATCCCCCATGATAATGACTGGTGGGATGAATATTATTATGCCGTTTTAGAAGAAGAGTGGGAAGCCTCAAACCTGGAATAAAAAGGCTTATACCTTTTGCTTTTACAGGTAAGTGTGTGCTACACTGTTTGTAACAAATACGAAGGGACGATGGGTGGACAATGATTAACTAATCTTATTTTGACCGTTTGAAATCAAATATTTCAAATCAGAAAAAATAGGATTAGTCTGCCCATTTTCTATACGATACAAAAGCTATGTAAAAATAGCTTATTTGATCATGCACAGGTACGGCTAATCCTTCCAAATCAATTGGGAGGATTTTTTTGTCCTCCCTTAAAGCGAGGGATTGACATATGAAAGAAATATTAAAATTAACCGGAATCAGTTATGAAATCAACAGTGTTCCCCTTTTTGAACAGATCAGCGCGAGTGTTCAGCAGGGAGAGATTATCGGTGTCATCGGCAAAAACGGCGCCGGCAAATCTTTATTGCTGCAATTGATCTGCAATCAAACAGCACCGTCACAAGGACAGATCCAGATGATGCAAGATGTGAACATCTATATGGTCGAACAAGAAACGGAAGCTTATGATTCCGGCCTGCCGGAGCCTGCGGAGGCAGCATTATTAGAAAAATGGAACGTGCCCGCCCGAGCCTTTTCCCAATTAAGCGGCGGAGAAAAACTGAAAGCCCGTCTTGCCAAAGGGTTCTCCTCCTCAAGCGGCCTTTTGTTATTACATGAGCCGACGAATCACCTTGATCAGCACAGTTTAGAAATCCTGCAAAATCAGATCAAGAACTATAAAGGCACCATTATTTTGGTTTCCCACGACCGTGCTTTTTTGGATGCAGCGGCGACAAAAATCTGGGCCATCGAAGGAAAGAAACTCATTGAGCATAAAGGGAATTATTCAAGCTATATGGAAGTCCGCAAACAGAGAAGACTGACACAGCAGCGGAATTATGAGAATCAGCAGAATATGATCGCACGGATTGAAGCTCAAATGAACGAGCTGAACGCCTGGTCAAAAAAAGCCCACGCCCAATCAACGAAAATAGAAGGCTTTAAAGAATACCACCGCGTAAAAGCAAAACGTACGGACGCGCAGATTAAATCAAAGCAGAAGCGTCTTGAAAAAGAGCTTGAAAAAGCGAAAGCAGAACCGGTTGAGGCTGAGTATGAAGTCCGCTTTTCCATTGAACACCGCAAAAAAGCGGGAAAGCGTTTTTTAGAAGTAAGTGATGTCACAAAATCGTATGACGGCCGAACGCTGTTCAAAAATGTGAATTTCACTGTTTTGCACGGTGAAAAGATTGCCATTACAGGCCCGAACGGCAGCGGGAAAACAACATTATTGAAGGTCATCCTCGGTCAGGAAAAAGCTCAGGGCGGCAGCATATGGATGTCTCCGTCTGCAAATGTCGGGTATTTAACGCAGGAAGTATTTGACCTTCCGCTTGACAAAACCCCCGAACAGCTTTTTTACAAAGAAACGTTCGAAGCAAGGGGAAATGTGCAAGCCCTCATGAAGCATTTAGGATTTACCGCAGCGCAATGGACGGAGCCTATCGGCAAGATGAGCATGGGAGAGCGGGTCAAATGCAAGCTGATGGCATTTATTCTGGAGGAAAAAGATGTGCTGATTCTCGATGAGCCGACCAACCACCTTGACCTGCCGTCACGCGAGCAGCTTGAAGACACATTGGCTCAATACGACGGAACGCTCATCATCGTATCGCACGATCGTTACTTTCTCGAAAAAACAACGGACATCCGGCTTGATATCTCAAACGGCAGCGTCCGAAAACAATGGAAAGAATCCCCCGCCGCCAGAGATGATATTGAAGAATTACGATTAAAGCTCGAAACCGAACGGCAGGAAGTGCTTGGAAAGCTCAGCTTCATGACTCCGGCTGATAAACAATATTCTGAGCTTGATCAAAAATTCAAAGAGCTGACGGAAGAGATCAAGAAATTGAAATGAGTACAAAAAACCCGTGATTCTCACGGGTTTTTTTTTGGAAAGTTTACGTATAGAAAAGAATAATTTCAAACTGATTTGTACAACCTACATTCAGATTATTATGAGCATGGTTCAGGAGGGCGAAGAATGGCCAAACGAATTGGAATTACGGGAAACATCATGGCTGATCAATCCGGTCCTTTCCCGGGTTATAATCGGGCGTATGTCAATAATGATTATATTCAGTCTGCTGCCGAAGCCGGCGGCGTGCCGTTTATTTTGCCGGTGATTCAAGAGACGGAGCTTTTAAAGGAACAGGTCTCTCAGGTTGACGGCATCATTCTGTCCGGCGGCCAGGATATAGACCCGCTGCTTTACGGCGAGGAACCTTTACAGGCTTTGAGAAAGACCTTTCCTGATCGGGACGCCTATGAGAAGGAGCTCATTCAAACGGCGATTGCTATGGAGAAGCCGATTCTGGCGATCTGCCGCGGGATGCATATGTTAAATGTCACTTTCGGGGGCACTTTATATCAGGACCTGTCACACGCTTCGTTTGCTGAGATCAAGCATGATCAAGAAAAAGATCCTCCGTTAAAAACCCATCATGTTTCTTTCGAAAAAGGGACCCGTCTTCATTCCTTGTTTGGCGATTCAGCGCGTGTGAATTCATTCCATCACCAGATCATAAAAGAGACAGCTTCAACGTTTAAGGCCGCGGCTTATGCGAAAGACGGAGTCATTGAAGCGATTGAACGGACGGGTGAGTTATTTGTCGTCGGCGTGCAATGGCATCCTGAAATGCTGACAAAGAAACATGAAGACATGAAAAAGCTTTTTTCTCTGTTTATGGATGCAGTCGGCACATAAAAAAAAGCAGATCACGATGATCTGCTTTTTTATTTTATATTCAATTCTGTTCTTTCGGTTTCTCCGGCATTTTGCCTTGTGTCAGTTTATGGCCTTCTATATCAACGTTTGGGATAATTTTATCCAGCCGCTTCGGCAAATACCAAGCGGCATGTCCCATCAGCTTCATGACGCTCGGAATGATGGTCATTCTTACAATGAACGCATCGAAAAGAACACCGAATGCCATTGCCAATCCCATGGATTTGATCGTAGCTTCCCCCGCAAAGATAAATCCTGCGAAGACGAAAATCATAATCAGCCCCGCCGCTGTCACGACAGGTCCGTTATGTTTTAATCCGGCATGAATGGCTTGTACCGGATTTTTTGCCTTTTTCCGGGATGCGCGGCACTTTTCGATCCTGATAAACAAAATTTGTAAGACTAGATCCCTTTTCTCAGGGAAAATTAACTGCGTATTTCTAGAAAAGGAGGCTACAGACGATTATGGATAAGCGTGAATTAGCGGCTCATGAGTCGCTCGACTTACATGAAATAATTAACTTCAAGACGCTTTGTGTAGCGAAATCCAAGCTCATGCAAGGGCTTGTGTTTGATCAGGATCTGAAAACGTTAATGGAAAAAGATGTTCAGCAGGCCTCTCAAGATCTGGCTGATCTGCAGACGGTTTATGAACGTGCACCTTTTCAGGCTCCTGTTCCTCAAAACCGGCCGACACCGATCATCAACTGAAAGGAAGGTAAGCACCATTGAATCATGACCATTTAGATCCAATCAATTCATTACATGTCCCTGAACTCGCAGATATGACATTCGCAATGGATTTTCTCATACGCGCCAAAGAAGGCGTCAGAAATACCGCCGTCGCTTTAACGGAAACCGCTTCACCTGATGTAAGGGCTTTGCTGCGCAAACAGCTCATGCAAGGAATCGCGATGCACCAGGAGATTACAGACTTGATGGTCAGCAAAAAGTGGTTTCACCCGCATGACCTGAGCGAACAGTATAAATTGGATCAGCTTTCAGCGAAAAATACCCTCATGGTCGGAAACATGAACCTGTTTCCCGTTGAAACAAACAGAAAAGGAATGTTTGACCGTACACCTGATGAACACTAATACTGGAGGTATTACAGCATGAAGGCCGTAACGTATCAAGGAGTTAAAAACGTTGTAGTCAAAGACGTGCCTGATCCGAAAATTGAAAAACATGATGACATGATTATAAAAGTCACAAGTACGGCAATTTGCGGCTCAGATTTACATTTAATCCACGGACTCATCCCGAACTTGCAGGAAGACTACATCATCGGGCATGAACCGATGGGCATCGTGGAAGAAGTCGGCCCCGGCGTGACGAAAGTCAAAAAAGGCGACCGTGTCATTATACCTTTTAATATCGCCTGCGGAGAATGCACTTATTGCAAAAATCACCTGGAAAGCCAGTGTGATCAATCAAATGATAACGGCGATATGGGCGCTTATTTCGGCTATTCAGGGAGTACCGGCGGCTATCCGGGCGGCCAGGCGGAATATTTACGCGTCCCTTTTGCGAACTTTACCCATTTTAAAGTCCCCGAAACGTGTGAAGAACCTGATGAGAAATTGAGTGTGATTGCCGATGCGATGACAACCGGCTTTTGGAGCGTTGACAATGCCGGCGTAAAAGAAGGCGATACAGTTATCGTTCTCGGCTGCGGGCCAGTGGGCCTGTTCGCTCAAAAATTCTGCTGGTTAAAAGGAGCTAAACGCGTAATCGCTGTAGACTATGTCAACTACCGTCTCCAGCATGCCAAACGGACGAATAAAGTGGAAATCGTTAACTTCGAAGACCACGAAAATACGGGAAGCTACCTGAAAGAAATCACCAAAGGCGGCGCGGATGTTGTCATTGACGCCGTCGGCATGGACGGAAAAATGACAGACATGGAGTTCCTCGCAAGCGGATTAAAGCTTCATGGCGGGGCTATGAGCGCTTTGGTCATTGCCTCCCAAGCGGTGCGAAAAGGAGGAACGATTCAGATTACGGGCGTGTACGGCGGCAGATATAACGGTTTTCCCCTTGGCGATATCATGCAGCGGAACGTCAATATCCGCTCAGGACAAGCTCCGGTCATCCACTATATGCCGTATATGTTTGAATTGGTATCAACCGGAAAAATTGATCCGGGCGATGTTGTAAGCCACGTCATTCCGCTCAGCGAAGCGAAACACGGCTATGAGATGTTTGACACGAAAACAGATGATTGCATAAAAGTTGTACTCAAACCTTAGAGAACGGAGGCTACAGAAAATGGCCCGCGCCTTACATGAATTACTCGAAATTCAGGAGATGACGTCTTTTAAATCACTTTGTCTGACGAAATCCAAAACCATGAAAGCGCTGGTATCCGATCCGCATCTGAAAGAAATCATGCAGCAGGATGTGGATACATCTACTAGGCAATTGCAGGAATTTGCCTCGATTTTATCTGATCAACAGCATGAATGAGGAGATGAATGACGAATGAATCCGATTATTGAATACCTGACGGGAATGGATGCACTGACAGACCAAATTGTCGCAATGGATTTATTGAATTCGGCAAAAAGCGGAGTCAGAAACTATGCGATGGCGGCGACGGAAGCAGGAACGCCGGAAGTGAAAGCGATCCTCACCCGGCACTTAGAAGAAGCCCTTGACATGCACGAGCAAATCTCAACCTATATGATGGAAAAAGGGTGGTATCATCCGTGGAACACAAACGAACAAATCCAGCTCAATTTACAAAATATTGATACTGTGCTCCGCCTGCCCGTTCTATAAACGTTTGCTGCTGAGGACAGTTCAGCATGAATGCCGCTGTCCTCAGCAATCTTTTTTTACAGCGCCCAGGCGGCTCTCAGTTTTTTTATGCCGTTTTGTATATCCGTTTCAGAAACTCCCGCGAACCCGAGGGAAACTGTTTTCGCAGGGAGCTGTTTTTGATAGGTATGAGACACGGGATAGATGACGACCCCTTGTTCATTTGCTTTTTCAATCAGCTCTTTTTCACTGAAAGGCAGCTGAACGTCCAGTAAAATCCGCAGCCCGGAATTTTCTCCGCGAATCCTTACGTATTGTCCCAGCTCGCGCCGCACGGCCTCTAATAATACCGCTCTTTTTTTCCGGTACAGCTTTCTCATTCTGTTGATATGTTTCTGCCACTCTCCGCTTTTGATAAATTGGGCCAGCGTCAGCTGACTGTGGCAGGAGACGGTCTGTTTATATAAAGAAGCGATTTCCCTGCCTTTTTCGATAAGCGGCAAAGGAAGAATCATATAGCTGATGCGCAGCGAGGGAAGCAGGGATTGAGAAAACGTCCCCATATAAATGACACGGTGATGCTGATCAAGCCCTTGCAATGAAGGGATCGGCCGGCCGGTGTATCTGAATTCACCGTCATAATCGTCTTCTATAATAAACGCCTGGTGTTCCGCCGCCCATTTCAGCAGCTGAATCCTTCTGTTTACCGGCATAATCGTCCCTAACGTAAATTGATGAGAAGGCGTGACATACACTAGACGCGGCCGCTCTTCCTGCAGCTTCCGAATACAGACCCCTTCCTCATCAACGGGTATCGGTGTGATATTCATATGATTGGCTTCAAAAATCTCCCTCGCTCTCGGGTAACCCGGATCTTCATACCCGATGGAAACATTCGATTCAAATACGTTGCACAGCATTTGCAGAAGAATAGGGTTTCCGGCGCCTACTATGACTTGTTCAGGAAGGCAATTCACGCCGCGCGATTGATATAAATACTCTGAAATGATCGTTCTCAGCTCAGCCTCGCCCAAATCATCCCCGGGCCGATACAGCTCATGCCCATATTGATCCAAGCTTGTGACCATGCTTTTGCGCCATGCCGAAAAAGGAAAATGCACGGCATCCACAGCGCCGTAATGGAAATCAATCCATTGCGGAACTTCCTCCGTCTTTCTTTGAACGGGTGAAGCGCCCGGCTTCTTCTTCACATAGACAGCTTCTGAATCATAATCGGCAAACCATCCGCTTCTCGGCTTACTGACAATATAGCCTTCGGCGGCAAGCTGATCATAGGCCCGTTCTACAGTTGTCTGACTGACAGAAAGCTGACTCGACAAAAGCCTTTTTGAAGGAAGCTTCAGTCCTTTAGGAATACGGCCCTGATGCATATTCTCCTTAAAATGCCGATAAAGCTGCTGATAAAGCGGAATATTCAGATCTCTATTTAAAAATGGCGTAATATCCATTCTGCCTCCCCCAAACTGGCATTCTTCTTTTTATAAAAACTGGCCATTTGTATAAGGCCAATTTCAGTTTATAGTCATTATAAACTTTGAAAATCGATTTAGAAACACAAACCGGATAAAGCAAATTTTATGTTGGAGTGATTGAAAATGAACAAAGCCGCAAACGGCTGGATCAACGGATTTATCGGCGTGCTTATTTTCAGCGGTTCGCTTCCTGCGACCCGCTTGGCTGTAGCGGACTTTGATCCGGTATTTCTCACTGTATGCCGCGCCGCGATAGCCGGTATATTGGCAGGCGCTCTGCTCCTCATCTTTAAGGAGAAACGCCCGGCCAAAAGCGACATCATCTCACTACTAACAGTAGCGGTCGGAGTCGTAATCGGTTTCCCGCTGCTTACAGCCTTAGCGCTTCAGTATGTCACTTCCGCACATGCCATTGTCTACATTGGGCTTCTCCCGCTTGCGACGGCGATCTTCGGCGTACTGCGCGGAGGCGAACGGCCCAGTCCGGTCTTTTGGATTTTCTCGGCTGCCGGCAGCATCCTCGTAGCCGGTTATGCTCTGCTTCAAGGAGGAGAATCCTCTCCTCTCGGTGATACGTACATGATCGCTTCGATTATCGTATGCGGTCTCGGTTATGCCGAAGGCGCCCGTCTCTCCCGGCGGCTGGGCAACTGGCAGGTGATCTCTTGGGCACTCGTTTTATCGCTTCCCCTTATGTTCATACTGTCTGTCTGCTTTATTCCGCACTCATGGTCAAACATCGGCGCGCCTGCACTGCTAAGTCTTGCATATGTGTCCTTATTCAGCATGCTGATCGGGTTCGTATTCTGGTATCGGGGACTCGCCCAAGGCGGTATCGCGGCGGTCGGACAGCTGCAGCTGCTGCAGCCTTTCTTCGGACTGTTACTGGCCGCTATGATTCTGCACGAAAAAGTAGGATGGGGACTTGCAGCGGTGAATGTCGGCGTTATCGCTTGCGTGGCAGCCGCCCGGCGGTTTGCAAATAAATCAGAAAAAGCCGAACAATGAACTTGTTCGGCCTTTTTATTATTTTCTGCCCCATAGGCACCAAGCGATTATTCAAGTAGCTTGAACTCCCTTAAACGCATTCATCACCAAATCATGCACATAGGAATCATTCACCTCATCACCTGTTATCAGCAGACGGTAGAAAATCGGTCCGTAAATGAGATCGATGCTTACTTCAATATCAAGATTCTCTCTTAATTCACCTTGCTGAATTCCCTTTTCCAGAAGGCCTTTCGCTTGGAGGCGGCGGGGCTGGAAAAATCTCGTGCGATATTCTTCCGCCAATTTTGCATCCAGCTGTCCCGCACCTATTAATTCCTTAATAACGGTTCCTTCCCGGCTTGTCAAAAACCTTGCTAAATTCGTGGCGTGGGTCAATATATCTTGCACTGTTGACCCTGTATCGGGCACAGGCAGTCTGTCCGTAGCGGTCGAAAGAAAGCTGTCCATGATAACGGCAGCCTTGTTTGACCACCATTTATAAATCGTCGCCTTACTCACTTTTGCACGCTCTGCAATTTTATCGACGGTCACCGCGTCAAAGCCTTTTTCCAATAATAGGTCATAGGCTGCAGAAAGAATCGCCTTATGTGTTCCTTCATCGCGCGGCCGCCCTCGTTTACTCTGCACATAAATCATTCCTTCCCCAAATATAAACGATACGTTCAGTATACGTAACATGATTAAAAAAATAAAACAGAAACCTATTTACAAAACTGAACGTTCAGTATATCATTTGCTTATAATTAAAACTAAACGTTTAGTTTATAAAATAACCTGAGGAAGTCTTAATGAAACGCGTAAAGGAGATGAATCAGCAAATCATTTATCAAGTATCATAAAAACCACTTAAAAAGGAGTTCATTTTTATGGCTAAAGAAAACAAACAAACAGCAGATCAGAGGATTTCATCTGGTTTAACCCTTCTTCTCGCGACTGCATGCGGTATCATTGTCGCTAATCTTTATTATGCGCAGCCCTTGGCAGGATCCATTAGTGCGGCAATTGGGCTTTCACCCAGCAGTGCTGGATTGATTGTCACACTAACCCAAATTGGATACGTTGCCGGATTACTGTTTCTCGTCCCTTTGGGAGATATTATCGAAAATAAAAAACTTGTCGTTGTATCGCTCCTTCTAAGCGTAGCCGCTTTGACACTGACAGCATTTGTGAAGCATGGAACACTGTTTTTAGCCGCTGCGTTTTTCATCGGATTGGGATCGATCGCAGCCCAAGTGCTTGTTCCGTTTGCATCATATCTTGCACCAGACGCTGCACGCGGCCGGGTTGTCGGCAATGTGATGAGCGGCCTGCTGCTCGGTATTATGCTGTCCCGTCCGATATCCAGTCTGGTCGCGGATATTTGGGGGTGGAATGCAATATTTGCTTTATCCGCCGCGTTAAGTGTTGTTTTGGCAATCGTGTTATCAAAAGTGCTTCCTGCCAGAAAACCAACAGCAAACACAAACTATAACGTCTTACTCGGTTCAATGTGGAAGCTGCTGCGCACGACTCCGGTCTTACGCCGCCGTGCCATTTATCATGCGTTTGTATTTGGAGCTTTCAGTTTGTTCTGGACGACTGTACCTTTATTATTGTCCGGTCCTGCTTTTCATTTTTCTCAGAAGGCAATAGCGCTATATGCATTAGCGGGCATTGCGGGTGCAGCCGCTGCACCGATAGGCGGCCGTCTGGCTGATCGCGGCTTGACCCGGCTTGCCACCGGAATCGCTCTCGGTGCTGTCATCGTTTCTTTATTACTGCCGCTCATGATTCAGAGCAGCTCCCCCGTCGGAATAGCAGTTCTAGTGGCGGCAGCTATTCTGTTAGATGTGGGTGTATCAGCCAATCTCGTACTCAGTCAACGTTCAATTTTTTCGTTGGGGCCTGAAGTCCGCAGTCGATTAAACGGATTATTTATGGCAATTTTCTTTCTGGGCGGCGCTATAGGATCATCAATCGGCGGATGGGCATACGCTTCAGGCGGGTGGAGTATCACATTATGGATCGGAATCACTTTTCCGGTCATCGCTTTGCTTTATTTCGCCACCGAGAAATAGTCTTTCGCCAAGAATAAGCCGTCAGGGACCAAGCTGACAGCTTATTTTTGGTGTATTCTTCATGAAAAATTTTGCTTCATGCGGTTCCTGTTTGAATCGTTATTCATCCCGAGAAAAGCTTGATAACCAGAAAAAACATACCGCATTCTGCCGGTATGTTTTTGTGTTTCGTTTCAGTTTTTTTCAGCAATCCGTTTGATGTTTTCTTCCATCAGACCGGAAATGAGCTGTTCATTTGTATGAGGAATCTGTTTGAGCTGTTGTACGACCAGCTCTTGTCTTGCGGCTGATTGATTTTGGCTCAGCTTTGCTTTCCCCTCTATTTTGCTGATTTTGATTTTAAAGCCTTTTACCCCTTTGTTCAAGCCTGCCAGCAATTTCGCATCGATATCCTCTAATTTATACGGGCTGTCGGGGCTTTCGTATTTCAATACGAGATCACTCATCGAATGCACGGTTTCTTCATTATCTAAAAGCTCCGCCTCTCCGTAAACATAAACCGCCACGTAATTCCATGTAGGAACATCCTGATTCGTCTCATACCATTTGGGCGAGATATAACAATGAGGCCCTTGAAAAACGGCTAACACGCTTTGGCCTTCAATCTCTTTCCATTGCGGGTTCGGCAGTGCAAAATGACCGTACAAGTAATGGTTATCCTTGCTCATCATCAATGGCAGGTGGGTTGCGTATGGCATGCCCCCTGCCGTTGAAAACAATGTTGCGAAACCATACTCTTTGATGACATTACTCGCATCAGCTTCACTAAGCTGAAATGGAGCGGGGATATACATAAACATTCTCCTCTCTGAACATGGATTTAATAAAGCGCTTTCCGCTATAATAAGGTATCGACTGACATTTAAAAAGGTACAGATTCAGATAAATATACATGTCAGAGGAGAACATCTGATGAAAAATATAATTTTCGCTTTCAGAAGCGACGCCCCGAAATATAAACAAATTTACGAGCAATTTAAGACATTGATTGAACAGGGAAATATCCAGACAAATGAGCGGCTGCCATCCATTCGGGAGCTGGCGGATTCCCTGCTGGTAAGCCGCAATACAACGCTGATGGCCTATGATCTCCTTTTAGCGGAGGGATACATTCGCGGCGAAACGCGCAAAGGATATTTTGCAAACGAAATAGAACCCTCTTTATTTCAAAAAGAAAATGATATTGTTCAAGCTGAGAAAACAGAATCGCCGGAGCCGTCGATCAAAAGCATTTCCCTCTGAAAACATGGAGAAAATTATACAATCACGTTTTGACATCAAAGAAAAGCTTCCTGTACGGTGACCCATTCGGCGAGTTGGGCCTGCGTGAACAAATTGCCGCTTATCTCTTGGAATCCCGCGGGGTGAAAACAGATGCGGATTCCATTATCATCGGCAGCAGCACACAGCAAATGCTGATTTATCTCAGCCGGATTCTGAAAGAAGATTTTTCCGGAATTATCGTTGAAAACCCGGGGTTTGACGGTGCCAGAGAGGCATTTCAATTTCATGGGCTGTCACTTGAAACGATGCCTGTCTATGAAAACGGAGCAGATTTTTCTCAATTACATGCAATGAAAGAAAAATTAATCTATGTGACCCCTTCCCATCACAGCCCTTACGGCGTAAGCATGTCCATTCAGCAGCGCCAGACACTGATCAATTGGGTGAATAAAAGAGAAGGATATATTCTTGAAGATGATTATGACAGTGAATACCGTTATACGCAGCAGCCGTTTCCCGCTCTTGCCTCCATTCAATCAGACCGCGTGATTTACTTAGGGAATTTCTCAAAATCCTTTCTTCCGGGCATCCGCATTAGCTATATGGTTTTGCCGCTTTTACACCGGTATAAAAAACGGTTTCTTTATTTTGAAAGCACCGCTTCTTCGCTTAACCAGCTGGCCATGGCTGAATTGATGAAGGCTGGTGAGTGGACCCGCCATATTAAACGCATGCGCACTGTCTACAAGCGCAAAATGCAGCATTTGATTTCACATATCAAGCAGCAGTTCGGCGATCATGTGACGATCATCGGCGAGCAGTCGGGGTTGTATATATTGGTGAGAGTTCACCTGAACTATTCAGAAGAAACATTAATCGAGCGCGCTTTTCAGTACGGGGTGAAGGTATACCCTACCGCCATCTATTTCGTTTCCGGAAAGCCTGAACCGCCGATCATAAAGTTAGGGTTCGCCCATCTTGATACTGATCAGATCGCGCAGGGCATTCAGCTTTTGAAACATGCCTGGCTGACATGAAATAAAAAAGGCGCCATTCGACGCCTTTTTTATTTCGTATTTCTTGTAAACTTCGGCAAGCCAAACATAATGGCGATAATGCCGCAGATTCCGATGAGAACGGGATAGAAAGAGTACGGCAGGATGCTGACGGGTGAAATATTCCCGAATTTCCCGGCCGATAACAGCTGCGCGCCGTAAGGAATGAGCCCTTGTACCATGCACGAAAAGATATCCAGAATACTTGCCGATTTTCTGTTGTCGATCTTAAATTCATCAGCGATATTCTTTGCAATCGGCCCGGCTGCGATAATCGAGATCGTATTATTGGCCGCAGCCAGATTCGTCACGCTGACCAGACCGGCAATGCCGGCTTCAGCGCCTTTTTTCGAACGGATTCGTTTCGTAATGAACTCCAGTAAAAAGTCGATCCCGCCGTTTTGTTTCATAACGCCGACCATTCCGCCGATCAGCATGGACAGGATGATAAGGTCGGACATTCCGGCAATTCCATCCGTAATCGCCTTAAAATAAGATGCAAACGTCAGGCTGCCGCCCGCTAATCCGATGATTCCCGTTAAAACCAATCCGCCGAATATGACAGCCATTACGTTAAAACCGATTAACGCAAAGACTAACACGGCGACATAAGGAAGCACTTTGATCCAGCTGTAAGATTCAGCGCCCGCATGGCCTGCGTGGCCTGCCGGAATAAAAAATAGGATAATAACAGTGACAATGGCAGCGGGCAAAACAATCAGAAAGTTCGTTTTAAATTTATCTCTCATTTGTGTTTTTTGCGTCCGGACTGACGCAATGGTCGTATCGGAAATAAAGGATAGATTATCTCCAAACATAGCTCCGCCGACGACGGCCGCCATCGTAATCGCGCCTGGGATGCCTAGCTCTCCGCTCAAACCGGCGCTGATCGGGGCAACCGCCGCAATCGTTCCCATTGATGTTCCCATCGATATAGAAATGAAACAAGAAATGATGAACAGCCCCGGCAGCAAAAACTGCTGCGGAATAATGCTCAAAGCAAGATTGACAGTTGAATGCACCGCACCCATCGCTTCAGCCGCTGAAGCAAAGGCACCTGCCAATATAAAAATCATCACCATAATGATAATATCAGGATGTCCCGCACCGGAAGCAAACCATTCTATTTTTTGATTGAGCGATTTCTTGCGGTTAAATAACAGCGCAAAAGCTGATGCAATGATCGCGGCAATCAAGATCGGCAATTTATAAAAATCTCCGGTCACCAGACCAGAGCCGACAAAAAGCCCTACGAATAAAACTAATGGCAATAAAGCCCAAGGGTTCTTATTATTGTTCATCTGGGTAAACCACCTCTTTTCAGCATTAAAGTCGCTAATCACAGTCTAAGCAACATTTCACACTTTAAAAGTCTGCAGTGAAAAAGTCAAGCTGAAAAAAGGATAAATAAAGATTAAATTAGATTCATTTCTCTCTATTGTGGGTTTTTTATATTTTCCCAAAAAGATGCGGATAAAGTCAGCAGAAAATAAAAAAACCAAGGCTTGTTCCCTTGGTACATTTCTTGCGGCCGGCGCTCAGGTCATCTTCTTCACTCAGAAATACATTCAGCTTTCAAGCTGCCATTTAGTTTCGCTTCATTTTCAAGTATGTCTTCGTAGTCTTCAATCTTCTTGTTTAACCTATTTATGGTTTCACCAATTTCTCTCTGTTTCTCCTTCAGCCTTTTTCTTTCATTTATAAGAATGTTTTTTCGGGGTTCAATCGTATGATCGGCTCCTTCAGTAAATAAAGCGGTATATTCAATCAGCGCCTCAATCGACAGGCCGGCACTTCTCATGCATTTTATAAATTGAATCCAATTCACATCATTTTCATCATAATCGCGGATGCCGCTTCCATTGCGCTTTACCGGAGGGATCAGTCCTATGCTTTCATAATACCTAAGCGTCGCGGTTGATAACTCAACCTGCTTTGCAGCTTGTGCAATCTTCATGTTCTTACCACCCATCCTTCATCTATCATACCTTTCATAAGCGTGCCATTATAGAATATCATTTCATAAAAAAATAAACCAAATGCCTTGACTTAAAGTCCGCTTTAACATTTAAAGTAAAATTGAAAAGAGGATTCACCACTTTATTTCGGAAAGGAAGATAACCATGTGCAATAATCATCCAACTCGTGTGTTAAGCGCTCCGCATGCAAAAGCTGCATTTGAACGGACGACGATTGAGAGAAGAGCATTACGGCCGCACGATATCCTGATTGACATTAAGTACAGCGGCATTTGTCATTCAGACATCCACAGTGCATTCGATGAATGGGGCGGCGGAATTTCTCCGATGGTTCCCGGGCATGAAATTGCCGGTGTTGTAGAAGCCGTGGGCGAAAAAGTCACCAAATTTGCCGTCGGCGACCGCGTGGGTGTCGGCTGTTTTGTAGACTCCTGCGGAGAGTGTGAATACTGCCTCAACGGTGACGAACAATATTGCACAAAAGGTGTTGTTCAGACTTATAATAACCTGGACTACGAAGGAAATCCTACGTACGGCGGCTACAGCCAGAAAATAGTTGTCACTGAAAGATTCGTTGTCCGGATTCCGGATCAGCTGGAATTGGATGCTGCCAGCCCGCTGCTGTGCGCCGGTATTACCACATATTCCCCGCTGAAACACTGGAATGCCGGTCCCGGCAAAAAAGTGGCGATTGTCGGAATGGGCGGCCTCGGACACTTAGCCGTTCAATTCGCGCACGCTTTAGGCGCAGAGGTCACCGTCCTCAGCCGCTCAATGAATAAAAAGGACGAAGCTCTTGAATTTGGAGCCGATCATTACTTTGCGACAGGCAATCCGGATACATTCACTGAGCTGGCCGGACGTTTTGATCTCATTTTAAATACGGTGTCCGCGAACCTTGACGTAGATGCCTACTTATCCCTGCTTCGCATTGACGGTACATTAGTAAATGTAGGAGCGCCTGCTAATCCGGACTCATACAGTGTATTCTCCTTAATCACGGGCCGCCGCAGCATTGCGGGTTCACTTGTCGGCGGTATTCCGCAGACTCAGGAGATGCTTGATTTCGCCGCTGAGCACGGCATTGCTCCTAAAATTGAAGTGATTCCGGCCAATCAAGTCGACGAAGCGTACGAACGGGTTCTCCAAAGCGATGTCCGCTACCGTTTCGTTATTGATATTTCGACTTTATAATCCGCATAAAAACATACCAATATCTATTGGTATGTTTTTTTCAGTTCAGACGGAATCCGCCCGACAAGGAACACGGCTTATTTCAGCAGCCAGTCGGGCACCGCTTTTATATAAACCAATTCGCCTATCAGCTCAACAATCGTCTGTGTGACGATAACAGCAGCGGCCAGTGAGGCCCAGGCATCCGGCAAGGCCAGCGCCAACGGAAGAACTGCGAGAGAATTTCTTGTGCCCGTGCTGAAGATCAGTGCTCTTCCTTCACCTGTATCCAAACGAAATGCATATGCGATAAACCGAGAAACAAACGGCATAATGAGCAAGAATAACAGATAGATGGGAATCACACGTACAATGATGTCAAAATCACTGTAAACTTTGCCGATTTGTGTGGCGACGACCGCCAGTAAGACTAGAGCCATAAAAGGAACAGGCATCCACGCTGTCCATTCTAACACCTTTTCTCCCGCCGGCTTTTTATCAGCCCATAATTGAGTCATGACTGCCGCCAGCAGCGGCGCAGCTATTAAAAATAAGAATGCTTCCAGAAACGGCCCCGCATGAACAGCTCCTACGACCTCTTTTCCGATAAACAGCCACAGGTATAACGGCAGCAAGACCATCTGAACGACAAACAAAACCGGTGTAGAAGCCAGTATTAATTTCTCATTTCCTTTGCCGAGCTGAGTAAAGACGATGACGTAATCGATACAAGGTGTAAGCAATACCAAACAAACTCCTAATAATATGAGGAAAAATGGCGGTCAAAACCCACACAACGACAGGTACAGCTAAGAAATTACCGATCAGTAATGCCGCCATAAACTTGAGGTTTGAAATGGCTTCCCTCAGTTTTAAGAAAGGAATTTGGGCAAACATGGCATACATGAGAACAGCAATAAGCGGTGATATCGTCCAGCCCCAGGTGAGTCCTGAATCTTTCCCGGCGATCCCCGCTATTCCTCCGATCACAAGAGACACACCATATATCCAAATTTGCTGATTTTCTAATTTTTCTCTGGTTATTTTCATTGGCTGGCAACCCTCCCCTGCCCATTATACCTTCTTTTGTTTATAAGAATCGGGTTGGCGCCGCCGGAATAAAAAAACACCAAGTGTCTGTAACACTTGGTGTTTTTGGGACCGCCTACGAAAGCTTAGTTTCAGTATCATTTCTAACTTTCCTTGTGTTCTTTGTCCTGCCAGCGAATAAGGTGACCGCAACACTGGCTGAACTGACCAAAGTTCCCGCAACGGCAACAAGAAGTGTCAAATAGCCATTGGGAATAAGAAATCCAATTGGGATGAGCCCTGCGAAAGTGAGAACGATAAAACATTGATAGACTCCGGATATGATTCTCACAATCAAGCTGCCAAAAAAGGACATGACTAACGGAGGGAGGAATAAACATAAAATGATTCCGAGTGATACCAATAAAATTATAGGCTCGTCAAATGAAATGACATGTTCGCCGGGAGACTCTTCAGCAGCCGCGAGTACAGCAAATATAGACATCATCAGCGTAAGAAAAACAAGAAAAAACACCTTTTCAACAACGTTATGACTCCTTTTTTTTATCAAAATGGATATCCTGATTCTTCACTAAAATAACCATTTTATGTTATCAAATGAAATAATATGAAGTCAATGTGTCATTTCCTGCCCTAAAGCTATATCACCGCCGGAACTAATACTAACGATAAAACCCCTCCGCTATATCGTATCCGTCACTTTCCCGCGTTCTCTTCTGTCACTCCATTCCTCTTATCACAATCCCCGTATCGATGCTTCCCACGTTAGAAACATGACTCTCATCTTTATTAGCTATTATTTTTTTGATAGTTACCATATAATTGCCCGCAAGCGGCATCTATATCAATGCCAAATTGACTTCTGATGGTAACGTTAATTCCTGCTGACTTTAATGTTTTATAGAAGTTTACAACTTGATTTTCATTTACTTCTTTAAATCTCATAGGTGAGCTAACAGTTGGGTTGTATCTAATGATGTTTACATGGAACAAGTTCCCTCTCTTATATCTGCCTCTTAAAAGCTTTACTACTTCATTCGCATGGTCAATAGAATCATTAACTCCCGGCAGCATAATATAAGCAATATAAACTTTTCTTGAGGTCACACGTATATGCTCATCTAATGTGTCCATTACTTCCATTAACGGGTAGCGTTCATTAATTGGCATTAACTTGCTTCTCTGTTCGTTAAAAGGAGAATGTAATGAAAACGTCAGATTGACCTGCGGATAGTTTTGAGTCATTTTTTTAATGCCCGGAATAATCCCTATGGTCGAAATAGATAACCTGCGAGGACTTAAAGCAAACAACTCCGGATTTGTAAGTACATGTAAAGCATCAAAAACTTGTCTATTGGCTAATGCTTCTCCCATTCCCATAAAAGAGATACTATCAATTGAATGCCCTTTTAAGTGAAAGTACAAAATTTGGTCAGTAATTTCGTCTGACGTTAAGTTGTGTTTTAAACCAATATCTCCTGTTGCACAAAATGTACAGCCAAAATGACAACCGCACTGCGAGGATATACAAAATGACTCCCAGCCAGCTTTATATTTCATATTTACCGTTTCTATTTTTTCGTCTCCTGAAATTTCAAATAAGACTTTTGTAACTTGCTCAGAATGCTGTTCTTTTAAAGCAGCAATATTTAAAACCGACTCTCCAAACTCCTTAACTAACATTTTTCTCAACGATTTAGGAAGAACCGTTATTTCATTGAAATGATTTATTCTCCCATGGAATATAGCATTTGTGATTTGTTTCATTCTAAAATCAGGAAATTCATTCTGTTTCAAGAACTCTTGAATTCTTATATACTTGTTTTTTTGTCGCATGTTTTCTCATCCTTCCATAAAACTCTCGTTTGTTTGAGTAAATAGAAGGGAGTCATCATCTAACCTTTTTTAAAATTAGGCACAAAAAAACACCGACACAATTATCGGTGCTGCGCTTAAATAAAATCATGCACAAATAAACAAGGACATCATGTCATTGAATTAACGTTTATTTGCCAAAGAGAAAAAGCGCCGATAACTGTTTTTTTATGGTTATTTGGCTTAAAAAAGGACAGACTGCTCCCTTTGTCGGCCAAGATATTTCCAATTTTTGCATCTGAACCATACAAAATTCTAAAAACGGTTATCATTGCTTTCACCTCTTTATTGTCAATATTAGTAATAATCACCATATCATAAGGGTTCCCCTATGTAAAGTTTAAAACATAACAATGCTTGACTATAACTGCCTGCTTGAATACCAATCTTCTTATAGTAATGTTTTATATTTATGTCACTTCATCGATCAGTTCGTTTAATTGCTCCAGATTGACCGGTTTATTATCTAATAAGCTAAGGGGCAGGGATTGCAGCATTTAGATTCTGCATGGCTTGCAGGGTATTACATCGACTGACATTTAAAAAGATACAGTTTCAGATAAGATACCGTATGAAATGCCCTTATAGCATGGTAACGTTTTTTATTAACCCTGCAAAACCGTGCACGGAATGTCGGGCAGATACACGCCGCTCCTGTTATTCTTTTGTTAAAGGAGGTCAATAAAATGGATTCGATTAAAAGTATGAACAGTGCGCTAACGTATATTGAAGAAAACCTTACGAACGATATTGATTTTAAAGAAGCAGCAAAGCTTGCTTTCTGCTCTGAATATCATTTTAAAAGGATGTTTTCTTTCCTTACGGGTATTTCATTATCGGAATACATTCGCCGCAGACGTCTTACTCTTGCAGCTTTTGAACTTAAAGACCGCAGCGCAAAGGTTATTGACATTGCAATAAAGTACGGTTATCACTCACCAGATTCTTTCGCTCGAGCATTTCAACATTTGCATGGCATAAGACCATCTGAAGCTAAACATAATGGCCATTCACTTAAAGCTTATCCACGAATGACCTTCCAGTTATCAATCAAAGGAGGAAATGAAATGAACTATCGTATCGAAGAAAAAGAGGCATTTCGCATCGTTGGCATTAAGAAAAGAGTTCCTATTATTTTCAAAGGGGTGAATCCGGATATTGCATCCATGTGGGAAAGTTTAGATGAAGAAACAATAAATGAACTTAAAGAGCTTTCTAATACAACACCTTTGGGACTCATTAGTGCATCCACAAACTTTTCTGAAGGCCGTACAGAGGAGAAAGGGGAGCTTGATCACTATATTGGCGCAGCAACGACGAAACATTGCCCAAATCACCTATCGCAGCTTAAAGTTCCTGCCTTAACGTGGGCTGTATTCGAAGCAATCGGATCATTCCCGGATGCGCTGCAAGAAGTGTGGGGACGGATTTATTCCGAATGGTTTCCATCGTCAAATTATGAACAAGTAGAAGGCCCGGAAATACTGTGGAACGAGCATAAGGATATAACATCGCCATCTTTCAAAAGCGAAATTTGGGTGCCGATTTCAAAAAAGGAATGTTATACAAAGAAGTAAAAGGTATTGAAGATTCTTTTAAGGAAGGATTATGCCCCCTTCCTTTTTATGCACCATTTTGCAGCCCTGTCTGCATTTTTCGTCTTTCCTCAATACGCACACAATAGTGCCCGTTTAAAATTCAGCAGCAATTAAAATTTACAGTACCAAAAAATCGCGATCTCATTTGCCGTTGAAAAGTTGGAATAAAGCATAGTATCAACTGCGCCTATTACAAAGCCGTGTTTGGCATAAAAATGACAAGCTGACACATTAATATCCTGTGTTTCAAGCATAAGACCGCAACAATCATTCTCCTTTGCCCACTCCATCGCTCTATTTAATAATGCTGTTCCAACACCATTTTTTCTATAGTCTTTTGCAACAGCAATATCCTCTATCAGCGCATACCCATTCCAATGGGCACGAATCTTAATCCGGCCGATGCAGTTGTTGTCAGCATAATACAAAAAAACAGCTTTCCCCTCTTCTTCAGCATAACTGACATCGATATCCTCATCTTCATATTTCTTAACATAAGGTTTAGAAAACCGTTCCTCAGTATATGACCACACATTGTTTTCAAGTGCGGGTATAATTCTCCCGAAAACAACCAGAGGTTCATTTGGTTTATTGAAGTCTTTCATATGACATTGAGTCATTTTAATAATCATATGAATCTCCCTTCTAACGAGATTATATTTTGACGGTTCCATTATATGTTATTCCGCAAATAAATCAATAACGTTTGCCAAATGAATGAAAAAGCTATTCTTTGCTGAAAAGCCTAATCAAGAAGGCCATATTGGACTCGTGCCGGGGTATACCGGAGAATTTAAGGCCGATAAAACCGATACATTGCCCGCAGCGATCCAAGGCTGTTCAAAGAAAATAAATCCAACAAAAAATAAGCCGATTCATATTAAATCGGCCTTATTTACCATACTCTTAGGCAGCCAGAAAGGCGGAATCCCATTTTGTCAAACCTCTGCAGTATACTTTATGCTAACCTTCCGCAGCCTCTGCATCTGCCTTAGTCGCATGAACCGTGCCAAATGGATGGTTGGGAGGCGCATAAATTGAATATAGTTTTAACGGCGTATTACCCGTATTAATAACATTGTGCCAAGTGCCTGCAGGTACAACAATGGCAAAGTCATCATAGACATTTCTTTGGAAAGTTAAATTTTCCTTACTCCTGCCCATTTTAACGATTCCCCGGCCTTGCTCAATCCGTAAGAATTGATCTACGTGGGGGTGGATTTCCAAACCGATATCTTCTCCAATGCCGATACTCATCAAAGTAATTTGAAAATGTTTTCCGGTCCATAAGGCAGTACGGAACGTATGATTTTGTTTTGCGGCTTTATTGATATTCACGACAAATGGTTTTGGTCCATAATCTTTCAAGAGAAGGTTTCTATCTTCGTATGAAGGATCATAGTTATTTGGAACAGTCCAATAAACAGATCTTCCATCGCTATACATCGGTACATTCACACAATAATAACATTGATGTGAAAAAGGTATATAATACATTTTTCATCCCCGCAATTTTAAATTTTTATGATGTTATCCTATGCTTTTACAGTGAGAATGTGCCACGCTAAGGAATTTTCCCCTTATCATGATTACGACTGAGAAAACTTGAACTTCCGCAGGTCACTCATCCATTGTCCCTCAATGATACTGTTCTCTGCTCCACAAACTTACTATATTTTGATACGTAATGAGAAGAGGTGACAAAAATTCGAAGCAATTGATAAACCCGTCAGCTTTGCATTAAAAGTTAAAGCTTTAAAAATCGCTTTTACATATGAGTAAGCATCGCAATTGCTTGGACTGATGTTATATTTTTTTCGGAATCGGGCATCCTTACTCTATACAATAAACTAGTTCCTATTAAAAACTTACAAGTTTCTGAAAATGCTAAACTTACTAAAAAAATAATGATACTTTGCAGATCAAGGTAACGGTGTTAGATAAAAATCCGGAGGCTTTTATGTCACATTTAATAACTTTATTTGAACAACATAGTTATCTGATTTTATTTTCCGGTATTATTTTAGAGCTCTTAGCTATTCCAATTTCAGCCGAGATGATCATGAGCTATGCAGGGTATTTTGTTTATCAAGGAAAAATGGATTATGCTTTAGCACTTCTAACTGCCTTTATTTCCGCGGGCACGGGGATAACAATCACATATTGGGTTGGCAGAACCGGAGGATATAGATTAATCGAGCGGTATGGAAAGTATGTTCATTTAGGGCCCGAAAGGTATAACAAAACAGCGGCTTGGTTTGAGCGGTCAGGAAGTAAATTACTTGTGTTCGCTTATTTCATTCCCGGGGTCAGGCATTTTGCCGGTTATGTATCAGGAAGTTCCAGAATGTCATTCCAGACATTTATTATCCCTGCTTACATTGGGGCCATTTTGTGGGGAAGCTGTTTTATTACTTTAGGGAAATTATTGGGGCCTAAATGGGAAACCTTACATCAGGCAGCAAGCAAATATTTAATCATTTTTCTTCTTGTTCTGGCTGTTTTGTTAGCGGGATATCTTCTTTTTAGATTTTATAAAATCCAGATTAAAAACTTTTTTATCCAATGGCTGACGAGATTAACAAATCGATTCAGAACGATAAGAGCCACTGAAATATTCCTTACTTGCCTCACGTCAGTTTTAATTGGATTTGTGATCCTGATGTTTGGCTTAGCTCAGGATTATCTTGCAAATGACGTTGCCCAGTTTAATCAAATTGCGGAATATGTCGTTTATACTGCCTTTTATATGGACTGGATGAAAGAATTATTCATTTTTCAACAACCCGCTGGCATCGCCGGCCTCATCGTTTTAACCCTATTAGTCATTTGGTTGAAGAATCAGAATAGGCTGCTGGAGTATCTATTATTATCGGTTTCCATACTCGGAGGAGCCCCTTTTCGTGAATTTATTATGGAGGCCTTCTCTATCCTTCGAACGATTGGTTTTAAGGGGAAATTTCATTCTGCCGATTTTCCGGATCTGAATGCAGCTATGATGATTATCATTTATGGAACTTGCATATTTTTGCTTGTTCGTCATTCAAACACACATTATGTGACCATTGCGGCTCCTTTATTTGGATTATTGTTATTAATAGGTCTCGCGATTGTAAATATTAAATGGACAAGCGTTCTTCCAAGCGACATAGTGGGCGGATATGTATACGGCGGGGTTTGGATGTTTTTTAACTTCCTGTTATTTGAGCTGTTTCGACTTGTGCTTGAAAGGATTAAATGAGAAAGGCTGGGCGGGGAGTGAAAGCAAACATTTTATATGAACCATATGTAAAGAGTAGAAAAGCTCCTTTAACAAGGAGCTTTTCTATGTGCGTGAGCTAAACAATTCTCTGTAAATTTACTTACCAAGCGTATACATCCCGGAAAGCTTTCATTCAGCTCCAAGAGTTAGTCTTTTTCTAAAACAGCCGCTGGCTGGGTGCCGTCATCCTGCATCAATCGATGAGAAATACCATTTAACGTTCCCATCCATCTCTGCATTCAAATCAGATAAAAATTTAATGATGATGGTGGCCGTCCGTCTGCTCACTTTTGGCCTGACAAAGGATTGTATTGTCGTGATTATGCGCGGCTGTTTCCATTTGAACCGTTACATGCGTAATGCCTTTGTGCTCAAGCACATGTTCAATTTTGCGTAAAATACGTTCACTTTCTGAAATAGTCAGCTGATCATCAACAACAGCGTGGCAAGAAAGAGCATTCAATCCGCTTGTGATAGACCATATGTGTAAATCATGAATGTTTTGAATGCCCTCTGTCTCTTCAATTGTATGAATGATGTCAGTAACATCAATATTTTCTGGAGTTCCTTCCATTAATACGTGAATGGCATCTTTAGTCACGTTATAACCGCTCCTTAGGACAAGAACAGCCACAATGACACTGGCCAATGGATCTGCCCAGCCCCACCCAAAGAAGATGATAAGTATCGCAGCAAGAATGGCACCTACAGATCCGAGCATATCACTTACTACGTGTAAATAAGCTCCTTTTATGTTCAGGTTATTCTTTGTATCTCCGCCATTCAGCATAATCCATGCAACCAATATATTCACAGCTAACCCGATGATACTAATGATAAGCATGCCCGTTGTTGCTACCTCCGGCGGATGAGAGAAACGTTTGATTGCTTCATAAATGATATAAAGGGAAATAAGAATTAATGCAGCACCGTTTATCACAGCTGCAAGAATCTCAAATCGTTTATAGCCGAATGTCTTATTGTGACTCGCCTTTTTTTCAGCCAATTTAAAAGCAATCAGAGCAATCATTAATGAGATTGAATCACTCAGCATATGACCCGCATCTGACAAAAGCGCCAGACTATTCGTTAAAAATCCGCCTATCGCTTCTATAATCATATAACCTGTAATCATGATAAAAGAGATCAATAAAACCTTTTTGTTGGACCCATCAGTATGATTGTGACCCATAAAAATCTCCTCCTTAACCTAAAATTTCTTGATGCATATGCTTTTATTATTTCTTTTCTGTTATGAAGCATTCTAACATGTCACACACAAACAATTATATATGATCACGTGTTCATATAAGAATATAAATGTTCTTTACTATAATTTTTTAATGAAAGATACCCCCTTTACATCTTCAAAAACAAACTGAATAATTAAATAACTTTTATATCTCTCTTAATCAATGATTGATATAATTTTCTTATCATGAGCTTGGGAGGCTGCATTTTTATGAAACCACGGATTACAGTAATCACGTTAGGCGTAGATCATTTAGAAAAAGCGCTGCACTTCTATCGAGATGGTATGGGTCTGCCTACAGAAGGAATAGTCGGTAAAGAGTTTGAGCATGGTGCAGTTGCCTTTTTTGACTTGCAGCCAGGACTGAAACTTGCCATTTGGGATCGCAAATCCATCGCACATGAGGCAAACGTTGCTTTAACTGCACCAAGCCCTGTCGAATGTACACTAGGGCATAATGTTAATAGTAAAGCTGAAGTCGATAAAGTAATGGAACAGGCAAAACAGGCAGGAGCAACTATAACTGATCCCGCTCATGATACTTTTTGGGGCGGATACTCCGGTCACTTCCAAGACCCAGATGGACACCTATGGGAAATCGTTTGGAATCCGCACTGGGATACATTAGAAAACTGATATGCTATTTTCTGATGGAGCAGTGTTTTTCATTTAAGAAATAAAAGCAAAAATAAAAACACACCTGAATTTTCTGGTGTGTTCCAACTTGATGATATTTAGAATGCTTAACAAAACGAATACACTAGTGATAAGACGGCGGGATGCTTTGCGGAAAACGAAATACATTTTCGGGATCGTATTTCGCCTTTATTTTTTGAAGCTTTGCAAAGTTTGAGCCATAATATGCCTTTCCGAAATTTTCAATATTTTGGTCCGGAACATTCACATATGAACCTGTTACATATGGCTTCATCAGCTGACGCACTCTTTCAACTGACGCAAGATTCGAGGCTTCTTGTGATTTATGTTCCCAACTGGCATTCCATTCCGTATAAAACAATGGCCGGCGCCAAAAGAAGGCTGTTTCGCTGCTAGGAACTCTGCTTATCGCACCGCCCCAATTTATGAAAAAGAAATTAGTTTCTGTCCCAGTGGCTCTTTCTAAAAATTGTCTCATGATTGAAATAGGTTCTTGCGGCCAAAGATTAAGCGCCCAAGCCGAGGAAAATTTAACACTCTGATCGGATCTGCCGGGGATTGGTTCATCAGGGTCTAAGAAATCTATACAATCTGGATAGTATAATGTTTTGATTACGGTTTGTGTCGGAGTTCCGGTATTTAATAACGGTCTTAATGCTTTAATCAGCTCAGGTTTTGAACCGAGGAAAATTCCTTCTGCATGGCACAAGCCATTTACTTTGCTGAAAATCTCAAGGTAGCATCCTAATCGTTCATCTGCAAACGGCGCCCATCTTTGCCAAGCTTTAAATACCGTTTCTAATTGTTCCCATGGCCAGACAATATTAAAGACGGTTGCAGTTTTAGGAGCACGATGAACTTTGAAAGTATATTGGGTGTTATATCCGAAATTACCTCCCCCGCCTCCTCTGGAAGCCCATAGTAAGTCCTCATTGTGAGATTGATTTGCTCGAATAATCCTGCCTTTTGCATCTACCATTTTCAGTGCGAGAAGGTTATCACTGATAAGGCCAATCGATCGTGAGAGCACGCCAAATCCGCCGCCCATCGTAATTCCTCCGATTCCGACGGTCGGACTGTCTCCAAACGGAGCCATAAAACCATCCCGAGCTAATCCTTTTACAAGCGGACCAACGTGAATGCCGGTTTGAACGGTTGCAATCGCGTTTTTTTCATCCAATAAAACTTTATTCATGTCACTCACATCAATAACAATTCCGTCACTTACTACTGAAAGGTTCTTATCCAGAGCATGGCGGCCGCTTCTGACACGCAAAGGCACATTATTCTCACGAGCCCATTTAATAGCATTACTGACATCGTATGAATTTTGTGCAAAAACAAAGACAAGCGGATAGACATCAACATAAGGGTTCCAATTCTTAACCGCCTGTGTATAGCCGGGGTCCCCTTTGAAGATTACACGTCCTGTTAACTGTGCTGATCCCATCTATTTCACTCCCAATAAGCATTTGATTCCGGTACCAGTATATGTAGGATTTGGACAAATTCTTAGACAGATGGTCTACTAACTTAAAAATAGATAAATATATGCGAAAGCTTAACTTGAGCATCGACTTATCCCCCTATAAAAACACACAAAAAAAGACAAGGGCGGCAAGCTGCCACTCTCTTGTCCCTTCTCATTTTTTATAACGTTCTGGGATAACATATTGACTTTTGCAGGCTGTCCGACAGACAGTTCCCCAAACGGTATGGAGCCGGATGTTTTTTATGCCTGCCCGTTTAGTTCTGCTGAGCAAGCTTCGTGTTTGATCCTCCAACAGCCTTGCAGGAATTTTCGCGGTGAAAATTTTCTTTCGAGAAAAAATGATTCAAGTCTTTTACATTATTAAAATTTTATTTTTTCTTTTTGTGCTTACGTTTGCAATCATGCTCTTTCTCTTTCTTATGACGCTTTTTACATTTCGCTTTTGCTGCTAATCTTATTGCTTCCGCCTTTGCTTCCGCCGCTCTTGCTCTTGCTTCTTCTGCCCTCGCTATTGCTTCTTCTGCTCTTGCTCTTGCCTCTGCTTCTCTTGCTGCTTCTGCTCTTAATGCTTCTTCCACCTGATCCATATCATGACCACTGTCGCAGGCTTCGTTGTATGGCTTTTTCTTCGGAATGAACATTTGATCTTCATCTTGGTTATAATACATGACCTTCACTCCTTCTTATATATTAAAATCATTACATATTATGTAAATGAAAAATTACAGCTTGGACTATTATTTTGATTAATCAACACATTTTAGAGAAGTTTTCATTCATCCATACAATAGACACCGGAGAAACATATACTGAATGATAGTTTTAAATTGAAAGGAGAAATCAACTTTGGCAAAATATCGGATTATGACCTTTGATGGGGGCGGTACCTTAGGTGCTTTAAGTTTACAATTATTGAACAGACTGGTTAAACAAAATCCAACATTAATAAGCCGAACCCATGTGTTTTCGGGAAATTCAATCGGTTCATTCACTGCTCTTGCATTAGCCAGCGGAAGATCACTGCAGGAGACATTCCGCTATTTTAAGGAAAATATCCTGCCAGCATTCAGCATTTCCCGGCCGGGCGGACCTGTTTTTAATCAACAATTACCATATTCCGGTTTTATTAAAGCGGTACGAAACTTTTCCCGGAAGATCTTCGTCTCAAAGACTTAAGAAGACGAATTGTTGTCCCTTCATTCAAATTATACTCTCAAAAACTGGATCGTTGGACTCCTGTATTATTTCACAACTTTCCCGGCTCTCCCTATTTAGATGAGAAAGTGAGTGATGTCATACTGCGGAGCAGCGGTGCTCCCGCGACGCAACGCGCCTATCAAAACTACGTCGACGGATATGTAGTAGCAACGAACCCCAGTACAGCCAGTATCGCGTTTGCAGTAGGAAAAGCCAAAGTGCCTTTGGATCAAATTGCAGTATTATCCATTGGAACAGGTGAAGCCCAGACTCGGTTAAGACGAGATACGAGGGGGTGGGGAATGGTAAGTGCAGATAACATACGTCCCGAAAATCTGAAGAATCTTCCTCCAAATTGGGGAGTCCTTTTGGACAGGTCGCCTAATGAACCTTTACTGCCATTTCTGCAGATTGTCGGTGGCGGAAACGGTTACTATGAATCCATGGTCAGTGCTAATCTTCTGGGAGATCGCTTTTTCCGGTTAGACCCGCGGATTCCTAACTTCTCCAAAACGGACCCTTCCGTGGTTCCCGCTGTCATTGAAATTGCGAACAAAACCAACTTACAGCCTGTGAATAAATTTATAGAGAAAAACTGGAACAGCAAATAAGAACGGAAAAAATACCAAGGGCGGAAAAACCCTTGGTATTTTTCGATTCGGCCGAGAGGACTTGAACCTCGCCTCACACGGGTTATTCCCCACTAGGCCCTTAATAGCTTGTTATTTCAAGTATATGAAGTTATTCATTGATCCATTTACACCGTTTTATGTTCATGTTGGGCAAACATAAAGTACTTTGTTTATTCTTTATTTCCAAGTGACCATATCACCACCGGAATTAATAACAACGATAATATTCCTCCGCCAAGTGATAATGTTAGATAACTTGCGCCTGCTACGACCATTCCGGACAATGCTCCGCCGGCAGCTCCGGACAACGCAATCAAAACATCCACTGCACCTTGAGTTTTAGCCCGTGCGGAAGCTTCAGTTGAATCAACAATAAGTGCAGTTCCGCTTATTAAACCAAAATTCCATCCTAACCCGAGCAAAGATAGAGCAATGACCATAAGAATCATAGAATCTCCCGGGGCAAATGCCGATACGAGTCCTGCCAAAAGCAACGTCATTCCAGAAGATACAGCCATTACAGTACGGCCTAATTTATCCGCAAGCACACCTGTCACCAGTGAAGGGAGATACATGGCGCCTATATGAAAGCCAATGACAAGACCTACTGCTCCTAAGCCATGACCGTGATGTCTCATATGAACCGGCGTCATTGTCATAATAGCAGTCATTACAATTTGAGTAAGAATCATAACCGCTGCGCCCGCAATGATCCCTCTTTTTTTCTTTGTGTGTTCGTCCGCGGTCACTTGGCCTCTATCATCAGGTTTTTGGCCGGAAATTTCTATTGTTCTTGCTATGACTAACGGATCCGGACGGAGCATGATGAAAAGAGTGGCACCTGCTAAAATATATGCTGCTGCCGCTAAAATGAATGGACCCGCAAGTGACGGAACACCGATAGAGAGCGCGAATTGCCCCATTACATTCACTAAATTCGGGCCTGCAACTGCACCAAATGTGGTAAAAACCATAGTCATACTGACAGCAGTCGCCCGCTGTTTGTGATTTGCCAAATCCGTACCTGCATAACGGGCTTGCAGATTTGTCGCTGTTCCCGCATCATAAATAATCAAAGAAGCAAACAGCAAAAAAACACTATTTATCATTGCCGCAAGGATGACTCCTATCGCCCCCAGTCCGCCAATCATAAATCCGGCTGAAAGACCTGTTCGACGGCCATAACGCTGAGAAAGCCTCCCCACAAATAATGCGGCCCCTGCTGATCCTAAAGTAAATAAAGCAGAAGGTACACCGGCAAACGCATCTGTACCAAGCATTTCCTGTGCAATAAGCGCACCGACAGTAACTCCTGCCGCCAGCCCTGCACCACCGAAAATTTGTGAAAGACTGACGACAGCTAAAGTACGCTTATATAACGCTTTTTGTTTTTCAGGAGAATCTATGAATTGCCGCAATGATGCAGATTGACCATCTGACACGTTTATACTGTCTTTTTGAAGCATAACCCGACCTGCCTTTCTTATAACCTCCAACAGATTTGGATTATCATAACACGCACAAAAAAAACCATACAATATAAGAATTGTATGGCGGACAATATTACATATGCTCATCCAGCAAGCGTTTAAGAATCATTAAGCCCTGCTCAAGCTCCCCAAGCGTTTTCGGTGCACAGACAGACACTCTGACAGCCCTTTCCGGACAACTATTCCCAACGACAAAGCGTTCAGCCGCATACACTTGCACTCCATGTTGTGCGGCTAAATTTTCAAATTCCGCACCTGTCATGTTTCCGGGTAACATTAACCAGCGAAAGATTCCCGTTTCAGCACCTGCACACGTATAGCCATGTAAATATTGATTTACGATTTTGTTTCTGCGAATGGTCTGTTCACGATGACTTTCAATTAAGACTTCGAATTGATTCGATACGATCGTGCGTGCAGTAAGTTCTGCTAATAGCGGAGAAACAGTTATATTTAAATTGTAAAGCGCCTTTGAAATCGGCTCCTTATATTGGCTCGGGACTGCGACATACGCCAGCCTCAACCCTGGTGCTAATGATTTTGACAGACCGGCAATGTGAATGGTCTGCTCCGGTGCAAATGATGCGATAGCCGGAAGCGGATTTTTCCCCAGAAGATGGTACGATGCATCTTCAATAATGAACTGATTATATTTTTTTGCAATGCCCGCAATCGTGTTTCGATTCTCAACAGACATAAAAGACGCTGTCGGATTATGATAATCCGGGATTAGGTAGATGCCTTTAATATTTTCATTTTTACACGCATATTCAAATGAGGAAGGGCTCATTTCATTGTTCTCTGATTTTATCGGCACAATCTGCACAATCAGCATTGACGCGGCCGTTTTCAAGCCGGGATATGTATGATGATCAACTCCGATGCGATCTCCCGGTTTACAGAGACTTGCCAATGTGGCGGCAATCGCATTTTGCCCGCCGTTTGCAAATAAAATGTGATCAACGGACGTTTCAAATCCGCCTCTTCGAATCAGCTTGACAGCCGCATCTTTCTGCCAAAGACTTTCACCTGTCCGGCCATAGCCGAACCACTTTTCGTAATCTTCCTCTTGCAGCATACTTTTCAGCTGGAGCAGCAGCGGCTCATAAGATACCTGATCCGGAAGTGTCGCTCCCATTTCAATTAAATGCTTCGGCTTTGTATCTTCGAGCAGATACGCATTCGATAATGCATCGTAAGCAACAAAAGTACCGCTCCCGACAGATGCACTCAACAGACCTTTTAACTCGCAAACTTTAAAAGCCTTTGAAATAGTGCTTACATTTAAATCCAAATAATCAGCTAATTCTCTCTGAGGAGGCAGCTTGGTTCCGGGTAATAAAACTCCTTGTAATATATCCTGTTCCAATTTCCCCGCAATCGCTTTATAAATGGGCTTTTCCGTTTTATCAATCGTCGGCTTCCAGCTCATCGGATAGTTTTCAAAAGAATTGATCGGCATGATATGCTTCCTTTTTTCATTCAATTATATGATCGCACCGTTTAGAAAACAATTTTCTTTTTATCCAATATGCCAAACACATACTTTGAAATATCGCAGCAGCCAATTACCCCTGAGGATTTGGCTGACATATAATATCGTGCAGCCGCTTTCCCTTACGCAGGAAGGCGGCTTTTTAGATTGATGTCCTCTTATTATCAATTTATTTTTACAAATTTTGAAAAAACCATTGACTATTCAGTTGAACTGTATTACTTTTATTATAAAGTCGAACTATATAGTCGAACTGAATAGAGGGTGACGATATGAAACATAAATTATTACCGCTGTCTGAAACCATGCATTATATTTTATTAGCTCTGCGTGAGCCGCTTCATGGTTATGCCGCCATGCAGAAGATAGAAAAGATGAGTAACGGAACTGTTATGTTAGCGGCCGGCACATTATACGGTGCGATTGAAAACTTGAATAAGCACGGCTGGATTGAATCTGTTGGAGAGTCAGGCCGGAGAAAAGTCTATATGATAACTGCAGAAGGAAGCGACATTTTGAAAATGGAACAAAATAGGTTATTGCATATTCTATCCCTGTACGAAGGAAGTGAATCGAATGAAGAAATTTAAGATGTTTTTTGATATTGAAAAAGAGGAGCAATGGCTGAACGAGCAATTACAAAAAGGCTATCGCTGTACAAATATTAGCGGATCAGGAATATACACCTTCGAAAAAACCGACAAGACATATGTGATGCGGCTGGATTATCAAGATTATTTATCAAAGAAAAAGTTCAAAGATTACAAAGGGATCTATGAAGACTTCGGCTGGAGTTATATAAACAGCCCATGGCTTAGCGGAACGCGATATTGGCAAAAAGAAGATGATGATCAAAATGAAATCTTCTCGGATCGCCAATCAAAGAGTAATTATTATAAAAGATTAATGGGTTATTCATCTTGTTTTGGTTTACTGTGCTTGTTTTATTCTTATATGATTTACAAGGATTCTGGTTTATATTTAGCTGAAGGTCTGTGGAGTATGGAAGGCGCAATGTTTTGGAAAGCATTTTTATTTGAAACTCCATTTGCCCTTTTGAGATCGCTTCCCGCCCTAATGGCTGTTATCTTTGGCATCAGTTACTATAAAGCTTATCGAAAGTATTCAATGTTAAAAGAAAAATAATGCGAGGAAGTTAAATTCAAAGAAGTAATTTGGGGATAATGTTTCTGCCGAAGTCGGGCGCTTTAACGGAAAAAAAGCGCCCTGAATTTGCTGATAAATCAGACGAATTACTGTTTAGATGAATTCCCCATAAAAAAGAGCAGACACAAAGTCCACTCAACTATTCAAAGAGTTATTCTGTTAATGATACATACTTATTGACAATGGCTTGAGCGAGACAAGCTGATGAATCCACAAAGGGAATATCGCTGCTTTTTTTATCTGTGACAACATTTAAATCTGTACATGCAATGATAGCCGTATCAACCTTTTCTGCTAATTCACGGTGTAATTCATCAAATAATGTAATAGACTCATTGATTTGACCTTGTTTAATCTTTTCTATTATTTGATCGACACAGGTTTGCCAACTATCTTGATGTAAAAAATCATAATTTTCTCTGATTAAGGCTTCTTGAAATATTCCAGATTGAACCGTTGGAGAGGTGGCTAAAAGGGCTATTTTTTTTGAGTCCTTTGGTATTTTTTTTATGGTTTCATCAACCATGTTTAATAAAGGGACTGAAATCGATTTTTTTAATTGATTAAAATAGATATGAGCGGTATTACATGGGATGGCGATAAAATCAACACCCGTTTTTTCAAGCTTTACAGCACCCTCAATAATTGCCTTTTCCATGTCCGTATGATTGAGAGGTTTATTCACGTAAAAAGGAGTCGGACAAGAATAAATCATCATATGAGGAAAATCAATGTCATTTATTGCTCCATATATTTTTTGGCACTCGTCTACTACTTTATCTACAAATGGCCCGGTAGATTTTGGTCCCATTCCTGCCAGTATTCCAATCATAGTTGTCCTCCTCCTTAAAAATGTGTACCAATCTGTCACCAAGAGTTATTCTACCCAAATTCAGCATTATCCTTCTTATCCTCATCTGAATCTGCCCCCATTTCTTTTCTGGCTTTCTTCTACTGCTTTATCACTTCATCAATCGAATTGTCATACTTACTTCCGCCACACGCAGTCAGCAGAAGGATGGCGGATACACCAGGGAAAATAAAAAGGTTCTTCATATGTGTGGTGCCACATTCAGCCAGATTGCTATAACGTGGAATTTTATAATAACTAAAGTTCGCCCAATCTATTTTGTTTATCTACACATAAAATATTCTATGATTAATTACTCCAAACAGGAGGTGACTCTGAAGAGGTTATGATGAATAGATTGTAAACAAGATCTATTTAATTTTCGCAAAGCCTTAGTCATTTCATATTTGTTCTGCTAATTATTGTAGCTTGTTGAACGCCTGCGGAGCAGATCCGCGTCTCATAACTTATGACCTGAAAGGAGGAAAGCCCATGCCTTTATTTGGATTATATGCAAGAAACCGATTTTTTCGTGGCGGTTTTAGAAGGGGATTTTCACCTCTTGCATTCGAAAGAAGAAGACGGTTTGGATTCGTTGGAAGAGGACGCAGATTTTATTAAGTGAATTATTTTACTCATGTTTTCTGAGGGCCTGCGGGCTCTTTTTTGTTTTCTCTTTATTATCTTGGAGTATTCCCTCCCCTTTTATAAAGAAACAAAAAGTGATGGGTTATTCACCCACTTCACTTTACGTCATTTCTATATGTTTGTATGAATTATGGTGAAAAAAATGGTGAGTCAAAACAAAACACGCTCTAACTTTGAGAATTTTAATTTCTTCCTTAATATAAAAAGGCTGACGAAAGTTTTCGTCAGCCTAATCCTTGTGCTTAAATTAACGAGCAATTTTAGTGAAAGAAGAAAGAATAACATGCAGTTATATTGAGAACAGAAAAACAAATAATTTATATACATTCCGCATATTGTCAATCCAGTATGTTATACTGTAAACAAACCTTTGAAGTTTTAAACCTTTTTCTATTACCTTGTACCATCTCCCCCTACTCGAACGTTGAGTAGGGTTTTTTATTAAGTATTATACAGAGAATATAAAAAAACAGGCCCTATATAAAGAGCCTGTTTGTATAAACGATTGAAGATTAAGCTTTTTGAACGTTAGCAGCTTGAGCTCCACGAGCACCTTGCTCAACGTCAAACGTTACTTTTTGACCTTCGTCTAAAGATTTGAATCCGTCACTTTGGATTGCAGAAAAGTGTACGAATACATCGTCTCCATTTTCACGTTCGATAAATCCAAAACCTTTTTCTGCATTAAACCATTTAACTGTACCTTGTTCCATTTTTGTTGCCTCCTAGTGTGATACCACACATTGTATTACTATCCTTGCCCAAAGTATCATCAAGACGAAAAGTCGATATTCATACTATCCTTTACACGAACAAAAATAATTCCCCTTTATCATAGCACGAAACGGAAATAACTGCAAATTAATATTACGTTTCATTGGTGGGGTGTTTTGGTATGGTTTTTTTAGAGGTTCCAATAGCGTTAAATCAAAAGGGATAACAAGCAGTGAGAAATCTCTTTTAGCTACCGTATAATAGACGAATCTGCTCTGTCTACGAATTTTTGTTTCTTGACAGATTTTTAAGCACAAAAAAGAGCAGACTTTTATGTCTGCTCAAATATCCTTACCAATCTAATCCGCCAAGACAAGAATAGATACCAGTATAATTAGGCGCAAAACGCAAGTTGAAGAGACTTCCCACCATCATATAATTGATTGTACTTTAGCTTCAGCTGTTCTAACCAACAATGATCTTCAGGCTTTCCTTTTCCCTGCTAATCTTGAAGCAGCTTCTTCAACTTCTTTCTTTGCTTTTTGTAAAACATCCTCCAGACTTAGTAAAGCTGTTCCTTGCACTCGTATAATTTGATAATCCTCAATACCGAGGAAATTGAACATTGATTTCAAATATTTATTAGAGTATTCAACTTCTTCATACCAATCATCATTTGTATAAATTGATTCGCTAGCTTGTATGACAAGCATTCTTCGTCCATCATTAAGCAGACCCACTGACCCAGTGTCAGTATATTTAAATGTTTCACGTGCGATCATGATATTGTCCATGTAGTCTTTTAATTTTGATGGAATATTGAAATTATGCAATGGCAAAACGATGACATACGTTTTTGCACTTTTAAATTGTTTCAATACTTCTGTCATACGCTCCGTTACTTTTTGTTCATCGCTAGTCAGTTCATCGCCTTTTCCTGCCTTTTCCCATGCGCTTAAAACTGTTTTATCAATCATAGGCACTTCATCACTATACAAGTTAATCTGCTCAAGCTCTTCACTCTTTGGAATTAATTCTTTGTAAGTTTCCAAAAAGCGGTTCATTACCTGCAAACTGTATGATGATGCATCATCTACTTTCGGATGTGCGTTAATGATAAGTGTTTTGCTCATTTGAAATTCCCCCTTTCATCTTCTATTAAAGACTAATTCAATCGTCGATTAAATTAGTATTTAATATAAACCCTGCATTTTATTTTGTCAAATGAAACAAATAATATATCTAAAGAAGGGTTTTATGATTGACTATCACCAAAAATACTCCTAAGATACAATGTGGTTACCCACAAAAACAAAAGCAGGTGAGTTTCTATGCAGTATAGTGCTGGGGTTGAATATGCTTTACATTGCCTGGTTTATTTAATAGATGTTCCCTCCAAGAAAAGTGTCGGGATTCGGGACCTTGCAGAGTTCCAAGGACTTTCAGAATCATTTCTTTCAAAAGTTTTCGGTAAATTATCTAAAGCTGGTATTGTAAATTCTGTCCCAGGTGTAAAGGGAGGATATAGGTTAGCAAAATCCCCGGAAGATATTTCATTTTGGGATGTAATAGAGGCTGTTGAAGGACCAAAACCCATTTTTCAATGTAAAAATATTGTAAGCAATGGCCTGCTTTATCGAGACAAATGCAACTCCTGTGAATCCAGCAATTCTTCTTGTACAATTAACTTGGTAATGCTTGAAGCAGAAGAACAGATGCGTAAGTATCTTCGTAATAAAACGCTCGCATGGTTAAACAAGGAACTGGACGTAGTATTGCCTAAAAAAACAAGGACAGATACTCGGGAATACTTCATAAAAAAAAGCTCTGACTAAATTAATTAGTTTGAGCTTTTTTTGTGCCTTTAAGACAGCCTTTAATTCACAAGTCATATTTTGTTTTTTCGTTTTTCGATGATTGAATTTGTAAAATTAATGCTGTACCTATATAAGAAATCAATCTTGAGATAAATAAATCCAATTTATATCGTCAAATTCTTTAATAACATAATCTGATCCTATACTACGTAAAATTCTATTAAAGAAAATGATATCATCTTCATCATCGTAATCATATAAATCCTCTTGAACATATTCTTTGATAATAACATTCGTTAAATTTGTATTATTAACAAATTCGGAAAAGTAGGATCTTATAAAAGTTGAATCAGCTTCATATAATTTTTCATCATTAACAATTGAAATCTTAAAAACATTTAAAATCGCATTAATATCTTCTTCGTCCATATAACATAGTGGATTTTTTGTCTTCTTCTGTAAATGGCTTTCGAGTATCTTCAATTATTACGTAAGATAAAATGTTACTATCTTTCAGCACACGAAAAATTTCTAAATCACGTAGTTTTAAAGCTCTATTAAGTGATAGCATAATTTCCCCCTACTCAAATACTAACTTTTACGTTCTGTTACACCTACTAAGGCTGCTATTGTTATCACATATGTAGGCTATCATAATATATCAGTCCAACTATATTTAGAAACTTTTTTCGAGGAATAATTGAGTGAAGCATCATTATAAAAAGCAAACTGAATATATTTCCCACCATCATATACACGAATTAAGGTTTTATCTCTTTTGGCATCAACAGGTCCCTTCCTCTTTCACTTAAAGAGGTCTTATACTTCTTTATTACGTTATGAATCACCTCATGCATTCAGCAGAAGGATGAATGGAGATACCGGGAAGTACCCATTAGATTACAGACTTACAGTACAGAAACGCTTCACTTCAAGTTAATGGACACATTTGGTCACAATCATAAACACAAAAAAATACCAAATGTTTAAAACCCTTGGCATCATTGAGATGCGGCCGAGAGGACTTGAACCTCCACGGTTTATTCACCCACTAGGCCCTCAACCTAAGTAAAAACATATCATCGTTTACAAAAGCCTTTATTTAAAGCATCAGTTTATTTAATTCACACTGAATTTTATCATTTAACATTAATTCTGGGCAGAAATTGGGCAGCTCTATGCACTTATTCGATCCATCTTTTATTCGAAACTCCTTTCAAATATTATCTGCATACACTACGACTTTTCATCTGAATCCCTAAGCAAAGCTGCTGCACAATACAAAATTGTAACAATATTTAAATTAATTGTATTATGGCAGATCGAACATTTTTTGATAAAGTTAAAATGTAAAAAGGAACTTTATATCTAAAATTAAGGTTTAAGTTATATTGGTTTCAAACCAAAGCACATTCCTGCACATACAAAAAAATGAGTAGATACTATGTCTATTCATTCTTTATTTGTTGATCGCTAAAGGCAAAAGATATTTTTTTATTGATACCTTCACTAATCCAAATTATGCAAAAAAAAATTTAAATTTTTACGTATTTCACATATCAAAATAGGGATACTGTCCTTAAGTTGCTTATTAACAGAAAAGGAGCAATTAAAATGAAATATTCTCTGATTGGAATATCACTTTCACTTGTTTTTCTTTTAAATCCTTGGTCAAATCTCAAAGTTACTGCAACTTCAGACTTCGCTGTAGAAAATTTTTCAAGAAAAGATTTATCTTATTTAAAAGAACATGCAGATTTTCATGTTTTAGTACCTAAAGACACTTCTTCAAATTGGAAATTAACCATAAAAAATTATCTAAATCAAGACAAAAAAATAAGCATGACAAGACTTAATTATGAAGACCATGCTTACAGAAACTATGTGATGGTCGAAATTGCACAAAGCAAATTTAAAAATCAACCGTTACGTTATTCAGATGGAAAAAACGTTAAAAACGTTACTATTAATGGACAGAAAGGTATATTTGAAAGATGGGCTGATGGAACAAAAGGCGGCATTTTAAGATGGGTACAAAACGGAACCTATGTAGAAATGGATAGCTCTAACTTAAAGGATACTGAAATGGTTCAGTTAGCACAATCAATGAAATAAAAAAAGCCCATCTTTGGGCTTTTTATGTTTGCACTTGACCATCCACCGTGACATAATACCAACCTTGCATATCATTATTGTTATTTGACATCCAGGAAACGTGAGAGCTTACGCCTATAAGTAAGTGGGCAGTAACAGATAAATTTCTATAAACAAAAAAATACCAAGGGCGTCAAAACCCTTGGTATCATTGATGCGGCCGAGAGGACTTGAACCTCCACGGGTTATTCACCCGCAGGGCCCTTAAACTAAGCACTTTAGACTTCATAATAGCAAAACCATCTATATTCATAAAACTATTGCTCAGTTGTCAGCATGTTAAGTAAATTACGAATTTCCTTGTTATAACTTTTAATTTCTTCTTCATTACAACCGGTTTTATCAAATACTGCATTAGGAATCAATGTGACTTTTTCTTTAAACTCGTTCCCTTCAGTTGTTAACGTAATAATTACACTTCGCTCATCCTCTTTTGAACGCTCTCTTATAATAAGACCTCGCTCCTCAAGTCGTTTTAAAACTGGAGTTAATGTTCCGGAGTCCAGATATAATTCTTCGCCTAAACCTTTAACAGATATTTTTTCCTTCTCCCATAAAACAAGAAGAACCAAATACTGTGGATAAGTAATTCCTAATTCTTTTAAGAGAGGATGGTATAACTTTATCATTTCACGGGAAGCTGCGTAAATCGCAAAACATAGATGATTACTTAACAGTAATTTATCATTCTTCATGTTATATCCCTCACAATATTTATATTCATTATTACACATAATAGCACAAGAATTACATTAAGTAAAATTGAATGACTAACAATTTAATTAATCATAATTTATACAAAATCACAAAAAATCTATCACCAATAATATGATCTCCTATCAAGGATTTTAATCGCGAATTTATATTGTTAACAATTCAATTTTTAAAAATTTAATTGACAACCTTAATTTAATTGTTTAAAATTCAATTGTGTTAAATTTAATTTATAGGAGTGTTTGATGATGACAGTATATTTTACAGCAGAAGCTACAACAAAAGGTGGAAGAGAAGGTCATGTAAAATCTAATGATCTTATTATTGATTTGGATTTAGCTATGCCAAAACCAAATCAAGTATCCACTGCTACAAATCCAGAACAATTATTTGCGGCAGGCTATTCAGCTTGTTATGACAGTGCTCTTCATTTAGCAGCCCAAAGACAACGATTAAAAATCGAATCAGCTGTTACTGGTAAAGTAAGTTTATTAAAAGATGAAAGTGATAATGGTTATAAAATCGGAGTTGTTTTGGAGGTGGAAATTCAAGGGGTATCTCAAGAGCAAGCAGAAGAATTAACACATGCAGCTCATCAGGTATGTCCATATTCTAAAGCTACTCGCGGAAATATTGATGTACAAATCATTACAACAGCAATGTAAGACGAAAGATGCCAAGATCAATAGGTAATAGAATAAAAAAATTTGATTAAAACATATAGGTGACCAACCTTCAAATAAGGAGAGAGATCTATGTTGAAAAAAGTACAATTAGAAAAAGCAGCTCAAGAATTTGCAGAAGCAACCGCGAACCCACCTTATCTATTCGACCTTGGACCTGAGAAAGGACGAGAAGCTGTAGATGAGGTTCAATCTGACCCAATTGATAAACTGCCAGTTGATATTGAAGATATTATGATTTCAGGAGGACCGAGCGGACAGGTGTCAGTAAGAATAATGCGCCCACAGAAAGCGCCTGCGCACCTTCCTGTCATTGTGTACATTCATGGGGCCGGCTGGGTATTTGGTAATGAGCATACACATGATCGGCTCATCCGTGAACTAGCAGTTGGAGCACAAGCTGCTATTGTCTTTCCAAATTACACCTTATCTCCAGAAGCAAAATATCCCACAGCCATTGAAGAAATCTATGCAGTAGTGAAGTGGGCAGCTGAAAATGGCCGTGAGAACGGCATGAATCCAGAGAGTCTAACAATTGCAGGTGATAGTGTTGGAGGCAATATGACTGCTGCTGTCACGCTAATGGCCAAAGCACGAGGTGACTTGAATATCCGACAACAATTACTTTTCTATCCGGTAACAGACGCTTCTTTCGATACGGAATCCTATCACCAGTTTGCTACAGGATACTTTTTACGCAAGGACGCGATGATGTGGTTTTGGGATCAGTACACAACCAATTCGAACGAGCGTGCTGAGATTACAGCATCACCTCTGCGTGCAACTACTGAGCAACTTCAAGGGCTTCCACCTGCATTGATTATCACAGCTGAAGCTGATGTACTTCGTGACGAGGGAGAAGCATATGCCAATAAACTTCGTGAAGCTGGTGTTCCGGTCACTGCCGTACGTTTCCAAGGTATCATTCACGACTTCGTGATGCTCAACGCCTTAGCTAAAACTGAAGCCGCGCGCGGAGCAATTGATCTTGCCACAACCTGGCTGCGTAAAGGGTTTTAATGAATCTATTGTTTCGTCACATAGAGACTGCTGCAAATAAATAAAAAACAAACAGATCCACTCAAATAATTGAGTGGATCGTATATTGATTCAATACCTTATCGCAAATATATTCACGTGGGAATAACGGAACTTACTTTAGGTAAGTGCCAGTTTACGGGCAGCAGATCATTTAAAAATAAGCACAAAAAAATACCAAGGATCTCTATAATCCTTGGTATCATTGATGCGGCCGAGAGGACTTGAACCTCCACGGGTTATTCACCCACTAGGCCCTCAACCTAGCGCGTCTGCCATTCCGCCACGACCGCGTGCTATGAAGCTGTCTTTCCACTAAGCATGTAAGCTAGTGAATCATGATCAGCACTTTGAAAATAAAGTGCGGGTGAAGGGACTCGAACCCCCACGTCGTAAGACACTAGATCCTAAGTCTAGCGCGTCTGCCAATTCCGCCACACCCGCGTGACAAGTGGTGAGCCATGAAGGACTCGAACCTTCGACCCTCTGATTAAAAGTCAGATGCTCTACCAACTGAGCTAATGGCTCGCTCTAAAAGTGATTAAAAATTTTAAAATAAAATGGCTGGGCTAGCTGGATTCGAACCAACGCATGACGGAGTCAAAGTCCGTTGCCTTACCGCTTGGCTATAGCCCAACGAAGGTAAATGGTGACCCGTACGGGATTCGAACCCGTGTTACCGCCGTGAAAGGGCGGTGTCTTAACCGCTTGACCAACGGGCCGTCTGGTTGAGAACTTATCTGGCGGAGAAGGAGGGATTTGAACCCTCGCGCCGCTTACGCGACCTACACCCTTAGCAGGGGCGCCTCTTCAGCCACTTGAGTACTTCTCCATAATGGCTCCACAGGCAGGATTCGAACCTGCGACCGATCGGTTAACAGCCGATAGCTCTACCACTGAGCTACTGTGGAATGATCAGACTTTCTTCATTATAAATGATGCGACATATTGTGTCAAGAAGCAACATTTATTTTTTTGAGAAAGTATCGCTGTCTCTCAACGACTTTTATAATTTAACATAGATCACCGAAATGAGTCAAGCCTTTTTAAAAAATTCTTTTGATTTTTCCTCTGCACTTTCCGCAGGCATATCTTTCCGGATTCATTGCCCGTTTCTTTATATACTGTTGGCCGCAAGCCGTGCATCTATACATATATGTTTTCTTTTCTGTCTTTTTTGTTTGCAGCGGCGTGCAGAATCTCGGCGCGCCGACTTTCTGAAGCAGCTCTCTGAAGTCTTTGTCTCTGTGCTTGTACCCTTTTCCTTCAAGATGAAGGTGATAATGGCACAGCTCGTGTTTAATGATGCCTTCGAGCTCACTCTGGCCGTGTTCGAGCAGATATTTGCGGTTTAATTCGATGTTATGGGAAGACAGCATGTACCGGCCTCCTGTCGTTTTCAGCCGGTCATTGAAAAAGGCCCGGTGGCGGAACGGCTTTCCGAAATCTTGTGCAGAGATGTCTTCCGTCAGCTTTTGAAGTTGTTCGTTATCCATAAGTGCACCCCGCTTTAAAAACATTGAACGGGACAATTCACCGTTCGCATACAATGTGTTAAAACCGCCCTCTAACTAAAAGCTGAGGAGGAATGAGCCATGCCGAATTGGCTGATGAAACAAATGCAAAAAGCGTTTTTAGAAAAGGACAATTACCAAATCAAACTGCTGAACCAGTGCTGGTACTTCTACAGAAAAAAACACTGCTCGTAAGCAGTGCTTTTATTTTACCATAGACAGCGACACTCTGCCTTTTTGCACGTCCACCCCTTCGACCCATACGGTGACGATGTCTCCGACCGATACGACGTCAAGAGGATGTTTGACGAATTGATTGCTCAGTTTTGAGATGTGCACAAGCCCGTCTTGCTTGACGCCGATATCGACGAAAGCGCCGAAGTCTACGACGTTGCGGACGGTGCCCTGCAATTCCATTCCTTCCTTTAAATCCTCAAGCTGCAGAACGTCTTTTTTCAGCAAAGGTTTCGGCACTTCGTCACGAGGATCGCGCTCCGGCCTTGTCAGCTGCCCGCAAATATCCGCAAGCGTAATGTCCCCTATTCCTAGCTCTTCTGCCGTTTCAGACAGCGGAAGTGCGCTGATTTTCTCTTTTACGTCTGCGCTTCCGATCTGATCTGCTGTGAGATGAAGTTTTTTGAGCAGCGCCTTTGTCTCTTTATAGCTTTCCGGGTGTATCCCGGTGCGGTCGAGCGGTTCCTGTCCTTCGGGCACTCTCAAAAAGCCGATGCATTGTTCATATGTTTTTGCACCGAGGCGCGGGATTTCTTTCAGCTCTTTGCGATTTGTGAATTTGCCGAGTTCTTCCCTTTTTTTGACGATGTTGCCGGCAACGGTTTTGGATAACCCGGCTACATATTGAAGCAGCGCTGCTGATGCTGTATTGACATTTACCCCGACTTGGTTGACGACGGTCTCTACGACAAAACGGAGAGATTCGTTTAAGTGCTTTTGGCTGACATCATGCTGGTATTGCCCGACGCCGACGGATTTAGGATCAATTTTCACAAGTTCGGCCAGCGGGTCCTGCAATCTCCGCGCGATGGAGACGGCGCTCCGCTCTTCGACCTGAAAATCCGGAAATTCCTCACGGGCGATTTCTGACGCAGAGTACACGCTTGCCCCTGCCTCATTGACGATAACATAATAGATGTCCCGCTCTGTTTCTTTTAACACATCAACGATGAATTGCTCTGTCTCTCTTGATGCCGTGCCGTTTCCGATCGCCACGACCTCGACTTCGTAACGGTTCAGCAATTGTTTGATTTTTTTCTGGGCTTCGGCTGTCTTTTTGACGGGAGCGTGCGGATAAATAACGTCGATTTTCAGCACTTTTCCCGTCTCGTCAACGACTGCCAGTTTGCATCCCGTACGGAAAGCCGGATCGACGCCGAGCACGACTTTCCCCTTCATCGGCGGCTGCAGCAGGAGCTTACGCAGGTTTTCAGCGAAAATATGGATCGCCTGCGCGTCTGCTTTTTCTGACAGCTCTTTGCGGATGTCACGCTCAATAGCCGGCTGGATCAGGCGTTTGTACCCGTCCTCAATGGCTTCTTTCAGCGTTTCTTTCACAGGCGTTTCACGATGTTTGATGATTTGCTTTTCTAAATAAGCTTTCAACTGATCGGCGGGCGGTTCGATCGCAATCTTTAAAATGCCTTCTTTTTCACCGCGGTTCATCGCAAGCACTCTGTGAGGAACGACTTTTTGGATCGGCTCTTCGTATTCATAATACATTTCATAGACGTTTTTCTCGTCATCTGCGGCTGACTTGCCTGCCGTGGATGTGAGAATTCCTTTTTTATACGTTTCCTGGCGGATCCACTTTCTAAAATGAGGATCATCCGAGATTTGTTCGGCTATGATGTGCTTCGCGCCTTCAATGGCTTCTTCTCTTGTAGCGACTTCTTTCTCTTCACTGATATATTGATCAGCGATTTCATGGAGCCGGTTTTCTTTCGGGAGAGAAAGAATATAGTCCGCAAGCGGCTCAAGCCCTTTGCTTTTGGCGACGGTCGCTTTTGTTTTCCGTTTTTGTTTGAAGGGACGGTATAAATCCTCGACTTCCTGAAGTTTGGCCGCTTGTTCGATTTTTTGTTTCAGTCCGTCCGTCAGCTTGTCCTGTTCGGCGATCAATCTGATGACTTCTTCTTTCCGCTGCGTCAGGTTTTGTATGTATTGCCACCGCTCGGAGATTGCCTGAATCTGCACCTCGTCCATTGAGCCTGTCTGTTCTTTTCGGTACCGCGCAATAAACGGAACGGTATTGCCGTCTTCAAGCAGGCGGATGACACTTTCGACATTTTTTTGGGATAAAGCTGTTTCTTCAGCAATTTGTTTTTTCAAAAGGGCTAACGTTTCCATATCACAAAAGCCTCCATCTCTTCATTCTTTCTCTAGTGTATCAAAAAACGGCGGAACATAAAAAAAGCAGCCTTACGATAAAAGCTGCCCGAGAATATAGGTCAAATCATCACGTCTGGATGTTGTGTACGGATGAAGTGATTTTGATATAACTTCTATTGAGTGTCCCTGCTTTAAGCAGGTGCGGATATGCGGAACCTCCAGCCCATCTGTATAGATGATGAATGTTGCCCCTTTTTCATATGATGAGGTATACGTTTTGTACTTCTGCGGTTTGCCTGAAAGGTAGCCCGAAATCGGCAGCGGATGAAAGACTTCGCCTGATGGGGAATGCAGAAAGAAACGGACGTTCCCGATCGAACAGTATGTCAGTTCCCTTTTGGTGAAATTGAATTTTAAGATGGAGGCAGTCGCCCCTCTTTTGTTTCTCATCGCTTGATTGCAGCGCTCAATGATGCTTTCCACATCCTCATCTGCATACGTCTTTACGATGTCTTTAATGGCTGACGAAGATTCGTTGGCAAGAGATCCGCTGCCGAGACCGTCCGCTACCGCGCAGACTAATTCCTCTTCATTCGCCTTTATAAAAAAGCTGTCGCCGCATATGGACTTGCCTTCTTTATTTAATTGGTATACAAGAGTTTGCACATGTTCATTTTCTTCAACCTGAATCATTACATTAGCTCCATGGAGGGATCTCCAATCAAGGCCTCTCTCAGTTTTTTCACCGCTTTCCGCTGCAGGCGCGAGACGTGCATTTGAGATATTCCGAGAATGTCCCCTGTTTCTTTTTGGCTTTTATTTTGCACAAAAGTTAGATCGATAATTTGTTTTTCGCGGTCGGACAGCACATGAAGCACGCTTTTGATCATCATCTGCTGGTTGACGCGTTCGTATCCTTCCTCCTGCGAACCGACGATATCAAGAATCGTGACGGTGCTTCCGTCCGCATCCGCTTCGATGCTGTGATCGACAGACAGCGCCTGATAGCTTTTTCCCATCTCCATCGTTTCCAGCACTTCCTCTTCTGATACATCGAGAAAGGCCGCGATTTCTTCGACTTTCGGCGACCGCTGTGTCTCTGTCGTCAGCTGATCCACCGCCATTTTTATGCGGGGGCCGAGTTCTTTAATCCGTCTCGGAACATGTACGCTCCATGTTTTATCTCTGAGGAAGCGTTTGATCTCACCAATGATGGTCGGGATTGCAAATGCTTCAAAGGATTTGCCGACCTCGGGATCATACCGTTTAATGGCACCGAGAAGCCCGATCATCCCGACCTGGCGGAGATCTTCGTGAAAGCTTTTTCCTTTTGAATATTTCTTTGCCAGCATTTCGACGAGATTGGTATACACCTCGACAAGTGTTTCCTGGGCTTCTTTATTATCATGTATTTGAAAGTCGAGTATGAGCCGATCAACTTCATCTTTAGTTAGTTTCGTAGTTTTTGATGGTTGTGCCATGATCAACTCGCTCCCCATTTAAATACTTTGTCATCGCAACGGTTACGCCAGAGTTGCTTTGAACTTTGACTTCATCCATGAGCGTTTCCATTAAATATAGACCGAGCCCTCCTTCTGACAATTGATCGACTGTGTGCGAAGGTGTGTACGGCCCGAGATCCTGCTGCTTTTGATCAAAATCAAAGCTGTCTCCCTGATCGGCGACAATGACCTCCAGCCGATCCTCAAACACACCGAACCGCACGGATACTTCTCCCTTATTCTCATCTTTGTATGCATGCTGGACAGCGTTTGTACAAGCTTCACTGACAGCGATTTTCAAATCTACAATGTCATCATAGGTATAGCCCATTCTGCTGGCCACACCTGATAACGTAAGCCTGACGATTCCTACATATTCCGGTTCGGCCGGAATTTTCATCTCTATATAATCAACTGATGTACTCATTGCACGCCACCTTCTGACTTTGCCGAAATATCGATGATGTCCTTAAGCCCCGTAATTTCAAACAGACGGACGAGCCTTTCGGAAAGATTCTCAAGCTTCAAAGAACCGCCTTCCTTGCTCACCGTTTTAAACACGCCTACAAAAATGCCTAAACCCGTACTGTCCATATAGTTCACATCTTTTAAGCAGATTCTCATGTTTTTCCCCTCGTTAGCCAGGGGCATCAGCTTTTCACGAACCACCGGAGCTGAGTATACATCAATTTCTCCGGCGATATTGATTTGTATATCTGAAAGATTTTCCTTCATATCTACTGTTAAATTCATCGTATCACCTCTGAAAGTTATCCTTACTCGTGCTAATGGCTTTTTACCCGTGCTGCCGTTTTTCTAAACCTTTCTTTTCAGAACAATTAACGTAAAATCGTCATGAAGCTGAAAATCCTGGAGTCTCAGCAGGCTGTCGTAAATATTTTTGACCATATCCTGCGCGGAGCAGTCCATATGTTCTTCCAGCATGCGCTGAATGTCGCCGCGCTCCAGGAAACCGTTTTCGGTACGGCATTCGGTGACGCCGTCAGAAAAAAGAACGATCATGTCTCCTTCGTCCAGGTGCTGTTCATATTGGCTGTAATCAAAATCCTGAGAAATTCCGAGCACCAATCCTTTTGCCTCCAGGTCATTAAACTTTTTTTCTTTTTCAGAGTAGTAGAAGCCCGGTTCATGCCCCGCAGAAGCATAGGTAAATTGGTGGCTTTTCATATTGTAGTTTGCGTAAAACATGGTGATAAACATGCTTGAATCCACGTTCTGTTCTACAACGCGGTTAAGATTTTTCAGCACTTGGGAGGGGTGAATGCCGATCTCCGGAAGAGAGTCCATGGCATACTTAATCATCGACATGCACAATGCGGCGGGTATTCCTTTTCCAATGACATCGGCTATCGCGATGTTAATCGATTCCTTGTCTTTGACAAAGTGATAATAGTCCCCGCTCATCTGTTTGGCGGGAACGCTGATCGCCCCGATATCCAGCTCTTCTTCCTCAGGAATTTTTGTGCCGAGCAGCGTCTGCTGAACATTTGCGGCAATTTCAATTTCTGAACGAATCTCCTGCTGGATATCTCTCAGACTTTGGTGCTCCTGATAAGCCATCCCGTAACCAATCATGACTTCTATTAAAAAATCCAGCGAATGAAAAACATCTTCCGGCAGATCCGGATAAAGTTCTTTTACTACTTTCCGGTGGATGCTGATAATTTCCTCCGGGGGAACTTGATGTTCAATCGTTTTTCGGCTGAATTTTTGTGCTTGATATAAAGATGTTTCTGTTAATTCGGCTATATAACGGCTAAGCAGCTGATGGTACCGCTGCTCTATAACCTCCCTGAAATCCACGTTCTAACCTCCTACCGAAGCCATTTCACGGCTTGAATCTCTGTTCCTTCCTCCGCAACAGATTGCAGGCTGAATTCGTCCATCAGCCTTTTCACGCCCGGAAGGCCCGCTCCCAATCCGCCTGACGTTGAAAAGCCGTCTTCCATCACTTTACGGATGTCCGCGATTCCGGGTCCTTTGTCTTCTGCTATGATTTTAAGGCCTTTTTTTCCTCTGTCGTTTACTTGTTCTATGCTGACCTGGCCTTTGCCGGCATATAAGTAGATATTTCTGGCCAATTCTGAGATAGCCGTCGTGATTCTGGCCTGATCCACCGTGCCGAAGCCTAATTCCTTCGCAACGTTGCGGCCAAGCTGTCTGGCGGCTACGATATCCCATTCTGTCATGATTTTCACACAGGATTGGTCGTTCATCGCTATTCCCCCAATTCCCGCTTCAATGTCTCAAGCCCCTGCTCTAAGTCGAGCGCCGTTTCGATTTCCTCAAGTGAGATTCCAAGTTCAATCAATGTGACCGCTACAGCTGGCTGAATTCCTGTCAATACGACCTTTGCGCCCATCAATTTTGACATGGTAATGACATCGCCGAGCACTTTCGCGATAAATGAATCGATCATGTCGACGGATGTCAGGTCAATGACGACCCCGTTTGCGCCAGTTTCATAGATTTTGTTCAGCAGGTCTTCTTGAAAATGCAGAGCAGTCTGGTCGTCAAGCTCCCATTGGATGGATACCAATAAGCAGTTATACAGTTTCAGAATCGGGATTTTTGGATGTCTCACAATGTTATTCCCCCAATGAAACGATTTTTCGATTTGTCATTTCAAGTGCTGTTTGAATTCCTTTTTGAAGGGTATTCTTCGTAATAACCTGCGACAAATCAATTCCCAGGTTAACGATCGTCTGCGCGATTTCCGGACGGATTCCGACGAGCAGGCATTTCGCGCCGACAAGCCGCACCGCTTCTGATGCTTGGATAATGTGGTGCGCCACCATTGTATCAACGACCGGCACGCCCGTAATATCAATTAAGACAACCTGTGAACGGTGCTTTACGACGCCGTTTAACAGATCTTCCATGATTTGTTTCGCACGCTCCGTATCAATCGTCCCGACAAGCGGCATGACGGTTACATGCTCAAATACCGGGATCAGCGGAGCCGACAGTTCCTGCAGCGCGATTTTTTGCAGAGAAACTGTTTTTTCCCAAGAGATGGAATACTGATTTAAAATTTCCGTGTTGATCGGACTGAAAAAGCTGTCTATTTCCAAGATCAGTTCCGCTCTGTCATGATCGGCCATCTCATGGTCAACCATCGTTTCGTAAAGCAGCTTCCAAAACTCTGACAGGGTGACTGAAAGAAGTTTCAATGAAAGGCCGAGCTGAACGGCGCGCAGTGCGAGCTGGCTGATCTGCTCTTCCGCAGCCTCGTCATTTTTTGTCGATAATAAAAGAATGTCTATATAGTCTTTGCAGATATTTTCGGATATGTGATACGTAAGCTGATAATCTTCCTGATTGCCTACTTCTTTTAATTTGGATGTCCAAGTATCAAGCAGTTCATCATGCTGATCAATAATGAACTGATACACTTTCTGATTCGACATGGGTTTTGCTGACCTCCCGACACAAAACAACATATTTTGTTTGATTATCTCTTTATTATAGCGCTAATATTTTTCGAAAACAAAAAAAGTTGCTCTATATGAGCAACCAGAAAAATATGACTAAAAATCAATGAGTGCCAAACTGATTTGCAGGGCTTCATCAACCTTATCCATCATTTCATCATCCAGATGAGTTATTTTATCCGTTAATCTTTGCTTGTCAATCGTCCGAATTTGCTCCAGCAAAATAACGGAATCTCTTTCAAAACCGTAGCGTTTTGCATCAATTTCGACGTGGGTTGGTAATTTCGCTTTCTGTATTTGGGCTGTTATGGCTGCAACAATAGCAGTTGGGCTAAAGCGATTTCCGATATCATTTTGGATCACTAAAACCGGGCGTACGCCGCCTTGCTCTGAGCCAACAACAGGAGATAAATCAGCAAAATAAACATCGCCGCGCTTTACAATCAAAATGATTATCCTCCGCTGACTAAGCGCTCAACCGTCGTTTCTGCTTCGCACTCAGCATAGTGAGCCTCAGAAGAAATATTCAAGTTGATTTTCGCCATTTCCATATACCCGCGTCTCATCAAATCACGGTTATGGCGAGTTGTCCGTTCGCTGACATACGCTCTCACTGCCTGTGATATCAGTTCGTTTCTGCTTCGTTTCTCCCGCATCGCTACACCATCCAATTCAGCTACTAAGTTTTCAGGCAAGCTGATTTTCATTTCGGTTCTTGCGCTGGATTCAGACAAAAAACATACACCTCCACCAAACTTACGGATACGACCAATTATCCATCCAGACATAATGATACCATTATTCAAACGTCAAGCAAAGCTGTTTTATAAATTCTCTTTTTCCGGATGACGGTTACTTACTTGTATTTTCTTGCAGTAAAGGATTTCTTACTTCCATTATACTCTCATTTTCCAAAAACATACGGGGAACGCGGGAACTAATCGTACAAGGGATCTCGTAATTAATCGTCTCAAGCCGCCCGGCAATTTCGTCCATCGTGATCGTTTCTTCCTTCTGGCTGCCGATCAGGGTGACTTTGGTGCCCGGCGGATAAGATTGGTCTAGTTCTACCATCAATTGGTCCATGCAGATTCTTCCCGCAATGTTCATCCGTCTGCCGTCGATCAGCACAGCCGTACCGCTCAGCTTGCGGAGCCAGCCGTCTGCATAGCCGATGGGAACGGTTCCGATCCATTGATCCTTCTCTGCCGTATATGTCGCTCCGTAGCTGACGCTTTCCCCTTTGCGGATCTTTTTCACATGGGACAAAACAGAGTGCAGCGTAAAAGCCGGCTTTAATTGAAACGGAATTTCATTTTGGATGTCGGAAGAAGGACGAAGCCCGTACATACTGATGCCGAAACGAACCGCGTTAAAGAAGCCTTTTTTAAGACGAAGGCCGGCAGCGCTGTTCGCGCAATGCACCATCAATTCCTTTAATGGAAGCGGAGCAATCAATTTTTTAAAGCGCTCAAATTGGAAAAGGAAATAATCCCTGTTTTTTTCATCCGCGGTAGCAAAATGGGTAAAAACGCCTTTACAGACTAAACCCGGGTTTTGGCTGAGGATTTTTAATACGCTTTGGATTTCTTCCTCCGTTTTGACCCCGAGTCTGTTCATGCCGGTATCGACTTTCAGGTGAAACGGCACTGTTTCACTTCCGAGGTGGCGCGCGGCTTCCTGAAGCCATTCAACAGAATATCCCGTCAGTGTTACGTCATCTTCGGCAGCTGCTTGTACATATTCAGGCGGCACGGCGCCAAGCACGAGAATCGGCGCTGTAATGCCACGTTTTCTCAATGAGATCGCTTCATCCAGTATGGCAACGGCAAGACAAGAGGCACCCGCTTCAAGCGCGGCTTTCCCGACTTCCAAATCTCCGTGGCCGTACGCGTTCGCCTTTACAACCGCCATGAGATGGACGTTTTCGCCGATGTGTTTTTTCATATGTGTAATATTTTCTTTAATCGCAGACAGGTTGATTTCCGCCCACGTATCTCTGTAAAAGGATGCTGTGTTCACTCGATACACTTCCTAGCATTATTTTCAATCCATATTGTTATTATCATACTAAAATTATTCTGCAAAGTGAAATCAAAAAAAGAAAGAGACCGACAGCGGCGGCCTCTTTTTTGACGTTATTTTGATGACTGTCCCTGCATGCTTTTGGCGGCTGCCACCATTTCGTCTTTGGTAAGATCCTTCGATGACAGGAGATAATCGACTCCGTCATATGTCCACGTTAAAGACGTATCAGACAGCGCGGCGACCGTGAAGCCGAGATTAACCGGTTCGCCGTTCAGCGTGACGGCAGAGGCTGCTTTTGCGATTTGGGCTTTTTCCTGAATGAGCGTGAATGATTTTTCCCCGCCGTATGTCATGACGATCCGTTTGCCGTCCGCTGTTGAAATACCTTTTTCTTCAAGCTTTTTGACGCCGGCCGGCAATTGAAGCGGAGTTTTCACAGCAAATGAATCAGACGGCTTGGCGCTTGTGGCGACGTCCATCTGGGAGAGCGTCATATTTTTCTTCTCGTCAAAAGAATCTTTGTCAAACGGTTTGTTGAATTCAAAGCTTTTGAATTCGACTTTCACCATCACTTTCCGGTCTGTATCCATGACTTTGACGAGCGACGGGCTCATGTCCTTTTTGTTGAAAGTGATTTCTTGCGTCGGCAGCATTTTGTTGTGCTGATAGTTTGTTTTCGTTTCAAAAGTGTACTTTTTATCTTTGGCGGAATAGACGGCGTCTTTGTCACTTTGCACATCCTTTACAAGTGACTCGAACAAATATACTTGACTGCTGTTATTCGGCCAGTCGCTTTGGAATCTGAAGCTCTTATTTAAAGACGGCGTGAGGACAAATACTCCGTTGGCGTTCCGCAAAATGACTTGGTTTTGGTCTTTTTTCGGATTTTCCAGATAGACCCGGTACAGGGAAGGTTTTTTATGCCAGATTTCCACATTGTATACTTGCGGATCACTCCCCGTTTGAATGGTCATTTTGGCTTTCGCCTTGTACGAGGTGTATTCTTTCGCCTTCTTATCTAAACCGTTCACAATATCTTCCTGTGATTTTTGGCCGCAGGCCGAAAGAATAAGGACGGCAAGCAGTCCCGTTAAAAGCAAAACAAAGCTTTTTCTCACCTTTTTTCAACCCCTTCTTCTCAATTGATGTAAAGGGAAGAAATCGCTTGTTTGACTTTAACGGTACGCCCTGAACGGCCGGACGCGTACCATAAAAGCCTCAAACAACTTGTCTCCCTTAATGCACTATCAAATATATGAAGGGGTTTCGGCTAATATGCAGACTAGCGTGACAACCTTTCAATCACGACCTGCGCCGTAGCGTATTCTTTTGTATGGGTAATGGAGACGTGAAGTGCCGCGCCGTCCAGCTTGGCACAGGTCAGCACAGGCTTTCCCGCCGGGTCCTTCCCGATTTCAATATCCTGAAAACTGAGCTCTTTGCCGATACCTGTGCCGTATGCTTTCGAAAAGGCTTCTTTTGCCGCAAACCTTCCCGCGAGAAATTCAATTTTCCTTTTGTCTGACAGCTGTGTAAAACGGGCGTATTCAGCCTCCGTCAATATTCTTTGCGGAAACCTCGTCTGCCGGCTGAGCATGTTTTCAATTCTGTGCAGTTCAACGATGTCGATTCCGATTCCGAAAATCATGTGAATTCCTCCTAAAAGTCCGTACTAAAAAACGGTTTATGTCATAAACGTGTTACTATATATGTAACAAATCAGATGCAAAGGGGCTTGCGATGTTTATACGAACGGAAAATTTCCAGACTTTTATCAGACGTTATCCGGCCGTCAGCTGTATTTTGGCGCTACAGGCGTTCTTGTGGCTGTTATTCAGCCTGCCGCTTCATTCCGTCATGATGTGGTCAGATGCAGTGACCGGCTATAATTACGGCGTTGCCGAAGGAGAATGGTGGCGGCTGGTGACACCGATGTTTTTACACGCGAATTTCACCCACCTTCTGTTTAACTCCATGTCTCTCTTTTTATTCGCGCCCCCGCTTGAGCAAATGCTCGGAAAAGTCCGCTTTCTGATTGTGTACATCGCATCAGGCATCATCGGCAATATCGGCACGTATCTTGTCGAACCGCTTGATTATGTACATGTCGGCGCATCAGGTGCGATCTTCGGACTTTTCGGCGTGTATGTGTTTCTGACTGTTTTCCGCAAGGAGCTGATCGGCCGGGACCAGTCGAAAATGATTATGACCCTGCTTGTCATTGCGGTACTGTCGACGTTTATCAATTCTAATATTAACATTATGGCGCATTTGTTCGGACTGGCAGGCGGATTTTTGCTTTCTTTTTTATGCGTGCAGCAAAAAAAGCGGCGGTATTAACCGTCCGCTTTTTCATATGAATACCAGCGCCCGATGCGTTCGGCATCTTCCTCGCTGACATCCCTCAGCATGACATGCTCCATGTGGTGAGCTGATTTCACCGCTGTAGCCACGGATGCGAGCCGTCTTCTTTTTTGAAGAAAGGATCGGCTGACTTCGAACATCTGCATTCTTCTTCTCAGCATAATCGTGGTCGTCTTCCCGATCAGCCTCGTGGTGATCTGCAGCCGGCCGCCGTTTAAGCACCATGACGCACTCCTAAACGAGGCATAGCCCAGCACCAGTTCGGCGGGAAGCACAAGCAGCGATGCATATCCCCACGGTTTAAACAGAATACAAAGCGGAATGATCACGAAAACCGAGAAGATAACGGAGCGGAATAAATATCGGCGCAGCGATCTCTTCGGCAAATGATGCCGATTTTCGTCCAGCACGTAATCCGGGGTGAAATCCTTGAGCATCACACCGAGCCTTGATTTGCGGATGATCGGAAACAGAATCGTCTGAGCGCCTTCTTTCTCATTCCCCGCACTGCCGGCGCTGACAATCGCAACCGTCGCGTAGCCGAATACCTGTCTGATGACATTTTCTTTAATTTTGATGGCCTGGATTTTACGGAGCGGGATCGTCACTTGATGCTTCTCAATAATTCCTCTGGTAATGACCAATTCATGTTCCTTTTTCTCTATTTTAAAGTTCGCATGCTTGATCATCATACCGGCGATGCTTAACAGCCAGGCGATGAACAAACCGACGAAAATGATCACGGCGTAAATGCCGATGCTCGCATGCTTGAGAAAAGAAAACCTGTCATAGAGCCAGTCCATCGGAAATACTTCATCAATCTGAGAAATGAGGGCGAATACCGCTGAGATGATGACACCGATTCCTCCGGATGTTGAGGCGGCCATGAGCAGCTCACCTAAAGACAGGCGGTAGACGGATTGCACATCATCCTCACGCACGGGCTCCTGCTCCGCTGCAGTTTCCCGGTGCTCTTCTTGCTCGGCTTTTTGCTGAAAAACAGCCGCTCTGATCCGTTCCGCCTCATCCACAGTAATCGCGGATAAGACAGCCTCGGCATTTTTCCCGTCGCCGGCCGTTTCAATTTGCAGCTTCACAAGCTTAAAAAGCTGCTGAACGACGCCGGCACTCGTATTCATTGATTGAATGCGGTCAATGGAGATGTATCTTTTTTTCGTAAAAAATAAGCCTTCTTCAATCCTGAATTCTCCGTCTTCAATCCGATACGTGAACTTTCTCCACTCGATCACACTTGCTGTAATCAGCCAGATCAGCAGAACGGCGAGCGCAATGCCGCCATAAAAGCGGATGAAATGGTTGGAATTGACGATATAGACGAGAAAAAAAGGAAGAATAATGTTTTTAATAGTTTCGATAATAATATGGAATAAGTTCAAAATCACGGCCGCCGGGTGCAGACGTTTCGGTTCAGACATCATCTTCCGTCACCCTTGCCAGACGGGAAATGGAATCCCTCAGCCGGTCAGCTTCCTCCATATCAAGCGCCGGAATGGAATGAACGGTTGCCGCCGTGGAGATTTTGACTGAGGCCAGCCGATATTTTCTGAGGAGAGGGCCTTGTGAAGTGTCTACGTGCTGCACCCTCACCATTGGCACAATGACCCGTTTGACAATAAAAATGCCGGATTGAATATCAATTTCATTTTCATGGACTTCATAACGCCATATCCTGTGCCTGATTTTCGGTATGGCATAGATGGATATCACTGACCCGATAATCCAAATGATGCCGAGGACTCCCGTGATCCAATACGGCCAATGGAAGAAATGGCTTAAAACAGCTGCTGTTATGACCGCTAGAAGACAAACGGCGGACAAGATGACTTCCTGAAGACGCCAGACTTTTAAGCCGCTTGGACTGATTCGATTTTTTGGCTGTGCTCTCAATATACCTACCTCCCATTTTTTATCATACATACAAATACGGCTGATTTGCAAAAAAGATTCACTTTCCGGCATATCGAAAAAAAGCGGACCCCATAGAAGGGTCCGCTTTCTGTGTCTTAGTATGATTTTTTCTGGCGTCTGTCACCTGAAGAACGGCGGTCGTTTGAACGTTTTTTATCGTAGGAAGAACGGTTGCTGCTTTTCCCTTTACCGCCGCGGTAGCCGCCGCCTTGGCCGTCTCTGCGCTTAGAAGTACGCTGGTTTTTATAGCGTTTGCTGACCATCGGCGCTTCATCAGTGAGGCGTACAGGCGTGCTGTCCGGCTCTTTAGTCGCCATTTTAATGGCTGCAGCCACAACTGTCACTGCATCATGATCTTCTAACAGTTCCGCAGCTGCCGTCATGTAGAAGTTCAGGTTGTTTTCGCTGATCGTCGTGCGCAGACGGTCAACCGTCACCTGCTGCTGTCCTTCTAATGCTTCGTCAAGCGTCGGCTCTTTCATGCGGTCCATTTTGCGTTTTGTCGTCTGTTCAATCGCGCGAAGCATGCTTTTCTCACGCGGTGTGATAAACGTCATCGCCATACCCGTTTTTCCTGCGCGGCCCGTTCTTCCGATACGGTGAACGTAGCTTTCAGGATCTTGAGGCACGTCAAAGTTGTACACGTGGGTAACGCCTGAGATATCAAGTCCGCGGGCAGCAACGTCAGTCGCTACAAGCACTTCGATCGCACCTTCTTTAAACTTGCGGAGCGCTACCATACGCTTCGCCTGCGTTAAGTCACCGTGAATTCCTTCAGCCGCATATCCGCGAAGGTTCAGAGCTTCCGCTAATTCGTCAACACGGCGTTTTGTACGGCCGAATACGATCGCAAGTTCCGGAGACTGAATGTCAAGAAGACGAGTCAGCGTGTCGAATTTTTTGCGTTCTTGCACTTCCAAGTAGAACTGCTGGATGTTTGATACAGTCATTTCTTTCGCTTTTACTTTTACGTGCTCCGGCTCAGTCATGAAACGCTCTGCGATCCGTTTGATCGGCGCAGGCATTGTTGCTGAGAATAAGAGCGTTTGGTGCTCGCTCGGCACGTTTGAGAGAATAGATTCGATATCATCAATGAATCCCATGTTCAGCATTTCATCTGCCTCATCCATGACAACCGTGTTCACGTTGTTTAAACGGATCGTGCGGCGGTTGATATGGTCAAGAAGACGTCCCGGCGTACCTACGATGATATGCGGGTTTTTCTTCAATGCGCGGATTTGACGTCCGATATCCTGACCGCCGTAAATAGGCAGCACTTTCGCACGCTTATCTTGTCCGATTTTATATAACTCTTCAGATACTTGAATGGCTAATTCACGGGTTGGCGCGATTACGATTGCTTGAATATTAGGAGACTCGGGGTTCATTTTTTCAACAAGGGGTATACCGAACGCAGCTGTTTTACCTGTACCTGTTTGCGCTTGTCCGATGACATCTTTATTTAAAAGTCCGAGCGGAATCGTTTGTGCCTGAATCGGTGTTGCTTCTTCAAATCCCATACGATTGATTGATTTCATGAGATCAGAACTTAATTGGAAATCTTGAAACGTTATAGTCAAATTATTCAAACTCCTTCTGATTGCTGTTTCAGTAATGTCGTGATTTACCACTAAAAACTGCCCTTCCATGTAAAGGACAGGATCATACGTATACAAAGCCCGAATTACTTTACGTTTAATCTTACCATTACACTATGTGTTTTTCAATAAGGCGAGATGGTCAGGCGGCCGGAAGCAGCCTGACCGGATTCTTCCCGCAATTGACGCCGGCCCCCGCGCCGGGCGGGATTTTCCAGCCGTCGGTATTTCTTTTTCATACGGACAGAATTATTTCACCCTGAATTAGTTTCTTCATTTTTGCAGATTTTTATGATGCTGATCAGTATTTCTTCAGTTCTTCTCTAATAAATCTTTAACGGTTTCTTCAAGCTTCATACCTCTTGATGCTTTAAACAGAAGGAGATCGCCGGAAGCGGCATTTTCCCGGATAGCCTCAAGCAGTTCTTTTTTATCAAGATAATGGCTGACGCGGCCCTCTTCAAAATGTTTGCGTGCTCCGTCAGCAATGAATGCGCCGAGAGTGCCGTAAGTAAACACATGGTCGATTTCCGCCGGATTGATCGCGGCCCCGCATTCTTCGTGGAATACTTTTTCTTCATCACCGAGTTCAAGCATATCACCGAGAACAAGCATTTTCTTCCGATAGCCTTTCATCGTTTCGATTAATTCAATCGCCGCTTTCATTGACGTCGGGCTCGCATTATAGGCGTCGTTTACGATTGAGATGCCGTTTTCCGTTTTGACCAGTTCCAATCTCATTCCCGTCACCTTCAGACGGCTCAGTCCCAGAGCTGCATTTTCCGGCGTAATGCCGAAATAGATGCCGGCGGCGTATGCGCCCATGGCGTTCATCACATTATGCCGGCCGAGAACGGGAATAAAGAAAGAACGATCAATACTGTCGATAGTGAAATATGTGCCTTCTTCCCCCTGCTTTATTTCTTTCAAGCGGAGATCATTGTCCGCACCTTCGCCGTATGTCGTTGTCCGGCAAGTGTACGCCTTCTCGCGCAGCAGCGGCTCATCTCCGAAATAAAACAGCACGCCGTCTTCCCGAAGTCCGTTTATAATTTCAAGTTTTGCCTCTGCAATTCCTTCTCTTGAGCCTAAATCCTGCATGTGGGATTCGCCGATATTGGTAATGACGGCCGCTTCCGGTTCAGCAAGGCGGCTCAGAAAATCAATTTCGCCTCTCGCGCTCATTCCCATTTCTAAAACGGCAATTTCCGTATCCTCAGGCATGGCAAGCACGGTCAGCGGCAGGCCGATATGGTTGTTAAAATTGCCGGCGGTTTTGTGAACGCGGTATTGAGTGCCGAGGACGGCGTGAAGCATGTCTTTTGTTGTCGTTTTTCCGTTGCTTCCGGTCACCCCGATGACCCGTGTGCCGAGCTCTTCTAAATAAGCTTTTGCCAATTTTTGCAGCGCCTCCAGCGTATCATCGACAAGGATGACAGCACGCTCTTTCGGCGGATTTGGTTCGGAGCGGTCCCACAATACGGCGGAAACGCCTTTTTCGAAGGCCTGCGGCACAAAGGTGTGGCCGTTAAAATGCTCGCCTTTTAATGGGATGAACAGCTGATTTTTTTCCAAAGTCCGCGTATCGGTTGCGGCGCCCTCTATCATTGTTTGTTCAAATACGGGATTTGTCAGTGTGCCTTTGACCATGTCGGCGATTCGTTTTACAGTTCGCTTTATCAAAGGTGGCACCTCGCTTTCTGAAAATGTTGTCTGTTACGGGAAAAGACACTGCCCCTACAGGCAGTGTCAGTCTTCATTAAAATGTATGTTTAATCAGCTGTTTCTCGGCATGGCGCTCTTTTGCCAGCTCAACCAGCTGTTCAATCAGATCACTGTAATCTACGCCGGCTTCTTTCCATAGCAGCGGGAACATGCTGAATGGCGTAAAGCCCGGCATTGTGTTCACTTCGTTAATGAGCACTTGACCGTCATTGGTCAGGAAGAAATCGGCGCGGACAAGGCCTGAGCCGTCAATCGCTTTGAAGGCTTTAATCGCCATCTCGCTGATTTCCGCGTATTGTTCATCCGTCACTTGCGCGGGAATCATTAAATCCGTGTCGCCATCTTCGTATTTCGCTTTGTAGTCGTAAAAATCGGTTTTTGGCGCGATTTCACCGACAGCGGAGCATTTCGGTTCGTCATTTCCGAGCACGCCGATTTCAATTTCTCTGCCGGCGATTCCTTCTTCCACAACAATTTTCCGGTCATACTCAAAAGCCAGTTCAAAGGCTTTTTCAAGCTCTTCACGGTTTCGGCATTTGCTGATTCCGACACTTGAACCGAGGTTCGCCGGTTTGACAAAGCACGGATACCCCAATTCCTCTTCAACCTGCTGTAAGCAGCTGTCCGGAGTCTGTTTCCAATCCTTTTTTAAGAAAGCGGCGTACTTCGCCTGCGGAAGCCCCGCTTGAGCGAACAAATGCTTCATGATGACTTTATCCATGCCCGCTGATGACGCAAGCACTCCGTTGCCGACATAAGGAACGTTCAGCAATTCAAGAAGCCCCTGGATCGTGCCGTCCTCACCGTTCGGTCCGTGGAGAAGCGGAAATACGACGTCAATCGGCGCCTTTTCATCAGCCGACGCTTCAGGAAACATTTCCCGGTTCAATGCGGAAAGAGCGAAACTTTCACCATTTTGTTCCAGCTGCAGCATTTTCACGTTGGAAACCGGTTCAGTCAGAAGCGGACCTCTTTGCCATTCTCCTTTTTCCGTGATGTAAATCGGATGTATATCAAACTTATCAGTATTAAGCGCTTTTGTTACAGCAAGTGCTGTCTGAAGCGATACATTGTGTTCAGCTGACTTTCCGCCGTACACCAATCCTAGACTTGTTTTCAATGGATATTCCCCCCACAACAATTCATCTTTACTATCTTATCATTTTCCTCAGAAAATGATCTAATTATTTTTGGGCATTCTGCATATGAAAGCATTTGTATGTAATTCCTTTTTATTTTATATTAAAATGGCATGGAAAAGGAGATGTGTCATATGAAAAAAATCAGTACAACAGAACAATTTAATGAACTTATTCAATCCGACAAGGAAATCATCGTGAAGTTTTTCGCTGACTGGTGCCCTGACTGCACGCGCATGAATATGTTCATCGGCGATATTTTGGAAGAATATAATCAAAATGATTGGTATGAATTGAACAGAGATGAGCTCCCTGAGCTTGCCGACAAATATCAGGTGATGGGCATTCCGAGCCTTCTGATCTTTAAAAACGGAGAAAAGAAAGCGCATCTTCACAGCGCAAACGCTAAAACTCCTGAAGAAGTCACTGAGTTTTTATCACAGCATATTTAATTCGTTCCGCGATCTTTGTTTATGACTTCAGGCTCTACATGGACATGGACATGAGTAACATCATGTTCATGTTTTATTGCATATTCGACCTCATCGGCTACTTCATGGCCTTCCTTCACAGACAGTCCCGGATCTACCGTAATGACCATTTCCACATGAACCGTGCTCCCCAAATACCTTGCTTTCACAACCTTCAGCCTGCTGACTTCTTTTATTTCTTTCACCGTATGTTTGTACGGCTCCAAATCTTTCAGGTCAAACCCGTCCGTCAATGAGTGGGAAGCATCTTTGAAGATGTCCCATGCCGTCTTGCAGATGATGATCCCGATCAGAAAAGCAATGACCGGATCAATCCACGGCAGATGAAACCGGGCCGTTACGACGCCTATGAACGCCCCAATACTGACATAAGCGTCAGAACGGCTGTCTTTCGCCGCCGCATGAAGCGCCGAACTTTTGATCCGATCCGCCAGACGGCTGTTGTATACATACATGCCGTACATTACAATCGCGCTTCCGAGCGCCGTCCAAGCCGCAATGAAGCTCGGCTCGGTCTCCGTACCGCTCACGACCGCCTTCGCTCCTCCGATCAGCACTTCAATACCGACCGCCATCATAATAAAAGACGCAATTAATGAAGAAATTGTTTCAGCCCTATAATGTCCGTAGGCATGATCGCTGTCCGCGGGGCGCTGGGAAATCCGGAGCCCGATCAGCACAGCCAGTGATGCGACAATATCCGTAGCATTATTTAACCCGTCCGCTCTGAGCGCTTCGGAATGATAAACAAGACCGATCACCAGTTTCACGGCGGCAAGGATGAGGTACGCAGCGATATTGAGAAGCGCGCCTTTTTCGCCCCGTTTTAAGTTTGCCGTTTGATCATTCATATAAGACGCCTCCATTCTCATTCATAGTATGGATGGAAAAGCAGAAAAATAGCAGTTTTGATCTGCCGGAAATGCAATCAATTCGACAGCATTATTCCCCGGGAAACTTTTTGTCGAAAAATTGGCGGTATTTTTCCTTTACATATGAATATTCACATTGTATACTTTCATTAACTGATAATGATTATCAATATCATTTGATAGGAGGGTAATCATGAGATCTTCTCCTCAACTCAGATCATCAGTTGAAGGACGAAAAAAGCATCTGATCCATTTGCTGATTAATAACGGAATATACAAAAAGTCGGAACGGCATTTATACGAATTATCGCTTGGAGAGCTAGAAAGCGAATATCAAATATGTAAGGAAGGTGCGGACTCATGCCGAAACGTAAAATAAAAACTTACGAACAGCTGATAAAAGAAAACAAGGCCGCCATCATGAATAATCAAAAGCTGATGAATGTGATCTATGACAGAATTGACCGCAAGCATCAAAAACGGCTTCAGCACAACAGCCATACATAAAAAGAGCCTTTTTCAGGCTCTTTTTTTATTGCTCAAATGCTTCCGCCGCTAATTTGCCGATGACCGCATCGTCCATCGGCGGGTTGTGAAGTCCCGCCCGGGCATCCCGGTAATACCGCTGAAGCGGATTATTTCGTTCCAGGCTTTTCGCGCCGGTGATTCTCATCGCTTTATCAACAATAGAAAGGGCGGCATTTGTCACAATGTGTTTTGCCGCGCCGAGCTCGCTTTTTATAAACGGACGGCGTTTTGGGTCATCATACATTTGCGCCGCCGTGAAGAGAAACTGTCTCGCTTTTAACAATTCCAGCTCCATCTCCCCGACACGCTGCTGAACGGCCGGCACGTCTTTAATCGGACCGTTCAGGCTGTTCGGCGAATATTCGGATGCAAACCGGACGGCATAGTCCCTTGCCGCTTGAGCGATGCCTAAATAAGCAGCGGGAATGTGGAGCAGCCAGCCGTTCACTTTTGCCCCTCTCGGCCCGCTGAAAAGCTCCACGAGCCGCTCGTCACTGACCATGACATGATCTAAAAGAAGATCATGGCTTCCGGTCGCCTTCATGGCAATCATATCCCATGTTTCTTCGACCGAAACGCCCGCCTGGTCTTTATGGATGAGAAAAACGCCGGTCGTTTGCTTTTCTTCAATCCATGCCGTCACCAGCATATAATCCAAAGTCAGTGAAAGGGTTGTAAAGGTTTTTCGGCCGTTCAGCACCCATTGACCGTCTTTTTTCACCGCGGAAGTGCCTGGTCTTCCCCCTCTCGTCGGGCTGCCGGTCTGCTTTTCCGTCGCTGCCCAGTTCAAGACGGCTCCCTTTTTCACTTCTTCTGCGATAAATGAAAAGACATCTTCATTCCAGCTGTTTTCTTCTCCGAGCTCTCCCATGACGGATAAATGCCAGCCGATTCCGAGAGCAACGGCCGCGTCCCCCCTAGCCAGCCGTTCCTGAAACAGCACCATATCGTAAACCGAGATGCCTGCTCCGCCGAAAGCCTCAGGTACCGTTAGCGCCGTATAACCAGCGTCCCGCAATCTTTGAATTTTCTCTGCGGGAAATCGGCCCTCTTCATCATCAAGCGCGGCTGTTTTTTGAAATTCATCTGCAAGAAGGCCGATTTTTTCCATCCATTCTCTCTGCCGTTCGTTCTGTATCCATAAAGACACTGGAATCCCCCCATTATAATTCCGATAAAGTTAATAAGTATTATAGAGATTCAAGTCTTGTTCCGCAACTGTGAGGCTGTACAAAAAAACACGCTATTCCGTAGAATAGCGCGTTCAGACTGCTTCCGGGCCGCGGTCCTGCTTGAGCCCGAGATAGATCAGCATATATGTGAGATAGCCCATCGTCATAACAAGCCCGCCAAAGAAAAAGCTTGAGAAAATCGGCTCTTCAAAAGCGGTAACTGCCGCGAGCACGATCCAGCTTGCATACAGATAGATGATGAAATAACGGAATCCCGTCTTCATTTTATATAAGAGAAACAGACCCACTGTAGAAAACAACCCCAGCGCAAGCCTGAAATAAACAAGATGTTCGAATTGGAACATGAATGAAACAAAGGAAAAACCAAGCAATAACACAATCGGTAATGCGGTAATAAAATTTCTCAAGTGAGCACCTCCGTCATTACCTTTATTATAAATCAAAATAGCATAAATTATTGATTTATCGTGATCTTTTTCACAAAAATGTCATTCCTTTACTTTACACCCGAACATCGCGTTTGCAAAAACTCCACCAAGCGACGGCTAAGTAGAAGACGATATGGATAATGATAATGCCCACGGAAAATAACGGCGTCATTCCCGCAAACAGCGGTTTCGCCCCGCTCATGTATTGCGTCAGGTCAGTATTCGCGAACAGCAGGAAGCTTCCCCATTTGTTTTGGAAGAGAGACATAATCGTCACGAGTGATTTTGCGCCGTACAGCACGATAAATGATAAAATGACAGCCGTGGCGCTGTTTCGGAATAAGGAAGAGCACAGCAATCCGAAGCATGCCATCGCAAATGCCTCAACCCAGTTCGTGCCGATTACTTTCAGCGTGTTCACGAGAAGCGTCCCTGATTCAGATGTCACCGACATACCGAAGAAAGCGATGCCGAAAAGCAGTGACAGAATATAGTACACCGCATACAGGTACAGGCTGACCAAAAATACGGTAATGAGTTTAGATATAAAAATGCGCTCCCGCTTTACCGGGCGGATTAACAAAAATTTGATCGTTTTCTTATCAAATTCAGCGGAAATGATCGTTGCCGCGATCACGATCGTTAATGCCTCGAGCAGAATATTCAGCCCGGGTGCGTACGCCATATAGCCGATGAAATTCTCGTCCGTTCCGGAGCTGATGACAAGCCGTTTAATGACAAGCGCCATAATAAACTGGAGAACGGCCATCAGAATAAGCGCCACTAATGAGACTTTTCGATTAAAGAGCTTCATATGCTCATTTGCTGTCAATTTAAACATTCGTCTCCCCCTCCTCTTGAAGCGCCGTCGTCACTTTCATGAATTCATCCTCAAGCGATTCCGCATACGGCATGATGGAATACACGAGAAAGTCTTGTCCGACGAGCGCCCGGTTTAATGCCGGGATGTCCTTCTTCGATACGGTGACAGTAATGCCCCCGCCGTTTTTCTCCGGAGCAAATTGCTGTTCGGACAGCCATTCAAATGCTTTGTCAGCCGGCTGGATGTCGATGACGGCTTTTTCCTCTTTTTCCGCAGCGCCGCGCAGGACGACCTCTGTTTTGATTTCACCTTTTTGAATGATGATGACACGGTCGCAAAGATCCTCCACTTCACGCAGTAAATGCGTCGCGAAGAGGATGCTCGTCCCCTCAAGCTCCGCGAGCTCTTTTAAATGGTTGCGGAAATCCTTCATTCCGCCGGGATCAAGCCCGTTTGTCGGTTCATCTAAAATGAGCAGCTTCGGACGGTGAAGAATGGCTTGTGCGATGCCGAGGCGCTGACGCATACCGAGGGAATACGTTTTAACTTTGTCGTGAACGGCATTTGCGAGACCGACCCGCTCGATTACTTCTTGAAGCCTGTCCTCCTTGATGTTCTTGTGCATATTGGCAAAGTGCTTCAGATTTTCCCACCCCGTCAGATATGGGTAGAATTCAGGGTTTTCTACGATTGCTCCGACAGATTCAAGCGCTTTTTCGAAATCAGCATCGTGCTGAAAACCGTTAATTGTAATCGTACCGCTGTTTTTCTTTAAAAGGCCGACGATGATTCTGATAAGTGTGGTTTTCCCCGATCCATTCGGACCGAGCAAACCGATGATCTCGCCCTGCCTGACATCCAAGCTGATGTTTTTTAAAATGTGCTTTTTGCCTATTGTTTTGTCAAGGCCTTCGATATGTAAAATCGGCTCAGTCATACAGCCTTCCTCCTTTTTCACAAAAAATAAACAGTGCCCGTACATAAGGCACTGTCTGCATTATAACATTTGTCATATATTCGTGAAGAGCGGAGCTGATGTTACGTCTTATCCGGCTCCGGTTCAGATTTTTCCATCTCTTCGTTATTGACGACATCCAGAATATCCAGCAGGAACACAAAAATCGGAATCCCGATAATCAAGCCCCAAATGCCGAAGAAATGTTCCGAGAAAATTAAAACTGTAAAGGTAAAAAAGATCGGAAGTTCCGTTTTCGCTGACATCAGTTTCGGATTAAGGAAGTAAGTCTCAATCGCATGAATGACGAAAATGACCAGTACGATGTAGATGACATACGCAGCGCCGCCCGTCGTATACGCGATGATACTGAGCGGAATGAGCGAAATCACCACACCCGCAACGGGAATGAGCCCGAGGAAAAAGACCATGATTGACAGGCCGAACAGCTGCGGAAAATGCAGAATCGCCAATGCGATCAAGGTGAGGATACAGTTCACCAGCGCGATAATAAATTGAGCTTCAAGCACTTTGCCGAACGTTCTCGCAAACTTGCTGCCGAAATAAGCAAGTTCGTAGTAAAAAACAGACAGCTTGCTGTGCTGAAATTTTTTCATAAACTCCGTGAGCCGCTTTTTCTCGAACAGGAAAAACATGCTGAGAATCAGTGACATCACGACCTGCAAACCGAAAGTGCTGATATCGGCCAAGTATGTATACAGTACATTAAATCCTTCTTTTACATAGGAACCGATATTAATATCGCCGAACACGCTCGATATTTCTTCATAAAACGGGATGACATCGGGATGATACGCGATGTGCTTGATCTGCTTAATCAGCTGTTCAATCTGCTTGGCAACAATCGGGTAAAAGACAAAGCCTCCCACAGTCGCTCCGACAGCCAGCGCAATATATAAAACGGTAATGACCACCCTCTGGCTGATCCGGAAAAAATGGTTCAACACATGCCTGATGACAGTCTCCAGCCGATCCATCAGAAAAGTAAAAATAAACGTAAGCAAAATCAAATTAATCATACTTCGGAATACAACTAACACCCCAGTCAAAACAAGAAAAACGGAAAAACGTCTGACACCCGGATGCTGAAAAAATTTAAAAATAGCCGCCATTTATACACTCCTGCTAGGACAAAAAGCCCTTAGATTTCATCTTTCACTCTCTAATTGTAAATTATATAACAAAATGACGCTAAGGTCTTTGTCCACCTCCTAATAAATTTAAACAAATTTATCTTTTTTACTCATAGCGGCCGAAAAAAAGAACGGCATGCCCGATGCATGCCGTTCCTCCCCTTTTAAACCGCCGTTTTCATTTCTTTTACGGCCTGTGTGCTTTTCACTTCGTCAAACTCATTTTCGCTCTTGGCTACGATAATGGTGGCGATTCCGTTTCCGATCAGATTGACGATCGCCCTTCCTTCACTCATAAAGCGGTCAACACCGAGGAGCAGCGCAAGCCCTTCCAGCGGGATAACCTGAAGCGCTGACAAGGTGGAGGCGAGCACGATAAATCCGCTTCCGGTTACGCCCGCCGCGCCTTTTGATGTCAGCATCAACACGAGAATGATCGTAATCTGCTGACCGATCGTAAGGTCAACGCCGAACACCTGCGCCAGAAAAACCGTCGCCATGGATAGATAAATCGAGGTGCCGTCCAGATTAAAGGAATATCCCGTCGGAATGACAAGGCCGACAACCGATTTTGAACAGCCGTAGCGCTCCATTTTATCCATCATCCGCGGCAGAACCGACTCAGAAGAGCTTGTGCCGAGAACGATGAGCAGTTCATCTTTGATAAACCGGAGATAGTTCCACAAACTGAAACCGAATATTCTGCAAATGATATTCAAAGCGACAAATACAAACAGGAACATCGTAATGTATACAGACAGCATCAGACTCGCCAGCGGCTTGATGGAATCCAGTCCGAAGTGGCCGATTGTATAGGCCATGGCCCCGAATGCGCCGATCGGCGCCGCGCGCATGATGTAGCCGATGATTTTGAAAAAGACGTGTGACAGTTTATCGAAGAAATCAATAATGCTTTTGCCTCTCTCACCCAGCGCCGCCAGACCTACCCCGAATAAAACAGAAAAGAATAAGACCTGAAGAATATCGCCTTTCGCAAAAGCGTCAACCATGTTTGACGGAACGATGTGAGTGATAAATTCAATCCAGTCAATTCCCTGTCCCCCGTTTTGCGTGTACTGAGAGACATCTCCTTTTTCAAGCTTGCTGTAATCAAGCCCTTCACCCGGCTTCATGATATTGACGACCAGAAGTCCGATAATAAGGGCGATAGTGGTTACGACCTCAAAATAAATAAATGCTTTTCCCCCGACTTTGCCGACTTTTTTCATGTCTCCCATCTTGGCGATGCCAAGCACGATCGTCAGGAATATGATCGGGGCGATAATCATTTTTACCGCATTGATAAATGTATCGCCGAGCGGTTTCATTTGTTTCCCGGCCTCAGGCCATACGAGCCCGACGATGACGCCGATGATGACCGCCGTGATGACTTGCACCGTGAGATTTTTGAAAATTTTCATCCCTACTCCCCCTTGCCTCTCGCTGCGTCTATGTACAAATGATAGCGTTTTCATGAAGAGAGGGGAAGCTTATGATCATAACGGACATTTTGGTCTTTTTGGTCTTGGCTAATGGACGAATTTGTAGCGGTTAACCGGCCGGCCCACTCCTCCGTATTGAATGTCCAGCTTTATCTGGCCGTCCTTTTCAAGGAAATCGAGATAACGCCGCGCCGTCACCCTGGCGATTCCGAGCGCTTTGGCGGCTTCTTCAGCTGAAAGCGGCTCCGTCTGCTGTTTCATATAGGTCAAAATTTCATTCATCGTAAAATGATTTAACCCCTTCGGCAGATTCCGGGACTGATTTTGCGGAATTTTAAGCAGCGCGTCAAGCTGATCCTGCGACATGGTGTCATGCTCTTCGATTTTGCGTTTATATTGTTTAAAGTTTTCGAGCGCCTGTCTCATCCGCTCCAGCTTGAACGGCTTCAAAATGTAATCGGCCGCACCGTTTTGCAGCATAAGCTGGATCGTCTCTTTGTCTTTTGCAGCCGAGACGATGATGACGTCCACTTCGAGCTTTTGTTTTCTGATTTCCTGGAGCGTTTTAATGCCGTCTTTTTTCGGCATGTACACGTCTAATATCACGAGGTCGGGGCGCAGTTCTTTTATGAGCCTGATTCCCTCGTCTCCGTTAGCGGCCGTGGCGATGACGCTGAACCCCGAAACACCGGTGATAAATTCTTTATTCACTTCCTGCACCATCGGATCATCTTCAATAAGCAGCACCTTGATGTCCATTTAATGATTCCTCCCCCTTCATCGGAAATAAAATTGAAAATGCCGTTCCCTGTCCCTGCTGTGAGTCAACTTCAATGACGCCCATCCCTTTGTCGACGATTTGTTTGACGAGGTACAATCCGTATCCCGTGCCCCCCGTTTTATTGACGGTAAACCCTTTTTCATAAAGGCGCGGGATGTGCTGATCGGAAATCCCGCTTCCGTTGTCTTCTATTAATATAGCAAGCACTTCATCATTTTGCTCGATACTGATGTCAATGTGTTTGTCCTCCGTGTCCGCTGTTTCAAATGCGCCGAATGCATTTTCTATTAAATTGCCGAGCAGGACGACGATGTCATGCTGGTCGACATGCTCCGGAAATTCCGAGAAGCTGCTGTTTTCATCAATTTTCACAGAAATGCCGAGCTCTTTTCCTCTTTTGATTTTGCTTAACAAAAGCCCCGCCGCGGCGTCATTCTGAATGGCCTGATGAAGAAATTCAGTGACGCTTTCTTGTTCTGACGATGCCTTGAAAGCGAGCTGGAGCGCTTTTTCTGATTTTCCGAGCTGAATCAGTCCCGCGATGGTGTGGAGCTTGTTCATATGTTCGTGGTTTTGGACTCTGAGCGCATCGACAAAATTTTTTACGCCTGTCAGTTCTTCAGCCATTTTCGCCGCCTCCGTCCTGTCCTGGAAAATGGCGACGGCTCCGATGACCTTCTTTTTCATGACGATCGGAATTCTGCTGCTCATGATCACCTTTCCGCTGACTTGGATTTCTTCATTATATACAGCTTGGTTCCGCTCGACGATTTCAGGGAGCCGGGAATCTTTTAATACGTCCCAGATCAATCTGCCATCGGTATCTTGACTGACATTGAATATCTGCTTCGCTTTTTCATTAAAAATGGTGATGTGGTGCTGATTATCAATCGCGATGACACCCTCATTCATCGAATGAAACGTAGCGGTCCGTTCCTCATACATTCTCACGATCTCATGAGGCTCCAGCCAAAACATCTGTTTTTTGATGTGGCGGGCCAGCAAAAAGGAGCCCGCCAGTCCGAAGCCGAGCGCCAACAGAACGATAAACAGAATTTCATGCTTCAGCTGAAGAAGAATTTCACCAAAGCCCGGCAGCGTTTTACCCGCAAGGACGACACCGATCTGATTCAAATCCCGGTCTTTTACGGGATAAAAAGCGCGGACGGCGGTGCCGATCTCTCCCTTTGCTTCAGAAAAATAAATGTGCTCGGCGAACGCCGCTGCTTCGTCCTCGCCCCTTGAACGCTTTCCGATCATTGTGCTGACGGGATGTGAATAGCGGATATGATCCATATCCATGACGACGATGTAGTCCGCTTCATTGATGATCCTTATTTCTTCGACCGCATGGCGCACGTCTTCTCTCTGTTTTTTCTGCTCGAGAGCGCGTTTGACATCCGTCATCTCAGATACCGTCCGCGCGGTATTCATCAGCCGTTTTTTCAGCTCGCGCTCTTCTGTATGCTGAATATTGCCGATCAGCACGATGCCTACGATCAAAAAGGTAAAAAGCACGACGATATAAGAAAGTATGGTGATTTTCCAGCGGATGGTGAGCTTTTTTTTCGTCATTGGCCTCTTCCTTTCCGTCTCTTTACGAAACCGGCCCGCCCGATTATGCTTGTTATAGAAAATGGCGGAGGGGGTTTTCGATGAAAAGCTTGCTGACTTGTCTCAGCCTGATGGTACTCGGTATTGGAACCGCTTTATTCATCGGCTTTCATGATCGTTTCTCAACGGAAGATCCGTATTATGATGACGAACAGGAAGGCCTGAAAGATCAAATTGTTTTCAAATTCAGCCATGTCGTTGCTGAAAACACGCCTAAAGGGCGGGCAGCGAATAAGTTTGCCGACCTGGTCTATCAAAAGTCCGGCGGCACCATTAAAGTAGAGGTGTTTCCAAACGGGAGCCTCTATTCAGATAATGAAGAAATAAACGCCCTTCAAAATGGGGACGTGCAATTCATCGCTCCCTCCACCTCAAAGCTCGGATCACTCTCTCCCGAATGGGGTGTTTTGGATCTGCCATACGCGTTTACCAGCTATAAGGCCGTGCAGGAAGGCTTAAACGGCAAAATCGGCACCCGCCTGTTCGCATCTTTAGAAAAGCATCATTTGAAAGGACTGGCGTACTGGACAAACGGGTTTAAGCAGCTCACATCAAATAAAGGGCCGATCTTCACACCGGATGACTTAAAGGGACAGGCTCTCAGGATCATGCCGAGCAGTGTAATAGAGGATCAGTACCGCCTGCTTGGCGCGCAGCCGCGGCAGGATTCTTTTAATTCCACGTTTCAGCTCTTAGAAAGCAATCTCGTAGACGGAGAGGAAAATACGATTTCAAATATCTATTCTAAAAAATTTTATAATGTTCAAGATTTATTTGACAATCAGCAATCACGGATACCTCGGTTATGCCGTAATGACCGACGAGCATTTCTGGAATTCACAGACTGAAAAAACGAGAACCATCTTAACGGAGGCAATGAAAGAAACGACGGAATGGAACGAAGCCTCCGCTGAGAAAATGAATAAAGACCAGCTTGAAGAAATCAAGAAGAATTCATCCATCAATATTCACGTGCTGACGAAAGCGGAAAAGAAAAAATGGATGAAACGTCTCGACCCGGTTTACGGGCAATATGAGCAGGTGATCGGCCGCGGGCTTGTGGAAGATCTGTTATCCTTGCGCCGCGATCCTTAGCAGGACCAATACGCCCATCTCCGTTTCATCCCTTTTCCTGACGGGGAAGTAAGTAGGGACAAATAAAAAAAGGAGATGGAGACATGTTTACACATACGAAAAAACTGTAGCATCCGGCCAAACCGGATCGTCCTGACCCGCTGTTCGCAAAAAAGATGCAGGAAATCTTAGGCGGGCAATACGGGGAAATATCCGTCGCCATGCAATATTTGTTTCAGGGCTGGAATACACGCGGCAATGAAAAATATAAAGATCTCCTGATGGACACCGCGACGGAAGAAATCGGCCATGTTGAAATGATCGCGACGATGATTGCGAGACTGTTAGAAGATGCTCCGCTGGCAGAGCAGGAAAAAGCGGCTGATGATCCGGTCATCGGGTCCATTTTAGGCGGCATGAACCCGCACCATGCCATTGTCTCAGGGCTCGGCGCAATGCCGGAGAGCAGCACGGGCGTTCCGTAGAGCGCAGGCTATATCGTCGCAAGCGGAAACCTCTTGGCAGACTTCCGCGCCAATCTGAACGCCGAATCACAAGGAAGGCTTCAAGTCGCACGCCTGTATGAAATGACCGATGATAAAGGTGTGAAAGATATGCTCAGCTTCCTGCTGGCGCGTGACACGATGCACCAAAACCAATGGCTTGCGGCTATTAAAGAATTAGAGGCACAGGAAGGCCCGATCGTTCCTTCCACATTCCCGAAGGCGCTGGAAAAACAGTCATTCTCCCATAAGCTTATTCATTTCTCAGACGGCGGAGAAAGCGCTGAACAGAATTGGCTGCAGGAAAAAGCGCCGGACGGCGAACCGTTCGAATACGAAAAAGAACCGAAAGCGCACGGCGAAATAGCTAAGCTGGATCCTGTCCCGCCTTATGTCCACAACACGCTTCCCGGACGAAAATAAAAAAGCCCTCTAAAAGGGCTTTTTTTATGTGCGCACAACTGTCCAATCAGGTTCGTATCGGATGTCCGGATGATGTAACAGCCCGTGAATGAAAGGTTCATCCTCTTCGTACAGCATCACTTCTATTGAAAGAATCGCAGCCTTCTGCTCGTTTTCTTCGTATATGCGGTCATGTTCGTTCTCCATAAAATGATCATAGGCCTGTCTGTTCTCCCAAACACTGATGATCTCTGCGATGAACAGACCGTCTGCGTTTTTCCGCCAGCCGCCGGCCTGTTTGACGAAGCCATTTACACGTGATAATGCTCCCCACCGTGACTGTGCTTGCGCAAATACTTCAGCGTTTGCAACGTCTGTTTCACATACAATCTTTTTGATCAGCATGGCAGTCCCTCTGTGATGACTGTTTTCGCATGCGTATGCTCGACACAAAGATTCACGGTTCTGACGTATGAGCGTGTACGGTGAATAGTGCCTTTCGGGATGAGCAGGCTGTCATTTGCTTTGAGCACTGCAGTTTCTTTGTCCTTAAAATCGATCAGAAGCTCACCTTCAAGAACAATGAACCATTCATCTGAGTCAGGGTGATGGTGCCAGTCATATTCTCCCGTAAACACTGCGAGGCGCACACAGTGGTCATTGATCTCCGCGATTGAAAAATTGTCGTGTTTTTCTTTGACTTTATTGGCGATGGCGAGTAAATTTTGCATTTCAGACACGAGTGAAAACTCCTTTTTTCATTTATTGTACCGCAACGCCGGCCCAGAACAAGATTTTCCCAAAATAAAAAGCGATCCAGCTGATGCGCCGGATCGCTTTTGATCTGCAGGTTGTCTGCCTTTTATGCTTTTATTAGCTGCTGCGTCTGTTTCCGCCTTTTTGGCCGATTTCCTTATAAAATTCTTTGTCATGATTTTTGCTTGTGGCTTCTCCGCCTTTTTCACCGATTTCCTGATAGAATTCTTTGTCGTGATTTTTGCTTGTGGCTTCTCCGCCTTTTTCACCGATTTCCTGATAGAATTCTTTGTCGTGATTTTTGCTTGTGGCTTCTCCGCCTTTTTGACCAATTTCCTGATAGAATTCTTTGTCATGGTTATTGCTTGTAGCTTGTCCGCCTTTTTTACCTGCTTCTTCTCTGCTCATTTTGTTTTCTTGTGCCATTTTTGAATTCCTCCTTTAATTGGTGTTGGTTGTTGGTTTCCCGATTTCAGAACTCATAAACAAAGAAAACACATTGAATGTGTTTTCGGGTGGTTTTTTATCATTCTATATCTTTCAGGCGTTTTAGAATCCGGCGCTTTTTATAAAGCATGATGCCTGTTTCCGCAATACTTTCTAAAGCTGAACGGTTGGCGGAGGCGCCGAAGACGATGCCTGCGGCCGGAACCATTTGCAGCAGTTTTTTCGCGGCGAACGTGTCGCGGTAGCTGTAAACGACTTCCCGCCAGCCTTGAATTTGCGAGGCAATGCGCTGATAGGTTTGGTCGTTTTGATCATATTGCTGTAAATCCCGCAGGATTGCTTTTTTTCCGATGACGTCACTGGATGCCAGCTGGAGCAATTTGATGATAAACACTCGTTCTTTTTTGTCTTTCGGATCAAAGCCGTAGGCAATCGCGATGTCCTGCAGCGTCTTTAAGGACAGACCGAGCATCGCCGGAATATCTGCCGCAAGCGTAAACACGCCGCCGACTCCCGTTGCGGCTCCCTGCACCGTGGCGGTCTTTACGCTTGTGCGCGCTATGGCTTCTGCGATTTCATCCATGACAGCAAGCGGCGCATTCCGGATATCGTGAAGCGTTTGACATGTGCCGTGCGGCAGCCGTTTCTGAAACTTTTTGATAATGCGCTTTTCTGATGTGAGATACTGTCCGCCTGACTGAATAAACGTTCCCGTTTCATCGAGAATGCGTCCGATTTTCCTCTGAATAAATTGAGGTGTCAGCTTGTCCAAAAGCTGAAACGGCAGGCGGGTGAGCGTTTTCCAGAACATCACCCTCTGCTGCGCCTTTTCCCATTTTTGAATGTCTTTCAATTGTCTTTCCAGGTCTGCCCGTTCTTCTGTCACCCGTCCTGCACGTCCTTTCTGAATTCTTTCTTCATAGTATACCTTTATGGTGTTTTCTTACCCGACCGGGTTTTTTAGCCGGAAAACATTCCGTTGTTTAATTTTCTTTAAATTCTATATATTGGATTTATTTGAGTTTAGCGATCATTTTTGAAGTAATGGGTACGGTCAGCATGAAATTATCAAATGGATTTACAAAACTTGTCCCAAGTATTTTATTGTTATTGTTTTATATCGGCAGCCTTTGTTTTCTTACTTTGACTTTGAAATATATAAGTGTCTCGATCGCGTATGCGGTTTGGTCGGGAATGGGGATCGTACTGATTTCCTTGATCGGAATTTTTTTCTTTCATGAACAGTTCTCTGTCATAAAAGCTGTCGCTGTTCTTCTCATCATCATCGGTGTCGTTTCCTTAAACTTTATTTCTGAAAGTGAAACGTCATCAAACCGCATCAGCGTTCATACGGACAGAAACAGATGATGAAAGGGTTAAAGGTTCTCTTCCTCATTACAGATATTGGATTTATCGTTTATTGGATTGTTACTTTTTTTGAGTGGATTCCAAAAAACATGGTGTTTAAAGACTATGATAACGCCATGATCATGGCCTGGAACTGGTCATTCTTTCCCTTAGATATTTTCATTTCGATAACCGGGCTGTACAGCTTGTTTCTTTATAAACGGAAACATGCGTTATGGCGCCCTTTCGCATTAATATCACTTGTGCTGACCTTTTGTTCAGGCCTGCAAGCGATTGCCTTTTGGGTATTTATCGGTGATTTTGATCTGATGTGGTGGGCATTCAATCTGTATTTGCTTCTTTATCCTTTATATTTTATTCGGAAATTGCTGGTCTCTCGTAAAAATAGCTGTCATTCTTTTTGATGAGGCGGTTTTCTTTTTCTTCAGGCGGGAAACACATTTCATAAAGGAGTGATAGACATGCCTTGGTCTATGAAAGATTATCCGCAATCATTAAAGAATCTTGAGAAACCCGTGAGGAAAAAAGCGATCGAAATCGCGAATGCGATGTTGGATGAGGGTTATGAAGAAGGACGGGCCATCCCCATTGCGACAAGTCAGGCGAAAGAGTGGAAAAAAAACGCTTCTAAGGAAGAAATCGATCAGCTGATGAAACACGATGATGAAACGAAACGCGGAAATTGAATCGGAATAAAGGAAAAACCCCGCTCTCAAGAGAACGAGGTTTTTCTGATTATAAACCGTAATAATAAGACAGAGTGGTGACTGAAACAAAGCCTGTCGCTCCTGCATACGTGACTTTCAGCCATTTATCAGAGTTGGTGTAGTGACCTTGTACATATTCTCCGGTTACCCAAGTACCTGTAATTGTTTTACCGCTTGAGAATGTTGTAATCGTTGAACAGCTGACCTTTGAGCATGAGCGCATGTTAGCACCGTAAATACCGACTGTTCCCCCGCTTGCTAAAATGGAAACGTCCGGTTCAGCTTTAGGTGTAAAAGTTGCAGCTGAGGCAGAACCGCCAAAAGCGAATAAAGAAACAGCAAAAATCATAGCTAAAGAAAAGACCGACAAACGACGTACCAAGAAAATTCCCCCTCTTTTATCATATGGCTGGAAAGCTTTCCTGACGTTATTATACTTTTTTGCCAGGAAGACTGAAATAAGTCTAATGCTCCAACTTCATTTCCGCGCAAATGATAAAACCTTTCTTTGTTTTGATAAATAACTGTGGTTTATTGGTCCTGAATCACTTATATACCGCGGATTCAAACGTTTATTCAGAGAAGCAGAGGTTTTGCCGGAGGTCATTTGAATGGTACAGAAAGGTTTATCTTCCAAAGGAAAGATTCATTATTATTCTATTTACCCGGCACACGGAGGCAATGTGCCGGCATTTTCTCCATTCAGTGCCGGCGATCGGAAGGTTCTAAGGTTTTATGGGCAAGTGTACTCTTTCACCTTTTTAAAGAACGCTCAAAGGATCCGCGCATGGAGGAACATCGTTTGAAAACGGCATCGTTTCTATTCCGAAACGATGTCTTTTGCATTTTCGGACCTTTCTCGGGCGGGATACATATCATAGATAAAACGGGGAAAAAATGTACTGGTTATTGAACATAAAGAGCTTGACAACTCATAATAGCGGATTTATGATGTAGATAAAATAATTTGCATCTAGGAAACTTTTTGTTATTTAGCTAAAAATCTATCGGAATTTAGGTGAGATTTAATGAGCAAAGACATCTCAGCACAATCACTGCAATCAAAAGCCGTTCAGGATGCACTTGACGGCAAAAGCAAGGGATTCAAGCGGCTTCTGCCTTTTTTAGGTCCCGCATTTATCGCGGCGATTGCCTACATTGATCCGGGAAACTTCGCTACGAATATCTCAGCTGGTTCGAAATACGGGTATATGCTGTTGTGGGTCATTCTCTTTTCAAACTTGATGGCTTTTTTAATTCAAGTCCTTTCCGCGAAGCTCGGCATCGCCACGGGTAAAAACCTTCCGGAAATCGCCAGAGACCGGTATCCGAAATGGGTATCCGCCGGGTTGTGGATACAGGGTGAACTGGTGATTATGGCGACTGATCTGGCTGAGTTTATCGGAGCGGCCCTCGGGCTCAATCTGCTGTTCGGCATACCGATGATTGAAGCGGCCATTATCGCGGCGATCGGATCATTCGCGATTTTAGAGCTTCAGCGCCGGGGTTACCGGGCGCTGGAAGCGGGCATTGCCGGACTTCTGTTTGTCGTGGTGATCGCCTTCGCCCTGCAAACCTTCTTTGCCAAGCCTGACGCCGCTTCCGTACTCGAAGGGCTGTTCATCCCGAAAATCGATGGAATGGACAGTGTGCTTCTTGCAACCGGGATACTCGGTGCAACCGTGATGCCGCACGCCATTTACTTACATTCCGCCCTGACGCAGCGCCGTGTCGTCGGAAAAACGGATAACGAGCGGAAAAAGATTTTTAAATTCGAGATGATTGACATTCTCATCGCGATGGTAATCGCAGGGGCGATTAACGCAAGCATGCTGATTGTCGCGGCCGCTCTTTTCTTCAAGAACGGACTGTATGTGGAGGATTTAGACGTGGCTTATCAGCAATTCGGCCACTTTATCGGGCCGGCTTCAGCAATTCTCTTCGGGATCGGACTGCTGGCCGCAGGGCTTTCAAGCTCTTCTGTCGGCACATTGTCAGGCGATATTATCATGCAGGGCTTCATCCGTTACCGTATCCCGCTTTATTTGCGGCGTTTCATTACCATCATTCCTCCGATGATCATCATTATCTCAGGAATCAACGCCACAGAAGCGCTCGTATGGAGCCAGGTTGTTCTTTCATTCGGCATCGCCTTTGCGCTTGTGCCGCTGATTATGTTTACAAGCAACAAACGCCTGATGGGCGTCCTGACGAACCGAAAATGGGTTACGGCTCTCGCCTGGCTGATTGCGGTTTTGGTGATCGCGCTTAATCTGTTTGTGATTTACGATTCATTCCGTTAGAAAAACCGGCCCATCTCGGCCGGTTTTTCTTTTGGCCGTCGGCTCTCGTTCGTATCTTTTTCCGGGCGTTTTTGGTATGATAGAAGAAAAAATCGGAGTTTTGCTTATGTCAGTATTTATCCTTTTTTATCTGTGGATTGTGCCGATTGTCATCGGCATCTTCTGTTCTCTTATTGCTTATCGGACAACGGGTAAGAAACGTCTGATTCCCGGCTTTGTGATGATCGCATTGAGCATCGTTTCCTTAATCACGGGGCTTTGGATCGGCGGAGTGAACTATCATGTGTTCATCGGGGGAATGTTTTTATTCGGTACGTTATTGGCCGGTTCCGCCTTCCCGTTTTTCTTCGCTCTTTCACGCAAACAAAAATAAACAGGCTGTCGGGATCTTCTCGACAGCCTGTTTTGTTTTTCCTTGAAATTATCTTACCGGAGATAAGGCAAACCCCTGTCAAGACAGACACCCAAATGAAAAACGTTCTCTGCCCCTTACAACAAACATATCAATGAAAATTTTCAAAAGATGAAATGCTCTATTATCCCTAGCAAAAGAGAAATTGCCGGAGCTTTCGGCAATTTTTGCCGCGTTGTTTAATCTTATTCAAAATGACAGCATACATATAGTTAACAGCTTGAAGTGAGAGGAGACAAAAGAGTATGTATGGTTCCCCTATTAAAATTAACAACTTATCAGGAAACGGAGTTGTCAATGTCGGCGGCGCGTTAACCATCACCCCTATCACCGCTTCAAAAACAGCGTTTGGATCCGGAGGCTTAAATACTGGAATCGTCATCCAAAACAACTCTGTAAGCCAGGCGGAAATGATTGGCCAACAATTTTCAGATCAGAATGTTGTGAAATCGTTTTAGCGAGGCTGTGAAAGATATTATGAAAAAAACGCCTTATTTGGCGATTCATAGAGGCATTGATGCACCCCATACTGATTTAAGAAATTCGATATAGCGTGCAAAGCATCTTCTTGCCTTTTTGTAAGATTACGGATGATTGCTGAATCCCCTTCTATAATTAGAGGGGGATTCAGGTCCATCCTGAAAGTTTTTGTCTGTCTGCTTTTCAAATTGAAAAGGGAATGTTCGTTCTTGTATTATTTACTCGAGGAGGTAATTCGAATGAATGATTTTGAGCGGAAAAAATGTACCGGATTATCTTTAACATGACTCACTTCGGGAAAAATCCTCAATGGATGAGTTGAAGAGAAAAACCGGTAAAGGATTACAGGCTATACGTGAAGCGGTCAAGAACCTCATGCGGCAGCGTATGTTGAAATGGGATAAGCACAAACACCGGTGGAGATTTTAAAAAGAAAAACCCCAACCTTAAAAGGCGGGGAACTGAATTGGGAGTACAATTAAATATTTATAGCTTTTTCGGCGATATAAAAAGTTCCAGACTCATTCAATTCAGCAGTATAAACATTTGTCACACTTAATAATCCAGTGAAAAGAATACCGATTAAAGCGGAGCTAATTAAAAGTTTCTTCATTATATAGCCTCCGTAACCTTAAGTATTTGTGTTTGGGCATGTATGGTTTTCTTTAAAAAGTTTCTTCCCTCTACATAGTTCCTCTTCTCAAAATGAAAGTCACCTAATTTTTCAGTTAGCTCTGCGAAATCAGACCAAAGGCGTTTCTCTTCTAAGTAACCTAAGCTTTGTTTCACTGCTGTTTCATTATATTCCTCGTATAATGAATTAATGATTTTTAATTTAGCCAAATATTCTTCTTCATTAGAAGTCCGGGCACGATTTAAAGCCGTTTCATAAAAGAAACGCGCTTCCTTGACTTTACCACATTGGTACAGGACATTTGCCATCATATATAATGATCTCACCCCATACACTGTATCAATATGTTCTTTCACGTCTATTGCCTTTTTGAAATTCTCTTCAGCAGCAATCAAATTTTTCCCTCTTAAATAAACTAAGCCTAAGTTATGAAAGATCACTCCTATAATTCTTTTCACTTTTTCCTCTTCCAAGCCGCGGACGATACTTAATGCTTCCCGATAATATGATTCGGCCTCCGTCAGCCTGTACATATCGTACATGTTAGCACCAACCATCATATTACAGCCAATCACTTTCACTTTGTATAATTGACTTTTTTCAAACAATTGCTTGGCTTTTTTTAAATGATTGAGGGAAACAAAGTGCTGATCAATTTGATAATAGGCATCAGCTATTTTGTAATGAAATTCAGCTTGCTCCATTTCATCTGATACAGCATTCAACTCTCTCTCTGCTTTGCGATAATAGCCTATCGCTTCAACATACTCTTTATGATCAAACTCATACATACCACGAAAAAATAATGAGTAATATTTCAAGAGGCCTGTAAGTCTTTTTTGCGGTTTTTCTATTTTCTCAAGCAGTTCGTCGACTGTGGGGCGATCTCTATATCTGTCTTCCGGCTCCAAGGAATCTAACATCAATTGGTGACGAAAGCACATCAATGAATAAAAAACAAGCAAATCCTGATCCTCTTCCATCTCCTCTATTTCCTGTTCTACTTCAGCCTTTAAAATCTCAGCATCAGGCACACTGAACTGACGAATCATTTTGTACTATTCATTGATCTTGACACCAACCTGGGACGACGGCAAAACTTGGTCCATATATACCTCTCCCTCTAATCTCTATTTTTGTAATATTATAACTATTTGAACAAAAAGTGAAAACGAAAAAAACCCGCAATTTTCGTCGCGAGATTTTTGGGATTATGGTTTTGGTGTACACTCTTATGATTATTCCATTTAATATTTTCGCTTTGTAAAATTCATTATAGTCTTAGTGATTGAACCGGAGATAAGGCAGGCTCCCGTCATGATAAACACCCAAACTAAAAATGTTGGCTCTGCTCCTATTACAACAAACATAAATATCAATGACAGGATCAATACGACGACAACCATAGTCCATACTTTTTGAAAGATGAAATACCCTATTATCCCCAGCAAGAAAGAAGCTGCCGGAAGAATGATGAGTATGATATATGCAGGGCTCAAAAGCGGGCTAATATAAACACCTCCAACTTATTTTAAAATTTCGAACCGGGCGATTTCCCACTCTTTATTTGCTTTTAGCGGGATTGTTTTTACCTTTTTTCCTGATTTCAAATCATAAGAAGTGATATCTCCAAGCTTGTTATCACGCTGGATATCAAAGTTTTTGAGTAAAACATACATCTCTCTGTCATTGAATTGAACATCATTCATTAATTTGTTATCATCCCCAGCATAAAAATCGAAAGATTTTTTCTTAACCATTTTTTTATCAAACACCTGCAGCTTCCCATCAAAAGAAACAGCTAAGATGCTATCTTTTAATATTTTCAATTTTGCAGGATGAAACCCTTTCTCCATCTCGACTTCTTTTTTTACCTTAAGCGTCTCTCTGTCTATTAATATGAGCTTAGAATTCTCTTTCTCATTCACGTTATCATTAACTGCCAGTACAAATGTATTTTCATCTAGAGCTTGGAATGCATCCTTTTCATCCATGAAGTATATCCCTTTATTCGGTATGGATGCCTTGTTCTCTTGCTTATTTGTCTCTAGGTTAATTGAAATGATGGACATACTTTCTTCATCACTTGAAATGACATAAATTTTATTTTTAGCGACGATTGCTGATCCAAGTTCTCCGTCAAGCTTTATTTGTTTCTTGTTTTTTCGGCTGTTTCCCTTCCAATATACCAGTTCACTTTCCAGCCCTTTGTCTGTATATCCAACGTTAATGTCATGGATGATATAACCGCCAGAACTGTTTATAAAGAAAGCACCTTCATCCTCAGTTGTTTTCGACAAACTCTTTTCATTTATTTTGTTTATTGCTCCAGTTTTATTGTCTATCATCAAGTGATTATTGCTTCTATTTGATGAGAAGAACGTATCGTTTTTGTTATATGAAGACATCGTGAAATTTATACCATCTTTCAATTCCAAGCTATCCATTTTAGTACCATCTTCACTGTAAACCCCAATCTCACTTCCCCTATCTAAAGTGTTAGAAAAACCAACAATAAATTTTGCATTGTCAATATTCTTTAATGCAGTCTTGCTATTACTACTTCTTTCCTCTTTTTCATTCCCAGTTGGGATGAGACTACAAGAGGTTGTGACTATCAGTATGCAAATGAAAATAAACAGGGTCTTAAGTCTATTCATTTTTTCCTCCCTTTGAAATGACAAAACAACCGGTGCAGCACCGATTGTTTTTGTCAATGTTAACCCTTGTGATAAAAGATTGTTGTGTTATTGGATTTTACAAGCTCCATTGGTGTTACAACAGTGTCCCATTTGACATTGTCAATATCAATACCTTGGTTTTTCCAAGAACGCCAAGCTAATTGAGAACAATAAAATTTAGCAGTTGTCTTTTTATTAAAAAAGTTGAAATTATATTTCTTTTTATTATCTGCTTGCTTTTCCGCATATTTTGCAGCATTTATATACTTATTGTTATTCGACTTTTTAACCCATAGACCATAAACTTTCTTTTTACTTCCCCAGTTATTATTATATCTGCGAACTCCATCTTGGTTTATAGGACTCCAGCTTTTCGCCCATGCTTCAACTGTTTTTGATTTGTTAGTTGAAACAATCGCAGCATGTCCTACACCAATAGACCAACTTCCAGAATTAATTTCATAGCTTGTAAGAACATCACCTTTTGTACCTAACGCTTTTGCTGCGATTTGGTTCTTGTGCTGATATTCAGGCTCCTCGTATTTAGGAAGAACTTCATCAATTTGACCAGAGGCTTTCAATTCTTTGATTTCTTTTTGGGAATCCTTATACAAGTCTTCCGCATGTTCTTGTACATACGCATACTCTTCTTTACTCATTTCATAGAATTTCTGTACTTCCTCACTTGTCATGCCGGCATCTTTCATTTCCTGTATTTCCGTTTGGACTTTTTCATTAGTAAGTTGCGGAAATCCTTCAGCATGTGCACTTTTCCCAAATCCCAATCCTAAACCGGAAATCAACATAGTTGTAGAGAACATGGTGGTAAGTAAAAATTTACTCTTTTTCACATCAGTATCCCCCTATTGAATAATTTTTCCTTCTTTTCTAAGATATAGGAACTAAATAAGGTTTGTAAACACCTTTTTTGAATTATTCGGGATATTTTAATCTTTTCTATTGAGTGTATAATGTCACAAAATCGGGACATGTAGTGCCAACTGAACTATAGGATTTGGGCTTTAAACAATGTTTACCAGGCAATGTGTTGTTTCACTATTTCTTCGTAAGGTTAACCTTCAAATTTTACACAACTTTACAAGTATTTGAAATATCATTTCCAACAAACATATTCTACCATTGGCACGAACCACAATTCTATATACTTCTTTATTTTTATGAAATATATAGAATTGTGGTACAGCCCTTTAAAGGGCTGTTTCATTTATTTCAGAAGAGACAACATTTTTTCTTTCGTTTTTGGCCCGTAAATACCGTCCGCAGTCAATCCATACATGGACTGGAACCGTTTGACTGCATTTGCTGTCTTCGATCCGTAATAGCCGTCTATTGCATTATTCTTTGCCTCTTTGTCCGGGTAGTAATAGAGAGCCGCCAGAGCCGATTGAATCTGTTTACGGCCGTCCCCTTAGTTAAGGCTTGTCTCTTTAAAAACGCCTGGCGGCAACGTGTAAGATGATTTCTTGCCTTTTGTTGCCGGCCGAACCGGTCAGCTTTAATACTTGGCCGACTTTGATCAGGTTCGGGTCCTTGATACCGTTCAAGCTTTGGAGGGTTGCCATGCTAACGCCTGTCTTCTGTGCTATGACGGATAATCCATCCCCTTTCTTTATGGTGTACGTCGCCCCACCGGTCTTTTTCCCGTTTTTGCTGATAAGGTGGTCCTTCATAAGTTTTTTGATCAGCCATCGCTGATTTCATGCCATTTCCACAGATTTCAATGCGATAGACTTTCGGTTCCCGTCCTCTAAGCTTCCAAGCAGGTTTGAACTACTGAGCACTTCCTTATCATGAAAGAGGTCAGTAAAACTGATAAGAACTAATGGATCAATAAGACAGTCCCAATAAAGATATTGCATAATTCCGAATGTTTTTGTAAGTTTTATATAATAAAATAAACAGAGTGAGGAGGGAAACATTTGATAATCAGAAGCGCAGAACCCTATGATATAAACCAATTGACCGATTTAATGTATTTATATATCGTCGATTTTTATAAAAGACCTAAACCGCCGATTGAACATATACATAATTTGATTGAAATGTTATTTGAAAAGAACAGCGGTATTCAATTCGTTGCTGAACAAGATGGTAAGCTCATTGGCTTTGCAACATTATATTTTAGTTTTAGCACAACGAAAGCAGATAAAATAACAGTAATGAATGATTTATTCGTGGCAGAAAACGCAAGAGGTACAGGAGCAGCCCAAGAACTGTTTAAAAGATGCGAATCATTCACAAAAGAAAACGGGTATGCACATATGTCGTGGATAACTGCAGCTGATAATTACCGTGCACAAAGGTTCTATAAAAAGATGGGCGGTTCTCTTGGAGATTGGTTGAACTATACCATATAATCCGACATGACATTATTGAAAAAACAGAACAAACAGCCGGGCTTTTACTACGGCTCAACTGAGTAAATGAGAGGGCCTAATAACAAATAAAAAAATAAACAGGCATGCTGCCTGTTTATTTTTTATAAACGCCGGCTTTTAAAACAGCCTTTTTAAGCTTTTCTTGAGAGACGGCATTTCGATTTTTTGGTTTTCAAAGAAGTTTTTCAGCATGTATTTGCTGAAGCCTTTCGCTTGGCCGTAGGTGATTTTTCCCGGTAGCGGCGGCTCGTCGCCGATGACGGCGTCGATGACGACCGGCTCATTTGAGTTGAGCGCTTCATGGAAAGCGGGAGCCAATTCCTCGTGTTTCGTCACTTTGATCCCTTTTGCCCCGCAGCTTTCTGCAAAGGCGGCGTAATCCACATTTTGCAGCTGGGTGACGTAGTCGATGTTGCCTTTGACTCGCTGTTCATATTCGATCATGCCTCCTAAATTTTCGTTGTTTAAAATAATAACCGTAATCGGCAGTTTATATTTAACAGCCGTCGGCAGATCCTGCATCACCATTGAAAATCCGCCGTCTCCGCAAATGGCGATGGATTGCCGTCCGGGTTCGGCAAGGCTTGCGGCAATGGCTCCCGGAAGCCCGCATCCCATCGTGGCGAGCCAGCTTGATACGATAAAGTCCTGCTTCTTCATTTTAAAATGCCGGGCCATCCACACCGTGACCGTTCCGACATCCACTGACAGGACGGCATCCTCTGCGGCAGCATCCCGAAGCCGGGCAATGACCTGCTGCGGCCTGAGCGGATGAGTCGCTTCGGTTTCATCCTTTTCGATTTCTTTCCACCAATGCTTCATGTGCTCGGTGCAGGCTTCTAAAAATCTTCTGTCATCTTTATATTCAATGTATTCCGTCAGCTCTTTCAGCCCAAGAGCCGCATCACTGACGATTCCCGCATTGACTGGATAGCGTTTGCCGATTTTCGCCGGATCCGAATCAAGCTGGATGGCGGGCGTATCGTCCGGGAGATAATCCCTGTACGGAAACGATGTGCCGAGCATGATCAAGAGATCGCATTCCTCCATTGCTTCGTAGGCGGGCTTTGTGCCAATCTGCCCGAGATTCCCGAGAAAGTGCGGATGGCTGTCAGGCACGACGCCTTTTGCCGGAAGAGTAATGACAATCGGCGCGGCCGCTTTATCGGCGAATGCGAGCAGCTCCTCTTTTGCCGATTTTAACCCTTGGCCGGCGAGAATGACCGGCTTTTTTGCGTTGTTAATATATTGCGCGCATGTCACGAGATGCTCTTTTTTCGGCTCTATATCAGCTTTAAGGTATATCGGCGACGTATAAACCGGCTCCCGTTTGATTTTTTGCGCGAATAAATCATCAGATACGGTTAAGACGGCAACCCCTTTTTTGCTGTAAGCCGTACGGATCGCCTGATTCAGAAGATCGGGCAGCGCTTCTGCCGTATGTACTTGCTGGTTGAATACCGCCACGTCTTCAAACATTTGCTCTAATTTGATTTCCTGAAAGCTGTCACGGCCGATTTCATCGGAAGCAACCTGTCCCGCAATCGCCAGCACCGGAACGCCGTCCGCTTTGGCGTCGTATAAACCGTTCAGCAGATGAACGGCCCCCGGCCCTGCGATGGAAAGGCAGACACCGATCTGTCCGGTCAGTTTTGCCTCAGCCGCGGCGGCCAGGGCTGCGACTTCCTCGTGCCTGGTTTGGATGAATGTCAGGTTGTTTCGTTCATGTCTCAATTCTTCGATAAATTCATTAATGCTGTCTCCGGGAATGCCGTATATATGACCGACTCCCCATTGTTCAAGCAGCTCTGTCATTACATGTCCTGCTGTTTTACTTGGCATACTGCATCCTCCTTTTACCTGTATTCATGCCCTTTTTACAACGGGTTGAAACACGGGGACGTGCACCTGTAGCATTCTCAGCGTTTGACGAAAAAAAGACCGCGGCACTAAGGCCTGCGGTCTTTGATGTTACTTTTTAAAATGATACGGCAGTGTGGCGACGATGATGTCCTTCTTCCAAAACAGCCGGACGCGGAGCAAGAAGGCTGATTGGTTGTGGAGGATGGTCTGCCAGCGTTTTTTCGTAATGAATTGCGGAAACAGCACCATTACGGAGAACTGTTCTTTTCTTGCTTTCTGTTCGACCGTTTCCAAAAATTTATCAAACGGGTGAACCAGACTGCGGTATGAGGAATGCAGGGTTACGAGACGGACACCGTTATCAAGCTCTTCCCAGCGCTTTTCCACCTTCTTTTCGTTTTCTCTGTCAAAGGAAACATGAACCGCAATGACCTGATCCGATAATGATTTCGCATACTGAATTGATTTTTGGACGACGGTGGTGACCCCGGCGACAGGGACGATGACGACGGTTCCCTTAATTTCTTCAGGCTGCTGATCAACGACCCGCAGCTGTTCGCCGACTGCGGTGTAGTGATTTTTAATGACGAAAAACAGCATGACGACAGCAGGCATGAATAACAGCACGGGCCAGACAAGATTGAACTTTGTCGCAAATAAAATGCACAGCACCATAAATGAAATGGCGGCGCCGCAAGAATTGATCAGCATTTTAACGGCCCAGCCCTTCGGCTTCTGCCGGATCCACTTGATGCACATTCCCGTCTGCGACAGCGTAAACGGGATGAACACGCCGACGGCATAGAGCGGGATGAGATGTTCCGTGCGGCCGCCGAATAATAGAATAAGCAGGATGGATGCGATACCGAGAAAGATAATTCCGTTTGAAAAGCCTAATCGGTCGCCGCGAACCGTAAACATTCTCGGCATATACTGATCGCGCGCTAAATTAAACGCCAGCTGCGGAAAAGCGGAAAAGCCCGTATTCGCCGCAAGCACGAGAATCAGTGATGTAACGCCTTGAATGAAATAATACACCGTATTGCGGCCGAAAGTTTCCGCGGCAATTTGCGAAATGACGGTCTCGTCAGGCTTCGGTCCTGTGCCGTATCCGTACGCCAGCACCGTAATCCCCGTAAATAAGATCGCCAGCAGAATCCCCATCATGGCCAGAGTGCGGGCCGCGTTTTTCGCCGGAGGATTTTTAAAAGCCGGGATCGCGTTTGAAATGGCTTCAACACCAGTCAGCGCCGAACAGCCCGAAGAAAAGGCCTTCAGCAGCAAAAACAGCGTGATGCCCGCTACGGGTGTGCCGATCGGCGTGTGTTCGGCCGGATGAACCTGCCCCGTCATGAGCTTAAACAGCCCGACGCCGATCAAAAGGACAAGCGCCGCCACAAACAGATAGACGGGATACGCCAGTATGGACGCCGACTCTGACAGTCCTCTCAAATTTAAAATCATAATCAGAATCACAAGCAAAACAGCAATGAACAGATGATACGGGTGCAGAGCCGGAAATGCCGATGTAATGGCGTCGGTTCCGGCAGAAATGCTTACCGCCACCGTCAGAATATAATCAACAAGCAATGAGCCGCCCGCAATCAGGCCCGGCTTCTCACCAAGGTTTTCTTTTGAAACCATATAAGCTCCTCCGCCTTGCGGATAAGCGTAAATAATCTGTCTGTAGGACAGAATCAAAGCAAGCAGCAAAATGAGAACGCCGCAAGCGATCGGAATGGAATACCAAAACGCGGCCGCGCTTACCGTGGCCAAAATGATCAGAATCTGTTCCGTTCCATAAGCAACTGATGACAGCGCATCTGAAGAAAGCATGGCGAGCGCCTTGAGTTTCGTCAGTTTCTGCTCTCCGGCCGCCTGTGATTTCAGTGGTTTCCCAATCAAAAATCTTTTGATTGAATGGTACATTTGTTGTCTTCCCCTTTTTTTCATTTTCCGTTTGATTTACAAACCCTTACTGCTATGATGTCTCCGAATGCTGATTGCATGCCATATTTCAGCACGGCAAAAAAACACAGAGGCAAACGGATGCCCCTGCGCCATAATCGTGCACAGGTTTCATTCATCTCCTCTCATGAACGCTTACGAGGTTAGCTGTCGGATTCGGGCTTATGAGAGTTGGCCCTACCTGAAAAAGGATTCACCCCAAGCGGCATCATGCGCCGCAAATTGGTTCCCCCGCTCTGGATACAGATTAAGCGATATAGATTATAAAAGAGATCATACTCCCGTCCCGTCCGGTTGTAAAGGGGCTTTTATGCTGTTTCAAAAATAAAAAAACCTCCCCCAAAAATGGAAATAAAAATACAGAAAAAGAGGCCTGTTAACAGCCTCTTTTCCTTTCATTATTCTTCACTTTTTTCATTGCCCGTTTTTCTTTTTTTCCTTCTTGCCGTGAGCCATATCAGACCGGCCGCAATGAGAATAAGCGCTGCGAAAACAGCGATATACGTGACGTTCGGTGCGGCGGACGGGTTTTTCGTATCAGCCGATGGACTGCTGTCATCGGATTTGATTTGCTGATGGTTCGAAAACAGCTGCTTGCTGCCCGTTTCGTTGATGACGGTTGCCGCTTCGCTTGAGCTGTCTAAAAAGCTGATCAGCTCTTTTGTGACAGCCGCGCCGCTTCCTGATAACGGAGCAAAAACAGCTATGCCGGAGCCGGAGTCCCAAGGTGATTCCTGTGTAAATGCGATTTGTTTCGTCGTCTCATTCAGCATCTGAAACGAAGAAACATCGTAAGCGCCGCTTCGGTCTGACGGCACGAGAAGCTTAGATGCGTTTGATTTCAAAAGCGGAATTTGCGGCAAGCCTCCGATAAACACAACATTCCGGCCTTTGGCGTCCGCTTCCTTCATATCTGATGCCGTCTTAACGGTATATGCCTGACGGGCGCCGTTTCCGAATGAGTCCGTCACCAGAGAAAGTTCTTTAAGTGTCTGCATGTTTACGTTATCCGGGATGACGATCACTGTTTTCTTCTTCACGTCACCTGCAAACGGGAGCGGCCATTGCCCGAAATCCGGTTTTTGCGTCGCGCCGCTTACCGGGTAAGTCAGCGTGCTGCTTTTATCAATATAGACCCATTTGTTTTCGTCACGGTCGATACACGGATTGTTATTTTTCAAACCTGATGTGACAAATTGCAGATCAATATACCTGCTGCTTCGCAAAAGCTTCGGATCAATCGGAATTGTGACGTGATAAAACCCGTCTTTATCCTTATTGCCGAGATCATCAAGATGCACCGCATTCGGCTGTCCGTTGACCATGACGTTAAGCTCTGCTCTCTCAGCGTCAACATCTTTAGAATCCGTCTTCGTCCGGACCGATTCCGACGTCTTTAATGTGAGCGAAAGCTTGACCTGCCCGTCTTTATCAACAGCGGCCGCCGCAGGGTAAAAGAAGTGCTCTGACGCCGTTTTGTTTGATCCGACCGTTACATTTCCCGCGCCGAAATCGTCTAGTGTCAGTTTATTGCCTGTCTTTTCAGCAGCGGGCTGAAGACGGCCGATCATCAGTGAGTCTCCGCTCAGCTGGCCTGAATAAGCGCTGTCTGTAATGACGCGGATTTTATCTGCCAGCGTTTTGTCTGATTGTGCCGTGACAAACAGGACGGGCTGACGTTTGTCTCCGGCGGTCAGCACCCGTTCCGCGAGAAGGAGTTTGTTTCCTTCCGCTTTGATATTTCCCCGTTCGATAAGCTGTTTGATTTTGCCGTTCCAATGATGTCCGGCGCCGATGACAATTGACGGATTGCTGATTTTGCCTGCATCGGATTCTTTTACGTATGATACTTTCAGCCTGCTGTCCGCCGTTTTCAGAAATCCTTCTGTTTTGACTGCGGCTTCCGCTTCCGCCGAGGTCGGTTTGTCAGGAAGGATAATATCGGTTTCTTCACCCGTATTGCCTGATTGGGCAAACGGATACGGGAAATGGCTGATATCCGCTCCCTTGGACTTGCTTGCTTCTGAAAGCATAAGGCGGCTGTCCGGATAAATCTTTATCCAGTTGCCTGACGTATCCTGCCTGACGCAGACACCCTCTTTTAATACACCGTAAAATTGCAATGATACATTGTGATAGCCTTGGGCGGATTGGCTTTTGCTGAGATTGAGCTTTACCGTTTTCCGCTTGGAGCTGCCGTCAAGCTTTATGGATTTGACGGGTTCATTGTCAATGGCAATGGTTAAAGAAGACGGGGCAATTAATAAATTTGACGCTTCGTAATCAATCAGAAGCGACTGATTGGCATCTGAAGCCCCCGCAGGAATCTGGTAGGTCAGTTCTGAGCTGTCTTTCGCCCCGTACAGTGTCATCAGATCACCCGTCAGCGCCTGCTGCTCTTTTGCGCCGGCGCTTTTTCCGAGGGCGGAACCGTCCGTTTTTAATTCCTGAGCCGCGGCCTTCTGCCCGTTATACATCAATAGCAAAAGGCCTGTTATCAATATGATCGCTTTTTTCAAAAAGGTCACCCGCTTTTATTTTGATTGTATCGCTCCGTCTTGTACCACTTGACTTCCTGCTTGAACAAGCGGTGCTTAATCTCTGTGAATAATGACCAGATGACGAGCACGATCCAAGCCTGGGAGTAGGTAAAGTACATGAGAAAAACGATAAAGAAGTTTTGTTTGTTCATTTCTGTTTTTTCAATGCTTAAGGTAATCATGACCTCGGTCATAAACAGGAAAAAGGCCAGTATCCACAAAATCATCGCCAAAAACCCGACTGCCAGATGCAGGTCGTAAAAAAGATTGATGATAAAAATCGTGTTTGACATGATCATACCGAAGAAAAACAGAAAATACGTAAAAAAGAAGTAAAACAAATCGAAGATAATCCGCTTGCGTTTCAGCTTGAAAAATTGGGATAAAAACTTGAGAACCACGTATTGGTTGCCGCGCGCCCACCTTGTCCGCTGGCGCCACCAGACCTTCCATGTTTCAGGCTCCTGCTCCCATGTCACAGCCGCCGGAAAAAAGCGGATGTGATAGCCGAGATTATACACGCGGATGGTCAGCTCGGTATCCTCCGCCAGCGCCTTATCATCCCAGCCGCCGAGCTTTTCGATAATGCTCCTCCTGATCGCGAAGTTCGTTCCCGGGATGGTGGCGATTTTGAACCATTTCCATCTGCCGCCCTGCGCCATCCACTGAAAGCAGATGGTTTCAATATTGATAAACTTCGTCAGGAGCGTTTTGGCCGCGTTGATGACACGGAATTTCCCGACAACCGCTCCGGCTTTCTCATCATTCATCAGACCGAGAACCAGGTAATACACAGCCATTTTTTCCGGTGTGTTGTCCGCATCATACACGCAGATCACGTCCCCGTTCGATTCGGCGAAACCGGAGTTCAGCGCTGAGGATTTTCTTTTACCGGCGTGCGGGGGCTTTGTAATGACCATTTTAATGAAGTCATACTGACGGGAAAATTCTTCGACGATGTCTCCCGTCCGGTCGGAGGAATTATCATTCACGACGATGACTTCAAGCCTGTCTTTCGGATAATACAGATTCACCATCGCCTTCAGCGTCTGCCTGAGGACGACCTCCTCATTATGCGCGGGAATGAGCACGCTGACCTTCGGGAGCTCCCCCATTTTTGCGCGCCACTTGGGAATGTTCCGTTCGAAGGTCATATAATGCCTGAATCCGCCCTGCATCAGAAACATGTGATAGAGAAGCATCACCCATATTAAACTTAATGAGATAAAAAACAGAATGTTACTCAAGGCTTCTTCTCTCCTTAAAGATTCGTTTTTTTAATGTGGCGCGCAAATAAAGGACATAGCAGACGAACATGATGATAAACAATAGCACCACGCCGGAGAGAATCCAAAGCGCCTTTTCCAGAGGCGTCTGCTGATGGTGATTGAAAAAGGCCGTTATCGGATGAATCTTGTTTTCCACATGAATGGTTCCGTCTCCGTCCGTTTTGATCCTGACGCTCGCCGACGTCACCGTTTGCTTCGTTTTCTTCAGATCGAGCCACTCGCCGCCGGGAATCCGCTTTTGATTGACGAGCTCGGGAAGATATTTCATGCCGAGATACGGATGGTAGAAACCTCCCGCCACACCGCCGCCGAAATCAATCATCCGGGAGATGCGATTCTCCATATCTCCGAGCGGGTTCTCCTTTGAGTTATCGGCAAAGCCGATTGTTTCAGGGTAAAGCGTCATCCCGTCCAGCATAGCCGGCTTTGTGACGAACGGAGGGGCGCCCGAGGTTTTCCACGTCGTGCCGCTGAGCTGGACTTGGCCGAAAATGCTGGAGAAATAAGAAGACGCGATTTTGTAGCCTTCTTCAGACATCGTATAATGCGGCGCTTCGAATGACAGCGGGTAAAGGCCGAGCTCTGTCAGATCGTCAATCGCCTGCTCCAGCTTCGTTCCCGTGTAGATTTTTTCTTTTTCCCGAAAAGGCTTCACATACGCCCGGTACGCTTTTTCATTCGGAAAATCCTGTTCCTTTTCAAGCTTGACCGGGGTATCGTCCGCATTTTCCGACGTAATCGGCTGATCCGCTTTGGCGTCCCAGAATTCAAAGCCTTCTCCCGTTTCACTGTACCGGTATGCATGCGTATAGCCGTGGATAATGATGCTGCCGCCCATTTGCTGAAGTTTTTTCAGGACGCTTACCATTTTCGGCTTGTCCGCCAGATATACTTTTTCTCCGTTTTCCGGGTTGAGATAGACCGGAATCACCGCCAGAATAAACGGAATGTGTCTTTTATGCAGGTAAGCTCCTGCTTGATAAAGCAATGTTTCATCCGACATCGGGCTGATGTCTTCAAGCCGCAAATAAAGGAGGGTGCTTCCCTCTGATTCTCCGAACGCCTTACGCAGTTCTTTCGCCGTCAGAAACGAATCATTTAACAGGCTGGTCACACCGAAATAGCAGTCAGAGCGCGCCGTTTTCCATATAAAAGGACGGGTGCTGCCGTCACCGGATCGGTATGTATAAAGGGGTTCCCCTTTTACTCCTGATACGCCGAGCACGGACATTCCTTTTTCAAGCGGCATGTCTGTTTTTTCTTTCTTGCCGTATATGCGGTAGACCGTTTCTTTTTCTGTCAGGGACAAACCCGTAAATTGGCGGAACTGCCCGGCGTTATAGCCGATGCTGACGAGCTGCTGCGGCATGCTGCTGATCAGAGATACAAAATGATTGCTGAGCTTTTTCTTCGTTACGCCGTAATAGATGACTCGCCGATTTTTTTTAAGGTCAGCGGCTGTGATATCTCCGTCGCTTTTAACGGTGACGGCGGATGAGAAATGGCCCGCGATCAAATCAAGCATTTTGACTTCAGCGGTTTCTTCGCCGTCCGTGCTTGTATAAATAATGAGAATGCCGTCCTTTTTGTCTTTTGCTTCCGCCGTACGGGGAACATAAACCGCCGAAACCATGAAGAGCGCCGCCAATAAGAGACATATCCATTTAGAGTTCATTCATCATCATCTCGTTTTCCAGTTCATTTAAAAATTGATCGGCCGTTTTTAAATCCTTTCGGTACGCCAAATAGCATACACGGAAAGTGATTGAGACGTATTTACCGTTTTGCAGCCTGTACGTATCCAATTCCTTTTTCAGCTTCGCCAGAACGGCCGGCATGTTTTCTTCAGGCGTATGGGTCAGCACGATGCCGAACCGTTCGGCAGACGGCCTGAATTTTTTGTCTGTTTCCCGTACGCTTGAACGGATTTGGCGGCTGATAAATGCCAGCAGGCGGTCGGTCTCTTTTTCTCCGTAGAGAGATTTGAATTCCTTGAAATAATGCATGTGCAGCAGCAAAAAGACGAAGGAATTGCCGTAGCGTTCCGCCCGCTTGATTTCCTCAGAGAGTTCCAGCTTCATCCGGAGATGATTGTCAAAGCCCGTCACCCTGTCGACGGCCACAAAGCTCGTGATCTCTTCCCGCAGCTGCTTAACTGAGCGATCCAGCCCCTTGGCCAAATCGTGTATTCTTCCCGACATGTAGGAAAAGAGCAGCAGCGCGATCCCCCACACGACCAGCATCTGCAGACCTTCGGCACCGGCAGACGCCATAAAACTCCCGGTCTGAAACCACAGGAGCAGGCTGCCGAGAACAAATAAGACGAGTAAAGTGATGACGAGCGCGTAGATCGCCCCAAACCATAAGCCGGCTCCCGCGACAAGCAATGTTATACAGGTCATGAGAAGCCCTGAGGATTGCTGTGACACATAGTAAATAAAAAATGACAGCAGCACTGTCATCACAGCTGTGTAGCTGCATAGTTTTTGTGATTCATTGAATGATATTTTCATTAAACAATTTCCTTTCAGCCAGAAGCGGCAGCAGGTTATCGAAAGAATGTGTATCGCCCCCGCTCATATAGCCGCCGTAATCAGGTTTCAGCGTTTCCAGCGTTTCAAATGAAGTCATTCTTTCATAAAGCGGCTTGATGACAGCCGGATCAGCTTTTTGCTCTGTTAAAAAAAGAACGGCCAGGGCGTAAACGGACGGTGATTCGTATTGAACAGCCGGCTCCTTCGTGTCTGCGCTGTACCGTCCGTACAGCTGTCCGCGCGACTTAAATTCATTTATGATCCATTTTGACAGCGCGGCGGCTTTGTCATCGCCCCGTTTCAGATTCACGGCGGCATATAACTGGTCGATGACATTGACTTCACTGTCATATTTGTATTCCTTTGTTTCGGTATTGAACGATTTCGGCAGAAAGCCATTTTTCAGGGGTGCAAGATTGAGAACATCAAGATTCCGGTTTTCCGTTTTCTCATCGATAATCCCCTGTTCTCTCAGCATCTGTAAGGCGCCGGGGCTGACATAAGACAACGTCACGGTCTTTGATGCAGCATGTGAAGCGGCATCATAATAATCCGTAAAATACCCGTCATTCGTATTGTATTTTTCCAGCGCCTTCCCGATTTGCACCGCTGTTTTCCCGTATTCACTGTTTCCCCACAGAGATGCGGCCTCATTCAGACAACCCATGATTCTGAAATCGTCAATTAAGGCATTGGTGCCGCTTGCTTTATTCCGGTCAATCTTCCACGACACGAGCCCGTTTTTCATAAGAAACGAATCGGTGAGCAGCTGATACTGGGCTTGAAACTGCCGTTCATCTTTCCTGCTCAGCAAAAATTCCATCCATAGTCCGAGAGACTCAGATAAATATTCCGGTTCACCGGATATGTTCGTCTTGATCATTCCGCGTCCGTTCATCAGTTTATGATAAATAAAATGCTCTGCGGGCTGAAGGGGTTCGGACGGTTCAACGGCCGTCTGTTTTTCAATGCCGGCCTCCGTGCATCCTGCCGTCAGCACGATCGAAATCAAAAGGATCATCAAACTAAAACCGAAACGCTTCACAGTCTATCCTCCTAGTTCACAAATCCTTTTTTATACCTATATCTTATTTTTCCACAAAGTATTTTTACTATATAAGAAACGATCAAAGAATACTAGCATTTTTTCACATTGGTAAATTTTAAAAATAGGAGCGCCGCCTGCTCCCCTTTTCCCTCTTTGTATGGATTGTATTCCCAATACAGTAAAAAACACGACAAAAGGCAGCATTTCTTTACAAATGCTGCCTTTCTCTCATTTATTTATCCAGGCCGAGTTTTTTCAGCTGTTCTGCCAGCGCGTTGTTCATCGGCTCATCATTGTTTTGTTTTTTCATATAAGAGTTGATGTCCCGCTTGGATGCGCGTCCGGATTTATCTTTCGCTTTGCGCTTTTCAAAGACGGATAATTTCTCCCGGTGGCCGCACACACATGCGAAGGTTTGGCCTTCACCCTGGCCGCGAAGCTCCATTTTCTTATGGCAGTTCGGACAGCGGGCGTTTGTTTTTCTCGCCACCGTTTTCCGGCTGCCGCACTCCCGATCCTGACACACGAGCATCGTGCCGCGTTTGCCGTTGACTTTAAGCATCATTTTGCCGCAATCAGGGCAGGCGGTGCCTGAAATGTTATCATGTCTGAAGGTTTGGCTGCTGTTTTTGATTTCCTTCACCGTTTTGCCCGCATATGATTTCATGTCTTTAATAAACACGGCGGATTTCAGTTTCCCAGCGGCGATGGAGGAGAGCTTTTGCTCCCACTCGGCGGTTAACGCCGGTGATTTCAAATCTTCCGGGACGAGCTGTAAGAGCTGCTTCCCTTTTGACGTGATGAAAATGTCTTTTTCCTTTTTCTCGATCAAAAAGCTGTTGAACAGTTTTTCAATGATATCAGCGCGGGTGGCGACCGTTCCGAGTCCCCCGGTTTCGCCAAGCGTTTTCACAAGGTTCTTCTCTTCTCCCTGCATAAAGGCGCTTGGGTTCTCCATCGCGGATAACAGCGTGCCTTCATTAAAGCGCGCCGGCGGTTTCGTCTGTCCGCTCGTTTCTTTCAATGATGAGACAGAGAGGCGCTGACCCTGCTGAAGAGCCGGCAGCGTCTGGTCTTTGTCTTCCTCATGATCGTCGTCATCCTCGTACATATCATACACGGCTTTCCAGCCCGGCGATTGAACGGTTTTCCCTTTTGCGGTAAATGTTTCGCCGCCGATATCGGCTGTGACCTTTGTTTCTTCGTATTCGAACGCCGGCATTAACACGGCGAGAAAACGTTTGGCGATCAGATCATACAGCTTGCGTTCTTTGTCGCTGAGGCTTGAAAGAATCAGCGGCTCCTCTGTCGGAATGATGGCATGGTGATCAGATACCTTGGCATCATTGACGAATCCTTTATGCGCTTTGACGCCGCGCTTCAGTATTTGATTGACGTATTGTGCGTACGGCTTGACTTCCATGCCGTTTAATCGGTCTTTTAAGGTCGGCACGATGTCTGCGGAAAGGAATCTGGAATCCGTCCGCGGGTACGTGACAAGCTTATGCTGTTCATACAGCTTTTGAAGCACCGACAGCGTCTCTTTTGCGGAAAAACCGAAGCGCTTATGAGCGTCCCGCTGCAATTCCGTCAAGTCGTAAAGACCGGGGGCGAAGCTTTTCTTCGCTGTTTTTTTCAATTCTGAAATGACTGCCGGCTTTCCTTGCAGGTCTTTTGCCAAACGGCCGGTCACCGTCTGGTCGAACGTTCTTGTCTGCTTTGTTTTTTTATCCTGCCATGTCAGCGTCATCTGATCAGCCGCCGCGCGGAGACCGTAATAAGGAACCGGTGTGAACGCCTGAATATCCGCTTCGCGCTTGGCGATCATCGCCAATGTCGGAGTCTGGACGCGTCCGCATGACAGCTGCGCGTTAAATTTTGTCGTCAGCGCGCGGGTCGCGTTGATGCCGACGATCCAATCCGCTTCCGCTCTGGCGACGGCGGAATGATACAGGTTTTCGTATTCTTTGCCGCTGCGGAGCTTTTGGAATCCTTCTTTAATCGCTTTATCTGTCACAGAGGAAATCCACAGCCGTTTAATCGGTTTGCGGACGTTTGCCTTCTCGATAATCCAGCGGGCCACAAGCTCCCCTTCCCGTCCTGCGTCTGTAGCGATTACGATCTCGCTGACGTCTTTTCGGATAAGCTGGGCTTTGACCGCATTGAACTGTTTTCCTGTTTTTTTAATGACGACGAGCTTCAAAGGTTCCGGAATAATCGGCAGGTCCTCAAGCCGCCATGATTGATACTCTTTGCCGTATCCTTCAGGATCAGCGAGCGTTACCAGATGTCCGAGCGCCCACGTGACGATGTAGCGGTCGCCTTCAAGGTATCCGTTTCCTTTTTTATGACACTTCAGAACGCGGGCCAAGTCCCGGCCGACTGAAGGTTTTTCAGCTAATACAACTGTTTTTGACATGCTTTTTCACTTCTCTTTCTTTCACACTCATCCTGTTATTATAACAGACTTCCTCACGCTCTCTCTAATCGAGGACGTTTTTTGTGTCAATTTCTGAGAAAATGACGTGGGTCACGGTTTGGGCATACGGAGAGGTGCGGTTAATGAAGTGTTCGATCGTTTCCAGGCTGTCCGCGTTAATCTTCAGCATATAACACGCCGCGCCGGCGACCCGAAAACAAAATTCAATGTTGGGAATGGATTGAATGTAGGTTTTGAATTGATCGTATTTTCCGTTTTTCACCGTCGCTTCAACAATGCAGGAAACGGGAAGCCCGATCTTTTTTTGATCAATGTCCAATGTATAGCGCTTAATGACGCCGAAGGATTCAAGCTGCCTGACACGCTCTGTGACGGACGGGGCTGACAATTTGATTTTTCTTCCAAGCTCCCGCATGGACAGGCGGCTGTCCCGCTGCAGCTCTTTAATGATGCTCAGATCAACATTATCTAGTTTCATGACTGTAGTCCTTCCTTACCCTTTTGGCTATATTATCAAGAGAAATCCGTAAAATGACAAGAACAACAGGCTGAAATCATGAAGGTTTTTCAGAAACAGTCGCGAAATGGTCATATTAGGACTGCCCATTGCTTATAGTATAGAAAATCAGATGTCCGACAGGAGGGAGTTGTATGTTACACACGCCGATCGGCAGGCTTCGCACGATGGGGTTTATTGAAGGGATGTCGCTTTTGGTGCTGCTGTTTATCGCGATGCCGCTGAAGTATTGGGCACATCATCCGCTCGCCGTCACCATTGCCGGATCCATTCACGGCGGGTTGTTTATTATTTATTTGGCAGTGCTGGCGTATGCGGCGTTCACTGTCAAATGGCATGTGAAATGGTCAGCCGCCGGTTTTATCGCGGCTTTTATCCCGTTCGGCAATTTTATTTATGACCGCGGCCTGAGAAATTATAAATAAAAAAAGCTCCTCTTTTATAGAGGAGCTTTTTTTGCATGACCTACAGCCAGTTCGTCACCCAGGCGATATAATACGCGCCGGGAATGAAAACGAGCTGGGCGAGAAGCGTGCCAGCGACCCTTGACGTCACCATCGTCAATGATGTCCATTTTAAGGAAACATAGCTTCGCTTGCCCTTCGCGACATCATCTGCCAGTACGGATACTTTCGGGTCAACAAACACAGCCAGAAGCATGGTCGCAACCCCGTTGATTAATCCTGATGCCATCACGGCCGTCGTGCTGTGCTCAGGCGCCAGAAGGCCGGCGTACAGAGCGGACAGTACGCCGATCGTGTAAATAGACGTAATAACCATATTAATGACAAACAAGCGCTTCGGGATCATTCGGAATTGAAGCCCTTTTAAATAGGAAACTGACGGCAATCTGATATAAGAACGCGCCTGCTTCAGCCCGTTCAGTGAAAATCCTTTTTTAAATACCTGCATGACGGAGCCGCCTCCGTCCGCCAAATGTATAATCGCCCGGGTAAATAACGCAACAAATGTCGGCAGGAGGCAGATGCCGAGCATCGTTCCGACCGTGGAGCCGAATATTAAAAAGCGAAACTGGGCGCTCACAACAGACAGGGCATTTGATCCGGCGGCGTCAATCAGATGTCCGGTAAACGGCTGCTGGACCATGTTTGACATGCGGGACACAATGACCATGACATTAAATAATGACAGCGCGGACGCGATAAATCCGACTCTCGCGCCGGAAAGCCGTGTCGCATATGCAAGTGTTTCAATCGAATGTATCAACAGCAGAAAACAGAAGATAAACAGTACTTGTGAAGTAATAACGTGCAATGTATGATTCCTCCAAATCTTTTCATACTGATTAGACTCTGCAGACTGCGGCGAGGTTTCGGCCGGCCAAATAAAAAAACCGCCCGGATGTCCGGTGCGGTTTTGTCTTATTCTTTTCTTACGCAAATAAATAATATATGGTTTCCCGCCTTAGCCCGCGGGTGATTCGTACATTACAGTTCCGACAGAATCATTCTTCGAAAGTAAACACCATGGAAGTTCTTGAACACAAGACAACGAAAGCCCTACCTCTCAATCGTCACTGCGGCTCCGAAGCCGCGCCGGTGTGAATTGTAAAACAAAAAGTCTTTTTTCCATCTCTTCGTTAGGGGCGAATTTCAGAAGGAAAAGAATAAGCTCAGCTTTTTTTCAAGCTGTCCGTTGAAGCCTGAAGCTTCTTTATCAAAACAGAAAAAAGAAGTTTACTTTCTTTTTTATTTGCATGTTGTCACTTAGCAGTTAAGTATAACAGATTGCCCCTGAATGATCAAATGATTTATTAAAGTTCCAGCTCGGCCGGCGTTTTTTCGCCCGCGTTCATGAGCTTGATCTGCTTCGGTTCAATTTCAAGAATCACCAGATTCGGATCGTCTTTACCGTCGAACCAGCGTTCCAGTTTCGGATCCCACAGCTTTTCTTTTAAATCGGCTGAGTTGTTGACCTTTGCGGTTCCGGCTACTTCCACATAAGCGTCACCGAATCCTTCACAGTCATACCCCAACAAAATATGAACATTCGGATTGTTTTCAATTTCTTCCGCTTTATGAGTGTCTTTGCTTGTCGGCGTGTAAATCGTTAAGCCGTCATGGAAAAATGTCATATAGCGGGAATGCGGATTGCCTTGCTCTACAGTCGCAAGCGAACCGACTTTATGATGATCCAGCACTTCGAGCACTTTTTGTTTGATTTCATTCTGATTCATGAAGAATCACTCCTTTTTAACGTCTCCGCTGTTACTTTTCCACATCGGGGAGACATTTAAACCAAGAAATGTGCTCTTCTGCCGATCTTCGCTCCATTCACGCTTCAGCATGCTGTAGTTCACCGCGTCATGATAGGCGCCCTGTACGAAAATGCCTTCTCTCGTCAGTCCTTCTTTTTGAAATCCGAGCCGTTCCGCCACCGCCCTGCTTTTCGTGTTTTTTTCAGCGGCGCTGATCATGATTCGGTTCAGCCCGAGATCCTGAAATGCATGGGAAATGACTGCCCGGCAGCTCGCGGTGATGATGCCGAACCCTTCATGCTCTTGATCCAGCCAGTAGCCGATGTCCGCTTTTTGATTGGCTGCATCGACATTATGGATACTGATCATGCCGCAAAACCGGCCCTTCACAAAAATGCCGGCGTCGAAACCATTCTCTTCGGCGTATTTATAACGCCATTCCGGAATGATCACATCGCGGTACGTATCGATATCAGCCAGTTCTTCCGCCCAGCTGAGCCATTCGCTGAGATGGTTTTGATTTCGTTTTATAACAGAATACAATTCGTCCGTATCTTCTTTGGCAAGCAATCTGATCGTCAGATGTTCCCGGATTTGACAGGAAAACACGATCACACCTCCTTTCCTTTATTAGCCATTATACAGGTAAATTCATTTTTTTCCATACAAAAAAAGATGAGGCGCGCAGCCTCATCCTTAAATGCGCGGGTCGGTGAAAATGTCGTGATCATCCGTACTGGTCGATGACATTTCCGTAATGACCGCCCCTTCTTCTCCCGCTTGAAACCAATGTTTCGTATCCGGGGGAATGGTGTATTGTCCGCCCGGTTCAAGCACAATCTCATGCCAGACAGTGTAGTATTCCTTATCTTCTTCCGGCGGGAGGACGCTTGGGTGTTCTGTCTTTTCGCCTTCCACGTAGAGATACACCTTCCCCCAGCGGCAGCGGAATGTCTCTTGTTTTCCCTTTTCGCCGCTGACCGGCGGATGGCGGTGTTCGGGACACGTCTGGCGCGGAAAGAGCACCAATTCTTTCGAACAGTAACGGTCTGTATTCACGTAAATAAACAGCTGAAGCCCTGTTTCCTGAAGCTTGCCTAAGCCATAATCCATGATTTGAATGTCTTCGACTTCATCATCGGTCAGAACGATTCCCGCTTTTTGATAGTATGCATTCACATCATGCTTCGATATCGTCATGCTTCAGCCCCCTTATGTGGTCACAAATCCGCCGCCGTTGACATGCAGCGTCTGGCCGGTCATATAGGATGATTCATCTGAAGCCAAGAGCACATAACAGCCGACATGCTCAACAGGCTGGCCGGCCCGTCCCATCGGCGTATCCTGGCCGAAGGAAGCGACTGTTTCTCCTGAGAATGTCGCCGGAATCAGCGGTGTCCAGATCGGCCCCGGCGCTACGGCGTTGACGCGGATACCGTCTTTGACGAGCGCTTGCGCCATTGATCTCGTAAAACCGTTAATCGCGCCTTTCGTTGCCGTATAGTCGATCAGCTGCGGATTTCCTCTGTACGGATTAATGGATGTCGTATTGATGATTGCGCTGCCCAGCTTCATGTAATCAATCGCTTTTTTAGTCAAATAAAATTGTGAGTAAAAGTTGGTTTTAAAGGTTCTGTGAAACTGCTCGCTTGTTATGTCTTTAATGCTTTCTTTAGGATGCTGTTCCGCGGCGTTATTCACGAGAATATCGAGACGACCGAATTCTTCAACCGTTTTTTCAACCGCTTCGTTACAAAAGTCTTCCTCACCGACATCGCCGGAGATTAACAGGCATTTTACGCCTTCTTCCTCCACACGTTTTTTTGTATCTTCCGCATCTCCGTGTTCATCAAAATAGACGATTGCGACATTTGCGCCTTCCTTTGCGTAAGCAACCGCTACGGCGCGGCCGATACCGCTGTCACCGCCTGTGATAAGCGCGGTTTTCCCTTTTAATTTATCAGCGCCTTTATATTCTTTGTATTCGTAAACAGGCGCCGGCTTCATTTCGCTCTCAATGCCGGCTGGCGGTTTTGTGATTCCGCCGGGAATTCCTTCGGATAGTTGTTTTCCATGTCAAGTTCCTCCTTCTTGTTCGATGTCTTACTTCATGTCTACCTCGGCTGTCTGCCGGATAAACATAATTGAAACAGTTCAAAACGTTTTCGGAGAAAAATGTTTCACATGGAACGCACGAAAAAAACCCGGCGGGCAGCCGGGTTTTTGTTTTCAATTATGAACGGACCGCTTGTTTGCGGAGCACGTCTTTTTTCACTTTTCCAAGGTTGTTTTTCGGAAGTTCGCTGACGAACTCAATTTCCGGAATTTTAAAGGCAGCAAGACGTTCTTGAAGGAATCGTGTCACTTCTTCTTCTGTCAGGCCTTCTCTGCCGTTTGTCACGATAAACGCTTTCGGTTTTTCACCGTAAAGCGGATCAGGGATACCGACAACAGCCGTTTCGAGAATTCCCGGCACTTGCTGAATGACCTCTTCAATCTGGTCAGGATAAATATTATCGCCGCCGTAGATGATGACATCTTTATAACGTCCGGTGATAAAGATAAATCCGTCTTCATCAACATATCCGGAATCACCGGTATGGAACCAGCCGTCTTTCAGCACTTTTCGTGTCGCTTCTTCGTTACCTTCATAGCCTTTGAATAAAAACGGACTTGTCACAACGACTTCTCCGATTGAGCCTTGCGGAAGGACTTCTCCTGTTTCCGGATCTACAACGCGGACGTCCACTTCTTCCATCGGTTTACCCGCAGAAGCGGCTTTATCCATTCCCATTTGCGGATTCCAAGAGCTGATGCCCCATGCTTCAGTGCTTCCGTATCCGTGCATGAGCGGAATGCCGATGTCCTGATACTGCTGGATCAGGCTGCTTGGCACCTTTGTGCCTCCCGTCATCATATAAACGATAGAAGATATGTCAGTCTGATGCGTTTCCCATGCTTTCAGCAGGTATGTGTAATAAACAGGCAGCGCCATCACGGTTTGAATTTTCTCTTTTTCGATGAGCTTCAAGTTTTCAAGAGGGTCCTGATTGTCTGTCATAACGAATGTCGTTCCGCTCATCGTGCCGACCATCTGGCAAATAATCGCGCTCGTATGGTAATTCGGGTGGCATGCTAAGAAACGGACATGCTGCATTCTCCCCGTGTATGCCAATGTCGCATTTACGTAGTTGTATATGCCGCCGTGAGTGACCATGCAGCGTTTCGGATTGCCGGTCGTACCCGAGGTAAACATCAGCAATGCCGTATCGTTTTCAGACACTGTTTCGACGTCCGGTGTATCGCCGGAGCCTGTCAATAAAGCATCAAACTCAGGTGTTGTCTCTACAGCAGTTCCTGTCACGACCTTCAGTTTAAGGGAAGATTCAAGCGCAGGAAGCACCTCTTCCATAATCTCTTTAAATTCAGTGCCGTAAAAAACAGCTTTCGGCTCACAGGCTGCCAAAATGCCTTTCATTTCATACGGTGTTAATTGCCAGCTGACCGGCACAACCACCGCGCCGATTTCAAGTGCAGCAAACATAACGATGGATGAAGCGTGGCCGTTTTTGCAAAGCATCGCCACTCTGTCGCCTTTTTTTATTCCTTTATCAAGAAGCGCTTGTGCAAGCTGATTGATTCGTTTTCGATATTCCGCGTAGGTCAGGGTGTGCGCACCGCTTTTTACAGCTTCGATCTCTTCGCTATTTGAAATGTCATGCAGAATCAGATGCTGTAATGTCTTCATATTTTCATCTCCCATAATGATAAATCAAAAAAACTCTGTCAGATTTTCTTCCTCACGCAACCCATTTTAAACCAAAAAATATAACTTGTAAAACTATTTTGTTTTAGAACTATTCCATCGGTGAATGATACAATAGTCCCGTGTTTTTAGTTTCCTCCCTTCACTTTACCCTCATACATACGGAAAAAAACACACGCCTTATGAGGCGTGCGCTTCCTGTTCAGCGCTGTCCTTTCTCCTGAATGAAATGATAAAACAGCCTGTTTAAACGTTTGTATAAATCGGCTTCATCCTCTGTCTGAAAGGCTTTTATACTGGCTTCGGATTCAATAATGGCCGAACTGACCGCACTTAATATTTCCGAGCCTTCAGCGGGCATATCAGCCGGCGCCATCATCACCAAAGCGCGGTCGACGGTCAGGGAATTTCCGTCCATGCCTTTGACACTGCATGGAGCTGTCAAATCATAAATTTTGAAAAAAGGCGTGACAATTTCTTCATTTTTGAGATGGTAAAGCGCCATCGCCGTTCCCGGAATCCCGAGCCCTCCCTGTTCTTCACGTTCTGTGAGGAGCTGTGCGGTTTTTTTTGCATGACGGACAAATCCTTCTTGCTCAAGCACGCCAAAGAGATGGTTCAAAAACAACTCATACGCCATGTGTGAATCAATGGATTTGATCGAAAAGTTCCGCAGCACGCTTTGGATAACCGCCGCGTAATGCGCCATACGTCCGGCTGCTTCCAGCATATCAGGCGTCTCAGGCTGCTTCTCTTCTCTTTTGCTGTTTCTTTTTTTGTCAAGAATCAGCGGAATCTTTCTTTTGATGTACTGCTTGACCTGATCGGCGTCTTCTTCATTTAAAAGCGGACTGACCATGACGTAATCAATGTTTTCATACGGGATCGGCACGGTGGATACGATCATATCGTACGCCGAGGTGTCACGGTTCTTCAGTTCGATGAGGGAAGACATATCAAAGGAACGGATTTCCGGGAGCTCTTTTTTCAGTCTGGACGCGAGCATTTTGGACGACCCGATGCCGCTTGAACAGACGATCAGCGCTTTGATCTTCGCCTCTTCCCGTTTGATTTCCAGAGCGGAGCCGAAGTGAAGAACGATGAAAGCGATCTCATCATCAGGAAAACGAAGCCCCGGAAAGAATTTTTCCATTCCTTCTTCTACGGCCATATACAGCAGGAAGTAGTCGCGTTTAATTTGCTCAGTCATCGGGTTGTACATGTCGATACTTTCTTTCACCCGATTGATCGCAGGCTCCAGATGGGCGATTAAACCGTCATATAAAGAGCCGTTTTCCGTCAGATCAATTTTTATTTTTTCAGAAATGAAGCCGATCAGCTGCTTCGTTTGCAAGGCCGTTTCAACTTCAATGTTTTCCGGTTTGAATTCGGTTTTGTATTTGCGGTTGGCGCTCCGCAAATGAATGGTGATATAGCCGATCTCCGCCTCAGGAATCGAAACACCGAACGCTTTTTCAAGCTCTTTTGCCATTTCGAGCGCGGAGCCGTATTCCTTCGTCTGCTGCAGCGCTTTTAGTTCCGAAGCTTCCATCGTGATGGTTTCTCCGAGTCTGATCCGGTCCATCGCAAAGGTTAAATGAACCGCCAGCGCCATGTAAGAGCTGTCAGATAAAGCGATCGCGATTTTTTCCTTGAGCTGAATCAAGAGCCGGTCCATTTTCAAAAGTTCCGCTTTATTTACAACGCCGAACATCTTTTCAGCAGCGTCGGGTTTCCCTTTAATATTGAATTCAACCGCTTCCAAAAAGGTTTGAATATCAAGGCGGTTGACCATGAGATTGCCGACGATTTTCCGTTTCGCATTTTCCGGTCCCGTCAGCTGAATGCCGAAGCCCCTTTTTCGGATCAGCGTCAAGCCGAAGGGAGCAATCCAAGTCTCCAGCTCATCGAGATCATAACTGATCGTCGCGTTTGTCACTTGGAGCTCGTTCGCCAGACTGTAGAGCTTGATCGGCTCTTGGGACTCTAATAGCGAACATAGGATTAAAAGTTTCCGCTCCTCCGCGCTGTATTCCTGCTGTTCATAGGACAGCTCTGACAGGAGCTTCTGTTTATCTTCCGGTTTTCCCACCGCTTTCAGTCCTTTGCCGGGCTGTTTATCAAGTGCCAAGCCGAATGATTTCATCATCGGTTTGATTGTTTTTAACTCGCGGTGAACGGTTCTTGTGCTGACTTGTAAAGCTTCTGCCAGTTCATGCACTGTCTCGTATCGGTTCTGCAGTAAAAGATGTTTCATTAATTTTTGTTCTCTCGCTGTCATATACATGAAACGCGCCTCCAGATTTTCTAGTTGTGAGAGGTATGGCACATGGGGGGTGCTGCCGGGGAAAGTAGTGTAACTTCTAATATAAAACGCTTTCAAAGAATATACAACCATTTTCAAATGGCAATTTGGCACTGGTCCGTGTGACAGTATTGAATAAGAAAAATGTGTCAGATAATATGCCGTGACGTTTGTTTCTCTTGATCCGCACGGCTATACTTCAAAGTGACCTTACTTGTTTTTTGACATTGCACACCACATAAACAAACGCCCGGGAAGATAGCCTTCCGGGCGTTTGTTTTGGTTATGGAATATCATAACCTTGGACAGCTGTATAGATCCGAAACCACTGATCATGGCTGAGCTTGTACGCTGAAGCACGCACCGCCGCGGAAATGCGGTTCTGTTTTCCGCTGCCGACAATCGGCATGATGTCTGCCGGGTGGGTGAACAGCCATGCGTACATGACTTCATCAATGGAGGCGGCGCCGATTTCTTCCTGCACCGAAATAAGCGCGGTACGGATTCGGACGTCCTTATCCGATTGTCCGGTAAAGACGCTCCCGCCCGCAAGCGGTGACCACGCCATCGGCGGAATGCGTTTTTCCTGACAGAAATCCAGCGTGCCGTCATGAAAATGTTCCAGCTCATAAGCCGAGATTTCAATTTGGTTCGTGATGAGCGGTTCATCCAAATAGGATTCGAGCATTCTGTACTGATGCGCTTTAAAGTTCGATACCCCGAAGTATCTGACCTTGCCTGAGCTTTTCAGCGCATGAAACGCTTCAGCTACAGCCTCCGGGTCCATAAGCGGGTCCTGCCTGTGAATGAGCAGCACATCCAGATAATCCGTATTCAGATTCAAGAGCGACTGCTCCGCCGACGCTAAGATATGAGACTTCGACGTATTATAATGATGCGACTTGTTTCCGGGCCGTTCCGGCGACTCAATGACAATCCCGCATTTTGTGACGATTTCGATTCGCTCCCTTATTGAGGGCGAAAGGGATAAAGCGCCGCCGAACAGCTTTTCACACGTATAACTGCCGTATATATCGGCATGGTCGAAGGTGGTGATGCCTTGGCTGATACACCATTCAATCAGATTCAGCAGCTCCCCGTCCGAATAATTCCATTCGTTCAGACGCCAAAGCCCGTGTATCACTCTTGAAAATTCCAGATCTTCAGCCAATTGAATACGCTGCATGTGAAATCCCCCTTTTTCTTAGTGAGCCTCTTGTATCTCTGTTTCAGGAATTGCCCATGCTGTTTCATTCTGCTTCGGCGGCCGATTTTCCTTTCAGCCCGGAAAAATCGTCATTTACCGGTTCTGAAACTGCTGTTTCGCTTTTTCAACGACGTAATGGCTTCCGCCGCGTTTTTTGACGTCTTGAATCATCATGGCGATCAAGAGGTCTTTCTTTTTATAGTCGTAGCCGACAAACCAGCCGTTTTCTTTGCCGTCTTTATCTTCTTTAGACGTTTTCAGCTCGGCTGTACCGGTTTTTCCGGCTACGTTAATGCCGCTTACGACCGGCTGATATGCAGAGCCGCGCGGATCTTCAACGACGCCTCTCAGCCCTTTTGTGATTTCTTCGGCATTGGCTTTGGATACCACTTGCTTATGCCAGATTTGCGGTGTTTTTTCTCCGTCTTTGATTAATGTCGGTTTGACGAGATTTCCGTCTGTTACAAATGCGGTATAGTCAGCCGCTAAATGCAGCGGAGACATCAGCATCTGCCCCTGGCCGTAGCCCGTATCTCCGAGAAGAATCTCGGAATCAAGCTTGCCGTTAGCGATTGACGATTTTTCAATCGGAAATTGGTATGGAATGTCTTCATCAAAACCAAATGATTTTAATCCTTTTGTAAACGCGTCAGCTCCGGCATCTATGGCATTTTGCGCAAAGTAGATGTTGTCCGAGGTAATCAGCGCGTTTTCGAGATCCACTTCATTCAGACGCTCTGATACGCGTGTGACATGGTAGCCGCCCCAGCTTGAATCTTTCTGCCACTCTTTTCCGGTGATTTTTTTCTTTTCTGATGCTTTCAACGTTCCGTTTGTCAGGCCGACTGCCGCGGCAATCGGTTTAATCGTTGATCCCGGCGCATAGAGTTTGTTGAATTTCGCTGAAAACGGATTGTTTTTATCTTCATTCAGCTTTTTCCATTCTTTGCTGTTCCAGCCGAAGATAAAGCCGTTCGGGTCATAAGACGGAGCGCTGACAAGCGCGAGGGTCTCTCCCGTTTGCGGTTCGAGGGCGACTGCCGCTCCGCTGTCATCTTTCATGGAATCATACAGCTTCGTCTGCGTTTTCATGTCAATCGTTACATGAATATCCTGCCCGTTTTTGGCTTTCTTTTCAGCGATGACCTCACCCGTTTGCGGAACGTAAATTTTCCAGCCGGTCGTGCCGCGCAGCTTGTCTTCATATACATTCTCAAGGCCGGCGATGCCGATTTTGGAGGTGTCGCTGTATTGGCCGTCTTTTGCTTTTTTCAGATCCTCCGCTGTGATCGTTTTAATATACCCGGTCAGGTGGGCCGCTTTTTCGCCGTACGGATAGTAGCGGGAGCTGACTGTCGTTTTCGTCACGCCGTCTAATGAAAGCAGGCTCTTGACCTTGCTTTCGTCATCCGGTCTGATTTTTTGAACCGGGACATAGGAGTCGTCTTTTACCCAGCCCTGATTCAGCTTGCTTTTTATATCGTCTTCAGAAAGGTCCAGTTTTTCAGACAGTTTTTTGATTACGCTGTCTTTATCCTTGCCGAGTTTTCCCGGAATAATGCCGATTTCCGGCACCTCCGTATTCACAGCGAGGCCTTTGCCGTCTTTGTCGTAGATTTGCCCGCGCTTCGGTTCTTCATTTGCGATCTGCACGGTTTTGTCGTCGGAAAGCTGTTTGAAAATAAAAGAAGGATTCCAGTCGATGTTCCATGCTTCTCCATCGTCTGTTTTTTCTTTTTTCAGGACGGCCGTGTTTTCAAAGGCGACCTTCCCTGCTTTTGTATCCATGCTGACTTTATAATCGATGTGCTGAAGGTCATCTTTTTTCTTATCGTCTTCGTCCTGTTTTTCGGCAGTGACTTTCAGATTTTTGACCCCTGCTTGTTCATAGATGGTTTCATATCGTTTTACAAAATCCTTTTTGGACAATTTTTTCTTTTCATCCTGTGTGAGGCTTTGGTACATCTTATCGTAATGACCGCCGTTCCAGTCTTTCACGAAATCTTTCATTCTGTCTTTGGCCGACTCCGTTTTCGAACAGCCGATCAAACCTAGGATTCCTGCGAGTAAAAGTAATAGGTATAATCCTTTTTTCACTGTTAATTCCCCTGCCTTCCAATTGTTATTTTCTCCTAAATCAAATCAGGCTGGCAAGGATTTTTTTCTTATAGCGTTTAAAATTTTTTTGTTTTTCCAGCCATCACGGTCCATATACTTATACAATGTATCTATTAAAAAAGGGGGAATTTCAGATGATCAGAGAAGCAGCCATGCTGCATGTAAAAGAAGGCTTTGAAGGGGAATTCGAAGAGGCATTCCGCCGGGCGGAGCCGATTATATCGGGCATGAAAGGTTATCTGTCCCATTCCTTGTCCAAATGTATGGAAAAGACGCATAAATATTTGCTGCTTGTGGAATGGGAGACATTGGAGGATCATACAAAAGGCTTTCGCGGATCACCGGAATATCAGGAATGGAAAGCCTTACTTCACCGTTTTTATTCACCATTTCCCGTTGTGGAACATTTTGAGGATCTATCAAACTCAGATCGCGTGAAGCGTAAAACCGATTAAGGAGATCGACCATACAAAAACAGCGGTATAGATATTGAATCTCCCCGAACCGTCGTTTTCCTTCCGCTTTTCTTCCAGTCCCTGAATGAACATGACCGCACCGAGAAACACGAGCATAACCGGCTGTATGACAGAGGTATGTTCCGCATACGTAAATGCGGCGGCCGCAAGTATAATAATCAGCATCGCGAGTGACAGTTTTAAGGCGCGCAGCAAAGCAATCCATCCTTTCTGTTATCATTTTTTGAACACAATTCTATTTCTGTCTTTATCCCCCATTATTCTAGCGTACTTTTTGCACGGATAGAACGAAAGTCGGACAATTTTAAGTTTGTTTTAAGGAGAACGAAAAGCGCGCTCCCGATGAAAAGGAGCGCGCGGTTATGAGCGGGCGAGGCTTCCGTATCCGAGCCCCCGCAGGACGCATGCCATGACTTCATATCCTCTGCTGTTGGGATGTACGCGGTCATGAGAGAGATATTCGTTCAGCTTTCCTTTGAAAGCGCTGTGGACATCGGCAATTTTGACGTGCGGCGCTGATGCGAGTGTGCTGAGGTGCGCATTATAAGAAGATATCCATTTTTCCGCAATGGAGATGCCCGGAAAAGGATTGTATAAATTGAAAACGCGGATCTCATAAGGAGAGGGGTGCGTTTCTTTTAAGGCAGCGATCTTGGCAATCATCTTTTCAAAGTTCTCATGGCAGTGACGGGACACGCCGGCGAACACCGAAGCGTCTTTCGTTTGCTGATACGCCCGAACCGAATCGATCAAATCGTTGCCGCAGCCCGTAATCGTAATCATATCAGCAGCCTGAATCCGCCTCTGAATGTACGGCAAGGACATAAGCCCGAGAATTTCTCCCGTCTCAAGGCCTGACTTGGCAAAGATGGATACCTCGGTCCTTGTCTGTAAATCTTCTGCCATCATACACCCGAACCGCTGAACAAAGCCGGGGGAAAACGGCCCGGATCCCCTTCCCGTCGTCAAAGAATCCCCTAGCGCCGTATAAACAAGTCCCATTTACTTTCCTCCACTCATTACTGTCGATATTGTAATGTACGCGAGCGAAGGAAAATTGGCTCGGTCAATACCCCAATTTCTCAGAAATATGCTGTGCCGCGGCTTTGACCTTTTCCGTTAAATACGGCAGCCGATCCTCTGAAAACCTGGCTTCAAAGCCGGCGATGCTGATTCCCGCCGCCACCTTTCCTTCGTGGTTGAAAATAGGCGCCCCAATCGCCGCCGTGTAATCCTCTAATTCCGAATAGCTGATCGTATACCCTGATTGTAATGACGTTTCAATAGATTGAAGCAGTTCAGCCGGATTCGTCATCGTGCCTGAGGCAATTGCGGCAAACTCTGTCTTCTGAAGGTATGTGTCAATCTCCTCTCTCGGCAGAAACGATAAAATGCTTCTGGCGCACGCCCCCGCGTACAGCGGCGAGCGGCGGCCGATTGCGGTAAACAGCCGGACGGTTTGGGTGCCTTCAATTTTTTCAACGTAAATGGCTTCATCGCCGTCCCTCATAATCAGCTGAACGGCTTCATCCACTTCACCGCACAGCTCTTCCATTATCGGCTTGGCTATTTTCCTGATGTCCAGACGCTCAGAGACAAGCTGGCCGAATTGCAAAAAGATCAGACCCAGCTGATAACGGCCGTCCGCTGCCCGGGTGAGAAATCCCATTTCCTCCAGTGAACTTGCCATCCGGTGAACCGAGGTCTTCGGCATCTCCGATCGAGAAACAAGCTCATTTAGGCTCAGGCTTGGTTCAGTCAGAAACAAATGAAGCAGCTCCATTGATTTGATGACGGTTTTGTTTTTGTTTTCCATGGTCTTTAGCCCCTTTGTCAGATCAGCCATTCCATTTTGAGCCTGGCTTTCAGCTCCTTTATCTGCTGTTCCCTCTCCAAAAGCAGCATTTCCGCTTCCTCCAGCGAAACGGCCGAGAACGTGATATGTTCGCCCGGCATCGTTTGGGCGGCAAGAGGAAGATCGGCGGATATAATATGCGCCATTCGCGGGTAGCCTCCCGTCGTCTGCCTGTCAGCCAGCAGAATAATCGGATTGCCGTCCGGCGGCACCTGCACCGTCCCGAATGTCACGGCCTCAGATACCATTTCAAGCGGCTGCTGTAATTCAAGCGGAGCGCCCTTCAGCCGGTAGCCCATTCGGTCGGACTGCGGCGTGACCGTAAACGGCTCTTTGTAAAAACGTGATTTTGCTTCTTCTGTAAAAGCATGAAATTGCGCCCCTTCAAGCATACGAATGACCGGATTTTTTTTCAGCGGCAGAAAACCTCTGCTGCTGACAGACCAATCAGGCGCTGAGAAACCATGCTGCCCGAGAGAATCGCTCAAACGGTGCGCGATGATTTCCGAGCACTGCGTCATACTGCCGAGCGGAAGTTCATCATCCTTTTGCAGGGCTCTTCCGTAAAAGCCGCCGATCCCCGCTCTGACATACGTGCTTTTGCTTTCCATGACGGCGGGCACGTCAAATCCCCCCGCGACGGCGAGATAAGCGCGGCTCCCCATCTTGCACGGTCCAAATGAAACAACGCTGTTTTCCTTTACAAGAACCGGTTTCCACAGAGGGGCCGGTTCTCCATTAATATGAAAGGCGAAATCAGCCCCCGTGACGGCAATGACTGCCGGTTCTGAAAGCTCAAAGGAAGGACCGGGCCCCATTAGCGTAATTTCCAGTCCTGCTTCTGTTTCTTTATTTCCGGCAAGAAGATTGGCAATGCGCAGAGAGATCGTATCCATTGCGCCGCTTCCCAGTACACCGTATTTCTGGTACCCCGTTCGCCCCGTATCCTGAATCGTCGTCAGAAGACCGGGCTTCACCACTTTCATGCTCATTCGGCTCCCTCCTTGATGCGGCTGTATTCTTCTGCTGTGATTCGGACGAATTTCACCGTATCGCCCGCTCTCAACAGGCTTGGCGGATGTTCTTCCGGCCTGAAAAGCCGAAGCGGGGTGCTGCCGATCAGCTGCCAGCCGCCGGGAGTGGATATCGGATACACACCGGTCTGCATTCCGGCGATTCCTACTGAACCGGCCGGGATTGACGGCCTTGGCGACGACTTTCTCGGCGCTCTGATCCGCTCAGACATTCCTCCTAAAAACGGAAATCCCGGCGCGAATCCGAGCATATAGACGAGATATTCGCCTTCGGTATGAATGCGGATGACGTCTTCCGGCGTCAGATCGTTCATCTTAGCGACCTCTTCTAAATCAGGACCGAAATCACCGCCGTAGCAAACGGGGATTTCCATTACCCGGCGCTCTTTTTGCCTGTCGGTCTTTAAATGGCTGAGGCGTTCTATCACTTCTTTCTTGGCCAATGCAAAAGGAGAGACGCCTTTTTTTATATTTGAGACGGCATACACATCATAAAAGATCGTTAAGCTCGTAAATGCCGGGATACATTCAACGAAGCCCGGAAACGGCCGTTCTTCAATACAGGCCGCCGCCGCATGAACCCGGCTGTTAACCTCTTCGCTGATTTGCCCGCCAAAGCGGATGATAACGGCGGAATCACCGTGCGGCTGTATATCAAGCGCTGTATTGCCGCTATACTGCATCATTGTCATCACCTCGTTGTTTTCTTTCTCACTTACAGAACAGCAAGCGATTCATTCCGGATATCGGTGATCAGCATGTGCCCCGGTGAATGCGTCATCACGATCTCAGGCTTTGCTTCCATGATCACCGCCTGCGGTGTAACGCCGCACGCCCAGAATACGGGAACTTCGCCTTCCCGCACCGTCACGGCATCGCCGAAGTCCGGCTGATTCAAATCGCTGATGCCGATGCTTTTCGGATTTCCGATGCTGACGGGGGCGCCGTGTACGGCGGGAAAACGTGACGTGACCTGCGCCGCGCGGACTGCAAGCCTTTCCGGAATCGGCCTCATGCTGACGACCATCTTTCCTGAAAACCGCCCGGCCGGAACACAGTCAATGTTTGTTATATACATGGGAACATTCACTCCCTCATCGATGTGCCTGATGGGAATTTGCTGATTGATAAGGGCTTGCTCGAATGAAAAGCTGCAGCCGATCAAAAACCCGACAAAATCATCCTTCCAATACCGGGTGATATCCGTTACCTCTTCAGTAAGCACGCCATGCCGATAAATCCTGTACTTCGGAAAGTCCGTCCGGATATCAGCTCCCGGCGCCGCAACAGCCGGTACGGGTGAGCCCGTATCCGTCACGTCAAGCACCGGACACGGCTTTTGATTGCGCTGGCAGAATAAGAGAAAATCAAAGGCAAGATCCTTTTGCAAAACGACGAGATTGGCTTGTGCATAAGAAGCGGCCCATCCTGCCGTCGGCCCGGTCATCTGCCCCTTCCTGATAAGCTGTCTGACTTCTTCGGGAGTCATGTCACTCATATGTTTTTTCATGTCATCAGCTCCATAGCTGCGGCAATTGCGAGAATAATGTATAGATGCCCATAATCGCCATGACAACGACGACTGTCGCCCCCGCAATAGTGAGCCAGACTGGATGCTTGTAATCGCCGACGATTTTTTTCTTATAAGCGCCCAACAGAATCATCGCTAACGCAAGCGGCAGAATTAAACCGTTAAGCGAACCGACCGCGACCAGAATTTTGGCAGGCTGGCCGATCGTGACAAAAATGAGCGTGGATACGATGATAAAACCGATAATGACGCCGTGTGAATGCTTTTCGATTTTTGCCGAGAACGATTTGAAGAATGACACCGATGTATATGCCGCGCCGATGACGGACGTAATAGCCGCAGACCACATGATGACGCCGAAAATTTTATAGCCGACATTTCCCGCTGCAAGCCGGAATACAGAAGCCGCGGGATTATCGGGATCAATACGCAGGCCCTTTGAGACGACGCCGAGCACGGCGAGAAACAGGGCAATCCGCATAATAGATGTAATTAAGACACCTGTGATGGAGCTTTTCGTGACCTGAGGAATGACTTCCTTCCCTTGGATGCCTGAATCAAGTAAACGGTGGCCGCCGGCAAATGTAATGTATCCGCCGACCGTGCCGCCGACAAGGGTCACGATCGCCAGCACACTGATATGATCAGGCATAAAGGTTTTCGCAACGGCGTGTCCGACCGGCGGGGCCGTCGTTACGGCAACATACACCGTTAATATGATCATGACGATTCCGGCGATTTGCATAAAACGGTCCATGACTTTTCCGGCTTCCTTTATGACGAAAATCAGAACCGCGACCGCAGCGCTGATTAAAGCGCCGATTTCCGGTTTGATCCCGAATAATACTTGAAGGCCGAGACCCGCGCCGCCAATGTTTCCGATATTAAACGCAAGTCCGCCGAGCACGACCAGAAAAGCAATGGCATAACCGGCGCCCGGGAGCACCATATTTGCAATCTCTTGGCCGCGCTTTCCGGAAACTGCGATAATCCGCCACACATTGGTCTGTGCGAAAATGTCCAAAATAATGGAGATTAAAATGATAAAGCCGAAGCTTGCCGCCAATGTATTGGTGAACGTGGCCGTTTGCGTCAGAAAGCCGGGCCCGATTGAAGATGTCGCCATCAGAAATGTCGCGCCTAAAAGCAGCGACCATCTGCCGGGAGCCTTTCCGGCTGTTTTTTTCTTTTGTTCCATGCTGTCTTCCTCCCTCTGCTGCTCAGTCTTTTGCAAGCGCGCTGATTTGAATGTCAGCCGCTTTTAGTTCTTTTCTGATCGTTTTTGCGAATGTGAGCGCATGGGCGCCGTCTCCGTGAATACAGACGGTGTCCGCTTTCAGGTTTACAGCTTGTCCCTCCGCAGATGTCACCGTATTGTCTTTCACCATTCGGATCACTTGCCCGACCGCTTTTTTGTCATCCTGAATCAGCGCATCCGGCTGTGAACGCGGCGTCAGCGTGCCGTCTTTCTGATAGGTGCGGTCCGCAAACACTTCACTTGCCGTCTGCAGTCCGATTCGGTCCCCCGCTTTAATCAGCTCGCTTCCGGAAAGTCCGAATAAAATAAGTCCGGGATCAAAATGAAAAACCGCTTGAGCGATCGCATCTGACAGACCGCGGTTGACGGCGGCCATATTATATAAAGCGCCGTGCGGCTTCACATGCTGCATCGCGACACCTTCTGCTTTTAAAAATCCTGACAGCGCGCCGATTTGGTACAGTGTCAGATCATACGCTTCCTCGGGCGTAATCGCGATCTGCCTCCGCCCGAATCCCTGAAGATCGAACAGCCCGGGATGAGCGCCGATTTTCACGCCTTTCTCCGCCGCAAGCGCAACTGTTTTGCGCATCACGGTGGGATCACCCGCATGAAAGCCGCAGGCGATGTTTGCAGATGTCACATAATCCAAAATCTCTTCATCAAGCCCGATCTTATAAGCACCGAAACTTTCTCCTAAATCACAATTGATGTCAATCTGAAACATAAGATCCCTCCTGTATTGTAAACGTTTTATTTTATTATCATTCCGCTATTCGGAACGACTATTCCGAATTATTGGACTTTTTTCATTATATCAATTCTGACAGATTTGAACATCCTTTTGTCAGAAAACCTACCATGGACCTAGTCAGAAATGTGACAAAACAAAAAAGAGAGCCTCATACAGAGACCCTCTTTTTTCTATTACAGCACCCAGTGGCGGATCGCTTTGGCGACCCCGTTTTCCGTGTTGACATCAGTCACCCAGTCAGCCGTTTCTTTCACGATGTCCTGCGCATTTCCCATGGCGACGCCGACGCCCGCCTTTTCAATCATGGCAATGTCATTCAGACTGTCGCCCATTGCCATCACATTTTCCATCGTGAAGCCGAGTTTTTCCGAAACCTTCGCAAGCGCTGCCGCTTTATTAATGCCGAGCGCATTGACTTCGATATTGATCGGGCTGGAGTTTGTGATTTCGAGCTCCTTGTTTTCCTTCAGCTCTTTCAGCACCTCATTCCGCACATCGTCATCCTCGATTTCAAATCCGAACTTGAGCCACTGGTGATCCGTAATCGTTTCCGGGAATTCCCCTCTCCATACTCTATCGACGGTAGAGGCCCAGAAATTCGTGTTGTGCTTATTTCTCAGATCCCATAATTTTTGAATATGATCGGTATGAAGAAGCTTGCGCTCAACCAGCTCAAAGTTGGAATCCCAGATTTCGCTGCCGTTTGCCGTAATTAAAAAGGATGACAGCTCGAGAGACTCAGCCAGCTCGCGGCAGGTCATCAGCGTGCGTCCTGTGCTGATGACGACGTGAATTCCTTTCGCCTCCGCTTCCTTGATCGCCCGCCGGTTTTCCTCCGGGATGAGCTGCTCGTCATTGAGCAGGGTTCCGTCCATATCAATCGCGATCAGTTTAATATCTGCGTCTTCTCTTTGTATCGGCATATATGTACCTCACTTTTTATAATGTAGTCGTTTCTATTTTAATACATATGACCCACAGGAACAAAAAACCGCTCCCAGACGTTTGGCGGGGAGAACGTTGAGGAAAAGAACTATTGAGGTGATGAAGGATGAAAGAAAGAAAACAGAAGAACAAACCGAATGAAAATCCTGAACATCATGATTTAACCGATCCGATTCCGCTGGAAGAGCTGAAAGAAAACGCCAATGACGAAAAACACAAACACGACCAAAGGGACAATTCACAAAGTGAAAGAGATTATGATACAAAATGACGGGCTTGTCCGAAAGCCGCCGCTGAAGGCGGCTTTTTTTATGATGGCTGGATAAATATGCTGATCTCAGCTTCCGCCACAGGCTTCCCGGCAACGGACGCTTTCGCCCGGCCGAATACAAACCCGCGCCTGATTCGCGTGACTTCAAACAAAAGATCCAGACGGTCTCCCGGCAAAGCGGCACCTAATCTTTCCGCTTTCTTCACCGCAGACAGCAGGCCGAGGCTGTTTTCACCTGTAATTCCCGCGCAGGCGGCCGTTTGGGCCATTGCTTCAACGATGAGCGAAAACGGCATCTCTCTTTGTGATTCTGACATAAACCAGTCATTTTCACTGATGTATTTATAAGCTTCCGCCCATTTTCCGGCTTCGCTGTTCTTCGTGCCGTCAATCAAAAGAAACGGATAACGATGGGGCAAAAGCTCCTCATTCATCACGCAGCCTCCCTTCCCTCACATTATAACAGAAGAAAAAAACCCGCGTCCCCCGATGCGGGTTCATCTTATTGATTCAGCTTTTTAAGTACGATGCCGTGCAGCGGTTCATGCGGCTGAATACCGCAAATGTCTTGAAGAACCGCGCTCGTGCCTTTTTCCGCGATAAGCTTTTGCAGCTCAACCGCTTCCGGATCACCCTTATAGTCAAAGCGCAGGGCGGCGGCGATGCCTTCTGCCAGCGCGTTCGGCTCTTTTATTTTTTTGGCCGGCCCTACTAATCTATCATTCGCTCCGAGTTTTCTGAGCGGTGATCTGGCGACCCTCGTCACATCATCCGTGATGTATTCATTTTCAAAACGGCTGATGATTTTCTTCATGTACTGCTCGTGTTCGGCTTGCTTAAAGCCGTACGCCTTTACCAGGTACTCGCCCGTTTCTGAAAGGGCATCGTACACGACACGCCGGATTTCGGGATGGTCGATGGCTTCTTTGACGGTTTTTAATCCGCGCTGATAGCCGACGTACGCCGTAACGGCATGGCCGGTATTGACGGTAAACAGCTTCCGTTCAATAAACGGTGTAAGATCATCAGTAAACAGCGCGCCTTTCAGTGCCGGCTGACCGCCGGAAAAGCCGGTTCTGTCTATGACCCATTCAAAAAACGGCTCTACGGATACTTTCAGCGGGTCCTCATGGTGCTGAATCGGCACGATCCGATCCACCGCGGAATCCGGGAAGCCGACCGTCTGATTCACCAGTTCCCGCTCCGCTTCCATCAAATGTCCGAAAACCTCTTTTTTCAAAAAACTGCTGCCGCCGATCATATTTTCACAGGCGATGATATTCAGAGGTTCAGAGGACGTTCTGCGCTTCAGCCCTTCCGCAATTGACGGGGCGATGAATTTGAGAACGTTCGGCCCTACTGCCGTCGTAATGATCGCCGCGTCATTGATCAGCCTGTACAGCTCTTGTTCTTGCTTCGCGCTGTTGATGGCTGAAACGGGGCCGATGGTTTCTGTCTGCCGGCCGCCGTCGGCAAGCTCCACGGTATATTCCTTCTTTTCATTAAGAAGGCTGACCATCGTTTCATTCACATCAGCGAAAACAACCTCATAGCCGGAATGATGGAGCAGGGCGCCGATAAAGCCCCGCCCGATGTTTCCCGCTCCGAAATGAAGGGCAATCATGTCAGTTCACCTCGCTGAAAATAGCGGCCAGTTCTTCTTCCGTTTTTGCACTGATCAGCCGTTCGATGTTTTCTTCCTCTGAGCAGATGATGGCGATGTTTGACAAAATGTCTAAGTGCTCATTGTTTTTTCCGGCGATACCGAAAACGACCTTTGCCGTATTGCCTTCACCGTATTCAACACCATTCGGAATCTGGATGATGGAAATGCCTGAATGAAGCACTTCTTCCTTCGCGTCTTCCGTGCCGTGCGGGATCGCAATGAAATTCCCCATAAAAGTGGATGATGTTTCTTCACGTTCGAACATTTTTTCCACGTAGCCGTTTTTCACGTAACCGTTATCAATTAATGTCTGTCCCGCCAGGCGGATGGCATCCTCTTTTGAGTTCACTGTTTGGTTCAGTTTGATATTCGCTTTAGCCAATACTTCCATGATGAAAATCCCTCTTTCTGTTTGATTAGTTTTTAAGCTTTTCAATCAGTTCATCGTATTTCGGACTGTTTAAGAAATTATCAACCGAAATGTGCACCGCCTCCGGCCGCTTCGCTTTCGCGCGGTCAGTCAGGTCCTTATGCGTAATGACGATATCCGCGTCATTCGGAAGATTATTGATCGACGTATTTGTCACATCAATATCCAGCTCTGCTTTTTTCACTTTGTTTCTTAAAATGGAAGCGCCCATTGCGCTCGATCCCATACCCGCATCACACGCGAAGATAATGCGGCTGACTTGATCAGCGGAAATATCGGCTGCGCCGCTTTCCGGCTCTTCCTCTGTATCTGCCAATGCGGCCGCCGCTTCGCTTTTCCTGCCTTTCATTTCCTGCATTTTTTCCGCAGCGGCTGTCAGATCTTCTTCACCCGCTTTAGATGATTTCAGAATAAGCGCCGATACGATAAACGATACGGCGGCTGCAACGATGACACCCGCCAGCACACCGAGATAGCTTCCTTTCGGCGTCAGCGCTAAAATCGCGATGATGCTGCCCGGCGATGATGCTGCGACAAGTCCCGCGTTAAAAATCGAGAATGTGAGCAGTCCGCTCGCTCCTCCCGCGATCGCCGCGAGGATCAGCATCGGTTTCATTAAAATGTAAGGGAAATAGATTTCATGAATCCCCCCGAAGAAATGAATGATCGCCGCTCCCGGAGCCGTCGATTTTGAAGAGCCTTTTCCAAAGAACATGTATGCCAGTAAAATACCGAGTCCAGGCCCGGGGTTCGCTTCCACTAAGAACAGAATGGATTTACCCGCTTTTGCGGCCTGCTCGATTCCGATCGGACTTAAAATGCCGTGGTTGATCGCGTTATTGAGGAACAGGACTTTCGCCGGTTCAACGAAAACGCTTGCAATCGGCAGCAAATTCGCATGGACAATGACTTCCACACCCGCCGCCAGCAATTTGTTAAGAGACAGGACGACCGGGCCGATCGCATAAAATGCGATAATTGTCAGCACAGCGCCGATAATTCCCGCCGTGAAGTTGTTGATCAGCATTTCAAAACCCTGTCTGACTTTATCTTTAAATAAACGGTCTACTTGTTTAATGAGATAACCGCCCAAAGGCCCCATAATCATTGCGCCTAAGAACATCGGAATGTCTGCTCCGACAATGACTCCGATGGCGGCCGTCGCCCCGACGACTCCCCCGCGATGATCGTAAATCATTTTTCCGCCCGTATATGCGATTAAAAGCGGCAGAAGATACGTAATCATCGGGCTTACCAATGTATTCAGCTGCGGATTCGGAAACCATCCCTTAGGAATAAACAGCGCGGTGATAATTCCCCACGCAATAAATGCGCCGATATTCGGCATGATCATACCGCTTAAATAACTGCCGAACCGCTGTATCTTCACTTTCATGCCAGCTTGCTGTTCTTGCTGCATGTCAATTCCCTCCCTGTTTGCTCGCCTTAAGATGAAAATAAATAAGACACGGGGTTTCTTTCTCCCCTGTGTCTTCATCATAAAACGCTTACAATACTCATTCAACGAAAAGTAAAGAGGAGTTTGGCACATAGAGTGTGACAAATCCTTAACTAAAAAAAAGACACCTCATAACAAGGTGTCTTACCGCTTTCTGTATATAATGTGTCCTTTTGTAACGACGAGTTTCGCAATGAGCCGCTCACTGACAATGAACACCGGATATGCGCATACGAGCGCGAAAATGGCGGCCGGCACATACCGCGCCGCCGGAAACATCGGCATGACAGCGATTCGGGCCATCTGCACAAGATAAATCAAAAGGACCGTTATCGCAATGGCAACAGCCATAATCGGAGCTGATACTTTATATTCACGCAATTTCACATGGCAGTGCCCGCAATCAAACTGGCACGGGATTATGGATGATCTGACCATGTCGCCTGTAATCGGCTTGCCGCAGTTCGGGCAGGTCGTTTCTTTCATGTTTATTCCTCCATTCAACTCTTCTATTATAACAGACTCTGTCTCCGCGTTTTACATTTGTGATTGTTCAACATGTTTTCACATATTTTATCATCAGGCTCTTGTACACATTTGTGAAAACATCTACTCTTAGAAGGAGGTTCATCACTCATTTGCATAAAAAGGAGGATGCAGAATTGCTTCCGATTCACAGACAGCAAACATTGCTTGAATGGCTGAAAGAGGAGGGCCCGCTGAAAATCTCTGACATCAGCGAGAGATTCGGCGTTTCCGAGATGACCGTGTACAGAGACGTCAATCAGCTGGCGGATGCAAACCGGATTATCCGGACCCCCGGCGGCATTACGCTCCCGCCCGCTTCAGAACAAAGCGCCAATCAATGCGGCTATTGCCTGCGGCCGATTCAGCATTCATATTCTGTTCAGCTTATTACCGTTTCACAAGCCGTTGAGCAGATGTGCTGCATTCATTGCGCGATTTTGCGGTATGAGGATAAAAAGGAAGAAGTGTCCCACGTCATTTGTAAGGATTTCCTTCTCCAAACGACGCTGACAGCCGCTTCTGCATACTTTTTAGTTCATGCCGACATTGACCTTCATTGCTGCCGGCCTCAGGCGATTCCTTTCTCAACGCTTGATTACGCGGAACGGTTTCAAAAAGGCTTCGGCGGGGTCATTTGCACTTTTGACAAGGCGGCGGACATCATCTTACACGACAGGCAGAAAGGATGCACCTGCAGCAAGACATAACAACAACCAACCGGAAGGCGGTGTCACCAGCCATGAGACAGAACAAACGCTGGCTCATCTTTTTGCTGTTCCTTGTTTTGATTCCGAAAACAAGCTTCGCCCACGCCTACATCACAAACTCAAATCCGGGTGAGAACAGCGAATTAAAACAAGCGCCAAAGCAGATTGAAATTGAGTTTAATGAACAGATTGAAGAAGGCTTCCACTCCATTAAGGTCTATAATTCATCCGGCGAACGGGTCGATGCGGGCAAAACGGTGATTCAAAAAAATGATTCCCGCATCATGACCGCGGCTTTGAAAAAAAATCTGCCGCATGATATTTACAGAGCGGAATGGAACGCGGTGTCAGCTGACGGACACCCGGTATCCGGCGTCATTCCTTTCAGTATCGGGAAAGCCGGCGGAGACCTTCAGGAGAAAACATCATCGCAAGCGGCCCTCCACCCCGAAGCGGCCATCGACCGCGGTATTTTGTACACCGCTCTCTCCCTGTTTATCGGCACGGCCTTTTTCCATCTGTTTTGGTTCAGAAAAAATGAAAGTTCATCAAAAAACAGCCGAACCGTAAAGCTGCTCGTTATCTCTTTATGTTTAATGGGACTCGCGCTTGTCTGCCAGCTCCCGATCCAGACGAAAGAAAACGCGGGCGGCGCTTGGAGCGCCGCGTTTCAGCCGGACTATGTAAAAGAAACGCTTCTGAAAACGGCCGGCGGGTATGTCTGGATGATCCAGATCAGCTTATTTATCCTGCTTGCTGTGTCCATGATCCCGCTGTTGAAGAAGAAAGCATTTCGGTCATTTGCGTACTGGACGGCGCCGCTATTGTTCTTTTTCGCTTCGCTTTTGGCAAAAGCATTTGCCGGACATGCGGCGGTCATTGACGAAAAAGCGGTCGGCATCACAATGGACTTTCTCCATTTATCAGCCGCGTCTGTATGGACGGGCGGTATAGCCGCGCTTGTGCTGCTTCTTTCATCAGAGTGGAGAAACACCGATAAAACCATCGCCTGGGAAACGGTCAGACGGTTCTCCCCTTGGGCATTCGCCTCTGTCGGCGTGCTTTTATTTTCAGGTGTGCTGAACGGATTTTTCATTATCCGTTCGTTTGATTCACTCTTTCACACCGCTTACGGCAAGACGCTTCTTTTGAAAATCGGACTGTTTGTCATCATGCTTGCTCTCGGCGCCATTCACGTATGGATGACAAAACTCCGCAGAAACAAAAGCATCAGCGGCACAATAAAGGCCGAATGGGTAATAGGGATTGCGGTGTTATTTACAACCGCCGTCTTCACAAGCCTGCCCAGCCCGCCGCCGCCTGCGCCATTGCCTTTTAACGGCTCAGACATGATCGGAAACGGGGAAACCCTGTCCTTGCACATAACGCCGAACCAGCCGGGTAAAAATGAATTTCAAGTCATTGTCACCGATCACAACGGCAGCCTTGTGAAAGACATTCAGCAATTTACGGTGACGGTTTATCAGACGGGCTTCAGCGGCAAACAGCATGAAAGCACCTTTGATTTGAAAAAAACGAAGGAAGGCACATTCGAAGCCGCCAATATGTCCATCACCGAAAAGGGAAACTGGAAGATCAAAGTCCACGGACTGACAAACGACTTTAATGAAATCAATCAAATATTCTCAACCACAAACTAAGGAGTGTATCTCATGTTGAAAAAAAAGGCTTTAGTATTCATGTCTGCCATAACCCTGTCACTCATCGGTTTTACGGCAACAGCAAGCGCCCACGTCTCAGTCAAACCCGCGGAATCCGCGGCGGGTTCCTGGGAAACGTACACGATGAAAGTGCCTGTGGAAAAAAATGAGCCGACAACGAAAGTCGTGCTGAAAATGCCTGCGGGCGTTGAATTTCAGCAGTACCAGCCGATTCCGGGCTGGAAAACGTCCGTATCAAAGCATGATGACAAAGCGGTCTCCGTCACTTGGGAAGCGAAGAACGGCGGCATTCAGCCCGGCCAATTCCAGCAGTTCACATTTGTTGCGAAAAACCCTGAAAAGACCGGGGATGCCGCTTGGGACGCCTACCAATATTACAAAGACGGCAGCATTGTAGAATGGACGGGTGATGAAAAAGCTGACACGCCTCACTCGATTACGAAAATCACAAAAGCGGCCAACGTGACGGATGCGCACGGAGCTGAACAGTCAAAAGAAGAAAGCAAATCCGGCGTATCAGCGCTTGATATCGCGGCCATCGTTCTGTCAGCTGCGGCGATTATCCTTTCCATCGCGGCGCTTGTTAAGAAAAAACGCGCATAAAGCAAAAAGCGATCCGGCTCATAAGAGCTGCGATCGCTTTTTTTCTTATCCGCGGCCTGCCTGGAATGACGGATATTGTGTCATTCCGCCGTCAGCAAACAGCGTAATGCCGGTCACGTAGCTTGATTCCTTTGAAGCAAGCCAGACGGCGACAGCCGCGATTTCTTCCGGCTCACCGATATACCCCATCGGAATCATGCTTTCCACATCTTTTTTCTGAACGGGATCCGCAAACTTTTCCGCATTGATCGGCGTATTGATGGCGCCCGGCCCGATATTGTTAACACGGATGCGCTTCGGCGCGTACTCAAGCGCCAATGTTTCCGTCATTAATTTAATGCCGCCTTTACTTGCCGCATAGTGGACAAACAGCGGCCACGGAATCATTTCATGTACGCTCGACATGTTAATGACGTTTCCTTGAATATCATTCTCTACGTAATATTTAATGGCTTCGCGGCATCCCAGAAAAGCGCCGGTCAGGTTGGTGTTGATGACTTTGTTCCAGTCTTTTAGCGGCATTTTATGCGACTCGACCGGATTTTCCATGCCGGCGTTGTTGATCATGATATCTAATGTGCCGAATTCCTTGACCGCGGTCTGCACAATGTTTTTGACATCCTCTTCTTTTGTAACGTCACCTTGAATAATGACCGCTTCGCCGCCCGCTTTTTGAACTTCTTCTTTTACGGTTTGAGCCTCTTTTTCATTACTGTAGTAGTTAATCACGACTTTCGCCTGCTCCTGCCCGAAGCGGATCGCCATCGCTCTTCCTAATCCTGATGATGCTCCTGTAATGGCAACGACTTTTCCTTTTAGATCCGTGTACATGTTCAAACCTCCTGCATTTGTTATGAATTTGATTTCGCAACGCCTAAGAATACCGCGGCCACGATGATCAGGATAATCCCGATCGCAATGGCGACCAGCTGACGCTTCGTTTTGCTCTCACGGAGAATGAAGATTCCGCCGAGCGTGCTGATGACGATTCCCATTTGAGACAGAGAAAAGCTTGTCGCGACACCGACGCGCGGCTGTGAGATGAACAGAAACATATTCCCGAGCGCCCAGATGATTCCCGGCAGAATGTTCCTGAGGGCGTACTTATTAAACGGTTTGTGCTTGTACGTCAGCAGCAGCCCGCCAATTACCATCCCGATCGCCTGCGGCAGAAGCGCTGACCAGCCGGATACTCCGAACAGCCGGGCCACGACGACATATACCAAATAACCGAGCGTGGAAATAAGCAGGATGACAATGCCTTTTTTTAAGTTTCCCGGTTCTCCGTCCGCCCGCCCCTTTTTATCTTCTAAAGATGTGAGCACAATACCGACGATGATAAAAATAAGGGCGAGAATACCCAGTGTAATCGCGATAGGAGTTGACCATTCCTTGAATACGATCACGCCGAATAAAGAAGTCGAGACGAGCTGCATTCCCGTCGAAATCGGCATGGTTTTCGAAACGCCCATCAGCTGTATGCTTTTCAGCTGATTGCTTTGGCCGAGCGACCAAAACAGCCCCGATACGATGCCGACAATAAAGATCCGCACAGACAGCACCGGGTGGACAAACAGATATAACACAAACGAAACGATGAGCGCCCCGATTGTCGTTCCCAGTGTCTGACTGTAAGGCCCGCCGCCTAATTTGACGTTAAATAACACGATGCTCCCCCAGAACAAAGCCGGGAGAAGAGCCAGTAATATATCCATGATGGCGACCTTCTTTCAATCGTATTTGCTGTTATTTTGTCTGGAATCGAACCGATTATTCCCATGAGATCAAAAAAGCCTGCCGGCGATTTCACCGGCAGACTGCTCAATTAAAAAAGCCCCCGCTTAGAAGCAGGGGCTCTCTTTCAGCTATTAAAGTCCGATTGACATGTATTTGGTTTCGAGATACGGCTCAATGCCTTCCGTACCGCCTTCTCGGCCGATGCCGCTTTCTTTCATTCCGCCGAACGGCGCTTGAACCGCGGACGGACCGCCGTCGTTCCAGCCGATGATGCCGTATTCAAGCTGTTCAGAAATATAGATGCCGCGGCGGTAGTTTTCTGTGAAGAAATAAGCCGCAAGCCCGAACGGCGTATCGTTCGCAAGCTTGATCGCTTCATCGATATCTGAGAACGTAACGATCGGCGCAACCGGACCGAATGTTTCTTCATGCATGATGTTCATGGATGTGTCTACATTTGACAGCACGGTCGGCGTAACGAAATAGCATCCTTTTTCATCGTTTTGGTCATACGTTCCGCCCGTCAGCACTTTCGCGCCTTTTTCCACGGCGTCATTAATTTGGCCGACGATTTTATCGAAGCCTTTTTTGTTGATGACGGGACCAACGTTTACGCCTTTTTCAAGACCGTTTCCGACTTTGAGTTTCGCAGCTTCTTCACTCAGTTTTTTCGCAAACTCGTCTTTCACGGATTCGTGAACGATCAGGCGGTTCGCACAGACGCAGGTTTGGCCGGCATTTCTGAATTTAGAGGCCATTGTTTGGGCTACCGCCAGATCAAGATCAGCGTCTTCATCCACGATCAGCGGCGCATGTCCGCCAAGCTCCATCGACATATGTTTGACGGTGTCGGCACTGTTTTTCATCAGGATTTTGCCGACAGGCGTTGAGCCGGTGAAAGTAATTTTGCGGATTTTCGGACTGCTGGTAAAGACGTTTCCGATTTCGGCTCCGTCACCGATCACCACTTGCAGCACGTCCTCCGGAATTCCCGCTTCAAATGCGAGACGCGCAAGGGCGTAAGCGGAAAGCGGCGTATCTTCCGCCGGCTTGATGATGAATGTACAGCCTGCCGCCAAAGCCGGCGCGGCTTTTCGGGTGATCATCGCATTCGGGAAATTCCACGGCGTGATCGCCGCTACCGGGCCGACCGCCTGACGGGTGACGACAATCCGTTTGCCCGTAGTCGGCGCAGGTACGGTTCTGCCGTAAATCCGTTTTGCTTCTTCGGCAAACCATTCAATATAGCCGGCGCCGTATAAAACTTCTCCGACCGCTTCTTCATACGGTTTACCGTTTTCCTTCGTAATTAATTCCGCAAGTTCTTCTTTATTTTCAACAATCAGCTCATACCATTTTTTCAAAAGGGAAGCACGTTCTCCCGCTGATGTTTTGGACCATGATTGAAACGCTTTGTGTGAACGTTCAATCGCTTTTTCAACATCTTCGGCCGTCTGCTGAGGGATGCTTTCGATCGCCTCTCCCGTTGCCGGGTTGTAAACTGTTAATTGTTCTGGCATATTGAACATTCCTTTCTCTGCTATAGTAAAACCATTGAATGCTTATTGATGTATCTCACACTCTCATGATAGCAGACCCATCCGCCGGCATTCCAATAATTGAACTCACAAAGCGGCTTCGATAATGGAAAGGCCTTCTTTGAGCTGTTCATCCGTCACGACAAGCGGCGTCAGAAATCTGATAATGTTGCCGTTAATGCCTGCCGTCAATAGCAGCAGCCCATTCTCATTCGCCGCTTTTGCGACAGCCGCGGCTTTTGCTTTGTCCGGTTCTCGCGTGTCCGGATCTTTGACAATTTCGATGGCCGCCATCGCGCCGAGTCTGCGCACTTCTCCGATACAGGCATGCTCTTTTTTCCATTCGAGCGCCTGATGCTCAATGATGCGGCCGATCTCCTCGGAGCGCTGATTAAGCCCTTCTTCTTCAATAATGTCCAAGACGGCAAGCGCAGCCGCACAGCCGAGAGGGCTTCCCGCATATGTGCCGCCAAGTTCCCCCGGCGCGGCGGCATCAAGCATTTCCGCCCGGCCGATGACGCCGCTCAGCGGCAATCCGGCCGCGAGTGATTTAGATACGGTAATCAAATCAGGAACGGCTCCGAAATGCTCGATCGCAAAATACGTTCCCGTTCTGGCAAACCCGGTCTGAATCTCATCCGCCACAAAAACGATGCCGTGTTTTTTACAAAAAGCGGCGACGTGCTGCACGAAACGTTTTGAAGGAATGATAAAACCGCCTTCTCCCTGAACCGGTTCCATGACGACACAGGCCACGGTTTCCGGCGCAACTGCGGCGATAAAGAAATCATCAAAAGCGCTGATGATAAAGTCGTCATACTGCTCATTGCTCATGCCGGCCGGCTTTTGATAATAGTAAGGAAACGGCGCCTGATACACCTCTGAGGCAAACGGGCCGAATCCGAATTTATAAGGCTTTACCTTGCTCGTCATGCTCATCGTCATGTTCGTGCGGCCGTGAAACCCTCTTGTGAATGAGACGACAGCCTGGCGCTTCGTATATTTTCTGGCGATTTTCACGGCGTTTTCCACCGCTTCCGCTCCGGAGTTGAGAAAAATCGCTTTTTTCGCATGATCTCCCGGCGCAATGGCGCAGAGTTTTTCGGCCAGCTCAATATAAGACGGATACATCATGACGTTAAATCCCGGGTGAATGAGAGCCTCCGCCTGTTTCTTCACGGCCTCCACCACCTTCGGATGGGAATGGCCGACATTCAGCGTTCCGATCGCTCCGGCAAAATCAATGAATCGTCTGCCGTCCAAATCGTATAAAAGCGCCCCTTCGCCTTTTACCGCCATACTGCGGTTTCCGTTGCCGACCCCATTGGAAACAAATTGATCCCGTTTTTGCTGCCACTGGGCAGTTGTCACTTCAGATGATACTGTTTGACTCATAGATTTCATCCCCCTGCATTGTTTTCTTATCATTCTGACTTCTTTTTGGTATGATGAAAAGTACCAAAATCAATTTATCCATGGTATCAGAAAGGGGTCAGGGTCTGTATGCTGACAATTTCCATTGATCATTCGGAAACGGCGGATTATATCTATCAGCAGATCTACCAGCACGTAAAAGCGGCCGTTTTGAAGCGCAGCCTGATGCCTCACACAAAGGTGCCGTCTAAACGGGAGCTTGCCGAGACGCTGAAGGTCAGCGTGAATTCAGTGAATTCGGCTTATCAGCAGCTGCTTTCGGAAGGTTATTTATATGCAGTCGAAAGAAAAGGCTTTTTCGTTGAGGAAATTGATACGTTTTATCACGAAGAAGCGCCGTCGCTCTTATTGCCTGACGATTTGAGAGAACGGGAACCGGACAAAAGCGGCTGGATTTCGTTTTCACATATGAGCGTGGATACGGCTCATTTCCCCCTGAAAAGCTGGTTTCGCTGTGAGCAGAAAGCAGCCGCCCGTTCATTTCATACGCTTGGTGAACTCGTCCATCCGCAAGGCTTATATGAAGTCCGGGAAACAATCTCAAGGCTTATTTCTCTGACAAGGGGCGTCACATGCCGGCCGGAGCAAATCGTGCTCGGGGCGGGTACGCAAATGCTGATGCAGCTGCTGACGGAACTGCTGCCAAAAGACGCGCTGTACGCCATGGAGAACCCGGGATATATGAGGATGTACCGGCTGCTGCAAAACCTCGGGAAAAAGACGGCGACGGTCAGCCTTGATGAAAAAGGCATGTCTATGGCCGAAATCGAAAAGCAGCGGCCCTGTGTATTGATCACCACGCCGTCCCATCAATTTCCCTCAGGTGTGATCATGCCCGCTTCCCGGCGGATTCAGCTTTTAAACTGGGCCGCCGAACAGGACGGCCGCTTCATTATAGAAGATGACTATGACAGTGAATTTAAATATGACGCCGACACGATACCGGCGCTTCAAAGCCTTGACCGGTTTCAAAACGTCATCTACATGGGGACCTTTTCAAAATCCCTTTTCCCCGGCCTGCGCATCAGCTACATGGTTCTGCCGCCCGGACTTTTGCGGGCGTTCAAAGAAAGAACGTATGACCTGCATACGTGCAGCACGCTTGGCCAGCTGGCGCTTAAAGAATTTATCGATTCAGGTGAATATCAGAAACATATTAAGAAGATGAAGCAGCATTATAAGAACATGCGTGAGCGTCTCATTTCGGCCCTGGAAGAAACATTCGGAGAAAGAATCAATGTAAAGGGCGCCAATGCGGGCCTTCATTTTGTCATTGAGTTTGACTGCCCCCGTTCAGAAAAAGAGATATTGGCACGGGCGGATGCGGAACAGCTCGACCTGTTTGCGATGAGCCGGTTCCGCCTGAAAGCGGGCGGCGAATCAAACAAACCTCAGCTCATCCTGGGATTCGCCCGTCTGAAGGAGAAAGAGATTCAAGAAGGCGTTACAAGGCTGTACCGGGCGGTTTTCGGCGCATAAAAAAACCCCCGGAATTCGGGGATTTAGTTACCAGCGGTCCGGCTCTGTCTGTAAAATCGCCTCCAGCAGGCCGGGAAACGCCTCTTGTAAATCATCTTTGCGCAGGGAATAATAACGGTGCTTTCCGTCTATGCGCACTTGGGCGACCCCCGCCTCCCGCAGCACTTTGAAGTGATGGGACAGCGTTGATTTGGCGACCCGGACATCAGCACATGTGCTGCACGTTTTTTCTGTTGTTTCCGCCAACTGTTTGACCAGCTCTAAACGGAGCGGATCACTCAGAGCATGAAGAACCTTTGTCAGCTGTAAGCGGGCGGTTTCAGGATGGTTTGGAATGTTCATGAGTCAAATGTAACACATATAAGCGGCGGGTGACAATTTAGGCCGTAAGGGTTTTTTCTTTACCTTGCGCGGCGATACATGTTACAGTTAGTTCGATAATATTCGAACTATAACAAATAAACCCAATCAGGAGGAATAACAATGATCGTTTTACAGGCCTACATGAAAGTAAAAGCGGATAAACGCGAGGAATTTTTAGGAGAAGCGCAATCACTTGTTCAGCATTCACGCGCGGAAGAAGGAAATGTGCAATACGACCTTTTCGAAAAGATCGGTGAGGAAAATACTTTCGTCATGCTTGAGCAATGGAAAGATGAAGAAGCGATGAAATCCCACAACGCCACTGACCATTTCCAAGGATTCGTGGCAAAAGCCAAAGACCTGCTGAGTGCGCCGCTTGATGTCGTACGCACAGAGCTATCAGAGTAACGAAAGGATGAATGACATGAACGAAGTCCTTCAAATATTAACAGACCACCGTTCCATCCGGAGCTACACCGATGAGCCCGTATCAGATGAACAGCTGGATCTTATCATCCAAGCGGCTCAAGCAGCGCCGACCTCCATTAACGGCCAGCAATTTACCGTTATTGCGGTGAAGGATAAAGAACGAAAGAAAAAAATATCCGAATTGGCTGGCGGCCAGCCGTGGATTGACCAAGCGCCGGTTTTCTTATTATTCTGCACTGATTTTAACCGTGCCAAAATTGCGCTTGAAGAATATAATGATACACCGCTTGAGGTAACGAACGGTTTAGAGTCCGTTCTTGTCGGAGCCGTTGATGTCGGGATTGCGCTCGGTACGGCAACAGCTGCGGCTGAATCAATGGGACTCGGCACTGTGCCGATCGGCGCCGTGCGCGGCAAGCCGGATGAACTGATTGAATTGCTGAAACTTCCGAAATACGTTTTCCCGGTTTCCGGTCTCGTCATCGGCCATCCGGCAGACCGCTCCGCGAAAAAACCGCGTCTGCCGCAAGCAGCCGTTCTTCATCATGAAACGTATCAAGAGGAAGGTTTAAGAACACATATTGAGGCCTATGACAAGCAGATGTCCGAATACATGCAAAACCGCACCGGCGGACAGGAAACAAGAAACTGGTCACAAGGCATCACCTCCTACTATAAACAGCTTTATTATCCTCACATTCGTGAAATGCTTGAAAAACAAGGGTTTAAGACGGATAAATAAGCGCATCAGCCTGCCGGAAACACTCCGGCAGGCTTTTTCTTTTTCGCAAACAAAAGCGTTGACACTGTGTAAAAATTTTTGTTAATATTTTCATCATATATTCATTGGTTTTCTGTGAACCGATGGGTTTTCTATTGTGACGAAAGAAGGAATCTGGGCTTATGAATGATAAGAAAACGGATATTCTGCTGGCGGCAAGAAAGCTTTTTTCTGAGAAAAGTTTTTCGTCGGTTTCGATGCAGGCGATTGCCGAGGAGTGCAAAGTCTCCAAAGCATCTTTATATAAGCTGTTTGAATCAAAGGAAGATCTGCTCTTGGAGCTGCTTGATTTTAACCTGAAACAGATGGTAGCGGCTGCCTCATTATTAAATGAAGAAACAAGCCTGTCCCCTGAAGAACGGTTTGCCAAAAAACTGATGGCTGAGCTTGAGGGTTTCAGGCGCAATCAGCAGTTCTTTAACATGCTGATGTACGGAAGCCCTTCCTCTATTAATGAACGGGTAAAACGGCATATTCACAGGGCCCGCTCCATCTTTATCTGCTGGCATCGAGATTCACTGATTCAGACGTACGGCGAAGAGATCATTCCTTATGTATGGGAGCTGGTTATTGTCCTTCAGGGGCTTTTGAGAGAATGCATCACGCTGATTAAGCTGGAAAAAGAACCGCTCGCCCTGGAGCCGCTCACGGAGTTTATCATCCGCCACCTCAATCTCATCGTTGAAAACAGGAAAACCGAAACCGCTTTGCCTCAGGAGATGATTGACCTTTATATCGCCTCCGCTTCCTCATTTGAGCCGAAAGGCAAAACCGTATTGCTGGCTGAAAGCCTGAAAGAGCTGAAAGAAGCCGTCTCAGCTCTTCCGGAGGAAAAATACGATGCCGCAGGGCTCGCCTCCGCGGCATCCATGCTGGAGAAAGAATCAGCGGACAAACAGCCGCGGGATTTCCTCTTAAAAGCGCTCATCGGTTATTTGGAACAGGCCGGACCGCTGCACCAGCCGCTTGCAGCCGTTAAAACATTGCTCAAACTATAAAGAAAGAAGGAATCAGCTTGAATAAGAGTATTGAAACTGCACCATACAACCGCTCTGTCATTGTCGGGATTCTTTTGGCGGGAGCGTTCGTCGCCATTTTGAACCAGACACTGCTTATCACGGCGCTGCCTCATATTATGAATGACTTCAATATAGACGCCAACAAAGCGCAATGGCTGACAACGTCGTTTATGCTGACAAACGGGATTTTGATTCCGATTTCCGCATTTTTAATAGAGAAATTCACCAGCCGCACCCTCTTGATTTCCGCCATGAGTATTTTCACAGCGGGCACCATTGTCGGCGCATTCGCCCCGAACTTTCCGGTATTATTAACGGCCCGGATTATCCAGGCGGCCGGTGCCGGAATTATGCTGCCGCTCATGCAGACGGTATTTCTCACGATTTTCCCAATGGAAAAACGCGGCCGCGCGATGGGAATGGTCGGCTTGGTTATTTCGTTCGCGCCGGCGATCGGCCCGACGCTTTCCGGATGGGCGGTCGAAGCATTCTCTTGGCGGTCTTTGTTTTATATTATCTTTCCGATCGCAGTCATCGATTTGCTTTTAGCAATTATTCTGATGAAAAACGTCACGACATTACGAAAAACACAGATTGATATTTTATCCGTGATCTTATCGACACTCGGATTCGGCGGTCTGCTTTACGGTTTCTCAAGCGCCGGCTCATCAGGATGGACCAGTACTGAAGTGCTGACCTCGCTGCTTGTCGGAGCGGTCGCGCTGATTTTCTTTATCGCAAGACAGATCAAGCTCAAAAAACCGATGCTGGAATTCCGCGTGTTTTCCTTCGGGATTTTCAGCCTGACCACCCTGCTCGGCACGCTTGTTTTCGCGCTGCTGATCGGTACGGAAACCATTCTTCCGCTCTACACGCAAAAGGTCCGCGGCGTATCCGCGTTTGATACCGGATTAATGCTTTTGCCGGGCGCAATTGTGATGGGAATGATGTCTCCGTTTATCGGCCGGATTTTTGATAAAATCGGCGGAAAGGGCCTTGCGATGACCGGATTCTTCATTATCCTGCTCACGTCCCTGCCGTTTATGAATCTGACAGACTCGACTTCTCTCATTTGGATTGTCGTCGTTTACACCGCGCGGCTTTTAGGAACAGCCATGATTATGATGCCGGTGACGACAGCGGGAATCAACGCCCTGCCGCGCCACTTAATCCCGCACGGAACAGCCATGAACAATACCGTCCGCCAAGTCGGCGGTTCTATCGGTACGGCGCTGCTTGTTTCCGTTATGAGCAGCCAGGCCGCGCACGCAAATGCGTCGTCTCCGGCAAACGCCGCCCTGCACGGCATGAATGCGGCATTTGTCGTAGCTGCCTGCATCGCGCTGGCCGGATTCCTGCTATCTTTTACTTTGAAGAAAAAACCGCGTCAGCCCGAGCAGCAGCAGGCCGTCACGCGCTAAACGAAAAAGAACCCGATCACTTGTGTGACCGGGTTCTTTTTTACTTCTCAATTCCGTTTTTTACTTCTTTCACCATTTGCGCCATGGATTCCAGGCCGCCTCCTGATAAGTACCATGTAGCTGAGTCAAGGTATACAACATGGTTGTTTTTCACGGCTTTCACCGATTTCACATAATCATTTTCAACCACTTGTTTTGTTGAAGATTTTGAGCCGATCGCTGTTCCGCGGTCAACGACAAACAAGTAATCAGGGTTTGTTTTGGCGATATATTCATAGGAAATGCTTTGTCCGTGCAGTGATGCTTCGATGTTTTTGTCAGCCGGTTTGACGCCGAACACATCATGAATGAAGCCGTATCTTGATTTAGATCCGAACGCGCTGATTTTCCCGTCGTTCGCCATCACCACTAAACCGTTTTTATCCGTGCTGCTTGTCTTTTTCTTCAGATCAGCAATGGATTTGTCAATTTTCGCAAGCTTATCTTTCACTTCATTTTCTTTGTTGAAAATTTTGCCGATCACTTCGGTGTTATGCTTGAATCTGGCAACGTAGTTTGTATAGTCATCATCAAGATAAATCGTCGGCGCGATTTTTGAGAACTCTTTGTAAGAATCAGATTGTCTGTGAGCGATAATGATTAAATCCGGATCAATATCCGCGACTTTTTCGAAATCCGGTTCTTTTAAACCGCCTGTATTGGCGTATTTATCACTTTTGTATGAAGATAAGTATTTTGGAATGCTTTGTTTCGGAAGTCCCGCGACATGATCCTGTAAACCGAGTTCATCCATCGTATCCAGCATTCCGAAGTTGAATACGACGACTTTCTTCGGATTCTTCGGCACTTTGACTCCTTCTTTGTTCAGGTCATCCTTAATCGTGATTGTTTCTTTTGATTTGCCTGATGTTTTGTCCCCGTTTCCGTTTCCGCATGCAGAAACAACAAAAATCGTAACGAGCGCAATGAAAAGCAATGCGAATTTTTTCATGACTTTCACCTCATCTGGTTTTTAAGAAAAATACACACCGATCCGCTGACTGTCAATCTCTTGAATCGGGATGGTCATATCATAAATCTCTTCAAGCACAGAGGTTTCAATAATCTCCTCCGCCGGCCCTTCTTTGACGATCCGGCCGTTTTTCAAAGCAACGATATGGTCTGAATATACTGATGCGAAGTTGATATCGTGAATCACTACGACGACCGTTTTTCCGAAGTCTTCCACAAGCCGCTTCAACAGCTTCATCATTTCAACGGAATGCTTCATATCTAAATTGTTCAGCGGCTCATCGAGAAAAATATAGTCGGTATCCTGAGCGATGATCATCGCGATAAACGCCCTCTGGCACTGTCCTCCGCTGAGCTGATCGAGATATTTATCCTTTAAGTCATCAAGCTTCATATAACTGAGTGCCTGGTTGATATGCACCCAATCCTCATCCGTCAGTTTTCCTTGAGAATAAGGAAATCGTCCGAAGCTGACCAGGTCTTTAATCGTCAGCCTGATATTGATTTGATTTGTCTGTTTCAGGATGCTGATTTTTTTCGCCAGATCATTGCTTTTGCAAGACCCGATCTCTTGTCCGTCAACCGTGATTTCTCCGGAATCCGTCTTAATCAGCCGGCTCATGATAGACAGCAGCGTGCTTTTTCCCGCGCCGTTCGGACCGATAAACGAGGTGAGCCTGCCCTTTTGAATGGAAAGAGACGTTTTCTCAAGGACGACTTTCCCGCCGTATTGTTTGCTTACATTTTTGACCTCTACCATGATTTATTCTCCTTTAACAGCAAATAGATGAAATAAATCCCGCCGGCAAAATTAATGATGACGCTCAGCGTTGTGGAAAACGTGAACACTTTCTCCACGACGAACTGGCCTCCGACAAGCGCAACAATGCTGATCAGAACAGAACCCGCAATTAAATACGTGTGCCTGTAGGTTTTTAAAAACTCTCTCGCCAGATTGACGACAAGCAGCCCTAAAAACATGATCGGCCCGACAAGAGCCGTAGAGACGGACACAAGTATAGCGACGACAATGAGCATCTGTTTCACAAGCTTATCGTAATCAATCCCAAGGTTGACGGCGTGTTCCCGGCCGAGCGACAGCACGTCAAAGAACCGCGTGAACCGCCAGACATAAATGCCTGTCAGAAGAAAGACAGCACCGGCGAATCCTAAAAGATCGGTGTTGATATTGTTAAAGCTGGCAAACATTTTGTCCTGAACAACCTGGAACTCATTCGGATCAATCAGCATCTGCATAAACGATGACAGACTGTTGAACAGCGTGCCGAACACGACGCCGACAAGCAGAAGGAAAAACACGTTCCGCCCCTCGCCTTTAAACATGAGCTGATACAAAACGAGTGACAAGAGCACCATCAGCCCGACGGAGATGACGAAATTAAGGTTTTTGTTCATCATGACGATATTCATTGAACCGAACAGGAACACGATGACGGTCTGAATGAGCATATACAGGGAATCGAGGCCTAAAATGCCCGGTGTCAGTATGCGGTTATTTGTAATCGTCTGGAAGATGACCGTTGAAAATGCGATCGCTCCTCCGGTGAGCATCATGGCAAGCACTTTGAAGCATCGTCTCGGCAGGGAGTATTCCCAATTGCCCAATCCGTAGAACAGAAAGAATCCGATACATATAATGGCGAGCGCCGCCAGCAGCGTAATTTTTTTATTATGACTCATATGCTTTTCTCCTTAACAGCATATACAGGAAGATGCCGCTGCCGATCACACCGACCATCAGGCCGATGGAAATTTCGTACGGGAATATGATCACCCTTCCCAAAATGTCGCAAAACAGCACAAAAACAGCACCTAACAGAGCTGTGTGAGGAAGGCTGCTCCTCAGGTTGTCCCCTTTGTAGATCGACACCATATTCGGAATGATCAAACCGAGAAACGGCAGCATCCCGACGGTCAAAATCACAAGTGAAGCGATAAGCGACACAATGATCAGACCGATATTGACGACGCGTTTGTATTTCAGGCCGAGATTGACGGAAAAGCTCTCTCCCATTCCAGCCACCGTAAACTTATCCGCATACACATAAGCGATGATCACCAGCGGGATACTCAGGTATAAAAGCTCGTAGCGGCCTTTAACGACCAATGAGAAATCCCCCTGAAGCCAAGACGACAGGTTTTGGATCAGATCGTATTTATATGCGATAAACGTGGCGATTGAGCTGACGATATTCCCAAGCATTAAACCGACGAGAGGAATAAAAATCGCATCATTAAACTTGATTCTCTCGAGGATTTTCATGAAAAGGAAATTTCCCGCCAACGCGAAAATAAAAGCGATTGACATTTTCACAAGCGGACTCGCTGACGTAAAAAGCATTAATGAAATCAAAATTCCGAGCCTCGCCCAGTCCATCGTTCCCGCAGTCGTCGGCGATACAAATTTATTCCGGCTGATCTGCTGCATAATTAATCCGCAGATGCTCAGGCTCATGCCGGCAATAATAATGCTCGCCAGACGCGGCAGCCGGCTTTCAAATAATGTACTTGCCTGTTCTTTATTTAAATGAAAAATATCCAGCGGCGACAAATCTTCTACCCCGATAAAAATAGAAGTACACGCCAATACCGCCAGTAACAAAAGTAAGTAACGTAGCTTCATGCTGCCTCCCTGAACCCATCACAAACGGTATGACTCATTGCCAAACAACTCCCATATATCCCCACTCGTAATGATTATCATTATCAACGACAACTATAATCTTATCATCTTTCCAAGCGCAGTCAATACGGTTTTGCTTCAAAAGCGGTCATCCGCGGGCCGTACACTAAATTGTCTTACAATCAGTCTATCAATAATTTGCAGGATTTTCTATAACCTACATTTGGAGGCTTATCATTTTTCACACGTGATTACACGCTTTGAGGAAGCAAATCTGACAGAAAGCAGCTGAATTCCTCTCCATAAATACAAATGTACTCCTCGAGAAGAAAAAATCCTTGATTTACATGTTCGAAAGAGAGATAATAAAAATTAAATTTGTGAGAAAATTTAAACATTAGGGGATGTAAATCATGAAAGTTGTAAAATTCGGAGGCAGCTCCCTAGCGTCAGGAGCCCAGCTTGAGAAAGTGTTTCAAATCGTGACGGCCGATCCCGCGCGGAAAGCCGTCGTCGTATCGGCGCCAGGAAAACGCTTCTCGAACGATACAAAGGTGACGGATCTGTTAATCCGCTGTGCGGAGCATTATTTGCAAAAAGGAGCAGCGCCCGAGCTTGCCGAAACGGTCATTGAGCGGTACGCCGCCATCGCGCGCGAGCTGGATCTGGATTTCTCTATTATAGAAAGAATCCGTCGTGACTTATTCGCTCTCTTAAACAGCTGCAAAACCAATCCCGACCGGTATATGGATGCGGTGAAAGCGAGCGGCGAAGACAATAACGCGAAGCTGATCGCAGCCTACTTCCGCAGGCAGGGCGTGAAAGCGGAATACGTAAACCCGAAAGAAGCGGGGCTGTTTGTGACGAATGAGCCCGGCAGCGCGCAGGTGCTTCCTGAGTCTTATGATCATTTATACCGTCTGAGAAACCGCGAAGGATTGATCATTTTTCCGGGATTTTTCGGATATACGAAGGAGCATGAGATTGTGACGTTTTCCCGGAGCGGTTCAGATATTACAGGCTCCATTCTCGCCAACGGCCTAAAAGCCGACCTGTATGAGAACTTTACCGATGTGGACGCCGTCTATTCCGTCAATCCGTCAATCGTGCCGCACCCGAAAGAAATTAACGAACTGACGTATCGGGAAATGCGTGAGCTCTCCTATGCCGGGTTTTCCGTTTTTCATGATGAAGCGCTTATTCCCGCATTTCGTGCCGGCATCCCTGTTCAGATTAAAAACACGAACAATCCCGATGCGAAAGGAACGCGCGTCGTCAGCAGCCGTGACAACACGAACGGGCCGGTCATCGGCATCGCAAGCGACACGGGCTTTTGCAGCATTTACATAAGCAAATATTTAATGAACCGGGAAATCGGTTTCGGCCGCAAAGCCCTTCATATTTTGGAGGAAGAAGGATTGACGTATGAACACGTTCCATCCGGCATTGACGATATCACGATCATTCTTCGGCACAATCAGATGGATTCGGAACTGGAACAGAAGCTCGTCACCCGTCTGAAGCAGGAACTTCAAGCTGATGAAGTCACTGTCAGGCACAATCTGGCGCTGATTATGGTCGTCGGGGAAGCGATGCGCCATAATGTCGGCACAACCGCCAGGGCATCCAAAGCGCTGTCGGGAGCCGGCGTCAACATCGAGATGATCAATCAGGGGTCATCGGAAGTCAGTATGATGTTCGGAGTGAAAGAAGAACAGGAAAAACACGCGGTGCGGGCACTGTATGACGAATTTTTCGCCGGGGTCTTACTCTCATAGGAAACAGCCTCTTTTTTCTCTTGTCCACTAATATCCCTTACAGAACAGCTTCTGAAACATATTGTATGGTATAGACAATATGGAGGTGAAGCAAATGATGGGATACTCAGGTGGCGGAATCAGCTCTTTCGCTTTGATCGTTGTTTTATTTATCCTGTTAGTAATTGTAGGTACTGCCTTCGTCGGCGGTTACTAAACATCACTCCGTCTATATGAAGACGCTGCGGGTTTTGACCTGCGGCGTTTTCTTTTTGTTTTCCGCCGCTGCCCAAATCCGGACACACAAAAAAGACTGCCGCGATCATTCTCAGGCAGTCTTTTCCTTTGTTCAGTTATTTTCTTCTCACGTCATTCCTCTTTCAGCCACATGGAATTCAGCCTGATCTGTCTGGCTTACACCTGCAGCTGTAAAAATCGCGGCGGCTGCTAAACAAATAACAAACCATTTAGATTTCAATTTCATACAAACCCTCACTCCTTTGTATTTGTTTCCTTGCCTCTTCGACTTTCAGAAAATAGTCAGAAGAAATTTTAAAGCAATTTTGTTCATAGTAATATTTAGCTGCTTCTAGTGCTAAATCCTCTATATCGGCGTATAAATTTTTATCTTCGAGGTAACGGAAACATGCGCTGATTTTTTCCTCATCCGGTTTCGCCTGATACAGAGCCTGCAGCCATTCGAATTTTACCGTGTAAACGGGATCGTCTGTTTCTTTAGCATATTCATATCCCCGCTTGTGATATTCCGATGCTTTATCTTTTTTTCCGAGTTTAAAGTAAATGAGTGTGATTAGAAAATATGCCTGAGGGAGAGAATTGACGATTCTTTGTGATTCAAATGTATCAACTGCCCGTTCAAAGTACGGTATGGCTTCATCGATGCGGTTCTGATTGTAGTAGCACAGTCCGAGGTTATACAGCGCCCTCCCGACAAGCTGCGCTTTTTGTTCTTTTTCGGCCATTTGCAGAGCGTGCTGAAAATGTTTGGCCGCCTGTTCAAAACGTCTTTCATCCATTAAATTGACGCCGAACACAAAATGGCATTGAATGATCCGGACGTTGTATGTGTCCTGCTCTACGTAAATTTCATAAGCATTTTTTATATGTATCAAAGAAAAATACGTTTGTTTCATATGATAATAAGCTTCGGCCACTTTAAAATAAAACTCCGCGCGCTCCACGTGGTCCGATACGAAGGCCAATTTTTTCTCAGCCTGTTTATAATACGTGATCGCTGATATAAATTCTCTTTTATCAAATTCAAACATGCCTTTGAAAAAGTTGACGTAATAATCGAGAAGCCCTTTGAGCCCGGCCTGGCTGTTATCTATGTTATCGAGAATTTCCGACAGGGTCGGCTGGTCTTCTATTTTCAATTTCTCCAGCGGCTCCAAATAGTCCAGCATCAGCTGATGGCGAAATTCCATGAGGGAATAATAAAGTACTAAGTTCGAATCTGGCTCCATATGGTCAAGCTCTTGTTTGATCTCGGCCTTCAAGATCTCTGCATCCGGCACGCTGAATGTTCTTATGTATCGGTACCACTCGTTAATCTTCTGCCCGACTGCTGAAGAAGGAATTAACCCGCTCTTCATTCCTTCACCCTCCCCATCCAAGACCTGTTTACCAGTTATTTTATCACGTTTCCGTGTCTTTCCATCCCGAAAAACACGCAAACTTTGTTTCGGCAGAGCGCAATTTTTCGAAGGGAAGATAAAACAGCCGGCAGCCAAACAGACTGCCGGTTTCAAGATTATTCATTTTTCGTATTCAGCGGAAGGCGGATTGTAAAGGTTGTGCCTTGTCCCTTTTCGCTGTTAATGTCTATCGTGCCTTTGTGCAGTTCGACGAGCTGCTTCACGATGGACAGGCCGAGACCGTATTCACCGTATGCCGTATTCGTTCGTGACACGTCCGCCTTATAAAACCGCTCCCATATATGCTCAATTTCTTCTTTGGAAATACCGATTCCGGTGTCTTCAATTTCAATAATTGTTTCCTTATAGCCTTCATACCCGCGCAGCGTAATGTCTCCGTTTTGCGTAAATTGAATGCTGTTTTTCGTAATGTTGACGAGAATCTGGATCAGCCTGTCATAATCGGCGAACACTTTGACGCCGGCCTCCACTTGAATCCGGAGCCGATTTTGTTTTTCCTCCGCTTGCTGATTGAGATGCTCTTTAATAATTTCAAACACTTCGATGAGCGGCAGACTCAGCTTGTCCAGCTTGATTTGCTGAGATCTGATTTTTTCATAATCCAAGTTTTCCTTCACGAGCCTGAGCATCCGCTTCGTCTCTTCACTGATCAGAGAGAAGCATTTCTCTTTATCTTTTTCGGGAATGGTGTTGCTGTTGAGTCCCTCCACAAGTCCGTTAATGGTCGTCAATGGCGTTCTCAGTTCATGAGAAACATCGGCGATAAATTGGCGCCTCCGCTTTTCAAGGCGGTCAATCTGTTCTCGCGATTGCTTCAGATTATGGGCCATCGTATTGAAATCGGACGCCAGCATGCCGATTTCATCACCGCCGCTGTTCTTAAGCGATATATCGTAATCACCGGACGCCACTTTTCCGGTCGCATCCCGCAATGTCTGAATCCGTTTGACGTGTAATTTAGATAGAAGCCAGCTTAACAGTATCGTGATGATAAGGGTGCTGATGATCGCGTAAAACATATAACGGTTGACCTGGCTGATCATCTGCTCGACCCCTCTGACGGGAGACACGAGCAGCACCGCGCCTTTAAATTGATCGTTGATAAAAAGCGGCTTTGCGACAAGCGAGACTTCTAAGCCTTCCGTATTAAAACGGTTCATCTCCGCTCTGATCTGAACGGTTTTGCCTTGCTTCAGCATGTGCCACTCTTTATTTTTGAGCTTCTCACGCGGCGGCATATCATCAGGAAAAAAGTAAGGCCGCTGATGTTCATCAAAAATAATAAACCGGGTCTCGCGCGTTTTTAACATGTCCTGATAGGGATACAAACGGCGCAGATCAAGATCGCGGCCGTTCAGCTCACTTGTGATCTGTTGGGCATAGGATGACAGCTCATCCACTTTGTTTTGATACGCAAAATCTTTCACAAAATGCGAAAACAGGGAAATGATGATGAAAAAGGCCAAAATCAAGATGCTGACATGGCTCAGCAGTAGCTGATATAAGTATTTAATCCTCATCAAATTTGTATCCTACCCCCCACACAGTGTACAAAAACGGTTTTTCGTCACTGGACAGTTTTTTACGCAGCCGTTTAATATGAACATCAACAGTACGTTCATCACCGTAAAATTGATAGCCCCACACCTGCTCAAGCAGCTGTTCTCTTGAGAAGACCTGGCGTGGGTTCTGTACGAGATAAAAGAGCAGATCAAATTCCTTCGGCGTCAGATTCTCGACGGATTTTCCGTGAAGAAACACTTCCCGCGTCTTCTTATTAATTGAAAAGCATGCCGTTTCGATCAAGTCGTCGCTTTTTACGGCCTGCCCCGTCGCCCGGTATCTTCTGATCACCGCTTTAATCCGCGCCACAAGCGTCAGCGGGCTGAACGGCTTAGTGACATAATCGTCGGCCCCCATTTCAAACCCGATTACCTGATCGGACTCAGTGTCCTTTGCGGTCAGCATAATAATCGGCACACTGCTCGTCTCTCTTATTTTCCGGCAGATCGTCACTCCGTCCATGGATGGAAGCATAATGTCCAGAATGACCAAATCCCAGTCCTCCTCCGTAAACCGCTGATAGCCTTCCACTCCGTCATGGACAAATTCGGCTTCAAATCCTTCTTTAAAAAAGAACATTTCCGTCATGGTGCATACGCTTATATTGTCTTCTATCATTAATATCTTCATTGTATCCTCCGCTTATCTTGAAGCTTTTTCTTATAATAGCACCATTTTACCCGGATGTTTTCCCGTTTCACAATTGTTAGTTTTTATTTCATCACCCGGAAATAGTTTGTTCATATTTTTTTCATACATTTCTCCTACTATATACATATCGGATGACCGGTGCTAAAGAAGGCCGGTTTTACAAGATCTGACACCCACACGGAGGAACAGACATGAATTTTATAAAAAGAGCCTTTTGGAGCATGAAGGCAAAAAAGGGAAAAACATTATTGCAGCTGATTGTGTTTTCGGTGATTTGTATTTTTGTCCTGTCCGGCCTTACGATCCAGTCAGCGGCAAAGAAATCAAGCGAACTGGCCAGGCAGCAGCTCGGCGGGAGTGTCACACTCCAGGTTGACCGCCAAAAGCAAATGGCGCAGCAGCAAAAAGACGGTGAAAAAAGGACGTTTGAATCAACGCCGATTTCCGTCTCGGATGCCAAGAAGCTTACATCTTTACAGCACGTGAAAAATTACAACTTTCTCACGACAGCGTCAGCAAACGCAGAAAGCTTTGACGCGATAGAAAGCTCAGACGCATCAGCCGATAACAATTCCGGCGGAAGCCGTTTTCAAGGCGGCGGAAGACAGATGATGTCAGCGGACATTTCGATCGAAGGCGTGCTCTCTACGGCACTGCTTGACGATTTCACGGACGGCAGCTCAAAAATCACGGACGGCCGCGCCATCACAAAAACAGATGCGGACGCAAAAGTCGCAGTGATCAATAAAACACTGGCAGATCAAAACAAGCTGAAGGTCGGCGGCTCCATTACCGTTTCCTCAGCATCAGATGATTCGGTGAAAACGAAGCTTAAAATTGTGGGAATCTATAAAACAACATCTTCCGGAGATGATCAGGCACAGCATTTTTCATTCTTAAATCCTGATAACAAAATCTATACGCCTTACACCGCCGCAGCGGCGTTAAAAGGATCTGACAACAAAAACAAAATCAGCTCAGCCGTTTATTACATGGATGATGCCAAATATATTGACTCATTCGTTGCGGCTGCGAAAAAAACATCCATAGATTATAAAACGTACACGCTGACGACGAATGATCAGGTGTATCAGCAAATGGTCGGCCCGATTGAAAATGTCGCGTCGTTTTCTAAAAACGTGGTGTATCTTGTATCCATCGCGGGCGCGGTCATTCTCGGATTAATCGTGATGATGTCGATCAGGGAACGCAAGTATGAAATGGGTGTCTTAATGGCGATCGGCGAAAAACGCTGGAAGCTCATCGGACAATTCCTAACGGAAATACTGGCGGTCGCCGTCATCGCCATCGGTATCGCATCTGTCACAGGCAGCCTTGTAGCGAATCAGCTCGGAAACCAGCTTCTTTCTCAGCAGGTCAGCTCAGCCGATGATTCACAGCAGCAAGCAAGCGGCTGGGGCGGCGGAGAAATGCCGCGCGGAGGCGGTATGTTCGGCCGGCATTCATCAAGCACGGACGTCATCAGCACGATGCAGGTAAACGTCTCGCTGAATGACCTTCTGATTCTTGGCGGTATCGGCATCGCGATTGCCGTCATCGCCACATTACTGCCGTCTGTATCAGTCATGCGGCTTCATCCTAAAACCATCCTGACCAAGCAGGAATAAGAGGAGGCAGCGTAATGAGCCTATTAACCTTTCAACAGACCGGCTATTGGTACCAAGACAAATCACAGCCGCTGTTTCAGGATATAACGATCAGCTTTGAAAAAGGGAAGTTTTATACAATTGTCGGCGCCTCCGGAACGGGGAAAACAACGTTTCTGTCTTTGGCGGGCGGTCTTGACACACCTAAAGAGGGAAGCATCCTTTATAACGGAGAAGATATCTCCAAAATCGGACTGACCAAATTCAGAAATCAATATGTCTCTATCGTCTTTCAATCTTATAATCTGATTCCGTATATGACAGCGCTCCAGAATATCACAACGGCGATGGAGATTACCGGATCTAAAGAGAAAAACAAAGATGCGTTCGCGCTCAGCATGCTGGAAAGAGTGGGTATTACGGAACAGCAGGCCCGGCAGCGGGTGCTGACATTAAGCGGCGGACAGCAGCAGCGGGTTTCGATTGCGCGGGCTTTCTGCTGTGACACGGATTTAATTTGTGCGGACGAGCCGACGGGCAACCTCGACGAGGATACGTCAAAGGAAATCGTCCGGCTCTTTCAGGATCTGGCGCATAAAGACAGCAAATGCGTCATCATGGTCACGCATGATGAACAAATTTCCAAAGTTTCGGATATCAACATCCGCTTATCAAGAGGAAGTTTCACCGTAAAAGAAAACGGCACAGCCGTTTCCTGAAACCGCGCCCCTGCCAGCGCAGACAGGGGCGCACCCTATATCCCCCTATTCAATAGAAGTGAACGTAAAAAAAGCGAGGGCTGCATCCCCTCGCTTTTTTTATTTATATCAGCTGTAAATAACGTTCAATATTCGGCTGTCCGGCTGCTTTGATCAACTCTGCCGCTCTTTTCTCTTCTCCTGGCAAAGCGAGCCTGAGTTTGTCTTCAATGTCTTTTTCAGAAAGACCGTTTCCCGGCGCACCCTTCGGACAGTCGATACGCGCTTCATACACATGATTGCCGGCAGCCGTAACCCGTACAATTGTAAAACGGCCCTTCGGAACGGCGTTGTCAGCCGGCTGAATTTGATCATCATAGCCGCGGTGAATCCGCGCGAACCCCTTTTGAAGGAATTCCGGAATCGGCTCGGATGTGAAATGTTCAGCTGAAAGATCTTTACCGTGCAAAGCTAACGAGATCACATATTCCACACTGAACCGTCCCGCTTCGCCGGTTTTCGGACGCCGTTCTGTCAATGCGGCGTCCCCGCCAGGCGGATAAATTACGTCGACCCGTTCCGTTTGGCTGAAGGTGAGACCGTGCTCGGCCTTCAGCTTGAGAATGGCGTCCGCCGCATGATGGGCAGCCGAGCAAAACGGATACACCTTAAACCAAAGTCCCGGGCTCGTGATCCGCCAAGGTTTTCCCCATCCGTTTAAAAGCAAAGTTTCTGCCCGTTCAAGATCGCCGTACAGCCCGAAAAAGCCTTTCTCCCCGTCAAGCGCATGAGCTGACCCGCCAAAACCGGCCTGCGCAAGCTTGACGGCGAACAATCCGGCTTGAGCGGCCAGCCCGGCATGGAGCGGCTTCATTTCCGTTCCGAATTGCACACGCATGCCTCCGGAACGGGCGGCCGCAAACCCGATCGCTTTCTGCAACTGATGATGATTCAGGTTCTCCGCAAACCCGACGGCGCACGCGGCCGCAATCGCGCCTAACGTCCCCGTATTGTGCCACCCTTTTTCGTAATGAGATCTTCCCGATGACTCACCGAGCCGCGCCATCACTTCGATTCCTGTCACGTAAGCACCGAGAAAACGGCTCTTGTCTATACGGCCTGATGATGCGGCTGCAATCAGAGCCGGAAGGATGACGGCGCTCGGGTGCCCTCTTACATCAGAATGGACATCGTCAAAATCAAGCGCATGGGCGATGAATCCGTTAATCAGCGCGGATTGGGACGGCGTTGTTTTTTGTTTTCTGCCGATAAGCGGAGCTATCGGCGCTCCGCCTTCTTCTTCGGCCAGCTTTATCAGTTTCTCAATGCCTTTATCCCGTCTTCCCGCAAAGGCTGCCGCTGTAAAATCAAGCAGCCCTTTGCGCGCTTCTTTCATCGCTTCGGCGGATGTTTCCGGCACAGACGACATGACGGCCTGAGCAAGCCCGGCCGTCAGATTTTCCGTATTCATTCCGTCTGCTCCAATACATTGACGGCAAGCCGGGCGAAAAACTCAGCCGCGGCCGGAAGCGCTTTTTCGTCGAGTGTGAAGGCTGGATGATGCCATTCTTCTGTTCCGTTTGTTCCCATCCAAACGAAGAAGCCGGGGATTTTTTCTTGATATAAGGCGAAGTCCTCACCGCCGGGAGACTGTTCTGCCCGAACGGTTTGAAGCCCGAGGCTTTCAGCCGTTTGTTCCGCCGTCTGTATGAAACGGGCGTCGTTCATGACTGACGGGAGGTAAGGAAACCAGCGGAATTCAGCTTCTGCCCCGAATCCGGCGGCGATTCCTTCAGCAACCCGCTTCATATGTTTCGGAACAGCTTCCCGCGCTTCTTTTTGAAACGTACGGACGGTCCCTTCCATTTCAACACGATCCGGGATGACATTCCAAGAACTGCCGCCTTGAACTCTGGTGATGCTGACGACGGCATTATGGAGCGAGCTGATATTTCTGCTGACAACCGATTGCAGGCCGCCGATGATCTGCCCTGCCGCCTGAATCGGATCGATGCTGTTGTCGGGAATTCCGGCGTGCCCGCCTTTTCCTTTAACGGTCATTTCAAAGCGGTCGACACTCGCCATCAGCGGGCCTTCTTTCAGGCCGACCGTGCCGACTGGGAGATCGGGTTTGTTATGCATGCCGAATATCGCCGATACACCCTCAAGGGCGCCGGCTTCAATGACCTGTCTCGCTCCGGCGGCGATTTCTTCGGCAGGCTGGAAAATAAACCGGACCGTTCCTTTCAGCTCATGCTTTCTATCATTTAATAAGAAAGCCGTGCCGAGAATAGATGCCGTATGAAAATCATGACCGCAGGCATGCATCACGCCGCTGTTTCGCGAAGCAAACGGGAGGTTTGTTTTCTCTTCGATCGGCAATGCGTCGATGTCCGCTCTGACAGCGATGACGGGGCCGCTTTTGTCGCCTTTGATTTCAGCGATCACTCCGGTTTGAAGTTTCGGAACATCAAGAACCGAGATACCTTCTTCCTCCAGCCAGCGGCGGATTTTACCCGTCGTTTCGTATTCCTCGCCTGACAGCTCAGGGTATTCATGAAGGTCGCGGCGGATATTGATTAAACGTTTGTTTAATGATTCATACGTTTCATTTGCCATTTTTTCTTCATCCCTTCTTAGACAAGTTCGGCAGGCTCTCCCACTTGCTTAATGAATTTTTTCGTCCGTTCGTTCTGCGGATTGTCAAACAGCTCTTCCGGCGTTCCCTGCTCGATGATGCGTCCGTCCGCCATAAATATGACCTGGTCGGCAACTTCACGCGCAAAAGCCATCTCATGAGTGACGATGACCATGGTTGTCTGTTTTTCGGCAATTGATTTGATGACTTGGAGCACCCCGGCTACAAGCTCCGGATCAAGGGCCGAAGTCGGTTCATCCAGTAAAATCGCATGGGGATCAACGGCCAGGGCGCGCGCAATCCCGATCCGCTGCTGCTGTCCGCCTGACATCGTAATCGGGTAGCTGTCCGCTTTGTGCTCTAAACCGACTTGCCGCAGCAGATCCATACCGATCTGTTCCGCTTCTTTTTTCGGTTTCTTTTGCGCAGTGATCAGCGCTTCTGTCACGTTTTGCAGGGCGGTTTTGTTTTTAAACAGGTTGTAATTCTGAAACACCATCGCCGTCTGCTGGCGAAGCTTGTGTACGTCTTTGCGCGAATAGGACGCTGCATTCAGCTTGGCATCACCGATTTCAATGATGCCGTCATCCGGGCGCTCCAGCAGATTCAGACAGCGGAGGAGCGTTGATTTTCCCGAGCCTGACGGGCCGATGATGGCCGTGACTTCACCGCTCTTGATCTCAAGATCGATCCCGTCAAGAACAGTAAGGTCTTTAAATGCTTTTCGAATGTGTCTGACTTGTATCATCCCGAGCCTCCTCCTATGTGCGATAAGGCTTGCTGATCGCCCGTTCGAGCAGATCCTGCAGCACGCTGTAAATAATCGTAAGAATCCAATACATGATTGCGACGGCTAAATACGTCTCAAAATATTTGAGGTTGCCTGATGCGTACATTTTCCCTTGGGCGAACATCTCCATCACTCCTAATGTAAAGGCGAGCGATGTTTCTTTTAACAGGCCGATAAACGTATTTCCCGTTGCGGGAAGCGCGTTTCTGATGGCCTGCGGAAAAATGATCCGCCTGTACGCCTGGGATTTTGTCATTCCGACAGAAAGACATGCTTCAAGCTGCCCCTCATCGACTGAGTTGAGCGCGGCGCGAAAAATTTCAGCCAGGTAGGCGGCATTTTTCAGGCTTAACCCGATAATCGCCGCAGTTAACGCCGTCATCTTGCTCATTCCGGGGAACAGCTGAGGCAGGCCGTAATAAATTAGGAAAAGCTGAACGAGCGTCGGCACGCCCCGGAAAAATGAAATATACACCTTTGACAGCTGGTGAAGCACAGGAATACGATTTTTCGTGATAAGCGCTAATATAAGGCCTCCGATCACGGCAAATACCATGGCCGCGACAGCCATTACTAATGTGATCGGCAAGGCTTCGATTAACGCGGGAAAAGCTGAAAACATAAATCCCCAATCAATGCTGTTCATTCTCGATTTTCACCGCCGTTTCTTAATGCTTTTCTTCCGTTGTAATGTCTTCTTTAAAGTATTTTTCTGACAGCTTTTTCAGCGTGCCGTCTTTCTGCAGTTCTTCAATGGCTTTGTTTACTTTTTTGCGGATTTTATCGTGTGCCGCATCCTTCGCAAACGGGAAAGCGACTTTTTCATAGACAATCGGGTCTCCTGCCAATTTCAAAGGCAGACCGGTCTTTTTGATTTGGGCGATCAGGAGGCTGCGGCTGTTTACGTAAGCGTCAACGCGTCCGTAAGCCACGTCTTTCAGCGTACCTTCTTGTGTTTCATACGTTTTAATGTTGATTTTTTTATCCGGGTCCTTGCTCTCAAGGTTTTTCGCGTGGTTTGAGCCCAGAACGGCCGCCACTGTTTTTCCTTTTAGATCATTGACTGATTTGATGTCTTTGTTATCGTTTTTGACGACAATTTGAGTGCCCGCATAGGAATACGGTTCTGTAAAGTTATACGTTTTCTTGCGTTCACCCGTGACAGCGACCTGGTTTGAGATAGTGTCGAGTTTGCCGGTCTGGAGCTCGCCCATCAGTCCGCTGAATTCAAGCAGCTTCCAGTCCAGCTTCATGTTGATTTTTTTCGCTACGGCTTCCATGACATCCACGTCAAAGCCGGTCAGCTTGCCGTTTTCTTTATATGCGAACGGATAGCTTTGTCCCGTGGCGCCGACATGCAGCACGTTACCTCCGTCTTCGCTTTCTTTTCCGTTACCGCATGCTGATAAGACCGCCAAAAGCGCGGCAAACAGCAGCAAAGCCCATGTTTTCTTTTTCATTGAACTCCCGCCTTTTTCTATGAATATGTTAATTCTGCAATTGTTTTTTTAAATAGATGGTGATGTGTCCTTTTCCTAAATCCTTTTCGCCTGCACGGACGTAGCCTTTCCGCTCGTACATGCCGATCAGCCACGGATGCTTGTCTGCTGTACCCAATGATACGAAGGGGGCTTTTAAAGTATCGCGAAGCACCGTGTTCTCCAGCCACTCCAGCATTTCTGAGCCCGTCCCTTTTTTTCCGGTGTCAGGGTCGACGGCGAACCACCAAATATGAGGGACACCGTACGGCCCTGGATTCGGCCCCCACGGCATCCGCAGGGAAATCGTCGCCAGAATCCGTCCGTCTTCCTCCAAAACGTAACAGGCGTTTTTTTGGATGTTATTCAAAACGAGCTCTTTATCCGCCGTTGCTGCGGCAAAGTTTATGCCGAGCTTCCGGATCGGTTCATACGCCCGCAGTGTCAGTGAAAGCAGTTCATCAGCGTCTCTTTCCGTTGCGAGCCGGTATTGTCTTGACATGATGAGCCCTCCTTAGCCGGCATATCGGTTTGCCGGTTTTTCCAGTCCGAAATGTTCTCTCAGCGTCGTTCCTTCATATTCTTTTCTGAACACGCCCCGTTCTTGTAAAATCGGAATCACTTTATCTACAAAAAGAGTGAGACCTTCAGGCAAAAGCGGCGGCATGATGTTGAAGCCGTCACAAGCTTGTTTGTCGACCCATTCTTCCATCTTATCGGCAAGCTGTTCAGGCGTTCCGACAAAGATATGATGACCTCTTGAACCCGCCACATATTTGTACAGCTCGCGGATGGTCATGTTATCGCGCTTGGCCATCTCTTGAACGAGCTTGAAGCGGCTTTTCACGGCATTTGACGCTTCCGCATCCAATTCAGGCAGCGGGCCGTCAAGCGGGTAAGCGGAAAGGTCGACGCCGCCCAAATAGTTTTGCAGAATGTTCAGGCCGACAGACGGGATGATGAGGTCTTGGAGCTCCTCATATTTTGCCTGCGCTTCTTCCTCAGTATCGGCAATCACGGGAAAAATCCCCGGCATGATCGCGATTTTTTCAGGATCACGGCCGAAAGAAGCCGCTTGTTCTTTAATAGAATGATAGAATTCCTGCGCAGATTCCAAATGGTTTTGCGCGGTAAAAATGACCTCCGCCGTTTTGGCGGCCAGCGCCTTTCCGTCTCCTGATGATCCCGCCTGAATGATGACGGGGCGGCCCTGCGGAGTGCGGGCGGCATTTAACGGCCCTCTTACGGAAAAATATGTTCCTTTATGATTCAATTCATGCATTTTGTCTTTATCAAAAAACGTCCCTGATTCTTTGTCGCGGATAAAGGCGTCTTCCTCCCACGAATCCCATAATCCTTTGACGACTTCAACGAATTCTTCCGCGCGCTGATATCTGAGATGGTGCTCAAGATGCTTTTCGCCGCTGAAATTAAGCGCGGTTGATTCAATTGATGATGTGACGACATTCCAGCCCGCGCGGCCGTTGGAAAGATGATCAAGCGATGCAATTTGTCTCGCGATGTGGAACGGTTCACTGTATGTAGTGGAAGCGGTCGCCGTCAGACCGATGCGGGATGTGACCTGAGCGAGCGCCGACAGCAGCGTAAACGGCTCAAAACGCGTTAACACATTCGGATGTGATTTGCTGTCTATTGATAAACTGTCCGCTAAAAACAGCATGTCCAATTTCCCCCGCTCCGCTGTTTTGGCCAGTTCTTTGAAATAATCTAAATTCATGCTCGCGTCCGCCGGAGCCTCAGGATGTCTCCAAGAGGCGACATGATGGCCGGTGCCCGCGAGAAACACACCGAGTTTGATTTCTTTTTTCTTTGTCATGACGTATCTCCTTCTATTCTGAAATACCGTTCGGAAAATATTAACACTACTAAACCTATATTTCCTAGTAAATTTATAAGAATAAATCAAAATGTACAATTGTCAGGCAAGTTTGTCAATGCATTCAGACAAAAATCATGATTTTAAAAATAACCCGGCGCATCGGCCGGGTTATTTCTTCGAAACTGTATAGACGCTCCCTTTGACTTTTTTCTTGATCACGGCAATGATAAGCAGCAAAACGGGGAACAGCACTTGAAACGGAAGATGAATATAGATCGGCACAATTTTTAAGCCTTCATTCATGTGTTCCGAAAAATTGCTTGCGATGCTGATGGAGAGAATCAGTACTCCCAATCCGACCGGCAAGGCCAGCTGGGACGGATTTTTCTCTTTAAACAGCGTGGAGACCCCCACGACAACCGAATATGTAAAAAGACTGACTTTGAAAAAACCGCCGATGACGAGCACGAGCATAAAAAAGACATCCAGCCGGTCTAAAAACTCTTCCACTTTAATCGTCTGTATGGTGCTCAGCAGCGGGAATTGAGAGCGGAGCATTAAGTTGACGTCCAGCACACAAATATTAATCGCCACCGACATCGCCAAAAACAGACCGCTGATGATAATCGCCAGAAATCCTGTTTTCTTCACTTTTTTCCGATCTTTTAAGTAAGGGAAAATCATGACAAACACGATTAATTCACCGAACGGGATGAACATGGTCTGTTTAAACACGGAATAAATGACTGTCCCCATGCCTTCCGCTAAGACAGGCTGGAGAAATCTGAGGTTTATCGTGCCGGAGCTGATAAGGAGGATCAGCCCGATGGCCGTCAGGAAATACATAATGCCAAACAGCAGCTCGCCGGCTCTCGCTATGACTTCAATTCCCTTTCTGACCGCAAATATCGCAGCAATCATCAGCATGGCATTCACAATGACAAGCGGTGTGTCCTGATAGGCGAAGGTGACAAGCATTTCGCCAAAATCCCTCAATACACGGGCGGCGATATAAGCAAAATAGAGAATATAGAGAAGAAAGACCACCCAGCTCAGATGCCTGCCGATCAGTTCGTTCATGTAATCTCTCGGAGAAGACTCAGGAAAATACTGATACAGCGCCTGATAAACGTAGAAAAGTCCGAGACCGACAACGCACCCGAGAAGCACGGACAGCCATGCATCCCGTCCGGCCATCGTGCCCGGCGGGATCAATAACGAACTGCCCAATTCAAACAAAATGATCATAATAAACAGCTGACGCGTGCCGATTTTGGCATTTTCCATGTGCTTTGCTCCTTTCTCCTCAAATCAATCATGCTGGAGCTCGTCTGAAAGAGGATTATTCCGCAAGCCCGTTCTTCTGATGATGACTTCCGTTTTTACATCCACGGGGAGATTAGGAAAGATTTCTTCATCCCACTTCCCTTTTAACTTTTTCCATTTATGCGGATGCTGCCGATAAATCAGGTCTCCGAAGCCGATGAAATCATTCTTATGAGCCTTAATATCTTCAATAGATTTGGTGATATCTTTGTCAAGCTGCGCGCTGAGCGCCTTTTGCATGGTCATCAGCACTTTCGGATCAGACAGATGGAAAGGGTATCTGACGGCGTCCACCAGTCCTTCGACCTCAGCATGAACGTGAATATGCGGTTTCCCGCCCGGAAAAGTGGCCGTCACCTTCGTATTCTGGCGGGTGACCTGCAGACTGATTGCATGCTTAACGTTCTTCCAATCCGCATTGATGAACGTATGCTTGATTTTGTTCAGCAGCCATACCGCGCCCACACTGTCGTCATCCTCGATCCAGTAATCGAGTCTCCCATCCTTTTTGAACACAGCCAATCCGTCAGCTGACAGCAGCGCTTTCGGTTCAGTCGTCTGCGTATTTTCCATCGTAGGACCGACTTTATCGTCTCCGTGCATTTCATAACCCGGTATAAACGGCGACCTGGTCGGAGAGGCGAGATCAATCAGAATGTCCTGAAGGCTTGTTTTAATGACTCTGCCGTATTGTTCCTGCGTAAAGCTGAGCGTCTTGTTCACTTTATTGGAAGGGATTTTATCAATCGGCGTCAGCACTTTAATAATGTCTTCAGCCTTGCAATTATGCGCAATGACCGCGGTTGCGGTCGTCCTGAATTCGGTGTCGCTTTCAAGATTGTCCAGAATAAAACTGAGCCCTTCCTCTTTCGCCAGCTTTTCACTGAACACCACAAGATTCGTATGCGCAAAATAGAGCCTTCTGGACACCTTCATCGAGCCTTTTCTCAAAGCTTCCGTCATATTGTCTCCGGACACGGAATAGACGGAAACCGGAGGCCGGTCTCCCGCTCCGCCGCCCTGCAGACCGCCGGCCACGTTTCCCGGGTTGATAATTTGAAAGTGAAGGACGTATTTTCCCGATTCGGTCCGGTCAATACCGATGGCGGAGATCACCGCCAAATCGGTCAGCTCTCTTTTATCCCAGCACCCGGATACAAACATGAGGGAAACCATCGTACAAAGGAGGAGTATCCATTTACGTCTTTTCATTACCGTCGCCCTCTTCTATATCTTTATTAACCATTCCTCTGGATGTCTCCGGTTTCGGTCTTTGATGTTCTCCTTGGCGCCTGTTGTTTTTCTGCACGAGCAGTCCCGGCCTTTTTTCATCCGCCCACAGCGGAGCGCGGAGAAGGGAATCCTTCAGCCCGCCCGGGGACAAAGGAGCGAGCGGGGACATATACGGAAAACCGAATGAACGCAGGCTGCACAGATGAACAAACATCATGATAATGCCCAGAATCAGCCCGTAAAATCCCATCACCGCCGCCGACAGAATAAAGACAAACCGGATCAGGCGCGCAGATATCGCCATGTCAAAAGCCGGGGTCGCAAAGCTGGCAATCGCCGTCAGCGCGACGACGATAACCATGGCCGGGGAAACGATGCCGGCCTGTACGGCGGCCTGGCCGATGACGAGCGCTCCAACTATAGAAACGGCGGAACCCGCAACTCTCGGAAGACGGACGCCCGCCTCCCTGAGAATCTCGAAGGCCACTTCCATCGTCAGCGCTTCAATGACGGCCGGAAACGGGACCGTCTCCCGCTGGGCGGCGATGACAATCAGCAGCTGCGTCGGAATCATTTCCTGATGAAAGGTCGCCGCCGCCACATAAATCCCCGGCGCCACCAGTGAAATGAAGAATATCAAAACCCGAAGCAGCCTGATGCTTGTAGCGATATCAAATCGTGAATAATAATCCTCAACTGATTGAAAAAATTGAATAAATAAGGCCGGTGCGAGGAGAACAAACGGCGTTCCATCCACGATAATCGCAAATCTTCCTTCCAGCAGATTTCCCGCAACAACGTCCGGACGTTCCGTATGATACACAGTGGGAAACACGGAAAACGGCGCGTCTTCTATAAGCTGCTCAATGTAGCCGGATTCCAGAATGCTGTCGATATCAATGTGCTTCAGCCGCTTGCGGACTTCCTTAATCAGCTTTTTTTCACAAATTCCGTTGATATACATCAGCGCGACGTCCGTATTCGTCTCGTGTCCGATCTCCATTTTTTCAACCCATACATCAGGCGTTTTTACATACCTGCGGATCATGGAAATATTGGTTTGCAGAGATTCTGTGAATCCCTGCCGCGGGCCGCGGAAGGACACCTGAGTGCTCGGCTCTTGAATGGACCGGTGTTCCCCTCCTTCCGTACTGGCGATCAGCGCCTTGTCAGCCCCGTCGACAAAAATGAGCGTGCTGCCCGCCACCAGCCCGGCAAAAAGGCTTTTCCATTTCTCTTCCTCTTTTACTCCGCCGATCGCAAGCGTTTTTTCGTATATCAGGCAGACCGCTTGTTCCGGCTGAACGGACGGAATATCGATTAAATCTTCCAGAAGAGATTGGCTGACAAGCTGTTCGTCTACCAAACCGGCGATATACACAATCGCGGCCGGAAGCTCTTCCTTTCCGATTTTCAGCCGGCGGATAACGACATCAGCACTGTTGCCGAACCTCGCAGACAGCTTCTTCATATTTTTCTCTAAGCTGAGGGAGATCGGCTCCTCCCGCTCTTTGTCTGATTTGTTTTCCGGTTCTTTTCTGTCTTCATTGCCACGGTCGTTTTGATCGGCTTTTTTTTGTTTCTTCTGCTTAAAAAATGGCGGCATATCGCAAAAAACCTTTCCTCGTTTTTTTCATATTCTTCCTGTACGGCAAAAGATTATGCACGGCGGAAAGTCTGTATAAGTTTTGCAAATTTGAAAAGGATAAAAAGGGAGAGTGATACCGCATGAAAATATTGGGGATTTCCATTTTTTTACTGACTTCCTGTCTGATGATTTCTGTAGGGGTGGATATGCTGCAAGGCTTCAGTCTCTATGGAGCGGTTCAAAACAACCTGTCCGCTTTTAAATTGATGACCTTCTCAGAATGGCTGATGCTGTTTTTCTTCGCCCTCTTTTTAATCAAAGAAATGTTGGCTTTATATAAAACAGGAAAAAAAGATGCCTGACAAGCGCCCGGCACTTCGTCACTGCTGTTGAAAGCTGTATTGTGTCAAAAAAGAACACATCGCTCCTTTTTTCGGAGTTCATGTGTTCTTTTTATTGTTCAGACGGTAATGATGATCAGATGACGATATTTCCGATTTCCGTATCTGTAGTGTGTTTTACAATGATGCCTTTGATAATGCGGTTGCCGATGATTTTCGTGCTTGCGGAGGAACTGGTTTGGATAGCCGAAGCAGAAGCGGCGGAAAGGTTGTTGATGGTATTCCCCGAAACGAGGGAATTGGAGGTTCCGTTCAGATAGATGCCGATCGGGCTGCCCGCCGTTCGGTTGATCGTGATGGTATTGTCTATGACTTCATGCGTTCCTGAGTTCAGATACACGGTAACGATAAGCGGTGATGATTCAAAGCGGTTGCCGATGACAGAGGTTCCTGAGGATGTCGAACTGAAAATGGGATAGTTTTTGTAGCTTTTGAAGAGATTGCCTTTGATGACAGCCTTGGCGTCGTTTGTCACAGATACGGCATAGGACTCTGCGGCGCCCTGAAACGCATTAGGGATGAGCGTATTTCCTTCAATGAGGGCATTTCCGCCTGTGACCCATATGCCCCGGCTGAACGATTTCAGCACATTCTGTTTTACGGTGATATTGCCGGCTGATATGCTGATTCCGTCTGTTACCTGATTCAAAGTGTTATTCATAAAGACGGCGTTTTCAGAAAGCGTGGCCCGCATTCCCGCGCTTCGTCCCGTTTCGGAACGCCCGTTTTCAATGACATTGCCGTCAACGGTCACATCTTCCGCCCGATAGACGGAAATGCCCGTATTTTCAAATTGATTGATTTTGTTGTGGGTAACGAGGACGCTTTTCCCCCTTACATCTATCCCGGTGGAAAAACCGGTAATCAGATTGCTGGAAATGACGGCATTGCTGCTGTCCTGCCCTTGTGACACACCTTGTCCGGCGATTCCGGTTCTTGAGCCGCCGTTTGACCAAAAGAGGACGTTCCCTGAAATGACGGTATGCGCGCCGTACCCGTAACTGATTGTATTGTCGGAATGATTTCCTTCAATTAACACGTTATATCCGTTAAAGTTGGTGACTGAGCTTGCGGTGTTTCCGTAAAAGAAGTTGTTGCGGATCGTAATATGAAGAGCCTCTTCATAATCAACATCGCCTTCTCCGTACGATTCAATATCGATTCCGAATTTCGGGGCTGTTCCATTTCCTTTCCCGGCGTCTTCAATCACGCAGTCTTCCACCGTGACGGTGTTGCAGCCGGTGATTGAAATGTTGTTGCGTCTTGACTGTCTGATATCGCAGCGGCGGATGGTTATATGTTCTGATGTTTCGTAATCACTGTTTGTTTTTAACCCGAGCGGACTGACAATAATGCCGTCTCCCGTAAAATCCGATATCTCCACATCTTCGATCAGTACATTGCTGCTGCCTTCAATACAGATTCCGAATCCCCATTCATGGGTCGACCGCAAAGGAACATTGATATACTTGTGTTCATCCCGATCCCCGATGATGCGGCCCCCGGTGATGGTGACATTTTCCCGCCTGCCTATATAGAAAGCCGAGTAGCCCCAGGAGCTGTTCGGCGTTACTTTAATCGTACATTCCGGATCCATGACGATGGAGAGATGGCTCGGCACATTAATTCCGGCGTTCCTAAACGGCTGGCCGCTGTCACCGCCAAGCGTGCCGTTGATTTTATACGTTCCGGACGGAAAAAACACCGTATGACAGCCCTCGCTGACGGCTTTGGCCAAACATTGGTTGATGGCGCTTGTCACGTCGGTTTTCCCGTCTGCCGCCACGCCGCAATCCGTTATATCCAATATACGATTCGGCAAGTGATGATCTCCTCCTTTCTCTCTTATTGCCATCTTATTCCGCCATATCCCGCTCCGCCTGTACATACTTTAAATTTTATTAAAAAAGTTTATAAAGATAGTTTAGTTAGATAATATACCAAAAATAAGTCATTGGAATTAGGAAAATACGTATATATTCTTCGTTATAATATCTTTTCATTCTGGAATTTTTTGAATTCAGTATAAATTATATTGACACAAGTATTATATAAGAATATGATTTTTGTAATACACTTTTTTAAGAAAGGGTTGGCTCAGGTGGCATCTATTGAAAAGGAAGCTATAACAGAAACTGTGCCGCAACGAGGCTTTTTCGGTCATCCCCGCGGCTTGTTCACACTGTTTTTCACCGAATTTTGGGAGCGTTTCTCCTACTATGGTATGAGAGCTATATTGCTTTACTATTTATACACGGAAGTCGCTCATGGCGGTCTCGGCTTTGATAAAAGCACCGCAGTTGCCATCATGTCCATATACGGATCTCTCGTATACATGTCGAGCGTCATCGGCGGATGGCTGGCCGACCGGGTATTCGGTACGGCAAACACCGTATTCTACGGCGGAATTTTAATTATGTTCGGCCACATCGCTCTTGCCTTCCCTGGCAGCACGGCGGCGTTTTTTCTCAGCATGGCTCTGATCATTATCGGAACCGGCCTGCTTAAACCGAACGTATCCAGCGTTGTCGGAGATCTATATACGAAGGAAGACGAGCGCCGCGACTCTGGTTTCAGTATCTTTTACATGGGGATCAACCTCGGCGGATTAGTTGCGCCGCTAATTGTCGGAACACTCGGACAGAAGTACAACTACCACTTAGGCTTCGGATGCGCCGCGGCCGGTATGTTCCTCGGACTGATTGTTTTCGCTCTTACGAGAAAGAAATACCTCGGCAAAGCAGGCTCCAATGTACCGAATCCGATTTCTAAATCATCAGTGATCGGAACGGGAATCGGAGTGGTCATCGCAGCCGCCGTTATTTTCGTTCTCATCCAAACCGGCTGGCTGACAATCCAGCGTGTAATTGACGTCGTCAGTGTCCTCGGCATTGTCATTCCGGTTATCTACTTTATCGTGATGTTCACAAGCAAAAAAGCGACAAGAACGGAAAAATCACGGCTTGCGGCTTATATTCCGCTGTTTATTGCGGCGGCCATGTTCTGGGCTATTCAGGAACAGGGTGCGACGATTCTTGCTTTATATGCGGATCAGCGCACGAGGCTTTCTTTTGCGGGAATGCATCTTGAGTCTTCATGGTTCCAGTCTCTGAACCCATTATTCATCGTTATTTTCGCGCCGGTGTTCGCTTGGTTCTGGATGAAGCTCGGCAAACGCCAGCCTTCAACACCGATTAAATTCGCGATCGGCATTATCCTTGCCGGATTGTCATTTTTAGTCATGGTGCTTCCGGTTATGGGCGGAAGCGGCGAGCTTGTGAGCCCGCTTTGGCTTGTGCTCAGCTTCCTTTTGGTTGTGCTTGGTGAGCTTTGCCTTTCACCGGTCGGTTTATCTGTCACAACGAAGCTTGCGCCTGCCGCTTTCTCAGCGCAGACAATGAGTATGTGGTTCTTAACAAACGCCTGCGGCCAAGCCCTGAACGCAAAAGTAGTCGGTTTGTTTGATAAGATTTCTGAAGCGGCCTATTTCGGCTCAATCGGGCTTATTTCCATCATTCTCGGTATTATTTTGGTTCTTCTTTCTCCCGTTATTAAACGGGCGATGAAAGGCGTACAATAATAGAAAAGCCTGCGGAAGCGTCCGCAGGCTTTTTTTGTGCGTTTATTGTTTTAACTCCTCAAGCGTTTCGCTCCATCTCTTCAGGACACTTTCCGGCTCGTGAAGCTGAATGGCCGGGCCGGACGTCAGATCAGCGTATTTCGCCCGATCTTCCTTGACGGAAATCACGCGGCAGCTGAACCGTTCCCGCTCGTATTTCGCCTCTTTCAGCGGCGGAAGCGCCTCACATTCCAATGTGACGTAATAGGCAGCTCCTCCGTGCCAGGCGATGAAAAGAGCTTGTCCCGAATGCAGCAGGCTTTTTACAGTCGTCGTGTTTTTCCATAAGGCGATCCGGAGATTTGTGCTGCTCACGGCCAGAATCTCACCGGCGCTGATCATGGCCGCGTGCGGACGGCCTTGTTTTGTCACGGATTGCAGTACAAATGCATCGTGCTGCTTTTTCTCAAGCTCCGTCCCGTCTAAAAGCGTGTAAAGGGCTTCCGGTAAATGCTCCGTCAGCATTACGCTTTTCTTTCCGGAACAGCGGGAACTTGAGTGGCCGTCTCCGTTTCTTTCGGATCAATTTTAAATGCCGGGTTGAATGTTTCCGGATTCGTGATGCTTTCCGGTTCACAGGATCTCCATGTGAAAAAGCAGGTCTGGCATTGGTATATTTCCCAAGCGCCTTTGACCGGCGATTGGCTGACGGTTTCTCCTTTTTTCGATTCACAGCGCGGGCATGTTTTCATTGCAAACTCATCCTTTCTTATTGATTCATTAAGTCCATCAGTTTTTGTTCCCACTCTTTTGTTGTCAGCGGAGAATCAAGCGGCTGCGAATAATGGCCTCTTGTTTCCGGCGCGGCAGGTGTTGTGGCGTCAAGAATCATTTTGTGTGTCATCCCTGCCGGATCAGACCCCGGGTCAAGCGGAAGAACGGACAGGTCAGGAATAATGACTGCGTCGTGTTTCGGATGCATTTTCGTTGAGAGCGCCCACATGACTTGCGGCAGATTAAACGGATCGACATCCTCATCCACGACAATGACCATTTTGCAGTAGCCGAGTCCGTGCGGCGTTGTCAGGGCGCGCATGCCGACCGCCTTAGCAAAGCCGCCGTATCGTGTTTTCGTTGAAATGATGGCGATCAGACCGTGCGTATACATGGCATTAACGGCGACGATTTCGTTCGGATATGCTTCCTTCAGCTGCTGGTAAAGAGGCACGCACGTATTAATGCCGATCATATAATCGCACTCCGTCCACGGCATGCCTAAGTACAAATGTTCAAAAATCGGATTGTTTCTATGATATACACGTTTGATTTTGATCACCGGCATGCTGCGGCCGCCTGAATAATGACCCGTGAACTCACCGAAAGGGCCTTCGTATTCCCGTTCTCCCGCGAGAATCTCTCCTTCTAGAACGACTTCGGCGCCCCACGGGATGTCTAAGTCGGACAGCTTGGATTTGACGATTCTGTAAGGCTCCCCTTGAATCGCGCCGGCCATTTCATACTCGGATTGATCGTATAACAAAGGAGTTGACGCGGCCGTCGTAATCACCGGCTCACAGCCCAGCGCGATCGTAACGGGAAGATTCACACCCCGTTCTTCAGCCTGGCGAAGATGAATCGCAATATCATGCTGAGGCACGGGCTGGATGCCGAGGCGGTCTTTTCCCTTCACCTGCATTCTGTAAATGCCGACATTCTGCTTGCCGAAATTGTCCGGGTCTTCAAGATCGCGGGAAATGACGCACGCTTTATCCAAATAATAGCCGCCGTCTCCCTGGTTGATTCTGAATAACGGAAGGATGTCAAAAAGATTGATGTCTTCCGTTATTTCATTTTCATGAAACGGCGCAGTTTCTTCCCGTTTGACCGATACCGGAAATGAATCGTACCGTTTGGCGAACTCAAAGAATTGTTCTTTTACAGGCGTATCTTTCGGCATGCCCAGCATCATCGCGTGATTCGGCCAGGAGCCGATGACATTCAAGGCGACCTGCGCATGATGTTGTCCGTAAATATTGTTAAACAAAAGTGCGGGGCTTTTATCCCCGAGGTTGCTGGCTGCACGCGCGGCGGCGCCCAGATCCGGCTCCGGTTTTACCTCTTCGTTGACTGTTAACAGCTGCCCTTCTTTTTCAAGAGCGGCGAGAAATTCCCTAAAATCCTGATAGGCCATTATCAGATTCCTCCTTTTTGTTTTTCAATTCCGTACCACCGTTTCGCTTCCGGCAGACGGATGCCGAACTGGTCGAGCGTCCGGAACACAATGTGGTCGATCAATTCGTCCATGTCAGCCGGTTTGTTGTAAAAAGCCGGCATCGGCGGAAGAATGACGGAACCCATTTTTGTAAGCGCTAGCATATTCTCTAAATGGATTTGGCTGAGCGGCGTTTCTCTGGTCAGAAGCACAAGTTTTTTCCGCTCTTTCAGGATGACGTCAGCCGCTCTTGTCAGCAGATTGTCAGCCATTCCGGTGCGGATGCTTGCAAGTGATTTCATGCTGCACGGAGCGATGATCATCCCATCCGTTTCAAACGAGCCGCTTGAAATCGCCGCTGCCTGGTCTTTGTGAGAATACGTATAGGACGCCAGTTTCTCTACATCTTTTAACGTATAATCGGTTTCATGTGTGATGGTGACATTTGCCCAAGGAGAAACGACAAGATGGGTTTCGATCTCCGCGGCCTTTAAATATTCTAAAAGCCTGATCCCGAATATGGCTCCCGTAGCCCCGGTCATTCCGATGACGAGTTTCATATTGAACCCTCCTTTACGCTTGAAATATGGTGTCAAAACCATCATACTCCTGATATCCATATGAAAAATATTCGTTAAATCTATATATCATACCCTAAAGGTATAAAAGAAAGGAGCGCATTCTCATGGATATCCGGCAATTGCGTTATTTCGTCACCATTGCCCAAGAGCAGAAAATTACGACGGCCGCCAAAAAGCTTCATATGGCTCAGCCGCCGTTAAGCAGACAGCTGAAACAGCTCGAAGAAGAATTGGGCGTCATTCTGTTTGACCGCAATAAAAAGAAACAAATGACCCTTACATATGAAGGAAACGTATTTTTGAAAAGAGCGAAAGAGATTCTTCATAAGTTTGAGGACGCCATTATCGAGGTACAAGAGCTGAAGGAAGAAGCAGCCGGCCCCCTTGCCGTGGGGTCAACCATTTACTGCGCCGCACTTATGCTTGAGAAAGTGTCGCAGATGAAAGAGCAGTATCCTCATCTCACCTTTAACATTTGGGAAGACGAACCCGTCTCACTGCTGGAGCTCCTGGAATCCCGACAGATTGACGCCGCCGTCACCACCACCTTGATTAAAAGCGACAGCATTGAATCGAAGGAGCTTGAAGACATTCCGTGTGTATTGGTGCTGTCTGAGCATACAAAACGCCTGTGCGGAGAAACGATTAAGCTGAAGGACATCGCTTCTTTGCCTCTGATCCTTTTGCGCACCGTCAATGGAAGGGGTGTGTATGACCAAGTCCTCCATGTTTGTGAACAGTACGGTCTCGACCTCCAGGTTGTCTGTGAATGCCATGACTCCGCGACGCTTTTGAGCCTCGTCTCATCTGGGTTCGGAGCCACGATTCTGCCTTTGACGATGATTCCCGTCCATATGCGATCGCATGTCAAAACGGTCGCCATCGAGGACAATCCGTTTGTCATGACACCGGCCGTCATCTGGAGAAAAGACAGCTACCTGCCGAAGCCGGTCAGACAGTTTTTGCAATTATTTTGACCCCCCGGAAACACGGAGATTTCACGCTCATGAAAACCAATTACTTGACTCATACTAAAAAAAAGTTATCCTTTACAATTGGGAGCTATTTTTTCTCAATAAAACTAATCAGAAAAGTGGGGAATAAAGAAAATTAAAAAAGCATTATTGGCTTTATTCATGATGGTCAGCATCGCGGTGCTTGCAGCCTGCGGAAACTCACAGGACAGCGGATCTAAGTCAAAAGACGGCGATCTTTGGGCTTCTGTCAAGAAAAAAGGCGTACTGACCGTCGGTACAGAAGGAACGTATGAACCATTTACCTTCCATGATAAAAAGACTGACAAACTGACCGGTTATGATGTTGAGGTTATTCAAGAAGTCGCGAAACGCCTCGGTCTGAAAGCTGACTTCAAAGAAACGCAATGGGACAGCATGTTTGCCGGATTAAATGCTAAACGGTTTGACGTCGTCGCTAACCAAGTCGGCAAAACAGGCCGTGAGAACCAATATGATTTTTCTGATAAATACACAACGTCAAATGCCGTCGTCGTGACGAAAAAAGACAGCACGATTGCGAAAGAAGCTGATGTCAAAGGAAAGACAGCGGCTCAATCATTAACAAGCAATTACAATAAATTAGCTAAAGAAGCCGGCGCGAAAATTGAAGGCGTTGAAGGCATGGCTCAATCCCTTCAGCTCATTCAGCAGGGCCGGGCTGATCTGACTTACAACGATAAGCTTGCCGTACTGAACTACTTAAAAACGTCCGGTATTAAGAACGTGAAAATCGCGTTTGAAGCAGGCCAGCCGCAACAAACTTATTTCGCATTCCGAAAAGGAAGCGGCGAACTTGTGACTCACGTCAACAAAGCGTTAAAAGAAATGAAAGAGGACGGGACTCTTTCTAAAATAGCTAAAAAATGGTTCGGCGAAGATGTTTCTAAGTAACATGCCTGAGCCCGTGATTGCGGCAGCCATTCCATGGGATCTGGTGCAGCAGTCATTCTGGCCGATTCTTTCCGGGGGAATCTATTACTCGATTCCCCTTACCATTCTTTCCTTTATTTTCGGAATGATCATCGCGCTGATTACGGCGCTCGCCAGAATGTCAAATATGAAACCATTGAGATGGGTGTTCAGCGTATATGTATCAGCGGTGCGCGGCACTCCTCTTCTCGTTCAATTGTTCATCATTTTTTATCTGTTCCCGACCTTTAATATTACACTGGACCCTTTCCCAAGCGCTGTCATCGCATTTTCACTAAACGTAGGCGCCTATGCTTCTGAAATCATTCGGGCATCTATTTCATCCGTGCCGAAAGGGCAATGGGAAGCCGGTTATACGATCGGCATGACCTATCGCAAGACATTGTTCCGCGTGATCCTGCCGCAGGCGTTTCGCGTGTCCATTCCGCCATTATCAAATACATTTATCAGCCTGATCAAGGATACATCTCTCGCGTCACAGATTCTCGTCGCGGAGCTGTTCAGGAAAGCCCAGGAAATCGGCGCGCAAAACCTTGATCAGATCTTGGTCATCTATATTGAAGCCGCCTTTATTTATTGGATCATCTGCTTCTTGCTGTCAATCGTACAGCTTGTGATCGAACGGCGTCTCGACCGTTATGTGGCCAAATAAGGAGGTTTCGATATGCTTTCTGTTAAAGGATTAAATAAATCATTCGGCCAGAATGAAATTTTAAAAAAGATAGATATGGAGATAGAAAAAGGGAAAGTCATCGCCATTCTGGGACCGTCCGGTTCAGGAAAAACGACGCTTCTGCGCTGTCTGAACGCGCTTGAGATTCCCAATCACGGCGAGCTGGCATTCTCCGATTTTTCAATAGATTTCTCCAAAAAAGTGAAGCAGGCTGATATCCTTCGCCTCCGCCGCAAATCAGGCATGGTCTTTCAGGCGTATCATCTGTTTCCTCACCGCACGGCACTTGAGAACGTCATGGAAGGACCCATTCAAGTGCAAAAGCGCGACAAAGAGCAAGTCAGAAAAGAAGCGATTGAGCTTCTTGAAAAAGTCGGACTGAAAGACAAAATGAATTTATATCCGTTCCAGCTTTCCGGCGGTCAGCAGCAGCGTGTCGGCATCGCCCGCGCGCTTGCGATTCAGCCTGAGCTGATGCTGTTTGACGAACCGACGTCAGCGCTTGACCCGGAGCTGGTCGGCGAGGTGCTCAAAGTTATTAAGGATTTGGCGAATGAAGGCTGGACGATGGTTGTCGTCACGCATGAAATCAAATTCGCGCAGGAAGTGGCCGATGAAGTCATCTTCATTGACGGCGGCGTCATTGTGGAACAAGGACCGCCGGCCCAAATTTTTTCCGCGCCGAAAGAAGAACGCACGCAGCGGTTTTTGAATCGTATACTGAATCCTTTGTAGGAGCCGAAGAAGAAGCGAAACACTGATTTCGCTCTTCTTTTTTTTGGCAGTTATGCTACAATGACAATTAATGAGATTTTATGAAAGAAGGGACCTCTTTGAAGCGGGAATTCGTGATGCGCTGGACGTTTTATTTTGCCGGTCTGTTGATTTTGTCTTTCGGGGTATCTTTAACCATTAAAGGAAAAGCTCTCGGCATCAGCCCTTGGGATGCCTTTCATTATGGGCTTTTTCAGCATTTCGGTCTTTCCGTCGGGCAATGGTCCATCGTGGTCGGCGCGGTGATCGTCGCTTTAACCTGCCTGTTCACGAGAACGCTCCCGAAAATCGGCGCCATCTTGAATATGCTGATGATGGGAATGTTTATTGATTTTTTTTCATTTCTGCTTCCTGAAGCGCACGCTTTTTCCTTAGCGGCCGTGTTTTTTTCTTTCGGATTGCTGCTGATCGGCTGCGGCGTCGGTATTTACGTATCGGCCGGGCTCGGCGCGGGCCCCCGGGACTCTCTGATGCTGCTGATTTCTGAAAAAACGGGCTGGAACGTGCAATGGGTGCGGAACGGCATTGAACTGACGATTCTTGCCGCAGCCTGGACGATGGGCGGACCGATCGGAGCCGGAACCATTATTACGGCTGTTTTGACCGGGCTGATTCTGCGTTTTTCTTTGCCACAATCCTCTAAACTGTTAACATATGCGATCTACGGGCGGGCAGCGTCCGTTCATTAAGAACAAAGCCGAATCGGTTTTGTTTTTTTTATTGCCGGACAGCTTGCGTCTGATATGATAGGATGGTTTTGACAATATTTGCAGACGGAGGATCTGGACATGAAGATTTACGGAGTATATATGGACCGCCCGCTTTCTCCAAAGGAAGAGGATCGGATGATGGCGGCTGTGTCCGCTGAAAAGCGGGAAAAATGCCGGCGCTTTTATCATAAAGAGGATGCTCACCGCACCTTGCTGGGCGACATGCTCATCCGCACCATTGCGGGGAGGGCTTACGGACTTAATCCGGCTGCGATTGTATTCAGCGTCCAGGAGTACGGAAAGCCGTATATCCCCGCGCTTCCGGACTTGCACTTTAATATTTCCCATTCCGGGCGCTGGATCGTCTGTGCCGTTGATTCAAAACCGATCGGTATCGATATTGAAAAAATGAAGCCCGGCACGATTGATATAGCGAAACGTTTTTTCTCGCCTTCAGAGTACAGTGATCTGCAAGCGAAAGATCCCGATCGGCAGACCGATTATTTTTATCACCTGTGGTCAATGAAAGAAAGCTTTATCAAACAGGCCGGAAAAGGGCTTTCCCTGCCGCTTGATTCATTCAGCGTCCGCCTTGAAGAGGACGGCCGCGTGTCCATTGAACTCCCGGACGGACATGAACCTTGTTTCATCCGCACATATGATGCGGACGAAGAATATAAGCTGGCGGTTTGTGCGGCTCATCCCGATTTTTGTGACGGGATTGAGATGAAAACGTATGAAGAGCTGCTGTAAGCATAGAAAAAGGAGGGTGTCCCCCTCCTTTTTTGTCAGCCGGATATTTCCGCCTGTTTCTGAAGCTGCTTTGCTTCTTGATAAATTTCTTCAAACAAATCCGCGATGTGTTCTTCTTCAACGCATGAAAACGCGATTCGCAAATCCGTTTCATTAATGGATATCGTCCCGATTCCTCTCTTTTCAAGCAATGACACTCTCAATTCGCCGGCGTTTATGTCTTTCAGCCGGACACACATGAAATAGCCTGAGTTAAACGGATAAGGCGTCCATACGTCTTCATAGTGCTTGTTTTCTGCAAGAACGGCTTTCACTTTGTCAGCCCGTTTTTTCATGATGTTGTATTTCAGTGATTTTTCTTTCTCATATTCCGGTGACTGCATCGCCCGCAGCATGAATGTTTGGGACGGATGCGGAGCGCTTGAAATCGTTCCTCTGATAATTCCTTTTGTTTTTTCCTCGAGCACGCGCAGCGCTTTTTCGCTTTTTGTGCTGTACGTAATAAAACCGACGCGGAAGCCCCACGCGTAATTTTCCTTTGTGGCTCCGTCTATTTTCACGCAAAGCACCCTGTCATGCACTTGGGCGAGTTTGCTGAAGATGGATTCCTGAATGGCCGTTTCATCGTAAAACAAATTGTAATACGCATCGTCTACGAGTACGACAATCTCTTTGCCGGCCTCCGCTGCCTCCAGAATCACGCTGACGATTTCTAACGCTTCCTCTTCCCCCGGCGTATAGCCTGTCGGATTATTCGGGAAATTCAGCACGACAATCGCCTTCTCTTCCTGCTTTTTCAGCAGCTCGGACAGACCAGCCGCATTAAAACGCCCATCCTGCTGAAAAAGCGGGTACGTCTCAATAGATGCCTTGCGCCGGACACCGAAAATGAAGTTGTAATTTCCCCAATATTTATCAGGCAGAAGCAGCGTATCCCCTTCATTGACGAACAAGTCGGTGGCAATGCTCAGCCCGTGTGTCAAAGCGTTTGTCACGATCGGCGTGCTGATGTCTTTGCCGGCTAATGAAGGATTTTCGAGACGCATTTTTTTCAGCCATTCCTGTCTGAGCGGCTCTTTTCCCTGCGGCGGAGCATAATCGTAGATATCATCGGGGTTATAGGCGGACAATGTCTCTTGTATATGGGAAAAGTGCATGGACTCTCCTTGTGAGGTGGCGATTCCGATTGTGGCATTATACTTTCCGGCCTTGGCTTTCGCTTCCGCCGATTGCGTCAGCACCCCTTTCGGATAAAACAAATCTTTGCCCAAATCAGAAAGCATATGAAGCACGTGCGGGTTTTCATCAGATAATGTTCTGTTCAGCTCTTTAGCTGCATCATTCATGTACGACAATCCCTTCAAAGTGATATTCCATTAAATCATAACATAAAATTTTTGATAAATGAGAAAACTCCAAGGCCGATTTTGTTACAAAAAACAGACAGCGGATGCTGTCTGTCACATTTTATAACAATTGGCCTGCAGTGCTCCTGTTAATAATCTCATAAATTCGTTCCGCCACTTTTTCAGTTTCACTTAAAATGAACATGTGGCCGTCCGAAAACTCATGGAATATGGGATTTGCGGCCCATTTTTTCCATCCGTCCGCATCTCTGATACATTTATGATCCTTCCGCCCATTAAAAATATGGACGGGTGATTGAATGATGTGAGAATCAGACGGGCGGAAGCTTTCAAGCGCGCGGTAGTCGGATCTGAAAGAAGGCAGGAAAAATGACATGACCTCCTTATTTTCCACTAACTCCTGCGGCATTCCGCCAAGCTCGATAATATGGGCGAGAAATTTTTCATCATCAAGATGAGAAACTTTTTTCCTTTCCGCATGCGGCGGCTGGATGGCTGAGATGATCACGGCCTGCGGGTAAATGCCTTCCCGCTCCAGCTTTTGCGCCAGCCTGAAAGCGACCATGCCCCCCATACTGTGGCCGAACAGCACAAACGGGCGGTCAGGACTGAGATTCAACTCCTGCTTGTACAAGCTGACGAGCTGCTCAAAATCTTCAACGGCGGACATTTGATTTGTTCCGTGTCCCGGCGGTTCCGCGGCAAGCATCTCACACTCACCCTGAAGATAGGTGTGGAGCGGGCGGAATGATGCGGAATAGCCTCCTGCGAACGGAAAACAGATGAGCTGCGTTTTTTCTGTCGTATCGAACGATTTAAAGAGCTGGACCATTAGCGGCTTCCTCCTTTTCTATCGTGAAGTTGTCAGCTTCAGATGTTCATTCCTTAGGAATTCGAGCAAATGTGCCGCATTCCTTTCGAGACAATCTCCCTGAAGCATTTCTGCGTGAGTGCCGCAGCCTTTTTTCACACGGTATTCACCTGTCGTGGCTTCCTCCCACGAAGCGAGCCACGGCGGCATCGCAAAGTCCGGTTCTGATGTTAAAAGATCTATATCCGCGTTGACCGTGCCGGTGCTGACGGTGTGCACGAAATAAGAATAAAATGCGTTTGTTTTTTTGGCGAGCCCTTCTTTGACGGCTTCGTTATTCAGCGCTTCATTGTCCCGGTTCACCTTCATCAGCGCCTGAACATCACTTTCTACGGTGCGGCCATCCAAGTCGCTGACGCCTTGTTTTTTATAGGAATCCACCATGATCAGCCGCTCCACTTCACGGCCTTCGGCTTCAAGCCGTTTGGCGGTTTCAAAGGCGAGCGTGCAGCCTGCCGAGTATCCGAACAGCTTGATGGGCCCTTCCGGCTGAAGCTGATTGATCAGCTCAGTGTATCGGTCGATACGGTTGTCTTCCTCGATGAAATCGAACGCACAGATTCTGCAGCCGGACAGCTGTTTTGCCAGCGGCTGGTACATCAGCCCGTAACCGAGAACCGGCGGAAATGCAAACAGTGTGTCAGACTGATCTTTATTCATGATTGTGAGATCTTTCATTCCTTTTTCTTCACCGTGAAGCAGAAAATCGGCAATGCCCGCGATTGTCGGCGCTTCGAATAACAGCTTCACCGGGATGTCCGTACCGAGCTCTTTTTTAATGCGTGACGCCGCGGTCATCGCTTTTAAAGAATGGCCTCCGAGTGCGAAGAAGTCATCATGAATCCCGATTGATTCTGTTCCGAGCACCTCGGCCCAAATGCGGGCGATGCGTTCTTCCGTTTCGTTGCGCGGCGGCGTCTGGTCTTTGTCTGTCCGCTGCTTCGGCTCTGCTTTCGGCAGCAGGGGTTTGTTCACCTTGCCGTTTGGCGTGAGCGGGAGTTTCTCAAGGATCGTGAACGATTGGGGCACCATGTATGCCGGAAGCTGTCTGCTTAAAAAGACTTCAAGCCCGTTCGTGTCAATTTCAGCGCTGCATACGAGGTATGCATCAATGTAAGCGTCTCCCGATTCATTGCGGCTGACGGCTGCAACAGCTTCTTTAATACCTTGATACGCTTGGATCTGCTTTTCAATTTCTTCAAGTTCAATACGGTGTCCGCGGATTTTGACTTGATCGTCAATACGGCCGGCAAATTCAATCGTGCCGTCCGGGAGCCAGCGCGCCAAGTCGCCCGTGCGGTATAGGCGCTCACCGGGCTTGAATGGATTCGGGATGAATTTTTGCTTCGTCAAATCTTCCCGGTTGAGATAGCCGTTTGACACACCCATTCCGGTCAGCGTCAATTCACCGACCGCTCCGAATGGCTGCAGCCGCCCTGTTTCCGTGAGAATGTAAGCGCCCGTTTCATTCAGCGGCCTGCCGATCGGGACAGCCGACATGGATTCAGGAATGTCATGAATGGTATGAGCCGTTGCGAACACGGTCACTTCAGTCGGCCCGTACACGTGAATGAGTCTGCCCGGCCCCATGATGCGGAGCGCTTTTCTGACATGGGCCGCGGAAGCGCGTTCTCCGCCGAATAGGATATGCCGGAGCCCTTTCATCCACTCGCCACCCGCGTCTGTCAGCACATTAAACAGCGCGGTTGTGACAAACATGACGGTGATGCCTTCTGAAACGATCAGCTCAGTCAGCTTTTCAGTATTCAAAATGGTGTCCTTATCCGCAATGACGAGCCTTGCTCCGTTTAAAAGCGATCCGTAAAAATCGAAGGTGAAACCGTCAAAGGCATAGTTGGAAAGAGAGAGCACCGTATCCGTTTCGGATATGCTGATATAGTTTGTGTGTTTGGCGATTCTTTGAATATTGGCATGTGTGGTCACATTGCCCTTCGGTTTGCCCGTTGTTCCTGACGTGTACATGATATATGCCGGCATATCGGCGCCGCCGGATGCTTCCGGTTCATCAGAAGGGGCATCAAGCCCGTCTTCTCCGTCAATGCACATCAGGCTTCCCGCATTTGGCAGCTTCTCAGCTTCCGCATACAGCGCTTGATGCGTCACGATGCAGCCGGCTTTGCTGTCTTCAAGCATGTAGGCGATCCGGTCTTCCGGGTACTCCGGATCGATCGGCAGGTATGCCGCGCCCGCTTTTAAAATGCCGAGAATTCCTGCGGCCATCTCACAAGAACGCTTTACAAACAAAGCGGCTACTGATCCTTTTCCGATTCCTTGTTTTTGTAAACGGTGCGCGAGACGGTTTGATTCTTCATGAAGTTCCCGGTAAGTCAGCGTTGTTTCTCCGGCTGTTACTGCCGGCGCGTCAGGATTTGCTTCAGCCGCCTGACGGAACCAATCCGTCAGCTTTTTCGCCTCGGCAGACAGACGGGACGGATTAAGGTCTGTGACAAGCCGTTTCTCTTCAGCCTCATCTATGATATTCACCGTATGCAGGGGCGCTTCCGGATGCTGTACGATATAGCTGATGGCTGTCAGCAATTGCGATTTCAGCCTGCTGATAAACGCTTCGTCAAAAACACTTTCGTTGTAAGCCAGCTTGATCAGCATTTGTTCACCCGGCGACGCCATGACATTCAGATCGTAGTTTGATTTTTCAAAGACGTGGACATCTTCCATTTCAAACCCGTTCTGCCGTGCTTCTTTGCTGTCAGCGTCTTGAAGCGGATAGTTTTCAAAGACGATGATATGGTCAATCAGTTTCTGCTGGGAAGCCTGGCTTTGTATGTCATAAAGCGGGACATATTGATGCGGCTCTGACTCCAGCGACTGCTCCTGAAGATGTCTGAGCAAATCTTTGAAATTCATGCCGTCAGTGAGACGGACCCGCTTCGGCACAACATTGATAAACAGTCCGACCATATGCTCAACGCCTTTAATATCCGCGGGACGTCCGGACACGACTGTACCGAACATGACATCATCCGTGCGCTGATAGCGGCCCAGTATCAGGCTCCAGACGGCTTGAAGCGCCGTACTGAGAGTCGTATGCTGTGATTTGGCGAGCTCCGTGAACGCTTTTGTTTCCGCTTCGGGCAGGGAGAAAAGCAGTTCCTTCGGCTGATATTCGGCTTTCTGTTTGTTCCTTTGCTCGGCGAACGTCGTCTGACCCTCGAAATCTGCCAAATAGCCGCCCCAGTAGCTGAGTGATGCCTGCTTGTCCTGTTTTTCCAGCCATTTAATATACTCTTTATAAGGCTTGACCGGTTTTAAACTGTAAGGCTTGTTTTCTCTTAAAGCATTATAAACTTGAAATAAGTCTTGAACGACGACGCCGAAGCACCAGCCGTCAAGCAGAATATGGTGATAGCTCCATACCCATTCATAGCGCTTATCCGCTTTTTTGAAGACGGCGGCACGCATCGGAATGTCACGGGTCAGCTGGAATCCTTTCACCTTATCTTTCTCTTTATACTCATTGATGGCGGTCATCTGTTCGCTTTCAGAAAGATGTGTCAGATCGATTTCGTCAATATGAAAAGTTCTTTTTTTCAGGACGACCTGCACCGGGCGTTTGACTTTTTCATGGATGAACACGGTACGAAAAATATCGTACCGGTCCACAATGACGTTCATGCTTTCTTCCAGCATCCTGACGGAAAAATCACCTTTTACTTTCATTGTCATTTGTTCGATGTAAAAGCTTTGGCCGGGATTCAGGAGAGTATGAAACAGCATTCCCTCCTGCATCGGCGACAAATAATACATATCCTGAACTTGATCCTTGCTGAATTGGCTCATCTGCTCCGCTCCCCCCTTCTGTTATCTGTTTTTATCACGTTAAATTCTCCTCAAGCATGTCAAAGATGTCTCCCATTTCATCCATCTCAAGATCCTTCGCGCTGAAATCGCTCGGCGTAAATTCTTTCTCCTCTTTGGCCGTGCAATGGCGGATGATCATTAAGAGATTGTCTTTAAATCGTTCTATCTGTGTTTCAACGGTGCTTCTTTCATATTCCTCCTGATTGTATGAGCAGGAAATGACGAAGCGGCCGCCGGTGATCATACCGCTGAAGCTCAATGCGTATAACGCTTCTGACTCTTCGCTGACCTGACGTCCCATATCATATGGAGACGGCTCAAACCATTCGGTTTTCACCTCATTGTCAAACTGCCCTAAGTAGTTAAAACTGATTTCTGGCGTGAAACTTCTTTCTGTTTCATCTGGTGACAGATATCGAAGAATTCCGTAGCCGACGCCTTTATCAGGAACGCGCCTCACCGTCTCTTTTACCGTTTTAATGACAGAGGAGACGCCGTCCTCCTTGCTGACCTGCAGAATCAGAGGATATTGGGCCGTAAACCAGCCGACCGTACGTGAAATATTGACATTCGGTATGATTTCTTCCCGGCCGTGCCCTTCTAAGTTGATGCCGACTTTACCGTTTTCCGTCCATTCACCGATCGTTAAGCCGAGCGCGCTGAGCAGAATGTCGTTGATTTCCGTTCCGTACGGATGGTGAACATCCGTGAGCAGCTGTGCCGTTTCTTCCTCAGTCAGTTCACATTTCACGGCCGCCGTATGCTTGACGAGCCGTTTTTTCGTATCACGGTCTTTCGGCAGCCGCGGCAGCTGTTCCGCATCTGCCCGCGCCCAATAATCCGCCTGCTTCTTCAGCTCATCTGACTGCGCAAACGTGTGCAGCGCCTCCGCCCAATCTTTGAAGGAGTGGGTTTTCTGCGGGAAAACGATGCTGTTTTGCTGCTGTGCCTGTTTATAGCCTGAAGCAAAATCCTCAAGCAGAATTCTCCACGACACCCCGTCCACGACGAGATGGTGAATCGCGATTAAAAGGTGATCGCCTTGTTCTGTCCGGTATTGCTCTGCTTTTAGCAGCGGACCGTTCCGCAGATCAAGACTGCCCTGAAGATGATCGGCAAGCCGCTGGATCTGGCTTTTCAGCATATCCTCGTCAGTTCCAAACAGGTCAACGATTTCAAAGCTTGTCTTGCATTCACTGACAGGCAGGTATGTCTGAATGACGCCTTCCCTTTCTTCACGGTAGACCATGCGAAGTGCATCGTGATGTTCGATCAATGCTTGCAGCGTTTTTTCCACCAGTACCGGATCAAAGCCGTCTTTCGCATGAAGCATAACGGACTGGTTCCAGTGGTGTTTGTCCGTAAAGTTTTTCTCAAAGAACCAGCGCTGGATCGGCGTTAAGTCCGCTTCGCCTTCGACAGGGCCCTGGTCGGCCTGCTTGCCTTCCGTCCGCTCCACATAGGAGACGAGTTCTTCGATGGTCGGGTGCTGGAAGAGATCCTTCATCTCCAGCTTGTAGCCGTGCTGGTTCAGGCGGCTCGCCATTTGAATGCCTTTGATCGAGTCGCCGCCGAGCGTGAAGAAATTATCGCTTACGCCGATCTGTTCAAGGCCGAGCACTTCCTGCCAAATGTCAGAAAGCAGCGTCTCCATTTCCGTTTCCGGCGCTTTGTACGCGGCGCTTCCCGCTTCAATGTCCGGCGACGGCAGGGCTTTTTTGTCAATCTTTCCGTTTGCGGTGACCGGAAGCTCGTCCATCTCCACCCAGAACGCCGGCACCATGTAGTCAGGAAGGGTATCTTTCAACGCCGCTTTGAGCGCTTCGATGTCCGTCTGCTGAGGCGCGACATAGGCGCAAAGCGCGGTATTGCCCGCTTTGTCTTCCACCGCTGTCACGGCTGCGTCATGAACTCCCGCAAGCTGGGCGAGGCGGACTTCAATTTCTGAAAGCTCGATCCGGTAGCCGCGCACTTTGACCTGCTGGTCGATGCGGCCGATGTATTCGATGCCGCACTGCGTGTTCCATTTGACGAGGTCGCCGGTCCGGTACATGCGCTCGCCGGGCACAAACGGATCGGCGGTAAACCGCTTCGCCGTTTCTTCTTCACGGTTCAGGTATCCGCGCGCAAGCCCGCGGCCTGCCACGCACAATTCACCGGCAATGCCTTCCGGCTGCACCTGATCGCCGTCGCCGAGAATATAAGCTCTCGTATTGGCAATCGCCCGTCCGATTGAAAGCGAATCTTCCTCCGGATTGATCACGCCGCTTGTTGCGACGACGGTGTTTTCCGTCGGGCCGTAGTTGTTGACGATCGTGTACGGCTGTTTCACCGCCCGCTTCAGCTTGTCGCCTCCGACGAGAAGCATGCGGAGAGAGCTATTTTCCAGCTCCATAAACTGTTCGGCCAGCTGCGTCGGCAGGAAGGTGATCGTCACGCCGTGCTCTTGGAAATAGTGATTTAAGCGGGTGATATCCAGCCGGATCGCTTCGTCAATGACGTGAAGCTCCGCGCCGATGGTCCATGTCGGGAACATCTCCCAGATGGAGGCGTCAAAACCGAAGCCCGCGTATTTGGCGCTCTTATCGTCCGCCGTCATGGCGAATGCGTCGTGGTGCCAGAAGCACAGATTCACGAGCGCATGGTGTTCGACCATGACACCCTTCGGCTGTCCGGTCGTTCCCGACGTGTAAATCATATACGCGAGGTGATCCGCCGTTGTTTCCGTCTGCGGGTTCGCTTCATCATTTTCATCAAGCGGCAGGCTCAGAATCGAGCGGCTGCCGTCAAGCAGAATCGTTTCTCCGGTGTAGCCATCCGGCACATCGAGCGCTTCCTGCGTGAGAAGCAGCTTGGCGCCGCTGTCCTGCAGAATGTAGCTGATACGTTCTTCCGGATAGTCCGGATCAATCGGCACAAATGCCGCTCCCGCTTTCAGGACGCCGAGTACGCCCGCGGCCATTTCCAAGGACGGTTTCGTCAAAATGCCGATCCGTTCGTCAGCCGTGGCACCGCAATCCATGAGAATGCGCGCAATGCGGTTCGCCCTTGCGTTCAGCTCGCCGTACATCCATTTCACGCCGTTGTACGCCACGGCCGGACGGTCTGTGTGGCGGGCAGCCGTTTCTTCAAAGAGACGGTAAACCGTTTTGTCCCGCGGCACGGAAAGCGTTTTTCCTTTCCATGCGTTAAGAAGGGCTTGTTGTTCAGCATCGCTGATCAGTGAAAGCTCAGGCAGCTTTCTGTCAGGGCTTTCTGCCGCTTCCTTCAGAATTCGCAGGAAGCCGGCGCTCCACTTTTCAATTGTTTCTTTCTTAAACAGATCAGTCGCATATTCAAACTGAAGACCGAGGCCTTCTTGATCCGTAAAGCCGCCAAGCGTCAGATCGAATTTCGCCGTGCCTTGGTTCGACTCATACGGGGTAATGCGCAGGTTCTCCAGTTCCAGCGTTTCTTTATCCGGATCTTCTGTCGTCACCATAACCTGGAACAACGGGTTTCGGCTCATATCTCTCGGCAGGTCAAGCTTTCCGATCAGATCCTCAAACGGATATTCCTGATGCGCCAGCGCATCGAGATTGGTTTGTTTCACCCGTTCGAGCAGTTCGGCGAAGGTCTGCTCTTTGCGCGTTTCATTGCGAAGCGCAAGCGTATTGACAAACATGCCCGGCATTTGCTGAACTTCGGCGCTCGTTCTTCCGGCGGTCACCGAGCCGATAATAATATCGCGCTGCCCCGTGATTTTGCTCAAAAAGACATGGAACGCGGCGTGAAGCACCATGTGAAGAGTCGCTCCCGATGCATCCATTAATTCACGCACCGCTTTTTCTGTTTCAACCCCCGCTCTGAAGCGGACGGATTGTCCTTTAAAGCTTTGAACCGCAGGACGAGGAAAATCGGTCGGCAGATTCAGTTCAGGAAGCTCGCCGGAAAACGCAGAGAGCCAATAACGCTCATGCTCTTTCATCCGTTCGGCCTGCTCAGGTTCATTCTGCCAGACGGCGAAATCTTTATAATGCAGGTTCGGCGCCGGCAGACTTCCGCCTTTGTAAAGATGGGCAAGCTCTTTGACCAGCATGCTTCTGGACACGCCGTCGGCAATAATATGATGCATATCCAAGAGCAGCAGGTGTTTCTTTTCATTCAATCTGACAAGAGCGGCCCGAATGAGCGGAGCCGCACTCAGATCAAACGGCTTAATGAATGCCCAAATGATAAGATCGGCTTTCTCTTCATCAGCTGCTTCAAGGACGTGCAGCTCGATGTCTGCCTGTTCTGCGATCCGCTGCATCGGCCGGCCTTTTTGATCGATAAAAGACGTCCGCAAAGATTCGTGGCGATTGATCATCTGATTGAGCGCTTCCTGAAGCCTTGAAATATTGACTTCTCCTTCCATCAAAAGAACGGACGGCATGTTGTAGCTGATTGTGTCCCGGTCAAGCTGGTTCAGGACGTACATTCGTTTTTGGGCGGATGATAACGGGTACACGTCAGCCGCTCCGGCTGGCCGGATCATCCGATATCCCTCAGATACCGCCGATTTTTCGATATATACGGCAAGCTGGCGGACAGTCGGCTGTTCGAACAGCGCTTTTAACGGAACCGTTTTGTCCAGTTCAGCCTGAATATTGGCGAGAAGCATCATGCCTTTTAAAGAGTGCCCGCCGTAATCGAAGAAATTATCGTCGATGCCGAGAGAATCCGCACCGAGTGTCTTTTGCCAAATGCGGCACAGCTTCTCTTCCAGCTCCGTTTCCGGCAAGGCTGAAGCCGCTTGCGCCGTTTGGCTTGCGCCCGGTTTCGGAAGAGCGTTTTTATCCGTTTTTCCGTTGGCTGTGAGCGGAATATGGTCAACCTGCACGAAATAGGCCGGAAGCATATGAGACGGGAGTGTTTCGGAAAGCCGTTTGCGAAGCTCGGAGCCTTTCAGGTCGCTGTCGGACTTATAGTACGCGCACAGTTCCGGCAGCCCGCCTTCGCTGACCGCGAGAACGACCGCCTCCTGAATGCCGTTTATGCTTAACAGTACGGTTTCAACCTCTTTTAATTCAATGCGGTAGCCCCGGATTTTCACCTGGTCATCCGCACGGCCGATAAATTCAATCGTCCCGTCAGAAAGCCTGCGGACGACATCTCCCGTTTTGTACATCAGGCTGCCCGGTGAAAAAGGATTGGGGAGAAACTTCTCAGCCGTCAGTTGCGGACGGTGGAGATATCCTCTGGCAAGCCCCTTTCCGGTGATATAAAGCTCACCGCTTGCGCCCGAAGGAACAAGCTGCATTGATCCGTCCAGCACAAGCGCACCGGTATTTGCGATCGGGCGGCCGATGACGGGGCGCTGCTCATATTGATCAAGCCGCTCCATATTGATCCGCCCGGCAATGGCGCCGATCGTCGTTTCCGTCGGCCCGTAGTGATTGATGAAATCCGTATGGGCGTATACGTCATGAAACTTGCGGACATCGGACGTAATGATTTTTTCACCGCCGAGCACCACTAAACGAAGCGGGCTGAAACGGAGTTCTTCCGCAAAACGGGCTGTATTGACGATCATATGGAACAATGACGGCGTCAGCTTCATATACGTAATGCCGTTTTTCTCTATATACTCACCAAGCTGATCAGGCGCGGTGTACGTCTCTTTCGGCACAATGTGCAGCTCGCCTCCCGCCTGAAGGATCGGGAACAGGGCCGTGTATCCGAGATCAAATGCGTAGGAAGACAGCAGCACGGATTTGTCAGCTTCGGTCAGACCGGCTTCACGGCTGAACCATGTGACATAATTGACCAGATTGCGATGCTCCAGCTGGACGCCTTTCGGTTTGCCCGTTGTTCCCGAGGTATAAATGATATAAGCAAGCTGACCGGCGCCGGGCTCCGTTTCGAGCCGATCGGCGCTTTCATTCCGCCATTCTCCGTCTTCCATTACGACCGTTTTTCCGTTATAAACGGCAGCCGCGGTCATATTTCTCTCATTGACAACGAGAAGCTTCGTCCCGCTGTCTTCCAGAGAGTAGCGGATTCTCTCTTCAGGCGTTTCCGGATCAATCGGGAGAAACGCAGCCCCGGCTTTCATGACGCCGAGAATCGCGGTAATTAAGTCAGCCGAACGATCCATCATAATGGCAACGATGTCCTCACTGCCCGCTCCGCAGGACTGTAGGTGGCGCGCAAACCGGTTCGACTGTTCATCGAGCTCGCGATATGTCAGACTTGTTCCGCCTGCAACCGCCGTGAGATCAGGCGTTTTTTGCGCTTGCCGTTCAAACAGCGAAACAAAAGTGCCTTCAGGCAGGTCCGCTTCCGTACGTTTTTCATCAGAAAGGAGCGCTTCCCGCTCAGAAGCAGACAGCAGACTTGCATCAGCCAGCTGAATATCCGGATTTTCGGCACAGGCTTTAATCAGATTGACAAAATGAGTGCTCCAGCGGCGGATTGTTTCATCCGCAAATAAGGCTTTCGCATAATCAAAGCTCAATCCGACCTCTTCTCCGCGTTCAGCCGCTTCTAAAGAAAGATCAAATTTAGCGACATGATGATGCATGGAATATGAAGAAATCTGCAAATCACCGAGCCGCAGAGACGGGATCTCCATGTTCTGCATATTAAATAACACGCTGAACAGAGGACTCCGGCTTGTATCCCTCGTTAACGGCAGTTTTTCAATTAATTCTTCAAGCGGATAGCTTTGATGCTCAAAAGCTTGCAGACTCGCCGTTTTCACCTCGTCCAGGAATTGCTTGAACGTTTTTTTGCCGGAAGGATGCGACCGAAGCGCAACTGTGTTGACAAACATGCCCGGCACCTCTTGGAGATCAGGATGCTGTCTTCCGGCTGCCGGAGATCCGACTATAATATCTTCCTGTCCTGAATATTTGGAGAGCAGCACTTGAAAAGCGGCTAACAAGAACATATACATCGTCGTATCCGTATCAGCCAGCAACGTCTTAATCTGCGCCGTCACCTGCTTATCAAGTCCGAAAATGACGCGTTCCCCTTCAAAACTGCGCTCGGCAGGACGCGGGAAATCAAGCGGCAGGTCCAGCACCGGCAGATCGCCTTTGAACCTATCGAGCCAGTAAGCTTCGTGCTGATCGAGATTTGCTTTTTCACGCTGCCAGACTGAAAAATCTTTATAATGGATCTTTGGCGGCGCAAGCTCCGTGCCTTGATAAAGCTTCGCCAGATCACCGATGAAAATGCCCATTGAGCTGCCGTCCGTAATAATGTGGTGCATGTCAATCAGCAGAAGATAGCGATCTTCTTCAATCCGGATCAGCTTCGAACGGACGAGCGGCGCACGATTGAGCGCAAACGGTCTGATAAAGGCTTTTGTCAGCTCTTCCGCATCTTCTTCCCGTACCTCTGCGGTTTCCAGCTCAAATGATACATTTTTATGAATGGTCTGCACGACTTCTCCATCCGCCATGTCAAACGATGTACGCAGTGTCTCATGCCGATTGATTAATGCCTGCATGGCCCCCTCAAGACGGTTTTTGTCTACCGATCCCTCCAGCAAAAGTACAGCAGGGACGTTGTAGCTCGTGCTGGCCTGCCCAAGCTGATTGAGGATATACATCCTGCGTTGTGCTGAGGAAACAGGATAATGCTTCTGATAAGGCGCTTGTCGGATCGGTTCAAACTGCTGCTCCTCCTCGCTCTCATGCTGCAAATAATGCGCAAGCTCCTGGATTGTCGGCTTTTCAAATAACACTTTGATTGGCACTTCTTTTTGAAAATGCTCCTGGATTTTAGCGGTCATCATCATGGCTTTTAAAGAATGTCCGCCAATCGTGAAGAAATTGTCAGTCACACCCGCTTTTACCCCAAGAATGCCTTCCCAAATGTCCGCGAGTTTCTGCTCCGCTTCCGTTTTCGGCGCTTCGTATTCTTTTTGAACGGCTTCAGTCTGCGGCTCAGGCAGCGCCTTTTTATCAATTTTTCCGTTCGCCGTCAGCGGAAACTGATTCATCTGGATGAAGTGCGCGGGAATCATGTATTCAGGAAGTGATTCCGAAAGCGCTTTGCGCAAGTCTTCCGGCGAAAGGGCTTGGTCTGCTGTAAAGTAAGCGCAGATTTCATTTTCGTCCGCTTTGTTTTTCCGAATCACAGCGGCAGATTCCGTCACATTCTCCGCCTGGCTGATTTTCGCCTCGATTTCGCCGAGCTCGATTCTGAAACCGCGGACTTTTACTTGATTGTCAATTCTGCCGAGAAACTCGATCGTGCCGTCCGGAAGCCACTTCGCCAAGTCGCCCGTCCGGTATATCATTTCATCCGGTCTGAATGGATCACAGACAAATTGTTTCTCCGTTAATTCAGGCAGATTCACATAGCCTCTTGCCACTCCGCTTCCGCCGACGCACAGCTCACCGGGTGCGCCGATCGGCTGAAGATTGCGGTTTTCGTCCATAATGTATGCAGTGGAATTTCCGATCGGCTTACCGATCGGGACAGAACCTTCATAGTCCTGATCAATGAGAAAACTGGTCGAAAACGTCGTATTTTCCGTCGGGCCGTAGCCGTTCCAAAGCGAGAGCTCCGGTGACGCCTTTCTTACTTTGCTGACGATATGCGGTACAAGCGCGTCCCCGCCGATGATGAGGTGCCGGAGCGTGTTAAACATACCGGCATCCTTTTGGGCAAGCTGGTTAAACAGCGGAGATGTCAGCCACATTGTCGTGATCCGCTGCTCTTTAAGAAATTGAGCGAATTGTCCGGCGTCAAGCAGCGTCTCTTTTTTAACCGGGTGCAGCGAAGCTCCGTTCAGCAATGCACCGAAAACTTCAAAGGTTCCGGCATCAAAGCTGACGGCTCCCGTTTGCGCCATCCGGTCTTCTTCATGAACCGGCACGTAATTCGAATGTTTGACGAGCCTGATGATATTTCTGTGTTCAATCATGACGCCTTTCGGTTTGCCGGTCGATCCGGATGTATACATGATATACGCCAGATCGTTTCCGCCTGAAGGGAGATTCAGGTCTGTTCCGCTTACCTTTTCATCCGTGCTTTCGTCCAGCATGATGACCGGAACTTGCAATGTGCCCGCTTGTTCTTGATAAGCCTGAACCGTCAGCACGAGCTGAATCGAGCTGTCTTCCGCCATGAAGCGGAGACGGTCCTCCGGAAATGCCGGATCAATCGGCACATATGCGCCCCCTGCTTTTAAGACGGCAAGCATTCCGATAACGGTTTCCGCAGACCGGTCATTCATAATAGCTGCGGTCCGGCCTTTTTCCAGTCCGTTCCCGACAAGATGTCTCGCCAGACGGTTGGCCGCTTCGTTTACTTCGCGGTAAGTCCACTCGTGTCCATCTTCTTTTATCGCGATGCTTGCAGGCGTCCGGTTTGCTTGTGCTTCAAACAAACGGTGAACGGCCTCCTCTTTTGGAAGCTCCGTTTTCGTATCATTGAATATTTCAACAATCTGCCGTTCTTCCTCGCCTGAAACAAGGCCGAGATCCCGCACGGGGGCATCAGGCGTTCCGACCGCCGCTTTCATCATGCGCGTCAGATGATGCGCCGTTCGTTCGATGGCATCATGAGCGAAAGCCGCCCCGTTGTATTTGATTTTGACAGTCCACGTTTTTCCCGGATAAACGATGAGATTGAAATCAAAGCTCGTCTGCTCAAAAGCATGTTCCACTTTTATGGAAAATCCGAGTCTTTCCTCCATGCCCCCGTTTTCGAGCTCTTTGTCCAGCGGATAATTTTCAAACGCGACCAAATGATTCCAGAGGCTGCCGTCCAGAGCGGAGCGCTTTTGAATGTCATAGAGCGGCACATAATCATAGCGCTCAGCTTCCACTGCGTTTTTCTGAACTGCCGTCATCACGTCAGAAAAGGATGCTTCTTTGTCAATCTTGATTCTGACGGGAATCGTATTGATGAACAGCCCGGCCATTGTTTCAATGCCGTTGATTTCTGAAGGACGGCCTGATACGACAGTTCCGAACACTACATCGTCTGTATAGTTGTATTTGCTGAGCACCGCGCCCCAAACGGCCTGAAACAAGTTAGGCCCCGTGACTTGATGCCGGTTGGCGGTCTGCTGAATTTGCGCGACCAGCTCTTCATCCCAGACAAAAGAATATTCTTCATTTTGGTAGCCTTTCTTTTCTGATGCCAGACGGCCCGGGAGCAGACTCGGCTGTTCGAAATCCGCCAAGCGGCTGCTCCAATATTGTTCCGCCTCATCATAATCCCGTCCTCCGAGCCATTTGATATAGTCAGAGTAAGGCTTGCCCTGGCTTCCCCCGGCGGGCCGGCCGGCACGAAGCGCTTCATAGTTTTGAAACAGGCTTTTCATCAAAACGCCCATACTCCAGCCGTCCATGACGATATGATGATTGCTCCAGACGAGATACAGCTCCTTCTCACTGAGTCTGAATACCGCCGCTTTAAAGAGAATATCCTTCGCCAGATGAAAACCCTGCTGCTGCACATCGCGTTTATAGCGCTCTATATATTCGGTTTGCCGTTCTTCATCTAATTGACTGATATCTTCATAGTGCACCTTTGTCTTCCGCTCCGCCAATACGACTTGGCGCGGTTTTTGAAGCTGCTGGTGCACGAATACCGTACGCAGGATGTCATATGTCCGGATCAGCTCATTGACGCTTTTTTCAAAAAGCTCAAGCTGAAAGCATCCATGAATCCTAAGCTCTAATTGTGTGAAGTAGGAGGAAGAATGCGGATCAAGCAGCGCATGATACAGCATTCCCTCCTGCATCGGTGTGAGTGCATACACCTTTTGAATCGATTTTTTGCTCATAAGTCACCTCTGCCTTTTCTGTTAAAGAATTTCCATTAATTTATCAAGTTCATCAAGCGTCAGATCATCATCACCAAGATCACTAGGCGTAAGTTCAGGGCCGTCTTGAGACAGGCAATGATCTATGATTTCCAGAAGGTGCCCTTTAAAGCTGTCACTGAACGATTGAATGGTTTTTTCATGAAATTCGAGAGAATGATAGGCAAACGTCATCGTCATCTGCCCATTTTCTATAAATCCGACAATATCAAGCGCATTCGGCTTCTCCGTGTCAGGGCTCAGCGATTGTCCTGACGGCATATCGGACCTTGTAAATAAGCCGGAATCCGACATCTCATTAAACTGTCCTAAGTAGTTAAAGGTGATATCCGGATCAATCTCAAACGACAGATTCTCTTTATGCTCAGGCGCCGTTACATAACGCAGAATACCGTAACCGACTCCCTTGTTCGGGATATGCCTGATGTCTTCTTTCATTTGTTTCAGCTGATATGAAAGATCGTCGGCGTGTTTCATCTCAAGGATCATCGGATACATGCTCGTAAACCACCCGACCGTCCGGGTGATATTCAGGCCGTCAAGAATGTCCTCGCGCCCGTGGCCTTCCAAGTGAACGCCGATCGTGTCTTCACCCGTCCACTCTTTCAGCGCCAGTCCGAGCGCCGTGAGCAGGATGTCGTTCATTTCCGTATGGTAGGCTTCATGTACATTTGTCGTCAGCTGTTCAGTTTGTTCAGCTGTCAGAGAGAAGCTGACCGTTCTTGTATATTTCATGCGCTGATCAGAAGACTGCCTGTCTTTCGGGAGCTGAGTGCATACCTCTTTTTCCTCAAGCTCTTTCCAGTAATCCGCTTCTTTCAGAAACGCCTTCGTATTTGCGTATTCTTTGATTCTCTCAGCAAATTCCGCAAATGAATGTGTTTTCGGCGGCAGCGCCGGTTCATTGCCTTGCTTCAGCTGTGTATAAACGGAAGTGAAGTCCTCCAGTAAAATCCGCCAAGATACACCGTCTACGACTAAGTGATGAATCGCAAGGAGAAGGTGATCTCCGTCTTCCGCCCGGAAGAGCCCGGCCTTCAGCAGAGGTCCTGTTTCCAGTGAAATACTGCTTTGAAGACGATCTGCTTCCCGTTCGATACGGTCTTCATGATCTTCAGCAAGTCCGTTCAGCTCAAAGACGTTCAGTTCAACAGGGGCATCCTCAAGCCCTCTGTAATACGGTTTTTGCTCGCGATAAATCATCCGGAGCGCATCATGATGCGCCGTCAGTACATGTAATGTTTTTTCTGTTACAGCCGGATCAAAGCCGTCTTTCGCATGAAGCATGACGGATTGGTTCCAGTGGTGTTTGTCCGTAAAGTTCTTCTCAAAGAACCAGCGCTGGATCGGCGTTAAGTCCGCTTCGCCTTCGACAGGGCCCTGATCGGCCTGCTTGCCTTCCGTCCGCTCCACATAGGAGACGAGCTCTTCGATGGTCGGGTGCTGGAAGAGATCCTTCATCTCCAGCTTGTAGCCGTGCTGGTTCAGGCGGCTCGCCATTTGGATGCCTTTGATCGAGTCGCCGCCGAGCGTGAAGAAATTATCGCTTACGCCGATCTGTTCAAGGCCGAGCACTTCCTGCCAAATGTCAGAAAGCAGCGTCTCCATTTCCGTTTCCGGCGCTTTGTACGCGGCGCTTCCCGCTTCAATGTCCGGCGACGGCAGGGCTTTTTTGTCAATCTTTCCGTTTGCGGTGACCGGAAGCTCGTCCATCTCCACCCAGAACGCCGGCACCATGTAGTCAGGAAGGGTATCTTTCAACGCCGCTTTGAGCGCTTCGATGTCCGTCTGCTGAGGCGCGACATAGGCGCAAAGCGCGGTATTGCCCGCTTTGTCTTCCACCGCTGTCACGGCTGCGTCATGAACTCCCGCAAGCTGGGCGAGGCGGACTTCAATTTCTGAAAGCTCGATCCGGTAGCCGCGCACTTTGACCTGCTGGTCGATGCGGCCGATGTATTCGATGCCGCACTGCGTGTTCCATTTGACGAGGTCGCCGGTCCGGTACATGCGCTCGCCGGGCACAAACGGATCGGCGGTAAACCGCTTCGCCGTTTCTTCTTCACGGTTCAGGTATCCGCGCGCAAGCCCGCGGCCTGCCACGCACAATTCACCGGCAATGCCTTCCGGCTGCACCTGATCGCCGTCGCCGAGAATATAAGCTCTCGTATTGGCAATCGCCCGTCCGATTGAAAGCGAATCTTCCTCCGGATTGATCACGCCGCTTGTTGCGACGACGGTGTTTTCCGTCGGGCCGTAGTTGTTGACGATCGTGTACGGCTGTTTCACCGCCCGCTTCAGCTTGTCGCCTCCGACGAGAAGCATGCGGAGAGAGCTATTTTCCAGCTCCATAAACTGTTCGGCCAGCTGCGTCGGCAGGAAGGTGATCGTCACGCCGTGCTCTTGGAAATAGTGATTTAAGCGGGTGATATCCAGCCGGATCGCTTCGTCAATGACGTGAAGCTCCGCGCCGATGGTCCATGTCGGGAACATCTCCCAGATGGAGGCGTCAAAACCGAAGCCCGCGTATTTGGCGCTCTTATCGTCCGCCGTCATGGCGAATGCGTCGTGGTGCCAGAAGCACAGATTCACGAGCGCATGGTGTTCGACCATGACACCCTTCGGCTGTCCGGTCGTTCCCGACGTGTAAATCATATAAGCGAGGTGATCCGCCGTTGTTTCTGTCTGCGGGTTCGCTTCATCATTTTCATCAAGCGGCAGGCTCAGAATCGAGCGGCTGCCGTCAAGCAGAATCGTTTCTCCGGTGTAGCCGTCCGGCACATCGAGCGCTTCCTGCGTGAGAAGAAGCTTGGCGCCGCTGTCCTGCAGAATGTAGCTGATACGTTCTTCCGGATAGTCCGGGTCAATCGGCACAAATGCCGCGCCCGCTTTCAGGACGCCGAGTACGCCCGCGGCCATTTCCAAGGACGGTTTCGTCAAAATGCCGATCCGTTCGTCAGCCGTGACACCGCAATCCATGAGGATGCGGGCGATGCGGTTCGCCCTTGCGTTCAGCTCGCCGTACGTCCATTTCACGCCGTTGTATGCCACGGCCGGGCGGTCTGTGTGGCGGGCAGCCGTTTCTTCAAAGAGACGGTGAACCGTTTTGTCCCGCGGCACGGAAAGCGTTTTTCCTTTCCATGCGTTAAGGAGGGCTTGTTTTTCTGTTTCATTCACCAATGAAAGCTCGGAAAGCTTCGCAGCCGGATTTTCCGCTGCGGCTTCTAACAGATGGAGCCAATAATGCTTCCATGTCTCTGCCGTTTCCGGTTTAAACAGCGCGGTGTTATATTCAAGCACAAACGTCAGGCCTCCGTCTGTGTCATCGGCCGTCATTGTCAGATCAAACTTGGCTGTTTTTCTGTCAAACGGATGATGCTTCAGCTCAATTCCTTCCATGACCAGATCTTCCGCATTTGCGTTTTGCATGGAGAATACCGCATCAAACAGCGGATTTCTGCTCGTATCACGCTGCACCTCAACCTTTTGCAGCAGGTCTTCAAGCGGATAATCCTGTGCATCAAATGCACGTAATGCGGTTTGTTTCACTTCTTCAAGATAATCCGCGAAAGTTTTGTCCGCCTCCGGATACGTCCGAAGCGCGAGTGTATTCACAAATACGCCGATGACGTTTGCGAGATCCGCATGTGACCGTCCCGCGACCGGTGAGCCGACAATGATGTCATGCTGTCCGCTCAGTTTTGAGAGAAAAGCGCTGTATGACGCCAGCAGCACCATGTACATGGTAGAACCCGTTTGTTTCGCAAGACTGCGAAGAGCCGACGTCTGCTTCTCCGTCAGAGAAAAGACCAGCTTGTCTCCTTCAAAGGTTTGCACGGCAGGACGGCTGTAATCAGCCGGAAGCGTCAATACCGGAAGCTCGCCGTCAAGCTCCCGAAGCCAATGCTCCTCCTGCTTGCGATACTGCTCTGATTCAATAAATGTCTGCTGCCATACCGCATAGTCTTTATAATGAATCCGCAGTGGCTCAAGCGTTTCGCCGCCATATAAGCGGGACAGTTCATCTATCAGCACGCCTACGGAAGCGCCGTCCGAAATGATATGGTGCATGTCAAACAACAGCAGGTGATCATGTTCAGCCAGCTTGACCAGGCCCGTTCTGACGAGAGGAAGCTGATCCAGGCGGAACGGCCGGATAAAGCTCTGAATAATTTGTTCAGCGTCTTCCTCAGAGGCTTCGTAATATTCCATGTCAATATCAGCTTCGGCCCATATACGCTGAACCGTTTCTCCATCCTTTATGTCAAACGTCGTTCTGAAGGCTTCATGGCGCTCTGTCAGCTGTTTCATGACGGATTTCAGCTTTTCTGCATCAAGCTTTCCTTTTAAACGCAGCACAGACGGCATGTTATAGCTTGTTTCAGCGCCTTCCAGCTGCTGAAGCACGAACATCCGCTTCTGCGGTGAAGAAACCGGATACGTTTCCCGCACGGCAGCAGGCATGATACTCTCAGCCGCCTTCCGTTCAGATCCGGCAATCAGCTTCGCCAGGCCCGCAGCCGTCGGAGAAGTGAACAGATCCTTTAATGTAAGCCGGACGCCGAATGTCTGCTGAATGAGAGCAAGCAGTTTCATCCCCGCTAACGAATGGCCTCCGATCTCAAAGAACTGATCATGGATGCCAACCCGCTCCATTTGCAGCACCTCAGCCCAAATATCCGTTAGTTTTTGTTCTGTTTCATTGCGCGGCGCCGTATATGACACGGCGTTCGCTGCAGTCACATCAGGCATCGGCAGCGCCCGCCTGTCAATTTTTCCGTTTCCTGTAAGAGGCAATTCATCCATTTGAATAAAGACGGCCGGAATCATATAAGCCGGGAGATCCTTCGCCGTATGCTCCCTCAGTTCCCGGGAAGATATTTCTCTAAGGCCGACAAAGTACGCGCAAAGAAGTTTGTCACCCGCGCCCTGGTCTACAGCGAGCACGATGCATTCCTGAACCTGGTCATGACTTTGGAGCTGATGCTCAATTTCGCCAAGCTCAATCCGCTGTCCCCGGATTTTCACCTGATGGTCGATACGTCCGATAAACTCGATATCGCCATTCGGCAGCCATCTGGCCAAGTCGCCCGTTTTATACATCCGTTCACCTTCCTTAAACGGATGTTTTACAAATTTTTCTTCCGTCAGTTCAGGACGGTTGTAGTAGCCTTCTACGAGGCCTTCCCCGCTGACGCACAGTTCTCCCGGGATGCCTGCCGGCTGTATTCGCCCGGCCTTGTTCATGATGAAGATTTCCGTATTGCTGACCGGTTTTCCGATCGGAACGGAGATCGCATCCTCTTCAATGACATCCACTGGATGGTATGTCGCAAATACAGTGCTTTCCGACGGGCCGTACATATGGAGCAGTCTTCCTTTTCCGACTGCCGCAAGCGCCTTCTTGACATGCTCAACAGACGCTCTTTCGCCCCCGAACATGATTTTCCGAAGCGTCGTCAGACAGGACGGCTCCATATCAACAAGCAGGTGGAACAGGGCCGTCGTAATCATCAGAATGCTTACATTCTCCCGTTTGATCACACGGGACAAGCGGGACATGTCCAGCACCGTATCTTTCGGAACGATCACAAGCTTTGCACCGTTTAACAGCGAACCGAACATATCAAACATAAAGGCGTCAAAGACGTAGTTTGACAGTCCGAGCACCGTGTCTTCTTCAGAAACGGTCAAATAGTTCGTGTTTTTTACCGTCCGTAATATGTTGGCATGTGTGACGATGTTTCCTTTCGGCGTTCCCGTCGTGCCTGATGTATAAGTGAGATTCGCAATGGTTTTTGAATCAAACGGCAACGCGAGATTGTGAGAGTCCTTTTCATAGCTCTCCTCATCATCAGCAAGCACGATGACGCCTTGAAAACCGGCTTTTTCCGCAATCGGCTTGAGGCTTCGCTGAGTCAGGAGCACACTCGCCCCGCTGTCACGGAAGAAATGCTGAATCCGCTGAACCGGATGCTCAGGATCAATCGGCACATAGGCGGACCCCGCTTTTAACACAGCCATAATGGAAACAATCATATCCAATGACCGTTCACACAAAACAGCCGCGGTTTTTCCGCTGCCCCCGGCCGAAAGAATATGCCGCGCAAGCCTGTTGGCCCGTTCATTCAGCTGTTGATACGACAGGGTTTCCCCTTCGAACTGAAGAGCCGTCCGGTCCGGGTTCTTTTGAGCCTGTTCTTCAAAGATCTGCACGATCGTTTGATCTTTCGGGTATGCCGTGCGTTCCGGGTTGAACCGCTGTAATTGGTTCAAAGCCTCCCGTTCAGAAAGCAGATCATATTCGCTGATTTTCGCTTCCGGCTGAGCTGCCGCGCTCTCCAGCAGGCGGACATAATGCGTAAGCATACGGTCAGCAGTCGACCGCTTAAACAGCTTCGTGCAATAGTCCAGATCAAGCGCAACGCCTTCTGCCGTCTCCCTGGCCTGCATTGTCAGATCGAACTTGGCGATATTGAAGTTTGTTTCATGAAGAGACAGTGTCAGATTACCGATCTCCGGAATTCCGTCCGAAATATTTTGCAGGCTGAACATCGTATCAAATATCGGGTGCCTGCTCATATCCCGGGGCACATTCAGTTCCTCGGTCAGCCACTCAAACGGATAGTCCTGATGAGAAAACGCGTCCAGCACCTGCTTGCGCACATGGCCTAACAAGCCTGTAAATGTCTGATCCTGCTTCACGGTGCTCCGCAGCGCAAGGGTGTTGACAAACATCCCGATCAACCCCTCAGTATCAGAATGGTGTCTTCCCGCTGACGGTGTCCCTACGATGATGTCTTCCTGTCCTGAATATTTAGAAAGCAGCGTATAATATGCCGATAACAGCACCATGTAAAGGGTGGCTCCGTTTTTCTCGGCAAGCTTTTGCAGCCGTTCCCGCAGCGTTTTCGGCAGCTTGACTGACACGCGGTCACCTTCAAAGCTTTGCACCTGCGGCCGCGGATAATCAGGGAGCAGCTGAAGCACCGGCAGTTCGCCGCTGAAGACTTCCTTCCAGTATGCCCGCTCCTTCTTGTAGCCTTCTTCCGCCCGTTCCGCCTGCCAGACGGCGTAATCTTTATATTGAATGCTCAATTCAGGCAGCTGTTTTCCGCCATAGATGTCTGCAAGTTCCTTCAGCATGATGGAAATAGACACCCCGTCTGAAATAAGGTGGTGCATATCAAACAGCATCATATGGCGATTGTGACCGAGCGTTTGCAGACCGATTCTGAACAGCGGCGCCTCTTCCAGCTCAAAACGGCGCACAAAGTCCTTCATGACCTGCTCATTCGTTCTTCCGCCCGCTTCAATCACTTCAATATGAAATGGAACTTGCTCATGAATCACCTGTCTCGGCGTGCCGTCTTCTGATTGAAACGATGTTCTGAGCGCTTCATGTCTGCTGATTAAGGCAGAAAATGCACGCTCAAGTTTTTCACGATCTAAAGCGCCTTCGATCATGGCTGCCGCCGGCATGTTATACCCGACTCCCGCATCTTCAAATTGGCTCGCGATATAAACCCGCTGCTGAGCGAGAGAAAGCGGATAGCTCGCTTGCTTCTCAGCCGGCTCAATCGTACTGAAAGCCGGTCCTTCGTTTCGGCTTGCCGCATAATCGGCAAGCGCCGCGATTGTCGGATGCTCAAACAAGTACTGCAGCGGAATTTCAACGCCCATTTGCTTATGAATTTTCGTCAGAAGCGTCATTGCCTTTAATGAATGACCGCCTGACTCGAAGAAATGATCATAAATACCCGCCTTGTCCATGCCGAGTACTTCCTGCCAGATGACGGCGAGCGTTTCCTCCGTTTCATTTCTCGGTGAGGCATACTCGGACGAACTGACAGCCTGCACATCAAGCGCGAACAGCTTTTTGCGGTCCGCCTTCCCGCTCGGCGTGAGCGGAATTTTATCCGTTTTTGTAAAGTAAGCAGGCACCATGTAATCAGGAAGGTGTTTGGACACATACTCCCTGTACTCGGCAGGATGAAACTCGGTTCCTTTCTCCTGAACGATATAGGCGCAAACATCCAAGCTGCCCTGCTGATCCGGCCGTGCCAGCACGACGGCCTCCGCCGCGCCCGGAGCTTTTCTGAGCACCGTTTCAATTTCTCCCAGCTCAATGCGGTAGCCGCGGACTTTCACCTGATCATCTTCACGGCCGATATATTCGATTGTGCCGTCCGGCAGCCAGCGTGCCATATCACCCGTACGGTACATGCGGCCGCTCTCACTGAACGGGTCTTGCAAAAACTTCTCTGCAGTCAAATCCGGAAGATTTAAATAGCCGCGGCCTACACCGTCTCCAGCGATATACAGCTCACCGGCCGTACCGTCGGGCTGAAGCCGTTTGTGTTTATCCAATATATACAGCCGGGCATTTCCGAGCGGTTTTCCGATCGGAACGTACGCCGCCTGCTGCATCATTCCGTTATCTGCTGACACCGGGTGCACGGACGCATCTACGCACGTCTCCGTTGGCCCGTAGACATTTGTCAGCCGCGGCGCTCTGCCCGTTTGATGAAAGAGTTGCAGCAGCTGTTCAGCAACAGCTGCAGACAGGCCTTCTCCGCCGATGAGCATGTGGCGCAGTTCAATTCCGCTGACATCTCCCGCCGCAACCATCATCTGCAGATGCGCAGGCGTTCCGTCGGTGGCTTCAATCCGGTTTTGGCGATAATAGTCCAGCAGTGCCGAGCCGTTCGTTACAGTTGTTTTCGGCACGATATAAAGCGTCTGACCCAGAAGAAGTGAGGCAAAAATCTGTTTGACGGACGCATCAAAATGAAACGGAGCCAAAAGCGCCATTCTTAATGTCTGTTCACCGCATTGATATATCTCCTGCTGGAGTGATTGAACCAGATGATGAACTTGCCGGTGTTCAATCATCACGCCTTTCGGCCGCCCCGTTGTGCCGGACGTATAGATAATGTAAGCCAGCCGGTCTGATTGAGTGCCGACACCTTCAGCAGCCGCCTCATACTGAACGGCCTCGTCAAAATCAATCCATTCAGCATCAGTTTCACGCGCCTGTATCCCGGCCTCTGTCAGAACGGCCTTCGCTCCGCTGTCCTCCAATATGTACTGAATCCGATCCGCCGGAAAGTCAGGATCGATCGGCACATATGCGCTGCCCGCTTTCAAAATTCCCAATATTGCCGCAATGACACGTTCAGAACGGCCGAGCAGCACCGCGACAGGAGAGTCCGCTGATATCCCGGCTTTAAGAAGGCGTCCAGCGATACGGTTTGACTGATCATGTAATGTGCGATAGGACAATGTTCGGCCTTCATATACAACCGCGGGTTTGTCAGACAGTGTCTTCGCTTTCTCTTCAAACAGCGCCGGAATCGTCATCTCCTTGCGATAAGCCACCTGATTGCCGGAGGCCCGTTTCAGAAGCATCTCTTTCTCAGAATCCGAAAGAAGAGCGAGCTCATCAATTACGCGATCAGGAGATGAAATCGCATCTTCAATCAGCGTGATCAGACGTTCAGAAACAGATTTAATTTCCTCGGCTTTGAATATGTCACTGCGATAGTCAAAATCAATCGTCAATTTCCCGGTGTCCCATCGTTCCTTCACATGAATCGAAATATCATTTGTTCCGCTTCCGCTGAAGATCGGGTCTGTCAAGAAGGACAGATTCTCTTTTTTCTGCCACTGCATCACCTGATACTCCAGAGATACTGTAAACAATCTGCTCAGCGAACTTTTCGAAGCGCGCAAATCATTGACAAGCAGGTTATACGGATACTTTTGGTGGCGGAGAATTTTCATCAGATCCTTCATCCGGCCTTTGACGAATTCCAAGAACGACTGTCCTCCGTCAACGCTTGTCCGCACAGGCACCGTAGATACGAACATCCCGAGCATTTGCTTTTCCTTCGCATTCGTCCGGTTTCCCATAAACGTACCCGTGACGACGTCATCCCGGCCTGTTACTTTGTAGAGATAAGCGATCAGAGCTGACTGGAACAGAGAAAGAACGCTGACCTTATGCTCCCCGCAGAATGATTGAATCCGGCCGTACAGGTCATGAGGAATTTCTTGAGAAAACCGTTTCGCATCAAGCCCCGCATCTGCCTGGCTCCGTTTTAAAGACACAAGCTCCGGTACGGTCTCAAACTGTCCGTTCCAAAAATCCCGATCCTTTTTGAACCGCTTCGACTGCACATATTCCTGCTCTGTCAGCACGTGCTCGATAAAGGAAGGAATCTCCGCCTCGTTCTCACTTGCTCCGCCCGAAAGCTCCAAATAAATATCGGTAATCGTATTGCCCAGAATCGTCATGGAAATTCCGTCTGAAATAACGTGATGCACATTAACATAGAACCAAACCTCTTTTTCGCTGATGGTGTGCACGGAAAAACGAAACAAATCCTGATCATATAACGCCAGAGGCTTGCTTGCCTCGTCACGCCCCCATTTTGACAGCTCGTCCGCAGAGCAACCGGCTTGCCTGATATCTGTATGCTTGATAGTCAGCGGACGGTATTCGCTCACATATTGAACGGGCTCCCCCTCATCATCAAGCCGAAGACGGATTCTCATCGACTCATGCCGCCGGACGAATTCCTGTATCGCTTTCTCAACGAAATGGGCTTGTACCCCGTCTTCAGAAATGAGTTTCCCGAAGCCGGCAAGGTTTGAAATACTTGTGTGCGGATAGAATTTCTCTGTATACCAGATACGTTTTTGAGCATTTGTTAAAGGATAAAAAGTTATTCCCATATGTGTACGCCTCCCTTTTTAAGATAAAATTGTCAATTCTTCCTTAGAAACAGCCTCCCTCAATGTCCCTAACTCATTCTCAAGCCAAAAGAACCACTTACCTCCAAAACATCCCGATTCAAAACACCGCCGAAATCCGTCATCCATTACTTGTAAAGACCGAAATTTCGGCATCAAATTATGGGAAATCCAGACAAAAGTCAAGATTGTAAGCACGAAAGGTTTACCTATTTCTTCATGAATTTCTATATATCTACTTACGTTCACTTTATATGAAAATATTGTTTTTATCACCGAAAAATGGGTGAAAAGTTTCATGCGGCACACCGAAAAAAATTCCGACAAATCCAGAGGGATTTTTGCGGCATCCCGCAATTTATTTTCAAAAAATATTATTTACGTAAAATTAAAAATCTTTAAACTATAGTATAAAATCTGCCGAATATCCCATTATGGCAGAATGAAAAAAGTTAACATATGTAAGCCGATACAAGAAAAAAAGCGCAAGAACCGAAACAGGAGGTTCAACCGTTCGCAATATGATTTCATTAACCCGCAAAAAAAAGCACTCTATTTTACATAGAGCGCTTCAAAAAGATTCCTTAATTGCAGTTTTATCAATGTTGATTAATTCCATATATTCTTTTCCCCACTTATACATGGCGTCCAGAATCGGCATAAGGCTCTCTCCTTGCGCCGTTAAAGAGTACTCCACTTTCGGAGGGACGACAGGGTAAACTTCCCTGTGAACGATCAGATCCTGCTCCAGCTCCCTGAGCTGATTCACAAGAATTTTGTGCGTAATATCAGGAATTAAAGCTTTCAGCTCATTAAACCGCTTCGTTCCTTCTTTCCCCAAGTGCCACATAATCAGCATTTTCCACTTCCCGCCTATCACGGCAAGCGTCAATTCCTTTTCGCAATTAAACGTCTTCTTATCCATTCGGCTCACGGACAACTCTCCTTCCTCTGACTTTTCGTATGTTCATCATCTATTAATACACACTTACTTTTTCACAGAGCTTTCATCAGTTTATACTACCACGCAGTTTTGCTGAAACAAAGCGCATTGCCTGCGGGGACAGTATCCTCAAGGTAACTATTAGACTTCAAAGTGCGTACTTCTCAACATGCGGGACGCTCTATAGAATGTAAATACATTAAGAAGAGGAGTGGATATAAAGTGGAATTACAGCTCGCATTAGACTTAGTGAATATTCCTGAAGCAATTGAACTTGTGAAAGAGGTCGAACAATATATAGATGTTGTTGAAATCGGCACTCCGGTTGTCATTAATGAAGGACTGAGAGCCGTACAGCAAATGAAGGAGGCCTTTCCTCATCTGAAAGTGCTTGCTGATCTTAAAATCATGGATGCGGGCGGTTACGAGATTATGAAAGCGGCAGAAGCGGGAGCCGACATCATCACCGTTTTAGGGGCAACAGATGACTCAACGATCAAAGGGGCGGTTTCTGAAGCAAAAAAGCAGCAGAAAAAAATCCTCGTCGATATGATTAACGTAAAAGACCTTGAAACACGGGCAACAGAAATTGACCAACTCGGTGTTGATTATATTTGTGTTCACACAGGTTATGATCTTCAAGCAGAAGGAAAAAATTCATTCGGGGAACTGACGGCGATTAAAAAAGCGGTCAAGAACACAAAAACCGCAATTGCCGGAGGCATTAAACTTGATACGCTTCCTGAAGCCATCAAACAAAACCCGGATTTAATCATTGTTGGCGGAGGGATTACGGGCGCTGACGATAAAGCGGATGCTGCTTCAAAAATGAAACAGCTGATCACACAAGGATCATGAAAACGACTGAATACTTACATGACATCCTGAATGAATTATCCCGTACCGCATCATTAATAGCCGACAGTGAAGCTGACAAGCTTGCGGAGCAGATTTTATCGGCAGATCAGATCTTCACATCCGGAGCCGGCCGTTCCGGTTTTATGGCTAAAGCGTTCGCCATGAGGATGATGCATATCGGACTGAACGCTTACATTGTCGGTGAGACGCTTACCCCTCCCCTCCAAGAAGGCGGTCTCGTCATCATCGGCTCCGGCTCAGGAGAAACAAAAAGTCTCCTCCACACAGCCGAAAAAGCCAAAAGCCTTAACGGCATCATCACTGCATTAACGATTAACCCCGCCTCGAGTCTCGGCAAACTTGCGGATCTCACGATAACGATCCCAGGCTCTCCTAAGGAAGAGACAGACGGAGACAGAAAGACGATTCAGCCGATGGGTTCTTTATTCGAACAAACTCTTCTGCTGTTTTATGATGCGGTTATCCTAAAAATCATGGAGAAAAAAGAACTGAATTCGGCAGATATGTTTACAAAACATGCGAATCTGGAATGACATGCTGACGGCCTTCTTATAAGATGGCCGTCTTTTTATCGTTCCGTCGCGCAGAATTACAAACCGTCACGGGGCGGAAACTCGCCGACGAATTACCCTGCCGGTGAGCTTATCGCTATAATAGCCAATTATTCAGACGGCCGCAATCATTCATTTCTGAATAGAGAAACGGCAAAAAACACTTTCTGATCGGTTTTTTATTGGATAAAGCGGATTTGTACGGACGGTTTTACAGATATTCAGCAGAATTGCGGCTGAAAAATATATTTTAACAGCTTTACAGCGGGACGATTCTGCTTTATTCTTGGACCAGCTTCACAGCAATTTAAAACTGGAGGTGATTGATACTCTTGAAAACATTAAAAGCACTGCTGCTTGTTCTTATCATCATTGCCGGAGCAGTCGCGGCCCTGATCAAGGGTGATATTTTCTCAGATAACGAGCAGACCGTTCAGAAGAGTGATTACGACAAGGTAATCCTATTTCCGTCCGATCGATATCCGGAAACAGCAAAGCATATTAAGGACGCGATAAAAGAAGGACATTCCAGCATATGCACCATTGACAGAGACGGAGTACATAAGCGGCGTGAACAATCTCTTAAACATGTGCCTGTAAAAACAGGATACGATAGGGATGAATGGCCGATGGCGGTTTGTAAACAGGGCGGAAATAATGCCTCCGTAGAATATATTTCTCCGGCAGACAACCGCGGAGCCGGCTCTTGGGTCGGACACCAGCTTACCAATGATCCAGACGGAACGAGAGTATTATTTAAAATCAAGTAAAAAACAGGAGGAACAGCGCATTGATTAAATCATGGAAACCGCAAGAACTGACCATTTCTTATCATCAATTTACAATCTTCCAAAAAGATTCAGAACCGCCTGTTATCGATTGGACCGATGAAGCCATTGAAAAAGGATACGCGGAGGCTGACGATGCTGTTTCATTTGAAGCAGGGAGAAATACGAAGGCATTTATCGTCCTGAGGCTGAACACAAATGAGCCGGTGCCATCCTATGAGAAAAAAGCGACTGTTCCCTTCGAGGCTGTAAAAGATGGGATTGAAATTGAAAGCGTGATGTCAAAAAGGATTTTCTTCGATCTTCCGAAAGGCCGATACAGCCTTACCTGTTATTCAGTGCCTGCCGAAATATCCGATCTTCATGCAGATACGTATATTATTGATGCGGCCGCAATGTAAAAGAAATCCCTGAGAGAATCATATTTCTCTCAGGGAACTTTTATAAACTCTTACCGTTTGTTTCAATTACATTCTGATACCAATAAAAACTTTTTTTCCTGATCCGTTTCAGATCCTTTTCGTCTTCTTCATCACGATTGATATATACAAAGCCGTAGCGCTTTTGATAGCCGTTCAGCCAGCTTAACAGATCCGTAAATGACCAGCTGCAGTAGCCGATGAGATTAACTCCGTCACTGATGGCCTCTCTGCACTGTTCAAGATGGGAGCGTAAATAGTCGATTCTGTAGTCATCCTGAATCGAGCCGTCTTCTTCTATTTTATCGAATTCCCCCAGCCCGTTTTCTGTAACAAAAACCGGAAGCTGATACCTACTCGTTATACGCCGGAGGCCGATGCGCAGGCCTGTCGGGTCAATCGTCCAATCCCAATTGCTCGTCACAAGATCAGGATTCTTTTTCGTTTTAAACAGTCCCGGTATACCTGTGTCCTGGTTTGTCCCTTTCTGCCCCGTCGTGTTCATTTTCCCCTCCGATACACCATCAAGAGGATTTCTTTCATACGTAATCGTCTGATAATAATTAACACCGATGAAATCCGGCTTGCCTTTTGCCAGCAGCTCCATATCGCCGGCTTCAATGGCAGGCGCCCAGCCCTTTTCCTTTAAATAGCTGAAAGGAATTTGCGGATAAGTCCCCCAGCAGTACATATCAAGCCACCAATGATTCATAAATTCCTCTGCGTTTTCAAATGCAGTTATGTCTTCAGGGTGACTTGTCAGCGGATAAGCCGGTGAATATGCGAAGCTCGGGCCGATCAAGCCGTCAGGAACATATTTTCTGAAGGATTCAATTGCTTTGGCATTAGCTAAAAATGCGATATGATTCGCTTCATAAAATCGTTTTCTGTCCTTTACACCGGGTGGATGTGAAGCTGTAATGAATCCGTTATGAAAATTATAATTCTGCTCATTTAACGTGACCCAGTACTTCACCTTTCCGGCGAATCTTTTGTATAACGCAACGCAGTAATTATTAAAATCATCAATTATTTTCCTTGATTCAAATCCGCCGTACTCATCCATCAGCGCCTGAGGCAAGTCCCAATGATAGAGAGTCAGCACCGGCTCAATATTGTTAGAAATCAATTCATCGATCAAGTTTTCATAAAATGCGATCCCTGCTTCGTTGATTTCCCCTCTGCCTTTCGGAAAAATTCTCGGCCAGCTGACAGAAAAGCGATAAGCTTTCAAACCCATCTCTGCCATCAAGGCGATATCTTCTTTATAACGTTCATAATGGCCGACTGCTGTATCACCGTTTGAGCCTTTAAATGTTTTACCCGGTATTTTTGTGAAAAAGTCCCATACTGAAGGGCCTTTACCGTCTGTATTCCAGGCTCCTTCAACCTGATAGGCAGCTGAAGCTGACCCCCATAGAAATGTATCAGGGAAAAGACCCGGTTTTTCATGTATCATGTGTTTTCATCCTCCTGATGCGTATGATATTAATATCATACGTTATGAAACGCGTTTCAAAGCAATCCCGATAAAAACAAAAAAGCATCCGACTTGCCGGATGCTTAAGAATGATGATGCCGTTTTTCCAGTTTATGAGGGGGAGGCTTTGGAATAAAGCCGTTTTGTTTCATCATATTAAAGTGCCTGTCCATATGCTGTTTAATATGCTCTGCTTTTTCTTTCGGCAGGACGCCGTACTCAACATATTTGGAAATGACATGTTTGCGTTTTTCGAGTATTTCTTTTTCAAGTGATTCAATTTCTTTTTTCTGCTGTTGCGTAAGTGACATTGTTGAAGGCATTTTCGTTTCAGCGGCGTGTGCCGGCATTGTGAAAACCATTGCCGTAATGAAAAACGCAGCCAATGATAACGCAGCTTTTTTCATGACTCTTTCCTCCTTTAACGTTTGTAATATGTTGTGCCTTCATCCAGTTTTTATGCAAAAAAAAAGAGCGAAATTATTCGCTCTTTTCAATCGATTCATCCGGCAGCGCGTATGTGACATACGTTCCTGCTACAAAATCGTGGATTGACCGTTTGTCTTCTCTCATTCCGACCATGAAGGCGCTCACGATCACACCGATTCCAAACGTCACGCCATATATTAAAGCGCCCACAAGCACTCTTAAAATCATAGTAAGAAAGCCTACCTGAGTGCCGTCTTTTTTGACAATGCGGATACCGCAAATCTTTTTGCCGATAACGTAACCGTTCCAGTAAACTGGGAGCAAAAGAGAATAAAGAGTCAAAATGATGCTGATCATTGTGCTATCATTCGGATCTTTTCCTGTTGCCAGCATAAAAATAATCGCCAGAGGCACTGAAGTAATTAAATAGTCGAGTACTAAGGCTCCCAATCTGATCCAAAATCCTGCCGGTCTGTAAATATTCATTGTGTTTCCCCTCGCTATGGCTTCAAAATCACTTTAATATTGCCATCTTCTTTTTTGTCAAATATATCATATGCAGCAGGGGCTTCCGCAAGACTCATTTTATGCGTAATGATATCCGTCGGATCAATTTCATTTTGTTCGACCATTTGATACAGCATCGGCATCAGATGGATAACGGGTGCCTGCCCCATTTTTAAAGAGACGTTGCGGGTGAAAAAATCACCGAGCGGAAAACCGTCCGCTTCAGAAATATATGCGCCTGTGAGCTGAACTGTTCCGAACTTCTTAACGGCTTCTGACGCTGTAAGAATCGGACTGATGGTTCCGAACTGATTCGGCTTTTGCTCTGCTTTTTCTTTTGAAAGCGGCGTACCGTCCATTCCGACACAATCAATCACAACATCCGCGCCCCCTGACGTTTGCTCATGCAGCAGTTTTCCGATCTCATCATGTTCTGAAAAATTGAAGGTCTCTGCTCCGTTTGTGCGTCGCGCATGTTCAAGACGGTGCGGGACTTGATCGACTGCGATGACCCGTTTTGCTCCTTTTTTCCAAGCGAATTTTTGCGCCATTAAACCGATCGGCCCGGACCCCAGAATAACGACTGTGTCTCCTTTTTTCACTCCGCTGTGCTGGACGCTCCAAAAGGCGGTCGGCATGACATCTGACAGAAGCAGCACCTGCTCATCTTCAAGCCCGCTGTCTGCCGGAACCAGAAAAGAAGAGAAATCAGCAAAAGGAACACGCAAATATTCAGCCTGCCCGCCGGGATAATTACCGTTAAAATCCGAGAAACCGAATAAGCCGCCGGCATCTGTATGAGGGTTTGGGTTTGATTCATCACACTGGCTTTCCATCTGGTGCTTGCAATAATGACATTCACCGCAGCCGATGTTAAAAGGGATCACGACGCGGTCGCCTTTTTTCAGCCTTTTGACTTGACTGCCCGTTTCTTCAACGATTCCCATCGGCTCATGTCCGACGATATAACCCGGATCGGCGGGGATTCCGTTTTTATATAAATGAAGATCTGAACCGCAAATCCCGGTTGCGGTGATTCGAACGATGACATCTCTCTCGTCTTGAATGGAGGGTGCCGGGACTTCTTTCACTTCCATATGTTCTTTCCCTTGGTATGTCAGTGCTTTCACATTGGTCAGCTCCTTTTTCATCACTCCTTCCCTTCTCACCCGCTTCTAAACTTGGCCGGTATGTTATTCAGCCCGCTGAATGTCCCATTGAAAAGGATCTTCAAGCTGCGACCAGTCAGAATCGAACTCAGACGGTGTCAGCAGACACTGATCTAATTCCTTTGTGATGGCTGCTTGATCTAAATCAGTTCCGATAAACACCAGATTCGTATGGCGGTCTCCGAATTGAGCGTCCCAATCCTCTCCGGTTCCTGCTGTTTGATCTGCTCCTGCTCAAGTTTCGGCATCGCCGCCACCCAATAAGAAACAGGCTCAATCGAGACTGCCGGACCTGCCTGAGACATCAGCAGCGCAAGGCTGTTGCGGGTTGCGCACCATGCAATTCCTTTTGCGCGTACAATGTTGTCAGGCATTGATTGATGCAGCCAGCTGTCAAAACGAGCGGTATGAAACGGCAGACGCCGCGAGTACACAAACGAAGTGATTCCGTACTCTTCCGTTTCCGGAGTGTGCGCCTCATGACCTGCCGTCAGCTCCTTTATCCATCCTGCAGATGAACTTGCCTCCTCAAACTCAAATAAACCGGTATTTAATATGCATTCGGGAGACACCTCTCCGCGGACGGATCGGATCAGCTTGGCCCGGGGCTGTAATGCACGAAGAACTGTTTCAAGCTGTTCAAGCTCTTTTTCGCCCACCATGTCGCGCTTATTTAAAATGAGAACGTCACAAAACTCGATTTGATCAATTAATAGATCAGCAATCTCTCGTTCATCCTCTTCTCCCGCCGCTTCCTTACGGTCAAGGAGGCTGTCACCGGACTGGAAATCATGCCAGAAGCGGTTTGCATCCACCACAGTCACCATTGTGTCCAGCTTGCAGAAGGCTGTCAGATCAATGCCCATTTCTTCATCTATGTAAGAAAATGTTTGGGCAACGGGAATCGGTTCGCTGATCCCTGTTGATTCAATTACGATGTAATCAAACCTGCCGTCTTTGGCGAGTTTCTCGACCTCGACTAATAGATCCTCACGCAGCGTGCAGCAGATACAGCCGTTGGATAATTCCACAAGTTTCTCATCTGTCCGTGATAAGCCGCCTCCCTGCTTCACCAAGCCGGCGTCTATGTTTACTTCGCTCATGTCATTGACGATGACAGCAATTTTTAAACCGTTGCGATTTTGTAAAATATGATTCAAAACAGTCGTCTTTCCAGCACCAAGATAGCCGCTTAATACTGTAACCGGAATTTTTTTCATGAACATATCCTCCTGATAAAATAGAATGATTACGATTTATGATACATACCCGTCTCTTTTCAATTATTATGTACATCAGTTTAAATCGCAATCGTTACTATTTATTCTGCTGTATTCTCCGTTTAAAATCAAGTAAAAGTTATACATCATGAAAAAGACACGCTGTCACACGTGTCTTCCGCTCAAACTTAAACATCCGCATGGCTGCTTTCAGTGCCATAGCTTTTTCTCCAATAATAACCTGCTGCGAGAACAAGCACAAACGCAAGCAATGCGATACATGAAAAAGAGATAAAGCCGATAGCATAAGATCCCGTCACCTGCTTTAATGACCCTAAAATATTGGGAAGAAAAAAACCGCCTATGCCGCCGGCCGCCCCGACGATTCCCGTCACCATTCCGATTTCTTTTCTAAAGTGCTGCGGGACAAGCTGAAATACCGCTCCGTTACCCATGCCGAGCGCCATCATTCCGATAAACAGCAGATTGTAAAATGCCCGGTTTTAAGATGTGCGCCGTACGAATCAGCCCCATATAATTTTTCATAAAATTTTTAGATTTTTTCGTATTTTTTGTTACATTTCATAACATGCATCTTAAATATTTGTTTTTGCTGTGCTACGCTAAAAAAAACATAGATAAGGAGCGGATCATCTGATGGGAAAAAAACAGCTAGTCCTTGTTGGAAATGGAATGGCCGGGGTAAGAGCAATTGAAGAAATACTGCGTGTTTCAAAAGACGAATTCGAGATTACGATATTCGGGGCCGAACCTCATCCCAACTATAACCGAATCCTTCTGTCAAAAGTGCTGCAAGGCGATACAGATATTAAAGATATTACGTTAAACGATTGGGACTGGTACAAAGAAAACAACATTCAGCTGCATACCGGTGAAACAGTCATCAAAGTGAACCCGGAAAGCAAAACCGTCATCACAGATGCAGACAGAATCCAGCCTTACGATGAACTCATCCTGGCGACAGGCTCCGTACCTTTTATCCTACCGATTCCGGGCGCGGATAAACAAGGTGTCACTGCTTTCCGGGATATTAAAGATACAGACACGATGCTCGCCGCGTCAAAACAATATAAAAAAGCAGCCGTCATCGGCGGAGGACTGCTGGGTTTGGAAGCCGCGCGGGGACTGCTGAATCTCGGCATGGACGTGTCCGTCATCCACCTCGCCCCATTCCTGATGGAACGCCAGCTTGATGCAGCGGCAGGACGCCTGCTGCAAAACGAATTAGAAAAACAGGGCATGACCTTTTTACTTGAAAAGCAAACTGAAGAAATCCTCGGCACTGACAGTGTTGAAGGCGTACGCTTTAAAGACGGCACAATCATTGAAGCTGATTTAGTCGTCATGGCCGTCGGCATCCGCCCGAATACACAGCTTGGCGCAGAAAGCGGCATTCCGGTTAACCGCGGCATCATTGTCAATGATTATATGCAAACTGAAATCCCGCACATTTACGCGGTCGGCGAATGTGCCGAGCACCGCGGAATCGCATACGGACTTGTGGCGCCGCTCTATGAACAGGCGAAAGTGCTCGCAAAGCATATTTGCGGCATCGAAACAAAACCGTATGAAGGTTCCGTTCTCTCCACTCAATTAAAGGTATCAGGTGTCGAGGTGTTCTCTGCCGGTGACTTTAACGAATCAGAGGACAAAAAAGCGATTAAAGTGTTCGATGAACAGGATGGCATCTATAAAAAAATCGTCCTGAGAGGAAATCAAATTGTCGGTGCTGTTTTATTCGGCGACAGCAGCGAGGGCGGCCGCCTGTTTTCAATGATTCAAAAAGAAGCCGATATCTCCGAAACCTCCAAAATATCAATTTTACAGCCTCTTGATCAGGAAGCAGGTACAAGTATGACCGCGGCGATGAGCGACGATGAAATCATCTGCGGCTGCAACGGCGTATCAAAGGGCGCGATTATTCAAGCCATTCAGGAAAAAGGCTGCACATCCACGGACGAAATCAAAGCATGCACCGGGGCATCCCGCTCATGCGGAGGCTGTAAACCGCTCGTTGAAGACATTCTTCAATACACACTGGGATCAGAATTTGACGCATCCGCGCAAAAAGAAGCGATTTGCGGCTGCACCTCATTGTCGAGAGATGAAGTCGTAGAAGAAATCAAAGCCAAAGGGCTGTCACATACGAGAGAAATCATGAACGTGCTCGGCTGGAAAACGCCGGAAGGCTGCTCCAAATGCCGGCCTGCCCTCAACTACTACTTAGGCATGATCAATCCGGCTACGTACGAGGATGACAGAACTTCCCGATTTGTGAACGAACGGATGCACGCCAATATTCAAAAAGACGGAACATACTCCGTCGTTCCCCGGATGTACGGCGGTGTGACCAATTCCACAGATCTTCGCAAGATCGCCGATGTCGTCGACAAATACGAAATCCCGCTCGTGAAAATGACCGGCGGCCAGCGAATTGATCTCATCGGCGTGAAAAAAGAAGATCTTCCGAAAGTATGGGCCGAGCTTGATATGCCGTCAGGCTACGCGTACGGAAAAACGCTCCGCACGGTAAAAACGTGCGTAGGCGAACAATTCTGCCGCTTCGGCACGCAAGACTCCATGGCACTGGGCATTGCGCTGGAGAAAAAATTCGAAGGGCTCAATACACCTCATAAAGTCAAAATGGCCGTGTCTGCCTGCCCGCGGAACTGTGCGGAGTCCGGTATTAAAGACCTTGGCGTCGTCGGCATCGACGGCGGCTGGGAGCTTTATGTCGGCGGGAACGGCGGAACTCATTTGCGCGCCGGTGATTTGCTGATGAAAGTGAAAACAAATGAAGAAGTCTTAGAATACGCTGGTGCTTACCTTCAGTACTACAGAGAAACGGCAAACTATCTGGAGCGTACATCCGCATGGCTGGAGCGCGTCGGTTTATCTCATGTCCAATCCGTGTTAAACGATCCGGAAAAACGGCAGGAGCTCAATGACAGAATGAATGAGACACTCTCTGTCCATAAAGATCCGTGGCAATACTTCCTTAATGATAAAAAAGCTTCTAAAGATTTATTCGAAAATGTCGTCACGACTTCATAAAGACAGAACAAACAGTGAGGGGGAACGGACATGGTTAATAAAGATATGACAAAGGTTTGCATAGGCAGATTAAACGAATTACCTGAGAAATTAGGAAAAACCGTATATGTAGAAGATAAAGAGCTTGCCGTATTTAAGCTTTCCGACGGAAGCGTCCGAGCCGTGGAAAACCGCTGTCCTCATAAAGGCGGCGTCCTGGCTGAAGGCATCATCAGCGGAGAATACGTTTTCTGCCCGATGCATGACTGGAAAATCTCCTTAGAAGACGGAAAAGTCCAAGAGCCGGATCATGGCTGTATCAAAACATACGATACATTGATCGAAGGAGAGAATGTATACCTCCTGTATTGATCAAAGAACCGGATCACTTTTTCAAGTGGTCCTTCATTTTTTAAATTGTGAAGGGATGAAGCCATCATGAAAAACGGAATCGTATATTTTGTCGGTGCAGGACCCGGAGACCCGGGGCTGATCACCGTAAAAGGAAAACAGGCTCTGGAGAAAGCGGAGATCATTTTGTATGACCGGCTCGCAAACCCAAAGTTTCTTGAATATGCCTCACCGGAATGCCGGTTCATCTATTGCGGAAAGCTGCCCGACCGCCATTTTATGAAACAGTCGGAGATCAATGCCCTGCTGATTGAAAAAGCGGCGGAGGGCTTCACCGTAGTCCGCTTGAAAGGCGGAGATCCAAGTGTGTTCGGCAGAGTCGGCGAAGAAGCAGAGGCGCTTCATCAGCACGGCATCCGCTACGAAATGGTGCCCGGCATCACCTCGGGAATCGCAGCGCCGATGTATGCGGGAGTCCCTGTCACCCATCGTGATTTCGCTTCGTCCTTCGCCATGATTACCGCTCATGATAAATCATTACAAGGCAGGCCGAATCTTGACTGGGAAGGGCTTGCCAGAAGCGTTCAAACGCTTGTGTTTTACATGGGCGTTAAAAATCTGTCATTTATATGCCGGAAGCTTATGGAGTACGGAAAATCCCCTTCCGTCCCTGTACTCGTCATTCAATGGGGAACATGGGGGCGGCAGCGGAGCATAAAAGGAACGCTTCACGATATCCATGAAAAAGTACAAAGCCGTAAAATCACCAACCCTGCCATTATTGTCATCGGAGATATCGTGAATTTTCAAACACATAGCTGGTTTGAAAGCAAACCGTTCATCGGCCGGCATATCATGGTGGTCACCCATGGCGATGCTGAACATACATTGACAGACAAGCTGCGGGAGTATGGCGCCGATGTTATCGAATGGCCGAAGCGGATCATTAAAAAAATGCCGGTCAACGAAACCATCCTAAAACAGATCGGCACCTTTGAACATATCTTTTTCACATCACGCCTTGCCGTCTGTGAATTCTTTGACACATTGGCTTTCAACCAAATCGACATCCGCCGGGTGACCGCAAACCTGAATGCAGCGACTGAAGCGGCACAGAAGGAACTTGAAAAACGGGGCTTCCTCCTATCAGAATATCAAAGTGATTCTCCGCATTCACTCATTGTAGGGAGCCGTCAAGCGGCAGTAAACATGCCAGACTCAGAATCATGCCCGTTTTATGTCACCCATGAACATATTGCAGATGAGCGGTTCACTTCCATGATCGAACGCACGATCAGTGAGTCCCCTCTGCAAATGATTATCTGTCCGGACAAAGAAGCCGCTCAGCATTTGATCAGCGCGGGAAAAGAGATCGGCATATCACCGAACCCGTCGGCAAACCGCCCTCCTGTCGTCTGCATGGGCGAAGACGTGCCCGCCGGTTACGGATTTACCGCCGTGAAAAATCAGGAACAATTATTTGCGTTTATACGAAATGAAATGAAAGAAGTGCTCCTTCACAGCTGATGCGCTTTATCTGACCCCCGGCCCAACAGCGGAGGTCAGTCCCTTTTTATTGTGTCACCAATTTTTTATGATGAGTTGAATACATCGCCATATGATCCGCCTGCGGGTCCAAATATGCTTTGGCGCTGTTGACGGCGGTCGGCCCCTCAGTGAAACCGCCGGCTATCAATCTGAGTTTGCTTTCATAATACGCAGCGTCACCGGCAACAAACACCCCCGGAAGGTTCGTCCGCATATGTCTGTCAGCTTTAATTCTGCCTTCTTCAATCTCAAGCCCCCAATCCTTCATCGCACCGAGATCAATTTTAAACCCGTGGTTGATAATGAGCTCATCAAGCTTGATGTCTTCAGAAAGGCCGGACTCAGTTTGGCAAACGGTGACGCTTTCGATCCGTTCTCCTGTGCCGTTAATATGCTTCAAACGATACGGCGCAAGCACCCGCACGGAAGACCGCTTCATTTTCGCGACGCTGCTTTCCAAGCCGCCGAACTCCTCACGGCGGTGCAAAACGGTAACAGACGCCGCAATCGGTTCCAGCTCATTCGCCCAGTCAACCGCGGTATCTCCCCCTCCGGAAATCACGACATGCTTACCTTGAAACGCATCCAGCTTCTCCACTTTATAATGAAGGTTCTTCCCTGAATATCGGCTCGCATCCGCACTGTTAAGTTCATTGACCTCCAGCGTCCCCATGCCGACCGCCAAGATCACGGTGCGTGTATAGTGCTTTTCCCCTTCGGCACTTTCCAGCACAATGGTTCCGTCCTCCAGCCGTTCAAATCCGGTCACCCGCTGATTCAACACGATATCCGGCTCAAATGTCGCCGCCTGCTCCTTCAACTGCTTAATCAGCTGTTCCCCGGTGATCCCCGGTATTCCGCCGATGTCACGGATGATTTTTTCAGGGAAAAACATAGACACTTTCCCTCCGAGCCGCGGCAAAAACTCGATCACCTTCGTTTTCAGCTCGCGCATCCCGCAATAAAAAGCCGCAAACAGGCCGACCGGGCCTCCGCCTATAATCGTGACGTCATACACCTCATGATTTTCCGCCATTATTCTGCCTCCCGTTTATATCTATACTTAAAAAGTTTTAATTGAGAATCAATATCAATAAAAAGTATAACATACATCGGGGAGCGGTGTTTATTCATTTCTCATCACGGAAAAGGAGAGATTCACAAGCGCGGTTCAGTGAGAGTTGACAGGCGGGAGGGATTAAAGCTGAAACCAGTACGGCGACTGGTTTCTTTTCTATTTCTTTTTCATCAGCATAATATCGAGATACAGCTGACACCTTGTTCTGAAGTCGTTTAAATCAATTGAAGTCATGTCAAGAATCTGTTTGATACGGTAGTTCAATGTGTTTTGATGAATAAAAAGCTGTTCTGCGGCTGGTTTTGTTTTGCAGTTATTGAGGAGATAGATTTCTAATGTTTTCAGCAGTTCGGTACTGCTTTCTCTGTCTTTGGCTTTTAATAAAGCTAAATCATAGTTTACATATTCCAGTGAGGCGTTTTTTTCTTCGATGCTTTCAAGATAACGGTAAATCCCGAGCTTACTGTATTCATACGGGATATTTTCCTGGTTCCCGGTAATTTCGGCAGCCTTTATAACTTCAAGGGCTTCTATATAACTTTTGCCGAGCTTCAGGATGCTGCTGTATTCATTGCCGATTCCGATATAAATTGGAGTGGGGATCTTCTGAAAGTGAAAATGAGTCAGCAGTTTGTGGATGAATTCAGATGCTGCCGAAGTGCCGGAGCTTTTTTGCGAGAAGCTTGCGACGACGATGACAATATTGGAATCGATGGTTAAAACATGACTCACTTTATCTCGCAAATTCAAGTACGATTTGATATTTTCCTTCACATCTTCGACTGCCTCCCCATCTCCATTTGCGGCATGGAGGACGACTACTGAAAAGACCGACGGCAGCACGGCGTTCATCTTTTCTGCCTCCCGCCTGAACTCCTTTTCAGAGGAGAATTGCTGAAAAATCGCCCGCTTCACAAGGTCTTCCGCTCTCTCTTCCTTTTCCTGTTTCACCCGGTTCGTTTTATGGATGATTTTCCCGACATGAAATGATGTTTCATATAAAAAGTTGAGCTCTTCGTCCGTCAGGTTGCGGTCGAGCTCCTGAATCCAGATGTAACCCATCACTTCCCCTTTATGTTTAGCGCTTACAACCACTCTCTGATTCAGGCCGATACTGTCTATTTTTTCAACACGGAACGGTTCAGGAACGGTTTTCAGTTTTTCGATTACCCCGTCCTTCAGAAACCTTTCAAAAATCTGCACGGGGCATTTTTTTGAGAAGATCGTCTGCTGGTTGGCGGAGTCGAAGTGATTAATGTAATAAGAATTATAGGCAAGCAAAAAGAAATCCGCGCTTTCCAGAATGACGGGCTTCTGCAATTCATAACTGATGAAATCAATTAATTTATCAATGTCCGTAAATGAAAAAACTCTCTCTAAAAGCTCTTCCATACCTATTTCTCCTATGCTCTTTTTATCTTTATCATACTCTGCGGGGTGACTTTTTGTATAGAAAAAAATTCATATATTCCCAAAATAGTATTATCCGGAGGCCTGTATCATGAAAAGAGGAAAAAGGGCGGTCCCTTCTTCCTCTCGTTCTTTGCTTTTATTGAGAAAGTGTATCACGGTACTCATGAAACTGATCTGTGACATCTTTTGACGGAGCCTGTGTCAATAAGCTGACGACAAATACAGCAGCAAGGCTTACAGCAAAGCCCGGAATGATTTCGTACAAAAAGCCTGAAAGACCGGCATTCGCCCAAATGATTACGGTAATCGCTCCCGCAATCATGCCGGCGAGTGCCCCCCATTTCGTCATCCGTTTCCAAAATAAACTGAGCAGTACGACCGGCCCGAATGAAGCGCCGAATCCCGCCCATGCATAGCTGACAAGGCCAAGTATCGTGTTGTTTTTCTCCCATGCGAGCACCAATGCGATGATGGACACCGCAAGTACTGCCATTCTCCCCAGAAATACGAGTTCCTTATCAGAAGCCGAACGCCTGAACATGGATTTATACAAGTCTTCCACTAAAGAACTGGACGTAACGAGCAGCTGAGACGAAATCGTACTCATAATGGCAGCCAAAATCGCAGAAATGAGAAATCCCGTAATAATCGGGTGGAACAGAATATTGCCGAGCTGAATAAAAATGGTTTCCGGATCAGCCAGCTTCAATCCGCGCTGATGGTAATACGCGATTCCCGCGAGCCCCGTAAACAGAGCGCCGAGTGCAGATAAAATCATCCATCCCATTCCGATCCGTCTGGCGCGTTTGATCTCTTTCACAGATGTGATCGCCATAAAGCGCACAATAATATGCGGCTGACCGAAATAGCCGAGCCCCCACGCAAATAAAGAAATAATGCCTAGAACGGTCGTTCCTTTGAACATATTAAACAGTTCCGGGTTGACTGAACGGATATCGGCAACGGTTTCTCCCGGGCCGCCCGTATGAAAAATTGTCACAATCGGCACGAGAATAAGCGCCGCAAACATAATGATCCCTTGGACAAAGTCCGTCCAGCTTACCGCCAAAAAGCCTCCGAACAAGGTGTAGGCGACAACGACGCCTGTCACGACCCACAGCCCCGTGTGGTAATTCAATCCTAAAATGCTTTTGAATAAGACGCCTCCGGATACCATGCCGGATGATACGTAAAATGTGAAAAAAACGAGAATGACAAGACCCGAAAACAGCCTGAGAAGCTTCGTGTGATCGCCGAAACGATTTTCAAGGAAACCCGGAATGGTAATGGAATTTCCCGCTTTTTCGGTATACGTTCTCAGTCTCGGTGCCACGAAAAGCCAGTTCGCCCATGCTCCGAGCACAAGTCCGATGACAATCCAAGCGCCGCTTAGCCCCGTTGAAAACATGGCGCCCGGAAGCCCCATTAAGAGCCATCCGCTCATATCCGCCGCTCCCGCGCTGAGCGCTGTCACGGCAGGGCCTAAAGAACGCCCCCCGAGCATATAATCCGTCAGATTTGACGTCCGTCTGTAGGCGTAATAACCGATAAACAGCATTCCCGCCATATAAATACAAATGGAAATAATCAACTGAATGTTTGCTATGGCATTTCCTCCTCCGTTTTATATGTTTATGGTGAAATGGACACCCCCCGCGAGGAGGTGCCCATTCAGTCCCGCTTAAAACATTTCACTGATTGTTTTCGCCTGCATGTGAAGGGCCAAGTAATCCGGGCCGCCCGCTTTTGAATCCGTTCCGGACATTTTGAAGCCTCCGAACGGATGGTAGCCGACAATCGCTCCCGTACAATTGCGGTTGAAGTACAGGTTGCCGACATGGAACTCCTGTTTCGCCCGTTCAATATGTTTGCGGTTGTTTGTGATAACCGCTCCTGTCAAACCATATTCGGTATTGTTTGCCACTTCCAGCGCTTCATCAAAGTTTGACACTTTAGAAAACGCGACGACCGGACCGAAAATCTCTTCCTGCATGAGTCTGGCTTTCGGATCAAGGTCAGCGAAGATCGTCGGCTTGATGAAGTAGCCTTTTGAATCATCTCCGGTGCCGCCGCTGACTAAACGGCCTTCTTCTTTTCCGATTTCAATGTAGCTCATGATTTTGTCGTAAGAGCCTTGGTCGATGACAGGGCCCATATACACGTCAGCGCTGTCAGGGCTTGCCGTCACTTTTGATTCAGTGATTTCGATGACACGCTCAAGAACGGCATCGTATACTTTTTCATGCACAACCGCACGGGATCCGGCAGAACATTTTTGTCCCGCAAAGCCGAATGCTGATGTGAAAATGGATTGTGCCGCCAATTCAATGTCCGCATCCTCGTCAACAACAACCGTATCTTTACCGCCCATTTCAGCAATGACGCGTTTCAGATGCTGCTGCCCCGGCTGCACTTTTGCCGCGCGTTCGAAAATTCTCGTACCGACTTCACGTGATCCCGTAAACGTAATGATGCTTGTTTTCGGGTGATCGACGAGATAGTCTCCCACTTCCGCTCCGCTTCCCGGCACAAAGTTGACAACGCCCTTCGGAAGGCCTGATTCTTCAAGCACTTCTACGAATTTTGCCGCGATGACAGGTGTCGCGCTTGCCGGTTTAAGAACGACCGTGTTGCCCGTTACAATCGGTGCCACTGTCGTTCCCGCCATAATTGCAAAGAGGAAGTTCCATGGCGGAATGACGACCGTTACGCCTGTCGGTGTGTAGACATATTGGTTCTTTTCGCCTTCGTGGCTGTTGACCGGCTTGCCTTTTGCCAATTCAACCATCTGGCGCGCGTAGTATTCCATAAAGTCGATGGCTTCCGCCGTATCCGCATCAGCTTCGTTCCAAGGCTTTCCCGCTTCCTTGACGAGCAGGGCGGAGAATTCGTGCTTTCTGCGGCGGACTTTGGCAGCCGCGCGGAACAGAACGGCCGCTCTTTCCTCAGGGGATGTGTATCTCCATTCCTCAAACGCTTTAGCGGCTGCTTCGATTGCCTGCTCGGCATGCTCCTGAGATGCCTTTGACACTTTTCCGACGACTTCTTCTTTGTCTGCAGGGTTAATGGATACGATTTTTGCTTCCGTCTCTACTTTTTCACCGTTGATGACGAGCGGATAATCTTTTCCCAGATATTCGTTTACAGTCGCAAGCGCTTTCTTGAATTCTTCAACGTTTGATTGATCTTGGAAATTCGTGAATGGTTCGTGTTTATAAGGTGTAGTCATTGTCATCTCTCCCTTTTTTTACTTCTTTGTCATTCCTTTAAAGGCGAATGCGATGTTTGAGGGGCGTTCAGCGAGCCGTCTCATGAAATAGCCGTACCAGTCATCGCCGTAAGGCAGGTAGACTCTCATGTTGTATCCTTCTTCCACAAGGCTGAGCTGGGTTTGCGAGCGCATGCCGTACAGCATCTGAAACTCAAAGCGGTCGTTCGGAATGCCGTGCTCTTTGACAAGCTGCTTTGTAAAATCGATCATCTTGTCGTCATGCGTGGCAATTGCCGTATAATGTCCTTTTAAAAGCTGTTTGCGGATGAGTTTTTTATAATTTTCATCTACGTCGCTTTTTTCAGGATAGGCCACCTTTTCCGATTCTTTATAGGCTCCTTTGACAAGGCGCAGAAACGGGTTCAGCGGGCCAAGGTCATCAAGATCCTTCTCCGTTCTGTACAGATAAGCCTGTACCACGGTGCTTACGTATTCATACCGGCTTCGGAAGTCTTTAAAGATATCCAGCGTTTTCTGGCATCTCGTTTCATCCTCCATGTCAATCGTCACCATGACTTTATGTTTTTCCGCTGTCTGGAGGATTTTCGTCATATTTTCATAGACGAGATCGAGATCTATATCAAGACCTAAAGACGTCATTTTTAATGACACTTGGGAATTCAGCTGTTCATCAGCGATTAAAGCGATGGTCTGCATGCACTCCTCGGTGCGCTCCTTTGCAACATCACCGCTGTTGACAAATTCCCCTAAATGATCGACAGTAACAGACAGCCCCTGGCTGTTCAAATGTCGGATTGTCGGGATAGAACTGCGGAAATCCATTCCTCCGATGATTTTGCCGGCTGCCACGCGGCTTCCCCAGTTTCTCGCCATCTTATTGAGAAAGCTGCTCTTGGACAAAAATAAGAAAAAATCTCTTGTAATCACTTCCAACCTTAACACCCCGCAATCTAAGAAGTATTTGTATGAGTCTATTGTAAATGGACAAAACATCCTCTCACAATATTCTAAAAATACAAAGATTCTGATAAATTTTTGTGGTTTTACCACAATCAGCTTCTTAGAGAGCAGGCGGTTTATGCCGAAAAAAGGCGGACGGAAATGACAGAAATCGTCAATTTCCGTCTTTTTGCTCCCACGCCTCTTCGACGGTCTGAATCAATAGCTGATTCAATTCTTCCGTTATATCGGATTTCGGCGTTTTTATCGTTTTGGCATATAGCCCGATGCGTTCTATTTCCTCTTCTATAAACGCGTGAATGATCGTATTTTTGGGTTCCGGAGCCAGTTCCTGACCGCTTTTTTTCCTTGTAAGCAAAGAATTGATTTCAGAAATGAGCGATTCATCCGTCAATAGGGCATCCGCCAGTACGGGAAAAGACATCGGAGGCACGGAGCTGAACGTTTCAATCCACCTGCAGGCGAGGAGAGGCCGCAGGACATAAAAGTACTTTTTAATCTTCACTTCACCGCCCCGCAGTTCCGTTTTTTCATTCCGTTTTGCCATATTGAGATAATGATGGATGCCGGCTTCGGGCGAGAAGGCGCGGGTTTTCAGTTTTCGGAGCTTTTCAGCCGCCGAGAAAGCTTCGTAATAGATCATCTCAGAAGAGAGCCATTCCAAAAGAGGCGGATTTGATTTTTTAAAGAGCAGCAGCGCTTTTCTCAATTCCCAGCCGCTGATGTCAAGCATGTCATGGATCGGCTCTTCTATGACATCCCTATGCGGTTCAATGGAAAAGTACCATTCTTTTTTCGGCACATAGAGAAACCGTACATCGTAGTCGCTGTCGCTTGACGGAAATCCCCATGCGCGGCTTCCCGATTCTACGGCGTAAAGCACCTTAACGTCGTGCTGTGCCTCAATTCGTTTTAATTCTTCGATGATCCTTTGTTTCATTTGTATCCGTCCTTTTCCGTCATCATTCATGAAAAAAGCCCAAATGTAAAACTTGGGCTTTTCGCTTTTATCAGCCTTTCAGATGCGCTTTCAGAAAGGCCAGCTTTTCCGTATGGAAAGAAGGTATGTACTCATGGCCGAAATACCGGTAAACCTTCAATTCTTTTTCTGTTTCTAAATGATTGTAAGCGGCAAATACCGTAGACGGCGGAGTCACGCGGTCAATCAGTCCGATGGACATGAGAACCGGAGCCTTTACGCGGTCTGCCAGATTCATGATATCAAAATAGGCCAGTGTATTCATCGCGGTCTTCTCTGTCTCCGGGCTGCCGTTTTTTCTGAAAAAGGAGTTAATCTCAAGATACGGCTCATCAAGAGCGACATCAATCGCCCGCTCAAAATTGCTTAAGTAAGGATAATCGGCTGCAACCGCTCTCGGAATGTCGGATAGTGCCGCCGCGGCGATTGAAAGCCCGCCTCCCTGACTCCCGCCGATAACGGCGATTCTCGTTTCATCGACTTCGTCAAAGCCGCTGATGACTTCCAGAGCCCGTACGGCGTCCAAGTACACTCCGCGGTAATAATATGTATCTTTATCTAAAATTCCTTTCGTCATCCAGCCGGGAACGTGTCCGTGCGGTGAGACGCTTGTATCTGTGCTGCTGTGCTGGCCGCGGACAAGCATGCCGAACGCAGCATATCCGTGCAGCGCCCAATTCACGATATCATGGATGTCCCCGTCATAGCTCGCGTTGTAGCCGTGATATTTCACGATGGCCGGATGCGGTCCTTTTCGGTCGGGAACGGCGTACCATCCCTCAATTTCCGCCTTGCCGAAGCTCCGGTATTTCAGCCGGAATACTTTAACGCCGTCAGCCGGATAGCTTTCAGGCGTCAATTCAGGCTTTGCCTTTTCCTTTGCAAGCTCATGTAATGATGATGCCCAAAAATCCGCAAAGTCATGAGATGCGGTTTTATTTGGTTTATAGGTTTGCAGTTGATCAAGCGGCAAGTCGTATAATTGCATATCCGATTATTCCCCTTTGTTTTATAAGATTTAATTTTCTGACTCTATCTTAACACGATTTCACACTTATTTTCTAAACATTTTTATAAATAATCGGCGGGCGCATTCACTTTTTATCAAACGTTTGTTTAAAATAGAAAAACGGCCGTGCGCTCACAGCGTCACGGCTCTTTTTACATCGGCTGATACAGGTCCCAGCCGATTTTTAACGTTTCGACGATATAATCGGCAATTTCTTCAGGTTCCAGATTATCCGTCGCGACTTTTGAATTATGTTTATCATAGATGCTTTGGCGCTCGTTAAAGAGCTGCTGCATTTCCTCCATGGAACGGTTATGCAGAACCGGACGGCTTTCAATCAGCAGGTCAGCCCGCTGCTTCCAATTCTCCCATGACAAATCAAGATGGAGCACGAGACAGTTTTCAAGGCAGCATTGCCTGATTTCCTCTTGTTTAAACGAACCGCCCCCAAGCGACACGATCTTGAATTTCGTATTGCGGCAAATATCTAATATATAATCCTTTTCAGTCTGTCTGAAAAAGGCTTCACCCTTTTTCTCAAACATTTCGGGAATGGACATATTGAAATCTTTCTCAATCTGCAGATCAATATCAATGAAATCTCTGTATAATTTTTTAGCGACCAGCTGGCCGATTGTTGTCTTTCCGACACCCATGAATCCGATCAGTACGATATTTCTTTCTCTTACGGGAATGGCACGTTTTGCGTTCATCTTCGGCGAAATCCTCCTAAGGAATGAAAAAGTTATGTTTATTATATGATAATTCAATATTGAAATATAGAGATAATCAATGAAAGAAAACCCATCCTCAACAAGAAGAGATGAGTTTTTCTTTCTATCGGAGCGTAATGCGTTCGACCTTTCCGACAATGAAAATATAAGAAAACGCCCCGATAAAAGCGACAGCGCCGACAAACAGAATCGCTCCGTTATATGAACCGGTCGCGGAGACGATAAACCCGATGATAAGCGGTGTGATGATACCGGCCATATTGGCGAAAAAGTTAAACACGCCCCCTGCCAATCCGATTGTCTCGCTCGGCGCCACCTCACTCAGCATTGTCCAGGATATATTGGACATGCCCTGCGCGAAAGAAGCAATGGATAGAATCGTCAAAACCGCAGGAGAAGAATCCGTAAAATTCGCGAGAACGATGGTGCCTGTCAGCAGAAGACCGAGGATGACAGGCGTTTTCCGGGCAACGTTCACCGACACGCCCCGTTTCATCATGCCGTCAGACCAAAATCCGCCGAACAATACGCCGAAGAAGGCAGCGATATACGGGATTGATGCGGCGAAGCCGACTTTTAAGAAGGCCATATGCTTTGCCTCCGCCAGATAAGTCGGAAACCATGTCAAAAAGAAGAACAGCGTGGAGGCTACGGCGAATTGGCCGATATACAAGCCGACAAGCTTGCGGTACTTAAGAAGCTGGACGAAATCCGCCCACGTGATCCTGCCGGCTGATTCAGACACCTCTGTCAGTCCGCCTCCTTCTTTAATATAATCAAGCTCCTCCCGATTCACTTTCCGATACCGGTTCGGCTCCTGATACATCTTAAACCAGAAAATGGAGAAAATAAGCCCGAGCGCCCCCGAAGAAATAAAGACGGCGCGCCAGTCAAATGCCGTCAAAATCCAGAATAATACCGGTGTGGCGAATGCGAGCCCGACATATTCCCCGCCGTATAAACACCCGTCGCAAAGGCGCGTTCACGCCTTGGAAACCACGTCGTGACAATCCGGTTGTTTGCGGGAAACGCAGGCGATTCAGCCAGCCCGATAATCAGGCGGCAGCCGAATAAAAATCCGAAACTGGCTGCAAAAGCCTGTACTCCCGTGAAAACCGACCAGACAAATAATGAAATTCCGTACGTCCGTTTTGACCCGAATTTGTCCAGAATGAGTCCGCCCGGAATCTGCATTCCCGTATAGGTCCAGCTGAACGCGGAAAATACGACGCCCAAGAGCGCGGGGCTTATATGCAGCGATGTCTGAATGGACGGGGCGGCGATGGATACACTGGCACGGTCTATATAATTAATCGCAGTGATAAAAAACAAAAGAACCAGTATCACATAACGAGCGCGAGTCGGTTTATTGCGGATGGGACTGAAGTCCGTCAGCTCCGTTTCATTTTTCAATGGCTTCTCCCCCTTACTCGAATGACATCCATTGTACAACACTTCGGGCAATTATTTAATACTTTGACGCAAAAAAGCACTAAACTATTTATGTGCGAATGATGCAGGTGAACCTCCCTCATAAAAAAAGTGTTTACCCTTTTCATCTGTTTATCCGTATCGTACCCGGGGAAAAGTACACATATGATAGACAGTTAACGGGAGGATTACCGATGAAACTGAGCTTTTGCACGACGGGGTCTAAAAAAAAGCATATTCTCGACGTCATTTCTTTCGCGAAGGAGCACTCCTTTGACGGCATCGAACTGTGGTACGGCCACATCAAACAATATATTAAGGAAATCGGCCCGCTCGACAGGCTCGATCAGCAGCTTCAGGAGGAGGGCATCGAGGTGCCGGCTGTCAGCTTGTACACTGACTTCGTCTCTCAGGATGAAAGGCAGGCATTAAAAGATGTTCAAAGAGCATTAAGCGCGGCACGGCAGCTTCACAGCCCCTTGATCAGAGTCTTTGCGGGCAATCTGGCTTCGCACCGGACGTCACCGGAAAAGTGGGAGCGTGCGGTTGATCAATTTCAGGAGGCGGCACGGCTCGCTGACAGTTATGAAGTCGATATCGGGCTTGAGATTCATTACGATACGTACGCGGATACACCGGAGGCGGCGCTGGCATTTTTAGAGGATGTCGGACATCCGCCGGTCCGCATCATTTTTGACGGCTCCAACCTTCACGTCAATCACATTGACCAAATGACCGCTTTGGAAAAACTGTATCATACCGTCAGCCATATTCACTTAAAAAACTATCATTGGAACTTTGACAACTGGTATCTCAGCAAGCCGGTGCCTGTGCTGCAAGGTGATTTACAGCAGGAACCCTTGCTGAATGAACTGATGAACAGGCAATACGGCGGATTCGTGTCACTCGAATACTTCGGTCGTCATGCTGAAGTGCATATTAAAGAATCTCTGAATGAGATGAAACACTGCTTTCATAAGAAATAAAAACCTCCCTTTCAAAAGGGAGGTTTTTTATTTCTATTTCCACCAATCATCAAACATCGATGCAGGCACCTGGCGCTTATGCTCCGAACTGAGGTAGCGTTTTTCCAGCGCCTCAATTACTTCAGAAGAAACGTCCTTGCCTTCTAAATAGTCATCAATGTCATTGTATGTGATGCCAAGTTCGGTCTCGTCAGTCTGCTGCGGTTTGTCATCGAGCAGATCAGCCGTCGGTAATTTTAAATACAGGCGTTCCGGCGCGCCGAGCTCTTCTAATAAACGTCTGCCCTGGCGTTTCGTCAGGCCCGTAAGCGGCAGCAGATCAGCTCCGCCATCACCGTATTTCGTGAAGAAGCCGGTCACAGCCTCAGCCGCATGGTCAGTTCCGATGACAAGCAGCCCCTCTTGTCCGCCGACGGCATATTGAGCGATCATTCTCATTCTTGCTTTTACATTTCCTTTGTTAAAGTCAGACAGCTGATCGCCGGTTTCTTTTTTGTACTGATCGGCGAACGCGCTGACAGCGGGCTTAATATCATACGTCCATGATTTATCAGGCTTAATGAATTTGAGCGCCATTTGAGCGTCATCCTCATCCTGCTGTGTGCCGTGCGGAAGACGTACGGCGATAAATTCCGCGTTTCCGCCTTCCTCTCTGATGCTCTCAGCCGCCATTTGGGCGAGGCGTCCCGCAAGCGTGGAATCCTGGCCCCCGCTGATGCCGAGCACAAAGCCTTTGGCACCTATTTTTTTCAAATATTGTTTCAGAAAGTTCACTCTGTCCTCAATTTCTTGTTTCGGATCAATTGAGGGCTTTACATGGAGATCATTCATAATTTGTTTCTGGATGCTCATCCCAATCACTCCTCCTGCATTGTTTCTTTTGATTCATTTCCCGTTCATGCTGGAAATGAATCATGCCACTATGTACGACTCTGTTAAATATAGCACAGGTGCAGATTTTAAGTGAATCAAATACACCGGGATCAGCTGATTTCCACCCGCAGCGCAGTGATGCTGTCGCCGTTGCATTTTCCTTTTTCAATCGGGCAGGAGGAAAACGCGACGACAAGATCCATTTCCGCACGGAGCCGTACATAATCGCCTGCGTCGGACAGGGGCGTTTCGACTGACAAGTTCCCTTTCTCATCAAGCACCGTGTTCATGAAAATGGCGAAAGGATAATGCATATGCGGCCGCGGCACCCCGAATTGCTCAAGCGCCCCGCTCATATTGTCATAGCACGTATCCTGGAGCTCGTCTTTATGCTTTCCGTATAAAAGCCTGTTCATATCCGGGCGGCAGGCGGGGAGCAGCAGGTCATGCTTGCCGACTGTATCTTCAATCAGCGTCAGCATCGGCTTGTATAAATTAGAATAAATATGATCGCCCGTTTTCACATTGATGGACTGGTTGGCATCAATCGTCGCGCCCTGATCAAGATGCTCATAAAAGTCCTTGGCATGATAGGCCGTAAAGTCAGCCACCTGCTGTCCTTCCACATCGACTACTTTTATAATCTGCCCTTTGTGAACCTTCAGGCCGAGCCCTTTTTTCGGCGGTACGATAAATTGCTGTGTCATCAGACTGCTCCTTTTTTCTTCTATTATGAACCCCGGCCGTTTGTTTCATGTAAAGCAATTAATTGGATGTATATTCCCGTTCTGCCGGCCGCAATCTAAGCTTTGATAAAGGGGTTGAATTTCATGGGTAAATCACAGGACCAGCCTAAAGGAAATCTCGCTTGGTGGCAGCTCTCCTTAATCGGCGTCGGCTGCACAATCGGGACGGGCTTCTTTCTCGGGTCCAGTATCGCTATTGTCAAAAGCGGATATTCCGCGCTGATCTCATTTCTGATTGCCGGACTCGGCACCTATTTTGTCTTTGAGCAGCTCGCGAAGCTTTCGGCTAAGCAGCCCGAAAAGGGGTCTTTTTGCGCTTATGCGAGAAAGGCTTTCGGCTCTTGGGCAGGCTTCAGCAACGGGTGGGTGTACTGGTCGTCCGAAATGCTGATCACAGGGAGCCAGCTGACAGCGATCTCGCTGTTTACGAAGCATTGGTTTCCGAATGTGCCGCTGTGGATCTTCGCCTCCATCTATGCGGTGCTCGGTCTTTTGATTATTTTTACGGGGTTGTCCGTTTTTCAAAAAACGGAGCATGTGCTCGCTGTTGTAAAAACGGCGGCGATTTTTATGTTTATCGTCATCGCCGTCTTGGCGCTGTGCGGTATATTTTCACACAAGCCGGATGTGCAGGTGCCGAATGATACAAAGGATTTGTTCCCGCACGGAGCGATGGGGTTATGGACGGGGCTGATTTATGCGTTTTACGCTTTCGGAGGAATTGAAGTCTTGGGGCTGATGACCGTACATCTGAAAAAGCCGGAGGAAGCTTCAAAATCAGGCAGACTGATGCTCATCGTTCTTGCGGTGATTTACGTTATTTCTCTCGGCCTGGCGCTGCTGTTGATCCCGCTCGCCAAATTCACCGAACAGGACAGCCCGTTTATTTCGTCGCTGAAGGGCTTTCATTTAGATGTCATTCTTGATATTTTTAACGGGATTTTTATTATTGCGGGATTTTCTACGCTCGTCGCCTCGCTGTTTGCCGTGACGACATTGCTCTGTACAATGGCTGATGACGGAGACGCGCCGAAATGCTTCAGATTAAAAGAAAACAAAAAGATCTGCTGGCCTGCGCTCGGATTGACATTTGCCGGGCTTATCGTCTCCATCATACTGTCATTGGTGCTGCCGAAAAATATATATGAACACATGACAACCGCGGCGGGTCTGATGCTTCTTTATACGTGGCTGTTCATTTTATTCTCAAGCAAGAAACTGACCGAACCGACAAAGATGGGAACCACACAGATTTTTATCGCCCTCTTGCTGATCATCGCGGCCGTCTCCGGCACGCTGTTTGAAAAATCAAGCCGGCCCGGTTTTCTGGTCAGCCTTTGTTTTCTCGCCATCATTGCAATCGTGACATGGATCGTACAAAAAAAGCAGGGACACAGCCCTGCCGGATCATTGCTTATTTCGTCGGTTTAAACAATCTTTTCAAGTAAGAAAAGGGACACTTTGACACTTGCGTCTCATCATCACGGAGGAAATATTGCTTCCATTCTAAATTGTCTTTTCCTCCGTACCACCCCAATCGGGGATGAAGAGGGGCTTCGTCATATGCTTCTAATCGTTTTCTGATCAGCCGGCTCATATTGCGTCCGAACACGGTTGAATCGTTTAATCCTTCGAAAACCCATCTTGGCTGAAACGCCAGCATAAAAAACGGAAAGCTTCTGCTTTGTCTCGCTTCATGCGCAGGCGTTGCGCACAGAATAAAATACGGCTCGCCGTCAAAGCAGAACTCCCATTTATAATGTTCAGGATCTTCCGGCATGTCTTCCGGCCAGTCTTTCGGGTCGCAGCCGCTCAGCCGCTTTAAGAAAGACCAGAACAGCTCTTCATACTCCTCAATGGAACAGTGCTCGGCTAAATCCTCCGGCGTATCAAAAATCACAAGCAGCGACGCGTATCTTCCGGTATCCCTTGAGATCTTTCCGTACTCGGACAGCAGCAGTCCCACTTCCTCCGGGGTTTCCCGATCACGAGGGTCACCCGCGAAGGATATCCGGAGCTGATCTGTCAGAAATCCCTGACGGCCGGGAATGCACGGAAATGTGTCCGCTTCATCGCCTACCTTTTCTGATAGTAGCTCAAAAGCGATCCTCTGCCAATTTGGCAGATTCAATAAATTTTCCTCAAGGCAACTTTTTGTGTACAGCACGCTTGCCATCTGCCCACCTCCAGTATCGTCATGATACGTTATGATGGAGATAGGCGATGAGTGACTGTTCTTCTCTTTATGAGATGAGCATCTGAATCCCCTGCCATCCGAAATAAAACCCAAAAACGATCAAGGACACACCTGCCGCTCCCGTCAGCCAGCGAAGCGCTTTTTCATGAAGGAGATTTCTGAAAGTGCTCGCGGCGATCGCCATACAGAAATCCCAGATCAAAATGCCGAGAAGAATCCCGGAGCTGTAAATCAAAAGCTGGTTCGCATCGAAGGATTCAGCGGTTTTGGCGAGAATGCTGCCGTAAATGCCGAGCCAAAATAAAATGCTCAGCGGATTGGAAAGAGAAATAAAAAACCCCGCGCCGAATGTTTTGTAAAATGCCGGTTTTCCTTTTCCGCTTCTGACATTCATGGCTTCCCTTATAATTTTTTACGTCTCGACTCCCGTATAGGTCAGCACGAAAAAACCGAAGAGCCACAAAAACGTTTTAACAAATGGAGCCGTCAAAAATTGAGACAGCCCGAAATAGATCAGAATCATATAAAGCCCGTCTGCCGCCATGGCGCCAAGACCGAAAATCCATGCATGCCAAAAGCCGTTTTTGATGCCTTTGTCAATTTGCGCCGCATTGACCGGGCCGACAGGTGCTGACAATGACAGCCCGAGAACGATGTAGCTTAAAAAGATGTTCATTGGCTTCCTCCTCATTCATGCAACTTGTACAAATTATTCATAAATGGGCCGGGCTATGCAAAAAACAACACCTAAAGTTTCGAACTTTAATGAGTATTTAAATCTTTATCAAGTATAACTTAATATCGGTTGTCCTAAGATCCTTTTATATATATAATATTACCCATCAAGTTAGCTACTAAAGTTACGAACTAAAAATCTTGAGGAGTTTTAATGATGTTAAATGAATACGTAAACCTAGACAATGACATAACTATTATATTTTGTAAGCATAAAAAGTCTGGTGAGCAAAATGAAATATACATAGATACACATGACCTACCACAAGTTTCTAGCATTGAAGGTAGATGGAGCCTTAGCAGGGACAAAAGAGGTTTTTATTTCGTTACGACGGACGTTTAGTAATGGTAAGCAGTTAAACTTAAAACGTTTTATACTTGGGCTTTATGAAAAAACAACTAATAACACTCAACAAGTAACATTTATTTCAGATAACTTCCTAGACTATAGAAGGTGTAACCTTTTCTTAGCAAATAACCCTAAAGAGTTAAACAAAAAAGAAACAAAAATAAAGCTTAAAAAACTGGCAAAAAAAATACCTGTTATTGATAAGAGCGGTACACCAGCTCCAATGAATAATTCCAAAATTTTTTTTACAACTAGAGAAATCAGCGAAAAAATAGGCACAGACCAATGGAATATTAGAAAATGGGCAAAGGTACATAATATTGTACCTAAAAAAAATAAAGCAGGACAATTATTATTCACGAAAGAACAATTTGATTTATTTTCGAAACTTAAAAATACAAGCAAACGGTTAAATTCTCAAGAACAACCTGATACTAAATCACACAATAAACAACTTGAAACTTATAATATCTTTCACGGTCTAACCAACAAACAGGTTGTCGCTATTAATCAGAATACAGGAAAGACTGACTACACGTTCAAAGACATCAATGAATTCAATTTACTAAGAAAAATTTTCAAAAATATCGATTGAATAAAATATTAAGAAGCCTAATAGAAAATTTCTGTTAGGCCTTCTTTGATTAGTTATTTATTTTAATTTCTCAAGTTCATCTTCCATAATATCCGTCACTTTTTTGAGAAAATCGAATATCAGATGCAATTCTTCTTCTTTATATTGCCGGCAAAGGCTGACCGTGGACTGGGATAAGGAGCTGAACAATTGCTTCACATTCGCTTTTCCCGCTGTCAGCGGCACAATGATCACCCGCCGTTTGTCTTCGGGATCTTTTTTCCTCATGACATATCCCGCTTTTTCAAGCCGGTCAATGAGCGCCGTTACCGAGCCTGTGCTGAGGCCGGTTTTTTTCCCAAGCTCACCCGCGGTCATCGGGCCTGCTTCATTTAAAATATCAGCTGATTTCAAATCGGTCGGAAACAGACCGAGAGATTGAGCGGCCGCCTGATGAAAAAGGATTGTCCTTGTGGCCATCTTCCGGAATAACTGTATGGCGGTTTCCTCCGTCTCGCTTCTGGTATTTCTTGTTGACAACTGACAGGCCTCCCTATAAAATCAATTTATCTTGACGATCAAGATAATTTTCGGCAAATCTAATATGATCATAGCAAATTTAATGGTCAAAAGTAAGTATAGGAGGAAAAAGCATGGAACAAACAGCCGCGAAGGACGCCTCGACAAAGTTTGTCGTCATCGGTCTTTTGCTGGGCATTTTAATGTCGGCTATGGATAATACAATCGTTGCCACTGCGATGGGAAATATCGCGGCGGACCTCGGAAGTTTCGATAAGTTCGCGTGGGTGACGGCATCATACATGGTAGCCGTTATGGCCGGTATGCCGATTTACGGAAAACTGTCCGATATGTACGGACGGAAACGTTTCTTTTTATTCGGTCTTATTCTTTTCTTAATCGGATCCGCATTATGCGGAATCGCCCAAACAATGGACCAGCTCATTATTTACCGCGTCATTCAGGGAATCGGCGGAGGCGCGCTGATGCCGATCGCCTTCACGATTATTTTTGATTTATTTCCGCCGGAAAAACGCAGAAAAATGTCGGGTATGTTCGGTGCCGTTTTCGGCCTGTCCAGCGTTCTCGGGCCGCTTTTAGGCGCGCTCATTACCGACTCCATCAGCTGGCACTGGGTGTTTTACATCAACGTGCCGATCGGCATTTTATCACTGTTCTTCATTCTTCGTTATTATAAAGAATCACTTGAGCACAAGAAGCAGAAAATCGACTGGGCCGGCGCGATTACGCTGGTGGTTTCCATTGTCGGTCTGATGTTCGCTCTTGAGCTCGGCGGAAAAACATATGATTGGAACTCCGTTCAGATCATCGGTCTGTTCGCTGTGTTCGCCGTGTTCTTTATCGCCTTTTTTATTGTGGAAAGAAAAGCGGAAGAACCGATTATTTCATTTTGGATGTTTAAAAACCGTTTATTTGCCACCGCTCAGATTTTGGCTTTCCTTTACGGAGCCACATTTGTGATTTTGGCGGTGTTTATCCCGATTTTCGTTCAGGCTGTGTACGGCAGCACCGCGACGAGCGCGGGCTTTATTTTGACGCCGATGATGATCGGTTCTGTTATCGGAAGTATGATCGGCGGGATTTTCCAAACGAAAGTGCGGTTCCGTAATTTGATGCTGATTTCCGTGGTCGCTTTCTTTATCGGAATGCTGCTGCTTTCGAATATGACTCCGGATACGGCGCGTACGATGCTGACGGTATTCATGCTGATCTCCGGATTCGGCGTCGGCTTCAACTTCTCATTGCTGCCGGCAGCGTCCATGAACGACCTTGAGCCGCGCTACCGCGGAAGCGCCAACTCAACAAACTCGTTCTTAAGATCATTCGGCATGACGCTCGGTGTGACGATTTTCGGAACCATCCAGACGAATGTATTTACAAACAAGCTGACAGATTCTTTCAGCGGCATGAAAGGAGCGGGCGGCGCGATGCAGAACATCGGAAATTCCCAGGAAATCTTCCAGGCCGGCACGCGCGCTCAAATTCCGCCGCAGATTCTGGATAAAATTATTGACGCAATGTCGCAAAGCATCACATATGTATTTACCCTTGCTCTGGTGCCGATCGTCATTGCAGCCGTTACCGTTTTGTTTATGGGAAAAGCGAGAGTGAAAACCTCTCAGGAAATGGCGAAAAAAGCGAATTAAAAAAAGCAGTACATGGCGTTTATCATGTACTGCTTTTTTGTGTTTACTCTGCAAAATGCGGAGCGAGAATATCTTTCAGCACGTTTGCACTGCGGCTGAATTGAGCCTGTTCTGTTTCATTCAGCTCAAGTTCCGTCACACCGGCGATGCCGTTCCGATTGACGACGGCCGGAATGCCGATAAAGACATCGTTGACTCCGTATTGCCCGTCCAAATATGTGCTGACGGTCAAAATGCTGTTTTCATTACGCAAAATCGCTTTTGTGATGCGGGCGAGGCTCATCGCCACTCCGTAATATGTCGCGCCTTTTTTCTCAATAATATGGTAGGCCGCGTTTTTCACATCTTCAACGATCTGATCCAGCTCGTCCTGCTTGTAAGCTGCATTTTTCTCCAGTAATTGCTGCACCGGCACTCCGCCGATATTGGCGTGACTCCATACAGGAAGCTCGGTATCTCCGTGCTCGCCGATAATGTGGGCGTGTACGTTTTGCGGGGCGGCACCGAAGTATTCACTCAGCATATAACGGAATCTCGCAGAATCAAGTGTCGTACCGCTGCCGATGACGCGTTCTTTCGGCAGGCCGCTGAATTTCCACGTCGCATAAGTAAGAATATCGACCGGGTTTGTGGCAACGAGGAAGATGCCGTCAAATCCGCTTGCCATGACTTCACCGACAATGCTTTTGAAAATGGCGAGATTTTTTTCGACCAGCTCAAGTCTCGTTTCGCCCGGTTTTTGGTTGGCTCCGGCACAAATGCACACAATATCGGAATCCTTGCAATCCTCATATGTGCCGTAAGACGTTTTTACCGGATGAGGCGCAAATGCCTTTCCGTGGTTTAAATCCATGACATCTCCCATTGCTTTTTCTTTATTTACATCAATGATCACAAGCTCATCCGTGATCCCTTGGTTAATTAGCGCAAATGCATAACTGCTTCCAACAAAACCTGCTCCGATTAATGCTACTTTGTTCACTCGTTCGTTCATCATGTATGCTCATCCTCCAGTGTTTCGTGGTGTCTGTTTTTATATTGTGAAGTATTTCACATTTATATTGTGCAATACTTCACAAACTTTTGCAAGAGAAAAGTTTTATTTTTTTATTCTTTCCAACTGAAAGGAATAAATGAATAGTTATGATGTCATATATGTGAAAATGAGGAATAAATACCTATTCTAAAAAAGGAAATCTGACTATAAAATGTGATTTGTTGTCTTTTTACTGTACGAAAGGAGAATAATGAATCATGAATTATGCAAATATAGGTGAACGGATGGCGGCTTTTTTGGTTGACCTTCTGCTCATGTACCTATTCATTCTGCTTGTGCCAATCACCTTATATGCCGGAAGACCGCTGAGCACTTCTTTTTTCTTCATTTTTACCGGCTTGATTGTGCTTTGCTATATTTTGATGCCGCTTACTCCGTTTGAAGGAACGATCGGCGCTTACATCTTTAAACTGAAGGTGGTAAAAGCGCATGATGGGAGCAGAATTTCATTCGGGCAAGCTGTCGGCAGATTTTTTGTTTCCCTTCTTCACTTTCTCTCTGTTCTGCCATTTATTACGGTGCACTTTACAGAAAAAGCGCAGGCAGTTCACGATATGGCGGCCGGCACCGCAGTTCTCAGGAAATCACCGGATGTCCAGTCATCCGAACCGCTTCCCGATGCCGGAAAGTTCTATTATCGCATTCCGGCTGTCCTGTTAGATGTGATTATCATTGTATCAGTCATCCTTTATATCGCGAAACTGACCGATGAAGCCTTGTGGGCCGTGCTGATCTCTGAATTTGTGATGATTATTCTGTATCCGATGCTGATGCCGCTTACAAAAATGAAAGGAACGATCGGACTGTTCATTTTCAGGCTGCGTGTCGCCGATGAAAAGTCCCGCGGGAACATTTCTTTTAAGCAGGCATTTATCCGCTATTTTACGATCTTCGTGTATTGCGCGAGCCCGCTGTTATACTTTTTGTTTCTCTTTAAAAATCGCTCACAGAGTGTACATGATTTAGCCGCTCATACATACATTGCACAAGCACGGTCAAAATCGGCCAACATATAAAGCAAGTCCCTGCTTCTGCTTGAAACCAAGCAGGGCTCATTTGTCAGCTTTTTTTGCGAGATCTTCTATAAATCAGCCTTACTGCAACATAACGGACCAGAAATATGAAGATGCTGCATACGAGAAATAATGCAATCAATTTCAGCCACCCTGTAAAGTGATGCGGGATTCCTTGGTCATACATGGTGATCAGCGTAATGATAACGGCAACGGCAAGCGTTTCTCCCATTTGCCGTCTGATTTGTTTTTTCAATGCTGCTTCAGAATGAATAGCCGGCAGCAAAATCCCCGATGCAGCTGCTCTGATGCAATAATAAACGATTATAATGAAGAAAACCGCCAAGCTTCCGGCCCATTCCCTAAACGGACAGTTCAGGACAAGTCCGCGTACTATGATGTCAAGCAAAGACAGTGTGCCCATAAGCATTCCGACTTCTGACCAAATCATTCGTTCTTTCTCTCTCACACTCTCATTCTTTCCATTCACGTTTGAAAGTCTGTTCCTACGCTGATTGATGACTTCCTCCCGTACTTTTATGAATGGCTTACAACTTCATTATATCTTGCCGATTCATAATGATAAACCGAAATATCATTGACAAAATGTTTAGTAAGGACCCCATTTGATCAGGACGCCTATGCAGATAAACACAAGGCCGATCACAAACCAGATCAGCGCCAGCGGGACCATAAAACGAAGCCACTTTACGTACGGAATGCCGCTTGCAGCCAATACGGCCATCAGCACGCCGGAAGTCGGATTGACACAGTTTACGACGCCTCCTCCAAGCATGACCGCTTCAATCCGCAACCTGTCTCGTGATGCCCATCAGATCAGCAAGCGGCGCCAAGATCGGAATAAATACGACCGCCTCCCCCGACCCTGATGAAATCAAAAAATGAAGCAGAGCGCTGGAAATATACATTCCGATTGCGCCCGCCATCGGGCTGAAACCGTGCAGCAGTGACGCCAGTCCATTGACTACCGTATCAAGCAGCTTTCCGTGTTCCAAAATAACGGAAATGCTTCTCGCCATTCCGACGATCAGTGCTCCGTAAACGAGCCCCTGAGAGCCCGTGATAAACGTTTTTGCGATATCATTTGCCGCCATTCCCGCAATCAGGCCGGACAAGATCGAGATAAAAATGAACACGGCGGCCATTTCTGAATCAGACCAGCCAAGGGTGAGCGCGCCGTACAAAAAGCCGGCAAGCGACAAAGCCGCAACAGCGAGAATCAGCTTATGCCGGACAGTGAACGAGACTTGTTTGTCCTCCGGCTCAGATACCTGCGGGACTGAACCTGCCGCCGGAAACCAATCGTTCCCCAACAGGCTGGCGTCTTTTGATTTCCTGAGCCTTCTCGTATACCGATATATATATAAAATAGAAGAAAGCAGAAAACAAATATAGACGGCAATCCGCAGGCCGATGCCCGAAAACAGCGGCAGCTCCGCGATGCTTTGTGATAACCCGAGCGGCGATGGAGATAATATCGTTGCGTTAAACCCGGCATAACAGCCGATATAAATGACGGCCGCTCCGGCCACGGCATCCCATTTCAGCGAACGGGCGACAATCAGACCGATCGGGATAAAACCGATCACGGAATTGACGACGATGCCGGTTGTGCCGAGGATCGAAAATAAGGCGCCGACAATCGCAATAAACAGCAGCTGTTTTGTACGGAACGTACTGATGACATTATTGATCAATCCATTGATGGCGCCCGTCTTCTCCAAAATCGCAATGGTGCCCCCTGTAAAGAGGATTAAAAAGATAATCGGTGCGGAACTTGTCATCCCTTCCTGAATCGCGGTGAAAAAAGCGATCGGGCTGACCGGAGACTGCTCCAGAGAATGATAGCTTCCCGGGACGGCCGACGTCACACTGCCCTTTGTCACCCTGTCGAATTCCCCCGCGGGAACGATGTACGACGCTAACGCACATAGTAAAGCGACAATGAAAAGCAGAACGTAAGCATCGGGCATCACAAACGATTTCTTCTTTTTTAAATCAGGTTCGGCCTTCGGCACAGCCATAACATCACCATCCCGCTTTAAATTTATAAACTATTCAGAAAATACAGATATGTGCTATATTATATACAGACTGATTGCCTGTTTTCAATATCAAAAATAAAAAACAGACAGCTTTTGAAGGAGGACTTACGGCATGAACAGACTGACAGAGCATGATAAACAAGTCATTATGGATATTTTCAACCACCTGCACGCCCATCCCGAAGTAAGCTGGAAAGAATATCAAACAACTGAATATCTGACTGAAAAACTGAAAGAAGCAGGCTGCCGGACCCGCACGTTTGATGATTGTACCGGGGTGATCGGCGAAATCGGAGAAGGTTCACTTGTCGTGGCTGTCCGGGCGGATATTGACGCGCTGTGGCAGGAAGTGGACGGTGTCTTTCAGGCGAACCACTCATGCGGACATGATTCACATATGACCATGGCGCTCGGCACGATGATGCTTTTAAAGCGCCAGCGGAAGCTTCCGAAGGGCACCATCCGCTTTATTTTTCAGCCGGCTGAAGAAAAAGGCGGCGGAGCGCTGAAAATGATTGAAAAAGGAGTGCTCGATGATGTTGACTTCTTATACGGAGTGCACGTACGCCCCGTACAGGAAACGGCAAACGGCCGATGCGCGCCGTCCATTCTGCACGGCTCAAGCCGGCATATCGAAGGCATGATTATCGGAGAAGAAGCCCACGGCGCGAGACCGCATCTCGGTCTTAACAGTATCGAAATCGCCGCCCTTCTCGTGCAAAAGCTGAGCTTCATTCATCTTGATCCCGGCATCCCGCATTCCGTGAAGATGACAAAGCTTCAGGCAGGCGGAGAGAGTTCCAATATCATCCCGGGAAAAGCATCCTTCAGCCTTGATCTCCGCGCACAAACCAATGCCGCCATGGAAAAACTGACCGCTGAAACAGAAAGAGCCTGCGAGGCGGCGGCTGCCGCATTCGGCGCAAAAATTGAACTGCAAAAAGAACACAGCCTCCCGGCAGCCGAGCGGAACAAAGAAGCGGAAGCCATCATGGCGGCTGCGATAAGCGGCATTCTCGGAGAAGAACATGTTGATGAGCCTCTTGTGACGACCGGAGGGGAGGATTTTCACTTTTATGGGTTGAAGGTGCCGAACTTGAAAACGACGATGCTCGGTCTTGGGTGCGGGCTGCAGCCGGGGCTTCACCATCCCCATATGACATTTGACCGAAGCGCCATCTTTACCGGCGTCGAGATATTAACGGCCGCCGTCCTCGCATCGTTTGAAGCATAAAAAAAAGCAGCCCGGCACGGGGCTGCTTTTCTTCATTACTTCTTCAAATCTTCAATTGAATTGACGTTTTTCATATATTGAGGAACGACCAGACCCATCTTGACGCCTGTCAGACTCGTTCCTACATCTTCATATTTGCCTTTATATTTAGACGCATAAGCTTTATGGGTGTTCGGTAGCCAAGCAGACAATGATGCATCCGCGCTGCCTGTCGCAACCGCAGTCCACATCGGGCCTGCCTCCACTTGCGTCAGCTTCACGTCATAGCCAAGGTCTTGCAATACCTTTCCGACTACATTGGTACTGGCAATTTCACTGTCCCACGCCACATAAGCCAGGTTGATTTTATCACCTTTTACTTTATGAGCGCCTTTTGTCCATTGAGCCACTTGATCTTTATGTTTTTTCACGTAATCAGCAGCGGCTTTGGCCGGCTTTTCGCCTTCTTCAACGGCAATCATGACTTCTCCCATATCGTCCTGCGTCCATTTGAACTGGCTGAGAACTTTGACCGCGTTAGGCTGTTCCTTACTGAAGCCGGTTCTTGTAATCGTATGAATCTGCTCGGCAGTTCCGTACGTTTTTTTCGGATCATCAAGGAATTTCAGCTTATATCTGGAGAACATCCAGTGCGGCGTCCAGCCCGTTACGATGATCGGCTTCTTCCGGTCATATGATTTCTTCAATGTCGCGGTCATGGCGGCGCTTGATGCTGTCACGACGTTCCAGTCTTTCAATCCGTAATCCTTCACGGCCTCATCAGTTAAGGCCATGATTCCCGAACCCGGGTCAATACCGATAATGGTTTTGTTCACCTGGGACGCAGCCGTAGCTTGACCATCAGTCTGCGAACCGCAGGCGGCCAAAGAAAGAGCCAGCGCAGCGGTAACGCCGACACCGATGATTTTCTTAAGCATCAGGCATTCCCCCTGCTCTTTTTCTTCACTTTAATGTTTTGCGTAATACGGTCAAGCGTAATCGCGACGATAACGATCGCGATACCCGCTTCTACTCCGACACCGGTTTTCAATTGTGTCACGGCGCTGTATACTTCAGAACCGAGACCCGGCGCACCTACCATGGCCGCGATAACGACCATTGATAACGCAAGCATGATACTTTGGTTAATACCGGCAAGAATCGTTTTTGTGGCAAGCGGAAGCTGTACCTTGAACAGACGCTGAGACGTCGTTGAACCGAATGCTTCCGTCGCTTCAATCAGATCAGCCGGAACTTGTTTAATACCGAGAACCGTCATGCGGATCGTCGGAGGCATCGCGAAAATAACAGATGCCACAACGCCCGGCACAACGCCGATATTAAAGAAGAAAATCGCAGGCAGCAGGTATACGAAGGCCGGCATGGTCTGCATTAAATCGAGAATCGGTGTGACAATGCGGCGGACCGTTTCTTTTTGAGACGCCCACACGCCGATCGGAACCCCGATAATAATGGAAATCAAAACAGATGTTACGACAAGCGCCAATGTTTGCAGCATCGGCGACCAATAGCCCAAATAATCAATAACAAGGAATCCGATTAATGTAAAGAGTGCAATTCCTTTCGTACTGATCCACCAAGCAAGGGCTGCAAAAATCACAGTTAATAAAATAGACGGGATGTAACCCAACCCGCTCACAATCGCGTTTACGAAAGCGGCTAATCCGTTTGAGATTCCGTCAAAGAAACCTCCGAACGTCATAGTAAGCCAGTCAACAAACCGGTCAACGATATCTGCTAACGGAATTCTAGGCAATCTGTCCATTTACTTCACCCCCTGAACAGAAGAATCCTGAGCTTGTTCAGCAGAATCTTCAACATTTATATAATCGTTATTGCCTGAAAGCGCGCCGATTAATGCGCCTTTTACGACAATGCCTTTCATGCGGCCTTTATCGTCCGTGACGGCGATCGGAATATTCGCATCGGACACGACATCGAAAATTTCCGTCAAGTATGTGCTTTCGTGCACAGTCGTAAATTCAGTATTTAAAATATCCTGCAGCGATAAGTCGGATTCGACCGCTTTTTTCGCATCCGCCGCGTGAATGACGCCGAGTAGCTTTTTTTGTTTATCAACGGCGTAGATAGAAGAAATACCTAAGTTCTTCATCAGCTGCAGCGCTACACGAGGCCCTTTGTCAATCCGCACAGTTTCAGCGCGCTTCATGATGTGGCCCGCTGTCAGAACTTTAGATAAATCAACGTCTTCAACGAATTTTTCAACGTATTCATTGGACGGGCTCATTAGAATTTCTTCAGGTGTCCCGATCTGAACGATGTTACCGTCTTTCATCAGCACGATTCTGTCGCCGATGCGCAATGCTTCATCAAGGTCATGCGTGATGAAGATAATCGTTTTGCCGACAGAGTCATGAAGGTCTAAAAGCTCATCCTGCATATCTTTACGGATCAGCGGATCAAGCGCACTGAAAGCTTCATCCATCAGAAGAATGTCAGGATCATTCGTCAATGCGCGGGCAAGGCCGACACGTTGCTGCATTCCTCCACTGAGCTGATCAGGGAATTGATGTTCAAAGCCTTCAAGACCGACAAGTTTAAGCGAATCAAGCGCTTTTTTCTCACGCTCTTTTTTGTCAACGCCTTGGAGTTCCAATCCGTATTCCGTATTTTCAAGAATCGTTCTGTGCGGAAACAGTGCAAATTTTTGAAAGACCATGCTGATTTTTTTCCGGCGCACTTCCCGGAGCTGGTCTTTTGACATATTTGTTATCATGTCACCATCAATATAGATATTCCCGGCAGTCGGTTCAATAAGCCGGTTTAACAGCCGCACTAAAGTTGATTTACCGCTCCCCGATAGACCCATGATGACAAATATCTCCCCATCATATACATCAAAGTTTGCTTGATTGACACCAACGGTTGATCCGGTCGCTTTCAGGATCTCTTTTTTGTTTTTTCCGCTGGACAGCATCTGAATGGCTTTTTTTGTCTGTTTTCCGAAAACCTTAGATACATTTTCGACTTTTATCTTAATTGGTTTCTCATCCGAATTCATATTTTCCCTCCATAATAAGCAATCTTTAATACCGTAACACGTTTGTAATAAGTCAAACAAACATCATAATCCCTTTTATTTTGTATCATTACTTTAAAAACATCCATGTGACTTATTTTCCTCTGGTATGCTTCTAAATACTCTCTAATCCTCCTTAATGATGATAAATTACAAGGGAAATTGAGCTTTTATCAGGCTTGAGAACGTTTCCATCAAATATGCTGCAAACTGATTTCCTATCCTTTTTTTACAAATACAAGAATTTTTTTGCGATATTGTCCCAAAAAAAGGTGTTGCCTCTTCCTGAAATTAAGGAACATTAAGGAAAAATATAGGCCTTCCAAACAGACGCCTCACTAAAAAAAGCACCCCAAAAGGGTGCTCATTGCGCAAGCTCTGTCTGTTTCGTTTCTTTTCCGAGAATAAGGATGGTGATGACGGCAATCAGGATGGCCGCGCAAAAGACGGCAAAGACAGCTGTAAACGAAACGTTCCGGGCTGCAAGCGACCCGACGAGAAGCGGGCCGAAAATACCGCCTATTCTGCCGACTGCCGCCGCAGTGCCGGAACCGGTCGCACGGATCGCCGCAGGATATTGCTCCGGTGTATAAGCGTAAAGCACGCCCCATGCGCCGAGATTGAAGAATGACAGCAGCATGCCGGCCGCAAGCAGCATACCCAATGAATCCGCGGCACCGAAGAAATAAGCGCTGCCCGCCGTTCCGAGCAAATAGATGACCAAGAGGGTCTTCCGCCCCGCTTTTTCGATCAGCCAAGCCGCTGAGAAATATCCGGGAAGCTGGGCAAGTGTCATCAGCAGTACGTATTCGAAGCTCTCAATCATGCTGTAGCCTTTCATCAGCATCACGCTCGGCAGCCACAAAAACATGCCGTAATAGGAAAAGACGACACAGAACCAAACGACAGACAGCAGCACCGTCTGCCGGCTATACGGTTTCGCCCAGACACTTCCCGCCTGCCCGCGTATGCTTTTTTTCTGTGATAAGGCCTGATGCGCCGGTGATTCCGGAAGGCTTCTCCGCAAAATCAGCGCATAAAGTGCCGCCAGCGCCGTTAAGAGCAGTGCGGCCCGCCACCCGAATGACGGTATGACAAAGTAAGAAATAACCGCCGCAAGAAGCCAGCCCGCGGCCCAAAAGCTTTCAAGCAGCACGATGATCCTCCCCCGCTTTTCAGGGGCAGACGCTTCTGACACGAGCGTCGAAGCGACGGGCAGCTCTCCGCCAAGCCCCATACCGATCAGAAAACGCAAGATGAGAAAAACCGTCAATCCCGTTGCGAAAGCGGATATGCCGCTTCCGACAGAAAAGAATAACAGCGTGATCATAAACACTTTTTTCCGGCCGATCCTGTCAGCCAGCATTCCGAATACAAAAGCGCCCGCTGCCATACCGATTGAATTGACGCTTCCGATCCATTTCATTTGATCGGGTGTTAAATTCCAATCAGCGTGAAGCGCGGCGATAATAAACGATAAAATTCCGACATCCATAGCATCAAACAGCCAGCCCATTCCGGCAATCGCCAAAAGTTTACGCGGTGTGACGGCAGGTTGTTTGTTCATAAGCAGCACCTCAAATCGAAAATGATTACCGTATAAGTTTACACCTGTCTTTACACATTGTCATTATCTTTTTTCGCAAAAAAACCCGCTTGCCGTAAGCAAGCGGGGTGCTGATTAATTCTTTAAGACTGCGTTTTTAATATTATCTTGGAGCTGTTGAATCCTTTTCGCTCCGTCTTCTCTGAGGCGTCTGTTCTCTTCCTCAATCTGCTTTGTTTCCTGCATGCCGCTGACAATCGTATTCCAAGATGTTTCGATTGTCTCAATGTCAATGCTCGGACGGCCTGCCATACGGGCAATCTCCACGCTTTGGCTTGAAATATTTTCAGCGTTGCGCTTCAGCATTTCATTCGTGCGGCGGTCCAGCTCGCTCATTGAATCAGCCACAAGCTTTTGGCGTTTGACAGTGACAGCCTGAATAATGCCGTTTTTGAAAATCGGAATCGTAATGACGAAAGCGGAATTGATCTTCCCGATAAGCTTCGTATTCCCGCGCTGAAGGAGGCGAATCTGCGGTGCCGTCTGCAGCGCCACCATCCGCGCCATATCTAAATCATACACACGTTCTTCAAGCGCCTGAAGCCCGTCGCGCAGCGTATCGAGCTGCATTTGCGCCAGCTGGTTTCCGCCCGCCGCTTTTTCTTCATAAGAAGGAATAAGCGCCTGCATTTCCTCAAGCTTCATCTGCCCGGCAACGACATATTTTTCAAGCTCCATGTAGTAGTTAATGTTGTTCTCATACATCTCTTCAAGCGTATGGTTCGTCTTTGCCATTTCATCTTTGTATTTCGAAATTTCAACATGGATTTTTTCAATTTCTCCGCCCAGGGTGCGGTACTTTTGAAAAATCTTTTCAATCATGCTGTTTCCGCGTTTGAACATTTTAGCGAGAAATCCCTTTGGCTCATCGAAATCATTTTTGTCAAAACGATCCATGATTTTTCCGAGCTGCGTCAGCATTGTGCCTGAATCTGTGACACTTGTTGTTTTCATCATATTTAAGATGCGATCGGAGAACTTCGAGATTTCAACTGCCGGTTCTTTTCCATACTCGAGCAGCTCCATTTGGTTTTTCACATCAATTTGCTGCGAGATGCGCTGTACCTCAGGGTCTTGGCGGAGCTGCAGCCTGATGTCGTCTGCTTTTTGTTCAGAAATCTCTTCATTTTTATCAAGAATAAGCGGATTTTGATTTTCTGTCATGTTTATTTACTCTCCCTGCTTTTGCGTAATAGTTCTAAACAGCTTTCTTACGAGTGACGGCTCCTTATATTCCTGCCGAAACACCATGTCCTCCAGCCAATGGACATCAAATTGGCTTTCTTCTATATAATGCTCGATGTCCTGATGACCCGGCGGATTATACAAGATGATATCAACGCCGAATTTATTTAAAAACAAAAGAGCGGCCGCATCAGAACGCGTGAATTCGCCATTTTGTTCCGTATGATACAAAAGCAGCTTCGGAACGGTTTGGGCGTAATCAAACGTCTGAATCAATTGCAGCAGCGAAGCGGGCAGGTTCGTCGCCTGGCGGAACAAATAAATAGCGGCATCCCTTGCCTGCTCCCCTGGCAAAGCCTTCATTCCGGGGTTTCTGCACATGTCAGAAATCACATTGGCGATGGCGGTCTGCACCCCTGACGGGAGATGCTTGTACTGCCAGATGTTGCTTCTTTTCAGCCTTTCCGCGTCAATCGTTCCTTCTTCATTTAAGACTTGACTGTAATGATACTGGTAGTTGGCTTTCAGCTCTTCCGTAAACGGAAAACTGCGGATCATGTGTGTCTCCTGATAGTCCGCGGCGGTATGGAGCCTGTTCCAATATTCTTTCGTATCTTTGGAAACCCCCATTACTTTCGCAAAAAGGTTCGGAACGGCAACCCGCTCCCTGTCCGCTTTAAATTGCGGACGGATAAAGGCCCGCTCCTTCGCAATGAGAAATAACTCATCATACGTCGTTTTTAATGTCACGGACTGCGGGGTATGCTCTCTGAACTGCCAAGGCTTATACATCATTGACTCTTCATGGTTTAACACATGCTCAATTTCTTTGGTTGACCGGTAGGCCGCCGTGGAGGTTCTAACCGGTTTTTCTTTTGGAAAAGGCTCAAGGCCGCCTATTGCGGGGAGCTTTATCACAAAGCTGAGCTCCTCATCCGGATCAATCTCACTGAACAGATCTTCACCAGCCGGATGAAATAATAGGACATCACAGCCGACCAGCATTAAATAATAGAGAAAATAGAGCTGGCTTTTGGCAGCGTCTCCATACCACACCACCTTCGGCATCTCACGCTCTATATCGGCTTGTTCGAGCCATGGATTCAGGTGGTTCAGCGAAAACTTTGACACATCCAGGAGCACACGCCGGAAATCGGGATGATTCAGCCCGTTTTCATGCCGGCTTGCAAAGGTTTCCAAAAGCGTCATAAACGCGGTTCTCAGCCGGCGGTGCATAAGCGGATCGGGATGTTTGGCAAGCAGCCTGCCTCCGTCGAGAAACGCGACAAACCTGGAAACCGAAAGCCCTTTCTCCTTTTGATTGACCGTATGAATGTGCTGCAGCGCCTGAAACGTTTCAGGCGCGATGGTCTTATCCAGTGTTTCGCTCAATACATGAATGTTTTCATGAGAAGACAGCTCGAAAAGCGTATTGTAATATTCCGTCTCATCATAAGGAGTGCCTAAAATCCTGACGGCAAGGCGGGTAAAAGCCAGCCCGTTTTCCCGCTCGTAACCGGGGCGTTCCGGCAGCGGCTGCATCAGAAACGTTTCCCAGTCATCGTTTTCAAGCTCAGCCTTTCGGATCACCAATTCTTCCTGCCTCATCATCTTCCTCCTTTCTCTTCTTGATTATCGGTACAAAAAAGGAAGGAAATGAACTCTCCCTCCTTTTTGGTTTTATTCTTCTTTAGATGCAGCCGTCTGCTCCTGAACCTGCTTTTGTTTGTTGAAATAATGGATGACAAACGTCACCACAAACGCAGCGATGATGATTCCGAAGAACACCACGTGCGGCATTTCATAATCAAAAGCGCTCGCCGCCATTTTCACGGCGATAATCCCGATCAGCACGAAAGCCGTGTTTTCAAGCTCAGGGATTTTATCAATTAAAACAAGGAATACTTTTGCGACTGTACGCATCATGAGAATGCCGAGCATACCGCCGATCAAGAGCACCCACACTTTTTCCGATACCGCAAACGCGGCCAAAATGCTGTCAACAGAGAAGGCAAGATCCATCAGTTCCACTGAAACGACAGTGGCCCAGAAAATCCCGAACGTACGGACCATCCAAGAATTTTTCTTCATGCCTTCCGTATCGTCATCACCTTCTCCGATCCAGAAATGCTTAATGACGAGCCAAGCCAGGTACAGCGCGCCAAGCACTTTGATCCACCAGAACTTAATGAGCAGCATTCCGATTCCGATAAAGATAAAACGGAAAATATATGCTCCGAACAATCCGTACGTCAATGCTTTCTTTCGCTGTTTTTCAGGCAGATGCCTTACCATAACCGCAAGCACTAACGCATTGTCGGCCGACAGCAGGCCTTCCAGCAGAACCAAGGAACCGATCAGCCCCCATGATACAGGGTCAGTCAGCACCTCACCCCACATTTTCCAATCAAAAAAGGAAGCGTAGGTCGACATAATATGATGTAGAAAATCCAAGTTTTTTCCTCCTATTTAGTAAAACGGTAATTTCCTGCTTACACCTGCAAGCCGTAATTCCGGCACAGTGATGCCAGACCGCCGGAAAACCCGCTGCCGATGGCGTTAAATTTCCACTCAGCCCCATGGCGGTAAAGCTCACAAACGACAACCGCCGTTTCAATCGAGAAGTCTTCCCCTAAATCAAAACGAAGCAGTTCATTCTGGTTGTTTTCATCGACGACGCGCACGAACGCGTTCGAGACTTGTCCGAAATTTTGGCCGCGCGCTTCCGCGTCATGAATCGTGACGGTGATGCCGATCTTTTCTATATTTGCGGGTATTTTTGTGAAGTCGACGATAATTTGTTCATCGTCTCCATCGCCCTCACCCGTCCGGTTGTCTCCCGTATGGATGACGCCGCCGCTCGGATGTTCCAGGTTATTGTAAAAAACAAAATCAAGATCATTTACACAGTTGTCATGGGCATCGACCAGAAAAGCCGACGCATCAAGGTCAAAATCATGCCCTCCGGAGTACTTGTTCGTATCCCAACCTAAGCCGATCACCGCTTTTGTAAGGCCTGGGTTCGTTTTTGTCAGATCAACACGCTGTCCTTTCGACAATTGAATAGCCATGTGCCGTCCTCTCCCTTCTGTGTTTTATATGGTTCAGCCGATTTGAAGGCCGTAATCTGTCGCAATACGGGCCAGTCCGCCTTGGTAGCCTGAGCCGATCGCGGAAAATTTCCATTCGCCGTTATGTCTGTAGAGCTCCCCTGCGATAATGGCTGTTTCGATTGAGAAATCTTCAGCCAGATCATAGCGGATCAGCTCTTCATTTGTTTCTTCATTAACAATGCGCACGAACGCGTTGGAGACTTGTCCGAAGTTTTGGCCGCGCGCTTCCGCTTCATGAATCGTGATGACAAATGAGATTTTGTCAATAGCGGCAGGCACCGCACTCAGGTTGACTCTTACGCTTTCATCGTCACCCTCGCCCTGGCCTGTCAGGTTGTCGCCTGAATGTGCGACGGAACCGTTTCCGCCTTCAAGCTGATTATAGAAAATGAAATCATCAGGCGACGCGCATCTTCCCGCTTCATTTAATAGAAAGACGCTGGAATCTAAATCAAAATCATGTCCGCCGTCGTATTTGTTTGTATCCCAGCCAAGGCCGACAACGACTTTAGAAAGACCCGGATTTGTTTTAGTCAAATCTACTTTTTGCCCTTTTGCCAATGAAATTGCCATGTGTGCACTCTCCTTTTTTTCGTTTAGGCGTATCGGTTAACGATATCGCCGATTTTTGTATCGTTTGTGCCTTCTCCTACTGCGGCGAATTTCCACTCGCCGTCCTGACGGTAGATTTCAGCCGCGATCAGGCTCGTCTTGCCTGAATAGTTATCTCTTAAATTGTAAGTCACCAATTCTTCGCGGTTAGATTGATCAACGACGCGGATGAACGCGTTTTGAATCATGCCGAAGTCCTGTTTGCGTCTGACGCAGTCATAAATATTGACGACAAATACAAGTTTATTAATCTGTGCGGGCACTTTCGCCAAGTCGATGAGAATTTGTTCATCATCGCCGTCGCCTTCTCCCGTCAGGTTGTCACCCGTATGTACGACACCGCCGCACCGGCTTTTCAGGTTGCCGAAATAGATGACGTTTTTGCTGTCTGTCATTTTATCATTTTCAAGCATCAGTACGGAAGCGTCACAGTCGATATTGGCACCGCCTCCGCCGAACAGCTTTCCGAAAAAGCCGCCCGATGATACAGGGTCCCAGCCCAATCCGACCAGCAGTTTTGACAGGCCTGCTTTTCCTTTTGTTAAATCAATTCGCTGTCCTTTTTGTAAAGAGATCGCCATATGATTCACTCCTATTCTGTAAGGGTGCCGATAAGCACGCCGCAAGTGCGCATTTTCACAAAATTCCGGGATAAGGATCCCGGTATTTATTAAGATATACGTCTTTTATTATATCAAAGTTTCATAAAACATAAGAATTTTTGACGAAAAACGGCGAAAATTCACTTTCTATATTCTCCTTCATTCCGGAGAGAATAGAGAAAACAAAGAAATTGACGGGGACGAACCATTTTTTCTATCCTTGTATCAATACATTCAGGAAAGGGGCAGACGAGTGATTGATTTAAGCATACTTGATCAGGCGCCCGTATCCAAAGGAAACGGGCCGCACGAGACGCTTCGCCATTCCGCGGAGCTCGCCCGCCTCAGCGAAGGATGGGGCTATAAGAGGTACTGGTTTGCCGAGCATCACGGCACAAGGGGGCTCGCAAGCGTGTCGCCGGAAATTATGATGGCTCATACCGCCGCGGCCACAACGTCCATCCGTATCGGCTCAGGCGGCGTTCTGCTGCCGCAGTACAGCCCCTATAAAGTCGCGGAAACATTCCGTCAGCTTGAGGCGCTGCATCCGAATCGAATTGACCTTGGGGTCGGACGCTCACCGGGCGGCACGACGAAAATCCGGCTCGCCCTCACAGACGGGGTCAAGAAAAGCATGACCGAGTTCAACAGACAGCTTCAGGATTTATCATCCTTTCTGACAGATTCTATCCCTGCGGATCATGATTATGCAGGAATAAAAACAGCGCCTTTGATTGAAACAGCCCCGCAGCTTTGGGTGCTCGGCCTCGGGGAAAACAGCGCCAGACGCGCGGCTCAGCAGGGTGCGGGCTATGTTTTCGGCCATTTCATTAATCCGGAACGCGGGGAAAAAGCCTTTCAGATCTATCGGGATCATTTCCGGGCCTCCGCCCATTTTTCCGCTCCCGCCTCTCTCTGTGCCATTTTCGTCATATGTGCGGCTACGGATGAGAAAGCGGAAGAACTCGCGTTAAGCCAGGATTTATGGCTGCTTCGTGTCGGGAAAGGGGCCGACAGCCGCGTGCCGAGTGTTGAAGAAGCGAAGGCTTACCCGTATTCCCCGGAGGACCGTAAGCAGATAGAAGAAAACAGGAAGCGGATGGTGATTGGCTCCCCCGCCTCAGTCAGACGCCGCCTGCTTGAACTGTCAGATCGTTATCAGACAAAAGAGATGATGGTGCTCTGCAACGTCTTTGACTTTGAAGCAAAAAAAGAATCATACGAACGTCTCGCTGATTTATTTCTATAAAAAAAGCCGTCAAACGGAGCGGCAGATGAGACTGCCTCCCCGCTTAACGGCGGTTTTTGCGTTCTTTTCCTTTTTTAAACGCATTCCAAATCCCCTGCAGCGTAAAGCCGAGCAGAAGCAGAATGATTAACAGTAAAGTAATTGACGGCCCCGGAGGCGTTCCGAGCTGGTAAGACGACGTCAGCCCCGTGAACACACTGAACAGAGAAATGACAATGGCTGCCGTAAACACCCATTTAAACCCTTTGGCGATACGAATCGCAAAAGCCGCGGGCAATACGAGCAGCGCGGAAACGAGCAGCACGCCGATAATCGGAATAATGACCGAAATCGCAAGCCCCGTCACGATGCTGAAGGACATTGACAAGAGATTTGTGTTAATGCCTGATGTCTTCGCCGTCGCCTCATCAAAGGTAAGCAGATAGAGCGGTCTGTTTAAAATAATGAAATAAAGCAGAATCAGCAGGGTAATGCCGCCGATAATATAGACCTGCTGCTGGCTGACCGTCACAAGCGATCCAAATAAATATTGATCGATGCTCATCGACGCGCCGCCTTTTGACAGACTGATCAGAAACATCGCAAACGACAGCCCGGCCGCCATTAATATGGCGATAGAGACCTCTGAATATGTACGGTATGCCCGCCGCATGTATTCTATGCCGATCGCTCCGATCGTGACGACAACGATGCTCGCCGCCGTAATATTGGTACTGAGAAAAAAGCCGATGGCAACGCCGGACAATGAAATGTGAGACAGCGTATCCGCCATCAGCGCCTGTCTTCTCAGCACGAGATATACGCCTAATATCGGCGCCATAATTCCGATCATGCTTCCCGCTAGAAAAGCTCGTCGCATGAATTCCAAGTCAAACATTTCCATCCGCCTTTTTCCCCCCTCTCAAGCCGTATGACTTTATCCAGATACTGCTGGACTTCGTTTTGTTCGTGTGTCACCATGACGACGGTGCGGTTGTGATTTTTCACCTGATGGTGCATAAATTCGTAGAAGCCCTGTCTGCTTTCATAATCAACCGCGGTTGTCGGCTCATCAAGCATCAGCAGATCCGGATTGCTCGCAAGCATTCTCGCAATGCAGATTTTCTGCTTCTGTCCGCCGGATAAGTCACCGATTTTCCGGTTGCGGAAATCCCACATTTCCACCATCTTCAGCGCATTTTCCACCTCGTGGTGATCCGTTTCGTTCAATCGTTTAAACCATTTCCCTTTCGTATAACGGCCAGATTGCACAAGCTCAAGAACCGTGCTCGGAAATCCTGCGTTAAATGAAGAAATCTGCTGCGGAACATAGCCGATTGTCAGGCGTTTTCCGGCGGCATTTTTTTTACTGATCTCGGCCGTTCCTTCCCAAGGTCTGAGCATGCCGAGCATGACTTTCATCAGCGTCGATTTTGACGCGCCGTTCGGCCCTGTAATGCCGACGAATTCGCCGCTTTTGATTTCCAGCGACACGCCGTCAAGCACGGGTGTATGCGAATAACCAAAAACGATATCCTGTAATGTAACGAGATTCATGCTGATCTTCCTTTCCCGCATAGAAATAGTGTGCACCCCGCGGCGCACACTATGTTATTTAACCAATAGCGAATCTTTCAGTGCATCGAGGTTTTTCTCCATAATGTCGATATAACCGATGCCTTTATCCCGTTCTTTTTGGCTTAAACCTTCCAGTGTATTGAGCACTTCCGTTTTCGCGCCGATTTCACCGGCAAGTGTATCTGCAACTTTAGGCGATGCGACTTCTTCAAAGTAGATGATCTTCACATCATGCTTTTTGGCAAACGTTTTGAGCTCTGCCAGTTTTGCCGGGCTCGGCTCTTCTTCAGGAGAAAGGCCTGCAATCGCGACCTGTTTCAAACCGTACTCTTTAGCTAAATAGCTGAATGCCGCGTGCTGTGTGATCAATTCTTTTTTCGCCGCTTTATTTAATGTTGTACGGTATAGTTTATCAAGATCCTGCAGTTTTGCAATATATTCTTTACTGTTTTTCTCATAGTATGCTTTATTCTTCGGATCCTGTTTTACGATCTGCGCCGTAATGGTTTTGACCTCTTTTTGCGCAAGAACCGGGCTCAGCCAAACGTGAGGGTCCATGCTGTGGCTGTGGTCATGACCGCCGTGATCATGCTCCTCTTCCTCTTCATCCGAACCTTCGAGCAGGTCAATTCCTTTTGACGCCTTTACAAACTTCGCATGATCGGAGCCCATGCTTTTTTCCGCTGAGGGAACCCATGTCTCCATATATTCGCTGTTGTAAACGAAAAGATCGGCGTTTTGAATACCGGCGATATCCTTCGGCGTCGGCTCCCAATCATGAGGTTCGACCGAAGACGGGATGAGCATATCTACATCGCCTTTGTCTTTGACAATTTGTTTTGTGAATTCGTACATTGGATAAAAGGTCGTCACGACGTGCAGTTTGCCGTTTTTCGAAGAACCTGACGAACCTTTTGTAGATGAATTGCCGCAGCCCGCCGCAATTAAAAAGCATGCTGCGATGACAATGATTCCGCTCCATTTTTTAAACAAGCTCGTTTCCCCCTGTCCTGTAAATCAGAATGATGACGATTTCCGAACCGTACTTTGTACTTTCTCGTTCATTTGTTCCTATACCATAATAAAACGAAGTAATTACGTTTTGCAAGATATTTTTTGAAAAGAATTGATGTGTAGATATGTTTCAGTTATTATTATATCTAATTGATATATATCTATTGAATATATAGGAGGGTGAAAATTGAGTAAGAAATCTGATACTTATTACGCCTTACTCGGTTTAATAACAATAGGATGTCACACGGGTTATGAAATAAAGCAAATGATGGATCGGAGTTTGCAGCATTTTTGGACCATCAGCTACAGCCAGATTTATCCTAATTTAAAACGGCTTACAGAAGAAGGATTGCTGACGGTGACAACAACCGTTCAAGAAGACCGTCCTGACAAAAAAGAATACCACCTTACCCAAAAGGGTGAAGATGCATTACAGGATTGGCTGAACGAGCCGGTCAAGCAGCCAGCTGCCGAAAAAAATGAGTTGCTGCTGAAGCTTTTTTTCAGCGATAAACAAGACACTGCCTCAAATATCCGGATGATAGAGCACTATAAACTCCAGCTCAATATGAAATATGAACTGTATGAAACAATCGAACAATCACTTTTAAAACGGGATGGTATGGAGCTTAGGCTGTTTACTATTGACTACGGCAAACGAGTGACAGCGGCCGCGATCGAGTGGGCAGATGCCGTCATCAGCAAACTGCAAAAAGGAGATGAGCTTTAAATGAAAAAACAGATGATCACCGCTTCACAGGTAACAGCCCGCTCCAATGAAGAAACCGTCGTCTTTATTATCGGTGTTCGAATTAACAAATGGCCTTCAATACATCGCTGGCTTCCTGTTGTCCGAGCAATGACGCCAATGATTAAAGAATTGTATGCCAATAAGGAGCTCGGCTTTCTCTCTATGGAAATGTCCTGTACATTACGAAGCATTACACTGATCCAATATTGGCGCTCTTTTGATGACCTTATGTCCTACGCCAAAGGAGAAAAACATATGAAAGCATGGCGGCATTTTTATCAGCGCGCGGCCGCATCTCAAGCGGTCGGTATATACCATGAAACATATACAGTTCCCGCTGGCAGTTATGAATCCATCTATGTCAATATGCCGGCATTCGGTCTCGCCAAAGCAAAAGGAAGCATCCCCGTTACAAAAGAAACGAGGACGGCTGCCAAGCGGATCAAGACTGCTCAGGATCAGGCAAGCAGATAGACTCTTGTTTCATATGGACGGAATGTTATGCAGGAATCCGCGCTTCCGGCATTTTCATAGTTGCTGAGAAGCAGTTTCGCACTTCCAGGCTCGGAACCGTCCGGCCAATAAAAGGCGGCTTCTTCTTTTGATACATTGCTGATAGAGATGAGCTTTTGTCCGTTTGCCTGTCTTTCATACACAAACAGCTGCGGGTCATCAGGGAGCAGCAGCGTGTAGCTGCCTTTTATGACGTCAGCATACTGTTTTCGTAAACGGATCAGTTTTTTGTAAAAGTTCAATACGGAATCGGGATCATTCTCAGCCTCGGCTGCATTGATCGTTTTGTAATTGGGATTGACCTTCAGCCACGGTTCTCCTTCTGTAAATCCGGCATTTCGGCTTCCGTCCCACTGCATCGGTGTACGGGCATGGTCGCGGCTTTTCGCCATGATGGACGCCATGACTTCCTCTCTGTCACGGCCCATTTCAAATACCCTTTTGTGATACATATTGACGGTCTGAATATCCTGATAATCCTCTATCCTGTCAAACGGAGCGTTTGTCATACCGAGTTCTTCTCCCTGATAAATGTACGGCGTGCCTTTCATGAAATAAAGCAGGGCGGCAAGCATTTTGGCGGATGCTTTGCGGTATTTGCCTTCGTCTCCGAACCGGGATACGATCCGGGGCTGGTCATGATTGCACCAATACAGCGTATTCCAGCCTTGGTGCTCAAGTTTTTTCTGCCAGTCTGTGAGCACTTTCTTCAAGTCAGACAGCTCAAGCGGCTTTACATCCCAATGCTCTTGTCCCGGCTTCTGATCAAGCTCCATATGCTGAAAATGAAAAATCATATTCAGCTCATGCTCATCGGTTCCCGTGTAGACCAGCCCTTCCTCAGGCGTCACTGATCCGGCCTCGCCGACCGACATCACGTCATATTTGGAAAATACCTCTTTCGTCATTTCTTTTAAGTAATCATGTATCCGTGCTCCGTTTGGCCGGAAAGGCTTCGGATCAGCCCGGCGAGCGATATAATCTTCATACGGCGGCAGGTATTCTTTTTTTGACAGAAGATGGAGCTGGTCAATACGCAATCCGTCCACGCCTTTATCGAGCCAGAATCTCATCATCTCGTACACTGATTGCCGCATTTCGGGATTTTCCCAATTCAGATCGGCTTGTTTGACGGCGTTCATATGCAGGTAATATTCACCTGTATGCTCTTCGTACTGCCAGACGGATTGTCCGTAATCCGACACCCAATCGGTCGGCGGGCCGTCTGCGGTGCCCGGCCGCCAAAAATAATATTTACGGTATTTGCTGTTCGGATTCATTTCCGCTTCTTTGAACCAAGGATGCTCTGTGGATGTATGATTTAAGACGAAATCCATCACAAGCTTTAATCCGCGGCTGCGGCATTCCGTAAGCAGATCGTGAAAGTCCTCCATCGTTCCGTAAGATTTCATAATCGCTTGATGATCCGTCACGTCGTAGCCGTTATCGACGTTTGGCGACGGGTAAATCGGGCAGATCCATATCACATCAGCGCCAAGTTCTTTTATGTAATCGAGACGCGCGATAACCCCCCGCAGGTCGCCTATGCCGTCGCCGTTCGTGTCTTGGAAGCTTCGCGGATAGATTTGATAGACAACGGCGTCTTTCCACCAGTCATTCGCCATCTTGTGATCCCCCTGTTTTTTTAGGGAACCATTTCCTTTATGATCCTTCCCTAAACAAAAAAGAGAAGGTTTCCCCTCCTCTTTTACCTTTCCAGCTGAGACGGATAAAGCGTCATGCCTCCGTCGACGAAAAGTGTCGTTCCGGTCACGTATCTTGCTTCTTCCGACACCATCCATGCGGCGGCCGCGGCGACTTCTTCCGGTTTTCCGAAGGCGTTCATCGGAATTTTTTTCAGCTGGGTCTGTTTGTGTGTTTCATCTTGCAGATCCTCATTGGACTCCGTGGCGATCGTGCCGGGAGCGATGGCATTTACCCGGATGCCTTTGTCTGCGTAATTGAGCGCCATCGTTTCCGTCATCATTTTGATCCCGCCTTTTGATGTTGCGTACTGCACGTTTTCAGGACGCGGTATTTGCTGATGGACGCTCGATATGTTTAAGACCGTTCCTTTTGTCCCGCGCTGGAGCATATGGTTAAGGGCCGCTTTCGCCCCCAAAAAGGTGCCGGTCACGTTGACGTCGATGACCTTTTGCCAATCTTCCAGGCTCATTTCATGGGGCATCGCTTCGGCGCCATTAAAGCCGGAGTTGTTGACCATCACATCCACACCGCCGAAGTGCTCTTGTGCGGCATCAAACAGCGCCTGAATCCCTTCTTCTGAAGATACATCGGCTTTTACGGTGACAGCTCGGCCTCCCGCTTTCTCAATGAAGTCAGCCGCTTCATCTGCTCCGGCGGAATCACCGAGGTAGTTCACAACTACATTCATCCGCTCCTTGCCGAAGCGTTCGGCAATGGCCTTTCCGATTCCTTTCGAAGAACCTGTTACGATCGCTGTTTTTCCCTGTAAATCCTGATACATTGTCTCATTTCCTCCCTGATGTTAATACAGAGCATGTACCCGGTTTTGACCGGCTGAAAACAGAAGGGATCATAAAAAGAACGACGAAACCGAAGCTCCCCCGTTCTTTTTCATTATGCGTAATTGTTCATTTGCAGCCTTTTTTGCACGCCGACAAGCCTGCTGAAAAAATAAGATGCCGCTTTGTAGTTCTCCCGTTTATGAAAGAAATGAGCCGCGTCCTGAAGCAGTTCCTCAGTGTCGGCCAACAGCTCCTTTGATTCCAGAATGTCAAAATACTCTTTGAGCGAATCCTGTCCGCCGTCACCCTGATAAAGCTCCTTAATCAGACGGAATTTTGTCATATAGATCTCGTCTTCCCACTCCGCCGCGCTTTTCATGCCCCGCGCATAGCTGGCGGCGGCGTCACTGTATCTTTCCGTTTTAAAGTAGATATGCGTGAGTGAAAAAACAGCCTGGATGACCTGCTGGAAGCTGTGCGCTTCAAAACCGGCAGCCGCTCGTTCAAAGTCTTCCGCCGCCTTGCAAAAGTCACCCAAACTGTACATACAGTGCCCGATATTATAATAGGCCGCAGCAATCATATAGTGATCATCAAGCCGCTCCGCGTGCTCCAAGGCGCATTCAAGGTATTCCAGCGCTTTTTCATGCTGCTGGGCGTCCATCAGGTTACCGGCAATGATAAATTTGCACTGCACCCTTCTCATTCCGTATAATTCATATTTCTTGTAAATATCAAGCGCCTGTCCCGCGTAATTCATCGAAAAGAAAGTCTGCTTGATATGATAGTACACTTCAGAAATTTTATACAGAAACTCGGCTTTCTCTATGTCATCTTCCACATATTCTAGTTTTTCCTCAGCCCGTTTATAATGAGAAATCGCTGAGATGAAGTTTTTCTGCTTAAATTCATACATTCCCCTGAAATAGTAAAAATAATATTCCAGTAAGCCGGTCAGCTTTTGCTGGTTCATCTCAATCTCAGTGAGCATTTCAGAGAACGGAGGCTGGCAGTCGCCGTCTTTCATGGGTTTTAATTTATCCAGCATGATGCGATGCCTAAATTCCATCAATGAAAAATACAATAATAAATCCTGATTTTCTTCCATATCTTCGAGTTCATATTGAATCTCCCGCTTCAGCGCTTCAGCTTTATCGGCTTCAAACGCGCGGATCAGCTTATACCATTCATTCATCTTTACGGCTACTTCTTCTGATGGAATCTTGGATTTCATAGATTTGCCTCCTTCCTCCGGCTACTAATTATGTTATATTTTATCATAGCAAATTTATGACAGTGAGCAAACAAAGATTTTAATCAATTAAAGAAAGAGAGAATTCACCATGAGATTACCAGTCAGAATAGCATTGCTTTTGATCCTCTTCTTTTCCGCGGACCTATGTTTTTCCTATGTGCAGAAAGAGCTGAGGCCGCAAACGGCGTTACAAGAGAGGGGCATTCCAAATGCTCTTCATCCGCTCGTTAAACAAAATGCGGAATTATTGCAGACGGCCGCTCTGAAAAAAGGCATCACCGTCGTGATTACAGAGGGTTTCAGATCAATTGAGGAACAAAACGAATTGTACCGTCAAGGACGTTCAAAAAAAGGAAATATCGTCACCTACGCAAAAGGCGGAGAATCATATCACAATTACGGCCTTGCCATCGACTTCGCCCTGCAAAAAAAGGATGGCAGCCTGATTTGGGATATGACGTACGACGGAAACCAAAACGGCAGGCCCGATTGGCTTGAGGTCGTATCGATTGCCAAAACGCTCGGTTTTGATTGGGGAGGCGATTGGAGAAACTTTAAAGATTATCCTCATTTACAAATGATCCCTGGCTAATAAAACCTTTTCTTTTTTTGCTTATGCGCATCAATATACGGAGGATATACAGGCCTGTACACAAGCTTATATCCTTCATTGCCGGACGGCGTAAAATCGCGCTGCCACTCCAGCTGCAGATGAAAATCAGATAAAAAAGCGGACTTTGCTTCTTCGATAGTAACGGCCGGCACCGGATTGATCTGCTCTAACTGCTCCGGATCAATATCAGGCGCCATGTAAGCTTCCACAAGCCCGGTTACGGGACTGACAAGTATTCTCGCAGCACCGAACCGAAGCGGAATATCCCGATGCCATACGGAAAAATGGTAGCGGAACCGTCCCCTCCCGTCCGTTTTCAGCGGATTCATTTTAAAAAACTCGTCCGCTCTCGGGTAAAGCTTGTATAAAAATTGAAGCGCGGTTTCCTCGCATTCTTCAGCTGAATAAAAGGCCGGGCCCTCATGCTCAATAAAAGATTTAAAGGCTGTCATCTTCCCTGTCTTTTTGTCCGTTTTCATCTTCATTGTATTTTTGTTGCTGCTTTCAAAATAGCTTTCTATACTCAAATCTTTCCGTTCCGGGACTGCCCCTTTCCGCCATGTCGTTCCGATCTCATCCCCGAGATCGCGCCGGCGCGTCTGAATCATATCCGCGGTAAATCCCATCAATTCATCGATGCTGACTTCCCGTTTATGTTCAAGCGCGGGAAGCGGTTTTGCCGATTCGTTCCTGTCCTCGCAAAACGGCTGATCCGGCACGATATCATCTTCTCCGGCCGGATAGCTGTAAGCCGGGAGAATCGGTTCGTAGACAAGGCGCGGCGTTTTCTCAAAATTGACAACGTCATAGACGAGACTGAAGGTCAGCCCGCTCATATAATGCGAGATCACCTTCTCCTGATCGACGAAGGTTTCCGGGACGGGCGCTTCACCCTTATCCCCGTAATAGAGAAACTGCACGATGAAGCCGCTCTCGGTTACATCAACGAAAAAACCCGAATCGGGGAGCGGCCGGCCGAGCACTTTTTTTGTATAGATGAAACGGATGCACCCATTTCGTTCTTCCCTCGCCTGAAAGGTGAACTTCATAAAAGTAAGCGGGCGGTGTCTGGCCGCAAACCGCAGAGCCGTCAGCTTTAATTCGGCGTCTGACAACTGAAGGTCTGAACCCGGACAGTCATTGCGTGAATATGTAAGCAAAGATCCGTCGCCGCCCAGCTCAATCGTTACCGTTTTTTCCGGATGGTTACGATCTTTCCATATATAATAGGCTCTCGTTTTTTGTTTTTCATCAAAGTCTTCTATTTCAAGCTCATAGTGCGGCGGTATGTTCCCAATCTCCAGCGCTTTTTTTCTCAGATGTTCTTTCAGCAATGGGGTCATCCTTTCAGGAAGAGTGTATAAAAAAGAACTGTTTTTTATTATATAAAAATGACCTTATTCTTTTAAAGGGAAGAAAGTGCCTTTTATGTGTCTATTTTTAGCAAAGAGGGGAAAGAGCCGTATTCAGGGCGGTTATTTTTCATACAAATGTCACATGTCACTTAAAACCCCCAAACCGAACACCTATGACCTTCAGCCTATTAAACTCATGATCGCTTCCCCCGTATGCGCCTCAATAAACCGCGGGAAAACCGGCTTGTATACGAGCCTGTACACATTTCTGCCGCTGCCGTCATCGTAACGGTCCCAAGCGAGCTCTGCTTTGATATTCCGGCGAATCGCATCCTTCGCCTCTTCCATTGTCAATGAAGGAACGGGATCGATATTCTCAAGCTCTTTCGGATCAATTTCCGGCGGCATATAAAAAGTGACAAGACCCGTCTTTTTGCTGACACAGATTCTTCCTTCTCCGAATCGCAAATCAACGCCGCCCGAACAGGCCTTATATGTAAGTCCCGCGTTTTCTCCTTCATCATCCGGCTCATCATATTGAACCCGGAAATACTGATCCGCTTCCGGAAACATGGCGAATAAAAAGCGGATGGCCATGTGATGGCATTCTTCCTCGGAAAACACCGGTTCGCCTTCTTCTTGTATAAATGACATCACCCCGGTGAGCCGGCCTGATTCTTTATCATACCTTGTTTTCAATACATGTTCATTCCGCTCTTTAAACAGACTTTCAAAGCTTTTATCTTCCCGTGCGGATTTTGTTTTTTCACGACGCCACGCTATGCCGATGCAGCCGTCCCCAAGATCGCTTTCCCTATCTTTATAAAAACCTTCATGCAGCCCGATCATGTCATTGATGCTCATCTTTTCCGCTTCAGGTTCAGGGCGTGAAATCGAGACATACGGCCGCGTGTTGTGTTCCAGCTCTTCATACTCTTCTATTTCTTCATTCTCTTCCTTCAGGTCAGCAGATATCGGCCGCGTCGGAGACACGATTTCATAGACGAGATGGGGCTTGTCATCCCCCTGCACATAGACGGACTGATGCAGTACGGTGAACAACAGCTCTGCTTCAATCTGTTTGACAAAATGAGCCGATGCTTCCCGCTTGTCCGCAATTGTCCCGGGTCTTAACAGATCATCGGCCTTCCCTTGGTACGAAAAGCCGGTTACTTCCCCTGTCACAGCTAGGTCGACGTAAAACCCGGTCAGCGGAAGCGGCAGACCGTAAGCCATCTGAACATAGGAATATCTTACATCACCATCATTTACGGAGCTTTTTTTCTCCAATTCGAACTCAGCCAATGCCCCCGGACGATGGGTTTCTAAAAACGCCCGCATCCGTTCTTCTATGTCCGTTTCCAAAAGAGGAGCAAGATCAGTCCGGAAAGCCGGACGGGATAAGTATTTCAGTTTTCCGTCCGGTTCCAATTCGACCATGATGCCGGCTTCCGGATCGTTCTTGTCTTCCCACCAAAACAGAACCTCATCTTCCTGGTATTCTTCCACATTACTCTCGTAGCCAGGAGGTACGTTTCCGATTCTGAGAGCCAGCTGTTTCAATTCTTCTTTCTTCATCATAACACTTCCTTTTCTTCCAAAAAGATCAAGACTCTTTTATACAAAACTAGTATAATTAACCTGTTCATCTATATGACTATTGAATCAACCATCATAACAACAGGGGGTAACAAGATGTCCATTAAAAAAATGAGCGCCGTGTTTTTCATTTTGCTTCTCACGGCATTTACCGCCGCTTGCAGCAGCGAAACAAGCGGCGGCAAGGAAAGCGGCACGGCGAAAGTAAAAATAAAAGATACGGCCTGGGTGACTTCAGACGATGCTGAACACCCGACCGCACTGAAAGTAACGGTCACTGTCAAAAATACGGGCAATGATCCGCTTACCGTCAAAAGCAGCGACTTCTCGCTTTATCAGAATGACGCGAAAACAGCTGCGGCCGATAAGGAAGACCGGATGCAAAGCGGCACGCTTCATGCGGACAAGACAGTGACGGGAAGTCTGTACTTCACGGCTGACGAAGGCAAATCATATGAATTGGTATATCAGCCGCAGGCAAAAGACGCGAAGCCTTTATCTTATAAACTGAAAGTCAAAGGCACAGCTCCGAAAGCAAAACCCGATCCGGCGGACGCATTATCCGCATACATTGATGTGATGCTGTACGGCCGGCATAATAAAGATTTCACCCGCCTGACCGGTGTAAATGAAAAAATGACAGCCGCCGCATACCAGGAATCGGCGAAAGCGAGCTTTATCGCTTCAGCAGGCATTTCGAAGGAACAAGCCGACTCAAAAGCCATTTCCGCTATTATTGACGCCATGTCATCAGCGCTGCGTGATCACACAGAACTCAAGGTGCAAACCAAATCCATGTCAGACGGCAAAGCCGTCCTGGAAGCAAAAGTGACGCCGCTTGATATGTCTCCGCTTGCAGGCCGGCTGCAAGACCGTGTGCAGGACTATGCCGGAAAGCATCCCGATGCTGATGAAAACGAAATTGTCAGCCATCTACTTTCTGTCTATCCAGAAGAGTTTATGCGCCTGAAACCGGCTTCTTCTTCCGTGACGAAAGAAATCGAAATGAAGAAAAACGCCCGCGGCCAGTGGTATTTGGACACAGACGCCGACCTGGAAGGATTGACAGAAGCGTTTTTGAAAACGTCCTGACAGCAAGAAAGGAAATAGCGCAGGCTATTTCCTTTTTTATTTTCACTTGAAGATGTCACTGATATATTGAACCTCGTCTTCGGTTAATTGCACATCAAGCGCGCCCAGATTGTGTTTCAGCTGGTCAGGGCGTTTGGCTCCGGGAATAATCGCATCCACAGCCGGCTGCGAGAGAAGCCATGCGAGTGCGATATGCGCTGCAGGCACGCCTTTTTCTTCCGCAACGGCCTTCAGCTTATCCACTCTCTCCAAGTTTTGCTGAAAAGCTTCTCCCTGAAACGGCGGCCTGTTCTTTCGGCTGTCCTCAAAGACTGTGTCTTTTGTGAACTTTCCTGTCAGCAAGCCGGAAGCAAGCGGGAAATAAGGGATGAAGGAAATGCCGTTCTTTTCACAGTAAGGCAGCAGATCTTTTTCCGCCTCGCGCTGAATCAGTGAATATTCCGATTGAAAAACCTCTAAATAGCCGTCAGCGTTGAACTCCTGCAATTGCCGGAAGCTGAGATTGGAGGCGCCGATTGCTCTGATTTTCCCTTCGTCCTTCAGTTCTTTCAGCGTGCCGGCCACTTCGGCCAGCGGTGTTTTGCCGTCAGGGAAGTGAACGTAATACAAATCAATCACATCTGTTTTCAGCCGCTTCAGGCTTTTTTCCGCCTCACTCCGAAGAAATTCACGGCTGTTGTCCAGCTCAATTTGTCCGTTGACCTCTTTATGCGCACCCTTTGACGCAATCACGAGGCTGTCCCGCACGCCGCGCTCTGCGACAACTTCACCGATTAACTCTTCGGAACGTCCCAAGCCGTATATAAACGCCGTATCAATAAAATTGACGCCGCCATCCAAAGCTGTGCGGATGAGTTCTTTTCCCGTTTCATCATTAAGATTCGGAAACAGGTTATGTCCTCCGACCGCATTTGCGCCAAAGCCGATACGCTTTACCCGTAAATCCGTCCTGCCCAGCGCACGTGTCTCATCCATGGTTCCATCCCCTTCCTGTTATCGCTCTTTTTATTATTAGATAGCCGGCAGGAATTATCCTTCCTGAGGGCGCATCAATAGAAAAAACCTTGAAAAGCGTTTGCCCTTCAAGGTTTTTTTGCCGTCTATTAAGATATTAAGATGTCAGAGCCGCGGCGAAGCGATCAGCTTCATCCTGCATAGCGCCTTCAATTTCTTTGTAGCGGCTGGAAATCGTTGATGCGCTGACGCCGTACTTCTTCGCAAGCTTGGCTTGAGAAACGGACGCGCCGTTCAGAGAAATGCTGTTCACATAATATTCGACCGCTGCCGCGAAGGCTTCCGGCTTTCTGATCGTCGGTGTTTTTTTGACACAGAATGTTTTCCACAGATCAATAACGGCCGGAACCAGCTCAGCCGGGTATTCATCCCCGCTCAGACCTTTTTCAATGGCGTCCGCCGTTTCCTTCTCCATGTCATTCGCCCACTCCGCCTGTGTTTCTTCAGCAGCCGGCTTCGGCTCTTCCGCCGTTCCTAAAAGAGCGGCCAGCACAGTGTCGAAGTTCTCCTGCATAAAGCGTTCAGGCGATTTTCCTTCCGCAAGGGCCGGGGCCGCCGCCTTTTTCACTTTGCTGATCAAAGCTTCGGTCCGCTTCACAGGGAAGATCGTAAACTGCATGAAGAACTCCGCTTTTTCCGCTTCGTGGATCGGATAGCCGAGAATCAGGCTTCCCGCCGGCGGAAGATCCTGCTGGCTGACGTCCATTTCCACTTTGAATTGTTTTTTCGTCATGACATCTTCAAAGTGAATCATTCCTTCTTTCACATCTTCAAGCACCATAACGGCAGGTGTCATGCTTTTCCATGATTCAACGATTTCCCGAGTTTTCGGGCGGTTGATGCCGCCGGCTTTTTTCTGAAGATATTCTTCAAAAATCGTCTTGCCGCCTGCCAGCGGCCGGAAGAAAATTCCCCAGATGCCAAGGTTGAAGACGCCGATGTCTTTTGTCTGTCTGTCCAGCTCCGTAATGAACTCGTGCTGGTTAATAAATGATGAAATGCCGTCTCTATGTGCTGTAAAGGCGTACTCCATTAGGCTTTCCTGAATCTGTTTCGCTTCTTTTGCCGCGATGTCTGCCGGAATGTCAGCTGCTTTACTTCCGCAGCATTTTTTATATTTCTTCCCGCTGCCGCATGGGCAAGGGGCATTTCTTTTCACTTTTCCCACAATAAACCCTCCGAATTCTGATATAACTTTATTATTTTAACAAAAATAACTTCAGAGGGCTTGGTTTACGGCGAAAAAAGAATATGGAAGAAAAAAAAGACCCCGGAAATTCTCTATGTCCGGGGCTCTGAATCTGTTAATTCGTATTTTGCCCGCCGCCGTTCAGACCTTCTTTAATCAGCCCGTTTACTTGGCTGTTCATTAAAAGTCCGATGTGCCCGACACCGTGAATCTGCACGTTTCTCGCGCCGATCAGTCGTGACAGCGGGTTCATGACGATTAAGTCCGCTGAGCTGTAATTGATGTATATAAAATCTTTTGGTTCGGATCAGTTCCCGGAAGCGCTCTGTTGGTCACAAGGCCGTTCGCTCCGCCGAGTGTGACGACGTTTGCGATTTTGTCCCCGCCGTCAAGATTTTTAATGTAATAGAGTGTGTTGGCGCCGCCCATGCTGTGCGCGACGATATCGACTTTATTCGCGCCTGTTTCGCTGAGCACTTTTTTCACGTAATTTGACAGTCTCGGCGCATTGTGTCTGTTGTTTCCGGTTTTGTCCAGAAAATCAATGGCGTACATCTCATTTCTTGACCCAGCCTTGGGATGCCAAGTACGTTTTGATTCCCGCGAAGTTAAAGGACGCTCCGCCGATTCCGTGGACCATGACAACCGGATTATGACCTGAGGAGGCTTTTGATACGGTCGGCTGGAAGGCAAATACGGAAATGACGGACAGCATACAAAACTGTAAGGATGGCTAGGATTTTGCTTTTTATTTGTTTCATGAACTTTCCTCCTGCTATGTAATATTTTTGCAATTTTCATTCTATTAGAGGAGAAAAGGAAAAAATAGTGTATTATTTACTGTTTTCTACAAATAAATAAGAGCGGAAAAATAAGAAAGTCGCCCCTTTCCGATAGCACGATTATGCTTTAATACGGCAATCAAAAAAAGGATAGAGCGCCCGGTTCTCTTTTCCTAGATGCATTGAGCATCGGCTGTTTGAGAGTTGAGAGGATTTGAAGCTGTCAGGCATGAAGAGAAAACTCCCCCTATCCCTGCTTTTGTTCTTCCATCATATAAAAACAGCATGCCTTAACGATTTTTGAATCTTCCTGAGAAAAGATCCGTTTCAAAAATCCTTGACACCGCCATGTGAAATCACGATAATAGACCAGTCACTATATTTAAATTTGTCATCAATCAGTAAGGTGGGAACATAATGAGTTATGGAGATTCTCGTGAAAAAATACTCGCCGCGGCAACCAAGCTGTTTCAGCTGCAGGGGTATTACGGCACGGGTCTGAATCAGATTATTAAAGAAAGCGGTGCGCCGAAAGGTTCTCTTTACTATCATTTTCCGGACGGCAAAGAGCAGCTCGCCATTGAGGCTGTCAATGAAATGAGCCATTATATCCGTATGAAAATAAAAGAAAGCCTTGATGCCTATCCTGATCCTGCGGAAAGCATTCAAGCGTTTTTACAGGACTTATCACGCCAATTTACATGTCCGGAGAACTTCGAAGGGTTTCCTGTCGGTTTACTGGCTGCCGAAACTGCTTTAAGAAGCGAAAAACTCCAGCAGGCCTGTCAGTGCGCTTATCAGGAATGGGAGAATCTGTTCGCGGGCAAATTGAGATCTGCCGGTTTTTCTGATGAAAAAGCGGCGGAAATCAGCACTGTTTTAAATGCCATGATAGAAGGCGGCATCATTTTGTCCTTAGCCAAAAAAGACAAAATGCCGATCATCCATATTTCAAAACAAATCCCCAGCCTTCTGAGGACATAAAATACGAGAGACATGTTACGTATGTAAGAGAGGAGAATGATTTTGGAAAAGGCTCAACCTTCCAAACAATATAAAGTCATGCCGATCATGATTTCTTTGCTGACGGCAGGGTTTATCGGCATGTTCAGTGAAACGGCGCTGAATATCGCCCTGACTGACCTGATGAAGGAGCTGCATATCACTCCTGCGACCGTCCAGTGGCTGACGACGGGCTACCTGCTCGTTCTCGGTATTCTTGTGCCGGTTTCGGGGCTGCTGCTGCAATGGTTTACGACGAGGCAGCTGTTCATCGTGTCACTCGCCTTTTCCATTGTCGGTACGCTGATTGCGGCCCTTGCGCCAAGCTTTCCGTTTCTTTTGGCGGCAAGAATCGTACAGGCTTTAGGAACCGGGCTGCTGCTGCCGCTGATGTTTAATACGATTCTCGTCATCTTTCCGCCGCATAAGCGCGGAGCGGCGATGGGGACGATCGGGCTTGTCATCATGTTCGCCCCTGCGACCGGTCCGACTTTTTCAGGGCTTGTGTTAGAACATTTGAACTGGCATTGGATTTTCTGGATTTCCCTGCCGTTTCTTGTCTTGGCTCTTTTATTCGGAATCGCCTACATGCAGAACGTATCAGACATTACAAAGCCGAAAATTGACGTGCTTTCAATTATTCTGTCTACGATCGGATTCGGCGGCATCGTCTTCGGTTTCAGCAATGCGGGCGAAGGATCAGGCGGCTGGTCAAGCCCGACGGTTATCGGTTCGCTCACTGTCGGTGCGATAGCGCTCATCTTATTTTCCATCAGGCAGCTGACAATGAAGCAGCCGATGATGAATCTGCGCGCTTTCCGCTATCCGATGTTTATTCTCGGAGTCGTGATTGTATTTATCTGTATGATGGTTATCTTATCAACAATGCTTCTATTGCCTATGTATTTACAAAGCGGACTGATGCTGACGGCGTTTACGTCGGGTCTCATCCTGCTGCCGGGCGGTATTTTAAACGGCTTTATGTCTCCGGTGACAGGGCGTCTGTTTGATAAATACGGGCCGAGGTGGCTTGTCATTCCCGGGTTTGTCATCACGGCAGCCGTGCTTTGGTTTTTCTCAAACATTACCGGCGCTTCGACGGCCCTTCTGATCGTCGTGCTTCATACATGCCTGATGATCGGCATTTCCATGATCATGATGCCGGCGCAAACGAACGGGTTAAACCAGCTGCCGCCGGAATTTTATCCGGACGGAACGGCCATTATGAATACGCTCCAGCAGATGGCCGGCGCAATCGGCACTGCGGTGGCGGTCAGCATCATGGCGGCCGGTCAGAAGGATTATATGAGCACCGTGAAAAATCCAAATGATCCTTCCGTATACTCCCACGCGCTGATTGCGGGCGTCCAGCACGCTTTTATCTTCGCAATGATTGTCGCCGTGATCGGCCTGATCAGCGCTTTCTTTATGAAACGGGTCAAAGTGAATCACTCATAAGAAAACAGCAGACTCTCCATGAGTCTGCTGTTTTTTATATACCGCGCGCTTTAGCCAGTTCATCAATCGCATAAATAAGGTCATCGGCCGTGTTATAGAAATGCGGCGCCAGCCGGATGATTTGCCCGCTGAGCGCGCCTACGATGTTTTTCCGTTTCAAAAACGAAGCCGTTTCCGCCGCTTTTTCATCCCATATGGAAATCATGCCGGGCCTGTCATCGGCAGACGTCGGGCCTGCGAGGCGCAGCCCTTTTTCAGAAGCGTATTCGTACCCAAATGCGCTGAGTTTTTTTACTTCTTGATGAATGTAATCTGTGCCGATATCGTTTAAAAGGGATAAAGCCGCCTGTGCCGCATATATGCTGATAAATGCCGGGGTTCCGGTCTCGAAGCGTTTGGCTCCGTCAGCATAAGAAAAATGGGTCAAATCCAGCATCGACGCCCGCTGCTGCCCGAACCACCCGGTGACTTTCGGATTCAGTTGTTCGGCAAGTTCCTTTCTGACATAAAGAAACGCCGTCCCCGGTATGCCGAGCATATACTTTCTCGCACCCGCGGCCAGCATATCAACTCCCCACTCGTTCACATCAATCGGGACATGCCCCGCCGATTGATAAGCATCGACAAAAAGAAGCGATCCCTTCTTTGCGGATATCTCCGCAATGCGCTTGATATCCTGGACAAAACCGGATGTAAATGACACATGGGGCACACAGGTGAAAAGCGTCTGCTCCGTAATATACGTCTCATACCGCTCTAGCGGAATCATTCCTTCTTCAGACGGAATCACTGAAAGCTCCATCCCAGTCTGAGCCTTCAGAATGTGAGCGATCGCCGGAAAATCCAATTCCGTATACACCGCCTGTTTCTTTCGGCAATCTGGTAAAGCGGAAACGACGGCAGAGGCGGCAGCCGTTACTGAAGGTAAAACGGCAATTTCTTCAGGCTGGGCGCCGATCAATTTCGCAAACTCACATCTTGCCTGCTCCATGCGGCCGATGGCTTCCTCCCAATTTCCTCCGTACTGAAGCAGGCTTTCCTGATAATCGGTTATCGCTTTTGACACCGGCCGGGCAAGAGCGCTTTGAGAGCAGCTCGCGAGCATCGTATGTGTTTGGAGCACCGGAAATACAGATCGGTATTGCAGTAGAGGCGAATTCAAGACATGTTTCCCCCTTCGGCAGGAATATATGTCCATTATAGAGTATGGTAAAAAGAAAAGGAGGGTTTTTTGATGGAGAAAAAAGTATTGCTTACAGGCTTTGACCCCTTTGGCGGGGAGACGGTCAATCCTTCATGGGAAGCGGTCAAACGGCTGAATGGTGCCGCTGAAGGCCCCGCCTCTATCGTATCCGAACAAGTTCCGACCGTTTTTTACAAGTCCCTTGCCGTGCTGCGCGAGGCGATAAAGAAACATCAGCCTGACATTATCATCTGTGTCGGACAGGCGGGCGGCAGAATGCAGATCACGCCGGAACGGGTCGCGATCAATCTGAATGAAGCGCGCATACCGGATAACGAAGGAAACCAGCCTGTCGGGGAAGACATTTCTCAAGGCGGTCCCGCAGCCTATTGGACCGGCCTTCCGATCAAACGGATCGTTGAGGAGATTAAAAAAGAAGGCATTCCCGCGGCTGTATCCTACACGGCGGGGACGTTTGTATGCAATCATCTCTTTTACGGGCTGATGGATGAAATCAGCCGTCATCATCCGCACATCCGTGGCGGGTTTATACACATCCCGTACATTCCAGAGCAAACCTTGCAGAAATCCGCGCCGAGCCTCAGCCTTGATCACATCACAAAAGCGCTCAAAATCGCCGCGGTGACCGCCGCGGTGCATGAGGACGATATTGAGACCGGCGGAGGCGAGCTTCACTAAGCGGCAGACGGCGTCTCGGCCCATTTCTTTCGGTAAACGATGCGGGACAGCGTCACACTGATTTCGTAGAGGACGAGCAGCGGAATCATGACGAGAAAGTCAGACATAAAATCCGGCGGCGTAATCAGCACCGAGACAACGATCAGCAAAAAATACGAAAGCTTTCTCGCCTTCGCCAGCCGGGTTGGGTTTACGATCCCCAGACGCGTCAGAAACATGACGGCCAGAGGCATTTCAAACAAAAACCCGAACGGCAATGTAAGATTAAGCATAAAGGTAAAATACTTATCCGCCGTAAATACCATGTCAAAGTGGCCGGCGGATAATTGTGTTAAAAATCCGAGCACAATCGGAAAGAGCACAAAATACCCGAAGGAAATTCCGATGATAAACAAAACGGAAAGCCCCGGAATGTAAAGCAAAGCGGCGCGGCGTTCAAACGCGGTCAAGGCCGGCGCCGTAAAACGCCAGAGCTGAAAGGCGGCAACCGGAATCGTTGCCGTAATGGCGCAAATTCCCGCAATCATCATGTACACCCATAAAATCTCGCTCGGGCCTAAAACGGCCAGTCTGCCAGGCAAATCCTTGATCAGCCAGTCATAAATATCCTGTACAAACCAGCAGGCGCCGATAAAAAACACGAGAAAGGCGATGACGGTTTTAATGAGACGCTGCCGGATTTCCTCTAAATGCCCGATCAAGTGGGTTTCTTTTTTATCCAATCGTACATCCTCCTTATATGAAAGAAGGGGCAGAAGCGGATTCGTCTGCCCCCGTGTCATGATTCAGCCTGCCGTTTTATCTTTCTCAGCCGTCTGCTTGTCCGGCTCTTCATTTGAGACCAGTGTTTTTGCGGCGCTTTTAAATTCAAGCAGCGTCCGGCCGGCTGCACGGCCAATTTCCGGAAGCTTTGAAGGTCCGAAAATGATGAGAGCGATGACGAAGATCAGGATTAACCCGGGAATGCCGATATTTGAAAACATGAGTGTGCCCCCTTATTGTGAGATTTTGGCCCGTTTCTTTCTCATTTGCTTTTCGTGCGCATTGTTATGGGCGAAGAATCGATCCTCTTCCACTTCGTTTGACTGCTTTAAGCCTCCCGCAACCGCGTTTTGAGAGACCTTCCGAATCCCCGTCTGGTCTTTCTGATAAATGAAGGAAGCCCGTGTGGATACCTCAGCCCCCGGCTCCGTCACATACGGCACCACTCTGTAATCCGCTCTCCATTGGGCGGGCGTCACCGTACAGCGGACATAGCCGCGATAATCGTTAAAAAACTTGATGTGCGGGTTTTGTTTTAAGATCTGATCCGTATCGGCCCGTTTATCCGCCCCGTTTCCTCCAGATGTAATGGAAGTCCCGACGAATTCGGCTCCGAAAATCTTTGAATTCGTTTGATTAAAATCGGTATGCAGGTTTGACGCCCAGCTTGCATGAACATCACCCGTCAGCACGATGACATTGTTCAGATTTTTGCTTTTTATAAAATTGATGACCCGCTCCCGCTGAGCCGGGTAGCCGTCCCATGAATCCATGCTGAATATCGGATTGGCGGTTGTTCCGAAATTCCATTGCGCGAAAAAGATTTGCTGCGCCAGCACATTCCACTTCGCTTTTGAGGCGGCTAAATTTTCGAACAGCCATTGCTCCTGCTCTGTCCCCATCAATGTGCGTTTCGGGTCTCTCCACTCATCAGAAGGGGGCTTATTCCCGTCTCCGTTGGCCTGGTCATCTCTGTACTGTCTTGTATCAAGCACATTAAACGAGGCTAAATTGCCATATGAGAATTGCCTGTACAGCCGCATATCAGGACCGTTCGGCAGTGACATGCGCCTGAGCGGCATGTGTTCATAATAAGCCTGATAAGCTGCGGCCCGTCTGAGCACAAACGCTTCAACCGATTGGCCTTTTTCAGGGATGACATTGGCATAATTGTTTTCCACCTCATGATCGTCCCATGTCACGACCCACGGAAATGCGGCGTGGGCGGCTTTCAGATTGGCATCAGAGCGGTATTGGGCGTGACGGTTGCGGTAATCTGCCAGTGTATACACTTCGGCGCTGCTGTGCGTCCTGACATTCCCCGTTTTTGACACATATTCATTCGGTCCGTATTCATAAATGTAATCTCCGAGATGGAAGACAAGATCAAGCTTTTCCTTCGCCATATGCTTATACGCCGTATAATAGCCGTGTTCATACTGCTGGCATGAGGCAAACGCAAACGTCATGGCGGACACGTCAGCACCGGGGGCGGGTAGCGTTTTCGTCCGGCCGACGGGGCTGAGCTCATGCCCGCTTTTAAACCGGTAATAGTACACTTTATTGGGCTTGAGCCCGTCCGCTTCGACATGGACGGAGTGTCCGAGATTCGGCTTGGCCATCTCCGTTCCGCGTTTGACGATATGGCGGAAATGTTCATCAGTGGCGATTTCCCAATTTACCGGCACAGCCTGCTTCGGCATGCCGCCCCCATTCAGCGGGTCCGGGGCAAGACGCGTCCAGAGAATGACGCTGTCAGACAGCGGGTCGCCGGAAGCTACGCCGAGGGTGAACGGATAGTTAGAAAATTTCGGAGCGGCATTCACTTCAAACGCGCCGATGGATTGCGCGATCGCTAACCCGAGGGAAAGGCCGGCGATTTTCCCCGCGCCCTGTATAAATGCGCGGCGGTCAAACGTATTGTTCTGAAAGCTTTTGTTCTCCAATTCCTTGATCCATTCATCTAAACGGCCGTCATGTGTCATGTCAGTTCCCCTTTCTTCTCATTGATCGCCCTCATTATAAAAAAGAAATGTTAAACCGCTATGAAGAGTGTGAAGGATTTGTAAGGCCGGAAAATGAACGGCGGGAGACATTTTTCACATTGTTTCGACAAACCTTTGCCCAGCCGGGAGAAATCCCCCTCTGTTTCTTTTTGGCTTTTCATCCGTCAAGCGCACTTTGTTCCTATTTTTCTTCCCAAGAAATTAAAAAAACACCGTTCATTCCAAGAACGGTGCATCCGGGATTAAAATGTATTGTACACGTTTTCGCATGTTTCGCCTGTCGGCTGATAGAAGCAGTGGGACTTGAATCTGCCGACAAACGGCTGATTATACCAAGTCGGCGGGCAGTCTCCCGGCGGCTTAAAATACCACAGACTGAATTTAGCCGGCCAAAACCGTTCACCATTAATCGTCCGGCGGGCAAGCCTCCGCTCGGATTCGCGCGGCCTCTGGTAAAAGTATCCGTGAGTCACCGCTTCAAACGCGTGCGGCTGAAATACCATCTGCCTAATGGTGCGCAGGCCTTTAAAATCAGAACAATTCGCCCGCACCCGATTGATTCCCACATTGCCGACCAGCAGCATTCCCTGCTTTCCTTCGCCTTCCGCTTCCGCCCTGAGCAGCCTTGCCATTAGATCGACATCGGCGCTCGACGCTTTTACGACTGCCATCATGACACCTCCCGTTTTTACTCCTTTCATCATATTCAGCCGCGGCCTAGTGATGACAGACAAAAGCCAGAAAACAAATGTTCACGAAAAAAAGGTTTATATTTCACATGATGAGGAAACATACTAACATGATTTCCATAAGGAGGAATTCGCATGGAGCACATTAAAGCGCTTGCCATTAAAGGCATTATGACCATCATTATTCTGTATCTGATACTGGGCTTAGGTTTCCGCTTTACATTCGGCGACGTGCTGCTGATGACCATTGTGTTGGGAGCCGTTTCCTACTTTACGGGCGATCTTTACGTGCTGCCAAGATGGAATAACATTACGGCGGCGTCCGCTGATTTCGGAATCGCGTTTCTTGTTGTATGGCTGATGGGAATGCCGCTGTCCATGGGCATTTCAGGAGGAAGACTGGCGTTTGCCGCTCTTATTTCCGCCATCATCATTGCTGTCGGAGAATACTTTTTCCATATCTATCTGATGAGAAAAGACTTGGGCGGGTCCCGTTTTTTAGAGCCCCGATCTGAATAACGCAAAAAAGGCCGGATAACGGCCTTCAGCTTGTAGAGAAAATGATGTTTTTTCTACAAGCTTTTTTGTTTTGTACTGTTTCTTTCCATATTCATTTGATTTCAGGTGCAGAAAAAGCACTCCCACATGCCTTGGCTAGGTATGCGGCAATCTTCTTCATGTTCTGGCATGCGGCTGTGAGGAGAACTTGTTCCCTCACATTTTGTTTTCCCAACCAGCAATAGCGAAGCATCTGTTTTGAATCTGCAAAGCTTCGCTCGATTTTTTCTTTTTTTGCAGAGGTTTTTTCCTGAAACAGACAAACGATTTTGTCTGACCTTTTCTTTATCATCCTCCCATACATGTCGGGTGATGACCTTTTGGTGGTTCTTTGATCTTGTGCATTGTTCGAGAATGGGCATGCGGAACAGATTTCAGGATTTGATTTATATGATCGATATCCTTTTCGGTCAGTTGCTGCGTATGTAAGCGTTTGGTGATTTAGACAAATGGATCTGTCTTGTTCACTGTCATAATGAAATTTCAATTTTGGAAACAACCCTCGGGTAGGGCGGTAACGTCTATGTATTTATCAATTTTTCAAAGCAGGTGATCCTCTTCGACAAGTTGGTCAAGCAGAACAAATTCTTTCTTTTATTTTATGACAGGGGAATGGATATTTTAAGGAAAAAATAAAGGCTGTCGAGATTTTCTCGACAGCCTGATCCCCTTAAAGGGGGCTTTTTATTTGTAAAGTATAAACGCTTTATACATCTTGATATAACTGATAAACCCTTTTCAGCCTTTCTTCGAGCTGTTCAAAATGAACGAAGCGGGCTTCTCTCAGAAACTCAGTCCCATCAATGAACAAAAGAAGCACGGGGACAGTGAAGACTGAAAATCTGCCGGCAACCTCTTCTACCTCGTCAGCATTGATATGCCCCAATTTGATTTTTAGAAACTGATCCAATACTTTTCTGAGCTGCGGCAGAACAGCGTGACATACTGTACAGGCGGGCCTTGAAATGTAGATAAAACTGAATTGATGCTGTTTAATAAAATTCTCGATAGAATCTAATGAATGTAAGTCTGTCAGCTCTTTCATCAAAACCCTCCTTCAAATCGGCTCGTCTTTCATGACCAAGCTCATCAATACTCGTACATTCACTATACACATTTATATTGATCATATCCGTTTTTTTGCTTTGCAGAACACCCGCAAATGATGCTTAAAATTCCAAAACAAAAGAACAGTTACCGCTTTTCAGTAACTGTTCTTAGATACCTATATTAAAAATGCAAAGCGTACGCCCCTGAACTGATGAGTGCAACTCCGATGGAGACTACAATCAGCACCAAGTTATATTCAAAACCGCCGGCACCGTTCGCAAACCCTTTCGCTCCATGAACTTTTACAATGGCACCTAGCATAATGATCGTTATGATAGCAGCTCCAAGCGGGAGGAATACACCTAAAATAAATAAAATTCCGCTTACGAGTTCCCCGAGACCTGATAAAGCGGCCGCGGCGTTGCCTGGTTTAACTCCAATTGACTCGAACCATTGTCCGGTTCCTTTAATCCCGTATCCGCCAAACCAGCCAAATAATTTTTGTGATCCATAAAACAGAAACACCACACCAATCATGATTCGAATAAGCAACAATCCTGCATCTTCCATTTTTATCTCTCCTTATTTTTCATATTATATGATGTGCTGCAAGGCAGCTTGTTTACCAACGGTCACTTCCAGCAAACATCTGTTAAATGTATGTCTTTTATTTTTCTTCATGCTTCACGTTTATCTATAAATCAATCTAATTCTCTCACTTCAAACGGCAGCAGCCCTTGTTCAATATGAGCCCGATGCGGTTCATACTGCTCAGGGAGCATCAATTTTCCGCCCATTGTTTCTTGTGACTCATCATGGGCAAAGCCCGGCGGATCAGTTGCGATCTCAAATAAGATTTCCCCATGTTCTCTGAAGTAAACCGCATTAAAATAGTTTCTATCCTGAACAGGAGTCACACCATATCCGTGCGTAGCAATCAATCTTTGCCATTCTAATTGATCTTCGTCATCCTGAGCCCGCCAAGCGATGTGATGGACCGTGCCGACACCCATTTGTCCGCGGCCGATAGGCGTTAATTTAAGATCAATCACATTTCCGATCTCACCGGCAGAACGATAACGAACGAAGTCTCCTTCTTTGCCGACTCGCTCAAGCCCCATGATGTTTTCTAGCAATTCACCTGTTTTTTCAGGCTGTGCTGATAACAGGGTTGCACCGCCAAAGCCTTTAATGGCAACATCCGGGGTTACATCTCCGAAAGTCCACGTATTGGCCTCCCCTGCTTCTCTTTCCACGATTTCTAAATGCAGGCCATGCGGGTCATCAAATTCTATATATTGTTCTCCAAAACGCTCGATTTTTGTGTATGGCACGTTGAACTTTTCAAGTCTCTTTTCCCAAAATGACATAGCACCTCTTGGCACGACGTAAGATGTCACGCCAACCTGTCCGTCTCCAATGATGCCTTGACGGGCGTCCGCCCACGGAAAGAATGTGATGATTGTTCCCGGCTTCCCGCCTTCATCCCCAAAATAAAGGTGATACGTACCCGGATCATCAAAATTGACCGTTTGCTTGACCAATCGCAGCCCCAGCACTCCAGCGTAGAAATCAGCATTCTCTTGAGGGTGACCGACAATTGCTGTAATATGATGTATTCCCATCGTTTTTTTAGCCATTTTTATCCGCTCCCTTACAAGTATTTAAATATACTCCACAAACTCATTCACAGGCTTTCGGTAGCCGCGCGGCCTTCTGCTTTCTGTTTTTTCTTTCCCGATTGTAATCATCATGACAATCTCAAATTGATCATCTATATTCAAAATCTGTTTCACGGCTTCAGTATCAAACCCTATCATCGGACAGGTGTCCCAGCCTTTTTCCTTAGCACTCAGCATAAACATCATCGCAGAAAGTGAAGCATTTCTTATCGCCTCATCTCTCTTAAATGGCTCTCCCCTGTTTTCATAAAACGAAACGGTGTCTTGAACCATGTGATCATACTCTTGTTTATTTAATATCCCCAGCATCTTCAATCCTTCATAGATGTCAGCCGCTTTCTGATATGCCTGCTTATCCCCTAAAACTAAAAGCACCGCTGATGAGCTAAACACTTTATATTGTCCGTTTGCGGCCTGCTTCAGCTTTTCTTTCACATCCGGGTCAAGAACCGTCACATATTTTGTATGCTGCAAATTAAAAGCTGATGGAGCCAACGCAACCAATTCAAACAATCTCTTGTGATTGGATGATCTGGAAGAAAGTTGCTTGCAGATCTTCTTTCATTCACTAGCTGTACAAATTCAGCCATTTCCCTCGTACCCCCTTTATCTCGAATTCGAGATATTATGATATAAAAAATCAAATAACATATGATCAAAAAAACGAAACGTTCTCTTCACTGATCTTTTCGTGATTCAAACGACCGGCAGGTTCTTATCCTGCACTCTAATTAAGTTATATTGAATTAAAATATCTTGAATTCGAGATAATAATATAAGATAAATACTCAAATGTCAACAGTTCATTTTTAAATTCAGCGTAATTTTGTCTGTGTATGGTTTAGCCCTGCTCCAACTTTTTTTCTGTCACCTTATTTATTAGTAAACAGGAAACAACCTTGCTATAGACCCACTCGAAACTGAATTGGTATGATAAGCAAAGTGATTACACAAGAAAGGATACGGAGAGCGCATCAAAAGCGCCCCTATTTTTTTGTGCAGTTTTATAGGAGGAAAAAATGGCAAGTGAAAGAGAACAAATAAGCAAAAAAGTTGCTTTGATTGCATTGATAGCCAATCTGATCTTAATGGCAGGAAAGATCTTTTTTGGACTGATAGGCGATAGTGAAGCAGTTTTTGCCGACGGTATACATTCTGCAGCGGATGTCGTGGCTTCGATTGCTGTCCTGGCCGTCATCGGCATTTCTAATAAGCCGCCCGATCAAGACCATCCTTTCGGGCATGGCAAAGCTGAGGTCATCAGCGAAGCGATTGTAGGAATCATATTAGTGCTCGTTTCCGTGTATATTCTAATAGAAGCGATTTCGTCCTTTGTTGAAGGTCCAAGCATCCCGCAATACAGCGCATTGTTTGCGGCTCTGATATCCTACGTGGCTAAGCAGATCTTATATCGTTATTCGATCAAACAAGGGGAAAAATGGAACAGTAAAGCGGTTATAGCGATTGCATACGATCATAAAGGCGATATCGTTGCCTCTCTTGCCGCTTTTATCGGCGTCCTATTGGCGATTATCGGGAACACCCGCGGATGGTCCTATCTGTTGTACGCCGATGCAATTGCCAGTGTTATCGTGGCGTACCTCATTTTTAAGATTTCAATGGAATTAATCAGGCCGTCTGTTGACGTTCTCATGGAAAAAAGTGTTGATCCCGAACTGATAGAGGAATATAAAGCGGTTATTTTGCATTGTCCTCAAGTCAAACGGCTCGATAAAATCCGAGCGAGAGAACACGGCCACTATAAATTGCTTGATGTCCGGTTATCTTTGGATCATGATTTGACGATTAAGCAGGGACACGATATTGCCCGCGAAATCCGAAATGAAATCAAAAGACACTTTTCAGATGTTGAAGAAGTGCTCATTCATGTGAATCCTTATTTTGAAGAATGAAAAAGCAGCTTGTATAGAAAATGATGTTTTTCTACAAGCTTTTTTGTTTTGTCCTGTTTCTTTTTCAGGCGCAGAAAAAGCACTCCCACATGCCTGGCCTTGCTTGGCAGGTATGCGGCAATCTTCAACATCATTTTGAATAAGATCAGCGGATCAAGTGAGGGGCGGCCTTTATTTTCGCTGTAGTAAGGTTTGGCCTTTTCAACGATGAGAGAAGTCTATATATTTCGAAGCAGGTGATCCTCTTCGGCGAGTTGGTCAAGCAGAACGAATTCGGCTGTGTTTTGAGAAGCGTTTCTTGTGTGGAACGTGAGAAAGACACCGTCTGATATTTTAAGGAGAAATAAAGGCTGTCGAGATTTTCTCGACAGCCTGAAGGCCGGATAACGGCCTTTTTTCTTTGATTTCACTGATCAATATGCTTTTTGATAAAATGCAGCAGCGTGTTTCCCTGAGCCGTCAAAATGACGCCCTTCGCTCCGCACTTCGGGCAGGGCGCTCCTTCTTTCTCCGCGCCGGTTCCTTCACAATGCGGACAAGTGAGTTCAAGATCGTCGGTTGCGATCACCATGAATATCCCTCCTTTTTTGATTTTCGGTCCGTCTCCAGTCACTTTCCATGGCCATCACCTCCTTAACGATACAAAAAAACCCCATCCATCAAAGGACGAGGTTTTCGCGGTGCCACCTTTATTAACGGCTGAAAAGCCATTCTCTCAAAAAGTACAGAAACAACACGGTTTCAATACTCCTTTCTTGATAACGGGGAAAGAATCCCGGCACCGCCTACTTTCATTTAAGCGCAGCAACTCAGAAGCCCATTCGGCATCGGACGGGGATCGGTTCACAGCGGCCACCGACTCTCTGAACCCCGCACGCAGATGCGTACTTGCTCTTCCTCAGCATTGTTCATCCGTTCTTTTGTTTTAAAAAGTATCATACGCTGTCATCCGGCGGAAGTCAATAACCTTTCGAATCAGACAGGCCGAGCATTTCCCGCGCCATTTGCATATGTTCTTCCTGACCCGTCTGAAGCGCGAACTTCGCCGTCTCCACAGGATAAGCAGCCTGCCATTCTGTCACATGCTCCTGCATTTTCGGCCAGACACGCCCGCCTTCAGCTTGGTAGCTCTTAATCAGGCGTTTCGTTTCTTTTTCTCCTAATATTACTTGGTAAAGGACAAAATCCTTGGCCTGATCAGCAACCTTCGCCTCCGTCCAATCGAGAAGACCCGTCACACGCTGATTTTGGCCGATTAATATATGCGGAGGGTGCAAGTCGCCATGGATCAGCGCGGAAAAATCAGGCCAATACGAGCTGTCATTTATCCATGTTTGCCATCTTTGCCAAAGCGGCTCTGAAACTCCGATTTCTTTTTTTATATGATCCATCGATTCCGCTGTCCTTTGCCTGACATCATCCGGTTTTATGATTTCAATGCCGGCTCTGGAGGCAGCGGCCGGATCTGCCCCGTGCAGCTCGGCTAATGCTGCTGCAAGCGAGCCGACAAAACCGTCTGAAGGCGGCTCGTGTTCCATATTCCAGACGTGCTGTTTCTTATCCAGATCAATCGCGGCGGCGGGTATGCCGTCCAGTTTCGGATAAGCGATCAGTTCCGGTGTATGAATCCGCCAATCGGGCACTGATACCGCGGCATAGCTGCGGAGAAACGCGAGAACGTTACTTTCCGCAGCCGCTCTTTCAATAACATCGGGGCGGCGCGGTTTTCGGAGCACCCATGTTACGCCGCTGTCATCTTCAGCAAATACGACTTGGAAGTCCATACCCGTTTCATTTATGTCCGCCCCTTCATATTTTAACTGTAAGCCATTTTCCTTTGCGATGTTCAGAACGGATTCTATATCCCTTTGTTTTGTCATTTTGTTTCCCCATTTCCCTTATTTACTGACACAGAGCTTCGCCTGAGGCGGAGAAAAATGAGATATGTGAAGACGCCAAAAAGAGGGCGGCATAATCGCCGCCCCCTCACTATAACTGTCAGGGTCCTTTATTCAGGCAGACAATCCCGGTTTTCTCCGCGCTCAAGGCAGAGACATTGACACTATTTCATTAGTGCGTAAACCGGAATATGATTTGCCATCAGGACCCCTCCGTTCTTTTTGAGTTAACATTATTTTACACAAAGACCTTATATAAGTAAACTCTATTGTTCAGGTTACCGGCTTCCCCCGCTGACAAATTTCGATCCTTCGCGTAAATCTTTCGCCTCCAAAAAGAAGACGTGAATGAATTTTTTCATATTCACTTTAACCGGAGAAAGCGGAATGGTTTCTTTGGCCTGCATTTCTTTCATTCTCTTGCTGACGGCAGGGAAATCGAAGAATTTCGAGGCGTAGTATTCAAATTTGGGATTTGAAAAATCCGTTGTGCCCAGAGAAGCGAAGTGGTTTAACGAATGAATGATTGCTCTTCTGATCCGCTGTTCGGAGGCTTTGGTCTCCCTGCTGACGTCTGCTTCCGACGCCGCAGGCCCCAGTTTCCGCAATGCGACATTTGTAAACACCCGCTTCAGCGACGGAACGCTTTTTTGCGCTTGCTCATCCTCAAATAAAAAATGCAGCACGGCCATCAGATCGTGCGCGCCGCTTTCTCCCACAATCCCTAATTCTGATAACAGAAATTTTCCCGTCTCTTTAACGGATTTTTCATGGGCTTCAGAAAGGCGGCTTTGCTGCGGTTCATTGCGCTGAACAAGCCGTCTTAACGAATTTTGGATGTCGCCGATGGACGTTTCCAATTCTATAAGGTCTTTCACTTTTCGGAGGACGGTGATGATCTCAATTTTGTTGATCGGTTTGTGGATAAAATATTCAATACCGAGAGAATAGGCTTCCCCCACCATTTCCTTCGCCTCCACCTGAGATATCATCACCGTTTTTCCGGTGTACGAATTCTGCAGGTGCCGGATCGTCTCAATCCCGTCCCGCCCCGGCATCAGCAGATCTATTAATAAAATGTCGACTTGTTTAAAATGGAGATAATGCCCTTCAATCTGACTCCCGTCCTCCGCCTCACCGACGACTTCGCCTAAATCCTCATCCTCGATAATCTGTCTCAAAATAGAACGGATCGCCCGGTCATCATCAGCTATAAAAAAGCGCATTATGAACTCCCCCTTTCTGCAATCAAATGCCTCACCGGCAGCTGAATCGTAAATATGACGCCTTTTGGCTTGTTATGAAAGGAGATGTCCCCGTCAAGTTCAGTTACGATTTCCTTCACGTAAGAAAGCCCGATGCCCGTTGAAGGGGTGCCGAATTCATCGTATTTGGACGTAAACCCCGGATCATAGACAATCTCTCCGATTTTTTCCGGAATGCCGGGACCGTCATCTTCCGCCTGAAATTCGGCCGTATCATCCTCCGCCCTGCGCAGCGTAAGGCGGATCTCACCCCTGTCTCCCATGGCCTCCACGGCATTGGCGGTAAGATTATTCAAGATCGACAGGACGGTAAAGACATGGTAATCGGGATGCTCTCCTTCAATCACGCTTTGAAACTGAATGTCCTTGCCTAAAGATTCGGCGTATTTTTCATTGATTCGGATGACGAGGCCGATCAGGGCGGCGGCATCCATGTAATCCCGGAACCTCTCATTTGAAATCAGCTTCGACAGCCCGGCGAATATCCGCTGATTGTCTTTTTTCACTTCATGAATTTCTCCCGCAAGGCGCAGCATGCGGCTGCCGAGCTCCCGGTCGTTCCCGCTCATTTCCCGATACAGCTGATAGGATTCCTTCGTCACATGTTCTGTCGTTTTCAGCGTTTTTTTCAAATGAATCGTTTCTTCATACAAGTTAGACACGATCATCAGCATATGCTCATGCTGCTTTCTCGTTTGCTTTTCCCTGACCTGAGCTTCATGCAGCTTCATCACGTTGAAAAAACTCAGCACTATAAATGTGTGAGAAACTGCGATAACCGCAATATCTGCCAGCTTGTCCGGTATCATAATCGGCTGGCCCCCGGAAAACTGAACCGCCATTTCAACGGTGTCAGACGCGATTTCAATGAGAAAACCGAGAAATCCGATCATCAGCGGCCGATCGCGAAAATGTCTGACCTTCAGCACGTAAAACAAACAGGCATATGTAAAGTAAAAAAAGAAACTGGGGTATTGGCTGAAAAAAGCCTCCGTAAAGCCGGCATGCTCTCCTCCCCAGCAAGCCAGGCCGATCCGGAATGCCACAACGGCTGCACCTGTCAACAGCCCTGACAATACCGCAGGCACATGCCGCAGCAGCAGCAGAAAAAAGAAAAAAGCGGGCGCGCCGAAGCTGATCCGGTACACCTCATTTACGGGGTAAAATTTCAGTTCCCCCGCCAGCGGCACGGTGATCAGCATAAGGGCGAAAAGATAGCCGTCTTTTTTTAGTAAATATTCGAGCCTGATCACAATCACTTCCTTCTTCTATCTATTTTGAATAAGACCGAAGGAGTCCGCAAATTTAGACCCGGTTAGCGGGACGCTCGGGCTGATTTATAAATCTATCGGCTTATTTTAAGAATGATTTTGTCGTATTTTGTATGATTCTGTAGATGTCATTATACATTAAAATTGAACACACTATATTTGAAAACGTTTTCCAAGACCGATTTCCGCTTGCGGACAGGCTTGCAATAGAGGAGGAATGTTATGAAAGATATGGTCAGCGCCTTGAAAAAGAGGAACTGGCTTCACTTTTACAAGATTGGGTCGAGCATTACCGCCCGTTTTCCGTTAATGGAAAAAGCGCAAATTATATACCCGCCCTCGAGAAATCAACGACTCTCAGCTGGGCATTTGCATATTAGAGCCTGATGGCTCCGTGATTCATGCCGGTGAATGGAATGTCCCGTTTACATTGCAGAGCATCTCAAAAGTCATCAGCTTTATTGCGGCCTGCATGAACAGAGGCATTTCTTACGTGCTGGATCGCGTGGACGTGGAGCCGACAGGTGACGCGTTTAATTCTATCATCCGGCTTGAAATCCATAAACCCGGCAAGCCGTTCAACCCGATGATCAATGCGGGCGCCATTACCTCGCCTCGCTTCTTCCGGGTGAAACGGCGCATGATAAATTAGAATACCTGTTTTCCGTTTTTGAAAAATTGATAGGAAAACGGCCTCACATTCACGAGGAGGTCTTCCGCTCTGAATGGCAGACCGCGCACCGGAACAGGGCGCTCGCCTACTATTTAAAAGAAACGAACTTTCTTGAGGCGGATGTGGAAGAAACGCTGGAAGTCTACTTAAAGCAGTGCGCCATGGAGGGTACAACCGAGGACATCGCTTTAATCGGATTGATTCTTGCGCATGACGGCTACCATCCGATCCGCCGGGAACAGGTCATTCCGAAAGATGTCGCAAAACTCGCCAAAGCCCTGATGCTGACGTGCGGCATGTACAATGCGTCAGGCAAATATGCGGCTTTCGTCGGTGTCCCGGCAAAAAGCGGAGTATCCGGCGGCATTATGGCATTGGTTCCTCCAAGCGCCAGAAGAGAACAGCCTTTTCATAACGGCTGCGGCATCGGCATTTACGGTCCGGCCATTGATGAATACGGCAACAGCCTGACGGGCGGCATGCTGCTGAAACATATCGCACAGGAGTGGGAGCTCAGTATTTTTTAATCAAACGAACCAAGAGGTGATTGGATGCAGGAATTCCTTGAAAATGTAATCGGTTCAGCAAATGATTTTTTATGGTCAAAACTTTTAATCGTACTGCTTCTTTCTCTGGGACTGTTTTTTACGTTCAGATCAAAGGGTCTGCAAGTCCGCATGCTGAGGGAAATGATCCGGGTTTTAAAAGAAGGCGCGGCCGCCCGGTCAAAAAACAGCATTTCCCCGTTTCAGGCATTTTGCATCAGTATGGCGGCGCGTGTCGGAACCGGAAATATTACCGGAATCGCAATTGCGATCGCACTCGGCAGTCCGGGTGCTATTTTCTGGATGTGGATTATCGCAGTCATCGGTTCGGCTTCAAGCTTTGTTGAAAGCACGCTTGCCCAAATTTATAAAGTAAAAGATCAAAACGGCTTCCGCGGCGGCCCGGCCTATTACATGGAAAAAGGCCTGAAGAAACGCTGGATGGGCGCGCTGTTCGCCGTATTAATCACACTGTCATTCGGGATCGTCTTTAATTCCGTTCAGTCTAATACGATCAGCATCGCCTTTCAAAACGCGTTCGGCACCAGCCGGCTTACATTGGGCCTCATTTTAATAGCGGTCTTCGCCTGTGTTATTTTCGGAGGCGTCAAACGAATTGCGAAGATGGCGGAATATGTCGTAGTCGTCTTAGCCGTTTTATATATCGGCATCGCTTTCTTTGTCATTCTGACGAACATCACCCAATTGCCTAGCGTTCTGTCGATTATCAAAAAAAATGCTTTCGGTATTGATCAGGCAGCGGGCGGCGCTTTAGGTGCGGCATTGATGCAAGGTGTGAGACGCGGGATTTTCTCAAATGAAGCGGGAATGGGAAGCGCCCCGAACGCGGCGGCGACGGCTACAACGAGCCACCCGGTGAAACAGGGACTCATTCAGGCATTCGGCGTCCTGACGGATACGCTTGTCATCTGTACAAGCACGGCACTTATCATTTTATTTTCAGACGCTTATCACCAGCCGGGCCTGAGCGGCATCGCGCTTTCTCAGGCTGCCTTGAGCGACCATGTCGGCGCGTGGGCATCGGGTTTCCTTGCCGTCTTAATGCTTCTGTTCGGCTTCAGCGCTCTTATGGGCAACTATTATTACGGAGAAACCAATATCGGATTTTTAAGCCAGAACAAGAAATGGCTGTTCATTTACCGCATCTGTGTGCTCGGAATGGTTCTATTCGGATGCATTTCCAAAGTCCAGCTTGTGTGGGATATGGCTGACTTGTTCATGGGCTTAATGGTGGTCGTGAATTTAATCGCGATTTTCCTTCTGTCGAAAAAAGCGTTTGCCGCTTTGAGCGATTATGTCCGGCAAAAGAAAGCCGGAAAGGACCCCGTCTTTTACAGAGATGTGCTCCCTGATGATGACGGGATCGAATGCTGGGAGTATTCAGATATCGCTAAAAACACGAAAGGCAAACACATTTCCTAAACAAAAGGTGTTCGGGCAGCTGGCCTGAACACCTTTTTTCTGCCGGTTCATTGACAAAGAGAAAAGCGTCTATTACTCTTTTTATATATTTTCAGAAAAGTCAGAGAGGAATGCCTATGAATCCCATTACACAAATATTAGATGAATATCCGGTTATGATCATAGACGGAGCGATGGCTACCGAGCTTGAACGGATGGGCTGTGATTTAAATGACGATCTGTGGTCGGCCAAAATTCTTTTGGAGAGACCCGAACTGATCAAACAGGTGCATGCAGAATATTTTGCCGCCGGCGCTGATTGCGCGATCACCGCCAGCTATCAATCAACGATTGAAGGATTTGCGGCACGCGGCATCCCAGAAACTGATGCGATCCGCCTTATTCAGACATCAGTTGAGCTCGCCGTCCAAGCACGTGATGAATTTTGGGCGCATGAAGAAAACCGTATACACCGTCCCAAACCTTTGATCGCCGCTTCTATCGGACCTTACGGCGCGAGCCTTGCCGATGGCTCTGAATATCGCGGACATTACGGACTGACGGAGGATGAGCTGATCAGCTTTCACCGCCCCCGGATGAAAGCCCTCATCGAATCCGGCGCCGATCTTTTGGCCTGTGAGACCATTCCGTGCCTGTCAGAAGCAAAAGCGATCACAAAGCTGCTGGAGGAATTCCCCGGCACTTATGCATGGATCAGCTTCAGCGCCAAAGACGGACGGCATATCAGCGAAGGCACGCCTATTTCCGAATGTGCGGCTCTGCTCGACTCCTGCAGCCAAATCGCAGCGATCGGCATCAACTGCACACCGATTGAACATATTCCGACGCTGATAGAAGAAATCAAACGGGCAGCGTCCAAACCGATTATCGCCTATCCGAACTCCGGCGAACAGTATGATCCGGTGACAAAAACCTGGATAGGCGCAGCCTGCGAAAACAACTTCGGAAAAAGCGCGCAAAGCAGCTGGTACGAAAAAGGCGTGAGCCTGATCGGAGGCTGCTGCCGGACGAAACCTGCGGACATCCAGGCCATTGCCGATTGGGCCAAGACCTTAAAAACAACTTGACTAATCGGAATAGTTTGTATATTCTATTCAAAAAGCCGGTTCGCCGGAATCTCGTGCCATTCGCCGGCATGAGATTTTTTATTAGAACGGCCCTCGCAGAAAGTTGGAAAACAATGAACAACAAGAACGAGACAAATTTTCAGAGAAGTATGAAAAGCAGGCACCTCTTTATGCTCTCACTCGGAGGTGTGATCGGAACAGGGCTGTTTTTAAGCTCTGGGTATACCATTCATCAGGCGGGTCCGGCGGGCACCATTTTCGCTTACCTTTTGGGCGCGTGCATCGTCTATCTCGTCATGCTTTGCCTCGGTGAACTGTCAGTGGCCATGCCGGTAACGGGCGCATTCCACACCTATGCGAAAACCTATATCGGACCGGCGACGGGCTTTACGGTCGCATGGCTGTACTGGCTGACGTGGGCGGTGGCGCTGGGCTCTGAATTCACGGCGGCCGGGCTCTTCATGCAGCGCTGGTTCCCGCATACTTCGGTGTGGATGTGGAGTGCGGTATTCGCTCTTTTCATCTTTTTATTAAACGTCTTCTCCGTGAAATTTTTTGCTGAATCGGAGTTTTGGTTCTCAAGCATTAAAGTCTTAGCCATCTTACTGTTTATTTTATTGGGCGGAGCGGCGATGTTCGGCATTGTCCCGATGAAAAGCGGTGAGGCCGCACCTATGCTGTCGAACTTTACGGTTGGCGGCAGCCTTTTTCCAAATGGCTTTTTCCCGATACTGATGACGATGCTTTCAGTAAACTTTGCCTTTTCAGGGACGGAATTGATCGGAATCGCTGCCGGGGAAAGCGCTGATCCGGAAAAAACCGTTCCGCGCGCCATTAAGACCACAGTCTGGCGGCTGGCGCTTTTCTTTATCGGAACGATTTTTGTGCTGTCAGGGATGATCTCCATCCAGGAAGCCGGTGTGATTGAAAGCCCGTTCGTCACGGTATTTGACAGAGTCGGCGTGCCCTATGCGGCCGATCTGATGAATTTCGTCATTTTAACGGCGCTTCTGTCTGCCGCCAATTCAGGGCTGTACGCGTCATCACGTATGCTGTGGTCCCTGTCTAAAGAGGGAGAGCTTCATCCTGCCTTTGCCAGGCTGACGCCTAAAGGCATTCCTTTTAACGCTCTGATCTTCAGTATGATCGGCGGCATTCTGTCGCTGCTGTCAAGCGTATTTGCAGCGGATACAATCTATCTTGTTCTCGTCTCCGTCTCAGGATTTGCGGTCGTGGCGGTGTGGATGAGCATTGCCGCATCGCAATTTTTGTTCAGAAGACGGTTTCTTAAAGAAGGGCATCAGGTTTCAGAGTTGAAGTATCGGACGCCGGGATACCCGGCCGTGCCGATAGCGGCCTTTCTTCTGTGCCTCGCCTCCTGTATCGGCATTGCTTTTGATCCGAACCAGGCCATCGCCCTTTATTGCGGAATTGCATTTATGGCCGTCTGTTACATCGCTTATTATGTGAGAAACCGGAAAAGCACCGCACGCGTTCAATCCGCTAAATCCCAATAACCGAAAAAAGAACCCTGCCGCGCAAGGGTTCTTTTTACATTTATACTTCAACCACCCATCTGAACGAATCCCGCACCTTCCCGACCTGGATGCCGGTAATCGTTTCATAGAGCCTTTCTGACACTTCACCGATCAAACCGTTATTCAGCTCAATCGTTTCTCCGTGAATATGCAGCGCGCCGACCGGCGAGATGACGGCTGCGGTTCCCGTACCGAATACCGCTGACACTTCGCCTCTCATTGCGGCCTGATAAATGTCATCAATGGCAACGTGTTCTTCCCTGACAGGTATGCCCCAGCTTTTTAACAGCTCTATCACAGATGCCCGGGTGATGCCTCCGAGAATGCTTCCGTTTAACGCCGGCGTTACAGCCTCTCCGTTTATGATGAAAAAGATATTCATACTGCCTACTTCTTCCACATATTTCTTTTCCACCCCGTCTAGCCAAAGCACCTGATCATACCCCAGTTCTTCGGCTTTTTGCTGAGCCTGTAAGCTGGCCGCATAATTTCCGGACGTTTTGACATCGCCCACTCCGCCGGTGACGGCACGCACATACTCATCCTCTACATAAATACGGATCGGTTTCAGCTGATCGCCGTAATACGAACCGACAGGCGTCAGGACAACCATGAATTTGTAACGGTTTGAAGGCCGGACTCCTAAAGAAGGCTCAGTCGCAATCACAAACGGACGGATGTATAATGACGTTCCTTTTTCTTTCGGAATCCATTCCTGCTCCAGCACCACCAATTGTATCAATGCTTCCAGCGCCAGCTTCTCGTCGAGAGGCGGCATGCTCATCCTCCGTAACGATTTATTCAGCCGTTTAACATTCTGGTCAGGCCGGAACATCAATACCCGTCCTTCTTCTGACCTGTATGCTTTCAGCCCCTCAAATACGGCTTGCCCGTAATGGAAAACGGATGCGGACGGATCAAGATGAACCGGTTCATAAGGTGTAATTCTCGGATCATGCCAGCCTCTTTCTTCTTCGTAATCCATGACAAACATGTAATCAGTGAAGTACTTGCCAAATCCCAATGAAGCGGAATCCGGTTTTTCTTTTCTTGCTGTGACCTTACGTATTTCAATCAGTTGATTCAACAAAAGCACACCTTTCTTATAATTCTTAAAATTTTCAGTCTTTTATGATCTGCATATATTTTCTCTGTCCGAATCGTGTATGCACAGATATATGAGGATGCAGTTGTCCGTATCATATCATATAATTATCAAAATTTTTAATATTTTCGAGTAAAATTCTTTCTTTATCCTATGCCGCTTCATTTTTTCCAATGAGGACTTTGTGTCATATTCAATGATTGCGCTTACATAATGTAAAGCAATCCTCTCTTTCACACAGTCAATGTGTGACAAATTTATGGCAGAGAGGAAGGTGGTTGCCGCCTGCTTCGCGAATTACGTAAGAAATGCGCAAGTAAAAGGGGGATTCGCTTGAAAAAATTTATCGCATTCCAGATTTTGATCGCTTTAGCCATCGGAGCATTGATCGGCCATTTCTTCCCGGATTTCGGGATGGCGCTGCGGCCCGTCGGAGACGGATTTATCCGCCTGATTAAAATGATTGTCGTGCCGATCGTGTTTTCGACCATTGTTATCGGAGCCGCCGGCAGCGGCAGTATGAAAAAGATGGGCAGTCTCGGCATCAAAACGATTATTTGGTTTGAAGTCATTACGACGCTTGTTCTGGGGCTCGGCCTGTTATTGGCGAACGTACTGAAGCCCGGAGTCGGCCTTAACCTCTCTCACCTTGCTAAAAAAGATATTCACGAGCTTTCCGGCTATACTGAAAAAGTAGTCGACCTGAAACAAATGCTTCTTGATATTATCCCCGTTAACATCATTGACGTTATGGCGAAAAATGATCTTCTCGCCGTCATCTTTTTCGCAATCTTATTCGGTGTCGCCGCAGCCGGCATCGGCAAAGCATCCGCACCTGTCATGAATTTCTTTGAATCAACGGCAAATATTATGTTCAAGCTGACGCAAATGGTGATGGTCACCGCTCCGATCGGCGTTCTCGCCCTTATGGCCGCCTCCGTCGGACAATACGGAATCGCGCTTTTGCTTCCGATGCTGAAGCTGATCGGCACTGTATTTCTCGGGCTGTTTTTGATCCTTTTCGTTCTGTTTCCGATTGTGGGGCTTATCTTTAAAATCAAATACTTTGAAGTGCTGAAAATGATCTGGGATCTGTTTTTGATCGCATTTTCCACGACAAGCACAGAAACCATTCTGCCTCAGCTGATGGATCGGATGGAGAAATACGGCTGCCCGAAGCGGGTCGTCTCCTTTGTGGTTCCGTCAGGTTTATCGCTGAACTGTGACGGCTCAAGTCTCTATTTATCGGTGTCATGTGTTTTTCTGGCGCAGGCTTTTCATGTGGAGATGCCGCTGTCTCAGCAGCTTCTGATGATGCTTGTGCTCGTGATGACAAGCAAAGGCATTGCCGCCGTGCCGTCAGGCTCACTCGTCGTGCTTCTGGCGACCGCGAATGCCGTCGGTCTCCCCGCGGAAGGCGTCGCCATCATTGCCGGTGTCGACCGCGTCATGGACATGGCGCGAACCGGTGTCAACGTGCCGGGCCATGCGGTCGCCTGCATCGTCGTATCCAAATGGGAAAAAGCCTTCAATTATAAAGGACCCGCCGCCGCATCAGACCAGAGCGCCCGGACAGAAAGTATGTAAACACAAAAAAGACCACCTCATTGGTGGTCTTTTCTGTTAATCAATCGCCGCATGATCTTCTTTTTCAATCAGAGCAAGGCGTTCATTGATTTCTTCCTGGGTCATTTCGTGCTCTTTCACATACATGTTGCGTTCGTTTGTTCGGCATTCGTGACTGCAGCTGCGCATGTATTTGTATTCATTTTCAGGTGTGCAGATCATTTTTTTATTACATGCCGGATTCGCACAGTTCACATAACGCTCGCATGGCTCGCCTGTGAAATAATCTTTTCCGATAATAACATGCTCTACGCGGTTTACCGGTACGCTGATTCTTTCGTCAAACACGTAGCACTGTCCGTCCCACAGCTGTCCTTGCACTTCAGGGTCTTTCCCGTAAGTGACGATACCGCCGTCAAGCTGGGATACATCTTCAAATCCCTGCTTCAACAGCCATCCGGAAAATTTTTCACAGCGTACGCCGCCTGTGCAGTACGTGAGGATTTTTTTGCCTTCAAGCATGTCTTTGTGTTCTTCAATCCAGCTCGGCAGCTCACGGAACGCCTCAATATCAGGTCTGACTGCTCCGCGGAAATGACCGAGGTCATACTCATAGTCGTTTCTGGCGTCGATTACGATCGTGTCAGGGTCCTGCATTTTCTCATAAAATTCTTTCGGTTTTAAATGCTTGCCCGTTGTGACATTCGGATCAACATCATCTTCGAGGCGAAGCGTCACAAGCTCTTTTTTATGGCGGACAAATATTTTGCGGAACGCGTGTCCGTCAGCCTCATCAATTTTGATCGGCATATCGGCAAAGCGCGGATCAGCTTTCAGCGCCTTCATGTATTGATCCGTCTGTTCAACCGTTCCGGACACCGTACCGTTAATGCCTTCCTCAGAAATCAAAATACGGCCTAACAGACCGAGCTCCTTACAAAACTTCAAATGCTGAGCCGTGAATTCTTCAGGCTCATCAATCTTTACATATTTATAATAAAGTAAAACTCTATATTGTTTTTCCATGATTATACACCCTGTTCAATTATATTAATGATCACGCACACTCTACTATATCATACAGGAAAACGGGCGAAAGATGAACATTTCCGTCCGGACTCTTTCTTCCAGTCATGCCTCGCCTTTTAACACCTGCTGAAAATAAAACCGATACGTATTGCGCAAAAAGGTCTCAAGCGGCAGGCCCGCAGCGGTCTGGTACTTGCCGATAATAAACGGAAAACGGTCACGGCCTTTTTCCCGCAGGACATCGGCGCTGTCTTCAGCCAGCTCTGATATGAGCGCTTCGACGACAGGCCAGCAGGCGTCCCGCACGGCTTCAAGAACTTGCTGGCCGCCTGTATGCTGGTACTGCTCTATCAGCTTTGCCAAATCCTTTTCTGCCATATTGTCACTTCCTTACACCATATAAAAAAGAGGAGCAGCTTTTATAAAGCGGACGCCTCCTCCTGTGACTCCGCATAACCGATGATCTGGCCGACCTGTAATTCGCGGCCTTCTGTCAGGTTATCCGAAGGGGTAAACATATCTTTCTCGAATACTAAAATAACGGTCGATCCAAATGAAAAATAGCCCAGCTCTTCACCCGTTTCAAGCTTGTTTCCGGTGCTGGTCTGAACGATGGAGTTAATATTCATCGCGCCTACCGGAATCATGAGCATCTGCTGGTCAGCTCGGGTCAGCTCGTACACATAGCGGTAATTTTTTGAGAGGACATCTTTTCCGTACTTCAGCCCCATCGTATTAACGGGATAGGAGCGTTTCCCAAGCTCGGCCAGCTTCTGATACGTGCAGCTGACGGGGGAATGGAAGCGGTGATAATGTCTCGGACTCAGGTAAAGCACGGCAAAATAGCCGCCGTTGTATTTGTGATCGGCGCTTTTAAACCCCGTCAGTTCGGCGAACGAATAATCTTTCCCTTTTACCATGAAGGTTTGATTCGGGTTAATCATGCCCACCGTTTGAACGACGCCGTCCACCGGACTGACAATGGCGTTCTTCTCTTTTGCCACGGGGCGGAGATTCAAATTAATATCACGAATGAAAAATGACGCCAGTGAATCAAAGTCAGAAGCTGTGCGTTCCGTTTCATTCCAGTTGATGCGATAGTGTTTGGAAAACAGCGGAATCATCGGCTTGCTCAGTTTCGATTCACAGAAGTTTTTAATGAGATAAGACGTCAATCGATTATTAGTCAGTTCAATCAATGAACGATAAAGAACTTTAGCGGCAGTATTAAACATTGATTACTCCTATGAATTTTCCTATAGTAATAAAAATAAAACACCATAAAAACGCTCCGATGGCGGCGAAGCATAGGTAGGTTTTGAAATCCATTCTGCCGATTCCGGAAAAGTAGCATGTCACGTGTCTGATGCCGGGGATGAAATAACCTAAAATAATGGTGTACGGCCCGTACTTTTTCATCCACCTGTCTACTTTCTCCATCCTCTTTTCCTTCAGGCCGACCCATTTCCCGAACTTATTAATAAAGGGCCGGCCGGCTTTTCTGCCGATGAAGTAGCTGATGATCATCCCCAGAAGCGCTCCGATAAAGCTGATAAGAATGGAGAGCTCATAATTGAGCACTTTTAAATGCGTGAAGTAGCCCACTAGCGTCATCATGACTTCATCCGGAATAGGCAATCCGATAATACCAAGTGTCAGCATGAGAAAAATCGCGATATATCCGTAATCGGAAATTAATTGCTGAACTAGTTCCATCTTCTGCTCTCCAGGTTTTCAGGCGCCTGTTTTTTAAAGTGGGGAAATTTAATGTTGCTGACCATTAAATATCCGAGCGCAATCGTTCCCGCTCCCAGAAGAAAAGCGTTATTGATGAAGCTCAAAATGACAAGACACATGCCCGCAAAAGGAATCGGCATCCCGATAAACGTCGGCAGCTTGCTTTGTTCGATATTAAATCTCGAAAGCCGGATCATCCCGCAAATGCTGTAGGAAAGCGCGATTAAAATTCCGATGAACGGAAGCGTATATAGTGAAACAGTGTAAGCGAGCATAGACGGCGCCACGCCGAACGTCACGAGATCAGCAAAAGAGTCAAGCTCCCTTCCCATCTCCGATACCGCGTTCAGCTTACGGGCGGCCAAACCGTCAAAGAAATCAAGAAACATCCCGGTGAAAATAAAAATCACCGCAGAGTGAATATTATGATACAAAAGGGAATGAATCGATAGAAGCCCGCAAATAAAATTTCCAATTGTAATCATACTAGGTATATAATTCACAGTTTACACAAACCTCCAATTAAAACCATATCAAATCGGACTGCGTATGCATAAAGACTCCATTTTAAGGAAACATAAAATGAAATTCCTTCAATGCTATCATTCAAATTCTTTTATTATACAGCATTTGGTGTTATTTGAACAATCTAATCTGGTGATTTTTGTTTTTTCGCCGTTCATATTAAGGTAAGCAATCGGCGTTATCTCTATTCCGGATTACCCTGCTTAATTTATTCCATGCCGCGATGCGGATTGTCCGTTCTTCACAGATGAAAGACCATATGGTGTATTGTTATTTTCTCCTCTGTTAAATGAGAACATTACATATAACGATTGCGGACATAAAAAGTTTCATGAATTATAAAGCCGGCACAAAACGGCCTCATACATTATCTCACAACCCCGTTTTCCAGTATATAGTCTGTCCAAACAAAAAAGGCGCCTTACCATTACGGTAAAAACGCCTCTTAAGATATAGTTATGTGACTGATAAATGACTGAGTGCTTCGGCCGCTCTTTCTCTCGCCTCTTCAACCGTCTCGGCTGCAGAAAGCGCAACCGCCATACGGCGACCGTTTTTTGTGACGGGTTTTCCGAATACGCGGACTTGAGTGCTTTTAACCGCCAAAGCCTTCTCCAAACCTTCAACCGCATAATCGGCAAGCTCTTTTGATGCCTTCAGCGGACGGCTTGCCCCCGGCGACAGCTGGGTGATTTCCGGAATCGGAAATCCCAATATCGCGCGGACATGCAGCGCAAACTCTGACAAATTCTGCGTCACAAGCGTAACGAGCCCCGTATCATGCGGACGAGGAGACACCTCGCTGAAATACACTTTATCTTGAGTAAGGAAAAGTTCCACCCCGAACAAACCGTATCCGCCGAGCTCATCCGTTATGCTTTTCGCAATGTGTTTCGCCTCTTCAACCTGCTGTTCCGTCATATGATGAGGCTGCCACGATTCCATATAGTCGCCGTCTTTTTGTTCATGGCCGATCGGCGCGCAAAAGGACGTACCGTTCGCCGCACGCACTGTCAAAAGAGTGATTTCCGATTCAAACGGAATGAATTCCTCGACGATGACCCGGCCGTTTTTCACCCGTCCGCCTTCCATCGCCATGTCCCAGCAGCTTTTTAGTTCGGAAGCCGAGCGGCACACGCTTTGCCCTTTTCCGGAAGAGCTCATCAGCGGCTTTACCACACACGGAAAGCCGATTGTTTCCGCCGCTTCTTTACATTCTTCATATGTATTCGCGAATTCATAGCCGGCAGTCGGAAGATGCAGCGTCTCTGCCGCAAGCCGTCTGATGCCTTCACGGTCCATCGTCAGCTTTGCCGCACGCGCATTCGGAATGACGTGAAAGCCTTCTTCTTCAAGCTTCAGCAGTTCATCCGTCGCAATCGCCTCCACTTCCGGCACGATCAAGTCTGGTTTTTCTTTTTCAATCACTTCTCTGACCTGCGCTTTATCAAGCATATCAATCACATAGCTTTTGTGCGCGGCCTGCATGGCAGGGGCATGCTCATAGCTGTCAACGGCTACAGTGACAACCCCGAGCCGCTGCGCTTCAATGACGACTTCTTTCCCCAGCTCGCCTGATCCTAATAACAATATCTTCTTCGCCTGATACATGTCCTTTTGGCCCCTCCCTTTCTATACCCCACTCATTATAACGGAAATATTCAAAAAATAAAGACAAGATAGATCATAAGCTCTATCCTGTCTTTTGCGCTGATTCGAGCGATTCAATCGCCGCTGACACGTCCTTCTCGCCATATTGCCCCATTAAGCATAATGATTCTTCCGCCCGGCAGGCGTGAGAAGCGATGCGTCGCTTGGCTTCCTCACGGCTGTCACGGATGCCGAGATCAAAGAGACTGACGGGAAATCCGAGCCGGCGGTAAAACGGAAGCAGCTCTTCAATCTCATGACTCCGATTCTCAAGCGCGAGCTGCACCAATATGCCGTAAGCAACCTTCTGGCCGTGCAGCACCTGATGTGTCTCCTGAAGAAAACTGAGCCCGTTGTGCACCGCATGCGCCCCTGCCATCCTGCACAAACGGCCTCCATACCCGCCGACCGTTCCCGCAAGCATAATGATCGTTTCCGCCGTATGGATGAACGGCAATGACAGCCTGCCTTTCTCCATGCTTTCGACGGCTGCTTCACTGTAACGCAATAACAGATCGCGAATATATTCCGCCTGTCTCAGCCCCGCCTGAGCCATCAGCGGCGGCGCCTCCGTATTTCTGATGACCGCCTCAGCCTCATACCATTTCGCCAGCGTATCACCGATCCCGCTTTTCATATATTCAATGGGAGAGGAAAGCAAAAACAGCGGATCAACAAGCGTCAAATAGCTGGAACGCTTATGATAATCCACTCTGATAAAATTGCCGCTCTCATCATACATGACACTTAACGGTGTACTTGCCGCACACGTACCCGCAATGGAAGGAACCATCACAGCCTCAATATCAAGCCGGTCTGCCGCCGCTTTTGCCAAATCCAAAATCGTGCCGCCTCCGATACCGATGATCACATCCGCACCTTTCGCCTGCTCACAGACCTTACGCACCGCCTCAGGTGAACAGTATCCTTTATGCTGAATCACATCCCAGGAAGAACCCCCGCTGTAATCGGCAAACGCCTGATAGGACTTGATTCCGGTCACAATAACGGGTTTTCTGAATACCTCCGACAGCCCGGGAAGTTCTTTTGCGATCCCTTCCTTGCATATGTACTGATTCGGGCCGCTTCGCACGATATCTTCAGGCTTCATTCGAATCTCTCCTTTGGTTGGGATTTACATGTATTTTCCCACTTGTCAGAAAATACATCAACCGGAGGTGCGTCAGCGCTTCGCTTCCTCCGCCTCCAAAAACAGCTCATCAAGCCGCTCTAAAGCATCCGCCTTTTCAAAACTGCTGAACCACAAATCATCATAAGAATCGAGGATGCGGTAATGATGGGAAATCAAATGATGCTGCAAGCGGAACTCGCCTTTTTTCTCGATGGCTTTCCACCACACCCTGCCGCCCATCGTCTTCCCCTTCGGCCTGTCAATTGTTCGGTGAGCAACCGCTTCAATGACCTCCAGCGGATCATCTCCTAATACGGATTGCAGTGTTTCACTTGATCTGAAAAGCGCGCAAACCGCTACAACATGCGGCCATTCCGCGAGCGCCCGCCCTTTCTCAATCTGCACCAGCGCCTTTTTAGAAAGGCCGATCACATCCGCCATTTTTTCTTGTGTATAGCCTCTCCGACCGGATTTTCTTCAGCTGGACCGAGACAAGCTCAGTCATATAATCTTGATCCATCTCAACCTCCATATTTATCAATATAGCCATTTTACACCGCGGCACGCCTTTTTTATATCGGAACATCTTTAAATGAATCAAAAGAAGCGGGAAAAAAGTGATGATAAGCATGAAGCAGACTAGGTCTTGTAAACATGATGAATTGTCTTGAAGAACAGGATACCGAGAAGTTATTCAAGCTGAAAAAAACAGTTTTCCAAACCTGACTTCTCATTATTTGATTTTATGAAATGGATTTTTATCGGAAGCATTATTGCCATGTTTCTGACAGCACTTTTCTCAGGTCAAGTCAGCTATGTTCATGTTCCCCGCCTCTTTCCGTATCTCCTGCTTTTTTTATTCGCCAGAGGCTTAATGTATCTTACAAAACTGCTGAAACTGTACAAAAAAGGACCTTTGCACTCAATTCCTCACTTTACAAAAAACGCTGAAAACACCCGTATCACCGGAATGATAGACTTCGTCCTCGAACAAAGATACAAAGACATGATCAGTTAAAAACCCCCTCTGCGTAAGGGGTTTTTATTATGCAATCATTTCAGCCTCCCTAGCCGAAAAAGGCTCTTCCCCTTTGGAAATAACCGGAACACCCCATTTCGTTTTCAATATAATGAGGTAGTGGATCTGTAAAGAAAGAAGGGCGACATGATGGGTATCATTAATGGCAAAATGTTTATTGACCGATTAAACCGGCTTGAGAATGAAATTTGGCTTGACGGTGAAAAGATCGAGGGACACATTTCTGAACATCCTGCATTTAAGGGCCTTCTGGAAACGAAGCGCTCTCTTTATGATTTGCAGACGAAACCGGGCTTAAAAGACCAGATGACTTACAGTCTTCCCGGTAAAAAAGAACGGGCCGGGCTTTCATACCTGCAGCCGAAAACAAAAGAAGACTTAAAAAGAAGAAGAAAAATGTTCGAGCACTGGGCCAGGCACACGCATGGAATGATGGGACGGAGCCCGGATTACATGAATACCGTGCTGATGAGTTTCGCCTCTTCTGCCGCGATTTTGAAAGACCGGGATCATTGTTTTCCTGAACATGTTCAGGCGCTGTACGAACGCGCTGTTGCACAGGATCTTTCTTTTACGCACACGTTTATCACCCCCCAGGTAAATCGTTCGCAAATGGGTGTAAACGTGTCACCTGCCCCTATCTCGGCAAAAGTCATCGAAAAAAATGAAAAAGGCCTCGTCATTCACGGCGCCCGGCTTTTGGCCACACAAGGCGGCCTGACAGATGAAGTGCTCGTCGTTTCTCTGCCTAAGATGTATTTTGAATCGGATGAAGCGTTCGCTTTTTCAATCCCATCCAATACAAAGGGAGTAAAATTCATCTGCAGGGAATCTTTCGTACTGGGAAAATCATCATTTGATTATCCGCTCAGCTCCCGATATGAAGAAATGGATTCTATCGTTGTATTTGATAACGTTTTAGTCCCTTGGGAACGCGTATTTTATTATGATAATTACGATGCGGCTTTTGATTTTAATATGAAAAGCTCTTTTAACGCCTTCGCATTTCATCAAGTCATCACGAGACAAATCGTAAAGACGGAGTTTCTCCTGGGCCTTGCCCAGACGATTGTCGATACGATAGATGTCAGCGAGTATCAGCATATTCATGCAAAGATGGCTGAGATCATCACCGGTCTGGAAACGATGAAAGCACTTTTGGAAAAGTCGGAGAATGATGCGGAAACGGATGAATGGGGATATATGCGACCGAGTGTCATTCCGCTTCGTATTGTCAGCGCGATTTTTCCTGATATCTACCCGCGGTTCACGGAGATCATTCAGCTGATCGGGGCAAGCGGAATGGTGACTTTGCCGACTGAAAAAGCGTTCCATTCAGATATCAGGGGAGACCTTGACCAATATTTACAGGCGGCCGAATTGAACGCTGAGGATCGGGTGAAAGTATTCCGTTTGGCATGGGATTTGACCATGAGCCCCTTCGGCACGAGACAGACACAATATGAACGATACTTCTTCGGAGACCCCGTCCGCTTAACCAGCCATCTGTACAGCACGTATCCGAAAGAAGAACAGGCCGCTGTCATTAAGGAATTCCTGCACATTCATAAATAAAACAAAGCAGAGCCTCATCTCTGCTTATGATAGCTGGATCGGCTGCCGCCGATCCTATTTTTTATTTTGTTTGATCACCACCATCGTAATATGGGATAACGCGAATGAGACAAGCGTGTACACAACGGCCCACCCGATAAACGAGTAATTCAATACGGTAAAGGTGCATATAAGGCAAACGGCCAAAGCGGCAGCCGGCATAATGAACGCGTTTTTAAACAGATACGTTCCGGCGACTGACAAGATGATGATACAAAGCGGCAGAACACCGAACGCAAAATCCAATTCATCAATCAACAGATGCACTCCCTTCGCTTTTCTTAAATCGGCCTAACACATCTTATGCCTGAGTACAAAAACGAGTACTTCAAATCCTTTCGCGTTCCGGCTGATATTCCCTTCGGTTATTTATTCAAAAAAATGAAAACTTTTCATAAAGCGTTTACAATCACGCCGGACTGTGATAATTTAAGAAAGCGCTATCATATACAAGTTAATAATTTTTGGATGGAGATGAGGAGAGCCAGAAAAACCCGCCCTTTTACGAGGGTGATTTCTGGTTCTTTTTGTCATTTTCAAGGAAAGGAGTCATACATACATCATGATAGACGTTCAGCAAAGGGGAGGATATGATGTTTCAATTGTTCAAGCCGGCTCCGCATATTGAGAGATTGGATGATTCAAAGACGGATGCGGCCTATAAACGGCTCAGGCTGCAAGTATTTTTAGGGATTTTCATCGGATATGCCGGGTATTATTTGCTTCGCAAAAACTTTGCCTTCGCCATTCCTTATCATCAGGAACAAGGATTTTCAAAAGGAGAACTTGGCTTGGTGCTTGCGGCCGTATCAATCGCTTACGGCTTCAGCAAATTTATTATGGGGATGGTGTCTGACCGCTGCAACCCGAGATATTTCCTTGCGACAGGTCTGTTTTTGTCAGGTGTCGTAAACATTTTATTTGTTTCCATGCCATGGGTCACTTCAAGTGTGACGATTATGTTCATTTTTATGTTTATTAACGGGTGGTTTCAAGGAATGGGCTGGCCGCCTTGCGGACGGACGATGGCTCATTGGTTTTCCATCAGTGAACGCGGTACGAAAATGTCGATTTGGAATGTCGCCCATAACATAGGCGGAGGTATTCTCGCCCCGCTCGTGACACTCGGCATCGCTATGTTTGTTACTTGGAAAAGCGTGTTTTTCTTTCCGGCCATCATAGCCATTGTCATTTCATTTGTGATTGTTCTTCTCGTTCGGGACACTCCGCAATCATGCGGGCTTCCGCCGATTGAGGAATACCGGAATGACTATCCGAAACATGCGTTTAAAGACCAGGAAAAAGAGATGACGACCAAAGAAATTCTGTTTAAATACGTGCTGAATAATAAATTTCTGTGGTATATCGCATTTGCCAATGTGTTTGTTTACTTCGTGCGGTACGGTGTTGTTGACTGGGCGCCGACCTATTTGACGGAAGCGAAAGGATTCTCTCCTGAAGATTCCAGATGGTCTTATTTCCTTTATGAATACGCGGGAATTCCGGGAACGATTTTGTGCGGCTGGATCAGCGACCGGTTTTTCAAAAGCCGCCGCGCACCTGCAGGCGTACTGTTCATGGCCGGTGTATTTATCGCTGTATTGGTTTATTGGCTTAACCCTGCCGGTCATCCGCTCGTCGATAATATCGCGCTTATCAGCATCGGGTTCTTAATCTATGGACCTGTCATGCTTATCGGGCTTCAGGCTATTGACCTTGCTCCTAAAAAAGCGGCGGGAACGGCAGCCGGCTTAACCGGGTTTTTCGGCTACATCGGAGGCTCCGCTTTCGCCAACGCCATCATGGGTTATGTCGTAGACCGCTTTGACTGGAACGGAGGCTTTATCATGCTTGTCACCTCATGCTTGCTGTCCATCGTCTTCTTGGCAATGACGTGGAATACAGGCAAACGGGCGGAGCATGCGTAAGAAAACAACATAAAAGATTAATATTTTTGCAGTACAGGATTTACAACTATCTTCTACGCTAGAGACAGATATTAATTTTTTTAAGGGGGAAGAAAACATGCGGAAACATAAGTTGTTTGCTTTGGTTTTGCTTTCATTCGGTTTATTGTCATTCATCGTCACGCCTGTATCAGCAGCGGGGAAAGGAAATCTCTTGTCTCCTGACAGAATATTGACCATTGCCCATCGAGGTGCTTCGGGATATGTGCCGGAGCACACGATCCTTTCTTATGAAACTGCGCAAAAAATGAAGGCTGACTATATTGAATTGGATTTACAAATGACAAAAGACGGCAAGCTGATCGTCATGCATGACGAAAAACTGGACCGCACCACAAACGGACACGGCTGGGTGAAAGATCATACATTAGCCGAGATTCAAAAGCTCGACGCCGGCTCTTGGTTCAATAAGGCCTATCCGGAAAAAGCAAAACCGCAATACGCGGGACTTCGTGTACCCACACTTGATGACGTGTTAAAACGATTCGGCAGACATGCAAACTATTATATTGAAACAAAGGCGCCTGAAACGTATCCGGGTATGGAAGAAAAGCTGATCGCTTCACTGAAAAAGTACAAGTTGGCAGGAAAGCATGCGAAACCCGGACAAGTCATCATTCAGTCTTTCAGTAAGGACAGCCTTCTGAAAATCAAAAAGCTTGATCCGAAACTTCCCGCCGTCCAATTGCTTGAAGCGGAACAGCTGACTTCAATGACTGACGCAGATTTAACGGACATCAAAACATATGCCGTCGGAATCGGGCCGGATTACAAAGCGCTGAACGCTCAAAACGTCCGGAACATACGCAGCCACGGACTGCTGCTGCACCCTTACACCGTAAACAGCGAAGCGGACATGCGCCGTCTGCTGAATTGGGGCGTAACCGGTGTGTTTACCAACTATGCGGATATATTCCAAAAGGTCAAAAAAGAATATAAATAATGAAGCCGCATGGGTTCGGAGATGATGCCGAACCCATGTTTTTTTGCCCGATAAAAAACCTTGTGGGACGTTTACCGCAAGGTTTGCATTAAAGGATATAATTATTTATTTCTATTATCTATTTTCTTTCTTATACTATTTGTCATATATGATAATACTATTGATATTAAACCATAGACAACAACCCATCCCCAGAAGGATAGATTAAAAACAGTGAACATTAATATGACTGAAACAACTATACTGACAAGCGGCATTATATACACCTTTTTGAAAATATAAGTGAATATAATCGATAAGACGATAATAGAAAGCGGTAAAATACCAAAAGCAAGATCTAGCTCATCCATTATTATTCTCCTTTGTGAATTTAATTTCCCTTATGTATACACACTCTGCTGTCTAGCCATTTAAAAAATGTATCTAATCACTCCCTACTTCTTTGTTTTTCTTAATCATAAAAAAGTCATATTCAGAAACATGGGCATTGTTAATCATTTTTTCAAGATCTCTGATAGGAGTATATTTTAATTTTTACCATACCTGTTTAATTCTAACAATAAAATTTCAGACTCGTCAAAATAAGTGAATTTTGCTTGGTTTTCAAATTTTGTCGATCTATTTAACGGGATTTTTTCCCGGCTTCATACTTTTCAGATCGAAAGTATTAAGTATTGAATTAGCTGCCAAATGATAGAGTGTCATTTTTCACAACAGTTATTGATAAGGCAGAGAAATCATGAGAAAAAAGAATACTGGTCTTGATTGTTCTGTCGTTAGGCTTGCTCATTCATCGACACGCCTGTATCGAGCCACATGGGTTCGGAGATGATGCCGCATCCATGTTTTTTGCCCGATAAAAAACCTTGCGGGACGTTTACCGCAAGGTTTGCATAATCATTATTCTTTTCCGGCAGCGGCTTCCGCCTGTCCGCCTTTTAATTGATCGTTGATTGCTTTGCGTCTTTCAAATACTCCGTTTGGTATCCGCTCTTAAGCGCCCACGTATAGAAAACAAGGGCAACGATTGCGATCAGTCCCATATCCCATCCGTACGGAATGATGTCCAGACCGCCGAATTTTTCACTTCCGAGCCATGAAATGACCATCATGCTGAGCAGATAGACAACCATCCAAACGCCGCCTTTAAAGTTTCGGCGGAATCCTTTCCACTTCGCTTTCGCTTGGTAGTAGAAGTAAATCGGAAGGCCGATCAAAATGATAAACAGCACCTGCCCCGTTAACGGCCAGCGCGCCCAATACAGCACGAGAGACGCGAATACGAAGCCGAGCGGAGCAACCACGCTGAGGCCTTTCAGACGGAGAGGCCGGTACAAATCCGCAGCCGTCCGCCGCAGCGTCATAACGGTCACAGGACCCGTGATATAAGAAATCAGTGTCGCAACGGAAATGATTTCAGCAAGCACACCCCATCCTCTGAATAAAAACAGAAAGATAAACGATACGATCAGATTAAAAATCATCGCTTGGCGCGGCACGCCGTACAGCGGATGAAGCTTTCCGAAAATGCTCGGCATATACTTATTTTTTTCCATGCCGTAAATCATGCGGGACGTCGTAGCGGTATAGGTGATACCTGTTCCTGACGGAGATACGAACGCATCCGCATAAAGGATAATGACAAGCCAGTTAATATTCAACGCGATCGCCAAATCGGCAAATGGAGAGTTAAAGTTCAGGTGACTCCAGCCGTGAACGATCATTGAAGGTTCAACCGCACCGATAAACGCGATTTGCAGCAGGACGTAAATGACGGTTGCGACCAATAACGAACCGACAACCGCAATCGGAATCGATTTGCTGGGATTTTTTGCTTCTCCGGCCATGTTAATCGGGCTTTGAAACCCGTTAAACGCAAACACGATACCTGATGTGGCCACCGCCGTCAGCACGCTCGCCCAGCCGTTCGGCGCAATGCTTGCCCCTGATGTGAAGTTTCCGCCGTGAAAACCGGTAAACAGCAAAGCCCCGATTGTCAGCCCCGGAATAATGATTTTAAAGATGGTAATCAATGAATTCGCCTTCGAAAATAAGTTAACTGTCCAATAATTCAGTAAAAAGTAAATAATCAGCAATACAGATGCAAAGCCGAGCCCCTCTCCCGTAAGTGTGCCGTTGTGAACAAGATTGCTTGTCCATTTGGCCCAGTCCCACGGCCATGAACTCATATATTGAACAGATGCCACCGCTTCCACCGGAATAACGGAAACAATCGCAATCCAGTTTGCCCACCCTGCAATAAATCCAATAAATGACCCATGAGAATATTGAGTGTATTTAACCATTCCCCCGGCTTCCGGGAACATTGAACCCAATTCACTGTAAGAAAGTGCGATAAACAGAATAACGATCATACCAATAATCCAGGAAATAATGGCGGCAGGTCCCGCAATCTGAGCAGCCCGCCATGCCCCGAATAACCAGCCGGAGCCAATCATCGACCCAAGCCCGACCATCATGAGTGCAAACGTTCCCATTCTGCGATGTAATTGATTCATAAAGTTAACACCTTTCACATAAAATATGACTTCAGCACTATCATATATTTATAATATTATTCTGAAAATAGATTTGTCAATCTTTATCGCATTAAAGCGGAAAGCCAAAATTCCCCTTCGATGTTTAAACAGCCGCCAAGCGGGAATAAATACTGCAAGCCAGAAATAGAAAGGAGTTTTTATTATGAAACAAAAACTGCTCATTTCAGGACTTGCCGTGTCGACTGTCGGAGTGACTTCCTATCTGCTCAAAGATAAATCAAACCGCCAAAAGGTGAAGAGCTTTATCCGCAATATGAAAACATCGCTTTCCGGGAAGCACGATATTGAATCATTTCCCGTCAATAAAGCAGGCAACCCGCATCCCGAAGATATTGAAGATAACAAAATGGTATCCGAAGGCTCCATGTACCCGGTTCAATACTATGATGACAAGAAGAAATAATCTGTTTCCAAGCTGCCCGGCCGTATAAAACGGCGGCAGCTTTTTTTATGCAGACGGCGTTTTATAGATCCGCCAATATTGGCGTGACCCTTGATCCCGCACGGTAATGCCCAGTTTGGAGATTTCAGCTTTCAGTTCTTTCGCATCAGCCTTCTCATCCTGTTTCAGCGCTTTTTGTCTCGCTTTTAAAAGAGCATTGGCCCCCGGCTCCAAATCCGGCATGTCCGGCACCCACCGTTTGTATTCATCTTTAAAAGGATCTTCCGTCCCCAGCCAGACATACCCATGCCCGCGAAATGCATCAGCTGCTTTTTCAACGGCCGGCTCAAGCTTTTCCCGAAAAAGCTCCTGCCCTTCAGCCCCCAATAAAACAAGCTGCTTTTGATCCGTAAACACACCGGAAATGCTGTCTTTTGAAAACACGCTTTCTTCATTATGTATGGTTAAGGACACCTCTCTATCCGTTACGACTGCCACAAGACTTTCTTTAAAAGCAGCCCTCGTCAGCCAGATCCCTCCGAATAAACCGATAACGGCGGTCACAGCCGCAGCCTTCCATCCGTGAAAAGAAGCGATGATTCCAAGCGGCCCCTGAAATGGCAGCCAATCCAATGAAACGGCCCATTTCGCAATGACCGGCAGAAACCATCCGATGACCAGCCCCACTAATGGCGGCACCAGAAAAACCAAAGCTTTCTCAACTGATGACAATTCAAGTACCGTCTGTTTTTTTATTTCGTTCATTTTTCTCCTCCGTCTGTTTTTGTCACAACTATCCATTATACAAAGATTTGGATGATACTGTAAACTGTTTCCAAACAATAAAAAAAAGCCCCCGTCAGCCGGGAGGCTTTTTAAAACAGAAGCTCATATACTTCATTCAATTCCATTGTGCGCTTCTCATCCTGCTCGTTCTCAGCATATTTGATTTCCTTCTCAAGCACCTGATTTAACGCATCCATTTCCAGATCATTAAGATCTTTCACAAACTCACCTTCATTTGCATAATGCTTCACCTGCAGCTTTTTATAAATCCCGCGGCAAACGTCATGCTCCAAATGGTTTGAAAGCGACTCGCGCAAATACCCGAGTGTCTTGTCCATCATGTAAGCCCTCCCTCTTCTTTAAGAATAGCTTCCCGGAAAGAGAGAAAAACTATACATAAAAGCCCGGCATCTGCACACCGGGCGTTTGTTTTAATTCTGTACCTGAATAGAGAAAAATCCGCTGCTTAACGGTGTATACGGCCCATTCAGCCCCGTTGCGGAGAAAGAGAACGTTCCTGAACTGACATAAGAAAGAGGAACGCTGTAATATTTAATGTAGCCTGTAATGATATTGCCGTTTTTCGTATATTCATCTTCCAGCGCTTTTGACGTAAGATTTGTAATATTCGTCCCGTTGTTAAACGCCTGAATCGTGTTATTGTTCGGATACCCTTGGAAGTATACCGCTAAATAACCCGTAGTGCCCTTCATCGGTTTTGATGCGCTGATTTGGTTCGGCCCGATATTTTCCCATTGATAATTCTGTCCGTCAGAGGTCACTCCGATAATACGGATTTGTGTTAAAGCAGGAGCCGGCGCCGCAGACGCTGACGGGGCCCACAATCCGCTTACCAGCATTAAAACAGCGGCAGCCGCGGCAAATAACATAACGATTCTCTTTTTCATGTTTCTTCCTCCCTTTATCATATTTTCATAGAACACTTACTATTTTACATGATTTACAAGGAAAAAGATTACATTTAGGTGAATAGTCCGGAAAACTTTGTGAACTAGATATGAAACGCTCTGGAAGCACCATTGATAATGAGAAAGATGCCGCAGATTCTTAACACGATCCTTGAACTTCTGTCATCTTTACCGAAAAAGGTTTTTCCCAGTTTGCCGATCCATACGTTCATTGCGGCTCCCGCGAGCATTTCTATTATTCCGATTACTTCTGCCATATACAAAGCAGTCATCCTCCTAACCGTGTTTTTTCATATTCCGGCTTATCAAATAAAGTGACAAGGCCAGAAACACTGCGCCGGCAGCAAGAAACAGGCTCAGCGGCGCAATCTGCGTGCTGCTGCCCCCATTGTTTTGAAACGCGCCGATCGCCCATTTTTCAGGCGTAAACAAAGACAACGTCCGCATGTACTCCGGAGCCGAATCTAAAGTGAAGAAGGCCCCTCCCAATAAACCCGTGACAGCTATAAATACGGAAGCAAGCGATGTGAATTGCTTTTGGCTTTTCATAAACGGTATTACCGCCATCGTTACAGAAGTGAGCGCAAATGAGCAGGCCGCAAGCACCGCTCCCGCAGCAAGAACGTGATCGGCAAAACGGATATGCAGCATGAATTTTCCCGCAGCGAGAATCACTATAATATGCAGAAGTCCGAAAAGATACGCCGCCGCAAACTTAGAGATGGCATATGCCGTATAGGAAACGGGCGTACTCAGCAATCTTGCATATGTATGATTTTCTTGTTCATCTATAAATGACCGCAAGCTTTGGACCGCAACGAACCAAATAAACATCACTAAAAAACCGATGAGCCTGCCGGCCGCTTGTCCGCCTGCATAAACGTGATGGCGGTCAACTGTGACGGCAGAACGGTCCTGAATATCCTTCAGCAGATCAGACGCCGACTGCTTCCCGTCAGAGTGCAGCGTCCGGGACATCACCTTTGCATCGCGGACTATTTTTTTCAGGGTTCCCGCCTGCTGGGCAATCAGCTGCTCTGTCAAAACAGCATCACCCTTTTCTTCATTCTGAATAAATGAAACATTCAATTCGTCTCTGGAAAATAATGTCTCTTCAAAATGAGAGCCAATCAGCAATCCGAAGGAAATATCCTGATGATTGACTTTTGTCTTTAAAACGTCCTCCGTTACCTTCGTGACTTTTACATGGCCGGCTGTCTGAATCATTTTCATAAATTGTCCCGAGAAGACACTCTGATCCGCATCAGCCACATATACTTCCCTCTGCTGACTGTCATCCGCAGAAAAGGAAAAGAAATAAGTCAGGAGGAGCGGAACGGAAATCGTCGCAAAGATGGCGGCCCGATTTTGCAGCATCAGTTTCAGCTGATGTCTGATCATGAATAACAGCTGCGTCATGAAACAGCCTCCTTCCGCTTAAACACCCATATGGTCAAACATAAAAACACAGCGCCGATGGCAAAAAGCTCTGCCAAATCCGCCGAAATACCGCTCAGACCTGCATGCTGGGTGACACTTACATAGCTGTTTATGGCTTTCCCGTTCGGTATCAGCTCCTGCACGATTTTCAAACTGTCAGGCAGGCTTTCCTTTGTGATAAAGCTTCCGCCTAAAAAACTGAATCCATACAAAATGGGAGCCGCCATGCTTGAGACGGTCTCGTGGTTTTTTGCAGTAACCCCCCACAGAAGCACAATACTGCCGATCGCAAAAGAATAAACGATCGTAACCAGCAATATCTCAAATAAGTTGCCCCATTTTACCTGATACAAGATGCTGCTTACGATGATGACGGCAGCCATTTGCACAAGGATGGCAAACATGATTCCCAAAAGCTTGCCCCCCACGTACTGTATATGTAAAACAGGCATTGATTTGATTCTGAATAACGTGTGCTGCTGTCTTTCTTCCACTATGCCGTGAATGAGCGCAAACGCGGTCATGATGGAGAACATGACGACCATCGCGATTGAATAATACTGCATCGCATCAATCGGAGCCGCTTGATTGCCGGCCGTCCGTTTCGGTATGGTGACAGCCTGTTCATGTTCACTGGAAAGGCCGCTGATTATGCTGCTGACATCCTTCTTTGACAGATGTCCCGACTGCTTCAGCACCGCTTTTTCCTCACTGTTTTCCGCTTTTAGTCTGGTAACAAACGAATCGGCCATCATTTCAACAATGTCTCCGTTTACAGAGTCTTGTTGGTCTGAGATGACTTTGATACTTGTTTTTTTATTGTTTTCTGCCGCTTTTGCAAACCCTTTCGGCACGTATACAAAAACGGAGACTTTGCCGCTTTCGACAAGCTGTTTCCCTTCTTGATAACTGCTTATGTCTATTACACGGATAAGATCATTTTGTTTCAGAACGTCATTCTTTAATGCGTCTCCTAAAGAACTCTCCGCGTGATCCGCATTATAAAACGCGGTCTTGAATGACTTCACTTTCGAATCGCCGTGAAAAACTGTTCCTAAAATAAAAATCATCAGCGCCGGAAACAGAATCAGTTTTATATAGAAAGACTTTTCCCTGGTCAATAACCGAAAATCTAATAAAATCAGCCTGAATAATGTTTTCATGACGCCCCCCTATGAATCCCGCAGCGTTTTGCCGGTAAGCCGGAGGAAGATGCTTTCCAGATTCGCTTCCTCAAAATGAATGCCCTTGATGGTGATACCGGTTTTTCTGATATCATCCGCAATATCAAGGATATTCCGATCTGCCGCAGAAACGAGCATAGAAATATTCTGATGGCTGACGGCAGCCTCAGACACACCGGGAATGCGGCGGATTTTTTGAACGGCCTCATCATTCAGATCCTCTGTATTCACAATCAGGGTATCAGAGGCTTTTGCTGACTGTTTCAATTCGTCTTTCGTCCCGCAAGCAATGATTGAGCCGTGATCCATGATCGCCGCTCTTTCACAGAGATATTCGACTTCTTCCATGTAATGGCTCGTGTAGATGACGGTCATCCCTTTTTCTTGATTTAACGTCTTAACGGTTTCAAGAATATGGTGTCTGGATTGCGGATCAATTCCGACGGTCGGTTCATCTAAAATGAATAGTTTCGGTTCATTCATTAGAGCAGCGCCGATATTCACCCGTCTTTTCATACCGCCTGAAAATTCAGACACTCTTTGGCTGCGCTGTTCCTTTAATTCGATGATGTCCAGCACTTCATCAACCCGTTTATAGAGCTCCTTACCGGAAAGTCCGTACAGACTCCCGAAAAAAGCCAAATTATCCTTTGCGCTTAACGCTTGATATAAGGCTATTTCCTGCGGGACGACACCCATCACTTTTTTTATGGCCGCAGGCTGTTCCAGTAATGGTGTTCCGTCAATGCAGATTGTTCCGCCCGTCGGTGAGAGCACGGTGCTGATCATTGACACCGTTGTTGATTTTCCGGCGCCGTTCGGCCCCAGCAGGCCGAATATTTCCCCTTTTTCGACGCGCAGCGATATATGATTGACGGCGGTGAAATCGCCGTACTTCTTTGTCAAATCGGTTAATTCGAGCATTCGTGCAGCACTCCTTGTATCATGTCTGCACTTATTCTACTCTTTGAAATTCTTGTTTTCTATTCACTTTCGTACTCGATATGGATATTACTTTCGTCATATGTTTGAAGAGAAAAAGAGAGGAGGGTGAAGCGGGGGTTATATCATTTTTTGCAAATATAATGTAAGCTCGGTTCTGTTTGTGACTTCAAGTTTGTCGAGGATTCTGGATACATAGTTCTTCACGGTGCCCTCAGTCAGAAACAAGTCTGCGGCAATGCGTTTATTGCTTTTGCCTTCCATAATGTGCTTTGCCACATCAAGCTCTCTCGGCGTGAGAATCTCCGTCAGATTTGATTTCGGTTCCTCCTGCACGGCAGGGATGTCCATATGATTGAGCGCTTTTACGACTTGAACCGTGACTTTGGGGTTCAGCATCATATTCCCTTCACAAACGGCTTTAAGAGAGGCGACAATTTCATCTGAATCAGCATCCTTCAAGATGTAACCGTCAGCACCGCTTTTCAGCCCGGCAAAAATATAGTGTCCATCTTCAAACGTTGTCAGAATGATGACTTTCACAGACGGATATCTGTCTTTTACCGCTTTTGTCGCTTCGATTCCGTCCATGCCGGGCATTCTGATATCCATCAAAATCACATCAGTTTCGGTTTGCGGAAGCAGATTGAGAACTTCTTCGCCGCAGGAAGCTTCTCCTGATACTTCAATTCCTTCGTGGAGGCTCAGGATCATTTTCAGCCCCTCTCTTACAATAGACTGATCGTCTGCGATCATGACATTCACTTGATCATTCCTCCTTGCACGGAATCCTTATTTTCACGTCAAAACCCGTTTCATTTCCGGAAGAGAAAACGGCTTCTCCGCCAAGTGCGGCCGCTCTTTTTTCAATTCCTTTCAGACCGTTTGATTTTATGATCGTTCCGCAGGCTGAGCCGTTATTATGAATATGTGCCGCTATCATGTTCCGGTCTTTTTGAATCCGGACGGAAACATATGAAGCATGTCCGTGCTTCATCGCATTCGTAATCGTTTCCTGAACGGATTGATAAAGACAGTGCTTCACATCCGGCTGTGCCGCCTCTATGGCTGCATCCATCTCAAGCTCGAAGCGTATGCTTCCCGCCTCTTGAAAATGGCTGAAAATGTCACGGAGCGCTTGTTCAAATTCCCGCCCCGACAAAGAGCCCTGCAGCAGCGTAACCGCCTGGCGTAGCTTCAAAATGGACTCTTTCGTAAGATCATGCGCCTTATGAATGAGTTGATGCCCGGCTGTCTTCCCGGCAAATTCCAAATTCATTTTCAGAGCAGCCAGATAATGACCGAGCGAATCATGCAGCTCCTGCGCAATTCTTGTTCTTTCTTTCGTAACGGCCAGTTCCTCAATGCGGTCCGAATATTCCTTCAATGTGGCGTTAGCCGTCTTCAGCTCTCGGTTCAGCAATTCAACCTTCGACTTCTCCTGCAGATTTTTCCGATATAAATAAATCACCGCAAACATGATGAAGTATGGCAGCACAATATCACTGACACCCGCTCCGGCGGCATATAAAGCTCCGCCAAATGCGGCGGCGTTCACCGTTACCAAAACAGCTGAAATCTGATGATCAGTGATAAGGACCTCCACCAATAAAAGCACCATTATGGCCTGCGTTCCCGCACAATAGACATTGTATAGCAGAAATCCTGCCATCACGTTGCTCAGAAGAAAAGATCCGTGATATATGGCGGGCCGTCTCTTCATATATATCGGCCGCAGACAGTCATTAGCCGTCAGCAGCACCACGAGTGCAGACAAAAAAACCTTCAGATCCCCCCGGCCGGAAGGAAGCTGAAGAATCGTATGAAAGATGGACAGTAACGCAAAACCCCTGATCAGTAACTTCGTATGTGCAATCTTCATCCTAATCCTCTCCTTACAGATGAGCGGCGGCTTTTCGTTCTACTTTCAATACATCATACAGCTCATCAAGCGATTGAATCTCATACGTCGGGATGATCCCGGACTCATTTTCTTTCTTCCCGGGATTAAACCAGCATGTATCAATTCCCGCCATCTGACCGCCTTTTATGTCCGCGCTCAATGAATCGCCGATAATAAGCCCGTGTTCGGCAGAAAAACCGGGAATTCTCGCAAACACATAATCAAAGTATTCCTTCATCGGCTTTTGAAAACCCGTATCCTCAGAAACAAACACATCTTTAAAAAACGGATACAGACCGGAGTCGCCCAGCCGCTTATATTGTGATCGCGACACCCCGTTTGTCACAATGTATAAATCAAATGAAGGACTCAGCCTTTCAATCAGCTCATAAGCTCCGTCTATCATCTGGTGCCCTTCTTCTAAGTATTGGCGGTACGTCTGATTCATCAGCACGCCGTCCGCTTCGAGGCCGTATTCTTTAAACAAAAGGGCAAACCTTGTATTCACCACTTCATCGCGGGTCATTTCACCCTCTTCAAACGCCTTCCACAACCCTTGATTTAACGCTTTATAACGGGCCTCCACCTCTGCCGTCAGGTCCAGCTTTGAACCTTGAAACAATTTTTGAAGAGCATCGGTTTCTGAAGCGGTAAAATCCAGCAGCGTATTGTCTATATCAAATAATAACGTACGGTAGTGACTCATCGATGTTTCCCCCGGTTCTGCTTTTTTATCCAGTATACCACTCGCGGACAAGCCGAAAAAGACACCCCTTTAAGAGAGGTGTCTTTTTGAGTTATACAGCGTCTTCTATTTTCGATTCTTCATCAGGCATGCGCTTGCCGATGCCGAACGCATAATAGCTGACCGTCACAATCGCCAGAAAAATCACCCCGACGACCAAAGATATCCGCGTATCTTTGTTAAACCACATGCCGACCAGCACCATCAATAAGAAAGCGATCGCCAAATAGTTTGTCACTGGCGCAAAAGGCATTTTAAACGGGTGCTTATCAAGCTCAGCGCCCTTTGCTCTTCTGAAACCGAGATGGCTGATTAAAATGACGAACCACGGAATCATTCCCGGAAGCACACTCGCGCTGTAGACATAGACAAAAATTTTCGGAGGCGCGATATAGTTCAGGACGACACCGATCACAAGTCCGATTAATACTGCAAGCGTACCGAATATCGGAACACCGCTCGAAGAAACTTTCTTAAAAAATTTCGGCGCCTGACCGTTCACGCCCAATGTATAAAGCATGCGTCCCGCGCTGAAAATCCCGCTGTTACAGCCGGACATCGCAGCGGTAATCACAACAAAGTTAATCAAGCCGGCCGCTGCCGTAATTCCGACTTTCGCAAATGTCGAAACAAACGGACTGCCGAGTGAGTGAAGCTCATCCCACGGATACACGGTGACGATAACGAAAATCGCACCGATGTAGAAAATCAAAATCCGCCAGATAATGCTCTGAATCGCGCTTCGCAGCGTTTTTTGAGGGTCCTTCGCTTCCCCCGCCGTAATCCCGATCAGTTCGACCCCTTGATAAGCCGCAATGACCAGTGATAACGCAAAGAAAAATCCGGAAAACCCATTTGTAAAGAAACCGCCGTGCGACCATAAATTAGATAATCCGATCGCATGGCCGCCGTTACCGAAACCGAAGAAAATAATCCCGATTCCGGCAACAATCATCAGAATAATGGTTACGATTTTGATCATGGCAAACCAAAATTCAAACTCACCGAAAGATTTTACCGAAATCAAATTCGCCGCACCGAGAATGGCCATGGCGATAATGCCGGGAATCCATGCAGGCAGATCAGGAAACCAATATTTCATATACGAACCGACGGCGATAATTTCAGACATCCCGACGATCACCCATTGAAACCAGTTGCTCCACGCCGTCATATAGCCGGCTAACGGATGTATATACTTATGGCCGAATGTCGCAAACGACCCTGTACTCGGCTCTACATAGAGCATTTCGCCCATCGCACGCATGATAAAAAAGATAAAGATACCGGAGATCGCATAAGCAAGCAGAACGGACGGCCCGGTCCATTCAATCGTGCTGGATGACCCCATGAATAAACCGACACCGATCGTGCCGCCCAGCGCAATCATCTGGATATGACGCGCGCCTAAGCCTCTCTTTAATTCTTTGTTTGCCACTTCGCTTCCTCCTCTTAACAGCTCAGATATATGTGAAATAATGAAGCAGAAGGTGCACCTGTTTGAACCTAACTCAATCTTCATTTCCCGCAATATTAGAAATATTCTATCTTCCTATTGTTATATAATCTCTAATTTCCTTATCTCATCATAATAAATTTTCGTGGAAAATACAATTGTTTTTTTCAGGTAAACACCTTACACCCTAAACCAGAATACTCAAATTAAAGCGTTTTCATTTTAATAAATTATGAATATTAAGATAATAAAAGCTGCAATCTCCGAGAAACACTATTTCCCGGGATAAATGTTTTCCGCCCCCCATTCTATAAAATTTTTGCTAAAGCAGAATGGCGTAAAGCCTTCCCTCTTCCATTCTCCTTCATATACGCCATAATCCTGCTTAACCGGGAAAAATCATTCACTAATCGATAAATGCCTCATTCAGCCGCAGCAAAAGCCTGCCGAACATTTCTTTTTCATCGCCGGACCAATCATCAAGCATGCGTTCATATCGATCAAGTCGCATCTTTTTATCAGCTTTTAACCTCTGCCTGCCAAGCTTCGTAATCGTAAAAAGACTGACCCGCCCGTCAGAAGGATCGGATAAACGCTGGATCAGCTCCTTCGCCTCCAAGGCCGCGGCCTGGCGCGACAATGTAGAAATATCAAGCTTAAAGGATTCGGCCAATTCCTTCACACGCGCCGGTCCGAATTCATCCAGCTGCCGTAATAACAAATACGAGGCCCTTTCCAGATTTCCGATTTTGCGGTCGGAGTTATCAAGATAAACAGCCCTCCTAATAAAAGTGGTGAGCTCATATTCAATTAATTCAATCGGATCTTGTTTTGACAAACGGCTTCACTCCTTACAATTGACATCAGCAATATTAGTTGTATAATACAAACATATGCACATTTACTCAGAAAACATATAGAAATTTTTTGCATACATATATTTGTATAGTACAAATATATGCACCAAAAGTAAAGAAACTTACCGAAGCAACAAGAAAGGGGGAAGCTGCTCTTCTCCAAAGAACAGCATCGTCGTGAAAGTCATACGCATCATATTGCAAATCATTATTTTATTCGCATTTTCCTTTATCGGGGGAGCCATTCAGCAGCTCTGTCATCTGCCCATTCCCGGCAGCATTATCGGTTTGATCCTGCTCATCATATGTTTATCGGTTAAGATCATTCCCGTCAAAATGATTGAAGACGGAGCGGGATTTTTGCTGTCTTTTCTTCCGTTGTTATTCATTCCGGCCATGACGGGGGTCATCAATTATCCGTCACTGTTTTCCGCAAGCGGAGTGGCCCTGTTTTTGATCGTTGTGCTGAGCACTCTCGTCACAATGATCGCCGCAGGGTACGCCAGCCAGCTGTTAGAGCATAAAGCCAATCAGAGAAAGGAGAAAAAGAAGTGCAGCAAACATGTATCGCAATCCTTATAATTTTGTTCACGGCCGCCGCCTATCTGGCCATGGTGAAATTATATGTGCGCTTTCCTTATCCCTTTCTCATACCCGTTCTGACGACTACGATTTTCATAATCGCTGTGCTGCTTGTTTTTCATATTTCGTATAAAGAGTATATGATCGGCGGACAATGGATCAATTCACTGCTCGGCCCGGCCGTGGTGGCTTTGGCATACCCGCTTTATAAGCAGCGCCGTATGTTAATCAAGTATATGTTTCCGATTATCGGCGGCGTGCTGGCCGGTTTATTCTCCGGAATGGTCAGCGGCCTGTTATTTGCAGAACTGTTCGGCATCAGCCGGAGTTTGATTTTGTCAATCATTCCAAAATCAATCACAACTCCGGTCGCCATTCAAATCGCATCAGGAATCGGCGGGGTCCCTTCCATGACAGTCGTGTTCGTCATGATCGCAGGGTTTTCCGGCGTCATCTTAGGCCCGCTGCTTCTCAAGTGGATCCGCATCCGCAGTTCACTCGGAAAAGGAATCGCATTCGGGAGCGCTTCCCATGCGCTCGGCACCTCAAAAGCGATGGAATACGGAGAATTAACAGTCTCCATGAGTTCTGTTTCCATGACGCTCTGCGCCGTATTAGGGTCGGTCTTCGGCCCCGTCGTTGCATGGATGTTTCAAATATAAAGCTGGCGGTTTTCCGTCAGCTTTTTTCATGTGCAGGTCATCTCACTTTCTTCCATTATTATGTTTCATTTGTAAGATTAATGGTAAAGTAGAAACCAAGGAGGGATTTAATGATGACTGCAGCAATTCCGCAAAAGAAACTGCTGGATGGGACAAGCATTCCCGCGATCGGCTTCGGTACATACGCTCTTAACGGGAACAACGGCGTTCATGCCGTCAACAGCGCCATTGATATCGGCTACCGCCTGATTGACACTGCTTATAACTATGAAAATGAAGGGATGGTCGGTGAAGCCATCCGCAGAAGCTCAGTTCCGAGAGAACAGTTATACGTGACGTCCAAACTTCCGGGGCGCTACCATGAATATGACAAAGCGGTACAGACAATCCAAGAATCTTTATATCGCGCCGGTCTGGATTACTATGACCTGTATCTTGTCCACTGGCCGAATCCGAAACAAGACCGCTACACGGAAGCATGGCAGGCACTGATTGATGCGAAAAAATGGGGCCTGATCCGTTCCATCGGCGTCTGCAATTTCCTGCCTGAACACATTGAACGGCTCGAACGTGAAACCGGCGTAAAGCCAGGCATTAACCAAATTGAATTACATCCCGCTTTTAATCAGCAGCAGCAGCGTCAATGGCATGAGGAACAGGGCATCGTGACAGAATCATGGAGCCCGTTATCCCGCGCCGGAGAAGTATTGAACGATCAAAAACTCGGACAGATTGCGGACAAATACGGCAAAACCATTTCTCAAGTCATTTTACGCTGGCATATCCAGCTGGGCGCCATCCCGATTCCAAAATCAGCATCGCCCGAACGCCAGCTTGAAAACATCTCCGTTTTTGATTTCTCCCTTGATGAAAACGACATGAAGATCATCGATTCGCTTACCCGCCCGGACGGACGCATAAATGGCCAAGACCCGGCGGAGTATGAGGAATTTTAAGAAGACGAATAAAGAAAAGCTGACGAAATCCATTCGTCAGCTTTTTAATTTTATATACGCACGCCCAGCTGCCGTTTCCATTCAGAAAGCCAGTCCGTACCCCCTGATCCGTATTGCTTGCGTTGGCCGACGTCACGCAGAGACCCGTCTCTATAATCAATTGACAGCACCAAATCAGGAATGGCATCATACCCCGTTCTCGCCAGCTTCGTGAGCCCCTGTCCGTAATGGGCGGCTGCTTCTGCGGCCGTATGTTTCAGCAAAGGATCTTGCTGCAGCGCTTCTTTATAGACGTCTAAAAGGTCGCGGCCGTCTTCTGTGACGTACTTTCCGTTCACGATCTGCAAGTCTTTCAGATGATAGCCGGTCACCTCATACATTTCCCGAACAACTTGATATTTCTCATACGCTTCTGCCGTAAACTGCGAGGAATCATCACTCCGGCTCCGAATGATGTGCGCAAACAGCTCTTTGCTGTTTTCCCCAGAGTTTAAGACGGCTTCAATCTGCTTAGTGAGCTCTTCATCGTCCGTTCCGCTCACTTTTAACAGATAATCAATCGGTGATATCGTAAATGTAAGGTTCGCGCCCTCCGGAATCTGAATATGATTCCGATGGAAAAGCATCTCAATCTGCTGATTGACCTGCCCGCGCTGAAACACCTTTTCATTTTCTCCCTCAATCTCTCCGCTGAGCGTTTCACCCCGAAACGCCGCATCACGAAAATCATAGCTTTGGGCTTTCCCCTTAAACAGCCATTCCGTTTCATTATGATAAGCGGCCTGACGCTCTGATTCCGATAAATCACTCCTGAAATAAGGAGAATTGGCACGCTGATATTTGTCCTTAATATAACCTAAAGGATCAGGCTTTCGTTTATTGATTTCGTTGATACGGCTGTACTTCTCATTAAGAATCTTACTCGCAATATCACTCTCAGACTCATACGGATTATTGGCTTGAATCACCGTCTCATTCCCATTATCCGTCATCGTTTTCTGATTTGCGGATTGATATAAACGGGACAGGCTGCTCCCTTTCTCAGTGACACCGCTCGTTGAATAATTCACCTGGCTCAGATCGCGGCTCCCGCCTGCCTGAATCAATAAGCTGTCCGTTCCTTTTGCCGCATCTTTCACATTTGTTTTGGAAGAATACCGCTGAAGCACTTGCTGAGCCATTACTTGATTTTTTATATATCGAGCGTTTAGGCGCATGTTTTTAACCTCCGCTTGAGATGATGTTCTAGTGTTTTTATCGGCTGTCTTCCAGTATATTTTAACCTTAAATAACAAATGTTTACATAGCTAATGTTTTTATGTATGATGTAGTCAAAAAGGGGGATTTTTCCATGAAGAAGTGTATATTGATTCTATTTGTCAGTGTCATCGTTTTATCAGGCGCATTGTTTGCATCTTCACCTTCAGCCTCTGCGTCTCAAAAGAACTCGTTACAAATAAGCGCCATTACAGGAAATCATTCATTTGAAACTGCCAATCCAGCAGGCTACTGGAAATATAAAAATATTGATACTGCCATATTGCCAAAAGGGGAAAAAGATTCGTATTTCACTTTCACGGCAAATAAGGGAGAAAGACTTTATGTCAGGAGTTCAACAAGAAGTGAATACAAGGGAATGGACATTGAAATTTATAATAAAAATAAAGTACTGATCAGTAAAGGCACAGAAGTGATAAATCCTGATACGGCACTGCCTTTTATCTATGCGAATACAGATGCGAAAGAAAATAACGAGACGTTCTACGTGAAAGTGTCCCGCGGCTCCTACACTGACGATATGTACTTTACACTCTCCATTTACGACCGAATCAAATCCGGCAGTGAGACTTTCTCATTCAGCGGCACAGCTGAAAATAAAGGAAATACAAACCTCAGTCCGAATGGATCAGATTCAACTGTTCTTAGACTCGACTTAACCAAACAGACAAGCATTCCAAGAGACGCCACAGTGAAAAGAATCAACACCACCGCAACCCAAACACCAAGCCAAGGAAATACAAGCCACTACATGATGTCGGAAGAAAATAAAGTGTGGCACCGCGCACTCGCAAACAGCTCCACACAAGGAAATTACGGTATTACACTGGATGATAACCTCTCAGTCTCAAGCATCTGGAATTTTAAATACAACACCCTTGCAACAGCAAAATCAACTATGAAAAATGTAAAATTGAAGATTGATTATGAGTACGATGTGACAACGCAGTTTTAATTAGAAGAACAGCCGCCCATTGTGCGGGCGGCTTTCTGCTTGGAATTTAAGTAAATTTATGAGCCCGTGCCATGCCTTATCCTGTTGTAAATTCTTTTTTACGATAGATAGCTGCGGCAATGAAAAAAGAAATGATATATAATATAACGCCGATAATGATATATATAATAGGGACATATAAAGAAGGATTTATGTGCAAAAATGACAGTGGTAATTTTTCTGTTACATAACCAACGACACTTTGCAATCCAAAGGTAGTAAAAAGCCCTCCCATTGCACCTCCAATCACAATCGCATCAGACTTTTCCGGGCCCATAATGTAGAGAAGAGGATAAACGATTGCACCGGCAAAGAGAACGATGAACGTTCCGAAAGAGACAATATTCAAAATGCCGTCAACAGGTTCCTCAGCACTCAGGCTGTATACAAAGAAAATACCATAAGATATTACAGCCCCGATCACAACAACCAAAAGATAAAAGAAATAGTGACTTTGAACAATATTTGTTCTGCTGACCGGTAAAGTCAGGACATATTTGTCATGCGCCTTGACATTCTTTACATTTCACCATTAAATACACTCCTACTATTTTATATTTATTTTTAAAGATAATAATCTTAAGTTAGCATTCAACTATTTTTACTACACAATAGATTCCCTTAGCATATAACTAACTGTAGAACCTCTATTGACCAAAAAATTCAAAACAACTATCACTTTATTACGTAATGCGGGTTTTTTCTTGAAACTCAATCTATTTTCTAAAATATATCGTTGCATATACTCTTCTATATAATATTCCGTATTCACTTCTAACTTTTTTTGTTCAAGATGCGGATTATTGTTAATTATTTCATATAACCAATCAATCCCTTGTGAAAGATAATTATTATATCCAACAGTATTTAAAACTCTTCCAATCGCATACAAAACACCTGGCTTATAACCTAATTCATAACTTATATATCTAAAAAATAAATGGTCATCCTTCTTTAATGAATGCCAAGATTTTATCTTATCGTTCCACCAGTGGAATGCAAATAAATAAGTTATAACTATTTGATGAATATCATCATGATATTCTCTTGAAGAAACGGTTCTATCCCTTTCTTCTGTTTTTTTACATAAAGATATTATAATAGGTTGAATATTATTCCATATATTCCAAAACTCATCATACTTATCCATTTCATCTTGTTTAAGAATAATATCTCTTAAAAGCCATTCAAAGCTTTCACAACTATTTATAAATGGTTCAAAAGCTCTTATTAATTTCTTTTGTTCCTCTAATGATATACACATCAAATATTTTGCCAACCATTTAATATACTCCATTTCGGTTTCTATATTTGCTACAACATCTTCTCTTCTTTTATGTCGTTTTTCAAATAAGATTTCCCAAATATTTTTTCCGATTTCTATTGATTTCATTACAGTAATCTCATTAGTTGGTGCCAAAAGCATATTTAAATTAAGTAACGAATTATAACTTAAATGTGAAAAATCATTAGGAATAGCATAGACATTTTTTATAATATTATTTATTACATGTTGATTTTTATTGATAAATTCAATCGATGAAATTCCATTATATATTCTAACCTCTGAATCATATAGAGGTTTTAATTCAACATAACCACAGAAAATACCTGATGCTATTTTAAAATTTGTTTCCCACATTTTGGTTGAAAAAGTTTGAATTACTAGTTTATTAGAATCTAGTATTAATATTAAAAGTAATTCAATAGATTTCTTTAGAGATATGTCACTCATATCTTCATTAGAAATTATTAGTGGCAAAATATAAATTGCCGCTTCAAAACCACTTCCTGTTTGAATAACATTCCCACTTTCAATGTTCAATTCAATAAAATTTAAAATACTATCTTTACAGTAGTGACAGTCATCTTCTGAAATTAATTCTTTATAGTCCCTTATTAATATAGCGAAAACATATATCGGAGCATACTTCTGAAGATAAAAATATTCATTATTTTCACTCTCCCAAATTTCTCTAGCTTCCCCTAAGGCTTTTAAAGGATTATTTTCATAGTCTATATACTTTTCACTATCCCTTTTATGCTCAAAACGTGCAATTGACCACATATACAAATCATTTCTATTAAATATTTTTCTGTTTTTCTCTTCCGTTTTATTATGAATTTCAACTAGAGAAGCAGGTAGTTCTGTCACCAAAGAGGCATATGTGTGTCCATCCTTTTCGAAAAAATTATCAGTATCAAGCTTTAATTTTCTGATATCCATTCTATAGTATACGAATTGATATTCTTCCTCAAATTGCTCTATTTTCTCAAACACTTTATCGAGTTGACTATATAAAATTTTATTTCTATTCTCTAAAACTTCAATAGGTAGTTTTTCTAAATTTAATTGATACTCAAGAATTACATCTTCTAGCCTTTTCTTTCTAAAAGCTTGATTATTGGTCCTTATTCTCTCGTCTTCATACAATTTGTTAGCCGGAACTACACCCTTCAAAAAATTTGAACCAAATTCTTTAACAGCTCGGATGTTATCTAATATAAAAACCTCTTTGGAAGAAATTAATATGCATGCGATGTTAAATAACTTTTGAGGGTATGCCTCCACTAAACTTACTACTACTGATGTTAGAGCTGCCGATTGAGAACTTAATAGTTTTATACAAATCTTTTCTATAACACCTGGTATTTCTTCCAAAACAAGTAATAACCATCTTTCTAACGCCATCAGGATACTTTCAAGTAAATTAGGAGCTGGATATGTACCTCTGTGCATCAGCCATAAACGTTCGCTCGCTACTCAATTTCACGTGGACTATAAAACATACTGTCTTTAAAAAACCAATATTTATTTGCTAAATCAAATACTAATTTAGGATTCGAGTCAACTAAATTTCCACAATTGTATACATTAGTTAATCCCTGCACACACAAATCATAATATTTATGCAGATGATTAAAATCTGTATCTGTTGTTACCTCTTCTACAATGATAGATAACTCACTGTCAATTTCCCAGGCACTTGATAATATTACATTATTTATTTTCTCGATTTTTTTATCATTTAACTTATAGATTAATGATTTATCAGCTTTTACTTTATTGTATAAATATAATGCAATTAAACCTGCATGTTTGGTTTCAATGCCTTTTACATTATGTGAAGTCCAACTATATAAACATTCAATAACTAACATTATATTTTGAGGTTTCCATTCTATTGCTGTTAGATTTTCATAGATGAAATTAAAAATATAACCCCATCCTGCTCCAGTGTTGGCTTTGTGGATCTATAAAGATTTGCAGATTTTTGTTCTTCAGAAGTTAAAATTTTATTCCAAAAGTCATTATTTATAATTCTACACGTAGTATTTAATAAGAATATTGCCCTGAATAATAATTTGTATTCATCTCTAGTTAACATGGATTTTATAAAGTTTATTGAAATTTGATTATCTTCAATGCTCATTAAAGTTATCAAAATCTCATCTTGCCAAATTGAAGAAATTTTACTTGTATAAAATACTTCTATAATAAAATCTTTAATACCTTCAGTTTTTTGTACCAACTTATCTTTAAGCCATAAACGAAGATTTTTTCTCACAACTAAACTGTCACCAATCTCTTCAAAAAAGCTTTTACAGTCTTCTTTCTTAATATATAAATTTTCAAATATATGTTTTAATACAATTTCTTCGTAGATATCATGACTCAAGGAATATCCTCTCATAACTTCATCATAGAATATTATTTCATCTTCCCTGAGTGCCGCAATTGCTTCTGAATCATCATATAGTTGATATTCATAGTAATATACACCCTTATTCGCACAAGATAGGACAATATTACAAATAGTCTTTTCTCTACGAATATCTAACTCTCTATAATGATTAGTATTTTTAATTTTATACGTCCATATACTTTCTATAAATTGTTCAATTGTTAAAATATCGCTATCGCTTTCACAAGCTATCTCAATATATAAATTCAGATGAAACAAATTACAAATTAGATTAATATAGGATTCTTCTTTCGGAAGAGGAAAATCTGAATCCTTTAATAAATATTGTAATTCTTGTTTTGACAAAGTCTCTATCTTTAATTCTTGATATCTTACCCCATTTAAAAAAGTATTAATAAAATTATCCTTGTGTACTGTCCTTACTGTAAAAATAATTTTCCATCCATACTTAATCGATAAGTTCACAAACTCATTAAATATATCTCGGTTATTCATCACTAATACTTTTTCCGTGGAATCAATCAAACAAACCTTATTTTCATCGTCTTGGAAAAGCTTTAAATAATCTTCAAAAGTATACTCTCCAAATCTCCTTGAGAACTCTGCAAAAGTAGTAACATCAAAATCTGTCGCTTTAAAAGCGATATTAGCTCTATTTTCATTTTCTAATAAATCTTTTGCAAAGCCCGACTTACCTGATCCCCCCCTCACCATAAATAATTAAACATGGAATTTCTGACTCATAAAAAGAGTGGATATCAAAATCATTATTTTTATTTATTTTAATGATTTGGTCTCTATATCTTATAGTTGACTTTATATTCTCTAATTTACTTTGACTATGAAGTTTAACTTGAGCTAAGTACCCTTTAATTCCTGAATCTGGATTAAAAAAATAATCTCTAATAAGTTCCAATTCGGGTCTCATTAACATTATCTCGAAATTACTTTTGACTCTCCATTCCACAAGAATATCTCTCTCAAGTCCATATTCTTCAATTTCTGTTTGATATTCAGGCTTTACAGTATCTTTCTTACTACTTGCACTCAATTCTTTATTCGTATAAATTATAAATCTATCAATTTCAGGGTATTTAGTTTTTGCGCCCTTAATAGCATTTTTTAATTCTGTTTTTTTATCAGCAATACTAGTGCCTGCATCGTAATATTTCGCCTGAAATCCAATACATCCTTCTTCAGTTGTTACAGGTAAAGTTTCCACATATGGCTGATTAAAGTATCTAAATATTCCTGTTTCGATTTTAAACTCATGACAAAAAAGTATATAAGCTAAATATTCAAATACATCTCTAGTCTTCTCAGTAAATTTATATTGAAACACATCCCAATTAATTGCTATATCTTTATACATAACATTACCTCTTAGTAAATTTTTCTGATTATTACTTTAGTTCTATGACTATCAATTAATCCACTTAAAATTTGAGGATAACAATAGCTTTTATTCTGCTGGTTATTAATGAAACATATTAAAGTTGAAAAATGCTCTGTCTTCACGTTCTACTTCAATCATGCTGACTTCTTATTTGGAAATAGCTTGAACTCAGCAATCACATACTTCCTTTCAGTAACACCATCACTCAAATAAACAAACCAGAAAACTCCTTCAAACTCTCATCTGCAATAACGATTGTTTCTTCAACAGATAGCAGTGGATATTGTTCACGTATATCAATTACCAAATCGTAATATTCTAACAAATAGAAGTACGTGTAACGTGACCCAATGAAGGTACATCTTGAATTGTCACCCACGGCTTATAATTAGCCCCTAACCTTATCCGAAACCTTCTTTATATTTCTTACCAATAGAGGGCGAACGTTTTCGCTTGGACATTCTATCTTTAGCTTCTTCCTAAATTTAAATAAGTATTAAATCACTTATAGCTATTCTAGAAAAATTACGTGTCTGTATACTAGGTATTTTCAAATTGAATTGTTGAATTGCATTCTTTTCAAAATACTCATCACAGTAATAATTATGATATTGAGCTACCCACTCGTATTTAGAATAAAGTTTTTTATCGCTTTTGAAGTGGTTCAATTTAGTTAAAATAATATCTTTGTGACTTTGAATTTTTTGAATATATTCCATGATATCTTCAGTCGTGTTATATATTTCATGTAGTCCATACAAATAATTAACAAAAACTTTATCATCTTCATCTATTAATAAATGTGAATTCTGTGGAGCATATGATGCAGAACCATAATAGCCCAGGTGTTGCGATACCATTTTAATCATTTCATCACTTAAAATAATTCTAGGATAAATTGCCTTACTACTTTCTAAATCATGTGCTTCAATTAACGCTGGTCCATAAGCAAAATCATCATCACCATAGTAATCTCCTAAATCAATACCGCCACGTAAGAAATACCCATTTAATGTCATCTCTAATTGGTAATCAATAAATGACATAAACAAATTACCTGATTGCCCTTCACCATCTTCAAATCTTGGATATGCTAGTATGACATTGTCAGTAAATGTTTTAAAATGACCATATGGGTTCATCTCTCTCATTAACGCATATTGTTTTGTAAGAATTTTATGAAGATCTTTAAGTAAGTGATTTCCAGACTGTAGGTTAGGTGTGTTTATAATTAAACTTGAAAACCTAAAATATCAGTAAAACAAACTATCGATTCTAATAGACTCGGATTATTGGGATTATATTTGGGTAACATTTTCACTCCGCCTTTTATCTGAATAATAAAAAATAACCTCTTACGGATATCATACCGAAGAGGTTATTTTCAATCAAACTTTATTATAAATGATCAATCTTTTTTATAAAACTACAAATATAATAACCAAAGGGGTTAAATATATTACTCCACAGTCACACTCTTCGCAAGGTTGCGCGGTTTATCAACGTCACAGCCGCGGTGCAGTGCAGCGTAGTAAGCAATCAGCTGCAACGGTACAACAGATACCAGCGGAGCAAGCGCAGGGTTGACTTCCGGCAGGACGAATCTGTCGTCTGCGTCTTCTAAACCTTTTAGCGAGATGATGCAAGTGTTGGCGCCGCGGGCTGCGACTTCCTTCACGTTTCCGCGGATGCTCAGGTTGACGTGTTCTTGTGTCGCCAGCGCAAAGACTGGTGTTCCTTCTTCAATCAGAGCGATTGTTCCGTGCTTCAGCTCACCGCCGGCGAAGCCTTCCGCCTGGATGTAAGAAATCTCTTTCAGCTTCAGGGCGCCTTCGACACATACGAAGTAGTCAAGGCCGCGGCCGATGAAGAAAGCATTTCTTGAAACAGTCAGATACTCACGCGCGATCATTTCCATTTCGTCCTTCTGGTCGCAAAGGGCTTCCATGGCGTTTGCCGCGATACCCAATTCTTTGACTAAATCAAAACCGATATCAACGCCATTGCGTTCGGCTGCAACGGACGCAAGAATCGCAAGCACGGCAATCTGAGCCGTATACGCTTTTGTTGATGCAACGGCGATCTCAGGGCCTGCGTGCAGAAGCAATGTGTAATCCGCTTCACGGGACAGCGTGGAACCCGGAACGTTTGTAATTGTCAGCGCTTTGTGACCCAGCGCTTTGACTTGAACAAGCACGGCGCGGCTGTCCGCTGTTTCTCCGCTTTGAGAAAGGAAAATAAAGAGCGGTTTCTTAGACAGAAGCGGCATGTTGTAAGAGAATTCACTCGCTACATGCACTTCAACCGGGACGTTTGCCCACATTTCAATATATTGTTTCCCGACAAGACCGGCATGGTAGCTCGTTCCGCAAGCCACGATATAAATGCGGTCCGCTTCCGCCACGGCGTCAGCGACATCGCCAGCCACAGCCAGTCTGCCGTTTTCGTCCTGATACGTTTGGATGATTTTGCGCATAACAAGCGGCTGCTCATCCGTTTCTTTTAACATGTAGTGAGGGTATGTGCCTTTTTCAATATCACTGGCGTCAAGCTCAGCGATATAAGACGCACGTGTCATGACTTCACCGTCAAGGTTTTTAATCACGGCTTCGTCTTTTGTCACGATCACCATTTCTTTGTCCAAAAGCTCAACGTATTCATTCGTTACTTGAAGCATAGCCATCGCGTCAGATGCCACGACGTTAAAAGTATCTCCAAGGCCGATTAACAGAGGGCTTTTGTTTTTTGCAACGTAAATGGTGTCTGTGTTTTCGCCGTCAAATAATGCAATTGCGTAAGAGCCTTTTAACAGAGTCAGTGTTTTGCGGAACGCTTCTTCTGTACTGAGTCCTCCTGCCACAAATTGCTCAATCATTTGAACGACTACTTCAGTGTCCGTGTCGCTTTTCAGTTCAACGTTTTCAAGGTATTCACGCTTCAGCTGAACATAGTTCTCGATCACACCGTTATGAACAAGTGTAAAGCGGCCAAGTGCGCTTTGATGCGGGTGAGCGTTCAGGAAGCTTGGTTCGCCGTGAGTCGCCCAGCGTGTATGGCCGATTCCCGCTTGAGATTCAACCGTTTGATCCACCACTTCACGAAGGTCGGCGATGCGGCCTTTTTCTTTGTACACATGCACGCCCTGCTCATTCGCCACAGCGATACCGGCAGAGTCATAACCGCGGTACTCAAGCTTCTCTAATCCTTTTAACAAAATCTCTTTCGCATCAAGATGACCGATATAACCAACAATTCCACACATTTTTTCTTCCTCCTAAAGGTGTAAAAGGAGACGAAGAAAGTCAGATTACAAGGGGACTTTCAATCGTCCCCTCCCACATGTTTTTTTGGAAGATCATGTGATTTCCCTTTGTTCGGAGAGTCGCCCCTCCGGTTTAAAGAAATCCTTACGGCTGTGATCTAAATGAATCAGCCGGGAGGCATCCGCCGAAAATTCGATAACCTCCATCCTCGTCAACTAAGCCGTTTTTCGGGCGCTTAGTTCGGGCGCTATAATTATGAAAGATGCAAACAATGCCGCCTTTCCTATAAATGAAAAACAAAGGCTGAACAAGCTTGATTTTACAACATGTGCCAAGGACGGTCAATTATTTTTTTCCGTCCCGGCATCATGTTACTATCATTTTATGCTGATCTCACTTGTCTTGTTCGCTCTCTGTTTATAAACTTCGCTATTCCGCTCCCATTTCTGTCCGCACGACATCCACGATTTTTGTGACATATTCGTCACAAAGCTCTTTTGTTCTTGCTTCCGCCATTACACGGACAAGCGGCTCGGTGCCTGACGGGCGCACTAAAATCCGGCCGTCTCCGTTCATTTCTTTTTCCACTTCAGAAATGACGGCCTTCACCTTAGCGTTTTCTTCTACCTTATATTTATCCGTCACTTTCACGTTTACTAAAAGCTGCGGGAATTTTTTCATTTCACCAGCAAGCTCTGAAAGGGTTTTCCCCGATGCCTTCAGCGTATTCACAAGCATGATCGCCGATAAGAGCCCGTCGCCGGTAGTGTTGTAATCAAGGAAAATAAGGTGCCCTGACTGCTCGCCGCCGACATTATAGCCGTCTTTTTTCATCGCTTCTACGACATAGCGGTCACCGACTGCCGTTTGGATGCTTTTGATTTCTTCTTTTTCAAGCGCTTTGTAGAAACCGAGGTTGCTCATCACGGTTGATACGACTGTATCATCCTTCAGACGGCCTTCTGATTTCAAATACTTCGCGCATATGTACATGATCTGATCGCCGTCCACGATGTTTCCTTTTTCATCAACGGCAATGAGGCGGTCGCCGTCTCCGTCAAACGCAAGGCCGATATCGGCATTTTTTTCTTTGACGAAAGCACTCAGCGCTTCCGGGTGTGTAGAACCGACGCCGTCATTAATATTTAAGCCGTTCGGAGACGTTCCCATTGTAGACACGTCAGCATCAAGATCGGCAAAAAGGTGTGTCGCAATGGAAGATGTCGCACCATGGGCGCAGTCAAGCGCTACGTGAATGCCCGTGAAATCCTCATCCGCCGTCTGCTTTAAAAATTGCAGATACTTTTGAACGCCTTCAAAATAATCGTTCACAAGCCCGAGGTCCGCGCCTGTCGGTCGCGGAAGTTTGTCTTCCGGTTCATCCATGAGACGTTCAATCTCGGCCTCCTGCTCGTCAGAAAGCTTAAAGCCGTCTCCTCCGAAAAATTTAATTCCGTTATCCTGTACGGGATTGTGAGAAGCGGAAATCATGACGCCCGCCTCAGCATCCATCGCTTTTGTTAAATAGGATACCCCCGGCGTAGAAATAACGCCGAGGCGCATCACTTCAGCTCCGATCGATAAAAGTCCGGCGACAAGGGCTCCCTCCAGCATATGTCCGGAGATACGTGTATCGCGGCCGATCAGCACTTTCGGGCGCTGTTTATCTTTGGTCAGGACATAACCGCCAAAACGCCCCACTTTAAAGGCCAGCTCTGGCGTAAGCTCGCTGTTGGCAACACCTCTTACACCATCTGTTCCAAAATACTTGCCCATTTTGTATCGCTCCTTTTTCATTCTGTTGAAGATGAATCAGCACTTGATCCGTCTTCATCCTGGTCTTGATTTTGATCCTGGTTTTGACTTTTATTCTGATCGCTGTCAGTGTCTTCCTGGTTCTTGTCTTTGTCTGCGCCTCCGCTTGTGCCGTCTTTATTGCCGGAATCAGCGGAGCCGCCGTCATTTTTATTTGAACTTGTGTTTTTCTTAGAAGTCAGCCTGATCTTAACCGTGTCTTTTGACAAGGACCATGTGACATTTTGCGGCCCGTTTACTTCAAGCTTTACAGAATGCTCTCCGTCATCTAAGCCCGAGACATTGGCATACAGCTCAATGTCCGACTTTTTCAGCGCCTTAATGTTGGACGGAGAGCCTTTGGCCGTAATATTGATCGCCCGCGATTCAGGGTCGAGAAACTCAATCCGCTGCGAGCCTCCCAGTCCGACCGTCTTGATTGGGACATTGCTAAAATCCTTTTTGTCTTCACTGTCCACCTTAACATGAAGGGTAATTTTCCCCGGTGACACCTTTGTGACACCCTTAGGAAGCGGGATGTCGGCATCGACATCCGTATCTTTATCAATTTTGTCTAAATCAAGAGATACACCGTCGATAAATTCAAGTGAATCCAGCACATCCTGCGGGCCGTAAACCGTCACCTCACTCGGATTCGAGTCAATGCTCGCAATGCTCACCCCGTCAGGAAGACTTCCCTTCCTTTCAATTTTGAAAGGGAGCTTTTTGCTCGGGCTGGCCACGGGAACCGTCACTTTAATGACTGACGGTTCAACATCAACAGGAAGTGCGTTGCCGTCTTTGTCATAGACGGTCACCTTCACTTCCCTATCAATGGTCTCATTTGCATTTTCAAGGTTCACGGATGCTTTGACAAGCGAAATGTTGTCAATCACATTTTTCGAACCCGTAATCTGTACGTTTTTCGGGCTGATAATCGGCTGCTGGGGCGTATATCCCTTTTTCATTTTGCTTTTATTGTAGTATTCAACTTCAACCGGAAAACTTTCAGCCGTTTTTTCCTGAATCGTAACCGTCGTGACTGACGGGTTAATGGATATCGTCAGTCCGTCCGATACATTTTTCGCCTTCAATTCGACCTTATGAGTCCCGGTCTTCAGCTTATTCATATCAGCGTATATCTCAAAATTCTTCGTCTGTCTCGCCTTTTTCACCGCGCTTGTCGAGCCTTTAATCGTGACATTTACGGTCTGGGGCACGCCGGTGACTACGTAATTCGCTTCATCATAGTACGCTTTTACAGGAATATCAGTAAGCGTAGCCTCGTCAGTCGTTGATGTCGGAAAAAAGGATTCCCCCGGCTTTTTCGGAGTCGGCGCCTGGTTGTTGTTAACCGCCACATAAAGCAGGAGCGCAAAGAGCAATGCAATGATCTTTACAGCCCAGCGGTTGTTTAAGAATTTATCCATTTTTCTTGCCCCTCCAGTACCAGCGGTTAGAAGAAGTATCTCTGGCGTTTTTCTTAAACTCGGCTTCAAGCATTTCTTTCAGTGCTTCTTCCGTCAATTCTCTGCGAAGGTCTCCGTTTTTGGCCACACTGATGGCGCCCGTCTCTTCGGATACGATAATGGTTAAGCTGTCCGTCACTTCACTGATGCCGACAGCCGCTCTGTGCCGCGTCCCCAGCTCCTTTGAAATAAACGGGCTTTCAGAAAGCGGCAGATAACAGGCAGCAGCCGCAATCTCGTTATTTTTCATAATGACCGCTCCATCGTGCAGCGGCGTATTCGGAATGAAGATATTTATCAAAAGCTCCGAGCTGACCTGCGCATTAAGCGGGATGCCCGTCTCAATATAATCGCCCATTCCCGTGTCGCGCTCGATGGCGATGAGAGCGCCGATGCGGCGTTTCGCCATGTAGCTGATCGATTTTGTAATCGCTTCAATTGTCTTATGCTGTGCTTCCTCCACGGGGGTGCCGCTCCTTGAAAAGAACCGGCCCCGTCCGAGCTGTTCAAGCGCCCGCCTCAGCTCCGGCTGGAATATAATGATAATCGCTAAAAATCCCCATGTTATCGCTTGGTCCATCAGCCATTGAAGCGTGCTGAGTCCCAAATATGAACTGGCCATCCGGACCAATACGATGACGACGATTCCTTTTAAAAGCTGAACCGCCTTCGTTCCGCGTATGACCATGATTAATTTATATATCACATACCAAACAAGGAGAATATCAACGGCATTGCCGAGGTATTGCAAAAATGGGATGTCCTCAAAAGCCATTTCCTCGTCCTCCAAGAATTCAGTCATTTCGTTTTTCCGTTATGAATTGTGCTGCATGAGCAATATGTACATCATATAGCGTGCTCATTATACCACATTTTGATTTCTCAAGTGAAATGAGCCAGCGTGGCAATCCGTAAAAAAAGAGTAAAGCGATTATACGCTTTACTCATCTTCATTCGGGTCTAAAGCGCTCACAACGCCCTGACCCGCCGATTTCAGTTCGTACCAGACCCAGTCAAACAATTGGTTAATTTCTTCAATCTGCCCGGTGACTTGTCCGGCTGAGGCCATGTATTTTTCTCCGTTGACGACGGTCACATTGCCGTCGACCTTACCTTTAATGACCAGCTTGCCGTTTTTTACTGTGACATCACCCTTTACGGTCTCGCCTTCAGGGACGGTGACCGTGTGATTCTGTACGACAAGGTTCGGCTGCTTGGACACACTGAAATTGTGGTCGTTATGCCAGCTGTTGAAAAAACCGCCGCCCATTAAAATCACAAAAACCGCTGCGGCTGCAATGATCGGATGAGTTTTGATCCATCGTTTAACAGAAGCGCGCTTTTTCTCTTTTGGAAGATTCGCCATAACTTTGGCAGTAAAATCAGCAGGGGCTGTGACATGCGATGTGCTTCGGACGAGCGCTACGGATTTCTCCATTTCATGGAAATGCCGCTTGCAATTCTCGCATGACCGCAAATGTTGTTTTAATACGTTTTCATCTTCAGGAAGGATATCTCCATCAAGATGCTTATGCATAAGCTGCACGATCTGTTCAGGACAGCTCATTTCATCACCCCACTTAAAGATCTCTCAATTGTTTTCTAAGAGCCTCTCTGCCTCTGTGAATCCTTGTCTTGACGGTGCCGACAGGGATATTCAGAATCTCCCCGATTTCAATTAAAGAGAGTTCGTCAATATACTTTAATACAATAACCGTTCTGTACTTGTCAGGCAGCTTTAAAATCTTTTTCTGAATTGTGTCAGACAGCTCCAATGACAATACGGCGTCTTCAGGGAGAACCCCATCCGCAGCGATCTGCGAATACATCGTCAGCCCTTCTGCTCCCGCCACTTCTGCGTCCAGATAGTAATCAGGCTTTTTCTTGCGGATGCGGTCAATGGTCAGGTTGGTCGCAATTCTGTAAAGCCACGTTGAAAACTTTCTGTTGATATCGAAACTGTCGATATTGACATACGCTCTGATAAAAGCCTCCTGCGCAATATCTTCCGCTTCGTGGACATTGCCGAGCATGCGGTAGCAAAGCTGGTAAATCTTATCTTTATAAAGGTCAACGATTTCCGCAAACGCATTTTGATCGCCTTTTTTGACTTGCTTAATTCTTTTTTTAATCAGGTTTTCCATGTTTTATCTTACCTCTGCCCTTCACCGGTCTGTATCTATACGTTGATTGTTTTAAAAGGTTTCATTTTTTTATTACATTTATTTTACCAAATTTCAGGCAGGGTGTAGATGGAAAATACAGAATATACTGCCTTAACAGCAGCTTAAAAATAGTATATCTGATGAACAATTGGAAATCGAGGTAAAGCACCGATACATAAAAAAAGACACCTTATGCAAAAGGTGTCTGAGACTGGGCTAGCTGGATTCGAACCAACGCATGACGGAGTCAAAGTCCGTTGCCTTACCGCTTGGCTATAGCCCAAAAATGGTGGAGGGGGACGGATTCGAACCGCCGAACCCTGAGGGAGCGGATTTACAGTCCGCCGCGTTTAGCCACTTCGCTACCCCTCCGTATTTTTCAGAAAAACAGTGCCGGCCAGAGGACTTGAACCCCCAACCTACTGATTACAAGTCAGTTGCTCTACCAATTGAGCTAGGCCGGCAAATATGGTGGAGGATGACGGGCTCGAACCGCCGACCCTCTGCTTGTAAGGCAGATGCTCTCCCAGCTGAGCTAATCCTCCATATGACCCGTACGGGATTCGAACCCGTGTTACCGCCGTGAAAGGGCGGTGTCTTAACCGCTTGACCAACGGGCCGTTGTGTCCGCGTCGAGCTGACAAAAGTTATTATATACAGGTTGTACCCTATTTGTAAAGAGAAAAATTATTTTTTTTATTTTCAAACTTTTTTACCCGTTTTTTAACTGAAAAACTCATCCCTTCTTTCTTATTTCATTTAAGATGGAGGTATCATAAATATTGAAGGGAATGGACACAGATGATCTTAGTCAGCTCTTGTCTCGGCGGTATCGAATGCAGGTATAACGGCTCCCACGCCGCTTCGGAAAAAATCCTCAGACTCGTGGATGAAAAGAAAGCTGTTATGGTCTGCCCTGAACTTTTGGGCGGCTTCACCACTCCCCGCGAACCGGCGGAAATCATCGGCGGCACGGGCGAAGATGTGCTGAACGGAACGGCGAAAATCGTAACGGCATCTGGTGAAGACGTTACCGCTTTATATATGGCCGGCGCGGAAAAAACACTGGCATACGCAAAAGAAATAGGCGCCGGCACGGTCATCCTTAAAGAAAACAGCCCATCCTGCGGAAGCAGCTTCATCTATGACGGAACTTTCTCAGGGAAAAAGATCACCGGGGACGGCATCACTTCCGCTCTTTTAAAACGGGCAGGCTGCCGTGTGTTATCAGAAGATGAACTGGATCAATTATAAAAAAGGAGAGAAGATATCATGGATGTAACCCTGTCTTTTTACAAACCGGAGCATGCAGACAGGCTGAACGGGTTTGTACTCAGTGAAGAAGATAAAATGTTCTCCGCTCTCCCGAAAGATGTCCTGCCGCAGGCGCTTGTCATCCGGGATCGTTATCCCACAGTCATTTTAAAAGAAGACAGCCCAGTCGGTTTTTTTATTTTACATACCTCAAAAGAAACCATCGCCCCATATTCGAACAACGTGTCTGCCATTTTACTGAGCGCGCTGTCATTACATGCGTCACAGCAGGGAAAAGGTTATGCCAAACAGGCGATGCTGCAGCTTCCCGCTTTTATCGCAAATTATTTCCCTTGGTGTGATGAAATCGTGCTTGCAGTGAATCATCCAATCATCGTGCACAGAACTTGTACCGGTCTTCCGGTTTTATTGATAAAGGGCGGCGCAGGATCGGCCCGATCGGCGAACAGCACATTCTGCATCATTTTTTGTGAAAGCGTTTCATTATTCATCTTTTCCCTGCCGATTTTTCTTGAAACATATATTCAGAAGCCCATATACTTCAAGTAATAACGACTTGGGAGGGTACATTCATGACAGACCGGCTTAACATTCACAGATTGACCACAGAAACAAGAAATCCAGAGACCGCTTCAATCCATCAAGCAGACACGATGGAAATCCTCCGCATCATTAACCGAGAGGATTTCAAAGTGGCGGACGCCGTTCAGCAGGTGCTGCCTGATATTGAAATTGCCGTTCAATTTGCCCATCAGTCATTGCGGCGAAACGGCAGGCTGATTTATGCGGGAGCGGGCACAAGCGGCAGACTTGGTGTACTGGATGCGGTTGAATGCCCGCCTACATACAGCGTAAGTCCCGACACCGTCATCGGACTGATGGCCGGAGGGGCAGACGCCTTTTTGCAAGCGGCTGAAGGAATCGAAGACAGCGAGGAAACCGGCGCTCTTGATCTCAAGACAATCGGGCTTACCGAAGACGATACCGTGATCGCCATCGCGGCAAGCGGGCGCACTCCGTATGCGGCCGGTGCGCTGAAATATGCAAAAACAATCGGCGCCAAAACCGTCGCGCTCACATGCAATAAGCACTCATTGATCAGCACGTATGCCGATCACAGCATCGAAGTTGTCGTCGGCCCCGAAGTGATTACAGGGTCAACACGAATGAAAGCGGCGACGGCACATAAAATGATTCTGAACATGATTTCCACCGCCGTGATGATTAAAAGCGGCAAAGTGTACGAAAATTTAATGGTGGACGTTCATGTCAGCAATGAAAAATTGAAAGAACGGGCAATCGGCACCATCCAAAGCATCACGGGCGTGCCGTACGACAAGGCAAGGGAAACGCTTGAGGCCTCAGGCAGCCATGTCAAAACGGCGATCGTCATGCTGAAGACGAATTCGGACGAAACACACGCAAAAGCACTTCTCAAAGAAGCAGAAGGCTTCATTGACAAAGCCATTGAACAGCATATTTCAAGAGAAAAAAACCGCTGATCATCCCTTGGTCAGAACGCCCCAGTCAATGATCATAAAGTGCTTTACGAGCCCGCGCCGTTTTCATGATCGGCGCAGGCGCTTTTAAGACGCGTTTCAGGCAAAGCTCCGCGGGAAAATTGTACTGAAAGAGGAGGGTTTCCATGAGCAAAGAGGCATTTTATCATGCGCTGGCCAAAGATATTCTGGACAATTGCGGCGGTTCATCCAATATTTCAGGCTTTACCCATTGTATGACACGCTTAAGAATTACACCTTTTGATCAGGACAAAACGGATATTGAAGCGCTGAAACGGCTTGACGGAGTAATAGGCGTCGTCGAGGCCGAAACCCTGCAGATCATTCTCGGCGCGGGTGTCGTCAATCATGTCGCCGACGCTTTCGCAAACCTTATGTCACCCGGAAAAAACATTGATTTAAAAGAAGCCGCCTCACGGAAAAAAGCTGATCTCAACAGAAAAAACACAACACCCATCACCCTGTTTCTCAGAAAGCTATCAAGCATCTTCATTCCTCTTATTCCCGCACTCATTGCATCAGGTTTAATCACCGGCATTACGAAAGCCGTCATTCAGGCCGGCTGGCTCCCGAAAGAATCCCAAATCGCGCTTATATTAACGGTTATCGGTTCAGGCTTATTTGCTTACCTCGGCGTCCTTGTCGGCATCAATGCGGCGAAGGAATTCGGCGGGACACCCGCGATGGGCGGCCTTGCGGGGATATTGATCCTTAACCCTGAGATCGCCAATATCAGTTTGTTCGGAGAGAATCTGCTCCCTGGCAGGGGAGGATTAATCGGCGTGCTTTTCGCCGCGATTTTTATCGCTTATACCGAGCGGTTGATCAGAAAGTACGTCCATCAATCCATCGACATTATCGTTACGCCTACATTGTCTTTGCTTATCACCGGGCTGGTAACATATGTCGTCTTTATCCCTGTAGGCGGTTTTATTTCTGATCTGATTACATCAGGCTTATTGTCGCTATTGAATGTCGGGGGAGCAGTGTCGGGGTTTGTATTAGGGGCCGCCTTCCTGCCTCTTGTCATCACCGGGCTGCATCAGGGCTTGACTCCCGTGCATCTGGAATTAATCCGATCAATCGGAGATGACCCGCTTCTCCCGATTCTCGCGATGGGAGGCGCAGGTCAAGTAGGCGCAGCCTTCGCCATCTTTATGAAAACAAAAAAAGCCTCATTGAAAAGAGCGATTGGAGGCGGACTTCCATCAGGTCTGCTCGGAATCGGGGAGCCGCTCATCTTCGGCGTCACACTCCCGCTCGGCCGGCCGTTTTTAACAGCGTGTTTGGGCGCGGGAATCGGCGGCGCCTTTCAAGCCCATTTTCAAGTGGCCACTTTTTCAATCGGTGTCTCCGGCCTTCCGCTCTCATTTCTCGTACAGCCGGCCCAGATCGTTTTGTATATCATCGGTCTCTTCATCTCTTACGCGGCGGGCTTTGTCTTCACTTATGCTTTCGGGTTTACGGATGACATGGCTGCTGAATTTGATTAGCCGGGAGGAATCAGAATATGAAAACACTGGCAGCCGCCATACTCACAATGGTCATCAGCTTTTCTTTTCTGCCGCAGCACAAAGCCTTCGCCCAATCCAAATTATACGATACAGCAAAGCTCAGAAAGGTTGATCAAATGATTGAAAAAGACATTGCAGCAGGATTCCCGGGCGCCGTCCTCGTCGTCGTAAAGGACGGACGAGTGATAAAAAAGAAAGCATACGGCTACAGCAAAAAATATGATGGAAACGTTCTTTTATCTCATCCGAAAAAAATGAAAACATCAACTATGTTTGATTTAGCTTCCAATACAAAAATGTACGCGGCGAATTTTGCATTACAGCGCCTCGTCAGTCAGGGGAAGCTTGATGTATATCAAAAAGTCTCGGCTTACCTTCCCGATTTCAAAGACAGAAAAAGCGATCCGGTTCAAGGGAAAGACCGCATACGCGTCATTGATGTGCTCCAGCATCAATCCGGTCTTCCGGCAAGTTTTTATTTCTATCAGCCTGACACGGCGGGCCCTTTTTATTCACAACAACGGGACAAAACGATCCGTTTTCTCACCCAAATCCCGCTTGAATACAAACCGGGGACAAAGCACGTATACAGTGATATCGGGTACATGCTTCTCGGATGCATCATTGAAAACATAACCGGAAAAACCCTCAATGCTTATGCGGAGCAAGAACTGTATAAACCGCTGAAACTGAAGCATACCCTGTTCAATCCGCTGCAAAAAGGCTTCAAAGAAAAAGCATTCGCAGCCACTGAACGCTTAGGCAACACGCGTGACGGGGCCATCCATTTTCCTCACATCAGGACGTATACGCTGCAAGGGGAGGTTCACGACGAAAAAGCTTTTTACTCAATGGGAGGAGTGTCCGGCCATGCAGGACTGTTTTCCAGAGCTGATGACATGGCCGTCCTTCTTCAAGTCATGCTGAACGGCGGCACTTACAAACACGTTTCTCTCTTCAATAAACAAACGGCTGATCTGTTCACAACGACGGCTTCATCTGACCCGACTTTCGCTCTCGGCTGGCGGAAAAACGGCAGCCCTGATATGGAGTGGATGTTCGGTCCTTATGCAAGCAGGCAGGCTTACGGCCATACCGGATGGACCGGCACCGTCACGATCATTGACCCCGCTTATAACCTGGGGATCGCACTTTTGACCAACAAAAAGCATTCCCCCGTCGTCAGCCCCGGTGAAAACCCCAATGTTTTCGAAGGGGATCTTTTCCCGACCGGAAGCTACGGCAGCGTTGTAAAGGCGATTTACGAAGCCATTGAATGACACCCCAAGTCTTTTGTCTACACTATGACGACAGGAGGACATCATTATGAAACTTGTCATCTCAGCTGTATTACTGTTGTTCATTGTTTCCGGCACACATCATGCATCGACAAAACCGGACATTCCGTCACAGGCGGAACAAGCGGTATCCCGCATGACATTAGATGAAAAACTGGGGCAGATGCTCATGCCTGATTTTCGAAATTGGCAAAAGAAGGGGCAGTCATCCCCTCAGGCTCTTACCCAAATGAATGACGAAGTCGCAGGGCTTATTCAAAAGTACCGGTTCGGCGGCGTTATCTTATTTGAAGAAAATGTAAAAAGCACTGAGCAAACGGTCCGCCTGACAGATGCCTTTCAAAAGGCGAGCCCTGATATTCCACTTTTATTAAGCATTGATCAAGAAGGCGGCATCGTAACAAGACTTGGTGAAGGCACTCATTTCCCAGGCAATATGGCACTCGGAGCCGCGAGAAAAACAGCTTACGCGTCCCAGACCGGCGCCATAATCGGGAAAGAACTGAAGGCACTTGGCATTAATACGAATTTCGCTCCCGTTCTCGATATCAATAATAATCCCGGAAATCCGGTCATCGGCGTCAGGTCATTCAGTTCAGACCGTGATCTGACAGCATCACTCGGCCTTGCCTCAATGAAGGCTCAGCAAAAACAGGATGTCGCTGCCGCCGTCAAACATTTCCCGGGACACGGCGATACGGATGTCGACAGCCACTACGGCCTCCCGCTTGTCACCCACAGTCAAGAAAGGCTGCGTCAGATTGAACTTTATCCGTTCCGGAAAGCCATTCAGGCCGGGGCCGATATGATCATGACAGCCCATGTGCAATTTCCCGCTTTTGACGATACAACTTATAAAAGCAAACTGGACGGTTCAGACATCCTCGTACCCGCCACACTCTCGAAAAAAGTGATGACTCATCTTCTCCGTGAGGAAATGGGATTTAACGGCGTCATTGTCACGGATGCATTAAATATGAAAGCCATTGCCGATCATTTCGGCCAGGAAGAGGCGGTCGTCATGGCCGTAAAAGCAGGAGTGGATATCGCTCTGATGCCGGCCCAAGTGACATCGCTGCAAACGGAAAACCGCTTTGCCCAAGTTCTTGCCGCTTTAAAAAAGGCGGTTCAGAAAGGGGAAATACCGGTTCAGCAAATTAACAAATCGGCGGAACGCATCATTTCCCTGAAAATAAAAAGAGGTATATATCCCGCGAAAGAAACAAGTCTGAATAAGAAGGTCGCAAAAGCAAAGCAAACCGTCGGAAGCAAAAACCATCTGAAAGCTGAAAAACAAATCGCGGAAAGATCCGTCACCGTCTTACAAAACAAAAACCGTACCCTTCCATTCAAACCGAAAAAGAACAGCCGCGTTCTCATTGCCGCTCCTTATGAAGATCAAACAGCATCCATGGAACAAACCATCCGGCAGCTCATCAAGAAGAAAGAGATCCGGCCGGTAACCATCAGTAAAATGAACTTCGCCGAGCGCACATTTAATGATGAGTATAAAAAGCTCGTATCCGACGCCGATTACGTCATTACAGGCTCATATGTCGTGAAAAATGACCCTGTCGTAAATGACGGCACCATTGACGATTCTGTCACAGATCCCGGCAAGTGGACGACCGCATTTCCGCGGGCCGTCATGAAATCCGCACAATCGAACCATAAACCCTTTGTGCTGATGAGCCTTCGTAATCCTTACGACGCCGCTAATTTTGAAGAAGCTGAAGCCCTTATTGCAGTCTACGGCTTTAAAGGATATGCAGACGGACAATTTCTTCAGCCAAACATTCCGGCAGGCATTGAAGCGATATTCGGACAGACAAAACCGAAAGGCAGGCTGCCCGTTGACATTCCTTCCGTCACTCACCCGGGAACGACGCTGTACCCTTATGGCTTCGGAATTAATCTAAAAAACGGAAAACCGCTTTAAACAGGAGGGCTGATCATGAAAACACAAACGGCTGCGCTTCTCGCCGGATTAGTCGTCATCAGTGCCATGACGGCAGTCTCGGCGGCTTCTGACAGAAATTCACACACTGCCAAGAAACCAAGCATCGAAACAGGCATCGACCGCCTGCTGAAAGATTATAAACAAGAACTGAAGGGAAAAAGGATCGGGCTGATCACCAATCCGACCGGTGTGAACTCAACATTGAAAAGCAGCGTTGACGTGCTTTACGAGGCACAAGACATTCATTTGACGGCATTATTCGGACCGGAGCACGGTGTTCGCGGGGACGCTCAGGCCGGAGACAAAGTCACATCCTATATAGACGAAAAAACAGGGCTTCCCGTCTACAGCCTTTACGGAGAAACGAGAAAACCGACGCCTGACATGCTGAAAGATACGGATGTGCTGATTTTCGATATTCAGGATGTCGGAACGCGATACTACACCTACATTTATACAATGGCCTATGCCATGGAAGCGGCCAAAGAAAAAGGCATTCCTTTCTATGTCTTGGACCGGCCGAATCCGCAAGGCGGACGAAATCCGGACGGCCCGGTTCTTGAACCTCATTACGCTTCATTTGTCGGACTTTATCCAATCCCGCTGAAGCACGGCATGACCATCGGCGAGCTTGCTCTCTTATTCAATAAAGAGTTTCATATTGGCGCCGACCTCACCGTCGTAAAGATGAAGCGCTGGAAACGGACGATGACGATTGAAGATACCGGTCTGCCGTTTGTCCTCCCTTCGCCAAACATCCCGACCCCGGACAGCATATTCGCATATTCGGCAACAGGCTTAATTGAAGGCACAAATGTATCTGAAGGAAGAGGCACGACGAAGCCGTTTGAACTTATCGGTGCGCCTTATATGAAGAGCACAGAGCTTGAAGAACGCCTTAACAGCCTCAAGCTTCCCGGCGTCACCTTCAGAGCCGCTTCATTCATCCCCAGCTTCTCCAAGCATCAAGGCAAGCTATGCCACGGCGTACAAGTCTACGTAACAAACAGAAACACATTTGAAGCGGTAAAAACAGGGCTCTCCATTCTGAAAACCATGCATGACTTATATCCGAATGACTTCTCATTCCTGCCGACAGGAGCTTTTGACAAGCTGATCGGCAACGGCTGGGTACGCAAAAAAATAGAACAAAGCGCTTCCATTCAAGACATCATCAGCACATATCAGCGCCGGCTTGATCAATTCGAGCCCGTAAGAAAGCAATACCTCATATACTGACAAGATTCGTGTTACACGTGTAACATTTTGACGTGTTTTGCATTTCCGCCTTTTTATAGGAAAACATTCATTTATTTGGTACAATTCAAATGATAACAGTTATCATTTAAATGAATGTTTCCTAAAAGGTGGTTTCTCATGAAAAACACATTATTCTTTCACCCAATTGATATCATCTCCGTAAAAAAAACAGCCGACCTTCTGTCAGAGCATCAGCTCACTGATTCCCCCGTACTGATCTTTCATGTGAAAGGCGAGGGAAAAATTGATATCGGAACAGACAGCGTCCCGCTCCAGAAGGAAACACTCTACATCTGTCCTCGTGATGAGACATTCAATATTGACCCTATACCGTCAGACGGCATCCATTTGTATATCGTCAGACTGCGTGTTTTTTCCTATTTATCAGACGAAGAAGCGATGCTTCCCGTTAATGGGGGAGACATCTTTCACGGACTCCAGCAAATGAATTTGCAGACGGTTGAACATTTAACAAGCAGGCTTCAGTCACTTTCCGAAAATGTGCAATCAGCAGACGCATTGCAGAAAATGAAATCAACAGCCGACTTTCAGCAGCTGATGTACGACCTGTATGCCGCAAAAGTGTGTCATCAGAACAATACGAAAGCGGCGATCGAACAGACAAAACAATTCATACATGCACAATTCGACACAAAAATCACGCTCACCCAGCTTGCGCAAATGGCGGGGATCAGCCCCAAGCATTACAGTGAATCCTTTAAAAAGCTATATGGGCAGAGCGTAACAGAATATATCACAGACATCCGCATGACCAATGCAAAAAAGCTGATGGCCAAAGCCAGCTGCAAACTGCGGGAAATCGCTCATCAAATCGGCTACCAGGACGAATTTTATTTCAGCCGCATCTTTAAAAAACATACAGGCAGCTCACCTACAAGCTATATGAAAAAAAGACGCACAAAAATGGCTGCGTACGGGAAAGAAATGATGGGGCATCTGATCCCGCTGCATCACGTGCCTTACGCTGCGGCGCTTCACCCGAAATGGACGGCCTATTATTACAAACAATTCTCTTCCGACATTCCCGTTCACCTGAGCGCTTACCGCTACAACGCAGATTGGGAAGAGAACTTACATACGCTGTCTCAAGCTGCGCCTGACATCATTTTCAGTCTGGATTCTGTCAGTGAAGAAGAAAAACAGCGCCTGAATGATATCACCGAAGTTTTCTACCTGCCGACTCAAGACAATTGGAGAGATCAGTTTCTGCGCACAGCCGCTTACCTGAATGAAGAACAGGAAGCAAAGCATTGGCTTGAAGCCTATCAAAGCCTTGCGCAATCAGCGAAGGATTCGCTTCAACACTTGCGGCATCAGCGTTTCTTATTTGTCCGTGTGTACAAAGAAAATATGTATATCGCCCATAACAACAGCATTGAGGAAGTCTTCTTCGGCGATTTAGGCTTTGCCTCCGCAAAACCGGAATCCTTTGCTCCTGACGAAAAGATTTCATTGGACATGCTGGCGGATTGCCAAGCTGACTGCATCATGCTGTTTACTTGCAAAGAACCGGAAACACTTCGCTATTTTCAGCGCATTCAGCAGACCGAGATATGGCAGAACCTTAGAGCCGTCAGCAATAAACGCGTGTTTCCCATTTCATCCGACCCGTGGATTGAATATTCTCCAAGCGGCCATCAGCGGATCATTGAGCAAAGCATTTCCATTTTTTCCGAAGATCGTCCATGGTAATACCGGAAATTGTCCATGGTCTTATCTCTGTTCATTCTCTATAATTCCAATTGATAATAGTTATCAATTGAACAGGAGGAACAATAGATGAAGAAATTGGCATTCGCTTTCATGATTTTGCTTTTGGCTTTCACGGCCGCGGCTTGCGGAAGCTCAGAAACATCTGATACAGCAAGTAAAGGAAAGGACGCTTCTTCAGATAAAAAGAAAATCGAATATCTCAGAAAAACATATGAAGTCAAAGCGCCGACTGACAAAATCGCCATTACAGGCAGCGTAGAGTCAATGGAAGACGCCAAATTACTCGACGTCCATCCGGCAGGAGCGATTTCATTCTCCGGCAAATTCCCGGAACTGTTTAAAGATATTACAGATAAATCCGTATCAACCGGTGAAAAAATGCAGCCGAATATGGAAAAAATTCTTGAGCTGCAGCCGGACGTCATTCTGGCATCAACCAAATTCCCGGAAAAAACATTGAAAAAATTGAGCGGCACCGCTGAGACCATTCCTGTCTCTCATATCTCATCAAACTGGAAAGAAAACATGATGCTGCTCGCCCAGCTTACCGGTAAAGAGAAAAAAGCGAAAGAAATCATTGCCGATTACGAGCAGGATCTGAAAAAGACAAAAACAAAGATCAACAGCAAAGCGAAACAGTCAAACGCGCTGGTTATCAGAATCAGACAAGGCAATATTTATATTTACCCTGAACAAGTTTATTTCAACTCCACGCTTTACGGTGATTTAGGTCTGAAGGCGCCGGCCGAAGTCAAGGCGGCGAAAGCGCAGGAACTGATTTCTCTTGAAAAATTAAGCGAAATGAATCCCGACCATATCTTTGTACAATTCTCTGATGATGAAAACGCGGATAAACCGGACGCATTGAAAGATTTAGAGAAAAATCCGATCTGGAAGAGCCTGACGGCAGTCAAAAAAGACCATGTATACGTCAATACGATTGATCCATTAGCTCAAGGCGGAACCGCTTGGAGTAAAATCCGCTTCTTACAGGTTGCGGCTGATAAGTTGACTCAAGACTAATAAAGAGTAGGTTTTTCACATGTATGCAAAACGGCGGACACACATTATTATCATCGCTTCACCGATTGCCATTGTTCTGTCGCTGCTGCTTTCCGTTTTATATGGCGCAAAGCAGCTTGACGTCCATACCGTGTTCTCCGCATTGCTGCACTTTAATCCGGAGAATACCGACCATCAGATCATATGGCATTCAAGAATCCCAAGGGCTGCCGGCGCGATGTTTATCGGCGCCGCCCTTGCTGTTTCCGGAGCGCTCATGCAGGGAATCACACGGAACTATCTGGCCTCGCCTTCGATCATGGGTGTGTCGGATGGCTCCGCTTTTATCATTACCCTTTGCATGGTATTGCTCCCTCAATCGACATCCATTGAAATGATCATATACTCGTTCATCGGTTCCGCTTTCGGCGCCGCCCTTGTTTTCGGGCTGGCCTCCATTCTCCCCGGCGGTTTTACCCCGGTGCAGCTTGCCATTATCGGAACGGTGACCAGTATGCTTCTCAGCAGTCTGTCGGCTGCGCTTTCGATTTATTTTCAAATCTCGCAGGATCTCAGTTTTTGGTACAGCGCGAGACTGCATCAAATGAACCCTGATTTTTTGAAACTGGCCGTCCCGTTTTTCGCTATCGGAATCATCACAGCCATGATTCTCAGCAAAAAGGTCACAGCCGTATCATTAGGAGACGACATTTCAAAAAGTTTGGGACAGCAGAAAAGAACTATCAAACTCATGGCGATGGCGGCCGTTGTCATATTGACCGGAAGCTCGGTGGCGCTCGCCGGAAAAATTGCCTTTGTCGGTTTGGTCGTTCCGCACATCACACGCTTTCTCGTCGGATCAGACTACAGCAGGCTGATTCCCTGCGCGTGCATCATCGGCGGCGTCTTCCTGACCCTTTGCGATCTTGCCAGCCGATTGATCAATTATCCGTTTGAGACACCTATTGAAGTTGTTACTTCTATCATCGGTGTTCCTTTCTTTCTTTATTTGATTAAAAGAAAAGGAGGGGATCAGCGCGGTGCGTAAAATGGCCGGAATTTATCTCATACTGATTGTTCTCATACTGCTCGTAAGCTATTTCAGCATGACAAGCGGTTCTTTTTCCGCAAAGCCGGGTGAACTGCTCAGCACGCTTTTCCACATCCATCCGAATCCTCAATATGAAATTTTGCTGTTTCAGCTGAGGCTGCCGCGCATTGTCATGGCGGCTGCCATCGGACTCGGTTTGGGGATAGCCGGAACCGTTATTCAGGCCATTACCAAGAACGGGCTGGCCGATCCCGGTATTTTAGGCATCAATGCCGGAGCCGGAGCGGGAATCGTCGCGTTTATGCTTCTGTTTCAGGGGCAATCTGAAGCGACGGCGCTTGCCTCCGCCATGGGCATGCCTGTCTTTGGCCTCATCGGAGGATTGATGGCGGCCGTGCTGATTTATATTTTCGCCTGGCACCGGGGCCATTTGGAATCCGGCAGAATTATTCTCGTCGGAATCGCCATGAATTCCGGATTCAGCGCGCTGTCTCTATTTCTTTCATTAAAAATGGACCCGCAGGACTATGAGATGGCGATGGTCTGGAAGAACGGCAGCATCTGGTCGGCAAACTGGATGACCATTACGGCGATACTGCCGTGGCTGATCGTGTTCATCCCTCTGCTGATGGCGAAAACGTCATTGCTGGATACCATACGTTTCGATGAGGACACGGTGAAAAGCCTCGGTGTTTCATCCAATAAAGAAAAAACCATTTTACTCGTTGCCTGCATCGCTCTGATCAGCGCATGTGTGACCGCAGCGGGCAGCATGGCGTTTGTGGGACTGATCGCGCCTCATATTTCCCGCAGGCTTGCCGGAATTGAACACAGATATTCATTACCGGTCAGCGGACTGGTCGGCATGCTTCTCGTCATATCCGCCGATTTCGCGGGCAAATTGTTTTTTCAGCCATCAGAAGTGCCGGCGGGCATTATTCTGGCGATTCTCGGCGTTCCTTATTTCTTTTTTCTGCTGTTTAAGCAAAAAAAGGGATTGGATGCATGAGAGGCACACTCACAGAACACCGGATAAACGGAAAGGAATGCACGGTGTATCTTCCTCCCTCCTATTCGGTTCAAACCAAGGCTTTACCCTGGGTTTACGTACTTGATGGGGGTGTTTTGTTTTTAGAGCAGATGGAGAAGCTTGAATTCCAATTTACGAACGGAACACTCCCTGAATTGATTTTCGCCGGCATCAAACCGGATAACAGGCTCGATGAGTACACACCATGGCCTGCGCCTTCCCTGAGCCCTGCGTTTCATGATTTCGGCGGCAAAGGGAGCCTCTTTCTTGAAGACCTGACAAATACCATCATCCCAACGGTTGAAGATATGCATCACATGTCTCCAGACCCGGGAACAAGAGGACTGATCGGCGCGTCATTAGGCGGATTGTTTTCAATGTACGCGATGTTACAGAAGCCTGAGATATTCGGCAGAATCGGCTGTATCTCCGGGTCCTTCTGGTATGAAAAATCGGCAGACTATGTCCGCTCCGCACCTTTGCGGCAGACACGGCAGCGCATCTATATGTCTGTCGGCAGCCGTGAAGCTGAGCATAAAAACAACATCCAAAACACTATGGTCAGACAAAATAGAGACGTGCATGAAAGCATGAGGCAAAAAGGCTTCTCTCACTCTCAGCTCTGTTTCACGATTGAAGAGGCGCCGTGCACCATCAAGAAGCGTTCAAAAGACAATTCATTTCAGCTCTAAGCTGGCTGTACGGAAAAAACCGCTCACGTGGCTGAGCGGTTTTTTTCATACTTCATAACGACCGGCTTAAGTTCAAAGCGCCTCAGCAAATAGCCGAATAAAGCGGCAAGGATTTGCTGAAAAAGCATCCCGATGACGACCGGAACCGCCACTTGCGACGGAAAAAACGAAACGGCGAGAACGGCCCCAGCACTGATATTGCGCATGCCTCCCGTATAAATCAGAGAGACAATTTCATCCTGGCTCCGCTTCAACAGCCTTCCGATCAGCCAAGCCACAGCATAACCCGTCATGGCAATAAAAAATACCACGGCCGCAATGCCCGCAAATTTGATATCCAAGTGCGTAACATACGGCGCGATTTCCGAACTGTTAATGGCAATGACTATCATCAGACAGAGTTTTGAAAAAGGAGACAGCGTCCGGCTTATCGCCTGAGTCCTGACCGGCGGGGAAAACTGGTTGACCATCATCCCTGCGATAGACGGAAGCACCACCATTTCCAAAAGCCCTTTCATCATTCCCCACACATCCATCTGGACATTTGCCCCGGCCAGGACAGAAAGGCTCAGCGGCACGATAAAAGGAGACAGTACGGTATCAACCAGGATTATAGACAGCGTCAATCCGACATTCCCCTTATACATCGCGGCCCAAATCAAACTCGTAATTCCGGTCGGAACCACCACACCCATTATCAGCCCCGTCACAGTTAAAGGGTCACCGCTGAATATCAGATGACCGCTTCCCCATGCAAAAACAGGCATGAAAATATGCAGAACAAACAATGCCATGATCATCGGGAGCGGCTGCTCAATACTTCGCTTCAGCGATTGAAAATTGGCACTCAGACTGCCCGTAAATGTAATAAAAGCAAAAATCCACGGCACAGCGCCGGCCATCCAGCTGATATGCTGAGATAACAGCACACCCGCCGCCACACTTGACGGAGTCAAAAGCGGCATGATTCTCCCCAACACTTGGTTCATCTTCTGAAGCCACATCATATGCAAGTCTCCTATATACGGTTTTCAAGTCTCATTCATTATAACAATGCACTCCGGCAAATTTAACCGAAAAAAAGCCCGGATATATTCATCCGGACTTCACAAATTCTATGCCATTTGCTTCATTAAATCTCGGCTTTTCTGATTTAATCCCTTTAATTCAGCCTCAATTCCGTATTCTTTACATTTGGCGACAATTTTCTCAAGAGCCGCCGCTCCTGAATCATCCCATACGTGGGCACCTGTCAAATCAATGACAATCCGTTTCACACCTTCATCATAATCGATGGCATTCATCAGCTCAGATACAGAAGCAAAAAAGATCTGTCCCGTTACCTTATATGTTCTGACATCTTTCTGTTCGGAATGTGATACAATCTTCAGCTTAGAAATTTTAGCCGTGAAAAAGATTGCGCTTAATAACACACCCACGAAAACACCCTTCGATAAATCATTTGTCAGGACGACCGTCAAGACGGTAATAACCATAACGATTGAATCCGTAAGAGGCGCTTTCCGCAAGCCTTTAATCGATGACCAATCAAAAGTGCCGATGGACACCATAACCATCACGGCCACCAGCGCAGCCATCGGAATTTTCACAACGATACCGCTTAATACGGCAATTAAAAACATCAAAAACGCTCCGGCCGTAAAAGCTGATAACCGGCCGCGTCCGCCGGCTTTCGTATTAATGACGGACTGGCCGATCATGGCGCATCCGGCCATCCCTCCGAAAAATCCGTTCACAATATTAGCGATTCCTTGTCCGCGGCTTTCTTTGTTCTTATCACTATCCGTATCCGTCATTTCGTCAATGATCTGGGCCGTCAGCAATGACTCAAGCAATCCGACGAATGCAAGCGCCAGTGAATACGGGAAAATAATCCGCAATGTCTCAAACGTCCACGGAACATCCGGTATCAAGAAATGCGGAAGTGAACTTGTAATTCCGCCCATATCACCGACTGTGCGGACATCCGCATGGAAAACCACCGCAATAATCGTCATGACAATAATCGCCACCAGCGGAGACGGCACGGCCGTCGTAACCTTCGGCAAAAGATATATAATAGCCAGTGATCCGGCGAGCATGGCGTACATCACCCAGGATGCCCCTTTGAACTGCGGCAGCTGCGCAGAAAAAATCAAGATCGCCAAAGCATTCACAAATCCAATCATGACCGAACGCGGAATAAATTTCATTAATCTCGCTATCTTACTGACCCCGAGAACAAATTGAATAATACCTGTCAAAATGGTTGCCGCAAACAAATACTGCAGTCCGTAATCGGCCACCAAAGTCACCATTACTACCGCCATCGAACCTGTAGCGGCTGAAATCATTCCCGGTCTGCCGCCGAAGATCGAAATAATAATCGCGATGCAAAATGATGCGTAAAGGCCGACCATAGGATCGACACCTGCAATAATTGAAAATCCGATTGCCTCAGGGATCAGAGCGAGAGCAACCAGAATACCGGCCAGAATGTCTTTACGGACATTTCCGAACCATTGCTGCTGTAATGTATAATCTTTCAAATGATAACGACTCCTTTTTACTATAAAAATCCGCACCATATCAGTTGGAAGCATTGATTTTATCTGGGGAATATGGGGACGGCTTACGGAGCAAAAGAGGACGCGCTCAGAGTATAATGTCGTTGGGGAAAGGAATTGTTAACAAAGAGTATCATATTAAATTTTTAATAAATCTGCAAGACCGGATAAATAAGAAAGAAAAACGGCCCTCATTTGAGCCGTTTTCGCCATTTTTTATAAAAGTCCCGGATCAGACACAAGAATGGTTTTTATCGCGCTGATATCCTTTCTCTCTTTTGTCACCGGATCGATGCCCATGAGATGATCAATGGCTTCTTCATAATTCTTCAGTTCCGTCTTTTCAGTAATGAAATCATAGAGCTGCGGAAGGTCGGACGCACATGCCAACGCAGCCTCCATGATCTGCCGGGCTTCACCTGTGCCCACAATCGTCACGCCGTTTGACAGCAGCTGGTACGGCCTTACCGTCATCTCATACGTATCATCAAAGCCCATCGGCACAATTCTGCCTCCCTTTTCAATGAAAGGATAAGCCCAATCGAGCTGATTGCCGATCGCATCAAAAATCACATCAAATTTTCTTCCTTGATTAATCCGTTTCACTTCATCCACAGTTAATGCTTCAGGATGGTAGACATAATCCGATATCCGGCTTGCCGCCTCACTCCGAAAGCTGCCTATTTCAGTCGCGACCGTCAAACGCGCCAGTTTTTTCACCATCATTTGCACAAGCAGTCCGATCGGCCCTGAACCCAAAACCAAAACCGAATCCTCCGGCTGAATCGAAGCCTTATCCACAACGTTCAGCACACAGGAGAGAGGTTCAACCAATGTGGCCCGTTCCCATTCCATGGAATCCGGAATTTTGTACATGAACCTGTCTTCCCCCACGTAATATTCCGCAAACGTCCCATGCGCCCCGATTCCAAGCTGCCATTCCTCGAAGGTTTCGCAATAACACGTCAGCCCTCTCCGGCAATAATGGCATTTCCCGCAAAACTGCGTGGGATCTATCACGACGCGGTCTCCGACTTTTACATTTGTCACGTCCGGCCCGACTTCCACGACCGCTCCCACCGATTCATGCCCCATAATCATATGATGGGTTGCATTCATTTTTCCTTTCAGCACATTTAAGTCCGTGCCGCAGATACCGGTGCCGAAAATTTTCACCTTCACATCATTGGCTTTTCGAATTTGAGGCTCGTCCACCTCTTGATATTCAAGCTTATCATTAGGAGTCCAGACCAACGCCTTCATATCTCTCTTCCTTTCTGCCCCAGCGGATTTGGTCTAATAATGTCTGATGAAGCTCCTTCGTTGATGCAGCGATACATGATTGCTGATTCTGGTAACTTAAATCTGTCAGAAGTGTGTCGTCTAAAGACCGGCCGTACGCATCCGTAATGACCACTCCCGCTTTCTTCGCCAAAAAGACGCTCGCGGCAATATCATAAGGAAATAAGTGCAGCACCTGTCCGTTCCCGACCTGCTGAAAATCTGAAAGCAGCTTCGGATCATCTTTCAGCAGACGATTGCCGATATCCACATAAGCATCCATCTGCCCCGTAATAATTCGTGAAATCGAATAAGAAGCGCTGTTGAAAACAAAGACTCCGCCGTTATTGGCCGACTGGTCAATCAAATGGCCGTATGCGTCCGTCATCAGCTGCGCCGGATGCCCGTTAAACTCAAGGCTCCAAAACATATTTTTAATATCCTGCACTCCGCTCAAATTCGGCAATTCTCCCTGATACCCTTCAAATTGAATGGTATCGCTGTAAATATCACCGTACATATAAGCGCCTGATTTCAATTCAAGTAAAAAAGCAAATTCGATATCCTTAATTCTTGCGTTTGGCTTATAGGAAGCAAGCGCAATCGAAATACATGACATTTCAAGTCCCGCGGCGGCCGGGCGCGTTCCGTCTATCGGATCTACAATTAAAATATATTGCGGATTCTCTCCAATCAGCTTGAGGCCGCCATCCTCCGTGTAAAAAGCAACCGGATGGCCCTTTTCTTGAATATAATCCAGCACCGCCTCCTCAGCAGCGGCGTCTATATTAAATTGAGCATCGCCTCCGGGGGAATATCCGTTTACGAGCCGATTTTTCAGCGTGCCTTTTTGATTTTTCACCTTTTGATAAACATATTGTCCAAGCTCAATGATATAGTCTCTCACTTGATTTCCTCCAATAGCTTGCGAAGTCTGTAGCAGAGCACCTCAGCTTCACTAAGTGTAATGGTTAAAGGCGGACGGATTTTAAATACATTTCCGAATCCGTAACGGGATGTCCGGAGAATCAGTCCGTAATCCATCGCCCGTTTGGCAATATAATTGGTCAGCTCCACATCAGGTTCATTGTTCTCTTTGACAATCTCAACACCGATCATCAGACCGACGCCTCTTACTTCAGAAATAAAAGCAAAATCCTCTTTCATCGTTTCTAAGCGGTCCATAATATAATTTCCGACCGTCGTTACGTTTTCCAAAAATCCTGGACGCTGCATGATATCTATGGTTTTACACGCGGCTGCAGCGGCCATCACATTAGATCCGTACGTAAAGGAATGTGTATATCCCGGAAGTCCGGTATACTTCTCCTCCGTCAGAGTGGCGGCAACTTGAAAGCCTGTGCCCCCGAGCCCTTTTGCTACGGTCATCATATTGGGTTTCACATCGAAATGGTCCGCGGCAAACATTTTACCCGTCCGTCCGAACCCGGTCTGAATTTCATCAAAGATCAGGGCGATATCATGTTCATCACATAGCTTTCTCAGCTGTTTAAAATACTCTTTAGGCGGAACGACGTTTCCTCCGTTTCCGGATATCGGTTCAATAATCATGGCGGCAATTTTTCCATTGCTCGCATACTCAATAAAATCATTAATTCTTTCTACGCACAGCATACCGCACGAATCAGGTTTCTGATTATAAAAACAGCGGCTGCAATAGGGATCAGGTACTTGTAGGCCAAAAGAGATTTGCGGCGGGAAAGGTTCTTTTCTGAATGAGTTGCCGGACAAAGCGGATGTCATATAGGTTTGTCCGAGGTGGCTTCGAAATAAGGAGATGACGTCGGTTTTCCCGGAGTAATACTGAGCCATTTTAATAGCTCCTTCATTCGCACCGGAACCGCTGCTGACTTTAGGGTGTACTTTTGTGAGATTATCGGGGGCGATTTCGACTAGTTTTTCTGCTAGTTTATTTACGGCGTCTGTTTGAAAGGACGATGTCACATGGATCAGCTTATCGGCTTGATCTTTAACCGTATCAATGACTTCTTTGTTACCGTATCCTAAATTCAAGTTAAACGTGGCAGAAGCACAATCAATATACTCATTACCTTCTTGATCGTACAGGTAAATCCCTTCTCCGCGCTCCATTACTACATCGTCAACACTGTAATACAAGCTGTCTGGATTCGTGATTTCCTTCGTTCCCACAAATACCACCCCTATGAAATTATTAGAAACTCGCTTTTTATCGTATTAATAATTGAAAATAATGTCAACGATCTTCTTGTAAAAAATGTTAACAATTTGTTAACGTTACCATAAGGGATGTATGTGAAAAGGTTATGTGATATAGTAACAATACTTGGATTTTTTGTAAAAACATCATGTCGTACGAGTAGAGAGAAATATTATTTTACCAATAAGGAGATAAAATGATGAAAACTCGTCTGCTGTGGATAAGCTGTTTTTCTTATGGATCGATTGCCTTTACACTTGTTATTCTTGGAGCCGTACTCCCTGAGTTACTCACACATTATTCACAAACCTACAGCAATGGCGGAGTACTAGTATTTTCTCAGTTCATGGGCTTCCTCGTGGGTGTCATCGGAATGCCTTACATGGTGAAAAAGTTCGGGCGCAAAAACGTCGTTATCTTTGGCCTGGCACTCATCAGCTGTGAGGTTTTCATCACCTTCCTGCCGCCCTGGCCGCTGCTCTTTCTTCTCGTCAGTATAGCAGGACTCGGTGCTGGATTGGTGGAATCCTGCGTAGGCACGATTATCCTCACTGCTATTAAAGAAAGACAAGCCGTGGCTATGAGCAAGATGGAAGTGGCTTACGGATTAGGGGCGCTGTTCATGCCTCTGCTTTCAGGCTTTCTTATCAACAGCCACATGTGGACAATTGCTTTTTTAGTATTAGGGTTATCCAGTTTTGCACTTTTAATCGCATGGAAGCAAATGAGTTTTGGGAGCATTGATCAGCTTCTCATACGCAAAGATGTCTCTTCCGACGGCACTAAAAAAGAAAGCACCGGCTATCGGTCACATGGATTGCTGTTTATTGCCCTGGCGGCTGCTTACTTCTTCTTTTACGGAGGCAGTGAAGTTTCAATTGTACATTTTATCCCCTCCATCTTCGCTGAGAAATGGGATATCCCCAACTCCTTAGCAACGATAACAGTCACCGTGTATTGGACTGGGATGATTATCGGCAGGTTATTAACAGGTCCGGTATCTGAAAAGCTGACATATCACCGTTATCTCCGTATTATAAGCGTTGGCGGCCTGGCTGCACTTGCTGTATTAGCACTAAGTAAAAGCGTATGGTTCGGTTTTGCCCTTTGCTTCTTTTTAGGACTGTTCATGGCCGGCATGTTTGCAATAGCCCTAATCATCACCAATCATTTTTACCCAGGAAAGACAGAAACAACTACCAGTATTCTGCTTGCCTCAAACGGATTAGGGGGTTCACTCCTTCCGATCGCCGTCGGCTGGAGCTTGGATGAGTATCCCGCACAAACCGCGTTCTGGCTGTTCACTGCACTGATGCTCCTGATGCTGCTGATTGTGTTCAGTTTAAGAATGCTCGAGACAATAAAATCAAACAGTCTTCAAAATCACAGCAGCAAAGCAAAATCAATATAAACAAAAAAGCTAATGCCTTTGAAAGGCATTAGCTCTTTATATCTGTGAGATCTTTCATATAAAAAACCCAGTTCATCATGAACTGGGTCAAGATGGCTTGGCGGCGTCCTACTCTCACAGGGGGAAACCCCCGACTACCATCGGCGCTGAAGAGCTTAACTTCCGTGTTCGGCATGGGAACGGGTGTGACCTCTTCGCTATCGCCACCAAACCATTGAGAGTGTTCTCTCAAAACTAGATAACAGGAAGCATACATTCAAAATTGGTTAAGTCCTCGATCGATTAGTATCTGTCAGCTCCATGTGTCGCCACACTTCCACCTCAGACCTATCAACCTGATCATCTTTCAGGGATCTTACTTCCTTGCGGAATGGGAAATCTCATCTTGAGGGGGGCTTCATGCTTAGATGCTTTCAGCACTTATCCCGTCCGCACATAGCTACCCAGCGATGCCCTTGGCAGAACAACTGGTACACCAGCGGTGCGTCCATCCCGGTCCTCTCGTACTAAGGACAGCTCCTCTCAAATTTCCTGCGCCCGCGACGGATAGGGACCGAACTGTCTCACGACGTTCTGAACCCAGCTCGCGTACCGCTTTAATGGGCGAACAGCCCAACCCTTGGGACCGACTACAGCCCCAGGATGCGATGAGCCGACATCGAGGTGCCAAACCTCCCCGTCGATGTGGACTCTTGGGGGAGATAAGCCTGTTATCCCCGGGGTAGCTTTTATCCGTTGAGCGATGGCCCTTCCATGCGGAACCACCGGATCACTAAGCCCGACTTTCGTCCCTGCTCGACTTGTAGGTCTCGCAGTCAAGCTCCCTTGTGCCTTTACACTCTGCGAATGATTTCCAACCATTCTGAGGGAACCTTTGGGCGCCTCCGTTACCTTTTAGGAGGCGACCGCCCCAGTCAAACTGCCCACCTGACACTGTCTCCCCGCCCGATAAGGGCGGCGGGTTAGAAGGTCAATACAGCCAGGGTAGTATCCCACCGATGCCTCCACCGAAGCTGGCGCTCCGGTTTCCAAGGCTCCTACCTATCCTGTACAAGCTGTACCAACATTCAATATCAGGCTGCAGTAAAGCTCCACGGGGTCTTTCCGTCCTGTCGCGGGTAACCTGCATCTTCACAGGTACTATAATTTCACCGAGTCTCTCGTTGAGACAGTGCCCAGATCGTTGCGCCTTTCGTGCGGGTCGGAACTTACCCGACAAGGAATTTCGCTACCTTAGGACCGTTATAGTTACGGCCGCCGTTTACTGGGGCTTCAATTCGCACCTTCGCTTACGCTAAGCGCTCCTCTTAACCTTCCAGCACCGGGCAGGCGTCAGCCCCTATACTTCGCCTTACGGCTTCGCAGAGACCTGTGTTTTTGCTAAACAGTCGCCTGGGCCTATTCACTGCGGCTCTCTCGGGCTTGCACCCTAACAGAGCACCCCTTCTCCCGAAGTTACGGGGTCATTTTGCCGAGTTCCTTAACGAGAGTTCTCTCGATCACCTTAGGATTCTCTCCTCGCCTACCTGTGTCGGTTTGCGGTACGGGCACCTCTCACCTCGCTAGAGGCTTTTCTTGGCAGTGTGGAATCAGGAACTTCGCTACTATAATTCGCTCGCCATCACAGCTCAGCCTTCACGGGAAACGGATTTGCCTATTTCCCAGCCTAACTGCTTGGACGCGGATATCCAATACCGCGCTTACCCTATCCTCCTGCGTCCCCCCATTGCTCAAATGGTGAGGAGGTGGTACAGGAATATCAACCTGTTATCCATCGCCTACGCCTTTCGGCCTCGGCTTAGGTCCCGACTAACCCTGAGCGGACGAGCCTTCCTCAGGAAACCTTAGGCATTCGGTGGAGGGGATTCTCACCCCTCTTTCGCTACTCATACCGGCATTCTCACTTCTAAGCGCTCCACAAGTCCTTCCGGTCTTGCTTCACAGCCCTTAGAACGCTCTCCTACCACTGTTCGAAGAACAGTCCGCAGCTTCGGTGATACGTTTAGCCCCGGTACATTTTCGGCGCAGAGTCACTCGACCAGTGAGCTATTACGCACTCTTTAAATGGTGGCTGCTTCTAAGCCAACATCCTGGTTGTCTAAGCAACTCCACATCCTTTTCCACTTAACGTATACTTTGGGACCTTAGCTGGCGGTCTGGGCTGTTTCCCTTTCGACTACGGATCTTATCACTCGCAGTCTGACTCCCAAGGATAAGTCATCGGCATTCGGAGTTTGACTGAATTCGGTAACCCGGTAGGGGCCCCTAGTCCAATCAGTGCTCTACCTCCGAGACTCTTACCTTGAGGCTAGCCCTAAAGCTATTTCGAAGAGAACCAGCTATCTCCAGGTTCGATTGGCATTTCACCCCTACCCACACCTCATCCCCGCACTTTTCAACGTGCGTGGGTTCGGGCCTCCATTCAGTGTTACCTGAACTTCACCCTGGACATGGGTAGATCACCTGGTTTCGGGTCTACGACCACGTACTCAATTCGCCCTATTCAGACTCGCTTTCGCTGCGGCTCCGCATCTTCTGCTTAACCTTGCACGGGATCGTAACTCGCCGGTTCATTCTACAAAAGGCACGCCATCACCCGTTAACGGGCTCTGACTACTTGTAGGCACACGGTTTCAGGATCTCTTTCACTCCCCTTCCGGGGTGCTTTTCACCTTTCCCTCACGGTACTGGTTCACTATCGGTCACTAGGGAGTATTTAGCCTTGGGAGATGGTCCTCCCGGATTCCGACGGAATTTCACGTGTTCCGCCGTACTCAGGATCCACTCAGGAGAGAACGAAGTTTTGACTACAGGGCTGTTACCTCCTATGGCGGGCCTTTCCAGACCTCTTCATCTACCTCGTTCCTTTGTAACTCCGTACAGAGTGTCCTACAACCCCAAGAGGCAAGCCTCTTGGTTTGGGCTGGTCCCGTTTCGCTCGCCGCTACTCAGGGAATCGCATTTGCTTTCTCTTCCTCCGGGTACTTAGATGTTTCAGTTCCCCGGGTCTGCCTTCTCATATCCTATGTATTCAGATATGGATACCACTCCATTACGAGTGGTGGGTTTCCCCATTCGGAAATCTCCGGATCAAAGCTTGCTTACAGCTCCCCGAAGCATATCGGTGTTCGTCCCGTCCTTCATCGGCTCCTAGTGCCAAGGCATCCACCGTGCGCCCTTTCTAACTTAACCGTTAAAAAGAATCACTACGTGATATCTTGCATTACAATTGAATGTGAATTACTTCTGTTATCTAGTTTTCAAAGAACAACATCTCGAAGAATCGAATGATCCTTCAAAACTAAACAAGACAGGGAACGTTCTGTTTATAAGACCCAAGGTCTTATATTCCGTTAAAATCCTTAGAAAGGAGGTGATCCAGCCGCACCTTCCGATACGGCTACCTTGTTACGACTTCACCCCAATCATCTGTCCCACCTTCGGCGGCTGGCTCCAAAAAGGTTACCTCACCGACTTCGGGTGTTACAAACTCTCGTGGTGTGACGGGCGGTGTGTACAAGGCCCGGGAACGTATTCACCGCGGCATGCTGATCCGCGATTACTAGCGATTCCAGCTTCACGCAGTCGAGTTGCAGACTGCGATCCGAACTGAGAACAGATTTGTGGGATTGGCTTAACCTCGCGGTTTCGCTGCCCTTTGTTCTGCCCATTGTAGCACGTGTGTAGCCCAGGTCATAAGGGGCATGATGATTTGACGTCATCCCCACCTTCCTCCGGTTTGTCACCGGCAGTCACCTTAGAGTGCCCAACTGAATGCTGGCAACTAAGATCAAGGGTTGCGCTCGTTGCGGGACTTAACCCAACATCTCACGACACGAGCTGACGACAACCATGCACCACCTGTCACTCTGCCCCCGAAGGGGACGTCCTATCTCTAGGATTGTCAGAGGATGTCAAGACCTGGTAAGGTTCTTCGCGTTGCTTCGAATTAAACCACATGCTCCACCGCTTGTGCGGGCCCCCGTCAATTCCTTTGAGTTTCAGTCTTGCGACCGTACTCCCCAGGCGGAGTGCTTAATGCGTTAGCTGCAGCACTAAGGGGCGGAAACCCCCTAACACTTAGCACTCATCGTTTACGGCGTGGACTACCAGGGTATCTAATCCTGTTCGCTCCCCACGCTTTCGCTCCTCAGCGTCAGTTACAGACCAGAGAGTCGCCTTCGCCACTGGTGTTCCTCCACATCTCTACGCATTTCACCGCTACACGTGGAATTCCACTCTCCTCTTCTGCACTCAAGTTCCCCAGTTTCCAATGACCCTCCCCGGTTGAGCCGGGGGCTTTCACATCAGACTTAAGAAACCGCCTGCGAGCCCTTTACGCCCAATAATTCCGGACAACGCTTGCCACCTACGTATTACCGCGGCTGCTGGCACGTAGTTAGCCGTGGCTTTCTGGTTAGGTACCGTCAAGGTGCCGCCCTATTTGAACGGCACTTGTTCTTCCCTAACAACAGAGCTTTACGATCCGAAAACCTTCATCACTCACGCGGCGTTGCTCCGTCAGACTTTCGTCCATTGCGGAAGATTCCCTACTGCTGCCTCCCGTAGGAGTCTGGGCCGTGTCTCAGTCCCAGTGTGGCCGATCACCCTCTCAGGTCGGCTACGCATCGTCGCCTTGGTGAGCCGTTACCTCACCAACTAGCTAATGCGCCGCGGGTCCATCTGTAAGTGGTAGCCGAAGCCACCTTTTATGTTTGAACCATGCGGTTCAAACAAGCATCCGGTATTAGCCCCGGTTTCCCGGAGTTATCCCAGTCTTACAGGCAGGTTACCCACGTGTTACTCACCCGTCCGCCGCTAACATCAGGGAGCAAGCTCCCATCTGTTCGCTCGACTTGCATGTATTAGGCACGCCGCCAGCGTTCGTCCTGAGCCAGGATCAAACTCTCCGATAAAGTAGTTTGACTGACTACGCACATCGCTGTGCGATTTATTTAAAACTTTGAATTAACAGGTACGTTTTGTCTTGTTTAGTTTTCAAAGATCATTACTGCTTGTTGAAGCAGCTTTATTAGCTTACCACTCAGCTTCTTTTATGTCAACAACTTTTTCAAGTTGTTTTCGAAGCTTTTTCTTGTTGTCTGCTGTTCATCAGCGACGAATAATAATATACCATGTTATCTCTCTATAAATCAAGTACTTTTTTAAAAAGAGTAAAAATAAAATCAGTATATTATTTCTAGTGTTTAGAATGGTCGGGAAGACAGGATTCGAACCTGCGACCCCATGGTCCCAAACCATGTGCTCTACCAAGCTGAGCTACTTCCCGATTTTCAAATAAATTATGGCGCGCCCGAGAGGAGTCGAACCCCTAACCTTTTGATCCGTAGTCAAACGCTCTATCCAATTGAGCTACGGGCGCAATAAAATAATGGAGCGGAAGACGGGATTCGAACCCGCGACCCCCACCTTGGCAAGGTGATGTTCTACCACTGAACTACTTCCGCAAGTAAATAAGTAATGAATGGCCAAAATAAAATAAAAATAACAGCACCAAAAAAGAAAACTCTCATGTTATTTATTCAGTAATGCTAAGACGGTGTAACTCTCTGCTTAATCTAAAGTAAAAGCCTATCCAAAAACCGAAAATTCATACGGTTCATTATGACAAAAGTAATTATATCAGGGTTTTGATGAAAGTCAATACCATTTAAAAATTAATTTATAACGAAGAAAACAGACTTCATCAGAAAACCTGCTGCAATTAGCACTAGGTTTTTACTGCTTTAAACAAAAAATAACAGTTCCATAACGTACGGAAACTGCTTCAGATCAACGTATTTTAGATAAGCTTCCAAGCGGGCTCGAACCGCTGACCTCTTCCTTACCATGGAAGTGCTCTACCTGCTGAGCTATGGAAGCAATGGCTCCGCAGGTAGGACTCGAACCTACGACCGATCGGTTAACAGCCGATAGCTCTACCACTGAGCTACTGCGGAATATTATAAGCTTCATAAACAAAAACATGGTAGATAAAATAAAAAGCTTGGCGGCGTCCTACTCTCACAGGGGGAAACCCCCGACTACCATCGGCGCTGAAGAGCTTAACTTCCGTGTTCGGCATGGGAACGGGTGTGACCTCTTCGCTATCGCCACCAAACCATTGAGAGTGTTCTCTCAAAACTAGATAACAGGAAGCATACATTCAAATTAGGTTAAGTCCTCGATCGATTAGTATCTGTCAGCTCCATGTGTCGCCACACTTCCACCTCAGACCTATCAACCTGATCATCTTTCAGGGATCTTACTTCCTTGCGGAATGGGAAATCTCATCTTGAGGGGGGCTTCATGCTTAGATGCTTTCAGCACTTATCCCGTCCGCACATAGCTACCCAGCGATGCCCTTGGCAGAACAACTGGTACACCAGCGGTGCGTCCATCCCGGTCCTCTCGTACTAAGGACAGCTCCTCTCAAATTTCCTGCGCCCGCGACGGATAGGGACCGAACTGTCTCACGACGTTCTGAACCCAGCTCGCGTACCGCTTTAATGGGCGAACAGCCCAACCCTTGGGACCGACTACAGCCCCAGGATGCGATGAGCCGACATCGAGGTGCCAAACCTCCCCGTCGATGTGGACTCTTGGGGGAGATAAGCCTGTTATCCCCGGGGTAGCTTTTATCCGTTGAGCGATGGCCCTTCCATGCGGAACCACCGGATCACTAAGCCCGACTTTCGTCCCTGCTCGACTTGTAGGTCTCGCAGTCAAGCTCCCTTGTGCCTTTACACTCTGCGAATGATTTCCAACCATTCTGAGGGAACCTTTGGGCGCCTCCGTTACCTTTTAGGAGGCGACCGCCCCAGTCAAACTGCCCACCTGACACTGTCTCCCCGCCCGATAAGGGCGGCGGGTTAGAAGGTCAATACAGCCAGGGTAGTATCCCACCGATGCCTCCACCGAAGCTGGCGCTCCGGTTTCCAAGGCTCCTACCTATCCTGTACAAGCTGTACCAACATTCAATATCAGGCTGCAGTAAAGCTCCACGGGGTCTTTCCGTCCTGTCGCGGGTAACCTGCATCTTCACAGGTACTATAATTTCACCGAGTCTCTCGTTGAGACAGTGCCCAGATCGTTGCGCCTTTCGTGCGGGTCGGAACTTACCCGACAAGGAATTTCGCTACCTTAGGACCGTTATAGTTACGGCCGCCGTTTACTGGGGCTTCAATTCGCACCTTCGCTTACGCTAAGCGCTCCTCTTAACCTTCCAGCACCGGGCAGGCGTCAGCCCCTATACTTCGCCTTACGGCTTCGCAGAGACCTGTGTTTTTGCTAAACAGTCGCCTGGGCCTATTCACTGCGGCTCTCTCGGGCTTGCACCCTAACAGAGCACCCCTTCTCCCGAAGTTACGGGGTCATTTTGCCGAGTTCCTTAACGAGAGTTCTCTCGATCACCTTAGGATTCTCTCCTCGCCTACCTGTGTCGGTTTGCGGTACGGGCACCTCTCACCTCGCTAGAGGCTTTTCTTGGCAGTGTGGAATCAGGAACTTCGCTACTATAATTCGCTCGCCATCACAGCTCAGCCTTCACGGGAAACGGATTTGCCTATTTCCCAGCCTAACTGCTTGGACGCGGATATCCAATACCGCGCTTACCCTATCCTCCTGCGTCCCCCCATTGCTCAAATGGTGAGGAGGTGGTACAGGAATATCAACCTGTTATCCATCGCCTACGCCTTTCGGCCTCGGCTTAGGTCCCGACTAACCCTGAGCGGACGAGCCTTCCTCAGGAAACCTTAGGCATTCGGTGGAGGGGATTCTCACCCCTCTTTCGCTACTCATACCGGCATTCTCACTTCTAAGCGCTCCACAAGTCCTTCCGGTCTTGCTTCACAGCCCTTAGAACGCTCTCCTACCACTGTTCGAAGAACAGTCCGCAGCTTCGGTGATACGTTTAGCCCCGGTACATTTTCGGCGCAGAGTCACTCGACCAGTGAGCTATTACGCACTCTTTAAATGGTGGCTGCTTCTAAGCCAACATCCTGGTTGTCTAAGCAACTCCACATCCTTTTCCACTTAACGTATACTTTGGGACCTTAGCTGGCGGTCTGGGCTGTTTCCCTTTCGACTACGGATCTTATCACTCGCAGTCTGACTCCCAAGGATAAGTCATCGGCATTCGGAGTTTGACTGAATTCGGTAACCCGGTAGGGGCCCCTAGTCCAATCAGTGCTCTACCTCCGAGACTCTTACCTTGAGGCTAGCCCTAAAGCTATTTCGAAGAGAACCAGCTATCTCCAGGTTCGATTGGCATTTCACCCCTACCCACACCTCATCCCCGCACTTTTCAACGTGCGTGGGTTCGGGCCTCCATTCAGTGTTACCTGAACTTCACCCTGGACATGGGTAGATCACCTGGTTTCGGGTCTACGACCACGTACTCAATTCGCCCTATTCAGACTCGCTTTCGCTGCGGCTCCGCATCTTCTGCTTAACCTTGCACGGGATCGTAACTCGCCGGTTCATTCTACAAAAGGCACGCCATCACCCGTTAACGGGCTCTGACTACTTGTAGGCACACGGTTTCAGGATCTCTTTCACTCCCCTTCCGGGGTGCTTTTCACCTTTCCCTCACGGTACTGGTTCACTATCGGTCACTAGGGAGTATTTAGCCTTGGGAGATGGTCCTCCCGGATTCCGACGGAATTTCACGTGTTCCGCCGTACTCAGGATCCACTCAGGAGAGAACGAAGTTTTGACTACAGGGCTGTTACCTCCTATGGCGGGCCTTTCCAGACCTCTTCATCTACCTCGTTCCTTTGTAACTCCGTACAGAGTGTCCTACAACCCCAAGAGGCAAGCCTCTTGGTTTGGGCTGGTCCCGTTTCGCTCGCCGCTACTCAGGGAATCGCATTTGCTTTCTCTTCCTCCGGGTACTTAGATGTTTCAGTTCCCCGGGTCTGCCTTCTCATATCCTATGTATTCAGATATGGATACCACTCCATTACGAGTGGTGGGTTTCCCCATTCGGAAATCTCCGGATCAAAGCTTGCTTACAGCTCCCCGAAGCATATCGGTGTTCGTCCCGTCCTTCATCGGCTCCTAGTGCCAAGGCATCCACCGTGCGCCCTTTCTAACTTAACCGTTAAAAAGAATCACTACGTGATATCTTGCATTACAATTGAATGTGAATTACTTCTGTTATCTAGTTTTCAAAGAACAACATCTCGAAGAATCGAATGATCCTTCAAAACTAAACAAGACAGGGAACGTTCTGTTTATAAGACCCAAGGTCTTATATTCCGTTAAAATCCTTAGAAAGGAGGTGATCCAGCCGCACCTTCCGATACGGCTACCTTGTTACGACTTCACCCCAATCATCTGTCCCACCTTCGGCGGCTGGCTCCAAAAAGGTTACCTCACCGACTTCGGGTGTTACAAACTCTCGTGGTGTGACGGGCGGTGTGTACAAGGCCCGGGAACGTATTCACCGCGGCATGCTGATCCGCGATTACTAGCGATTCCAGCTTCACGCAGTCGAGTTGCAGACTGCGATCCGAACTGAGAACAGATTTGTGGGATTGGCTTAACCTCGCGGTTTCGCTGCCCTTTGTTCTGCCCATTGTAGCACGTGTGTAGCCCAGGTCATAAGGGGCATGATGATTTGACGTCATCCCCACCTTCCTCCGGTTTGTCACCGGCAGTCACCTTAGAGTGCCCAACTGAATGCTGGCAACTAAGATCAAGGGTTGCGCTCGTTGCGGGACTTAACCCAACATCTCACGACACGAGCTGACGACAACCATGCACCACCTGTCACTCTGCCCCCGAAGGGGACGTCCTATCTCTAGGATTGTCAGAGGATGTCAAGACCTGGTAAGGTTCTTCGCGTTGCTTCGAATTAAACCACATGCTCCACCGCTTGTGCGGGCCCCCGTCAATTCCTTTGAGTTTCAGTCTTGCGACCGTACTCCCCAGGCGGAGTGCTTAATGCGTTAGCTGCAGCACTAAGGGGCGGAAACCCCCTAACACTTAGCACTCATCGTTTACGGCGTGGACTACCAGGGTATCTAATCCTGTTCGCTCCCCACGCTTTCGCTCCTCAGCGTCAGTTACAGACCAGAGAGTCGCCTTCGCCACTGGTGTTCCTCCACATCTCTACGCATTTCACCGCTACACGTGGAATTCCACTCTCCTCTTCTGCACTCAAGTTCCCCAGTTTCCAATGACCCTCCCCGGTTGAGCCGGGGGCTTTCACATCAGACTTAAGAAACCGCCTGCGAGCCCTTTACGCCCAATAATTCCGGACAACGCTTGCCACCTACGTATTACCGCGGCTGCTGGCACGTAGTTAGCCGTGGCTTTCTGGTTAGGTACCGTCAAGGTGCCGCCCTATTTGAACGGCACTTGTTCTTCCCTAACAACAGAGCTTTACGATCCGAAAACCTTCATCACTCACGCGGCGTTGCTCCGTCAGACTTTCGTCCATTGCGGAAGATTCCCTACTGCTGCCTCCCGTAGGAGTCTGGGCCGTGTCTCAGTCCCAGTGTGGCCGATCACCCTCTCAGGTCGGCTACGCATCGTCGCCTTGGTGAGCCGTTACCTCACCAACTAGCTAATGCGCCGCGGGTCCATCTGTAAGTGGTAGCCGAAGCCACCTTTTATGTTTGAACCATGCGGTTCAAACAAGCATCCGGTATTAGCCCCGGTTTCCCGGAGTTATCCCAGTCTTACAGGCAGGTTACCCACGTGTTACTCACCCGTCCGCCGCTAACATCAGGGAGCAAGCTCCCATCTGTTCGCTCGACTTGCATGTATTAGGCACGCCGCCAGCGTTCGTCCTGAGCCAGGATCAAACTCTCCGATAAAGTAGTTTGACTGACTACGCACATCGCTGTGCGATTTATTTAAAACTTTGAATTAACAGGTACGTTTTGTCTTGTTTAGTTTTCAAAGATCATTACTGCTTGTTGAAGCAGCTTTATTAGCTTACCACTCAGCTTCTTTTATGTCAACAACTTTTTCAAGTTGTTTTCGAAGCTTTTTCTTGTTGTCTGCTGTTCATCAGCGACGAATAATAATATACCATGCATTCGCTAAATATAGCAAGTGTTTTTTTCATTTTATTTAAAAACATAATTCGTTATATTCATATCCGCTGCGGCATAGGATGTAATCAAGCATGGACAAGATAAGGAGGCGTCATCAGTGAACCACTTCTACGTGTGGCACATCAAAAGGATAAAACAGCTGCTTATTATTATCATTGCCGCATTTGCAGCAGCCAGCTTATTTTATATACAGAGAGCCGTCCCTCTTCCTGTATTTTTAACGGATAACGGTCCGAAGGCGATTTCTAAAGGGGAGACGAAAGCAGACGAAGTCGCATTAACATTTGACATCAGCTGGGGCGATGAAAAAGCGGTTCCGATTCTGAACACACTAAAAGCAAACGGCATAAAAAACGCCACTTTTTTTCTGTCAGCTTCTTGGGCGGAGCGGCACCCGGATACAGTGGAACGTATGATCAAAGACGGGCATCAAATCGGAAGCATGGGATACGCGTATAAGAACTATACCAACCTAGAGGACCAAGACATTAAAAAGGATATCCTCCGGGCTCAGACCGCATTTAAAAAAATGGGTGTAAAGAATGTTCATTTACTCCGCCCCCCGACCGGACAATTTAATAAAAAGGTTCTTACCATTGCACAGCAGTACCACTATTCAGTGGTTCATTACAGCATTAACTCACACGATTGGACAAATCCCGGGCCTGATAAAATCATTGAAAATGTAAACAGTAATATAAAAGGCGGCGACATTGTCCTGCTGCACGCCTCTGATTCAGCAACACAAACGGAAGAAGCGCTCCCCGCCATTATTCACAATTTAAAGCAAAAGGGGCTTAAAAACGTGACTGTCGGTGATCTGATCGCAAATACTGACGTCAAATCATCAGAGGTGAAATAACTACCTCTGGGCAAACTTCGGCAGCATTAACAGCTGGAACGCATTGCAGCCCATCAGCGGGATCAGCATCAAATAAAGCCAGTCCTCATTATTCACTCTTAACGCAGGAACCCATTCAAGCGCTGTAATAACAACCATTAAAAATAATGATGAAACGAACGTATTTCTCGAGGACTGCTTTTGTTTTATATATGCCGTCAACAGGCCGACGGCAAGCAGAGCCAGCGGCAGCCACACAAACCCTGCAATCGAGTCATCCCGCTCACCGAAAAATAAAAATCTGACGTACATTAAATCAAAAGCAACAAACAGAATGATAAACAGCTGAAGCAGATTCCAAAGCGAACTCGATCTGAGGATTTCAAGGGCAAACCGGTGCACCGTCAAAAACACGAAGAATCCCATTTGACTGATCACACTGAAAATCATGCCTACTCCGATAAACCAGATCAGAACGGAGAAAATCTGTCCGGCCTCAAAATTCAGAAAGAACCCCTTGTACTCCCCCCACTTCAGTGCAAATCCCACGACGCTTGTAATAAGAGCGCCCACAGCTAAAATCGAAAAGAAAAATCGAACAAGCCCGCGGCTTTTCATCTCTTATTCATCCCCCTGACAATCGCGTTCAGCGATATTTTGTTATGTATAAATCCATTCCGATGAATCATATTAAAAGTAAGAACAAGTAAGGAAGGAGCTTATGTATGTCAAAAGCCAAAACGCTATTGATAAGCTGTTTTGTTGTGTTATCTGTAACAGCTTGTGCTCCAAAAGACCAAGCAGCGGATATGGATTATGACCAGACTAAAAAAATGGTTGTCGATATATTAAAGACAGATGATGGAAAAAAAGCAATTAAGGAAATATTAAATGATGATGCGATGAATGAGGCATTGGTGATTGATCAAAACGCCATTAAAGGCACGATAGAGAAAACCCTCACCTCTAAAAAAGGGGCGGAGTTCTGGAAAACGATCTTTGAAGACTCAAAGTTCGCCGAAAGCTTTGCGAAAACACTTCAGCCCGAGCACGAAAAAATCATAAAAAAACTGATGAAAGACCCTGATTATCAGAAAAGTTTTATGCAGATCTTGCAGGACCCCGGCATGGATAAGAAATACTACGAGCTGGTGAAAAGCCAAAAATTCCGCAGTTACCTAGAAGATGTGATTACAGAGACACTTTCCAGCCCGCTTTTCAAAAAGCAATTTGAAGATGAACTGAAAAAAGCGGCTTCAAGCTCTGAAAAAGAAAGCCAATAAAAGGCCGGGCCCTATTGATCCCGGCCCCTTTTTTATTCAGCCGTTTTTTCAATGACTTTTTGGGCGATACCCATATAAATTTCTCCGATCGGATGGCTTCTGTCGTAGACAGAAGGCGCAAACTGGTCTTTGTCCCAATCAGGCTGCTTTAAAGGAATTCTGCCGAGCAGCGGCACCTGCAATTCCTCCGCAAGCTTATCTCCTCCGCCTTGACCGAACACATATTCTTTTTCGCCGGTTTTTGCACTTTCATAGTAAGCCATGTTTTCAATGACCCCTACAACTTCATGATCGGTTTTAATTGCCATAGAACCCGCTCTCGCTGCTACAAATGCGGCTGTAGGGTGCGGCGTTGTTACGATAATCTCTTTACTGCTCGGAAGCATCGTGTGTACATCGAGCGCAACATCACCCGTGCCCGGCGGCAGATCAAGAACGATATAGTCAACCTCTCCCCAGTCAACCTCGTGGAAGAAGTTGTTCAGCATCTTGCCAAGCATCGGTCCTCTCCAAACAACCGGAGCGTTTTCTTCCACGAAAAAGCCCATAGACATGACCTTTACTCCAAATCTTTCGACAGGAAGCAGTTTTTCTCCTTCTACTGTCGGACGAACTGTAATACCCATCATGTCAGGCACGCTGAAACCGTATATATCCGCATCGATCAGGCCGACTTTTTTGCCGAGCCGCGCAAGAGAAATGGCCAGATTGACGGAAACCGTTGATTTGCCGACACCGCCTTTTCCGCTTGCCACCGCCAGAAAGACCGGCGGATGTTTCCTATTCAGCAGGGTTTCGCTTTCAGGCGCCGGTTGGCTGAATTTCGCCAATGTCTCTTCCGGCAGCTCTTCAAACCGAAGGCCGACAGTTTCCGCTCCCGCTTCTTTCAGGACGGATACAATTTCCTGCTGAATGCCCATTTGTTCAGCCGTCCCCGTTTTTGCCAATGCAATTTTTACACTGACATGCCGTTTCTCCGGCTTGACCTTTACTTCCTTAACGGCATCCAATTCTCCCAGCGGTCTATGAAGAAAAGGTTCGCGCATTTTTCCGACTATATTTCTTACTTCATCTTCTCTTATCATCGAACCCTCACCCTTTGTGTATTCGTTTACAAATGGTATTATACCATATATTAATCATAGAATCGGCGAAAAACCCTCCTTACTCGGGAGGGTCTCCTTTCTCTGTGAAGTATCTCAATACGCCCTTATACACGGAAGATGCGATTTTATCCTGATATTTAGGCTGGCTGAGCCTTTTCGCTTCCGCGGGGTTGGACAAAAATCCGACCTCCACCAGCGCGCCCGGTTTGGTTACATTCTGCATTAAGTAAATGCCGTGTATCCGCTTCGTCTTTCTCGTTGTATTCTCCAAGTTAATTCTCAATTCGTCCTGTATATATTTTGCCACTTTTTCATTCTCTTCGTATTTTCCATAGTAAAAGCTTTGGGCGCCGCTCCATTTCGGTGACGGTATGGCGTTCAAGTGAATGCTGATATAAAGCTCTGCTTCTGAACGGTTGATGATCTCCACACGCTTTCTAAGATCTTCCGCTTTGCGTCTGCTGTAGCCTTTCATCCCTTCAGGCGCTAAGTCGGTATCCGTCTCCCGCGTCATGATGACCAAAGCCCCTTGCTCCTGCAAATAGTCTCTGACTCTGGAGGCCACTTCGAGCGTAATATCCTTTTCAAGGTGATTGCTTCCCGTGGCGCCGCCGTCCGGCCCGCCGTGTCCCGGATCGAGATAGATGATTTTCCCGCTCAGCGGCAGACTCCACGGCCGCCAGGAATCATCATTATGGAATTGAAACCGGAATAAACACAATAATATGATAAAGCCAAGTAAAAAACCGAGCCATTTCAGCTTATTTCTCATACCTTTCCCTCCCGCTTGTCCCCGTTATTAATAAGTATGGGACAAGGGAAGAAATTATGATTACCTCATGCGGAGCTTACATTGTTTTTTCCTTTGCAGAAACCCCTCCGTCCACCAGCTGTTGATAAACCTGCATGACGCTTCGTAGATTTCTTTTTGTTCAACGGAAGAATATTGCTCATGCGTCCAGCTGCAAAGATATTCAAAAAAATCGACCGCCAGTTCTTCCTCCTCTTCAGACGAACGGGCGTTTGCCCTTTGCAAAGACTCACCGTAATAGCCAAAGACGCCGAACCGGCCGCCTAATAAATACGCTTCTATTGCAAAATCTATGCACCCTTCACTTAGAATGCCGTTTTCATCTTGGAGAAAGGGAAACAAAGGGGAAAGACATGCTTTTACGGATTGAATGATCTGCGTCAGTGACAGCTCCTTGAGTAAATTCTTCTCAAGCTCAAAATCCTTCTGCCGTTTCACGTCTGAAAAAGATAATACCTCTGCCATTGCCATTCACGCTCCTTTTTACTGTTATTTTGAAAGGAAAAAGGGAAAAGCATGCTTTGTTGATAGTGGAAATCCTCCCAAATGAAGGGGTTCCATGTTTAAAGGGCAGAGGCGGTGTTGTGAAAATGCTGTTACAGCACAGTCGGCAGGTGCTTGATGAGAGGCTGAGCGGAATCACAGACAAGCGCGGCCCGCAAAAAAACAGCACCTCTGACGGGATGCTGTTTTTATATTTTAATGCTTCTTGTTACAGAGTATGTATTAATGTATTCATCCAGGACGAGGCCGCCCTTGTCCTCATAAAAGCCGGTAACCATGAAGCCCGCGTCAATCTGGCCTTTAATTTGATCCTCTAACGTATGGCCGATTTCCAGCGCTTCATTATTGTCAATGAGTTCCTTTACTTTTTTCTTACTGAGATCCTTTTCATCCGAAAACGGAATGGAATACTTTACTTTTAGGACGCCCTCCTGCTCTAAATCCATATCAAATAAAAACACGACGGGATTTACAAAACCGGAGACTAAAGATCCGCCTTTTTTTAATACGCGGTGGGCTTCTTTCCATACCGGGAGCACCGTATCAACAAAGCAATTCGATACCGGATGCACGATAAAATCAAATGACTCATCCTCAAAACAGCTCAGATCATTCATGCTGCCTTTGACAGTCCGGAGCGTAAGATTTTCCCGCTCAGCAACCATTCTGTCTTGCGCAAGCTGTTTTTCTGAATTGTCAAAGACGGTGACATCAGCTCCCGCAGCAGCCAGCACCGGGCCTTGCTGTCCCCCTCCTGAAGCGAGGCAAAGAACCTTCAGACCATCTATGGGCGGGAACCAATCCGCCGGTACGTCTTTTCCCGGGGTCATTCTGATGCTCCAATTGCCTTTTTTCGCTTTGACAATCGTATGTGAATCAACCGCAACCGTCCACTCATTGCCAATTTCGACTTTTTTATCCCATGCTTTGCTGTTATGTATGGCTAACTTATTCATTATAACTGCGCTCCTTATTGTTAATGAATAGAGTATAACAAACAATTCTAGAAAAACATTGGATAACCTCTTGGATTTGAGAAAAAAATACAAAAAAACCACAACCAAGAAGTTGTGGTTTTTGCAATCCAAAACGATTAACGTTTTGAGAATTGAGGTGCACGACGAGCGCCTTTAAGACCGTATTTTTTACGTTCTTTCATACGAGCGTCACGAGTCAGAAGACCAGCACGTTTAAGTGTTGCACGGTATTCTGGATCTGCTTCAAGCAAAGCACGAGCGATACCATGACGGATTGCTCCAGCTTGACCAGATAAGCCGCCTCCATGTACGTTTACTAAAACATCATAAGTACCAGCTGTTTCAGTTAAAGTTAATGGTTGTTTGATATCTTCGATTAGAGCTGGCGATGGAATGTGCTCGCTGATTTCACGATTATTAACGACGATACGACCTTCTCCTGGAACTAAGCGCACACGCGCTACAGAACTTTTACGACGGCCAGTACCGTAATATTGAACCTGTGCCAAATTGGTAACCTCCCTTTTAATTAACCGCGAAGTTCGTAAACTTCAGGCTGTTGTGCTTGGTGTGGATGCTCAGAACCACGGTATACGTTCAATTTCTTGAACATTTGACGACCTAGAGAACCTTTAGGAAGCATGCCTTTGATAGCAAGCTCAAGCATTTTCTCAGGGTAGTTTGTACGCATTTCAAGAGCAGTTCTTGATTTCAGACCGCCTGGGTGCATTGTGTGACGGTAGTAGATTTTATCAGTTAACTTTTTACCAGTTAACTCGATTTTTTCAGCGTTGATGATGATCACATGATCTCCAGTATCAACGTGCGGTGTGTAAGTTGGTTTGTGTTTTCCGCGAAGGATAGATGCAACTTCTGTAGAAAGACGTCCTAAAGTCTTGCCTGCTGCATCAACAACTAACCACTTGCGTTCAATAGTACTTGCGTTAGCCATAGGTGTTGTACGCATTTAATTCCCTCCTAAATGATCTGTCATTTTTTCATAAACTTCTGTTACGTTCTATTTCACAACACAATAAGTTCCGGGGCTTATCGTGGGGTTGAAATACATACCATATGATATCTTATAACTTTATGCAGACTCTGTCAAGAAAATGTTACACCTGGTTTAGTTGTCATAGCAAACGCTCCATAAATACAGCCCGTGCCCCGGTGCGGTGCGCCCCGCGGCTTCGCGATCCTTCGCTTCCAGCATTGCTTTTACGTCATCAGGAGAAAATTTTCCAGCCCCTGTGTCCAATAACGTTCCGGCAATGATTCTGACCATATTATAGAGAAATCCGTTTCCGGTGATCCGCATTTGCAGGCCGTCTCCGGTCTCAGTCCATTCCAGCTCGTAAATCGTTCTGACTTTATCCTGAACCGCGGTATCAACCGCACAAAAGCTTGTGAAATCATGTGTCCCGATGAGGTGCCTTGAAGCTTCCCTCATTTTCTGCACATTAAGCTGATATGCAAAATGGTAAGCGTAATGTCGTTTAAATACGTCCGGGTGTTTCTCCGTGTATACAAAGTAGCGATATTCCTTTTGGACTGCGCTAAATCGTGCATGGAACCCATCATCCGCAATCTCTGCTGTTTTGACGGCAATGTCATCAGGCAGCAGGGCATTGAGCGCAAACGGCCATTTCTCAGCCGGAATGGACAGCGGGGTATCAAAATGAATGACCTGTCCGGCAGCATGAACATCGCTGTCAGTGCGGCCGGATGAGTAGACAGGCACTCTGCCGTCGGTTTTATGGATGACGGCCAGCGCCTTTTCCAGTTCACTTTGAACGGTCCGTTTTCCAGGCTGAACCTGATATCCGTTAAATAAATGCCCGTCATAAGCAATGGTACATTTCATTCTCATTGGGCAGCACCTCTAACTTCTTAAGAAAAACAATAATACGGCTAATAAGATGATGAGCAGAATAGCTCCGGTATCCTTGCCGGTCCAGACAAGCTTTCTGTATTTCGTTCTCCCCTCACCGCCCTGGTAGCCTCTCGCCTCCATGGCGACCGCGAGCTCTTCCGCACGTTTAAAGGCGCTGACAAACAGGGGAACAAGCAGCGGAACGACTGCTTTTATTCTGTCTTTCACCGGGCCGCTTGTAAAGTCTGCACCCCTCGCCATTTGCGCCTTCATGATTTTATCCGTCTCTTCCATCAACGTCGGAATAAAGCGCAGCGATATCGACATCATCAATGCGAGCTCGTGTACGGGCAGCTTCACCTTTTTAAATGGATGCAGGAGCTGCTCCATTCCATCCGTTATTTCAATCGGCGTTGTCGTAAGCGTCAGCAGCGTCGTCATAAAAATGAGGTAAACGAAACGGAGAGAGATAAAAATCCCCTGTACAAGTCCGCCCTCATAAACTTTAAACCAGCCAAGCCGAAAAATGACAGCACCCTCATGCGTCATGAAGATGTGCAGTAAAAACGTAAATGCCACAATCCAGATAATCGGCTTAAGCCCCTTCAGCAAAAAGCTGAACGGCACTCGCGTCAAGGCGATCACCCCGAATGAAAACAAACCGAGCAAAGCGTACGTCTGTACGTTGTTTGCCAAAAAAACGATACATACAAAAAGAAAAATGCTGACAAGTTTTGTTCGCGGGTCTAAGCGGTGAATAAGCGATGATCCGGGAACATACTTTCCGATAATCATGCTGTCCATCATTGGTCCTTATCCTCCTGAAAGAAAGCCTTAATTTCACTGGCGGCATCCTGCAGGGTGAGCATGGGTTTCTCATACTTGACTCCGAGAACCGCCTCAAGCCGTCTCTGAAACTTCACCGATTCAGGAAGATCCAGACCCATTTCGGCCATCTCTTCACCTTTTGCAAACAAATCACTCGGACTCCCCGTCGCTTTAATCGTTCCTTTGTGCATGACGATCATCTCGTCGGCATAGCGGGCGGCGTCCTCCATGCTGTGCGTGACGAGAACGGTAGTCAGGTTTCCCCGCTGATGAAGCGCATAGAACATGTCCATAATGTCCTGGCGCCCTCTTGGATCGAGCCCGGCCGTCGGTTCATCTAAAACCAGTACTTCCGGCTCCATCGCAAGAACACCGGCGATCGCCACTCTGCGCATCTGCCCGCCGCTGAGCTCAAACGGCGACCGTTCCAAAATGTCTTCCGGAAGACCCACAAGCTCCAGCATCTCTTTCGCCTTCCGTTCAGCGTCTTCTTTTTTCACACCGAAGTTCATCGGTCCGAATGCGATGTCCTTCAGTACAGTCTCCTCAAACAGCTGATGTTCGGGAAATTGGAAAACGATTCCGACTTTTTTCCGCAAAGTCTTAAGATCTTTATTCTTTTTACCGGCTGCTAAAATCGTGCTGCCGAGCTCCAGCTGTCCTTTAGTAGGTTTAAGCAAACCGTTTAAATGCTGCAGGAGCGTCGATTTACCCGATCCTGTATGCCCGATGACGGCAACGTAGCTGCCCTCTTTGATCACGGCATTGATATCATACAGAGCAAGCCGTTCAAACGGTGTCTTTATTTGATAGCGATGTTCTACATCTTTGATTTTAATGTCCACAGCTCATTCACCAGCCCTTCCTGAGTCAGATGGTTTTTCGATAACGCCAGTCCGCTTTCTTTCAAAAGCAGGCTGAGCTGGAATGAGAAAGGCAAATCAAGACCGATGGGAACCAAGTCTTCATTTAATTTAAAAATCTCTTCAGGCGGGCCCTCTGCATATTTCCTGCCGCCGTTCATTACAATGATCCTGTCCGCCCTTGCGGCTTCTTCCAAGTCATGTGTAATTGAAATGACGGTGGCCATGCCTTGATCTTTTAAGCGTCTGACAGTATCAAGGACTTCTTCTCTCCCGATCGGGTCAAGCATGGATGTCGCTTCATCCAAAATCATAATATCAGGACGCGCAGCAATAATCCCTGCGATCGCCACTCTTTGTTTTTGACCTCCGGAGAGATGGTGCGGCTCTTGATCAAGAAAATCCTGCATATTGACTTGTTTGACAGCCCAATCTACTCTCTCAATCATTTCTTCGCGCGGAACACCATTGTTTTCTAAACCAAAAGCCACATCATCGCGAACCGTTGTTCCGACAAATTGGTTATCGGGATTCTGAAAGACCATCCCTATTTTTTTTCGCACATCCCAAACAGTATCTTCAGTCAGTTTCATGCCGCCGACTTCAATATCTCCGGCCTCAGGCAAAATCAGTCCGTTCAGCGCTCTGGCCAAAGTCGACTTCCCTGAACCGTTGTGACCTACGATAGCAAGCCATTCTCCTTCGTATACCTCCAGACTCACACCGTCCAGCGCCAGCCTTTCTGCATCTTTGCGGTATCGGAATAAGATGTCTTTTACGGATATAAGCTGTTTTTGATCCACGGGCGCCTGACCTCCTCTCAGCTATAGCTCTGCTTTTCTGTCTCATGATAAAAAGTTCTGGTATCTAAAAAAAGGGCATAGATCCAGTTAGAAACTGTCCCGCCCTTCTTTAGATACACAAAAATATGTGATTAAACCAATTCGATGATTGCCATTGGTGCACCGTCACCACGGCGAGGACCAAGCTTCATAATACGTGTGTATCCGCCTTGGCGCTCCTCGTAACGAGTTGCAATGTCAGAGAATAATTTTTGAAGTGCATCTTGGTTATTTTCTTCATTAGCAACCTCGTTGCGAATGTATGCAGCAGCTTGACGACGAGAATGCAAGTCACCGCGTTTACCAAGAGTGATCATCTTTTCAACAACAGAGCGAAGTTCTTTCGCACGTGTTTCAGTTGTTTCGATTCTTTCGTTGATGATCAAATCTGTTGTAAGATCACGAAGCATAGCTTTACGCTGTGAACTCGTACGTCCTAGTTTTCTGTATGACATGTGATGTCCCCTCCTTTAATGGAATGCTGTTTCTAATTAAAAAACACACGAAAATCCTAGTTCACATGGAAACTAGATCAATCGTCTTTGCGAAGGCCGAGTCCAAGTTCTTCAAGTTTCGCTTTCACTTCTTCAAGTGATTTGCGTCCCAGGTTGCGAACTTTCATCATATCTTCTTCCGTCTTGTTCGCAAGTTCTTGAACCGTGTTAATGCCCGCACGCTTCAAGCAGTTGTAAGAACGGACAGAAAGATCAAGCTCCTCAATCGTCATTTCAAGAACTTTTTCTTTTTGATCCTCTTCTTTTTCAACCATGATTTCAGCATGCTGAGCTTCGTCAGTTAAACCAACGAATATATTAAGGTGTTCAGTTAAAATCTTTGAACCGAGAGCAATTGCTTCCTTCGGTCCTGTGCTTCCGTCAGTCCAAACATCAAGTGTAAGTTTGTCATAGTTTGCAACCTGGCCTACACGAGTGTTTTCCACCTGATAAGATAAACGGGAAACTGGCGTAAAGATTGAATCGATCGGAATCACGCCGATTGGCTGATCGTCTCTTTTGTTCGAATCAGCAGGAGTATACCCACGTCCTCTTTGTGCAGTAAGGCGAACTCGGAAACTCGCATTCTCACCAAGAGTCGCGATATGAAGATCCGGATTAAGGATTTCAACATCGCTGTCGTGTGTAATGTCAGCTGCTGTGACAGTTCCTTCACCCTGTACATCAATTTCAAGCGTCTTCTCTTCATCAGAGTAGATTTTCAATGCAAGCTTTTTAATGTGCAAGATTATCGTTGTAACATCTTCCACAACGCCTTCGATTGTCGAGAATTCGTGCAGTACACCATCTATCTGGATCGATGTTACAGCGGCACCAGGGAGTGAGGATAAGAGGATACGACGTAAGGAGTTACCCAGAGTTGTACCATATCCACGCTCAAGCGGCTCTACGACAAACTTACCAAATTTGGCATCGTCGCTGATTTCAACCGTTTCGATTTTTGGTTTTTCAATCTCGATCATTACTTAAAACCCTCCTTCAAAACGTCGAAACCTCGAATAGAATCATATGAGATTCCATCCGAAATTCCCCATTGTTTAGTCCCGTATGTGCTCAGGCAACGAGTCGGTGCATTCGTTTCATAAATAACTGTATCATAACCCATTATTGACAGGGACACAAAATCTATACAAACAAATTACACGCGGCGACGTTTTGGTGGACGGCATCCATTATGAGGAACAGGAGTTACGTCTCTGATAGCTGTAACTTCAAGTCCGGCAGCTTGTAAAGCACGGATTGCAGCTTCACGGCCAGAACCTGGTCCTTTAACAGTTACTTCAAGAGTTTTAAGTCCGTGTTCGATTGAACCTTTAGCAGCTGTTTCAGCAGCCATTTGCGCAGCAAAAGGAGTAGATTTACGAGAACCTCTGAATCCTAGAGCTCCGGCACTTGACCAAGAAATAGCATTACCATGAGTATCAGTGATCGTAACGATCGTGTTGTTGAAAGTTGAACGAATATGAGCGATTCCTGACTCAATATTCTTTTTCACGCGACGTTTACGCGTGTTTTGTTTACGAGCAGCAGCCATTGTTTAGGTACCTCCCTTACTTATTTTTTCTTGTTAGCTACAGTACGACGCGGACCTTTACGAGTACGCGCATTGTTTTTAGAGTTTTGTCCACGAACAGGCAAACCTCTGCGATGGCGGATTCCGCGGTAGCTTCCGATTTCGATCAGACGCTTGATGTTAAGAGAAACTTCACGGCGAAGGTCACCTTCTACTTTCAGTTTGTCAATAACATCACGGATTTTACCAAGTTCTTCTTCAGTAAGATCACGCACACGAGTATCTTCAGAAACACCAGCCTCTTTCAAGACTTGCTGAGCCGTTGTGCGGCCAATTCCGAAGACATATGTTAAAGAAATAACAACACGTTTGTCACGTGGGATATCTACACCAGCAATACGAGCCATTCTCTGGGCACCTCCTTATTAATTATCCTTGTTTTTGTTTATGCTTTGGATTTTCACAGATCACCATTACTTTTCCTTTTCTGCGGATAACTTTACATTTCTCGCAGATTGGTTTAACTGATGGTCTCACTTTCATGTGTTTCCAACCTCCTTCAGTTTCCGGAGTGCTTTATTTGTAACGGTACGTAATCCTGCCACGAGTTAAGTCATATGGAGATAATTCTACCGTAACTTTGTCTCCAGGTAAAATGCGAATGAAGTGCATGCGGATTTTACCAGATACGTGAGCCAAAACCGTATGGCCATTCTCGAGTTCAACTTTGAACATCGCGTTTGGCAGAGTTTCGACTATCGTACCTTCCACTTCAATTACATCGTCTTTCGCCATTCAAGTGTTCTCCCTTCTTCAAATCAGTAACTTGCTCTCTGACAAATTTCAAAAGAGAAAATCTCAGTTATCCGTTTGTCACACGCCCTGTTTCGTTTATACTGTTCTGAACTTCCGGAGATACGCAATCATAAAGGGTAAATGATTGATATTCTTTTTCTAAGGAGAATGAAATGTACGCTTTTCTCCGTCTGCTTTAGTACATGATGAAGAATCTTCATTCCGATGACAGCAGCTAGCCGGTTTTTCCTCCGACCAATTGTACATCTACAATCTGCCCAGGTGCGGAACGAAAAACATTTGTCATGGAATTCATTTCATCATCTAGACTTTTGTCAGTATATCAAAACCCGTTTCCGTAATCGAAATCGTATGTTCAAAATGAGCACACTTTTTCCCATCTACCGTTACAACCGTCCAGTTATCAGCCAATGTTTTCACATACCGGCTGCCAGCGTTAACCATCGGTTCTATAGCGAGAACCATACCAGGCTTCAGCCTAGGTCCTTTGTTTGGCGGACCGTAGTGAGGAATTTGCGGATCCTCATGCAAGTCTTGACCAACACCATGTCCGACATACTCCCTAACAACTGAAAACTGCTCATTTTCGACATACGTTTGTATTGCGTGGGAAATATTCGACAAACGTTCACCTGGTTTTGCTTCCTTCAAGCCTTTATATAAAGACTCCTCTGTCACTTCCAGCAGTCGTTTATCATCATCACTGATGTTTCCTACCGGATATGTCCAAGCAGAGTCACCATGATAACCATTTAATTTAGCACCGATATCAATGCTGATAATGTCACCGTCGCGCAAAACCCTTTTGCCGGGAATTCCGTGAACGAGTTCTTCATTAACTGATACACAGATGCTCCCGCGAAACCCATTATACCCCTTAAAAGATGGGATTGCACCCTGCTTCTCAATAAAACGTTCGGCAATTTGATCCAATTCTTTTGTCGAGATTCCTGGTTTAATGTGCTTTTTCAACTCTTCATGAGTCAAAGCCACGATTCGCCCTGCTTCCCGCATGATGCTTAGCTCACGAGGGGTCTTACAGATAATCATTTGCTCAATCCTCCAAGAAGCTCCTTCACATCTTTGTACACGTCATTAATGTCCTGCTGGCCATTGACGTTGACAAGATATCCTTTCTCGGAATAAAAATCGAGTAAAGGCTGAGTCTGCTTCATGTTGACCTCAAGCCGTTTTGAGACGGTTTCCTCATTATCATCTGCCCGTTGATAAAGGTCTCCTCCGTCTTTATCACAAACACCCGGCGTTTTCGGCGGATTGAAAACCAAATGATAGGTTGTGCCGCAAACACTGCAAATTCTGCGTCCAGTCAAACGTTCCATTAAAGAGTCTTTGTCTACTTTAATGTTAATGACATAATCAATCGGCTTGCCGTATTCCTCAAGAATGTCTTCAAGAGCTTCAGCCTGAGCGACTGTTCGCGGAAATCCGTCCAGAAGAAAACCTCTTTCACAATCATCTTTGCCGAGTCTTTCTTTGACAATGCCGATTGTGACTTCGTCCGGTACGAGCTCGCCTTTATCAATATAAGACTTTGCTTCGAGTCCGAGTGGTGTTTCTTCTTTCATAGCAGCACGGAACATATCTCCCGTTGAGATATGAGGTATCCCATAATCCTCAACAATTCGTTCTCCCTGTGTGCCTTTACCGGCTCCAGGAAGTCCCATTAAGACTAAGTTCATTCGGATTTCCCCCGTCCTCTCTTATTTAGAGGAATGGTTAAAACCAGTCCTCTAATTTTTCATAAATCCTCGGTAATTACGTTTCACTAACTGGCTCTCCAGCTGCTTCATTGTCTCCAAGGCTACCCCCACGACAATTAACAAAGATGTTCCGCCAATCTGTGCACTTTGAGGCAATCCAGCGAATTGAATGAAAAAGATAGGAAGAATGGAAATCACGGCTAAGAATATAGAACCCACAAACGTAAGTCGATACAAAATGCTCGTAATTCTATCTTGAGTCATTTTCCCTGGACGAACCCCCGGGATATAGCCACCCTGTTTTTTAAGGTTATCAGCCATTTGTTCAGGGTTTACCTGCACAAAAGCATAGAAGTACGTAAAGGCGATAATTAATGCGACATAAACCGTCATGCCCACCGGATGTGTATTGTCAAAGTTGGCTTGAATCCACTTTGTCACATCGTTTGTTCCGAAAAATGACGCGATTGTACGCGGCGTAATAAGAAACGCAACAGCAAAGATTACCGGAATAACCCCTGCAGGATTCACTTTAAGCGGAAGGTGAGTTGACTGGCCTCCGCCAACAGGTGAACGACCTTGCCCTTTTGCATATTGAATCGCAATCTTTCGTACGGCCTGCTGAATGAAAATAACACCAACAATAACGGCCAAAATCGCAATCACCAGTAAGGCGATTTTTACAATATGAATAAACAGCTGATCGCTGCTGCCGACAAATTGAGTCTCATAAATCTGCCCAACAGTTTTCGGAATACTAGCCACAATCCCCGCGAAGATGATGATCGAAATTCCGTTACCTACTCCATTGGAAGTAATTTGTTCTCCCAGCCACATTAAAAAAGCAGTTCCTCCAGTGAGTACTAAAGCAATAATCAGATATGTCGATATGCCGGATTTTTCAATCAGCATACCGTTTGCCAGGTTGTTAAACCCGTATGACATACCTAACGCCTGGATAAAACCAAGCACAATCGTAAAATATCTCGTGAACTGAGCTAATTTACGGCGGCCGACTTCACCTTGCTTAGACCACTCAGTAAACTTCGGAACAACATCCATCTGAAGCAGCTGAATGATGATCGAAGCGGTGATGTAAGGTGTAATTCCCATCGCGAAGATGGAGAACTGATAAAGCGCACCGCCGCCAAATGTATTAAGGAGATCAAAAACCCCCATCGAACTTTGTGTCTGTAACGCCTGAGCATTAACATATGGCACAGGGATAAACGCACCTATGCGAAAGACGATAAGCATGAGTAATGTAAAAATGATTTTATTCCGAATATCACTCACACGCATAAAGTTGGAGATTGTCTTAAACAAGTTAGATCACCTCAGCTGTACCGCCAGCAGCTTCAACAGCTTCTTTCGCAGAAGCAGAGAATTTATTGGCTTTTACAGTTAATTTTTTCTCTAATTTACCGTTGCCAAGAATCTTTACTCCTGCATTAAGTTTGCTAATAACACCAGTCTCAAGAAGAAGTTCAGGAGTGACTTCCGTTCCTTCCGCAAAACCGTTCAATTTGTCTACATTCACAATCGCGTATTCCTTACGGTTGATATTTGTAAAACCGCGTTTAGGAAGACGTTGGAATAAAGGCATTTGTCCCCCCTCGAATCCAGGGCGTACACCGCCGCCAGAACGAGCGTTTTGACCTTTGTGACCTTTACCAGCTGTTTTACCGTTACCAGAACCAATACCACGACCTACGCGATTGCGCACTTTGCGTGAACCTTCTGAAGGCTTTAATTCATGAAGTTTCATTAGGACACCTCCTTAGCCTATAGTTTATTTTTATTGTTCTTTAACAGAAACTAGATGAGATACTTTATTAATCATACCGCGGATCGCAGCGTTATCTTCATGAACGACAGTTTGGTTCGTTTTCTTTAAACCAAGTGTTCTTACAGTAACGCGCTGATCTTCCGGGCGACTGATTACACTGCGTTTGAGGGTAATTTCTAATTTAGCCATTAATGTTCCCTCCTTATCCTAACAGTTCTTCTACAGATTTTCCACGAAGCTTCGCAACCTCTTCGGCACGTTTAAGCTCACTTAAACCTTGAAGTGTTGCACGGATCATGTTGATCGGTGTGTTAGAACCTAAAGACTTAGAAAGGATATCAGCAACGCCAGCAAGCTCAAGTACCGCACGTACAGGGCCTCCAGCGATAACTCCAGTACCTTCAGAAGCAGGTTTCAACAAGATATTGCCTGCACCGAAACGTCCGATGATTTCGTGTGGAATCGTAGTTCCAACCATTGGTACTTCAATCAAATTCTTTTTCGCATCTTCAACAGCTTTGCGGATTGCTTCAGGTACTTCTTGTGCTTTACCAGTACCGAAACCTACGTGACCGTTTTTGTCACCGACAACGACTAGAGCTGCGAAACGGAAACGACGACCACCTTTAACAACTTTCGCTACGCGGTTAACCGTAACTAAGCGTTCTTCTAACTCTAATTTGCTTGGGTCAATACGACGCATAATCATGTGTCCCTCCTTTTTTTATTAAAATTTCAGTCCGGCTTCACGAGCTGCATCGGCCAGAGCTTTTACACGTCCATGGTATAAGTATCCGCCGCGGTCAAATACTACGTCAGAAACACCTTTCTCAGAAGCGCGTTTCGCAACGAGTTCACCGACTTTAGCAGCAGCAGCGCTGTCACCAGTGCTTTCCACGTTCAAATCTTTGTCGAGAGTAGAGGCACTAACAAGTGTAACGCCATTTACATCATCGATGATTTGAGCATAAATGTGTTTGTTTGAACGGAACACATTCAGACGAGGTCTTTCAGCTGTGCCTGAAAGTTTAGCACGAACACGAGCATGTCTTTTTTGACGAGCAGCATTTTTGCTAGTTTTCGTAATCATCCTAGGTCACTCCTTTCTTCACTTTAAGCGGTCTTACTTAGCAGATTTACCTTCTTTACGGCGAACAACTTCACCTTCGTAGCGAATTCCTTTACCTTTGTAAGGCTCTGGAGAACGTACAGCGCGGATGTTAGCAGCGATAGCTCCTACACGCTCTTTGTCTGTACCTTTTACAACTACTTTTGTTTGAGAAGGAACCTCGATTTCGATGCCCTCTTCAGGAACGATTTCAACAGGGTGAGAGTATCCAACGTTTAAAACAAGTTTGTTTCCGGATTTAGACGCACGGTAACCGACACCGACTAATTCCAAACCTCTTTCAAATCCTTTAGATACGCCTTCAACCATGTTTCCAAGCAGACTGCGAGTCGTACCATGCAACGCACGGTGCTCTTTATGATCAGAAGGACGAGTGACTGTAAGCACGTTGTCCTCAATTTTGATTTCCATATCAGGATGGAAAGTACGAGTTAATTCTCCTTTTGGTCCTTTCACAGCTACAGTGTTGCCTTCGTTCAGCGTTACTGTAACTTCAGAAGGGATCTCAAGCAGTTTCTTACCTACACGAGACATACTAAAACACCTCCATTCTTTGTTAAACTTCTTACCAAACGTATGCTAGAACTTCTCCACCAGCTTGTTTTGCACGGGCTTCTTTGTCCGTTAAAACACCTTGTGATGTAGAAATAATCGCGATTCCAAGACCGTTAAGTACGCGAGGTACTTCATTTGATTTAGCGTATACACGCAAACCTGGTTTGCTGATTCTTTTAAGACCAGTGATAACGCGCTCGTTGTTTTGTCCGTATTTCAAGAAAACGCGGATGATACCTTGTTTGCTGTCTTCTACGAACTCAACGTCACGAATGAAACCTTCACGCTTTAAAATGTCAGCAATTTCTCTTTTCAATTTAGAAGCAGGAATTTCAAGCTTCTCATGACGTACCATGTTTGCATTACGAATACGAGTCAGCATATCTGCAATTGGATCTGTCATAACCATTATATAATTACCTCCTTCCCTTTCTTGGGGATTACCAGCTGGCTTTTTTCACGCCAGGAATTTGTCCTTTATATGCAAGCTCACGGAAACAAATACGGCAAAGTTTAAATTTACGAATGACTGAGTGCGGACGTCCGCAGCGTTCACAGCGAGTGTACTCTTGCACTTTAAACTTTGGTGTACGTTGTTGTTTCGCAATCATTGACTTTTTAGCCACGATTTCGCCTCCCTTTCATTGATTATTTCTGGAACGGCATACCTACTAGAGTTAATAGCTCACGAGCCTCTTCGTCAGAGTTAGCAGTCGTTACGATAACGATGTCCATTCCGCGAACCTTTGTTACTTTATCGTAGTCAATTTCAGGGAAGATTAACTGTTCTTTGATACCGAGAGTGTAGTTTCCGCGACCGTCGAAAGATTTCTTAGAAATCCCGTGGAAGTCACGTACACGCGGTAAAGATACAGAAATAAGTTTATCAAGGAAATCATACATGCGCTCTCCGCGAAGAGTTACTTTCGCACCGATAGGCATTCCCTCACGAAGACGGAATCCAGCAATTGATTTCTTCGCACGAGTAACGACAGGTTTTTGACCTGCGATAAACGTTAATTCTTCAACAGCACTGTCGATTGCTTTCGCGTTTTGAACAGCATCACCAACACCCATGTTGATTACGATTTTTTCGATTTTCGGCACCTGCATAACAGAGTCGTAGTTGAACTTCGTCATTAAAGCAGGTGAAATTTCTTTATTGTACTTTTCTTTAAGGCGGTTCATGAGATAGACCTCCCTTCCTTTAAATACTATTTATCTAAAACTTGCCCAGATTTTTTAGCAATACGAACTTTTTTGCCATCTTCCACTTTGTATCCTACGCGAGTCACTTCACCTGTTTTAGGATCGAGCGGCATAACGTTTGATACATGAATTGGCGCCTCTTGATTAGAAATTCCGCCTTGAGGGTTTGCTTGAGTCGGTTTAGAGTGTTTCTTCACCATGTTTACGCCCTCAACTAGAACGCGGTCCTTTTTAGGGAAAGCAGCAAGGATCGTACCTTGTTTGCCTTTATCTTTACCAGAGATAACCATTACTTTATCGCCTTTTTTCACATGCATCCTGATCGCACCTCCTTGAGTAAGGCATTTATTTCATTAGATAACTTCTGGAGCCAGAGAAACAATTTTCATGAAGTTGTTTTCACGTAATTCACGAGCAACCGGTCCGAAGATACGAGTTCCACGCGGGCTCTTGTCGTCACGGATGATAACACATGCATTCTCATCGAAGCTGATGTATGATCCGTCAGATCTGCGTGCTCCGCTTTTTGTACGAACGATAACAGCTCTTACGACTTCACCTTTTTTGACAACGCCTCCTGGTGTTGCTTGTTTAACCGTGCAAACAATTACATCACCAATGTTAGCCGTTTTACGTCCAGAACCGCCAAGAACTTTAATAGTAAGTACCTCACGCGCACCGGAGTTGTCAGCAACTTTTAAACGAGTCTCTTGTTGAATCATTATTTGTTACCTCCCTTCGGAAAAAAGAATTCCGAACTTTATTAGATAATAACAGCTTCTTCGACAACTTCAACTAGACGAAAACGCTTAGTTGCAGATAATGGACGAGTTTCCATGACCTTTACGATGTCTCCGATTTTAGCTTGGTTATTCTCATCATGTGCTTTTAATTTCTTTGAGTATTTTACGCGCTTACCGTAGATAGGATCCTTTTTGTATGTTTCAACAACAACAGTAATGGTTTTATCCATTTTGTCAGAAACAACACGGCCTTGGTAAACTTTGCGCTGGTTACGTTCGCTCATGCTCACGACCTCCCCTCAGTGATTATTTGTTAGCAGCAATTTCTCTTTCACGAATCACAGTTTTCATGCGCGCGATAGCTTTGCGCACTTCACGAATGCGAGCAGTATTTTCAAGTTGTCCTGTCGCTAATTGAAAGCGAAGATTGAAAAGTTCTTCTTTAAGAGACTTTACTTTTTGTTCAATTTCAGCAGTGGTAAGGTCACGAATTTCATTAGCTTTCATTTGATTCACCACCAATTTCTTCACGTTTTACGAACTTCGTTTTAATTGGCAATTTGTGAGATGCAAGACGAAGCGCTTCACGAGCTACCTCTTCAGACACACCAGAAATTTCAAATAAAACTTTGCCCGGTTTTACAACAGCTACCCAGCCTTCAGGAGCCCCTTTACCGGAACCCATCCGTACCTCAAGCGGTTTAGCAGTGTAAGGTTTTGAAGGGAAAATTTTAATCCAAACTTTACCGCCACGTTTCATGTAACGAGTCATCGCAATACGTGCAGCTTCGATTTGGCGGTTTGTGATCCAAGAAGCTTCAAGAGCCTGGATACCGTACTCACCAAAATGTACTTCAGTACCGCCTTTAGCGCGACCGCGCATTTTTCCGCGATGCTCTCTGCGATATTTAACGCGTTTTGGTAATAACATATTATTTTCCTCCTTCCTCAGTTTTCTTCTTAGTAGGAAGAACCTCTCCACGATAGATCCAGACTTTTACACCAAGCTTACCGTAAGTTGTGTCAGCTTCAGATGTTGCATAGTCGATGTCAGCACGTAAAGTGTGCAATGGAACAGTTCCTTCACTGTAGTATTCAGAACGAGCGATGTCAGCTCCGCCAAGACGGCCGGAAACCATTGTTTTCACACCTTGTGCTCCAGCACGCATAGTGCGTTGGATTTGTTGTTTCTGCGCACGGCGGAAAGAAATACGGTTTTCTAGTTGACGAGCGATGTTATCAGCTACAAGCTGAGCATCAAGATCTGCTCTTTTGATTTCAAGAATGTTAATGTGTACACGCTTGCCAGTAAGGCTGTTAAGGGCTTTACGAAGTGCTTCAACTTCAGAACCGCCTTTACCGATTACCATACCAGGCTTAGCAGTGTGGATCGTAATGTTAACGCGGTTTGCTGCGCGCTCGATTTCTACTTTAGAAACAGAAGCGTCAGAAAGGCGTTTGCTAATGAATTCACGAATTTTTAAATCTTCGTGCAGGAAGTCAGCGTAATCTTTACCAGCGTACCACTTAGATTCCCAATCACGAATGACTCCGATACGAAGACCGACTGGATTTACCTTTTGACCCACTACTTATCCCTCCTTCTTTTCTGATACAACGATTGTAATGTGGCTCGTACGTTTGTTGATTTGGCTCGCACGTCCCATAGCACGCGGGCGGAATCTTTTTAACGTTGGGCCTTCGTCAACAAATGCCTGAGAAATAACCAGATTGTTAGCGTCCATCTCGTAGTTGTGCTCAGCATTTGCGATAGCAGATTTTAAAACTTTTTCGATGATTGGAGAAGCAGCTCTCGGAGTTAGGTTCAAGATAGATACTGCTTCGCCTACTTGCTTACCTCGAATCAGGTCCATTACTAGACGTGCTTTACGAGGAGCAATACGGACTGTTCTTGCAACAGCTTTAGCTTGCATTTAAAAGCCTCCTCTCTTAGCGTCTTGTTTTTTTATCGTCACTGGCGTGGCCTTTGTAAGTACGAGTCGGTGCGAATTCGCCCAACTTGTGGCCTACCATGTCTTCAGAAATGAATACAGGCACGTGTTTACGCCCGTCATAGACTGCGATTGTGTGACCGATAAATTGTGGGAAAATAGTTGAACGGCGAGACCAAGTTTTTACAACTTGTTTCTTGTCCGTTTCATTTAATTTCTCGATTTTTGTCATCAAGTGTCCATCGACAAATGGTCCTTTTTTCAAGCTGCGAGCCATTTTGGAACCTCCCTTCGTGATTGCACTACGGTCCGAAAAGAACCGTAGACAACCCCGTTATTTATTTTTACGACGACGTACGATAAATTTATCAGATTTGTTCTTTTTCTTACGTGTCTTGAATCCAAGAGTCGGTTTGCCCCATGGAGACATTGGTGATTTACGTCCGATTGGCGCGCGACCTTCACCACCACCGTGCGGGTGATCGTTAGGGTTCATTACAGAACCGCGAACTGTAGGGCGGATGCCTTTCCAGCGAGAGCGTCCTGCTTTACCAACGTTGATAAGTTCGTGCTGCTCGTTACCTACTTGACCGATAGAAGCGCGGCAAGCAGAAAGGATCATGCGAACTTCACCAGAGTTAAGACGTACAAGAACGTATTTGCCTTCTTTACCAAGAACCTGAGCAGATGTACCAGCTGAACGTACAAGCTGTCCGCCTTTACCAGGTTTTAATTCAATGTTATGCACAACTGTACCAACAGGGATGTTGATAAGCGGAAGTGCGTTACCTACTTTGATGTCAGCTTCGGGGCCGGACATGATTTCAGTACCTACTTGAATTCCTTTTGGTGCAAGAATGTAACGTTTTTCTCCGTCTACATAGTTGATTAGCGCGATGTTAGCTGAACGGTTTGGATCGTATTCAACTGTAGCAACGCGTCCAGGTATACCATCTTTATCGCGTTTGAAGTCGATAACACGGTATTGGCGTTTGTGTCCGCCACCTTGGTGACGTACAGTCAATTTACCTTGGTTGTTACGTCCGCCTTTCTTGTGAAGGGGCGCAAGCAAGGATTTTTCCGGCTGGTCAGTCGTGATTTCAGCAAAATCTGAAGTTGTCATGCCACGACGTCCGTTAGAGGTCGGTTTATACTTTTTAATCGCCATTTTGAATTTCCCTCCTTCTTTTTACAAATAATTAAGCTTCAAAAATTTCGATTTCTTTGCTGTCTGCAGTAAGTTTTACGATCGCTTTTCTGCGACGGCTAGTCATACCAGTATAACGGCCGACACGTTTTGATTTCCCTTTGTAGTTCATGATGTTGACTTTGTCAACTTTCACTCCAAAGATACTTTCAACTGCATCTTTCACTTCTGTTTTATTAGCTCTTACATCAACTTCAAAAGTATATTTCTTTTCAGTCATTAAATCAGCAGAACGTTCAGTAATGACGGGGCGCTTAAGAACATCACGAGGATCTTTCATTATGCAAGCACCTCCTCTACTTTTTCAACCGCAGCTTTTGTAATCAGAAGCTTCTCGTGGTTGACAACGTCTAACACGTTGATTCCGTTAGCTTGAACAACTGTAACTCCAGGGATGTTGCGTGCAGAAAGAGATACTGCTTCGTTTGCATCCGCAGTTACGATTAAAGCTTTTTTCTCAACAGATAATCCTTTAAGGATAGCTGCCATTTCTTTTGTTTTAACCGTATCAAGAGTAAGATCTTCAAGAACAATAATGTTGTTGTCGTTCACTTTAGAAGACAATACTGATTTGATTGCCAAGCGGCGAACTTTTTTAGGTAATTTGTAAGAATAGCTGCGTGGTGTTGGGCCGAATACGACACCACCTCCGCGCCATTGCGGTGAACGGATTGAACCTTGACGGGCACGACCTGTACCTTTTTGACGCCATGGTTTGCGACCTCCGCCGCGTACTTCAGAACGATTTTTTACTTTGTGAGATCCTTGACGTAAGGAAGCTCTTTGCATAAGAATAGCGTCGAATACTACGCTCTCATTTGGCTCAATTCCAAATACAGAAGCGTTTAATTCGATATCACCAGCAGTAGAACCGTTTTGGTTGTATAATGCTACTTTTGGCATGATCAATTTCCTCCTTTCCTAAGAGACTTATTTAGATTTAACAGCACTTTTTACAGTGATTAAAGCTTTTCTCGCACCAGGTACGTTACCTTTAATCAGAAGAAGATTGCGCTCAGCATCAACTTTTACGACTTCAAGGTTTTGGACAGTGATTTGATCTCCGCCCATGCGTCCAGGTAATAGTTTACCTTTGAATACACGGTTAGGATCTACAGGTCCCATTGAACCAGGACGACGGTGGTAGCGTGAACCGTGAGACATAGGTCCGCGAGATTGTCCGTGGCGCTTGATTGCACCTTGGAAACCTTTACCTTTAGATACTCCTGTTACATCTACGATTTCTCCTGCAGAGAAAATTTCAACCTTGACTTCCTGACCAATTTCATACGCATCCATATCCACGCCGCGTAATTCTTTAACGAAGCGCTTAGGAGCAGTTTCCGCTTTTGCAACGTGTCCTTTTTCCGGTTTGTTTGAAAGCTTTTCACGCTTATCGTCAAAACCAAGCTGGATCGCTTCATAGCCATCATTTTCAGCTGTTTTCTTTTGAAGAACAACGTTTGGAGCTGCTTCAATAACAGTTACCGGGATAAGATCACCGTTTTCTGCGAATACTTGCGTCATACCAATTTTTCTTCCTAAGATTCCTTTGGTCATTCGTCACACCTCCTATTAAGATCATTCTATATTTTAGAATTAAAGTTTGATTTCGATATCGACACCAGATGGTAAGTCTAATCGCATGAGAGCATCAACAGTTTGTGGTGTTGGGTTCACAATATCGATTAAACGTTTATGTGTACGCATTTCAAATTGCTCACGAGAATCTTTGTATTTGTGCACCGCACGAAGGATTGTGTAAACTGATTTTTCAGTTGGCAACGGGATCGGACCAGATACGCTGGCACCAGAACGTTTTGCCGTTTCAACAATCTTCTCTGCAGATTGATCAAGGATTCTATGATCATATGCTTTTAAACGAATACGAATTTTTTGTTTTGCCATTATTTTCCCTCCTTTTCGCCTACATCACGTTAGACAGTTCTCCGTGAGAAAAACCTGATCACCTTGCCATGGCAAAGCGGCCGGGTGTGTCAGCAACCTCTCACTTCATCGCAGTCAAAGACCAACATACACTATTATACAGAAAATAGACGCATGTTGCAAGGTTTATTTAAAGAACCTTGTGGTTTTCACACTTTGATTATTATACAGGGGATGCCATGATTAATCAAGGATATGCCTGTTTTCTTTCAGAGATGGAAAGATGCGAATCGGCTGACAACTTCAGCAAAGCGATCCGGCTCTTCCAAGTGAGGCGAATGGGCTGAGTTTTCAAACCAGTGCCATTCTTTATAGGGAGCCTCAACCTTCTGATAATATTGGTAAGATATCGTTCCCGGCACCGTCAAATCAAATCTTCCTGACATAAAACAGCACGGTATTTCAATAGAAGAAACTGATTGCCCGGCATCAAAGAAAATGAGATCTTCCCACAGATGTTTCAGGCTGAACATCTGTCCCCGCGCGGCTAAGAAGCTCCCTCTCACACCGTACGGTTCACCAAACAGCATTCGTCCGCCTGCTTTAAGGGCGCCGATCGGATTATGGGTAAAGCCTCCTCCCTTCATCTCGATACAAAGCAGAAACAATGAGCGCTGAAGCTGGCTGTTCCATGGAGGTGCACCGATAAAGCGCAGCGTCTTTTGTAGCAGGCGGTGTTTGCGCTCCTCGCTCCAATCCGTCAGCAGCCGGTAGGCTTCCGTTTCTTCCTTTTGGATATTTACAACCTGACTGATACCGATATACCCATCATACAAATCAGGTCTCTCTTGAAGAACATGAAGCGCCAACACTGATCCCCACGAATAGCCGGCGATATATATTTTTTGCCTGTTGAATTGCTTGCATAAGCGTTCGGTCAAATGAATGGTGTCAGCTGTCAGCTGATCCAAAGTCATAGACGAGCCCGGAATTTCATTTGAATATGAAAGTCCCGCCCCTCTCTGATCCCAGTTCACAACAGTGAAATGCTTTTCCAGCTCGCTCTGGTACTTTCTCGCATAGCCGATTTGAGGCGTGCCGGGCCCGCCGTGCAAAAACAAAAGCAGCGGATTGCTCTTGTCATCACCATTAATCATAATGGTCTGTTCACTGTCGTTAATCAGCAGTTGCTGAAGCATTGAAATCCGTTTTGTCTTGAAGTTATCAATCATCGCTCTGCTCCTAAATTTTGTATAACTTCTATTATACATTGAATCAGCCGGGAAACAAAAAAACGAGGCCCCGCATGGGACCCCGTATTAATGAACGAGTCGATTACTCAGTGATTGTAGAAACAACGCCTGAACCAACTGTACGTCCGCCTTCACGAATAGAGAAACGAGTTCCTTCTTCGATAGCGATTGTAGAGATAAGTTCAACGATCATTTCAGTGTTATCTCCAGGCATAACCATTTCTACGCCTTCTGGAAGATTGATGATACCAGTTACGTCAGTTGTACGGAAGTAGAACTGAGGACGGTAGTTAGAGAAGAATGGAGTATGACGTCCACCCTCTTCTTTAGAAAGAACGTAAACTTCAGCTTTGAATTTGCTGTGTGGAGTGATTGTACCTGGTTTAGCAAGTACTTGACCACGTTGGATGTCTTCACGAGCTACACCGCGAAGAAGTGCACCGATGTTGTCTCCAGCTTCAGCATAGTCAAGAAGCTTACGGAACATTTCAACACCTGTAACAGTTGTTTTGCTGTTTTCTTCTTGAAGACCGATGATTTCAACTTCGTCACCGACTTTAACTTGTCCGCGTTCTACACGGCCAGTAGCAACTGTACCACGACCAGTGATTGAGAATACGTCCTCAACTGGCATCATGAATGGTTTTTCAGTGTCGCGTTCTGGAGTTGGGATGTACTCGTCAACTGCAGCCATAAGTTCAAGAATTTTTTCTTCGTACTCAGCGTCGCCTTCAAGAGCTTTAAGAGCAGAACCCTTAACAACTGGTACATCATCACCAGGGAAGTCGTATTCGCTAAGAAGATCGCGAACTTCCATTTCAACAAGCTCAAGAAGCTCTTCGTCGTCTACCATGTCGCATTTGTTAAGGAATACTACGATGTATGGTACACCAACGTTTTTAGAAAGAAGGATGTGCTCACGAGTTTGTGGCATTGGGCCATCAGCAGCAGATACTACAAGGATAGCTCCGTCCATTTGCGCAGCACCAGTGATCATGTTTTTAACATAGTCAGCGTGTCCTGGGCAGTCAACGTGTGCATAGTGACGAGTGTCAGTTTCGTACTCAACGTGTGCAGTAGAGATTGTGATACCGCGCTCACGTTCTTCTGGAGCACCATCAATTTGATCGTACGCCATAGCTGTACCTTTACCAGATTTCTTATGAAGTACTGTTGAGATAGCAGCAGTTAATGTTGTTTTACCATGGTCAACGTGTCCAATTGTACCGATATTGGCATGTGATTTGGAACGGTCGAATTTTTCTTTAGCCATTCTAAAATCCTCCTTAAGAGCTTTTAATTAGTAATGTATAGAGTGATAGAAAGTGAAAGCAAGCTCTCACTTCCTCATCTTACAATAGTAGTTATACTTGAGTTAAGTGGCAAAATCAATTATTCGCCTTTATTTTTTTTGATAATTTCTTCAGCGATGCTCTTCGGCACTTCTTCGTAGTGATCCATGAACATTGTGAACGTACCGCGTCCTTGCGTGTTAGAACGAAGGGCAGTAGCGTAACCGAACATTTCAGCAAGAGGTACCATCGCACGCACAACTTGAGCGTTACCGCGAGCTTCCATACCTTCTACGCGTCCGCGACGAGAAGTAACATCACCCATGATGTCTCCCATGTATTCTTCAGGAATAACAACTTCAACTTTCATGATTGGTTCAAGAAGAACTGGGTTACATTTGCTGACTGCATTTTTCAATGCCATAGAAGCAGCGACTTTAAACGCCATTTCGTTTGAGTCAACATCATGGTAAGATCCATCAAAAAGTTTCGCCTTGATGTCGATTAGCGGGAATCCGGCTAGGACACCATTTTCAAGAGAGTCTTCAAGACCTGCTTGTACGGCTGGGATGTATTCACGAGGAACAACACCACCGACGATTGCGTTTTCGAATTCAAAGCCAGCGCCTTCTTCGTTCGGTTCAAATTCGATCCAAACGTGACCGAACTGACCGCGTCCGCCTGATTGACGTACGAATTTACCTTCAACTTTTGCACCGGTACGGAATGTCTCACGGTACGCAACTTGAGGAGCACCAACGTTAGCTTCAACTTTGAACTCACGCTTCATACGATCAACAATGATATCAAGGTGAAGCTCACCCATACCAGAGATGATTGTTTGACCCGTTTCAGGGTTTGTTTGTGTACGGAATGTAGGATCTTCTTCAGCAAGTTTCGCTAAAGCGATACCCATTTTATCTTGGTCAGCTTTTGATTTAGGCTCAATCGCTACGTCGATAACAGGCTCTGGGAATTCCATTGATTCAAGGATTACAAGATCCTTCTCATCACATAGAGTATCTCCAGTAGAAGTATCTTTTAGACCTACAGCAGCTGCGATGTCTCCAGCGTAAACAGTAGAGATCTCTTCACGGCTGTTAGCGTGCATTTGAAGGATACGTCCTACGCGCTCACGCTTGCCTTTTGTAGAGTTCTTTACATATGAACCGGAATCAAGTGTACCGGAATATACGCGGAAGAATGTCAGCTTACCGACATAAGGGTCAGTCATAACTTTAAATGCAAGTGCAGAGAATGGCTCTTCATCAGAAGAATGACGAACGATCTCTTCATCTGTGTCAGGACGTACACCTTTGATTGCAGCAACATCAGTTGGCGCAGGAAGGTAGTCAAGAACAGCATCAAGTACAAGCTGAACACCTTTGTTTTTGAAAGCAGATCCAACAAGTACAGGGTAGAATTCAACATTCAGTGTACCTTTACGGATAGCAGCTTTCAGTTCAGGAATAGTGATTTCTTCACCCTCAAGGTACTTTTCCATAAGCTCTTCATCAAGCTCAGCTACAGCTTCAATCAGGCTGCTGCGAAGCTCTTCAGCTTGCTCTTTGTACTCTTCAGGGATTTCTTTTGCATCTGAACGAGTTCCAAGGTCATCTTCATAGAAATACGCAACGTTTTCTACTAAGTCGATGATACCTTCGAAGTTGTCTTCAGCACCGATCGGCAATTGAATTGCGTGAGCGTTAGCTTGAAGACGGTCTCTCAGAGTGCCTACAGAGTAAAGGAAGTCTGCGCCGATTTTGTCCATTTTGTTGACAAATACGACACGCGGTACTCCGTAAGTTGTTGCTTGACGCCATACTGTTTCTGTTTGAGGCTCAACACCTGATTGAGCATCAAGTACGGCAACCGCACCATCAAGTACACGAAGTGAACGTTCAACTTCAACTGTGAAGTCTACGTGTCCCGGTGTATCGATGATGTTTACACGGTAACCTTTCCACTGTGCAGTTGTTGCTGCAGAAGTGATTGTGATTCCGCGTTCTTGCTCCTGCTCCATCCAGTCCATTTGCGAAGCACCTTCGTGAGTTTCGCCAATTTTGTGGATACGGCCTGTGTAGAACAAGATCCGTTCTGTAGTAGTCGTTTTACCGGCATCGATGTGAGCCATGATCCCGATATTACGAGTTTTTTCTAAGGAGAACTCTCTTGCCATTGGGTAATTTCTCCTTCCTTATTAGGGAATTGTAGTTTTGATTATATAAATCCTACCAGCGGTAGTGAGCGAATGCTTTGTTCGCTTCTGCCATCTTGTGAGTGTCTTCACGTTTCTTAACGGCAGCACCAGTGTTGTTAGCTGCATCAAGAATTTCGTTAGCCAGGCGCTCTTCCATTGTTTTTTCTCCGCGAAGACGCGCATAGTTAACCAACCAGCGAAGACCAAGAGTTGTACGGCGTTCAGGACGAACTTCTACAGGCACTTGGTAGTTAGCTCCACCTACACGGCGTGCTTTTACTTCAAGTACAGGCATGATGTTTTTCAATGCTTGTTCGAAAACCTCCATTGCATCATTGCCAGTGCGTTCTTTAATGATATCGAATGACTTGTATAGGATTGTTTGAGATTTACCTTTTTTACCGTCGATCATCATTTTGTTGATCAGGCGGGATACAAGCTTAGAGTTGTAAAGCGGATCAGGTAAAACGTCTCTTTTTGCTACAGGACCTTTACGTGGCATCTGAATATCCTCCCTTCATAGTTTTAATGATTTATTTGATTACTTTGCTTTAGGGCGTTTAGTACCGTATTTAGAACGGCCTTGCGCACGGTTTTCAACTCCGGCAGTATCAAGCGCACCACGAACGATGTGGTAGCGTACCCCCGGTAAGTCTTTTACACGTCCGCCGCGGATCAGTACAACGCTGTGCTCTTGCAGGTTGTGACCGATACCAGGAATGTAGGCAGTAACCTCGATTCCGTTAGTCAAACGAACACGAGCATATTTACGAAGTGCTGAGTTCGGTTTTTTCGGTGTCATTGTACCCACACGAGTACATACCCCGCGTTTTTGTGGAGAAGATACGTTAGTGTGCTCTTTTTTAAAGCTGTTGTATCCTTTGTTTAGTGCAGGTGACTTAGAGTTTTCAACTTTGCTCACGCGTCCCTTGCGAATTAGCTGATTAATTGTAGGCATGTTGTGTTCCTCCCTTCATTACGTTTTATAACCCACATACCCAGGTGGTTCATCATTAGGCAAAAAACAATGTCTTTACACAAGATTGAAATCTTATATAAAAACAAAAAGTACGCTATAACATAATGGCAACAGCTGCTGCTCCCACTTCAATTCCGCAGGCTTTGCCGAGCTTTTTCATGGAATCCACCATACAGACAGCGATGTTTTGGTTCTTTGCAAGCTGGATAACGCCAGCCGTAAGAACTGAATCCGCGTCTTTTGCCACGACGACTTCCTTCACTGAACCTCGTTTCAGAGCTTTCACTGTTTGCTTCGTACCAATAATAATTGATTTGGCCTGTGATACTTTATCATAAGACATAAACATATCCTCCAAAGTAACAGGTTTTATTTCGAGCACCTTGGTTATATTATCACTCTGCGGGACGGATGTCAACATCGTATGACATTTTTTAGTGCAGTCCGCCGCAAGAATAAATGTAATACTGAGGAAAGGCTGTCGAAACAGCCTTCCCGCAGCAGTTTATGTTATTCAGCCGGAACCATATCTTCCGCAGGCTGAACGTTTGAAACAGGTTTTACTTTTCTGTAATTCATCATACCGGTACCGGCCGGAACCAGTTTACCGATGATAACATTCTCTTTCAGGCCGAGAAGTTCATCACGCTTGCCTTTAATCGCAGCATCTGTAAGAACGCGTGTTGTTTCTTGGAATGATGCGGCAGACAAGAATGAATCTGTCTCAAGTGAAGCTTTCGTGATACCGAGAAGGACAGGACGGCCTGTAGCAGGTCGATTGCCTTCAAGCAGCACTTTCTTGTTCGCTTCTGTGAATTGGTGAATATCAAGCAATGTTCCAGGAAGAACATCAGTATCTCCAGCATCGATCACACGGACTTTGCGAAGCATCTGGCGAACCATTACTTCTACGTGTTTATCGCCGATTTCAACCCCCTGCATACGGTAAACCTTCTGAACCTCATGCAGAAGATATTCTTGAACCGTTGTCAGGTCAGTGACTTTAAGAAGTTCTTTCGGATCGATAGAGCCTTCTGTCAGAACTTGGCCGCGGGTAATCTGATCACCTTCAGCCACTTTCAGGCGTGAGTTGTAAGGTGCCGTGTATGAACGTGTCTCAACAGCGCCCTGAACAACAATTTCCTGCTGTTTGTCGCGGACTTCATTGATTTCGGCAATTGTACCGTCAATTTCAGAAATCGTCGCTTGACCTTTCGGATTACGCGCTTCGAAAAGCTCTTGGATACGCGGAAGACCTTGTGTGATATCGTCTCCGGCAACCCCGCCTGTGTGGAACGTACGCATTGTTAACTGTGTTCCAGGCTCACCGATAGATTGGGCGGCGATAATGCCTACTGCTTCGCCGACTTCAACGTCGGTTCCGGTTGCAAGGTTTCGTCCGTAGCATCGTTTACATACACCATGAGGAGTGTTACATGTAAACGCAGAACGGATCCACACTTCTTCGATTCCTGCTTCAACGATTTCCAGCGCTTTATCTTCATCGATCAATTCGTTTTCGTTAATGAGCACAGCACCCGTTTCAGGATGTTTGATCTGTTTTCTGGCGAAACGTCCGATCAGACGCTCTTCCAGACGCTCGATGATTTCCGAACCTTCTTTAAGCGGTTTTGCAAGAATACCGCGGTCAGTTCCGCAATCTGTTTCACGAATGATAACATCCTGCGCAACATCAACAAGACGGCGTGTCAGGTAACCTGAGTCAGCTGTTTTCAGGGCGGTATCGGCAAGACCTTTACGCGCACCGTGAGTGGAGATAAAGTACTCCAATACTGTCAGACCTTCACGGAAACTTGATTTGATCGGCAATTCAATGATTCGTCCAGCCGGGTTGGCCATCAGACCCCGCATACCCGCAAGCTGCGTAAAGTTAGATGCGTTACCACGGGCTCCTGAGTCACTCATCATGTAAATCGGGTTGACTTCGTCTAATGATTTCATCAGTTTGCCTTGGATAACGTCCTTCGCTGAACTCCAAATTGAAATAACTCTTTCATAACGTTCTTCTTCAGTGATTAAACCGCGTCTGAACTGTTTCATGACATTATCAACTTTGCTTTGTGCTTCTTCAAGAATTTCCTGCTTATCATCGAGAACGACGATATCAGAAACCCCTACTGTGATGCCGGCTTTCGTTGAATATCTGAAACCGAGGTTTTTCATGCGGTCAAGCATTTTAGACGTTTCCGTGATATGGAATCGTTTAAAGATTTCCGCGATGATTTTACCCAGAATACCTTTTTTAAACGGTGCGTTGATCGGCTGCTCTGCAATCACAGCTTTTACGTCAGCACCTTTATCTAAGAAGAAACGATCAGGTGTTTTCTCTTCAATGTTGCTCTTCGACGGCTCATTCATGTAAGGGAATGACTCAGGAAGAATTTCATTGAAGACCAGCTTACCGACTGTTGTAATTAACAGTTTTGAACGCTGCTCATCCGTAAATGTCACATTCTTCAGGGAGTTCGCCGCAACGGCTACTCTCGTATGAAGGTGAACATATCCGTTTTGATAAGCAAGAAGCGCTTCGTCCGTATTTTTGAAGACCATACCTTCGCCGACTGCTCCGGCGCGCTCAAGCGTCAGGTAGTAGTTTCCTAATACCATATCCTGAGACGGCGTAACAACCGGTTTACCATCTTTAGGGTTCAAGATGTTTTGAGCCGCAAGCATCAGAATGCGCGCCTCAGCTTGAGCCTCAGCTGATAAAGGTACGTGAACCGCCATTTGGTCACCGTCAAAGTCAGCGTTATAAGCTGTACATACTAACGGGTGAAGACGGATGGCGCGTCCTTCAACAAGCGTAGGTTCGAAAGCCTGGATACCTAATCTGTGAAGCGTAGGGGCACGGTTCAGTAAGACCGGATGCTCCTTAATGACAGATTCAAGTACATCCCATACTTCAGGCTGCACGCGTTCGATTTTGCGTTTTGCGCTCTTGATGTTGTGAGCAAGACCTTTTTCAACAAGCTCTTTCATAACGAATGGCTTGAAGAGCTCAAGCGCCATTTCCTTCGGCAATCCGCACTGATACATTTTCAGATGCGGACCTACGACGATAACGGAACGTCCTGAGTAGTCTACACGTTTACCGAGAAGGTTCTGACGGAAACGCCCTTGTTTCCCTTTCAGCATATGAGAAAGAGATTTGAGCGGACGGTTACCCGGTCCGGTAACCGGACGGCCGCGGCGTCCGTTGTCAATCAGAGCATCGACTGCTTCCTGAAGCATACGTTTTTCGTTCTGAACGATGATGCTAGGAGCACCGAGGTCTAACAGACGTTTTAAACGGTTGTTACGGTTGATGACACGACGGTAAAGGTCGTTCAGGTCAGACGTTGCGAAACGTCCGCCGTCAAGCTGAACCATCGGTCTTAACTCAGGCGGAATAACCGGAAGCACATCGAGGATCATCCAAGACGGCTTGTTTCCTGAATTACGGAAGGCTTCAAGCACTTCAAGGCGTTTGATCGCACGCGTACGGCGCTGTCCTTGAGAGGTTTTCAGCTCTTCTTTTAACATATCAACTTCTTTGACGAGGTCGATGTCCTGCAGAAGTTTATTAATGGCTTCCGCGCCCATAGAGGCTTGGAATTTGTTTCCGTACTTATCCAGATACGCACGGTATTCCTTTTCAGATAAAAGCTGTTTCTTTTCGAGCGGTGTATTGGCCGGGTCAGTTACGACGTAAGAAGCAAAGTAAATGACTTCTTCCAGCGCACGCGGTGACATATCCAATACAAGACCCATACGGCTCGGAATACCTTTGAAATACCAAATGTGAGAAACCGGGGCAGCCAGTTCAATATGCCCCATTCTCTCACGACGGACTTTAGCCCGCGTTACTTCAACTCCGCAACGGTCACAAACTACGCCTTTATAACGAACCCGCTTGTACTTGCCGCAATGACATTCCCAGTCCTTAGTCGGTCCGAAAATGCGTTCGCAGAACAGGCCGTCCTTTTCAGGTTTCAACGTACGATAGTTTATCGTTTCAGGCTTTTTCACTTCACCAAAAGACCATGAACGGATTTTATCCGGTGAAGCAAGACCGATGTTCATATACTCAAAATTGTTCACATCTAGCAAGGGGCCTACCTCCCTTTTTATCTTCGGATTAACCGATGTCACTTGCCTTTATCAATCAGAGACTATTCTTTAGTTACTGCGTCACGTTCAACGTCTGGAGATGCTGTTTCTTCCGGCGCTTCATCACCTGATAATGCAAGGCCGTCAGCTTGTTTCGCATCTTCTTCGTCTTCTAGATCTCTCATTTCTATTTCTTCTTCATCACTTGAGAGGATTTTTACATCCATACCTAAGCTTTGAAGCTCTTTGATCAATACTTTGAATGATTCCGGAACACCAGGCTCTGGAACATTATCGCCTTTGACGATGGCTTCATATGTTTTCACACGTCCGACCACGTCATCAGACTTCACAGTCAGGATTTCTTGAAGCGTGTAAGCTGCGCCGTAAGCTTCAAGCGCCCAAACCTCCATCTCACCGAAACGCTGTCCGCCGAATTGGGCTTTACCTCCGAGAGGCTGCTGCGTAACAAGTGAGTAAGGGCCTGTAGAACGGGCATGAAGTTTATCATCAACCATGTGTGCCAGTTTGATCATGTACATGATTCCGACAGATACACGGTTGTCGAACGGTTCTCCCGTACGGCCGTCATAAAGAACTGTTTTGGCGTCTCTTGACATGCCTGCTTCTTCAAGTGTTTCCCACACGTCTTCTTCACGCGCGCCGTCAAATACAGGTGACGCGATGTGAATGCCGAGGTAGCGGGCAGCCATACCCATGTGAAGTTCTAATACCTGACCGATATTCATACGGGATGGTACACCCAGCGGGTTAAGCATGATATCGATCGGCGTGCCGTCAGGAAGGTAAGGCATATCTTCTTCAGGAAGAATCTTCGAGATAACCCCTTTGTTTCCGTGACGTCCGGCCATTTTATCCCCTTCAGAAATCTTACGTTTCTGAACGATATATACGCGTACAAGCTGGTTCACGCCCGGAGGAAGTTCGTCTCCGTCTTCACGGTTGAAGACTTTTACGTCGTGGATAATACCGCCGCCGCCATGAGGCACACGGAGAGAAGTATCACGGACTTCACGCGCTTTTTCTCCAAAGATTGCATGCAGAAGGCGCTCTTCAGCCGTAAGCTCAGTTACACCTTTAGGCGTTACTTTACCTACGAGAAGGTCTCCGTCGTTGACTTCCGCACCGATACGGATAATTCCGCGGTCATCAAGGTTGCGAAGCGCATCTTCCCCTACGTTTGGAATATCGCGGGTGATCTCTTCCGGTCCAAGCTTTGTATCACGTGCTTCTGATTCATATTCTTCAATGTGAATAGATGTGTATACATCATCTTTCACAAGACGTTCACTCATGATGATGGCATCCTCATAGTTATAACCATCCCATGTCATGAAGCCGACCATTACGTTGCGGCCGAGAGCAAGCTCACCCAGCTCCATTGAAGGGCCGTCAGCAAGGATTTCTCCTTTGACTACTTCATCACCGACACTGACGATCGGACGCTGGTTGTAGCACGTACCTTGGTTGGAGCGGACAAATTTCAACAAGCTGTACTTATCCAGGTTGCCTTTTACTTTTTGACCGTCAATTTCTTCATAGCGGCGCACCCATACGTTTTTCGCTTCCACCCGTTCAACGATACCAGGGTGTTTACAAATAACGGCTGCACCGGAGTCTTTACCGGATACGTATTCCATACCCGTTCCGACGATCGGAGCTTCCGGCTGCATCAAAGGCACAGCCTGACGCTGCATGTTCGCTCCCATGAGGGCGCGGTTCGAGTCATCGTTTTCTAAGAACGGAATACATGCTGTAGCAGCAGATACAACCTGTTTAGGAGATACGTCCATGTAATCCACGCGGTTGCGGGCTACAACGGTGTTTTCCCCTCTGAAACGGGCTACGATGCTGTCATCCAAGAAAGAACCGTCATCGCTCAGCTTAGCGTTCGCTTGGGCTACGACATAGTTATCCTCTTCATCAGCAGTCAGGTAGTCGATTCTAGGCGTTACTTTTCCTGTTTCAGGATCAACCCGGCGGTATGGCGTCTCAATGAAACCAAAGCGGTTTACTTTCGCAAATGATGACAATGAGTTGATCAAACCGATGTTCGGGCCCTCAGGCGTTTCAATTGGACACATACGTCCATAGTGAGAGTAGTGAACGTCACGTACTTCCATACCTGCACGCTCACGCGTCAAACCGCCCGGTCCGAGAGCTGACAGACGGCGTTTATGCGTCAATTCAGCAAGCGGGTTCGTCTGATCCATGAATTGAGAAAGCTGTGAGCTTCCGAAGAACTCTTTAATAGACGCAATAACAGGTCTGATGTTAATCAGCTGCTGCGGCGTGATTGTGTTTGTGTCTTGAATTGACATTCTTTCACGTACGACACGTTCCATCCGGCTTAAACCGATACGGAATTGGTTTTGCAGGAGTTCACCTACAGAACGCAGACGGCGGTTTCCGAGATGGTCGATATCATCAGTGTCGCCCACTCCGTGCAGGAGGTTGAAGAAGTAGCTGATAGAAGAAATAATATCAGCAGGCGTAATGTTTTTAATCGCCTCTTCAATATAAGCATTACCGATCACGTTGATCGTCTGCTCTCCTTCTGCATCAGTAGGAGCATAGATTTTAATGGATTGAAGCATCACTTCATCCTCAACTACGCCGCCGTTAGGATAAAGTTTTCTGAAGCCGATTCCATTTTCTAAGTATGGCAGTACTTTATCAAGTGTTCTTCTGTCAAGAATCTGCCCTTTTTCAGCGAGAATTTCACCGGTTTCAGGATCCACCAGTGTTTCTGCAAGGCGCTGGTTAAACAGGCGGTTCTTGATATGAAGCTTTTTATTAATTTTATAGCGTCCTACATTAGCAAGGTCGTATCGCTTCGGATCGAAGAAACGGGAATCCAGCAAGCTCTTTGCGTTTTCTACTGTAGGCGGCTCTCCGGGACGAAGGCGCTCATAGATTTCAAGAAGCGCTTTGTCACTGTTTTCAGTGTTGTCCTTATCCAGTGTATTGCGGAGATATTCGTTCTCTCCAATGAGATCGAGAATCTCTTGGTCGGAACCGAAGCCGAGAGCACGCAAAAGAACCGTAACCGGCAACTTACGTGTGCGATCAATGCGGACATACACAACATCTTTCGCATCAGTTTCGTATTCTAACCATGCGCCACGGTTTGGAATGACAGTCGCGGTAAAACCTTTTTTACCGTTTTTGTCTACTTTACCACTGAAATATACACTTGGAGACCGAACAAGCTGAGATACGATAACACGTTCTGCACCGTTGATGATAAAAGTACCGGTATCTGTCATAATAGGGAAATCACCCATGAAGACATCCTGGTCTTTTACCTCTCCAGTTTCTTTGTTAATTAAACGAACCTTCACTCTTAGCGGAGCTGAGTAAGTCACATCACGTTCTTTTGACTCTTCAACGGGATACTTAGGATCTCCTAAACTGTAGTCAATGAACTCAAGAGAGAGGTTACCAGTGAAATCCTCAATTGGTGATATGTCTTGAAACATCTCTCTAAGACCCTCATCAAGAAACCACTGATAAGAAGAGGTTTGAATTTCAATGAGATTTGGTAATTCTAACACTTCGCTAATGCGAGCATAGCTTCTGCGCTGGCGGTGTCGTCCATACTGAACTAGTTGACCTGTCAACTGATTCACCCCTCAAATCATGCGTATTATATGTGTAATAAGCATCCCTTACAATGAAGAAATACTTTTACAAGACAAAAGAAAAAAGGGTTTCTAATTAAGAAAACCACATCCAAAAACAAATACCGATTATATTAGCATTTCCATGTTTGTATAATTTATACATGCACTATGATTATTCAGCATATCATGCAAAATATATACATTGGCATTTTACAATATTAACATAGCTGAAAATTCAAGTCAAACTTTTTTTGCTTTTATGATATAATAGCCTTTCTTTTTTTGAACGACAGAAACTTCGTCAAAAAGTTCCTTCAGTTTTTCAACGGCAGAAGGCCCGCCCTGTTTTTTCTGTATAACGATCCACAATTCACCTGAAGCCCTTAAATGCTCAGCGCTTTTTTCAAAAATGGCATGGACAACTTTTTTTCCGGCGCGGATTGGGGGGTTTGTAATAATCGAAGCAAATGTTTGAGCAGAATCAATATTTGAAAATAAATCACTCTGATAAATCCGGACGTTTTTTATTCCGTTTTTTTCTGCATTTTCATTTGACAGCTCTACGGCTCTTTCATTCACGTCAATCATGTGCACGGTCCGGTCTGTAAATTCACCGGCAAGCGACAGACCAATCGGCCCGTAACCGCAGCCTGCATCCAGGAAGTCACCGTCAATCTCAGGCTCTTCAAACGCTTCAATTAAGACACGCGAACCGAAATCAACTTCCTTTTTTGAGAAAACGCCGCTGTCACTTGTGAATGTATAAGATCTGTTCCGCAGTGTAAATGACCATGTCTGTTTATCGCTTTTAACTGAAGGTTTTTCTGAATAATAGTGTTCACTCATTATTAGAACCTCCTTTTTTAATTGCACTTAAAGAAAAGCAAAGAAAAAGCCCGCCTCATAAAAGCGAGCTTCCCCTACAGGCAAGTGAAGATTACTTAACTTCTACAGAAGCGCCAACTTCTTCAAGTTTAGCTTTAAGCTCTTCAGCTTCTTCTTTCGCAATACCTTCTTTAAGTGGTTTTGGAGTGTTGTCAACAAGTTCTTTAGCTTCTTTCAAGCCAAGACCAGTGATTTCACGAACAACTTTGATAACTTTGATTTTCTGAGAACCTGCACCAGCAAGGATAAGGTCGAATTCGCTTTGCTCTTCAGCAGCGCCGCCAGCAGCAGCTCCGCCAGCTACAGCTACAGGAGCAGCAGCAGTTACGCCAAATTCTTCTTCGATTGCTTTTACTAGGTCGTTCAATTCAAGTACAGTTGCTTCTTTAACGGAAGCAATGATTTCTTCGATATTTAAAGCCATTTGAAATTCCTCCATTTGTTTTATTTTAGGTTAAAATCAGATTAAGCGCCTTGTTCTTCCTTTTGGTCTGCAACTGCTTTAGCTGCAAGTGCAAGGTTGCGAACTGGAGCTTGAAGTACGCTAAGCAACATAGAAAGTAAGCCATCGCGTGAAGGAAGTTCAGCAAGAGCTTTCACTTCTTCAACAGAAGATACTTTACCTTCGATAACGCCCGCTTTGATTTCCAGAGCTTCGTGGTTTTTCGCGAACTCGTTAAGAACTTTCGCTGGAGCGACAACATCTTCAGTACTGAATGCGATCGCATTCGGTCCAGTTAAGACATCATTCAAACCATCAAGTTCAGCTTGTTCAACCGCACGGCGAGTCATTGTGTTTTTGTACACTTTGAACTCTACATTAGCTTCGCGAAGCTGTTTACGGAGTTCAGTTACTTCAGAAACGTTAAGTCCGCGGTAGTCAACGATGATCGTTGATTTGCTTTCTTTCAGTTTAGAAGCAATCTCTTCAACAACAACTTTTTTTGTTTCAATTGCGCTGCTCATGGTTACACCTCCTGTAGATTTTGTGTAACACTTATACCGCTAGGTGATCACGACTGTGACGACGATTCCATATAAAAAGCCTCCATGTGGACATGGAGGCTGTATATACAAGCATACGTAACGTAATAGCTGTGATATATATACACCTCGGCAGGATATTAAGCCACAACGGCCCCTGCTGTCTACGGTATAAATGACATATTATATTTTACAACATTTTGAATCATATCAGAATGCTGATCTAAAGTCAAATATTATTTTACGTTGAAAGTAGAAGCGTCTACTTTGACACCAGGGCCCATAGTAGAAGTAACAGCAACGTTTTTCACGTAAACACCTTTAGCCGCAGCCGGTTTTGCTTTCAGGATTGTATCATACATTGTTGTGAAGTTCTCAACAAGTTTTTCATCCTCGAAAGAAACTTTTCCGATTGGAACATGGATGTTACCAGCTTTATCAACGCGGTATTCAACTTTACCAGCTTTGATTTCGCCGATTGCTTTTTCTACTTCGAATGTAACAGTTCCTGTTTTAGGGTTTGGCATAAGACCTTTTGGTCCAAGCACACGGCCGATTTTACCGACTTCACCCATCATGTCAGGAGTCGCAACGATTACATCAAATTCGAACCAGCCTTGCTGGATTTTCGTGATGTAATCAGAATCGCCTACGTAGTCTGCACCGGCAGCTTCAGCTTCTTTTGCTTTTTCGCCTTTAGCGAATACAAGCACACGCTGAGTTTTACCAGTTCCGTTAGGAAGAACGACTGCACCGCGGATTTGCTGATCGTTTTTACGAGGGTCAACCCCTAAACGAAAAGCAACTTCAACTGTAGCGTCGAATTTAGCTGTGTTTGTTTTTTTAGTAAGCGCCACTGCTTCAGCGACGTCGTAAGCTTTTGCACGGTCTACAAGCTTCGCAGCTTCAACGTACTTTTTACCTTTTTTAGCCATTTTAAAATTTCCTCCTTATGTGGTTATAGCGGAATAACCTCCCACGAATAAGGGTTGCGAACTTGTGAAAACTCGCAACCCGACAAGAAACAAATTAATCCTCGATAACGATACCCATACTGCGGGCAGTACCTTCAACCATGCGCATTGCCGCTTCAACGTCTGCTGCGTTTAAGTCAGGCATTTTCGTTTCAGCGATTTCGCGAACCTTATCGCGCTTAACGGTTGCCACTTTATTACGGTTTGGTTCACCAGAACCAGACTCAATTCCAGCTGCTTTTTTAAGCAATACTGCAGCAGGCGGAGTTTTTGTAATAAATGTAAATGAACGGTCTTCGTAAACCGAAATTTCAACAGGAATGATTAAACCAGCTTGGTCAGCTGTACGAGCGTTAAACTCCTTACAGAATCCCATGATATTTACACCGGCTTGACCTAGTGCAGGTCCAACTGGCGGCGCTGGGTTAGCTTTTCCAGCAGGAATTTGCAATTTTACAACTTTTACTACTTTTTTAGCCACGAGACACACCTCCTTAAGTCCGTGATGTGGTAATAGGGTAAACCCTCCCACTCAAGGTTTCATTCTTTATATGAATGACGAAATATCAAGCTAGCTGCCTTGGATTAGTCCAAGACGTACCTTTGCTATATTATCATTAATATATAGCAATTTCAAGTTTTTTCACATTACAATTTGTCGATCTGGGTAAATTCCAGTTCAACAGGTGTTTCACGGCCGAACATGTTAACGAATACCTTCACTTTGCTCTTATCATAATCAATCTCTTCAATTGATCCTGTAAAGTTGGCGAATGGTCCGTCTATGACTTTGACTGTCTCATTCAATTCAAAATCAATGTCTGTTTTCCGCTCGTCCATGCCCATCCGTTTTAAGATGGCTTCCGCTTCGCCGGGTAAAAGCGGAGTCGGTTTTGAGCCTGAACCGGCTGATCCGACGAATCCGGTAACGCCCGGCGTGTTGCGGACCACATACCATGAATCATCAGTCATGACGATTTCAACAAGCACATAACCCGGGAATACTTTCTTTTTGACTACTTTTTTCTTGCCGTTCTTAATATCAGTCTCTTCTTCTTCAGGAACGACCACGCGGAAAATTTTATCCTGCATTCCCATTGATTCCACACGTTTTTCAAGGTTTGCTTTTACTTTGTTTTCATAACCGGAATACGTATGAACAACATACCAATTCTTTTCCATTCTATCAGGACTCTGCAGTCCTTCCCTCCCCGCATTTAAAAATGAAGTGTAAAACAAAAAATAGGCGCAGAGCCTATGAATCCTTTTTTTCAACACAATAAAAAACCCGCTGAACGGGTTTTGGCAAACGATATTATGATCTATTATAGCACGTATTGCTGATCATTATTCAACTATTAAACGAATTAATTGAGAAATTCCTGTATCAAGGAGGGCAAAAAAGATAACAAAAAAGATAACCGTTGAAATCACCGTGATCGTATAGCGCGTTAACTCTTTGCCTTTTGGCCAGCTAACCTTTTTCATTTCTTTCCCAACATCTTTAAAGAAACTCATCATGCGCATGTAAAAGACCTCCACAATTTAAAAAGCGAACACTATTTTGTTTCTAAATGAGCTGTATGTGAATTGCAAGTGCTGCAGTACTTCTTAACTTCTAACCGCTCAGCCGCTGATGCAGAGCTTTTCATTGTCGTATAATTACGATTCCCGCATGTTTTGCATGCCAGCGTAATCTTTTTTCTCATATCGTTACACCTTTTCCTAAATAGACATTCATTTATCTTAATAAAATAGCACAGTCAGAAAAATTCTGTCAATATGACACAGAAACCCGCTACATGCTGATTTCTCTTATTTCTAAATACTTCTCAAGCTTGCGCTTTACACGCTGCAAGGCATTATCGATTGATTTTACGTGTCGGTTTAAGTCATCTGAAATTTCTTGGTAACTTCTTCCGTCTAAATACAAAACAAGCACCTTTCTCTCCAGATCGCTCAGCAGTTCTCCCATTTTCATTTCAATATCATCAAATTCTTCCTGATTAATAATCATTTCTTCAGGATTTAACGTTTTAGCGCCTGAGATGACATCAAGCAGTGTTCTGTCTGATTCTTCATCAAAAATAGGCTTGTCTAAAGAAACATAGGAATTTAAAGGAATGTGTTTCTGACGGGTAGCTGTCTTTATAGCGGTAATAATCTGGCGGGTAATGCATAATTCTGCAAAAGCTTTAAATGAAGTGAGCTTGTCCTCTCTAAAGTCTCGGATAGACTTATATAAGCCTATCATCCCTTCCTGTACAATATCTTCTCTGTCAGCCCCTATTAAAAAATAAGACCTGGCTTTCGCCCGTACAAAATTACGGTACTTCGTAATCAAGTAATCTAACGCATCACTATCCCCAACATGAACCTTTTCAATGACCTGCTCGTCCTCCAACTGGCAAAACTGCACTTTGTTAAATTTTCCCTTGTTGTTCTGTAGATTCACTGCGATCCCCCCGGCGCACGTAGATAGAAATATTATACATTAATGGGCGAAAAAGCGTCAACCTAATCCAGGCCGCCGCGACGCCACTTTTCAAACGTTTTCAAAACCTCTTCGGACAGCTCGATTTTACCCGGGGGTTTTTCGGAAGTGATCTTTGAGACCCGCCTTTGAATCCGGCGTTCTATCGCATCAACTTCCCTCAGCAGCTCCCGGGCGGATTTGCGGAGAGCCCCTTGTCCGAAAATCGCCCATTGCTCCGTATAATCAGAGGTCGCGACATGAATCTGTGTCGCGATATTATTCAGCGCCTGGGCAAGCTTCTCGATCCGCTCATCCGCCGTTTCATTCTCCCGTGTAAAAATCACTTCGACTCTGTGATTCGTGTGTTTTTTCTCTATGCCTTTTACCAGATGTGCGTCAAACACCACAATGACTTTGATTCCCGTGTATGACTGATATTCCGCCATCTTCTGAATCAGCACATCTCTCGCTTCTTCAAAACTGTTCGCTTTTAAATCCTTTAGCTGCGGCCAAGCTCCTATCATGTTGTATCCGTCTACTAATAGGATGTCCATCGGTCTTTATTCCCCTAAAGGATTGCGTTTCCGGTAGACTTCATACATCAGAAGGCCGGCCGCTACTGACGCATTCAGAGACGTGACTTTTCCGGCCATCGGAAGTTTAATGAGAAAATCACATTTCTCTTTCACAAGGCGGCCCATTCCTCTTCCTTCGCTTCCGATAACAAGCGCCAAAGGCATCTTGCCGTCCATAGAGCGGTAGTCTTCCCGGGCGGATGCATCCGTTCCGACAACCCAAATGCCCCGCTCCTTCATTTCATCAAGTGTCCGGGCAAGGTTGGTCACCTTCACGACGGGAATGTGTTCAATGGCACCGGTCGATGCTTTTGCGACCGTCGCAGTCAGACCGACCGCTCTGCGTTTCGGAATAACGATGCCGTGTGCGCCGACGGCATCAGCCGTTCTCATGATAGATCCGAGGTTATGAGGGTCTTCCAGCTCGTCCAATATGAGAAAGAAAGGCTGTTCGTTTCTCTCTTCCGCTCTTTTATATAATTCGTCTAATTGTGCATATTCATATGCCGCCACCTGGGCGACAACTCCCTGATGCTGCCCCTCCACCATCTGATCGAGTTTTTTCCTCGGTACAAATTGGATAGTGATGCCTTGTTTTTTCGCAAGCTCAATAACTTGCTGCGCCTGTCCTTTTACTGTGTTTTCCGCCATCCATAACTTGTACAGCTTGCGATCAGACTTTAACGTCTCAATCACTGCGTTTTTTCCTATGACGTAATCATGTTGCTGACTCATTTGTTTTCCTCCCTGACGTCCCGACTTGTAAAGCCTCAGTAATCAGCTGATCCAGTCTTTCTTCTCTTTTCTCAAGAAAAAGATATCCGAGCAAAGCCTCAAAAGCTGTACTATGGCGGTACGTCTGTACATCTGTGTTTTTAGGTGTCGTCCCTGATTTCGCGTTTCTTCCTCTTCTCAGCACGGCTTCCTCTTCTTCCGTGAAAAAGGATTCGTCCTGAAGGCGGAAAAGAATGTCTGCCTGTGATTTTGCCGATACAATCCGGCTTGCTTTCTTATGAAGGTCATTCGGTTTCGTATGGCCCTGCTTAAGCAGGTGATGCCGGACATATATTTCAAAAATGGCATCACCCATATAAGCGAGCGCAAGACCGTTTAACTGCTTTGAATCTTTGATTTGTTCAAATTGAAGCATCCGCTTACTCTCCCCGCTTCCAGCGAGTTCCCTGAGCCGTATCCTCAAGAATGATATTCATGCTTTTCAGCTGATCGCGAATCTGGTCGGATAAAGCAAAATCGCGATTACGGCGGGCTTCATTTCTCTTCTCAATCAATTCTTCAATTTCTTCATCGACAAGCTCTTCTTCACCGAGCGTAAGTCCGAGAACAGATCCGATTCTGTCAAACATGCTGATAAAGGCTTTAATGACGTGATCCGCCGTATTGTCCTCCTGCATGTAGTAATTGGCGAGCTTCGCTAAATCAAACCATACGGAAATCGCATTCGCCGTATTAAAGTCATCATCCATTGCTTCTTCAAATGCCGTGCGGTGCTCTTCGATTTTAGCGAGCCATTCATCATCATTGTCAGTCAGATTCGTGCTGCTAATCAAACGATGGTTTAAATTACTGTAGGCCGTCTTCAAGCGGTTAAACGCGTTTTTTGTTTTCTCAAGCAGCTCCTCCGAATAGTTGATCGGGTGGCGGTAATGAACGGACAGCATGAAAAATCTCAGCAGCTGCGGGTCATATTGCTTAATGATATCGTGCACCAAAACAAAGTTGCCGAGCGATTTTGACATTTTCTCATTATCTATATTGATATAACCGTTGTGAAGCCAGTATTTTGCGAATGTCTTGCCTGTCAATGCTTCGGATTGTGCGATTTCATTTTCATGGTGCGGGAATGTCAGGTCCTGACCGCCGGCATGAATATCGATCTCGTCACCCAAATACTTTTTCACCATTGCGGAGCATTCAATATGCCAGCCTGGGCGGCCTTTTCCCCAAGGGCTATCCCATGAGATTTCTCCGTCTTTGGCGGCTTTCCAAAGAGCAAAGTCCAGCGCATCCTCTTTCTTCTCACCGACACGGATACGCGCTCCAGATCTGAGTTCATCAATTGATTGCTGAGATAGCTTGCCGTAGCCTTCGAAGGCTCTTGTTTTGAAATAGACGTCGCCTTCTGATTCATAAGCGTAGCCTTTTTTAATCAGCTCGCTGACAAATTCAATAATGGCGTCCATGTTCTCCATAACCCGAGGGTGAAGATCTGCTTTCCGGCATCCGAGGGCGCCCACGTCTTCAAAATACGCTTTAATGAACCGCTCAGAAACGGTCGGAACGTCCTCGCCGAGCTCGTTGGCGGCTTTAATCAGTTTGTCGTCAACATCGGTGAAATTCGATACATATTGAACGTCGTACCCTTTATATTCCAAATAGTTGCGTACGGTGTCATACACAATCGCCGGACGGGCGTTTCCGATATGAATATAGTTGTATACAGTCGGTCCGCACACGTACATTTTTACTTTTCCTTCCTCAAGAGGAACGAATGTTTCCTTTTTCCGTGTCAATGTATTATAAAGTGTAATGGTCATTTTTGGTTGATCCTTTCTTTTTTATCTTCCAGTTCAGCCTGCAGCTCAAAAATCTGCTGCTCCAATGCTCTAAACCGGTCAGCAACCGGATCGGGCAAGTCTTGGTGATTGAGATCGCGTTTGATTTTTCTTCCGTTCTGAATGACGACTTTTCCCGGTATGCCGACAACGGTTGAAAAGTCGGGAACATCACGCAGCACAACGGAGCCGGCCCCTACTTTAGAACCTTGCCCGACTGTTATAGAGCCGAGCACCTTCGCCCCTGTTGCAATTAAAGCATCATCTTTAATGGTCGGATGCCGCTTTCCCTTTTCTTTTCCCGTTCCCCCGAGAGTGACACCTTGGAAAACCGTCACGTTATTGCCGATTTCACACGTTTCCCCTATGACGACCCCCATACCGTGGTCAATGAAAAATCTTCTCCCGATGGTCGCGCCGGGATGGATTTCAATACCGGTAAAGAAACGGGCAATCTGCGATATCAGCCGCGCAAGGAAGAAAAACCTCCGTTTATATAAAGCATGTGCAATCCGATGCGCCCATATAGCATGTAAACCAGAATAAGTTAAAACAACTTCGAAATAGCTTCTTGCTGCCGGATCTTGATCGAACACTGTATCTATGTCTTCTTTTAGCATTTTAAAAAACACATGCTTCCCCCCATTCTCTCCCCGCTCCAGTCTATTTTTCCGCCTATAAAAAAAGCGCCTCTGCATGTAAACATGACAGAGACGCTTTTACCGCGCGGTTCCACTCTGTTTGAAAAACAAAATGCTGTTTTCCCAACTTAAAAGCCGGTAACGGCGGCGGCCGCCTTTAAATACTGATTTCCGCAGAAATGTTCTTCAAAGGTCTTAAGGGCGCACTTCTAAAACATGACGCATGAATCTCTCTCAGCCGATGAAGATTCTTTCTGTAATGGTCATTGTTTTATACTCTTCCCTGTCAACAATCGTATATTTAGATGCTTTTCAGGCGTTTTACGGCTGTTTCTCTTCCGATCAGCTCAATAGCCTGCGGAAGCTCCGGACCGTGTGTCTGGCCGGTAACCGCTACACGAATCGGCATGAACAGCTTTTTGCCTTTATGGCCTGTTTCTTTCTGAACAGCTTTAATTGAGGCTTTGATCTGCTCAGGCGTAAATTCTTCAAGCTCTTCAAGCTTCGCAGCAAATGCGCTGAGCACTTCAGGCACCTGTTCTTCTTCCAGAACGGCTTTTGCCTCTTGATTATACTCGATTTCATCCTTAAAGAACAAATCAGTCAGCTCGACAATTTCAGCGCCGTAGCTCAATTGCTCATGATAAAGAGAGATCAACTTATGCACCCATTCCTGCTCTTCGGCAGAAAGCTCAGTGCCGACTTTTCCTGCTTTTTGCAGGTGAGGAAGAGTCAGCTCAACAACTTGATCAAGATCCAGCGCTTTGACGTATTGGTTGTTGACCCATTTCAGTTTATGCATATCAAACAGAGCCGGTGACTTAGATAAACGATTCACATCAAAAATTTCAATAAATTGCTCTCTTGTGAAGAGCTCTTCTTCACCGACAGGAGACCAGCCGAGAAGTCCGATAAAGTTAAACAGCGCTTCAGGCAGGTAACCCAGCTCTTCATACTGCTCAATAAACTGGATAATTGATTCATCACGCTTACTTAATTTTTTGCGGCTTTCGTTTACGATAAGCGTCATATGACCGAATACAGGAATATCCCAGCCGAACGCCTGAAAAATCATGATCTGTTTCGGTGTATTTGAAATATGGTCTTCACCGCGGAGCACGTGCGTCATTTTCATTAAGTAATCGTCAATTGCGACGGCAAAGTTATACGTCGGTGTTCCGTCTTTTTTGACGATGACAAAGTCGCCGATACCGTCTGATTCAAAAGAAATCTCGCCCTTTACGATATCGTTAAAAGCGATGATTTTCCCTTCCGGCACGCGGAAACGGATGCTCGGCTGTCTGCCTTCGGCTAAAAACTGCTCCTGCTCTTCCTGAGTCAGGTTTCTGTGTTTGCCGGAATAGCGCGGCATTTCCCCGCGGGCGATCTGCTCTTCACGTTCTTTTTCAAGTTCTTCTTCCGTACAGAAACATTTATAAGCAAGCCCTTTTTCAAGAAGCTCTTCATAGTATACTTTGTAAATGTCGTTACGCTCAGACTGGCGGTACGGGCCGTACTCTCCGCCGACATCCACACTTTCATCCCAGTCCATGCCGAGCCATTTCAAATAGTTAAGCTGGCTTTGCTCTCCGCCTTCAATATTTCGCTTTTTGTCCGTGTCCTCAATCCGGATAATAAACTTTCCGCCTTGGCTGCGGGCAAATAAATAGTTAAAAAGCGCCGTTCTGGCGTTACCGATATGCAAATGTCCGGTCGGACTCGGTGCATAGCGAACGCGTACTTCATTTCCCATGTTCAAATACTTCCTTTCATCTCGTCTGTAGCCTCTAGCCGAATATATGTATCTATTCTACCACCAAATAGACCGGGCATCAAAACAATGATCAGGCTTTTTGGATCAGAACGGTCGCCTGAGCGGCAATTCCTTCGGCTCTTCCGGTAAACCCGAGCTTTTCTGTCGTTGTCGCTTTTACATTTACTTGAGAGACGTCTGCCTCAAGACCTTCCGCTATTCGTTTTCTCATAGCATCAATATGCGGAGCCATTTTCGGCTTTTGCGCAATAATCGTGCAGTCTATATTTCCGAGTACATATCCTTTTTCTTTGACAATATTCCAGACATGCTGAAGCAGCTTAAAAGAATCCGCATCCTTGAATTCCGGATCAGTATCCGGGAAATGCCTGCCGATATCTCCTTCACCTACCGCTCCAAGGCACGCGTCTGCGACTGTATGAAGCAATACATCCGCATCAGAATGCCCGAGCAGCCCTTTTTCATAAGGTATTTCAATTCCGCCGATGATGAGAGGACGGCCTTCCGTTAATTGATGCACATCAAATCCTTGTCCGATTCTAAACATTATGATTCCCACTTTCCGCTTTCATGATTGCTTCCGCTGTTATCAGATCATCCGGTGTTGTCAGCTTAATATTGGTATAGCTGCCTTCAACGATACTCACCTGATATCCGTCAAGCCGCTCGACGAGACTGGCGTCATCCGTGCCTAAGAAGCCTTTATTTTCCGCCTCCATATGCGCCTTCTTCAATAAAGAAAGACGAAAAGCCTGCGGCGTTTGAACGGCCCACAAGCTTGAACGGTCAAAGGTCTCCGCAACCCGGGAGCCTTCCGCCCGTTTTATCGTATCTTTCACAGGAACAGCCAGGACAGCCGCTCCCGCCTCCTCTGCTGTTTCAACGAGCTTATCGATATGCTGATGCGTGACAAACGGGCGCGCCCCGTCATGAACAAGGACGACGGACTCCTTATCAATCACTTTCAATCCTTCGTATACACTGTGCTGACGCTCCGCCCCGCCGGTGACAAGCTCAACTTCCGTTTGGATCGGAAATTGGGCGAGCAGCTGACGAAAATCTTCCCGTTCACTTTCATTGATCACGAGGATTATTTTTTTACACGGGCCGTGGCTTTCAAAAACCCGCAGTGTGTGTATAATAACAGGCGCACCCTTTAAGCTGATGAACAGCTTATTTTTCCCGGCCTTCATCCGTTTCCCTTGTCCGGCAGCCGGAATGACTACGACATACTCCATCATTAACTCCCTCTTAAAGAGCCTTCTCAAGCAGCTTAGGCTTGGCAAAAATCATTCGCCCCGCTGCTGTCTGCAGTACGCTGGTTACAAGCACATCAATATGTTTCCCTATATAATTGCGGCCTTCTTCCACAACGATCATTGTTCCGTCATCCAAGTAAGCCACACCTTGATTATGCTCTTTCCCGTCCTTAATCACCTGCACATTCATCTCTTCACCCGGAAGCACAACCGGCTTCACGGCGTTCGCAAGGTCATTAATATTCAGTACCGCAACCTTCTGAAGCTCACATACTTTATTTAAATTAAAATCATTCGTCACAACGACGCCGGATGTCAGCTTCGCAAGTTTGACAAGCTTGCTGTCAACCTCCTGAATGTCTTCAAAGTCGCCTTCATAAATTTCAACGGTAATATCAAGTTCCTTTTGAATGCGATTCAAGATATCCAGTCCGCGGCGTCCTCTGTTACGTTTTAAAACATCTGAAGAATCGGCGATATGCTGTAATTCCTCCAGCACAAATTGAGGAATTACAATGACTCCTTCTAAAAAGCCCGTCTGACAAATATCTGCAATTCTCCCATCAATAATAACACTTGTATCCAAGATTTTCAGCCTTTTCTCCTGTTCCTCCTGCTCCTCATCGCCGCTTCCCTTTTTCTTCTGCATTCTTGCAGAAATGGAGAACAGGCTGATCAGTTCATCCTTTTTCTTAAATCCGACCTGAAAGCCGAGATAACCGAGAAAGAAAGCCAGAAAGACCGGGATGATGGTGCTGAATATACGGTACGGAATATTGTCCAGCGGAATCACGTTTACAATGAGATATGCGATGATAAGTCCAAAAACCAATCCGAGACTTCCGAATAACAGATCCGGCACCGGGGCTCTCAGCAAAGAATCTTCAATCCATTTTACCCAATTAATCACATATTCTGTCGTCCATATACTGATGAGAAAAAAGATAATAGCACCAATTGCAGCAGACGTATATGCGTTTGTTATTAAAGGTATGTCCTGTATATTTGACAGTACAAACAATTCAGGTATTAAAAAGATACCGACAACGCAACCCACAATAATGAAGAACGCCTGAACTATTCGTTTTAACATACCCCCACCTCCTTTTAAGTAGCATTTTTCAGCAGACTGTCAAAGCCTACAAATATCAGAATAAACAAAAACTAACAATAATATACCCGGATTCCCACAGGTTTAAGCGATACTTAAAGCTGTCTATCTATATAGTGTTTTTCTTGGAGGCGTTTTAAGCCTTTTTTGATTTTTTGGGCGCGCACCTCGCCGATACCTTCAACATCATCCAGTTCTTCGGCTGTCGCTTCCGTTATGCTTGGCAAAAATCCGAATGCCTCAACCACATTTTCAACAATCGGCATCGGCAGACGCGGAATTTTGTTCAGCAGCCTGTATCCTCTCGGCAGAACATAATCATCGAGATTGGTAGAAGCGGGATATCCAAGCAGCTTAAACAAAATGGAATCATCAAGCAGATCATAGCTGGACATATCCTGAAGCTCTTTTAACAGCACGAACGGATCTTTGATTTTTTCTTTTACATAGTCTTTGATGAAAAGAGCCGCTTCTTCTTCCATATCCGTAATCAGTTCAATCACCTGCAGACAGATTAAGTGGCCTTCCGTTCCGAGTTCTTTAATATACATGTTGATTTCATTTTTTATACGGAGCACCATTTCATACCGGTGCATGACGGACAGCACGTCACTGAATGTCACAAGCTCCTCAAATTCTAAGGCGTTTAAAGCTGTAATCGTTTTGTCTAGAATGGTTTTATACTTCTCAAGCGTTTGAATGGCCTGGTTAGCCTTTGTTAAAATAAAGCCTATGTCCTTTAGTGTGTACTTCATGCTGTCCTGGTATAACGTAATGACATTTCTGCGTTCAGAAATGGCTATGACGAGACAGCCGGTCTGCTTTGCCACCCGTTCCGCTGTACGGTGCCTCATTCCCGTTTCTGAAGAAGAAATGGTCGCCTCCGGCATAAGCTGCGTATTCGCATAAAGAATTTTCTGGCCGGAATCACTTAAAATAATGGCTCCGTCCATTTTGGCCAGCTCGTATAAGTGAGCGGGCGCAAATGATGTATTAATATGAAAACCGCCATCCACGACTTGTTTTACCTTATCGTTGTATCCGACAACAATCAGGCCGCCTGTATTTGCCCGAAGTACATTTTCTATCCCGGCTCTGAGCGGGGTTCCCGGTGCAACGAACTGAAGGATTGCAGACAGGTCAAGCTCTTGTTTCGCCCCTTTTTTCTCTTTTTCCATCTATTATGATCCTCCTAATGAAGTACGAAGCGCTTCTGCAACATTTGCTACTCCGACAACCTCAATCCCTTTTGGTATTGTCCATCCGTCTGAATTTGCCTCAGGTATGACCATACGCTTGAAGCCGAGCTTCGCCGCTTCTTTTACGCGCTGTTCGATTCTTGACACCCTGCGGACTTCTCCTGTCAGACCCACTTCACCGATAAAGCAATCTGCAGGATTTGGCGGTGTATCTCTGAAGCTTGAAGCAATGCTGACGGCTACTGCCAAATCAATCGCTGGTTCATCCAGTTTGACCCCGCCGGCGACTTTTAAATACGCATCTTGATTTTGAAGCAACAGCCCCACCCGCTTCTCAAGCACAGCCATGATTAACGACACCCTGTTGTGGTCAATTCCTGTAGCCATGCGGCGCGGATTTCCGAAGCTGGTCGGTGATATGAGCGCCTGGATTTCAACTAAGATCGGTCTCGTGCCTTCCATTGACGCAACGATACTCGAACCCGAAGCCCCGGCAGAACGCTCTTCTAAGAAAATTTCAGAAGGGTTCAGCACTTCTGTAAGCCCTTCTTCCCGCATTTCAAAGATGCCCATTTCATTTGTTGAGCCGAAACGGTTTTTTACAGCCCGCAAAATACGGAATGTATGGTGCCGCTCTCCTTCAAAGTATAGAACGGTATCGACCATATGCTCAAGCAATCTCGGTCCTGCGATCGATCCTTCTTTTGTAACGTGTCCGACGATAAAAATAGGTATGCCGTTTGTTTTCGCGATTTTCATCAATTCGGCCGTACACTCTCTTACTTGTGATACACTGCCGGGAGCTGAGGTGATATCACTTTGGTAAACGGTCTGAATGGAGTCTACCACAACAAATGCGGGTTTCATCTCTTGTATAGCAGACGAAATATACTCCATATCGGTTTCAGATAAAACATGTAACAATTGGCTGTTGATTCCAAGTCTGTCGGCGCGCAGCTTCGTTTGCTTCACAGATTCTTCCCCAGAAATGTAAAGCACGCTGCCGGCCGTGTCTGCTAATTGTGCGGATACTTGAAGAAGGAGCGTTGATTTACCGATGCCGGGATCGCCGCCGATTAATACTAACGAGCCCTTCACAACTCCGCCGCCAAGCACTCTGTTGAATTCTTCGAGCTTGGTTTGAACGCGGGGTTCTTCTGATGTTTCAATTGATGTAATGGGTGATGGTTTCTGGACGGTTTGAACGGAATGGGAGAAAGCCGCCCGCCGATTCGCCGGCGCTTTTTTTATGGTTTCTTCCACCATTGTATTCCAAGCCCCGCAGCCCGGGCACTTTCCCATCCATTTTGCGGATTCATAACCGCATGAGTGGCAGATGAATTTTGTTTTTGATTTAGCCATATACGCTGTAAGACCTCTTCCTTATCGAATATTTCTCTATATAACAAAGTGAGGCATACACTTGCTTACGTATGCCTCATGTTTGTCACTATATTAGTTCGTTTTAGCAGTCGTTTTTACGACAAATTCGCCGTCCTCTACATCAAGAACGATGTGCTGCCCTTTATCAATATTGCCTCTGAGGAGCTCTTCTGATAAACGGTCCTCCACATGCTTTTGGATCGCTCTTCTTAACGGACGTGCGCCGTATTCCAAATCGACGCCCTCGTCTGCTACTTTTGCTTTTGCAGCTTCTGTCAGCTCTATAGAGAGATCTTGTTCTTTCAGACGTTTTGTTAACTGGTCAGACATAAGCGACACGATGTCTGTAAGATGTTTTTTCTCAAGGGAGTGGAAGACGATAATTTCGTCAATCCGGTTGATAAACTCAGGCCTGAAGGCACGCTTCAGCTCTCCCATCACTTTGTCTTTCATGTCTTTATGGTTTTGTGATTCATCCTGAACATTGAAGCCGACATATTTGTTGCGTTTCAGCTCGCTCGCTCCGACGTTTGACGTCATAATCAGGATCGTGTTGCGGAAATCAACAGTGCGTCCTTTTGAATCAGTCAAGCGTCCGTCTTCAAGCACTTGCAAGAGAATGTTAAACACATCAGGATGCGCTTTTTCAATTTCATCAAGCAGTACGACAGAGTAAGGTTTTCTTCTCACTTTTTCTGTCAGCTGGCCGCCTTCATCATAGCCGACATATCCCGGAGGAGAACCGACAAGGCGTGAAGTCGAATGTTTCTCCATGTATTCGGACATATCCACTCTGATCATCGCTTCCTCATCACCGAAAATGGATTCCGCCAGTGCTCTTGCCAGCTCTGTCTTCCCTACGCCTGTAGGACCTAAGAAGATGAATGAACCAATCGGACGTTTCGGATCCTTCAGACCGGCTCTTGCACGTCTCACAGCCTTTGCAACGGCTACAACGGCTTCATCCTGGCCAATGACACGAGAGTGCAGAATGCTTTCCATATTGAGAAGCTTATCTGTTTCCGTTTGCGCAATTTTAGATACAGGCACCCCGGTCCAGCTGGATACAACCATCGCGATATCCTCTACAGAAACTTCGGAGTTCTCTTGGCCTTGTTTTTCTTTCCACGTTTTTTTCGTATCTTCCACCTGTTCTCTCAGGCGCTGCTCCGTATCACGAAGAGAAGCCGCTTTTTCAAATTCCTGGCTTTGAACGGCAGCGTCTTTTTCCTTGCGAACTTCATCAAGCTTCTGCTCAAGCTCTTTTAAGTTCGGAGGCGTTGTGAAAGAACGGAGACGCACTTTTGAACCGGCTTCGTCAATTAAATCGATCGCTTTATCCGGAAGGAAGCGGTCAGATATATAACGGTCGGACAATTTAACTGCCGCTTCGATCGCTTCATCAGTAATGGATACGCGGTGATGCGCTTCATAGCGGTCACGGAGTCCTTTTAAAATTTGAATGCTTTCATCGACTGACGGCTCATCCACCTGAATCGGCTGGAAACGGCGCTCCAGGGCTGCGTCTTTTTCGATATATTTGCGGTATTCATCAAGCGTTGTCGCACCGATGCACTGAAGCTCTCCGCGCGCCAATGAAGGTTTTAAAATATTCGACGCGTCAATCGCACCTTCTGCTCCTCCCGCTCCGATCAGTGTGTGCAGTTCATCAATGAATAAAATGATATTGCCGGCCTGACGTATTTCATCCATTACCTTTTTCAAGCGGTCTTCAAATTCTCCGCGGTATTTCGTGCCGGCTACAACCGTCCCCATATCTAACGTCATTACGCGTTTATCACGTAAAATTTCCGGCACTTCATTGTTGATGATCTGCTGTGCGAGGCCTTCGGCAATCGCAGTTTTACCTACACCCGGTTCTCCAATAAGAACGGGGTTATTCTTTGTTCTGCGGCTTAATACCTCAATAACACGCTGAATTTCTTTGCTTCGGCCGATAACCGGATCAAGGCTGTCTTCCCTCGCAATCGCGGTTAAATCACGCGCCAGACTGTCAAGCGTCGGAGTGTTTGCGCTGCTATTTGTTCCGGCTCCAGATGTCCCTGTTTCATTGCTTCCGAGAAGCTGAAGAACCTGCTGTCTCGCCTTATTGAGACTGACACCCAGATTATTCAGAACTCTCGCGGCGACTCCCTCACCTTCACGAATCAGCCCGAGAAGTATGTGTTCTGTTCCTACATAAGAATGTCCCAGCTTTCTGGCTTCATCCATTGAGAGTTCTATTACCTTTTTTGCTCGAGGCGTGTAATGAGGGACAGATGTGGTGCTTTCCTGTCCTCGGCCAATCAAACTTTCCACTTCTTTTTGCATTTTATCTGAATTGAGGCCCAGCGCTTCTAAGGCTTTAAATGCTATCCCTTCACCTTCACGGACTAACCCCAATAATATATGTTCAGTTCCGATATTTGTATGGCCTAAGCGCAGTGCTTCTTCCTGTGCCAGTGCCAATACCTTTTGAGCTCGCTCTGTAAATCTTCCAAACATCATATCGAATCATCCTCCTGTCTATTTGCACTCATTTCTAAATGCAGCCTTTCCCTGATAAGAGCCGCTCTTCTCACGTCTCTTTCGTTCGGCCGTAATGCACCGCCCGAATATTGCTGGAGAAAACCCGGCTGTGTCAAAATCATCAGTTCATTAAGTATATTGCTTGATAGCCCTTTAATGATCCCCAGGTCTATCCCCAGCCGAACGTCAGAAAGGCATTTCGCCGTTTCCTTCGATTCAATCATACGGCAGTTGGATAAAACTCCGTAAGATCTGAATACCCGGTCCTCTAATTCAATTTTCGAGGTTTGATAAAGCGCTTCTCGGGCTGAGCGTTCCTGCTCAATCAGCTGGGCAGCCACACTGTTCAAATCATCGACGATGTCCTGTTCTGACTTTCCAAGTGTGATTTGATTTGAAATTTGAAAGATATTTCCTAATGCTTCGCTGCCTTCACCGTAAATTCCTCTAACAACCAGACCTAATTGGTTAATTGCCGGTATAATTCGATTCATTTGCCTAGTTAATACGAGACCCGGCAAATGCATCATGACCGAAGCCCTTAGCCCCGTCCCTACATTTGTAGGACAGCTTGTTAAGTACCCTCTCTTCTCACCAAAGGCGTAATCCACTTTCTCCTCAATCCAGTCATCAACCTGGTTTGCAGCTTTTATCGCATTGAGAAGCTGGAAGCCGGGGAAGAGGCATTGAATTCTGATATGATCTTCTTCATTTAACATAATGCTGACTTCCTCATTTTCAGAAAGCAGACAGCCGCCAAACGGCGATTCCGTTAAATTCGGGCTGATCAGATGTTTCTCCATCAGCACCCGTTTTTCCAGAGGCTGAGCTTCACTCATTCTGATTAAATGAAATTGACCGATATCAGGAAGTTTTTTCCCTGAAAAATGATCTTCGAATTGCTGAATAATGGATGAGGCTTCTTCATTCGTATACCGGGCAGGAAACTTTATATTTTCAAAGTTACGGGCCAACCGTATACGGCTGCTGAGTACAATGTCACTTTCAGGTCCCTCTTGCTTCATCCAATTGCTTAATGCGTCCTGAATAAAATGCTTGAGCGACATTACCCTTGTTCCTCCTCACTGTCTGTGCTTTTTAATTCCTGCTCCAACGATCGGATCTGATCCCTGACCTGCGCTGCTTTTTCAAACTCTTCCTGGTGTATTAAAGATTCTAGCTCCTTTTTTAACATTTCCATTTGCCGCCTTACATGCAGGTTTCCGCCTATACGTTTTGGAATTTTCCCGGCGTGCACCGTATTCCCGCTGTGGACTTTCCGCAAGATCGGCGTAATTTGGCTATAGAACGTATCGTAACACTCCGCACAGCCGAACCGCCCAGTTTTCCTCAGTTGCTGAAACGTCATGCCGCATTTCTTACAAGCTGTGCCTTGCTCTGGGTAGCCGAACATTTGAGAACCCGTGTTTTGAAATGAAGACTCCATATTCAGCAGCCCTGATAATAAATTATGAATCGAGAACCCTTGGTTTCCACTTATACCGTATGAGTCACTGTTTTCTTTTGCGCATTGTTCACATATATGAACTTCTTGCTTTTCTCCATTAACAACTTTCGTAAAGTGAAAAGTGGCCGGTCTCTCATTGCACTCTTGACAAATCAATCTTTTCACCCGCTTACTTTAGTTTTAAAGATGTGAGCATTGCTTTCATCATTCTGGCTCTTAGCTCATCCCGTTCGGGCAAATCAATATATAGAACTGAGCGATCCATTACACTCACCATCATTTTAGCTTCTCTTTCCGAAATAACCCCGTCCTCTAACAGTCTGAGAATAATATCATCAGAGGCTGCCTGAGACAAGTGGGTATGAATTTGCGAAATAATATTATTGATAAGGACGACTTCGTTATTCATTTTAATTTTGATAATACGAATATAACCGCCGCCTCCCCGTTTACTTTCAACAATATATCCTCTTTCGCTTGTGAATCTGGTGTTGATGACATAATTTATTTGAGAAGGAACACACTGAAATTTATCAGCAATTTCACTGCGCTTGATCTCTAAAATTTCTTTGCCATTTTGATCTAATACTTGTTTTAAGTACTGTTCAATGATGTCAGAAATATTATGTCCCACTCAACCCCCTCCTTTATTGACTTTGACTATATTTGACTTTAATCTTACTATAAGGTGTTTCGCAAAATTTTTCAACTGTAGCGCTCTATCTCTATTATTTCCACTTTACACAAGCATAAAACCTGCTTTTGCAAAAAGGCATATCGTTACTTTTCTCGTATTATATAACGTATGCAGAAAAACACAAAAAAGGCAGCTCATGATGAGCTGCCTTTACCGTTAAGATAGCTTGGCGGCGTCCTACTCTCACAGGGGGAAACCCCCGACTACCATCGGCGCTGAAGAGCTTAACTTCCGTGTTCGGCATGGGAACGGGTGTGACCTCTTCGCTATCGCCACCAAACCATTGAGAGTGTTCTCTCAAAACTAGATAACAGTGAGCATACATTCAAAATTGGTTAAGTCCTCGATCGATTAGTATCTGTCAGCTCCATGTGTCGCCACACTTCCACCTCAGACCTATCAACCTGATCATCTTTCAGGGATCTTACTTCCTTGCGGAATGGGAAATCTCATCTTGAGGGGGGCTTCATGCTTAGATGCTTTCAGCACTTATCCCGTCCGCACATAGCTACCCAGCGATGCCCTTGGCAGAACAACTGGTACACCAGCGGTGCGTCCATCCCGGTCCTCTCGTACTAAGGACAGCTCCTCTCAAATTTCCTGCGCCCGCGACGGATAGGGACCGAACTGTCTCACGACGTTCTGAACCCAGCTCGCGTACCGCTTTAATGGGCGAACAGCCCAACCCTTGGGACCGACTACAGCCCCAGGATGCGATGAGCCGACATCGAGGTGCCAAACCTCCCCGTCGATGTGGACTCTTGGGGGAGATAAGCCTGTTATCCCCGGGGTAGCTTTTATCCGTTGAGCGATGGCCCTTCCATGCGGAACCACCGGATCACTAAGCCCGACTTTCGTCCCTGCTCGACTTGTAGGTCTCGCAGTCAAGCTCCCTTGTGCCTTTACACTCTGCGAATGATTTCCAACCATTCTGAGGGAACCTTTGGGCGCCTCCGTTACCTTTTAGGAGGCGACCGCCCCAGTCAAACTGCCCACCTGACACTGTCTCCCCGCCCGATAAGGGCGGCGGGTTAGAAGGTCAATACAGCCAGGGTAGTATCCCACCGATGCCTCCACCGAAGCTGGCGCTCCGGTTTCCAAGGCTCCTACCTATCCTGTACAAGCTGTACCAACATTCAATATCAGGCTGCAGTAAAGCTCCACGGGGTCTTTCCGTCCTGTCGCGGGTAACCTGCATCTTCACAGGTACTATAATTTCACCGAGTCTCTCGTTGAGACAGTGCCCAGATCGTTGCGCCTTTCGTGCGGGTCGGAACTTACCCGACAAGGAATTTCGCTACCTTAGGACCGTTATAGTTACGGCCGCCGTTTACTGGGGCTTCAATTCGCACCTTCGCTTACGCTAAGCGCTCCTCTTAACCTTCCAGCACCGGGCAGGCGTCAGCCCCTATACTTCGCCTTACGGCTTCGCAGAGACCTGTGTTTTTGCTAAACAGTCGCCTGGGCCTATTCACTGCGGCTCTCTCGGGCTTGCACCCTAACAGAGCACCCCTTCTCCCGAAGTTACGGGGTCATTTTGCCGAGTTCCTTAACGAGAGTTCTCTCGATCACCTTAGGATTCTCTCCTCGCCTACCTGTGTCGGTTTGCGGTACGGGCACCTCTCACCTCGCTAGAGGCTTTTCTTGGCAGTGTGGAATCAGGAACTTCGCTACTATAATTCGCTCGCCATCACAGCTCAGCCTTCACGGGAAACGGATTTGCCTATTTCCCAGCCTAACTGCTTGGACGCGGATATCCAATACCGCGCTTACCCTATCCTCCTGCGTCCCCCCATTGCTCAAATGGTGAGGAGGTGGTACAGGAATATCAACCTGTTATCCATCGCCTACGCCTTTCGGCCTCGGCTTAGGTCCCGACTAACCCTGAGCGGACGAGCCTTCCTCAGGAAACCTTAGGCATTCGGTGGAGGGGATTCTCACCCCTCTTTCGCTACTCATACCGGCATTCTCACTTCTAAGCGCTCCACAAGTCCTTCCGGTCTTGCTTCACAGCCCTTAGAACGCTCTCCTACCACTGTTCGAAGAACAGTCCGCAGCTTCGGTGATACGTTTAGCCCCGGTACATTTTCGGCGCAGAGTCACTCGACCAGTGAGCTATTACGCACTCTTTAAATGGTGGCTGCTTCTAAGCCAACATCCTGGTTGTCTAAGCAACTCCACATCCTTTTCCACTTAACGTATACTTTGGGACCTTAGCTGGCGGTCTGGGCTGTTTCCCTTTCGACTACGGATCTTATCACTCGCAGTCTGACTCCCAAGGATAAGTCATCGGCATTCGGAGTTTGACTGAATTCGGTAACCCGGTAGGGGCCCCTAGTCCAATCAGTGCTCTACCTCCGAGACTCTTACCTTGAGGCTAGCCCTAAAGCTATTTCGGAGAGAACCAGCTATCTCCAGGTTCGATTGGCATTTCACCCCTACCCACACCTCATCCCCGCACTTTTCAACGTGCGTGGGTTCGGGCCTCCATTCAGTGTTACCTGAACTTCACCCTGGACATGGGTAGATCACCTGGTTTCGGGTCTACGACCACGTACTCAATTCGCCCTATTCAGACTCGCTTTCGCTGCGGCTCCGCATCTTCTGCTTAACCTTGCACGGGATCGTAACTCGCCGGTTCATTCTACAAAAGGCACGCCATCACCCGTTAACGGGCTCTGACTACTTGTAGGCACACGGTTTCAGGATCTCTTTCACTCCCCTTCCGGGGTGCTTTTCACCTTTCCCTCACGGTACTGGTTCACTATCGGTCACTAGGGAGTATTTAGCCTTGGGAGATGGTCCTCCCGGATTCCGACGGAATTTCACGTGTTCCGCCGTACTCAGGATCCACTCAGGAGAGAACGAAGTTTTGACTACAGGGCTGTTACCTCCTATGGCGGGCCTTTCCAGACCTCTTCATCTACCTCGTTCCTTTGTAACTCCGTACAGAGTGTCCTACAACCCCAAGAGGCAAGCCTCTTGGTTTGGGCTGATCCCGTTTCGCTCGCCGCTACTCAGGGAATCGCATTTGCTTTCTCTTCCTCCGGGTACTTAGATGTTTCAGTTCCCCGGGTCTGCCTTCTCATATCCTATGTATTCAGATATGGATACCACTCCATTACGAGTGGTGGGTTTCCCCATTCGGAAATCTCCGGATCAAAGCTTGCTTACAGCTCCCCGAAGCATATCGGTGTTCGTCCCGTCCTTCATCGGCTCCTAGTGCCAAGGCATCCACCGTGCGCCCTTTCTAACTTAACCGTTAAAAAGAATCACTACGTGATATCTTGCATTACAATTGAATGTGAATTACTTCTGTTATCTAGTTTTCAAAGAACAACATCTCGAAGAATCGAATGATCCTTCAAAACTAAACAAGACAGGGAACGTTCTGTTTATAAGACCCAAGGTCTTATATTCCGTTAAAATCCTTAGAAAGGAGGTGATCCAGCCGCACCTTCCGATACGGCTACCTTGTTACGACTTCACCCCAATCATCTGTCCCACCTTCGGCGGCTGGCTCCAAAAAGGTTACCTCACCGACTTCGGGTGTTACAAACTCTCGTGGTGTGACGGGCGGTGTGTACAAGGCCCGGGAACGTATTCACCGCGGCATGCTGATCCGCGATTACTAGCGATTCCAGCTTCACGCAGTCGAGTTGCAGACTGCGATCCGAACTGAGAACAGATTTGTGGGATTGGCTTAACCTCGCGGTTTCGCTGCCCTTTGTTCTGCCCATTGTAGCACGTGTGTAGCCCAGGTCATAAGGGGCATGATGATTTGACGTCATCCCCACCTTCCTCCGGTTTGTCACCGGCAGTCACCTTAGAGTGCCCAACTGAATGCTGGCAACTAAGATCAAGGGTTGCGCTCGTTGCGGGACTTAACCCAACATCTCACGACACGAGCTGACGACAACCATGCACCACCTGTCACTCTGCCCCCGAAGGGGACGTCCTATCTCTAGGATTGTCAGAGGATGTCAAGACCTGGTAAGGTTCTTCGCGTTGCTTCGAATTAAACCACATGCTCCACCGCTTGTGCGGGCCCCCGTCAATTCCTTTGAGTTTCAGTCTTGCGACCGTACTCCCCAGGCGGAGTGCTTAATGCGTTAGCTGCAGCACTAAGGGGCGGAAACCCCCTAACACTTAGCACTCATCGTTTACGGCGTGGACTACCAGGGTATCTAATCCTGTTCGCTCCCCACGCTTTCGCTCCTCAGCGTCAGTTACAGACCAGAGAGTCGCCTTCGCCACTGGTGTTCCTCCACATCTCTACGCATTTCACCGCTACACGTGGAATTCCACTCTCCTCTTCTGCACTCAAGTTCCCCAGTTTCCAATGACCCTCCCCGGTTGAGCCGGGGGCTTTCACATCAGACTTAAGAAACCGCCTGCGAGCCCTTTACGCCCAATAATTCCGGACAACGCTTGCCACCTACGTATTACCGCGGCTGCTGGCACGTAGTTAGCCGTGGCTTTCTGGTTAGGTACCGTCAAGGTGCCGCCCTATTTGAACGGCACTTGTTCTTCCCTAACAACAGAGCTTTACGATCCGAAAACCTTCATCACTCACGCGGCGTTGCTCCGTCAGACTTTCGTCCATTGCGGAAGATTCCCTACTGCTGCCTCCCGTAGGAGTCTGGGCCGTGTCTCAGTCCCAGTGTGGCCGATCACCCTCTCAGGTCGGCTACGCATCGTCGCCTTGGTGAGCCGTTACCTCACCAACTAGCTAATGCGCCGCGGGTCCATCTGTAAGTGGTAGCCGAAGCCACCTTTTATGTCTGAACCATGCGGTTCAAACAAGCATCCGGTATTAGCCCCGGTTTCCCGGAGTTATCCCAGTCTTACAGGCAGGTTACCCACGTGTTACTCACCCGTCCGCCGCTAACATCAGGGAGCAAGCTCCCATCTGTCCGCTCGACTTGCATGTATTAGGCACGCCGCCAGCGTTCGTCCTGAGCCAGGATCAAACTCTCCGATAAAGTAGTTTGACTGACTACGCACATCGCTGTGCGATTTATTTAAAACTTTGAATTAACAGGTACGTTTTGTCTTGTTTAGTTTTCAAAGATCATTTTGTTCACTTTTCCAAGCAACTTTTTAAGTATATAATAAGTTTCTTTTAAAGTCAACATATTTTTTTATAAATGGTGGAGCCTAGCGGGATCGAACCGCTGACCTCCTGCGTGCAAAGCAGGCGCTCTCCCAGCTGAGCTAAGGCCCCAAAGTGGTCGGGAAGACAGGATTCGAACCTGCGACCCCATGGTCCCAAACCATGTGCTCTACCAAGCTGAGCTACTTCCCGATTATATATTTTATTATGGCGCGCCCGAGAGGAGTCGAACCCCTAACCTTTTGATCCGTAGTCAAACGCTCTATCCAATTGAGCTACGGGCGCATAATAATGAATGCCGAGGGCCGGACTTGAACCGGCACGGTAGTCACCTACCGCAGGATTTTAAGTCCTGTGTGTCTGCCAATTCCACCACCCCGGCGTGGATGGTATAGTTGGAGCGGAAGACGGGATTCGAACCCGCGACCCCCACCTTGGCAAGGTGGTGTTCTACCACTGAACTACTTCCGCATACAGGACAACTATCCTGTATAATGCGGGTGAAGGGACTTGAACCCCCACGTCATAAGACACTAGATCCTAAGTCTAGCGCGTCTGCCAATTCCGCCACACCCGCGTAAACATGGTGAGCCATGAAGGACTCGAACCTTCGACCCTCTGATTAAAAGTCAGATGCTCTACCAACTGAGCTAATGGCTCTTTTTAAAAAGACTTATATTATTATCTTGTCCAAAAATGGTGCCGGCCAGAGGACTTGAACCCCCAACCTACTGATTACAAGTCAGTTGCTCTACCAATTGAGCTAGGCCGGCAAATATGGTGGAGGATGACGGGCTCGAACCGCCGACCCTCTGCTTGTAAGGCAGATGCTCTCCCAGCTGAGCTAATCCTCCGTATATTACACTTACGTGTAATAGCTTGGCGGCGTCCTACTCTCACAGGGGGAAACCCCCGACTACCATCGGCGCTGAAGAGCTTAACTTCCGTGTTCGGCATGGGAACGGGTGTGACCTCTTCGCTATCGCCACCAAACCATTGAGAGTGTTCTCTCAAAACTAGATAACAGTGAGCATACATTCAAAATTGGTTAAGTCCTCGATCGATTAGTATCTGTCAGCTCCATGTGTCGCCACACTTCCACCTCAGACCTATCAACCTGATCATCTTTCAGGGATCTTACTTCCTTGCGGAATGGGAAATCTCATCTTGAGGGGGGCTTCATGCTTAGATGCTTTCAGCACTTATCCCGTCCGCACATAGCTACCCAGCGATGCCCTTGGCAGAACAACTGGTACACCAGCGGTGCGTCCATCCCGGTCCTCTCGTACTAAGGACAGCTCCTCTCAAATTTCCTGCGCCCGCGACGGATAGGGACCGAACTGTCTCACGACGTTCTGAACCCAGCTCGCGTACCGCTTTAATGGGCGAACAGCCCAACCCTTGGGACCGACTACAGCCCCAGGATGCGATGAGCCGACATCGAGGTGCCAAACCTCCCCGTCGATGTGGACTCTTGGGGGAGATAAGCCTGTTATCCCCGGGGTAGCTTTTATCCGTTGAGCGATGGCCCTTCCATGCGGAACCACCGGATCACTAAGCCCGACTTTCGTCCCTGCTCGACTTGTAGGTCTCGCAGTCAAGCTCCCTTGTGCCTTTACACTCTGCGAATGATTTCCAACCATTCTGAGGGAACCTTTGGGCGCCTCCGTTACCTTTTAGGAGGCGACCGCCCCAGTCAAACTGCCCACCTGACACTGTCTCCCCGCCCGATAAGGGCGGCGGGTTAGAAGGTCAATACAGCCAGGGTAGTATCCCACCGATGCCTCCACCGAAGCTGGCGCTCCGGTTTCCAAGGCTCCTACCTATCCTGTACAAGCTGTACCAACATTCAATATCAGGCTGCAGTAAAGCTCCACGGGGTCTTTCCGTCCTGTCGCGGGTAACCTGCATCTTCACAGGTACTATAATTTCACCGAGTCTCTCGTTGAGACAGTGCCCAGATCGTTGCGCCTTTCGTGCGGGTCGGAACTTACCCGACAAGGAATTTCGCTACCTTAGGACCGTTATAGTTACGGCCGCCGTTTACTGGGGCTTCAATTCGCACCTTCGCTTACGCTAAGCGCTCCTCTTAACCTTCCAGCACCGGGCAGGCGTCAGCCCCTATACTTCGCCTTACGGCTTCGCAGAGACCTGTGTTTTTGCTAAACAGTCGCCTGGGCCTATTCACTGCGGCTCTCTCGGGCTTGCACCCTAACAGAGCACCCCTTCTCCCGAAGTTACGGGGTCATTTTGCCGAGTTCCTTAACGAGAGTTCTCTCGATCACCTTAGGATTCTCTCCTCGCCTACCTGTGTCGGTTTGCGGTACGGGCACCTCTCACCTCGCTAGAGGCTTTTCTTGGCAGTGTGGAATCAGGAACTTCGCTACTATAATTCGCTCGCCATCACAGCTCAGCCTTCACGGGAAACGGATTTGCCTATTTCCCAGCCTAACTGCTTGGACGCGGATATCCAATACCGCGCTTACCCTATCCTCCTGCGTCCCCCCATTGCTCAAATGGTGAGGAGGTGGTACAGGAATATCAACCTGTTATCCATCGCCTACGCCTTTCGGCCTCGGCTTAGGTCCCGACTAACCCTGAGCGGACGAGCCTTCCTCAGGAAACCTTAGGCATTCGGTGGAGGGGATTCTCACCCCTCTTTCGCTACTCATACCGGCATTCTCACTTCTAAGCGCTCCACAAGTCCTTCCGGTCTTGCTTCACAGCCCTTAGAACGCTCTCCTACCACTGTTCGAAGAACAGTCCGCAGCTTCGGTGATACGTTTAGCCCCGGTACATTTTCGGCGCAGAGTCACTCGACCAGTGAGCTATTACGCACTCTTTAAATGGTGGCTGCTTCTAAGCCAACATCCTGGTTGTCTAAGCAACTCCACATCCTTTTCCACTTAACGTATACTTTGGGACCTTAGCTGGCGGTCTGGGCTGTTTCCCTTTCGACTACGGATCTTATCACTCGCAGTCTGACTCCCAAGGATAAGTCATCGGCATTCGGAGTTTGACTGAATTCGGTAACCCGGTAGGGGCCCCTAGTCCAATCAGTGCTCTACCTCCGAGACTCTTACCTTGAGGCTAGCCCTAAAGCTATTTCGGAGAGAACCAGCTATCTCCAGGTTCGATTGGCATTTCACCCCTACCCACACCTCATCCCCGCACTTTTCAACGTGCGTGGGTTCGGGCCTCCATTCAGTGTTACCTGAACTTCACCCTGGACATGGGTAGATCACCTGGTTTCGGGTCTACGACCACGTACTCAATTCGCCCTATTCAGACTCGCTTTCGCTGCGGCTCCGCATCTTCTGCTTAACCTTGCACGGGATCGTAACTCGCCGGTTCATTCTACAAAAGGCACGCCATCACCCGTTAACGGGCTCTGACTACTTGTAGGCACACGGTTTCAGGATCTCTTTCACTCCCCTTCCGGGGTGCTTTTCACCTTTCCCTCACGGTACTGGTTCACTATCGGTCACTAGGGAGTATTTAGCCTTGGGAGATGGTCCTCCCGGATTCCGACGGAATTTCACGTGTTCCGCCGTACTCAGGATCCACTCAGGAGAGAACGAAGTTTTGACTACAGGGCTGTTACCTCCTATGGCGGGCCTTTCCAGACCTCTTCATCTACCTCGTTCCTTTGTAACTCCGTACAGAGTGTCCTACAACCCCAAGAGGCAAGCCTCTTGGTTTGGGCTGATCCCGTTTCGCTCGCCGCTACTCAGGGAATCGCATTTGCTTTCTCTTCCTCCGGGTACTTAGATGTTTCAGTTCCCCGGGTCTGCCTTCTCATATCCTATGTATTCAGATATGGATACCACTCCATTACGAGTGGTGGGTTTCCCCATTCGGAAATCTCCGGATCAAAGCTTGCTTACAGCTCCCCGAAGCATATCGGTGTTCGTCCCGTCCTTCATCGGCTCCTAGTGCCAAGGCATCCACCGTGCGCCCTTTCTAACTTAACCGTTAAAAAGAATCACTACGTGATATCTTGCATTACAATTGAATGTGAATTACTTCTGTTATCTAGTTTTCAAAGAACAACATCTCGAAGAATCGAATGATCCTTCAAAACTAAACAAGACAGGGAACGTTCTGTTTATAAGACCCAAGGTCTTATATTCCGTTAAAATCCTTAGAAAGGAGGTGATCCAGCCGCACCTTCCGATACGGCTACCTTGTTACGACTTCACCCCAATCATCTGTCCCACCTTCGGCGGCTGGCTCCAAAAAGGTTACCTCACCGACTTCGGGTGTTACAAACTCTCGTGGTGTGACGGGCGGTGTGTACAAGGCCCGGGAACGTATTCACCGCGGCATGCTGATCCGCGATTACTAGCGATTCCAGCTTCACGCAGTCGAGTTGCAGACTGCGATCCGAACTGAGAACAGATTTGTGGGATTGGCTTAACCTCGCGGTTTCGCTGCCCTTTGTTCTGCCCATTGTAGCACGTGTGTAGCCCAGGTCATAAGGGGCATGATGATTTGACGTCATCCCCACCTTCCTCCGGTTTGTCACCGGCAGTCACCTTAGAGTGCCCAACTAAATGCTGGCAACTAAGATCAAGGGTTGCGCTCGTTGCGGGACTTAACCCAACATCTCACGACACGAGCTGACGACAACCATGCACCACCTGTCACTCTGCCCCCGAAGGGGACGTCCTATCTCTAGGATTGTCAGAGGATGTCAAGACCTGGTAAGGTTCTTCGCGTTGCTTCGAATTAAACCACATGCTCCACCGCTTGTGCGGGCCCCCGTCAATTCCTTTGAGTTTCAGTCTTGCGACCGTACTCCCCAGGCGGAGTGCTTAATGCGTTAGCTGCAGCACTAAGGGGCGGAAACCCCCTAACACTTAGCACTCATCGTTTACGGCGTGGACTACCAGGGTATCTAATCCTGTTCGCTCCCCACGCTTTCGCTCCTCAGCGTCAGTTACAGACCAGAGAGTCGCCTTCGCCACTGGTGTTCCTCCACATCTCTACGCATTTCACCGCTACACGTGGAATTCCACTCTCCTCTTCTGCACTCAAGTTCCCCAGTTTCCAATGACCCTCCCCGGTTGAGCCGGGGGCTTTCACATCAGACTTAAGAAACCGCCTGCGAGCCCTTTACGCCCAATAATTCCGGACAACGCTTGCCACCTACGTATTACCGCGGCTGCTGGCACGTAGTTAGCCGTGGCTTTCTGGTTAGGTACCGTCAAGGTGCCGCCCTATTTGAACGGCACTTGTTCTTCCCTAACAACAGAGCTTTACGATCCGAAAACCTTCATCACTCACGCGGCGTTGCTCCGTCAGACTTTCGTCCATTGCGGAAGATTCCCTACTGCTGCCTCCCGTAGGAGTCTGGGCCGTGTCTCAGTCCCAGTGTGGCCGATCACCCTCTCAGGTCGGCTACGCATCGTCGCCTTGGTGAGCCGTTACCTCACCAACTAGCTAATGCGCCGCGGGTCCATCTGTAAGTGGTAGCCGAAGCCACCTTTTATGTCTGAACCATGCGATTCAAACAAGCATCCGGTATTAGCCCCGGTTTCCCGGAGTTATCCCAGTCTTACAGGCAGGTTACCCACGTGTTACTCACCCGTCCGCCGCTAACATCAGGGAGCAAGCTCCCATCTGCCCGCTCGACTTGCATGTATTAGGCACGCCGCCAGCGTTCGTCCTGAGCCAGGATCAAACTCTCCGATAAAGTAGTTTGACTGACTACGCACATCGCTGTGCGATTTATTTAAAACTTTGAATTAACAGGTACGTTTTGTCTTGTTTAGTTTTCAAAGATCATTTTGTCTTTCGTTCAAGCGACTTTATTATTATATCTTATCAATCTCTTGAAGTCAACAACTTTTTAAAATTTCTTTTTTCGTCAGCGCCTTGTTTAGCGGCAACGAATAATAATATACCACCTCACAAATAATAGTGCAATAGTTTTTTAAAAAGAAAATCAAAAAAGTTTTACAAACGACTTGTTTCTAAAAAAGCGCCGTACTGCGATATGCAGAAACGGCGCTTTCACTTTTATTAGCGATGTCTCATTTGAGGGAATAATAAAACGTCTCTGATAGACGGAGCATTTGTTAACAGCATGACGAGGCGGTCGATGCCGATACCCAATCCTCCGGTCGGCGGCATGCCGTATTCAAGAGCTTCAACGAAGTCTTCATCCATCATATGCGCTTCATCGTTTCCTTCTTCTCTTTCTTTCAATTGCGCTTCAAAGCGTTCTCTCTGATCGATAGGGTCATTCAGCTCCGTAAACGCGTTAGCGTGCTCACGGCCGACGATAAACAGCTCGAAACGGTCTGTAAAACGAGGGTCCTCAGGATTTTTCTTAGCGAGAGGAGAAATCTCTACAGGATGTCCGTAAATAAATGTCGGCTGAATGAGTGTTTCTTCAATTTTTTGTTCGAAGAATTCATTGATGATATGGCCCACTGTCATTGAGTTTGTGATCTCGATGCCATGTTCTTTTGCATGGCTTCGCGCTTCTTCAACAGTCATCTCATTCCAGAAATCTACGCCTGTCGCTTCTTTGACGGCATCTACCATATGGAGTCGTTTCCATTCAGGTTTCAGATCAATCTGCTCTTCGCCGTACTGGATTGTGGTGCTTCCCAGCACTTCCTGCGCAATATGTGCAACGAGGTTTTCCGTCAGGCTCATAATATCCTTATAATCGGCGTACGCTTCATACAGCTCAATCATCGTGAATTCAGGATTGTGGCGTGTAGAAACACCTTCATTACGGAACACGCGGCCGATTTCGTAGACTTTTTCTAATCCGCCGACGATAAGGCGTTTCAGATGCAGCTCAATCGCAATACGCATATAAAGAGGCATATCGAGCGCATTATGATGCGTGATGAACGGGCGTGCAGACGCTCCTCCCGGTATGCTGTGCATCGTAGGTGTTTCAACTTCTAAGTATCCATGGTCATCTAAGTATCTTCTCATCGCTTGGATGATTTTGCTGCGTGTGATAAACGTTTGTTTGCTGTCAGGATTTACGATGAGATCAAGGTAGCGCTGACGGTAACGCTGTTCTACATCTTTTAATCCATGATATTTATCAGGAAGAGGACGCAGTGCTTTTGTCAGCAGTTCAAAAGATGTCGCTTTGACAGACAGCTCGCCTACGTTTGTTTTGAAAACTTTCCCGGTGATGCCGATAACGTCTCCGAGGTCTGAAGATTTAAAGATTTCATATTGTTCTTCGCCGACACTGTCTTTTCTTACGTAGATTTGAATTTGGCCCTCTAAGTCCTGCAGGTGCGCAAAGCCGGCTTTTCCTTTTCCGCGCTTTGTCATCATACGGCCTGCAATGGTAACTTCGATCGCTTTTTCTTCAAGTTCTTCTTTAGAAAGCTCCTGATAGGCGTCAATGATCTGCTGAGATTGATGTGTTCTCTCGAAACGTTCGCCGAAAGGATCAATGCCGTTTTCTCTCAGCTGGTTCATTTTATCGCGTCTGACTTGCAGCTGGTCGTTCAATTCCTCATGATTTTGCTCTTCTTGACTCATTGGTATCACTCCGTTACATTTTGATTTCATGAAAAAGCAGAAAAACTGCCAGCGGTAAGCTGGCAGTGAGCAGCAATAGAGGGTGTATATTAACCTACTTTTGCATCTTGAAGCTCTTTTGCCTCTACTTCAGCCGTAAATGCATCTAAAAGCTGCACAAACTCATCACGCGCCTCACAATGGTTGATTCCGTTGCGGACCTCCGCATTGCCTCTGACGCCCTTCAGATACCAGGCAGCGTGTTTTCTCATTTCTCTGACTGCCACTTTTTCGCCTTTTAACTTAATCAGGCGGTCTAAGTGCAGCTTACATACTGACATTTTTTCACGGACTTTCGGTTCGTCTTTTAACTCACCGGTTTCAAGATACTGAACCGTACGGTAGATCATCCACGGGTTGCCGAGTGCGGCACGGCCGATCATGACACCGTCAACACCGGTTTCCTCGAGCATGCGTTTCGCGTCCTGAGGCGTTTTGACATCGCCGTTTCCGATGACAGGAATAGAGAGGGATTGTTTTACTTCTTTAATGATATCCCAGTTCGCAGTGCCTTCATACATTTGCACTCTTGTGCGGCCGTGCAGCGCAACGGCTTTTCCGCCGGCGCGTTCAACGGCCTGGGCGTTTTTCACGGCATAAATGTGATCTTCATCCCAACCCATTCGCATTTTCACTGTGACGGGTTTATCAACAGCATCTACTACTGCGGATACCATTTCATAAATTTTGTTCGGATCGAGAAGCCATTTTGCCCCTGCATCGCATTTTGTAATCTTCGGCACAGGACATCCCATGTTAATATCAATAATATCAGCCGTCGTATTTTGATCGACAAACTTAGCCGCTTCTACAAGGGTTTCTTTCTCTCCTCCGAAAATCTGAAGGCTGAGAGGTTTTTCTCTCTCCTCGATGAAGAGCATTCCCATTGTTTTCGCGTTGTTGTACAGAATGGCTTTGTCACTGACCATTTCCGCACATACGAGTCCCGCTCCGAATTCTTTAACAGTAAGACGGAATGCGGCATTGCAGACTCCGGCCATCGGAGCAAGAACTACTCTGTTTTTCAATTCAATATCACCGATTTTAAACATTAATCGACCTCCTTTCGTGCATTTTGAGGCGGAGCCAATTCCTCCGCGCTTATATTTAAAGCATCAGCAGCATCACGAATGATCACAGCTGACGGCAAACGGTTTCCGCGTTCAATCTCGCCGAGAATGGAAACTGATATACCTATCGCTTTTGCAAACCCTTCTTGAGTATACCCCTTCAGCTTTCTGAATGCACGAATTCGTCTACCCCAGATTTCTGCTTCCATACTCTTACACCTTCTTGGTTTGTTTCAGCGCTTATGGTGATATGATCCGCCTGAGGACAAATTTCTTTTAACGGCGCAAGGACAAATAAGCGCTCATACATTCTCGGATGCGGAACAATCAGCCGCTCTGTTTCAATATTTTCACGATTATACAGCAAAATGTCAAGGTCTGCCGTTCGCGGCCCCCAGCGGATCTCCCTCGTTCTTCCTAATTCTGCTTCAATGCTCTGCGTCACATCAAGAAGGTCAAAAGGGGATAATGCCGTTTTCACTTCAACCGCCATATTGAGAAACTGATCCTGATCCTCATAGCCGACGGGATCCGTTTCATATATGGAGGACACTTTTGACACCGTCACGCCATCCTGCCGGCTGAGCATGGCCACTGCCTGGCGCAAATAGTGTTCACGATCGCCCATATTGGAGCCGAGGCCGATATATGCCGTGTTGTTCATGATTTCTTTCTCGTCATTTCTATGGCTACTGATTTATAATGGCCGGGAATCGGCGGATCAGGCTTAATAACCTTTACCGTACATTGCTGCACAGGCTCAAATTTCTTAAGAACCGTGTCTGCGATCCGTTCCGCAAGCGTCTCGACCAAATTGACGGGCTCGCCCTCAACGATGCCGCGGCAGACACTGTAAAGCTCCGTATAGTTAATGGTATAAGAAAGGTCATCCGTTTGTCCCGCTTTGCTCAAATCCAGCTCGGCAGTCAGGTCTACTTTGAAGCGCTGACCGAGTTTATTTTCTTCTTCGAACACGCCGTGATATCCGTAAAACTCCATACCTTCTACATATACTTTATCCATGATGTGCGCCTCCTTTATTCAACATAGCATCCATCATCTTAGTCATTCTCGCGATCTGCTTGACATCGTGCACCCTCACAATGTCGCAGCCTTTCTGGACGCCAAGGCATACTGTCGCTCCCGTCCCCTCGGCACGTTCTTCAGGAGGAAGGTCAAGCACTCGGCCGATGAATCTTTTTCTCGATGTCGCGAGGAGCAGCGGATACCCTAACCCGCTGAACACCTCCAGCTTGTTCATGACAGCCAGATTGTCCTCATAGTTTTTCGCGAAGCCGATCCCCGGATCCAGAATCATGTTTTCATCTGAAACGCCGGCTTCTGCGGCAATTTTTACACTTTCCATCAAGTCTGCGAGCATATCAGGAATCAGATCGTTATAGTTTCTCTCCTTGCGATTATGCATTAAGATAATCGGAACACCGTGTGCGGCGGCTACTGACGCCATGTCAGGATCACCTTTCGCCCCCCAGATGTCATTAATGATGGAGGCCCCCGCTTTGACCGCTTCGTCTGCTACGGACGCTTTGTACGTATCAATTGAAATCGGAACGTCCAGTTCGCTTGTGATCCGCTCTATGGCGGGGATTACACGTGACATTTCCTCATCAGCCGACACGAGTGATGCGCCGGGCCTTGTCGATTCTCCGCCGATATCTATGATGTGCGCCCCTTCTTCAGCCATCTTCGCCGCATGGAGAAGCGCCCTTTCCGTACTGTCGTATTTACCGCCGTCAGAGAAGGAGTCTGGCGTTACATTTAATATCCCCATAACGAGTGTCTTCTCTTTATAGGACAGAGCGCCTTTTTTTGTATGAATCAGTTTAGGCTGTTCAATTGTTTGCTGCGCCATTTTGTTCCTCCTCCTATACATTCATTTTGTTTATTTCCCGCTGATACTGCGCACGGAGCAATTGCACTGTTTTACCGTCCGCTCCGGGAAGCGGCACTTCCTCTATTTTAGAAAACGAGATGATTTCAAGGACGGAGTTTGTCATCCATGCTTCATCCGCTTCAAGCATTGATTGAAAGCGGAATCGGCCTTCAATGACTTCTGTCCCCTGCCGTTTTAATTCATCAATGACAAACTGCCTCGTTACACCGTCGAGAATGCCTGTATCCAAGGATGGCGTGAAGACCTTGTCTCCTTTTCGCCAAAACACATTGGAGACAATGCCTTCCGCGACATCTCCTTCTCCGGTCAGGAAAATCCCTTCAAGATTCGGATCATTGCCGATTTCCTGTTTAGCGTACATGTTGTTTAAATAGTGATGGGATTTTAACCGAAAAGATCCTTCAGGCGTATTTCTCCGGACAGAGAGAAGCTTGCCTTCTTTTTGAACAGGCAGGGCTTCCGGATTGAGCCGGTTGACGAAACAAAGGACGGTCGGCTTTTCATAAGTCTGGGCAGTAAATCCCTTATCGCTGACACCGGCGGAGACGTTAAGCCGGACACGCGCGCTGCCGTCCTCTATGTCATTGAGGAGCAAGAGGCTGTCAAGCATATCAAGCAGCTCCCGCTTGTTCACCTCATACGCAATCTGCAGATCCCGAAGCGCCCTGTTGAGCCTGGCGACATGCGCATCCGGCAGAAACGGCCGGCCGCTGTAAAGCCTGAACGTCTCGAACGCGCCGATCCCGTACAGATAACCATGGTCAAAAGGAGAAAGCGCCGCTTCTTTCTCCTCTATATATTGACCATTCAAATATATAATCACACCGTCACTTCCTTCTTGCGGTGTGTCTCTATAAAGTTTCTGAGCATCTCTTTGCCGAAGGAGGTCATGATGGATTCCGGATGGAACTGAACACCTTCAACAGGAAGCTCATTATGGCGGATTGCCATAATTTCTCCTTCTTTGGTTTGAGCGGATACCGTAAAGCAGGCCGGCAATGTATCCGCTTTGACAATAAGCGAGTGGTACCGCGTGGCGACCAGCGGATTTTGCAGGCCTTTAAAAATTGTCTGCCCGTCATGCATAATCTCTGACGTTTTGCCGTGCATGAGCCGTTCCGCTCTGACGACGTCGCCGCCGAATACTTGTGCGATCGACTGATGTCCGAGACATACGCCGAAAATAGGAATGCTGCCGGCAAAATGTTTGATGGCCTCGAGGCTGATCCCCGCTTCATCCGGACTGCACGGCCCAGGTGAAATCATCAAGAAATCCGGCGCCAGCTCTTCAATCTGCTCGATCGTAATCTCGTCATTCCGTCTGACGATCAGTTCCTCCCCCAGCTCACCCAAATATTGAACCAAGTTGTACGTAAATGAATCATAATTGTCAATCATTAATATCATCTCTGCTCACCTCATCTGATTTTTTGTCTCTTCTTCGCTCAGCTCTAATGCCTTTTTCATTGCAAAAGCTTTTTTGAACGATTCCTTGTATTCGTGCTTCGGAACCGAGTCAATGACCACTCCTGCCCCGGACTGCATAAAAGCATGTCCGCCGGCTGCATAGATCGTCCGGATTACAATGTTAAACTGCAAATCTCCGTTAAATCCAAACCAGCCTATAGATCCAGTATAAAGCCCTCGTCTTGTCGGCTCAAGCTCTTCTATAATTTCCATCGTTCTCACTTTGGGCGCTCCCGTGATGGTGCCGCCCGGAAAAACCGCATGAATAATATCTGTCGCGTCATATCCGTCCTGCAGTTCTCCCTGTACATTTGACACGATATGCATGACGTGGGAGTACTTTTCGATCGCCATAAACTCGTTCACCCGCACGGAGCCGTAGCGCGATACGCGCCCGAGATCATTGCGCTCAAGATCAACAAGCATGACGTGTTCCGCACGTTCTTTTTCATTGTGAATTAATTCATCAGCAAGCGCCTTGTCTTCAGCATCGTCTTTTCCTCTTGAACGCGTACCCGCGATCGGTCTCGTTTCAAGCTTCTTCCCCTTTTTTGTTACCAATAGCTCCGGCGACCCGCATATCACTTGAAAACCCGGCGTCTCCAGATAGGCCATGTAAGGAGACGGATTAACGTTTCTCAAATGTTTATACACTTCATACGGATGAACGGATAAGGACTGGGATTGCCTGATGGACAAATTAACCTGAAACACATCACCGCTCACAATATATTGTTTAATTTGTTCTACAGCCTGTGAAAATCCTTCTTCAGTGAACGGAGCGGCATACGATCCGTCTCCGTCCCGGTTCAGCGGTGAATAAGGCTCGTCCTCCGTTTGGAGGGAACACCACATATCCTCTAAGCCGGACAGCTTCTCTTCCGCAAGCTCCGCTTCTTCCGATTCGGTATGAGTAATGAGCCATAACGCCTCTTCCTCATGGTCATAAACGGCCACATCGTCAAAAACGAGAAAGTAAATATCAGGTGTTTCCAAATCATCTAAAGACAGCATCTTAAAATTCTCAATATATCGGGCGTAGTCGTAACTGATAAAGCCAATTGCGCCGCCTTGGAAGTCCGGGAACTCATCGTTTGTTTCCGTCCCAAGCGCCTCAAACCACTCATGAAAGGCCCGCAGCGGGTCACCTTCTTTAAACAGCGTTTCCCCTTCATGCTTGATTGTCGTAATTCCGTCTTTCCCCTTGACGGACGCAATCGGATCTAGACCGGCTATACTGAATCTTCCCCCTCTCGCGCTTTCGAGCAGAACATGCCGTTTTCTCGATTTCGAAAGGTTTTCATACTGCTGTAAAAATGCTTGTTTCGTAAAAGGTATTCTTCTTCCTGCCGGTCTGCGTTGTGCCATCTTATCAATCCTCTGCTTCGTTTTTCTCTAGTTTTATTTTATAGCAATCACACTGGTGAAAAAAGTGAATTTCTCTTCCAACGATAGAATTCGAAACGTTTTTTGGATTTTCGATGCTTCAGGCACAAAAAAACTCCCGGATACAGCCGGGAGCCGTGTGTATGTCTCTATTCAAACTGATATAGCGGTGTGCTTAAGTAACGCTCTCCGTTACTAGGGATGATCGCAAGCACTTTCTTGCCTTTTCCCAGTTTTTTCGCGATTTCCAGCGCCGCGTAAATGGCTGCTCCGGAAGAAATACCGCCGAGAATCCCTTCTTCTTTTGCCGTTTTACGGGCATATTCAAATGCGTCCTCGTTTTTAACGGGAATGATCTGATCATAAATGTCCGTGTTCAATGTTTCAGGGACAAAACCCGCACCGATACCCTGAATTTTATGCGGACCCGGTTTTCCGCCAGAAAGAACTGGAGAGTCCGCCGGCTCTACCGCATAAATTTTGATGGATGGATATGCTTCTTTCAGCACTTCACCCGCTCCCGTGATGGTTCCGCCCGTACCGATACCGGCCACGAACGCGTCAAGCTGGTCTTCTCCAAACTGTTCTACGATTTCTTTCCCCGTTGTTTGACGGTGAATTTCCGGGTTTGCCGCATTGTTGAATTGCTGAGGCACAAAATAGCCGTGTTCCTCCGCAAGTTCTTCCGCCTTTTTAATGGCGCCCTTCATTCCTTCTGCGCCGGGAGTCAGTACAAGCTCCGCCCCGTATGCGCGCAGCAGATTGCGTCGCTCCATACTCATCGTATCAGGCATAACGAGGATCGCTCTGAGGCCTTTTGCCGCAGCCACCATCGCAAGACCGATTCCTGTATTTCCGCTTGTCGGTTCAATGATTGTGTCGCCGGCTTTTAATTTCCCTTCTTTTTCAGCCGCTTCAATCATCGCCACTCCGATACGGTCTTTTACGCTGCTGCCCGGATTCATGTATTCAAGCTTCAGATATACATCTGCGCTGTTTTCATCCGTCAGGCGATTCAATTTCACAATAGGAGTATTACCGATTAGTTCAGTAATAGAATTTGCAATACGAACCATATTGGACACCTCAATTTCCGACTAAATTTATTGGTATTATAAATACAAGTTATCAATTTCAAAATTTTTTGTCAATCATTTAGTTCTTTTTTCCCCGTAGAACCAAGAGACCCCCGCCTCTTTCCACAGCGTTTTGACCGTCGCCTTATCACCTAATTGATCCATCGCGATCTGGCGTCTGATTTGGCTCTTCACTTCATTGTATGAGAAAGTTCTCGCTTTAAGCTTTTCTTTCAGCTGAATGACCGCATATCCTGAAGAAACTTTAATCGGTTCAGCCGACCATTCATTTTCTTTAAGGTTTTTGGCTTCTGTGATATATGCCGGCGGGATATTCTCCTGGTTTTCTGTCACAAAGCCGAGGTCTCCGCCATACTGAGACGTGTATCTGTCTGTGGAACGCTCTGCGGCGACGGCTTCAAAGCTGGAACCGCCTTTCAAATCAGCCAGAACCCTGTCCGCTTCTTCTTTGCTTTTAACGACGATATGCCGGATTCTGTAGGAATCATCGAATTGATACAGTTCTTTATTTTTATTATAAAATGATTGCATTTCCTTATCCGAAATATCGATATCCTTCGTCAGCAGTTCTTCAAGAAGAATGTTGTAGCGGATCTGGTCTTTCCATTCTTTTTCCGTAATATGACTGTCTTCATAAAATGAATTATTCACAGCTTTGATTAAAAGAAATTCTCTCTCCAGTTCGCTGTTTGACACTGTGAGTTTATTCTTTTTCGCAAGTTTTTCCACTACTTGTGTATTAATCATGTCTTCCAGAGTTGATTTTCCGTACTCATCTTCCATCTTTTTCATCCAGTCTTGCCTCGTGATATGTTTATCACCGATTGTCGCGATGGATTCTTCAGATGATCCCGCGGCTTGGGATTTTGTTAACTTATACGCGACTGCCACGCTGCATACTAACAGCGCCGCTACAATAATTGTCAAAAGTGTTCTCGGTTTCAAAATCTACCCCATCCCTTTAATAAAATAGAACAACCCGCTAAAGAGCTAGCGGGTTGTTTCGTCACGAAGCTCTTCCAGTTCTTCTTTTGTAAATAAATATTTCTCATTACAAAAATGGCAAACCGCTTCGGCTTTTCCGTCTTCTTCTATCATATCTTGTATTTCTTTTTTGCCTAGTCCTAAAATAGCCGCTTCGAATCGGTCTTTTGAACAAGAACAGTGAAATTTGACCGGCATGGTCTCGAGTACGTCCGGTTTTTGACCCAGTACTTCTTCTAAGATTTCTTCCGGTGTCAGGCCTTTTTGAATTAATTTAGAAATCGGTTCGATTTGAGATAATTGCTTTTCGATTGTTGAAATGGTTTCTTCATCGGTTCCCGGGAGAAGCTGGATAATGAAGCCGCCCGCAGCGAGAATTGTGTTATCAGGGTTTACAAGCACACCTACACCGACGGATGAAGGGACTTGTTCAGAAGAAACTAGGTAGTATGTGAAGTCGTCACCGAGTTCGCCTGAGACAATCTCTACTTGTCCCGTAAAATAGTCACGCAAGCCCAGATCTTTTACAACACTAAGGGTTCCGTCCGTTCCTACCGCCCGTCTGACATCCAGTTTCCCCTGTTCATTGAGGTCAAAATGAACGTGCGGATTTGATACGTAGGCTCTGACTTCACCCTTTGCGTTCGCATCTGCGACAATGGCACCGATCGGGCCGCCGCCTTCTATCTTGACGGTCAGCTTATCTTCACCCTTCAGCATCGCTCCGAGGATCAGAGAAGCTGTCATCGTCCGGCCGATTGCGGCTGATGCCGTCGGCCATGTGTCATGCCTTCTTTGCGCTTCATTTACCATATCTGTCGTTCTGGCTGCATAAGCCCGTACTTTACCGTCATATGCAATTGCTTTAATTAAATAATCCATCGTTTACCTCCTATACGTGACCCACGCGATTTCGCTCATAAATGATTTCAAGCCCTTTCAGAGTGAGAAACGGGTCAACAATATCAATACAGTCTGATTCGTTCGCGATCAATGATGCAAGTCCGCCTGTCGCAATGACTTTCGGTTCTTGTTTGGCCTGCCATTTCATCCGCTTCACTATGCCTTCAACTTGTCCGACATAGCCGAAAAGGATGCCGGACTGCATGGCGCTTACCGTGTTTTTGCCGATGATATTATCCGGACGGGCAATTTCAATTCTCGGAAGCTTGGCCGCACGGGAGTAGAGCGCTTCCGTTGAAATCGTAATGCCGGGAGCAATCGCGCCGCCCATATATTGCTTGTTTTCATCAATGTAGCAATACGTCGTCGCCGTTCCGAAGTCAACGACAATTAATGGGCCGCCATACTGCTGAATTGCCGCAACGGCGTTGACGATCCTATCTGCCCCCACTTCTTTCGGATTGTCATATTTTATATTTAAACCTGTTTTCATCCCCGGGCCGACAACCTGCGGCTCGATGTGAAAGTATTTTGTGCACATTCTTTCTAAAGAGAACATGATCGGCGGCACAACGGATGAGATGATAATCCCTTCAATTTGTTCAAACATGAGTCCGGAATGTCCAAATAAGGAGCGGAGCAGCATGCCGAATTCATCTTCCGTTTTGTGTCTGCTCGTTTCTATACGCCAATGATATTCTAATTCCCCATCATGATATACACCAATCACGGTGTTGGTGTTCCCCACATCTATAACCAGTAACAACCTCTATCACCACTTTTGAATAGTTTCTAATCATAACATTTTCAACATTCTACAATACCATACACGATCTGCGGCTCTTTTGTAAACAAAACGGAACCAGTAAAAAAACCGCCGGTATATGCCGGCGGTTTTCATATCAGAATGCGAACTATTCTTTCGGTTCGTCCTTCTTTTCGTCTTCTGTTTTAGACAGAATGTTTACTTTCACATCGTCTTTTTGAAGATGGTCATCTGAGAAATTTCGCTCTGGGAGTTTTCCGTGATCCACAAGATGCTTGATTTGTTCCGCATCTAATGTTTCCACATCAAGCAATGTCTGAGCAATCAATTCAAGCTTATCGCGATTTTCAGTCAGGATTGTTTTCGCACGCTCATAACATTCTTTAATGATGCGTTGAATTTCCTGATCGATTTCGTAAGCGATCTGATCACTGTAGTTTTGCTCGTTGTTGAAATCCCGGCCCAGGAATACTTGACCGCCTTGAGATTGACCGAACTGAAGCGGTCCGAGTTTTTCTGACATACCGAACTCTGTCACCATTCTTCTGGCAATGTTCGTTGCCCGCTGGAAGTCATTGTGAGCCCCCGTGCTGACTTCGCCGAAGATAATTTCCTCGGCAACGCGTCCGCCCAGAAGACCGACAATTTTATCGAGAAGTTCAGGTTTTGTCTGGAAGTAACGGTCTTCTCTCGGAAGCATGACTGCGTATCCGCCTGCCTGCCCCCTCGGAACGATCGTTACTTTATGAACCATATCGGCTTCATCCAGCACAAGTCCGATAACGGTGTGACCGCCTTCGTGGTACGCCACGATATTGCGTTCTTTTTTCGAAATGACGCGGCTTTTCTTCGCAGGGCCCGCAATGACACGGTCCGTTGCTTCATCAATGTCGCGCATGTCAATTTTCTTCTTGTTTTGACGGGCAGCAACGAGTGCCGCTTCGTTAAGAAGGTTTTCTAAATCGGCGCCTGAGAAACCAGGTGTTCTTGAAGCAATTGCTTTTAAGTTCACCGTCTCATCAAGCGGTTTGTTTCTCGCATGGACCTTCAATACGGCTTCACGGCCGATGACATCCGGACGGTCTACCGTAATCTGACGGTCAAAACGTCCTGGACGGAGCAATGCAGGGTCCAGAATGTCCGCACGGTTTGTCGCAGCGATAATAATGATTCCTTCATTCGCACTGAAACCGTCCATCTCTACAAGCAGCTGGTTCAGCGTCTGTTCGCGTTCATCATGCCCGCCGCCAAGACCGGCGCCGCGCTGACGTCCCACAGCGTCAATCTCATCAATAAAGATCAGGCAGGGCGCGTTCTTTTTCGCATTTTCGAATAAATCACGAACACGGGAAGCACCGACACCGACAAACATTTCAACGAAGTCAGATCCGCTGATGCTGAAGAAAGGAACGCCCGCTTCACCGGCTGATGCTCTCGCAAGCAATGTCTTACCGGTTCCCGGAGGTCCGACCAACAGTACGCCTTTAGGAATTCTCGCGCCAAGCTCGGCAAATTTGCGAGGATCTTTCAGAAACTCAACAACCTCAACAAGCTCCTGCTTCTCCTCATCCGCGCCGGCTACATCTTTAAACTTCACGCGTTTCTTTTCTTCCGTATACAGCTTCGCTTTGCTCTTTCCGAAGTTCATGACACGGCTTCCGCCGCCCTGAGCCTGATTGAGCAGGAAGAAAAACAGAATAAAGATGATGACAAACGGAATGATCGTCGTTAAGAACGTCACCCACCCGCTTGTTTCCTGTGCGGGATCAACTTTTACGTCCGTCTTTTTAATTGCGTCAAATATCTGGTCTGCTCCTTTTCCTTCAGGAACATGTGTTAAAAAGTACTGGTCTTTGTCATATTTTTTCAGCTGTCCTTTTACCTCATAAACACCTCTGACAGGCTGAACCGATACGCTGTCAACTTTCCCTTCATCGAGATTCTTGATAAACGTACTGTACGACATATTTTCTGTTTTCGGGTTTGAAGTCTGGAAGTAACTCACAACCCCGATTACTACTAATAAAATAAGTAAATAAAAAATGGTATTACGGAAGACCCGATTCATTCCTTACCTCCTCCCACAGTAAGCACAACTATGTTCAATAGTACCATAGAAAATCATTCCAATACAACCGATAACCATCTCGGAAGCAGGCAGCCGATCAGCTTTCATAAATCGCCGGTTTTAACACTCCGATGTAAGGCAGATTGCGATAGCGTTCGGCATAATCAAGTCCGTAACCCACAACAAACGCGTCAGGAACTTCAAAGCCTACGAAGTCTGCTTTAATGTCCGCTTTTCTTCCGCTTGGTTTATCCAACAGGGTAACAATCTTAATTGATTTCGCTTTACGATATCGGAAGAGTTCTACGAGATAGCTCAAGGTTAACCCACTGTCGATAATATCTTCAATGATTAAGATGTCCCGGCCTTCTACAGATGTATCCAAATCTTTGATGATTTTGACTTCTCCGGAAGAAACCGTGGAATTTCCGTAGCTTGATACATCCATGAAGTCCATTTCCAAATATGTATCAATATGCTTTATAAGATCAGCCATAAAAGGAAGCGCTCCCTTTAATACACCGATTGCCAACGGAAACGTGTCGCTGTACTCGCTTGTTAATTGTTCTCCAAGCTGTTTTACTTTCTGCTGGATCTCTTCTTCTGAAATCAGCACTTTTTCGATATCTTGTTTCATGTTAATGCTTGCCCCCTACACTTTTCATGCTGTCTATATTGTAATACAATGCGGTCACTGTTTGGAATCACAAGATCGTCAAAGATGGATTTTTTCAAGCCAGGCAGCCAGATAATTTCACCGCTTGCATCCGTTACAATCGGCCATACGTCCCGATCACGCAGAGGCAGTTTATGATCAATAAATATATCTTTTACCTTTTTCGAGCCATTCATCCCTTTAAGTTTGATCCGGTCACCGATTTTTCTCGTCCGGATTGTTAAAGGAAATTGCACCTTATTTCTGCTTGTCATAAAAACAGCATTCCCATTTGTGATATGAGGGTCAGCCTGATCGGCCACCTCTATCATAAAGCCGTTGGGCAGAACAGCAGTCTCGCCTTCCGCTCCTTGCAGCTGCAGCTCAAAGGGAACCTTTTCACATTGCCATTGTTCAAATGTAAACAAACATGTCTGATATGATTTGACCACCTTCAGCCCTTTCGGAAAATCAAGCACCCCAGAAGCGCTTCCGTTTTCTGCCCATTCAAGAAACTGCTGTATGTGGCGGGCGGAAAACGACGATGGAACGTTTTCATAAAGATAGTTTAATATTAGTTGAACTCCTCTTCTTTGTAAAGGTATCGGAAGGGCAAGCAATTGAGAGGAGCTGACTTCAACTGATGTGTCAGACTTGCTTGTAATAACCTTATTCATTCGTTCTTTCGTTAATGACTGCAAGTATTGTTCGTCTTCTGTCAGTGCTTCACTCACTTTTTGAAACATTTTATGAACGTCAGGTGATTCTTGTTTTAAAAAAGGAAGCACGGTCTTTCTGAATCTGTTTCTTGTATAATCGTCCTTTGTATTGCTCTCATCCGTTCTGTAGGACAGTCTTTCTTGACGGCAGTATTCAAGGATTTCATCCTTTGCCGCATAGAGGAAAGGCCTGATCAGCAAACCGGAAGCAAATTCGCGGACGGGCTGCATTCCCGCAAGCCCTGCCCCGAGCGTGCCTTTCGCAAGCCTCATGAGCATGGTCTCAACTTGATCATCTCCATGATGAGCCAACGCTAAAAACTTCGCTTGGTGCTTTGCCATCAGATCTTTGAAAAACTGATATCTGCAATCACGCGCGGCAGCCTGCTTGTTCAGCTTATTCTTCTTTGCGTATGCAGAAACATCAATCTGGACCGTTTCGCAGAGAATGTGTTCCGCCTCGCAGTATGACTGCACAAACTTCATATCTTCTTCAGATTCAGATCCTCTGAACTGATGGTCGACATGCGCCGCTATGATAACGGAGGACTTCCCGAAGTGCTTATTCAGCATACTGAGAAGCGCCATTGAATCTGGGCCTCCGGAGACCCCGGCAATAATCGTTTCCCCCTCCGCCTGAAGATGATATGTTTTGAAAAAATCTTCCACGCTTTTCACAATGTCCCCCTCACGATGAGCAGGTTTTTTAAAGATATACATATCCTATCACTTTCATTCCCTCCAAGCAAAGAAGAAGCATGAGCTCAGGCGTCCGGCCGGCATTAGATGAGAAAAAAGACGATGTAAGCGAAATAAAGGGCGAGAACGCTGATTAAAATGAGTGTTGTTTCAAATAAACCATTGTTTTTTGCGGGTTTTTGTTTAGGTTTATACCGGGTCTGAGAAACAGTGCCCTGCCGCGGTTTTGCTTGCGGCGGCTTAGGCTTTGCGGCATCCTTCCTTTTGCTCCCGATACACTGCCCCGCCGTCAGGATATCATGCTTCATGGCTTCCGCCGAAGGATATTGGCCGTTTAAAGCAGAAAACAGAACCTTCTTATACTTATTCAAAAACGGATGGCCTTCAATGATGGACCGAAGCTGCTCTTTCGGCTTGCCTGTCTTCTTGCACTCTTTCTTCTGAACACAGTGGATCATGATCATCGCTACAGCAAACAAGTCATAGGATGGTTCTGCTTTTCTTGTTCCATACCCCCAATAGCCCCTGTCGTAAAACTCCGTATACTCTTTAATTGCGCGGCCCTGTTTTGTCGTTCCCCCTACATCAATGCAGCGAATGGCAGCCGGAGGTCCGGTTACAATGAGGTTTTCCGGCTTGAGGTCGCCAAAGACCCATCCTTGCTGATGAAGGACTGACAGACTGGAAAGAAGCTGAACCATCAGCACCGGAATCCACTCTGTTCCCTTACTGCTGATATATTGCGGAAGAAGCGGCCCTTCTATGTACTCCATCACGTAAAAAGATACATTTTTATTCAGCTGCGGAATAAACGCATCGTCCGCATCAAAAAAAGAAGGCCCCATCGTTTGCGACCGGGCCTTTGAAAAGGATTTCAAGACATTCACTTCAGAGGTAACAGACATGCTGTCGCTGCTTATTTTCAAAGCGACATGTCCGCCTGATGCTTCTGCCAGATATACAATACCGTTAGCCCCTTTGCCAAGCTGTTTGAGCAATCTGTAGGATTTGCCGTTCCATTTGCCCTGAATTGCCGTCCCCGGTGCCAGACTACATGCCAAACTCGTCAAAGCGTCGTTCATCATCTGCCAACATGCTCCTTCTTGAGCGGATTCTCTCAAACTGCTGTGTCGCTTCCCGGATAGCGGGACCCGTAGGGGTGATTCCGCCGGTTGACAGCTTCGCAAAGAGTGCAGAAAGGGATTCAAGCTTCGGCGTCCAATTCAGCACAAGCTCAACTTCCTGGCTTTTCCCGGGAAATATACACATTGCAAATTCATTGTGTCCGGCCCGGGAATTTAAACTGATGGAAAGATCGATCAGCGCTTCTTTCACCGTCGGCAGTTTTGGCGCCATGCTGGCACTCGTATCAACCAGTACAAGCACTTGCAGATGAACCGTTTCGCCGAGCTCATCAACCACTTCCATCACTTCGCCGCGTTTTTCCGGAGAAAGCTCTTCCATTTCAACGTTTTTCCCTAAAATTTGTTTAAGCTCTTGATTGACGACACCCTGCAGTGTCTGGGTCATTGCTTTTTTCGTCACCATTTGAACCGTCTGAGACAATTGAGATGCATACACAACTTGGTGGACGCCGCCTCCGGCCATGGCGATGCCTTCAACTTCCTTCATTGCCTCTTGGTCAATCGCGTTTTCTTCCATAATTCCTATAACATTCACCGTAATCCCCTGCTCCTTGGCGAAAGCCGCCATTGCGATCGGGTCTTCGCCATGATTGGAGCAGCCATCTGTAATCAGCAGAACTTGATTTAAATGTCCCTTATTCACATACATTCCTCCCGGTGATACGATTAGTCCCATCTTCGCCAGAAGGAAAGTGATTTATACGAAAGGTTTAAGAAATCTCCTTATTATTTTGGAAAACTGCCGGCACAGGTATGGAAGCCCATTTCGGCGTATTATGATCAATCCGGACGACAACGACCGTCATGTCGTCTTCGATTTGGCCGGCACGCGTTCTGATGACCTCTTCCATTAATATATCAGCGATTTCCTGCGGGTCTTCGGTTTTTAGCCCTTTCATTTTCCGTTTCATCCACAGGTCGTGGTTTTCAACATGCTTCGGTCCTTCAAATATACCGTCACTCATCATGACAAGCAGATCACCCGCTTTTAACTGTTCACTTACGACTTCCACATCAAATTCATTGATAATGCCGATCGGCAGATTGCTGGCCTGCACTTTCATGACTTGATCTCCCCGCTTAATAAAACTCGGCGTTGAACCGACCTTCAAGAATTTGCAGCTTGCATCCTGAAGGTCGATGATAGAAAGATCAAGAGTTGAATAGATTTCGTCTGTCGTCCGTAAAGACAGAATACTGTTGATGGTTTTAATCGCTATCTTTTCATCAATACCGGATTCGAGAATTTTTTCAAGCAGTTTAATCGTTTCATTACTCTCATAATGAGCCCTCGCCCCATTGCCCATGCCGTCACTGATCGCGGCCGCATACTTTCTCGCGCCCAGTTCCATCATGCTGTAGCTGTCGCCGGAGACAAGACCGCCGCCTTTTGCCGCATGAGCCGCGCCTGTCGATACCCGGTAAGACTTGGTCGAACCGAACGCGACATGGCTGTAGCCATTTGGATGAGTCGAGTGCTGTTCGCTTTTGACAAGTATCTGCTCCTCAAGAATGTCAGACAGCATCGGGGCGATAATTTTCTCACTCTCACCGTGCCCCCCGCTGAACGGGATTGTCATTTCGATATCAATGTTGCCCTGCTCCAAGCTGTATATCTCGACATGCTGAATCTCGATTCCGAAATGCTGAAGCGCCTCTATCATTTGTTCTTCCTGTATAAAATGCTGCTCCCTTTCCCGTTTTATTTCCCGAGAAAAGTCCGCCATGACCTCAGAAACCCCCAACAGCTGCTCGGCAACAAGCCTTCTGCTGTCCTGGACTTTTCTTTTCAGCGTCAGATGGGCGTGATGGTGGGCAAGCTCGTCTTCAATCAGCTCTTCCACCTGTCTGGATTTGGAACAGTGCTGCTGAAACTCCTTTTTTAATCTGCGGTTTGAGGCATATTGTTTTTCTTCTGTTTCATGCATAACTTGTTTCATTAAATCATATGTTTTATCAAAGTTTTGAACCCAGCATTTGCTTTTCTTATAACAGGATTGGCAGGAATGCTCAGTAATTTTGCTTAAAAAGAGATCCACTTCCCCTTCTTCAGCCTGCTCATCGGAAGACGTCTGATGAAAGGTGGCAAAGCTCTCCGACAAGGCATGAAACACATTGGAGAACTGGTCTACTTTCTGGGCAGTGACATCTCTGATTTTCCTCGCGTACTGCTGCTGTTCCTGACTGTGCTCAGCAGTGCCCGGTATGTAGCGCGCCACCTTTTTCGTAATCGATTGGGGCGTAATTAAAAACAAGGCAACGGCAATTAACGATTCGTAAAGGGTGGTCATTAATCCGGCGGACCCTTCCCCATATAATGAAATCAGCAGTGAGCCGATCACTAATCCGACTGCGGCGCCGGCTTTCTTGCCTTCCTTCAGCAGTCCGCCAAGAAGTCCGGAAAACGCAAGCAGGCTCATTTGATAGAGATTTCCGATATTCGCGAGCCCGAGAATCAACCCGGTCACAACACCGACAGTACAGCCGATGCTTGCTCCGCCGACAAAGGAAAAACTCAGCACGACATAGCGGGCCAGGATATGCTCGGCCTGCATTCCTTGAAATGAAACACCGGCAAGCCCGGTTAAAACAGATGCGATCAAGATCATAAAACAGATGATTTCTTCTATTTTTAATGATTGTTTCACTTTTTTGATCGTGAAGATCGGCAAGCTTTGCAAAAAGATCAGCGTCAAAATAAAGGCCAAGCCCGCCTCAACAACAGCCATTACATAATCATAGGTGGTAAAAGCGCCGCTTTCAAAATAAACAAAACCGATTCTCGCGGCAGCCATGGAGAAAAACACCACGATCGGCAGCATCTTCACCCGGTCCTGCATGATATATGTACCGATTTTTGAAAATAGAGTGAAGACGGCCAAAGCTGTCAGAATCAGCAAAGAGTGTTTCGGCGAAATGGTTAAAGCGCCCGCAAGTAGCGACAGACAAGCATAGAAGGCTTTATCTCTTCTGATCAAAAGCATTGCTCCGAAAAACGGGAGCGCAAACGGAAGAACCTCAGATAATATGAAAGCCCGTCCAAGTAAAAAACCGATCACGACATAAATGAAACCCTTATAGAAAAAAAGTGAATGCGCTTGATGAACCGCAAGCTTTGCAGCCTTTTCAAAAAACGATTGCAGTTTTTCCAGAGCTTGTCCCGCCATCGGCCCGTTCACTCTTCTTTCCGCTTTTTCCATTGCTCTCATCCCCCACCTGTTTTATTCGTTGCTTGTCATTATAAATGAAAGCACAGATAGGATTTTGTCAAAAGAAGGTAACGATTTCAAAGAACTCTTCGACGCTTTCTCCCTTGTTCCCCTTTCCTCTCGTATTTCCTCCGACATTTCTCAAAAAGTTGTCTAAATATGAAAAAATCGGCTTCTGTAAAAGAAGCCGATTCGCTTGGATGACCCGTACGGGATTCGAACCCGTGTTACCGCCGTGAAAGGGCGGTGTCTTAACCGCTTGACCAACGGGCCAAATATATATGGTAGCGGCGGAGGGGATCGAACCCCCGACCTCACGGGTATGAACCGTACGCTCTAGCCAGCTGAGCTACACCGCCATATAAGTGCTTATAAGCACAAGTTATATAATACAAAGGTTTCTTCATTCCGTCAACAAAAATTATGAAGTTTTAATTTTCTGACTAATAGGATAAATAAAAAAAGCATCCGCGGGATAGACGAATGCCCCATGTATTTATAGAAAGCAGCAAGTTATCCTCTTCTTGCTCCGCGCCCTCCACGTTTTGATTCCGTGTTTCGTTTTAAAGATGATAAGCGGTCTTCGCTATCTTTAAGAAACTTGTTCATTTTCTGTTCAAAAGATTCTTTCGGACGGAAATCATTTCTAGGTCTGGCTTGCGGACGGTCTTTAGCTTTTTTAATTGATAAACCAATTTTCCCGTCTTTTTCAACGTTGATGACTTTCACTTCAACTTGATCGCCGACTTTTAAATGCTCGTTAATGTCTTTCACATAATTATCGGCTACCTCACTGATATGAACGAGACCGGTTGAGCCTCCAGGCAATTCAACAAATGCTCCGAAATTTGTAATACCTGTTATTTTCCCTTGCAACTTGCTGCCAACTTCAATCGACATAAAAAAAGTGCTCCTCCTTAGGCTTATAAAAAGATCGTTTGTTTAATTATACCTAAATAAAAATTTAAGTGTCAACAAGGCTACTTGCTCTTATTTTCTACATTAAAGAGAATCTCACCATTTCCTGACATAAACAAGTCTCTTCTGGCAAGCTCTGTGACGTAATCCTCATCCTTTAATTTGGAAATTTCATCTTTTAAATCAGCCTGTTTCCCGTTCAATTCTTTCACTTGTTTTTCCAGCTGAGCTTTCTTTTCTTCATTCGCGCTAAGGGAAGAGGTCTGTGACCACAGAGAACCCGCTAAGACAATAGCCGTCAGCAACACAAGGGCGCCGAATACAATCAACCGTCTGAAAAGCCCTTTCCGCCTTCTTTTCATAAGCTGGGATTGCCGCTCAACCTGCTCTTTATAGTCGTTTTGAATTTCAGTTATTGTACGTTCTCTAGATAGATTCAAATCAGACGGCCCTCCTTTCATCTTTTCAAAATACGTATCATGGTCGATCTGATTGTTATGATTAGTTTCTTGCTCTTTTGTAAAAATCCTGCACTTTTTTGAAAATATCGTTTGAAAGTAAGACGCCACTTTTCAGGAAGAAGTTTCAATATTTGTTTCAACAGGAAGAACAGCGGATACAGCAAAAACGTTACGATCTTAAAAAGACATTTCGCAAAAAAGGCAATCACCCGATAGGAGTATAAAGAAATAAACGTGATCAGCCCGATGAGCAGCTTAAAAAGCAGAACCACCGGACGGAACAGCACGTGCTGAATGAGCTTTTTTGCGATTTGATAAAGAGACACCGCAAGATGAATGGCCAATTTCAGCATTTTTATATACATTCGTTTAAACAGACTTTGGTACGTCGCAATACCCAGTAAGACAGCCAAGAAAATGTATATCCTGAGTTCTCCTTCATTCACGTTGAGCAGCACATAGAAAAACAGCAGGCCTTGTACAATCCAAAAGAGAATGTCATGAACGAATAACAGCCACCTGGCCGTTTTGGCGCGGCTGACAAACAGCCTGTATGTATCAAGCGACGCTCCGAGCCAGGCGCCCATACCGGTCATTGCCAGCATCGTATAAAATTGGGTCGTCAGCGTCATTTAAACAACTTGCTAAAAAACCCTTTAGCTTTATCCCCTTGCTGCTCGTCTAAATATACAAGGTCAAACACCCTGCCCTTTATAGATACAATCCCTTTTTCCACGTCAAGGTTTTTCATCTGCAGATTCTCACCTCTGACGGAAAGCATTCCCATAACCGTTTCCAGCAAAAACTCTTCGTTGTCAAAACTTTCCACATGCTTGACACCCGAAATGTCTAAATGCTTTCTCCCTTTCATCGTTACATCATGCTGTTCCGGAACAGAAGAAGAACCTTTTTGCTCATAATATGAATTCATCTATTCAGCCCCCATATCCTCGATACTTTTAGCATTATTACTGCATTGTATGAGGCGGGAGCTTTGTTTAGAACAAGCCTATTCGCCGAGTTTTTCTTCTTTGACGATTGTATACATACCTGCGGCTTCTTCTTTTTTTGTTGTCTCTTTCAATTCATTTACCTTTACGGTGACAAACTTTTGGCCGAAGCGGACCGTCAGTTCATCGCCGGCTTTTACGTCTGAACTGGCTTTCGCCTGATTCCCGTTAACAGTGATTCTCCCTTGATCGGCGACCTCTTTCGCCAATGTGCGGCGCTTAATTAATCTGGATACTTTTAAAAACTTATCAAGTCTCATATTAGAATCTCCTCTCCATTTCTTTTGCTTCATCCCACAATTTGTCCATTTCTTCAAGAGACATCCCGGTCAATTCAAGCCCCTTTGCTGCCGCTTCTTTTTCAATATAAGAAAAGCGTCTGCGGAATTTGTCATTTGTCATGGCGAGCGCTTCCTCAGGCTCAATTTTATAGTATCGGCCGATATTGACCAATGCAAATAAAACATCGCCGAATTCAGCTTTCAAGCTTACTTCATCTGCAGATTCAGCAGAAGCCTCCGCAGAAAATTCCTTCAGTTCTTCATTCACTTTGTCCCATATATCCTGAACATCATCCCAGTCAAAACCGGTTTTTGCGGCTTTTTTCTGAAGCTTGGCCGCTTTTGCAAGAGAAGGCAGTGTTTTCGGTACGGCATCCAGCAACGAAGAGGATGTTGTTTGTTTTTCCGCCTTTTTGATTTCTTCCCAGTTGGCGACGACATCATGTTCATCCTGAACCTTAACATTCTTAAACACGTGCGGGTGCCGTCTGACCATCTTCGCACTGATGTCTCTGATGACATCATCAATTGAGAAGTATCCCTCGTCTTCTCCGATCTGAGCGTGAAGCATAACCTGAAGCATGACGTCCCCGAGTTCTTCTATCATGTGATCCGTGTCCTCTTCGTCAATGGCCTCAAGCAGTTCGTAGCATTCCTCAATCATATATTTCTTTAATGACTGGTGTGTCTGCTTTTGATCCCACGGACAGCCGTTCGGCCCGCGAAGCTCACGAATAATTCTTCGGAATGCAGAAAATTCTTGGTAAAGGAGCTCTTCTTTTCTAATCGGCGGAACATACACACTTGTTAAGTTATTTATGCCGACATTGCGGTCAAGCTCAAACAAAGGCACCTTGGTGATCTTTTCTTCCTTGCTTCCGGCTGCCGTTACGATGACCACTTCATAGTCGTCAGGCAATTTCTCCATGAGTGTCAGCTTGACCTCAGAGGCTGTCATCTGGTCATAAACCTGGCAAATGATCAGGTGATGGCGGAGTTCAAGCTCATCCGGCGTCATTGTTTGTGCATCCGTAAATTGAAATCCTTCAATCGGGTCAATTCGCAATGCGTTGAAGGTGGCATCCAGAAAGCTTTGCCCCCCGGCGGTGTGAACGGCTGCATGTTGTTCTTCCCGGCGTTCAAATAACAGCTGAACGGTTTTCTCGGCGACAAACGGGTGGCCGGGCACAGCGTAGACGACATCCTCTTGCTTCGCTTTTTCAAACAGAATGTCAGTGATCTCTTCATAGACCGCTTCAAACTGGTCATGTTTTTCATAAATATCATCAAAATACCGGATGTCCGCTGCCGCCTCTTGTTCTAACTCCGGAATCAAAGGGTGGTCTTTCGTTCTTATATATAGATGCTTCGCCTGAGTCAGCAGCTTATGTACGCCCACTGTCAGCTGATCCATGTCCCCGGCGCCGAGGCCGACGACCATAATGTTACCTGCCATGTTTTTCTCTCCTCTTATTCAATTTGCTTAAAGTACTGCCGAAAGGAAGGCTGCTCAGCTCTTCGTCCGTAAATATCTTCATTCTTATCATACAATAAATAAACAAAAGCCCTCCGATGACTGACGCAGATAAACTTTCACCTGCAGCTCCCGCCCTGCTGACGGGTACACATAACTGCCAAACCTTCATATATGCGAGCAGAAAAAGTACCATCAGCAGACTGCATCCGCATAGACGGGCGATAACGCCGCCGAGATTCGTCAGCCAGCCCTTCGACCAAATTCTGTGCAGATTCAGGCATGCTGCTGCGGCAAATGCAAGGACGGTCGCCAGCGCCGCTCCTGTAATACCCCAGCCCGGGACCAGCCAAACATTCAGCACCCATTTCAGCGCCCCTCCCGCCAAGACGGACACGGCGGGAAAAACGGTATGTCCCGCTCCTTGAAGGATCGCGGCTGCCGTAAGCGCAATCGAAGCAAAAAAGATAGATAAGCTGAATATTTGTAAGGTCTGCGGCCCCTCGCTGTTTTGGAAAAGCATGATATTCACCGGCTCTAAAATGCAAAAAAGTCCGGCCGCTGCGCCGATCCCTACCGCAAGGCAGAGCTTAACGGCAGATGTTGCTTTCTCTTTTATGATAAACGGCTTGTTCTCATGCACCGCTTTTGAAATTGAGGGAACCAGGGACGCGGCGATACTGACGGCAAATACCGTTCCCAGCTGAAGGAGCGGCTGTCCGCGGTCGTATATGCCTTTCAGCTGTTTCGCAGCATGGCTCCCCGTCCCTTCTGAAAGCAGGGAATATAGGTTTAAGGCGTCTACGAGCTGAATCAACAGCATCAATACACTGCTGATACAGATGGTGACTGAATAAAGCAGCAGCTTTTTCACAATGACGCCTGTTTCGATATGCCCGCCGTCCGTCTTTGTGTCTTTCCGCTTGTACCAGAATACAGCCAATACACAAAGGGCCGCCAAGCTTCCGGCAAGTGACCCCGAGGCAGCGCCCGCACCCGCCGCGTATAATGAGCGGCCGCTTTTCAAAAGCCAAAAGGATAAACCGAGAAGCACCGCCACACGAAGAAGCTGTTCCGTAATCTGGGATAAGGCTGACGGCATCATATCATGCACGCTTTGGAAATACCCCCGGAAAATCGCTGTGAACGGAAACAATACAAAAGCGAACGCGGCGACCCGTATCAGCATCACAAGGCGGGCGTCACCCATAAAACCGGCCAACGACGCCGCACCGGCATACATGAGCGCAAACAGAACAAGTCCGGCCGCCGTGACATAAAAGGCGGAAATTTTCATTATTTTTTGTTTATGATCGCTATAATCGTTCATTAATTTCGAGATGATTACCGGAAATCCGGATGTTGACAGCATTACCGCGATCCCTAAAAACGGATACACCTGCTGATAAATGTAAAATCCGACGTCACCGACAATATTCTGAAAAGGAACCCTGTACACGGCGCTTAATATCTTCGTCACGATCCCCGCAACGACGAGCTCAAAAGCACCTTTCCATGCTGATTGCCGTTTGGCGCCAACTGAATCGTTCATCCAAAAGCTCCTTCCAGCCGCTAGAAAATTACGTCTATAAAACGAGCTTATTATATCACAATCCTAACGGCCGGCGGACCGATAGAGAGCACATATGAAAAAGAACAGCACTGTTTAAGAGCTGTTCTTTCCCCGTTTCTTATTTCAATAATGGTAATAAGACCTACTGTTCCATTTGTCTCGCCAAAAAACTGGCTGCCGTTTCTACCGCTTTATGTTCTACTTCTCCAAGAGCCTGTTCCTTAGAAAAAATGACCACGGCACCGATAGGATCGCCATTCGCCACGATAGGAGCAATTGTATAGGAGCTCATATCTTCTTCAATGTCATTAACAAGCTGTGCGGACTTCACATCGTTTTCTAACACTGAGCTGCGCTGATCCATCGTTTTTTCGAGCAAATCGCTGATGGATTTGTTCAGAAATTCTTTTTTCGAACTGCCTGAAACGGCAATATACACGTCACGGTCGCAAATCAAGACGGAATGGCCGAGACTGTCATACAATGCATCTGCATACTCTTTCGCAAAATCGCCAAGCTCACTGATAGGAGAATATTTTTTCAATATAACTTCTCCGTCGCGGTCAACGAATATTTCAAGCGGGTCTCCTTCCCTGATTCGCAGTGTTCTCCGAATTTCTTTAGGAATGACGACCCGTCCTAGATCATCAATACGACGTACGATACCTGTAGCTTTCATCTCTCTGGTGCCTCTCTTTCATGTGATGATATTTAAGGGAAAGTACTAAAGTTCTCTACTTTATGTAGCTTCCGCCACTCGCTTGAAATTAGTATCCGTCACATCAAATGTAATATACACCAGAGAGTAACAATTTTTATGAAGACGCGATTGTTTCTTTCTTCACGCCCTGAAGGCCTTTCAGCATGCCGAGTACGGTCTCCAGCCACTCTTCCGTTTTGCGGCCTTTCGTCTGTACTGAGATTTTCAGCTTTTTCCCTTCCATTCCCAGTCCGATTTGCCGGCCGTATTTATTGCCGAGTTCGAACAATTTCTGTCCGTCAATCTGTGCACTGGCCTCTTCCGAAATGGTAAATCTGACTGCGTCCTTATCCTGCTTGATGAGTTCGACGCGTTCATATTTTCCGTACACCTTCATCTCTGCAACTGTAAACAGCCATTCAACTTCTTTCGGGTAACTGCCGAACCTGTCGATGATTTCATCTTGAAGCTCGTTTTTCTCCTCAATTGTAGTGATTGATCTGAAGCGTTTATACATATCGATTTTTTGCTTGCCGTCTTGTATATAGTTTTCAGGGATATATGCGTCAAGCTCGATGTCGATTTCCGTCTCAAACTGTTCGATTTTTGGTGTATCGCCTTTTCGCTCTTCAATCGCTTCCTTGAGCATCTGCGAGTACAGGTCAAAACCGACTGAGTCGATGAAACCGTGCTGCTGGGCGCCGAGGAGATTCCCCGCTCCCCTGATCGTCAAGTCACGCATGGCAATTTTAAAGCCTGAACCAAGCTCGGTAAATTCTTTAATCGCCTGCAGCCGTTTTTCCGCCACCTCAGTAAGCACTTTGTCTCTGCGATACGTAAAATAGGCGTAAGCGACGCGGTTGGAACGGCCAACCCGTCCTCTCAGCTGATACAGCTGAGACAGCCCCATTTTGTCTCCGTCAAACACGATTAAGGTATTGACGTTTGGTATGTCTACGCCTGTCTCAATAATGGTCGTGCTGACAAGGACGTCTGATTCCCCTTCCAGAAAATTAAGCATGACGCTTTCCAATTCATTTTCGGTCATTTTCCCGTGGGCGTACGCCACCTTCGCATCAGGAACGAGCATGGAAATTTCGTCAGCCTTCCGCTCAATGTCATCCACGCGGTTGTATAAGAAATATACTTGCCCTCCGCGCGCCAGTTCTCTTTCGATGGCTTCTCTTACAAGCGCCCCGTTGTATTCCACGACATACGTCTGGACAGGAAAACGGTTTTCCGGCGGCGTTTCAATAACAGATAAGTCCCGCACACCGAGCATGGACATATGAAGGGTACGAGGAATCGGAGTCGCCGTCAGAGTCAGCACATCAACATTGGCTTTGATCTGTTTGATTTTTTCCTTATGTGTGACGCCGAACCGCTGCTCTTCGTCGATTATGAGCAAGCCGAGATCTTTATAGACGACATCTTTAGATAAAAGCCTGTGGGTTCCGATCACGATATCTACCGTTCCGTTTTTCAGGCCTTTGATGGTCTCATTGGATTCTTTTCTCGTTCTGAACCGGCTGAGAAGACCGATGTTAATCGGGTAGTCTTGGAAACGTTCCATAATGGTTTCGTAATGCTGCTGTGCGAGTATCGTCGTCGGCACAAGCAGCGCGACCTGCTTCCCGTCGGCGATCGCTTTAAAGGCCGCACGGATGGCTACCTCTGTCTTACCGTAACCGACGTCCCCGCAAAGCAAGCGGTCCATCGGGCGCTCTCTTTCCATATCCTTTTTAATTTCCTGAATGGAACGGAGCTGGTCGTCTGTTTCCTGATAAGGGAAAGCAGCCTCGAACTGCCGCTGCATTTCATGATCAGGCGAGAAAGCATAGCCTTTGCTTGCTTCGCGTTCCGCATAAAGCTTAATCAGATCATCGGCGATGTCCTGAACGGAATTTTCGACTTTTTTCTTAACCCGTTTCCATTCACTGCCGCCCAGTTTATAAAGCTTCGGTTCTTTTCCTTCAGAGCCGACGTACTTCTGCACCTGGTCGATTTGCTCTACCGGGACGTACAGCTTATCGCTGCCCTGATAGTGAATATTGAGGTAATCTTTATGAATGCCCTTGATTTCAAGTGTTTCGATCCCCAAATACTTACCGATCCCGTGATTGACGTGGACGACATAGTCACCGACTTGAAGCTCGGAATAGCTTTTGATCCGTTCGGCATTTGTCAGCTTCTGCTTTCTCGGCTTCTTCTTGATTCGGTTTTTGAACAGCTCTTCCTCTGTAATGACGGCCAGCTTCATCAGCGGCAGTTCAAAACCGGATTGCAGTTCGCCTTCCATGACATAGACCTGTCCTTGCACAAGCGCTTTGGAGCTGTCCGTTTTTGCGGCTTCAATTTCGTAATCAGCCAGCACGGATGCCAATCTGTCGGTTCTGTCCTTATTTGCCCCTAAAAAGACAACGGTGAAGTTTGATTTTTTAAAGCGCTCCATTTCACCGGTAAGCACATTCATCTGTCCGTGAAAATTCTGCATCTGCCGGCTTGTCACATTCACGATGTTTTGAGGGCTTGTATGCTGAACATGACGCAAAAATAATGAGAAATAAATTGCCGGACGCCGCTTTTGGCCCATAAGCTCCTGAAAGCTGAAGGATAAGTTAATGTCATGCAGAATTTTCCCTTCCTCCAGCAGACTTGTCGTAAATTCGGCCTCTTCTTTTTGGAGCTGATCCTCCATTTCATGAATGCGGCTGACCTCGTCTAACACTAACAAGGTGTCTGACGGGGTATAATCTAGCAAACTAGCAGGTTTTTCGTAAAAGTACGAGAGATACTTCACAAGTTCCTGATCAGTCTGTCCCGTTGATAATCGTTCTTTATCATGTGAGATGTTGATATGAAGCATTTCTTTTTGTTTGTCCTGCTTCAGCTTTTTCAGACTGTCGGCAAGCCCTTTATCGAGCCTATCCATCGCGCGGGCTTTTTCTTCCGCCCGGATGATCAGTTCCTTCGCCGGTCCGATCGCCACCGTTTTGAGCGTCTCAATTGATCTCTGGTCATCAGAGTTAAAGCTTCTGATGGAGTCGACCTCCGTATCAAACAGCTCAATTCGCACCGGATGCTCTGATGTCAGCGGATAAATGTCGATAATTCCGCCGCGAATACTGAATTCACCGGGTGCAGAAACCATATCGGAACGCTCATACCCTACCTCAACAAGGCGGGCAGACAGCTGATCCGGTTCTATATCGTCTCCAAGCGAAATGACGATTTGGCTGCTTTTCCACAGCTCCTTCGGCGGAAGCATTCTTCTCACTGCCGCAACGGGCGCCACAACGACCGGGGCTTCTCCGTTTGTTAATCTATTAATGACATCGAGCCGCTGAGCCCGCAGTTCAGGACTGGCTACAGCAATTTCTGAAGAAATCAATTCATTTACGGGGTATAGAAAAACAGATTGATCCCCGAGAAGCGCCGTCAGATCTTCTGTCACTTTTTGGGCCTGATATAAATTATGGGTGATAAAGAAAATCGGCCTTTTCGTTTCCTGTGCAAGGGCGGAGGTAAAAACAGAACGCGCGGAACCTGACAGACCCGCAAGCAGCTGTTCCTTCAGCCCCTCATGTAAACCGTTAACAATGGATTTAAAATCATCGCTTTCTTTAATAAAGGTTTGAATATTGTCCATATGGGCCCCTCCTCTCTGTTTTCTGCAAGAACAGAAAAACGCTTTGGTCTAGAATCTACACCAAAGCTTCTTATTGAATAAATGTGTTGTGTTCATGGTAGTGCGGATTCCGTTCCAGCGCCTCTTGGCAGTCTTCACAAATTGTAAGAACATGGAGATCTCCATTGTCTTTATATGAAATCATATCGTTTCTTTCCTCATTTGTTAAGTGCTGAAATCCAAGTGACTGTGTCGGCACCGTCGTATATTCCAGGCTCCCTACCTTAATACCGCAGTGGCGGCAGAAATAATGCAAAGCCATACATTGGACCTCCTGATGTGAAAAAATCATTTTTCCCTAGTATGGTCTCCCATTATTTATCTTATACATTTGCGTTGAATTCGTTCATAACTTCTAAAAATGGTTTCGTTAAGGAAGCTTCGCAGGCTTTTACCGTTTTTGAGACAGCATCATTGATATGCGGCGCTTCTTCTTTCGTAAAAGCTCCCAGCACATAGTCAACGACTTTCATCCCGTTGGCGGGACGGCCGATTCCGATTCTGACCCGGTCAAATTCAGGGGTTCCAAGGTGCTGAATAAGTGATTTAATTCCGTTGTGTCCGCCTGCGCTCCCCTTCGTCCGGAGTCTGATTTTCCCCGTAGGAAGATCAAGGTCATCGTATATGACTTTCAAATCTTCATGGTCGGCATCATAATAATCCAACAGCGGCCGCAAACATTCTCCTGATAAATTCATATATGTAAGCGGTTTAACAAGTAGAACTTTTTTTCCGGAAACAAAACCCATTCCGTAAAGTCCGTTGAATTTCGTTTTATTCAGTTCAATATTCCATTCTTTAGAAAGCTCGTCAATGGCCATAAAGCCGACATTGTGTCTCGTGTTCTCATAGGTTTTCCCCGGGTTACCCAGACCGGCAATCACAAGCATCGTAAATCCTCCCTCAACATCGCTGTAATTCTTCTCATTCTAGCACAAAAGACGTAACCTCGGGCGGGTTACGTCTTAAAGCACTTATTGATTTTCTCCTTCGGGCTCTTCCTCAGGAGATGGTTCTGCATCTTCTTCGAATGCTTCCTGCTTAGGAGGAAGGATGGAAGCCACGACTTCTTCCGGATCGTTCGTAAATGTATAATTGCCGTCAGCAGTCAGATCCGCGATGGTCAGCACATCATTCATTTCCAGTCCGGAAATATCAACATCGATTGTCTGAGGGATGTCCTTCGGTTTAGCCTTAATCGAAAGCTCATGCAGCGGCTGCTGGATGATACCTCCGTCTTTGACTCCTTTCGCCTCTCCCGTCAGCTGAATCGGCACCTCAGCCTCCAGCTCTTCACTCATATTCACGACTTGAAAATCGGCGTGCGTCAATTCGTTTTTGAGCGGGTCTGTCTGAAGCTCAGTCACCATAACCGATTGCTGATTTCCGTTGACATCAATTGTGATAATCGTGTTTTTTCCTTCGTCCCGCAATGTTTTAAGCAATTCGACACTGTCTAAAGAGACAGGTGTATTCGTTGTTTCTTTACCGTATATAATCCCCGGAACGTGTCCTGAATGACGGATTTTCCGAAGCGTCGAACGTTTAAAATCTGTTCTTTCATTTGCTTTTAAAGTTGCCATATTCAGCACCATCCTAATTATCGTTTTATCGTCCTATTAGAACAATACCCACGATAGCCGGAATTTAAACCTTAAACTTTCGGTTTAGCTGAATAAATAGCTGACAGATTGTTTCTCGTGAACGCGGATAATCGCTTCAGCCAGAAGCGGTCCGACAGAAAGCTGTTTAAAGCGTTCGATTTTTTTCTCCTCAGGAAGCTTAATGCTGTTCGTCACGACAAGCTCCTTGATTTTAGAGTTATTGATCCGCTCAACGGCAGGGCCTGACAATACAGGGTGCGTACAGCATGCATACACTTCCGCAGCTCCGTTTTCAACCAGCGCGTTTGCGGCAAGTGTGATTGTGCCGGCCGTATCAATAATATCATCGATCAGAATCGCTGTTTTTCCTTCCACGTTACCGACGATGTTCATCACTTCTACCTCATTCGGTCTAGGACGGCGTTTGTCGATAATCGCGATCGGCGCTTTCAGACGGTCCGCAAGTTTGCGGGCGCGCGTCACACCGCCGTGGTCAGGTGAAACAATAACAATATCTTTCAAGTCTTTACCTTCAAAATAATGGCCTAAAATCGGAACACCCATTAAGTGGTCAATCGGAATATCAAAGAAACCTTGAATTTGCGGCGCGTGTAAATCAAGTGCGATTACGCGTGTCGCTCCCGCTGTTTCAAGCAGGTTTGCAAAAAGTTTTGCCGTAATCGGTTCACGTGATCTTGCTTTTCTGTCCTGGCGCGCATAACCGTAGTACGGGATGACAATGTTGATTGTTTTCGCGGAAGCGCGCTTTAAAGCGTCAACCATAATCAGCAATTCCATGATGTGCTCGTTGACCGGCGCACTTGTAGACTGGATGATGTAGCAATCACAGCCGCGAATACTTTCTTCTATGTTGATCTGGACCTCTCCGTCACTAAATCTTGTAACAGAGCACTTTCCTAATTGAACTCCTACATTATCCGCGATTTCTTTTGCAAGTTCTGGATTTGAATTCAAAGAAAAAATCTTTAAATTCTTATCTCCGTATTCGTTAGACATGGTAAACCTCCGATTTTAGGATTATTTTTTATGAATGTTTTTCACATAATCTTCTTTATTTACTTGTCTTGCTCTGGCAATGGCAAGCGCTTCGCCCGGCACATCTTCTGTTACGGTTGAACCCGCAGCGACGTACGCGCCTTCTCCCACTGTAACAGGAGCTACCAGATTGGAGTTGCAGCCTATAAAAGCGCCGTCTTCAATTTTGGTTAAATATTTTTTCTTCCCGTCATAATTGACCGTGATGGAGCCGCAGCCCAGATTCACGTCCGTACCTACTTCGGCATCACCGATATAGCTTAAGTGAGATGCTTTGCTTCGGTCGCCGAATTGTGTTTTCTTGATTTCAACAAAGTTGCCGATTTTCACTTCATTGCCGATTGCAGAATCGGGTCTGATGTGAGCAAATGGACCGATATTTACATCATTCCCAACTTTGCTCCGATTGACAACGGATTGTTTAATCACAGTACGGCTGCCGATTGAGCTGTCCTCTATCTCAGTGTGAGGGCCGATGACACATTCATCGCCGATTTCAGCTTGTCCCTTTAACACAGTTCCGGGATAAATAACTGTATCTTGTCCGATACGTGCGTCAGGTGAGATGTACGTATTCATCGGATCAATTAAAGTGACTCCGTTTTGCATATGACGTTTGTTGATACGCTCTTTCATATACATTTCAGCCTGAGAAAGAGCGACTCTATCATTCACTCCGAGCGTCTCTTGGAAGTTACCAGTCTGGTAAGCGGCAACAGTTTCGCCTTCGTCTTTGAGGATTTCGATAACATCCGGCAGGTAATACTCGCCTTGGGCATTTTCATTCGAAACCTGTTCGATGACACGAAAAAGAGCCTCGTTATCAAAACAGTACGTTCCCGTGTTGATTTCTTTCACAAGACGTTCTTGCTCCGAAGCATCCTTATGCTCCACGATTTTTTGAACGGCGCCGTCTTCGCTGCGGATAATTCTTCCGTATCCGGCGGGATCTTCGGCAACGGCCGTTAAAACCGTGGCTTTCGCACCTTTGTTTGTATGTTCATTCAGCATGGCTTCCATCGTCTCCGCCGTCAGAAGCGGTGTATCGCCGCAAATAACGATCGTGACACCCTTCTCCCCGTGAAGAAATGGTTTTGCCTGCTTGACTGCATGAGCCGTACCGAGCTGTTCTGCTTGGATTGCGTAATCGCTTTTCTGTCCGAGCTGCTTCTTCACATCTTCGGCGCCGTGTCCTACGATGGTGACAAGCTTCGCTAAAGATAATTTCAGAGCTTCGTCTGCGACGTGCTCTACCATAGGCTTTCCGCATACCGGATGAAGGACCTTATAAAGCTTCGATTTCATTCTCGTTCCTTTTCCGGCAGCTAAAATCACTGCAAACCGCTTATCCATTTAATGGCCTCCAATATCCCTTTTATCCATAGAAAAATATATCCTAAATAGCTGTTGATTTCAAGAAGACATCAAAAAGTGCAAGAATTTTCTATGTAATCGCTTTATTACTGAAAAATCAGATTTAAAAAAGGACTGCCGGAAAAGGCCTTGTGTCAGCCTTTATCAGCAGTCCTTACATTTTGTTATTTTAAGAAGCCCCGGCTTCTTCATATTCTAATGCTTCAGAATCACCCAAGCGATGGTACTCATTTAAAACAGCATCCTGGATCTTGCCCCGCGTGCTGGAATTAATAGGATGAGCAATATCGCGGAATTCTCCATCAGGGGTGCGTTTACTCGGCATCGCAACGAAAAGACCATTGTTTCCATCAATCACACGAATATCATGTACGACAAATTCGTGATCCAGCGTGATGGATGCAATCGCTCTCATGCGACCATCGGTATTCACGCGGCGTAATCTTACGTCAGTAACTTCCACAGTAGTTCACCACCTTTTCCCTATATAAAAGCATTAGTCTAACAATTCCACGATTCTCTTTAAATTCCTGCACGTTTCAAAAAGTTTTTTTGAAAATATAGGATATACATACACAATTAGGTGATAAATCATATTCGGGAATCATATACTGCATAAAAAAAGTGATTCCGGAGTCCGGAACCACTTTTCTGAGATTTAAGATTTCACCAGCGCAATGACTTCAATTTCCACGAGAGCGTCTTTCGGCAGTCTCGCCACTTCCACACAAGACCTTGCCGGCTTATGTACATCAAAGTATTGTCCGTACACTTCATTCACTTCCGCAAACTGCTCCATGTCAGCAATAAACACCGTTGCTTTTACAACCGTTTCGAGAGAAGCACCCGCTTCTTTGAGGACGGCCTTTAAATTGCTGAACACCTGATGCGTTTGTTCTGTGATATCACCGTTTACCATTTCTCCTTCAGCAGTAAGAGGAATCTGGCCTGAGCTGTAAAACATGTTATTTACGATGATGCCTTGTGAATATGGCCCGATGGCTGCCGGCGCGTGTTTCGTATGGATTGCTTTTGTCATTTTTCTGTCTCCCCATTCTTTAAATGCTGTTCTTTAAAAAATCGCAGAAAATTGCCGTTTTGAATCTCAATCGTTTTGTCTTTCATGTTGATGGTTGAAAGGGTAAGCAGCGACATGTATTCATCGACAAGCCGTTCATTCACTCCCTCAGCTTCAACCAAGACGCCTATACCCGCGACGTTCGCATTAAACTCATCAAGCAGGCTGATCATGCCGTTAATTGTGCCGCCGGCTTTCATAAAGTCGTCAATAATCAAAACGTTCGACCCCGTGGCCAAACTTCTTTTCGCAAGCGACATTGTTTGAATGCGGTTAGACGACCCTGATACATAATTGATGCTCACTGTAGAGCCTTCCGTCACTTTATTGTCTTTTCGTACGATGACAACCGGAACGTTCAGATAACTGGCCGCTGCGTAAGCAAGAGGGATTCCTTTTGTCGCAACGGTCATCACCACATCAATCTCCCGCTCCGCAAAAACGGAAGCAAAAAGCCTGCCTGCATTAGAGAGGACAGAAGGTTTGCCTAAGATATCCGTTAAATATACATAACCGCCCGGAAGGATACGCTCAGGATTTACTAAAGACTGTCCCAGCTCCTGTATAAACGCTTCTGCTTCAGCCTGTTTTACTTTCGGAATATATTTGACGCCTCCGGCAGCTCCCGGCACTGTAAGCAGCGTCCCAATGCCTTGCTGTTCGAAGGTCTGTTTAATAATTGTTAAATCTTCACTGATTGATGACTTTGCTGATTGATACCGTTCTGAGAAAAACGTTAACGGTATTAATTCATGCGGATGGGTTAACAAATAATTTGTTAAGTCCACCAATCTGCCGCTGCGACGAAACTTCATGAACTTACCCCCAAAATCCGAATAATTTAAAAATAATATAACTTAACATACGGATTTAATCAAGAGCATTCTGTTCGCCGATCATCCGCACCGCGTACACCTGATCACAGAAACCTCTTAACCCGTTATAAATCCGCTGCACCTTTGATTCGTATTGAACCAAACCGAATACAGTCGGTCCGCTTCCGCTCATTAACACCGCGTCAGCGCCGAAGCGTTTCATTTGATTTTTAATCATCGCCACCTCGGGATGAAGGTTGAGCGTAACCGATTCCAATACGTTTCCTAATTGTCCGCAAACCTTTTGGAAACTTTTTTCTTCAATTGCGTCAATCATCGCTTGTACATCCGGATGCCGAACCTGCTGCAAGTTCAGCCGGCGGTACACTTCGGCAGTCGATACCCCAATCGTCGGTTTGGCAAGCACGACCCAGCAATGAGGCGGAGCACTGATATGCCTGATCTTCTCACCGCGTCCTGTTGCCAGGGCAGTTCCGCCGTATACACAGAAGGACACGTCTGAACCGATTTCAGCCCCAAGCTCCGCGAGCTCTTCAACAGAAAGCTTTAAATCCCAGAGTCTGTTCAGCCCTCTGAGCGTGGCTGCTGCATCGCTGCTTCCGCCGGCAAGCCCTGCTGCTACAGGTATCACTTTTGTAATCATAATAGAAACGCCTTTTTTGACTTGGTACCGTTCTTTGAGCAGTTTGGCTGCCTGATAAGCCAGATTCCGCTGATCATCGGGAACAAAGCGATTATGCGACGCCACTCTGATCACGTTTTCGGGCAGTTCTGTCAGTTCAATCCGATCTGCCAAATCAATTGTCGTCATGATCATCTCCACTTCATGATAACCATCCGGGCGTTTACTCGTTACATCGAGGGACAGATTGATTTTGGCCGGCGCTTTTTCTAAAATACGCATAGCTTTCACCTACTTCTCCATCTAAACATAAGTATGAACATTGTATCACATTTGGAGACCCGGAGGTACTTATCCGAAATTGGCGCTGATTTTGACAGCCGATAGAAAAAAACCGGGGAACGGATTGTCCCCCGGGCCACTGCATTATCGGTTATTTTGGTTCTGAGCCGCCATCTGCTGTTCGGCAATCTCGATTGCGCGCTTTACCATATTCCCGGCATCGCGCGCCCGAATGCCTCCCCAGCCCTCGTTTTTCACCGTATCGTAAAAACCAAGGTCCTTTGCCAGCTCATATTTGAACTCATCTGACATAACTCCACGACGTCTGCCCAAACGAAACAACCCCTTTTATAGAATTGATCACCATTCGTGCACGCCACGATAAAACATGTGACATCTATAGCTTCCGTTTAATCGGCTGAAACTTTCGAGGGAATAATTAGAAGAGCTTTAGAAGGCAAAACAAAAAGCAGTAAACAAAAGGTTCACTGCCCATTAAAATGCTACTGAGCTTGCCGCATCATCATTGAATGTCAATTCAACAGTCTCAGTAAGAATATCAGCATAACTGTATGAAACTCTTTCAAACGAGTTCTCGTCTTGATCTAGTTGTATCACAAAAACAGAAGGGTACGTCTCAGCTAAAATGCCCGAACGCTCAATCGTTTTTCGGCGGCCGCCGTTTGCTTTTAACGTAAGCCGTTTACCTAAATTCCCATCAAGCGATCTTTTTATATCGGACAACGTCTTCGCCATTGCATCCACCTCACTACATTTATTGTACAACAAGAGCCCAATTTTGTCAAATAAAATTTAAATTATATCAACGTTATCAAGTCATTGTCAACAAAATTATTTTGACAAAATTCTATTGATTTCTACGTTATTTTTCGCAAGTTCCGGTAATTTATGTATCAATATGTAAAATAATTAACCCGCATAGCGAAATTTATGCGGGTTTTTCACTCATCCATTTGATTTATACGGCATACCGACACGCAGCACACCTTTCGTTTCAATTCCTCCCAGCCCTTTCTCTCGTGTCAGAGTGTTTCTCAGGACATCCCACACATTGATCCGCTCCATAAACGGAGTGAAGCTGATTTTTGCGACAATATAGACCGGGTCAAGCGCATGGATGTTGACGCGTGACGGTGAACTTGCAAAATTCGCACCCGCTCTGATTAAAGACTCGAAATGGGATTGGCAGGCACCCGCGAATATCACCAGCTGGTCCAAGTGAGGGACTTTCCGCCTCGCTCGTTGAACGGTTTCGACAAAATGTTTGGAATGCCTGTAGGCGCTTAAATCGTTCACGCCTCCCTTATGCTTGGAATAAGCATCGTGACCGGTGATGACTAAAATATCCGGCCGGTATTTGTCGAGCAGCTCCTCTATTGAGGCCGCCATTTTTTTCTCATGGCAATGAATCCCGTATACAGGCACACCGATTTTTTCGTAAAAGTTCAGGCACTTTTTCAAATAAGCCTCATCGCCGTCCAGATGCAATACCTTGCCGGGCATATGAAAGTAGTGCTCCTGATGCTGATATTGATTTGTCGCGTAATATTCCTGTTTTTCCCGAAGCAGCTTATAATCCTGGCGGAGCAGCTCGAGAGATTCATTCATCCTGCTTTCATCTTTCTGCTTTCTCACGGCCTGTTCGTCTTTTCTTACAGGCTCTAAATCAGAAAAATCAGCATCCGCAATCAATCTGACTTCGTCACCATGCAGGATGGCAATTGAATTTCCTTTGCTTGTTTGCTCTATGCCGATAATGCGAAATAAAACATCCATTTGATAGGATTTCCTGGCTACCATATCTCCTATTTGAAATTGCACATTACCCACTCCACAAATAGACTAAGCCTCATCATGAAAGAAGCCTTATCAAATGCACCTCTTTCCGCTGCGGCGCTTGATGTTTCAAGCTTTTCTTGCAGTTGAATGAATAAGGTTCTTCTCTAGCCTATGTAGCGGCAGTCCAAGTGGTGACGCAAAACAAAAAGCCCTTCTTAGAAAAGGGCTTTATACAATCCGTTGGACAGGAGCGCGAATTCTTCTATAGACAGGGATTCACCGCGCCGCTTTCCGTCAATATTCGTTTCTTGAAGGACTTCTTCAATTTGAGGTTTTTTCTCTTTTCCGCCCGGGAGATTGTTCACAAGGTTGTTCAGCAAAGTTTTCCGGCGCTGAGCGAAGCTTGCTTTAATCAGCTGGAAGAAAAATGATTCATTGTCGACGTCCACCGCCGGGCCGTCACGCAGCAAAAGCCGGATGACCGCGGAATCGACATTAGGCTGAGGCACAAACACCGTTTTCGGCACGGTCATGACGGTCTTGGCCTCCGTGTAGAACTGAACCGCAATGGAAAGAGATCCATACTCCTTAGAGGAAGGATCTGCGGCCATCCGCTCAGCGACCTCTTTTTGCAGCATCACGACAATTCCTTTTAACGGAAGATGTTCTTCCAAAAGCTTCATGATGATCGGTGTCGTCACATAATACGGGAGATTCGCCGTCACCATAATTTCATCACAGTCCTGAAACTGCTCTTCAATAACTGACTTAACGTCTGCTTTCAGCACATCATGATGAATGATCGTTACATTGTCATAAGGAGACAGCGTGTCATTGAGAATGGGCAGGAGGCGCTGATCAATTTCAAACGCGACGACCTTTTTCGCCCGTTTGGCAAGCTGCTCTGTCAGCGCGCCGATTCCGGGCCCGATTTCAATCACACCGGTCCGATCCGTTATTTCTGCATGGTCCACAATCCTGTCCAATATGTTTGTGTCAATTAAGAAATTCTGTCCAAGACTCTTTTTAAAAGAGAAACCGTACTTTTTCAGAATTTCCTTCGTTCTGATAGGTGTCGCGATATCTTTATTGTTCATCCTGTTCCTCCTGCATCATAGCATCGAGCGCATCAATAAAATCACTTCTTTTGATTTGAAACATTTGCAGCCGTTTTTGAAGCTGTTTGCCGTTTGTATATCCGATTTTCAGCAGGTCGCCCAAACGTTCGCGGCGTCTTTTAGCAGCCGGCCCGCCGATCAGACCGGCCTGTATTAAATCTTCAGCTGAAATCTCACTCGGCTTTGCCTCCATCTCTTCATGCACATTTTCCAGACATGCTCTGATGCTTTCAATGGATGCGTGCTCAACGCCTATTCCGCGCTTGTTTTTCGGTTTGGCAAGATGTTTGGGCAGAAATGCGTGTTTACAGCCGGGCACTGCTTCAGAAATGGTTTTCCGGATCTTTTCCCCGGGAAAATCCGGGTCCGTCAGCACGATGACCCCTCTCGTTTCCTGCGCCAGCCGAATCTGCCTGATGACTTCGTCTCCGATCGCTGAACCGTTCGTCTCGATCGTGTCCGCATCAACGGCAAGTTTTATGCGCGCGGTGTCATCGCGTCCCTCGACTACAATAATTTCTTTAATTTTCATTACTTCCTCCAAAAAAACTTTTTATATCCAAAACGAAACCTTTGCTTACATGTCACGTCTAATATACTGAAAATACACTTTACCTATTATAACGAAAAAAACAGAGGGCGCAAAACCCTCTGAATGAATCGGAATTAATTTAAGATTTTTATTTTGACCTGTTTTTTCCCCCAGCGGTAAGCCGAAGATTTTTCAGGGAAAAAGACATCAATCCGTCTTCCTTTAATGGCCGAGCCTGTGTCAGCGGCCACAGCGTCCCCATATCCGTCTACGTGGACTCTTGTGCCGAGCGGAATGACGCTTGGGTCTACCGCAATGACTTTGGCATTCGGATTACTTGTCAGGTTAACGCCTGTAGCCGTATGGCCGGAACAGCCGCTGCAGCTTGCGGTATATGCCGTGGAAGACACGGTAATCACTTTACCGGAAGATCCGGCTTCGCCCGAAGATGCCTTTGCACTGAGCTGCTCAATCTTGGGACTGTGCCGCTTTGTGCCGACCGCAATGATCTGGTCTTTGCTTTTTTCAGATGTTTCTTCTTTAACAAGCTTTCTCGATACTTCTTTTCCATTTTCTTTAACAACATGAAAATGCTTTTTAAGCTTGCCTTCTTTTCCTTTTTGAACGATCTTTTCTTCCCCGCTGTCGAGTGACGCATCTTCTTTTTCTTTCACTTGATACGCTATTTTTTCCTCAACTACATCGGTGACTTTTTCGATACGAGTGATTTGTATGCCGGCTTGATCTTTTGTGAGCTTTTCGTGTAATGCCGGTTTTACTTTATCTTCGTCTTTCATGTCCATCTTATGCTGCGTTAAAAAGTCAGCGACCGTAGTCGAAGTCGTCCATATTTTCTTTTTCTTTCCCGCATCATTTACAGTGACCTGAAAAGCCGGATCTACCGTGACTTTCATGCCGTTTGTCACTTTCGTATCTGCTGCCGGATCTATTTTATCGTGCTGATTCACAGGTGTATGCTGTTCGTCTAGAAATGCGCCGACTGTTTTTGCCGTTGACCATAAAGTCTTTTCTTCTCCGCCTCTTGTCACGCGGATCTGCTTTGCAGCTTCATACACGACATTCATGTTGTCTGCCAATGCTGTCTGCTTAGAGGGGGTAATCCGGTCTTCATTTCTCGTCTTTATATGTAAATCTTCCAGAAGTTCCCCAACTGTTTTTGCATGAGTGCGTATTTGCTTTTTCTTGCCGTTGATGGAAACAGAGACTGATTGTTTTGAGAGCTCATGCGCCCCGTATGCAGTCCCGGTTCCTCCCAGCAGAATAATAGCTGCAATAAGAATAACCTTGCTTTTACCAAGCTTTACGGAAAACAGTTTTTTCATTTTTTGTGTGATGAAAAACGCCTCCTTCTCCTCGGAGAGATTATATAGAGTATCTAAAATGCTGTCAACCCTCCCATCTCGAAGATCAAAAACCTTCAGCGTATCCCTCATTATGCAAAAACAAAGCAAAAAAAGGAAGAAAGAGATATCGACAACCTATCTTATGAGAAGAAGGAAGCTTGTAGAACTGTTTGATATATCCTCTGAATCGGACAAGCCTTTACACGTTACGACAGCGCATTCTGTCAGTTCATGCGGAAAAGTCTTTTTGCATTTTCAGTTGTAATCGAAGCAATTTCTTCATACGTCAGTCCTTTTAATTCAGCGAGCTGTTCCGCAACATATTTCACGTAGCTTGGCTCATTCCGTTTGCCGCGGAAAGGATGCGGTGTCAGGAAAGGGCAGTCCGTTTCAATCAGCAAGCGGTCATTCGGAATTTCCTTTGCCACTTCTTTTGGTTTCTTCGCATTTTTGAAGGTGACCGGTCCGCCGAATGAGATATAGAAATTCATATCCATACACTGCCGCGCAACCTCCGCGCTGCCCGTAAAGCAGTGCATAATACCGCCGACTTCTTCAGCCCCCTCTTCTTTCAAAATCGTGACAACATCTTCCGTTGCATCGCGATTGTGAATGATGATTGGAAGGTTCACTTCCTTGGCGAGCGCGATTTGTTTTCGGAACACCTCTTTTTGAATATCCTTTGGTGATTTGTCCCAGTGATAATCAAGGCCCATTTCTCCGATTGCCACGACTTTTTCGTGAGAGGACAGTTCCTTAATCCACGTTAAATCTTCTTCTGTCATGTCGATTGCATCTACCGGATGCCAGCCGATCGCAGCGTATATAAAGTGATATTCCTCAATCAGTTCCATCGCCCGCGTGATAGTGGGTTTGTCGAATCCGACAACGACAATTCGTTCAACCTTTTCAGCCTTTGCACGAGCAATGACTTCCTCAAGATCTGTGTCGAATTGCTCGGCGTTTAAGTGCGCATGTGTATCAAAAAGCATCATAAAAACTCCTTTCTTGTTGAAAAACAAAAGGTGTTCGACGGAATGTTACACGTGAAACACCTTTTGCCCCTTATTATTTAATTCTAGTGCCTTTCGGTAATGACTGATCGACAGCTACAACCTTGAGGACACCGTCAGATTCTCCTGCGAGGATCATCCCTTGAGAAAGCTCGCCTCTCAGTTTTACCGGTTTTAAGTTCGTTACACAAATGATTTTCATTCCCACAAGCTGATCCGGTGTGTAATGTTTCGCGATACCTGATACAACTTGGCGCTGTTCAAAGCCCAAATCAATTTGCAGTTTCAACAGACGATCCGCTTTTTTTACCGGTTCTGCGGACAAGACTTCTGCAACGCGAAGTTCTGTATCCATGAATTGATCAAACGTAATTTCAGGAAGGCGCTCAACTTCTTGCGGCTCTTCCGCCTTTTCTTCTTTCACAGGAGCAGTCCCCTGCATTTTTTGCTTGATGTAAGCTACTTCCTCTTCAGCTTCAAGACGAGGGAAAAGCGGTTCCCCTTTTTTCACTTTTGTGCTCTTTAATTGGCCAAATGTCTGAATGCTGTCCCAAGCTTTAAGAGACTGATCCTCAACTCCGAGCTGGGCAAACATTTTTTCAGGTGTTTGCGTCAAGAAAGGCTGAAGAAGTACAGCCGAAATACGCAATGATTCAGCTAAATGATACATGACTGAGCGTAATTCTTTTTCTTTTTCCGGATCTTTTGCCAGCACCCACGGAGCAGTTTCATCAATATATTTGTTCGTACGGCTGATCAATTGCCATAGCGTTGATAAAGCTACTGAAAACTCCATGTTTTCCATTGCCTTTTCATAAGCTTGAACCGTTTCTCCGGCTACAGAAGAAAGCTCTTGATCAAAATCGGTCACATTTCCTTCATATGAACCAATCTCACCGTCAAAATATTTTTGGATCATGGCGACTGTCCGATTCAGAAGATTTCCTAAGTCGTTTGCCAAGTCATAATTAATTCGTTCTACGAAACCTTCCGGCGTAAAGACACCGTCTGAACCGAACGGCACTTCGCGAAGCAGGTAATAACGAAGCTCATCCAAGCCGTAACGTTCAATCAATGTTACCGGATCAACAACGTTTCCTTTTGATTTCGACATTTTTCCGTCTTTCATCAATAACCAGCCATGCGCGAAAACTTGCTTAGGCAACGGGAGATCAAGCGCCATCAGCATAATCGGCCAGTAGATGGTGTGGAAACGGACAATTTCCTTACCGACCAGGTGAACGTCAGCCGGCCAGTACTTTTTGTAAAGCTCGTCATTTTCCGTATCGTAACCGAGCGCTGTAATATAGTTGAATAATGCGTCAATCCATACATACACGACATGCTTCGGATTTCCCGGCACTTTTACGCCCCAGTCAAACGTCGTTCTGGAAACGGCCAAATCTTCAAGACCCGGTTTAATGAAGTTATTAATCATTTCATTTTTGCGTGATTCCGGCTGGATAAATGAAGGGTTTTCTTCATAAAACTTCAGCAGGCGGTCTGCATATTTGCTCATGCGGAAGAAGTATGATTCCTCTTTGATTAATTCGACAGGGTGGCCGCTGTCCGGGCTTTTTCCGCCGACAACCTCGCCCTTCTCATTACGTTCCACATCCACCAGCTGTGTTTCAGTATAGAATGTTTCGTCAGGAATGCTGTACCAGCCCTCATACTCATCCAGATAAATATCACCATTATCAAGAAGCTTTTGAAACACTTTCTCAATGATTTCTTTGTGCCGGCTTTCCGTAGTCCGGATGAAATCATCGTGAGAAATGTCGAGCTGCTTCCACAATTTTTGGATTTCAGCAACAGCGCGGTCTACATACGCTTGAGGCGTGATATTCTCTTCCTCCGCTTTCTGCTGGATTTTTTGTCCGTGTTCATCCGTTCCGGTTAAGTAGCGAACGTCAAATCCCTTTAATCTTTTGTAACGCGCCATTGCATCGCCGGCCACGGTAGTATAAGCATGGCCGATATGTAATTTTCCGCTCGGATAATATATCGGGGTCGTAATATAAAAAGTATTATTCTCTTGCGGCATGTTGCAACCTCCCATTCAGAATGTCGAAAAGCTCACGCCCAAAGGACGAGAGCGGTTTTATTTGATATACAATATTGATATTTGTCCTCTATCTATGATACCATCTTAGCCTTTAAGATCAAGGATATATACGTACTGCGCGTAAAAGAGTAAATAAAATTAAAAATTTTTATTGAAATTAAATAAAGTCTTAACATGTAGAATTTTGTCGTATATAATCTACTAATATAAAACATCTTGGTTCGAAAGTCTTGATTTAAAAGGATTTTCCATAGGATAATAGGTTCGAAAAAGCAGTCAAAAAGCCTGTTATTTCAGGATTTCCAAGGCTTTACTTACTATAAGAACTAATTCTTACAAACAATAGTAAACAAAATGATTGACGATTATTGGAAACCTTGTTATGCTAGGAATGTAAGGAATTTTGTCGAATAATGACGAAGAAAAATATAAACTACAAATAATTATCTCTCGGGAGGAGACTGTTAATGAAATCTACTGGTATCGTACGTAAAGTTGATGAACTTGGACGCGTAGTTATCCCTATCGAACTTCGCCGTACACTGGGCATCGCAGAAAAAGACGCTCTTGAAATTTATGTTGATGATGAAAAAATCATCCTTAAAAAATATAAACCAAACATGACTTGCCAAGTAACTGGTGAAGTCTCTGATGATAACCTTAAACTTGCCGGCGGCAAATTGGTACTCAGCAAAGAAGGCGCTGAGCAAATCATCTCTGAAATTCAAAACCAGCTTCAAAACCAAAAATAAGTTATTTCATACAAAAACCGTTCTTGTTGTGACGCAAGAACGGTTTTTTTTATGATTGAATGTGATAAGCGTCATAGATCTCGCGTTTCGGTACGTCCCGATCTACCGCTGTTTGTTTTATGGCCTGTTTGGAAGAAGCCCCTTCATTTATGTAATGTTCCACATGCTCTTTTTCAGAAAGCTCCATCCACCAGGGTTTGTCGTCTTCATCCGGTTCAGCGGCTTGATTGCCTTCGACAACGAGACAGAACTCACCGCGGATTTGGTCTTCATTTGCCCATTCAATTACTTCGGCGATCGTTCCTCTGATGAATTCCTCGTACTTTTTCGTTAATTCCCTCGTGACGGCGATGTTTCGATTTCCCAAAACGGCATGCATTGCTGTTAATGTTTCTTTTAACCTGTGCGGCGCTTCGTAAAATATCATCGTTTCCTGCCGTTTTTTCAGGATTTCGAGTTCCTTCTTCTTTTCTTTTTTCTGTCTGTTTAAGAATCCATAGAAGAAAAACGGCTGCGGGGTGATACCTGATGCGGTCAGCGCGGTTAACGCCGCATTTGCTCCCGGAAGCGGAACGACATATCCGCCGATTTGGGTGAAATCTCTTACAATCTCAGCCCCCGGGTCGGAAATTGTCGGCATACCGGCGTCACTGACCAGTGCCACATTCTTTCCGGTTTTCAGCCATTCAATGATTTTATGGCCGCTGCTTTCTTTATTGTGTTCATGATAGCTGGTGAGAGATGTTTCTATGTCATAGACGTGACACAGCTTTTTCGTCTGTCTCGTATCTTCGGCAGCAATGACATCGACCGATTTCAGCGTCTCCACTGCACGAAAGGTCATGTCCTCCAAGTTGCCGATCGGTGTAGGAACAAGATAAAGAATTCCCATTTCAGATTTTCCGTTAAAACTCATCTGGCGACTTAACATATACAGCCTCCTTGCTGTTTCGTTTTTCTTCTATATATTGTACTTTTTTCTTTCGGGTCAGCTGCTTAAAACGGTATTCCGCCTGCATCGCTTCCCGTTTTGTTTCAAATGATTCCGCATGGCATAGCGAAACAGGCCTTCTCGCCCTTGTGTACTTCGCGCCCTTTCCCTCATTGTGGGTCTTCAGCCGTTTTTGCAGATCATTTGTATAACCGGCATACAGACTGTTGTCATTGCACAGCAGTACATAAAAGAAATGACTATTCGTCTCCATATAAAATGGTGCGGATCTCTTTCGTATATTCGTTTTGTTCATTATATACAAACAGCGGAGGAAGAATTTTGAGATCAGGGCGGCCGCCTTTAATGCCTTCAACCAAAATGGTATTCGCTTCTTTACCTTGTTTCGGATAAATAAACTGCACCCGTTTCGGTTCTATTCGGTATGCTTTCATTAATTCAAAGATTTCCAAAAGCCTTCCCGGCCGATGAACGAGAGCCGCTTTTCCGCCTTGTTTCAGCAGTTTGCTGCTGACGGAAATCACATCTTCAAGCGTGCAAAGAATTTCGTGCCTTGCGATTCTGAGATGTTCGTTCAGATTCTGCTCAGCCTCTTTCGGCGTTTTGAAATAAGGCGGGTTGCAAGTGACAACGTCATATTTATTATGTCCGAGTCTATCCGGCATATTTTTCAGATCATCATGAATGAGGCTGATCTGACCGCCCAGACCGTTGTATTCGACACTTCGGAGCGCCATATCATACAAACGCTCCTGAATTTCAACCCCTGTGATATCCGCTTTTGACCTTGTGCTGAGCAAAAGCGGCACAATCCCATTTCCCGTACATAAATCAACGATGTTGCCCTTTTGAATCGGAACGTATGCAAACTTTGACAGCAGCACGGCATCTAGCGAAAAAGCGAAAACCGTCGGGCTCTGTACAATTTTCATATCCTCTGCTAATAAGTAATCCAATCTTTCATCATCACGTAATGAAACCATAATCTTATTCCTTTCAGCACTCTTTGAAAAAGGCTTCCGACATCAGCGGAAGCCTTTTCCTTATTTTTTATTTAAGAAGGACAGACAAAAAAGGCAATCTCCCTTGCGGACGCTCCCATAATGGACGTTGCAAATATGAAAGCCTTCTTGATACAGCCGGGCCAGATTATCGTACCCTTCTCCTATATCACTCTGCTCTGCCTTCTGTGTTTTTGTTTCTTTCTGATCGGCCTTGAATTTCTCAATTTGCTCTGTCGTGTCATCAAGCCGCTTCCGCAAATGCTTATTTTCAAGCTGCAGATGGTGATTCTCTTCAATCATTTCGCCGATATGCTGCTTTAAGTCACCCAGCTGACGGTACAGCGAACCGATTTGTTCCTCCAGGTTTATGACAGTATCAATTAACTCTTTTTTATCCAAGGTTCCACACCTCGTTAATCTGTGGTTTGTGCGGATACGACGCCCTCTTCCAAGAGCTCTTCCCAAGTATATTCTATCACTTTTTCACGATTCTTCAGTTCCACCTGAAGCACCCGTTCCAGAATATTAAGACCGACAACCTTTGCGGGGCCGTTTGCCGTTGTAATCATTTCGCCTAAATCCGGCAGCTGTTCTTTCGCCGTCTCATACTCATCATTTTCGTACTTCAAACAGCACATCAAACGGCCGCACAGACCCGAAATTTTCGTTGGGTTCAACGATAAATTTTGGTCCTTCGCCATTTTGATGGACACCGGTTCAAAATCACCGAGGAACGTGGAGCAGCAAAGCATTCTCCCGCACGGGCCGATACCGCCGAGCATTTTCGCTTCGTCCCTCACACCGATTTGGCGCAATTCGATTCTTGTTTTAAAGATAGAAGCCAAGTCTTTGACCAATTCCCTGAAATCAACCCGTCCGTCGGCTGTGAAGTAAAAAATGACTTTATTGCGGTCAAACGTAAACTCAACATCAACCAGTTTCATATCTAGGCCGTGATCAGCCACTTTTTTCTGACAGATTTCAAAAGCGGACAGGGCCTCTTGTTTGTTTTCTTCTACAATGAGAAGATCGCGTTCATCAGCAACGCGAATGACTTTTCGAAGCGGAAGCACAACATCATGCTCGTCCACTTGTTTATTTGCGATGACAACCTGTCCGTATTCGACACCTCTTACGGTTTCAACAATGACGCAGCTGTCCTGTTCTATATCAAATCCATTCGGATCAAAATAATAAATTTTTCCCGCTTTTTTAAAGCGGACGCCTATTACGTTGTACAAGCTTATCCCTCCTGCAACGTTAACACCAAGTGCTCCATTAATCCCTGCGCATTCACATTGGAATGAAGCCGTTTTTTTGCTTCTAAAACAGCGAGAATTTGGTTCGTAACGCTTTGTTGTGTAAATTGCAGCGCATGCTGTTTTATTGATTGGAATAAGTCTTGATAAATCAGTTTATCTTCATTTCCAATTTGGATGGATAATACATCACGGTATATCAATAAGAGCATATCAAGACCCATTTCTTGATGGGTTTTTTCTTTGAAAAAGGGCACCCACTGATCCTGAATGAAGAAAAAGGCATGTCCTTTCCGCTGGTGTAAGACTTCATACAATTTTATCACTTTCGCTCTGGACTCTGCAAACTCATCATTTCGACTTAATTCGACTGCTTCCGCAATATTATTTGTCATATTTGCTAAGAGTCTGGCCATGTGAGGGCTTACTTCCTGTTCCATCAGTCTCTCTTCTATCGCTTTCGGCTGAAGCGGCTGAAATGGAATAACCTGACATCTCGAAACGATGGTATCCAGTATTCTGTGGAGCTGCTCAGTAATGAGAATTGCGATGGTGTCTTGACTCGGCTCCTCTAAAAATTTCAGCAGACTGTTTGCTGCATTTGTCGTCATTTGATCCGCATGGGATATAATGTACAGTTTTTTATGCGATTCCAGTCCGGTTTTAGAAAACTCCTCCTGCAGCGATTGGATCTGAGCCTTTTTAATTGATAGTCCGTCGGGCTGAACCACATGCAGGTCGGGATGGTTTCCGGATGCAATACGCTTGCAGTTCCGGCACTCCCCGCATGGCTCAGTCCCGGCTTCAAGGCAAAAAAAGCTTTTTGCGAGAAGCAGTGCGGTATCCAATTTGCCCGTACCTTTTTTGCCTTCAAACAGATATGCGTGAGAAAGCCTTTTCTTTTCAATGCTATTATGCAAAAGCCGCATCACTCTGGGCTGCTGCTCGGTCATTTCCTTCCATGATATTGCCATTGTATCACTCTCTATGTGTAAAGGTTAATCAATAAACCTTTTATTTCTCCGATTCGATCCAGCAAATCAATTGCCGGTTTTTCCTGATCCAGCATCTCTTCCGTCAGCTGAATCAGTTTTTCATCTATTTCTTTCACAAGTCCCAAGGTCCGGCTGTTGCCGTACAGGTCGAAGCTTTTCGCCGTCTCATGCGATAACCCGCTGTCTACGGCCTCTTTTACAAAACGCTTCACCAGCCCTTTGAATTTTGCTAAGTCTTTGAAGTTCCTCGATTTCGTCAGTCTTTTCCCGAACGTTTCTATATCCGTTAAGAACCTGCTCAGCTGATCAAACTTCAGCTTACTGCTTTGGCTGTCCATTGAACTTTTAAAAGTTCCGGAAAGCTCTGCCGCTTTATAGGCAGGCTGCTGCTTTTTCTCAATAAAGGTGCGTAAGTCAGAATTTATTTTCACGTTGTCAAATCCTTAAAATTGATGAAATTCATCGACCGGAAGGACAAAGACCGTCGCTCCGCCGACTTCCACTTCGACTGGATATGGAACGTAAGAATCCGCATTCCCGCCCATCGGGGATACCGGGGCAATCATCTGATCGCGTTTACAGCCATTTTCTTTAATGAGGCTGAGCGCTTTATCGACACGGATATCTTCCACCCCGATCATAAACGTCGTATTGCCTGATTTAAGAAATCCGCCTGTTGTCGCAAGCTTCGTCACCCTGAAGTTGTGGTCGGTTAATACTTTCAAAAGCCTGTTGCTGTCCTGATCCTGCACCACTGCCACTATTAATTTCATTCTCTAGGCCCCCTTTAGGTTGGAAAGAACATTGTCGTTACATTCATTATATCAACTTATGAGAAACAGGTCACAACTGAATTTTTTTCAATGCCTCATTTATCACCTGAAGCGCGTCTTGAATGACGAATTCCTTCTTTTTCGATGCGTCGATTGTATGAAATCTTTCCGGAAAACGCTGCATGACCTTTTGGTATCCTTCCCGTACTTTCGTGTGAAAGTGCAGCGCCTCAAGATCGAGACGATTCTTTTCTCTTGAATCATTCGACGTAATCCGTTTCAGCCCTTCTTCCGGATCGATAGAAAAATAGATGGTGACATCAGGCATCGTATCGCCGATTGCAAACCGGTTGATAGAAAAAACTTCATCAATGCCCAGCCCTCTCGCATAGCCTTGATAAGCCAGTGAGCTGTCGATGAAACGATCACACAGTACAATGCGCCCTTCTTTCAATGCAGGCTGCACCTTTTCGACTAAATGCTGTCTTCTGGCCGCAGCGTAAAGGAGCGCTTCCGTTTTTGCATCCATCAGTGTATTGTTTTTATTTAAGATCACTTCTCTGATCTGCTCAGCAATGTCAATGCCGCCCGGTTCTCTTGTCGCTGTCACCGGGTGCCCCTCCGCCGACAGAATATCTTTTATTTCCTGAAGCACTGTCGTTTTTCCTGCACCTTCAGGACCTTCAAATGTAATAAATAAACCGCTCATGATTTCTCCTCTTCTGTATAAACAAGTAATTGTTCCCCGTTTAACAAGCCTTGAATATGTGCGTCCATGCCGATTAAACGGGAAAGCTTTTGTACGATCTCTTCTGTTATCCGTTCTCCGTCCATGATAAGCGGGATTCCCGGAGGATAAGGAATAATATTTCCCGCATGCAAGCGCCCGGCCGCTTTATTCATATCCGTAAGCTCTTTTGTAAACTTGCGCATTTCATTTTGCGGATATTCAAGTGTCGTAATGGATGGGAATGTCCAATCCACTGCTTCCGGCAGTCTATCGGGCGGTGTATTCTCCAGTTTCTGCTGTATGTTTCTTACGGTTTCCTGTTTAATCATCCGCCGGCCGCCTATCGGCAGTACGAGCAATACTTGATACTCGTCAGCCAGCTCGGCAAAAATGCCTTCGCTCTCCAAAATATTTTGTAATGAATAGCCGGAATGTCCGAGCTTTGAGCGAAGAATGAGTTTTAACGGGTCCGCTTTGATCCCATATCCGGAGGGCTCGATTACTTCAATAGAAGAAATTGATGCGAAGTTCCGTTTTATTTGCTCAATGTGCGCTATATGAACAGGGAGTGTTCCTTTTTCAGCGATATCCTGTATATAAGCGCGCGCCGTATCTAAAGATGCCATAATCGGATATGACGGGCTGCTGCTTTGCAAACTGCTTAGATAATAGGTTAATCGATCTCTGTCAATCCGGCTGCTGTTTAAATGAAAGTAAGATCCCATCGTCATAGCCGGAAGCGTTTTGTGAGCCGATTGAACAACTGCATCCGCCCCCATAGCCAATGATGAAGGCGGGAACGGTTCACCCAACACAAAGTGAGCACCATGAGCCTCGTCTACCAGTACAGGGACGCCGTATGAATGAGCTTTTTTAACTGCCGCAGTCAAGTCGGCAGCATGCCCGTAGTAAGTCGGGTTGGTCAGAACAAGGCCTTTCGCATTTGGATATGACGCTAACGCTTTTTCGATGACTGAAAGGGATACATGGGACGGCACATGCATATTTTTATCAATTTCCGGCGCCAAATAAACCGGCTTGGCTCCGGCCATTGCCACCGCATGAAAAACAGATTTGTGACAATTACGCTGAATCAGGATGGGTTCGTCCGGTTCACAAACAGCCAAAATCATCGCCAGGTTGCCGGCGGTCGTCCCATTGACGAGAAAGAAGCTTTCCTGAGAGCCGTAAAGCCTGCTCACCAAATCTTGTGCTTCTTTGATGACTCCCGTCGGGTGATGCAAGTCATCAAGCCCCGTGATCTCAGTCATATCAATAGATAAAAGAGATTGATATACAGATTTGGCTTCATCAAAAAAGACATCTCCATTGTGATGTCCCGGAACATGAAAAGAATACGTATTTCGGTGCGCATGCTTCAGCAGCGCTGTATATAAAGGTGTGTCCATTTTTAAACAAATCCTTTGCCTGTCTTTCTTATTATATCGTGCCTGTGAGCCAACTTAAAGCTAAGACTTTTTGCCAGCTAGACGTCATCACGGCCGGGCGTCATATTAAGCAGCTTCTTTTTCAAGTCGCCTTCCATGATAACAAGCTCCTCTTCGGCACGTTTGCGTTTCATCCTGCCGTCTTCTTGTATAGACATGATTTCTTCAAGTGTGCTGACTAAGCTTTCCTGCACTTTTTTGAGGGTATCTGCCTCAACAAGGCCTCGCTCATTAGCTTTGGCTGTCTCGACTGTACTTGTTTTCAGAAGTTCAGCGTTTTTCAGCAGCAATTGGTTTGTCGTATCAGCCGCCTTCTGCTGCGCATCTGCCGCACTCCGCTGCCTCATAAGCGTCAGCGCGATCGCAACTTGATTCTTCCATAATGGAATAGCCGTAACAATGGAGGACTGAATTTTTTCCGCCAGTGCCTGATTCGTGTTTTGAATCAAACGGATTTGCGGCGCACTCTGAAGCGTAATCTGCCTGCTCAGAAGCAGATCATGCACTCTCTTATCCAGACGGTCGGCAAACTGGCGAAGATCATTCACTTCCTGCGCGGCCATTTGATTGTGTTCCCGTGATTCGGCTTTTCTTGCCGCTTCGGGAATCAGCTTTGTTTTCAGCTCATCTAACTTTAATTCACCCGCCGCTATATACAGATTTAAGTCAGAGAAGTATTGTTTATTTTGGGCGTACAGTTGATCTAACAGTTTATTGTCACTCAACAGCACATTTTTAGAATGCTCGAGCCTTCTGCTGATACGCTCAATCTGCACACTTGTCTTTTGATATTTCGAAAGCACTTCCTGCACAGAACCAGATACCCTTTTAAACAAACGGGCGAAAAATCCTTTATTCTTCATCTGCAGATCATCAGGGTTTACCTGGTCAAGCTTCCTCATCAGATCAGCAAGTATCTGTCCCATCTCTCCCGCATCTTTTCTTTGAACATGCTCTATCATCGTGTGGGAAAATTCCAGCAGATTCGTTTGCGCCTGCGAACCAAACAGAACAATGCTTTGCATGTTCTCATGGTCCAGTTTTTCAGCGAGCTGACGTGCAGCTTTTCTTTTTTCTTCCGGCAGCGTATCTGCAAGCTTTGGATTAGCCTGATCATTTTGAACATCCATATCATCGGAACGGTCTTTGGCCATTTCCTTCCCCCTATCTTATTTTCTCAATGAATGCTTTGCCATATCTAATTCAAAGTGCAGATCGTCGATGTCTTCTTTCATCAGTTCATGAAGGTCCTCTTCCAGCCTTCTGGAAAGCTCCGCAAGAGTCATCCTCGTCTCACTCAAGGACATTGATAAATCTTTATTTTTCCGCGGCTGTGATGAGAGCAGAACATACTTTTCCGTTAGTTCCGCAACGGAATCTAGCGTTTGGTAATAGAATCGCTCTGCCTGGTAAAAGCGCTTCGGCTCTTGCTTTGTAAGCACATATATTCGCCGCGTTATCCGCAGTATCTCTGCATTCTGCTTCAGCATTTGTATACTTCTAGAGCGAAAAAGCGCTCTCCGTAATCGGATGATTTTATCTCTAGCTTCCTCAAGATTTTCCTTGATATAAGCATATTCTTTTCTTGTCAGCCGGTGTTTCTTTAAAAAGAGACGCTTCGCATTCCAAAGCCCGGCCGCACCGACTGCCGCTCCGCCGGCTGCCCCATATAATAGCGAATAGAGAAAAGGCTGATGCCCTATCGTAAAGACGGCTATCCCCGCTAATACAAAAACCGCGCTGCCGCAAAGCGTCCATTTCATATATTGAATAAACGGTTTCATACTCGGATCGACTCCTATTTATTCACTTTTATCAGTATTATCTATTACATTCTATTTCTAAACAAGTTCCTCTTCTTATCGTATCAGTTCTTTAATAAAAAGTGAAAAAACTCCTCTGTTTTTAAGCAAAAAAAAGACCCTTTTCAGGGTTAAGAATATAACGTCGGTGTATGAAGGGCTTTCAGTTTGCGAACGAAAAACTCATAATTCGGATCAGAGGTTGAAGTGGAAACTACTTTCTTCTCACACTCTAAACATATAAATTTCGTATAAATATGGATACCCCTGCTTTTTTGGTTTCACACACAATGCATGTTTCTTCATGGCTGGACGTTTCATTCATTTTTGCCCACCTCCGTATGAATAGCCTTCCCCTAAGCTGTTGATTGTATACACAATTTGGACCTTTTTGAAGGTTGCAATTAGTATATGGGCATCGTCGTATTTCGGTGTTTGTATTGTTTTTATTCAATAACAAAAAAGGCAGCTCATGATGAGCTGCCTTTACCGTTAAAATAGCTTGGCGGCGTCCTACTCTCACAGGGGGAAACCCCCGACTACCATCGGCGCTGAAGAGCTTAACTTCCGTGTTCGGCATGGGAACGGGTGTGACCTCTTCGCTATCGCCACCAAACCATTGAGAGTGTTCTCTCAAAACTAGATAACAGGAAGCATACATTCAAATTAGGTTAAGTCCTCGATCGATTAGTATCTGTCAGCTCCATGTGTCGCCACACTTCCACCTCAGACCTATCAACCTGATCATCTTTCAGGGATCTTACTTCCTTGCGGAATGGGAAATCTCATCTTGAGGGGGGCTTCATGCTTAGATGCTTTCAGCACTTATCCCGTCCGCACATAGCTACCCAGCGATGCCCTTGGCAGAACAACTGGTACACCAGCGGTGCGTCCATCCCGGTCCTCTCGTACTAAGGACAGATCCTCTCAAATTTCCTGCGCCCGCGACGGATAGGGACCGAACTGTCTCACGACGTTCTGAACCCAGCTCGCGTACCGCTTTAATGGGCGAACAGCCCAACCCTTGGGACCGACTACAGCCCCAGGATGCGATGAGCCGACATCGAGGTGCCAAACCTCCCCGTCGATGTGGACTCTTGGGGGAGATAAGCCTGTTATCCCCGGGGTAGCTTTTATCCGTTGAGCGATGGCCCTTCCATGCGGAACCACCGGATCACTAAGCCCGACTTTCGTCCCTGCTCGACTTGTAGGTCTCGCAGTCAAGCTCCCTTGTGCCTTTACACTCTGCGAATGATTTCCAACCATTCTGAGGGAACCTTTGGGCGCCTCCGTTACCTTTTAGGAGGCGACCGCCCCAGTCAAACTGCCCACCTGACACTGTCTCCCCGCCCGATAAGGGCGGCGGGTTAGAAGGTCAATACAGCCAGGGTAGTATCCCACCGATGCCTCCACCGAAGCTGGCGCTCCGGTTTCCAAGGCTCCTACCTATCCTGTACAAGCTGTACCAACATTCAATATCAGGCTGCAGTAAAGCTCCACGGGGTCTTTCCGTCCTGTCGCGGGTAACCTGCATCTTCACAGGTACTATAATTTCACCGAGTCTCTCGTTGAGACAGTGCCCAGATCGTTGCGCCTTTCGTGCGGGTCGGAACTTACCCGACAAGGAATTTCGCTACCTTAGGACCGTTATAGTTACGGCCGCCGTTTACTGGGGCTTCAATTCGCACCTTCGCTTACGCTAAGCGCTCCTCTTAACCTTCCAGCACCGGGCAGGCGTCAGCCCCTATACTTCGCCTTACGGCTTCGCAGAGACCTGTGTTTTTGCTAAACAGTCGCCTGGGCCTATTCACTGCGGCTCTCTCGGGCTTGCACCCTAACAGAGCACCCCTTCTCCCGAAGTTACGGGGTCATTTTGCCGAGTTCCTTAACGAGAGTTCTCTCGATCACCTTAGGATTCTCTCCTCGCCTACCTGTGTCGGTTTGCGGTACGGGCACCTCTCACCTCGCTAGAGGCTTTTCTTGGCAGTGTGGAATCAGGAACTTCGCTACTATAATTCGCTCGCCATCACAGCTCAGCCTTCACGGGAAACGGATTTGCCTATTTCCCAGCCTAACTGCTTGGACGCGGATATCCAATACCGCGCTTACCCTATCCTCCTGCGTCCCCCCATTGCTCAAATGGTGAGGAGGTGGTACAGGAATATCAACCTGTTATCCATCGCCTACGCCTTTCGGCCTCGGCTTAGGTCCCGACTAACCCTGAGCGGACGAGCCTTCCTCAGGAAACCTTAGGCATTCGGTGGAGGGGATTCTCACCCCTCTTTCGCTACTCATACCGGCATTCTCACTTCTAAGCGCTCCACAAGTCCTTCCGGTCTTGCTTCACAGCCCTTAGAACGCTCTCCTACCACTGTTCGAAGAACAGTCCGCAGCTTCGGTGATACGTTTAGCCCCGGTACATTTTCGGCGCAGAGTCACTCGACCAGTGAGCTATTACGCACTCTTTAAATGATGGCTGCTTCTAAGCCAACATCCTGGTTGTCTAAGCAACTCCACATCCTTTTCCACTTAACGTATACTTTGGGACCTTAGCTGGCGGTCTGGGCTGTTTCCCTTTCGACTACGGATCTTATCACTCGCAGTCTGACTCCCAAGGATAAGTCATCGGCATTCGGAGTTTGACTGAATTCGGTAACCCGGTAGGGGCCCCTAGTCCAATCAGTGCTCTACCTCCGAGACTCTTACCTTGAGGCTAGCCCTAAAGCTATTTCGGAGAGAACCAGCTATCTCCAGGTTCGATTGGCATTTCACCCCTACCCACACCTCATCCCCGCACTTTTCAACGTGCGTGGGTTCGGGCCTCCATTCAGTGTTACCTGAACTTCACCCTGGACATGGGTAGATCACCTGGTTTCGGGTCTACGACCACGTACTCAATTCGCCCTATTCAGACTCGCTTTCGCTGCGGCTCCGCATCTTCTGCTTAACCTTGCACGGGATCGTAACTCGCCGGTTCATTCTACAAAAGGCACGCCATCACCCGTTAACGGGCTCTGACTACTTGTAGGCACACGGTTTCAGGATCTCTTTCACTCCCCTTCCGGGGTGCTTTTCACCTTTCCCTCACGGTACTGGTTCACTATCGGTCACTAGGGAGTATTTAGCCTTGGGAGATGGTCCTCCCGGATTCCGACGGAATTTCACGTGTTCCGCCGTACTCAGGATCCACTCAGGAGAGAACGAAGTTTTGACTACAGGGCTGTTACCTCCTATGGCGGGCCTTTCCAGACCTCTTCATCTACCTCGTTCCTTTGTAACTCCGTACAGAGTGTCCTACAACCCCAAGAGGCAAGCCTCTTGGTTTGGGCTGGTCCCGTTTCGCTCGCCGCTACTCAGGGAATCGCATTTGCTTTCTCTTCCTCCGGGTACTTAGATGTTTCAGTTCCCCGGGTCTGCCTTCTCATATCCTATGTATTCAGATATGGATACCACTCCATTACGAGTGGTGGGTTTCCCCATTCGGAAATCTCCGGATCAAAGCTTGCTTACAGCTCCCCGAAGCATATCGGTGTTCGTCCCGTCCTTCATCGGCTCCTAGTGCCAAGGCATCCACCGTGCGCCCTTTCTAACTTAACCGTTAAAAAGAATCACTACGTGATATCTTGCATTACAATTGAATGTGAATTACTTCTGTTATCTAGTTTTCAAAGAACACGTTGGTGGAGCCTAGCGGGATCGAACCGCTGACCTCCTGCGTGCAAAGCAGGCGCTCTCCCAGCTGAGCTAAGGCCCCGTATTGGGTAAAGATGGTGGGCCTGAGTGGACTCGAACCACCGACCTCACGCTTATCAGGCGTGCGCTCTAACCAGCTGAGCTACAGGCCCATCTACCATATGAAAGAATCAAAGTTCCTTCAAAACTAAACAAGACAGGGAACGTTCTGTTTATAAGACCCAAGGTCTTATATTCCGTTAAAATCCTTAGAAAGGAGGTGATCCAGCCGCACCTTCCGATACGGCTACCTTGTTACGACTTCACCCCAATCATCTGTCCCACCTTCGGCGGCTGGCTCCAAAAAGGTTACCTCACCGACTTCGGGTGTTACAAACTCTCGTGGTGTGACGGGCGGTGTGTACAAGGCCCGGGAACGTATTCACCGCGGCATGCTGATCCGCGATTACTAGCGATTCCAGCTTCACGCAGTCGAGTTGCAGACTGCGATCCGAACTGAGAACAGATTTGTGGGATTGGCTTAACCTCGCGGTTTCGCTGCCCTTTGTTCTGCCCATTGTAGCACGTGTGTAGCCCAGGTCATAAGGGGCATGATGATTTGACGTCATCCCCACCTTCCTCCGGTTTGTCACCGGCAGTCACCTTAGAGTGCCCAACTGAATGCTGGCAACTAAGATCAAGGGTTGCGCTCGTTGCGGGACTTAACCCAACATCTCACGACACGAGCTGACGACAACCATGCACCACCTGTCACTCTGCCCCCGAAGGGGACGTCCTATCTCTAGGATTGTCAGAGGATGTCAAGACCTGGTAAGGTTCTTCGCGTTGCTTCGAATTAAACCACATGCTCCACCGCTTGTGCGGGCCCCCGTCAATTCCTTTGAGTTTCAGTCTTGCGACCGTACTCCCCAGGCGGAGTGCTTAATGCGTTAGCTGCAGCACTAAGGGGCGGAAACCCCCTAACACTTAGCACTCATCGTTTACGGCGTGGACTACCAGGGTATCTAATCCTGTTCGCTCCCCACGCTTTCGCTCCTCAGCGTCAGTTACAGACCAGAGAGTCGCCTTCGCCACTGGTGTTCCTCCACATCTCTACGCATTTCACCGCTACACGTGGAATTCCACTCTCCTCTTCTGCACTCAAGTTCCCCAGTTTCCAATGACCCTCCCCGGTTGAGCCGGGGGCTTTCACATCAGACTTAAGAAACCGCCTGCGAGCCCTTTACGCCCAATAATTCCGGACAACGCTTGCCACCTACGTATTACCGCGGCTGCTGGCACGTAGTTAGCCGTGGCTTTCTGGTTAGGTACCGTCAAGGTGCCGCCCTATTTGAACGGCACTTGTTCTTCCCTAACAACAGAGCTTTACGATCCGAAAACCTTCATCACTCACGCGGCGTTGCTCCGTCAGACTTTCGTCCATTGCGGAAGATTCCCTACTGCTGCCTCCCGTAGGAGTCTGGGCCGTGTCTCAGTCCCAGTGTGGCCGATCACCCTCTCAGGTCGGCTACGCATCGTCGCCTTGGTGAGCCGTTACCTCACCAACTAGCTAATGCGCCGCGGGTCCATCTGTAAGTGGTAGCCGAAGCCACCTTTTATGTCTGAACCATGCGGTTCAAACAAGCATCCGGTATTAGCCCCGGTTTCCCGGAGTTATCCCAGTCTTACAGGCAGGTTACCCACGTGTTACTCACCCGTCCGCCGCTAACATCAGGGAGCAAGCTCCCATCTGTCCGCTCGACTTGCATGTATTAGGCACGCCGCCAGCGTTCGTCCTGAGCCAGGATCAAACTCTCCGATAAAGTAGTTTGACTGACTACGCACATCGCTGTGCGATTTATTTAAAACTTTGAATTAACAGGTACGTTTTGTCTTGTTTAGTTTTCAAAGAACTTTGTTCACTTCTCTCGAAGCGACTTAATTATTATATCATATCGTTGTTATCATCGTCAATAACTTTTTTAAATTCTTTTTCCGAGAATCTGTTTCGTCATCAGCGACGTATATTAGAATATCACCCTTCATCCATCATGTCAACAATAATCGACAAATTAAATGATGAAGCGTTTAATGACGATTAAAGCAGCGATGCCGGGGATTCCTAAAATCCCGCTGACACCGGTTGTAACCAGATTAACAGGAATATGAATGCCGAGACTCCCGCCGAACAAATTCACACCCACCAGAAGAATCGCACCAGCAATAAACTTAATGGCAGTCAAACCAATCCATCTTACTGGCTTTGGAGATACTCCCCATAAAAAAAGCAAAGCAACCAGACCGACAATTAAACCGATAATGAAAAAAGGCTCCATGAATCTTCCCCCTCGCTTGTTTAGTACAAGCTTATGAGAAGATCCCGGAGAATAGACCTCTTACTTCCACCTGCTCATTTTTAAATTCCGCTGCTTCGCTTCTTTCAAATAAAAAAAATACTTAGATTCAGCGACTTTCAGCTCAAACAGCACCTCAGCCGAGGGCTCAAGACTTTTATCGACCAGACTCTTCTGTCTGTTCCATTCTTCCTTTTGTTTAAAGAGCTGTTCAATCAGCTTTTCGTCAAACTCTTTTCTTAATGTATTTCTGCGAAGAAAACCCATGCCTCGCCATTTCCTCCCTTACAATTCACGTCTTCCTTCAAGCGCTTTTGAAAGAGTGACCTCATCAGCATATTCCAAATCGCCGCCGACGGGCAGGCCGTGGGCAATACGGGAGAGCTTGATGCCTGAGGGCTTTAACAGCCTCGATATATACATCGCTGTTGCTTCCCCTTCAATATTAGGGTTGGTTGCGAGAATAACTTCTGTCACTTGGTCATCCTGAAGGCGCTTCAGCAGTTCCGGAATCTTAATATCCTCCGGGCCGATGCCGTCCATTGGAGAAATCGCGCCGTGAAGCACATGATACTGGCCGTTATATTCCTTCATTTTCTCCATTGCAATAACATCTTTAGGGTCCTGCACGACACAAATAACAGACTTATCTCTTCTTGTATCCTCGCATATATAACAAGGGTCCTGATCTGTAATATGTCCGCAAATCGAGCAATATGTCAGATTCCGCTTCGCATTGACAAGCGCCTTAGCAAAATCCAATACTGTGTCTTCTTTCATACCTAGAACAAAAAAAGCCAGACGAACCGCTGTTTTCGGTCCGATCCCTGGCAATTTCATAAAGCTGTCAATCAGCTTTGATATTGGTTCAGGATACTGCATGTTTATTTATCCCCCTAGAATAAACCCGGTATGTTCATTCCTTTTGTAAATTGTCCCATTGTCTCATTCGTCATGTCATCCACTTTTTTGAGGGCGTCGTTTGTCGCAGCAAGAACCAGGTCCTGAAGCATTTCGATGTCTTCCGGATCAACAACTTCTTCTTTAATCGCAACGTCTACAACTTCTTTTTGACCGTTAACCTTTACAGTCACCATTCCGCCGCCCGCTGTGCCTTCAAGCACTTTTTCAGCAAGCTCCTCCTGAGCCTTAGCCATATCCTTTTGCATTTTTTGCATCTGTTTCATCATTTTTTGCATGTTTCCCATTCCGCCACGCATATTCAATCACTCTCTTTCATCTCATTAGTCTTTTATTTCGATTAAATCCGCTCCGACAAGTTTTTTCGCCTCTGCAATAAGCGGATCTTCTTCAGCCGGTTCGTTTGATCCTTCACTTTCCTGCTGATGATCATTTAAAAATTCTTCTCTTATTTTACCCCATTGTGCTTCCGGAACGCCAATCAAATCCATTCTTTTCCCGAGCATTGATTCGAGAATCTGTTCAAGATTCGTACGGACTCCGTTATTGTCTTCGGCAACCATTTTACAATGGATTTCGTATTTAAATTTAAGCACAAATGCCTTCTGGGCAGCGGCCACCGGTTCACTGTCATTCAAAAGAGCCGCATGGGACACCTTATTCTGCTGTTTCAGGTGTGCCAGCAGCTTGCCCCAGCTGCTTTTAAGCTGTTCAAGGTCAGGTCTTGTGGCTTCCTTCAATATTTCATGGATTCGTCCGACCGGAGCTTTGTAATGGCTTTTTCCGCCTTTTTGAGGACGCGGGGCTTCTTTCGGAGCGCTTTCCGCCTGAACTTTCACACCGGAGGTTTTCAGCCTTTCCACTTCCTGCTCAAGCTGCTGGATCTTATTCATCAGCATGCCGACCTCAGGGATGTCTGCGCCGGACTGCTGCGCCGTCTGGCATATTTTCACGACAGCCACTTCAAAAAAGATTCTTGGGTGGTTCGTCCACTTCATTTCCTGATGGCTTTTATTCAGGATATCAATCATCTCATATAAAGCGGGGGCCGGTATTTCACCGCTCAGATCCCGGAACATTTCATCGACCTTCACCTTCTCCAGGACTCCTTCTAAATCGGGAGCAGCCTGGTACAAGAGCATATCCCTGAAATAAAAGATCATATCTTCAATCAGTTTGGCCGCATCTTTCCCCTGCTGGAGTAATTCATTCAGTGTTTCCAACGCCTCGGAAACCTGTTTGCGGTGAAGAGCGGATGCCAGTTTTCCAATATAGTGCTGGGAAACGGCCCCGGTAATGAGCAATGCGTCATCCACCGCCAGCTCATCGCCGCTGAATGATACGGCTTGATCGAGCAGGCTCAGCGCGTCCCTCATTCCCCCGTCCGCAGCACTCGCTATGATATCAAGGGCGCCTTCTTCCACCTTCAGCTGCTCTGCATCGACGATTATCTTCATTCGTCCGACAATTGCTTGGGATGTAATCCGTTTGAAGTCAAAACGCTGACATCTGGAGATAATGGTTAAAGGAATCTTATGAGGCTCAGTCGTAGCTAATATGAAAATGCAATGTGCCGGCGGTTCTTCCAGCGTTTTCAGAAGCGCGTTGAATGCGCCGATAGAGAGCATATGCACCTCATCTATAATATATACCTTGTAAGTGACGGCCGACGGGGCGAATTTTACTTTGTCACGGATGTCGCGGATTTCGTCTACGCCGTTATTCGACGCCGCATCTATTTCGATCACATCTGATATAGAGCCGTTTGTGATCCCCTTGCACGCCGCGCATTCATTGCACGGTTCTTCTACAGGGGCGTGCTCACAGTTGACTGCTTTCGCAAATATTTTAGCTGCACTGGTTTTTCCCGTTCCTCGTGGTCCAGAAAACAGATATGCATGAGAAAATTTCTTTTGCAAAAGGGCATTTTGCAGCGTTTTCGTAATGTGTTCCTGTCCGACCACATCTTCAAACTGCTGAGGCCTAAATACTCGATATAAAGCTTGGTAACCCACAGGATGCGCCCTCCTCTGTTATTCATCATGTTTATTATACATGAACGGGCTTTTAACGCCAAAACCCGTTTTTCATATACGAAAAAACTCACCTGCCATAAACAGGTGAGTCTGAAATTTGATGATTGATTTACCGTGCACCTTCTGTCGATTCGCTACCCTAAGCGTTACTTAAGCAGTTAGCTCAGCCCAGGCAACCCTGCGGCACATGAGAGGTTTCACTTAATGCTGCTTCCTTCCGGACCTGACATGGTTCATGAATTCCCATTGCGCAGGACCCAGACGTCAACGCCACTTACTTAAGGCAGGCCTTACAGTAAACGAACCTCGAGAAGGGATTCGGCCCCGCTAGAGCGGATTGCGGGTACAGGGCACCGCTACCTCCCCGCTTAGCACGGCAAAATAAATATCAAATTTTTATATGCGCACCATTTATGATGCACACATAAGTATATCTGCTTCAGGCAGAAAATGCAACCGTACTAATCAGACAACTTTTTCCTCTTATCTTTCTTTTGCCGGCGCAGCTTTCTGAAAAAAGCGCTGAGCATTTCTCCGCACTCTTCTTCGAGCACTCCGCTCACCACTTCCGCTTGGTGGTTGAACCGTTCCTCCTGCAAAAGGTTCATCAGCGTTCCTGTACAGCCTCCCTTGGGATCAAATGCGCCGAACACGACCTTATCGACTCTGGAAAGCACGACGGCTCCCGCACACATCGGGCACGGCTCTAAAGTGACATAAAGAACGGCGTCCTCAAGTCTCCATGTTCCCAGCTTGCGGCACGCTTCGTCTATCGCCAGCATTTCCGCGTGGGCAAGTGAGCGCTGTTCCGTCTCCCGCAGATTATGCGCCCGCGCCACGATCTCATCGTGCAGAACAAGGACGGCTCCGATCGGCACTTCCCCTTTCGCTTCTGCTTTCTTCGCTTCTTTTATGGCTTCTCTCATATAATATTCATCATTCATCGGTTCAAGCTCTCTTCTTAAGTTTTTTCATGTCTCATAAAGGTTAAAATAAGAATACCTCAGCAGAAAGGAGTTGCCGGTATTGACTGAACCTAACAACACAGCCCTTCTGATTGTCGATATGATCAATAATTTTCAATTTGATATGGGCGAACGTCTTGCTGAAAAAACCAAACAAATTGTCCCCCGTATTTTATCATTAAAGAAGCATGCAAAACAAAACAACTGGCCGATTATTTATATTAATGATCATTACGGGCTTTGGAAGGCTGATATTGATGCCATCAGGGAGGAATGCAGCAATGACATAAGCGCCGACATTATAGAAGATATTTCACCTCAGCCGGATGATTATTTTCTGATTAAACCGAAGCATTCCGCATTTTACGAAACGGCGCTTCACACCCTTCTGACCGAATTAAAAGTGAATCAATTAATGATCACGGGGATTGCCGGTAATATTTGCGTGCTGTTCACGGCTAACGACGCTTATATGCGGGAATACAGCATTGCCATCCCGAAAGACTGCACCGCTTCCAATAACGACGAAGACAATGATTTCGCTTTGACCATGATGGAAAATGTACTCTTCGCGGAAATAACCACCGAAAAACAAATTACCTCCGAAAAATAAACATGATCAGCCTCCTTTTTTCATACATTTGATAGCGGATATGAAAGGAGGCGTTTTTCATTCAGATTTATGTAGTGAAACGGGGCGACACACTTTCTGCTATTGCGGCGCGCTACCGGATTGCCGCAAATGTCATTGCGGAAGCAAATAAACTGCCTAATCCCAATACATTGGTTGTCGGACAAACCCTTGTCATTCCGATCGAGGGACAATATTACGAGGTGAGACAAGGCGATACTCTTGCGGCAATCGCCGGCCGTTTTCATATATCGGCCGCGGAGCTTGCGAGGGTGAACGGAATTCAGCTCAGCTCCACAGTGCAAGTCGGGACCCGCCTGTATATTCCGGAGCAGACGAATAAGCCCGATATCGAATCAAATGCATATATAGAACCGCGGGGAACGAGCGTAAGCGCTAATCTGCAGCAGGCAGCAAGAGAGGCCTCACCTTATTTAACATACCTCGGCGCATTCAGTTTTCAGGTGCAGCGGAACGGGACTTTAAAAGAACCGCCCCTGACCAATTTAAAAAGTATCGCCGACAGGCACAACACCACATTGATGATGATCATCACCAACCTTGAAAATGACGCATTCAGCGATGAACTCGGGCGGCTCATCTTAAATGATAATACGGTGAAAACAAAGCTCTTTCAGGAAATCGTCTCCACGGCCAAAAAGCACGGCTTCCGCGATATTCATTTTGATTTCGAATATTTGCGTCCTCAGGACAGAGAAGCCTACAATCGTTTTTTACGTGAAGCGAGAACGATTTTTCATCGGGAAGGCTGGAAGATTTCAACGGCGCTTGCTCCGAAAACGAGTGCGACCCAGGCCGGCAAATGGTATGAAGCACATGACTATAGGGCACATGGAGAAATCGTCGATTTTGTCGTGATCATGACATATGAGTGGGGGTACAGCGGAGGCCCGGCTCAGGCCGTATCACCAATCGGCCCTGTAAGGAATGTCATTGAGTACGCGCTGACAGAAATGCCTTCTTCCAAAATCGTCATGGGACAGAACATGTACGGCTACGATTGGACACTGCCTTTTAAACAGGGAACGACAGCGAAAGCCGTCAGTCCTCAGCAGGCGATCGCTCTGGCCGCACGCTATAAAGTCGACATTCAATATAACGAAACCGCCCAGGCTCCCTTCTTTCGATACACGGCTGAAAATCAGAAACAGCATGAAGTATGGTTTGAAGACGCCCGCTCCATTCAGGCGAAATTTAATTTAATTAAAGAACTTCATTTAAGAGGAATCAGCTATTGGAAACTCGGCCTCTCCTTCCCGCAAAACTGGCTTTTGCTCGGAGATCAATTCCATATTGTGAAAGAGACGTTTCGTTAATTGGAAGCGTCTTTTTTTCATGGGCGTTTCTGAGAGTGTGATACAATATAAAGGCCGGCAGCTGACGGATGTTTGCAGAATTAAGGAGGATTTTCAATGAACAGAGCCCCTTTTATCGCGGTAGAAGGTCCTATCGGGGCAGGAAAAACGACACTCGCTTCTATGCTTTCTGAAGAGCTCGGTTTTCCTATGATTAATGAGATTGTGGAAGACAACCCGTATCTCGATAAGTTCTATGATAATATCGAGGAGTGGAGTTTTCAGCTTGAAATGTTTTTTCTCTGTCACAGGTATAAACAGCTTGAAGACACTGATCGGGATTATTTAAAACAAGGACAGCCCGTTTTGTCCGATTATCATATTTATAAAAATGTTATTTTCGCAGAACGCACATTGCACGGACAAAAGCTTGAGAAATATAAGCAGATTTATCATCTGCTCACTCACGACTTGCCGAAGCCGAATGTCATTGTATACATAAAGGCAAGCCTGCCGACATTGCTTCAACGCATCGAAAAACGCGGGCGCCCGTTTGAGAAAAATATCGAACATCAATATCTGGAACGTCTCATTGCAGATTACGATACCGCCATCAGACAGCTTCAGGAAGAAGATCCGGATATATCTGTACTGACTATTGATGGTGATACTGAAGACTTTGTTTTGAATAAGACAGACTATGAAAGAATTGCCCGTCAGGTAAAGGAGCTTATTAAATGAAAGATATTCACATTCCAAACAACGCCATTATAACAGTAGCGGGAACGGTAGGAGTCGGAAAATCGACTTTAACCAAAGCTTTAGCAAAACGCCTCGGGTTTAATACCTCACTTGAAGAAGTGGATGAAAACCCTTATTTAGAGAAGTTTTATCATGACTTTGAACGCTGGAGCTTTCATTTGCAAATTTATTTTCTGGCCGAGCGGTTCAAGGAGCAGAAAAACATGTTTGAATCAGGCGGAGGATTCGTGCAGGACCGTTCGATTTATGAAGATACAGGCATATTCGCAAAAATGCATGCCGATAAAGGAACCATGTCGCTGACAGATTACAAAACATACACAAGCCTTTTTGAGGCCATGGTCATGACGCCATACTTCCCGCATCCTGATGTTTTGATCTATTTAGAAGGCGATCTTGAAAACATTATAGAGCGGATTGAAAAGCGGGGCCGTGAGATGGAGCTGCAGACCAACCGTGCCTATTGGGAAGAGATGTATACGCGGTACGAGGACTGGATCAGCGGTTTTAACGCCTGCCCTGTGCTGAAAGTACGCATTGAAGATTATGATCTTGAAGCTGATGAACAGTCACTGGAACCTTTGATCGAAAAAATCAGTCACGTGATCAATGAAAACAGAAAGAAATAAAAATAATAAAGCGATTTTCCCCAAAAGAGAAAATCGCTTTTTTGCATATAAAAAATCCGCTGCATCAAATGCAGCGGACAAAACAATCTCCAATATATGCTCGAGTTTCATTAGGTTTAAAATCAATATGGCGGAGGAAGAGGGATTCGAACCCCCGCGGGCTTTGACACCCCTGTCGGTTTTCAAGACCGATCCCTTCAGCCGGACTTGGGTATTCCTCCGTATCGACATTTAATAATATACCACATGACCTAAATTTCAGTCAAGCGCTTTTTCATATTTTTTTATTTCTTTTCTTAAACGGCTTTTCCGTCAGCTTTACTATCATACAAAAGTCTTGTCTCCAAATCAACCTCAGTATGTCATACGGGCAGGAAAAACAGTGAAAACCAAGAATAGATTGAAATAGATAAACCTGCTCATAAAGGTGGAGAACACAATGAAAGTCATAATTGCACCGGATTCTTTTAAAGAAAGCATGACATCAAAAGAAGCCGCCGACAGCATCGAGAAAGGATTCAAAGCGGTCTTCCCTGACGCGGAATATATCAAGATACCCGTGGCTGACGGCGGAGAAGGAACCGTTCAGGCTTTAACGGATGCCACCGGCGGAAGCATTATCAAAAAAACTGTGACCGGCCCGCTGGGAACACCGGTAATTGCCGCATACGGACTTCTGGGAGACGGGCGCACGGCAGTCATTGAAATGGCGGAAGCTTCGGGACTCCATCTCGTTCCCCGTCATCTCAGAGATCCGTTGAACACGACCACAAGAGGAACGGGTGAACTGATAGCAGATGCAGCTTCCCGCGGGGCGAGTGAGATCATAATCGGTCTTGGGGGAAGCGCCACCAATGACGCCGGGACAGGAATGGCGAGTGCGCTCGGTGTGCGTTTCTTAAATGAGGAAGGTCAGGAGATACCTGACGGCGGATGCTCTTTGCACACCCTGGCTTCTATTGATATAAGCGGTCTCTCCCCTGACCTGAAGCACATTCGTATTCGTGCCGCCTGCGATGTCGAAAATCCCCTGACCGGCGAAAATGGGGCGTCATATGTCTTTGGCCCGCAAAAAGGGGCGTCCGAGGAGACAAAAATGGTATTGGATAGCAATTTGCGCCATTTCGCTGATGTATTGAGACGGCAACACGATATTGAAGCGGATTCTGTAAAAGGTGCGGGTGCCGCAGGAGGTTTAGGGGCAGGACTGATTGCCTTCTTACAAGCAGAACTTCAAAGAGGTATCGACGTTGTATTAGATACACTGTCCTTTTCAGATCAGATAAAAGGCGCTGACCTTGTAATCACCGGAGAGGGACAGATTGACGGACAAACGATATTCGGCAAAACCCCCGCGGGAATCGCCGCACGCGCATCCGCTCAAGAAATTCCCGTTATCGCATTGGCGGGTTCCTTAGGCAAAGACTTTGAACATGTATACAACAGAGGAATCACCGCTGTGTTTTCTATCGTGCCTGGCGCTGTAAGTCTTGAAGATGCTTTAGAATCAGGCCGTTTTAACCTTGAAAGCACAGCCCGGAATGTCGCCGCTTTATACCAAACAGCAAAAAAGGCGCGCCTCTAGGGCGCACCTTTTACGGTTTGATGACTTCTTTATTTCCCATATAAGGACGAAGCACTTCCGGAATGACGACACTTCCGTCTTCCTGCTGGTAGTTTTCCAAGATGGCAGCTACTGTTCTGCCGACTGCCAGACCTGAACCGTTTAACGTATGCACATGCTCAGGCTTGCCTTTCGCTTCGCGTCTGAATCGAATGTTTGCTCGTCTTGCCTGGAACGCTTCAAAGTTGCTGCAAGAAGAAATTTCACGGTATGTGTCTTGGCTTGGAATCCATACCTCAATATCGTACTTTTTCGCAGCTGTAAAGCCCAGATCACCGGTACACATGCTCATGACACGATACGGAAGTTCGAGCAGCTGAAGCACCCGCTCAGCTTGATTTGTCAATTTCTCAAGCTCCTCATAAGAATCTTCCGGCTTCACGAATTTCACAAGCTCAACCTTGTTGAATTGATGCTGGCGGATCAAACCGCGTGTATCACGGCCGGCAGATCCCGCTTCTGAACGGAAGCAAGCGCTGAACGCCGCATAATTGATCGGCAATGCATCATCGGATAAGATTTCATCGCGATGCATATTTGTAATCGGCACTTCCGCCGTCGGAATTAAGAAATAATCCTCTTCCCTGATTTTAAAAGCATCCTCTTCAAATTTAGGAAGCTGCCCCGTACCTGTCATGCTCGTACGGTTTACCATATAAGGAGGAATGACTTCCGTGTAATGATATTCGTCAACGTGAAGATCGAGCATAAAGTTGTAGAGTGCGCGTTCGAGACGGGCCCCTAATCCTTTATAAAACACAAACCGGCTTCCCGTTACTTTTGAAGCGCGTTCAAAATCAAGAATGTTCAGGTGGTCAGCGATATCCCAATGCGGTTTCGGCTCATAAGAAAATGCCGGTGCCTCTCCCCACTTGCGAATTTCAATGTTATCATCTTCTGTTTCCCCGACAGGCACTGAATCGTGCGGGATGTTCGGAATAGACAGAAGGATGGTTTCGAGTGTCGTTTCAATCGTGCGAAGCTCTTCATCAAGCTTCTTAATTTCTTCGCCTACTTCACGCATCTCTTTAATAATATGATCAGCGTCTTTTTTCTCCCGCTTCAAAACGGCGACCTGCTGAGAAACTTCATTGCGTTTTCCCTTCAGCTCTTCTACTTTCCCGATAAGCTCTCTTCTTTTTTCATCAAGCTCTTCAAACTTATCAAAGTCAGATAAGTCTTCGCCTTTTGGAATGAGCTTCGCTTTTACTTCTTGAAAATTGGCTCTCAGCACCTTCGTGTCAATCATGCCTAACAACTCCTATCTGTTTTTATCGAAAATAAAAAAGAGCCCTCATCCCCTAAAAGGGACGAGAGCTCTCGCGTTGCCACCCTGATTGAAAACAAGCTCACACTTGCTTCCCGCTTTAACCCATAACGGTTTTCCCGTAAATGCCTACTTGTTTTCAGCATTTCGCTCAAGGACGGATTCGGAGAGCATCTTTCACCGATTCGCACCACCCATCGGCTCTCTTTGAAAGAGGGGCTTCCTACTGCTTCCTGTCAACGCTTTTCGATCTTTATTTGTGTTTATAATGTACTATAAGTATCAGCGGTTTTCAACTGTTTTATACAGCTGTTTCCTGCTTATGCTTTTCCGCCATTTTCACAAACAGCTCTGTCACTCGGTGATCATCCGTCAATTCAGGATGGAACGAGCAGCCGAGGAAATGGCCTTGTTTTGCAGCCACGATGCGTCCGTTATGTTCACAAAGCACTTCAACATCTTCTCCGGCTTCTAAAATATGCGGCGCGCGAATAAATACACCAGTAAACGGCTCATCAAGGCCTTTAATCGTTAGATCAGCCTCAAAGCTGTCGACCTGACGGCCAAAAGAATTACGCTCGACAACAACGTTGAACAGCCCTAAATGAGCATTATCCGTTCCCGCAATCTCTTTGGCTAAGATAATCAGACCGGCGCATGTGCCGAACATCGGTTTTCCCTGGGCGGCAAACTCGCGAAGCGGCTCCATAAAATGATACGTATCCATTAAACGCCGCATAGTCGTGCTTTCCCCGCCCGGCAGGATTAAGCCGTCGATGTCATTCAGCTGTTCAGGACGCTTAATCACGACACCTTTTGAACCACATGCTTCAATTGAACGAATATGTTCTCTTACTGCTCCTTGAAGTCCAAGTACACCAATTGTTAACATGCTTCCAGCTCTCCTATGGTTTTACCAGCCGCGTTCTTGCATACGCTGTTCCGGCAATAGATTTGAGATTTCGATTCCTTTCATTGCTGTGCCCAATTCTTTAGAAAGCTCAGCAATCAGTTTGTAATCTGTGTAGTGAGTCGTTGCTTCAACAATTGCTTTAGCGAATTTAGCAGGATTGTCCGATTTGAAAATACCTGAACCGACAAATACGCCATCAGCGCCAAGCTGTATCATCAATGCCGCATCAGCAGGCGTCGCCACTCCGCCGGCAGCAAAGTTGACAACAGGCAATTTGCCGTCACGCTTAATTTGAAGAAGCAGTTCATAAGGAGCACCGAGGTTTTTAGCTTCAGTCATCAGCTCATCATTGCTCATCGCCACAACTTTGCGCACTTGCGCGTTTACTTTTCTCATATGGCGGACAGCTTCCACAATGTTTCCTGTTCCCGGTTCGCCTTTTGTACGAAGCATGGACGCTCCTTCAGCGATACGGCGCGTTGCTTCGCCAAGATCACGGCATCCACATACGAACGGAACAGTATATTCATTTTTATTTAAATGAAATTCTTCGTCAGCAGGAGTCAGGACTTCACTTTCATCGATATAATCTACTCCCATTGCTTCAAGGACACGCGCTTCAACGATATGTCCGATACGCGCTTTTGCCATTACGGGAATGGATACAGCATTCATTACTTCTTCAACGATCGTCGGGTCAGCCATGCGGGCAACACCGCCGGCAGCGCGAATATCAGCCGGAACACGTTCTAACGCCATTACGGCAACAGCTCCCGCCTCTTCGGCAATCTTCGCTTGTTCAGCATTTACAACGTCCATGATGACGCCGCCTTTTTGCATTTCCGCCATTCCGCGTTTTACACGGTCAGTACCTGTTTGAGCCATTATTTGGTCCCCCTAGTCAATGTATGATTAGATAATTTCTATCTCTTATTGTATCCCAGAAATACAATATTTCATATGGATATTCTCATTTTACAGCGAGATGAAAGAGATAGATATCATTTTTTTACTAACAATTTGGTTTTTTCAGTATATTAAGCAAAAGAGCCCTAACTTTCATCAGAGCTCTTTCTTATTTCTTAAAACCAGCCTGTTACCGTATCAACGGCACTGTTCCAGATTCCGGAGAAGAAGCCTCCGATGCCGCGCATCATCTGAACAAACCAGTTTGCTTTATCTACATCATTTTTCGTTACAAGATTCACGCTGAACTCTTTGGATTTGAGGAAGCCGTAGTCTTTGTCACTGCCTTTGTATGTAACTGTCAGCGTTCCGACTTTCGTCCCTTTTTTCACAGGTGCCGTGATTTCTTTTTTATCTAAAGTCACTTCAGCTTTATAGTTCTTTTCATCCCCGCTTTTCACAGGAATAGAAAGTGCCTTATCAGTAACAATATCGACTTGCTTGTCTTTCCCTTTGTCAACGTCAATCGTTTTGTGCCCTTTTACTTGAGAGCCTTCAGGGTAAAGATCTTTCATTGAGAAATTGCTGTTAAATGCGTAATCGAGCATTTTTTTGGTTTCATCAAAACGTCCGGTATGCAGGTTGCCTTTTGCGTTTAATACAACGGTGATGACCCGCATTCCGTTCCGCTGTGCGGTGCTTGTAAAACAAGATCCCGCAGAATCAGTAGAACCTGTTTTTAAGCCGTCAACGCCGGGATATTCAGAAACAAGGCCTTTTAACATGAAGTTCCAGTTCGGCATGTCCATTTCATCATCTGTGCCCGCTCTGAATTTCGTCTTAGCAATGCTTGTTGTTTTCAGAACTTCCGGATAATCAGTGATCAGGCGGTCTGCAAGAAGCGCCATGTCTTTAGCAGAAACTTCACTCTCTTCTTTAACGCCTTCCCCTTGCGGCTGTTTGCCGTGAAGGTCTTCATTCACAAGACCGGTGGAATTTTTAAAGTCATAGTTTGTCATGCCTAGTTCTTTGGCTTTCGCATTCATTTTGGCGACAAATTTTGTTTCAGTTCCGGCAAGAATTTCGGCAACAGCGATCGCGGCTCCGTTAGCAGAGTAAATCGCCATAGCTTGGTACAGTTCTTTGACTGTGTATTTGCCGTCTTTCCGGAGAGGGACGTTTGATAAACTGTTGTCTTGAGAGATTTCATAGACATAATCATCAGGAGTATACGTTTGGTCCCATTTCACTTTTCCTTCTTTAATGGCTTCCAGAAGCAGATATTCAGTCATCATTTTTGTCATGCTGGCAATCGGCAATCTTTTGTCTGCATTTTTACTGTATAAAATTTTCCCCGATGAAGCCTCAATCATTATCGCAGCTGATGCATTGACATCAATCGGGTCATTGCCGGCTGCTTCCGCTTTAGACATCGGAACAAAGCAAGTTGCGGTCAGTGCCAGTACCACTAATGACACCAACATCTGTTTCCATTTCGTGATGTTCAATCTTACGACCTCCGTCATTCATTTTAAATCTATAATTAAGCCGTTAAGGACATATTCAACTTCAAAACACAACATTATAAATTTTATCACACTCGATATAAAAAAAATAGACAGAGTCAGCGACCCTGTCAAATGTTTTTTATTTGTAACAATTATGAGATTGTGTAGTTTGGTGATTCCTTCGTGATTTGGACATCATGCGGATGGCTTTCGCGAAGACCTGCTCCTGTCATACGGATAAATTGAGCTTCTTCTCTTAAAGCGCGCAAGTCTTTTGAACCGCAATATCCCATACCTGAACGAAGACCGCCGACAAGCTGATACACTGTTTCTTCTACAGGACCTTTGTACGGAGTCCGTCCTTCGATACCTTCAGGGACGAATTTCTTATTTTCTTCTTGGAAATATCGGTCTTTACTGCCTTTTTCCATGGCAGCGACAGAACCCATACCGCGATACACTTTAAATCTTCTGCCTTGATAGATTTCAGTTTCGCCCGGGCTTTCTGAAGTACCGGCAAGCAGGCTTCCAAGCATGACAGCATGTCCGCCGGATGCCAATGCTTTCGTAATATCTCCGGAGAATTTAATACCGCCGTCCGCGATAATTGTTGCGCCGTGTTTTCTCGCTTCAGTGGCACAATCATAAATCGCAGTGATTTGCGGTACACCTACGCCTGCAACGACGCGTGTCGTACAGATAGATCCAGGTCCGATTCCCACTTTTACAATGTTTGCTCCGGCTTCAATCAAAGCCTTTGTCGCTTCAGCCGTAGCAACATTTCCTGCGATAATGTTCAATTCAGGATATGTCTCACGGATTTTCGCAACTGTGTTCAGTACGCCTCTGGAATGTCCGTGAGCCGTATCAACCACGATAACGTCGACATTCGCTTCAACAAGCTTGCTGACACGAGTCATTGTATCACCTGTCACGCCTACCGCAGCGCCGACGATCAGGCGTCCGTGTTCATCTTTAGATGAATTCGGGAATTCGATAACCTTTTCAATATCTTTGATCGTGATAAGACCTTTTAATTTGTTTTGGTCATCCACTAATGGAAGTTTTTCAATTTTATGCTTCTGCAAGATTTTTTCCGCTTCGTCTAATGTGGTTCCCACAGGAGCCGTAACCAGCTCTTCTTTTGTCATAACATCACTGATTTTCATTGAATAATCAGAGATAAAGCGAAGATCGCGGTTTGTAATGATACCGACCAGCTTTTGATCGTCTTTATTATCTACGATCGGAACACCGGAAATTCTGTATTTCCCCATCAAATGCTCCGCATCGAATACTTGATGATCAGGTGTTAAAAAGAAGGGATTTGTAATAACGCCCCGTTCAGAACGTTTGACTTTGTCAACATGTTCAGCCTGCTGTTCGATGGACATGTTTTTATGAATAATGCCCAAGCCGCCTTGTCTGGCCATCGCAATCGCCATTGCTGATTCTGTTACTGTATCCATTCCTGCACTGATGACAGGAATATTAAGCTTTAACGTTTTTGTCAGTTCAACAGACAAATCCACATCACGCGGAAGTACGTCTGATTGAGCTGGTACGAGCAGTACATCATCGAACGTTAAGCCTTCTTTTGAAAATTTACTTTCCCACATTAGTAAATCCCCCTCTTTTCGGCAAAATATTATATGTAGATTATCAACTAGAAAACGGCATGTCAAGGAAGCGAAAAAGAGTTGAAATATTTAGATAAAGGAAAGGGTTTAAAAATACATATGAGAGACCTTGAATGGAAAGAGTTATCATTATTTTATTCTGTAGAATCTTCCCAGAAATTTCTAAATAAAGTCTATACAGAAAGAGGAATGGAAGAACCAAAACGGTATGCGTTTAAAAACAGTGAGCGCTTCATATTCTTCATCAAACACGCCGAGTCCTTTTATAAGCAGGCATCCCTTTCTCCTTTAGAAATTAAGCCTATTCTGTTGTTTTACGGGATGTCACAATTGCTGAAAGCCTGTCTTCTGACCACAGATCCAAGCTATCCAAGCCACGCTTCAGTACTCGCACATGGCGTGACTGCCCGAAAACGCAAAAAGCAAAATTACTCTTTTAGGGATGATGAAGTGAAGGTGCAGCGCAATGGTTTATGTATTCATGTGATGAAACACTTATTCGGAATAGCCGGTCTTGAGGAAGAACGGTATACAATGAAAAAATTGCTGACAGCCATTCCTGAATTGCATGCTGTATTCCATTTCCAAGAGAAAAAGAATTGGCTGACCAAAGTAGAGCTGAAAGATAACCTTATTTCAGTGCCTGAACATGCGGTGATTCATTACAATATGTCTGACACCCGCTTTGCAGAATACATCAGTCATCACTTGAATTGGTCTTTTGTCAGGAAAGACCATAAGAATTTGGTTTTTGAGGCCGCTCCGATAGACAGGGAACCTTGGTCTTCACCAAATTTATTGTTTCACTTAGAGAATAATCAATATTATATTCCCTCTCAGCGCGATCACTTCCTGCATCTTCCGGAAATGATTATTCATTATTTGGTCCTGTACAATGTCGGAATGATTGCGAGATATGAAACGGAGTGGTGGTATGAACTGCTGACGCAGCATGTCAGCGATGATTATGTAATGATCCGGCGGTTTTTAGAGGTCACGGAACGCAAATTTCCTTACTACGCTTCTAATTTTCTGAAGCAATACTTATAAACACAAAAAAGGCAGCTCATGATGAGCTGCCTTTACCGTTAAAATAGCTTGGCGGCGTCCTACTCTCACAGGGGGAAACCCCCGACTACCATCGGCGCTGAAGAGCTTAACTTCCGTGTTCGGCATGGGAACGGGTGTGACCTCTTCGCTATCGCCACCAAACCATTGAGAGTGTTCTCTCAAAACTAGATAACAGGAAGCATACATTCAAATTAGGTTAAGTCCTCGATCGATTAGTATCTGTCAGCTCCATGTGTCGCCACACTTCCACCTCAGACCTATCAACCTGATCATCTTTCAGGGATCTTACTTCCTTGCGGAATGGGAAATCTCATCTTGAGGGGGGCTTCATGCTTAGATGCTTTCAGCACTTATCCCGTCCGCACATAGCTACCCAGCGATGCCCTTGGCAGAACAACTGGTACACCAGCGGTGCGTCCATCCCGGTCCTCTCGTACTAAGGACAGATCCTCTCAAATTTCCTGCGCCCGCGACGGATAGGGACCGAACTGTCTCACGACGTTCTGAACCCAGCTCGCGTACCGCTTTAATGGGCGAACAGCCCAACCCTTGGGACCGACTACAGCCCCAGGATGCGATGAGCCGACATCGAGGTGCCAAACCTCCCCGTCGATGTGGACTCTTGGGGGAGATAAGCCTGTTATCCCCGGGGTAGCTTTTATCCGTTGAGCGATGGCCCTTCCATGCGGAACCACCGGATCACTAAGCCCGACTTTCGTCCCTGCTCGACTTGTAGGTCTCGCAGTCAAGCTCCCTTGTGCCTTTACACTCTGCGAATGATTTCCAACCATTCTGAGGGAACCTTTGGGCGCCTCCGTTACCTTTTAGGAGGCGACCGCCCCAGTCAAACTGCCCACCTGACACTGTCTCCCCGCCCGATAAGGGCGGCGGGTTAGAAGGTCAATACAGCCAGGGTAGTATCCCACCGATGCCTCCACCGAAGCTGGCGCTCCGGTTTCCAAGGCTCCTACCTATCCTGTACAAGCTGTACCAACATTCAATATCAGGCTGCAGTAAAGCTCCACGGGGTCTTTCCGTCCTGTCGCGGGTAACCTGCATCTTCACAGGTACTATAATTTCACCGAGTCTCTCGTTGAGACAGTGCCCAGATCGTTGCGCCTTTCGTGCGGGTCGGAACTTACCCGACAAGGAATTTCGCTACCTTAGGACCGTTATAGTTACGGCCGCCGTTTACTGGGGCTTCAATTCGCACCTTCGCTTACGCTAAGCGCTCCTCTTAACCTTCCAGCACCGGGCAGGCGTCAGCCCCTATACTTCGCCTTACGGCTTCGCAGAGACCTGTGTTTTTGCTAAACAGTCGCCTGGGCCTATTCACTGCGGCTCTCTCGGGCTTGCACCCTAACAGAGCACCCCTTCTCCCGAAGTTACGGGGTCATTTTGCCGAGTTCCTTAACGAGAGTTCTCTCGATCACCTTAGGATTCTCTCCTCGCCTACCTGTGTCGGTTTGCGGTACGGGCACCTCTCACCTCGCTAGAGGCTTTTCTTGGCAGTGTGGAATCAGGAACTTCGCTACTATAATTCGCTCGCCATCACAGCTCAGCCTTCACGGGAAACGGATTTGCCTATTTCCCAGCCTAACTGCTTGGACGCGGATATCCAATACCGCGCTTACCCTATCCTCCTGCGTCCCCCCATTGCTCAAATGGTGAGGAGGTGGTACAGGAATATCAACCTGTTATCCATCGCCTACGCCTTTCGGCCTCGGCTTAGGTCCCGACTAACCCTGAGCGGACGAGCCTTCCTCAGGAAACCTTAGGCATTCGGTGGAGGGGATTCTCACCCCTCTTTCGCTACTCATACCGGCATTCTCACTTCTAAGCGCTCCACAAGTCCTTCCGGTCTTGCTTCAC
>NZ_CM142729.1:0-10000 GCF_054900515.1 Bacillus sp. Bwzl_19 | reverse complement strand
TTCCAATGACCCTCCCCGGTTGAGCCGGGGGCTTTCACATCAGACTTAAGAAACCGCCTGCGAGCCCTTTACGCCCAATAATTCCGGACAACGCTTGCCACCTACGTATTACCGCGGCTGCTGGCACGTAGTTAGCCGTGGCTTTCTGGTTAGGTACCGTCAAGGTGCCGCCCTATTTGAACGGCACTTGTTCTTCCCTAACAACAGAGCTTTACGATCCGAAAACCTTCATCACTCACGCGGCGTTGCTCCGTCAGACTTTCGTCCATTGCGGAAGATTCCCTACTGCTGCCTCCCGTAGGAGTCTGGGCCGTGTCTCAGTCCCAGTGTGGCCGATCACCCTCTCAGGTCGGCTACGCATCGTCGCCTTGGTGAGCCGTTACCTCACCAACTAGCTAATGCGCCGCGGGTCCATCTGTAAGTGGTAGCCGAAGCCACCTTTTATGTCTGAACCATGCGGTTCAAACAAGCATCCGGTATTAGCCCCGGTTTCCCGGAGTTATCCCAGTCTTACAGGCAGGTTACCCACGTGTTACTCACCCGTCCGCCGCTAACATCAGAGAGCAAGCTCCCATCTGTCCGCTCGACTTGCATGTATTAGGCACGCCGCCAGCGTTCGTCCTGAGCCAGGATCAAACTCTCCGATAAAGTAGTTTGACTGACTACGCACATCGCTGTGCGATTTATTTAAAACTTTGAATTAACAGGTACGTTTTGTCTTGTTTAGTTTTCAAAGAACTTTGTTGCTCCTCTCGAAGCGACCTATTAATCATAACATTTTCAGTTTGCTAGGTCAATACTTTTTCAAAAAAATATTTTCGCTAGGCTTGCCTTTCTATTAAAAAGACAACAAAAAGAATTATATCAGCATCATCGCTATGTGTCAAAGCTTTTTTATTTCTTTATATAGTAAAAGCGCAGCCTGTTACAGCTGCGCTTTTTCGTTTATACTTCTTCGGTTTCTTCCGGCTCTTCTTCATTCTTTTCCACGAGCGCAACAGTGGCCACGTGCTCTTGATCAGACATGCGGATCAGACGGACGCCTTGTGTTACGCGTCCCGTAGTGGAGATATCATTAATATCCATTCTGATTAACACGCCGCTTGCCGTAATGATCATTAAGTCTTCTTCGCCTCTTGTGGCTTTAACTGTTACTAGCGGACCGTTACTGTCAGTAATTTTACATGTTTTAAGACCTTTTCCGCCCCGGCTTTGGACTCTGTATTCTGAAGCCGGTGTACGTTTGCCGTAGCCGTTTTCTGTCACTATGAGGACATGGGAGTCTTCTTCGAGAATCTCCATGCCTACAACGACATCATCGTCTGTCAGCGTGATGCCTTTAACACCTGCAGCTGTGCGTCCCATTTGTCTTACATCTTCTTCCGGGAAACGGATCAGCAAACCGTTCTTCGTTCCGATGATGATTTGTTTCTTGCCGTCAGTCAAGCGGACGGCCATCAGTTCATCGTCTTCCCGAAGACCCAGAGCGATCAGCCCGTTATTCCGTATATTCGCAAACTGGGACAGTGCCGTACGTTTCGATACCCCTTGTTTTGTCGTAAAGAAGAGGTAAAGCTCCTCATCAAATGTGCTGACCGGAATAATGGCATTAATCCATTCGCCTTTTTCAACCTCTAGAAGGTTAATAATCGGAATACCTTTTGCCGTACGGCCGTATTCAGGGATTTCATACCCTTTAGAACGGTATACCTTCCCTTTATTAGAGAAGAACAGAATCGTATCGTGCGTTGATGTAGAAATTAAGTGTTCCACGAAGTCATCTTCATTCGTACCCATTCCCTGTACGCCTTTTCCGCCTCGTTTTTGACTGCGGTATGTGGACGCTGGGAGGCGTTTAACATAGCCGTTATGGGTCAGCGTGATGACGATGTTTTCTCTCTCGATGAGATCTTCATCTTCAATTGTTTCAAGACCGGACGTCACGATTTCAGTGCGTCTCTCATCATTGAACCGCTCTTTGATTTCATTGAGTTCTTCACGGATGATTTCGAGCACTCTTTCTTCATTGGCTAAAATATCTTTCAGCTCGGCGATAAGCGCAACAAGTGATTGATATTCTTCTTCAATCTTTTCGCGCTCCAGACCGGTTAATCGCTGAAGACGCATATCCAGAATGGCTTGCGCTTGTTTTTCAGTCAGTGAGAATTGTTCGATTAAACCCGTTCTGGCAATTTCAGCCGTCTGAGAATTACGGATGAGAGAAATCACCGCGTCTAAATGATCAAGAGCAATTCTTAACCCTTCCAGGATGTGAGCTCTCGCTTCAGCTTTACGAAGTTCGTAAGCCGTTCTGCGTCGGATGACAACCTTCTGGTGATCAAGATAATGCTCCAGACATTGTTTCAGGCTCAGTACCTTCGGCTGTCCGTCAACGAGCGCCAGCAGGTTGATTCCGAAAGACGTCTGCAGAGCCGTTTGTTTGTACAGGTTATTCAAAATGACGTGAGCATTGGCGTCACGGCGGAGCTCAATGACGACTCTCATTCCGTTACGGTCGGATTCGTCACGCAGATCGGTAATTCCTTCGATTTTTTTGTCCCGGACAAGATCTGCGATTTTTTCAATTAATCTCGCCTTGTTCACCTGATAAGGAAGTTCCGTGACAATAATTCTTTCTTTTCCTGATGATGTCTGTTCGATTTCAGCCTTAGCCCGGATCGTAATGGATCCCCGTCCGGATTCATATGCCTTACGGATGCCGCTCCGGCCTAAAATCTGGCCGGCCGTCGGAAAATCCGGTCCCGGGATGTATTCCATCAGCTCTTGGATTGTAATCTCTGGATTTTCACTTACGGCAAGCACGCCGTCAATGACTTCCCCAAGCTGATGCGGAGGAATGTTTGTCGCCATTCCGACCGCAATACCGGCAGCCCCGTTCACGAGCAGATTCGGAAATCTTGAAGGCATGACGGCTGGTTCTCTTTCTGAACCGTCATAGTTGTCTTGATAGTCAATCGTGTCTTTCGTAATGTCACGCAGAATTTCCATTGCGATTTTTGACATTCTCGCTTCTGTATAACGCATCGCAGCCGCTGAGTCGCCGTCTACCGAACCGAAGTTGCCGTGTCCGTCAACAAGCATGTAGCGGTAGTTAAAATCCTGCGCCATTCTGACCATTGATTCGTAAACCGCTGAATCACCGTGCGGGTGGTACTTACCGATAACTTCACCGACGATACGGGCAGATTTTTTATATGGCTTGTCACTGGTCATGCCTAAATCATTCATTGCGTATAAAATCCGTCTGTGAACCGGCTTCAGACCGTCACGCACATCCGGAAGCGCCCGGGATACGATAACGCTCATTGCGTAGTCCAGGAAGGATGTCCGCATTTCCTGACTGATATTGACTTCACGTACTTGTGGTGTGTTTTGTTCACTCATTAAAAAAACCTCCCTGAAGTATCACATGAAATAATGTGGGAGTAGATTGTCCATTATGATCTTCAATACGATTTCACTATTCTCCATTATATCAATAAACTTGTGTTTATACACATTAATTTAGTAGAATATACGGGTTTTGCGGGTTTTCAGAGACTGTTTGAAGCAGCTTTGAGAAAAAAGCCTTATTTCTTAACGAAAATAAGGCTTTCATGGTTAAATATCAAGGTTTTTCACGTATCTGGCGTTTGCTTCTATGAAGTTTCTGCGCGGTTCTACTTTGTCACCCATCAGCATTTCAAAAGTCTCGTCAGCGTCCATCGCATCTTCAAGATTGACCTGCAGAAGCGTTCTGGTCGCCGGGTCCATTGTCGTTTCCCATAGCTGAGTCGCGTTCATTTCCCCGAGACCTTTATAACGCTGGAGGCCGGGCTTGGGTGATTGCGGAAGCTCTTTTAAAAGCTCATCAAGCTGCTTATCGTTATAAGCGTATTCCACCCGTTTTCCCTGCTGCACTTTGTAAAGCGGCGGCTGAGCAATGTAGACATAGCCGTTTTCAATAATCTCCCGCATGTATCTGTAGAAGAACGTTAATAAAAGCGTTCTGATGTGGGCGCCGTCAACATCGGCATCCGTCATGATAACCACTTTATGATAACGCGCTTTTTCAAGATTAAAGTCTTCTCCGATTCCTGTCCCGAGAGCCGTAATCATTGATCTGACCTCATTGTTTGAGAGAATCTTATCAAGTCTTGCTTTCTCAACGTTCAGAATCTTACCCCGCAGCGGCAGAATGGCTTGGAAATGACGGTCCCGTCCCTGTTTCGCTGATCCGCCCGCAGAGTCACCCTCTACGATATACAGCTCGGAAATGCTCGGATCTTTAGAAGAACAGTCCGCCAGTTTACCCGGCAAATTGGAAATCTCAAGTGCGCTTTTACGCCGGGTCAATTCCCGCGCTTTTTTCGCCGCCATCCGCGCTCTTGCGGCCATTAAGCCCTTTTCAACGATTTTACGGGCTGAGTCCGGATTTTCAAGAAGGAATGTTTCCAGTGCGGAAGAAAACAGCGTATCAGTAATCGTTCTCGCTTCAGAGTTGCCGAGCTTCGTTTTCGTCTGCCCTTCGAATTGCGGATCAGGGTGCTTAATTGAAATGATGGCAGTCAGCCCTTCTCTCACATCATCACCGCTCAGATTCGGATCATTTTCTTTGAAAATCCCTTTTCTTCTTGCATAGTCGTTTATGACACGGGTCAAACCGGTTTTAAATCCGGCTTCGTGCGTGCCGCCTTCGTATGTGTTGATGTTATTCGTGAAAGAATAAATGTTGCTTGTATAGCTGTCGTTGTATTGCAATGCAACTTCAACCGTTATGCCGTCTTTCTCGCCTTCGATATAAATCGGCTCTTCATGAATGACTTCTTTGGAACGGTTTAAGTACTCAACGTAGCTTTTGATTCCGCCTTCGTAGTGGTACTCGTTTTTCCGTTCTTGTCCTTCACGTTTGTCTTCAATCGTGATGTTGACGCCCTTTGTCAGGAAGGCCAATTCTCGGACACGGTTTGAAAGCAGATCATAGTCGTATACGGTTGTTTCTTTGAAAATTTCCGGATCGGGAACGAAGTGCGTAATCGTTCCGGTCTTATCAGTGTCACCGATCACTTCAAGATCGGCCACCGGTACACCGCGTTCATACGCCTGATAATGGATTTTCCCGTCACGATGAACCGTAACGTCAAGAGTGGTCGATAAGGCGTTTACGACAGACGCCCCAACACCGTGAAGACCGCCGGATACTTTATATCCGCTTCCGTCAAATTTTCCGCCTGCGTGAAGAACGGTCATGATGACTTCAACCGCAGGACGGCCCATTTTCTCTTGGATACCGACCGGAATTCCGCGCCCGTTGTCTTTAACGGTAATGCTGTTATCTTTTTCAATCTCGATGTTAATATCTGTACAATAACCGGCCAGGGCTTCGTCAATACTGTTGTCGACGATTTCCCATACCAAATGGTGAAGGCCTTTGCTGTTAGTTGATCCGATGTACATCCCCGGTCTCTTTCGAACAGCTTCCAAACCTTCTAATACCTGTATCTGATTCTCATCATAACTATTTTGCTGCTGTTCCATAGCCATGCACATTCACCTACACTTTTCTTAAACGATATATTCATTGTAAAGATCCGCTAAGAATCTATTTCTAACATAAATTGCGCACGTTTCTTCAGTGTGCCGGAAGATAAGGGAGAGTAATATATATTCTCAGTCGTGACTACGATAGACTTTGGTGTGCCGTTTACGGACGGCACTACTTTTTCTTTCTGTCTGTCCAGAAATTCTTCAACGATCGGCGATACATTGACCTTGCAGTCAAAAATGCCGACGATATCGCGTGTTGAAACGACAAAGTCGTCACCTAAATGAATATACAATCGCTCACCTCATTTCTTCACTTCACTAACGCACCGTTTTCCACACGGAACATTCCTGCTTGATGTAAGGTTTCGTGGTCAATGCCATCCACGCTTGTCGTGGTGACAAATGTCTGCACACGGCCTTGGATTGTATGAAGCAAATGGGACTGGCGGTAATCATCCAGCTCGCTTAGTACATCATCCAAAAGTAAAATGGGATATTCTCCGATTTCTTCATGAATTAAATCTATTTCGGCCAGCTTCAAAGACAAAGCCGTCGTACGCTGCTGTCCCTGCGAACCGTAAGTCTGCACATCGCGTCCGTTCACATAAAAAAGGACATCATCCCGATGCGGCCCGAATAATGTGACGCCTCGTTCTATTTCTTTTTCTTTTAATTTCGAAAAAGACTCCTGGTAGCTGTTACCTATTTTCGACAAATCTTTGGGATCTGATACATTAAGCGCCGTGTGATACTTAAGCGTCAGTTCCTCAAGTCCCCGGGAAATGCCGGAATGGATCGGCTGCGCCCATTTTTCAAGCTGTTCCGTAAACTGCAGACGTTTGGCGACAACTTTCGCGGCTGCTTCAATCAGCTGATCAGTGAGAACGTCAAGCATGGTCCGGTCAGTCTGTTTCCGGCTTTGCAGCTGTTTCAGAAAATGATTCCGCTGGGAAAGGATTTTTTGATAAAGAGATAAATCATACAGATAAACGGCAGATACCTGCCCGATCTCCATATCAAGAAATCTCCTCCTCACCTGAGGGCTGCCTTTAACGAGATTTAAGTCCTCGGGGGCAAACATAATGGTGTTCAGCGCTCCGACATACTGACTGAGTTTTTGCTGCTCTATATGATTGACTTTGCCCTTTTTACCTTTTTTGGAGATGACCAGCTGCATCGGGATGTCCCCGTTGCGCTTCATCACTCTTCCTTCTATTTTAGCATAGTCTTCGTCCCACCGTATAAGTTCTTTATCATTTGAGGTGCGGTGCGATTTTGCCATCGAAAGAACATAGATGGCTTCCATCAGATTGGTTTTGCCTTGGGCATTTTCCCCGATGATCACATTCACCTTGTTTTCGAATTGAAGCTCAGCGCGCTCATAATTACGGTAGGATGTTAATTCTAAATTTTGGATATACAACCGCTGTCACCCGCTTTAATTGACGACTTGAAATGAACCAAATCCTTCAATCGCGACCACGTCACCAACATAAAGTTTTCTGCCGCGGCGATTGTCAGGTTCATTGTTGACAGTCACCTCATGCTCGCTTAGAAACCATTTCGCCATACCGCCGGACTGAATCACGTCGGCTAATTTTAAAAACTGGCCAAGCGTAATCATTTCTGTATCAATCGAAATCGGATTTGCCATAATATCGACCTCTTTCAAATATCACTAATATCTAATTGTACTAAAAAATCCTGAAATAAGGAAAGGGAAAACATGAGGGAGCGGCTGATGAACAGAAAAGCTGCCGATCATAAGCCGGCAGCACATTCTGTTTGTTTAATACGTTCTGACCGGAAGGATGAGCTGAACGATGGTTTCATCATTCGGCGTACGGATAAGAAACGGTCTCATCGCTCCCGTAAAGCTGATACGGATGTCCGCTCCTTCAAGTACTTTCAGTGCGTCCATCATATATTTTGGACTGAATGAAATATTTAATTCCTCGCCGTCAATCTGGTCAGCCAGTATAGCTTCGACTACTTTCCCGATTTCCGGAGAGTTTGATGAAATCTCAAGCGAGTCCGCCGGTTTGGCAGAAAGCTTTACAACATTATTGCGGCCTTCTCTCGCCAATAAAGAAGCACGGTCTATCGCCTGTAAAAATTCCTTCGTGTTCACGACGATTTCTGTTTTGCTTTCCTGCGGAATTAAGCTGGTCGTGTCCGGATAATTTCCGTCAAGCAGCCTTGAGAAGAACAATACGTTTTTCGCTTTAAACAGAACTTGGGTTTCTGTAATGACGATATCCACCAGTTCTTGGTTGTCATCAAGAATTTTGCTCAGCTCGGTTAAGCTTTTTCCAGGGATGACGACGTTATAAGAGCTGTCTTCCGGAATATCAAGCTTCGCCTTTCTTAAAGCGAGTCGATGGCTATCCGTGGCAGTGCATAATAATTCACCGTTTTCCACTTTCCAGTTTACACCTGTCAAGATAGGGCGTGTTTCTGAGGCGGACACAGCGAACACGGTTTGACGGATTAGGTTCTTCAAAAGGTCCGTCGGAATCTGAATGGCATGATGCTCTTCGATTTGCGGAAGATGAGGATATTCATCTGCATCAAGGCCGTTTAAATTAAATTCGGCTTTTCCGGAGCGGATAATCGTTAAATATTGATTTTGAACTTCGATTTCAACAGTCGCCATCGGAAGTTTTTTAACGATTTCACTGAAGAAACGGGCTTGCAGCACGATACTTCCCGGCTGATCGATCGTCACGATTTCCTTATCATCTTCTTCTTTTGGAATGAATGACTCGATTGAAATATCAGAGTCGCTTCCTGTAAATGATACTCCTTCATCTGAGGCTACGATCTTAATACCGGTAAGAATGGGAATTGTTGTTCTGGATGAAACAGCTTTTAGAACGTCTTGTACACTTTCGACTAAACGATCTTTTTGAATCGTAAATTTCATGTTTATCCTCCTAACGGATAATATAATTAATATATTTTAAAAAAATAGCAGTAGTAATAGTAGGGCCTGTGGATTTGTGGATAAGTTGTGAAAAAGACAGGAAACACAGCCTATCCACATGTGGACAGACTGTGCATGGCTATAGAAAAGTTATTCACACTTTCCCCGATTCATCCGAGGGCTCTATTATTTGAGCTGTTCTTTTATTTCTTTCACCTGCTGCTGAAGCTGCTCGTCATCAATCAGCAGTTTTGAAATCTTTTCATGAGCGTGAATGACGGTTGTATGGTCTCTCCCGCCAAATTCTTCCCCGATTTTAGGCAAAGAAGAATCCGTCATTTCTCTGGAAAGATACATCGCAATCTGTCTTGGAAACGCGACGGACTTTGTACGCTTTTTCGCTTTGAAATCTTCAAGCTTAATGTTGAACTGCTGTCCGACAATCCGCTGAATCTCTTTTATCGTAATGACCTTCGGCTTTGAAGACGGAATAATATCTTTCAATGCTTCAGCAGCCAGATCCGCATTAATGTCTTTATTGATTAAAGATGAATAGGCAACAACCCGGATTAGTGCCCCTTCCAGTTCGCGGATGTTGCTGTCAATCTGATTCGCGATATAAAGCATGACTTCATTCGGAATATCAAGGCCTTCCGCCTTGGCTTTCTTTCTCAGGATGGCAATCCGCGTTTCCAGATCCGGCGGGGTGATGTCCGTAATCAGTCCCCATTCGAACCGCGAACGCAGCCGGTCTTCAAGGGTCGGAATCTCTTTTGGCGGTCTGTCGCTTGAAATCACGATTTGTTTGCTTTCTTCGTGAAGCGTGTTGAATGTATGGAAAAATTCTTCCTGTGTTTGTTCTTTTCCGGCTAAAAATTGAATATCATCTATCAAAAGTACATCAACATTCCGGTAGCGGTTGCGAAAATCAACGGCTTTATTGTCGCGGATTGAGTTGATGAATTCATTTGTGAATTTTTCAGAAGACAGGTACACCACTTTGGCTGAAGGATTATGATCAATGACATAATGGCCGATTGCGTGCATTAAGTGGGTTTTTCCTAAGCCGACTCCCCCGTAAATAAATAAAGGGTTGTACGCTTTAGCGGGTGCTTCCGCCACAGCCAGTGATGCTGCATGGGCGAATCGGTTTCCCGATCCGATGACAAATGTGTCAAATGTATATTTCGGGTTGAGCATGCTTTGGGGAAAATCAGACGGTTCCTCTTTTGCCGCTTTTTTCACTTGAGGTTTCGGCATAAAGTTTTCTTCATCCTGATTTTGAGGAATGACAAATTTGACGCTCAATTCTTCCCCGGTTAATTCATATATGGTATCTGCAATGAGGTGTAAGTACCTGGACTCCAGCCAGTCTCTGGCAAATTCATTGGGAGCGGTGATGGTTAAGGTATCTCCTTGCAGCGAATGGGCTTTCGTCGACTTCATCCAAGTTTCGAAGCTCGGTTTGCTCAGCTTTTTCTCAATTTGAGCTAAAACTTGATTCCAAAGATCCAATATATTCTCCAT